>NZ_CP115706.1:747500-4744658 GCF_027886585.1 Hyphomicrobium sp. DMF-1 | reverse complement strand
TCGAGAGGAGCGGTGCTTTCGAGGACAATGATATTGCCATTTCGGGCTATCCGAGGGCGGACGCTCAGGCGGATGTTTGAGTGCTCTGGAGATGCGGCGCGCATTTCATCTTCCGCAGCGACAGAGTAAATGTCGTTTATCTTTTGTCTTACCACGTCGACAGACTCGACCAACGCGGTGTCAGCACGGCCGATCTCTATGACAGTCCGGATCTCAGCAGGAAGAGGGCGAGCGAGAAGAAAAATAAGGCCAGAACCGCTGACTAGGATTGCAACGACAAGTACAACCAAACGCTTGCGCCAGAGAAGGGCAAAGAAGCGAAGTGGATCGAACATGCCATAGTCGTCAGCCGAAGGTAACGTTGCTGTCACGGATGTAGCCTACCTCAACTTTTGATCTTTGAAATCGCACGCCTCGCTACCAACGGACGAGATACTGCACCTCGACAAAATTGCAAGCAATTAAGCACGCTTCCCGAGCTTCCTAGAGCGGGTAGGCTGGGCGCGTTCCCCAACTCACTACTTGATCGTGCGTAATCGGCTTGTCGCATTTGACAGGATGAACGTCGACGGTTAGGGGATGGGCTGGGTGCAGATCTGCTCGATGGTCCAAGTTGTCTTGCGCCGATAGGACGCAACGGCTTTGGGCGGAGGAGACGGGGTGAACCTCGGAAAGCTATGGGGACTCCTTAAGCACAATAGTTTTGTCGCGTCGGTCGGTAGGCTGGTTTCTGCCCACGTGTTCGGGCAAGTGATTCTGCTCGCGGCCATGCCGCTCGTCACGCGGCTCTACGCTCCCGCCGATTTCGGACTGCTGGCTCTTTTTACGGGCGTGTTCGGGGTCGTGCTGGTTGCCTCCAGCCTCCGATACGAATTGGCGATTCCTCTCGCCCGCATCGATCGCGATGCCTTCGCGCTACTGGTGCTGGCGTTGCTGCTCAACGGGATTTTCGCCGTTGCCACGGCGGCCGCCGTGTTCTTCTGGGGAGGGGCTCTGTCGCGAGCACTGGGAGCGCCGACACTCGTCTGCATCCTGTGGGTCTTGCCGGTCTCGCTTCTGGGAGCGGGCAGCTATCGCGCATTTCGCCTTTGGGCGGTGCGTCGGCACTATTTCGACGCGATCGCATGGACCAAGATCGCGCAGTCGGCGGCCAATGCGGTTTCTCAGGTCGGATTAGGCTTGGCCGGACTGGGCGCAGTGGGGCTGGCGATCAGCCATTGTCTTGGCTTGACGGCAGGCGCCTACAAGCTGGCATGCACCGTGGATCCCGCACTTGTTCGCGCAGGCAGGCACTTGCGTAACCTGCGCATGTGCGCCCTTGCGAAGCGTTACGACCGCTTCCCGAAATTCGACGTGCCGGCCGCCTTTGTCGACGCCTTGAGCGTTCAGTTGCCGAACCTACTTCTGGCAGTCCTTTTCAATCCTGTTGTTGCTGGCCACTACCTGCTCGCCGACCGGGTCTTGGGAGCTCCATTCAGCCTGTTGAGCCAATCGATCGGCCAGGTCCTCTACGCGCGCAGCCGCAAGGCTGTCGAAGACGGGAGCATGGCAGCCTTGGCCACGAAGGTGCTGCTCGGTCTCGCCGCAGCCGTAGCGATCCCGACCCTGGCGGTGTTCGTCCTCAGCGAACCACTCTTCGCCATCGTGTTCGGCGACGCATGGCGCGAGGCGGGTCTTTTTGCGGGCTGGCTCGTCATGGGCTTGTTCGGCCAGTTCCTTTTCTCGTCGATCTCGCTGGTGCTGATGGCGACGAGTGCGCAGACCGTGAACCTCGCCCTGCAACTCGCGATCCTGTGCGCAAGAAGCGCGGCGCTGGCCTACGGCTATGCTGCCGGAAGCGCGCTTTCTGCTATCACAGCACTTTCCTTCGCCAATTTCCTTGGTTATCTGGGTGCTGCCGCAGTAGTGATATGGCACGCGCGCAACCATGACGCTCGCAGCGCAGCCCAGTCGGCAGTTCAGGGGAAATCGTAGCCATGTGCGGGATTGCCGGCGGTTTTTGGCGCGACAACCAGCCCCTCGTCGAGGAGCGGCTGGTCTCGGCCCTCAGATGCATGCGTCATCGCGGTCCCGACGACAGCGGCCACGAGATCGTGCAGGGGCAAGGCGTCGTCGCCATCGGTCAGAACCGCCTATCGATCATCGATGTCAGTTCGCGCGGCCACCAGCCCATGCTGAGCGCGGACGGCGGGTTGGCGATAGTCTTCAATGGCGAGATCTACAACTATCGCGAGTTGCGCAAGGAATTGCGCGCCGCGGGTCACGTTTTCCGCTCGGAATCAGACACCGAGGTTCTGCTTGTCGCCTGGGCCGAGTGGGGGCGTGCGTGCCTGTCGAGGCTCGAGGGTATGTTCGCCTTCGTCGTCCACGACCGTCGCAACGAGAGGCTAGCCTGCGTCCGCGACGCTTTCGGCATCAAGCCGTTCTTTTACGAACAGGACGAGGCGGGTCTACGCTTCGCCTCGGAGCAAGTGGCGCTGGCGGCGTTGCGCGGCAAGCCGGCCAGAGCTGATCTCCAGCGCGCCTACGACTACCTCGTCCACGGGGACTACGACAGCAGCGAGCGGACCTTCATCGAGGGCGTACGCCATCTGCTGCCGGGAACCCTTATCGAGATCGACCTTCGCTCGCGGCAGGCGGCCGAGCCGCAAAGATGGTGGATGGCGCCTACTCAGCAGACCTCGACCCTGTCGTTCGGCGATGCCGTAGACGCGGTGCGAGAGAAGTTCCTGCATAATATCCGGCTGCACCTGCGCAGTGATGTGCCGCTGGGGGCGGCGCTGTCCGGAGGGATCGATTCGTCCGCCGTCGTCTGCGCGATACGCCATGTCGAGCCGGACCTCCCGATCAACACCTTCAGCTATATCGCTGAGGGCAGCGATGTCTCGGAGGAGAAGTGGGTTGATCTGGTGAACCGGACGACAGGTGCGACGCCGCACAAAGTGAAGGCCACGGCGGTCGACCTTGCCCGCGACCTGGATGCGGTCGTCGCCGCGCAGGGCGAGCCGTTCGGCAGCACGAGCATCTATGCCCAGTATCGCGTCTTCAAGCTGGCGCGCGAGAGCGGCGTCACGGTGACGCTGGACGGACAGGGGGCCGACGAGCTTCTGGCCGGTTACAGCGGGTATCCGGGGCAGCGCATGCTCAGCCTCCTGGAGCAGGGACGCTACGGCGCGATGCACGGCTTTGCGCGCCGATGGAGCCATTGGCCGGATCGCTCCTACCGCAGGGCCTGGATGTATCTGGGACGTGCCATCTTTTCCGACGGGCTCTACGAACGCGCGCGCAAGGCGCTCGGCCGCGATTTCCGGCCCGACTGGCTGCGCACCGACATGCTAGGCGACGCGGGTGTGGCCCTCCGCGAAGTGCGGCCCGAACTGACGTCCGCCAATCGTGGCCGGCGGGTGGTCGAACAGCTCGCTTACAGCCTCCAGACGCGCGGGCTGCCGCATCTGTTGCGTCACGGCGATCGCAACGCGATGGCGTTTTCGATCGAGAGTCGCGTACCGTTCCTGACCCCGCCGATGGCGCAACTGCTTCTGTCAATGCCTGAACGCTACCTCATTTCCGATGCAGGAGAGACCAAGCACGTATTCCGCGCCGCCATGCGCGGGATCGTGCCCGACGAGATCCTCGACCGCCGCGACAAGATCGGCTTCGCGACTCCCGAAAGGGACTGGTTCACGAGTATCGCGCCGATGATGCGGGATTGGCTGGAGGATGCGGCGGCCGTACCGTTCCTCAACCGCGACGTGCTCCTTGCCACATTCGACGACGTGATCGCAGGCGGGACGCCGTTCACCTGGCAGATCTGGCGTTGGGTGAACTATGTCAGATGGTATCGCGGTGCGCTGGCATGATTGGGAATTCCATGCGCAGAAGACTCAGACCTGTTTTGTCCGTGTTGGTCGCCACGGTCATGTCGTCGGCAATCATGAATGTTTACGCGCAAGACATATCGGACCTGAATGCGAGACTACGAGTTTTCGTCATGGGCGGACCCGCTACTATCAGAGAGTTCAGCCCTGACGGAATCCCTTACTCCTATACAGCACGTATGCGAGAGCGTTTTATATCCCCTTTCTATGTCGTGCATTATGGACTCATATATTCCGACAACTGCATCTCGAATAAAAATGAATCTTCCTATCATTGGCGTCTCGACAGCAGCCGGAAGTATTGGCCTTTTCCGCCGGGCGTTAGCAGTATCGACCAATTCAGGACTTCTGCCGATTGGGTCATCGACAACATCAAGTCAGACAAATCAGGAAACGCCCACCTTTTCTATGACTTCGATTGGCCGTATCAGTTCTACCCTGGTGGTAAATTGGAAGCGCCATGGTGGTCGGGTCTGACCGACGCTCATGCGATTACGCTGCTTCTACGGGCTAAAGATTGCTTTGGTGATGAGGCGTATCTGAGTGTCGCGACAGCGCTCTATAGATCAGTGCTCACTCCGGTATCGCGGGGAGGGAGCCTTGTCTTACTCGATGGTTATCCCTGGATCGAGGAGTATGTCGATTCGCGGGTACCGGAGGAGAAATTATCTAGAGTCTTTAACGGCATGGTGTACGCTTATCACGGCATTCGTGCGTACGAGGAGTATACGAAATCAGGTGACATGGCAGATAAACTTCTTGAATCGATATATAATAATTTCTCAAAATACGATGCGGGATATTGGACGAGATATGACCAGAATGGATCTATAACAAATATAAAATACAATACTATAACTTATAATATATTAAAAGATAGCAGGATATACAATGAAATATTTGATGAGTACTTATCGAGGTGGAAAATTGGCATCGAATTTCCTGGATTTCTCTATCCGTGGTGCGGGCCAAAATCTATCGCTAAGACGCATTTTATTGTGACCTTCATCATGGTTTTTGTGATCTCCACGTTATTTGTGTATCTTGTTTTAGGTTTGTTGCGTCCAGCGAGGTGCATTAGGCGTGACTAGGACCCGCGCAACGGCGATAGCAGTTACGTTATGCTTGGCGGTCGTGTACGTGCTGGCGATGGTCAGGTCGTGTGACGCTTTTGCGTATGTTCCTGGCTATGATCGGTGTCGGATCCCGTCCGTAAGCAGTGCGCTACCTTCGCTGGTGATCGCGGTGTTGCCTGCATTCCTCCTACCTGTTCGCCCGACTGCTGGAACCGGCATAATTTGGATTGTGTATTTTATGCACGTCTTTGGTGCAGTCGCTGTTGCTCCTTTTTTGTCAGATCTAACCCAAGATACTCTATTTTTCTCCTTGTTCATCTCCTTATCGTTTATTGTAGTTTCATTGGCGTCAAACCTGACCACGATTCCATTTATAAGCTTTAGAATTAATTCCACAATTTTGAATGCGTCTGCATTAATCGTCATCATAGCTGCGCTGTCATTCATCCTAACAAGATTCTCGGTATCGTTTAATCTTCCATCTATATATGATGTATACGATGTCCGAGCGGATTTTGTAGACAAAATCAGCGATGGCGGTGGTGTTGATGGGTATGTGATGCTTATTTCTGCATACTCTTTGGTACCAATAGGGGCAATTCTGTCATTTATTACATATAAAAGAAGCTCGGTTCTGTCGGCATCTTTCTTTTTAATGTCTGCGCTTGTTACGTTGGTTATATATTCTGTTGCGGCCTTTAAAAGCTCTGTTTTTATATTTTTGCTGGTTTCCATGATATACATATATGTTGGAGACAAGGAGCCATTTCGGAGATTACTTTTAATATTTTCCGTTGTACTTGCTTTTGCTCTGATTCTTGATTTGTCGGGTGTGCACAGTGATTCTCTGATTCACTGGTTCAGAAGGGTATTTATCGTCCCGGGATTAAATGTTCAATTTTATCTTGATGAGTTTGGATTCTTTAACGACGTTGCGGTGCCCGATGCTCCTTCTATTATATCTCGGGTATATTTTGAAACTGATGGCTCTGCGAACGCCGGGTTATACGGTAATGGCTTGGCTCGTGGAGGGTGGCATGGCATTCTCTTCGTATTGTTTATATTTTATCTGATCGCAAGTCTTGCTAATACTATCGGTGGGCGCGTTCCTTTGAGGATTTCAATATCTCTATTGTTTCCTTCGGCGTATGCTCTTTCTAATTCATCAATTACAACTGTGATTCTGAGTTATGGGTTGATGGTGAACTTTATATTTTTATATGGATTGGCAAACTCGTGCCCGGCAAAAATTACGAGATCTGCTGACCGATGAACGGAGATAAATCCACCAAGGTTGCCCACCTGACCTCCGCCCATCCCCGCCACGACATCCGCATCTTCCTGAAGCAATGCAGGAGCCTCGCTGCCGATGGCTATGAGGTGTCGCTGGTCGTTGCGGATGGAGGGGGTGATGAGGTGCGCGATGGCGTCGCGATCCTCGATGTCGGCAAGTCAAACGGTCGGCTGGGACGCATGATTGGCGCCTCGCGCCGGGTGCTGATGCGCGCTCTCGCGGTCGACGCCGATATCTATCACCTTCATGACCCGGAATTGCTTCCGGCAGGGATCGTTCTGAGGCTGCGTGGAAAACGCGTCATTTTCGATGCGCACGAGGATCTTCCGAAGCAAATACTGTCGAAGCCGTATCTCAAGCCGATCGTGCGCAAGCCTATCTCGATCGCGGTCGGCGTTTTCGAGCGCTTTGCTTGCCGTTGCTTTTCCGCAGTGATCGGCGCGACCCCGAGCATTCGGGATAAATTTAAAGGCATGGGGATTCCGGCCGTCGATGTTTACAATTTCCCTTTGTTGGGAGAGCTCGAAGCGGAAGTTCCTTGGGGTGATAAGAAGCGCGAGGTCTGCTACGTGGGCGGCGTTGCAGCCATCCGCGGCATCCGCCAGATCGTGGAGGCTGTGGGCCTCGCGAGATCCGAGGTGAGCCTGAATCTGGCAGGCAAGTTCTCCGAGGCCAACGTCAAGGCCGATGTCGAAAAGACGCCAGGGTGGGGACGCGTCAACGAGCTGGGCTTCTTGTCCCGTTCACAGGTGCGGGACGTGCTCGGTCGATCAATGGCTGGTCTTGTGACGTTTTTGCCCGAACCCAATCACGTCGAGGCGCAACCCAACAAGATGTTCGAATACATGTCCGCGGGGTTGCCTGTAGTTGCTTCGAATTTTCCGCTGTGGCGCGAAGTGGTCGATGGCAATGACTGCGGCACCTGCGTCGATCCGCTGGCTCCCCAAGAGATTGCAGACGCGATCGACCATCTTGTGGAAAACCCGGAGATGGCGAGACGCATGGGCGAGAATGGTCGCCGCGCCGTGCAAGAACGCTACAACTGGAATATCGAGAAAGAAAAGCTACTGGCTCTCTACGCGACGTTGTCATCCAAGCGCTGACAAGTCGCTGCGGGCGGCAATCTGAAGGGAACGCGTCGTCACGATGAGAAAAATCGCCACAGTGATCGGCGCCCGCCCGCAGTTCATCAAGGTCGCGCCCGTCAGCCAGGCGCTGGCCGAAACTGGGGCGGTGCGGGAGATCCTTATCCATACCGGTCAGCACTTCGACGCCGATATGTCGGATGTGTTTTTCAAGGAACTCGGCCTGCCGGTGCCGGACTACCATTTGGACGTTCATGGCGGCGGCCACGGTGTGATGACCGGCATCATGCTGCAAAAGCTCGAGCCCGTGCTTGAATCTCTACGCCCCGATCGCGTGCTGGTGTATGGCGACACCAACTCCACGCTGGCTGGCGCGCTGGTCTCGGCAAAGCTGCATATCCCGGTTGCGCATGTGGAGGCAGGCCTGCGTTCCTTCAATCGCGCAATGCCGGAAGAGATCAATCGTATCGTCGCCGATCAGATCTCCGACATTCTGTTCACGTCAACCGACGCGGGTACTGAAAATCTCGCTAAGGAGGGAATTGCCAGGGACCGTGTCGTTCAAGTCGGCGACGTCATGTTCGACGCTGCGTTGATGTTTTCGGCGATGGCATCGCAAAAGAACGATGTCTTGAGCGCGCTGGGGATCGAGCCGCGCCGGTATGTGCTTGCCACTGTTCACCGCGCCGAAAACACAGACAGCCCGGTTCGGTTGAGCAATATTGTCGCCGCCCTTGAGCAAGTCGCGAACGATTTACCCGTTGTTCTGCCGCTCCATCCACGCACGGCAACGCGCATGAAGTCTGCGGGCTTGTCCTTTACAAAAGTGAAAACCGTGCCACCCGTCGGCTACCTCGACATGGTTGCCCTCGAATCCCAGGCCGCAGTGATCGCGACAGACTCTGGCGGCGTACAGAAAGAGGCGTTCTTCTATCAGGTGCCGTGCGTCACGCTGCGCGATGAGACGGAGTGGGTCGAGCTCGTCGATCTGGGCTGGAATCGTCTCGCGTCACCGGCGCAGAACGGCCTCGCAGCCGTTATCCTGGGCGCGCTTGGAACGGCAGGAAAATCTGCTCACCCCTATGGAGACGGAAAAGCGGCGGAACGCATTGCCAAAACTCTCGCCGCAGAAAGCTGCCACGCTGCGACAGCAGGAGCGCCAACGCCATGAGCAAGCCGCCCTTTGTGCACGAAAGCGCCTACGTCGATGACGGTGTCGAGCTCGGCGCTGGGACCAAGATTTGGCATTTCGCGCACATCTTGCCCGGCAGCCGCATCGGCGAAAACTGCTCCATCGGCCAGAATGTCATGATCGGCCCGGACGTTCCGGTGGGCGACAACTGCAAGATCCAGAACAACGTCGCTTTGTACAAAGGCGTCGAGCTGGAGGACGGCGTGTTTTGCGGGCCGTCTTGCGTCTTCACCAACGTTCTGAACCCGCGTGCGGAGGTCGAGCGCAAGGACGAGTTCCGCCCCACGCGCGTCCGCCGCGGCGCGACGATCGGAGCCAACGCGACGATCGTGTGCGGCAATGAGCTAGGGCCCTACTGTCTGATTGCCGCCGGCGCGGTGGTGACGAAACCCGTTCCGGCCTTCGCGCTCATGGCGGGCGTGCCGGCGCGCCGCATCGGCTGGGTGTCGCGAGCCGGAGAAATTCTCGACGAGACACTGATTTGCCCGAGAACCGGAGAAAAATATCACGTCGTCGACGGGAGCACGCTCGTGTTGGCAGAAACGGACGAGCAAAGGGACTGAATGAACGGGGGAGCATCCACAGCCACGATCCAGCACCTCGCTGAAGGTGGCGGCCTGTCCCACCGCAGACGCGAAGATCTGCAAGGTCTGCGCGCGGTTGCCGTCCTGGCCGTGATCGCCTTCCATTTTGGTATCGCTGGCGTGCCCGGAGGCTTCGTCGGCGTCGACATCTTCTTCGTGCTGTCCGGCTTCTTCATTTGTCGCCTCCTCATGCGCGACCTCGAGGAGCATGGCCGGCTGAACCTGCTCAAGTTCTGGGCCAATCGCGCGAAGCGTTTGCTGCCGAACGCTCTGCTGGTCATTCTCGCCGTCCAGATCGCAGCGGTTCTTCTGCTGCCGTCGTATCGGTTGAATGCGCTGTTCAGCGATGGCTATTCCGCTGCGGCGTTCTTCGCGAACTTTCATTTCGCGGGCCGGTCGGTCGACTATTTTCACCTCGACGATCCACCCAGTCCGCTATTGCACTATTGGTCGCTCTCGGTCGAGGAGCAGTTCTATTTGGCCCTGCCCCTCCTGACGACGGCCGTCGTGTGGTGGCGACCGCGCCATCCGCGCGCGGCCATGTTGGGGCTTCTTGCGCTGATATCCGCACTGTCGCTGGCGGCAGCTCTGATCGTCATCGAGTATTCGCAGCCACGGGCATTCTTTCATCCGCAGTATCGCGCATGGCAACTCGCCGTGGGCGGCGTGATAGGCCTGCTTTTCGAGCGCCGCGCGGCGATCCCGGAAATTATCCGCGCGGCTTGCGCCGCGCTTGGAACCATAGCGATCGGCGTCAGCTTTGCGGTCCTGAGCGAGGACATGAGCTACCCCGGCGTGTGGGGTCTCATTCCGACGCTCGGAACTGTCGCGCTCATCGCCGGGGTTGATGCGCGGCCCTTTGCTGCAACGATCGGCCGGCTTCTGACGCTGCCTCCGATGGTGCGCATCGGCGACATGTCCTACAGCCTCTATCTCTGGCATTGGCCCCTGGTGGTGTTTCTCACGGCTCTCTATCCCACGTCGGAAAGCTCGAAAATTCTGGTCGGCCTTCCGCTGACGTTCCTCATGGCGTGGGCCGCGTACTTGGGCGTCGAGAGACCGATTCATCGTCTCGAGCTGCGCCGCGCCAATGTGCTCCGCACGCTTGCGGCGGGATTGGCCGGCATCGCTATGGTCGTTGGCGTCGGCTTCGGCGCAAAAGCGCTTCCAGGCCGCTCCGATCCCTCCATCACCGCTCAGATCGCGAAGGCGACCGCCGATCAGGGCCCGAATTATCGCGACGGTTGCCACGGACGTTACAATGATATCGAACATCCTGCTTGCCGCTTCGGGCGCCTGGGGGGGCCGCGTGTCATTCTGTTCGGCGATAGCCATGCTGCGCAATGGTTCACGCCGCTCGTGAAGGCTGCCGAGATCGTCGGATGGGAGATCAGCGCGTGGTCGAAGACGGGATGTCCGTCTGCTGACGTGACGATCTGGTATCCGCCGAGGCGCACGGTCTATCAGGAGTGCACGGCGTGGCGAGAGAAACGTCTCGAAGAACTGATCGCGAATCCGCCGGAGTTGATCATACTGGCGCAGTCATCGCGCTACTATGGCTGGATCTACGATGCGCGTCATAAAGGCGCCGCAGATCGAAAAACAGCCGAGAAGCTCTGGCACGATGGGCTCATCGCCACCGCCGACCGCCTCGGGAAGGCCGGAATTCCGATCGTCGAATTACGCGATACGCCCCAGATGTACAGGAGCTATAAGGACTGCTTGAGTAGCGGGCGCTGGTCGTTATGCGTCCGCGCGCGGGGTGAGGCTTTGGCGGGCATGAGCAGCCCTGCTTTGGATAAGACGACCGAACGCTATTCCGTGCTCGACCTTTCGGACGTTCTGTGCACGCGCAAGAATTGCCCTGCGGTCATAGATGGGAAAATCGTCTATCACGATAGCGAGCACCTCACGGCGGGGTACGCGGTTTTGCTGTATGAGCATTTTGTCTCCGTCCTTAAGTTTCCGGGTAAGAAGCGCGATCACTAGTTGCGGATCTTGCAGCCGTGAGTGTGTCAAATCCACAAATGGAGAGCCAGTTGCACATTTGGTATATCCATCACTACGGGGGTGGCCCGAACGTAGGAATTCATGATCGTCCCTATGAGCTTGCGCGCGCATGGCAGCGGCTGGGGCACACGGCCACAATATTTGTGGCATCGTTTCACCATCTCCTGGAAAAACGCGAACAGCTGGCACGAGATTTTCTCGTCGAGGGTGTGCAGTACGTCTCCGTTCCAGTGCGACAGTACGACGGGAACACCTTCTCCCGACTTTTCAATATCTGGGACCTCAGCAAGAATCTCTACGTCTCTGCGAAGCAGTACGAGCGAGCTTGGCCGCGCCCCAACGCTGTCATAGCCTCGTCGCCCCATCCATTCACGATATATCCGGCGCACCGGATCGCTCGCATGCTGGGAGCAAAGTTGGTTTTTGAGATCCGGGACATATGGCCGTTGAGTATTACTGAGATCCTGAAAACCTCGCGCCTGCATCCCTTTGTACAATTGTGCGCCATGACCGAGCGTTTTGCGCTCACCAGGTCTGACCTAGTCGCGTCGGTCCTGCCGCGGGCGGATCGCTATCTCCGAGATCGCGGATATGGGCACAAGCCGTTTGTTTGGGTGCCGAACGGTACAAACGTTCAACGGGACGTGGTGCCTTTCTCGACTGAGAACGCACGAAAGGCCGAGGCCATGCTCAATCAATGGCGCACACGAGGCTTTACAACGGTCGTTCACGCGGGATCGCTGGGTAAGCCGAACGCTGTAGATCTCCTGGTCGAGGCGGTCGCCTTTGGAGCGTCTCGCGGCGAAGCAGACGGCTGCCGTGTGCTTCTTCTGGGCTCAGGAGAGCAGCTAGCCAACCTTCGGGCGCTCGTGGCGGAAAAGAAACTGGCGAACATCTACTTCGCAGGACGCGTCGCAAAATCCGAAGTGGCAGGACTGCTCGAGAAGTCGGATATCGGATATGCGGGTGTGCAGTCTCTGGATGACCTTTATCAGTACGGCGTGTCCCTGAACAAGTTCGCAGATTATTTCAGCGCTTCTCTTCCCGCGCTCTTACCGATTGATCCGTGTGGCGACCCCGTTTCCGCATCCGGCGCAGGCATCGTCAGAAGGGCACAAACGCCTGAAGCCCTTTGGAATGCGCTGCGCGAGTTGCTCATGATGCCAGCGCCGCAGCGGCGTGCTCTGGGGGAGAGGGGTAAAGCCTACATGGCGCGCGAATATAATTACGAAACGATCGCTCTGCGTTATATTGAGGCGATTGCGAGGTTGTAGGTTATCATGTGCGAACCCTATCGCCGCGACCCGCACCTAAGGCGGTTGCCAGAATTAGTTGTAGATCGGTACGCAGGGACATTTTGCCCAGATACTCCGCATCGACCTCGGCTAGACGCTGGGGATCGGACATGTCGATCCCGGCCACCTGTGCGATGCCGGTAATTCCGGGACGGATAGCGTAGAGGCCCCGGACCAAGCGTGCGTCGATAAGCTCCTTCTGTGAGGGTAGGCAAGGGCGCGGCCCGACGAAGCTCATTTCGCCGCGCAAAATATTCCATAGTTGCGGGAGTTCGTCGAGTTTCAGCCGTCGCAGCCACGTTCCGGCGGGTGTTACCGATGAACTAGTTGTCTCGTGGCTCGGCGCGTCGAGCGTGTCGATGTACATCGTGCGCAGCTTGTAGCAAGTGAACGGAACTGCGTTGAGGCCGATCCGGGTTTGGCGGAAGATTGCAGGCCCACTTGAGGAAAGCCGTATTGCTGTCATGCACAAAAGGATGACCGGGATCGCGATGGGCAACCCGACAAGGGCAATTAGCGTATCGGCGGTTCGCTTCATGGTGTGCCACCACCTTCACCATACGATGACGAGTGGTACTTTCTTCCAGATTCGAAGATCGACATCGCTAGCCCCTGTTTCTGAGCAAATCCGAACGCCCCGCGAAAGCGGCTCGCGTCCACGTGCATATCGCCTAGAATCCCCGCTGACAGATGTTGCCGGTTGACCATTCGCGCCATTGCATCAATCATTGCAGTTGGAAAAGGAAAAAGCCGGGGTGAAAGCCCCATTCCTCGACGTAATTCGGAAACGATTGTGGGCAGCGAAAAGATTTCCTCGTCGGCGATGCAGTAGTCCCCAGATTTGGTTGCCGGCCATTTTTCCTTGCAAAGAAGACTGATGGCCGCGATGAGTGAATTGATGCTGATCAACGATCGTCTGTTGCGGATACTGCCGAACGGTAGTGGCAGGCCTGTGGCGGCAAGCCGCTGCAAGGAGCACCAATTTCCCTTCGCATCAGCGCCCACCACTAGTGGGGGGCGCAGTGAGATAGAAAAGATTCCTTTGAACGCCAAAGCGGATACGCGCTTCTCGGCTTCGCGTTTGGACCGGCCAAAGGGTGTTGGCGCGGTATTGCAAGTCATGTCGTCAACAATGGTAGGCGCAGAATTCCGCGCAATCGCCGCAAGGCTGCTCATGTGGATAAAGGTGCGCACGCCGTGAGCCGCTGCGGCTGTCGTAAGCTTTTCGGTTGCAATTACATTGGCTGCAACCCATGGATCGTCCTCGCCTGCATTACCGCTAGCATGTGCCAACCCAGAAAGATGAACTACAGTCGAAGCACCATGCAGCGCATCGGGGAGATTATTCGCTGTTTCAATAGGGCCCGTCACGACTATCCTGATCCGGGAGTTGTCTCGCCAACCCTGAGGGCAAGCCCCCAGGGCACGAACGGCCAATGTCATTTCTCGCCCAGCCGATGCAAATTCCTGAACAAGATGGCGGCCGACAAAGCCTGTGGCACCAGTGATAAGAATTCTTTCCGAAATCATATCCATCCAATTGGCGTTTCCGGCACATTTTTCCGGTGAGCGGCCGAGCGAATTACCTTAGTGCTCACCGGCCAGTTTCTTCCTCGTTGCGGACATTGCTGTCCAGTTCCAAAAAAGATTTCTGGAAGCTAGGCAGAGGCGATCTCGCTGACAAGGAAGATTTATTAAGGGTCGCGCCTTTGGTAGGCCGGAGGTGTAAGCGGTCATTGGGCATCTGCAACTCGGGAAAATGCCCGAATGGAGCGCCGCGCGGCGGCGCAACTCGGAGGCCATTCGGGAAGCCGCGCGCCGGCTCCATGGGCTTAGAGTTCCCGACGTTCCGCAGTGGGCGGAGCACGCAGGTTACCCATGCTATGCGTTCGTCGAGCCGGAGGCGCTCTCCGGCGGCTGGACGCGCGACCGGATCATTCACGAGATCCGCGCCAGGGATGTGCCCTGCTTTGTGGACTCACGCAGTGAGATCTATCTCGAGAAAGCCTGATGGCACGCCTTGGCGTCCCCGTGAGAGGCTCCCTATCGCCAGTGAGCTCGGAGAGACCAGCCTTGGGTCCTGGTACATCCTTCGCTCGAGCCCGCGCATATCGACAAAACATGGGCAGTTCTGCGCGAAGTCATGAGCGAGGCGACAACCTGATCGGCTGTAAACTCTCAATTTGTGCAGCAATATCTAGGAATGAAATCGAGTTAATCTGTAAAATATTTCAAGGCTGGAGCGCGATACCGTATATTTCCTGAAGTAGCTTGAGAGACTCACTCGCACAAAAGATATACTCGTCGTGATATTATAGTCCAAGTCGCTTCAACAGAATTCGACATGGAGCGCCTATTTTTTTTGATTGTAGCATCACCGCAATTGCCATCTGGTCCTACTATCCTAATAATGTGGTCTTGGGCGTCGGTATATTTCGGCGCGGTGGAGCGGGTGAGCGAAGGGTTCAGCCCCACTCCAGGCACGTATTATACCTAGTTGTTTTTGAAGGCAGTGCGGGGATTTTGAATTGAGCACCGAGCGTAGTATGGGGGATCTCTCTTCGCGGTTGCGGGCTTGGCTCCTGGATAAGCCGCGATATCACAAGCGTGCTGTGCTTGTGGCGATTGACCTGTCTATCCTCAGTTTGGCTCTGTGGGCCTGCTTGTCCCTGCGGTTCGGCACGCTCTATGTGCCTCCCACCGGTGTGGCGTGGGCCCTCGTTGTCGCCGCTCCCCTCATCACCCTCGGCACGCTCTGGTGGTTGGGCATCTATCGGCTCGTGACCCGCTACATCGGCTATCGCGGCGTCTCGCAGGTTACCCTGGCGGTCGGTCTTGCCACGCTGCTGTGGGCGCTGCTCGTCTTCATGACGGGCCAGAACGGCATTCCGAGGTCGGTGATCATCTGGTACGCGCTCGGCAACACTTTGCTGCTGAATTTGGTGCGTTATGCAATCAAGCTGCTGCTCGACAGCGTCGACATGCGCTTGCCGCGGCTTTATTCCGCCGTCCCGCTGAAGCCGACCTTCATCTACGGCGCCGGCCATATGGGCATCGAGCTTCTGGCAAACGTTCGCAGAGCGCGCGATCGCGACGTGATCGGATTTGTCGACTCCTCGCCGACCCTGTGGCGCCAATACGTGCACGGCGTGAAGGTTTTCGATCCCAATCGCCTGCCGCGCTTGATCGAGCGCGAAGGCATTTGCGAGGTCCTGGTGGCGATCCCGGATCGCCGCGAACGCCGGGACGTCCTGAGGCAGCTCGAACCTCTGCCTGTCGTCGTGAAGGTTCTTCCCGCTTACGCTGATATCGATACAGGTCACACCAGTATCAACGATTTGCGCGACGTCGAGGTCGGAGATCTTCTCGGCCGAGACCCTGTCCGTCCAAACTCGGAGCTGATGACGCGCAACACGCGTGGCAAGTCGATCCTCGTCACGGGTGCGGGCGGTTCGATCGGGTCCGAGCTGGTGAGGCAGGTTGTGAGCCAGCAACCGCGCTTGCTGGTTCTTTTCGATATCTCCGAGCCCGCGCTCTACAAGATCGAGCTCGAAGTCAACGAGGTGCTGTCCAAGCTTGCAGCCCCTGCGAAGCGGCCGATCATAAAATCGGTTCTGGGCTCGGTGCTGGACGCCAGGCTTGTCAGTGATGTCATCGAGCAGAATGCCATCGAGACCATCTATCACGCCGCCGCTTACAAGCATGTTCCGATCGTGGAGCACAATCCGATCGCTGGATTGGACAACAATGTCTTCGGCACCAGGATCGTTGCGGAATGTGCGCGCAACGCCGGCGTGGAGCGGTTTGTCCTGATCTCGACGGACAAGGCAGTCCGCCCGACCAATACGATGGGCGCCAGCAAGCGGCTTGCGGAGCTTGTGCTCCAGGCCATGGCGTCAGACCAGAACGGGACGGTGTTTACCGTCGTCCGGTTCGGCAACGTGCTCGACAGCTCCGGCTCCGTCGTGCCGCGTTTCCGTCAGCAGATCCGCGCTGGGGGTCCCATCACCGTGACCCATCCCGAGGTCACGCGCTACTTCATGTCGATACCCGAGGCGGCCGAGCTTGTGATCCAGGCGGGAGCCATGGCGAAGGGCGGAGAGGTCTTCGTTCTCCAGATGGGAGACCCCGTTCGCATCGACGATCTCGCGCGCCTGATGGTGCGCCTCTCCAACCTCGAGGTCCGCGACGCCAGCAATCCTGACGGCGACATCGCCATCACCTACACGGGCCTGCGGCCGGGCGAGAAGCTCTATGAGGAGCTGCTAATCGGCGCGCACACGGAGGCGACCGAGCATCAGCGTATTTTCAAGTCGGACGAGCCGTTCCTGACGCCATCAGAGCTGAAAGTTGAGCTCGATCAGCTTCGGAAGGCCATGGACGGTCGCGATATGTCGATGACCCGCGCCGTCCTCCTGCGGACCGTTGAGGGGTATCGCTATACTCCGGCCACTCCCGCCATGGGCGATCGCCAGGAGGGGTCTGCCGACAAGGCTTGGGAAGACCGCGTCTCCCAGACCCTGCATTGATTAATCGAGAAGATTGTTTGCAGCATCGCTGATTGTGGGCAAATATAACGTGCTCGCCGAAGGCGGGCTGCGCCCTGCCGGCAGCAGACATCTGAGCGAACCAGTCATTGCAGTCGAGTATGTGGTCGATCACGCCGGAAGAGCTTACCGCGATCAAGCTGTCGCTACGCGTGGCAACCGTTGCGATGCTCTTCAGTCTCCCGGTCGGCGTGCTCACGGCCTATGTCCTTTCGCGAGGCAGCTTCCGCGGGAAAATCCTGCTCGACGGGTTCGTCTATATGCCCCTCGTGCTGCCGCCCGTCGTGACCGGCTACGTCCTGCTGATCCTCTTCGGCCGCCGCGGACCTCTCGGGTCTTTTCTGGAGCAGACGTTCGGCATCGTATTGTCGTTCCGATGGACGGGCGCCGCTCTCGCCGCCGCGGTCATGGGATTCCCGCTGATGGTCCGGGCCATACGCCTGGCTATGGACACCATAGACCGGCGGAGTGAGGAAGCCGCTGCGACGCTCGGCGCGTCTCCCATTTGGGTGTTCCTGACGGTCACCCTGCCGCTCTCGCTCCCGGGGATCATCGCGGGTGCCATGCTCTGCTTTGCCAAGGCCCTCGGAGAGTTCGGCGCCACGATCACCTTCGTCTCCAATATCCCCGGAGAAACGCAAACCATTCCAGCGGCCATCTATGCCTACACGCAGACACCCGGCGGAGATGGCGGCGCATTCCGGTTGTCGGTCGTCGCCGTTGTGCTGTCGTTTGCCGCTCTCATGGCCTCCGAGCTTCTGAGCCGCCGCACGGGACAGCGCAGGGCGGGTTTCGAATGATAGCGTTCTCCTGCCGCCTCGCCCGGCCGCGCTTCGTCCTCGACGCAGATTTTACGTGTCCTGACGGATGCGTGGCGCTGTTTGGCCCGTCCGGCTCCGGCAAGACGACCGTCGCCAAATTGATCGCGGGCCTGGATCATCCGGATCGCGGCCGCATCGTCGTGGACGACCAGGTGCTCGTGGACACGGAGGCCGGCATAAGAAGGCCCGTGCATCGGAGGCGCGTAGGGCTCGTTTTCCAGGATGGGCAGCTTCTGCCCCATCTTTCCGTTCAGCAGAACCTGGCATACGGGCGTTACTTCGCGCCGAAGCAGGCGCAGGCCATACCCTTCGATGCCGTCGTGGAGCTCTTGGGGATCGGCCATTTGCTCGCCGCGCGCCCCGCGACGTTGTCGGGAGGCGAGCGCCAGCGTGTCGCGATCGGCCGCGCGCTTCTTGCCGCGCCGAGGCTCCTCGTCATGGACGAGCCGCTGGCCTCCCTGGATGGAGCGCGCAAGCTCGAGATCCTGCCTTTCATAGAACGGCTACGCGACGAGCTGTCCCTGCCGATCGTGTATGTGTCTCATGCCCTGGAGGAGGTGGCGCGTCTGGCCACGATGGTCGTCAGGATGGCGAACGGCAAGGTCGTTGCCCAGGGTCCGCCAAGCGAGGTGTTCGGGCCGTCTATGCCGGATCCTGCCATGGACCGCTTCGAAGCGGTTTCGTTTCTGTCGGGCACCGCACTCCGCGAGTTGCCCGAGTACGCGACGACGATACTCGATCACCCGGCCGGTGAGATCACGCTTCCCGGCCGCTTCGGTCCGAAGGGTAAGACCGTGCGTATCGCCATTCGAGCCACCAATGTCACGCTGGCGACGGAAAAGCCCCACGGTCTGAGCGTGCGAACGGCGCTCAAGGGGCGCGTACAGGCCATCGCCGGAGGCGATGGGCCGCTAACGCTCGTGACGGTCGAATTGGAAGGCGGAGATCACGTCTCGGCATCACTGACCCGTCTGGCCGTTGCCGACCTTGGCCTCGAACGTGAGCGTGAGATCTATGCCCTGGTCAAGGCCGTCTCGATCGACGAGCGCAGCATCGCGACGCTCAGCAGCCAGGATGGCACCAATCCGCGCGTCCGAGATGAAAACGGGAAAATGGTGCCCAGGGGGTGAATTGAACACCCGACACTACGATTTTCAGTCGCATGCTCTACCAACTGAGCTACCTGGGCTTTTTCCGTTCGAGGCGCTCGCCTTGGGAAGGCCTGCCGTCGAAGCTCGCGCTTTATAGGGGGTCGAAAGGGGGCTGTCTAGCCTTCAAGAAAGCGTCACCCCGGTTTGTTGAGGTCAGTCGGTCCTGGCTTTCCCGCCGTGGGGTTGCGGACCGAGGAGCGCGGGCGGCCTAGTCGGAATCGTTAGCTCCTTTTCCACGATCCAGAGTGCTCGCCTCCTTGGCGAACCCCTCGTCTCCGTCCTCATCCGCGTCGGATTGGCCCCCGGCGATCACATAGGCCCCCGAAACCCACCGGCCGAGATCGATGTCCGCGCAGCGCGCCGAGCAGAACGGGCGCACCGCATGGGCTGTCGGCTTACCGCAGATGGGGCAACGGCCGCTGGCCGCATCCGATGGACGTTCGGGCGCGCTCATTCGGCGTCCACCTCTGCGGCCCGCAGCCAATTGAAGTGCACCGGAAACCCTTCGCCGATCAGGAGGCTGACGACCTCGGTCAGAGGTAGTCCGACGACGTTGGTGTAGGAGCCCGTGATCGTGCGCACGAAACACCCGGCGAGCCCTTGGATGGCATACCCGCCAGCCTTGCCTCGCCATTCGCGCGAGGCGATGTAGGCTTCGATTTCCGATTTCGAGAGGTGCTTGAAGCGCACCCGCGTGTCCACGATTTTAGTGCGAACGCGGTCATCCGGAGTAATCAGGCAAACGCCGGTCAGCACGCGGTGCGAGCGGCCCGAAAGCCTCTCCAGCGTCGCCACTGCCTCCTCGATGTGCTCGGGCTTGCCGAAGACCCGCCGCCCCACGGAGACGACCGTATCGGCCGCCAGCACATAGGCGCCTGCGATGTCCGTATCGTTGGCGATCTGGTCGCGCGCCGTTTCCGCCTTCGACCGAGCCAGACGCGAGGCGAGCGCGCGCGGCATCTCGGCAAGTCGCGCCGTCTCGTCGATGCTGGAGGGACGAAGCGCATCAGGCACGATGCCGGCCTGCGCCAGAAGCATCAGGCGGCGCGGGCTAGCGCTCGCCAAAACGAGCTTGGGAGCCTCGGGCGGCCCGCCCTCCCGGGCGCGCTCGCGTGCGAGCTCGCGGCGCAGCGTTTCGCGGCGGGGACTGTCGGTGCGTTTGAAGTGGGTGAGGAAGGCGGCCTTCACGGAGCTCATGTCTGTTAGCCGATGGTTCGAGACAGATGAGGAGACGAACGCGTTTGGCCGATCAAGTGCGGCAACTATGACGGCAAGAGGGCTCCCGCCCAGGGGTTTGTAAACACCGTCGAAAACTTGGCGGGAGAATGCAGAGAGCCTCCCTGAAATGCAAGGTGCATGTGATTGAACTCCGATCTCCAGCTCTTTGAGACCTCCAGAGCGAGCGTGCCGGCTGATGCCGTATCAAGACACTGATAAGAATTGTGTACTATGAACCTCTTTGCAGAATCTTTCGGTCTGAGCCGGTCGACGCGCGCGTGCGCCACACTGCAGAACATCGCCTCGTTCAGCGGCTCGCCCCGCAGGTATCCCTTGAAGATTTAGCCGTTCTGCATTCGCTTCCCCGGCGCAATGCAGTGCCAGTCGATACCTCCACATCCTCCACTGTCGAGGTGAGAAGTTGTCACTTAGCCACAACGGCGGTCGGCCGCTGTGACGAACCAGCCCGCGCAGCTCGCGAGCGATGCGATGGACTGATATAAAATGTGCGCAGCGAATCGGGCACTGCGTTCTCACATTGGCGCAGATGGCGATAGATTTGCTCTACGCACTGCGCTGTGAGTAGTCCCTGTGGTCGATCATCCAGCTCGCGGCGATTCACGGTTCTCAGCCCACCGCCGCAGTGCTCAGCAGCCAGATTGGAATTCTAGGTCGATTAGCTCTTCAGCTGAGCGAGTGCCGAAATCAACGCTTCCTCTTTATCCATGAGTCCTCGGCCGCTCCGGGATGCACCGTGCGCCAATAGCACGTCGGAAAAGATTTCATACTCCTTCGGCTTCAAGTAAAGTATGACGCATCGAGTTCCGCTGAGTGGTTCTTCTTTCCGCAACTTCAGCGTAAGTTCTCTTGCTGTGCTTGTTTCGGCAAGCGCCAGAAGATCTTCGCAATTCTCTTTCGTAACGTAGTCAGAAATAAGTCGCGCCTTGGTCCAGCCAATATTGCTCAAGCGAGCGCGATCGACCCCCAGATTCTGAAAACGACGATCAATTGCAGCTAAATAATATGCCTTGCGAAGACCTATACCCGTGAGTTTCGCGAGATAGGAAAACTTTTCAGGCATGGTGTCCTGAATTTGGCGAAAGTAATTTGCTGCACTCATGAAGTTATCCCCAATCTCTAGCGCGGCGATTTCCAGGGACAGTTGGTTCTTTAAAGACGTGTCTTTCATTTGCTACCTCGTATTGAATTAGTCGATGAGAGTAGCGTGCGGAAATGGCAACAAGAAACAATGGGTTATCCCTATGGGCTTGGAGAATTATGTTGCGGCACCTCAATTGGCGTCTGCTTTAAGGCTGGCCGAAATTTTGTTCCAGCATGAGCTATGGAAAATATGAAATGCCAATAAGGTGGATGTAGGTAAGGAGACGCGGAACTCGCAGTCAGGCAGGCAATCCCTGACGCGGGAGAGCAAACTCGTACTCTATGGTGAATACGGATGATGGTATCGGAACACCGTCTCTGACTATGACAAGTGTCTTGAAAAGGCGGAACAGCCGAGCAGCAGCATCAACCCTCAGGAATCTTCTATTGCGCATGTTAGCGGGCAGCGTAAGCGCGCGGTGCACGGCGAAGGTGCTGTCGGTATGAGCGAGCAGAACCCAAATCCTATGCGTTATGCCTAGCCATCGACCTCGGCCGCAATCATTGATCTGTTGAGTTCAATCAGAGCGTTTCTGACGCCTTCCTCGTGATCCAGAACGTCCCAAATCGTCGGCCAGGAATCATCCAGTCGCTTTAAAATAGTGAGTTTGGGAGTCTCGTGGAGTTTTGTGCCTGTAACTGCAGCTATCATCGCTTCGATGAAGGATCGCATAAGAGCTTTGGCATCCGTAGCGTAGTCAGTATGGGTATCGCCATTGGAATCGAGCACGAAAAACGGGAGCCGCCGGCCACCGACTGTCATGCGAATTGACATCATCTTCCTGATTGTCCAATCCACTTGGAGGTCTTCAACCGATTTCAGGAAATTTATTAGTCGTACGGATGTACCGGGCCGGATTCCGTCGAGAGACGCGAAGAACTCTTCCTCCGAAAGTGTAACTGGTGGAGTGACGGTGGCTTGCGAGCGTTGAGCGCTCACCGATGCTACGATCGTCGGCTGACCGTCCTGCATCTGAACAATTCCTCTTACAATATTGGTCGTCCTTAATGGCACGGAAGGCACCACAATGGTGCCATGACCAGGCAAATCGTGCACAGCGAGCCGGATCAACACAAGAGCGAAATGCAGGCCAGCATGCTGCTGCAGAAATTCCGCCAATCCCTCGACACCTTCCGTAATCCCGTCGCCAACAATGGCCAGCAGGCATCGTCCTCGCCGAAGATTGCGACTGACGGCATCGACGAAAACCGCTTCATCCAGAGTGGAGGTATGTTCTGGCAATGTCGCGATGACATGGTCATAGAGCCTGAAACCTGCTTCCCGTCTTGCGCTGCGGATAGCGGCTTCTAAGGAATCGTAAGATAGGCGCTGCATTGCCTTTGCGTAGTCGATCACCTGCGCCACGACTGCTCTGCGGGCTTCGACATTTCGCCAGAGTTTGCATTCCGCAATGATGAGGTCGCCGTTAGGTGTCACCAAGAGGTTATCGAGATAGCCGGTGCTCAGCGGCAGCTCCACGCATACAGGAACGAGCGGTGAAAATGCTGGCTCAGTTTCGGTGATCGGCAATACCGATGGTGCGTTATGGATAAGCTCCTGCACCCACCTCTCATCATAATCGCCCATCGTGCGCTTGGTGAGGCTCCGACGCTGCAGAGGCTGCGCCGTTAAAGGAGACGACGTAACAAGGAGAGGGGTTGAAGCGCGTTGCATTTAGGTCCTTCGCGGAGTTGAAGGCGACCGCCAGCTTGAAACCTCCACCTGCGGACCGGCCTCTCAATCTGAGTGCGACATCCGCGATGCCCATTGGGCCGACTGCGCCGCTCGGGACAATCGAACAAAAATATCTAAAAATTGGATAATACGATAATCGGATTAGCAGGACGTCGGCCCAGCAACTTCCGGCAGCCGATGCCCGAAACGATCCGCAGTCCTCGTCAAGAGCTCCTCATCAAGCGGATTGTCGAGGCCCGCAAGCGGGCCGGGCTGACCCAGGGAGAGATCGCCGCTCATTTCGGCAAACATCAGCCTTTCATTGCGAACATCGAAGCAGGTCAGCGCCGGCTCGACCTTGTCGAGCTCATAGCCTTAGCCGAGGTCCTCGATTTGGACTTGCACCAACTGATCGACGAACTCAAACGAGCTCCAACCCGCTTCAAGAAGAAATAGATAATCGGCGTCTTAATAATTGAACCGAATGCTCTCTGTTAAGCGCTAGCTTGGAGGACCACAGACCATCACCCGGCTGTGACGTGAGCTTCTGTCGCCCAACAGGAAGCAATCGACTGGCCGTGGATCACAAACCGTCGGATCCTGCGGAATTGCAATGAACTTCACAAGAAATCCCACTTAAACATCGCATCGGATTGTTAAATGCCAACCCGAGCTTTTGAGATGTCCTGCTCGGATGACCTGCAATCCGTTTGTCTTCCTCAAGCACCGAATGGCCCGACGCACACTTTGCCGGTGCTTGGTTTGAATTACTTCCCCGGGGAAGACCAGCGAACAGAGTTGCTCAACGGTGAACTGCTTACCGAGCTCCGCTTGGAGCGCAGTGAGGATCTGCATCTGGACAATGCCGAGGCCGCGGCTCATGCCTCAACTCCGAGGGGAGCTATTTTCCGTGTGAGCTGCTCTTTTTTAGTTTGCATTCCATTCTCGACTTCGGTTGCGCTAAATTGCCGAGAATCATGCGGAGCAGTGAAGTAATGGCAATAGGTTATGTGAAGAGGCTCAGATGAAAATCTGCGAGAGCTAGGCGGCCGGCAAGCTGCCTGTCATTTGTGCAGTTGGTGGCAGGCGCGGTATCGCGCGGCCGGCATGGAGAATATTGAATACGCTTGAGGGTATTCGGCTGCATTAGCTCCATGAACGGATTTGATCGATACCAATTTCAAGGAAGATCTTAGTAAAATTTGCGAACGCAGAAAATATTGAAGAACTTCGTTGGGCGAGTCGAGACGAAGCCGGGCTTATTGTCCCCCTGATACTGCGATCTAGCCCGCGCCTGGTGACGCCGCGGTCTCTATTTGGACCGCGCGCACCGCATCCAGAGCGACCAAGGCAGCCGCAACTTTAGCACGCGCTTCTTCGATGTCGGCCATAACGAGGCAATCGTTCCGGTGGATCGCCGCCAAAAAGGCCGCGAGCACGGCCGGCGAGTTCGCCGCCAACCGCAGGAAGTGATCTCCGGTCGGCGCCCTGTCGCCCGCGAACCAGTTTTTCACAGTTCGCTCATTGGCGCCCGTCCAGCGCGCCACCGTCTTGACCGATGATGACTGCCCTCGAAGCGTGGCCCGTAACGCCGTTGAAACCAGTTTGGCAAACGACAAGGGGGGTGGCTCCTGCCGACGCCCCGGAAAGACATTGCCCGAATTCGGAAAGGACATTCCACAATCTCCGCGCTTAAGTGCCGGGGCAAGTGCGCCGGCTATCGACGCGATGCAGGGTGGAGCGTCCGTGTGTGCTTAGTGGTGAAGGGGCTTTTCGGATGGTGAAGGCTGGTAGTAACCGGCCGAACCGCGCGGCCGCCTATGTGCGGATGTCGACCGACCACCAGCGCTACTCCACTGAGAATCAGTTGGAGGCGATCCGCCGGTTTGCGGCGGCGAGGGACATCGAAATTGTCCGCGTCTACGAGGACGCCGGTAAGAGCGGGCTCAAACTGGAGGGACGCGACGCATTTCGGCGCCTCCTCTCTGACGTCGAACGGGGCACCGCCGATTTCTGCACGATACTTGTCTACGATGTGAGCCGGTGGGGTCGCTTCCAGAACGCCGACCACGGCGCTCACTTGGAATTCCTGTGCTCCCGGGCGGATATCGTCGTCCACTACTGCGCCGAGCAGTTCGAGAACGATGGCAGTATCGGCTCAAACCTGCTGAAGACAGTCAAGCGAGTCATGGCAGGTGAATACAGTCGTGAGCTATCGGTCAAGGTGTTCGCTGGCCAGTGTCGCCTCGTCGAGAAAGGGTTTCGGCAAGGTGGCATGGCCGGCTACGGCCTACGTCGGGTCCTCATCAACGAGAATGGTGAGCCGAAAGGCGAACTCGCGTCGGGTGAACGGAAGAGCCTACAGACCGACCGCGTGATTCTGGTTCCCGGGCCGCCTGAGGAGGTGGAGACGGTCAGACGCATATATCAGCTCTTCGTCGAGAAGGGCGTGCAGGAAGCCGAGATTGCCGTACGTCTGAACCGAGATGGTATTCGCACGGATCTGGGGCGTCCGTGGACGCGTGCCACCATTCACCAGGTGCTGACCAACCCCAAATACAAGGGCGACAACGTATTCAATAGGGTGTCGTTCAAGCTGAAGATGAAGCGTGTGGTGAATGCGCCGGAGCATTGGGTGCAAGCCCGGGGTGCGTTCGTCGCCCTTGTCGAGACGGGAATATTCGAGCGCGCTGGCCAAATCGTCGCCGAGCGCAGCCGGAAGTTGACGGACGCCGATCTCCTCGACCTGTTGCGGTCGCTCCTGCAGGCAAGGGGCGCGTTGTCAAGTCTTGTGATTGACGAACGCAATGACATGCCGTCGAGCAGCGTCTATCGGAACAGGTTTGGCAGCCTGCTGCGTGCCTACCACTTGGTTGGCTACAGTCCAAGGCGCGACTACCGCTACATCGAGATCAACCGGCGACTGCGCAGGCTCCATCCAGATGTTATTGACTTGGTAGTCGAGGGCCTGCGCCGCGAAGGGGGTGAAATCAGTGTAGCCCCTGACACCGGCCTGCTTGACGTCAACGGAGAGTTTACCGCTTCCGTCATCATAGCCCGTTGTGGCGAGACGCCTGGTGGCTCCCTGCGCTGGTGCATCCGGCTCGACACGGGGTTGGCGCCGGACATCACGGTGGCGGTGCGGATGGCTCACGGCAACGTCGCACCGCTCGACTACTACCTCCTTCCGCGCCTCGACATGACAGAGCAGAGCTTGCGCCTCGCGGAGGACAATGGCCTCTCGCTCGACGGCTATCGCTTTGCAACTCTCGACTTCCTTTTCTCTCTTGCGGCTCGCGCGCAGTTCGAGGAGGTAGCATGACCCAGGCGGACAATCTCCGGATTCAGACTATTCCCCTTGACCGAATTATCATCCTGAACCCGCGCGCCCGTAACCGGCGCAAGTTTCTCGAAGTGCTCGACAGCATCCGAACCGTCGGTTTGAAGCGTCCTATCCGGGTCAACAGGATGGTAGGGCCCGACGGGCAGCCTTCCTATGGTCTTGCTTGCGGCCAAGGCCGCATCGAAGCCTTCCGCGAACTCGGACGCACAGAGATACCTGCCATCGTCACCGACGCAACCGAGGTGGAATGCCTGGTCATGAGCCTGGTGGAGAACTGTGCCCGACGCCAGCATCGTTCCATCGATCTCCTCCAGGATGTCGCGACGCTTCGCAAACGCGGCTACATGGATCGGGAGATCGCCGAGAAGATTGGCGCCTCGCCCGAGTGGGTCAACATGATGGTCCAGTTACTCGAGCGTGGCGAGCAGCGTCTCGTCGAAGCGGTTGATGCCGGAACTATCCCGATTTCCATTGCGATCGAAATCGCACGCGCCGACGACGAGGCGATCCAGCAATTGCTTGCCGAAGCCTATACCCAGGGCAAACTAACCGGCCCGAAGCTCATCAAGATGCGGCGCCTGATCGCGCAGCGGACGCGGCGAGGAAAGCGCGTTTCAGAAAACCTGTTCGGCAGGAAGCTCAAGCGGACCAAGACGTCCGCGGGTCTTGTCCGCATCTTTCAGCAGGAAGCCGACCGGCAGCGCCTTCTCGTGAAAAAGGCCGAGGTGACGCAGACCCGGCTCCTTTTCGTAGTGGAAGCGCTCAAGACCCTGCGTGCGGACGAGCACTTCGTCACCCTTTTGCGGGCGGAGAAGCTCGATGGCTTGCCTAAGGACCTGGAACTGCGGATCAAGGGAGCAGCCACATGAGTAAGAACGAATCCCTCGCGCGCGTTGCCTTCGAGAGCGGGTGTGTCACCGTGCCAATATCGGCGCTGCTCCCTGTTCGGCCGCCGAGAGCGACGGTCAAGGCCAGTCACAAATACCTGCAGATTCGCGCGTCGGTGATCGAGATCGGTCTCGTCGAGCCGCCCGCTATCGCGAGGATACCCGGCGATTCGGATCACTTCCTGCTGCTGGATGGGCACCTTCGCGTCGAGATCTTCAAAGATCTGGGAAGAACCGAGGTCGAGTGCCTGATCTCGACGGATGACGAGGCCTTCACTTTCAACAAGCGAATCAGCCGACTGTCCGCGGTCCAGGAGCACGCGATGATTCTTAAGGCTATCGCGCGCGGTGTGCCCGAAGAGAAGATCGCGCGCGCGTTAAGCCTTCAAGTCACCAGCATTCAGCGCAAGGCCCGGCTACTCGACGGGATATGTCAGGAAGTTGTGGGGCTCATGAAAGACCGGATCTGCCCGATGGCCGTATTCGAGATCCTGAAGCGCATGAAACCGTTGCGCCAGATCGAAGCCGCAGAGCTCATGATCGTGGCCAATAACTACTCCGTCGGCTATGCCACGGCTCTTCTCGCCGGTACGCCTGCGAACGAACTCGTCGGTGAGGTAAAGCCGAAGAAGCTTAAGGGCGTTTCTCCCGAGGCCATGGCCCGGATGGAGAAGGAACTCGCACGCCTCCAGGAATCAATTGCCGACATCCAGGATACATACGGGAAGGAGCACTTACAGCTGACGGTTGTGAGAGGCTACCTCACGAAGCTATTGGGCAATTCCAAGATCGTTCGTTATCTGTTGCAGCACCGGCCAGAGTACCTTGAGGAATTCCAGGTCATCACTGATGCCTTGTCACTTGACCACGCGGCTTGATAGAAGTTGTCGTGAGCGATGAGGCGCGTTTTTTTCGATCATTTGATAACGAGCGTATCGTACCGGCCGACGCCGCCATCGAAGGTGCGAAAGCAATCGCAGGTCTGCGGTCGGGCTGCGCCTTCTCTACGTTTCCTCGGCACCGTCAGCATCACGCGAGCGTATCGAGCGCGCACGTCCCTTGCAGCGGGTGGCATGAGTGACGTGATGCTGCTGTACGGCATGTCCAAGACAACGCCCGTCGCAGCTCCAAATGTCCATCCAGTGAGCCACCGCATCGGGCGTCACTCACGAACAACCGGGACAGAGACCGTCTCCTAGGCTGATCCCTTTCGCTCCAGGGCATGGAAACTGAGATCGCTATTGGGAACTCAAACTCCAACCAAGTTTTTGGTGTCATGATACTTCACCGGCCGAACCACATGCGAAACCAACAAGAAGCAGCTGCAAGCCAGTGTCGTCGCCCTGAACTCTACTTTATCGTGCTCAATTTGCAGCCAATCCGGTGGCGGTCTCGACGGATAGGGCGGATGCTGTCTTTAGGCGGCAGTCAGTCTAGGTCCGAGTGAAATCGTCTGCATAGGAAATAACACTTAAGCCGACACTCACGACGGCATTCCTCTCAACCTCGACAAGGTCAGTAAGGGCTTTCAATAGGAAGCGCGACCGCAAGGGAGAACCCTCAGCTCTAACTGTTCGAGCGCGCAGTCTGGCCCGCAGTTCATTGTCGTGCGTGTCTCGGCCAGCAAAAGAAACGGCACGCGGTTCTCTGCGTTGATGCGAGTGCTGATTGCTTGAAGTTTACCCCAACCAACCTTATAGGGAGGGGCACTACCCATACGGAGCTCTTTGAATCGTCGATTGATTCAGTCGGTCTCTCCAGAGGCGACGGCGGTATATATGCGGCAAGTTGGTAAATCGGTCCCCACTCGAATCCCGAGCTGTCCAACGGACTCACACGCGACTAGTGAGGAGTACAGGTCGTCATGGCGACAGGGGCGGCAACATTCTCCAATTCTATCTCTGTGGTCACGACTCACTCCCCGGTCCCTAACGACTATGGAGACAGCGGAGCGACATCGGTTGGAGCGATTTTGGAAACCTTGAGGGCGACTGCGAATCTTCCGCCAAGACCTGAAAGCGATCGCAGTCCTGCTAAAGGCTTTGAGAAGTTCGTCTCAAAGTTCGCGGGCATCAGGCGCCTCGACGGAAAGTTCGCGAATTCGTCGCGAATTGCCGGAGAAATTGAGGGACGAGCTCGCTTGAGCAGAACGCGGAGCCCGCCATTCGATGTGGCCAAAAGCAGCAGCCAGGGACGCAGAGACATCAGTTAACCAATTAAATCGGGGGCGGGCGCTTTTCCAAACGCGGCGGTCAAGAAGAATTGGAGAATATGATGAGAAGTCAGTCGATTAGATAATTCTAGGCAGATGTCTCGTTTGTCCCTTTTGCTGTCCAAAACTCGATTTTGTCCCTCGGTTTGGGTCTGATTCGTCCCCAAATCTGTCTCGGATGCGCCCCATGTGAAGCATGGCGGCACATCCGAAGGAACTGACACGAACAAGGAAGAGAATTTTGCAATCTCTCCTGCAAGAGTGATGGCTTCGCAGCAGCTAGTTAAATATCTGGGATGATGGCGGCAGACTCTGTCCCGGAATCTATGAACCACGTTGCCATTCCCGGCCGTTCCCGCGAAAATCGGGTCCGGTCTCTCGATGGCTGGAGAACGAGATGGTAGCCAAAGATTCGCTGCTCGAAATGCTCGCGCGAACCGCTCTGTTCGGCGCCCTTGAGGAGGCCGACCGGAAAGCGGTGGCTCAGGAGATGCGGGAAGCCTCCTTCGACGGCGGTCAGGCCATTTTTGCGCGTGGCGATGCGGGGCGGGAGATCTATCTGGTCACGGGCGGCCGCGTGAGGCTTTCGGTGCTCACCTCCGAAGGCCGCGAGCTGTCTTTCGCCCACGCCGAGCCGGGCCAGATTTTCGGGGAGATCGCTGTCCTCGATGGAGGCGTCCGCACCGCCGATGCAACGGCTGTCACAAAGGTGGGCGCTCTGACGTTGTCCAAGGGCGCGCTCGCCCGCCTGATCGAGCAGCGCGCCGTGGTACGCGAGGCCGTCATCAAGTTTCTTTGCAACCGCGTCCGCGAGGCCGACCATCAGCTCGAAGGCATCGCCCTTTATCCGATCGAGGTCCGGCTTGCCCGGTTCTTCCTGGCCGCCGCCCGCCAGAAAAGCGAGTTCAAGCCCGGCGCCAAGGTCATCCTCGACCTTCCGATCTCTCAGAGCGAGCTGGCCCTGCTGATCGGCGCGAGCCGCCCTAAGGTAAACGCGGCCCTGGCGATGCTCGAGGACGGGGGCGCGATCGAGCGCAAGGAGAGCCGTTTCACGTGCGACATCGACGAGCTCGAGGGCATCGCCGGCGCCTGAGCGGCGGTATCCCGTCCTGTTTCCTGCGGCACTTCCCCGGATAAGGCGTCCCTGTTAGAGCGGCAGGATGCGGTCCCGGCTTCCTGCTATCTTCGGAATCCAGGACCTCGTCCTCATTGGGGAGACTGCTGACCGTGTCGGGGCCGAAAGAGCCTGGGACTGATCCCGCCTTCAGGCGCATGCTCGCTGGCCTCGGTGCGTCGCACCGGCTCGCGGCGCTGGGAGGGTGGCTTACGCGCCTTGCCGAGGCCGGAACCGACGGCTATCCGCCGGAAACCAAGCGTAGGCTCATGATCCTCAACATGATCGCCTACCTCATCGCGGTCTCGACACTCGTCTACTTCGTTCAGCAGACTTTTCTCGACTACGACCGCTATTGGCCGATCGTCTATATCAACCTGGCGATCGTGATCGTGATGCTGGCCGTGCCGTCCGTGCACCGGTTTGGCGCCGTCGCGGCGGCGCTGCTGATGCTGGTGACGGAGTGCGCGGCCCTGCTCGCCTTCACGGCGTTTCTCGGACGCAACTCGGGTGTACATCTCCAGTACTTCGTCATCGCGGCTGCGGCGTTCGTCGTCTACGGGCTCCAGCGGATGTCGCTCATCATTCCGTCGATCACCGCCGCGGTCATCCTTCACCTCGTGTGCTGGTTCTGGTATCCGGGCTCCGAGTCCCTGCTCCAGGCTGAGCAGGAGGTGCTCGATTCCATGTACATTCAGGCCACCATCACCACCTTCGGCCTGATCGCGGCGTCCGTGTATTACGCCTTCCGGCTGGCGGAAAACGCCAAGGCAGAGACCGACGCACTCCTGCGCAACATCCTGCCGGACAATGTGGTCGAGCGCCTGAAGGCGAAGCCCGCCGAGCCTGTCGCCGATACCTTCGCGGACGCCTCGATCCTGTTTGCCGACATCTCGGGCTTCGTTCCGCTCGCGCGCCGCCTGGGGGCCAGCGAGACCGTCGCTCTCCTGAACAGGCTCGTCTCCATGTTCGATGCGCTGGCCGAGCAACACGGCGTCGAGAAGATCAAGACGATCGGCGACGCCTACATGGTGGCCTCGGGCGTGCCGGAGCCTACGGCAGATTTCGCAGCTCGCCTCGCGCACATGGCGCTTGCCATGCAGCAAGCCGTGCGCAGGCTGCGGGCCGAGACCGGCTACGAGATCGACATGCGGATGGGGCTGGCGACGGGACCGGTCATGGCGGGCGTCATCGGCCGGCAAAAATTCAGCTACGATATCTGGGGCGACGCGGTGAATTTGGCGGCGCGTCTGGAAAGCACGTCCGTTCCGGGGCGCATCCACATCTGTCCGATGACGCGCGACAGGCTCGGCACGGCGTTCGAGGTGGAGCCACGCGGCCCCATCGACATCAAGGGCGTTGGCCAGAAGAGCACTTGGTTCCTCGTTGCCGCCAGACCATGATCGCTTCGGACCCTACCAGTCCGAAGCGTGACTCATCGGTCTCGCTAAAAGCTCCATGATCGCTTCGGACCCTACCAGTCCGAAGCGTGACTCATCGGTCTCGCTAAAAGCTCCATGATCGCTTCGGACCCCATCAGTCCGAAGCGTGACGCATCGGTCTCGCAAAGGCGCCGCCGGCTTCCCCTCGCCGCCGCAGACTGATCACACGGTCGGGCCGCCTGCCGTGGGAAGGAAACGCTGCTTGATCTTCCGGAACAGCGTGTCGCGCACGGAGCGATAGGCGGCCAGGATCTCGTCCCGGTTCCCGCATTCGAGAACCACCGTCGCGTCGGGCGTCGGCCAGTACTCGATCTCCGCTGGCACCACGCGGGTGAGTTCCAGGCCGTGGTGGTGGGCCTCCGGAGATAGGGTGACGATGAGATCGTATTTCTCGACCTCCGCGTCCTTGAAAGCCGTGGGCTCGTGGTCCGAGATGTCGATGCCGATCTCGTCCATCACCGCCACGGCGTAGGGATCTTGCAGGCCCGGCCGCACCCCGGCCGAGGCAACCTGCACGTGGGGCCCCATCAAATGCTGAAGGATCGCGGCGGCCATGGGGCTGCGCACGGCGTTCATGGCGCATGCGAACAGCACGGTCTGATGCCCGTCCCCCTCGCCTGACACGAGATTTACCCCTTCCAGTGGAGGGCGGAGATGAGAGTGAACAAGCGCCGCGCGGTATCGAAGTCGATGGAGATCTTCCCTTCGAGACGTTCGACGAGCACGCGGCTGCCTTCGTCGTGCAGGCCGCGCCGCCCCATGTCGATGGCCTGGATGCGGGAGGGCTGCGCCGTGCGGATGGCCTGATAGTAGCTGTCGAGCACCAGGAAGTAGTCCTTCATGATGCGCTTGAAGGGTGTAAGAGAAAGATGGTGGGCGACAATCGGCTCCTCGGAGGGCTTTGAGGCGCTGTAGACCGTCAGCGCCAGTCGATCGTCGACGAGCCCGATGGTGAGCTTATAGGGGCCATCGTCGCGGCCTTCGAGCTTGAACGAATTTCTGTCGAGCAGATCGTAGATCGCGACTTCCCGCTCGTGCTCGATGTTGGCGTTGCCCCGGCCGATCGATGCGGGGTCGAGCACGACCTCGCTCAAGCGGTCGTTGGTCTGTACCGTCTCTGTCGAAACCTGGTCCATAACCTAGCCTTTCCCGGAAAGTCGGATCTCGACCGAACGCCTGTGCGCTTCGAGGCCCTCGGCGCGCGCGAGCGTCATGGCCGCCGGCGCGAGCTTGGAGAGCGCCTCGTCGTCCAGCTTCAGGATCGAGGTGCGCTTGAGAAAGTCCAGCACCCCGAGGCCCGAGGAGAAACGCGCGCTGCGTGCGGTTGGCAGCACGTGGTTGGAGCCCGCGACGTAGTCCCCGATCACCTCCGGCGTGTAGGCGCCGAGGAACAGAGCACCCGCATTGCGGATGCGCGACCCGAGATCGTCGGGATCGCGGGTGGCGATCTCGAGATGCTCGGCCGCGATGCGGTCCGCGATGGCCGGCGCTTCGTCGAGCGAACGCACCAGAATGACGGCGCCGAAATCGCGCCAGCTCGCGCCCGCGATGTCGGCCTTCGGCAGTTGCTGCACCTGGCGCAGAACGGCGGCCTCCACCGCTTCGGCGAACGCTTCGTCGTCGGTGAGCAGGATCGACTGCGCGGCCGTGTCATGCTCGGCCTGCGCCAGAAGATCCGCCGCGATCCAATCCGGATCGTTGTACTTGTCCGCGATCACCAGCACCTCGGAGGGACCCGCGATGCTGTCGATGCCGACGGTGCCGAACACCTGCCGCTTGGCGGCCGCCACATAGGCATTGCCAGGCCCCACGATCTTGGCAACCGGCCGGATGGTTTCGGTGCCGTAGGCGAGGGCGGCGATGCTCTGCGCGCCGCCCACGCGGTAGATCTCCTCGACGCCCGCGAGCTTGGCAGCCGCCAGCACCAGCGGGTTCAACGCGCCGCGCGGCGCGGGCACCACGATGACGAGGCGCTCGACGCCCGCCACCTTGGCCGGCACGGCATTCATCAGCACAGAGCTCGGATAGGACGCGAGCCCGCCGGGCACGTAGAGGCCGGCCGACTCCACCGCCGTCCAGCGGTGGCCGAGCGTCACGCCGAGCTGATCGCGATAGGTCTCGCTCGCCGGCAGATGGCGAAGATGGTGGTCCGAGATGCGGTCGCGCGCGAACGCCAGCGCCTCCAGCGTCTCGGGGCTGCAGGCGCGCACGGCCGCCTCCACCTCGTCCGGCGTGACGCGAATCCCGATGGCGCCGAGATCCACGTTGTCGAACTTCTGCGACAGCGCGATGAGCGCCTTGTCGCCGTGTGCCCGCACGTCCGAGATGATCGCGCGCACGGCCTGATCGACATCCTCCGACGCTTCCCGCTTGGTGGCGAGAAAGGCTTCGAAGCGGGATGCGAACCCCGGGTCGGATGAGGTCAGCCGCACAGGCATGGAAAGCTCCGGTATTGCAAGCCCTTCTCTGGGGCTCCGATGATCCTGGCCGTTATAGGCGAGGGGGGGCGAAGGCGAAAGCGCGCAGGCGTCACAGGAGGTTCCCATTTGCCCCGGGAACGGCGAGCATCAGTCGCCCGCATGCTCGGGCTTGCTGCGGGTTTCCCAGGCTGCGCCGAGGTCGCTCAAAGCCGCCTCGATGCACTCGACCTCGAGCCGCACCGCCCCGCCGCCCGCAAAGGTCAGCGTGATCGTTCCATAGGGTGCCTCGCGCGGCTCGAACGTGAGCGTTAAGAGCGAGAGCACCTGATCCTTGTTGGTGAGGTCGATGCCCGACACCTTCGCGCCGGTCACGTGCTCGATCCGCGCGCCCGCCCGCCGGCGCACGAAGCGCTCTCCGTTGGCCGGCGGCTTGGCGGATTGCGCCCAATCGAAGCGATTGGCAACGATGGCGAAACGCCGGTCGGCCTTGATGTAGGCCATGTCTTCCACACGCAACACGGCGTCCTGGAGGTGTGCCGCGATAACGGCAAGATCCTCAGCATCGAAGGCGATGAGCTTGAGGTCTGGCATGGAGTGACGTCCCGTTCGAGGTGGCGGTCTCCGCGAGTGATAGCGGGAGCGGCCGGGCCACGCAACCGAGGCCCGCCGTCCGGCAAACGCACCGCTCCGGTAACTTTTCGGCGTCGTTACCGAATGGACAACTCCGCGACGCCGACGGCAAGGTTAAGGCCCGTCTGGCCCTGAACGCTGAGCGGCTGAAGCACGATGGAGTTGTTGGAGCCGCCGACCAGCACCTTCGCGCCACCGCCGATGCCGAGCGCCACGTCTGCCGTCGCACCGGCATAATTTCCGGTGAGCCCGCGCTCCACGATGGCGTCGGTGGAGGCGAGCACCGTCCACACCATCACGCTCTCGCTGGTCACGCCGATGTCGAGGCCGATCTTGGTGATCGAGGCCGAGTAGTCCTCGCTGTGCCTGCCGGAAGCGGATTTGTAGGTGCAGGCGTAGGTCTTCTTGGAGCCGAGCACGAGACCGATGCCTGCTCCGCCCGTGCAGGTCAGAGTGCCGGCGTTGATCTTCGCCTGCGCGAGCGCAGGAGCGGCCGCCAGCAGCGACACGGCAGCGGCGGCGATGAGGGTGAGGCCGGTTTTTTTCACGCGTGGTCTCCAGGTGGTTGAGCGCATGCGGGGTGCGGGAGCCCGCTATCCGATCGAATGCGCGGCGATGGGATCGTTGCCCCGACAGGGGAGAAGCTGAGCCCGATCCCCCAAACGGGTCCTTGACGCTCGTCAATGCCGGAAAAGTATGACGGTAGGCGGGCAGGCGGACAACACCCCGCCCCCTCCGGCAACTCCGCGCAGAAGGCGCTTAACGGTTGCGTGCGATCTCGCGGACAGGCCCCGGCGCCCACGTTATACTGGCCTTTTTCACGGCGGGCCTGACACCAGCGAGGCTTCATCATGATGAGCGCCCCTTTTGACTTCGATTTTCTCGAGCGCTTCCGGATTCCTCTCAAGCGGTTTGGCGCCGGAGAGAAGATCTTCCTGGAGGAGGATCCGGGCGACTACATGTATCTGGTGATCGAAGGCAAGGTCAGCATCGTGACCTTCGGCACCGTTCTTGAGAACGTCGGCCTGCACGGCATCTTCGGCGAGCTGGCGCTGATCGACAATTCGCCCCGCTCCGCCGCCGCCATCGCCGCAGAGCCGTCCGAGGTCGCCCTCATCAATCGCGAGACTTTCCTCGAGCTCGTGCGCCACAACCCCGCGTTCTCCCTCTACGTCATGCGCCAGCTCGCAGCCCGCATCCGCCGCATGAACAAGAACCTCTGAGAACGGGCATCAGCCCGCCGTCAGGCGCTCGATCTTGGCTCCGCAACGCGAGAGCTTCTCCTCGAGGCGCTCGAAGCCGCGGTCGAGGTGATAGACGCGGTTGATCATGGTCTCGCCTTCGGCCATCAGCCCGGCGATGACGAGGGAGACCGAGGCGCGCAGGTCAGTGGCCATCACCGGCGCCCCCGTCAGGCTCTTCACGCCTTTGATGGTCGCGGTATCGCCGTGCAGTTTGATGTCGGCGCCGAGGCGGGCAAGCTCCTGCACGTGCATGAAGCGGTTCTCGAAAATTGTCTCGCGGATCACGCTGGTTCCATGCGCGCGAGTCATAAGCGCCATAAGTTGGGCCTGAAGATCGGTCGGGAACCCTGGGAACGGCTGCGTCTCCACATCCACCGGCTGGAGGCCGTTGCCGTTGCGGGCGATGCGCACGCCGGTGTCCGTGTCCGTCACGGTCGCGCCCGTTTGCGCAAGTGTATCGAGGGCGTTCTTCAGGAGATCGCGCCGCGTGCCTTCCAGCACCACATCGCCTCCCGTCGCCGCCACCGCGAACGCGAACGTGCCGGTCTCGATACGGTCCGGAAGGACCGTATGCACCGCGCCTTCGAGGCGAGGTTTGCCCTGGATGCGCAGCGTGGAGGTGCCGATGCCCTCGATCTGCGCGCCCATCTTCACGAGGCAGGCAGCCACGTCGCCCACCTCGGGCTCCCGCGCCGCGTTCTCGATCAGCGTCTCGCCCTTAGCCAGCGTCGCTGCCAGGAGAACGTTGTGCGTCGCGCCCACGGAGACCGTCGGAAACAGCACATGCCCGCCCACGAGCCCGTTCGGCGCATTGGCGATCACATATCCGCCGTCGATCTGGATGTCGGCGCCGAGCGCCTTGAGGCCCATCAGGTGGAGGTCGACGGGCCGCGTGCCGATGGCGCAGCCGCCCGGCAGCGACACCTTCGCCTTGCGCATGCGTGCGACGAGCGGCCCGAGCACCCAGAAGCTCGCCCGCATGCGCGACACCAGCTCGTAAGGCGCGGTGGTATCCGAGATGTCGCGTGCCGTGAGATGGAAGGTCTCGCCGAGATGCGGCGTGCCGCCGGAGCGCTTTCCATCGACGGCAAGATCGACGCCGTGATTGCGCAGGATGCGCGCCAGCAGATTGACGTCGGCCAGGTTCGGAACGTTCTTCAGCGTCAGCCGGTCGTCGGTGAGCAGCGACGCGATCATCAGGGGGAGAGCCGCGTTCTTCGCGCCGGAAATCGGGATGGATCCCTGAAGCCGTTCGCCGCCGATGATCTTGATGCGATCCATGGAGTGACCAGAGCCTTTCGCCGAAATGGGGTCGCGAGCCTTCGAGGACTGGAGACGCGAGGCCGCCGACACGATCTCAGAAATGATTAAGCGTTGAGAGGCCCCGAGAGCAATGGAATCCCACTAACCGCCGTGCTTCCCACATGATTTTGGACCGGCTGCGTGTTTCGGGAGTGCCTCAGTCGCCAGCATCCCCGTGATCGGCGGTCTGGCCGTCATCCGCGGCGGGGGCGCCCGCGTCAGCGCTCTCGCGCCCCTGTTTGCTCCGCGCCAGCGCTTTGCGGCGCGCCAGGTTTTCCCTGAGCGCCTTGGCCAGCCGTTCCTCTCTGGAAGGCGGCGAAGGGGGCCTGGGATGATCTTTGGAGCTCATGGATGAGGATCTCGCGACGGAAGCGTCTGAACGAGCTAGCTAGCGCGCCCGTGCGCCCGTGCCAAGTGCGGGCAAACCTTCCCTGTTTGCATCTTTGGATTGCGGTGCCGAGAGAGGATCTGCAACCAAAGATAGATATTGAGCAGTATGCAGACAATCTTGGTTGACACGATCATGGTTAAAACGTTGTCTGATGTAAGTCATTTTATGTGTGTTGCGTTCAGATGCCGGTGCGGTGGCGTTCAGTTCATCGTGTTCACCGAGCCCCGCGCCCTTACGGCGCCAGGCACTTGGCTTTTGCGTCCCTCGCGATCCTCGCTCCTTTTCTCACCACTTCGGTTTCAGCTGATCCGTCGAGGCCCTCGAGCGGGCGCGAGGTTTGGGCGGGCGCCGACGTTTCGAGCAACGTCTGGCTCGTCTATTCCGGCGTGACCTTCGCTCCCTGGAGCGGCATCCACGACAACGGCGTTCGCTTCCGCGCAGCGGGCGGATACGGCGAATACAGCTATGCCGATCGCATTCCGAGCATCGATCCCAGCACATTGCGGCCGATCTCGTTTCACGCCGAAACCTACTTTGCCGATATTCTCGTGGGTTATCTTCAGCGCTTTGGCGAGCTGACGGCCAAGGCGTTCGTGGGCGCCTCGATCATCAGCCATGACATTGCGCCGCTCGACGAGGAGACTGTCGCCATCGGCGAGGAGGTCGGCATCAAAGGCGTGCTGGAGTTGTGGCTGAACATGGGCGAGCGCGGCTGGGGCTCGCTCGATCTGTCCTGGTCGTCGGCCCACAATTCACGTGCCGCGCGGGGGCGGGTAGGCTACCGTTTCTGGCCGAAACTGTCGCTCGGCCTCGAAGCCGGTATCAACGTGGATGCGCAAGGTGAGTGCCGCATGGACGGCAGCGGCACCAAGGGTTGCCGGACTTTGGCCGACCAGACCGTGGAGGCCGCCGAGTTGCTCGACTACGCACGGGGCGGCGCCTTCGCGCGCTACGAATGGGGCACCGGTGAGGTCTCGGTTTCCGCTGGCGTTCTCGGTGACAGCTTCGGGCACGAAGGCCCCGCCGAAATCGCGCCCTACGTTACCGTGAACTGGCTCACTCAGTTCTGATTTCCCCTCCGAAGCGCCCCCAAAACTGTGCCGCTGCCGTCAGCCGGGTGTGCGGGATCCTGCCGCATCGGACAGACAAAAAACTTTAGGAATTCAAACATATGAGGTGTTTAACCTCACACCTTCGGACGCCTTGACAGGGTCACAATTCTCTCTCACAAACAAAACGGACATTCGTTTTGTTTCAAGGGGAACAGCCTGTCGTCGCCAACCAGGCGAGGGTGGCGCAGTGCGGAAAGCCACCCGTCATGCCAAAGCTCACACCCGAAACGCAGCACGCCCGCCGCGAGCGCATCCTCGATGCCGCCGAGCGCAGTTTTGCGCGGGCGGGCTTTCACCGCTGCACCATGCAGGAGATCTGCAGAGAGGCGGGCATCAGCCCCGGCGCGCTCTATGTCTATTTTTCCTCGAAGGAGGAGCTGATCGCCGGCATCGTGGAGCGCGATCGAAACAAGCTGGCCTCCGAGCTGGCGGAGCTGAAGAACGCGCCGGATCTTCTCTCTGCACTCGCCAAGCTCGGCGAGCACTACACCATCGAGGAGCCGCTCTATAAGCGCGTGCTCTGCATCGAGATCGGCTGCGAGGCGACGCGCAACCCCGCCGTCGGCGAGATCTACCGCTCGGTCGACACCTTCTGCCGCCAGAATTTCGAGCAGGTGTTCGAGCGCGCGCGCGAGGACGGAAAGATCGAGCCTCAAGATGACTCCCGCACGCTCGCAGAGGTGGTCTCCCTGATCGGCGACGGCCTGTTCTGGCGCCGCGCCGTCAATCCCGATTTAGACGTGCAGGCGATCCTTCCGATCATCGTGCGGCTTGTCAGCACGCTTTTGAATCCCGTCGAGCCGAGTGTTCAACCGGCATCGAAAGCCGCCAAAACCGAGGCTGCCGTATGAGAACGCGTCTTCTGGTCATTCTCGCGGGGCTTGGCGGCTTGGCCGTTGCCGCCTATCACTCGGGCTTCGTCGAGCCTTATCTCGCGACCTTCGCGGCGAAACACGCCGAGGCGGAGGAGCGGGCCGCCGCGAAGTCTGAGGCCCCTGTTCCGGCCGTCTCCGTCGTGCAGGCCACCAAGTCCAATTTCGTGGAAACCGTTCTCGTCACCGGCTCCTTCGTCGCGCGCGAGGAGATTCTCGTTGCGCCCGAGGTCGATGGCCTGCGCGTGCTGGAGCTCAAGGCCGAGGAGGGCGACCGCGTGAAGAAGGGCGACGTCCTCGCCATTCTCGTCACCGAGCAGATCGAAGCCCAGCTCGCCGCCAATGAAGGCGCCCTCGTCAGCGCCACTGCGGCGATCGAGCGTGCGAAAAGCCAGATCGCCGAGATGGAAGCCCGCGTCGCCGAAGCGGACGCGCAGCTCGAGCGCGCGCGTCCCCTCGTCAAGGACAAGTTCCTGTCCGAAAGCGTGTTCGATCAGCGCCAGGCTGCGGCGCGCGCGGCTCACTCCCAGCTTGCTTTCGCAAAGGGTAGCTTCGCCCAGGCCGAGGCGGAGAAGGTCCAGGTGGAAGCTCAGCGCCGGGAGCTGCTCTGGCGGCGCGGCCGCGCAGAGGTCCGCGCCCCCGCGGACGGCCTCATCAGCCGCCGCAGCGCGCGCATTGGCGGTCTCGCTCTCGCCAACGCCCTGGCAGGCGGCGACACCATGTTCCGCATCATCGAAAACGGCGAGGTCGAGCTCGACGCGGAAGTCGCCGAAACGCATCTGCACAAGGTGAAGGTGGGCCAGCCTGCCCGCGTCGTCTCCTCCGGCGGCACCGAGGTTTCGGGCACCGTTCGCCTTGTTTCGCCCGAGGTGGACAAGACTACGCGCCTCGGCCACGTCCGCATTTTCCTCGGAGCCAATCCTGATCTCAAGATCGGCTCCTTCGGCCGCGGCACCATCGAGACCTCGCGCGGGCGCACCATCGCCGTTCCGCTCTCCGCCGTTCTCTATTCCGAAGACGGCGCAAGCGTTCAGGCCGTGGTGGAGGGCAAGGTCGTGACCCGCAAGGTCAAGACCGGTCTCGAAACGGCGGGCATGATCGCGATCGAAAGCGGCCTTTCGGAAGGCGATGTCGTCGTCGCCAAGGCCGGAACCTTCCTCCGCGATGGCGACGCCGTGCGTGCGGTCCAGCCCGCTGCGAAGATCAGCGAGGCCGGCCAATGAACATATCGGCATGGTCGATCCGCCATCCGGTCCCGTCGCTGGTGCTGTTCATGGTGCTGCTCGTCCTGGGGCTCACCAGCTTCCAGACGCTGCCGGTCACGCGCTTTCCGAACATCGACGTGCCGATCATCCAGGTGCGCATCTATCAGTCGGGTGCCGCGCCTTCCGAGCTCGAGATGCAGGTCACCAAGCGCGTCGAGGACGCGATTGCCGGCATCAACGGTGTGAAGCACGTCACCTCCGCCGTCAACGAAGGTGCGTCTGTCTCGACCGTCGAGTTCCGTCTCGAGACCGATCCCGACCGCGCCCTCAATGACGTGAAGGACGCGGTCCAGCGCATTCGCACCGATCTGCCGCGCACCATCGAGGAACCTGTCGTCACGCGCATCGAGATCGAAGGTTTGCCGATCGTCACCTACGCCGCGCGCGCGCCCGCGATGACGCCGGAACAGTTGTCCTGGTTCGTCGACGATACGCTGGTGCGCCTGCTGCAAGGCGTGAAGGGCGTCTCGGAGGTTCGCCGCACGGGCGGTGTCGTGCGCGAGATCCGCGTCAATCTGGATCCCGATCGCCTGCTCGCCTTCGGTGCGACGGCGGGCGACGTCAATCGCCAGGTGCGTGCCTCGAACGTCAACCTGGCGGGCGGCCGCGGCGAGATCGCGGGGCGCGAGCAGGCCATCCGCACCCTTGCCAGCAAGCAGACCGTGGCCGAGCTGGCTGAGACGATGATCGCGCTGCCCGGCGGCCGCAAGGTTCGCCTGGATCAACTGGGAACAGTTACCGACGAGGTGGAGGAACCCCGCACATTCGCCAAGCTCAATGGCGAGAGCATCGTCGCCTTCTCGATCTCGCGCGCCAAGGGCGCGAGCGACACCGAGGTCGCCGACGCGGCCTCGAAGAAGATCGAGGAGATCCAGAAGCTCTATCCCGACGTCATTCTCCAGCGCATCGACAACACGGTCGACTACACCTACGGCGTCTATCAGTCGACGATGAAGACGCTGCTCGAAGGCGCCGTTCTGGCCATCGTGGTCGTGTTCATCTTTCTACGCGACATGCGCGCGACCATCATCGCCGCTATCGCGCTTCCGCTCTCCATCATCCCGGCCTTCTGGGCCATGTCCGCGATGGGGTTCTCGCTCAATCTCGTAAGTCTGCTCGCCATTACCATCGTGACCGGCATTCTCGTGGACGACGCCATCGTCGAGATCGAGAACATTGTGCGCCACATCCAGATGGGGAAATCGCCCTACAGGGCCGCGCTCGAAGCAGCCGACGAGATCGGTCTCGCGGTCATCGCCATCACCACGACGATCATTGCCGTCTTCACGCCCGTATCGTTTATGGGCGGGATCGCCGGACAGTATTTCAAGCAGTTCGGCCTGGTCGTGGCCGCCGCCGTATTCTTCTCGCTGCTGGTGGCACGCCTCATCACGCCCCTGCTCGCGGCCTACTTCATGCGCGGCCACCATCATTCGGCCGAGGAAGGCCGCTTGATGCGCCTCTACACGCGCATCGTCGGCTGGTCCGTGCGCCATCACTTCGCGGCGGTCGGCCTCGGCGTCCTCATCTTCATGGGCTCCATCGGCAGCTTCTATCTGCTGCCCTCCGGCTTCCTTCCGCAGGAGGATACCGGCCGTATGCTGCTCGGCGTGGAGCTTCCCCCTGGAACGAAGCTCGCCGACACGGAAGCCACGACCGACCTCGTCACCCGCCACATCAAGGCACGCTCCGACATCGAGAGCGTGTTCGTCATCGGCGGAACGCTGCTCGGCAGCGGCGAGGAGGTGCGCAAGGCTACCCTCATCGTGACGCTCGTTCCGAAGGATAAGCGCAAGCTGCCGCAAAGCCGTATCCAGGAGGAGATCGGCCGCGATCTGGCCGACATCCCGGACATTCGCTACTTCTTCTTGCAGGACGACGGTCAGCGCGAGCTTCAGCTGGTCGTGACCGGCCGCGACGGCGAAGCCGTGAACAGGGTTGCCGCCGAGCTGACCAGCCAGGCCAAGCGCATCCCGACCCTGGTCAACGTCGTCTCGACCGCTGAGCTGGACCGTCCGGAGCTGCGGGTCTATCCGAGGTCCGAGGTCGCAGCCGAGCTCGGTATCACGACGGAGGTCATCTCCGAGGCCGTTCGCATCGCGACCATCGGCGACATCGGCGCCAATCTCGCCAAGTTCGACGTCGGCGACCGCCAGGTCCCCATTCGCGTCCAGTTGAGGCAGAGCGCGCGAGAGAGCCGCCAGCTTCTCGAAGGCTTGCGCGTCACGACGACGAGCGGAGCCTCCGTGCCGCTCTCGGCCGTCGCGACGTTCGACTACGGCCAGGGCCCCACTGCGATCGATCGCTACGACCGCACGCGGCGCATCGTGCTCGGCGCGGATCTCGTGACGGGAACGCCGCTGGGTGATGCGGTGAACGCGGTCATGGCGCTGCCCGCAGCCAAGAATCTGCCCGCAGGCGTCGAGATCAAGCAGTTCGGCGCCGCCGAGGTCATGGGCGAGGTGTTCGAAAGCTTCGAGCAGGCCATGGGCGCGGGCCTGATGATGGTCTACGCGGTGCTCGTCCTCTTGTTTGCGAGCTTCCTGCAGCCGATCACCATTCTGTTCTCGCTGCCGCTTTCCATCGGCGGCGCCATCACCGCGCTCGCCATGACCGGCAACGCCATCAGCCTTCCGGTTGTCATCGGTGTTCTGATGCTCATGGGCATCGTCACCAAGAACGCGATCATGCTCGTGGATTTTGCGGTGGAGGAGATCCGCCGCGGCGTGCCGCGCGACGAGGCGATCATCGATGCGGGCCGCAAGCGCGCCCGCCCCATCATCATGACCACGATCGCCATGGTGGGCGGCATGCTGCCCTCCGCCCTAGCCCTCGACTCGGGCGGCGAGTTCCGCGCGCCCATGGCGATCGCAGTGATCGGCGGCCTGATCTCGTCGACGGTCCTGAGCTTGCTGTTCGTGCCTGCCGTCTTCGCCGTGATGGACGACGTGGGGAGTGCGATCTGGCGCCTGTTCAGCCGCCACGTGGGCGCGGTGGACGAGCCCGCCGAGCCGAAGCCACCTCTTCTGGCCCCGCCCTCCCAGCACCCTGCCGAATAGGCGAGCCCTTCGGTCTTAGAAAGCAAAGAAGCCAAGTCCTCGATGGAGGGCCTGGCTTCGTCGTGTTTCCCGTGAATCGCAGATTGATCGCGCTCTAGCGTGCCGGCGCGGCCGAAGCGGACGCCTCATGGCGGAAGAAGGCGTCCACCCGCATGCCGGTAAGCAGTGGCGGCGTGCCGTCCAGCCCGATCAGAACCTCGAGTACTTCCACGTCGTTGGGACGGCGCGGCCCGCGCGTGGTGATACGGGGCGAGCCGAGTGCGGGCGCGAGCTGTGTCACGACACCCTCGAAATCCTTGTCGGGGAAGGCATCGGCCCGAACGACGACGCGCTGCCCCACGCGGATGCGGGTCACGTCCCGTTCTTCCACTTCCGCCCGCACGCGCAGGCTGGAGATATCGCCGAACAGAACCAGCGCTGCGTCGGGAGAGGGCGCCGCCATCTCGCCGGCACGCGCCCAGACGTTCAGCACCGTGCCGTCGCTCGGCGCGCGAACGCGCGTGCGCTCGATAGCGTTCTCCACCTGGGCCACGTCGGTGCGCGCGGCGATGAGTGCGGATTCGAGGCGCGTCGGCAGCGGCAAATCGGGCTTGGCAAGGATGGTGTCGAGCGCCGCGCGATCCTCAGCAACTTTCTTGTCGGCTTCCGCGAGCTTCTCGCGTGCGGCCGTCACGGCATTGGCGTCGCCGCCGTTCTTGCTCTGGCGCACGGCCTCGTCGAGGTCGCCCTGCGCACGGAAGCGGGCACGCTCGGAGTCGTTGAGCGCATCCTCGGCCTTGCGCCGTTCGAGTGCGACGCCCGTGGCTTCCTCCTCGTCGCGCTCGCGGATGCGGACCTCGGCTTCGGATTCGGCTGCGATCAGCTTCGGGATCAGGTCGTCACTGTCGAGTTTGACGAGCACATCGCCCGCCGCCACGCGATCGTTTGTCTTTGCAATCACCTCGACGATGCGCGCGGGGACCTCCGAGGAGATGCGGATCTCGCCCTCCTTGGGTTCCACGCGGCCGGTGGCGGAAGCAGCCCAGACGGGCCGTGTGAGGAGCGAGTCGGCCGCATGCGCATCGCCGCTGGTGATCTGCTGGGCGTTCTGGCTGAGCTGCGGCGTGAGCTGGTTCAGCATCACGCTCGTCGCAATCGCCGCGACGGCAGCGGCCGCCACGGCCGAGAAGGTGGGATCGAGCTTAAGCATTTGCCTTACGCCTCTTTGTCAGGTCGGTGATCTCGGGAGCGTCGAGACCCTGCGGTCTGCGCTCCTCGCCGACGATAAGTCCGTCCTCGATCCGCACGACGCGGTCGGCGTAACCGAGGGTTCTGGGATCGTGGGTAACCGCAAGCACGCTGCGGTTCTGCTCCTTGGCGATCCGTGCGAGCAGCGCCATCACTGCGTGCCCGTTCTCGCTGTCGAGCGCTGCCGTCGGCTCGTCAGCAAGCACGACAGAAGGCGAAGCGGCGATTGCGCGGGCGACCGCCACGCGCTGCTGCTCGCCGCCCGAGAGATTGGACGGATAGTTTTTCAGCCGGTTGCCGAGGCCCACCTCGCGCAGAACCTCCTCGGCGCGCAGTGCAGCCTGGTAGCCCTTGCGCCCGATCACGTCGAGCGCGATGCGCACGTTCTCGAGCGCCGAAAGCGTGGGGAAGAGATTGTAGGACTGGAAGATGAAACCGATGTGCTTGCGACGCAGCTCGGCAAGCTCTTCCGCGTTCTTGCCCGCGACCTCCTCGCCCTCCACCCGCACGATGCCGGAGGTTGGCGTCAGGATGCAGCCGAGGATGGAGAGCAGAGTCGTCTTTCCGCTGCCGGAAGGCCCCATGAGCAGCGTCAGCTCGCCTTTGACGAGAGCCAGGTTCACGCCCTTGAGCGCCTGAACCTTGCCGGCGCCTTTGCCCAGCTCCTTGACCACGTTGACTGCTTCGAGCACGGGTGTCGTCATCTGTTGAACACCATGGCTGGATCGATCCGGGTGACCTTGATGATCGCCGAGATCGCGGAAACCGCCGACATGAAGAGGGTCAGTCCGAACAGCGCGCCCGCAAGACCCGGGGTCATCACAAGCGGCAGCGGCGTGTTGCGGCTTATGTAGAGGATCCCGAGGGAGATCAGAATGCCGAGGATGTAGCCGATGACGGCCGACAGCCCCGCCTGCGCGAGAATGACCTTATAGATGTAGCCGGACGACGAGCCGAGCGCGCGCAGCGTCGCGAACTCGTTCAAGTGGTCCTTGGTGCTCGAATAGAGCGTCTGAGCCACGATCACCGTGCCGACCAGGATGCCGAGCAGCGCGCCGCCGATGAGGGCAAGTCCCGCGCCCGTGCGGAACAGCCACTGCCGCAGGCTGCGGTCGCGGAACTCGTCCTTGGTCAGCACCTCAGCGCCTTCGAGGCGCGTGCGCAGCTCATGGCGCACGGCTTCCACGTTGGCGCCGGGCTCGAGCTGCACGAGATAGAACGTCGCCTTGTCGCTATCCGCGCCGAGCAGGCTGCGGGCACGCGAGAGCGTCGTGAAAACGTAGGGCGATTGCGTGAAGGAGCGGATGCGATGCGTCAGCGCCTTCACCTTCACGCGGCCCATGGCGATCTGGGCCGTATCTCCGATGCCGTTGATGCCGAGCTCGCGGAAATAGGTGTCGTCCGCCGAGATCGCGTCCGGCGACTTGATGTCCTGCCAGGTTCCCGCGACCAGCGACCACGGTTCGAGCGCGCCATCCTCCGCATCGGTCCCGACGAGAACCACCCGCGTCGAGCCGCCTTCCGGCTTGCGCCATTCGGCGAACGCGACGACAAGGGGAACCACGGCCTTGACGCCCGGGGTGGCGAGCGCCTGGTGCCGCTCGCGCGACGTGAGCAGGATGCCGCCTTCCTCGAAGCTCTTCGCGCCGAAGGCCGTAATCCAGAGATCGCTCTTCGAGCGCTCGATCATGGACGTGATCATCTGGCTGGAGCCGAGGTACATTCCGAGCTGAATGGCGACGAGCACGATCGAGAACAGAATGCCGACCAGCGTCACCGCCAGTCGGATCCGGTCATGGAAGAGATTGCGGAACGCAAGAGTGAGGATCATCGTCTCGAGAGCCGATCGGGTTGCCAGGGTTGGAGCGCGCCTTGAAGTACGTCGGACTTGGATTGGGCGTGCTGCAAGCGCCGAAGTCTAATAATGCCCGCCCGCCGCTTATCATTCTGACGTAGGCCGTCTAATGAGACGGTATATAGGTTTTGGACGTGGCACACACTACCCTTGTAGCGTCAAAGGTTTCAAATCAAAGCGTTAGGGCAGAAAGATGGTAAGTCTTTTCTCTGCCCTCTTGATGAGCCTCGGCACTTGATCAATAACGGTTTACTCCGTGTTTTTGCCGTTTTTGATTGCAGAGTCGACGTCCTGCGACGAACCGACACCGTTCGGCGCGGGTGCTTTTTGGCAAGCAGCATAAACAAGCTATTAGGTCCCTCATGAAAGAGAGAATTCTGGCCCTTGCGGGTCTTACTGCGCGGCTCGTCCCGGCGTTCGTCGTGGGTCTGGTTGCACTCGCCTCCGAAAGCGCTGCAGCCCGCCCCGAGCTTGGAGTCTGGATCGATGACAGCGGCCAGGGCGCCGTCGAGATCTACATCTGCACGGACAACCCCAATCGCCTCTGCGGCCGTATCGTCTGGCTTAAGGAGCCCTTGAATGCCGAGGGCGTACCGAAGCACGATCGCTACAACCCCAACGCCCAGATGCAAGGCCGTCCGATCTGCGGCCTTCCGATCCTGTGGGGGCTCGGATTGATGTCGGATGGCACTTTCGACGGCGGCCAGATCTACGATCCGAAGACCGGCAAAACCTACAGCTCCGCTCTCAAGCTGGCGCAGGCCGACAAACTGGTCGTGACCGGCTATCTCGGCGTGAAGATGCTCGGGAAGTCGTTCACCTGGACCAAAGCCCCGGACGATCTTCAGCGTTGTGAAGGTGCGCCTCCTCCTCCCGCTTGAGCCGGCCCGGGATGACGGCGGCATGTCCGCCGCAACGTCCCGGTGAAGGCCCCAAAAGAACGCGGGATGTTTTGGCAAAAGAAACAGAAAAGGCCGGATGCGTGATGCACCCGGCCTTTTTCGTTTGAAGGTCTTTTTATTCGAACGTGCGTCGGCTTATTCAGCGACGCCCTTGTTCTGGACCAGGCGCGCAACGGCGGCCTTTTCTTCGATCTTCTGCGTCAGGCGCTGCACGAACTCCACCGTGCGATCGACCACGATCGAGCGCTGACGGTCGAGCGTGACCATGTGATAGCTGTCGTCGAGAACGGTCATCTCCACCACGCCGCCGAGCTTGCGCTGCAGCTTGAAGGCGTTCGAGATGTCGCTCTGGTCGTCCTCGCGCGGATGGAAGATCGCCGCGTGATGCGGGATCTCGCTGAGCCGGCGCCGCACGTCGCGGGCAAGCGCCTTGAATTCCCAGACGAGGCCGCCGCCGCGTCCGAAAAGATCTTCCATCGGGCGTCCCTCGCTCTTGAAGGACTCGATGACGAAATTCCGGATCCGCTCGTCCTTGATGCCGTAAGGCGCGCGCTGCTGCAGACGCATCAGCGATGCTACCCACTTGTGATAGACGAGGCCGAACAGGTTGAAATGAAGCGGAATGGCCCAGCCGTTGGGCCAGATGGTCGGAGCGAACAGCAGAAGACCGTGCACCTCGTCCTTGCGCTCGCGGGCAAGCCTCAGCGAAAGCATGGAGCCGGCAGAAATGCCGCCGACGATGATCACGTCGCAATGCGCCTTGAGCTCGTCGTGCGCAGCTTCGAGCGCCGCATACCAATCCTGCCAGGACGAAAGACCGGACGTATCAGTGCCACCGCCGAGACCGGGGATGAGAGGGCAATAAACAGTGTAACCCTGGCGCGCAAGTCCTTGAGCAACAAACCGCAATTCGATTGGATTGCCACCGAGGCTATGCACCAAAAGCACGCCCACCTTACCGCCCGGGATCACCAGGCTGTCGCGGTAGGCATTGATTTTTTCTTTCTTGATCATGCAGTTAGGTTAACTCGCTGTTGCACTCCAAAAGGAAATAAAGCCGATTAATTCGAAATTGCCAAGCACAGAGTCGGCCTCCCGAATTAATACAGACGAGATAGAGATCCTCCGGTTTCCTCGCCGTGCCGCATTTAATGGCGTGATGCACGCTAATTAAACGGCCATGTTTCCTGAGCTCGGGCCTAAAGAACTTCTATAGCCTCTCCAATCGGAAATATTCCGCTAATCCAGCCGCGGCGCGGAGCCCGGTGGGACACATCGAAATATGACGGTCGGTCCGCGTTCCCGCACAGGCTGGCCGTTCATGGCCCTTACCTGCAACTCTCAGACCTAGCTTGCCTATGGGGCTATCGGTCGCAAGGTAAATAAGAGCCGTCACAATCGGAGCTTGCTGATCAGACTTCGAGTGAAATATCACGCGAGGCCGGATCGGCAAGGCCGCCTGTGAGGCGTGGCCGCTGCCCTACTCTGCGCTGGGTACGGCAGAAATGTGACGCGGCGTGTGTCGTTAACGGATGATCGGCTCGCCTCCCATCGCAATTGTTTTCATATTACGGAGCATGGGATTGTCTTTCAGCCGGAAATGGCCGGGGATATCAAAGGAGAAAGATGGAGCCTGCCAGATTGTCGCACCAGCGTTATCGACCAAAGTTATAGTGCGCGTATTGGGGTGTTTTGGCCGCCCGGTGTGGCGTTCCAGACGCGCGTGAATGGCGCATCGGCCTCACCCAGCATTGCCGAAATGTCACTAGCGGGTGAGGGTTCGCCGCGTATAGTGAACGCGGGTCGGCACGCGGAGCGTGAAACGCCTCCAGGAGGCGGGCTGAACGCCGCTCGGGGAGCACGGGCCGCCCCGGCACTTCGTGGAGTTTGCCGTTGTCTGCTTTTTTGCGTCCTGCTGTCTCTGCGCTGCTTGTGGTGGCGATGACAGCGCACGCCGCGTCCCCGGTTTTAGCCGCTCCTCCGATGACGCGCGCCGATTATGAGGCGTGTCAGGCGGCCGACGAGGCCGGCTTTCGCAGCTCAATCGAAACTCTGTCGCTGAAGGCGCTCGAAGCCGGCGTGAAATCGTTCGACTATCGCGCGTCCGTCGATGGCCAGTGGCGCCGTCTCGGCATGGATGAGCTGCTCGCCAAGCGCGTCGATCTCGCGATTGAGGAAGTGCGCAGCGAAACGAGCTGGGCGGGGCTCGCTCAGTCGTTGATCAATTCCGAGAAGGCGCAAGAGATCTCGACCGCCGTCGCTGAGCGCGTCTATCGCTCGGACGCCATGAAATCCGCCATCGAAAGTCTTGCGACCGGTGTCGGCAACGAGGTGGGCCGCACGCTGGAGCTGGCGAGCCAGGATGCCGTCGGCCCGTCGCTCGAATGCCTGCGCGCGTTCCTGGGTAAGCGCTACGGCGCGACCGTTGCGGGAGTGGTCACGACCGACGTGGAGCGGGATTTCGGCCTCGAGAGCGTCGCCGGCCGCGCGACCATATCGTCCGGCTCTGTCATTCAGCAGTCGAGCCAGGGCATCGCCGGCGCCGCAATTCTTCTCGTCCGCCGTCAGCTCGCGAATATCGCCGCGCGTGTCGGCCAGCGGCTCGCCGGCAGCATCCTCGCCCGCCTCGTCTCCGTCGCGGCAGGCGGCGTCGGCCTCGTTCTCGTCGCCAAGGACATCTGGGAGCTGCGCAATGGCGTGCTTCCCATCATTTCCGACGAGATGAAGTCCGACGCCACGAAGGACATGGTGAAAGCAGAGCTCGCGAAGACCATCGGCGAGCAGATCAACACGCACCTGCACGAGATCGCCGCCAAGTCCGCCGACCGCGTCGTCGAGATCTGGCAGGGTTTCCGCAGGGCGCACCAGAAAGCCCTCGAGATCGCGGAGAAGAACGAGGGGTTCCGCACGTTCCTCGATACCGTGAAGCCCGAGCAATTGGCGCGTCTGGACGAGGTCGTCGCGTTGGTGCTCGCTTCGGACGGCGAGCAGGGCGTCCTGAAGCGCCTCTCCGATGGCACCCTGAACGAGGCGGTCCGTTTCCTGCCCGAGCCCGCCATGGCCATTGCGCGCGACACGCGATCCATCGATGCGGCGCTCGGATGGTCGGCCCTCGCCGGAGACCAGCTTCCCAAGGTTCTGGAGCATGAGATCTACCGCCGCGCCGCGCCCTCGGGCTTCACCCGCACCACTCTATCCACGCTCTTGAAGCTCGACGATCACGTCGCGATCACCCGCCTCGCTGGCCTCCAGCCGGAAGCCAGGGATCGCCTGTTCGGTCTTGGCACCGAGGATTTGAAGCGTCTCGCCCGCAGCTTTTCGGAATCGGAGCTGGAGACGCTCGCGCGCTACCTGGACGGCCTCGAGCCGGAGCCGCGCGCACGCGTGCTGTCCGCCGTCGCGGCAACGCCCGCCAAGATGCAGAGCCTCGCCTCGCCGCGCGTGCGAGAAGCCGTACTGGCGAGCAAGGATCAGGCACGCGCCGTGGATATGATGTTGCGGGATGGCGGGGGCAATCCGGAGCTCATCCTGGACGACGCCAAGGCCGCCTGGGACGGGCGCATCTCTCCCGTGCTCATCTGGGAGAAGCACCCCCTCCTGGTCGGCGCGCTGGGTGTCGCGTTTCTGTTCGTGCTGCTGATGATAAGGCGCCTGTTCCGGCCGCGCCGCCCGGCAGGCCCCGCCCAGACGCCGGCCTGATCCGCCGCCCGGCAATTGACGCGGTTTCCCGCGCCCCATAGGTTGCGGCCTCGCCGTTTTGATTTGCCGCACCTGTCGTCCAATTCCGAAAGCTCCCGTTCATGTCAGAAGCTCTTCTCGATCCCACCCTTGCCGCCGCCCTGGGCGACGCGAAGGCCTGGCCGTTCGAGGAGGCGCGCCGGCTGATCAAGCGGATCGAGAAGCGCAAGGCTGGCGCGGACAAGGCGGTGCTTTTCGAGACCGGCTACGGCCCCTCCGGCCTGCCGCATATCGGTACCTTTGGCGAGGTGGCGCGCACCACCATGGTGCGCCGCGCATTCGAGGCGCTGACTGGCGGTAAGATCAAGACGCGGCTTCTCTGCTTCTCCGACGACATGGACGGCATGCGCAAGATTCCGGACAACGTTCCGGATCGCGCGTTCCTCGAGCCCTATCTGCAGATGCCGCTGACCTCGGTGCCCAATCCATTCGGCGGCGACTACGCGAGCTTCGGCGACCACAACAACGCCATGCTCCGCCGCTTCCTCGACACCTTCGGCTTCGACTACGAGTTCGCGAGCGCGACCGACTACTACAAGTCCGGCCGCTTCGATGAGGTCCTGCTCAGAGCTGTCGAGCGCTACGACGACATCATGGCCGTGATGCTGCCGACGCTCGGGGCGGAGCGGCGCGAGACCTACAGCCCCTTCCTGCCGATTTCGCCCACCAGCGGCCGCGTGCTCTATGTGCCGATGAAGGAGGTGAATGCGAAGGCGGGCACCGTCACCTTCGCCGACGAGGACGGCCGCGACGTCACCGTGCCCGTGACGGGCGGGCACGTGAAGCTTCAGTGGAAGCCGGATTTCGGCATGCGCTGGGCGGCCCTCGACGTCGATTTCGAGATGTTCGGCAAGGACCACCAGACCAACGCGCCGATCTACGATCGCATCTGCGAGATTCTGGGCGGCGTCGCGCCCGAGCACTACGTCTACGAGCTGTTCCTAGACGAGAACGGCGAGAAGATCTCGAAGTCCAAGGGCAACGGGATCACGATCGATCAGTGGCTCACCTACGCCTCGCCCGAGAGCCTCGCGCTCTTCATGTTCCAGAAGCCGCGCAGCGCCAAGAAGCTCTACTTCGACGTCATCCCGCGCGCCGTGGACGAATACCTTCAACTGCTCGCCGCCTATCCGCGGCAGGACGCCAAGGCGCGCCTCGACAACGCCGTCTGGCACATTCACGGCGGCCAGCCGCCGAAGGGAGACACCCCCGTCACGTTCGCGCTGCTGCTCAACCTGGTCGCGGTGTCGAATACCTCCGAAAAATCGGTTCTGTGGGGCTTCATCAAGCGCCATTTCCCCGATGCGACGCCGGAAGCCTATCCCTTGCTAGACAAGCTCGTCGGCTATGCCGTGAGCTACTACGCGGACTTCGTGAAGCCCCGGAAGCGCTACCGCGCCGCCGACGAGGAGGAGCGCGTGGCGCTCCAGGCCCTGTCGGACGCACTCGCCAAGGCGCCCGCGGACGCGAGCGCCGAGGATCTCCAGACCCTTCTCTACGACGTGGGCCGCGCAGTACCCCGCTATCAGGATTTCGCCGCCAAGGGCGCGACGCCCGAAAGGCCCGGCGTGTCGAATGCCTGGTTCAACACCATCTACGAAATCCTGCTTGGCGAAAGCCGGGGTCCGCGCTTCGGCTCGTTCATCGCGCTCTACGGCATCCCCGAGACGCGCGCGCTCATCGCCTCGGCGCTGAACGGCGAACTGGTCGCGAGCGAGAAGGTGTGAGCGGCCGGCTCTAGAACTTGATGTCCCAGTCCTTGAACAGGATGCCGATCAGCTCCTCGGTGCGCCCGAGGATCTGCGCGGGCGTCCAGTCCGCCGCCTCCGCGAGCCGCTTGGAGAGCACATAGGGCGACCGCGACAGGATCGAGCGCTTGGTCTCCCACTCGAGCGTATCTGCCTTCTGATTGTCCTCGGGCGAGAGCAGCGTGAGATTGCCGAGCCGGTGGGAATAGTCCTTGACCGAGCGTGCGGATGGGAAGTGCTTCCGCCAGCCGCTCTTTACGGCGAAGCCGCGTGGCAGGACGTGCTCGATGGTGAGCGCGCTGCGATCGATGGGCCCCGGGTCCTGTCCGAGCGCGATGCTGATGCGCCGCAGCACGCGCCCGCTGTAGTGCTTGGCATCGAACGACGTGCTGCGCAGGTTGGAGATCGCCATGTCGCGCAGGGTCGACGTCATGTCAAGCTCGCGCATCTGCGAGACCGTCGGCACACGCTCGATTTCGCCGAGGAGCTGCAGGATGCGGTTGTGCTGTTTCGTGGGATCGAAGCCCGCGATCTTCATCATCCAGACCAGCCGCTCGAGCCGTTTGAAGAAGAGCAGCGTCTCTTCCTGATCGCGCGGCCGTTCGAGCCAGAGCAGCGCCGCCGGAACCCAGAGCTGCGGATCGATCCAGCCGAGCCGCTCTGAAAGCGCCGGCAGCTTTCGTGCATCCTTGCGGTCGCTGGTCCGTCGCAGCACCGCGAGCCGTTCCGCGGCGGGCTTCAGCGTACCTTCGAGGAACGTGCGGCCGGCGCCTGCGACGTTGAACGTATAAGCCTCCGCGATGTCGATCTCGATCGGCTTGCCGCTGCTCTTTCTCCTTTTGAGCGTGCGCAGATGGCCGAGCAGCGCGTGCATGTCGTTCGCGCTGAGGATGGATTCGCAGCTTTCCCAGATTTTCTGACAGTCTGCGCGCTCGGGCGGCGGCACGATGGAAAGCAGGCTGAACTTCGCGCGATCGGACTTGCTGAAATCGACGCGCGTCTCCTCCTCCGTGCGAAGGAACGACCAGGCTTCCTCCTCGTCCTCGACCGAGGCGACGATGACACAGCATCTCTCCGCCAGGTAGGTGACGAGCGCGCGCCTGACTTCCGGCGTGTACTCCAAGCTCGAAAGCTCGGCGCGAAGATAGTTGCGGTTCTCGATGACGTTCCGCTCGGTCTCCGACAGCGCGTCGAAGTCGTCCTCGGGGTCCACCGTCGTGGAGCCAGGCGTCTGCACGAAGCGCTCGCAGGAGAGCGCCATGGCGTCCTGCGGACTGAGGCGCACGTCTTTGCCGCGGATGAAACCGTTGAGCTTGCTCTGCAGAACCGGATCGCTTTCGAGATCGCGCAGCACGGCAAACAGCAGGGTGAGCGACATCACGCGTTGGTGCCCGTCGACGAGCGCCGTCTCAGGCTGCCCCTGTTTTTTCGCCACCATCAGCTTGCCGAGGAAGTAGCCGCGCTGGCCCTGGTTGGCGCGCATGGCGCCCGTGATGTCGGACAGAAGACGGCCGATCTCGGCGGTCTGCCACGCGTAGGCACGCTGGAAGTACGGGAGCCTGAAGTGGTAGGCGTCGGAAAAAAGATCCTGGAGCGATACGACGCCGACAGAAATAACCTCGTGCACGCAGAACGTCCTCGCCTTCCCGTATCGTGAAAAACAAACCTCTCCATCCCGTGACGCGCGCACCACGGGCAGGACTGGAAAATGTCCCTCGGATCGCCGTTCGCAATGAATTTTGAGGTTGCGCAGAACCCCCGCAGCACGTGCTATGACCCCGCTCCGCAACCCTCCGCCAAGCCGGGACCGCTACCACGTTTCTGCCGGTGAATTGTACACGAGATCGATGGCCGGAGACGAGCGGATAAATGTAGCGTATTGCCACGTGAAGGATAGGAACATTACCGCGCCCCTTCGCATCCGCGACCGGTGCGGCGCGCGTCATCAACACCGGACGGGATCATGATTTTCAAGATTGTCGGGCAGGAAGCGTGGGCGCAGGCCTGCCGCGAAGGCGTGTACCGTGGCTCCCCCGACGACATGCGCGACGGCTTCATCCATTTTTCTGCGCCAGAGCAGCTTCAAGGCACGGCCGCCAAGCATTTCAGAGGCGTCGCTGATCTTCTGATCGTTGCATTCGATGAGAAAGCTCTGGGTGCGGCGCTCGTCTGGGAGCCGTCCCGCGGGGGCGCGCTGTTTCCGCATCTCTATGGAGAGCTGGCGACAGCGCTCGCGCTGTGGCAGCGCCCCTTGCCTCTGAACGGCGAAGGCGTGCCGCAGATACCTCAGGAGCTCGTATCATGATCGGCGCGCTCGCGGGCCTCGCTCGTCCCGTTTTGTTCGCACTCGAGCCCGAGGTTGCGCACGAGGTGACCCTGCGAGCGCTCGAGCTGGGAGTCTACCCGCGCTGCCCGGGTACTGAAGCCCCCGCTCTCAGATGCAGCCTATGGGGGCTCGACCTTCCCAATCCCATCGGCATTGCCGCGGGGTTCGATAAGGATGCGCGCGTGGCGGATGCCGTGCTCGGCCTCGGATGCGGCTTCGCGGAGGTCGGTACCACGACGCCTCGCCCGCAGAGCGGAAATCCGGCCCCGCGCGTCTTCCGTCTTATCCCCGAGCGGGCTGTCATAAATCGGCTCGGCTTCAACAATGCCGGACACGCCGCCGCCCTGAAGCGCCTCACCGCGCGCGCCCGCCGTGGCGTGATCGGCGTCAACATCGGCGCCAACAAGGACAGCACCGACCGTGCCGCCGACTACGTGGCCGGCATCGAGGCCTTCTACGGCGTCGCCAGCTATTTCACGGTGAACATTTCCTCGCCCAACACGCCCGGCCTCCGAGACCTTCAGGCCCCCGATGCGCTCGACGAGCTGCTGGGCCGCATCATGGCCGCCCGCGCGGCGAAGGTGGCATCGGGCGCACCAAGCCGCCCCATCGTCGTCAAGCTCGCCCCGGATCTCGCGGAGGACGCGGTGGAGCCGGTCGTGGCGGCCTTGCTGCGGCACGGCGCCGACGGCATCGCCCTCTCCAACACCACGCTTGCCCGGCCCGGGCTGACCGATCCGGCCGCCCGTGAGGCGGGCGGGCTCTCCGGCCGCCCTTTGTTCCATCGTTCCACGGTCGTGCTTGCGCGCGTCTACGAGGCGACGGCCGGAAAGGTGCCGCTGATCGGCATCGGCGGCATCGATAGCGGAGAGACGGCGCTCGCCAAGATCGAGGCCGGCGCCACGCTGCTGCAGCTCTACACGGGCCTGATCTACGAAGGCCCCGGCCTCATCGGCCGCATCACGAGCTATCTTGCGAAGGCGTGCGCCGAGCGCGGCGTGCGGACGCTCTCGGAGCTGACCGGCACGCGCTCCGCCGAATGGGCCGCCAAGCAAATCTGAGGTGCGTTATTCCGTCTTGGAGCGCGAAGCCCCGACCACGCGGGCAATCAGCCAGATCGGGATCACCACCAGCGCGCCGAGCAGCATGTACTCGAGCACCCATTCCACGGCGCCAAAGCCAAGATCATAGATGTTGCGCAAAAGCTCGTTGATGCGCTGGAAGAAATTGCCGAGGTCGATCCCGAGCGCCTTCATCACGATGCCGACGGCGAGCGAGATCAGGGCGAGGCGGATCAGCACCCCGAGCGGGTTTCCGCCAAAAATCGTGTTACGGTCCATGAGGCGAAATCCCTTTGCGAGCGGGCCGGAAAACCGGCTCCCATGTAGCATAACCATCGGCGGGAGCGAAGGAAGTCTCAACGCGTGACGGGCGTATCCGAGAAGGCGGGCAGGCGGCGGGCCGCGAAGGGCGTAAAGGCTGAGGAGGCCAAAGCGGCCGGGATGGTCCTTCCCGATCCGTTCGCGGCCTGGTTTGCCCGCCGCGGGTGGAGCCCCCGTGAGCATCAGCTCGCCCTGATCGCCCAATCCAAGGCCCGCCGCTCGACCCTGCTGATCGCTCCCACCGGCGCCGGAAAGACGCTTGCTGGCTTCCTTCCGAGCTTGATCGCGCTTTCCGAGGCGCCAAAGCGGCCGAAGCAGGGGGCGGGCCTCCGCACGCTCTACATTTCTCCGCTGAAGGCGCTCGCCGAGGACATATCCCGTAACCTCGTCGCGCCCGTCTCGGAGATGGGTCTCAAGGTCGCGATCGAGACACGCACGGGGGATACCTCCGTCGCGCGCCGCGCCCGCCAGCGGGTGAAGCCGCCGCACATCCTGCTCACCACGCCCGAGCAGGTTGCGCTGATGTTGTCCAGCTCGGACGCGGGCTACGTGTTCGGCGACCTCGACACCATTATCCTGGACGAGCTGCACGCCCTCGCCCCCTCGAAGCGCGGAGACCTGCTCTCACTCGGCCTCTCCCGCCTTCACACGCTCGCCCCCGGCCTCATGACGCTCGGCCTCTCGGCGACCGTCGCCCGGCCGTCGGAGCTGAGAAGCTATCTCGTGCCTCAGGCTGCGCCGGATCTCATGCGCACGATGGCCGATGTCGTCGTCGCGAAGGGAGGCGCAGCGCCAGAAATCGCGATCCTGGAAATCGAGGAGCCCGTGCCGTGGGGCGGTCACTCGGCGCGCTACGCCATGGCCGACATTTACCGCGCCATCGAAGCGCACCGGACGACGCTCGTCTTCGTCAACACGCGCATGCAGGCGGAGATGGTGTTTCAGGAGCTGTGGCGCATCAACGAATCCAACCTGCCGATCGCGCTGCATCATGGCTCGCTCGACAAGGCGCGCCGCATCAAGGTGGAGAAGGCGATGGCGGAGGGGCAGTTGCGCGCCGTCGTCGCAACGTCCACGCTCGATCTCGGCATCGACTGGGGCGATGTGGATCTCGTGGTGAACGTCGGCGCGCCGAAGGGCGCGTCCCGCCTCGCGCAGCGCATCGGCCGCGCCAACCATCGTCTCGACGAGCCGTCCGAAGCGCTCCTCGTGCCCGCAAACCGCTTCGAGGTTCTCGAATGCCGCGCCGCTCTCGAAGCCGCGAAGGCCGGGGAGCAGGACACCTACATCGCCCGCAGCGGCGCCCTCGATGTCCTGGCTCAGCATGTGCTCGGAATGGCCTGCAGCGGTCCGTTCCGGCCTGAAGATCTGTACGAGGAGGTGCGCGCCGCCGCGCCCTATTCCGCCCTTACGCGCGACCGCTTCGACCGCGTGGTGGACTTCGTGGCGACCGGCGGCTACGCGCTCAAGGCCTACGAGCGTTTCGCGCGCCTGCGCCCCACCGGTGACGGCCACCTGCGCCTCGCCCATCCCTCGCTCATACGCCAATACCGCATGAACGCGGGCACCATCGTCGAAGCGCCGATGATCAAGATCCGCCTGGTCGGGCAGCGCCGCCGGAAGACGACCGGCCAGCCCGGCGCGCGTCCCCTCATGGGTGGCCGCGTTCTGGGCGAGGTGGAGGAATACTTCGTCGAGCAGCTTTCGCCGGGCATGACCTTCGTGTTCGCCGGAGAGATCCTGCGCTTCGAGGGCATGGAGGAGACGGAGGCTTACGTCACCCGTGCGCCGGGCGCGGATGCCATGATCCCGAGCTATGCCGGCGGCAAGTTCCCGCTCTCCACGCATCTCGCGAAACGCGTGCGCGCCATGCTGGCCGATAGGAAGCAATGGAAAGGCCTTCCGCTTCCGGTTGCGGAATGGCTGCGCCTTCAGGATGGCTATTCGCAGCTCCCCGGCATCGACGACGTTCTGGTGGAGACGTTTCCGCGCGGCAATCGCCACTTCATGGTCGCCTATCCGTTCGAAGGGCGTCTCGCCCACCAGACGCTCGGCATGCTGCTGACGCGGCGGCTCGAACGGGATGGCGCGCGCCCCATGGGCTTCGTCGCCAACGACTATGGCCTTGCCATCTGGGGGCTGGGCGATCTCTCCCAACGCATCGCCGACGGCACGTTAGAACTCGATAGGCTGTTCGCCGAGGATATGCTCGGCGACGATCTCGAAGCCTGGCTTGCGGAATCGAGCCTCATGCGCCGCACCTTCCGCACCGTGGCGGTCATCGCCGGGCTCATCGAGCGCCGCCATCCGGGGCGCGAGAAGAGTGGCCGCCAGGTCACGATGTCGACCGATCTCGTCTACAACGTGCTGAGGCGCCATGATCCCGGCCATATTCTGCTGGAAGCCGCCTGGGAGGATGCGGCCACGGGGTTGTTGGATATTGCTCGGTTGGGGCAATTCCTGGCCCGCACGCGCGGGCGAGTCAGGCATCAAGCTCTAGATCGGGTCTCGCCGCTATCGGTTCCGATCCTGATCGAGATTGGTGTCGAGCCCGTCGCGCGCATCGCGCGGGAGGATCTCCTGAGGGAAGCAGCCCAGGAGCTGATCGCCGAAGCGATGCGGCTCGATGGCAGCGGCAAGAAGAGGACGTGACGTGAGAAACACGACACAACTGCTCGAGCTCAAGCCGGAGCGTCTCGACGTCGGCGAGTTCAGCCAGCAGCCGATCTCCATCTCGGGCCGCTCGTTCCTGGCGGATGTATCGGGCGCTCTCTACTGGCCGGCCGAGGACGTGCTGATCGTCGCCGACCTCCATCTCGAAAAGGGCTCCTCCTTCGCCGCTCGTGGCGTTCTGCTCCCGCCCTACGACACTGCCGCTACCTTGGAGCGCTTGGCTGCCACGCTAGATGCCTATCAGGCCGCGACCGTCATCTGCCTGGGCGACAGCTTCCACGACCGCAATGCCGGCGAGCGCATGTGCGACAAGGATCGCGAGACGCTGGCCATCCTCCAGGAGGATCGCGAGTGGCTTTGGCTGAACGGCAATCATGACCCGGTGATCGCGGAGTGCTTCGGGGGCCAAGTGCTGCCTGAGATCACGGTGTCCGGCATCACCTTCCGTCATGAGCCGGCGGCAAGCCCCGTCACCCATGAGATCGCGGGCCACCTTCATCCCGCAGCGCGCGTCTCCTTCCACGGCCACGTCATCCGCCGTCCCTGCTTCGTCGGAAACGGCAATCGCCTCGTGCTGCCGGCCTTCGGCACCTACGCGGGCGGATTGAACGTGCTCGACGACGCGTTCGCGCCCCTCTTCGGCAACGACGGCTTGTCCGTGCTCGTCATGGGCCAGGAAGGCCTCTACCCGATCGCCGCACGTCTTCTGAAGGAAGACTAGACCATGATCGCTTCGGACCCTATCAGTCCGAAGCGTGAATCATCGGTCTAACAAAAGAGACCATGATCGCTTCGGACCCTATCAGTCCGAAGCGTGAATCATCGCTCCCGTTAAAGCGCCGGGAGCGCGATTCTGATCCAATAAAAATTGATCGCGCTCTAAGCTGCGTCCCGCCGCCGGAATGCGGCCGAGGCAAGAAGCCCCGCACCCACCGCCACCGCCACCGCAAACAGGCCGTAGAGCGCAGGCTGGCGCATGGCAAAGCGGTAGAGCCACAGCTCGATGCCAGACCGTTCGAGCCGCACACGAGACTGGAACGCACTGAGCAATTCCCCTTCCCGGAACAGATACACGCGCGCCGTGAGCGGCCCCACGGGAACGTTCGCCGGCAGCGAGATGGAACTGCGGAACAGGCTCTTGCCCATGAAGATCACCGCATAGTCTTCCTTGAGATAGAGCCCTTCCTTCTGCTTCAGCCGGATGACGGCATCCTTGAAGGCCTTGAGCTCTTCTGGGTCGGTCTCGATGGCCGACTTCGCGGCCGGCGCGAGGCGCACGAAATCGAGCCCGATCGCATTCCGCTCGAGCAGCGGCTCGTCGGCGATTTCCTCAATGGGCCGTGTCGAGACGATGGCGTAGTAGCTCGGCGCGCTCTCGTAAGCCACCGACTCAGTATTGACCCATAGCCCCGCCACGTTGGATTTGCGGCGTGCGAGCAGCGGGGTCGGCATCCCTTCGAGGACGACGATCACGTCGTAGTATCCGGCTTCCGCGCTCGGCTGGCGGCTGTTGACCACCGAGCCGAACACGACGATCTCGGTGCCCGTGAAGGCCGAGGTGACGGCAATCGTCCGCGTCGAAACATCGGCTTCGACAGCCTCCCGGGGAGGCGCCTGATCGGTCTTCGCTGCGGTGCGCTCCGTCTTGCGGTTGCGTGGCGTCTTGACCGGAGGCACCCGTTTGTCCGTCGCCCCCGGCTCCTGCGCGATAGCGTCACTCGCGGGCACAGACGCGAGCCCGAGCCCGGCCACCATCACGCCCATCAGCGGAATAAGCCGTAGCCAGCCTCGTGGGATGGGGCGGACGGGCGTCATCACATCCCCCCGAGCGTTGCGGTGATGCTGAACAATTCCCGCGGCGTCACCACGAGATCCCAGCCGATGCGGAAGCAGACGAGCAGCACCAGAGCCGCGAGCAGCAACCGCAATTGCTCGCCTCTGAGCCGGGCTCCGGCAGCCGCGCCATATTGCGCACCGATCACGCCGCTCACGATCAGCAACAGCGCGAGGACCACGTCCACGCTGTAATTCTCGCTCGCCTGCATGATGGTCGTCACGGCCGAGACGAACACCGTCTGGAACAGCGACGTTCCCACCACCACGTTGGTCGGCACGCGCAGCAGGTAGATCATGGCGGGAACCATGATGAAGCCGCCGCCTGCGCCCATGATTGCGCCGAGAAACCCGACAAACGCGCCGATCATCAGCGGCGGAATGGCGCTGATGTAGAGCTTGGAGCGATGGAACCGCATCTTGAGCGGCAGACCATGGATCCAGTTGTGCTGCCCGGGCCGGCGCATGGAGTAAGGCCGACCGCGGCGCGCGCTCTGCAAGGCATTTATGCTCTCGATCAGCATCAGGATGCCGATCACGCCGAGGAACGTCACGTAGGCGAGCGCGACGAAGAGATCGAACTGGCCCGCAAGGCTCAGGATGCGCACCATCTTGACGCCGATGACCGAGCCCGCGACGCCGCCCGCGAGCAGCACCACGCCGAGCTTGATGTCGACGTTGTTGCGCTGATATTGCGCCATCGCGCCCGAGACGGAGGAAGCCACCACCTGCGCGGCACCGGTGCCGACCGCCACCGCGGAAGGAATGCCGGAGAAGATCAGAAGCGGCGTCATCAGAAACCCGCCGCCAACGCCGAACAGGCCGGAGAGAAAGCCCACCGCTGCGCCCATGCCAACGAATAGCAGCACGTTGGCGGACATCTCGGCGATCGGCAGATAGATGTGCATGCGTGGGGAGCTGTTACGCCGGTATCGCGCGATGAGGCTTCACAGCCATCCCGGAGGGATGGAGAACGGCATGGCACCGTCCGCCCGCCCTGGAACGGCGCGAGGACATGTGCGGCCCCGCCGCATCATCGTATTGAACCTTTGCCGCGAGTGCCAGTGCGCAGTGGCCCGCAAGATGCGCCGGCGATTGACGGATTTCGGGCGGGGCAACGCGCCCCGCCGGAAATCTTAACCGTTCGCGTCGTTGTTCACGCGCTTCTTCCAGTCTTCACCGGCCGCGCGGGCATCGTTGGCCAGCGGAACGGGTGTCTGTGCCTTGAACGACGAGACGAGGCTCTCGGCGATGGCGAGGTCGCTCGCGCTCAGCGTGCCCTTGAGCTCGTCACGGCGGGCTTTCGCATCCGTATCGCCGTTCTTCGCCGCGAGCGCATACCACTTGTAGGCTTCGACCCGGTCGGCCTTCACGCCGAGACCGTTCTCGAGCAGAACGCCGAGATTGTACTGGCTGTCGGAGAGGCCGTGTGAGGCAGCCTTTGTGAACCACTGCGTGGCAGTGGCGTAGTCGGGCTCGCCCTGCTCGCCGCCTGCAGCAAGCACAGCGAGATTGTGCATCGACTTGACGTTGCCCTGCTCGGCGGCGCGGCTGTACCAGATGCGCGCGCGTCCGATGTCCTTCGTCACGCCGAGGCCGCGCTCATAGAGCGTTCCCAGGCGATACTGAGCCTGCGCGAAGCCTTTCGTGGCCGAGCGCTGATACCAGCGCAGCGCTTCTGCAAAGTCCTGCGAGGTTCCCTTGCCCTCGGCAAGGCGTGCGGCAACTTCGAATTCCGCCGAAGCATCGCCGTTTGCAGCCGCGAGACGAAGCGAAAGCGGCCCAACCGTTGCAGGCGGCAGGTCGAGCGCGCTCGAGCGCTGTGCGCCATCCACCGTATCCGGCGTGCTTGCGGGCTCGGTGTAGGCCGTCTCGACGCGGCCGCTCTGCTCCGGAAGCAGCGCGTCCGGCGACTGTGCCGCAGCGATCGTGCCGAGCTTGCCGGAAAGGCTCGCCAGCACCTGCTGCTGATAGACGTCCGCCACCATGGCATCCGGCACGGCGCCGTTGGCACCGGCAATCGTCATGCCGCGCGGAGGCGAGGCCGGCGCGCCGCTGGTTTCGAGCGCGGGCGGATCGAGCACGTCGTCCATGAAGCCGTAGGGCGTAAGCGCCGAGCTGCCGGTGGGGTCGGCCTGCTGTGGTTCAGCCGTCGCGGCCGGCGGCACGAACTGCGCAAAGCCGGTCTCGTCGTCCGTGAGATCGGAGCGCGGGGCCGTATTCGGAGCGGGCTCCGGCGTCTGCTGAGGCGCTGCCTCGGAGCCGCTGGCCGCCGGGGCCTCCGGCTCGGCGCCGATACCCTCGGGCTGGATCGTGATCTGCGGCGCAGGCGGCGGGCTGCTCTTCCGGTTGAGCAGAAGGATGCCGCCGTTGATGGCGACGACGAAGGCCAGCGCGGCCGCGAGGAGCTTGGGAGAAGCGCCGAACAAGCGGCCCGCGCCTGCGGCGAACGGCAGGCGGGCGGCCTGGGCGAGAGCTGCGCGGGCGGGCTCGGCGGCCGGGCGGCGCGAAACCTCAGTCTTCTCGGCGATCGCCTCGGCCCGGTTGGCCGCCGCCTTGAGCTTGGCGCGGCGTGCGTCCGCGATGAAGTCGCGGCGTAGGCGATCGACGGGCGATGCGGCCTCGTCGGTGGATGCGGACACGTCGGCGTCGGCAGGAGCGGCGAAGACCGAAGGCACTTCGACGGGCGCGACCAGCATGGGATCGGCCGCCTCACCTTGATCGTGGAAGCGATCCTGGAAGCGGCTGGCGGAAAAGTCGGCAGGCGCAATGTCGGCAGGGGCCGGAGCCGCCGCATACCGCCGGGCGGGCTCGTCGTTGAACGAGGCGAACATCTGCGTCTCGGCGGCAGGCTCGGCCACGGGCCACGGCGCGGTGGTCGCGGGATGGCCCTGCTGCTCGAGCGAATCCATCCGGTCGAGGATGCGCACCATCGCCTGCTGCAGCGTGTCGAGCATACCGAACGCGGTCTGCTCGTTCTGGCGCTGCTCCTGGATCGCCTGTTCCAGAAGCACCTTGAGCTCGTCGTAGCGGTCCGCCTGCGCGTTGACGCGTCCCGAAAGGCCGGTCACCAGAGACGTCGCCGCGGCTTCCGCCTGGCGCCGGTCCTGGATCGAAGCCTCGATCAGGTCGCGCAGCTCCTGATGGCGCGCGGCCTCCGCGCTTGCGCGCTCGCCATCCTGGCCAAGACGCGCGTGCACTTCCTCGGCGGCGCGCACGGCCACCGCTTCGATGTCGGCGGCAAAGCGCGTGTCGTAGTCGAGCAGCTTCGCGATGCGCTCGTCCGACACCTGCTCCATCACGCTGCGCACATCGGCTTCGATGCCGTCGATGCGTGCCACGTGGCGATCCAGCTCATCGAGCTTGTCGCCGAGAAAGCTGATATGGGTCTCGATGAGCCGCAGTCCGTCGAGATCCGAGCGGCGCACCACGTCTTCCAGCGCCGAGCTGATGTGCTTCTGGAACTGATCGAGGCGCTCTTCCAGCAGCATCATGGTGCTGCCGGGCTTGAGGTCGGCCAGCGTGCGCTTGATGCGATCGGCGATGTCGTAGAAGCGGTGGCCGAGCCAATCCTGGCGGTCCTGGGCCTCTGTCGCGGCAGCGTGCTGAGATGCTGCGTCGGTCTCGTAGGTCCGCATCAGCGCTTCGGCGCTGGCCGCATCCCAGGGCTCTTCGCCGGCCGGATGCGTCTGGTCGGGGCGGCGCAGATCCAGCGCGCGAAGCCGCTCGACGATGCTGGCGATGGTCTCGCCCTGGCGCCGCTGTGTCTCCTCGATCTCGCGCGCAAGCTCATGCACGAGCCGGTTGGGGCCGCCTGGCATTCCAGAATAGCCGTAGGCCCCCTGAGAGGCTGGCCATTTCTGTTGTTCTGTATGCAACATCACGATCCCCACGGTGAATGCGGCGCCCACGGCCGGCCGTTCCCTTGAGGGAGTCGAAGGCGGATCAAAAACCGCCCCGTCTTGCCGGGCTGAAGCGTGCGAGAAGGGTCAGACGAGGCACAAGCAGAAACCCGAACAGTGTGAAGGTCTCAGCCGTCAGTAAATGTTCAGTTAAGTCCCTCTTGGAGCCAGGAAATCGGCCATTAAATGAGGGTGTTGGCAGGGCGAGCGCCCCCGTGGCGTGCGAAGTGATTCGTTGGCCTTAGGGGGCGACGGCGCGGACGCGGTCACAAACGGCTGCTATGCTTGAGCCAAAGCCTGCCATGTAACGAATGGAGAATTTCCGTGAGCAATATGTCTCGTCGCGGCTGGAACCATGGCCGCCGCCCGTGGCTTCTGGGCTCGCTCGCCGTCGTCCTTGCCGCGCCCGCCTGGGCGGCCGGAAACGAGTCCGGCCGCTACACGATGTCTCCCACCGAAGGCGGCGTCATTCGCCTCGATCGCGAGACCGGCGCCATGTCGTTCTGCGCCGGCAAGGAGGGCGAGTGGTCCTGCAAGGAGATGCCCGAGACCGAGAGCGCCTTGAAGAAGCGCGTGGAGGAATTGGAGGGTGAGAAGCGGGCGCTCGAAGCGGAAAAACGCCTGCGCGACGGCGCCCTCGGCGGCCCTTCCGTAAAAGAGCCGGAGGCGGGCGAGCCTCACGCGGAAGCGGTGCCGGCCCCTCCGGGCGATTTGCCTGTCCCGAACGAGCGCGACGTGGACAAGCTGTTCGACTACGTCGAAGGCATGGTCAAGAAGTTCAAGGAGCGCATCGACCGCCTGGAGCGCGAGGCCAAGAAGGAGCCGGAGATGCCGCTCTGAAGCGGCACCCCGGTCCGATCCTTAGGCTGCGGTCGGCTGGGCCTGCGGCTCACGCAGTGGCTCGCGGCGCGGCGTGAGGCGGAACGCGTCCGGCCGCGTGAACAGGAAGCCCGCCCACGTGCCCTTGACGGCCCACTGCAGCGCCAGCGCCCCCACGATTCCGGCAAGCGCCGAGAGAAGTGCGATGGCCGCAGCCGCTTCGCCGCCGGTGAGCTTCAGAAGCACGATCCGCACCGGTCCCATGAACACGGTGAAGGCGAGGTAGACGGCAATCGAATTGCGCCCGCAGTAGGCCAGAACGTCGCCGGCCGTACGCTGCGTGACGAGCACGCTGAACGCGATCACCGCACCGATGCCGATGTAGGAGAACACGAGATCCGGACCGTGCACGAGCGCGACGCCTGAGGTGACGCCCACAGCGTTGAACGCGGCCCACACGACGAGGCCAAGCGCCATTGTGGCCGCCGGAACTGCGCGCAGCCTGTCTGCGAACGACAGGATAAAGGGCGCGAGCGCGTAGCCCGAATAGAAGAACACGAAGCGGTTCGAGAACTCGTCGACGATGAACACGCCGCTCTCGGGCGCTGCCACGTGCAACAGCGCCGCGACCGCCAGCACGATCCACTTGGGCACGGGGCGCAGGAGCTTTGCGACCACGAAGTAGACCATCAGGAGATAGATGAACCAAAGCGTGCCGAAGGGGATGAGGTAGCTCGCGAGGTAGTCCTGAAGCGTCGCCGTCGCGCCGCTCTCCTGCACCATGCCCGGCGCCTTGAGCGCGAACTGGATGGTGAGCCACAGCACGTAGAAATAGGCGAAATGCACGACCTTGGTGTCGAGGTAGCTGCGCCACGGACGATCGATGCGGGCAGCGAGGAACAGGCCCGAGATCAGAAAGAAGTCCGGCATCCGGAACGGCCGCGCCCAGTCGATGAAGGCATGAAGGCTCGTTTCCGAGCCGATGGCTTTTTCGACGCCGAGCGTGGCGTGCATCATCACGACGAGGATGATGCAAAGGCCTTTCGCCACATCGACCCAAGCCAGACGGGCTTCGGAACTCTTCTCTGAACGTGTCATTTTGCGCCTCGATTGGGGAGCGGCCCGTACCAGTGCGGCACACGACGGCTGATGCTGAGGAGCAAAGCAAGACGCGTTCCGGGTCGCCGGACCCTAGCGCCGGGAGAGTTAGAAAATGAGCCTGTAGCGGACGAAATCGTCCGCGAGCGTAAAGCGATCGTAAACGCTGCGCGCCGCCGCGTTCGAAGTCCGCGTGTGCCAGTAGAGGCGCGACCAGCCCTTGGCCTTGGCCGTTGTGACGAGATCGCGGATCAGCGCTTCGCCGATACCGCGCCCCCGCCGCTCGGGCGCGACGAAGAGATCTTCGAGATAGCAGACGGGGTCGGTCGTCCAGGTGCCCGCATGGAGCACCGAAAGGCTGAAGCCGCACACCTCGCCCGATGTCTCGGCAACCCGGCAGAACAGCCCGTCCTGGCGGCGGATCAGCCGCTCCCAGGTCTTGGCTGTCACCTCGTCTGGCAGCTCGGACTCGTAGAAGGCCAGGTAGCCGGCCCAAAGCTGGCGCCAAGAGGGTTCGTCGCTCGGAACAGCGTCTCGGATTAGCACGGGCGGAGGGGTCCTTTTTGTGAACGCCACATAGTTACCGGTCTGCTCCCCTCCTGACCAGCCGAAGAGATGAATTATGGTCTACACCTCTAAAGGTCAGTGTGCAGGCTTATGCGATCGCGTGCCCAAAAAAGAAGCGCGACGGCCGCTGAACAGCGGCCGCCGCGCTAAAGACCGAAAGACGATCGATATTAGATGATATCGATCTCGGCCGGCAGGTACGAAGTGACCTCGAGGCCAACTTCCTGCTCGCGAACCGACGGCTTCATCCAAGTCTTCATGGGTAGTTCCTCCTTAAAAACATGCGAGACGAGATGCGTCTGCGCACGGGTATTAAATAGGCAGGTGACCGCCTGATTTCCAATCGTATTTTCATTCGCGTTCTATCAGGCAGGCTGATGCTACTGTGTACCAGTTTCGGCCTCGAATGCGTGTCACGAAACACGCGTGAAACCTCCGCAGCAGGCGAGAAAAACGCGGAAAAAGGCTGTCTGGGAGCGAGTGAAGTCCGCGATACGGGGGGAGCGCGGCAGAGGAAAGAGGGCGTGCGAAGCGCCTAAAATCGCGGGGTTGTCGGCAGCCGCCACGCGCGGGAACACGCACATGTGAAGGGAAGCGGTGCCCGTGTGATGCCCCTCATGCGAGAAGAGAAGGCGCGATCTAATTTCCGCGCAAAGCAGTCCGAAAAACAGAAGCGGGAGGTTCGCCGAAAACCGGAGCGGGCGGATATGAAGATCCGATTAAAAAACCCGTCAGCGTATGAACGCAATGACACAAAGTAATGACACAAAATAAAAACGGCGGCCGCTTTGGCGACCGCCGTCTAATTCGACAAAAAGCCGATCGACTTAGATGATGTCGATCTCAGCCGGCAGATACGAGGTAACCTCGAGGCCGACTTCCTGCTCGCGAACCGAGGGCTTCATCCAGGTCTTCATGGCAATTCCTCCTTAGGGATCCAATGACCAGCGGGCCGCCAGCCCGTCTAGATCTAGGGCGTATATAGTCGCACCCCCTGATAACGACAAATCGCAAGTTCGTGATCTGTACATCAGGTAATTTTATCGGATAGAAAAGATATTCTTATCGCGAAAATAGGCAAAAAATAGAAGTGATATCAACTGACTGAATGTTGATCAGAAAAGCGGAGCCTTCAAGCCCACAGCACGCCTGCCACGGGAAGCGCCAGCCATACGAGGGCATGGGCGATCCTCGGTGCACGGCCGAGCCAGGCCAGCAGCAGGCCCGGAATCGTGAAGAGGAGCAGCGGAAGCGCGATTGCGATGCCCATGCTCTCGTCAGCTGACGAGCCGAGCGGATCGAGCGATTGCAGCTTCAAGTGCGCGAACAGCAGAAAGCCAATGATCTGGATGCTGCCGACGGCCAGCGTCGCCAGGCGAAGCACCTCTCCGCCCCGCAATACGTCCTCACGATCGATATCGTCGGTCATTACTGGCTGTCCGTTCGGTGGGCGGGGTCAATTGGCGGGCACGCCTTCGCAGAGCTGAAGCCCTTGGGGCTCCAGCGCACACGGCGCGAAGTCGAGGATCACCAGATTGGCCGCTTGGCGGGCCCTGCGAAAGACGGCGCGGCGTCTCAGGCGGCGCTGCCGCGGTCCTCCTCGAAATCCGATTCCAGCGAGGCCGCGAGATCCTTCAGGTCTTCCGGGATCGGCAGACCGTAGGCCTTGAGCTCGTTGAGCCGCTCCTTGAGCTGAAGGTAAAGCTCGTGGCTGTCCTCCGGCTCGTTTTGCATCTGTGTGAGCAGAAGCCCGATCTCCGCTTTGACGTCTTCAAAGGCCATGGGGGTCTCCCGAGAAGAAGCGCGACATCCCGAACCGCACCAGGCGCGCTCACGTGGAACCAGAGCGTCTCCAAGTGCTTATCCGGAGATAGGGATGTCCCCCATGCCGCCGCAAGAGGCGAGGGGCCTTCCCGCGCCGTCCGCCGCCACAGCGAGGTCCAATTTTTCGGCCCATCTGCCCGCGTGCGGAACAAAGGAACCATTGGGGGAACAATGGACACTCCAAACATCCGCCGCGGAGCCGGCATTCTCACCGCGTCCGCTCTTCTGATCGCGCTCTGCCACCCGCTGCCGGCATCCGCCGATGATCCGCCTCAGTACTGGGCGGTGACGGGCGTTGCCGACAACGACACGCTGCACATGCGCGACGTGCCGCACGGCGACAGCCGGATCCTGGCCGATATCCCGCCGAAGGCGCGCGGATTGAAAGGGCTCGGATGCCTGAAGCCCGAGCCGAGCCTCGACCGCTGGATGACGATGACGGCCGACGAGCGCGCCAACGCCAAGCTCGAATGGTGCCGCGTTGACTACAAGGGCCGGCAGGGCTGGGTCGCTTCGCGCTTCCTGCGTCCAGACAAATAACCCCACGCTGCGCGCGTCATCTCGGCTCGCGAGCTTGCGCCCTTCTGAGCACAAGCCCACGAATGCGCGAAACAAGCGCCGCACGCCTGCAACTGCGCGGAGGAGAAACGATACGCGCAGTCCCGCGTTGTCCTCCACGTGTGCTATCCTCTTCGCCGTGCGGGACGAACGGGGATGGAGTGAGAGCATAGGCGATGCCTGAGCGGCAGGCTGATCGCGTGGTGGGGTGGTGATGCGTTTTGATTTCGAGGCTCTTCGGCAGCACGTTGCGGCAAAAGCCGCGTTGAGCGTGCCCGCATTGGTGGCAGCCGGAGGCGTGGCGCTGGCCATGCTCGCGGTGCTCTATGGCGTGATGCGCGGAGCCGATGATGTCCCCGCCGATGCGGTTGTCGTGAACGGCCCCGTCTTTACACCCGTCGCGCTGACACCGCCTGCTCCCGAGCCCGCCATGCGCCCGTCGTCGCCGGGCAGCGCGTCCGCCATGCGCTTCGATGATGCCGTATCGGTGACGCGCGCCGTGCAGACCGAGTTGAAGCGCGCCGGATGCTATCAGGGGCCTGTCAACGGCGTCTGGAGCGTGCCGACGCGCAAGGCGATGGCCGAGTTCACGACCCTGGTGAACGCGCGCCTCCCGGTCGACCGCCCGGACAGCGTGCTCCTCGTTCTTCTCGAAACGCACAACACCACATCATGCTCGGACGGTGCGTCCGCCGGAGCGGAGGAAAAAAGACGCGGACGCGAGCGCAGAACGGAAACCGCGAGCATCGAGCAACGCCGTTCTGACGAGCAGCGCGATGTGACGCGCGCTCCGGTCGAGACCGAAGCCTCCATTCCGAAGTTCCGGAGCGAGGATCGTCGCTATTCGGTGGAGGAGAGGCAGCCGTCCGACGCAACCTCCGTCGAGACCGCGGCCGTTGAGCCCGAGCCTGGGAGCGACACGCTCGGCACAGGCGAGGCGGCAGCACTGGCCGCTGCAGGAACGGCCGCCGCAGCGACGCATTACAAAGCCTCACCGCCCGAGCGCCGCCGCACGTCCCGCCGATACAAGAAGCAACCCTCGCTCGCGCGCTCCGTGTCCAAAGGCTTCCGCCAAATTCAACGCAGCCTCAACAAGCTGTTTTGAGTGGGCTTGCCACAAACAACACCAGCAATAGCGGTCCAATCACAGGGTGAAAAGGCGTTCCCGCAGTTCCTCGCAAGCTCCATCAAGGCCAGGGAACATTGAGCCCGCAGTAATCCCCATAAGACTCAACTCTTGCATGACGCGGCTGCGGACAGATATCGGTAAGTCAATAGCTTCGAGATAGGTCACCCCTCGCTCCATCTCCCGCGTGCGGATATACGCTTCAACATCGTCCACGTTGGTCAATGTCGAGAGGGCTTGTTGCGGTACCATGCGCTCATTGCCAATCGCCAACGCCTTCAGTATCGAAAAATGAGGGTGGCGCGTCACAAGGTTCTGGACCTGACCGTAGTCGATACACCACTTCTGCTCATCAAAGACGAAGACGCGCACTTTCATTTCATCAGCGGCCCGAGTTGCCTCGGCGTTGGTTATGTTTTTGTAAGCGAAGAACGCGGCAACAAATGGTGAGAGCGACCAATCCATCAAAGGTGTGGGATATCCGTGATGCTGTATCAGATTGTAGAACGCCCCAGTCTGAAGAGAATTGTTCAGATCAAAGAAGTGGCGAGTTCGAGCGCTTAGATTCCTATGCAGATGCGGGATGTCATCCTTCGCGCTGTATCTATGAAGGTCGGAACGCCCTGTGCGGTGGAAAGATGTTCGCAATCTCCACGGTTTCGCTTGGCCACGGAAAATAAAGCGCCGAGGGTCCAGCCTGACAGAGAATTCCTTGAAGGCTTCCCAAGTGGTCACATCTGCCCGCGGCACCAATTCTGATGCCCTTGATGGGTCCTGGCGCTCGATTATCGCCCTTCCCTCAACCCCATGCTCGGTCAGCCACGCCAGTTCCAAACGCGTGTCCGTTGCATCGAAGTCTACATTAGCACGACCAGGAAAAACGGCGCCTGGGAAACGGTCGGAAATAGCCTGCCACGGGACCGGTTGCAGAGTATCGGGATGGAGCGGATGTAACGGCGACCGAAAAGTTCCCCTTGTCTCTTTGGTCGGTGTAGCAATTTCTGCTAACGTGCCTGGAAAATTGCGGTCCGGCCCGTACAAGTATGCACATCCACGGTAGCAGTCATCGAACTCGTCCAGTTCGACAATGATGTCTCCCTGGCCATTACTTTCGTATTGTCCTCGCCATTGACCCTTCATAATGCAATTGGGCTTTCCACTGTCTTATGCACTCCGGCCCACTTCCCAAACCTCCTCCTGCACGCGGATGTCGGCGAGGATGCGGTCGAGGAGCAGGCACGTGCGCTTGAAGAGATCGGACCCGCGGCGGTAGTCGGCGGCGGCATAGAAGTCCACGCGGCCCGCGCGGAACAGCTCCACGCACTTCTCGGGCGCCTTGCCATCCGGATGCACCGCGATCGCGTGTCCGCCGCTCTTCCTCATGAGCGCCATGGAGGGAACGTCCGTGTCGCCGTCGCCGAAATAGATCATGTTGCGGAACGGGATCGGCCGCTGGTCCTCGGGCATGTGCGAATTGATGCTCTCGCCCAGGTCCTCGATACCCTTGTTGATGCGGAAGAGATACTGCGTCTTGCCGGTGTCCGTGATCACGCGCTTCGGATACGGCAGCTCATAGGCGTCGAACCAGTATTCGGACGCGAACACGTTGTGGAAGTGCTTGCGGATCTTCGTGCCCTCGACGATCTCGGTGAGGCCGGAGGAGACGAGATAGTGGCGCAGCTTCACGCCGTGGCTCTCCGCGCGGATCTTGATGTACTCGGCGATGGCATCGAACCACGCCTCCACCCCGGGAAAGAGCTCCACGTCGCGCCCCTGCTTGACGAGATCGGAGCGATCGATGCGGATGCCCTTCTCCTTCGCCTTTTTGTACATCAGGTGCATGTAGGTGATGAGCGGATCGGCGCCCTGCTCGCGCGCCACACGTCCGCACTCTGCCCAGAACTCGGCGGGATCGACGCCGAGCTGCGGCAGGAACGAATACTCCTGCATCGGGCGCGGAGAGAGCGTGCCGTCGAAATCATAGACGAGGGCGATGGTCTTCTTGTCGAAGCCCGCAGCTTTCGGCTTTTTCTTGGCCTTGCCGGAGGGTGCGCTCTCGCGCGCGGGAACATCCTCGTCTCGCTCTCTCTGCCGCCCCGTCGCGCGCTCGGTCATCGCCGGCTCCTATCCCAATCTAGTGACGGAGACTTTCCGCCGATTCGGGTGGCGGGCTGAAGGCGGCAAGCTCCCGAGAACGGGGTTGATGCACAACTTGAAGCAGCCGCTCAGGCTGCGGTGGCCGTCGGGAACACGAGCGACTGATGTACGCTGGCACCGGCCATCACGCCGTCCGCCGAGGCCAGCGTCGCATTGTGCATGGCGCGCGTGATGTCTCCGGCCGCGAAGACGCCCGGAACGCTCGTGCGTTTGGTGGCATCGGTGGTGAGGATCGGGCCGAACGGGCCGTCCTCGATGGCGCATCCCAGTCGATGCGCGATGTCGCTCTGGAAGCTGGTGCGAGGCGCCACGTAGAGCGCGGAAACCGGCACCAGCCGCCCATCCGCGAGCCGGACGCCGTCGAGACGTGGCGCCTCCCCTTCGAGCGCGGTGACGGGCGCAGGCTCGATGGTGACGCGTCGTTGAGCGAGGCTCGCGAGCGTCTCGCTGTCCGGCATCGCCCCGCCATTGAGAAAGAACGTCGTCGGCCCCCATTCGGGAATGAGTTGGGCCTGATGCGTCGAAAGCGGCATCACGCTCAGCACGCCGAGCGGCTGGCCCAGGAATTCGAAGCCATGACAGTAGGGGCAATGGATCACCGTCTTACCCCAGCGGTCCTGGACACCCGGTATGTCCGGCAACGTGTCGGCGAGCCCGAACGCGAGCACGAGCCTGCGCGAATGCAGCCGCCGCCCGTCGGCCAGCGTCACCGCGAAGCCGGTCTCTTCGGCTGCGGCAGTCACCGCTGCGCCGTCGACGAAGCGCACGCTCGGATAGGCAGCGACCTTGGCCCGCGCTGTCGCCAGCATCTCGGCGGGTGCCATTCCGTCCTGCCCGAAGAAGCCGTGCGAGGCAGCGGCGAAGCGGTTGCGCGGCGTGCCGGTGTCGATCACGCACACAGCCCGGTTCGCGCGCGCAAGCTGCATCGCGGCGGAAAGCCCCGCGAAGCTGCCGCCGACGATGATCGCGTCGCAGCGGTTCTTATCCATGAGCATGCTCCTTGTGAGTCCGGCCGTGTTTGCGGAGGCGGCGGTTGAAGTCCTTGGAAAGATCGGCCAGCGTCACCGAGGCAAGCTTGGCCTGGAACAGCGCCTCCACCTCGCGGAACGTGGTGTCGAGCGCCTGGTTCACCGCCTGCTCGACAAGGCATTGGGGATTGTCGCTGCGGTGGCCGAGCGCGACGAGAGGCGGCTCGCCGACCGCCTTGTAGATGTCGGCGAGCGTCACGGCCGCCGGATCGCACACCACGGTCCAGCCACCGCCGTGGCCCTTTGCCGAGGCGACGAAGCCCTGCTCGCGCAGCCCCGCCATCACGCGGCGGACGACCACGGGATTGGTCTCCATCATCTTCGCGAGCTGCTCGGATGTGGCAGGCCCCTTCGTGAAGAGCATGTGCAGGAGGACGTGGAGAACGCCCGAGAGTTTGCTGTCGTGTTTCATGTAACTAAATATGTTACATGATGGTGGAAATTGCAAGTGCATGTCCCGTGGATGTGCCGCAGGAAACAGCCGTTCACGCCTCTTTGAGCGAGAAGCGGCTTGTTTTCGGCGCAATTCGCAGCTATCAGCGCCGCCCATACGAATTGCCGAAAGGAGACCTCCATGCGCCGAGCCACCAACGAGACGCTGACAGCAGCCGTCCGCGGTGGCGTCATCGCGGGCATGGATACCTTCTATCTCCTGAGCAACTGCCATGGGCAATTCACTCACGGACGCGACGCCTAGCGCGCCGAGCAACGTCCGGCTTTTCACCTCAGACAAATCCTGGATCGAGGGCGCGGCCCTCGAGCAACTGAACACCACGGCACGCCTTCCGGGCATGGTGCTGGCGGCTGGCTTTCCGGATCTCCATCCCGGAAAGGGCATCGCCGTCGGCGCCGCGTTCGTTTCGCGTGGCGTGGTCTATCCGGCTCTCGCCGGCAACGACATCGGCTGCGGCATGAGCTTTTGGGCGCTGGACATTCCGGCCCGCAAGCTCAAGCTCGACCGGCTGGAGCGCAAGATCACGGGGCTCGAAACGCCCTGGGATGGCGATCTTACCCCCTGGCGAGACAAGTTTGGCATCGCGCCGTCTCTCGCGGATGCGGGGCTCGGCACCATTGGCGGCGGCAACCACTTTGCCGAGCTGCAGGTGGCGGAAGAGGTCCGCGATGCGGAGGCATTCGCGGCGCTGGGGCTCGACAAGGCCTGCGCGGCTCTCCTAATCCACTCGGGCAGCCGCGCCCTCGGCCAGGACATCTTTCGCGAGCTGCTGGAGCGTCACGGCGCCAACCCGCTCGGGGAGGACAGCGAGGCGGCTGCTCATTATCTCGCGCGGCATGACCACGCCATGCGCTTTGCCCGCGCCAACCGCGCGCTCATCGCGCACCGGTTCGCGGACGAGCTGGGCGCTGGCCTCCGGTGCATCTCGGACGTCGCCCACAACATGGTGACGCGCGAGGACCTCGCGGGCGCTCCGGCTTGGTTCCATCGCAAGGGGGCGGCGTCCACGCGTGAGGCGCCGGAGCACGGCGCGCTCATGATCCCGGGATCGCGCGGCACGCCGAGCTATCTTGTGCGGGCGCTCGCGGGCGAAGGCGAGAAGGCAGCCTGGTCTCTCGCTCACGGGGCCGGGCGGCGCTGGCAGCGTGGCTACGCCAAGTCGCGTCTCTCGCACAAGTACCGCGTGGAGGACCTTGCACGCACGGAGCTCGGCGGCCGCGTGATCTGCGAGGCTCGCGAGCTGCTCTATGACGAGGCGCCCCAAGCCTACAAGGATATCGCCCAGGTGATCGCCGATTTGGAGGCGGCCGGTCTCGTCACCACCGTCGCCGTCTACCGGCCGGTGCTCACCTACAAGGTGCGGAGGGCGCGCGATGAGGACTGACAGCAAGGAGCACGAGCACATCTGGCTTCAGGTCACGTCGGGGCGCGGCCCCGCCGAATGCCAGCTCGCCGTCGCCAGGCTGGCGGATGTGCTGGAGAAGGAGGCCAGCAAGCAGGGGCTCGCCTGCGTGCTGCTCGACATCGTCGAAGGCCGCGAGCGCGGAACGGCGCTGTCTGCGCTGCTCTCGCTCGAAGGGGAGGGTGCCCGCGCCTTCGCCCATCGTTCGCGCGGCAGCGTGCTTTGGATCTGCCCGTCGCCTCTCCGTCCAGGGCACAAGCGCAAGAACTGGTTCGTCGGCGTGGAGGTTCTCGCGCCGCCGGACGCAGGGGCAACGGCGCTTCGGACGGCGGACGTGGCGTTCGAGGCGATGCGCGCCTCTGGCCCCGGCGGCCAGCACGTCAACAAGACCGAAAGCGCGGTGCGGGCCACGCACCGCCCCACCGGGCTTGTCGCAACGGCGCGCGAGGAGCGCTCTCAGGCCATGAACAAGAAGCTCGCACTCGCGCGTCTCGCGGGGCTTCTGGCGGAGGGTGCCAACGCTGCGAAGGCGGACGCCGAGCGCGACCGCTGGGCCCAGCACGATGCCCTGGAGCGCGGCCGTCCCGTTCGCACCTTCGAAGGCCCATCCTTCAAGGAGCGGAAGTAGGCACATCCCTTCTCCTCATCGAAGCCGGTGGGGAGAAGGGAGCCTGGGTCAGTGAGTGCGAGTGCCGGAGTTCAGTGATTGTGTCCGCAGCCGCAGCCGCCCTGGGCGTGCTGATGGTCGTGGTCATGATCGTGCGCGTGGCCCTGGCCGCCGCAGCAGCCGCCGCCCTCGTGCGAATGGGCATGATGGTCGTGCCCATGATCATGGGAATGATCGTGCCCGCATCCGCATCCGCCGGCGTGATGGTGCGCGTTGGGGTCGACCAGCGTCGCGGCCAGCCGGCGCTCGATCGCGATCGATTGCTCGCGCGGCGCGTCGCGTGCCTCAATGGCGAGCGCCATCACCTCCGCGCCGAGACGCAGATCGTCCACCTGGCCCAGGTAGTGGCGGCGCAGACGGCCCTGACGGTCGAACACGAGCACGGTCGGCGTACCCTGGATCTCGTAGGCTTCCATCGTCTTCGGCAGGCTTTTGCCGTTGGTCTTGTCGAGCGCGATGGCGAACGGAAGCTCGTGCTCTTCCACGAATTTCTCGAGCGCTGCCTTGTTCTGCTTTTCGGTCTCTTCGAACGGGGTGTTGAGGCCGATCACCACCACCTCGTCGGGGCTGAATGCACCTGCGATGCGGGCAGCCTGCGGCAGGCCATGCTTCACGCTGCCGGGACAATGCTGCTGGAACGCCGCCACCACGACGACCTTGCCCTTTTGCTCCTTGAGCTTGAGGGGCGCCTCGGTGTTGAGCCAATGGGCTGTTTCAAGCTCGGGCGGGCTTTCGGGGTCGAACATCGACGGCAATCCTCTCTCGAAATTTGTGCGTTCATGTAGGCTGGCTGGCGCCACCATAGCCGGAAATGGGTCGAGACGTCAGTGGGGGACCGGTCGCCGCTTGAGGAATACGCCCCTGGTTGGCCCAACCACTTGAGCAAACTCAAGTTCCTTGCGTGCGGCCAATGCGGCGGCCCCGGTTGCCTTGCGGCCCGCGCCCGCCCGCGCGCTGCCGCGTGACCCGATCGTCGAAATGGATCATAGTGAGCATCTGGCTCAGACAAGACTCTTGCCAAAGGGAGCGAGCATGTTTGGGAAGGCCGCCTGTTTAAGCCTGATCGCGGGAGCGGTCCTGCTGACCACGTCTATAGGCGTGCCCCAGCTTCGCGCTCAGAGCATGATCGACATGGTCGATCTCTCCTCGCCCCAGTTCACTCAGGCCGAGATGACCCGCGCCGACATCGAGGCCGCCCTCGCCAGCCTGCCCGAGGGCGAGACGTTGAACCTCTTCGGCAAGGCCCTGAACAAGCTCGACCTCTCGGGCATGGATCTGCGCCGCGTGAATTTTCAGGCCGCGCGCCTGATGGGGGCGACCCTCGCGAAGGCGAACCTGGAGGGCGTGAACCTCGATTCGGTCTGGGCGCTCAATTCCGATTGGACCGGCGCCAATCTCAAGGGCGCGAGCCTGTTCGGAACCCAGCTCATCGGCGCAAAGCTCGATGGGGCGGATCTGACCGGCGCCCGCGTGGCGGGTGACTTCTCGAAGGCCAGCATGAAAGGCGCCAGGCTCGACGGCGCCGATCTCTCGGCCGACGAGAAGAACCAGTCCATGGGCCTCATGCGCGGCACCTTCAAGGGAACGAACCTCGAAGGCGCGTCCCTGCGGAATGCCAACCTACGCCGCGCGTTGATCGAGTTCACCGACCTCAACGGCGCCGATCTCACGGGCGCCTCCCTGGCGGGTAGCGAGCTCGGCGGAACCGACTTCACGGGCGCCAACGTGGACGGCGCTGATTTCGATGGGGCGGATGTGAACAACGCCCGCATCGGCGCGATGGCGAACGCTGGCAAGGCCAAGAACCTGGATCGGGCCAAGAACCTCGACCGCGCCTTCCGTAACTGAGCGATCGTCCAGAGCGCCGGGGCCCCTTTAACGGGCTGTTAGCCATCCCGCCAGGAACAGCGGCGCGCAACGCAATCCTTAACTCGCACTTAGCGCAACGCCACAGACAATCCCGGCCGATGAAGTCCGGTGCAATCCAGGATGTCTCCGGTCTGGAGTGGGTGATGCGCGAGTTCGAGGTCGCAATCGTCGGCGCGGGTTTGGCGGGGTCGATCGCCGCCACGATGTTGGCGCGCGCCGGCCATTCCGTGGCGATCGTCGACCCGAACGAGACCTATCCGGACGAGTTCCGCTGCGAGAAGATCGACTTCGACCAGATCGACATCCTGAATAAGGCTGGCATCGGCTCCGCGGTCCTAGCCGCAGCCACCCACGATAGAACCGCCTGGGTTTCGCGCCTCGGCCATCTGGTCGAGAAGCGCCCGAGCGACCAGCTCGGCATCGACTACGGACGCCTCGTCAACACGATCCGCACGGAGATTCCGCCGGAGGTCACCTTCATTCGCGGCAAGGTCACCGCCGTCGCCAACGGACCCGAGACGCAAAAGGTGACGCTCGCCTCGGGCGAGATCCTCACCGCCCGGCTCGTGATCATGGCTAGCGGCTTGAACAACAGCCTGCGCCAATCCCTCGGCATGGAGCGCTGCGACTTCAAGCCGTGCTATTCCATTACCTTCGGCTTTGACCTGGAGCCGGCGGAGGGAGGCAGTTTCCCGTTCCGCGCGCTGACGTACTACGGCGAGCATCCCCGTTCCCGCGTCTCCTACATCACGCTGTTTCCCATCGGCACGCGTTTGCGGGCGAACTTCTTCGTCTACCGTGACCTCGACGATCCGTGGCTGCGCGAGTTCCGCGCCGCGCCCGAGGCCATGCTGAAGGCCACCATGCCCCGCCTCGAGCGCCTCGCGGGACCGTTCCGCGTGGCAGGCCCGGTGAAGGTTCGCCCCATCGACTTCTACGGCACGAGCAACTATCGCCAGCCGGGCGTGGTGCTGATCGGCGATGCCTTCGGCACGGCCTGCCCCGCGACCGGAACCGGCGCGCGCAAGGCGATGATCGACGTCGAGCGCTTGTGCAACGGCTATGTCTCCACCTGGCTCGCAACGCCCGGCATGGGCGTCGAGAAGATCGCCGACTTCTACGACGATGCCGCGAAAGTCCGCTCCGATCGCAAATCCCGCGCGCTCGCCGCCAGCGCCAAGGGCATGGCGACGGACACCGGGATATACTGGTGGGCGCGCCGCTGGGCGTCCGTGGCCCTGGGATTGGCCCGCTGGGCACGCAACATTGCCCGTGAGACGTGGCAGAGCGCGCTGCAGAGCTTCCACGCCGCGCAAGCGCCCGCCGGCTCCCCCAAGCCGCGCGCCTGAGCGCTTCCCGCGCTCTTACACGAGCTCGGCCGCCGGCCAGATCTGGAACACGCCGTTGCCTGTGCTGCTCATGGCCTCCACCACGGCCATGTTGTCGAAGCCCGTGAGGCGCACCTGCATGGTCTGCAAAAGCGCATGTTCCCCGTCGGCACCCATCGGGATGGTGAGAAAGCTTCGATTGTCCCGGTCGGAGAGAACCCAGAAAAGGTCGATCTCGAATGGTCCGAGGTCGGTGGTGAGCACCGTGACGCTCGCCACGTCCGCCCAGGCAAGCGTCGAGACCTCGGCACCGTCGCGGACTGTGATGGTCTTGTCGTCGTGGGTGACGCGAACGGGGCTCGTCGTCGCGGGGCGGCGTCGAGGGGCGACCTCATGGCGTCGCAGGAACAGCCTCGAAAGCCAGTTCAGCATCGCGATTGTCCCATGACCCAGCCTCTCGGAGCCCGGCCCGCTATTCGCCCTCCACTCTCGTGAGTATCGAGCCGCGGCTCGCCTCGACAGCCGGAGGAAAGGTCGTCAGTACACTTGATTTATAGCGCGTGTGAGGACGCTTTTTGATCCTTCTCAAATCGATAGACCACGATTCACGCGGGAGATCGATAGCCGATGCGTCGCGTTGCGGTAGCGAGCGAAACAAAGCGCGGCAAACCCCGGGCTTGCACCCGAGGCGCGCTGCTGGAGCACGGTGTCGTGATTAGCCGAGGCGTTGCTCGAGCGCGGCGAGCTCGTCCGAGAGGCCGCGCGGAAGCTTGCTTCCGAAGGTGGCGAAATGCTCCCCGATCGAGGGAAGCTCCGCCTTCCAGCCGTCGCGGTCCACTTTGAGCAGCTCCGCCATCGCCTCGGGCGTGACTTTGAGGCCCTGAACGTCGAGCGCGCCTTCCGCGGGCAGTTTGCCGATCGGCGTTTCCACGGCGTCCGCCGTACCCTCGCACCGCTCGAAGATCCATTTGAGGATGCGGCTGTTCTCGCCGTAGCCGGGCCACAGGAACTTGCCTTCGGCGCTCTTCCGGAACCAGTTCACGTAGAAGATTTTCGGCATCTTGCTTCCGCCCTTCTCGCCCATGTCGAGCCAGTGCTGGAAGTAGTCGCCCATGTGGTAGCCGCAGAACGGCAGCATCGCCATCGGGTCGCGGCGAAGCTCGCCGACCGTGCCGGCGGCAGCCGCTGTTTTCTCAGATGCCATAATGGAGCCGAGGAACGTGCCGTGTTGCCAGGAGAGCGCTTCGGAGACGAGCGGCACCACCGTTGCGCGCCGTCCACCGAACAGGATGGCGTCGATCGGCACGCCCTCGGGGTCGTCCCATTCCTTGGCGATCACGGGGCACTGGGCGGCAGGCGCTGTGAAGCGCGCGTTGGGATGAGCCGCCGTGCGGCCCGCGCTGGGGGACCAGGAGCGGCGCAGCCAGTCGGTGAGGTGCGCAGGGGGCTGGCCGCCCATCTGCTCCCAATAGATGTCGTTGTCGTCCGTCAGGCCGACGTTGGTGAAGATGCAATTGGCGTCCAGCGTGCGCATCGCATTGAGGTTGCTCTCGTTGGATGTGCCGGGAGCGACGCCGAAGAAGCCGGTCTCGGGATTGATGGCCCGGAGCCGCCCGTCCTTGCCGAACTTCATCCAGCAGATGTCGTCGCCGATCGTCTCGGCCTTCCAGCCCGGAATGGTCGGGATGAGCATGGCGAGGTTGGTCTTGCCGCAGGCAGACGGGAAGGCGGCCGCGACGAACTTCGAGCGCCCGTCCGGATTGGTGAGCTTCAGGATGAGCATGTGCTCGGCCATCCAGCCCTCGTCGCGCGCCTGGGCGGAGGCGATGCGAAGAGCATGGCATTTCTTTCCGAGAAGCGCGTTTCCGCCATAGCCGGAGCCGAACGACCAGATCTCGCGGGTCTCCGGGAAGTGGCAGATGTACTTGGTCGTATTGCAGGGCCAGGGCTCGTCGGCCCAGGTCTGCTTCTTGAGCGGAACGCCGACCGTATGCAGGCCGCGCACGAAATCGGTGCTGGAGCCGAGCGCGCCAAGCACGGCATCTCCCACGCGCGTCATGATGTGCATGTTCGCGACCGCATAGGCGCTGTCGGTCACCATGATCCCGATGCGGGCGATGGGCGAGCCCACGGGCCCCATCGAATAGGGAACCACATACATGGCCCGGCCCACCATGGCGCCGTCGAACAGGCCCTGGAGCGTGGCCTTCATTTCTGCCGGGTCCGCCCAGTTGTTGGTCGGGCCTGCGTCGTCCTTGGAGAGCGAGCAGATGAAAGTCTGGTCCTCGACCCGCGCGACGTCGGCAGGATCCGAGCGCACGATGACGGAGTTGGGTCTCTTTTCTGGATTGAGCCACTGCGCGGTGCCCGTCGCCACCATCGCGTGGAGGAGCTGCTGGTATTCGGCCTTGCTGCCGTTGCACCAGACGACGCGCTCGGGTTTGAACAGCGATCTCGCTTGGTCCACAAAGGCCAGAACCGCAGGATTTTGGGTTGCGGGTTTGACCGGTGGCATCGCGTTCATGAATAGCCCTCCGCGCGCGCAGCTCCGAAGAGCTTGCACAATCACTGAAAAAATAGGGTCTTGCTGCGGGTGCTAACTAGCACCCGCCATATTACCCCTTCAAGCGTGCGGTGGGTACTTATGCCTTCGACTTTCGGTCACGCGCCAAGGCTGCGAGACGCACGAATTCCTGCCGTGCCCCGTCTGGCGTTTCGACTTTAGTGGAAAATGGAAGCCTCAACGCTGATCCATCGCAGACAATGTCGAAGCCGCCGGGATCCACGCCCGTAAGCCGCCAGGGGCCGCTCGGCGCGCCGGCAAGCTCCGTTGCATAGAGCTCGACCGCCGCGGCGTGATCCTCGTTCATATGCGAGACGATGTCGGCGTGGGCGGCGATGAGGGGCTCGGCCCCCTTCGTATCCACGAGAATGTCATCCGGCTTGAGGTCGACGATGCGGCCGAAGCCGCCGATGAAATGCGCGCGCTCGGGGACCAGCTCGTAGAACGCGAAGTCCGGGAAATCGGCATAGGCCCGGGCATGGTCCTGGCGGGCCAGGAAGCGCTCCCGCGCCGAGGCGCGCTGCGTCTTGACCGCCCGCCCCATGACCGTCACGCGGCCCCCGGCAAGGGGGTCTCCGCTGGCGTCCGTGCCGTCGAACAGGAGGCTCGCCCGGCTATCGGACAGGAGATTTTTCGTGTGGAGAGCGAGGGTTGAGATGAAGAACAGCGGCGTACCGTCCACATCGGTTGCGATTGTCACCAGCGAGGCGTAAGGATGGCCCGTCGACGTCTCGAGAGTGGCGAGCGAAGCCTTGAGGGCGCAGCGCATCAGGACGCGCGTGGCCTCGCCTGGAGAAATCTGTGCGGCAGTTTGCTGCTGAGGGATGCCGGGGTTGGGAGCTGCCATTAGGATCTCACTTGGTTTGTTTCAGGGCCCAGGGGCCGTTCAGACTGGGTTCAGACGTCGGCACGTAGGAAGGTTCCTGCCACAATTGATCCACCTTGGGACCATAAAGCGCCATCTACGGTTTAGGGTGCCGCGAGGATAATCGGGACATGAAAGAGAAAAGCACGATTGCGCTGGTCGATGACGAGCGGAACATTCTGACCTCGCTTGGTATGGCGCTCGAGGCTGAAGGTTACAAGGTTCGGACCTATAGCGACGGAGCTTCCGCATTGGAGGCCCTCACTGAAGATCCTGCCGATCTCGGCATCTTCGACATCAAGATGCCCCGCATGGACGGGATGGAGCTTCTGCGCCGCGTCCGCCAGCAATCGGATATGCCCGTCATCTTCCTGACCTCGAAGGACGAGGAGATTGACGAGCTGTTCGGCCTGAAAATGGGCGCGGACGACTACATCGCCAAACCCTTCTCGCAGCGCCTCATCGTCGAGCGCGTGCGGGCGATTCTCCGCCGCCTTCAGCCGAAGGATGGCCAGGCCCCGGAGCCGACCGTCGCCCACATCCTGGAGCGCGGCAAGCTGAAGCTCGATCCGGAGCGCCACACCTGCCATTGGGACAACCGCCCCGTCACGCTCACCGTCACCGAGTTCCTGATCCTTCAGGCGCTCGCCCACCGCCCGGGCGTGGTGAAGACGCGCGACGCGCTGATGGACGCGGCTTACGATGATCAGGTCTACGTCGATGACCGCACGATCGACAGCCATATCAAGCGGTTGCGCAAGAAATTCAAGCAAGTCGACGACGATTTCGACGTCATCGAGACGCTTTATGGCGTAGGCTACCGCTTCAAGGAAGCGTAGCCTGGCCGGACCGCCCGAAGTGTCCGGATGCGCGTCCGGACGGGCGAGGGCTACAGGAAAAGTGGTGAACCGGGCTGATCGAGACATTCGGTCGGCAATGGAGGGTTTATGGCGCTCGAGACCGAGCGAACGCCGGCTGATGTTACCGGGCCCGAGGCCATGGTAGCCGGCGTGCGCCGGTGGATGACGTCGCTGGCTGCGCGGTCCCGCTACTTCCTGCGCAGAAAGCCCGCGCCTCCCGAGTCTCAGGCAGCCGCGACCGGGTTCGGCCGCTGGTGGCGCGCATTCCCGGTCGTACGGTTCGTCAGCGGAAGCCTTCTGCGGCGCATCCTGGTCGCCAGTCTCGCCGGTCTTGTCGTGATGATCGGCGGCATCCTTTATTTCAGCGAGAACAATGCCTGGCTGATCGACGCTAAGCGCGAGTCGCTGCGCGTTCAGGGCGAGATCATCGCTGCCGCCATCGCGGGCGATGCCCGTGTCGAGACCGGCCGCCTGATCATCCATACCGATAGCCTGCCCTCGAACGAGAAGGCCGCTCCCCCGGACGACGTGGCTTTCACCGCGCACGAGCTGTCCATCCGGCCGGAGCGCGTGGCGCCCATTCTGCGCCGTCTCATTCAGCCGACCACGCGCCGCGCCCGCGTCTACAGCCGCGACGGAACGCTGGTGATGGACTCGGCCACGCTGCTGAAGCGCGGCCAGCTTTCGCGCCACGAGCCGAAGGTGAGCGGCGACAGCAAGACCCGCACCAAGAACTTCTGGACTCGCCTCAAGTCCTGGATGCTCATGAATGAGGATCTGCCGGTTTACCGGGAGATCGGCAACGCCAACGGCACCTCCTATCCCGAGGTGAGGATGGCGCTGCAAGGCACCGCGACCGCCATGCTTCTGCTCAACGAGAAGGGCGAGCAGATCGTCTCGACCGCCGTACCGATCCAGCGCGCGTCTGTTGTGCAGGGCGTGCTGCTGATGTCGACGCCACCGGGCGAGATCGACCAGATCCTGTCCGACCAGCGTGACCAGATCTGGCTCCTGGCTGCCTTTGCGATCCTCGCGACGCTGCTGAGCGCATTGATGCTGGCCCGAACCGTTGCAGGCCCGATCCGCCGTCTCTCCGCCGCGGCCGAGCTCGTGAGCCGCAACATCAGCGCGCGCCACGAGCTGCCGGACTTCGCCCAACGCACCGACGAGGTCGGCCAGATGGCCTCAGCCTTCTCGGCCATGACCGCCGCTCTCTATCGGCGCGTGGAGGCGAGCGAAAGCTTCGCAGCCGACGTCGCGCACGAATTGAAGAACCCGCTGACCGCCGCGCGCTCGATGGCGGAATCCCTCGCCTACGCCAAGACCGAGGATCAGCGTAAGGAGGTCGTGAAGCAGATCCAGAACGAGCTGAAGCGGCTCAATCGTCTCATCACCGACGTCTCCAACGCCTCCCGCCTCGATGCGGAGCTGGCCCGCCAGCAGATGGGTCCCCTGGACGCGACCAGCGTGGTCGCCAGCGTCACCCAGATCTTCCGCGATATCCTGTCCGGCGATACGCGCCGCGTGGAGACCACCATCGTCCCCGCGCCCTTCGACGGCGCTTTCCTCGTCAACGGCCATGCGGGCCGGCTCGGTCAGGTGCTGACCAATCTTGTCGACAACGCCATCTCCTTCTCGCCCGAAGGAAAGGCCGTTTCCGTGCATGTCAGCCGTGTCGACGGCATGGTGGAGCTTTCCGTCGAGGACGAAGGTCCCGGTATTCCCGACGACCGCCTGGAGATCATCTTCGACCGCTTCTACACGGACCGCCCCGACACCGAGGCGACCCGTGGCAAGAACTCGGGCCTCGGCCTCTCGATCTCACGTGAGATCATCCGCGCCCACGGCGGCGAGATCTACGCGGAGAATGTGAAGGGTGACGGCAAGAAGCGTGGCGGGCGTTTCGTCGTGCGGCTTCCGGGACTTCTGAGCTCGGCCCGCGCTGGCGTCACGAGCGGCCGGCGTGCGGGAGCGGATCGGTATCATGAGCCAATCCGAGAGCGCGGCTGATCTCGTCCACGCGACGGCGGTGGCCTTGGGCGGCAAGGCTGCGCTGATCCGCGGCCCGTCGGGATCCGGAAAATCGGACCTCGCCCTGCGCGCCATCGCGACGCCCCGGCTCGCGCATCTCACCCACCGTGTCGAGCTTCTCTCCGACGATCAGGTGCGTCTGGTCTCTACCCCGGGCGGTATCGAGGTCACCCCGCCACCCACGATTGCCGGTAAAATCGAGGTTCGGGGCCTCGGCATCGTGCAGCTTCCGTATTGCCCTTCGGCGTTGCTGGCGCTGGTCGTGGATCTCGTCCCCGCGGCCGAGGTCCCTCGCTATCCGCTGGAGGAGAGGCGGGAGACCTTTTTCGGCCTGTCTGTGCCCGTCGTGCGCCTCGCGGCGTTCGAACCCTCTGCTCCTCTCAAGCTGGTTCTGGCTCTCGATGCGGCCCCGGCGATATTAACTCCCCCGTGAGTGTGAGCAGGAAACCCCTTGCTTTGCCCGCGAACCCCTGTAAGTCTCCGGCCCGCCGTACAAGACGGGGCGGCGGCTGCCGCAAGCATCATGACACCACGGAGATTGTCGTGACGCCAAGGAGACTTAGGGGACGCCCCCGACATCGGGCCAGCGCTCGGCATATGCGAACTCGAAACAATTTCGGCACAGCTCGATGATCGGACTCGTGATCGTCACCCATGGTGGCTTGGCAGTCGAATTCCGGGCGGCACTCGAACACATCGTCGGGCCTCAAACCCAGCTCGAGACCATCTCGATCGGTCCCGAGGACGACATGGAAGCGCGCCGCAGCGAGATCCTGGAAGCGGTCCGCCGCACGGAAACCGGGTCCGGCGTCATCATCCTCACCGACATGTTCGGAGGCACCCCGTCCAACCTTGCCATCTCCGTCATGGACGAGGCCAAGGTGGAGATCATTGCCGGCATCAATCTGCCGATCCTGGTGAAGCTTGCCGGGCTGCGCGAGGAGGTGCCGCTGGACGAGGCGGTAACTCTGGCCCGCGAAGCAGGGCGCAAGTACATTAAGGTCGCCAGTCAGGAATTGTCGGGCGAGCAATAGAGTGTGACGGGACGCGCGAATGCCCGAGATCCGAGACAGCAAGCGTCCCGAGGCCGTCGTTACGGTCGTGAATCGCAAGGGTTTGCACGCCCGTGCGTCCGCCAAGTTCGTGAAACTCGCCGAGAGCTATGAAGCGGCTGTCACCGTCACGCGCGACGGACAGACCGTGGGCGGCACATCCATCATGGGCCTCATGATGCTCGCCGCTGGCCCCGGCTCGACGCTGTACATCACCGCCGAGGGTGCGGAAGGCCCCGAAGCGCTGGAAGCCCTCGTCAATCTGGTGGAAACCGGCTTCGGCGAGGAGCTGGCCGAGGAAGACTGAGCCTCGCGTGTCTGATCCATCGGGGGGCGGCCCGCTGGGCGTGGCGCTGCTGTTGATCTTTCTCGATCACCTGCCCCGCTGGGCGCGCCGTCGTTCTCACTTTGAAACTCCTGTGCCGTGACGCTCGGCCCTTCTCGAAGGAAGAGAAGGCCGGTGAGTTTTTCCAACTCCGTTTCCTCGGGTCGGCATCGCAACCCGCCTGCCGCCAATGCGGCACGCGTGTCTGGACCCCGGCCGTCCCTGCGAAGCATGGCGTCACCACGACGTCGGGGTGACGGGTGAAGGGGAGGCAATCCGGTGCAACAAATTCCAACGTCATCCCGGCGAAGGCCGGGATCCAGACACGCCAGAATTGAAACGCGCAAGGCGCTGCACCCGGTGGGCTAAAACCGGCCCTTTGCCGAAATCCCCGGCCGGTCCCCTCTAAGGCATCCCGTCGCGGGGACATAAGGACTTGTTTATATCTTATTGCGAGGAGCGGACGGCGCGGCTATAGGAGGGCGGACTTTCGGCCCGATGAGCCATTGGTCTCTCGGGAAACGCTCGAAAAAGGGACCCCCATGACCGCCTCCAAGGACTACATCGTCAAGGACATCTCGCTCGCAGCCTTCGGCCGCAAGGAGATCGAGCTTGCGGAAACGGAAATGCCGGGCCTGATGGCGATCCGCGCCGAGTACGGCCCCAAGCAGCCGCTCAAGGGCGCGCGCATCGCGGGCTCGCTCCACATGACCATCCAGACCGCGGTTCTGATCGAGACGCTGAAGGCCCTCGGCGCCGACGTGCGCTGGGTCTCCTGCAACATCTTCTCGACGCAGGACCACGCCGCGGCCGCCATCGCGGCGGCCGGCACGCCGGTGTTCGCCTACAAGGGCGAGACGCTGGTCGAGTACTGGGACTACACCGCCCGCCTCTTCGACTGGCACGGCGGTGGGGTTCCCAACATGATCCTCGATGACGGCGGCGATGCCACCATGCTCGTCCACCACGGCCTGCGCGCCGAGAACGGCGACACCGCCTTCCTCGACAAGCCGGGCTCCGAGGAGGAAGAGATCTTCTTCGCCCTCATCAAGCGCCTGCTCAAGGAGAAGCCCTCGGGCTGGTTCGCTCACGTGGCGACCTCCATCCGCGGCGTGTCCGAGGAGACCACCACCGGCGTTCACCGCCTCTACAAGCTCGCTGAGCAGAACCAGCTCCTGTTCCCGGCCATCAACGTCAACGACAGCGTCACCAAGTCGAAGTTCGACAATCTCTACGGCTGCCGCGAATCTCTCGTCGATGCCATCCGCCGCGCAACCGACGTGATGCTCGCCGGTAAGGTTGCTTTCGTCGCGGGCTTCGGCGACGTCGGCAAGGGCTCGGCCGCTTCGCTCCGCCAGGCCGGCGCGCGCGTCATCGTCTCCGAGGTCGATCCGATCTGCGCTCTGCAGGCATCGATGGAAGGCTACGAGGTCGCGACCATCGAGGACGTGTTCAGCCGCGCCGACATCTACGTCACGGCCACCGGCAACAAGGACATCATCACCGTCGAGCACATGCGGCAGATGAAGGATCGCGCCATCGTCTGCAACATCGGCCACTTCGACAACGAGATCCAGGTTGCGGGCCTCAAGAACTTCAAGTGGACCAACATCAAGCCGCAGGTGGACGAGATCGAGTTCCCCTCGGGCAACCGCATCATCCTGTTGTCTGAAGGCCGCCTCGTGAACCTCGGCAACGCCATGGGGCATCCGTCGTTCGTCATGTCGTCGTCGTTCTCGAACCAGACGCTGGCGCAGATCGACCTGTGGGCCAACCCCGGCAAGTACGAGAAGAAGGTCTACACGCTGCCGAAGGTGCTGGACGAGAAGGTCGCCGCCCTCCACCTCGAGAAGCTCGGCGTGAAGCTCACCAAGCTGCGTCCTGAGCAGGCGGACTACATCGGCGTGCCGGTCGAAGGCCCCTACAAGGCGGATCACTATCGCTACTGATCGCACAAGCGATCCGACAACGAACGAAACCCGCGGGCGCTGCCGCTCGCGGGTTTTTCTTTTTTGTGATGCAGCGAATCATGCGGAGGGCATAGCCGCGTCCCGCAACGGCTCTTTTGGCCGCCACGCTGTGCCCTGGATGGGCTGGCATCGGCCCCCGAAGCTCCTCATACTTCGGAAGCGATTCGCAGCGTCCTTTTCCGGCGCCGCGGCCTCATGGCCTGAAAAACCCCGAGATCGATGCCAACCAAGAGCCCCACGCCAGAGCGGCAGAACACCAGGGTCGAGCTCATCATGCTCATCCTGGCGAGCCTCGCCTGCGTGACCGTGCTGACGGCTACGCTCGCCTCCGGCCGCCGGATGATGGAGGAAGGCGGCCTGCCGGGTGGCCCGTGGATTTTGGCCGCGCTGGTGGCGGCAGGTGCGGCGGGCGCGCTGTATCTGCTCTACCAGACCATCACGAGCCTGCGCCGCCAGACCGGCCGCGCCCAGGACGAAGCCCGCGACCTGCGCCGCGCGCTCGCCGCCGCCGAGGCGTTGATCAAGGCCGAGCCGCAGGTTCTCATGCACTGGGAGCAGGGTAAGGGCTTCTCCGTGGTCACCAACACGCTCGCGGGCGTACCGGGGCTTCCGGCCAATTCGGTGGAACTCGTGCGTTTCAACTTCTGGCTCGACCAGAAGAGCACCGCGGCGCTCAAGTCCGCGCTCGACGGTCTGCTTGCCGAAGGGCGTGCCTTCAATCTCATTCTGAAGACCGCAGCCGGTGGTCACGTGGAAGCGGACGGGCGCGCTGCGGGCGGCCGCGCGGTGCTGCGCTTCAAGGACGTCGCCGGCTACAAGCGCGATCTCTCCGTCATTCTCGATCAGCACATGCGTCTCGCGCGTGACGTGCGCTCGAGCCGCGCGCTTCTGAGCGCGCTGCCCCACCCTGCCTGGCTGCACGACGCGAGCGGGCGGCTGACCTGGGTCAACAGCGCCTACGTGAAGGCCGTGGACGCGGAGAACGAGACCGAGGTCATCGACAGCCAGATCGAGCTGCTCGAATCCCGCCAGCGCAAGGCCGTGTCACGCGTTCTGAAAACCGGCCAGACCTTCAAGGAGCGCATGCCGCTCGTCGTCGGCTCCGAGCGCAAGACGCACGAGGTCACGGTTCTGCCGCTCGGCGATGCCACCGCCGGCGCCGCCATCGACGTCGCCGATCTCGAAACCGCGAAGGGCGAGCTGGATCGCCAGATCGCCGCATACGACCGCACGCTGGATCGCGTGGCGACGGCGGTTGCCATTTTCAACTCCGAGCAGAAGCTCACGTTCTTCAACGCGGCGTATCAGAAGCTCTGGCGGCTCGATGCCGATTGGCTGGCGACCAACCCGCGCGACGGAACCGTGCTCGACCGGCTGCGTGAGCTCGGCCGCTTGCCCGAGGTGGTGAATTACCGCGAATGGAAGTCCAAGGTCCTCAAGTGCTACAAGGAGGACACCGAGCACGAGGACTGGTGGCATCTGCCCGACGGCCGCGATCTCCATGTCATGGCCGCACAACGACCGGATGGCGGCGTCACCTACCTCTATCAAGACGAGACCGAGCGCATCGCGCTCGAGAGCCGGTATAACGCGCTCATCAGCGTGCAGACCGAGACGCTGAACAGCCTCAAGGAAGGCGTCGCGGTGTTCGCCACCGACGGCCGCCTGTCGCTTTTCAACTCGGCCTTTGCCTCGATCTGGAAGCTTTCGCGCCCCCAGCTTGCCGAAAGCCCGCACATCGATGAGTTCATCCGCGTCACGCAGGTGCTCTATGGCGAGATGGCCACGTGGTCGGAGATCAGCCGCTCAGTGACCTCGTTCGAGCAGCGTGAGCCGCTCGAAGGCCAGATGGTGCGCCCCGACAGCAGCGTGATCGACTACGCGGTGACGCCGCTGCCGGATGGCGGCACGCTGCTCACCTTCGTCGACGTGACGGATTCGAAACGCTACGAGCGTGCCCTCATCGAGCGCAACGAAGCACTCGTGACCGCCGACAAGCTGAAGAACCAGTTCATCGGCCACATCTCCTACGAGCTGCGCACGCCACTGACCAACATCATCGGCTTCAGCGAGCTGTTGGCCAATCCGATCTTCGGCTCCCTCACGCCGCGTCAGCGTGAATATCTCGATGACATCGCCTTCTCGTCCAAAACGCTGCTCGCCATCATCGACGACATCCTCGATCTCGCCACCATCGATGCCGGTGGGCTGGAGCTGAAGCTCGATGCCGTGAACGTGCGAGCAGTGATCGATCTCGCCATCAACGGCGTCCGCGAGCGCGCAGCCCGCGCCCGCCTCACGCTCGACATCGCCATCGCGGACGATGCCGTCACCTTCACCGCCGACGAGCAGCGCGTGCGCCAGGTGCTCTACAACCTGCTGTCCAACGCCGTCGGGTTCTCGAAGCCCGAAGGGGTCATCCACCTCTCCTGCTGGCGGGAGGATGGCGCCATGGTGTTCTCGGTGGAAGATCAGGGCGTTGGCATCCCCAAGGAGCAGCAGCGGCGCATTTTCGAGCGCTTCGAGAGCCGCAGCCAGGGCTCCAAGCACCGTGGGGCAGGGCTCGGCCTCTCCATCGTCAAGAGCCTGGTGGACCTCCACGGGGGCGACATGATGCTCGACAGCGAGCCTGGAAGAGGAACCAAGGTCACGGTACGGTTCCCGGAACGTGGTCTTGAGCAGAACCGGAATGCCCCCGCAAACGCCACCCTCGACACAGCGCGCCCCGATCCAGCACGATTGGCGCGTAATTGACGCCGACGAAGCAGCCGTCGCGCGCTTGGCAGAACGCATCGCGCTGAAGCTCGCCCGCGGCGACCTCGTGACCCTCTCGGGAGACCTGGGGGCCGGAAAAACCACCTTTGCCCGTGCCCTCATTCGCGCCGTGCTGGCGGATGCGGAAGCGGAAATTCCGAGCCCGACCTTTTCTCTCGTACAGACTTATGCCTCGCCGCGCGTCGAACTCGCTCATCTCGATCTCTACCGCCTCTCGGGCGAGGACGAGCTGATCGAGCTCGGCTTCGACGAGTATGTCGCCAACGGCGCCGCGCTGGTGGAATGGCCGGAGCGCGCCCCGAGCCTGCGCCACGACAACAGGCTCGACATTCACCTGGAGCAAGGAACTGAGTCCGACCAGCGGACGGTGACCTTCAAGGCTAAGGGAACGTGGAGCGTGAGGCTCGCCCGCGTCGCCGCCATGGGTGATTTTCTAAGCCGGTCGCGTCCCTGGGCCGAGGCCCGCGCGGCCTACCTTCAAGGCGACGCGTCCGCTCGCGCCTATGCGCGCCTGACTCTGAATGGCAGGAAAGCCATCCTGATGGATCAGCCGCGCCAGCCCGATGGTCCGCCGATCCGCGACGGCTTGCCCTATAGCCGCATCGCACGCCTGGCGGAGGATGTCCGCCCCTTCGTGGCCGTGGCGTCCGCGCTCCGCCAATCGGGCCTCAGTGCGCCGGAGATCTACGCCGCCGATATGGACACCGGTTTTCTGCTGCTCGAGGATTTCGGGGATCGCGTGTTCGGCGCCGAGATCGCAAACGGCACGGCGTCTCAGGCCGAGCTTTGGCGCACGGCGACAGATGCGCTGCTCGTGCTGAGCACATTGCCGGTGCCGGACGAGATCGAGCTGCCGGGCGGCGGCGTGCATCGCGTCCCGCCCCAGGATCGCGGCGTGCTCGAAATCGAGGTGGAGCTGCTGCCTGATTGGTATTGGCGCGCGATCCATGCAGGACCGATCCCCCCCGAGATACGCCAGGAGTTCCTGGCGGCCTGGGATAGCGTGTTCGCGCGCTTGGCGTCGGAGCCGAAAGGCTGGGTGCTGCGCGACTATCACTCGCCCAATCTCGTGTGGCTGCCGGATCGCGAAGGCTACAAGCGCGCGGGGCTCCTCGACTTCCAGGACGCGCTCGCGGGCTCGCTCGCCTACGACCTCGTCTCGTTGCTGCAGGATGCGCGCCTCGATGTGCCCGCCGATCTCGAGACCGAGCTGCTGTCCTACTATCTGCGCATGCGCTCGGCTGTCGACCCGGCTTTCGACCGGGAGGCGTTCCGCTTCGCTTATGCGGCGCTCGGCGTCCAGCGAAACACCAAGATCCTGGGAATTTTCGCGCGTCTCGCCATGCGGGACGGCAAGCAAGCGTATTTGCGTCACATCCCTCGCATATGGCGCTATCTGGAGCGCGGCTTGGCTCATCCCGAGCTTGCGGCTCTCAAGGGCTGGTTCGATCGTCATGTCCCGGCCGCCACCCGTAATGAGCCTCCGAACATCTGACGAGATGCCCATGAGCGCCTACCTCGCGCGCCCGAAGCCGACAGCGTGCCGCAACCATGTCTGGACCCCGGCCATCCATGCGAAGCATGGCTCTGCCACGACCGCCGGGATGACGGGTGTATATCGGCGAAGGCTCGCCCCATCTCTGACGTCACCCCGACGGAGGTCGGGGTCCAGACACGGTTGCGGATTGTGCGGGGACGCACCTACAGCGCGTCGTCTTTCGCCCCTGGACGGGAGCCGCGCGTGACAGAGAACATCACCACCGCGATGGTGCTGGCCGCCGGTCTCGGCAAACGGATGCGCCCGCTGACGGATGTCGTGCCGAAGCCGCTGGTGCGCCTCAAGAGCAAGCCGCTGATCGACCACGTGCTCGATCGGTTGGCCGCGGGCGGCATCAAGCGGGCCGTGGTGAACGTGCACTACCTGCCGGACCTGATCGAGGCGCATCTCGCCAGCCGCACGAATCCGGCCATCATCATCTCCGACGAGCGCGACGCCCTGCTCGACACAGGCGGCGGCGTAGTGCGCGCATTGCCGCTCCTGGGCGATGCGCCGTTCCTCATTCACAACTCGGATTCGGTGTGGATCGAAGGCGTCGGCTCCAACATCGCCCGCCTGATCCAGGCATTCGATCCCGATCGCATGGATAGCCTGATGCTGCTCGCCCTCGGCGCGACCAGCCTCGGCTACGACGGGCACGGCGATTTCGCCATGGACGCGGACGGCGTGCTTTCGCGGCGTGGCGAAAGGCGCGAGGCACCGTTCGTTTTCACTGGTGTGTCCATCGCGCACCCCAGATTGTTCGAGGATGCCCCGAAAGGTGCGTTTTCCCTCAACACGCTGTGGGATCGCGCCATCGATCGCGGGCGCCTTTTCGGACTGCGCCTCGAAGGCGCCTGGATGCACGTCGGCACGCCGCAATCCGTGGAGGAAGCGGAACGGTGGATAGATCGCGCGGCAAGTGCCTGAAACCCTTCCCGATAGTGCTATACCCCACGCGTCTGCACTTTGACGGGGTCTGGGGGCATCACGCTGGCGATGACGCTGCGGGAACGCGCAAATATCTACACTGTTGAAGCTGGGCGGCCGTTCCTCGATTGCCTGGCGACGGCGATTCTCGACGGCAGCCTGCCTGCTTCGGGCGGCCATGCGCCCGGTTTGATGGACCTGCCGCGCATCACGCTCTACCTGCCGACGCGGCGCGCCACGCGTGCCTTGCAGGATGCCTTCCTGCGCGCCTCCGGTGGCCGTGCGCTGCTTCTGCCCAAGATCGTGGCGATCTCCGAAGGCGAGGAGGATCTGTCGCTGATCTCGGCGGCCGCGCAACCCGAGGCATCGGCTGATCTCGGCGCTATCCCACCCGCCATTTCGGAGTTGGAGCGCCGCCTCGTTCTCGCGAGCCTCATCCAGAGGTGGACCGAGGCCATGCACCGGGCGCGCGGAGACGCGGCGCTGGAGCCGCTGGCCGCGGCGGGGAGCAGCACGCCCGCGCAAGCGTCCGTTCTCGCCAAAGAGCTTGCCGCTCTGATGGACATGGTCGAGACCGAGAACGTGAGCCTCGACGGCCTCGCCAAGCTCGTGCCCGAGATGTTCTCCGAGCATTGGCAGAAGACGCTCCAGTTCCTGGAGATCGTTACGCAGGCGTGGCCGGGTTATCTCGCGCAGAGCGGCCACCTCTCCGCCGTGGGCCGCCGCAACGCCGTGATCCGCGCCGAGGCGAACCGCCTCGCAACCTCGCCGCCCGATGCGCCCGTTATCGTCGCCGGCGTCACCGGCTCCATTCCCGCGACAGTAGAGCTGATGCGCGCCGTCGCCGGTCTGCCGCAAGGCGCCATCGTGCTGCCCGCGCTCGATACCGATCTCGATGCCGAAAGCTGGAGCACCATCGGCCCCGAGCATCCTGAGCACCCTCAGTTCGGCTTGAAGAAGCTGCTTGATCAATTGGGCTGCGAGCGTTCCGCCGTGCAGCGCCTGGGCGAGCACGCCTCGGAGGCCGCGCGGGCCCGCAGCCGTCTCATCGCCGAGGCCATGCGCCCGGCCGGAACGACCGAGCGCTGGGAAGCCTTCGCCGCCGCCGCGCGCCGAGATCCGGCAGGCGCCGCGCCGCAAGGCCTGAGCCTCATCGAGGCGCCGACATCGCAGGACGAGGCGGAGGCCGTCGCGCTCATTCTGCGTGAAGCCGCCGAGACGCCGGGCCGCACCGCCGCGCTCGTCTCCCCGGATCGTCTCCTCGCCCGCCGCGTCGCCATCCGCCTCGAAGCCTGGGGCATCAAGGTGGACGATTCCGCCGGCCGGCCGCTCGCCAAGACGCCGCCCGGCGCCTTCCTCGATCTCGTGGTCAATGCCGCCGCGACGCGCTTTGCCCCCGCCGAGGTGGTTGCGCTTCTGAAGCATCCGTTGACGCGCCTCGGCCTCGATCCCTTCGCGGCACGCCGCGCCGCGCGCGCTCTCGAAATCGCGACCTTCCGCGCGCCCTACCTTGGCGATGGCCTCGACGGCGTGGAAGCCGCCTTCGAGCGTGCCTCCGCCGATCGCGACCGGCGCGTGCGCCTCCATCCGGCCGTCACGCGTCTCTGGACCGAGGATTGGCAAGGCGCACGCGATCTGCTGGCGCGCTTCCGCGCGGCCTTCGCCCCGCTGATCGCGCTGTACGAGCCTGGCGCGCCTGTGCCGCTTCGCGCCCTGGTGGACGCGCATTGCAAGGCCGCTGAAGCCATGGCCGAGCTGCCTCCCGATCCCGACGGGAAGGACGAGCCGGAAAGCTCGCTCTGGCGCGATGAGGCGGGCGAGACGGCCGCGCGTTTCTTCGCGAGCCTTCTCGACGAGCAACTCCCGCCACTCGAGCTGCCTCCTGCCGATTACGCCGATCTCTATCGCAGCCTTGCGAGCGCCGAGACCGTGCGCCCGCGCGGCCCCGTCCATCCGCGTCTCTTCATCTGGGGACCGTTCGAAGCGCGATTGCAGCAGACCGACGTGGTCATCCTGGGTTCGCTCAACGACGGCACGTGGCCCAAATCGTCGGATCCCGGTCCCTGGCTCAACCGGCCCATGCGCGAAGCGCTCGGCCTGCCTTCGCCCGAGGAGAAGATCGGACAGTCCGCCCACGATTTCGCGACGCTGCTCGCCGCTCCGGAGGTGATCCTCACGCGGGCCGAGAAGAAGGATGGCGTGCCCACCGTGCCGTCGCGCTGGCTGCTGCGTCTGCAAGCCTTGCTCGATGGCATGAACGTCGGCTACGCCCTCGTGCCGAAGCAACCTTGGCTCGCATGGGCGCGTCAGCGCGATGCTGTCGCGCCCGTGCCGCGCCTCAAGGTGCCGGAGCCGCGTCCCACGCTCGCGCAGCGCCCCCGCAAGCTCTCCGTCTCGCGCATCGAGACCTGGATCGGCAATCCCTACGCGATCTTCGCCCGTGACATTCTGAAACTCGAGCCGCTCGATCCGCTGGGCCAGCCGCCTGGCGCGGCGCTTCGCGGCAGCATCATCCACGGCGCCCTGTCTGCGTTCGCGGAGGCTTATCCGACGGAGCTTCCGGAAAACACCGAGGCCGAGCTTGTCCGCTTCGCGCGGGCGACGCTCGATGCCTACGCCGCCCATCCCCGCATCGCCGCGTTCTGGATTCCCCGCTTCGAGCGCTTTGCCGCTTGGTTTGCCGCCACCGAGCCCGCACGGCGCGCGGGCGTCGCGCAAGTGAGGACGGAAATCAACGGCCAGCTCGTGTTCGACGCGCCGGCCGGACCGTTCACGCTGACGGCTCGCGCCGACCGCATCGATATCATGCAAGAAGCGCTGGTGATCTCCGATTACAAGACCGGCAATCCGCCGAGCGATACCAAGGTGCTCGCGGGCGTCGCGCCGCAGCTTCCGCTCGAAGCCGCCATCGCAGGCGATGCGACGCTCGGCTTCGAGAAGATGCCGAAGCGCCCCGTCGCCACGCTACGCTACATTCGCGCGTCCGGCGGTGAGCCCCCGGGCGAGGAGCACGATGTCAAGGTGCCGGACGTCGCCACGCTGGCGGCGGAGGCTCTCGTCGGCCTCCAGCGTCACGTCGCCCGCTTCGACGACGAACGGACGCCCTATCGTCCCCTGCGGCGCGCGCGCTTCGGATACGACTACGACGAATACGCGCATCTCGCGCGCGTTGCCGAATGGTCGTCCGGTGCCTCTGGCGAGGAGGAGGTCTGAGTCATGTCCAACCTCGCGTCCATCAAGGCTGAGCTCGAGCGCACCACGCGCCTCCAGGCCGACGCGGCGGACCCCGTCGCCTCGGTCTGGGTCAGCGCCAACGCGGGCACCGGCAAGACGCACGTGCTCACCATGCGCGTGCTGCGCCTCCTGCTCGCAGGCACGCCGCCCGAGCGCATCCTCTGCCTCACTTACACCAAGGCCGCCGCGGCCGAGATGTCGAAGCGCGTATTCGAGAGCCTCTCGAAATGGGTGATGCTGCCGGAGAGCGACCTTGCGCGCACGTTGACGGAGTTCCTGGGCCGTGTGCCCGCTCCCGAGGAGACCGCGCTCGCCCGCACGCTCTTCACGCGCGCCACCGAGACGCCGGGCGGCCTCAGCGTGCAGACCATCCACGCGTTCGCCGAACGCCTGCTTCAGCGCTTCCCGCTCGAAGCCGGTGTGACGCCGGGCTTCGCGATCCTCGATGAGGAAACATCCCGCAAGCTCATGCGCGAGGCCATCGATCAGGTCATCGGCGCCGCCGCGCGCAAGCGGTCGAGCCCGATGGGGCAGGCGCTCGAAGCCGCCATCGCCTACGCCGCCGACGATCGCTTCGACGAGATCCTGGCCGATGCCTTGAGCCACCGCGACTGGCTGGAGACGGCCGTGCGCATGCCCTCCGTTTCGGACGGCGGGCCGTCCGGCCTCGGCGCGGTGGACGAACTCTACCGGCGCCACTTTTCCATTCGTTCCGGCATCACGCGCGCCGCCATTCAGGCGGAAGCTGCAACCCTGCTCTCGCCGCGCGATCTCGCGCACGTGCGGTCTGTCCTGCTAGGTGGCGGCAAGACCGACGCCAACATGGCCGCGAAGATCACCGATGCGCTTCAGGCCGCAACCGACCACGCGCGCATCGAGGCCCTTTCCGGGTTGTTCCTGAAGAGCGACGGCGCACCCCGCGACAAGTTCCTCACCAAGGCGCTGAAGGAGAAGAACCCGGAGGTCGAGCCGATGCTCGCGCGCGCGCAAGGCCGCTTCGTCGCCCTCTATGCCGAGCAGCAGGGTGCGGCCATCGTGGAGGCGACCATGGCGCTCCTGCGTCTCGCCGATGCCGTGCAGCAGCGCTACACGGAAGCCAAGGTGCGGCGCGCCGCGCTCGATTTCGACGATCTCATCGCCCGCACCCGCAACCTGCTTTCAACGCGCGAGTCTGCCGAATGGGTGCTGTTCAAGCTCGACAAGGGGCTCGATCACATCCTGGTGGACGAAAGCCAGGATACGAGCCCCTCGCAGTGGCGCGTCGTCGAGGCCATCGCCACCGAGTTCTTCTCGGGGGTGGGCGCTCGCGAGGAGCCGCGCACGCTGTTCGCGGTGGGTGACGAGAAGCAGTCCATCTATTCGTTCCAGGGTGCCGCGCCGGAAATGTTCTCGGAGATGGGAAACCGGTTCGCGGAGCTCGGCGCCAGCGCCGGGGTGACGTGGCGGCGCATCCCGCTCACGCTGTCGTTCCGAACCGTCGCTCCCGTGCTCGATGCGGTGGATCGCGTGTTCGCCGATCCCTTGCGCACGCCCGGCGTCACGCCCGCCCCGCATGCGGCAAAGCGCGCAGGCCATGCCGGTCTCGTGGAGATCTGGCCGACGGAGCAGGTGGTCGACGTCGATCCCGCGGATGCCTGGTCGCCGCTGGAGGAGCAGTCGGCGGAGCCGCCCGTCGTCAAGCTCGCCAACCGCATCGCGGACACCATCAGGGACTGGCTCGCGCGGGGCGAGATGCTGGCGTCAGCAGGCCGTCCCATCGAGCCCGGCGATATCCTGATCCTCGTGCGCAAGCGCGCGCCCTTCGCAGCCCCGATGGTGCAGGCGCTGAAGGCGCGCGACATCCCTGTCGCCGGTGCGGACCGCATGCGCCTTACCGAGCAGATCGCGGTGCAGGACATGCTCTCGCTGGGAGACTTCCTGACGCTCCCCGAGGACGATCTCGCCCTGGCCGAGGTGCTGAAGAGCCCGATCTTCGGCCTCGATGACTCGGATCTCACCGCGCTCGCCTTCAGGGGACGGGAACGGGCCGACGAGCCGCGCAAGGGCACGCTTTGGAAGGCTCTGCTCGAAATGGGCAAGGACACGCCGCGCTTCACCGAGGCGGCGGAAACGCTGAAGCGCTGGCGCAAGGCGGCCGACTTCCGTCCGCCGTTCGAGTTCTTCGCAGACCTCCTCGATCGCGACCAGGTGCGCGCGAAGCTCATCGCGCGTCTCGGCCCCGATGCCATCGATCCGCTCGACGAGTTCCTCAATCTCGCGCTCACCTACGACGATGGCGCGCCGCCCTCGCTCGCCGGCTTCCTCTCGTTCATGCGCGACGGCACGCGCGACATCAAACGCGACATGGAGCATGGCCGCAATCAGGTGCGTGTCATGACGGTGCACGGCGCCAAGGGGCTGGAGGCCCCCGTCGTGTTCCTCCCCGACACGTGCAGCGCAGGCTCGGCCGCGAGCCAGGCGGGCCGCCCCATGAAGCTCGACGCGATGCAGCGCCCGGGAGGCACGCCGCCCCCGTTCGTCTGGCCGGTGAAGGGCACGGGCGGGCTCGATCCGATCCGCGAGGCGCGCGATAGCCTGAAGCAGAAGGACCGCGAGGAGCGCAACCGGCTGCTCTACGTCGCGATGACGCGCGCGCGCGACCGTCTGTACGTGGCAGGCTTCGAAGGGCGTCGCGGTCCCGAGCCCGGCTGCTGGTACGAGCTGATCCGCAATGGCTTGGAAGGCGCGCTCGAACGCGTTCCGGGAGATGGAGGCCGTGAGGTGCTGCGCCTCGCCGTGCCACAGACGGCCGAGCCGGAGCGGCCCAAGGTTACGCTGACGGCGCAGCAAGCCGCTGCTCCGCTTCCGCCGTGGAGTGAAACCGCGGTGCCGCGCGAGCCCCAGCTCACGGTGCCGCTCGCTCCATCACGGCTCGCGCCCTACGATACCGACGATGAAGGCGAGCCGCTGCCGGCGCCGCCGCCGAAGGACTCCAAGGCCGAGCCCGCGGCCATGAGCCCGGGCAAGCTCGCCGATCAGTCCCGCTTCCTGCGCGGCACGCTCACGCACGCCCTGCTGGAGCATCTGCCTGCCATTCCGCCCAAGGCTCGCGCGAAGGCGGCGAAGGCCTTTCTGGCCGAGCGCGGACGCGGCCTTCCGGCACGCACGCTCGCGAGTATTGCCGAAGAGGTGCTGGCCATCTTGACTGATACAACTTTTGCGCCAGTGTTCGGCGCCGGAAGCCAGGCCGAGGTGCCGGTCGTGGCGGTGATTCCCCGTCCCGATGGCGCGGCGGGCCCGCCGCTTCGCATTGCCGGTCAGCTCGATCGGCTGGCCATCACGGACAGCGAAGCCCTCATCGTCGACTACAAGACCAACCGCGGCGCCCCGCGCGATCTGGCGGCCGTCGCGCCGGTCTATCTCTACCAGCTTGCCGCCTACCGCCTGGCTGTGCGCGAAATCGTCCCGGACAAGCCGGTCCGCGCTGCTCTGCTCTGGACGCAAGGTCCCTATCTCATGGAAATCCCTCAAGAAACGCTCGACGCTTATGCTGCCGAACTCTGGCGGTTGGATATATCCAGTCTTGACGCATGAGGTCGGCATTCCTACGTTCACGATCCGCGCAGCCAGCGAGTGGATCGCGCTTGAGGGAACCCCGCCGGATATGATCCGGAAGATGAAATTCCCCGTATAAGACGCAACATCACAGCTCTCGGCTGACGCCGAACAAGGAGATTCGTAAGATGACCGCACTCGTATCCGACAAGACGTTCGACGAGGAAGTTCTGAAGTCGACCGAGCCCGTTCTCGTCGATTTCTTCGCCGAATGGTGCGGTCCCTGTAAGGCTATGGCGCCCGCTCTCGAGCAGGTCGCGGCTGAGCAGAAGGGCAAGGTCAAGGTCGTGAAGATCGACGTGGACCAGAGCCCCGCCATCACGACGAAGTACGGCATCCGCGCCATGCCGACGCTGATCGTCTTCAAGAACGGTCAGGTCGCCGGCCAGCACGTCGGCGCACTCGTCCAGAAGCGCAAGCTCGAAGAGTGGCTGGGCTCGCAGATCGGCGAGACCCTGGTCGCGAAGGCCTAAGCGCGCTGCACGCTATCGAATGACGAAGGGCTCCGACATCCGTCGGAGCCCTTTTGTTTTTGCGGAGAGTTCGAAAACTACAGGCCAGCATCTAGATGCGCTGCCGGCTAGTTCGCCTGCGGCTCCACGCCTTCCTGCAGCGCCAGCACATGCCCCGCGAGATAAAGCGATCCCGTGATGAGGATGCGCTTGGGCCCGGCATCGATCGCCTCGATGCGCTTGAGCGCGGCTTCGACGGACGGAGCCGCCTCCGCGCTGAGCGAGACCGAGCGTGCCGCATCGGCCAAGGCATCCGGCGAGAACGGTGCCTCGTGCGCGCCGGGGATCGGCACGCCGACAACGTGGCGCGCAAGCCCGCGGAACGGTCCGAGGAAGCCCGGGGCATCCTTGAGGCCGAGCATGCCGACGACGAGATAGAGCGGCTTCGGCGCGCGCTCCTCGAGGTCTGCGAGCGATTGCGCGATCACGAGGCCTGCAGCGGGATTGTGCCCGCCGTCCAGCCACAGCTCCGAGCCCGGCTTGAGCAGCGAAGGAAGCGGCCCGCTGTCGATGCGCTGCATGCGGGCGGGCCAGCGTGCATTGACGAGCCCGCGCTCGATCGAGGCCTCGTCGAGCACGACGTCCTTCAACTCCAGCGCAGCCGCGACTGCCGTGCCCGCGTTGATGATCTGATGGCGCCCGATGAGCGCAGGCAGCGGCAGGTCGAGAAGATGGTCCGACTTCTGCACGATGAGACGGCCGCGCTGCTCGTAGGCGTCGAAGTTCTGCCCCCACACGAAAAGGTTTGCCCCAACGCGTGTCGCCTCGCGCGCAATGACCTCGTGCACGCTGTCTTCCTGCTGCGAGACGATGCACTCGACGCCACGCTTCAGGATGCCCGCCTTTTCCGTCGCGATGCTCTCGATGGTCCCGCCGAGCTTTTCGGCATGATCGAGCGAGATCGGCGTGATGACGGTGAGCGTGGGCTTTGCGATCACGTTGGTCGCGTCGAGACGTCCGCCGAGACCCACTTCCAGCAGAACGATGTCGGCAGGGTGCTCCGCAAACGCCAGGAACGCCGCCGCGGTGGTGATCTCGAATTGCGTGATGTCGTCGCCGCTGTTCACCGCCTGCGTGCGCGACAGCACGTCGACGAGATCCGCTTCCGCGATCGGCTGCGTGAGGCCTGGCGCGCTCGCCAGCTCGATGCGCTCATGGAAGCGCACGAGATGCGGAGAGGTGTAGACGTGCACGCGCTTGCCGGCCGCCGTTAGCATGGCCTTGAGGTAGGCCGTGACCGAGCCCTTGCCGTTCGTACCCGCGATATGAATGACGGGCGGAAGAGACTTGTGCGGGTTACCGAGCTTGGCCAGAAGCCGCTCCACCCGCCCGAGCGAAAGATCGATGAGCTTGGGGTGCAGGAGCTTCATGTCCGCGAGGAGCTGGTCGCTAGTTAGGATGGCACGCTCCTCCTTCAGCGGGCATCGCCCGCACTGCCAGTCTTGATCGCGCAATCTGCATGCGATTCCTGCTGGCCTGCGTCGAGAATAGTGGGAACCGGCTGCCCGGCGAAGAGAGAAAGCCCTGGCCCTGGGGAGAGGTCAACAGGACTCGACACGCACAGGAAATATCCCGCAGTGCGAAATAATGCGTCCCGGAGCGGAAACGCTCCTTGCACGAGCGCCAAATCCATCGGCACAACGCCCCGCGCCAGTCGTCTGGCGAGCTCAATTCCTGGGTTGTTCCCTGGCGGTGCCGCCGGCGGCGTCCGCATCGCCCTTCTGCTCGCCGAAGCGCTTGTCCTCTTCGACAGGCTCCAGCTCGACGGCGGATTCGATCAGCTTGCCGTCCACGCTTCCGTTGACCGGCATCTTGCCGTTTCCGCGCCGCGCCTTGGTCTTGTCGATGGCTGCGCCGTGCATCAGCAGGCTGCAGATGCGGCTCAGCGTTTCGCGCATCTTGTGGCGATGCACGACCATGTCGATCATGCCGTGGCTAAGCAGATACTCGGCCCGCTGGAAGCCGTCGGGAAGCTGCTCGCGGATCGTCTGCTGGATGACGCGCGGCCCCGCGAAACAGATGAGTGCGCCGGGCTCGGCGATGTGGACGTCGCCCAGCATTGCATACGAGGCCGTGACGCCGCCCGTGGTCGGATCGGTGAGCACGACGATATACGGCAGCTTCGCATCGCGCAGGCGTTGCACGGCGATCGTCGTGCGCGGCATCTGCATCAGCGAAAGGATGCCCTCCTGCATACGAGCGCCGCCCGAGGCCGCGAACAGGATGAACGGCGCCTTGAGCTCGACTGCGCGCAGCATTCCGGCGATGACGGCTTCACCTGCGGCCATGCCGAGCGAGCCGCCCATGAACTCGAAGTCCTGTGCGGCCGCGACCACCATGCGCCCGTCGAGCGTGCCTTCGCCGATCAGCACGGCATCGTCGAGGCCCGTCTTGGCGCGGGCATCCTTGATGCGGTCCGTGTAGCGCCGTCCGTCGCGGAAGCGCAGCGGATCCTGCGCGACGGTGGGGACTGCGACCTGCTCGAACACGCCGCCGTCGAAGAGATTGGTGAGCCGCGCGCGCGAGCCCATCTTCATATGGTAGTTGGAGCCCGGCACGACGAATTGGTTGGCCTCGAGGTCCTTGTAGAAGACCATCTGGCCAGTCTCCGGGCACTTGACCCAGAGGTTCTCGGGAACCTCGCGCTTCGTCGTGAGGAAGCTGCGGATCTTGGGCCGGACGACGTTGTTGATCCAGTTCACGCTTGACCGCTCCTCGAAACCCCGCGTTCCGTCTGCCCACCTGGGCAGCGCCGCTCATGCCATTCGCCGTAGAAAGATTGTGCCACCGCCAGCGCCCGAAACCGTCTGCTTCGAATGCCTCTGGCCGGTTGTCGCTGCCCGCCTCTCATGAAGAGCGCAGGGCGGCGCTCAAGCCTTCGACCAAATTTAGAACGGAGCCGACCGTATTTCCAGTCGGGCGGCCGTCCTCAGTTAAGCTCTCTTCGATGGCGCGCACCAATGCTGAGCCGACCACTACGCCATCCGCGCCCTTCGCCATGGCACGCGCCTGCTCCGGCGTTCTTACGCCAAAACCGACCGCGACGGGAAGAGTTGTCGCCTTCTTTATCCGCGCCACCTGCAGTTGAACGTCGTCGGGATTTGCCGCCCCGGCTCCGGTGATGCCGGTGATGGAAACATAGTAAAGAAATCCGGACGTGTTTTTCAGCACTGCTGGCAGGCGCTTATCGTCGGTAGTGGGGGTCGCGAGGCGAATGAAGTTGATGCCCTTGTCGCGCGCCGGCAGGCAAAGCTCGTCGTCGGCCTCGGGGGGAACATCCACAACAATAAGCCCGTCCACCCCGGCCGCCGCCGCGTCCTCCAGGAACGCCGCAACGGGATACACGTAGATCGGATTGTAATAGCCCATCAGCACGATGGGCGTGTCCGGGTCTGTCTTTCGGAACTCCCGAACCATCGCGAGCGTATCGCGCATCTTCTGCCCGGCCTTGAGCGCGCGAAGCGAGGAAGCCTGGATCGCGGGCCCATCCGCCATCGGATCCGAGAACGGCATGCCGAGCTCGATGACGTCTGCGCCTGCCTTGGGCAGCCCGGCCAGGATCTTCTTCGAGGTTTCGAGATCCGGGTCGCCCGCCGTGACGAATGTCACGAGCGCCGCCCGGCCTTCCGTCTTGAGCGCCGCGAAGCGCCGGTCTATCCGCGTTTCGAATGTGTTGGTCAAAGCTTGATCCCCAGATAGCCGGCAACTGCGAACACGTCCTTGTCGCCGCGTCCGCACATGTTCATGACGAGCAGGTTGTCCTGAGGGAGCGTCGGCGCGAGCTTCGTGACCCAGCCGAGCGCGTGCGACGGCTCAAGCGCCGGAATGATGCCTTCGAGCTTGGCGCTGAGCTGGAATGCGGTCAGCGCCTCCTTGTCCGTGATTGAGACGTAGTCGACGCGGCCCGTATCCTTGAGCCACGAATGCTCGGGACCCACGCCCGGATAGTCGAGGCCCGCCGAGATCGAATGACCTTCGAGGATCTGGCCTTCCGCGTCCTGCAGGAGATACGTGCGGTTTCCGTGCAGAACGCCCGGCCGTCCGCCGTTCATCGAGGCGGCGTGTCCGTTCTCGACATCGAGCCCGTGTCCGCCCGCTTCGACGCCGTAGATCTTCACGCTTTCGTCGTCGAGGAACGGATGGAAGAGGCCGATCGCATTCGAGCCGCCGCCGATGCAGGCAACGAGCGTGTCCGGCAGGCGCCCTTCACGCTCGAGCATCTGCTCGCGCGTCTCGGTGCCGATCACCGACTGGAAATCACGCACCATCGCGGGATAGGGATGCGGACCTGCCGCCGTGCCGATGAGGTAGTATGTATCGTGCACGTTGGTCACCCAATCGCGCAGCGCTTCGTTCATCGCGTCCTTGAGCGTGCCCGCGCCCGCCGTCACCGGGTTGACCTTGGCGCCCAGCATGTACATGCGGGCAACGTTCGGCGCCTGGCGCTGCACGTCCGTCGCGCCCATGTAGATCTCGCAGGGAAGGCCGAAGCGCGCGCAGACGGTGGCGACAGCCACGCCGTGCTGGCCCGCGCCCGTCTCGGCGATGATGCGCGTCTTGCCCATGCGGCGCGCGAGCTGGATCTGGCCGAGGCAGTTGTTGATCTTGTGGCTGCCCGTGTGGTTCAGCTCGTCGCGCTTGAAATAGATCTTGGCGCCGCCCGTGCCGCCCGCCGCCTTGGCCACGCCACGGAAATGCTCGGTGAGACGCTCCGCGTAGTAGAGCGGGCTCGGCCGCCCGCCGTAGTGAAGCATGAGCTGCGTGAGTTCGGCCTGGAACGCGGGATCGTTCTTTGCCGCCTCGTAGGCCGTTTCCAGATCGAGGATCAGCGGCATCAGCGTCTCGGCGACAAAACGTCCGCCGAACATGCCGAAGTGACCGCGCGGGTCGGGTCCGGAGCGCAGCGTGTTGAGCTTCGCTTCGTGGGTCTTCTGGTCTTTTGAGGCCATCGGCACTGTCCTCGGTTTAGCCCCGCCGCGGCGGGTGGAGAATTTTCATGCCTGCTTAGCGGCCTTTGCGGCGCGAAGGAAGCGGCGGATGAGATCGGGGTCTTTCTGGCCGGGACGGCTCTCGACGCCGGACGAGACGTCGACGATCTCGGCTCCGGTCAATTCGATTGCGGCAGCAACGTTCTCCGGCGAGAGGCCTCCGGCAAGCGCGAATGGAGCGCGACCACGTGCCCCATCCAGGATGTGCCAGTCGAAGGCAAGCCCGTTGCCGCCAGGCAAGGCATCGGCATTGGCGGGCGGCTTGGCGTCGAACAGCAGAAGATCGGCGCCGCCCCCGGCCGCGAGATAGCGCAAGGCGTCATCCACCTCGCTCCGGTCCGATACGGGAACCGCCTTCATGACGCGAAGGCCACTGCGCCGGCGGATCTCCTCGGCGCGCGCGGGCGTCTCGTGCCCATGAAGCTGCAGGAGATCGGGCTTGATCTCTGCGGTCACGCGATCGACGAGCACGTCGTCGGCGTCCACGAGCAGCGTCACCACCTGGACGCCGTCACGGCGCGAGCGCGCGTGGCGGGCGAGCGCGGCGGCGCGCTCCACGCTCACGTTGCGCGGGCTCTTGGGAAACAGCACGAAGCCCACGAGATCCGCGCCCGCGTCGAGGGCCGCCTCGAGCGTTGCCTCGGTGCTCAAACCGCAGATTTTGACTTGCGTCGTCATCGGGCGTCGGTTCAGCGCTGAAAGTTTCGGATGGCACCCTCGGTGTTGCCACGAGTTCCCGGAATCACCGGAATATGGCTTGGCGCGACAGTGCGGAGAATCGTGGAGGACGCTCGCGGATCGCACATAGGGGCGCAAGGAGAGTCCGCTGCGCGGAGACGCTCACGCCGCGTTGCGCTTGTCCGGCGCGGCAAGGGCCTTGGCCCGGCTCGCAACCTCGGCATCGCGCTCGCGCGTGAGCCGGTCGGCCTCCGATCGCCATCGCTTGGCCTCGCCGCTCCTGACGCGCGCCGTGCGGCGCCATCGCGATTGAGAAAGCCACGTGGCCGCGCCGCCGAGAACGACGCCGATCAGAAGCGCACCGAACAGAAAACCGTAGAACGGCAGCACCACGGAAAGAACCGGCGTCTCCGGCCGGAAAGGATCGAGCACCAGGCGAACGGAATGGCGGTTCGCAATCGCAAGCGTGATGAGCAGCGCCGCTGCGGGAAACGCGATCAACAGCCAAATGATACGTTTGAGCACGCTCGTGTCTCGTCTGCGAAGTTCGCCTGCAACGCCTATTCGATCGGCGCCGCTTATGCGTTCGTGTTGAGCCGGTCTCTCAGTTCCTTGCCCGTCTTGAAGAACGGCACGAACTTTTCTGCGACAGGAACCGGCGTCCCGGTGCGCGGGTTGCGTCCCTGGCGGGCGGCGCGGTGCTTCACCGTGAAGGCGCCGAAGCCACGCAACTCGACACGATCGCCCTGCGCAAGGGCATCTACGATTTCATCGAACACCACGTTGACGATGCGTTCGACGTCCCGATGATAGAGATGCGGGTTCGAGGCTGCAATTTTCTGGATCAGTTCGGATTTAATCAAAGCACACGCCCTCCCGAAAGTAATTGTATTTATTCTAATTTTCAGAAGGTTGCCAAACAGAAACGAGGCCGTCAAGGCCAACTCGACCAACGGCGGGGGTAAGAGTTGCGAGATGTGCGACACTGCTTAACACGGAGGCAAGGGCCGAAATGGCGGCCTGAGAGGCGCTTCCGGTAACCTTGCCCCAGGCGCCTTCCGGCGTGGGTTTCCAGTCGACCACCTTGAGATCCTTGCTGACGCCGCGGCTCGTCTCGAGCCAGCGCACGGCTTCGCTTTCCCCGCCGATCTCGTCCACCAGCTTGTTCTCGAGCGCCTGTCGGCCCGAGTAGATGCGCCCCTCGACCAGGCCGTTTACGTTTCTGGCGACGATGCCCCGCCGCGTCTCGACAAGCGACAGAAACCACTGAAAGCCGTCGTCGATGGTGTCCTGCATCACGCGGCGCGCGCCTTCCGAGGCAGGCTCGAACGGATTGGGCGCGGCCTTCAGCTCGCCGCTCTTAACCTCGTTGAATTTCACGCCGAGCTTGGCCAGCATCTCGCTGATTTCCGGCCACTGCGCCAGCACGCCGACTGAGCCTGTGATTGTGTTGCCGCGCGCCACGATGTGGTCTGTGCCGAGCCCCACGATATAGCCGGCGGACGCCGCGACGGTGCCGAACTGCGCCACGACAGGCTTCTTTTCCGCGACGTCCCTGAGCGCGAGATACAGGCTCTCGCCGCCCGTGGTGGTGCCGCCCGGGCTGTTCACGAACACCAGCAGCGCCTCGACGTGCTTGGCGTCCTTGATCTTCTTCAGCATGGCGATCTGGTCGCGATCGTCGGTGATCGTGCCTTCGATGGAGACGCGCGCGATCTGATGCGTGCCGGCGAGGCTCGAAAGATCGTCGCTGCTGAACATCAGGGCGCCGAGCAGCAGTCCGACGAACAGCACGGCCGCGCTGCGCCAGAAGGCCAGCCGCCTGCGCATGCGGCGCCGGTCGAGAACGGCTTCGGTCTCAAGGGACATCGGTCATCGCTCCTGCCAATAAGTCGTTGCTGCAAAATTAGGAAACTGCCGGGCGCTGCGCAATGGCGCTCTCGCGTGAAAGAAAAATGCGCGGGACGTCTCCGCCCCGCGCATGGTGTGATCTCGAATTGCGAGAGGGGAAGGGCTCAGCCCTCGTCGCCCGCGTCGCGCTTCTTGATGGCGGCCTTGAAGATGTCGCCGAGCGAAGCACCCGAATCCGAGGAGCCGTACTGTGCAACGGCCTGCTTCTCCTCTGCGATCTCGAGCGCCTTGATCGAGACGCCGATGCGGCGGGCAGCCTTGTCGACCGAGAGAACGGCCGCGTCCACCTTCTGGCCGACGGTGAAGCGCTCCGAGCGCTGCTCCGAACGGTCACGCGATAGATCCGAGCGCTTGATGAACGTGGTGAGATCGGTATCCGCGATCTTCACCTCGATGCCGTTCTCCTGCACCTGGACGACCTCGCAGGTCACCTGGTCGCCCTTCTTGTACTTGCCGAGCTCGTCGGCCGGGTCGCCGGCGAGCTGCTTGATGCCGAGCGAGATGCGCTCCTTCGAGCTGTCGACGTCGAGCACCACGGCTTTGACGGTGTCGCCCTTCTTGTAGTCCTTGATGACCTCGTCGCCGGCCTTCTGCCAGTCGAGATCCGACAGATGGACCATGCCGTCCACGCCACCGTCGAGGCCGATGAACAGGCCGAACTCGGTGATGTTGCGGATCGGGCCTTCGACGACGGTGCCCTTGGGATGCTGAGCCAGGAAGGCATCCCACGGGTTGTCCTGGGTCTGCTTGAGGCCGAGCGAGATACGGCGCTTGGCGGGATCCACCTCGAGGATCTGCACCTCGACCTGCTGGCTGGTCGAGACGATCTTGCCGGGGTGCACGTTCTTTTTGGTCCAGCTCATCTCGGAGACGTGGATCAGGCCCTCGACGCCGGGCTCGAGCTCGACGAACGCGCCGTAGTCGGCGATGTTCGTGACCGTGCCGGAGAAGCGGGCGCCGATCGGGTACTTGGCCTCAATGGCCGACCACGGATCGGACTGGAGCTGCTTCATGCCGAGGCTGATGCGCTGCGTCTCGGGGTTGATGCGGATGATCTGCACCTTCACCGTGTCGCCGACGTTCAGGATCTCGGACGGATGGTTTACGCGGCGCCACGCCATATCGGTGACGTGCAGCAGGCCGTCGATGCCGCCGAGGTCGATGAACGCACCGTAGTCGGTGATGTTCTTGACGAGACCGTCGATGATCTGGCCTTCGGCGAGGCGGGCGACGATGTCGGCGCGCTGCTCGGCGCGCGTCTCTTCGAGCACCGAGCGGCGCGAGACGACGATGTTGCCACGGCGGCGATCCATCTTGAGGATCTGGAACTGCTGCGGCTGATGCATGAGCGGACCGATGTCGCGCACCGGACGGATATCGACCTGCGAGCCCGGAAGGAAGGCCACGGCGCCGTCGAGATCGACGGTGAAGCCGCCCTTCACCTTGTTGAAGATCACGCCGGTGACCTTCTCGCCCTTCTCGGAGAGCTTCTCGAGGCGGGTCCAGCTCTCTTCGCGGCGTGCCTTGTCGCGCGAGAGAACGGCTTCACCGAGCGCGTTCTCGATGCGCTCCAGGTAGACTTCGACCGTATCGCCGACCTTGATGTCGCCCGGCTTGCCGCCGAGGCCGAACTCCTTGAGCGGAACGCGGCCTTCCATCTTGAGGCCGACGTCGATGACGGCGAGATCCTTCTCGATGCCGACGACCTTACCCTTGACGACGCTGCCTTCGAAAACGTCGTCCTTCGCCAGGCTGTCGGCGAGCATCGCGGCGAACTCGTCGCGCGACGGGGTGTAGTCTTTGCTGATTTCGGTGGTCATTCAGACTCCTGAACGTGTGTTGGAAATGGATGTTTGCCGCCCGGCACCCGTTGCAGGCTGCCCGGCGACGTGGATGAGTGATGGCCGCGAGCCCCGCCGAACGCGCACGGAAGCGCGAGCGGACGGTTTTCTACCGGCACGTTTCTTTGAATATTGTCTCGGCACCGTCGTGATGGGCCCTGGCCCGCCAGTGAAAATTGAGACGCATGTGTCATGCGCCCCTAGTGGCTGATCTTCCTCTTGATCAATCCGACGACGGCGTCGAATGCGGCTTCTATACTCAAGTTACTGGTATCGAGCAATATCGCATCGGCAGCTTTGGCCATGGGGGCGTCGGCCCGGCCGGCATCGCGGGCGTCCCGGGCCAGGATATCGGCCAGCACCGTTTCATAGGCAACGCCTGTGCCGCGCGCCTCGAACTCGGCAAACCGGCGCCGGGCCCGGATTTCGGGGCTAGCGGTCACGAAAATCTTAACGTCCGCGTTCGGGCAGACCACGGTGCCGATGTCCCGCCCGTCGAGCACGGCGCCGGGCGGCTGGGCCGCGAAATCCCGCTGATAGGCGAGCAACGCCGCCCGAACGGCTGGAATCTTGGCGACGATCGAGGCCGCGTCCCCGGCGGCGGTTCCCCGCAGCGCCGGATCGTCGAAGGTCGCAGGAACGAGGCCCCGCGCTGCGGCCACCGCTGCCCAGGTGTCCTCCAGCCGGAACCCGCGCGAGGCCACATCGCGCGCCACCGCCCGGTAGAGCAGGCCCGTGTCGAGGCAGGCGTAACCCATGTGATCGGCGAGCCGTTTGGCGAGGGTGCCCTTGCCGGAGGCCGCCGGTCCGTCGATGGCGATGATCATGCGCCGCCGCCTTCGCCGAACTGCGCCCCGATCTGCTCCATAAGGTGCCGGAACTCCGGGAAGCTGGTGGCGATCATGGCCGTATCGTCGACCGTGACGGGAGACGTGCTCGCGAGCCCCATGGCCAGGAACGACATGGCGATCCGGTGGTCGAGATGGGTCTCAACCAGCCCGCCGCCCGGTACGGAGCCTGTGCCGTGAACGATGAGCGTGTCGCCGGAAACCTCGGTGCGAACGCCGTTCGCTTCGAGCCCCGCGGCCGTTGCCGCGAGCCGGTCGCTCTCCTTGACCTTGAGCTCCGCGAGGCCGTCCATCCGCGTCGCGCCCTTGGCGAAGCCCGCGACGACCGCCAGCATCGGATACTCGTCGATCATCGAAGGCGCGCGGTCCGCCGGCACCGAGACGCCGGAAAGCGCGGAGAAACGGGCGCGAATGTCCGCGATAGGCTCTCCGCCTTCCTCCCGCTCGTTGAGGAAGGTGACGTCGCCGCCCATCTCCTGGAGGGTGGTGTAGAAGCCCGTCCGCGTCGGGTTGACGAGCAGCCCCTCGATGGTGATGTCGGAGCCCGGCACGATGAGCGCCGATGCGATCAGGAATGCAGCGGAGGAGGGATCGCCCGGCACCGTGACATCGCGGCCCTCGAGCTCCGCGCCGCCGCGCACCGTGATCCGGGTTGCGCCGCCTTCGGAAACCGTCCGCACGTCCGCGCCGAAATGCCGGAGCATCCGCTCGGTGTGATCGCGCGTTGCCTCGGGCTCGACGACTGTGGTTTCGCCGGCGGCGCCGAGCCCCGCGAGCAGGATCGCGCTTTTGATCTGGGCCGACGGCACCGGAAGCTCATAGACCATCGGCACGAGCTCAGAGGTGCCGCGGAGGGTTAAGGGCAGCCGGTCGCGGTCACCCTCCACCTCGAGGCCCATCTGCTTCAACGGGTTGAGAACCCGGCCCATCGGCCGCTTGGAGAGCGAGGCGTCGCCGATCATCGTCACCGTGATGTCGTGCGGCGCGATCACGCCCATCATCAGGCGGGTGCCGGTGCCCGAGTTGCCGAAATCCAGCGGCTTGTCGGGCTGCGTGAGCCCGCCGGTGCCGCGGCCGAGCACCTCCCAGGTGTCTCCGGTTTTCCGGGCAGGCGCGCCGAGGGCCGTGACCGCGTGTGCGGTGTTGATCACGTCCTCGGACTCGAGAAGGCCGCGGATGCGCGTTTTTCCGGTCGCCAAGGCGCCGAGCATCAGGGCCCGGTGGGAGATCGATTTGTCACCGGGCACCCGAAGTGTGCCCTTGAGGGGGCCGGAGCGGCGGGAAGCGAGCGGGGTAGGATCGGCGTGAGTCACGTGGTGGCGCCCGAAATGTCGCGGGGAGGCGCCGGAGGGACGCCTGAGCCCGGGTTGTGAAGGAAAGCCCGGGCATAGAGCCGCCCCATCCAGGCCCTGTCAACGCCGCGCGACGCTTTATCAGCACCGGCACCGGATTTCGTTTTGACAGCCGCCGGATGCTGTGGCAGACCCCGCTATCCCAATTTGACAGGTGAGACAGCCATGGCGACCAAGCAAGCGCGCGGGACAAAGCGCACCTGCCAGAGCAATGAATGCGGTGCTCGGTTCTACGACCTCAACCGAGATCCCATTACCTGCCCGATCTGCGGCTCGATCTATGAGCTGGCTTCGTCGCCGCTCGCGCTCGCTGCGGCTGGCGAGGAGAAATCGAGCCGTCGCGGCCGCAAGTCGGATTATACCGAGAAGGCGCCGGTGGAGACCGCAGAGGCGGACGCCGACGATGCGCTGCCGGACATCGAGGATGGCGACACCGCCGTTGCCGCCGACGAGGACGAGACCTTCCTCGAGGAAGAAGAGGAAGAAGGCGGCGATATGTCCAACATCATCGGCGGCCCGGTCACCGAAGGCGACGAGGAGCGTTAGGACCACGATCGCGCCAGATCCTGCCATCTGGCGCGTGAATCGTCGGTCCAGTCAGTGACCACGATCGCGCCAGATCCTGCCATCTGGCGCGTGAATCGTCGGTCCAGTCAGTGACCACGATCGCGCCAGATCCTGCCATCTGGCGCGTGAATCGTCGGTCCAGGCAGCGACCACGATCGCGCCAGATCCTGCCATCTGGCGCGTGAATCGTCGGTCCAGTCAGTGACCACGATCGCGCCAGATCCTGCCATCTGGCGCGTGAATCGTCGGTCCAGTCAGTGACCACGATCGCGCCAGATCCTGCCATCTGGCGCGTGAATCGTCGGTCCGGCCAGCGACCACGATCGCGCCAGATCCTGCCATCTGGCGCGTCACACGCGGCCTGCGAGGCGCAAGGAAGGCGAAGGTGGCACGTCCGTATCTTTTTGGCGTGCATGCGCTAACTTCGCTCTTGCAGTTTTGAGGCGATCGGCCTAATGAGCCGGTCTTCGTGATCTTGACGGCGCCGCAAGCACCAGCGCGGCACACGCCTCAGGATCCCGCTTGCGAAAGGGAGCTTCGGTTCCCCAACACGCAAGAACCCATGGTAAGGGGCCATAGCTCAGCTGGGAGAGCGCTTGCATGGCATGCAAGAGGTCAGCGGTTCGATCCCGCTTGGCTCCACCAACCACTCCCTGAAATAAAAAGATAATTCCGCCGAGCAGCGCGCATCGCGCCGGGTCTCACGCGGCTTTGACGTCTGCGGCAACGCTCAGGAATTCTCGGAGTGTCGCGCTGTCGTTCTCGCGTAACCACGCGAGGCCCGTTTCCAGCACCGGCGGCTCCCGCAGCTCCAGATAGCGCACGCCTGTCCGGGCAAGGTTCCGTAACGAGTCCGGCACCAGCGCGAAGCCCATGCCGGCCGAGACGAGGCTGATGATCGTTTGCATCTGGATGGCCTCCTGCCTCACATGCAAGGACCCGCTTCGCCTGGCGAGGTAGCCGGTGACGAGGTCGTGAAAGACAGGGGCCACGCGCCGCGGAAAGAGAATGAGCGGCTGGTCCAGCCAGTCCCCATCCGAAGAGCGCCCGTCCGAAACCCAGGCCTCCGGGACGGCCGCAACCAAAGGCTCGCGCAGCAACGGCATATAGGCCAGCGCCTCCGGCAGCGCGGTATCGGGCGGGATGATGATCCCGGCATGGCCATGTCCGCCCAAAAGACTTTCGATCTGCACGTCGCTGGTCGCTTCGGTGAGGTTGACCTCCACGGACGGAAAGCGCGCCGCATACCGGCGGACCAGCGCGGGTAACAGGCTGTAGTCCGCCGTGCTGACGAAGCTCAGTCCGAGCTGTCCCACCGTGCCGTCGCGGATCCGCCGCGCGATGTCGGGCAACGCCGCTATCCTCTCCACGGCCGGGCGAACATGCTCGAGCCATTGCCGCCCGAACGCGGTCAGCGCCACATTCCGCTTCGAGCGGGTGAAAAGCGCGGCTCCCAGCTGCCGCTCGAGCGCCAGGATGGACTGGCTGAGCGGCGGCTGGGTCATGCCCAGCCGTTCCGCGGCCCGCCCGAAATGCAGCGTGTCGGCGACGGCGAGAAAATGGCGGAGCTGGCGCAGGTCCAACATGACATAAAGTCTCCGTGCGACCTAATGTGTTCTCAATAATATATTTTACAACCGTCTGGGAAGGTCGTACGGGGCGGTATCGGAAGAGATTAGAAAGATCCCAAACAATGCCTCCTTATCGCTCCCGAACCACCACCCACGGCCGTAACATGGCCGGTGCCCGCGGCCTCTGGCGCGCGACCGGCATGAAGGACGCGGATTTCGGAAAGCCGATCATTGCGGTGGTGAACTCGTTCACCCAGTTCGTGCCGGGCCACGTCCACCTGAAGGACCTCGGCCAGCTGGTCGCGCGCGAGATCGAGGCGGCCGGCGGCGTCGCCAAGGAATTCAACACGATCGCCGTCGATGACGGCATCGCCATGGGCCACGACGGCATGCTCTATTCGCTGCCGTCGCGCGAGATCATCGCGGACTCGGTCGAGTACATGGTCAACGCGCATTGCGCCGACGCCATGGTCTGTATCTCGAACTGTGACAAGATCACCCCCGGCATGCTGAATGCCGCCATGCGCCTCAACATCCCGTCCGTCTTCGTCTCCGGCGGACCGATGGAAGCCGGCAAGGTCGTCCTCCACGGCAAGACCCACGCGCTCGATCTCGTCGATGCCATGGTGGCCGCCGCCGACGACAAGGTGTCGGACGAGGACGTCAAGGTCATCGAGCGCTCGGCCTGCCCGACGTGCGGCTCCTGCTCCGGCATGTTCACCGCCAATTCGATGAACTGCCTGACTGAGGCCCTCGGCCTGTCGCTGCCCGGAAACGGCTCCACGCTCGCGACGCATGCCGACCGCAAGCGCCTGTTCGTCGAGGCCGGCCACCTGATCGTCGATCTCGCCCGCCGCTACTACGAGCAGAACGACGAGAGCGTGTTGCCGCGTAGCATTGCGAACAAGAAGGCCTTCGAGAACGCCATGTCGCTCGACATCGCCATGGGCGGCTCGACCAACACGGTGCTCCACATCCTGGCGGCCGCCTACGAAGGCGGAGTCGACTTCACGATGGACGACATCGACCACCTGTCCCGCAAGGTGCCGTGCCTCTCCAAGGTCGCGCCCGCCAAGCAGGACGTGCACATGGAGGACGTGCATCGCGCAGGCGGCATCATGCGCATCCTGGGCGAGCTCGATCGCGGCGGTCTGCTTCATCGCGACACGCCGACCGTGCACGCCGAAACGCTGGGTGACGCCGTCGACCGCTGGGACATCACGCGCACCAACAGCGAGATGGTGCGCACCTTCTTCCGCGCCGCGCCTGGCGGCATTCCAACCCAGGTCGCCTTCAGTCAGGAGGCGCGCTGGGACGACCTCGACACGGACGGAGAGAAAGGCGTCATCCGCTCCGTCGAGCATCCGTTCTCGAAGGATGGTGGCCTTGCCGTTCTCTCCGGCAACATCGCCCTCGACGGATGCATCGTGAAGACGGCCGGCGTCGATGAATCGATCCTGAAGTTTTCGGGCCCCGCTGTCGTCTATGAAAGCCAGGATGCAGCCGTGAAGGGCATCCTCGGCGGCGAGGTGAAGGCTGGCGACGTCGTCGTCATCCGCTACGAAGGGCCGAAGGGCGGACCAGGCATGCAGGAAATGCTCTATCCGACGAGCTACCTGAAATCCAAGGGTCTCGGAAAGGCTTGCGCGCTCATCACCGATGGACGCTTCTCGGGCGGCACCTCGGGCCTCTCCATCGGCCATGCCTCGCCGGAAGCGGCGCAGGGTGGCGCCATCGGCCTCGTGCGCCAGGGCGACATCATCGAGATCGACATCCCGAACCGCACGATCAACCTTGCGGTCTCCGAAGCGGAACTCGCCACCCGCCGCGCCGAGCAGGACAAGCTCGGCTGGAAGCCGGCCGCGCCCCGCAAGCGCAATGTCACCACCGCGCTGAAGGCTTATGCGGCCTTCGCCGCCAGCGCCGACAAGGGCGCCGTGCGCATCCTGCCGGAGTGATCTTGAGCCGGGCGCGGCGTGTCCGCCGTGTCCGGCTGCTCTTTTTCCCAGGATGCTCCTTGATGGCGGCGATCAACCGCCGATCAACCCATTTGCGCGGAACTCGCGTGCCTCGGTCTGCAAGGGTGCTATAGGGAAGGAATGCCGCGCCTCCCGGATGCTGGGCTGGCAGGCGGCGAGGGCACAGAGACGGAGAAAAGTGGCATGTCCTTTTCGTTCGCTCAGTTTTTCGTGTGGGCCATCATCGGGCTGATCGGCGGGAGCCTCGTTGGCCTGATCGTGAGGCGCGAGCGAAAGGGGTTCGGCCTGTTCCAGAACCTCGCGCTCGGTCTGGCAGGCGCGCTGGTTGGCGGCCTCCTGTTCCGTCTGTTGGGGCTGTTCCCCAATCTCGATCAGATCACGATTTCGCTGCGCGACGTCGTCTCGGCGATCATCGGCTCCGCGCTCGTGCTTCTCGTGCTGTGGATCCGGCAGAGGACGGCGCCGACGCCCTGATTTGAGAGCGTCGGCCGTCAATCTCAGTACATCTGCAACGGCAGCACGCCGCCGGGTCCGATCATGAGGCCCCAGATGTCGCCCGCCGTGACTTCGAACGCGTCCGTCTGCGCCGGCTGTCCGGAGACTTTCAGCGAGTAGGTGTGCTTGCCGGGCGCAATCTCCAGCGTCGGGCCGTCCGGCTTCTTGCTGCCAAGTCCAGCGCCGATCTTTACCGTCGTCTTGCCGATCGTGAGCACGGCGTCCTGCTCCAGCATATTGCCGAAAAGCAGCTTGATCTTGCCGTCCGGCGGCAGCAGGCCGGACTTGCGGGCCTCCTCCGTCTTGCGCAAGCTCAGAACCGAGGTCGTCTCGCCGTTCTTGTACGTGAGCACGAGCCGGGCAGGCCCTTGCGGCGACGTGAAAGCAACGTCCGCGCGGTCCGCCGAAAGGACAGCGCTACCCGCCTGTTCCTTCCACTCGATCTTGGCGAGCTCACGCCGGTAGAAGGCGAGAACGGTTTCGGTCGACGCAGGCACCGTCGCGTTGACGGACAGGCGGAACAGGCTCTTCTCGCTGCCGCTGACCGAGTGCGGCGCAGGAACAGGCAAGCCGCTCCGCTCTTCGGCGGTCAGCTCCGTGACGAGCTTTGCCTCCGCGTGGCTCTCTTCCGAGGCGTTTTCCGCAGGCTCTGCTTCGGCGGTTGCGAGCGCCGAGCCCGAGGCCGTGACGCGCGTCTTCTTGCCGAACGCCATGATCGTGAGCGAGAGGTCTTGCGCAGCCTTGGAGAAGCGCAGCACCACCATGTTGTCCTTGTCGATGACCGAGCGATCGGCCTTCCATCCGCCGCGCTTCATCACGTCGCGATAGAACGCCGCGACAGATTTGACGCTGGAGGCGCTTTCGAACTCGAGCGAACCGCGTCCGCCGTCGAAGTCGATCTCCTCTGCCGTTGCCGGGAGAGGGATCGGCGCATTGCCGTCGGCAAGCTCGGCGAGCGTTTCTGTTGCGGCAGGTGAGCCGGAGGCCTGCGATGCGGGGCGATTGAGATCGGCCATCGCGTCCTTGGTCGCCTTGCGCACCTCGTTCAGGATTTCACCGGCGATGGCGTTGAAGGCATCGTTTGCATCCATGCCCTTTGCGGTCTCGTTGTGTGGCTCGCTCTCCGCCGGGGGAGCTGCAGCCGCAGCCGGAGGTGCGGCAGGTTCTTCTTTTTCAACGAGCAGCGTCAGCAATTTTTGCGGCACAGCCTCGATCACGACGTCGAGGCGGCCGTCTTCGCGGTTCTGTAGGCGAAGCATGAGCGGGCGATGGTTATCGCGCACGAAGAACGCGAACTTGCCGCGCTCGTTGGGCTCGGACGTGTCGTCGTCCGCCGTCATCTTGCGGTTTTCCCTTCGCGAGTAGGGCAGCCACCCCCGCGCGGTCAATTCGCGGCGAAAGAAGGAGAACTGCTCTTCGAGCGGAGCCTGCGTGACGAGGGCGAGATGCGGCCGCTCCGGCGCATACTTGATCTCGGAGGCATCCTTGGAAAACGGCAGGTCGTCGACGATGGCATTGGCCGTGTAGGAAACGCTCGTCGCGTTGCCCTGCGCAGGCGCTAGCGTGACGAACACGGAAAGCCCCTGCCGCTCCTTCTTGAACGTCATGATGGAGAGGTTGGGATTGGCGGCGCTTGCGGAGAAGGGATCCTCGTAGCGCTGCCAGCCGTCGGCGGCGAGAAGCTTGGCGGCGGCATCCGCCGCGGCGGGCACGGAATCCGGGCTCGTGAAAATGGTCGTGGCCGGGCTGGCGTAGGTCTCTTTTGCTCCCGGAAGGCGTGCGAGCTTGCTCGTATCGAGCGTGATGTCAGCTGCCATCGCAGGCGTCGTGAGCGGCTCGGTAACGGCTACGAGTGCTGAGGTCGCAACAGCCAGCATGAGTCCCAGTGTGATGCCACGCATCGATGTCGTCTCCGTTGTCGGTGTCTGGCGGCGGAAGCGGCCGCGTCGGCGGGCGTCGCGCAGGAGCCAGATGAGGGAAGGTTAGAGGTGGGGGCCGTTGGGCGGCTCGGCGCTGGTTATGACGTGCCCGTGCGAGACCCGATGTTCCGCGCGTGACAAGCGGAGGGCTTCAGGGCGAGGCTTCGCGGCGGTCCTGGAGGCTCTTCGTCAGCCGCAGGCATTCGCTCGTGTGGAACCGATAGGCGATGTAGTGCCTCATGCAGGCTTCCACGGACTCCTGGCTCGCTGTGAGCTGCCGGATGTTCGCCTCGTTCTGGGCGATGCTCATCTGAAGCTTGTCTGCGATACGAGCGCTGTAAATCTTGTGGTCGTGGATGAGGTAATAGTAACTCGTCTCGCAGAAGCTGGCCGGCAGGTTTTTGCTGAGGTCTTCGTAGCCCCGCTCGAACGCGTCCTCGACCACCGAAATGCTCGCCTTGTCCGAGCTTTCGAGCAGCAGCAGCTCATAGATTTTCGGAATGCGGTCCCAGGCGGCCTTGGCGCGCGGCGTGTCGTTGCAGGCCTTCGCTCCCGCGTAGATCATCATCGTCGCGTCGAGCGCGAGGAAGCCGGGCGGGCGCGAGAAGTCCTTGTCTTTGAAGTAAGTGTGGAACGGCGTCTGCGCGGTGACGGCCTCGTCGGCCCATCGGGGAGCCGTGTAGCGCTCGAACAGGTCCTTGCTGAAGTAGACCAGCGTCAGGAGGGCGACTGTCACGCCCAGCCCCCATTTGAGGAATGGGCGCCCCGTCTTGGCGGGCGCAGGTGTGGGCCTTGTGGCGGCCGATGCCATGTCCTTATTGCGCTGCCCGAACGTCTTGAGCGTCATGGAGATCCCCGCACGGAAGGTAATCAGCGGATTGTCCCCCAAAGGACCTCAAACGACGTTGATTTGCCGCCGCGAATTGCGGTTGCTCGCTTAATCGTCCGTTTACGGCAAAAGCGCCACGCACGCGCGAACAGGCCCGCCGCCCCGCGCAGGGAAGCGAGCGAGCATCGATAGGCGTGGAATGCGCTTAGCCTTCCGAGCGAAGGGCTGACTTGGGCCTGAGGGGAATCACACCGAGCGGCGCTTTCACCATCCGCTTCGCAACCTGCGGCTTGCCCTTCCGGCCGCTCCAGAACAGACGATCGGTGACCTCGAGCACGTCGACCGCGAGCGTCAGCAGCGGAGCCACGAGCAGATACAGCACCTTGGTGTCCGTGCTGCACTGCGGCCATTCACGGCGCGCGATCCACAGAGACCGCCCCACGTAGAACGCGGCCAGAACGAGGATCAGGGTCGATCCGGAGAGCAGGTAGGGAAGGCTGGTCGTTTCGTCTTGCACCGTGAGCACCCGGAACTTGTTTAGAATTTCACAAATCTAACATCGAAATTAACGCTGAGTTCCATCTCTTCAGTCCCTTACGGGATAGTTCTTAAGTGATAGGAAGCAGCGGCGAAACCGTTCTCGTCAATCGCTTTTTCCGGGCGGAAGCTCGTCACCGGACGCGCTGTAGGCGGGTGGAACGTAGACGTTGAGGGTCTTGAGCGCGCTCTCTCCTGTGTTGCGGATCTCGTGCGTATCCCCGCGCTGGATCAACATCAGCGCTCCAGCCTTCAGCGGATAGACGTGGCCGTTGACCAGCGCTTCCCCATGGCCGCTCGCCACATAGAGCCATTGGTCTGCTCCACGGTGGCGATTGTCCGCGCCGCCCTCCGTGCCGCCCGGCTCGATCACCATGGATGCCGCCTGAGAACGCGCATCCCCCATGAGAACATGAAATCCCGCCTCGTAGGCTACGGCTGCGCGTTTCATGACACCGGCCTCCTCGCTCTCTGTCACCTACAACGCAACGGGAGCGCTCTGGGTTCGCGGCAGTCTTTACCGTGAATGACGGAACACGGCAGGCCGCCCGCTGCGCTCCGCCTGATGGCACCGAAGCTGCAGCGCCGGGGCCATGAGCATACGAACCTTCATTCTCGCCAAATCCAGGTGTCTCGGAATGGGACTGCTGGCGCTCGCGCTCCCCGGTTCAGCCGGCGCCGCGCCGGATCAGGACGCGACCAGTAGCGCGTCTCCGGCGGGAATAGAGCTGATCGCGTTCGAGGCGCCGGGCTGCATTTATTGCCCGGTGTTTCGCCGGGACGTAGTGCCGTCCTATGCCGCCTCGCGCGCCGGAAAGGCGGCCCCGCTGCGGTTCGTGGACATCAACGATCGCGCAGCCGACAGCTTCAAGCTCACGGCCCCCGTGACAATGGTGCCGACATTGGTGCTGGTGCGCGACGGCGTGGAGATCGGCCGCATCAGCGGCTATTTCGGCCGCGAGAACATGCACCATATGCTGGATACGATGCTGCCCGCCGAGTGAGGCGCGCCTCTCAGCTCTGGGCGTTCTGCCCGTAGCTTTTGAACTTCTCGATCACGCGCGCCATCTCGCTGTCGGAGAGCAGCTCCGGCGGACCGAGCAAGAGCAGCTTGTAGTACTGCTCCGCCAGCACCTCGACCTCATGCGCAAGCTCGAGCGCCTTGGGCAGCGTCTCGCCGAGCGCGATCGCTCCATGATGCGCCATCAGACAGGCCTTGCGATCCTGGAGGCCGCGCGCCACGTGCTCGGCCAGCTCCGGCGTTCCGAACGTGGCATAGGGCACGACGGGGATGTCGTCGCCGCCCGCCACCGCCACCATGTAGTGAAAGGCCGGGATTGCCCGCCCCGCGCACGCCAGCACCACCGCGTGCAGCGAATGCGTGTGGACGACGGCATTCATATCCGGGCGTGCAGCGTAGGCGGAGAGATGGAAGTGCCACTCGCTGGACGGCTTTTTCTGCTTTCCGGGCACCGAGCCGTCACCCGCCACGAACACGATGTCCTTCGCGCCCAGGTCCTCGTAGGCGAGCCCAGTGGGCGTGATCAGCATGCCGTCCTCGAAACGGCAGGAGACGTTTCCCGAGCGGCACGGCGAAAGGCCGCTGCGGCTCATGGAGAGCGCGGTCTCGATGACGAGTTCGCGCAGCCGCGTCTCGTTGCGGCTCTGCGGCTTGCGTAGTTTCTCCCTGTCGCGCTTGCTGGCCTCGCCCTTCGTCATGCTGCGCTCTCGTTGCGTTCCGGATAGAGCGAAAGAAGCCCGTCGCGGCTGGCGGGCGCAACGCCTCGCTCCGTGATGAAGCCCGTGACGAGCCGGGAGGGTGTCACGTCGAACGCAGGATTGGCCGCGGGTGACCCTCGGGCCGCGATGTCGACGGTCACCACCGATCCATCCGCGAGACGTCCCGTCATGGCCAAAACCTCCGTCGCGCTCCGCTCCTCGATCGGGATGTCGCGGCCGGAGGCGAGCGACCAGTCGATCGTCGAATAGGGGAGCGCCACGTAGAACGGCACGCCGGTATCGTGCGCCGCGAGCGCCTTGAGGTAGGTGCCGATCTTGTTCGCAACGTCGCCGTTGGCCGCCACGCGGTCCGTGCCCACGATGCAGAGATCGACCTTGCCGTGCTGCATCAGATGGCCGCCCGCGTTGTCCACCACGATGGTGTGCGGCACGCCGTGGCTGCCGAGCTCGAACGCGGTGAGCGACGCACCCTGATTGCGCGGCCGGGTTTCGTCCACCCACACATGGACGGAAATGCCCGTTTCGTGCGCGTGGTAGATCGGAGATGTCGCCGTGCCCCAATCTACGCACGCGAGCCAGCCGGCGTTGCAATGGGTGAGGATGTTAACCGGCTCGCCCTTTGGTTTTGTCTTGGCGATGGCCTCGATGAGCGGTAGGCCGTGCACACCGATGAGGCGGCAGGTCTCCACGTCGTTGTCCGCGATCGCGGCGGCCTTGGCGAGGGCAGCGGCCGCGCGCGCTTCGGGAGCAAGGTCCGCAAGGGCGCGGCGCATTTCCTCGAGCGCCCACCTGAGATTGACCGCCGTCGGCCGCTGCTTGGCGAGCAGCGCGATGGCGTCGGCGAGCGCTCTATCCGAGGCATCCTGCCGGAGCGCCAGCGCAAGGCCGTAGGCGGCGGTTGCCCCGATCAGGGGCGCGCCCCGCACCTGCATCGTCAGGATGGCGCGGGCCGCATCCTCGACGGTTTCGAGCGAGACGGTTTCCAAACGATGAGGCAGCAGGGTCTGATCGATGATCGCGACGGAGGCTCCACCGTTCTCGGGCCAGATCGTGCGCGTTGCCTTGCCGTTGATTTTCATGCGCTCTCGCCGAGGCTCAGTCGAGACCGCCCATCACGGGCGGCCCGAGCGGAATATGGACCATCTCCTCGAGCCCGCAGGCCCGGCAGGAGAGCTGATACCACTCGGCATACGGGCGCGCCGAATGGTCTGCGAGCGAGAGGCCGGTCTCTCCGCAGCGGGAACAAGCGAGCGAAGCCTCAGGCTCGGCTCGCCAACGCGCGATTGCGTGAAGCGCGGCGTTCATCTCGTCCGCGGAAAAGCCCATTCAATGTCCTTCGAAAGCCACAAGAACATGACAGTCGATGCCGTGGCTCTTCAAGAGCTTGCTGCCGCCGAGGTCCGGCAGGTCGATGATGAAGGTGGCCCCCACGATCGTGCCGCCCGAGCGGCGCACGAGCTTGGCGGCCGCTTCCGCCGTGCCGCCCGTCGCGATCAGGTCGTCGACGATCAGGATGCGCTGGCCGGCCGTCAAGGCATCCTCGTGGATCTCGATCACGTCCACCCCGTACTCGAGCGAGTACTCCTGGCCGATGGTTTTCCAGGGAAGCTTGCCCTTCTTGCGGATCGGGATGAAGCCGCATCCGAGCCGGTCGGCGATGGCGCCGCCCAGGATGAACCCGCGCGCCTCGATGCCCGCCACTGCGTCGATGGGCTGCGTTCGGAACGGCTCGGCCATCTGCGCGATAGCCGCCTTGAAGCCTTGAGCATCGCCCAGCAGTGTCGTCACGTCGCGGAACATGATGCCGCGCTTGGGGTAGTCCGGAATTGTACGGATTAGATCTTTTAGCGAGCTCAAGAACACCTCCCCGTCAAAATCGCGGCGCAACTTAGCAATAACACTGTCCTCAGGATAGGAGGACCCGCGCCGGGGCGGACGCTGAGTACTTCGTGGCGAGACGCCCTTGTGGACCCATGGTGACGAGATGACAGATGCGAACTTTCCGCTGACGGCGGATAGCGATTTTGACGACTTGCCCCGCACGCTGAGGCGGGAACGCGATGCCCGTGCACGGGAGGCGAGGGAGCGCGAGCAGCGCGCCCGCGAAGGACGCGGCATGGACGCGGCCCTCGGCGATCCCCCGTCCTATCTTTCACGGGGACGGTCGACGCCTACGTCCTACGACAGCGAGCCAGTGGCCGCCTCCGTTCGCAGCTTCGACGTTCCCTTCGGGCGTCTCGTGGTCTTTTTCCTGAAGGGGGCCCTCGCGGCCATCCCTGCCTTGATGCTGCTTGGCGTCGTTCTCTATTTCGCGGGCAAGGGCCTCGAAGCTTATTTCCCCGAGCTCGTGCGCATGAAGATCATGATCACCTTCCCCGGCGGCTGATCAGGGCGCGCCCAGCAAAACATAAAAAAATCCGCCGGAGAGCAAAGGCTCGCCGACGGATTTTTCGTTAGCGGATGAGGATCCGCTTAGAGCGACTTCGACCAGTCGTCGAGTTCCTTCTTCACCTGATCGCGGCCGTAGCCATAACGCTCCTGGATCTTGCCTTCGAGCTGATCGCGCTTGCCGTTGATCACGGCAAGATCGTCATCGGTGAGCTTGCCCCACTTCTCCTTCACCTTGCCGGAAAACTGCTTCCAGTTGCCTTCAATGCGATCCCAGTTCATTGCGAACTCCTATAGCTGGTTGAAACGTAGTGGTAGTGCCATCAGGCCATGCGCATCCTTCTGCTCCGGCGCTTGATCGGAGCAATCGAGAGGCTGAACCTGAAGGTTGGAAAGCTGTGCGGACACGGCCTCGCGGCAATGCTCGCGCGTGAGAAACTAAGCTCGGCGTATCAGTCCGAGTACCAGCGAGATTACGAGGAAAACGATCGCCACCCAGAACAGGAGGCGCGCTCCTTCCATCGCCGTACCGGCCACGCCGCCGAAGCCCAGAAAAGCCGCGACAAGTGCAACCACGAGGAAAACAACGGCCCAGTGCAACAGATTGCCCATTATCCTCCTCCGAAACGTTAGGTCATTGACGGGGGAGTAACGTTCCGTTGGAAGATTGGTTCCGTGGCTGGCGCGCCCGGTAAACGCATTTCAGAATGGCGCGCCCATGCGGCCGCGTTCGGGCGCGCTCAAAGAAGCGGACTGTGAGGAGAGTGTGAACGCGCCTTAGCCGGCCGGGCCGATGGGAAAACGGCGTGTCCACGTGCCGCCGCTCGTGTCACGCACGATCACCGTCATCTCCGTCGCACCGTTCGTCACGTAGTCGAACTCGATGGCCGGATTCTGCGCGAGCGTGATCGATCCCGTCATCTCGAACACCAGATCTTCGCCCTGCCGCGCTTCGATGTGCTCCACCATCAGCAGGGGGATATAGAGCAGCGAGACTGGGTCCAGCACCATGCCGGTGTGGTTCGGATGGTTGAGCGCATAGCGCGCCCGCGCGACCTGATGCGATCCGTTGGGTTTGTCGCCCACTGCCGCGAAATCCATCTTGCCCATGTTGGCGGCGATCTCGGCCGGGTCTCCAACCGGAGGCGCGGAGCATGAGGCTTGCCCGCCTGCGAACTTCACGAGCTGCTCGGCCATGTAGAGCGTTCCGTCATCGGTCTCGACGATGACGCGCACGTCGGATTGCTGATCGAGGCGAATGCGCGTGACGAGGTGCGCCTTGCTGCGCCCCTCTCCCATGCGGAAGACCGCGGCAACCGGCGAAGGGTTTTCATCCACCACGAACGAGACGGTCTTGATGGTGTGGTTCTCTCCGACGGAGATGTCCGCTTCCAGCGGAACGCTGCGCACGTCGTCCGGGCGATAGGGTGCGGTGAGCTTCACGATCCCACGGGCGTCGTGCAGCGGCCGCCCCGCGAAGGCTTCGGCGTGAATGCCGGGCCAACTGTCGCTCGCAAGTGCAGGGAGGGACGCGAAGGCCGAAAGCACGGCGGCGGCGAGGATGGCCGGCAAGCGCTGAAGGTTCGGACGGACCATTGGGGGTATTCCCTTCTCGAGACCCGAGACCGCAAGAACAATGAGGCCAGCGCCACCAAATTGGAGGGCGTAGCGAGCCCGCGGCGAGCAGGAGACGGCGGGAGATGCTCCCGTGACTCGCTCCTCGACATGGACGGGACGGGAATGTCTTCCCTCCGTTATGGGAAGTCAACCTGCCAACTATCTTGCAGCGCAATGTTCGGATGAGGGAACGTGCGTACTGAAACGGAAAGCGGGCCGGCGCTTCCGCACGGCCCGCGAAATCTCGTGAACCTGGAGTGGGCTCAAAGTCCCATCGCAGGCCTGAACCCGGCCTTGGCGGCCTCGTCCTCGCTGCAGAACCAGCGTTCGCCCTTCCCCGGCTCCACTTTCACCTTCGCGTACCAGGGGCTCCAGGGCATGTGATAGATGTGCCCGTTCGCGGTGATGTTGCCCTTGATGGCGCAGCCCTTGGGAGCGGCCGTCTCGGCAACCTCCCAGCGGCGCTCGCGAAACTTCCACGGCGGCTCCGCTTCGCCCTGCCAGATTCCAGCCTTCGCCTTGCGCGCCTCAGCTTCGATCGTCTCGTAGCGCGTGGAGTACTTCACGAACGCCCAGGCATGGCCCGTGCGCACCATCTCCGCATTGATGTCCCGCCCGTCGGCGGAGCACCATGCGAGCACGCGGCCGTACTTGTCGCGCCCCCCGGACTCGCAATCGACGCGCCGTCCGCCGACCAGCCATCTGAGCTGCGCTGTCGCCGCGCGTCCGCACTTCCAGCTCCCGAACCAGCCGCCACCGCAGGTCTGGTCGCTCTCCGGCGCGTCGATGCCTTCCAGCCGCACGCGTTCACCCGCGATCTCCAGCGTGTCGCCGTCGATGACGGTCGCCTTGCCGCTCAGGATCGCCGAGCCGCCTGGCGGAGGAGCCGCGCTTGTGGGAGGGCTAAGGAGATGAACCGATGCGGCCAGCGCGAACGCCACCGGAAGCAGCGGACGGACAAAACGGTATTTCTCGCTCATAGGTTGAGATATGACAGATGGGGATGTCGAAAAGCAGACCCTGGGGTGACGCAAAGATGCCCGAAACGAGTCTGAGAAATGACGGATAAGGCTCGCTAAATTTGAATTAAATACAACTCGTGAGTCGCACAAGTGAATTTCGCGTAAAAGTTGTAATTTTGCGAGGCAACGGCGAAGTAAGGCGCTCGCCGGCTGCTGCGCCAAAGCGTGGATAAATCTGCTGCAGGGCGCGCGAAACGGGCCGCGCCCTGACACAATTGCCGTTTATGAGCGCAAGTTACGGCCGAAACGTCAGAGGTGCGCGTTCTTGAGTTACGGCCAGTCACGAGGTCAGGAGCCCGATGACGAGCAGAACCCCGCCTCCGCAGGGGAGACCGCCCCGTTTGGAGACTTATCGTCCTGCGGAGGAGCGGAGCGCGCCGCCTGCCAGGCCAGGCCGCCCTCCGCCGCAAGGGCAGGGGCATTATCCGCCGCAGCAAGGTCCCGGCTATCCTCCGATGTCGGCGTCGCGTGGTCCCGCGCCCTATCAGGAGCGAGGCTATCCGCCGCCCTACGGTGAGCCGCAGCGCTCGGGTGTGCGGTCGTTCCTGTTTTATGGCGTGCTGGGTTTGATTGCGATGGCGGCCGGCGCAGCGGCCTTCGCGGTCGCGGCGCTTCCCGCCAACTTCGTGCGTGACCGCGTGATCGCGGCGGTCAAGGAGAAGACGGGGCGCGATCTCGTCATTGCCGGGCCGTCCTCGTTCACGCTCTATCCTTCGGTCGGCATTTCTCTGGCGGACGTCTCGCTGTCCGGCGCTCCCGGCTTTGAAGGCGCGAAGCCCCTCGTCAGCATGCAGTCGCTCGACGTCAGCGTCGCACTCTGGCCGTTGATCCAGCGCGAGGTGCGCGTCAAGACGCTGCGCCTGCGCGAGCCGGTCTTCAATCTCGAGGTGGACCGCAACGGCCGCAGATCGTGGGATTTCGCAGCACTCGATGATCGCGCGGCGCGCATCAGGCTGGCGCAGGCCGGTGCGCCTGCCTCCGACGCGCCCGCCTTGCCCGCGCGCCGGAACGGCTCCTTCCTGCGCCTCGGGGACCTGAAGCTCGACGACGTGCACATCGACAACGGCACGCTCAATTATCAAGACGCGCGCACGGGCAGCTCCTCTCGGCTCTCCGCGATCAACGTCGACATGGCACTGGCCGCTCTCACAGAGCCGCTGCTCGCCAAAGGCAACGTCGCGTGGAAAGGCCAGACAGTCACCTTCGACAGCGCGCTGACGTCGCTCTCGGAAGTCATGGAAAGCCGGCCGGCGAAGCTCAAGCTGACACTCGCCGCCAACGCGCTCGATGCCACCTTCGAGGGCTCGGCGAACTTCAAGGATGCGCTCCTCGCCGAAGGTATCCTGTCCGCTAAGTCGTCCTCGGCGCGCTCCCTCGCGGCCTGGCTCGGCACGGACATCCCGCCGTCCGAAGGTTTTGGCCCGATGACGGCCAAGGGGCTCTTCCGCGGCGCGCCGGACCAGTTCAGCTTCTCGACCGCGGAGATCGTGCTCGACAAGACGACGGCGCGCGGCGAGATCAGTCTCGATACGCGCGGCGCCCGGCCTTACGTGAAAGCCAATCTCAAGCTCACGGAGCTGGACCTCAACACGTATGCGTCCCACGGCGTGCGATCTGCGCCCGCAGCGAAGCCCCGCGAGAGCAGCGGTGGCGGCGCGCAGTCCATCGAGGATTTGCTGCAGGAAAGCGAGCGGCCGCCTCCTGGTCCGCGCGTGCAGGGCTACACCAAGCGCGACGGCTGGGACGAGGAGCCGCTGAACCTCGACGGTCTCGGTGCAATCGACGCCAACGCAAAGCTCTCGATCGGGCGGCTGACCGTCCGCACCATCCACCTCGACCAGTCCGATCTCACCGTCGCCCTCAAGAACCGCGTGATGAAGACCACGCTCGACGAGGTGCGCCTCTACAATGGACGCGGCCATGGCACGGTGACGCTCGATGGCACCGCCGGCAACACGGCGAGCCTCGCAGCCAACATCACGCTCGACGGCATTTCCGCCCAGCCTCTCCTCACGGACGCGGCTGACCTCGATCGGCTGACCGGCACCGGACGCCTCGCGTTCGCGCTCGCGGGCCAAGGCGCGAGCGAGCGCCAGATCGTCGAAACGCTGTCCGGAAAGGCCGAGCTGGCCTTTGCCGATGGCGCCATCATCGGCGTCAACGTGGCGGAGATGGTGCGCGGTATCGGCAAGGGGAGTTTCGGCGGTCTCGGCACCGCGCCGACCGACAAGACCGATTTCAGCGAAATGACGTCCACCTGGACGGTGCGCTCCGGCACTGCTGAGAATCAGGATCTGAAACTCGTGAGCCCGCTGCTGCGCCTCACCGGCTCCGGCAAGGTGACGCTGCCGACCCGTGAGGTCGACTACATGCTGCGTCCGAAGCTGGTGGCGAGCCTTGCCGGACAAGGCAGCACGCAGGATGTCTCGGGCATCGAGATTCCGGTTCGCGTGCACGGCTCCTGGGAGAACCCGAAATACTCGCCCGATCTCGCTGGCGTCCTCAAGGACCCCAAAGCGGTCGACACGATCAAGGAGATCGGGAAGCAGTTCAAAGGCAAAAAGGCCGATGAGATCGTCAACGATCTCCTGGGCGGCGGCGGCAACGGAGAGAGCGGCAAGTCGAAAGGCAAGAAGCTGCTCGAGCAGTTCCTGAACCCGCAGTGACGCCGCGCTGAGGCGCTCGAAACGGCCGCTGCTGTATCGTGCTGGAAGGGTGTGACGTTACGGCCAAAATTTTTAGCCCCAGAGGGTCACTTTTCTCTTGCGACGGGGGGGCACTTGCATCATATCCGTCGTCTCCGTTCGTCCACCTGCCCTTAAGGTCAAGGACTTCCATCCCCACACCCCCAAGGTAAGGAGCGTTCGGGTTGAATCTGTCTGCTGGTTGGGGAGTGGGTCATATGGCCTTTAATGACACCCTCTTCCAATTGGGGATGGACTTGACTCGTTCAAGCCCCGCCCAAAAGGAAGATCTGCACGCGACGCAGGGTGCGCGCGTTGCTCTTGAGGACACGAGTGAGGACCGCGCGGGCCGTTATGCCGGCCGGCACCTGATCATTGATCTATATGGTGCGCGCAAGCTCGACGATATCGAGCACGTGGAGCGGACTCTCAAACGTTGTGTCGAAGCCTCGGGCGCGACGCTCCTGCACATGCATCTTCACCCCCTGAAGCCCACGGGCGGGGTCACGGGAGTTGCGGTTTTGGCGGAGAGTCACATCTCCATCCATAGCTGGCCGGAGACCGGCTATGCCGCGCTCGACGTGTTCATGAGCGGGACGGCTGATCCCGCACGAGCCATCCCTGTTCTCCAGGAGGCGTTCGAGGCTGGCGAGGTGGTCGTCAAGACGCATCGCCGGGGCGCGGCGCCAGGGGAGAACAGCGAACGAATCCGCAAGGCTGAGAAGCCTGCGCAGGCTCGCTCCCGCACCATCAGGAAGGCGAAGGCAGCCGCCTGAGACGACGCCGCGCGAGGCCGCGGGCCTTGCGCGCTGTTTCAAGTGACTGCGAACTAGGGTGCCTTGACTGGCAGACAGACAAGGGCGCGTGTCCGACCCAACCGGACACGCGCCCGTTTTCTTTTCTGAGCGAGGTCTGTCTCGGGGAAGGCATGAGAGCGGTTGCGCGTGCTGCCCCAGATCGCAACGCTACTGCCTACTGCCTACTGCCTACTGCCTACTGCCTACTGCCTACTGCCTACTGCCCGCTTCACGCCATCCGCGCCGTGCAGGCCGAGCAGCGTCCGCGCAATTCCAGAGTCATCGCGCGAACCGTGTACTTCGCCTTCTTGGCCCAGCTCGCCAGCGCCTCGACGGCGCGCGGCTCGGCAAACTCCGAGACCGTTCCGCAGTCGTCGCAGATGGCGAACACCGCCGCACCGGCGCCCTTGTGGGTCGATTGGCAGCACGCGACGAAGGCGTTGAGCGATTCGAGCCGATGCGCCGAGCCCGACGCGATCAGCCGGTCGAGCGCCCGATACACGGTCTGCGGCGCGAGCGTCGCGCGGTCGCGAAGCTGGTCGATGATCTCGTAAGCCGAGACCGGGCGGCCGGACTCCTGCAGCGCCGTGAAGATGAGCTTGTCCTGCTCCTGCGCCGGGCGGCGCTTAGTGACTTTCCGGGTCATCGAGCTCTCTGGTCCAGGGATTCGGGGCCACCGATTTTGAAGAGTGTAGCATACCGTCCGAAGGCTACGGGGAGGCATCGCCCCGCAGATCGGGTCTCCAAAGGTTAATCGCCCGTAAAATGGGGCGTTCCGGCCGGATTTGCCACCCGATCGTCGATTGCCAACGGCCCCCGCCGCAGCTATAACGCGCCCATCTCAAGCACCTGCGAGAGACCTGCCCGGCACCCTTGGAGGCCGGTTGCAGTTGGATGGGCCTGTTAAGGCCCTTTTTTCATTGGAGAAAATGCCATGTCTGAGATCGTTGAGATCAAAGCCACGGCGCGCCCGCGTGCAGGCAAGGGGGCCGCACGTCAAGCTCGCCGCGAAGGAAATGTTCCCGCCGTCATCTACGGAGACGGTCAGCCTGCCGAAATCATTGCCATCAACGGCAACGATCTCTGGAAGCAGTTCATCAAGGGTCATTTCACCTCGTCCGTGTTCGACATCGCCGTCGGCTCGAACAAGATCCGCGTCATTCCCCGCGACGTACAGGTCGATCCCGTGAAGGATCACCCGATCCACGTCGACTTCCTGCGCATCGGCAAGGACGGCATCATCCGCGTCTTCGTGCCGATCCGCTTCGCCAACCACGCGCTGTCTCCAGGCCTCAAGCGCGGTGGCGTGCTCAACATCGTGCGCCACGAGGTTGAGATTTTCTGCCCCTACGACAAGATCCCGTCCTTCTTCGAGATCAACCTCGAAGGCCTCGAGATCGGTCGCTCGATTCACATTTCCGCCGTTGGCATGCCGGAGGGTGTGAGCCCGGTCATCAGCAACCGCGACTTCACGGTCGCCACCATTGCCGGTGCCAAGAAGGACGACGACGAGGGTGCCGCCTCCGCAGCGGAAGGTGCCGCTCCCGCAGCAGGCGATGCCAAGGCCGCCGCTCCCGCAGCCGCCAAGGCTGGTGCGGCTGCCGCCAAGGGCGCAGCTGCTCCCGCAGCGGGTGGCAAGGCTCCGGCCGCCAAGCCCGCGGCCAAGAAGTAAGTCGCTTCGACGCGAAAGGCCGGCATTCGCTTTCGAGTGCCGGCCTTTTTCTTATTCAGGGTTGAGCCATGAAGCTGTTCGTCGGCCTCGGAAATCCTGGCAGCGAATACGCCCGGAACCGCCACAACGTCGGGTTCATGGCGGTGGATCTCATTGCCGAGGCGCATCGCTTCGGCCCCTGGAAGCGCAAGTTCCAGGGCTACGCGGCCGACGGCGAGATCGGCGGCGAGAAGGTGCTTCTTCTCAAGCCCGACACCTACATGAACGAGAGCGGCCGCTCCGTGGGCGAGGCGGCGCGGTTCCTCAAGATCGCGGAAGGCGACATCGTCGTCTTCTATGACGAGATCGACCTCGCGCCCGGCAAGCTCAAGGTGAAGACCGGCGGCGGCAACGCGGGCCACAACGGCTTGCGCTCCATCTCCGCCCATCTCGGCAATGACTATGTGCGTGTACGCATCGGCGTCGGCCATCCCGGCGTAAAGGAGCTGGTCGCGCGCTGGGTGCTGAACGATTTCACGAAGGCAGATCAGGAGTGGCTCGAGCCGCTGCTCGCGGCCATTGCCCAGGCGTCCCCGCGCCTCGCGAAAGATGACCAGTCGCGCTTTCTGACAGACGTGGCGAAGACGCTGGGAGAGAGCCCCGACCCGCGCAAGGAGCGCGGCCGCGCGGCTGAGGCGGAGCCCGCAGCCCCGCCCTCGAGGCCCGCTCCCAAGCAGCGCGCCCATCCGGCGGGCGAGCGCGCGGGCAAGAGCGCGAACGCGCTGGCGGAGAACCTCAAGAAATGGCTGGCGGGCCGCAAGCCGAGCGAGTGAGTTCGTCTCTTTTCTGATTGGAATTCGCGCTATCCTGCACGTAACAATTCGAAAGGGGGATGCGCCGGATGCCGCTCGGGACGGACAAGCTCAAGGAGCAATTCCAGAAATCGAAGAAGGTGCGCCGCGCGTGGAGCACCTACAAATGGTTCGACCGCATCCGTGGCTGGCAGGATTGGTACAACTGGCTGTCGACGTTCCTGCAGACCAAGGCAGGCGCCGCAGCCGCGCTCGGCTCCACGGCCGTTCTGACCACCGCGGCCGTCGTCGTCCATAACGTCGTCGTCGATCCCTACGCCGAGCCCTACGTGCCGACGGAGATTGCCCCGTTGTCGGCCGCCGAGCCCATGCGCCAGACCAAGGGCACGTTGATTTTCGAGATCGAGGGGCGCGACAAGGCGGGCCGGCGCGGAACGTTCGATGTCGTCGTCGCAAAGAAACAGTTCCTGTGGGTGCGCGGGAGTGCTGAGGACCTGGAGAGGGACGGCCGCGTGATCTCGGGCGCCGAGATTGCAGGCGACGTTCTCGACCAGGAGGTGCGCGACGGCCTTGCCAGCGCACGCGAGATCGTCGCCGTCGGCACGGCGTCCCAGGAAGGCAACCCCGTCGAGGAGAAGAAGCGCGCCGCCCGCCGCGCCACCCGCACGGCGGAACTGGTGTCGGGCGCCATCGACGCGTCCATCCCGATCTCGAGCCTGAACCTCGGCCAGTATCGCGAGCGCTGCGTCAGTTGCGATGCCGATGGCACCAACTGGCAGCGCCCCTTCATGGTCATCGCGGTGAAGGAGTTGGAGGAGGGGACGGTTGTTGCCGAGGCCCTGGCCGATGCCATGACCGGCAAGGAAAGGCTGCCGAGCCCGGCGAGCTACTCCGCCTTCGAGCTCACGAAAATCCGCTGAGTGCGGCGCCCCTCGGTCCTGTTACGGAGCCGTGGTCAGGCTCGGTAAAGCAATCCGCATTAGGAGCGATCGATGGTGCACCGATGCGCGCCGATCGCGCTGCCGTGCGGAAGTGGGCTAACCCGGGGGACATATATGCGGCGCCTTTATTCCATCCTTGCCACAGTGCTGCTGCAAGTTGTGGGCTTGAGCACCGCCGCCATGGCGGAAAAGATCGACGTGTCGACAGTGAGCTGCAGCCAGCTCATTCAATCCATCGATTCCGGCTCTGCGAACGACAAGTCCGGCATGGGCGGCATCCTCTATTGGATCGCCGGCTACTCGGTGACCGAGGAGCAGGGCTCCGTGGTCGACTTCAACGCTCTCGGCAAGGACTTCGAGAAAATCCTCGCCGGATGCAAGGAGCGCCCGAAGGTCGGCGTGCTGTCCATCGCTTCTAAGCTGCTCGGCGAGAATGCAACCGCCCATGGCGCCGAGGCGATTGACCTCGCCACCATGACCTGCGAGGCCGCTGTGAACTCCAGCAAGGAGGACGAGGAAGGCTTGGGGTTCATCCTGATGTGGATCGCGGGCTATCACGCCTCGGATTCCGAGGACAAGATCTTCGATACCGACGCTTTCGTATCCAACATGGAGAAGGTCGGCAAATACTGCGGCACCAACCCGAGCGTGGGCCTCCTGACCGCGACCGAGAAAGTGCTGGATGAGGAGGACGAATAACTGTCCTCGTCTGGCTATTTTTCGCCGCCAGGCCGTGATTTCGGGCGGAGGTGCCGCGACACCTCTGCCCGTTCTGCCGTTTTACATTGATCGGCGGCTGGCGGCGGTGTAGGGCGAGCCTCGAACAATTCGAGAGACTTTCCCCATGGGTTTCAAGTGCGGCATCGTTGGCCTGCCGAACGTCGGCAAGTCCACCCTCTTCAATGCGCTGACGCAGACGGCTGCGGCGGAAGCGGCCAACTATCCTTTCTGCACCATCGAGCCGAACGTCGGCGAGGTCGGCGTTCCCGATGAGCGCCTGGAGAAGCTCGCGGGCATCGCCAAGTCCGGGCAGATCATCCCGACGCGCCTCACCTTCGTCGACATCGCGGGCCTCGTGCGCGGCGCATCCAAGGGCGAAGGGCTCGGCAACAAGTTCCTGTCGCACATCCGCGAGGTCGATGCCGTGGCCTACGTGCTGCGCTGCTTCGAGGACGACGACATCACCCACGTCGAGAACCGCATCGATCCGCTTGCGGACGCCGAGGTCGTCGAGACCGAGCTGATGCTGGCCGATATGGAGAGCCTCGAGAAGCGCATCGGCGCGCTCGAGAAGAAGGCCAAGAGCGGCGACAAGGAGAGCAAGGCGCAGCTCGTCGTGATGGAGAAAGCGCTCGTGCCGCTCCGCGAAGGCAAGCCTGCGAGGCTCGCCGACATCACGTCGGAGGAGAAGCCCGCGTTTCTCGCCCTTCAGCTCCTCACCTCGAAACCCGTCGTTTATGTCTGCAATGTGGAGGAGGCATCGGCCGCCAACGGCAATGCCCACTCGAAGAAGGTCGAAGAGAGGGCCAAGGCGGAAGGCGCGGCGTGCGTGATCATCTCGGCCAAGATCGAAGCCGAGTTCGCGGGGCTTCCCGCGGAGGATCGCGCCGAGTTTCTGGCCGAGATGGGGCTCGCCGAGCCCGGCCTCAATCGTCTCATCCGCGCCGGCTATGAGCTTCTCGACCTCGTCACCTACTTCACCATCGGCCCCAAGGAAGCGCGCGCCTGGACTATTGCGCGCGGCACCAAGGCTCCGCAGGCCGCGGGCGTCATCCATACCGACTTCGAGAAGGGCTTCATCCGCGCCGAAACCATCGCCTATGAGGATTACGTGGCGGGCGGCGGCGAAGTGGGCGCGAAGGAAGCCGGCAAGATGCGCCTCGAAGGCAAGGAGTATGTCGTCAAGGACGGTGACATCATGCACTTCCGCTTCGCCAACTGAGCTTTGTAAGTCCTGCGCCGGAACGCCCAGGCCCCGAGCATGGCCGTGCAGATATTTTCTGCAAGAACGGCGGGGGCATCATCGGCTTGGAGTATCACGTGAACTGAACTGTGTAATGCAGGTGCCGCAGGAAGCAGCGTCCGACGCGCCATTCGAGAGCGTCGTGGTTGTCGGAAAAAATCACGCGATCCAGTCTCAGGAGTGGGGTGAGTTCGGGGACGCCGAGTTCTCGGGCATCGGCCTCGTTAGCCGGTACGATGTCGACCTTTTCGTCCGCATGGCCAAGGAGAATGGAGTTCTGCTGGGCCAGAACCGATAGCCGATAGCGGCCAAGCTCCTCCGGCAGGCGGCGAAAGTGCTTTGCTGGAAGCAGGCAGGTCTCCACCATAAACGTCAGCCGGTTGTGGCTTCTCGAGCGGTCGACACGAATGAGTTCGTCGTCCGGACGGACACCCAGACGCTTGGCCTCCTCCACGCTGGCTTGAACGCGCGTGACGGACCTGCCGTGTCGTTCGCCGCTGACACGTTTCCCCTCGCTGTTGCGGATCGTTGAGAAGGGGAATGGAGTATCACTGGAAGCATAGTCGTTTACGAAAGTTCCACGGCCCTGCCTGCGCGTCACGATGCGCTCGATCTCCATCATGTCGAGAGCTTTGCGAACAGTACCGATGCTAATTCCAAGCGACTGGGCCAGTTGGGTCTCGTTCGGAAGGGCGGCCCCCGGCCTCCAGTCACCTCCGGTGATCTTCTGAACGAGAGCGTCGCGCACTTGGATATAGAGTGGCCGCACAGAAAGCCGTGCGTTCAAGTCCGTCATCATGCACCCCCATAATCGACGAAGCATCAGATCAGAACGCTAGCGATACACACGCATATACTCGTGCTTCAAATATATCCATATTTACACGGGGTATGAAAACATCGACATTGTGGATACGTAATTTGTTGAATGTCGTTGTGGATTTCCCGACACTGAAACAAAGAGGACAAAGGTTGATCGTTATCCTATGACCTATGCCTAGCGTCGGCATATGTTTCCGAAATAATTTTATTTACAAATGAATCCGCAATAGCGGAGCGTTGCTTTTTTAAAGCGGGCGCCGATTTGGACGATGTCCTAAAGTAAAATTGGAACTTGCTGGGCTGCTGTCATGAGGAAAAAAGCGAAATAGCAGTCCGAGAGCGAACGCCAGCAACGTGTCGGGGTCGCGCTCGCCGCTGCGAACGCCCGTGATAACAGCAGCAAGGATCAGAGCCCTGCAGTCGGAGATCTCAGGAGCTTCGCCTTCTTCCTCGAGCCTGGCGATGCACGCAGCTGCCAGCGCGTTGTGAAAAACGCGTTCCGCCAGAGGATAGTCGAATAGGAGTTTTGCCATCACACTTTTCCGACCGAGGCAGTGAGTCGTGAATTTGCGATAACCAGTCATGATTCGTGACGGCTGGCGACAAGAGTACGTACTTATACATATGTCAGTATGGGTTTTTCACCGGTATTTTTGCGTCTGGCTTTTAATCGACATGTTTCGCCAGGTGAAAGTCTATTTCACCAGCTTAATTTCGGTGTTCAGTTTGTGCGTGTTGACGGCATTTTTTATGAATAGCCGCGCGGCGGAACGTCTGCCGTGGAGGCCACGTTCCGCCTGAAGCCGAGCCGCTACGGTCAGGAGTGCCGGTAGTCGGGCCGTTTCGGCATATTCGGCAGATGATGAGTGCTGTGGTGCACATAACTATGGTGCACGGTCCTGATGTGAGGCGCTGGAGGCGGCGTCTCGTGCACCGGACCGCCGTTCTGCTCGTCCCAGAAGCTCCAGTTTCCAGGATCGCCGTTGCCATAACCGAGGTAGTTGGCGTTTGCCGAGCTCGTCGCACCGGCGAGCAGGAGCGCCGAGGCACAGCCAGCGGCGAGTTTGATGAAGGTGCGGTTCATGTGATCTACTCCTGTTACGGGATGGTCAGGCCCTCGGGGTCGGGACCTGCGGAACCCGCTGTATAGGGAGACGACGTGTTGCTTCCGGCGCCGCGAGACAAGGCATGCGAGGCTTCTCTACGAAAATGTAAGGTCGAGGAGAGAAGTGCACACCGGGGAGTTTGATGATGAACACCAGGAAAAAAGTCTACGCGTGCGCAGCCTTGTTCGCCCTCGTTTCAAGCTTGGCCGTTGCGGAAGAGCCGTCGAGGGATGCCGGGCGCGAGACCCCGCCAGGCGCCGCGTTGAGCGAGGACGACTGCAGGGCGATCTGGAATCTGGCGGCCGGACGTAGCGATCTCTCGCCCGCTGGCGCGGAGCCTTATATCGACAGCTTCGAAGCCGTCGACACCAATCGCGATCGGAAGATTTCCAACATGGAGTTCAAGGCCGGCTGCAAGCAGGGCCTTGTTCACAAGCGCCGCGCGAACTGATTTACCTCGCGGGAGAATGCTTTAGCGATACGTGCGCGAAGGCGGTCGCGGCTTTCCTTCGAAACGCAATCCCAGCATCTGTCCCTTGGACCAGACCACCTTGCTCTGAATCTCGTGCTTCTCCGTATCGAAGTAGAGACGCACGCCGTCGGCGAGAAGACTGTGCTTCACGGGGTCGCCGATGATCTCGACGCGCGCACCCTTCACCGACAGGTCCTTGATCATGCAGGCGCGGGGCGAAATCAGCTTCTCGGTCCAGAGATATCCGCTGCGCATGCGCTGGGGAACGCGCACGACGGTGCGAAGGTCTTCGGGCTTCTGGGCGGCGGCGGCCCGGCGTCGGGCAGTGTCTTTACCGCCGAATAGTACGCTCGTGATGGTCTCCAGGAGCGGCATGGCCAATCAAACCGTTCAAAATGTTGATGGCGCAGTCCCGATGCTTCGCACGAACTGCGCGCTCGAAATAACATCAGTGGACACACGATAGAGGTCCAAGGTTGAAGAAAGGTGAACTCACCTGTGAATGAGCGGCCTTAGATCTTCTGCGCGAGCCAGTCGGCGAGAGGCGCAGGAAGAAAACGCCGCCCCGCGGCGGCCGCGTAAGTCGGCACCGTCACCATGTAGCGCCGCTTCGGAGACTTGCTCTCGACTGCATGCACGAGCTTCCAGGCAACGGCCTCGGGTTCCAGCTTGAACGTCGATTTCCCACCCTGCTCCATTGCGCTGAGGCGTGCCTGGTAGACGTCCCGATGGGCTGAGCTTTCGATGTCGATCGTCGCACGGAAATTGGCGAGCGCCGTTTCCACGAAACGCGTGCGGATCGGTCCGGGCTCGATGATGGAGACATGAATGCCCGTACCCTTGAGCTCCAGCCGGAGCGCGTCGCTGAGCGCTTCCAGCGCGTACTTCGAAGCACAGTAGGCGCCGCGATAGGGAACGGAAACGAAGCCGAGCACGGAGGAGCACTGCACGATGCGTCCGCCCCCCGCCGCCCGCATGGAGGGGATCAGCCGCCGGGTGAGATCGTGCGTGCCGATCACGTTGACCTCGAGCTGACGGCGCAGGAGATCGGTCGAAAGATCCTCCACTGCGCCAACCTGTCCGTAAGCGCCGTTGTTGAACAGGGCGGTGAGCTGTCCGTCCGTCATCCGGAGCGCTTGCTCCGCACACCATGCGATGGAGTTCGGATCGGCGAGATCGAGATAGAGCACTTCCACGCCGACATCGCGCGAGAGCATGTCGGCGTCCTGCTGCGTGCGCGCGGTCGCGAGGACGCGCCATCCGTGCCCTCTGAGGAGCCGGGCCGAGGCCAGTCCGATGCCGGACGAAGCTCCCGTGATCAAAATGGATTTTTGTGTCATCCGCCGAGGAATAACGGTGCGGCGGCCGGAAGGGAAGGTGCGAGCCCTTACTGCGGCGGATCGCCCGCAACGAAATAGAGCGTATTCAGAAGAATGATCACGCCTGGCTTGAAGACGAGATCCGCCTTCTGGCCCTGGCACGCGATCTGATGAGCGGCCTTTGAATCGAACGAGAGGAAGATGCCGTTCACGCGAAAGCTCTCCGGCGGAGCATCGAAGGTGCAGCCCTTGTCGGTGAAGAGCTTCTTCACGAAGGCCTGGAGCGCCTCTCCGGGCGTGCCGTCTCCCGGCTTGGCGATGGCCTCGATGGCGGGGCGCGCCGCATCCTTGCAGGAGACATAGCGCTCCGCCTCGAACGTGCAGGACGAGAACCAAACACGCCCCGAACCGGGTGCGAAGTCGCTGGCGGGCGGCACCTCCGCCGGAATGTCCTGGGCGTGAGCGGAACCGGCGAGCAGAAGCGCGGCCGCAAGCGAGCGGAGGAGCAGGGGCATCAGAATTTATCCTGGTGTTCCGGGAAGGACTGGAGCTGATGCTGCGAGTGTAACTGTCCGGTTCGGCTGGAAAAAATCAACTATTCGGGAGTTGGCCTTAGCCCGCTGCGGAGAGCCGGTCGCCGCCAGGAAAAAGGGGCAGATGCTCGCATCTGCCCCTCCACATGATCGTCTGAGCCGAAAGGAAGGATCAGCCCTTGTCCTCGAGCAGGCGGCGCGCGATGACCTGCGCCTGGATTTCGGCTGCGCCCTCGAAGATGTTGAGGATGCGCGCATCGCACAGCACGCGCGACACGGGATATTCCAGCGCGAAGCCGTTACCGCCGTGGATCTGCAGCGCGTTGTCGGCGTTGGCCCAGGCGACACGGGCGCCGAGCAGCTTCGCCATGCCGGCCTCGAGATCGCAGCGATGGCCCTCATCCTTCTCGCGTGCGGCGAAATAGGAGAGCTGGCGTGCGATCATGGTCTCGACGGCCATCATCACCACCTTGTTGGCGACGCGCGGGAACGAGTAGATCGGCTTGCCGAACTGGACGCGCTCGAGCGCATACTTGAGCGCGAGGTCCATGGCGCACTGCGCCACGCCCACCGCACGCGCGGCCGTCTGGATGCGTGCGCCTTCGAACGTGTTCATGAGCTGCTTGAAGCCCTGCCCCTCGACGCCGCCGAGCAGGTTCTCCGCCGGCACCTCGAAGCCATCGAAGGAGATGTCGTACTCCTTCATGCCGCGATAGCCGAGCACCTCGATCTCGCCGCCCGTCATACCGTTGGCCGGGAACGGGTTCTCGTCCGTGCCGCGCGGCTTCTCGGCGATGAACATGGAAAGGCCCTTGTAGCCCTTCTCGTCCGGATTGGTGCGCGTCAGCACGGTCATGATATCCGCGCGAACCGGATGCGTGATCCAGGTCTTTTGCCCGGTGATCTTGTAGACGTCGCCCGACTTCACGGCGCGCGTCTTGAGCGAGGCGAGGTCGGAGCCCGTGTTGGGCTCCGTGAACACGGCCGTCGGCAGGATCTCGCCGGTGGCGATCTTCGGCAGGTACTTCTGCTTCTGCTCGGGCGTGCCGTTGTGCAGGATCAACTCGCCCGCGATCTCGGCGCGCGTGCCGAGCGAGCCGACGCCGATGTAGCCGCGCGACAGCTCTTCCGAGACGACGCACATGGCGAGCTTGCCGAGCCCGAGGCCGCCGAATTCCTCCGGCAGCGTGAGACCGAAGACGCCAAGCTCAGCCACCTTGCCGATGATTTCGATCGGGATGTAGGCGTTCGCCAGATGCCACTCGTGCGCATGCGGCACCACTTCCGCTTCCGAGAACGAGCGCATCTGCTCGTGGATCGCGGACATGGTCTCGTCGAGGCCGGAGTTGCCGAAGGTCGTCGCACCCTGCGCGTGCTTGATAAACTCCGCGAGCTTGGCCTTGACGGTCTCCGTGCTGCCCGCCGCGACCACGTCTGCCACGGCATCCTCGTACTTGCGGATGTCGGCCTTCGAGACGCCGAGCGCTTCGGGGCGGATGATTTCGAGCTGGCTCATGGGGATGCCGCCGGCGATCTGTGCGCCGTACTCGGCGAAGGCCGCGAGGAGCAGAAGCTGCTCGAACTCGCCGAAGTTGCCTTCTTCCTTGAGGCGCGCCGCCCACAGGTTCATTTGCCGCAGAGCTTCGACCGTGGTGGCGAGCCAGGCGAGGCCGTGCGCGGCGTGCTGGGCTTCGTCCACGCCGCCGACCTCTTTGATCCTGGCGCGCACGCCTGCCTTGGCGAGGTCCAGCACCCGATCGGCGGCCTTCACGGCCTCGGCGGTCTTCTCGATCAGGCGCTGCGGTCCGGCAGCCAGAAGGTCGCTTCCGGACTTGAGATCAACGGTCGACATGAATTTGAATCCTCCCACCGGCTTTGGGGCGCAATTCGTCCCCCGGGCCCGTCGCGGACCCGTCATTTCAGGACGTCATCTGCAAATTTCCGAGCCTTGCCGTCAAGACAAACTCGTGCCCCAGCGACAGGAACGCACGGGGCCTGACGGGCATTACGCCACGATCCGTTGCGATCGTTAACGAGGCAGGGCATTTCATGTCGAGAGTTGCCCCGGGGACATGGACCTCGGAGGACCCTTTGGACTAGGGTCCCGGCTCGACATTAGACCAAACACCCGCCAGACTGCCTGCCGATGAAGCGTTACCGCACGTTGTTGTCTGCCCTCTACCGGCTCTACGAGCATTCGGGCTTCGCCATGGCCGGTGCTGTGGCGTTTGCCTTCGTGGTATCGCTGTTCCCCTTCTGCATCTTCCTGGGCGGGCTTGCGGGCCTGTTCGGCGGCCGGGAGCTTGCGGCGGAGGCTGTCTCGCAGCTCTTCCACAACCTGCCGCAGGCGGTGGCCGAGGCTCTGGCACCTCAGGTCGATGCCATCATGGGCCAGACCCGCATAGATCTCCTGACATTCGGCGGATTTCTCGCGCTGTTCTTCGCGACGAGCGCGGTCGAGACGCTGCGCGCGGCCCTCAACGGAGCCTATCGCGTGCATGAGACGCGGCCCTATCCGGTCTGTCTGGCGCTCAGCATGCTTCTCGTCCTGATCAGCGGCGCCTCGATGCTGGTATTGACCTGGGCCGTGGTGGTCGGCCCCGCGCTCGCCGCGCAATTCGGGCCCTCGTGGGTGGAGCCGTCGCTGATCCGGTCGATCCTCGATTCCACGTGGCTGGCGCCCGCCGTGCGATACATGCTGGGCGCGGCCGTCATCGGCGCGCAGCTCCTGGCGTTCCATCTCTGGCTCGCCGCTGGCAAGCGCCGCCTCGCGGACGTGTGGCCCGGCGTCACCTTTTCCGTCGTGGTCTGGCTCGCCATCGCGGGCTTCTATTCGTACTATCTTTCGATCAGCAACTATGCGCGCTTCTATGCCGGCCTTTCCCAGCTGATGGTCGCCATGATCTTTTTCCAGGTCACAGCCGTGATCATCCTGCTCGGCGCCGAGGTCAACCGGGGCATCATGGAACTGAAGAAGCTGACCAACGGCAAGCACGAGAGCGAGCCGCGTCGAAACGCGGCCTGACCGGGCGCACATCCCGAAGGCGTGAATTTCACTTCGCCGGATTCGAAAATAGAATCTCCCCTCAGCCCGGAGCGGTTCGAGCCCGCGAGGGCACAAAGGGAGAGTTTATGGAACATCGAAAGCAGAATGCCCGTCCGGGTCTGGCGGGACGCCGAGGCATCGCGCTCGCCTCGCTTGCGGCAATGGTTGGCGTCTCGTCCTCGGCGGGCGCAGGTGACGACAGCGCGATTCCCAATCTTGTCGGGACCTGGGTCGGCGAGAACCGCACTATCTCCGACAAGAAGGGTTACAAGACCTGGAGCGAGAAGAAGGTTGTGATCACCGAGCAGCAGGATCGCCGCTTCCGCGGCAACTTCACGTATGCGGACGGCACCAAGAACTTCTTCGGCGTGATCTATCCGGACAACCTGTCCTTCACCTGGGTCGCGCCGAACGCCAAGGGCTACAACCACGGCCGGATCCTGGGACCGGATCGCATCGGCGCCTGCTACGTGGAGGCTGGCGAGGAAGCGACGGCCGGATGCGCCGAGCTTGTCCGGCAGAAGTAGAAGCCTGTTGCACCGGTCCTGCTGCTCGCAGCGTCCAACGTCTTCATGACGCTCGCTTGGTACGGCCACATGAAGTTTACCGACAAACCGCTTTGGATTGTCATTCTCGCGAGCTGGTCCATCGCGCTCGCCGAATATTGCTTCGCGGTCCCGGCCAATCGGCTGGGCTCGCGGTCTACACCGTCGCCATGCCCGAGACGCGCGACGGTCACTCGTTGCCCGCACTGGGTCCGACTGCGGCCTAAAAGAAAAGGCGCGGCAAACCTGCCGCGCCCCGATCTTTCTCGCGCTGCTTTTGGCGAGCTAGCCGTGACGAGCCTGGCTGGCCTCGATCACGTCCTCGAACGTGCGCAGGCCCGTGGTGGGCGCCTGAACCAGCACCGCCATGTTGCCGGGCTTGTGCTCGTTGCGCATCATGCGCATGTGGGCCTTGGGAATCTGCGCCCACGAGAACACTTCCGACATGCACGGATCAATGCGCCGCTCGACCACCAGCTTATTGGCCTGCGAGGCCTGCTGGAGGTTAGCGAAGTGAGAGCCCTGCACGCGCTTCTGATGCATCCAGAGATAGCGGGCATCCATCGTGAGATTGTAGCCGGTGGTGCCGGCGCAGATCACGACCATGCCGCCGCGCTTCACGACCTGCACGGAGACCGGGATCGTCGTCTCACCCGGGTGCTCGAACACGCAGTCGACGTTCACGCCCTTGCCGGTGATGTCCCAGATCGCCTTGCCGAAGCTGCGCATCTCCTTCAGCCATTCGTGATACTCGGGCGAGTTCACCTTCGGCAGCTGGCCCCAGCACTTGAAGTTCTTGCGGTTGATGACGCCCTTGGCGCCGAGCTGCATGACGAAGTCACGCTTGTCGTCATCCGAGACGACGCCGATCGCGTTGGCGCCCGACGTCGCGCAGAGCTGCACGGCGAACGCGCCGAGACCGCCGGCCGCGCCCCAGACGAGAACGTTGTGGCCCGGACGCAGCACGTGCGGGCGATGGCCGAACAGCATGCGGTAAGCCGTGGCGAGCGTCAGCGTGTAGCAGGCCGCTTCTTCCCACGTGAGATGCTTCGGGCGCTCGAGCAGCTGGCGGTCCTGCACGCGGCAGAACTGCGCGAAGCTGCCGTCCGGCGTCTCATAGCCCCAGATGCGCTGGGAGGGCGAGAACATCGGGTCGCCGCCGTTGCACTCCTCGTCGTCGCCATCATCCTGGTTGCAGTGGATGACGACTTCATCGCCGACCTTCCAGCGTTTCACCTTGGAGCCGACGGCCCAAACGATGCCGGACGCGTCCGACCCGGCGACGTGGAAGGGCTGCTTATGGACGTCGAACATAGAGATCGGCGTGCCGAGCGAGGCCCAGACGCCGTTGTAGTTGACGCCGGCCGCCATCACGAGAACGAGCACGTCGTGGCTGTCGAGCTCCCAGGTGGGCACGACCTCGACCTGCATCGCCTTGTCAGGCTCACCCTGGCGATCCTTGCGGATGGCCCACGCATACATGTTCTTCGGCACGTGGCCGAGCGGGGGGATCTCACCGATCTCGTAGAGGTCTTTCTTGGCAGCAACTATTGCAGGCGCAGCCGGAGTGACCGTGGTGCTGCCTTTTGTTGCGGCGCTTTGGCTCGACATGCTCTCGTCTCTCCCTGACGCGAAGAAGGGTCCCGCGGTCCATGATTGTGCTGGATCCCGTTGACCGGATGTCCCAGAAACCATGGCCCTAACCGGTCAGTGGAGGCGGCTTTTTGAAGCGCCTCCGTACCGTCGGCCTCGTTTCAAGCACTTTTTGGCGCCGCAATAAAGAGTTTGTCGCGGCGACATTGGAGACGATCCTCAATTGAAACCCCGGCCGTGGCGGGACCCGGAAACGGGAGGGCCACACCGCGAAGCCCCGGCAACTCATACGAAGAGTTAATGAACGCGCGCTATCAATGGCGGGTTTCAGGGTTCGAGCTGCATTTTACGGGAGCTTCCATGGGGCACGAGGCTGTTTTCAAGGTTCTGGACGACATCGCCATGGCCGACAGCATGAGCTACTGGATCGTCGCCGCCTTGACCCTGTTGGTCTTTATGGTGATGCGCGCGATGCTCCCGGTGAAGGGGTTGGCGGCCGTGTTTGCCCCCGCCATCTTCTGGGGCGGCCTCACCGGAATCTATGCCTTGAACCACCTTGGCTTTTCCGTCAGCACCGAAAAAAGCGCAAACATCGTCGTGCAGGCTGGGCTGGGCATGATCGTGGCCCTCCTCGTGATGCTGGCGCTGACCCGTCTGGTGGAGGCCGCGACCCGCATCCGCACGCCTCTGACCAACGATCCCAAGCGCCTGCGCGCCTGACGCTATCCCCGTGACGAATTAGACTTTTGCCTTGCGCGTGCCGGCCGGTACGCTATGGGAAATCGTGAATGCGCGCGAGGGGTTTGAGAATGTCGGAAAAATCGGGTGGGGGTTCGGCTGGCAAGGGTCCGGTTCGGGATAAGCCCTGGCTTTTCCGGACCTATGCGGGCCACTCAACGGCTGCCAAGTCGAACGAGCTTTACCGGAAAAACCTGGCCAAAGGGCAGACCGGCCTTTCGATCGCTTTCGACCTGCCAACCCAGACTGGTTACGATTCGGACCACGAGCTTGCCAGGGGCGAGGTCGGCAAGGTCGGCGTGCCGGTTTCGCACCTGGGCGATATGCGCCGCCTGCTCGAGGGCATTCCGCTCGACCAGATGAACACCTCGATGACGATCAACGCCACCGCGGCGTGGCTGTTGTCGCTCTACATCGCCACGGCCGACGAGACCGGCGCGCCGCGCGTCAAGCTCACCGGCACGATTCAGAACGACATCATCAAGGAGTATCTCTCGCGCGGAACCTACGTGTTCCCGCCCGAGCCCTCGCTCCGCCTGATCAAGGATACGATCGTCTTCTCCTACCGCGAGGTTCCCAAGTGGAACCCCACGAACGTCTGCTCCTACCATCTGCAGGAAGCCGGCGCGACGCCGGTGCAGGAGCTCTCCTACGCGCTCGCCACCGCCATCGCCGTGCTCGATACGGTGAAGGCCTCCGGCGAGGTTCCGGATGAGGAATTCGGCACCGTCGTCGGCCGCGTTTCCTTCTTCGTGAACGCCGGAATGCGCTTCATCACCGAGATCTGCAAGATGCGGGCGTTCGGTGAGCTGTGGGATGAGATCACGCGTGAGCGCTACGGCGTCACCGACGCCAAGAACCGCATGTTCCGCTACGGCGTGCAGGTTAACAGCCTCGGCCTCACCGAGCCGCAACCCGAGAACAACGTCTACCGCATCCTGCTCGAGATGATGGCGGTGACGCTTTCGAAGAAGGCCCGCGCCCGCGCCGTGCAGCTTCCCGCCTGGAACGAGGCGCTGGGTCTGCCGCGTCCCTGGGATCAGCAATGGTCGCTGCGCATGCAGCAGATCGTCGCTTACGAGACCGACCTTCTCGAGTACGGCGACATCTTCGACGGCTCGGCGGAGATCACCCGCAAGGTGGAGGAGCTGAAGGAGCAGGCCAAGGCCGAGCTCGCCACCATCGAGCGCATGGGCGGCGCGATCGCGGCCATCGACTACATGAAGCGGCGCCTCGTCGAGAGCAACTCCTCGCGCGTGCGCCAGATCGAGACCGGCGAGCAGATCGTCGTCGGCGTGAACAAGTGGACCGAGACAGAGCCGTCGCCGCTCACAGCCGGTGAAGGCGCGATCATGGTGGTGGATCCCGCGGTCGAGGCAGAGCAGGTCGGCCGCCTGAAGGCCTGGCGCGAAGGGCGCGACGCGAAGGCCGTCAACAAGGCCCTGTCCGATCTCGAATCGGCGGCAAAAGAAGGCCGCAACATCATGGAAAGCTCGATCGCCTGCGCCAAGGCCGGCGTGACGACGGGCGAATGGGGCACGACGCTGCGCCGCGTGTTCGGCGAATACCGCGCTCCGACCGGCGTGGCCCAGGCGGCGCCCGAGCGTGCGAGCACGGAGCTGGACGGCGTCCGTGCTTCCGTGGAAGCCGTGTCGAACAAGCTTGGCCGGCGCATCAAGTTCCTGGTGGGCAAGCCGGGCCTCGACGGCCACTCCAACGGCGCCGAGCAGATCGCCGTGCGCGCCCGCGACGTCGGCATGGAGGTTGTCTACGAAGGCATCCGCCTGACGCCCGCCCAGATCGTGCGCGCCGCCGTGGACGAGAGCGCCCACGTGGTCGGCCTGTCGATCCTTTCCGGATCGCACGTGCCGCTGGTGTCAGAGCTGATGGATCGCATGCGCAAGGAAGGGCTTGCGGACATTCCTGTCGTCGTGGGCGGCATCATTCCGCCCGAGGATGAGGTCAAGCTCAAGAGCTTCGGCGTGGCCGCAGTCTACACGCCGAAGGATTTCCAGTTGAACGACATCATGGCCGACATCGTGCGCCTGGTCGAAGGGCACGAGAAGGCGGCTTGAGCAGTCAAGTGCGGCGAAGCCTCGTGTCGGCCCGCCGGATCCTCGAGGGATGAGCACATGCGCGACGAAACCAGACGCAGGCTGGACCAGAAGCTCTTCTACGACCGTCTGAAGTGGATCGGCGCGGGCGTGGCCGCGGCCGGTTGCGTGGCTGGCGGGTTCTGGCTGACCGGCCTCGATGCCAACGTCGAGACGCGCCGCGTTGCGGGCGTCGTCGAGAATGTCGGCCCGCTTGTCGGCGCCAAGAGCATCGCCATCGAGGAAGGCCTCGCCGTCGACGTGAAGCTGGCGGACGGCCGCGTTGCCCACGTCATGGCACTCAAGAAGACCGATCCGCACGTGGGCGACCACGTGGAGGTTGCCGAGCACATCCACGGCACCGGCCGCACCACCTTCTCCTGGAAGTAAAGGCTCCCGGAGCCCCTCAGAACCGCCAGAGCAACGTACCCCGGACACCGTGATCCTCGGTGTCTCCGGCAAGCTGGCCCGTGTAGGAAATTCCCAGCGTCGCATCGGCGCTGAGGCCAAGGTCGAGCCCCGCTTCGATCAGCGCCGCATCCTGGGCGAGCGGCACGCCGCTGACGCCGAACCCTGCGCCCGAAGAGACGAACGACAACGCGAGCCCCGGCGCGACCCTGTCGAAGGCATGCTGCCACGCCACCGAGACGCGCGGCATCACCTCGAGGCCGCCCGCATCGAAGCGCGTCGCCGCGCGGAAGCCGAGGGTCGAGAAGGTCACGCTCTCCGTATTGCCGGAAGAGCGAAGCGCGGCGGATGAGCCGGTCTCGACGAAGCCGTCCGTGTCCGTGTGAACGTAAGCGAGCCCGGCAAACGGCTCGATCGCCAGGCGCCCGGAGCTGAACGGCAGGGCGGCCTCGGCGAAGATCTGCCCCGTGTCGCCGTCGTAATTCGCGTCCGCTCGCTCGGTGAAGCCGGGGAACACGATGGCGCGGCTCGTATCGATCTCGTGCCACGACCAGGCGAGGCCGGACCGGAGGGCCAGCGCCCCCACCGGGCCGCCCGCATAGGCGGCAAGGTGATAGGTATCGACCTCGGCCGTGGAGCGGCGTGCGTTGATCGAGGAGTTGGCGTGTGCGTAGCCCGTGGCGAGACCGGCCCGCCAGGATGCTCCGATGGCGGCATCCATGCCTGAGACGAAGCCGCCGAGCGCGCGCTCGGCCGCAGCCGCGTTGCCGTCGCTGTCGTAGTCGCCCCAGGAGCCGTAGCCGTGTGTCCAGAAGGTGAGCCCCCGGTTGATCGCAGGCGCGGGCTCCGCGCTGCCACGGCCTGCGCCGAGGGCCATGCGCCCGGGAGGCGCGAGATCGGCGACGATAGCCGGGCCGCTGCCGCCGAGCATGGGGGAGCCGCCGCTATGGAACGCCTGTGCAAGACGCCCGAGCAGCGCGTCGCGCACGTGGCGGCTGTCCTCGACGAGAAGCCCGCCGAGCGTCGCGTGCACCTCGCCCGAAAGTGCATCGAAGGCCGCGCGTGCGCCATCGCGCGTCTGCCCCACCACGCTCTGATAGGTCGGATCGCTGCTCGCGAGACCGTCGATCGCGCCTGCGACGTTGCGCTGGTTCGGGGTGAGCGCGACGTCGGCGAAGGCGGTCGCATTCCGGCTGAGCGTCAGCTCCAGTTGGCTGCCGCCACCCGCGAACGACACGGTGGGATCGAGAAAGGCGAACGGACTGACGAACGTCGCGAACGAGCCGGAGATCGGCCCGCCCGCGCTGTCGATGATGAGATAGCTCATGCCCGGAACGTAGCGTCCGGGCTCTGTGATCACGCGCAGCACCGCGCCCGTGAGGTCGACCGTTCCTGTCGCGACCACGCGGTCGCTTTGGCCGGCCGCGTTGATCTCCACTTCGAGCACCGCGCCCGCCGAGAGGATGTAGTCGCCGACGGTCTGCGTTCCGATGGAGTTGCCCGGCGCGTGGACGCCGCCCGCGAGCACAGTGGTGTCTCCGAGTGTGCCCGTGCCGGAGAGCGTCGCTCCGCTCTGAACCGTCACGTCGGACTGAGCGATCGAGCCGTTCACCACCAGCTTGCCCGCTTCGACGAGGGTATCGCCGGTGTAGGTGTGCGTTCCCGTCAGCACGGTCGTGCCGGTGCCCATCTGCACCACCGAGCCGGCATCGAAAACATCGTCCTCGATCGACCCCGTGAACACGTAGATATCGGAGCGGTTGAAGGCCAGCACGCCGCCGTTGGTCACGTTGCCGATGATGGAGCCGGACGCTCCACCGTTGCCGAGCTGCAAGGTCGCGCACACGCAGACGAGCGTGCCGCCCGTGTAGGTGTTGTTGCCCGACAGGATCATCGTGCCGTTGGTGAAACCCGCATTCATGATCGCGACGCCGCTCGATCCGCTGATCGTGCCGGAGAACTCCGTGCTCGATCCGTCGTCGACGATCAGGCCGAGCTCGCCGCCGTGGGTGACGACGCTGCCGCTGCCCTTGAGGTTGTGAACGTAGGCGATGGGGCCGTTGAGATCGAGCGTTGCGCCCGCTTCCACGGTGGTGGAGGCCGCGCTCGCGAGGAGCATGACGAGGCCGATATCGCCGCCGAGCGTGCCGCCCGCGACCACCACGCGGCCATCCGGATGCGACGATCCGAAATCGGTATTGATGAGGATGGTGCCCGTTGCCGTGGACGATCCGAACACCGCCGTGCTGTCCGCATCAATGCCGATGAAGGTGCCGAGGAAGCTCGGCCCGAACTCCACGATCTGCCCCGGCGCGGCCGTGACCGTACCCGTCTTTCCGTCGAAGAAGCCGAGGTTGTTCTCGAGCGCCGCGCTGATGTTGAAATGCAGCGATCCGCCTTCGATGTTGATGTCGTCGGTGCCGAGCACCGAGGCATCGTTGATCACGACCGGCGTGGTCACGTCGATGGCCCATGCCGCTCCGCCGCTTCCCGCCAGCAGGCAGGCAGCGAGGCTCAAGGTGCCACGGAGCGGACGAGCGATACCGCGAATGACGTGAGGTCTCCCTACGGGAATACGCGGCACAAGTCTTTGATCTATCTTGCGGGCGCAACCTGTCCCGATACAGATGATCCGATGTGACAGCGTAACGGATGCCGCTGCTCACCCGAAGCCCGGACCGTCCCTAGGGGCAAAGGGAGCGGTGAATAGTGCCGTTCTGTAGCGTCGCAGCCACATTTATGTCCGAGATTTCAACAGAGCGCCCCGCAAAGCAAGGCTTGCAACCCCGCCTGAGCCCAGGTAGAGGCTGAGGACGAAGCGATTGAAAAGCCTCACAGCCTCTGTGGCGGAATCGGTAGACGCGGCAGACTCAAAATCTGTTGTCAGCAATGACGTGCCCGTTCGAGTCGGGCCAGGGGCACCATTTTCCTGATCTCTGTCCGGACGAGTCACGCAGCGACATGACCATCCGTCCCGGCCCGCGCAATCTCATCACCGACGTCGACGGCATTGCTGTCGGCAATGCCCACTGCGCTTCGGTGAGTAGCGGCGTCACGGTCGTGCTTCCGGAGCGGCGCGCGGTTGCGGCCTGCGACGTGCGCGGAGGCGCGCCGGGCACCCGCGAAACCGACGCGCTCGACCCGACCTGCTTAGTCGAAGCGGTCGACGGCATCGTCCTTTCCGGCGGCTCGGTTTACGGCCTCGAGGCCGTGTCCGGGGCCGTCGCCTGGCTCGGGGCGAGAAAACGCGGCTTCGCCTTGGGAGAGACGCCGCACGTTTCGCCCGTTGTGCCCGGCGCCGTGCTGTTCGATCTTCCCAACGGCGGCGACAAGGCGTGGGGCGAGATGCCGCCTTACCGCGCCTGGGGTATCGAGGCGTGCGAGCGCGCGGACAGCCACTTCGAGCTTGGCAACGTTGGCGCCGGAATGGGCGCCATGGCAGGCAACATGAAGGGCGGCCTTGGCTCCGCGAGCGCGTATGACGGCGAGATCCAGATCGGTGCGCTCATCGCGGTCAACCCGTTCGGTTCGCCCGTGATCCCCGGCACCGGGCATTTCTGGGCCGCGCCCTACGAGCTCGAGAATGAGTTCGGCGGCCGGGGCTGGCCGAGCCCGATCCCGGCCGTGTCCGCCGAGGACCCGGTCCGCGGCAGCCGGTTCGACATCGCGCCGGCCGCGCCCGGCACCAACACCACCATAGGGCTTGTCGCGACCAACGCGATATTGACGAAATCGGAGGCGCGGCGCATCGCCATCATGGCGCAGGACGGCCTTGCGCGCGCCGTGCGGCCGATCCATTCGCACGTCGACGGCGATACGCTGTTCGTGCTGGCGAGCGGGCACGTGGCGCTGGCGGAGGACGCAAGCGCGCGCCTGATGCAGCTCCTGCGCCTGGGTGCCGTCGCCGCCGATTGCGTGGCGCGCGCCGTGGCTCGCGGTGTGTACGCGGCGGCTGATCTGGGCGAGGCGGCGTGCTATCGGTCGAGATACCCTGCGAGAGATTGAGACGTGAGCAAAAGCTCCAAGCCCAAACCGGAGAAGCGCGAGCGGACGCCGCGCAAGAGCGCCCCCCGCAGCCGCGCCAACCCCGCGCGGCGCGCCGTATCGGACGAGGCCGTGTGGGCGCCGGAAGGCGCGGAAAAGCCCTTCTGGGAAATCAAGACCCTCAAGCAGATGACGGCGGAGGAGTGGGATTCGCTCTGCGACGGATGCGGGCAGTGCTGTCTCGTGAAAATCGAGGAGGAGGACACCGGCACCGTATATCTGACGCGGCTCGCCTGCGGTCTGCTCGACATCGGCTCGTGCCGCTGCAAGGACTACGAGAACCGCTTCGAGAAGATGCCGGATTGCCTGAAGATCGATTTGCGGCGCGTTCGCACGTTGTCTTGGTTACCCGAAAGCTGTGCCTATCGCCGCCTGGACGAGGGACGCGGTCTCGCCTGGTGGCACCCGCTTATTTCCGGCGATCCGGAAACAGTTCACGAGGCTGGCGTTTCCGTGCGCGGCTGGGTTCGCAGCGAGGAAGGCATCCCCGAGGATGAGATCGAGCGCTACATCATCGGCGAGGCAACCTGATTTTTTGGGAACCTGTTTCGTTCTGGCGCGTTCAATAACCAGACGGGCGCCATCACCCGGCGAACGTCAGGCGCCGAAAGGTGCTGCCCCGCTCTGGAGCTGAAACACGCTTCACGGCGGGGTCTGCCTTTTGTGCGGACCGATCTTTTGTCCGGACCGATGTTGAAAGTGGATGCGCCCGTTGAGAGCGCACCTGCCGGCGATAAGAAGCGCTCCGTCGCTCTAGGCGCCGTCCTTCTCGATATTGAGGCACACCGAGTTGATGCAGTAGCGCTTGCCTGTGCCCGTCGGCCCGTCGTCGAACACGTGGCCGAGGTGCGAGCCGCACTTCGCGCAAGTCACCTCCGTCCGCACCATGCCGTGCGAGGCATCCCGGTGATAGGCGACGGCGCCGGGAAGCGCCTGATCGAACGACGGCCAGCCGGTGCCGGAATCGAACTTCGTATCCGACGCGAAAAGCTGATTGCCGCAGGCCGCGCACGTGAACTTGCCGTGGTCGTGCGTATTGAGATGCTCGCCCGTGAACGGCCGCTCCGTGCCGCCCTGGCGCAGCACGCGATACTGCTCGGGCGTGAGCTTCTGACGCCAGTACTCCTCGGTATCTGTCATGGGTTTCCTCGCTTCGTGTTCGGATATGGAGTGAATGTGGTTCTGCGGCCGCGATCCGCAAGCCGGAAGAGCAGCAGCATCGCGACGATCGCTGCATAGACGAGGGGCTCCGGCGGCCAGGCTTTCACCAGCATGATGAAATGCACCGCCGCCGCCGCGGCAGCGAGATAGACCCAGCGATGCAGCCGCTGCCACGCCGCGCCGCCGAGCCGCTTGATCATCGTCGCGTTCGACGTCGCCGCCAGCGGAATGAGGATCAGGAAGCTCAAGAGCCCGATCGTGATGTAAGGCCGCTTGAGGATGTCTTTCAAGATGAGGTGGAGGTCGAAGCCTTGATCGAGCGCGACGTACACCGCGACGTGAAAGAGCGCGTAGAGAAACGCGAGCACGCCGAGCGTGCGCCGGTAGCGGATGAGATTGGGGCCTCCGAGACGGCGAAGTGGCGTGATGGCGAGCCCGGCAACCAGGAAGCGCAGCGCCCAGAGGCCGAGCGAGCGCTCGAGCACCTTGAGCGGGTCTGCGCCGAGCTGGTCGGAAACGGCGAGATAAAACGTCCAGGCCGCCGGCACGAGTCCGAGCCCGTAGAGCGCCCAGCTTCCAGGTCCGATCCACGACGGCCAAAGAGCCCGCGTGGCGTGCGGCCGCGGCCGGTCGCTAACCTTGGCGAGGGTCTCAGTAGTTGGCACGGAGATCCAATCCTGCGTAGAGGTGAGCGACCTGCTCGCCGTAGCCGTTGAACATCTGCGTGGGCCGCCGCTTCGCGAACAGTCCGCTTCCTTCGCCGATGCGCCGCTCTGTCGCCTGGCTCCAGCGGGGATGATCGACTTCCGGGTTCACGTTCGAATAGAAGCCGTACTCGTTGTCGGCTTGCGATTGCCACGTCGTCGGCGGCTGCTTTTCGACGAGCGAGATGCGCACGATCGACTTGATGCTCTTGAAGCCGTACTTCCACGGCACCACCAGCCGAAGCGGCGCCCCGTTCTGGTTCGGCAGCGTCTCGCCGTACATGCCGGTCGCGAGGATCGTCAGCGGATGCATGGCTTCGTCGAGCCGAAGCCCTTCGAGATAGGGCCACGGCAGCGGCTGGAAAATGCCGCGCTGTCCGGGCATCTCGTCAGGCCGAACCAGCGTCTCGAAGGCGACGTATTTCGCGCTGCCCTGCGGCTCCACGCGCTTCAGGAGATCCGCCAGAGGAAAGCCCACCCAGGGGATGACCATAGACCAGCCTTCGACGCACCGCAGGCGGTAGATGCGCTCCTCGAGCTTGGCATGGCCCAGGATGTCCTCGAGCGTGTAGGTGGCGGGCTTGCCGACGAGCCCGTCGATCTTGACGGACCAGGGCGCAGTGGTGAGCGTATGCGCCTTGGCGGCCGGATCGGCCTTGTCGGTGCCGAACTCGTAGAAGTTGTTGTAGCTCGTGGCGTCGGCCTTGCGCGTCGGCGTCTCGTCGGTCGAGAACGGGCTCTTGGTGAACGCCAGCATGGCAGCCCGGGCCTGTTGCGGCCGAAGCGCGGCCAGCGCCGACAACGCCAACCCGCCCTGCAAAAGCTCGCGCCGCTTCAGATAAATCGCGCGCGGCGTGATCTCAGAAGACGGAATGTCGGACGCCTTGCGGATAAGCACGGGGAAACCTCATTCAGGGTTTGGCGGACCAGTGTGCATTTTGTACGTTCCACCCGCACCTTGGTTTCAAAGTATCACCGAGCCTAGAGCATTTTCCGGGGAAGTGGAGGCCGGTTCGTCGCAAGAAAATGCGGCCGGCCGAGAACCTGGAGCGCAGAAGGCCTTGGAGCCCGGCAGGGCGCGGTCGAACATGGGGGCGGCCCAGAGAAGCGGCCGTATGGGGGATGAAGCTCAGCAAGACGAACTATCTCGTCTACCGCGACTGCGCCCACAACGCCTGGGTGAAGGTTCACAAGCCCGAAGTCTACCACGCCGAGCCGCTGTCGGTGTTCGAGCAGGCGATCATCGAGATCGGCAATGATGTGGACGTGCGGGCCCGCGAGTTGTTCCCGGGCGGCGTTCTGATCCGCCGCGGCGACGCGGTGGGCACCGCGCAATTGGTGGATGCGCGCACGCCCATCCTGTACCAGCCCGTGTTCGAGACCGGTCGCTACACCACCGCCTGTGACATCCTCGTCTGGAACGACGCGCTCGCCGCCTACGACCTTTACGAGGTGAAGGCGTCGACCAGTGGCGAGGATCGCAAGGCAAAGGACGACCTCTACGCCCACGACATCGCCTTCCAGGCGTTGGTGCTGCGCGAGAACGGCGTCCCGCTCGGCCGCCTCAATCTCGTGCGTCTCGACAGCTCTTACGTGTCGGACGGCACGCTCGATCTCGACCGCCTCTTCACGCGCGAGGACTTCACGGACCGGGTTGCGCCGCTTCTCGATGCGGTGGCCGTGGAGATGGACGCTGCCCATGATCTTCTGCAGCTCCCCGCGCTTCCCTCCGCGCCATGTGTCTGCATCTACAAGGGCCGCAGCAGCCAATGCACCACGTTCGGCTACATCAACCCGAACGTTCCGGCTTACAGCGTGCATGATCTCACGCGCATCGGGCAGTCACCGAAGAAGCTGCGCGCGCTCGTCGATAGTGGCGTTCTGGCGATCGAGGACGTGCCCGACAGCGCGGAGCTGACGGACAATCAGCGCAACCAGGTGAATGCCGCGAAGCGCCGCCGCCCGTTCGTCGAGATTGCCCCGCTCGCGGCCTTTCTCGACGACATTCGCTATCCCGCAGCCTTCCTCGATTACGAGACCTATCCCTGCGCGCTCCCGCGATTTGCGGGCTACGGCCCCTTCAACCACGTCCCCTTCCAGTTCTCGCTGCACGTGGTCGAGAGGCCGGGCGGAGAGGCGATCCACCGCGAGTTCCTGTTCACGGAAACCACCTGCCCAGACGAGCCGTTCGTCGCCGCGCTCAAAGCCTCGCTGCCCGCCGAGGGATCCATCGTCGTGTGGAACAAGCCCTTCGAGAAGGGCATCAACGCCAAGCTCGCCGAGCGCCTGCCGGCCGAGGAGAGCTATCTCGCGGGTGTGAACGAGCGCGTCGTCGATCTCATGGATGTCTTCACCGCGCAGATGGTCGTGCACCCCGCATTTCGCGGCAAGACATCGATCAAATGGGTGCTGCCGGCCCTGGTGCCGAGCCTCTCCTACAAGACCCTCGCGATCCGAGAAGGCGCCACCGCGAGCGAGACGTGGAACGCCATCGTCACCGGCGAGCTGGAGCTGGATGAGGCGCGAGCGGCACGGGACAACCTGCTCGCCTATTGCGGCCTCGATTCCCTGGCGATGGTCGAGATCTGGCGCGCCTTGCTCGGCATCGCCGCAGCTCGCGAATATCGCGAGGCCGGCTGATCGGCAAATAAAAACGCGAGGCAATGATGCGGGCCCGCGTTTTCGATCAGGTGAAGCAGAGGAAGCGAGGTTACTTCGCGTCGGGCTTGCACGGACCGCGCTCGCCGGGCTCATCCGGCGGCTTGGGGCCGAAGTTCTTCAGGTATTCCTTCGTCGCCTGATAGGCGATGTGCTGACCCTGGCAATCCGGCTTGGCAACGGAGCCCGTTTCGATCCGGCTGGTGTCCTCGTCGTCGTCGCGGTCGACGCGTGCGGACTTGGCCTCGCTCGCCGGCTGGGATGCCGCCTTTGCGCTCCGCTGATGCTGCGGACGCAGCGGAGTGTCCTTCAGAGACGACATTTCACGGATCGTATCGCGGCAGCAGCCACCGAGGAACGTCAGGGCGAAAACAAGAGCTGCGGCTTGGAAGAGTCTCGGCATTGCGATCCTTGTGACGGGCTTAGAGCCGACGCAACACCAGAAACGCGACATGCGGCTTCACTACAAACTGACTAATTCCCTGAGTCGCCTGCCCAGCTCTATGGGCAAACCACGGAATCCACAGCGGTTAGCGTGACTTGCGACTGCAAGTGTCGCGTATTGGCACCACATGATGCACCTGCCGGGGGGACTCAGCCGACGCGCGTCGCGCGCACGTCGATGACGGGGCCGGTACCCGCCGCGTCGCGGCGGATGTGGCCGTGCTTTGCAAGGTGGCCTTTGAGGAGGGCCAGGTTCTTCATGTTGGCGCGGAAGGCCACGTCGAAGGCATCGCCCGCGAACGGAATGATGCCGATCACCGTATCCACGGCCGTGTTGGCGATCATGCGCCCGATGACGAGGCGCGAAACGCCGAGCTGGCGTGCCTCCCAGATGATGTAGCTCGAGATCGCCTGCGAGATTAGATCGCCCACGATCGGCACGAGTCCGATCACCGAGTCGAGGCCGACGCGCACTTTCGTTCCCGGAATCACGAAAAGGTCGTCCATTAGCCGCGAAACCGCCTCGATGCGGGCCACGGCGGCCTGGATGGCGGGGTCCGAGTAGCGTTCGACTGTGCTCTTCGTCATCTCTCTCTTTCGCAACGGCGCGACGCTAAAACCGCACGCGCGCCTCGGAAAAACGGAAGCTTGTGCGCTCTCCCCTCAGGATTTACCTTCCGGGGCTTCCGTCATGTTGTGACGGCAGGGGGTGGGGTCAAGACCGCGCGAAGCGCGGGAAGGGAAGAGCGACCATGTTGCTGCGTCTTCTGGTGGGCACCAGCACGATCTTTTTGTCTCTGATCCTGGGCGCCTTCGCGCTGGCGTTGGTCGGCTACAATTCGCCGGAGACGCTCTCGATGATGTTGGGATGGGCGCGCGATCTCAAGAGCCTCATCACCAGCACCGGCATCGATCCCAAGTACAATATCTGGGTGGAGCTTCTGCTCGAGGAGCGGCAGTTGCTCTTCATGTTCTTCACCATCGCGGCCCGCATTCTGCTCGCCATCATCGCCGCGCCCTTCACGAGCCGCTGAGCCGCGCGTGCCGGCGGGTTAACGCAGCGTTAGCCAAACCCTCCCCATAATCTTCCGAGGCCGCGCTTTCGCCGGGCCTTTGGGAGAGCCGGATATCGGCGGCGCGGTGGGGCTCGAGAGAGCATGGGGTACGACGGCCGAGATTACAGGGGGCCGCATCAGCCGGATCCGCCGCACCAGCACGACTGGCAATCCTATGCCACGCCGGATGACGGCGGCCGTGGCCGCTCCGAGCTTCCCTTCTTCATCCGCTTTCTGCTGCTCGCCCCTGTCGCGGCGCTCTCACTGATCGCGATCACGGTCGGCGCGCTCTTCATCTATTACACCGTCACCTTTCCCGATCCGCTCTCGATGCGGCCCAAGGCGACAGGTCCCGTCATCCGCATACTGGGACGCGACGGCAGCCTCGTCGCCGAGCGCGGCGTCTCACGCGCTTACATCCCGCTCGACATGCTGCCGCGCGAGGTGGCCGATGCGGTGGTTGCGACCGAGGATCGCCGCTTCTTCGAGCATCCCGGCCTCGATCCCTTGGGCATGCTGCGCGCGGCCATCGCCAATCTCCGCGCCGGGCGCCTGACGCAGGGCGGCTCGACGCTCACGCAGCAGCTCGCAAAGAACCTGTTCCTCTCCTCCGAGCGCACGTTTTCCCGCAAGGCTGAGGAGCTGGTGCTCGCGCTCTGGCTGGAGCTCAAGCTCTCCAAGCGCGATATCCTCGAGCTCTATCTCAATCGCGTCTACTTCGGCGGCGGCGCCCACGGCATCGAGGCGGCGTCCCAACGCTATTTCGCCAAGTCCGCGCGTGAGCTCACGCTCGCGGAAGCGGCCGTCATCGCCGGTCTCCTCAAGGCACCCTCGAAGTATGCACCGAGCGCAAGCCCCGTACAGGCCATCGCCCGCGGCCGGGTCGTCATCAGCAAGATGGTCGAGGCGGGATTGATCAGCGAGGAGGAGGCCAATCGGGCGCGCGCGTCCGAGATCCGCTTCTCCTCGATGATGCGCGTGCCTGAGCAGGCCGACATGGCCTATGCGGTCGACTATGTGCTGGATGTGGCCGCGCCCTTCGAGGATGCCGATCGCGACGAGATCGTCATCGAGACGACGCTGGACGCGAACCTGCAGCGCCGCGCGGGCGAGGTTGTGGAGAGCGCCTTGGCCGGCAAGGGTTGCCCGCTCGAGGCGAGTCAGGCCGCGGTCGTCGTGCTCGCGCCGGACGGCGGCATCCGCGCGCTGATCGGCGGGCGATCTTATGCCGACAGCCAGTTCAACCGCGCGGTGAAGGCCCATCGCCAGCCGGGGTCCGCCTTCAAGCCCGTGGTCTATCTCACGGCGCTGGAAAGCGGGCTGACACCCGACAGCATCGTCGAGGATGCGCCGGTCACCGCAGGCCGCTGGTCGCCCAAGAACGAGAACAACCGCTACGTCGGCGCCACCACGCTGCGCTATGCCTTGGCGAACTCCATCAATTCCGTTGCCGTGCGGCTTCTGCTCGATGCGGGCGTGAGCAAGGTCACGGCGACAGCACGCCGCCTCGGTATGAAGTCGCCGTTGCGCGCCGATGCCTCCCTCGCGCTCGGCACGTCCGAGGTGTCGCTCCTTGATCTCACGGGTGCTTACGCCGCGTTCGCCAACGGGGGCTACGTGAACGAGCCTTATGCCATCCGCCGCATCCGGACGGGCGCGGGAAAAGTGCTGTTCAAGCGCATCGACGCCAAATCGGACCCCGCGATCCCGCTCCGCTCGGTTGCCGCTATGAACGACATGCTGCAGTCCGTTGTGGCGACCGGCACCGGACGCCGCGCCGCGATCCCCGGCCACACCGTGGCCGGCAAGACGGGAACATCGCAGGATTTCCGCGACGCCTGGTTCGTCGGCTATACGTCGTATCTCACGGCGGGCGTCTGGGTCGGCAACGACGACGGCCGCACCATGAACAGGGTAGCGGGCGGAACGCTGCCCGCCGAGATCTGGCACGATGTCATGCTGGCGGCCCATGACGGAAAGGCGCCGCTCTCACTGCCGGATGCTGTTACCCGGCGCGGCCCGCCTGTTGCGGACGCCTTGAGCCGCTCGCCGCAGAAGCAGCAACCCAGGGAAGATTCCATCGCCGGAATTCTCATGCGGGCCTCCGCCGAGGAGAGCGCGCCTGCGTCCGCCCGGGGCGAAACCACGGTTACGTCGGAAGGGCGCATCATCGTTCGCCCGCCCGTGCGGTGAACGCCCGGATGCCGACCTGAACGTCCGAACGCCGGCGGCGCGCGCCGGAAGGCGCTCAGCCTGTCAGCGCCGCGTCGGCGACGGGCAGGCGCAAGACTTCCTTGTTGTCGTCGTTGACGACCGATACGGCCCAGCGGGCTCCCGGTTCGCTCGTCGCACGCTCGCGCGCGATGCGCGCCGCCTCCGCCTTGGCCTCGCGAAGGCTCTCGAGTTCTTGGCCGATGTGATCGATGCAGATGACGGTCTCGCAGACGAGGTGGAAGTAGTACCGCATGGCCTTTTCCGCTTGCCGGCCGAGCGGCGCCGCTGTTCGGGCGGCATCCCGGTCTCGACGTTGTTTCGGGGATGAACGCCGGCTATGGGGCTCGCCGGAGAAGATGGCTCGCGGGGACGCAGCAGGATCGAGCGGCGCTTGAAGCACGCTGAAATAAAGCAGCGGTTCGGGATATTGCGCGGGGGAGAAGCTCGATCGGGCTAACGCCCTCGTGATCGTGAGGCAGCAGCAAACGCTCGCCTCGCCCAAGCCAGTTACAAATCTGCTCAAATACTAGGCTGCGCTCCGCGAACCCGGTAGTATGTCACCGCAATTTACCGTTAAATCACGTCCCAAGATCACGTCGCTCGCGCTGAATTCGTTCAGCTATTCCGCGCAGTGCGGCGAAATGAACATATCCTCCTCACGGACCTTCCAATTCTTCTTCGTGCCCGCAAGTGCCGACAGTGACGGGCGTTCAATTTTCTGCGTGGCGAACTCGGTCGGATGAAAAAAGGGGATGACTCGAGAGCGGGTCGACGTTGAAAAGCATCTCGAAGCGATCTTGGCCTCGGAGGAGTTCGCCTCCGCGCCGAAGATGCGCGCGCTCTTGCGCTATCTGGTCGACGCCACGCTGGCGGGCGAGGTTGAGCGGCTGAAGGGCTATGCCATCGGCGTGGACGTCTTCGAGCGTGGCGCCGAGTTCGACCCCGGCACCGATCCCATCGTGCGCGTGCAGGCCGGCCGTCTGCGCAAGCTTCTCGACAACTACTATCTGACCTCCGGGCGGCACGATCCGATCCGCATCGACATCCCCAAGGGCGGCTACGCAGTCGAGTTCAACGCCGCCGCCGATGAGGAGCAGCTGGCCTTGTCCGGCCCGGACGAGAGCCAGCCGGACACGCCGGAAGCCGCGCCACCCATATGGCGCTCCTGGGCGGCCAAGCCCGCGTTTCTTACCGTCGCATCTGCGCTCGTGCTGGTCGCGTTCTGGGCCGCGGCGCCGTCGACGCGAGATGTCGCCCCTGCTCCTGTGTTGAGAGGACCCGCCACGCCCCATAAGGCGGTGGATGCCATCACGCTGGCGGTGCTTCCCTTCACCGACATGTCGAAGGACGAGCCGAACACCCGCTGGGCCGACGGCCTCACCGACGCGCTCACGACCGCGCTCGTTCGCGTGAAATCCCTCGCGCTCTCTGCGCGCACCTCCGCGTTCCAGTTTCGCGAGGCCACAGATCTGCGCCGTGTCGGAAGCGAGTTGGGCGTGAGCTACATCCTCGAAGGCAGTCTCCAGCGCGACAAGACGCGGACGCTGATCAACATCCAGCTCGTCGACGCGGCCAAAGGCGCCCCCGTTTGGGCACAGAACTACGAGCGGCCCACCGCAACGGACGACCTTGCCGCCCAGAGCGAGCTGGTATCCACGCTTGTGTCCGAAATTCTTCCGCAGCTCTACACAGCCGCCAAGCGAGCCCTCAAAGGCAATATCGAGAACGCAACGGCCTGGCAGCTCTTTCTCCAGTCAACCTGGATGCCGGGAGAGGCGAGAGACAGTCTCGCCTGGGAGAAGGAGCGCATTGCGCTGGCGCGGCGCGCGCTCGCCCTCGACGCCGATATGGGCCAGGCGGACTCCGTCCTCGCCGACAAGCTCTCCTATCTCGCGAATGTCGACCCGTCATCGGATACGTCCGCAGCCCGGGCCGAAGCCGAGGCGCACGCGCGCCGCGCGCTTGAGCTCGCGCCCGACGACGCCGATGCCATATTCAACGTATCGATCCACCACTGGCATGCGGGCCGCATGGCCGAAGCGCTCGCGGCGACAAAACGGACGCTCGAGCTGGACCCCAACCACGGGCTCGCCCGCTTTCTGGTGAAGGCCATCCCGCTCACCTGCGCCAGCGCCTCACAATCCGCGATCGACGATCTCATCGCCTTCGATACGACCATGTCTCCCGACAACCCAGTGCGCTGGGTCACCCAGGCTTGGATCAGCCAAGTCTATATGAATAACGGCGATTATGAGCGGGCAGTCGTGGCCGCGCGGCACTCGGAGCAGGTCTTCCGCACACCCTACACGGCCTATCGGCTCGCCGCCTCGCTCGTGCAGCTCGGTGATGTGGAGACCGCAGTCGCCCACGTGAAGCAACAGCGCGTCAACTGGCCCACCCTTGATCCGCGCCACTATGCGGAGGTTACGATCCCGCGTCTGTGTGGAAATGCCGAGAAGGCAGAGGTCATCCAGCGCGTCTATCGCGATCTCGCCGCTGCTGTGGAAGCATCCGAGCGCCGGGGCTAATAAGCGGCGCGCAACTCTCAGGCCTCGTCCAGCGCACCGTAGCGATGCAGGTCCATGCCGTAGATCTGCAGCCAGCGCTTGGCCTCGTCGAGCCCAGGCATGGTCTGGCGCACCAGCGCCCAGAAACGCGGTCCGTGGTTCATCTCCTTGAGATGCGCCACCTCGTGGGCCGCCACATAGTCGAGAATATCCGCAGGCGCCATGATGAGCCGCCAGGAGAACGACAGCACGCCCGTCGTCGAGCAGGAGCCCCAGCGGCTCGCCTGGTCGCGAACGGCGATGCGCTTAGGCGAGACGCGCAGGCGCTTGGCGTGAAAGGCGACGCGCTCTTCGAGATCGCGATGCGCCTCCTTTGCGAGCCAGTCCTTGAGGCGCCGCGGCGCATGCTCGGCCTGGCCCGAAACGCACAGCTCGGGATAGGAGGAGGAAACCTTGCGCTCGACCGGTGCGCGGCGGGAAAGCCCGGAGAAAACGACGCGATGCGCTTCGCCGCGCAACGGAATGAACACGCCGTCACGGAACGGCACGGCGGTGGGAAGGCTGTCCAGACGCTCGCGCACCCAGTCGATGTTGCGCGTGATGAACGAGCCGGCTTCGTCGATGTCGCACTGAACAGGAAGGGTGACGATCACAGTGCGCCGCGTGCGGCTCACGCGCAGCGTGAGGCGGCGTGCGCCGGGATGACGGCGAACCTCGACAGGCGCTCCGAGCTTGTCGATGTTCTCGTTCTTGAGCGTCGGAGACGCGAAGCTTCTTGTCTTCCGCATGAATGACTTTCGGAACGCGCTGATTTTGGAGACGCACTACGTTGTGATGGATGCAATGGATCGAATGCCCCGCTTGCGTTCATCCGACTGGCGCGCCTCGCGCCGAGCTCGATCCTGCCTCCCACTTAGCAAGAGAGTGAATAGCATCTCCAGTGTGAAATTGTGACGTTGCGCAACGGATCATCACACTGTTGCGCAATCGCCCCATGATATTTTCGCGTATCGCCCGCGGCTCGAAGCGAGCTTCTTGCGAGCAGGCCCACGCGTCTCACTGGGAGCGGCGGATGCGCGCGCGAGAAGCAATCCGACTCCTCCGAAATGCTTATTCGCACGCGCGGGCGACAATCGCACGCACGCGCGGTCTCGTGAATAGGGGATCGACGGTGCAGCGCAAAGAAACCCTTCATCGGGATTCATGCGGAGGCAATTTATCCGCTTGATCTGCTCAAGGCGCGGGGGCAGTCCGCGGCAGCGTGCGCTCGGGTGCCGTGAAGCTCGGAAGCTCCCGCATGTCGAGGCTTGGCGCGCCTGGGCCGCTCCAGGGAACGTCGGGTGCGCCCTCGATCGCCGGCGGCGCGCCGGGCAGCGCAAATCCACGATCGCCCACAGGCGCTGTGGAAAGCGGGCGTGAAATGGACGTTGGCGGCGGAGCCTTGTGAGCCCCCGGCTTTGGCATCACGAGCGAGGGCATCGCCATGATCAGCCCGACCATGACGAGCTGAATGCACACGAAGGGAACGGCGCCCCAATAGATATCGCTCGTGGTGACCGGCGGCATCAGGCGCCCCGTCACCTTGTCCTGATAGGTTTCCCGGGGCGCGACGCTGCGAAGATAGAACAGCGCGAAGCCGAAAGGCGGATGCATGAAGCTCGTCTGCATGTTGACGGCCAGAAGCACACCGAACCAGACCACGAAAGGTGTCACGTCCGCAACCATCTCCGTCACGACCCCCGCACTATCGGTCCGGGTGAGCACGGCGAAGCCGAAGCTCTTGGCGATGGCGATGGCCTCTGGAGATGTACGGAAGATCGCTTCGGCCGCTGGTTTCAGCAGCGGCACCAGGATGAAGCACAGCTCGAAGAAGTCGAGGAAGAACGCCAGCAGAAAGATGAGGATCATCACGGCGATCAGGAAGCCGTACATGCCGCCCGGCAGCGAGGTGAGCAGATGCTCCACCCAGATGTGGCCGTTCACGCCGTAGAAGGTGAGCGAGAAGATGCGTGCCCCGATCAGGATGAACATCACGAACGCGGCGAGCTTCGCGGTGGCTTCCGCGGCCTGCCGCACGATCTGGAAATTGAAGCGGCGGGCGTCGGAATCGCTGTAGCGCTTGGCAGCCGCGAGGATGAGAGCGCCGACCGCGCCCATGGCGCCGCCCTCCGTCGGCGTTGCAATACCGACGAGAATGGTGCCAAGCACGAGGAAGATCAGGAGCAGCGGTGGCACCATCACGAATGTCACGCGCTCGGCGATGGCCGAAAGCAGCCCGCGCCCGGTGACGATCATGAGACCGCGGTTGAGCAAGGCGGCGCCGAGCGCGAACATGATGCCCCAGGCCATGGCGAGAATGCCGCGATCGATCCCCGAATAGGACGAGCCGTGCATCATCCAGGCTGCGAACAATCCCGAGAGAATGGTCAAGATGCTGAGTGAGGTGAGACCGCGCGACCCATCCGCCTCGCGATGCCCGACCTCCTCCGCGGGAAGGCCCGGCGCGGCGTCCGGACGGATGATCGAGACGATGAACACGTAGGCCGCATAGAGACCGGCGAGCGTCAGCCCCGGCAGGATGGCCGCTTTGTACATATCGTCGACCGAACGGCCGAGTTGGTCGGCGAGAACGATCAGCACCAGCGACGGCGGAATGATCTGCGCTAGCGTGCCGGACGCCGCGATCACGCCCGAGGCGAGCCGCCGGTCGTAGCCGTAGCGCAGCATGATCGGCAGCGAGATCAGGCCCATGGAGATGACGCTGGCCGCGACTACGCCGGTGGTGGCGGCGAGCAGCGCGCCGACGAAGATCACAGCGTAGGCGAGGCCGCCGCGCAGCGTGCCGAAAAGTTGCCCCACCGTCTCGAGCAGATCCTCCGCCATGCCCGATCGTTCGAGGATCAGCCCCATGAACGTGAAGAAGGGGATCGCCAGCAGCGTGTCGTTGCGCATCACGTCGAAGATGCGCCCGGGCATCGATTGCAGGAGATGCCAGGAGAGCGTGATGACCCCGTCCGAGTGCGGCGCGAGTTCCACGCCAACGACGAAGAACACCAGCCCCACCGCTCCGAGCGAGAACGCGACCGGATAGCCGAGCAGCAGGAAGATCACCAGCGACGCGAACATGATCGGCGCGAGGTTCTGGGCCAGAAAGGCGGTCATGCGTCGTCGTTCCCCCGTTGTCGTCTGGCGCTGAGGCTCAGGCTCAGCCTGTTGCCGCCCGTCTCAGTGGTCGTGGCGTCTCGTGTCGTGCGACCCGTGCGGGGCCTCCGTGCCCGCGGCTACCGCGTCGTCGTGATAGCCCTGGTGTTCCCCTTTTTCCGTCAGGTCTCCGCGCATGATGGCGATGCGCTTGATCAGCTCCGAAAGCCCCTGGAGGAAAAGCAGCGCGAACGCGACCGGGATCAGCGCCTTGATCGGCCACAGCGCAAGTCCTCCCGCGTTGGGCGATTGCTCGTTCTGGGCGAAGGAGGTCGCGAAGAAGATCCAGGATGTGTAGACGACCAGCGCCGCAGTCGGCAGCAGGAAGAAAATGTGCCCCACGAGCTCGATGATGTTGCGCGTCCGGGCGGAAAGCCGGCTGTTCACCACGTCGATGCGGATGTGCTCGTTGATCGCGAGCGTCCAGGGCGCCGCGAGCAGGAACACGGCCGCGAACAGCCACCATTGGATTTCGAGCAGCGAGTTCGCGCTCCAATCGAAGAGTCTGCGCACCACGGCGTTGACGGCGCTGATCAGGGCGGCGGCCACGATCAGCCACGCGACCGAGCGTCCAATCGACGCGGAGACGCGGTCGATCGCGCGGCTCAGCGCCAGCAGTCCGTCCATTGATATCTCTCCCATGTTGGCCGGTCTCCGCTGGCGGAGCATAGGCTGGTTTCCTATATCCGAAAGGGGCCTGCGCGAGAACTCCGCCATTGCGAGTTTCTCCCGCATGACTTAGAGCCAGAGCGTTTGAGTCCCGGCAGCCACAGACGCCCGCGAGGCCGCCTGCGGGCCGCCCACGAAGGAAAAACCAGGAGCACCGCATGTCCGATTTGAAGTCCCAGGTCATGGAGCGGTTGCGCCGCGTCAAAGGCCCCGATCTGGACGGCAACATCGTCGATCTCGGCCTGGTTTCCGATATCCTGATCAAGGACGGCCGCGTTTACTTTTCCATCACCGTGCCCGCCTCGCGCGCCGAGGAGCTGGAGCCATTGCGCGGTGCAGCAGAGAAGGTCGTGAAGGAGATCGAGGGCGTTGCGGGCGTGGTCGCGGTGCTCACCGCGGAGGCCGCTCCTGGCCGCGAGCCGCCTCAGCCCAAGCCCTCTTCTGGCAATGGCCGTGAGCATCCGCGCGTCACCGAGGCACGCGCCCGTGGCACCGCAGGCGATGCCGGCCACCGCCCCTCGCAGCAGCAGGCCGCAGCGCCCGTCCGCCAGACGCAGGGCGTGCCCGGCGTCAAGCACATCGTCGCCGTCGCCTCGGGCAAGGGCGGCGTCGGCAAATCTACGGTCGCTGCCAACTTGGCGCTCGGCTTCCAGGCCATCGGCCTCAAGGCCGGCATCATGGACGCGGACATCTATGGTCCCTCCCAGCCGCGCCTGCTCGGCATCACCGGAAAGCCGGAGGCGAGCGCCGACAAGAAGCTCTTGCCGATGGAAGGTTACGGCATCAAGGCCATGTCCATGGGCTTCATGGTCGAGGAAGGCACGCCCATCGTCTGGCGCGGCCCCATGGTGGTCGGCGCGCTCAATCAGATGCTGCGCGAGGTGCTCTGGGGCGATCTCGACGTGCTGGTGATCGATATGCCGCCCGGCACCGGCGACGTGCAGCTCACCATCGCCCAGCAGGTGCCGCTCTCCGGCGCCGTGATCGTCTCGACGCCGCAGGATCTGGCGCTGATCGACGCCCGCAAGGGTCTCGCCATGTTCCGCAAGGTCAACGTGCCGCTGCTCGGCATCGTCGAGAACATGAGCTACTTCATCGCGCCCGATACGGGAGCGCGCTACGACATCTTCGGCCACGGCGGCGCCAAGGCCGAGGCGGAGAAGCTGGAGGTGCCGTTCCTCGGCGAGGTGCCGCTTACCATCGAGGTGCGCGAGACGTCGGATTCCGGCCGGCCCGTCACAGCGACAGCGCCCGACAGCCCGAGCGCGCAGATCTTCCGCGAGATCGCCGCAAAGGCGTGGTCCGAGCTCGAGCGCGCCGCAGGCCGTGGCATGAAGCCGCCGAAGCTCGAGATCGTGCACGGCGGCGAAGCCCTGCACGTGACCTTCGCCACGCGCGACGATCACGAGCTGTCCGCCGAGTTCCTGCGCGTGCTGAGCCCCTCCGCTGAGGTGCAAGGCCACTCGAAGGATCAGCGCGTCACCGTCGGGGGCAAGAAGAACGTGAAGATCCGCGAGCTGCGCGGCGTGGGCAACTACGCCGTCCGCATCGTGTTCGATGACGGACACGATACCGGCCTCTACACATGGTCCTATCTGCACATGCTCTCGCTGCAGAAGGACAAGCGCTGGGGCGACTATCTCGCCGAGCTCAAGGCGAAGAAGCTCTCGCGCTGAGAGTGCGGCAGCCACGCAACGCCAATGGGCCGGGCTGGAGATAACTTCGGCACGGCCACATTCTTGCTAAGAATCGAAGACTTTCTGCGTCCTGTCACTGGGAACGTCGGGGGACGCTACGTGAAATCTGCTTCGGTCCGCATTGTCTGCGGCGCGGCCATCGCGCTCGCCGCCGGAACACTCGGTCTCGCCTCGCTCGCTGAGACCGCCCGCGCGAAGAAGCCCGGCAAGACCTACTGCTACAACAGCGTCTGCCATCGCGTGAAAACCAGCTCCGAGATGGAAAAGCTCGTCGGCTTCGAGGAGGTGGTGACGGCCTCTTTCTACGACGACTGCAAGGTCGATCCCGGCAATCCCTGCACGATCCTCTCGTCCGGCGAGGAGATGCGCGCCGACCTTCCCGACAACGCCGCGAGCCCGGTCTATCCCAACGGCACGATCCTGGTGCTCGTGAACCCCAAGACGGAAGCGATGGCGCTCGTGCGCATCAACAACTCGGGGCCGTACGTCAAAGGCCGCATGCTGGACGTCTCGCGCGCCACGGCCGAAAAGCTCGGCTTCGCCAAGATGGGCATCGCACGCCTGAAGGTGACCGTGATCAGCGGCCCGCTGAGCTAGGCTCCAAGAGAGCCCGCTCGTCTTCCTCGCTCAGTAGAAGAGGCTCGAGACGCTTTCCTCGCGCGAGGTGCGCTGGATGGCTTCGCCGAGCAGGGGAGCGATCGAGAGCACTCGGATGTTGCGCGCAGCCTGCACCGCCGCCGTCGGCAGGATCGAATCCGTGATGACGAGCGATTTCAGCCGCGAATTCTGAATACGCGAGACGGCGCCACCTGAAAGCACGCCGTGCGTAATGTAGGCGCTGACCTCGGTCGCGCCTTTGGCCAGCAGCGCTTCCGCAGCGTTCACGAGCGTGCCGCCGCTATCGACGATGTCGTCGATGAGGATGCACAGCTTGCCCTGCACGTCGCCGATGACGTTCATGACCTCGGACTCGCCCGGCCGCTCGCGCCGCTTGTCGCAGATCGCGATCGGCACGTCGATGCGCTTGGCAAGCGCACGCGCGCGCACCACGCCGCCGACGTCGGGTGAGACGACGACGACGTTCTTGCTGCCGTAGCGGTCCTCGATGTCGCGCACCATCACCGGTGCCGCGAACAGGTTGTCGGTCGGGATGTCGAAGAAGCCCTGGATCTGCCCGGCGTGCAGGTCGAGCGTCAGCACGCGATCTGCGCCGGCGCGCTCGATCAGGTTGGCGACGAGCTTCGCCGAGATTGGCGTGCGCGGGCCGGGCTTCCGGTCCTGCCGCGCATAGCCGTAGTAGGGAATGACCGCCGTGATGCGCCGGGCTGATGAGCGCTTCAGCGCGTCGATCAGGATCAGCAGCTCCATCAGGTTGTCGTTGGCGGGGAACGACGTCGACTGGATGACGAACGCATCCTGGCCGCGCACGTTCTCCTGGATCTCCACGAACACTTCCATGTCCGCGAAGCGCTTCACCTGAGACTTCGCAGGCGAGATCTTGAGATACTGTGCAATAGCCTCAGCCAGCGGCCGGTTGCTGTTTCCGGCAACGATCTTCATGGTCTGGCCGCCCCTGCCATTATCTCCACGCGCATCGAATGGCATGGACGCTCCTCATGCGACACTTCGATGACGCGCCTTCTAACGCGCGGGCCCGGGTGTGTAAACCACCCGGGCCCGGCATGTTTAGCAGACTCTGTTGAAGTGTGGCCAGCGCCCCTCACGCCGCGCCACCTTACGAACGATCAGTTCACTTTGCTCTGCGGCGGCAGCAGTTTCAGGATGCCCTGGGCGGCGGCAGCGGCCGCCGCATCGGCGGTCTTGCCCCAGGCGCCATCCAGAGACCCTTGAGGAATCTCGTTCTTCTGCGACACCGTGCCGAGCTTCTTGCCCTGAGGATCCTTAACGTTCCAGTCGATCTGGATCGGCTGCTTGCCGTTCTGGCCCTCGCCCACCACGACCTTGCCCTCGACCCTGTAGGTCTGAGCCGAAGCCGTCTCGGTGAGAGCCAGGCCGTTGCGGGTCAGCTCGCGCTGGATCGCGCTGGTAAGCGCGACGCCGCCGTCGCCGGGCGCGCCGGTCACGCTCGGCACCATGGCCGTCACCGCGCCTTCACGCGCGATGCTGCCGGTGGTGGGACCGCCTGCCGCGGACGGCGGAATGGGGTTGGCCGTCGCCTGCGGCTGAGCGTAAGCCGTCGGCGTCGCAGCCGTCTGCACGGAGCCAGCGACCGCCGGAGCCGTCTGCGGGGAAACCGCAGCACCCGTAGTCGAGCCGCCCATGGCAACGGGCGCGGATGCACCTTGCGTCGGCAGCCAGGTGGCGAGCGAGCCCGCCGTCTTGCTCGAGATCGTATCAACAACCTGCGGGGTCACTGCGGCCCACGGGTCCTTGGACTGGGCGCCCGCGAGCACTTCCTCGCCGGTGATCCGGTTCACGCGCTTGCCCGAGGGATCGGTGACGTCCCAGATGTAGGAAACCTTCGTGCGTCCCTTCTCGCGTGCCGACACCACGTAGCCGCGCAGAGTGAACTCAGCCTTGTCGTTCGCGCCCTTGGCAACGGTGATCCGCTGCGATTCGATGGCGCTCGTGAGCTGCGTCTGAAGCTGCTTTGCGACCGCATCGGGCGCGCCGATCACCGGAGCGATGGCGATTTTCGGAGTCTGCGAGATGGAAGCCGCCGGCGGCTGTCCAGTGGACAGTGACGCGTTCGGGTCGGCGGCGTTGTTCGCAAACAGGTTGGCACCCGTCTCGCACCCGCCCAGGCCGAAAGCCACGAAAGTTGCGAAGACTGCGAACACGACTGATCTGTTACCACGCCATGCCGCAGCAGCATCAATGGTCGTCACGATGACGTCCCCCTGTGAATGATCCGCTGTTCTCCGGCGGCCGGCGTACAGACTTTGCGGCCATTTCTCCTAAAACGCTGCCGGTACCCTCTACCGAGTCCTGTATCTACCCGCCCGCCGTGCGTCCAGACGGAATCGAGGTGAAAACGGTGTCGTGGCTAATTCTGTCCGCAACATCCACAACGCGATTGTGGATTTTGCAGTTAGGCCACAACAATGGCGGAGATTTGGCGCCCGTAATCGGGCTCATTTCGATGTGTTGCTCGCCGAAAGCTGTAGAACATCGATTCGTTCTCGTAGGTGCACGGAGACTGTTGCTCGCTGCGGCGCAGGCCGAGCCGGCCGAGCCGATGCATCACATAGCCGGGCAGGTCGAAGTGGGGCGTCTTGCGCCCCTTGGGAATGGTAAAGAACCGGGCGTTGCCTGCGTCCGCGGCTTCGAACGCGGCCACGAACTCGGGGCCCACCTCGTAGGACTTGGGCCCGATCGAGGGACCGAGCGCGGCAAAAATGCGTGTGCGATCAGCGCCAATGCCCTCCATGGCGGCCACAGTGGCTTCCAGAATGCCGCCGAGGGCGCCTCGCCATCCGGCGTGAGCCGCCCCCACGACCCCCGCGTCCGCGTCGGCGAACAGCACTGGCGCGCAGTCGGCCGTCAGGATGCCGATCACGAGGCCGCGCGTCTTGGTGACGAGCGCGTCGCCCTTGGGCAGCTCGTCGCGCGGGACGAGCCGGTCCACGACATGCGCCTCCGCACTGTGGGTTTGGTAAATGGTCTGAACATCGTCTCCAAAGCTGCCGAGATGCTGGGCCACGCGGGAGCGGTTCTCGATCACCGACACGGCGTTGTCCTTGGAGCCCGCTCCGCAGTTGAGGCTGGCGTAGATCCCGCGGGAGGTGCCGCCCTGCCGGGTGAAGAAGCCGTGACGGATGCCGGGGAGGATGGAGAGGCTATCGGCCTCGAGGGGGCTCAGCATGGGCTCACTGTTCTTGATTGGGATCAGATGAAACGGCTTATACCTTATGCGTCGGCCTGCTCGAAAGCGGGCAACGGAGGAAGCGCGGGCGAGCGCACGCCGAGCACCAGGAAACGGGAGCCCATGCCCGTGGGCGCGATCAGGCGCGCCACGCCGGCTTCGATCTCGGACGCCATCGCCGGATTGGCCGACATCAGCCGCGAAGCGCGCTCGATGATGCCGAGGCGCCCCAGGAACTCCGCTTGCGGCATGGGGCCATCGACCGCGAGACCGGCCGCGGCGCAGCTCTTGGCGAAGCTCTGGAAGTCGACCTGCGCCGAGAGGTCCGTCTCCCCCGGCCGGTGGAACGGCGAAACGTGCTTCTGCCCCGCCACGCCCTGCAGCGTGTCGCCGAAGCCGGTTGCGGTGTGCCCGTAGTCGATGAACAGCGCCGCGAGCGGCGCGAGGCTCGCGCGGCTGCGAAGACCGGCGGCGACCACGGCCTCATGGTCTGCGCAGACTTCGAGAATATCCCCGTCCCGGGGAGCTGTCGGCGTCTCGTGGAGCAAGGCGGGGTCCAGCCGGGCACCGCGATCGAGCGTGAACTGCAGCGCGCCCCCGGCATCGACGGTTACCTTGCGGGCCCGCCAGTCCCCCTCTGCATAGACGAGCTGCGCGACCGGAAGCGCGTCGAGAAACTCGTTGGCGAGCACGATGGTCGGATGATCCGGGATATGCGACTCACTCGTGAGCGCTGAGACGGCGTCGCCATGAAAATGAACGGGCACGCCGCATTCGGCCAGCGTCACGCGCTGAAGATTGCGCAGCGTCTCGTTGCTGTCGACAAGGTGAACCGACAGCGCGCTCCGGAAAGCCGGCACGAGGCGCGCGGCACGCAGTGCGTCCCGCATCATCGTTCCCCGCCCCGCGCCGAGCTCGACCAGATTGACCCGGCCCGGCGAGCCCATCTGCTGCCACACGACGGCGCACCACAGCCCGATCAGCTCGCCGAACACCTGGCTGATCTCGGGCGCCGTGACGAAATCGCCCGCCGCGCCGATCGCGGACCGGCGCTTGTAGTAGCCGTGCTCCGGATCGGCCAGACAGGCGAGCATGTACGCCGAAACGTCGATCGGGCCATCGCGGCGGATGCGGGCCTTGAGCTTCGCGCCGAGCGGCGTCTCCGCGTTGGTGGTCTCGGCTGTCATGTCCGCGCGGCGCTGGTCTGCTGGCGGGCGCGCCAGATGAGGTAGAGCCCGCCGAGCAGCATCGGCAGGGAGTACACCTGCCCCGCCGTGAAGGGGCCGATGTTGAAGAGGTGCTCCGCGTGCGGCTCGCGGAAGATTTCCGAGAACGAGCGCGCGAGCGCGTAGCCCGAGAGAAACACGCCCGTCACCAGCCCCGGAGACTTGAGCGCGCCGAACGTGTGCGTGAGGAGCCTCAGCACGAGGAAAAGAGCGAGGCCCTCCAGCGCCGCCTCGTAGAGCTGGCTCGGATGGCGGGTTGCGGGCTCGATCGCGGGGTGGAGCCATTTGGCATGCGGAAACACCATTGCCCACGGCACATCCGAGACGCGGCCGAACAACTCGCCATTGATGAAGTTTGCGAGACGCCCGAAGAAGAGCCCGATCGGCACCGCTGCGGTGCCGAGATCCATGGCGCTGAGCGCGCTGATCTTGTTGCGCACGGCGAACAGCCAAACCGCGAGCCCGCACCCCGCGAGCGCGCCATGGAAGCTCATGCCGCCCTTCCACACCGCGAAGATGTCGAGCGGGGCGGCGAGATAGGTGCCGGGTTCGTAAAGGAAGACATAGCCGAGCCGCCCGCCCGCGATGACGCCGATCGTGATGTAGAGCAGGAGGTCGTCCACCTTCTCGAGGCTGAAGGGCGGCGTGTTGTTGCGCCAGAGCTGCGGCTGCTGCAGCAGCCGCCTGACGTAGATCCAGCCGAGGATCAGCCCCACGAGGTAGGCGAGGCCGTACCATTTGATGGCGAACGGCCCGATGGAGATGGCAACCGGATCGAAATCTGGAAAGGGAATGGCGAGAAGGTTCATGGCGCTTGCGGATTTCCCTTTCGCGTTCAATGGCTCATAGTGCCAGCCGGAGCGGCGGGCGGACGCTGCCGGGTCTCGGCAAGCGAGTCAAGCGATCCTCGCCCGGGCGCTTGAACCGTGCTCTGCGAACCACCATAGTCCGGACAGATGACAGCAGACCCCAGGCCGCACGCGCCCGGAGCGGACTGCGGCTCTTGCGACGCTCCCCATGCCAGCGGCGGCGGAGTATCAGACGAAAAAGCGCGTCGCCCGGCGCGCCAGCGGAAGGAACCCCGATGACCCAGACCTCAAATCGTCTGCTCGATGAAGTCGCCAAGCTGATGACGGACGCTGCCGGTGCCGCTCAAGGTGTCCGCCGCGAGGTGGAGGGCGTCATGCGCGCGCAGGCCGAACGGCTGCTGGAGAGCATGGACCTCGTGAAGCGCGAGGAGTTCGAGGCTGCGAAGGCCATGGCCGAGAAGGCTCGCGCCGAGAACGAGCGGCTGGCCGGTCTCATCACCGCTCTCGAAGCCCGCGTGGCCGCGCTCGAAGGCAGCACGCCGCGCTCGGGTGTCTAGACCATGATCGCTTCGGACCCTATCAGTCCGAAGCGTGAATCATCGGTCTCACTGAAGTCCCATGATCGCTTCGGACCCTATCAGTCCGAAGCGTGAATCATCGGTCTCACTGAAGTCCCATGATCGCTTCGGACCCTATCAGTCCGAAGCGTGAATCATCGGTCTCACTGAAGTCCCATGATCGCTTCGGACCCTATCAGTCCGAAGCGTGAATTTTCGATCTTACTGATGGCCTTGAGCGGCGATCGGGAGTGATCGGGCTCTAGCCCTTCGCGCGTCTCGGCACGAGATGCCTCGGTGCTTCGTTCCGCTTGTCGAGTGCGCGGCCGCCGTTTCCACATCGGAAAATCGACTTTTCAACATTTGGCGTCAGCGAGTTGCGCAAACGCTGCGCCTTAAGCGTCGCGACACCATTTTGCCCACTTTGCTCGTGGACAAAACCGCCATCGGCTTGCGACTCGTGCGCCCCTCTGTTTTCGTCTGCGGCGTTCAGAGTGCTTCGAAACGCGGGTCAATTTTCCCCGTTGCGAGGCTGGCTCGACAGGGGAGCTGCGGTGCCTTTGCTCAGCCGTTGAGAACGCGAAGCACCCGGGGACAAGTCGAGTTTCGCCCCAATCAGGTCATCGGCAGAGCGTGCAGTGCGGCGATCAGGAATGCCGGCAGCCGAACGAGGTCGCCGAGCAGGTTGAAGGAGCCAGAATGGCATCGTCCGAAAAGGGCAATCAGCGCATCACTCACCCGATCGATCTGGTGGAGCAGCTTGCCGCGACCTATGACTGGCAGACGGATCGCACGGGCGACGACGAGCTGACGCTGGTCGTGGGCGGCAATTGGACCGACTATCACGTCTCGCTCAACTGGCGCGATGACCTCGAGGCCTTGCATCTGGCCTGCGCGTTCGATTTCCGGGTGCCCGAGACGCGCCTCAACGAGATGTACCGCTTGATTGCCCAGATCAACGAGCAGCTCTGGCTCGGCCATTTCGATCTGTGGACCCAGGAAGGCCTGGTGATGTTCCGCCACGCGCTGCTGCTCAATGGCGCCGTGATCACGCCGGGCCAGTGCGAAGCCATCCTCAAGGCCGCTCTCGAAGCCTGCGAGCGCTACTATCAGGCCTTCCAGTTCGTCGTTTGGGCGGGTAAGGAGAGCCGGGAAGCGCTCGTCTCGACCATGTTCCAGACCGAGGGCCAAGCCTAAGCCGCCTCTGGACAAAGCTGAGCTGCGTCTGCGGCGGTCCCCGCAGAGAAGCAGAACGGCACGGCACAATGGCATTCACATTCAACGGTCCCCTCCTTCTCGTCGGAGCGGGCAAGATGGGCGGCGCCCTGATCGAGGGTTTGATCGCGCGCGGCCTCGATCCCAAGCGCGTCCGCGTCCAGGACCCGTCTCCGCCGTCCGAGGTTGCAGCGCTTCTCGCCAAGTACGGCATTCCAGCCGAGCCGCGCATTGAACGCCTCTCCGAGGCGCCGGGGGTGATCCTCGTCGCGGTCAAGCCTCAGGTGATGGACGCCGTCTTTCCGCCGGTTGCCCGCCTCGCCGGACCTCAGACGTTGACGATCTCCATCGCGGCCGGGCGCACGCTGCAGAGTTTCGAAAAGCATCTGGCGCAAGGCGCCGCCGTCGTGCGCGCCATGCCCAACACGCCTGCCGCTATCGGCCGTGGCATCACGGTTTGCGCTGCGAACGCCCACGTGACACCTGCCGCACAGGGCTTGTGCGAAGCGCTCTTGTCGGCCGTGGGAGAGGTCGCGTGGGTCGAGAAGGAGGAGCTGATGGATGCGGTGACGGCCGTCTCCGGCTCGGGACCCGCCTATGTGTTTCTGCTCGCCGAATGTCTGGAGAAGGCCGGGATCGCCGCAGGGCTGGAGGCCGGTTTGGCGAAGCGCCTCGCCAGGGCTACCGTCTCGGGAGCGGGCGAGCTCTTGCACCGCTCGGATCTCGACGCGAGCGTCCTGCGCCAGAACGTGACGTCGCCCGGCGGCACCACGGCAGCGGCGCTCGGCGTGCTGATGGCCGAAGGTGGTCTCGGAGAGCTGATGACGAAAGCTGTGCTTGCGGGAGAGGGGCGCAGCCGCGAGCTGGCGAAATGATCATGGCGTGTCAGATCGCGCACGCCCGCGGCTACGTGTCCTCGTTTGAACCCGGATGAGCCCGAAAGCTCCGGCGACCGGGTTCTTTTGACATCGATGCGGCGGGGACCTAACGCAGCAAGGAGGATAGCCTGTCGGGTCCGCGGCCGCCGCATTGAGTGCCATGCCATCGGCGGGTGGCGGTCCCGCTTTCTGGCCGTTTGGGTATCGACGCCGCTGCAAGTGCAGCATCACCCTCACCCCTAGGGTTATGCTATACTGTAACAGTTCGCGCAACGCGGCATTTTTCCCAATCACGGACTTGTGTAGCACGGGATCGCCGGGAAAATATCGGCACGAAAAAGCAGGCCACCCGAGGGTAGCCTGCTGTTTTAAAAGCAAAATCAGGATCAGTGTGTGGCGCGGGGCGAGACGTCGCCGACGACGCCGGTTGCGGCATCGCACATCACCTCGTAGTCGAGCCCGTTGGTGCGAAGCACGAAGCGATAGATCGGCCGGCCGTCCGGTGCTGTTTCGCTGGTGTGCCCCATGCTGGCGCCCATGGCGTTGACGGTTTTGGTGCAGGCGGTGGCATCCGGAAGCTTCTGCGAGACGGCGTCGGCCGCAGTGGCTGGCAGGCTGAACACGGACGCGACCGCAAGTGCGGTGATCCTCGTAACGGTTGGTGAGGTCATGAAACCTCTCCTCTCAATGAAGGAACGGAACAAGTCCCGTCTGATCGGGACATTCATGAAATAACGTTACGTCTAGACGGGATGTAACGTAACTCAACATCCCGTGAGGCGGCGAGAGCGGAAAAACCCCGAGGCAGACCAGCGGATTACGGGGAGAGAGCGGCCTCTAGAGCGGCACGGAGATGATGGCGCGAAGCCCGCCCATGGAGCTCTCGCCGAGCGTGATGTCCCCGCCGTGGCTTTTCGCGATGTCGCGGGCAATGGCGAGCCCGAGGCCGCTGTTGCCGTCGTCCTGGTTGCGCGACCTGTCGATCCGGTAGAACGGCTTGAACACATTCGCCCGCTCAGATGCCGGGATGCCCGGTCCGTTGTCGTCGACCTCGATACGCAGCCATCGCCCTTCGGTGGCGGCGCGGATCACGATCTGATCGCCGTAGCGCACCGCGTTCGAGACAAGGTTGGTGATGGCGCGTTTGAAGGCCTGCCGCTTGAGCGGAAGGATCACGTCGCCGCGCCGCTTGCGGAGCTTGAGTTCGATTGCCGTGCCGTAGACTTGCGACTCCTCCAGGATTTCCTCGAGCAGCTCGGTGAGGTTCGTGGGCTTCGCCTCTTCGCCGCCGTCGCCGCGCGCAAACGCGAGGTAGTCCTCCAGCATGTGCTGCATCTCGTCCACGTCCGCCTTGAGCGACTGGACGTCCGGCCCTTCGCCCATGAACGCGAGCTCGAGCTTGAAGCGGGTCAGCACCGTTCGCAGGTCGTGACTCACGCCCGCCAGCATCGTCGTGCGCTGCTCCACGTGCTGGCGGATGCGGTTGCGCATTTCGAGGAAGGCTGCCGCCGCCTGGCGCACCTCGCGCGCGCCCCGGACCTGGAAATCGTCCGGCACGGGGCGGCCCTTTCCGAAAGCGTCCACCGCTTCGGCAAGACGCAGGATCGGGCGGATCTGGTTGCGAAGGAACAGGATGGCGACGGTCAAGAGGATCACCGACGAGCCGACCATCCAGAGAAGGAAGATGTGCGAGTTGGACGCATAGGTCTGCGTGCGCACGGCGAGGAAACGCAGGATGGAGTCGGCATGCTGCACGCGGATCTCCACGTGCCGCGATTGTCCCACCGTATCGATCCAGAACGGCCGCTGAACCTGCCGCGAGATCTCGCGCGAGAGTGCGCGGTCGAGCAGATCGAAGAACGGCTTCTGCCGCGATTCCGGCAGGTCGCCGGGCGGCAGGATCTGCATGGACAGATTGAGCCGGTCGCGCGCGATGCGGATGATCTCGTCGTATTTGCCCGGCGGCGAGCCTTCGTAGATGTCGATCAGCGCCGCGATGTCCCGCGCCGTCGTCTCGGAGAGGCGGCGCGTGACGTTCTGCCAGTGCCGCTCCATGAACACGAACGCGATCACGCCTTCGAGCACGACGATCGGTGCGATGATGATGATGAGCGCGCGGGCATAGAGGCCCTTCGGCATCAGCTCGGCAAACAGGCCCACGAAGCTCTGGTGCAGCCCCTTGAGCCGGCTGAGAGCCGGAGCGGATTTTTCCGAAAAGAAGCGGAATGCCTTCCCGGCTCGTTCGGACGCGCTGGTGAAGGGGCCGAGAAGGTCCACGTTCTAATCCACGTACAGGATGTATCCCTTGCCGCGCACGGTCTGAAGGTAGACCGGGTTCGAGGGGTCGGTTTCGATTTTGCGGCGGAGGCGATTGATCTGCACGTCGATCGCCCGGTCGTTTCCGGTCGTCTCGTCGGTCGCCAGTTCATGCCTCTGGATGGGAGTGCCCTGCTTCTGCGCGAACTGGCGCAAGAGATCCCGTTCACGTTCGGTGAGCTTGATCGTCTCGTTGTTGCGCTTGAGCTCTCCGCGCGCGATGTGGAACACGAGGGTTCCCATCCTTACCTCGTCGGAAACCGGGGGCGCCTGAACGGCCTGCGCACTCTGGCCGCGCTTCAGGATGTTGCGAATGCGCAGCAGAAGCTCGCGCGGCTCGAACGGCTTCGGCACGTAGTCGTCGACGCCGATCTCGAGCCCCTCGATGCGCTGCTCGGGCTCCGCGCGGGCTGTCAGCATGCAGATCGGAATGTCGCGCACCGCCTTGATCTGGCGTGCGAGCTCGAGCCCGCTGATGCCGGGCATCATCACGTCCAGCAGCACGATGTCGAAATCGAGTCCCCGGAGCGAGGCCTGGGCCATCTCGGCGTCGGCTGCCGTCGTCACGCGAAAGCCCTGAGAGTAGAGATAGCGCGCGAGCAGATCGCGGATCTTGTGGTCGTCGTCGACGATCAGCACATGCGGAGCATCGTCCGGCAGCGGCTCGGAGCGTCGGTCTGATAACGAGGTCATCAACGGTTCTCCCCGCTGGCCTTGTCGCCTGCCGGTGAGACGCGGACGAGAGCTTCCACTTGCGCCCGGTCTTCCTCGGAGATCATGGCGAGCAAAAAGCGTTTGGTTGCGGCCTCCGCCTCGGGTCCCGCGGCCGCAAGGGCCGCCTCCACGCGCTTCACCTGCAAGGCGGTGAGCTTTTCAGCGAGCCGCGTGCCTTTGACGGTCGCATAGAGCAGCCGTTCGCGGCGATCCTCCGCTCCGGCCCTCTGCGTGATGAAGCCCTCGCCGATGAGCTGCTTCAGCACGCGCGCAAGCGACTGCTTGGTAATCTTCAAAATCTCGAGAAGGTTGGCAACTCTGAGGCCGGGATTGCGATGGACGAAATGCAGCACCCTGTGATGGGCCCGCCCGAAGCCGTATTGCGCCAGCACCGCGTCCGGATCGCCCGTGAAATCACGATAGGCGAAAAAAAACAGCTCCACGTGCGTGATGAGGTCGGCTCGTCCGTTGGCTGAAGAGGGCGCGTCCTGGGCGCTGTCACGCGTCAGGTTCTGGCGTCGGGCACCGGAGGGGTCACGAGTTATGTCAGCCATGTTGACATATTTGAATGCCATTGGTACTTCTGGCAAGTCATTTTCAAGCGGCCGTCACATGCCGAAACGGGGCGCATTGCTCCGTTTTCTGCCGCCCCGCAACCTCGATTGCGGGGAGCGACCTGGCCGGACCCGTCCGGAAGACCCGTCTCGGCGGTCGAGCAGGACGACGAGCCCAATGCCGAGTGCGAACTGCGGAACCCAATAGGACGTCATCATGGCTGAGATCGTTCCCTACCACGATCGTGACGGTTTCATCTGGATGGATGGCAAGCTCGTGCCCTGGCGCGAGGCCAATGTTCACATTCTGACGCATGCGCTGCATTACGGCAGCGCGGTGTTCGAGGGCCTGCGCGCATACGGCGGCGAGATCTTCAAGCTGACAGAGCATTCCGAGCGCCTCGTCGAGAGCGCCCGCATCCTCGAATTCGAGATCACGCAGAGCGTGGCCGAGATCGATCAGGCGTGCCGCGATACGATGGCTGCCAACAACCTCGTCGATTGCTATGTCCGCCCCATCGCCTGGCGCGGCAGCGAGCAGATGGGCGTGGCCGCCCAGCAGACCAAGATTCACCTCGCAGTGGCCACCTGGACTTGGGGCTCCTACTTCCCGATGGAGCAGCGGCTGAAGGGCATCCGCATCGGCTTCGCCAAGTATCGCCGTCCCGATCCGGCCACCGCGCCCACCAAGGCCAAGGCCGCCGGTCTCTACATGATCTGCACCATCGAGAAGCACCGCGCCGAGCGGGCCGGCTATGCCGATGCCCTCATGCTCGACTATCGCGGCCGCATCGCCGAGTGCACCGGCGCCAACATCTTCTTTGTGAAGGATGGCGTGATCCACACGCCCGAGGCCGACTGCTTCCTGGACGGCATCACGCGCCGCACGGTGATCGCGCTTGCGAAGAAGCGCGGTTATGAGGTGCGGGAGCGTGCAATCCTCCCCGACGAGCTGGCAACCTTCTCGGAGTGTTTCATCACCGGCACCGCTGCCGAGGTGACGCCCGTCTCCGAGATCGGCGACTTCAAGTTCAAGCCTGCCCAGATCTCCGAGACGCTGCTCAACGACTACATGACGCTCGTTCAGCCCAACAAAAAGGTCGCCGCAGAGTAGGCGAAGCACGGCCTGCGCCTCGCTTCCGTCTTGCCGCGCCGCAGGTTACGGCACGCGGTTTCTCCACGCAGGCGTGGCCAGCTTCCGCGTGGCCCATTGCCCGTTGGCGGGTCGCAACTCACTCTCGGTCAGCGCACCGCGCCGGCGTGTCTGGATCCCGGCCTGCGCCGGGATGACGTTGAATTGAGGCAGCCGGATCGACAAAAAAGAGCGTCATCGCGGCCGTCCATGCGAAGCCACGGCATGGCTGCGCCATGCAGCCGGCGGACGTTGAATTGGGGCAACCTAGGCTCCAAAAAGGAACGTCATCCCGGCGAAGGTCGGGATCCAGGCACGCTGCAATCTTGCGCATAGCGCCGTGATGATAACGCAGCGCGCCTCGAGCTTTTCGCGGCCAGCCTCAGAAGCCAGGACCGCGGTTGTAGCTTTCGACGAGCTGATTGTAGTCGTGCATGAGCCGGTCGGGCGAGCCCTCCACCATCCAGCCGCCGCCGCCGGAGTTGAGGATCATCTTCTCGCCGTCGCTGTAGGGGACCTTGTCGCGCACGCGGCGCATCAGCTGCTTGCTCGTGACCAGGAACGACTTGGCGGAGCTGACGAAGCTCGATCCGATTTTGCTGTCCTTGTTCTGTTCGGCATAGCTGTCGGCCGCCTTGGTCGCCGCTTCGTATTCGCCGAGGGCGGCCGTGATCTTTGCAAGATCCGGCTTGTCGGTGCTTTGGGCGCGCATAAGCCGCTTCGCATGCATCATGAGCGCTTGGATGTGATAGCGCCCCTTGCGGCCCTCCTCCTTCTCGATGTTGACGAGGTCTTCCGCAGCCAGCATGTCCTGCACGACATCGATGCCAGACCGCAGCTTCGCGTCAGCGGTCGCGAACGCAGTCCACGCGGCTACGAGCTGGGGATGCAGCGCCTTGCCCTTGGCCATCTTGTCGTCTTTGTAGTTCTCCTGAGAGTAATAGTCGTCCGCGTCCTTGAGCAGAGGCTCGAGCGCGACCACCGCGTCCACATAGGTTGAGGCCGCCGCCTCGAGCTCAGCATTGCGCGGGTCGAGCGTGTTGGCTTTCTCGACGCCGCTCTTGCAGTCCGCCGTGTCGTAGATCGTGTACGTGCCGTAGATGATCCGCTCTTTCCCCGTCGGACCCTTCTTGCCCACCCAGCTGAAGTAGCGCTCGCGGGAGTCGTAGGCGCGTTCCGAGAGCCGGTTGATGCAGCCCACATACGCGTTGATCTTCTCGGTGAGTGAAGAGGTCTCTGCGCGGACGCCGCCGGCCGCAAGCAGTCCGGGAAGCACGGCCGCGCCCACAGCCAAAATCCGCAAAGAGATGGAATGCATGATGTTTCTCGTCATGACAGGGTTCTGAAAAATATAAGAATTGCAGGTGTTTACGGCAGAATTTCAGCATTGGGATCTTTGCTGGACCCGCCGGGGTAGGGATAGCGGATCATCCCGGTTGCCAGAAGCCCAATTGTGGCAGAAAATTGGCGCATGGATGAAGCCACGAGGCCAAAGCCATGTCGACGTTGCGCAAAGCTACCATCTGCGTCGCGAGCTTGACGCTGATCTTCGCCGCCGCCGCGTTCTCCGCAGGTCGCGGCCTTGCCCAGGAAGGTCCGGGCGGTGCCATCAATCCCGGCCGCGACTGCCAGACGATAACCACCTGCCAATTTCGCAAAGGCGGGAGCTATCGCGGATGCCTGTCCTCCTATAGCTGTCGGGTCTGCCGGTTCGTGCGGTCGAGCTGCACCATCGGCGGGGCGAGGAAATCCTGCTACGAGTCGCGCTGCACGTGGGGCTGAGCCCGATGTCGTCGTCGCGGCGCGCAGGGCGTTGCGAGAGGGCGATTGGGTTTGCACGACGTTGCGATCATAGGCGGGGGCCACAACGGCCTCACCGCGGCGGCTTATCTGGCTGCGGCCGGCCTCGATGTGGTGGTGCTGGAGAAGAACGCCAACGTCGGCGGCGCCGCCTACACCGACGAGTTTCATCCCGGCTTCCGCAACTCGGTCGCGGCCTACACCGTGAGCCTCCTCAACCCCAAGGTCATTCGCGATCTTGATCTGCCTCGCCATGGACTGAGGATCGTCGAGCGTCCGGTCGCCAACTTCTGGCCCGTCGATGACCGGCGTGCGCTCGTGATGCCCTACGGTCTCGCGGCGCGTCAGCGCGCGATTGCCGCGTTCTCCGAGCGGGACGCTGCGCGGCTGCCCGCTTACGACGCCGCGCTCGATCGCGCAGCCAGCGTGCTCAAGGGCCTTCTCCTGGAAACGCCGCCCAACGCAGGCGGCGGACTGCGCGAGCTATGGAAGGGCGCACGCCTCTCGCGCTCGGTCCAGAAGCTCCCGCTCGAGGCACAGCGCGACCTTGCGGCGCTGTTCACCGAAAGCGCCGCAGGCTTTCTGGCTCGCTGGTTCGAGAACGAGACCGTGAAAGCCGCATTCGCGTTCGACGGCATCGTCGGCACCTACGCAGCACCAACCACGCCCGGCACCGCATATGTGCTGCTGCACCACTGCTTCGGCGAGGTGAACGGAAAGCCGGGTGTCTGGGGTCACGCGGTGGGCGGTATGGGAGCGATCAGCGCGGCCATCGCCGCAGCCGCGCGTGAGAAGGGCGCGAAGATCCGCACCGATGCCCCCGTGCGCGAGATCCTGGTCGAGAACGGCCGCGCGGCGGGCGTCGTGCTCGCCTCGGGAGAAACCGTGCGCGCCCGTGCCGTGGCGGCGGCCGTTCCGCCGAAGCTGCTCTTCTCGCGCCTGGTCCCTGAAGGCGCGGTCAATCCCGGCCTGCACCAGCGGCTCGCGGGCCTCAAGTCCGGCTCCGGCACGTTCCGCATGAACGTCGCGCTGTCGGAGCTTCCGGACTTTACCTGCCGTCCGAACCGCGAGGGCACGGACCACCTCGCCTCGGGCATCGTGATCGGGCCGACGCTCGACTACCTCGAGCGCGCCTATCTCGACGCGCGGCGCGACGGATGGTCGAAGGAGCCCGTCGTCGAGATTCTCATTCCGTCCATGCTGGACGCCACGCTGGCCCCCAAGGGCCGCCACGTGGCGAGCCTTTTCGTGCAGCACGTCGCGCCGCATCTACCCGCTCCGCGCGCCTGGTCGAACCCGCATGAGAAGGAAGCCTTCGCCGATCTCGTGATCGATACGGTGACGCGGCATGCGCCGAACTTCAAGGCGAGCGTGGTGGGCCGCCAGGTGCTCTCGCCCTGGGATCTGGAACAACGCTTCGGCCTGATCGACGGCGACATCTTCCACGGCGCCTTGAGCCTGGATCAGCTCTTCTCCATGCGGCCGGTTCTCGGCCATGCCGATTATCGCATGCCGCTGCCCGGCCTCTACCTGTGTGCCTCGGGCGCTCATCCCGGCGGCGGCGTGACGGGCGTTCCCGGACACAACGCGGCACGCGAGATCCTTCGCGACAGGAAGGGCTGGTGGAAAGGCCGGGCATGACGGAGCGCTTCAAGGACCAACGGGTCGGACGAGCCTGACGGCGCGGTGAGGCGTCGCAGTTTGTCGCATCGTGTAACGAAGTGTTTCCCCGCCACAAAAAGTCGGCTTTTCCCCCTGTAGCACAAAGATATTCCGGCTTTGTCCAAGGAGAGCTCGAATGCGACGGATTGAGGTCCGGCCGGACGTTTCCCCGTCGCACGAAGTGAGGCCGCCGATCGGGATGATCGTGATCAGGGGAATGGTGCGCCGCCGACAGTCGATACTGGGGCCGCGGCGGTGCCCAACGGGGTGAACGAATGAGATCGGCCACAGCGGCAAAGCCGCTTCAAGAGGCTCAACCGCAGAAGAGCGCGCTGCCGCCTGTCGAGCAGGCGCCGGACGACATCGCCGCAGCACTCGGTCTCGAAGGAGAGCCGCGGCGGCGCTGGCCGTGGATCGGCGCTGGTATTGCGGCGCTCGTTCTGCTCGCTGCCTGGTACGCGCTCTCGTCCGGATCGGGAGAGCGCACGCGATACACGACGCAGCCGGCGACGCGCGGCAATCTCACGGTGCTCGTCACGGCGACAGGCTCCGTCCAGCCCACCAATCAGGTCGACATTTCGAGCGAGCTTTCGGGCACGGTCCGCCGCGTGATGGTGGACTACAACTCCAATGTTGCGGTCGGAGATCTCCTGGTCGAGCTGGACACCGACAAGCTCAAGGCCACGCTCGACAGCTCGCGCGCCAAGGTGGTGGCCAGCCAGGCGAAGATCCGCGACGCGGAGGCAACCGTCGTCGAGAAGAAGGCCGAGCTTGAGCGCAAGAAGGCCCTCGTCACGAAAAGCTGGGCGTCAGTCCAGGATGTGGATACGGCGCAGGCCGCCTACGATCGCGCCATCGCGAGCCTCGATAGCGCACGCGCCGATCTCGGCGTCTCGGAAGCCGATCTCAAGATCAACGAAACCAATTTCGAGAAGGCGCGCATCGTGTCGCCCATCCGCGGCGTCGTGCTGTCGCGCGCTGTCGAGCCGGGCCAGACTGTGGCCTCCTCGCTTCAGGCCCCGGTGCTGATCTCCATCGCCGAGGATCTGACCAAGATGGAACTGCAGGTCGATGTGGACGAGGCTGACGTCGGCAAGGTGAAGAAGGGGCAGAAAGCGGAATTCAGCGTCGATGCATTCCCGGATCGCAAGTTCCCCGCCGCCATCGAGGAGTTGCGCTATGCCTCCGAAGTCGTGCAAGGCGTCGTCACCTACAAGGCCATTCTGGGAGTCGATAACTCCGAGCTGCTTCTGCGTCCCGGCATGACGGCGACGGCCGAGATCACCGTCACCGAGGTCAAGGATGCACTTCTCGTTCCCAACGCGGCCTTGCGCTACGCGCCGCAGGCATCCAACGCCCCCGCGGAGCAGACGAGCCTCCTGCGCCGCATCCTGCCCGGCCCGCCGCGCTTCCGTGCGCCGAGCGCGCGGCAGGAAACGGGGGCGAGCCGGACGATCTGGGTCATGCGCGATGGCGTGCCGCAATCGGTGCCGGTGGAGATCGGATCGAGCGACGGCAAGGTCACCGAGATCGTGAAGGGCGAGCTCGAGGTGGGCCAGGCGGTCATCATCGACGAAACGACGGCCGCGCAGTAACGGGAAGCAACCGTAAGACGCCATGCAAAAGGCAATCCCGAAAACGCCCCTGATAGAGTTCCGCTCCGTGACCAAGACCTACGGCACCGGCGCCGCGACGGTGCACGCCCTGGCGGGCGTCGATCTCGTCATCGAGCGGGGAGAGTTCGTAGCCATCATGGGCCCCTCCGGCTCCGGCAAGTCCACGACCATGAACGTCATCGGCTGCCTCGATGTGCCGAGCACGGGCCAGTATCTGTTCCAGGGCGTGGATACGGGCACGCTCTCGCGCAACCAGCGTACCCGGCTGCGCCGTCATTTCCTGGGCTTCGTGTTCCAGGGCTTCAATCTGCTCGCGCGCACCACGGCCGTCGAGAATGTGGAGCTGCCGCTGATCTATCGCGGCCTGGGCCCCGTCGAGCGCCGCAAGCTGGCGATCAAGGCGCTGGAGCGTGTGGGCCTTGGCGGGCGCATCGATCACGGCTCCTCCGAGCTCTCCGGCGGCCAGCAGCAGCGCGTCGCCATTGCGCGCGCCATCGTCACCAGCCCGCGCGTGCTGCTGGCGGACGAGCCGACCGGCAACCTCGACACCAAGACCAGCCGCGAGATCATGGATCTGATCGTGAGCCTCAACCGCGATCAGGGCATCACGGTTGTCATGGTCACGCATGAAGCCGATATCGCCGCCTACGCGCGTCGTGTCATTCGCTTCGTCGACGGCCGCATCGATAGCGATACGGTCAACCGGGAGGCGGCGTGACATGTTTTTCGAAACGCTGAAGCTCGCCGTCCAGGCCATCCGGCGCAATGCGCTGCGCTCCGTCCTCACCGTGCTCGGCATCGTCATCGGTGTTGGTGCCGTCATCGCCATGGTCACCATCGGCAACGGCACCACCGCCAAGGTGACGGCCGATCTTGCCAAGCTCGGCACCAACCTGCTGTCGGTCAATCCCGGCCAGTTCGGCCCCGGCCGCGCCAGCTCCGAAGCCAAGCCCTTCAACTATCGCGATGTCGAGGCCATGAAGCAGCAGCTTCTCGGCGCGCGAGCCGTGGCGCCGCTGGCCCAGAAGACGGCGACCGTCATCTACGGAACGGAAAATCGCAGCACCACGGTGATCGGAACGAGCAACGACTACTTTTTGACCCAGGACTGGGACCTGAGCGCCGGGCGCACCTTCCTCGATGGCGAGATGCGGGGCGGACGCGCCGTCTGCATCATCGGCGAGACGGTGCGCAGCAAACTGTTCGGCCGCGAGGCGCCGGTCGGGCGCAGCCTGCGCGTCGGCAGCGTGGCGTGCGAGGTGATCGGCGTGCTGCAGGCCAAGGGGCAATCGAGCTTCGGCAGCGACCAGGACGACGTCGTGATCATGCCCATCCGCACCCTGCATCGCAGGCTTGCCGGCAACACGAACATCAGCCGCATCTTCGTGTCCGCGAAGAACGGCGGCGAGACCGCCAAGGTCCAGCGCGACATCGAATGGCTTCTGCGCGAGCGCCGAAAGATCGCGCCCGGCAACGAGGATGATTTCTCCGTCCACGACATGAAGCAGATCCTGCAAGCGACAGCCGGAACCACGGCCATGCTGACGGGGCTGCTCGGCGCGGTGGCCGCCGTCTCGCTGCTCGTTGGCGGCATCGGCATCATGAACATCATGCTGGTCTCGGTCACCGAGCGCACGCGCGAGATCGGCATTCGCCTCGCCATCGGCGCGCTGGAAAGCCAGGTGCTGATGCAGTTCCTGATCGAAGCGGTCGCGCTTTCGGTGTTCGGAGGAATTCTCGGCGTGATCCTGGGGCTCTCCTTGGCGCTGCTCGCCACCATGGCGCTCGGCGTGCCGTTCATCGTCAGCACCGGCATCGTGCTGGTGGCCTTCGCTTTCGCGGCCCTCGTCGGCGTCGTCTTCGGATATTTCCCGGCCCGCCGCGCCGCCCGCCTCGATCCCATCGAGGCGCTGCGTCACGAGTAGTCCGCACTCCTTAGAAGGATAGCGGAGGCCAGTTATCAACCATATGTTTTTAAACGAAAAAACTAAGAATCCGTCACCCGGATTAACCTTTTGTAAAGCGAATAAATCGAGCCTCCGAAGTGCAGGAGACAACGCTTCGAAAGGGGACTTTCCATATGGGCAAGCTCGCAGTTTTCATGGCGATGAAACGGGATCTGGCGTTCGAGTTCGAGCGTGAGCTGAGGGCGGTGCGCAATCTCATTCTCGGCGTCACCCGCATCTCTGGAACGGACTACACCATCGATCTGCAGGCGACCGAAGGCTTCGTGGCGGGCAGTCGCGCACGTGCGGCCTTCGCCGAAGCGCTCCACAGCGCCGTGCACGAGGCTCTCCTCAAATACGCTCACGACCTCGCGCGTGAGAGCCTGGAGCACGGCATGGATCAGGACATCGTGGGCGGCGCCCTGGGCGGAAACCCGGCGCTTCAGACTTTACAGGCCCTGCGCGCGCGAGCGGCCGAGCCCCAGCAGCCTGCGCAGCCCGCAGACGGAAACACGGTCCGCCTCGCTGTGTGCGCTTAGGAAGCGCGGAGAAATTCAGGACGGCACCGATAAGCGCGCCACGTCTCGAAGCGACGTGTTCCGAAGCGACGTGGCGCGTTCTTTTTGCTACCCTGCCATCACAGAGCCGGGATGCTGGGTTTTGAGAGCTTATGCGGCTGTTGATTGCAGGTTGGCATGGACAGGTTGCGCGCGCGCTCATCGAGGCAGCGCCGGCCTCGCCGCATGTCAAGGCGCTGGCGGCCGGAAGACCGGCGCTCGATCTGCGCGATCCCAAGTCTGTCGAGCGCGCATTCGGCGATATTGAGCCCGGCATCGTCATCAACACGGCAGCTTACACGGGTGTGGACCAGGCCGAGACGGAGCCGGACGCCGCTTTCGCGCTCAATCAGGAGGGCGCTAGGGTTCTTGCGCGCGCCGCCGCGCGGCGCAACGTGCCGGTCATCCATCTTTCCACCCACTACGTGTTCGACGGCGGAAAGCCTGAGCCATACGTCGAGAGCGACGAGCCGCACCCCCTCACGATCTACGGACGCTCGAAGCTCGAAGGCGAGCGCGCGGTGGCCGAAGCCAATCCGCATCACGTGATCATCCGCACCGGCTGGGTGTTCGGGGCTGTGGGGCGGAACTTCGTGACCAAGATTCTCGGGCTCGCGACCGGCGAGGACCCGTTGCGTATCGTTGCCGATCAGCACGGCAATCCCACTTACGCGCCGCATCTGGCATTGGCGATCCTGGAGGTCGCGCGCCAGCTCACGCAGCACGAGAGGGATGCCTCCATCTGGGGCACCTACCACGCGGCGGGGACGGGTGCCACGTCCTGGCACGGCTTCGCGAGCGAGGTGGTGGGCTGCGCCACACGGCTCGGTCGCCCGGAGGTGCCGGTGGAGTCTATCGTCAGCCTCGACTATCCGACCAAGGCTCCGAGGCCCTTCAACTCCGAGCTCGATTGCACGAAGTTCGAACGCGCGTTCGGACTGCGTCTGCCGCCCTGGCAGGACGGCGTCGCGGACTGTGTGGGACGCCTCCTGCAGCCTTGAGGCGGCGATCTAGACCTGCCTTTCGGCGCGGCGCACTTTCAGAAAGGCCCGGCTGAAGAGGCCGAGAAACACCACGAGAAGCAGCATGAACGGCACGCCGATCCAGACGTCGAGCCGGCTCGCGGTCTCGGTGCCGACCAAGCCGAAATGCTCGGCCAGGCGTGAAAGCGCCGTCGCGCCGACCGCGAGCAGGAACACGTTGCTCGCCAGCATGAGACGCGGCTCGGCGAGATAATACTTGGTGAGGAACCCGCCCTGGGGCGGCTTCGAGCCGCCGAGGAGCGAAAGCACGGCCAGCGGCAGAACCACCAGCGCCACGAAGCCGTGAACCAATATGGTGAAGATCGTGATCATGGGAACCTCCGGCCTAAGCCCGCCGGGATGCGGAATCCGGCATGGGACGCACCCTGCTCATCGCGCGCGCCGCCGTCAGTTCCAGCCGAAACAGGCAGCGCGGCCGCTGAGCCCGCTGCACAGCGGCCAAATCTCTGCTAAACCCGCGCCATGCTGGAAGTCACCCAAGACATATCGATCGACGAGCGTGAGCTGGAGGAGCGTTTCATCCGCGCGTCCGGACCGGGCGGACAGAACGTCAACAAGGTCTCGACCGCGGTCGAGCTGCGCTTCGACGTGCGCCATTCGGGCAGCCTGCCGATTGCGGTGCGCGACCGGCTGGTGCGCCTCGCCGGCCGCCGCATGACCGACGAGGGCGTGCTCGTCATCCGCGCCGAGCGCCACCGCACGCAGGAGCGAAACCGCGAGGATGCGCGCGCCCGCCTCGTCGAGCTCGTGCGCAGCGCGCTCCATGTTCCCAAGAAGCGCGTCGCCACCAAGCCGAGCCGTGCCGCCAGGGCGCGCCGCGTGGACACAAAGGTGAAACGCGGCAACGTGAAGAAGCTGCGCCAGTCCCGCCCCTCCCACGATTGATCCTTCCGCCATCGAGAGCATCCATGCCCCGCTTTGCCGCGAACCTGAGCTTCCTCTTTACGGAGCTGCCCTTCCTCGATCGTTTCGAGGCGGCCGCGAAGGCTGGCTTCAAGGGGGTCGAGTTCATGTTCCCCTACGCCGTGCCGGCGGGTGACATTCGCGCACGCCTCGACGACAACGGCCTCTCGCTCGTGCTCTTCAATTTGCCGCCCGGCCATTGGGACAAGGGAGAGCGCGGTTTCGCGGCCCTGCCCGGCCGGGAGGACGAGTTCGCCTCCGCCGTCGACCTCGCGCTGACCTACGCCGAGGCGCTCGATTGCCCGCGCCTGCACGTGATGGCGGGCCTTGCGACGCATGGCGCCACGCGTGAGACTTACGTCGCGAACCTGCGCATGGCAGCGGACTGGGCCGCGCCATTCGGCATCGACATCCTGATCGAGCCGATCAACACGCGCGACATGCCGGACTATTTCCTGACGCGCACCGCAAACGCTCGCGACGTGATCGCCGAGGTGGGCGAAGCAAACATCGGGCTCCAGTTCGACATCTACCACCGCCACGTCCAGGAGGGCGGCGTGGAGAGCGCGCTCGCAGAGTTCGGTCCACTCGCGCGCCACTTCCAGTGTGCCGACCCGCCCGATCGCGGCGAGCCGGGCCTCGGCACGCGTGAGCTCGACTACGCGCGCATCTTCAACCTGATCGACGCCTCGGGATACGAGGGCTGGATCGGCTGCGAATACAAGCCGCGCGGCGAGACATCGGCCGGCCTCGGCTGGCCTGCCGCCTGCGGTGTCACGCTGGGATGATGCGCGTCCGGCCTGGGCTTCGTTGAAGCCGGGTTGCGGAAAGTGCCTGCTCACCCCAGATACCCACGCAAGCCGCTACCGAGCGAGGAAGAGATGGCACCCAGAAAAATTCCCAAGGCCCCACTCGTTGGCGAACCCAAGGCCCGTTGGTTGACGGGGCCGCCCCGCGGCACCTGGACAGATCCAATCATCAGCGAATGGGAGCTCACGGGCGAGGCGTGGACGGACGAGCACGCGCACGACGAGTTCGCCTACGTTCTCGAAGGCCAGCTCTTTGTCGAAAGCGACGGCGTGACCGTGGAAGCCAGCCAGGGTGATATGGTCTGTGTACCCGCTGGCAGCATCGGAAAATACTTCGCACCGAAGTACGCGCGCATGTTGGGGATCTATGGCCCCAACCCGGCCGGCGAACCGATGAAAAACGCACGCCTCGAAAAGCTGGGCGCTTGAAGGCGCTTCCGTGCCGTCGCGCGCGAGCGTCATCCTAGACCAGCACGTCCGCTCTCAGCACCGTTTCGAGCCACTCGGTGAAGACCTGAAGCCGGTGCGAGAGATGCCGGCGATGCGGATAGAGCAAAGTGATTGGCATCGAAGCGGGAGGGTGTGTCCGCATCACGTCCACGAGCTCACCCGACTCGAGATGGGTCTTCACATCGTAGGCCGGTATCTGGATGAGCCCCAGACCCGCGAGGCAGCACGCGATGTAGCCCTCGGCGCTGTTCACTGTCACACGCGCGCGCACGGAGCGGTAGCGTAGCTCGCCGTCTTCCACCCACTCCCAATCCTCGACGCGCCCCGTCGAGGGAGAGGCATAGCCCACGGCCCAATGCGCATCGAGCGTCTCGGGAGATCGCGGCCGGCCGTGACGCTTGATGTAGGAACGGCTGGCGACGTTGATCAGCCGCAGCTCTCCAACAGTCCGCGCGATCAACCCTGAATCCCGCAGAGGCCCGACGCGTAAGGCGCAGTCGACGTTGTCCTCGACGAGGTTGACGGTTCGATCCGACATGCTGAGCTCGACGGTGATGTCGGGATAGCGATCGAGAAAGGCGGGCAGAGCCGGCGCGATCGTGAGGCGCCCGATGCGGCCCGGCACATCGATCCTGAGCTTTCCCGAGGGACGTGCGGCCGATTTGCGGAACAGCGTCTCGGCTTCTTCGACGTCCGCCAGCAGCCGCAGGCATCTTTCATAGAAGGCGAGCCCGTCATTTGTCGGCGCAACCTTGCGGGTCGTCCGGTTGAGGAGTCGCGTGCCGAGGCGCGTTTCCAGGTCTTGCACTGCCGCGGAGACCGAGGATCTCGGCAGCCCCAGCGTGTCCGCGGCCCGGGTGAAGCTCGCGCAGTCCACCACGCGAGCGAAGATGCGAAACAGCTCGATGCGGTCCACCGGCAAGCGTCTCCATTGTTCGGCGTTTCTGACATGTGATGCCAGATTGGCCATATTTATATATGGAAACTAGACGATATGCTCGATGGCGAAAAGGCTAGTTGAACGAGGAGATCATGGTCGATCACAGCATCAAGGGAAAGACAGCCATCATCGCAGGTGGTGGGAAAAACCTGGGCGGTCTCATAGCGAAAGACTTGGCGGCTCAAGGCGCCAAGGCCGTCGCCATTCACTACAACAGCCCCTCCAGCAAGGCCGAGGCCGAGGCAACGGTCGCAGCGGTCAAGGCGGCGGGCGCACAATGCGTGGCCTTTCAAGCCGACCTGACCTCGGCAGGAGCTGTCGAGAAATTGTTTGCGGATGCCGTGAGCGCCGTCGGAAGGCCGGATATCGCGATCAACACCGTCGGCAAGGTGCTGAAGAAGCCGATGGTGGACATCACGGAGGCCGAATACGACGAGATGAGCGCGGTCAACGCCAAGTCGGCTTTCTTCTTCCTCAAGGAGGCGGGCAAGCACGTCAACGACAACGGCAAAGTCTGCACGCTCGTGACCTCGCTCCTCGGCGCATATACGCCGTTCTACTCCTCGTATGCCGGAACCAAGGCGCCGGTTGAGCACTTCACGCGTGCGGCGTCGAAGGAGTTCGGCGCGCGCGGAATATCCGTAACGGCGATCGGTCCGGGCCCGATGGACACACCGTTCTTCTATCCCGCGGAAGGCGCCGATGCCGTGGCCTATCACAAGACGGCCGCCGCGCTATCGCCCTTCACGCCCACCGGCCTCACGCACATCGAGGACATCGTCCCCTGGATTCGCTTCCTCGTGTCGGACGGCTGGTGGATGACGGGACAGACGATCCTCGTCAACGGCGGATACACGACGAAATGATCCGCGCCCCGTGAGCGCGACAAGATATGGGCGCCCGCACGCACGGGCGCCCGTTCTGTTTGAATGGCGGGGGCTGCTGCCGGTCCGGCCCCGCTTCGCAGAGAGAAGCTTTTCGGCTAATATTCGACGTCGGACGATCACACGCCCTTTCTCGCGTCCAGGCCCGAAGGTCTGGTGCGATGCTCTGCGGAGGAAGGTGCAGCCATGGCTGAGTTGCTCGTCGCTGCCGCACTCGTCGCCGGTGTCATAGCCGCCCATGAAATCGGTTTCAGATTGGGCCTCAGGTCGCGATCCGCCGATGCAACCCTGGACCGCCAAGTGGCGCTCGTCCGGAACTCCACGGGCGCGCTGGTCGCGTTCTTGATCGGCTTTGCGTTCTCGGGAGCCGGTTCGCGCTTCATCGACCGGTTGGACATCATGGTCACCGAAGCCAATGCGCTTGGAACGGCGTATCTGCGTGCCGATACCCTTGCCGATCCATACCGCGGCGATCTCAAATCCGCGCTGAAGGAGTACACGGGCGATCGAGTCACTATGTTGAGCGGCGCCGGGCGCCAAGAGATCGAGACGCTGCTCGCCAAGGTCGGCGGCCTGCACCAACGCATGTGGCAAGCGGCCATCACGGGCACGCAGGACAATGCGCCCCTCATGGCCGTCGTGCTTCCCCCGGTCAACGAGGTCATTGATTTGCATGCGACGCACCTCGCCATGGCAAGGCGTCACCTGCCCATTCCGATCATGGGAGCCCTGCTGGGCACGACGGCAATCGGCGTGGCGCTGATCGGCTTCGGCAACGGGCGCGTGAACCGGCGCTTCTCGCTCCTCGACTCCGTCTACGGGGCCGTCCTCGCGGTTGCCTTGTGGATGACGATCGACCTCGACTATCCGGGGATGGGCATTATCCGGGTGACCGGCAACAGCTTCGTGGAAGCTCTGGCGGCGATGCAGTGAGCGTCGCGTCTCGCGAAATTAGGAGCCCCCGGACTAAGCCGGGGGCTCGAAGCGCGACGCAGCTTACTATGTGGGGGTGGGGAAAGCTGAAGGCTGCCCCGAGGGGGAGAGTGGGCAGCACGACCGTTCGCGCGCCTGTATGAAGAGGCACGCGCACGGCAAGCTGCTTTGATCTCGATCAACGCCTCATAATTGAACGATGACAGCGCGAAATTTCGCGCAACTCTTCCTTACGCGGGCGCCGCGACGTGACCGGCTTCCACCAGTCCCCTCAGCATCACGGCCGCGCCGCACTGCTTGGAAACGGCGTTGGAATCCCACACGTTGTCGGCAACGAACTTGCCCTTCGTGTAGTGGTTCGAGAAGCTCCACAGATACGGTGTGTTGATCTTGTAGAGCAGGCGGCTGCGCCAGCCGTTGTAGGCTTCCCAGCGATAGAGCATGTGCGCCAGCGTCCAGTCGGGCTTCTCGTCGAGCTTGTCGTAGCGGAGCGCATCCACCGCGCTCGACACCCAGTCTGATGGCGGCAGCCATTGCGCGGGCCGGCCCTTCGGCACCTGCACGGTTTTCTTCTTGAGCGAGTCGCCGTTGTGGAGATGCGACTGCATGTCGAAGCCGCATTCCATGCCGTGGATGATAGCCACGAAATACCACGGCACGCAGGTTTCCTCGAACACCTGGTCGTAGGCCTTGCGCCGCGTGGGATCGGTGATCTTCGAGACGTACCACATCACCTCCGAGCGCTTCTCGGAGCGGATCTCGCACGTGGCGAACAGGCGCCGGTAGTCCTCGGCAATGCTGTCGAAGGCGGGCGCAGTGATCGCCTGCGCCTGCGGGCCCTCGGGGATGTCGCGCGGCATCCGCTCCGCGTTGCGCGCCGTGCGAAGAAGCTCGGACGCGCGATCGAGCAGGCTGTCCACGTCGGCTGACGTTACGCCCCGCGCGTCGGGAGCCGACGCGCTGACGCTGTCCATGAAGTCCACGATGGCCGGCTGGATCTCTGTAAAGTCCTCGCTGGAGGACGAAGGCGCAAGGCCCATGCGAGGCACGGAAAGCCCAAGCCGCTGGGCTTCTTCGGAGAGGCCCGCGAGCGACGACCACGTGCCGCCATAGCGCTGGGCCCGGGCGGAAAGGCTGCCGATGCCGCCCGCGAGGGGAAGCGCCATTGCGGCTGCAAGGCCCTTTCCAAGCTGCCGGCGGTCGATTTGGACCCGTTTCATACGCGTTCCCTCGTCACATTTCGTTTGGCTATCCGCGACCCGAAAACGGGACGGCGAAAAGTCAGGACTGCTCAACTCGACGGCACTTCGAGACCGACGGCCTTTTGCGAGGCCACCACCTGATCGCAATCGGAAGGGATGAGCCCGCCGAGCTCCGCGCCAGCGAGCTCGAAGCAGCCTTCGACGAAGGCATTCGCCGCGTGCGCCAGCGTCGAGCTTTGATTGAGGCCTACCGTCATCGCGCGATAGGTAATGCGCGCGAGCTTGTAACGCCCGATACCCTGCACCGTCACGCCGCGATGCGTGCCGCCTTCGGAGATCAGATAAGCGAACTTGTTCAGGATGCCGCTGTTGAAGTGCACACAGCCGTTGTCCTGATAAGCGGTCGATCCGCACTGGGGATCGTCGGGCGTCAGCACGTCGGAGTAGTGGTCGGGCTGTCCGCGATTGGCGAGCGAGAAGCGCGCCGCGCGGTCGAACATCGACTTGTTGTTGGCGTCCTTGAGGTTGGGATCGGCGAGGCTGCGCAGCGGCGACGTGATCGAGAAGCCGGGAGAGGATTCGCCAATCAGCCAGTTGCCGCCGTCGCCCCTCGCGTCGAACTCGATCAGCGCGCCGAAGATGTCGGCGAGCGACTCGTTCACCGCGCCCGGCTCGTTGAGATAGAGCAGGTTCTTCTCATGCGCGATGATGCCATGCGTCATCTCGTGAGCCACGATGTCGAGCGCGCCCGCATAGCCCGGGCCATACACCATGACGTTCGCTTTGGGGCAGTCGTAGGATTTGCTCGTGCACCAGTAGGCATTCTGCGTGCGCCCATGGCGGACGTAGGCTTCGAGCGGCGAGCCGCCTTGTCCAGCGTTGTCGTCGAAACCGTCACGGCCGAACGTCAGGAAGAAGTAGTCGCGTACGATGCCTGCATTGCGGAACGCGACCAGCGCTTCCGGCGCGAGCTTCTCGATGCGCTTGCGCGTCTCCTCGTCGATGCCGAGCGAGCCCGGGAAGGTCGTGGCCTGGGCCAGATCGTACACCCGCCGCAGCATCCCCGAAGGCTGATCGCGATAATAGTAGAAGGCCTCGCCCGTGCTCGCGTCCACGAAGATGCGGAAGGAATCGATGGTGACCAGCCACGCGAGCCGTGTCGGCCCCGACTTCGCTTTGCCGATGAGAGCCGGATCGAACACGGTGAGATCAGGCTTCTTGATTTCGGCCTTGCTCGGGTCCGGCGCCAGCGGGAAGGCCCGTGAGGCGTCCGGCGCGCTGCGCAGCACATCCGCGAGCTTGGCCCGCGCGGCGGCGATGGCCTCGCCTTCGGCGATCTTGGGCTTGGTGTCCTCGAGCGCGACGTTGGAGATCGTGCCGCTGAACTTCGTCACGCCGAGCGAACGGTCGACGTTGAGCTTCGCGGTGGAGCCGAACACGGGAATACCGTCCACTCGCTGCTCCACCTGCGCGACGTAGCGGTCCGGAAAATCCGGATCCTTGCGCCGTCCGATGTACTCCGGCTTCGCGCTCTTGTTCTTCGAGGGATAGAGCGAGCTGAGGCCGCCGGTGCCGAAATAGGCTTCCACCGCCCGCTTCGTTTCCTCCTCGGTCTGCTCGCGGCCGCCCTCGTTGGCCCCGAGCGACGGCGCACCCGAGCCCGGCTGCGGCGAGAGCCCCATCACGGTCGTCGGCAGTCCTGTCGCGGGATTGATGGTGACGCGCAGGTTGGGATGCGTCTTGCGCAATTCCTCTACCGCGCGCTCTACTTCGGCCTTCACGGCCGCTGGATCGCTCGCTGCTGCCGGTTGGGTCCCGCTCGGCGCGGCCGTGACCAGAGGCGTGGCCTGCTCGCCGTTCTGCGAGCCGGCGCCAGTCGCGTTGCTTGCGACCGTGGTCGTGCTCACGAGCCGCCGGCATTTCGTGATCGGCTCGGGCGACGCCTCGGCAACCGCGTAGATCTCGGGCGGAGTGGAAAGCCCGGCGCTGGCGACTGCAGTTCCAAACGGCGTCGCCGGATCCGACCAGAGGAACTCCATGGCAGCGAGATCCGTGCGGTCGCTGCCGCCGAGCTTGCGCGCATCCTTCGGAGAAAGTGCGCCGAAGCCGCTGCCGTTGAGGTCGATGCGCGGCCAGAAGCATTCGTTGTCGTCGATCACGCCGTCGCCGTTGAGGTCCTCCGTGAAGGCGGCATTCTGAGTGGCCGCACTGGAGAGCGTCGCAAGCTGGCGCGAGAACACGGCAAGATCGCTCGGACCCACCGCGCCGTCTCCGTCGAGATCGGCGAGCAGGCGCACCTCCTCGGGAACGAGCCGCGTCGCGGCTTCCAGCGCGTCGATGGCGGGAGCGTGGGTCTCGCCCTGCTTGGCGGGCGTTGCGCTCGCCTTCAGGATCTCCGCGATTTCGGCGGGCGTCTTGTCGGGTGCGAGCTCGAACAGGATGGCGGCCAGCGCGGCGACGTGCGGCGCGGCCTGTGAGGTGCCGCTGCAAACGCCGAGCGGCAGCTTGTCGGGCGAGAGCGTGCTCATGATGTCCACGCCCGGCGCTGCGAGATGACCGCCGATGTTCGAGAACTCGGCGCGCGCGCCGTTACGGTCCACGGCCTCCACCACGAGGATGTTGGGCGGACTGTCGCCGGTGGCGGACTCCTGCGTTCCCGCCCACGCGAACGGCGAGGCCCACTTGGCGTCGATCGGCACGGCGCGGTCGTCGGAATCGTTGCCCGCCGCGACGACGAACAGCACATGATCCTTCACGCGGCTCGCCATCAGGCGGATCAGGTTGGCCTGGTGCATCACGTGCAGCGCGAGACCGGGAACCTCCTCCGGATCTTCGTCGCCGAGCAGGTTGCTGGCCACAAAATTGTAGCCGAGGCTGATGTTCACCACCCGAAGATTGTCGGGCTGCATTAGGTTTGCGTAGACGTAGTCGAGCGTCTTGGCGAGCACGTCGTCGAACAGCAGCGCGTGCACCTGCCAGCCTTCGTCCACGCCCACGTGGCCCGAGTCGCCGACGATCTTGTCGTCCACCGCGATCGCATCCATGCGCGCGTCGGGAATGATGCCGTCGATGCCCGGCTGGTCGTCGCGCCGCGCGCCGATGATGCCGGCCACATGCATGCCGTGATGCGTGCCGCACCCCGCCGTGTGGTAGACCAGCGGCTTCACGTTCTCCATCGAAGCGAACGGCACCAGCGGATTGGTCGCAAAGCCGCCGTCGATGATGCCGATCTTCGGGCGCTTCGCATCCGGGTTGGCCTTGCGATGCTGCGCGAGCACGCTCCACACCGGCGGCAGACGGATGGCCTTGAGGCCCCAGTTGCCGTCCTGGCCGTCGCCGGCATTCCAGCGCCAGCTATAGATCTGGTCGCCCACCGTGATGGTGGCGCCCGCGCCCTTCGGCAGATGCTTGGCTTCCATCGTGGAGTTGACGAAGGCGCCCTCGACGATCCGCTCGTTTCTGAGATCGCGGATGAGCGGAGGCTCGAGGATGTTCTGGAGCTGCGCCTTGCGATCCTGGGGCGCGGCACCCGGGGCCGCGCCCACGGGGGCAGGCGCCTTGCCGTCCACCTCGACCGTGATCACGCCGAGCGGCGCGATCATCTTGGTGATACGCAGATTGTATTTCTTGAGCAGCGCCTCGATGTCCGCGTCGGTCGCGGTCGGTGCGAGCTGAATGACGTAGCTGTTGGGCTTGGCCACGGGCACCTTGCGCGCGGCGACCTCGACGGGTTCGCCCGCGGGCGTGCGGCCGCGGCGGCCGAACAGCGTGCGGAACAGGCTGGGCCGCGAGGTGCTGGCCTCGGAGGCTTCGCTGAAGGCGCCTTTCGGCTGGTTCTCCGCAGCCGGAGCCGCTTCCGTGCCGAGCTTGTCGGAAAGGAACGCAAAGACGGACTCGCTCCACGTCACGCTCGAACGCTTGGCATTCGGGTCGTTGGACTTCTTCGAGGCCTTCTCATCCGGCTCGATGTAGATGAAGTCGTCCTTGCCGGAGCTGCTTCCCGGCTGGCCGGGCTTGGGCGCAGGCTTGGTTTTCGGCGCGAACTTCTCCTCCAGCGAGCGCTGCAGCCGGTCGTACTGCGACGGCGGCAATTGCGCTTCGGCTGTCGAGAACATCGGCACGGTGAGCGCCATGAGCACCGCCATGGCAATTGCTGGCGTATGTCTCGGCATCGTTGCTGCTCCTAACTCGACAAAATTGACGTGACGTGGGGAGGTGAAGAGGCCTCGTGCCTCAACTTCCCCACCAATTGTTCCACTTACCCTTGATCCAGTCCCACCACCCTTGTTCCTGAGGCGCGGGCGCAGGGGCCGGCTGAGGCTCCGGTTGCGGCGCGGGCTGAGGCGTTGGCGCCGGTGCGGGAGCCGGTTCCGGCTGCGGAGCGGGTGTCGGCGCAGGTGTCGGTGTCGGCTCCGGTTGAGGCGGCACGGGAGCCGGCTCGGGTTGAGGCGCGGGCTCCGGCTGCGGCGCGGGCTCGGGCGCAGGCGTGGGCTCAGGCTGAGGCGTGGGTTCGGGTGCCGGTGCGGGCACTGGCGCAGGCTCCGGCGCGGGCGTGGGAGCTGGCGTCGGAGTCGGAGCAGGCGTCGGCTGAGGTGTCGGCGTGGGTGTCGGTGCCGGAGGTGCCGTCGCGCCGATCTCCACCACGGGATCGACGATCAGATTGCCGTCCGCATCGATGCCCGCATCGAGGCCCTTGGCGCGGCGCAACGCGGCGATCATCGAGGTGAATACGGGGACGTACACCTGCAAGGTCTTGTCGCCGACCTTGATGCGCTGGCGCACGTTCAAGTGCAGATGCAGGCTCGTGGCGGGCTTGCCGCCCATGTACTTCGAGACCTTGCCGAGCACTTGGCCCTGCTTCACCTTCGCGCCCGTCTTCACGGTGATCGAGCGCGGGTGCATGTGAAGATAGTAGTAGTCGGTGCCGTCGTTGGTCTTGAGCTGCACGGTGGTGTTGGAGGTCACGTTGACGATCGTGCCATCCGCGACCGCGACCACTTCCCACGTGTTGTCCTTGTAGCTCGGCGGACGGATGTCCTGGCCCTGATGGCCTGCGCCGCCGGGGCAAAGAGGCATGTCCCAGCCGCGAACCTCGCAGTAGTTGTCCCGCTGCTTCATCGGGTCGTAGTTGCGCGGATCGCTGTCGCTGCCGCCGGCCGCGCCCTTGCCGTTCCAGCCGCCGCCGCCATAGCCCCAGATCTGAGAGTTCATGTGCGGGAAAAGGCCGGGGCCGAGTTTCAGCGGGAAGATGATGTCGGGCGCATAGACGCGACGGTCCGCGCGTCCGCGGCCTTTGTCTTTCTCCAAGAGGTCTCCGGGCGGATAGTAGGCGAAGCCTGCTTGAGCCGGAGGCGTGGCCGTGCCCCCACCGGTACCCGGTTGACCTGTGCCAGGCTGCCCCGTTCCGCTTCCCGCGCCCGTATCAGTCCCCGGTGTGGTCGTCCCGCCGCCGGTGACGGGTGGCGTCGAGCCATCAGCCGGTGGCAGCAAGCTGCAACGCGCGAGCTGCACGAGATCGTTGCCTTGCACACCGGCGTCGCCAACACACGGCGTAAAACCGCGCTGAGGAGCCGTGCGCACGCCATTGAAGGCCGGTGCCATGCTCGGCGCCGCGAAGCTTTGCACCAGCGCGTATGTTGCGATGTCGCGCCCTAGAAGAGGCGAAGGCCCAGCCGCGAACGCGCGATCCTGAGTTGGCAGATGGGCGAACCCTGCGAAGCCGGCACCCGCGAGTGCGGGAATGACGCACAACGCAACTCCACGAGCAATCCTCACGCGACGTCCCCCGTATCCAGTGCAGTTTCACAGTGCATGTGGATCCCTCGCCGGATAATGCCCAAAGAGTTGGACCCTGGCAACGGAACCCCCGGCAGTGCGCCTTCTGGCGGGCGCTTGTGGAAACAATCTAAAAACCAACAGCTTGTACCGCTGCCGTGCGAGCAGGCAAACCCTGGCCGTGCGGAGCAAAACCTAAGGAGCGCTCTCCGCCGGAAGCAGAGATTGCAGCATCGCGCGGGCTTCCGGCGACAGGCGATCTTCCGGCAGATCTGCAGCAAGAACACGGCGGATTGCGGCTTGCACGTTTGCGGGTGCCGGTTCCGGTGCGACCGCCAGCGCCTGCGGGCCGCCAAGGCCGGGCGCCGCGGAGAAGAGCCCGCCCCAGTCGATGCCGATCGACGGTTTCGCCCAATCGCCCGAGATGCGCACCGGGATCGGGAACGCCGTCGGCGGAGGGATGGCCTTCACGCGGATTTCCTGGTTGAGCCGCTTGCTCGGTACGTTGACAGTTCCCGCCGAGTTGATCTCCACCTCAGAGCCGCCCATCGAGAGGCCCGGCTGGCTCCGGAGAATGCCTTTCTTGATGTCGTACTGCGCTTCGAGGCGCTCGAAGCCTGTCTTGAGGCCGAGGTCGAACTTCCAGCTTTTCCACCATTCGAAGATCATCCGGCGCACGTCGAAGCCGCGCAGCGCGCCTTGTCCCATGCGGAAATGCGCTTTCCCTTCGAGCGTGGAGGTGAGCTGGCTCTGGTTCTGCCCAGCGGCCGTCGCCGAGATCTCGACGTTGGATGTGCCGGAAAGAAGCGGCTTTCCGGTCAATTCGGTGATGATGGGCTCCGCCGCGACATCCGACATGGTGAGCACCACTGCGGCCTTGGGCGGCGCGGCGCGGCTGTCGACGTTGAGTGTGCCCGTTGCCTTGCCGGCGCCGACGGCCAGCTCTTCGAGCTGGGCATCCAGCACCCCGTCGGTGATCGCGGCTTTGACGCGTCCCTGCTTGAGATCGAGCGCGCCATAGGTGATCGCGGCGGCGTTGACGAGCACGTCGAGATCGAAAGCCCGAAGTGCCCTGAGATTGAACGGCTGCTCGCTCCATCCGGGCGCCGAGGAGGCCGTGGCGGACGCAGCTTCGGCCTGCGCGGCCGCTTGCGGGCCGCGCTCCAGCGTCGAGAGATCGTTGAGAAGCTGCTCCCAGCCCGCGGTTACCTGCGGCTCGAACTCTGTAACGGGTGACGCTTCAGGTGCGAGCGATGCGCGTCCTCCCTTGCCCGCGATCCGGCCGAGATCGACATGCTCGCTCGCAATCGTGCCAGAAAGCTTCGGCCGCACGCCGCCAAGATCGAGCTTGCCGTCGAAGCGGCTGCTCGTCGTGTTGATCATCACGTCGGTTTCGGTGAACGTCACGTCGCGCGTGGTGGCCAGCACCTTGCCTTCGAGCGAGGTCTTGAGCGGCTCGCCGGTCGCGGTCGTGTCCGCGCCGAACCAGCGCGCGAGATCGAAGAGAGAGGGCGTGGATGCGGTCACGTCGCCCTTGAACTCGGCGGCGGCCGAGAAAAGCGCGTCACCTTCGAGTGCCGCCCGCAACGGACGCCCGTCGATGCTCGCCTTTAGGGTCGACGATCCGCCCGCGACCATGGCATCGAAATCGCCGAGCACGATGTCGAACGCGACAGCTTCGCCACCTGCCACCAGCGTTCCCTTTGAGGTCGCGCCGCCTCCGACGGTGTCCAGTGTCTGCACGGAGTTTATGGCGCTCACCGCGCGAATGGCCCCCGTCTTCCCGCTCCGGAAGCTAAGGGCGCCGTCCCCGATCGTGATGATCGGCGGCGGAGAGAAAGCGGCCACGGGCGCCGAGGTTGCCGGTTGTGCCGCCACGCTCGCCGCAGGCGTGCCGAACACCCAGTTGCGGGTGCCGTTCGCATCTTCCTCGAGCGTGATGTTCGGCTTGATCAGTTGCAGGCTTTCCATCCGCACGCGGCCCTTGAGCAGCGGCAACAGATCGACCGTGGTCTTCACGGTGTCGCCCAGAAAGAGATTGCGCTCCGGCATTCCCTCAGGATTGGAGACGGCCACCTGGTCGAATTCCACGTCGAGCTTCGGCCGCTCGAGCTTCGGCGGGATGTGAATGCGCATGGCCCCGATGGTCACCTTGCGGCCATACGCATCCCCGATGCTCTTGGCGAGTTGATCCTTGATGAGGCCTAGCGGCGGGAAGATGACGAGAAGCGCGATCGCAACGATGGCGCCGATCAGCAGCGTGCGGAACAGCCGCCACGCGGTTCGACCCGTCTTGCGCGGCGCCTCGGCCTCGGAGGGCGTTCCAGGATCTGCTGGCATGCGGGTCTCCACGCAACACACGGGACTGACATCATGCCGGATGCGCACCATGCCAGTATGCAAGCGGCATACTATTTGGCGCGCACTCCTTCAACCCGTGCCGCGCCTGCCACGCGCTTGTGCTCAGAGGCGTTGCGCGGAGGAGACGCCGGGTCTTGACGGACTTGATCGTGGACGGGCCGCCCGGGTAAGGTTCGCACCCAAATGGCCCGGCCCCGCTTGGCGGACCGCTGAGCGCTTAGGTATGTCTTGAGTAGACAAGGAAATGTCCGCATGACGATTGTTGGCGTGTCCGCTCGTGCGTACCGGCCCGCGACGGGACTGGCGGTCGTCATGCTCCTGTCGGCCAGTACGCTGGCCGCGGCCGCCGGCAAGCTCATCGCGGTCCAGTGGTCCGATCCCGAGATCAAGAGCTTCGTCAGCGCGACGGCGGCCAATCCGCCCCGTTCTCTCGGCCCCACCGCAGACGATCAGCTCGGCAAGCTCAAGCTGCCGGTGCTCGCCTTCGAGGCGACGCCCGGGGTCGCGGAGAACACGTTCCGCATCGGTCCGCGCCCGGCGACAGAGCGCGATGTCGTCATGGATGAGGCCGAGCCTGTCTGGTACCAGATCGTCGAACGTTATGGAGACGTGACGGTTTCCGTGTCGGCGGATCTGCGCGTGCAGCACGAGTTCCCGGCGAGCTACCCCATCTATCAGAACGAGAGCCGGGGCGCCGCGCCCCAGGCGGGACCCACGGTCTCCGTGTTCGACGATCGCAACGAAGGTGGCGAGGAAGGCCTCCTCGCGGAGTACACGATCACGAAGTTCGGCGTGCCGTACACGGTGACGGTCGAATGCACAGCCGAAGCCAAGGATCAGTGCCGCGATACGAGCCAGATCTCGAAGGACAGCGAGCTGTTGAAGCTGATCCGCGCCACGCCCCCTGCCGCCACGCCCTAGAGAGACGGGCGATCACGCGACGCATGTTCGTTTGATGCGCTCCTGAGAGGTGTTCTGGACCCTGGCCTTCGCCAGGGTGACGAAGGGATTGGGCGAGCGCCGCCGACACCTCAAGCCGTCACACCGGCGTAGGCCGGTGTCCAGACACGCCAGAAATGGGCCAATCCATCGCTGCTCGGGAGCGCATCGAACGGCGCGGCGTTTACACCGCGAGATTGCCGCTGATCGCGAGGCGCCCGCCACGCGGAGCTGCATCCGCCAGGGCAAGGTCAGGTCCGAGCGGCGTTCCATGATCCATGGCCCGGATCGCACCGTCGCGGGCCCCGGTGATCATGTTGGCGCTGATGAGGCACGCGCCCGCAGCCGGGTCTGACGAGATCAGGATGCCCACGCCCGCGTCGCGGATCAGGTTTCCGGTCATCGCCACGTTGCGTAGATAGGCTCCCCACCCGGCCAGGATGCCCGCCGTCGGCGCGCCTTCGATCACGTTGCCGGTCACCGTGGTGTCCGCCTCGATACCGATGCCCACTCCGCGCTTATCCACAGGTTCGTGCTCGCGCCGGAACAGATTGCGGACGAGATTGCCCTGCACCACGGCGAGCCGTCCGCCCTCGTTGAAGTTGGTGACGGCGATGCCGCTCGCGGCGTTGTCTACGACATTGCCCGAGATGAGCGCGCCTTCGAACGCAAACTCCGCGTAGAGCGCCACCTCGCCGATCGTGCGGCACGCATTGCCGACCATCTGGATGTTGCTCGCTCCGTTCCCGCGGATCGCGGAATAGGCGCAGTCCGTTATGCGGTTGCCCGAGACCAGCACGCCGCCCGCGCGGAACACGTTGATGCCGTTTCCGTTCTGCCCGCTGCCGCCGCCCTTGGTAGCGATCCGCTCGATGCGGTTCGCCTGAACGAGGCTGCCGTCCTCGCCGGGGCTGCTCCGCCAGATCTGCACGCCGTTGTTGGCACAGTCCGAAATCGCGTTGTGGCTCACGTCGAGCCCGCGCGCATCAAGGCTGAAGAGGCCAGCCTGCGACATCTCCCGCAGCGTGCAGTCGGTGATCGTCCCTGCCGACCGGGTCAGCGCGATGCCGTTGAGCAACCCGCGCCGCACGTCGAGGCCGGACAGCGTGAACCCCTCGCAATCATCGAGCGAGACGAGGCCCGTCGCCTGATTGGCGTCCATGCCGAGCAGATTACCGTCGAGGACGAGCCCTTCGAGGCGGACGCCCGCCGCCTTGCGTCCTGAAAGAAAACTGCCTCCGCCCGTGAATTCGAGAACGGTGCGTCCGGATGTTCCAATGAGATGCGTGCCGGGCCTCAGCGCCAACGCGCCGATGCGAAAGCGTCCCGGCGGAAGGGTGACCGGGAGACCCTGGCTGGCCCCGCTGTCGATGGCGGCCTGCAAGTCTGCCGTCTGCTCCACGCCGTCTTTCGGCAGGAGGGCAAATGGCAGGGATGATGCGGAAGCCTTCGAGTGCGCACGCGGTCCCGCCTCGCCTCCCGCGCCCGTTGCGGCCTGGGCGGAAAACCCAGCGGCGGCAAGGCCGGTCGAGACCAGTCCGGTCGAAAGAAGGGTGCGGCGATCGAGGGGCATGAGAGGCTCCGGACGCCCATCATGCACACCCCCGGTTAAAGGACCTTAACGTGCCGGCGTGAGGGGGGCGGCCGGCCGAGGCAGGTCCGGATGATCTCGAGCCCGCCGATGAGCGCCGTCCCCCAGTCGAACCGCATCGCCTTGGGATCGGCCCGCGACTTGAGCAACGCAGGCTGAATTTCCTGGGGAATATGAAAAAAGCCGACAGTCGCCGGTTGCTCACCTTGCTCCGCCAGAAGCAGCGAGTGGTAAAAAATGGCGTTGCAGAGATAGCCGCCCGCATCGTCCGAGAGTTCGGCAGGAACGCGCAACGCGGCGAGGCGGCGTTTGATTTCTTCGGCGGGAACGTGCGTCGCGTGGGTCGCAGGCCCGCCGCGGACGATGTGGGTGTCGCTCGGCAGCGCGCCCACGGCATCCTCTGCAGAGCGGCACAGATTGTGCGCCTGCGTCTCGATCACGAAGCAAGTAGCCTTGGACGATACGCCGAAATGCAGCACCAGCTTCGGCCGCTCCCGCTCGTAGAGCGTCTTGAGCCGGCCGGGCGCTCGTTCCCATTCCGTGGGCAGGATCCTGGAGACCACCCGGTGCGCGCTGAAACGGCGGGCCGCGAGATGGGCGAGCTTGGGCACGAACCGTTGGCTGGCGTTCTCGGCGACACCAGGAAATGGGCCGAAGCCCGTCAGAAGAATGGTATCTCGCTGACGCATTGCCTCAAGAAATTGCCCCTGGATTGGGCGTATTGACGGAGGAAGCCCGTGACACGAAGTCGAAGCCTATCCGTATTTTATCGCAATCGGCGGTAGGCTTCATCACCGCAAGCAGCGCTGGCGGCGATTGGCGTGATCCCGTTTGAAATGGCGCCGGATCGGAATTACGCTCTCGCCCGATTTTGCAGGGCCGCTTGCGAGACTTGGGAACGCCGTGCCGTTCCTTCAATGGCGGATACCTGATGCGGACTGCATTTTGGGGAGGCGACCTTGCGTAGCTTCGGTGTGATCGCGGCTTGTCTTTCGGCGCTGATGCTGGCGTCGTGCGGAGAAGCTCCCAAGAGCGGCAGTCCGCCGCCTGCAACCGCGCCCGCGCCCCAGGCCGAGCCGCCGCCGGTGACGGACGAGGTCGCGCCGTCGGCACCCGAGCCCAAGGCCGAGGCTCCGAGCGAGACCGATGGCGCACCGGCCGGCGGGGCTCCGCCCGCGGCCGGGGAAGAGGAAGCGCGCCCAAGAGCGGCGGCGCGTCCGCCTGCCGCTGCGAAACCGCAGGCCCCCGCTCCGTCCTCCGCGCCCGAGCCCGTGGGCAGCGGCGCGCCGCCCCCTGACGCGATGGCGCCCGGCGCACCTGCGCCGCCGCCGCCACCGGCCGCCGAGGAGGCCAAGACCGCTCCGGGCGAGTGGGATGTCGTGCCTGTCTACTACGGTACGGATCGCGCCCAGACGCCGAACGACAAGCGGCTCGACTATGGCAGCGAGCGCGGGCGGCGCCTGGAGCTCGGCCGCGCGCTCGTCACCGTTCCCAAGGCCCACAAGGTTCCGTCCATCGAGCGGCCCTGGGCCATCCGCGTCTTCAACGTCACGCTCTACGAAGAGGCGGAGGACCCCAATCGCCATTTTACGATGGAAGAGATCAAGACGCTCTCGGAGGAGGAGTTCCTGGCCGCCGTGCGCGAGCGGCTCGCCGCCTCGTCGCGCTATAAGGATCACGCGTTCATCTTCGTGCACGGCTACAACACGAGCTTCGACTACGCCATCTACCGCACGGCGCAGATCTCCTACGATCTGAAGTTCGACGGCGCGGCCTTCGCCTACAGCTGGCCGTCGGGCGGCGGGCTCGCGAGCTACACCTACGATCGCGAGAGCTCCGGACAGTCCGAGCCCTATCTCAAGCAGTTCATGGAGCTGGTGATCAACAAGACGGGCGCGAAGTCCGTGAGTATCATCGCCCACAGCATGGGCAACCAGCCGACGCTACAGGTGCTGCGCGACTTGCGTTACGCCAAGCCAGAAGGCGTGCAGATCAGCCAGATCATTCTGGCCGCGCCCGATGTCGATCGCGACAACTTCGAGAACATCGCAAGCTCCATCAAGGGTCTCGCCGACGGCGTCACGCTCTACGCCGCCGGCAACGATCGCGCCCTTCGCGTCTCGCGCAATTTCTACGGCGGCATTCCGCGCGCGGGCGACGTGCCGGCCACGGGGCCGCTGATCCTGCCGGGCATCGACACGATCGACGTGACCGCCGCGAGCATGGACAGCCTCGGCCTCAATCACTCCGGCTACGCGGAGAACAACGCGCTTCTCTCCGACATCGCCGCGCTGATCGCCAGCGGTACCCGGCCGCCGAAGCTGCGCACCCCGAGCCTGGAGGAGGTGACGACGGACCGCGGCGTCTATTGGCGCTACCCTGCCGCGCGTTGAGGGCGGAAGGATTCGTTAACTCCGCTTTGCGACGATCCGGGATCGCGGTGTTGTCGTAGCGTGGGTGTGAAACGATGCGTGGCGTTGGAATGGCCGGCGGCAGCCGGTTGGCTCTGAAAGCGGGCATGAGCGCTCTGGCGGTCATGCTGATGGCCGGACTTCCCGCCGCTGCCGCTGAAGACACGCCGGCAGCTTCAGCCGAGGCAAAGGCCGACGCGCCGCCGCAGGCCGACTATTATACGCGCCGCGCCAAGTCGATCCTGGAAGCCGAGAAGAGCAGTATCGAGAAACCGCATCCGCTGGCCGCGTCCTATCCGGGCATGGACGTTGTGGTATGCGAAGCCGGGTGCACGACCATCGGCAAGCCTGAGGTCGTCTACGCAAAGCGCCATGCCGAGGCCGCCAAGACGGTGACGCAAGGTTTGCTCGTTCCCACATCCGACAACGGCGAAACCGCCGCCGCACCCGGCGCGGTGCTTTCGTCGAATGCGGCCGCCTGTGTGGCCGGGTGCTATGGAGGTGAGGGAGACGCGTTCGAGGCTTATCCCGAATCCCCGGTCGGAGAATGGTCCACCTCCGTTCAGACGACAGCCCCGCGCGACAAGCTCTCGCCGATCCGCTGAGCAGCGGCCCTTAGCCGCCAGCGAGCGCGGCGCGTATCTTCTCCGCGTTCTGGGCCAGAACGGCGGGATCCTCCATCTTTCCCGAATGCGGTTTCATCGGCACGCCTGTGTGCCGCGGCACCACGTGAATGTGCAGGTGGAACACGCTCTGTCCGCCGGCCGCCTCGTTGTACTGGAAGATGCTGACGCCGTCGGCCGCGAATGCGCTTTTGACGGCGCGGGCCACCTTCTGCACCACCGGAAGCAGCTTGGCGAGCGAAGCGGGATCGGCATCGAGAATGTTGCGCGCGGCCGCCTTGGGCACCACGAGCGTGTGCCCCGGCGCCTGCGGCATCACATCCATGAAGACGAGCACGTCGTCGTCTTCCAGAACCTTGTGGGCCGGAATCTCCCCGCGCAGGATCTTGGCGAAGACGTTGTTGGTGTCGTAGGCCATCGTGCTCACCCCAATCTCAGGTCTGATGCTGCCTTCTATGAGCATCGCCTTTGCCATTCTGCAAGCCCTCACGAGCTTTGCCTTGATCTCATGCGGATGAAGCGGGTTCCCCACGGCGCGCCCTATTGTCCGTTGCCGTCCCGCTTGAATGGTCCGTGCTCGCGCAGAAGCTCGTTGACCTCGGCCACCTCGCTGCGCTCTTCCTCGAGATAGCGGGCCACCGCCGCCTCAAGGCGCGGATCGGCGAGCCAGTGGAGAGAGTACGTCGTCTCGGGGAGATAGCCGCGCGCGAGCTTGTGCTCTCCTTGCGCGCCCGCTTCCACACGGGGAAGCCCGTGCGCGATCGCATAGTCGATGGCCTGATAGTAGCAGAGCTCGAAATGCAGGAACGGATGGTGCTCGATCGCGCCCCAGTAGCGCCCGAACAGGCAGTCTCCGCCGATGAGGTTCAGCGCGCCCGCCACCAGCTTCCCGTCACGCCGCGCGAACACGAGCAGACACCGATCCGCGAGGGCCGCACCGAGAAGTGAGAAGAAGGTGCGGTTGAGATACGGCCGTCCCCACTTGCGCGATCCGGTATCCGTGTAGAACGCGAAGAACGCATCCCAATGGGCCTCCGTGATTTCCGCGCCGGTGACCGAGAAAATTTCGACGGCGGCCTGCGCGTCAGCCCTCTCCTTGCGGATCGCCTTGCGCTTGCGAGAGGCGAGCGTCTGAAGAAAATCGTCGAAGGTGCGATAGCCCGCGTTGTGCCAATGGAACTGCTGGCCGGTGCGTCTCAGAAAGCCGCCCTCGCCGCCGAGCCGCGTCCATTCGCCTTCGGTCAGGAACGTCACGTGCACCGAGGATGCGCCGATGCGATCTGCAACTTGAATGGCCGCACGGGCGAGCAGCAGTTCCGTCTCGGCCTCCTTTGCGCCAGGCCGCGCGAGAAAGCGGCGCCCCGGAACCGGCGTGAATGGCACGGCGCCCTGCAGCTTCGGATAATACTGTCCTCCCGCGCGGTGCAGCGCGTCGGCCCAGGCGTGGTCGAACACGTACTCGCCCTGGCTGTGCGTCTTGGCATAGAGCGGCATCACGCCGGAAATTGCGTCTCCCGGGCCTTCGAGCACGAGGTGATGGGGATGCCATCCGCTTCGCTCGCCGACGGTCCCGGCCGCCTCGAGCGCGCCGAGAAACGCGTGCGAGAGAAACGGATTGTACGTCGCCGCATCCGGGTTAGCGCAAGCGTCCCACGCATCGGCCGCGATGTCGCGGATGCGCGGCACGACTTTCACGAGTCTCTGCTCCGCGTCGCCCAGCGTCCTGCTCCTATCGAGGCTCGAAACCTAAGCGTCCACCCGCGCGCGTTCGGCAAGCCAGCCTTCCAGCTCTCTCAGCGCACGCCGGGACATGATGCGCTTTTTCTCTGCCCCGCGCTCCTTGCCTTTGAGCCGACGTCCGTCCGCCCCCGACGTCGGCGCGTCGTCGAGCGGAGGCAGCAGCCCGTAGTTTATGTTCATAGGCTGGAACGACGGCGCGGAGGCGCCGGCATCGAGAAGATGCCCGCCTGTGATGTGGGCGATCAGCGCACCGAGCGCCGTCGTGGGCGGAGGCGGAGAGAGAGGCTCGCCCTTCCGCTCCCAAGCCGCGAAACGTCCGGCGAGCAAGCCGATCGCCGCGCTTTCCACGTAGCCCTCGACCCCGGTGATCTGACCGGCAAAGCGAAGCCGCGGCTCGGCCTTGAGCCGGAGGGAGCTGTCGAGCAGCTTCGGCGAGTTGAGGAACGTGTTGCGGTGAAGGCCGCCCAAGCGCGCGAACTCCGCGTCTCCGAGCCCCGGGATCATGCGAAACACGCGCACCTGCTCCGCGTGCTTGAGCTTGGTCTGGAAGCCCACCATGTTCCAGAGCGTGCCGAGCGCGTTGTCCTGCCGAAGCTGCACCACGGCGTAGGGCCGCCGCCCCGTGCGGGGATCACTGAGACCCACGGGCTTCATGGGCCCGAAACGCAGAGTCTCGCGGCCTCGTTCCGCCATCACCTCGACCGGAAGGCATCCGTCGAAATAGGGAGTTGATGCTTCCCAGTCCTTGAAAGTGGTCTTCTCGCCCGCGAGCAGAGCGTCGATGAAAGCTTCATACTCGTCTTTCGACATCGGGCAGTTGAGGTAGTCGGCCCCGGTTCCGGCGGGTCCCGCCTTGTCGTAGCGCGATTGCTTCCAGGCGATCGTCTGGTCGATGCTCTCGAGATGCACTACGGGAGCGATGGCGTCGAAGAAGGCAAGCTCGGTTTCGCCCGTGAGCGTCTTCACCGCCTCGCTCAGCGCGGGAGATGTGAGCGGCCCGGTCGCGACGATCACGCTGTCCCAGTCTGCTGGCGGCAGTCCGGCCACTTCGCCGCGCTCGATCGTGACCAGCGGATGCTGGGAGAGCCGTGCCGTCACCTCGGCCGAAAAGCCGTCGCGATCCACCGCCAGCGCGCCGCCGGCCGGCAGCTTGTGCCGGTCTCCCGCCGCCAGGATGAGCGAGCCCGCGCGGCGCATTTCCTCGTGCAGCAGGCCGACTGCGTTGTTTTCCCAGTCGTCGGACCGGAAGGAGTTGGAGCAGACCAGCTCCGCGAGGCCTTCCGTCTTGTGGGCATCCGTCATGCGCTCCGGGCGCATTTCGTGGAGAACGGCCGGGACGCCCTGGGATGCGATTTGCCAAGCCGCTTCCGAGCCCGCGAGGCCGCCGCCGATTACGTGAATGGGTGTGTGTGCTGTCATGGCGCCGAGCCTATCACAACCTTAACGGCCGTTCGTCAAGCTGCCTCTTTGCCGGTCCGCCAGCCTGGAATGGACATATGGGTATTTCTGGCGCATAAAAATTCACGGAACATGCTCACTAGGAGCCTTAATATCGGCCATGTCCATCATCCCGAAACCTGACAGCATCACGTGCAGCAGGGCCGAAGTGGACGTGCTGGTCGTCGAGGATTCCTGGAACGTCGCCCAATCCCTGAAGGGCATCGTGGAAAAGGCTGGCGCCCGGGTTGTGGGACCGGTGCCCTCGGTAGCCGAAGCCCTCAAGGTCATAGATGACCAGCCTGTGTCCCTCGTGCTCGTCGACATGAACCTCAGGGACGGTTTCGCGGATCCGCTGGTGGATGTGCTGATCGAGCGGGGCATCGCCTACGCCATCATAACCGCCTACGAAGCGCTGCCCTCGAATGCCGATCGCGAGGCGCTTGCCCGCATGAGCAAGCCGCTCGATCACGATCGCATCGCGGAGTTCATTCGCGACTTCAGCGCCAGTCAGGCGAACGCCTGAGCGCCACCCCCGTCATGTGAGCGTCAGGTCGGCAGGCGCGAGTGGCAGCCAGATGGTGCAATTTGCGCCATGCTCCGGAAACGTCAGTGTCACCATCGCATCCGCCTCATACTTCAAGAGATCGCGGATGGTGCTCGTGCCGAACCCTTCCGGCCCGATCTCGCCCGTGAGCGGAAGACCACGCTCCTGCCACTCGATCACGAGAATTTTTGTGTCCGGCAGCTCTGTGCTCTCGATGTGCCAGGTGACGAAAACCCGGCCCTCCGGCCGTGACAGCGCGCCATGCTTGACCGCGTTGGTCGAAAGCTCGTGCAACACGAGGCTTAGGGATTGCGCAAGCGCCGGCCGCAAAAGAATGCGCGGGCCGGTGAGCGCGTCGGCGCTTGCGTCCTGGAACGGCGCAAGCTCGGTTTGAACGAGCTCCGCAAGCTCGAGCCCGTGCCACTTCTCCCGGCTCAGCATCGAATGCGTGCGCGCCATGGAGCGGATGCGCCCGCCGAGCGCCAGGTAGAAATCCTCGACCGAGGATGCGTTCTCGCGCGAGCGGTCCACCACGGCCTGCACGAGCGTCAGCCCATTCTTGACGCGGTGATCGAGCTCGCGGACGAGCAGTTTTCGCCGCTCCTCGCCCGCGCTTCGTTCCGCGATCAGCGCCGAAAGCGAAAGCGAGCAGGCGACCATCGACACGATGGTGATCTGCGACCACATGATGTCGACGTCCGTGATGTCGCCCCGCTGCGCGACGACGCAGGCCACCAGGATGAACGCAACGAGCGAAGCTCCGATCGGCGAATGGGTGAGCGGCTGGCGGATGGCGAGCAGCAGCAACGGCGGAAACAGGATGGCGACCGGAATGCGCAGCTCCGCGCCGTGCTGCCCGATTGCGCCCGGATAGAGCGCCGTCGCCGTAGCGGAGACGAGGCCGATCAGAAGCAGGCCCTCGATATGATCGCGCACCGGGATCTCGCGAGAGGCGAGCGTGCGCAACCCTAGAATCATCGGCGTGATGGCGATAACGCCGATCAGGTCTGAGCGGAACCAGAGATGCCAGTGCGTGAGAAGCGGGCCTTTGGCCTCGCCGAGTATCTTGATCGTCACGGCCCCGATGGCCGCGCCGAGCGCTGTTCCCACGGTCGCGGCGACGAAAATGCCGAACACCCGGCGCAGGCTGTCGAAGCGCAGGTCCGTGCCGAGAAACCGTTCGGCAAGCCACGCCACCGTCAGGCACTCGACCACGTTCGCGAAAGCGAACAGGGGCGCCAATGCATAGATCCGCCCGGCGGCCATGTTCGCCGCCATCGTTGCGATGGCCACGCCGGTTGCGACCGGCACGAAGCTCGCCCGCCCGAAGACGAGCAGTGCACCCACCGCGATGCCCGAGGCAGGCCAGAACACGGCGACCCCGCTCGGATGGGCGAGCAATGCGAGCCCATAGCGCGCGGCGAAATAGTAGGAGGCCGTCATCAGCGTTGCGGCGAGAACGCCTATCCCCACACGCTCTAGGCTTACCGCGCCGCCCGCGCCTCGCTCGGCCTCGCCCCGCTTCTCCTTCCCGGCGGAGGTCGCAGACTCGCTCCTCAGGAAGAGCGGCGCGCGTGTCATGACGCGCACTGTCCGCTCGCGTCGAGATCGGCCTTTACCGCGTCGAAGGAGTCGAACTCGCCGACGGGCGCGATCTCCTTTGCGCCGCTCGCATCGAACAGCCAATACCAATCGAAGCTGCCCCCGAAACGGAGATAGCGGTGCTGCTGGGCGACAATGGAATCCTTGAGGTCGGAAGTGCACCACGAGAGGATCGCGAAATCGTTCGCCGGCATCACATAGCGCGGGGTTCGCGATTTGAGGGTGAATGCATGGAGCGCCGAGGAGGTGGCCCAGGCAGGCGAGAGGAAAAAAAGCGTCTCGCCGTCGGCGGAGAATTGCTTGTTCTGAAACGCGCACAGAGCCTGGCTGGGTTCGGATCCCGCCTGCCCTCGGATCAGCAACTCGTCACCGGCGCCGTCGATGCGAACGCGCCGCAACTCGTCCGGTGCGCTGAGCGCGGTGCAGTCGCCGCTATCGTCCTCGTCGGGGCTTTTGGAAGCTGGCTTTGCCGAGCGCGTATAGATCACCCATTGCTGATCGGGCGAGATGACGGCCTCGCTGTCGCGCTGCTGGCTGGTGAGCGTTTTGCGGTTGTTGCCCGTGAACAGCACGACGTTGCCGTTCTCCACGGCGACGCGTAGCCGGGCTCCGGCCACGGCGTCAGACGTAAAACAGCCGATCGCAACAAGAGCCGCGATCGGCGCGAGCAGCACCCAGGCTGCCATGGTTTGAGCGCGTGAGGCGCAGACGCACATGATCTTCATCCGAGCTCAAAACAGGCCCTCTCGCGACGTGGCCGCGTGTGGGGGCGCCCCGCACGGCGACGCTCAGTGATACCCCTCGCCGGCTCTCACCTTGCCGCGGAACGTCCAGTAGACGAACACGGTATAAGCCAGGATCACGGGCAGCAGGATGAGAACTCCGATCAGCATGAACAACTGCGACGACGGGTGGGCGGCCGCCTGCCAGACGTCCACGTTGGGTGGCACGATGTAAGGTAAATTCGAGACCGCGAGGCCGATGAACCCGAGCAGGAACAGCGCGATGGTCGAGACGAAGGGAGCCGTGTCGCGCCCGGCATGAAGCGCCGACCAGCACGACCACGCCGCATACGCCGTCAAGAGCGGCACGGGAGCTAGAATCAGGAAGTTCGGCAGCGTGAACCAGCGCTCGAAGATGCGCGGCACCGCGAACGGAGTCCAAAGGCTCACGATCACGAGAGCAAGCAGCACCAAGGGAAGAATGCGCTTCGCTTGCTCGCGCGCTTGCGTCTGAACCTCGCCGTCTGTTTTCATGACGAGCCAGGTCGCGCCGAGAAGGGCATAGCCCGCCACCACGGCAACGCCGGTGAGCAGCGAAAACGGAGAAAGCCAATCGAATGTCCCGCCCGCGAATACGCCGTCGCGCACCGTGGGGCCTTCGAGCAGCGCGCCGAGAATGATGCCCTGCATGAACGAGGCGACGATCGAGCCCCCCGCGAACGCAAGATCCCAGATCTGGTGGTGAGGCTTGGCGACCCAGCGGAACTCGAACGCCACGCCGCGGAACACCAGCGCCAGAAGCATGATGATCACCGGCAGGTAGACCGCTGGCATGATGATCGAATAGGCCAGCGGAAAGGCCACCAGAAGCCCGCCGCCTCCCAGCACCAGCCACGTTTCGTTGCCGTCCCAGAACGGCGCGACCGAGTTCATCATCTGATCCCGGTCCGCTTCCTCCGGGCTCGCCGGGAACAGGATGCCGATCCCGAGGTCGAAGCCATCCAGCACCACGTAGAGCGCCACCGCGACGCCGAGAATGGCGACCCAGATGAGCGGGAGCCAATAGGACGTGTCTTCCATGGGCTCACCTCGTCCCTTCGATGGCTTCGTGGGCTGCTTCCTCGGCCGCCGACAGCGGTCGTGACGGCACGCCCTCTGGCGGCTTGACGGAGGCGCCCGCAGGTCCCTTCTCGATCAGCCGGTTGATGTAGTAGATGCCCATCGAGAAGACGACCGAGTAGATCAGTACGAACAGCACCAGCGTGGTCAGCACGGCCCCGGCGGAAACGGGTGAGGCTGCCTCCGCCGTGCGCACGATGCCGGTGGCGAGCCAAGGCTGCCTCCCCGTCTCGGTCACCCACCATCCGGCGAGAATGGCGATGAAGCCGGCAGGCCAGGAGATCGAAAGCGGCCATAGGAACCACCGTGTGTGGAACAGCGCGCCGCACCACCACAGGAATGCGCCGATCGCGCCCGCGGCTATCATGAGTAGGCCGAGACCCACCATGATGCGGAACGCGAAGAACACGGGCTTCACTGGCGGCCTGTCCTCAGGCGCGAAGTCCTTGAGGCCCTTGAACAGGCCCTCCCACTCGTGGGTGATGATGAGGCTCGCGATGTTGGGCAGCGCGATCTCGAAATGGTTCTTCTCCTCCGTCTCGGAGGGGATGGCGAACAGCACCAGATCCGCTGGCTTGCTGCCGTCCCAATGAGCCTCCATCGCCGCGACCTTCGCCGGCTGATGCTTCGCCGTATTAAGGCCGTGCATGTCGCCGATGACGAGCTGGAGCGGAGCGAGCAGCGCCACCATGCCGATGCCCATTCGCAGCATCGTCTTGGATTCTTCGATGAAGCGTCCGGCCAGCAGATAGCGCGCGCCCACCGCCGCCACCACGAGCGATGTCGTGAGATAGGCCGCCGTGAACATGTGCGAGAAGCGGTAGGGGAAGCTCGGGTTGAAGATGATCTCGAACCAGCTCACCGGATAGGCGATGCCCGCGCGCACCTCGTGTCCGGCCGGAGTCTGCATCCAGCTGTTGGCCGCCAGGATCCAGAACGCCGACAGCGACGTGCCGATCGCGACCAGAACCGCCGCAGTCACGTGAAGATTGGGCGAGACCCGGTTCCAGCCGAAGAGCATGATGCCGAGGAAGGAGGCCTCGAGGAAGAAGGCGGTGAGCACCTCGTAGCCGAGCAGCGGCCCGAGCACGTTGCCCACGATCCGCGAGAAGCCGCTCCAGTTGGTGCCGAACTCGTAGGAGAGCACGATGCCGGACACGACGCCCATCGCGAAGCTCACGGCGAAGATCTTCGTCCAGAAGCGGGCAAGCCTGTGCAGGTGCTCCCGCCCGGTCATGCGCCAGCGCACGAGCAGCGTCGCGATGAAAGCCGCGAGCCCAATCGTGAAGCTCGGGAAGATGATGTGGAACGAGACAGTAAATGCGAACTGAATACGCGCCAGAAAGGTTGCGTCGAGATCCATGGACCGCCATCTCGATAAGGGTTGAGCGCGAAAAGCGAGCGCCGGGACACCCGGACGTCCGCAGCATACTGGCGTGCGTCGGCCGTGCCGTCGAGCCCCCCGTTGGACGCAGGCAAAGGGGAGCGTTCCTGGCTTGATGGCGGAAAGCGTGCTAAGAGGGCCGCTCGTGTTTTTCAGGAGCACGGAGGACGCACATGGACACGAAGGTCATTGTTGCCATCGCCGCGGCCATTGCGCTGGCGGTGATCGCCTACACCGCTTTCACGCCGCAGCCCGCGACAGGTCCCGCCACGCCACCCGAAGCAACCGCACCCGCTCCTGCGCCGGCACCAGCGCCGTCCGCAGCTCCCACCCCCGCGCCAGAGCCGGCCCCGGCTCCCGAGACACCTCCTCCTGCTGCGCCGCAATAACCTGGCGGCGACCCTGCCTGTGAGGTTGAGAAATGCCCCTGGAGGCGAGAGAAGCTTCCCGGAAACTTCTGTGTGCGCCGCGTTTGGCGTTTCTCAACCTTAACGCCGCATGTCCCATAAGCGTGGCGAGGCTCGCGCGCTGATCCCGGCGCGTGGGCACGTCACGCTTGTGACATAATAATTTCGCGATGAATCTTTGCTCTCGGTAGAGATCAACGAACGGCGGGCGCCGGAAGCGGAGATCGCGACCGGAAGCCGCAGAACGCGACGCGGCGATAAGTTCTGTCGCTCCGTGTTCCCCGCGTGACTGCTCACGCCTGCCCAAGTCGCTTTTTTCACCGGACCCATGCCCGCGCGAACGCCCCGTCCGCGACCGGATCTCACCTAAACGGAACATCAGGACCCCCCATGTGGAGCTACCGCAAACGTCTCGACCGCGACCTCGTGCGATGGCGCGAGGCGGGTTGGATCACGCCGGAGAACGAAGCCGCCATTCGCCACGACGCAGAGAGGGGCGTACGCACGCTGGGGCTGGCCAACTCGCTCGCCATTCTCTCCGCGGTCCTGATCGGCTTCGCGGTCATGAGCTTCGTCGCCTCCAACTGGCAGGATATGCCGCGCGTGCTGCGCCTGGGGCTGCTGATCGCGTCGCTGTGGACGTCCTACGGACTATCGGGCTTCTTCGCCCGCCGCGGCATGGCCGGATTTTCTCACGCCGCCATTCTTCTTGGCGTCGGCATCTTCGGCGGCAGCATCATGCTCATCTCCCAGATGTATCACATGGACGGCAACCCGGCCGGCGCCGTGCTGCTCTGGGCTGCAGGCGCTCTGCTGGCTGGCGTCGTCTTGAGGTCGAACCCCGCGCTCGCCTTCGCCATGATCCTCGTCACCATCTGGGGCACCATGGAAGCCTTGCGGCTCGACAAGGTGTTCTGGCTCTTCCTCTTGCCGTGGGCCCTGGTGTCGGCTGCCTTCTATTGGCAGCGCTGGCGGCCCGGCCTTCATCTCGCCGGCCTTGCTCTGACGGGATTTGTGGTGAGCCTCGGCTATCGCTTGAACGACGGACACGCCCATGGCCTCGTCGTCGCCATGGGGCTCGGCATCATGGCGGCCTCCATGGCGGGCGAGCGCCTCAAGCAGGAATTGCCGGCTCTGTGGTCGGGCTCGTTCAACTATGGCCTTGTCATCGTGCTCGCCGGGCTCTGGGCGCTGCAGTTCTTCGAGAACCCGCCGCTCGATGTCTTCACGCTGCTGGCGGTGCTCGCGCTCGCCTTGCTCATCGCGGCCATTTTCTGGGGTCTCAAATCCGGAAATCGCGGCGCGCTGTGGCTCGGCTATGCCGGCTTCTCCGTCGAGATCCTGGCCGTGTACGTCGAGACCATCGGCACACTGCTCAACACGTCACTCTTCTTCCTCGTCGCCGGCTTGATCGTCTCCGCGCTGGCCGCAATGGCCTACCGGCTTCATTCCCGTGGCGAGGCGCAGGCTAAGGGAGCCCTGTCATGATCAAGTTGTCGCCCACCTCCTGGCTTGCGATTGCCATCGTCGCGGTGCTCCAGACCGTCGCGCTCGCGAGCATGGTCTACGGCCGCGTGACCCTGCTTCGGGACGGCCGGGAGATCGTCGCCGAGGTGATCCCCGTCGATCCGCGCGAAATCTTCCGCGGCGACTACGTCATTCTCGGCTACGGCTTCGGCCGCGCCGAGGTTCCGGTTCCCGCCGGCACGGTTCAGGGAGACACCGTCTACGTGACCCTGAAGCCCGCCGCGGCGCCTGGACAGTGGGACGTCGTCTCCGCCTCCGGCACCTATCCCAGCGAAGGCATGGGCGCCGAGACGGTCGTCCTCAAGGGCATCGTCTCCTACGTGTCCGGCAGCGCCGTCCCGGGCGAACTGCCGAAGGCCGCCGTCCGCTATGGCATCGAAAGTTATTTCGTGCCGGAGGGTACGGGCCGCGAACTGGAAAATCAGGTCCGTGAAAAGAAGATTTCGGTGGTCCTCGCTGTCGGACGATCGGGTGACGTGGCGATCAAGGCCCTCGTCATCGACGGCAAGAGGGTGGCGGAACAGCCCTGGCTCTGAGCCTCCGCAGAGCGGGGGCGACGCGCGGACCCTGGCGCCGCGCGCCAACCTTTGCTAAGCGGGCGCACCTTTTTGTTTGAATTGGAGCCCCGCCGACCATGACCATCGTTCGCCACGAGTCCAACGAGATCTATTCCAAGGCTGCCGAAGCAGGCGGCCTCGTTTTCACGGCGGGCATCGTGCCGTCCGATCTTTCGCGGTGCGTGAAAGGCCAGACCGAGGAAGTGCTGAAGGAGATCGACCGCCTTCTGGCTCTCGCAGGCACGTCGAAGGATAAGGTCGTCCAGGCCACCATCTGGCTTGCCGACATCCGCCATCGCGAGCAGATGAACGAGGCCTACAAGGCTTGGACCGCCGGCAAGAACACGCCCGTCCGCGCTTGCGTCGAGGCCAAGCTGGTCGATCCGCGCATGCTGGTCGAGATCAGCGTCGTTGCCGCGAAGTAAGCGCGCGACGATACGAAAGCGAGCACGAGGCAGGGTCTGTTTCGCTATGTGCGGAGCGGGTTCTGCCTCGCAGTTATTCCGAGCTGCTCGCTTAAGATTCTACCCGTGTGACGTGTTTGCCTCGCCGTCAGCCGATTCGGCCGGACACTGATCTGGCGCTATCGAGCCCCCTAAGTGAATCGGGCAGACTGCGCGCCTCAATAGCTGAATGCGAAATGAGGCTCCAATGTCGGCAACGAGGATTTTCAGGGCGATAGCGGCTGCGGCCGTGATGAGCGCGGTGGCAGCGCCTGCAATGGCGGATGATTCGGGCTTCGCCTACATGCACGATCTCCGCAAGGAAGGCGGCCGGACGTGCTTCACGGACCACTATCACTATGGCAGCGGCAGCGGGCCGACCAAGGCGGCCGCTCAGAAGGCTGCGATCGGCTCTTGGGCAAGCTTCACCGATTTCGAGTACGGCAGTGATTGGGCTCGTTTTTCTCGTGCGGCCAGCAAGGGCATGACGTGCTCCGGCGGCGGTGGAGGGAGCTTCGACTGCCAGATCGAGGCGCGCCCCTGTAAGTAAGGCGCCGAGGCGGCCGCGACGGCCTTCTGGATAGGGAGCAGGCAACGCCCGCGCGGGGCGTCGTCTGCTCTTTTGCGTATGTGGGCCGTGCACGGAGTACACGCTAAAGAGGCTCAGGCGGTCATGTCCGCCTAAAGACCACAGCCGCGATCTCGGCTTCCTAAACCGGAGAGAGCGAGCGTAGGCAGCTGAAATAAAAAAGAAAAATTGAAGTCGTATGTGATGGGAGCAGGTCTGTTTCCCTACGCGATAACCCTTTGTGCCTGTATTGCAACGCAAAGGGTCTTTTGGCATGGTCGCGCGTCTCTGCTTTGGGAGGGGACGGGGAAACGCGGACTAGACCGCTTCGGGCTTTGCCGGCTCGGCGCGTAATCCGTGATCGACACTTGCGATGAAGTGCGTTGCTCACGTTGTTGATTGATTTCAATCAGGAACGATCACGCTCACCGGTTGTCGCGAGCACGGACACGTGCGAGGTCGCAGCCAACGAACTGGCCATATAGGGGAATTCAATGACGGAAATAGTTTGGGGGATCATCGCCTGCGGGGCGTTATCGATCCTTTATGCGGTTGTCACGATTCAGTCGGTCATGAAGTCCGACGCGGGCAACGCGAAGATGCAGGAGATCGCAGCCGCGATCCGCGAGGGCGCGAGCGCCTATCTCAACCGCCAGTATCAGACCATCGGCATCGTGGGCGCGGTGATTTTCGCGCTCGCCTGGTTCCTCCTGGGACCGCTCGTCGCCGTCGGCTTCCTGATCGGTGCAGTCCTCTCCGGCCTCGCCGGTTACATCGGCATGAACGTCTCGGTTCGCGCCAACGTGCGCACCGCTCAGGCCGCAACGGTCTCGCTGGGCAAGGGTCTCGACATCGCCTTCAAGGCTGGTGCCGTGACGGGAATGCTCGTGGCTGGTCTCGCCCTGCTCGGCGTCGCCATCTACTTCTATGTTCTCACTGATCTTATGGGCTACGGCGCGGGTGACCGCACGGTCATCGACGCGCTCGTCGCGTTGGGCTTCGGCGCGTCCCTCATCTCGATCTTCGCCCGTCTCGGCGGCGGCATCTTCACCAAGGGTGCGGACGTCGGCGGCGACCTCGTCGGCAAGGTCGAGGCTGGCATTCCCGAGGACGACCCGCGCAACCCGGCGACCATCGCCGACAACGTGGGCGACAACGTCGGTGACTGCGCCGGCATGGCGGCCGACCTGTTCGAGACCTATGCGGTGACGGTCGTCGCGACCATGGTTCTCGCGGCCATCTTCTTCGCTGGCCAGGCGAACCTCGCACCCCTGATGATCTATCCGCTCGCCATCTGCGCGGCCTGCATCGTCACCTCGATCGTCGGCACCTACTTCGTGAAGCTCGGCGCCAACAACTCGATCATGGGTGCCCTCTATAAGGGCGTCATCGCTTCGGGCGTCTTGTCCATCGCTGGTCTCTATGCGGCGACCCAGTACGTTCTCGGCGGCTTCGGCGAGGTCGGTGTCGCCAATGGCGTTTCGATCACCGGCCAGGGTCTCTTCCTGTGCGGTCTCGTCGGCCTCGTGCTGACCGGCCTCATCGTCTGGATCACGGAGTACTACACCGGCATCGGCTACCGCCCGGTACGCTCGATCAGCCAGGCCTCCGTCACCGGCCACGGCACCAACGTCATCCAGGGTCTCGCGGTGTCTCTCGAGGCGACTGCGCTCCCGACGATCGCGATCGTCGCCGGCATCCTCTTCACCTACAACATTGCTGGCCTGTTCGGCACGGCGATCGCAACCACGACGATGCTCGGCCTCGCCGGCATGATCGTGGCGCTCGACGCCTTCGGCCCGGTGACGGACAACGCCGGCGGCATCGCCGAAATGTCCGGCCTGCCGAAGGAAGTCCGCCGTTCGACGGACGCCCTCGACGCAGTCGGCAACACCACAAAGGCCGTCACCAAGGGCTACGCAATCGGCTCGGCCGGTCTCGGCGCGCTGGTGCTGTTTGCCGCCTACAACTATGACCTCCAGTACTTCATCGCCAAGGCCAACGAAGCCGGTGCCACGTCCTATCAGTACTTCAAGGGCGTCGAGATCGACTTCGGCCTCGACAATCCGTATGTCGTGGTCGGCCTCCTGCTCGGCGGTCTCATCCCGTACCTGTTCGGCGGCATCGCCATGACGGCAGTCGGCCGCTGCGCCGGCTCGATCGTCGAGGAAGTGCGCCGTCAGTTCAAGGCCAAGCCCGGCATCATGAAGGGCACCGAGCGTCCCGACTATGCGCGTGCAGTCGACATCCTGACCAAGTCCGCGATCAAGGAGATGGTGATCCCGTCGCTCCTGCCAGTGCTGTCGCCCATCGTGCTCTTCTTCGTGATCGAGCAGATCGGTGGTCGCGGCGCGGCATTCTCGGCGGTCGGCGCCATGCTGCTCGGCGTCATCGTGACCGGTCTCTTCGTTGCCATCTCGATGACCTCCGGCGGCGGCGCCTGGGACAACGCCAAGAAAGCGTTCGAGGATGGCTTCGTCGACAAGGACGGCGTGAAGCACGTCAAGGGCACGGAAGCCCACAAGGCGTCGGTCACCGGTGACACCGTCGGCGATCCCTACAAGGACACCGCTGGCCCCGCCGTGAACCCGGCCATCAAGATCACCAACATCGTGGCGCTCCTGCTGCTCGCCGTCCTGGCGCACAGCTAAGCGATCCGCGATCGATAAAAAGGAAAAGCCCCGGAGCTCGGCTCCGGGGCTTTTTTTATGGGGGTGTGAAAGCTCAGTGCGTGTCCAGCTCCTCCGGCGCGCCGCCGAAGCGCAGCAGGTTTCCGTGCGGATCGCGGATGTAGAACTCTTTCATGTTCCACGGACGCACGGCGAAATCGGAAAGCGTGGGTACGCCCTTCGCGCTATACTCCTCGTAGAGCGCGCTGATCTGCCCGCCGCGGATGTAGCAGGACGTATGCTCGGGATGGATGCGATCCGCCGCGAGCCAGAAATGGATCTCCATCCGGTCGCGCTTCGCGATCAGATAGTCGTCGATCCTGTCGACAGCGAAGCCGAGCGCGTCACGATAGAAGCGCTCGGTCTCCGCGAGATCGAGAGACGCGAGAACCGGGATCGTGATCGCCGGATCCTCCACCGCCATTGCTACTCGCCGAAGATCTGCTTGGTGCCGAGGTTGCGGAAGAGCTGCTTGATGAGGCCATCTTCCTTGCCGCCGGGAGCTGGCGTGGTGCGCGACACGAAGTCGAACACCTTGCCGTCCTTGAGGCCGTAGTTCGCAACGCGGTCCACCGTTGCAGCAGGCGTGAAATAAACGGCAAGCACCTGGCGGTCCACTTCGTCGCCCTTGAGGAAGGCCGTCTTCTTCTCGGTGCTCGAGATGTAGTAGTAGACGGACCCGTTACCGGAGGTGGTCGTGGTCGTCGGTGTGCCGAGGATCATGCGCACCTGCTCCTGGCCCATGCCGGGCTGCACCTGTGCGATGTCCGTCTCGCGGAACAAGTGCCCGTGCTTGGTGATTTGCTCGCTGCAGGCGGCGAGCGAGAGCGTCATCAGCAAAACAGCAGGCACGGCCGCCCGGCAAGACCGGAGTGCAGCCCTGCAGCGTTCCGCGCCCTGGCGCGACGCATCCCGACGACGCATATTGTAACGCCCCCCTCGGAGACTCATGAATTCCCTGTGCTCATGTCCCGCCCTTAGCTAAAAGGAGCCCCCAAAGCAACGGCGTGGTCCCCGTCATCCCCTAACGTCAAGGACAGGAAAACCTGCGTGCTATCCTGGTTTAGAAACAGAGCCCAAGATCGGCGCACAGCAATCGACCTTTATGGCGCGATCGTGGCCCAGGCTCGGCAGCCGGCGTTTTTTGAGCGCTATGGTGTCCTCGATACGCCGGAAGGGCGTACCGCTGTGATCATCCTGCTGCTTTTCCCTGTTCTGGAGCGGCTGCAGGCGGATGGCGAGCATGGCCGCCGCTCGGCTCGCTTCCTGAGCGAAACCTTCGTCACGGACATCGACGACTGCCTGCGCGAGATGGGCGTCGGCGACATGTCGGTGCCGAAGAAGGTGAAGCGCGCGGCCCAGGCGCTGGGCGAGCGCTGCCTCGCCTACCGCACTGCGGCAGAAACACCCGAGCCGGCTCCCGCACTCGCGGGCGAGCTGGCAGCGACGCTGCCCGGCCTCGACGCCAACCCCGAAGGCGCCTGCGCGCTCGCCCGCTATGTGCTGGCAGCCCGCGCCGCACTCGCCGGCACGTCCACGGACGCGCTTGCAGGCGGCCGCATCACCTTTCCCGATCCGGCCGCCACGGCCGTTTCCTGAGTTCAACCTGGAAAAATCGCATGACCGCCCTTCGCGACTGGCTCCATCTCGTCTCCGACATCGGCGATCGCACGCTCAACGAAAAGCGCGTTGCGACCGAGGAGGAGCGCATCGAGCTGGCGCGCGAGCTCGACATTCCGTCCTGTGAGAGCTTGCGCGTCGCCTACCAGATCAAGCCCCACGGAAAGGGCCGCTATCTGTTCGCGGGCGCGCTCGACGCCGAGGTGACGCAGGCGTGCGTCGTGAGCCTCGAGCCTGTTCCCGCTGTCATTTCTGAAGCTTTCTCCATCGAGCTCGGCCCGGCCGAGGAGTTGGGAGACGAGCCAGCCGTCGAGGGCGATCGCGAGGTGTCCAGCATCCCGGATGTGGAGCCCATCGAGGAGGGACGCATCGAGGTGGGGACCATTCTTTTCGCTGTGCTTTCCGCAGCCCTACCTTCCTATCCGCGCAAGGAGAACGCGGAGTTCGATTGGGTGGACCCCAAAGCGGCGGCCGACCCGGACGGGGCAAGTCCGTTTGCCGCATTGGCCAAGTTGAAGCCGCGATCTTAATTTGCGGCCAATCTGGCAGGCGGCCCGAAGCGCATCGCAAGTGGCTCGCTAGCCAGAGAATTTCCAAGCCGCTCGGGTTCTCCCCCGCGGATTGGCGGAAATTGGTTGTTTCGCAGGTGCAAACGGGTATTTTCCCGACGGCTTGCTCCCGGGGGTATGGAGCTGGCTCGAAGACAAAGCACCGAGCTCGTTCGACAGGTTCAAGACGCGCCAGATGGCTCAGCCGCGGACATTAGCGCTCGACGCCATGGGGGGCGATCATGGACCCGAGGTGGTAATCCCGGGCGCCGCGATCTCCCTTGAGCGCCATCCGGCGTTGAGCTTCATTCTCGTTGGTGACGAAGCGCGCATCGCGCCGCTTCTCGCCGCGCATCCGGCGCTCGCCGCCCGCTCACGCATCGTTCACACCACGCAAGTCGTCGCCATGCACGAGAAGCCGAGCCAGGCCCTGCGCCGTGGCAAAGGCTCCAGCATGTGGCTTGCGCTCGAAGCCGTGCAGAAGGGCGAGGCGCACGCCGCCGTTTCCGCAGGCAACACTGGCGCGTTGATGGCCATGGCGAAGCTCATCCTGCGCCCCATGAAGGGTATCGAGCGCCCGGCCATCGCGGCGCTCTGGCCAACCATCACGGCCGAGTGCATCGTGCTCGACGTCGGCGCCAACATCGGCGCCACCGCGCGCCAGCTTTCCGATTTCACACTCATGGGCGCGGCCATGGCGCGCGCGCTCTTCCACGTCGAGCGTCCGACCGCGGGCCTTCTGAACGTCGGCGTGGAGGACATCAAGGGCGCCGAGGAAGTGAAGGAGGCCCACGCACTCCTGAAAGCGGTCGAGCTTCCGCTCGACTATCGCGGCTTCATTGAGGGCGACGAGATCGGCCAGGGCAAGGTCGACGTGGTGGTCGTCGAAGGCTTCGCGGGCAACATCGCCTTGAAGACCGCTGAAGGGACCGCGCGGCAGATCGGCCAGTATCTGAAGGACGCCATGATGCGCACGTGGCTGTCGCGCATTGGTGCCCTGCTCGCGCGTGGCGGTTTCCGTGTTCTCAAGGAAAAAATGGACCCCAGGCGGGTCAATGGTGGCACGTTCCTCGGCCTCAACGGGCTGGCGGTGAAGAGCCACGGCGGCACGGACGCCCTGGGCTTTGCGAGCGCGGTCGATCTCGGCTACGAAATGTCCGAGAGCGGCCTCCTGGAGCGGCTGGCTGCCGATCTCGAGACTTTCCATCATCGTCTTGGGACCGTGTCCCAGGATCCGCAATCGGCTCCCCAATAGGGGACAAGGGGCTCAAGACCCCGGAAGCAGATAAGAGGACACCTTGGCAGTCATTCGATCGGTCATCCGCGGTGTGGGCGCCCATCTTCCCAAGCGCGTCATGACCAACGCGGATATGGCGAAGATCGTCGATACCACCGACGACTGGATCGTCGAGAGAAGCGGCATCCGCCAGCGCCACATCGCAGCCGATGACGAGCTGACGTCCACCCTCGGCATTGCCGCTGCGCGCCAGGCGCTGGTGCGCGCGGGCATCGATCCGGTCGATATCGATCTCGTTGTCTGCGCGACGGCGACGCCCGATCGCACGTTTCCGTCGACGGCGGTTCGTATCCAGTCCGGGCTCGGCATCACCAAGGGCGCCGCGTTCGACGTGCAGGCGGTCTGCTCCGGCTTCGTCTACGCGATGACTATCGCCGACAACTTCATCAAGGCCGGCCAGTCCCACCGCGCGCTCGTCATCGGCGCGGAGACCTTTTCGCGCATTCTGGATTGGACGGATCGCTCGACGTGCGTGCTCTTCGGCGACGGCGCAGGCGCCGTCGTGCTCGAGGCGCAGCCCCAGCACGGCACGCGCGAGGACCGCGGCATCCTCTCGACCCTCATCCGCTCCGACGGCCGTTTCGAGGACCTGCTTTACGTCGATGGCGGCCCCGGCTCGACGAAAACTGTTGGCCATTTGCGCATGAACGGCCGCGAGGTGTTCCGTCATGCAGTGCAAAAAATCTCCGGCGTGATCGAGGAAACTCTGGTCATCACCGGTTATGCCGCCGACGAGATCGACCTCTACGTCCCCCACCAGGCCAACGTGCGCATCCTGGAAGGCATAGCCAAGAAGCTGGGCGTTGATCCGAGCAAGATCGTTATGTCATTGGAAAAGCACGGAAATACGTCTGCGGCGTCGATCCCGCTCGCTCTGAATATGGCCTTTGAGGACCACCGCCTGCGCGAGGGTAACCTCGTGCTCATGGAAGCCATGGGAGGCGGATTTACCTGGGGCGCGGTGCTCGCCCGCTGGTGATCTCGCAAAAGCGAGAAAATAGGGGGTGCAGCGCACAAATCCGACGTCGGAACGTCTGAAAATCGGGCCTCTCGGCGTTAGCTAAATCTACGTGATATTTCAGTTGCTTGTTGAGATGGGTGATTGACCGCCGACGCGACCCTCGGTAGCATAAGGGAAAATACCTAGCGACGGGGAGGCGAAAGCGCATGAGCGGCAAGACACTGACACGTGCCGATCTGGCCGAGGCAGTGGTCCGGAAAGTCGGCCTGCCGAGAAACGAATCGCAGGAGCTTGTCGAGCTCGTGCTCAACGAGATCTCCGAGAGTCTCGCCCGCGGAGAGCAGGTGAAGCTTTCGTCATTCGGTTCGTTTGGAATCCGTCAAAAAGGCGAGCGCATCGGTCGAAATCCCAAGACCGGCAAGGAAGTGCCCATCACTCCGCGCAGAGTTTTGGTGTTCCGCCCCAGCAACATCATGAAGGATCGGATCAACTCCGGTCGGTCGCGCCGCCCCAAGGCAGCCGAGTAATCCCTGCGATTGCCGCACGTCGTGCGTGAGCGCGTTGCATCGATGCGCGGATGCTGCGCGTAAACGGGCTGTGAATTCTTGCACGGCCCGTGCGAGCGCGCGCAGATGCGCGCTTTGTTACGCGCGTGCTTTTTCAAAGCCGCTCCGATCGCGTCGAGACCGCTGGCTTGATCCGGTCTCCGCAAAGCGCCCTCCAGAAACGGCCCAGAAACGACAACGTGTTCAAGGCGTGCGCCGACAATCGGCAGGCGCGCGTGTTCGTCGCAGCGTGGTGTCGGCGAACGCGAAGACATCGCGACGGGCGGGCGTGTAGAAGACGTGCAGAGCGCGCACCTGCGCGCGACATGAGGCACGCACGCACAAACGATATCGCGCTGCGCTTGGTCTCATTGCGAAAAAAGCTGTGACCGAATGATCCGATTGGTCGAGACGCAGCGAGACGTTGACGGTATCATCGCGCCCGCAAGCTGTAGCGTCGAGTAACTGCACGTCTCTTCGTCTGAGAAGGAGAGGCAGGCATGGAACTTGATTCCAACCGCGAGTGTAATTGAGGGGCGGTCGGCGCGCGCCAGCAGACAACGTGACGGCGAATGCCGTTCAATGCGCGTCTTGGGCCAAGGCATCGAGGGGTAACGATGAGCAAGGCAGCGGAGGCTTTTCGAACCATCAGCGAAGTGGCTGATGAGCTCGATGTCCAGAAGCATGTTCTGAGATTCTGGGAAGCACGCTTCCCGCAGGTCCGGCCCATGAAGCGCGGCGGCGGGCGCAGGTATTACCGGCCGGAGGACATGGAGCTGCTGCGCGGCATCCGTCATCTGCTCCACGCCGAGGGCTACACCATCAAGGGCGTGCAGAAGATCCTTCGCGAGCAGGGCATCGATCATGTGAAGCAGCACGGCCGCCTTCCGGGCGAGGCAGAGACGCGTGCTCCCGCTGCAGGGCGCGGCATTCCCGATGCGCGCGCGATGCAGGCGAACGTCCCCGCGACGGGCGGGCGTGGCCGTGGGCCGGTGCCCGTGTCGGCGCGCCGCGCGGCGGCACGCAACCAGGGCAACGCCATCGAGCACTTGGCCGCTATCGAGGCTGCGATCAAGGAGCTGGAGCAGTGCCGCTCGATCCTGCTCGAGACGCTCGGCAAGAACGAGCCGTTGCGCGCTCCGCGCCGCGCGCGCGCCGTGGGCGCCTAGCCGGCAGCGCTAGGTACGTCTGCGGCAGAGGAATGCGAGAGATTGGACCGGTGACGCGCTGGCGCGTCGCCGGTCTTCGTTTGCCGGGAAGCACGCCATAAGCTCCATGGCTGCCCGTCGTCCTGTATAGTCGCTGTGATCGCGTCGGCTGGCTCTGCCGCGGGCGGACAGCGGCGCAGGCGGATGCAGATGGTTGAGACGGAACTCTGGCTCGTAGATCTTCATAAATCGGGAGAGGCGCTCGAAGCGCTAGAGGCATCGTCTCCGCGTCTCTCGAGCGATGTCCTCACCCGCCTCGCCGCCATCAAGGATGAGGCCACCCGCCGGGAGCGGATGCGGGCGCACATCGCGCTGCGTGTTCTTCTCGAACGCCAGCTCGGTCCGTCCGTGCGCGGCATGCCCTTTGTCATCGGCGCATCCGGCAAGCCCGCTCTCGCCAATGATGGCGTGAGCTTCAGCCTCGCTCACACCAAGGGGCTGGCCCTCATCGGCACGGGACCGGGAATGCCGCTCGGCGTCGATCTGGAGCTGATGCGGGCCGTGCACATGCCCGAGACACGCCGAGCCCCCATCGAGCGGGAGGCCGTGGCGCTCGCGGCCGGCGCGCCGCTCGGCGATGCGGACGCGGATGCGCGCTTTCTGCGGGCCTGGGTCCGCATCGAGGCGGTGGCGAAAGCGCTCGGTGAGGGCGTGGGGCCGCTTCTGGAGCATCTGAGGCCTGGGAGAGAGGCCCCTCACTCGAGCGCGGAACACGTGAGTCTGCCCGGCGCTGAGCAACGCCGGATCGTGGCCCACGATGTAGCGGCGACCCGAGACCTTTTCGCCGCCGTGGCCCTTCCCGCGGGGCAAAGCCCGCCCCCTCTCGGCGTGCTTCCCGAAGCTGCGGCAAAAATTGAGGCGCTTCTTGAGCCTGGAAGCGGAACGAGGCGTTGACCGGAGGCCCAAGGCCAGACATAAGGGGGGCCGAAGTCGGAGCGTAGCGCAGCCTGGTTAGCGCACCAGTCTGGGGGACTGGGGGTCGGAGGTTCAAATCCTCTCGCTCCGACCAATATCCTTCAAGTACTTATCGGGTTCCGCTTCAGGGATTCAGGCTGATTTTGATCCGATTTTGATCCTTCGCTGCCGGGCGTCCCGAGACGGATTTGGCAGGAGTGGATCGTGGTCGGCAGCCTTAACGTAGGTCTGAATCGGTCAATTTTCCAGCTTATAAAATGCACGGTGTGGGCTGCTGCGCGAGGCAGCGCAGCCGTAGGGCCGAACCGACAATCTGCGGCGATTGACCTTCCGTATCCGATCGAATAGCCAATCCAATTGGATTCGCATTGAAGTGGAGCGGGCACGCATGAAAGCGAGCGAACTAGCAGGATTGAGCCTCAAGGAACTGCGGGTACTGCAGGAACGTGTCGAGGCGGCGATTTCGGAGCGCGAAAAGCAAGACCGCGCTGACGTCAGGGCTAAGCTTGCTGACATGGCTGAGAAGGCGGGCTTCAGCGTGGGCGAGCTGTTTGGTTCGGGCAGGAATCAGAAGCGTGGCGCAGCTCCCATCAAGTTCCGGAATCCGAAAGATCCCTCTCAGACCTGGACTGGTCGCGGACGTAGGCCGAATTGGATGGTAGAGGCCGGCGGGGATTTCGATCGCTTTCGCGTCTGACGCCATACATCGGTATGGCGTGAATGGATTACAGCAGCCGGGTTGCGGTAAACTGGAAGGGTGAGTTTCGTTATCTACGCCATCGCCGATCCCCGCTGCCGGAAGGTATTTTATATCGGGCACACATCGCGGCTTGATCTGCGCATTGAGCAGCACCTGGAAGCCGGCGAAACCATCTGCGGTCTTCGTGTTCAGGAGATCGTTGCGGCTGGGCGGGAACCGCAGTTTTTCATCCTTCAGCACTGCGAGAGTGAACGGGCCGCCCTGATGGCCGAGGTGTTCTGGATTGACCTGCTCAGTGGGCGCGGGGCGGCGTTGACCAACAATCAGGCGTTCGATGGCTATAGCGCCCGGGCCGGGGAAAAGCGGCGGCTGCGCGGAGAGCTGGGCGCGGGAACGCGCATGGAGCAGCTGGCGGCGATTGCCAATGGCCGGCCTGTCAGGGAAGGGCGGCGGTGGTCGCGCAAGGAAGACCAGATGATGCGGCGGCTGAAGCGGGAAGGGAAATCCGACTATGAGATTGCAGATCAGCTCTCTCGATCGGTGGGGGCGATAGAGGCGCGGCTGACCCAGAAGTCGGTCTAAGGTTCGCGGTGCGTGGCTTCACCTGCCGGGGGCCGGGTCGATCCTGAAGTATTTTTTCTGAAAGCGGCTTTGCGCGGAAAAATCGGGTGGAGCGTCGAAGGCTTCGAGCGGTGCGATCGTGTCGGGTTTGTAGTTGAAGGGCACGAACCTCAAGTCTTGATAGAGCTGATGGCTGGGCGGCTTGGCCTGAAGGATATCTTCGAGGGTGGTCTGTTGCGAAATTGGTGCCGGCAGATCCTGGTGGTGGTCAAGCAGGTTGATGCGGTCGTTGCGCTCGGCAAATTCCCAGATTGAGAACAGGTAGGAACCGTCCGGCTGGGCGATGAGGAAGCTTGCAAAGCCGATGTCGTAGGGCAAGGCGTCGGAGGGGCTGCGGTAGGTCAGCCGATCGTCGATCCACAAATAGAGCGGTTTGCTGTCGCCATGCGGCCAGAGATCCATGGCCAAGGCGAGGTGGCGCGCGTGCTGGGCGGCCTCGTCGTGGGCCAGGCCTGATTTTTCAAATGCTGAGAGCAGCCGCCCTTCGCAGTCGTCGCGGTCGTTGCGCGCCGGCTGGGCGATGTCCTGGAGCTCCTGTTCAAACATCTTCAGCAGCATGCCGATGTCCCGTTGGAAATATATTGGTGGCGAGGAGTGTTGGGCCGCTTGCAGCGGCCGGCCCGCTCGGGAGAGCAAAGCCTAGTGCGTTTGCGCGATTGTCCCTCGGTCGGCCAGCAGTGCCTGTGGTGCGATGTCAGTCCGCGCTTCCTGAAAAGTCCTGAGCAGCATTGTCGTTTTTGACCCGTCACAGTCGTCCGCATCATACGCGGGTGTTTCTTGAGATGGCGATTTCTTTCTCCGGTGTCCGTCGTCTCGGCCATGCGAAGCCTTCTGGGGCTGGGCGAAAGGCTTCGATGTCCGGAGCCTCCGAAACCGGAGAGAAATACCATGCTCAAGAAAATCACCCACGAATTCGCAGCCGCCTGCACCGATCAGCAACTCCACTGCCTCCTGCACAGTCTTTTCAATCAGCTGGCCGACCGTCATATGGACGCTCAAGGGCGGCACTGCTGTCACGCCTCGGTTCAAGTCGTACGCAGAGCGCTCGCCGTGCTCCCCCCGAGGTGAGCCCGGCGTTCTGCTTCTTTTGCAGCCAAGGTCTTTATAACAAGGCGGTGGCTCACAAGGCTCTTGGTGTTGGCAGGAAGCGATGCGGGAACACGCCATGGCTGTTGAGCTTGATGACAGTGCGATGCTGCTGGAGCTGAAAATCTGGATGGACGGCGCGCGCGCGGCGCTTCCTGGCCATCCGAAGATCCGGCATGCGGAAGAGCAGCTTTGGAAGATCAACAACATCGCTGAGCAGCTGAAAGCGGAGGCGAGTGAAAAGCTGTCCGTGCTCGAGAGCCGGTACGATCCGGATCTGCAGAAGAAGATGGCGTTGGGCGGCGTTGCGGGCTCTTTTTCGAAGGCGAATACGAGGCTGGACATCTATGCCCGGGAACGTCAGGCGATTGTCGATGAATTTTCAGTGCGCAATGATGGGCTGTGGCGTCAGCGCATGGTGCTGACGCGCGATGTGCTGACAGCGGTGGAGCGGCAGGAGATCAAGCGGATCGGCCCCGTCGGTCAGCAGCGACTAGCGCTCGAACGGTTCAAGGGACATCAGGGTAACGTGTCTGACAGCTTGATGGAGCGGCTGCGGGCGCGCGCCCTCGAACGGCAGGCGGAGGCTGAGAATGCGCCGAAACCGGGCATCGAGATCGAGCGATAGCGCTGGAGCGGTGGGCCGGCTCCTCTTGGCGGGAGCAGTCAATTGTTGGAGGATAGCCGGCCAGGGGCTGGGATCAGGGGCTGATCGATGAAGGCGGGGAAGGGGTCTGCAAAACCGTTGCCGAACGCGCTGACGGGCTTGGCGCAGGTGCGTGGGGCAAGTGCGGCTGAAAAACGCCTCGTGCTTTACTATCCGGATGCATTCAAGCGCCACTACCTGCAAATCCTGGATCGCTATCGACAGGAGCTGGCGCGGCAGGGCGGCAAGCCCGTGGGCTGGAAGACGATCCGCAATATGGTGATGGCTCCTGAAGACGAGAAGCTTGCCAGGGAAAGGGGTGGTCAGCGCGACCGGATCAATGTCGAAACGGCGCGCCCGGAATCGACAGCCGTGTCAGAGGAAAATTTCAAGGGCTGGTATGACAAGGATAAGTCGCATCTGCCGTCTGATGTGAAGTTTCAGTACATCGAACGGTTCGTGCGCTTCTTGCGAAAAAGCGGCGCGATTGACGATATCGAGCGGGCCTTGGATTTGGCGCAGGGTGAATACGTCCGGGACGCGCTGCATTTGTTTTATCGGCCGAATTCTTACGGCGGGGATCGCTTGGTGCTCAAGGAGCGCGATCTGGCGTTGGCTGAAAAGTTTGTGTCCGGAGGATGTTTCGAGGTCGAGGCGCAGTGGCTTGGAGAAGGACCGCCGCGGCCCGCGGTCTGCCTGTTTTTGGTCAGGGATTACGGCAATCATGTCACGCCGGTCGATATCGTGCTGCTTCGGAAGGAAGGGCGTGAAGGGGAGGAAGAACAGCCGGATTTTGTGCCGCTCTATACCGGGTTTCTGGTCACGGACAACATCTTGGCGCTTGGCGAGGAACAGGTCGCGCTTTGGGGCAAGCTTATCTTGTCAAAGGGGAGCGGGGCGACGCCACGGGATGATGGCATTGCGTCGTTGGCCGAAGGCGGAACGTACAAGTCGTCGGTGACCTTCAGCGCCGATGGCGCGGAAATTTCTTTGGAGACAGGTGATGATCTTGCGTTGCTCGGGCCCGTGTTCGGTGTTGAAGCCGGTGGCGGTGATAAAAAAGAGGGATTGGCACCGCCTCCAATGCGGCGGGTTCGTCGCGATCATCGGATAGAGGCTTTGGAGCGCAGCTTGGCTTTCAGGTATCGGCCATGGGATTGAGCAAGGCGGAGATCGAGCGTAAGCTCAAGCAGATGATCGGCAATCCGCTGTTCGATGCGGCGCGGATGGACGATGTGGGGCTTATGCAGGGGGCGCTGGACCGTGGACGTTCTTTGAATGAGCAAGGGCCGGGTAGCGGGTTCACGCCCTTGCATACGGCAGCGCTGAACGGGAGCCTGCGGTTCCTAGAGGAAGCCCTTAAGATCAAGCATGTCGATCCTTGGATCAGGGACAACAAGGGCATGCTGGCGATTGATCATGCGGAAGTGCGCAGGGATCGAGCGGCTATGAATCTGCTGTTCGATGCCATGTACCCCAATGGGCAGGTACGGTTTTCGGAATAGCGCTTCCTAGAAAGGTGGGGTGGGGAAGAAGCGGCTTGCCGAGCATGCTGTTGGAGCTGGCAAGCCGCAGGGTCGGGGGTTGCGCGTGAAATCACGGGCCCGGTTCTGGGGCCATATAGATCCATCCGCCGTCACTGGGTTTGTTTTGCGGGACGGTTTTGTCGGGCCAGGAGTCGGATGCAATTGGAGGGAAGTCATAAAAATGCTCCTTGACGCGGTGGGTTGGCGTGTTTGAAGCGTCGGCAGAGTTTTTGCTTAGGTGCGGGAGATCTTTGGCGTTTTGAATAGCGCAGATTTCGTCGCTTGTAATGACGTGGTCTATATAAAGGCCGAAGGCGGTGCCGGCCGAGAAGGCGGCGGCCAGAGATGAAATAAATAAGCGTTTAGACATAATGTAGTTTTCTTTCTGGATCTTCTCCGTAATTATTGACGATGATTTGGCATTGCATAAATTATTGCGATAATGCAAGAAAAAACTCTTTCTGCATTGCTCGGCAAAGCCGCGCAAGGCTCGCCGCTCTCTTTCTCTGGGCCGATTGTGGGGATTGCCGCTGATTTGGCGGGCGCGGAATCAGGCGTTGGCCGCAATGATCTTGCCGATTGTTCCGGTGGCGGCGATTTGTTCGTCGAGTGAGGCCGGATCGGGAAGGGTGGATTTCAGGGCGATCAGGTAGCGGATATGGCTGCGGTGAAGATTGAGGGTGTTGTTGCGCAACGCGGGAAGGTCGGTAAGAGCCGCTGTTCTCGGGAATGCGTTGGCAATCTGTCTGTCGCCCCAGCCATGGGTCATTTTATAGCGGCAGAGATCTTCGGCGCGATGACGGGGGAAGTAGGGGCTGATGTATTCGATCGGAGGGCACTGGGCTGTTAGATAGGCGGATATGGCGCTGAAATCGATCTGACGCGCCAGGCTTGGGTATTGGGACATGATCTGGCCGGGCGATGCTTCCCAGCACATTTTGTAAAAGCAGAAATCGAGCGTTTTGTGGTGCTCGGGTGGTACAAGAAACGGCGAGGGGTCCATAGAGGAATTGACGCGTAAGAATCGAGTGCCGTCAAGAAATATTGGCGTCTTTTATTTATGTCAATTTATGGTTGTGCTTTAAGCGGTGGAATACAAAGGTATGATTATTTGAAATCGATATGTGTTTTCTGGTAATATTAGAGAATGTGCAACTAATAATTGAGGGGAAATCATAATGAGTACATGGAAAAAAAGAGCCGTGAAGGAGCGGTCAAAGCTGGTCAATTCGTTGACGCGATGGCGGGTAATCCGCAAAAAATCTCAGCAGGATCTGTGCCGGGACGTGGGGTCGGCGCAGGCGCAGCTGTCACGGATCGAGGTTGGGACAACGGGGTTGTCATTGGGCCTGGTGCTGGACATGAGCAAAGCACTTGATTGCGAACTGATGGTGGTACCCACAGAGCTGCGCGGGCAGGTGTTTGCGATCGTTGATCGCTTTGCCCAGGAGCGCGAGCTCGATCTTGGCCCGCGCACGATGCCCGGGCGCAAGCGAGGCAGCAGCCCAGGGGTTCATGCCGGGATGCTGGCCTCGAGGACGCCGGTTGGCACAGGTGTGCGTGCTTAGGCATTGGTGTGTTTTGCCGTGGTTGCTTCGTTCGGGATCAATCCGGTCGAAGCTGCTTTCAGCTTTTTGAGCGCACGGGTTTCGAGCTGGTGAACACGCTGCGGCGTGATTCCGAGCTTTTCAGCCAGGCGCGCGATGGTTGGCGGATTGGCAGCGAGCACGCGTTCGCTGACGATCTGGCGCTCTCGGTCGGTGAGACCCTTGATGAGCGAGCGCAGGTAGTCACGTTCCTGGATTTCTGAAACGAGATCCTCGGGCGTTGGGGCAGGTTCGAGGACGGGATCGGTGGAAGAGAAAGTTTCCACGAGAGTCCCGTCCTCCGCGTTGGGCAGGGGCATGTCTGTCGACACATCGCGGGCAAGGCGCGCTTCGACAAGCGTGACGGTGGCGATGGAGATGCCGAGCTTGTTGGCGATAGTTTTCTGATAATCGTGGGGCAGGACGCCGGCGTTGGCCTCGGCCAGCTTGTTGCGTTCGAAGCGGACGCGGAAGAAGGCGCGCTTGGTGTCGCCCGTGGGGGTGACGGCCACGATGCTGTGGTTGCGCATGATGTAATCTTTGATGGCGGTGCGGATCCAATAGGTGGCGTAGGTCGCAAAGGAGGCGTCGCCCGCCTTGGCAGGGTCGAAGCTATGGATGGCCTGCACCAGGGCCAGGGTGCCTTCGGAGATGATGTCCTCCAGCGGGATGTCGTAACGGCCGAAGGTTTTGGCTAATCTGACGACCAGGCCGCGGTGGTTCTTGACCAGCTGATCCAGGAGGTGCGGCGCGCGCGTTTCGTGGTACCGGGCGGCCAGCGAAAGGTTCTGGGCCTTGTCGAAAACGGGTGCCGGAACAGGGAGGGGTATGCGCGCCATGGATCTGATTTCCTTCGTGAAAAGGCTTGATCGATGAGCGCGAGTGAAAGGTCAGATGGCCCTGGTGCGAAGGGTAAGGTTGTTACCCTTCGGAGCGGGAAGGCGGGCGAAGCTGGGGGAAAAAAGCCGGTCGATCCGGCGCTGGTCTATTTTCCGGACGGGCTGAAGCGGCACTACATGGATCTGCTGCTGCGCTATAAAAATGAGCTAACCCGGACGACCAGAAAGCGCGTCGGCTGGCTGGCGATCCGCGATCAGATCATGGCCGAAGAGGATGCGACGGCGGCTGAGAAGGAGGGGTGGAACGATCAGGATAAGAAAGTCAACCGGCCGCGGAGTGAATTGGTGCGGCTGGATGATTTCAAGGGCTGGTACAATCCCAAAAACAGCCATCTGCCGACGAACACGAAATTTCAGTACATAGACCGTTATATCCGCGGGCTCAGAGTGGAGGGCTTGCTGGATGAGATCGAGCGCACTGTTTCTGATGCGAAGCGGGAATATCACCGGGAGTCGTTGGCGATATTCTACCGGCCGCAGATGGGCTTTAAGGGCAACGAGGCTGAGCAAGTCGAACTGGCGAGGATTTTAGATAGAACGGTCTTTGCTGCTTATTGCCGGCCCCAGGGCGATGACCCATCATTCGAAAGCCAATACCTGCTGTTGCTGTTCTGTCATGCGTTCAAAGGCAATATCAGCCCGGTAGAGGTGGTCGCATGTTTGTTGCCGCCGGGGCTGGTGGCAGAGCCAATCGGGGTCGGCAGTGTGCGATCAACAGCGCTCGATTGTTTGCGGCGCTTCGATACGCTGTCGTCGGGACTGATTTATCTGTATTCGGGGTTCATCGTTCTTGAAAGCTACGCGGCTTTATCGCCGATGAAGACCTCGGGGGCGTCTGCAAGCCTGATACTCACCAATCCGTCCTGCGCAGGCGTGTCGCAGTCAATGCTGACCTCAGACCTGTCGCGTCACTGCAATCCGCGTGTTTTTTTATTTCCGACGGCTGCAGAAGAGCAGGATGCGCCAATTCCAGTAAATTCAGCTATTGCCTGGCCTCTGGATGGCGCGAACGTGTTCAGGCAAATGGTTGTCGAAGTTATTTCTGAGTCACGGGGGACGTACTGGCTGGATCGGCCGCGGACTGATCCTCTGGCCGGGTTCGTGCAGATCTCGGAGAGAGGTCCTCAGTATGTTTCGCTGCTGGAATTGCGGGACAAGTTTGCAATCGGATATCGCCCGTGTTGAAGCCGCGCGCGCAATCCCGGGAAGGGCCGAAAAAGAGAGATCCGAGCCTGTTCGAGGCGGCGCGGACCAACGATATTGCTCAATTGATGAAGGCGCTATCGGCCGGCAAGCGATTGGATCAGGATGATCTCGAGGACGGGTTCACGCCGCTGCATACGGCTGCGTTCAATGGCAGTCTGGAATTCATCCGCGAGGCGTTACGCGATCATTCGGCCAATCCGTGGATTCGGGATCGTCAGGGCCGTCTTGCCATTGATCATTCGGATGCGCGGCGGGATTATGAAATCTCCAAGCTGCTGTATGAGGCGATGTATCCCGGTGGCGCAGTGCCATTGCCGGAAGGTTAGGTCGGTTGGGAGTTACATTTCCGGGAGCAGAGTGAGGAGCGTGCCGAGTGTTGCGATTTCTCTGTCCGGGGCGAGAGGTTGATAGCCGCGTCGCAAGTAAAGGGCACTCATGCCGGCGCGGCGGGGGGCTGTCACATCGTTTTCGATGTGATCGCCGACGAACAGGATTTCGTCAGGCTGCACATCGAGTGTGCGTATGAGATCGACGTAAATCATGGGATTGGGCTTGGCGGCGCGGGCCTTGAAGCTCCAGGTGATCGCGTCCCATGGAAGGGGAAGTACTGCGAGGGCAGGGGCGGCGTAAGGGGTGAGGATGTTGGAGCAGAGCGCGGTTTTGTATCCGCGGTCGCGCAGTACTGAGAGCGTCGGGAGGGCGTCGTCAAACGCGGCGATGCTGGCGGCTTCGAGGGCGATGGCGGAGTTGATATGATCAATCGTCTCCGTGGGTAGGCCGGGAAAAAGAGCGGCGAGATCGAAGTCGTGTGTCATCAGCCATTCGTAGTCATCGAGGCGGGGCTCAGCGAGATTCGCCCGCATCCACGTTTGCAATAGGGAAAGTGGGCGTTGAGGCTGCCTGATCTGAACAAGGGTGTCGAAGGCATCGAAGGCGACGGCGCGGATCGTGGCTAAGGTCATTGTCAATCATCCCTTGTGCGATCGTTGTCATTGGATGGCCCGGGCGGATCACGATCCTGGCGGAAGTCGGCGGCGCGGTTACGCAGCTTATCGAGGAAGGACTGTGGGTCGGCAGCCTTGTTGAACTCCTGCGTGCGCTCGAGTGAGAGGGCCAGCTTTTCAAAGTCGGCTTTGCGGCGCTCGATGAGTTGGTGCCATTCGGCCTTGTTCTTGGCGAGTTCGCCCCGCTGAATGAATGTCAGGTCTGCGCGCGCGCGGCGATACTCGATGACGGCTGTTTCGGATTCCATCTTATAGGCGGCGACGACAGGGAGCATGGCTGCCCTGATGGCATTGCGCTGGCGCGTATCCAACTCTTGGCGGCGCTGCGCGAGCTGCTTGTCGAACATGGCCTGGCGCTCGGTCGCGTCTCCGATGCCGCGCCAGAGCTGGGACAGGATGGAAGGGCGCGGGCCGTCTGCAGCCGCGTGGGCGATGTCGACATTGCGGAACAAATTCGAAAGGCGGCCGAAGGTGGATTTTTCGCGCGCCTCGAACTGTCTGCGTTCGGCGATCTCGGCCTCTTTCAAGGCCCTCCACTGGGGCCGGAACGTCTCGATGATCTGCACCCGCGCCGCCGCCTGCCCTTTCCGGGCTTGTTCGCGGATGGCATGGCGGTTTTGCAGGAAATCATGCTGCAGGTCGTCCCACTGGGCTTTGTGGCGCTTCTTCAGTCTGTGTGAGCGGTTGGCCTGCTCTTTGGCCAGGGCATGGTGCTTGTGGCGCAGTTCGATGCGGCGATCGGGGTTGTCGTTGGCTGATTGCCGGATGAATTTCTCAGCATCAATGATGTGACGGGGGACCGGGCGGTATTTGGTTTTCTCGCCGCGGGCGCGGGCCTCGGCGTTTAATTCGCGCTGGGGCGAATAGTGCTGACCGCGTTGGCGCTGATATTCGAGCGCCCAGGCCGACAGGTTGTTCCATTCGTTGGAATCGTCCAGCAACGCGCCGTTGTCGAGGGTGCGGTTGATCAGGATATGAACGTGGGGGTGCTTGGTATCGTTGTGCGAGATGATCAACGCCTGCTGGTTTTCAGCGCCCAAGGCTTTGAGTGCGCCTTCGATGGCGGCCTCCATATCTTCGCGCGTGAGGGTTTCTTTTTCCTCGGGGTGCCACGTCAGCACGAGATGCTTGACGATGTTCTTCTGCTTGCGGCCGGTGGAGGGGATTCCGGCCTCCTTTTTCCGCTGCGGAGCGTCCATGGCTATGGCGGCCATCACACGCCAGGCAGTTTCGGGGTTTTGGGTGGCCAGGTTGCGCGTCATCGTCCACGCAACTCGCTTTTCATTGAGTTCGTGCTTGGATCCTTTCAATAGATATGCGGCGGCGCCTTTGAACGAGCGCCCATGCAGGATGCGCGGGTTCAAGCCGACCTCTTGACCAGTTCATCGAGTGTGTTGGCAACTTTTTCGGCGAGAGTCTGCCAGAAGTCGCGCTGGTCCTGGCCTCGGTTAGCGGCACGGGCGATCTGGTTGATGTTCACGCCGATGGCGTTGACTTCGCGGATCAGTTGCGCGTCCGCCATTGGGCGGGGAACCGAGATCGCGAGATTCAATCCGGCCCTTCTCAGGTATTCGGCGACGGTGAGTCCCGCCTTGGCCGCTTGCTGGCGGTAATAGTGGTCTTCCGCGATGGTGATGCGGATATTGATCTGAATGCAGCGCTTCTCGGCCTTCTGTTTGATGGGACGGCCGCCGCGCCCTGTGATGGGTTTGCTCAATAGGGTTCCTCCATAGCTGTTTCGACTGTGTTGTGAAGTGGCGGTCCGGCTTAAAGCCGGAACGCGCATGACCCTGCCCGGCCGTAAGGCCGTGGCGGGTGTCGAGTGCGCGGGGCCGTGCGCTGGGGGGTGGCGGGTCGGTAGCTTAAGTCAGGGGATTAGCTGCCCGCTTGCCGGGTCCGGGGCGGCCGTTGCCCCGGTGTGGTGTCGGGCACAAGCCCGACCCTGGATGGGTTGAGGGAAACCGGGACGGTTTCCCCACGAGATGCCGACCATTCGGATAAACATAAAACGGTGGCGAAGCCCCGTTTTATGTCCGAATGGGAGGGTTTTTGCATAGCAAAAACACATCTCGCTCCTCGTTCGGCCTTTATATTAGGCCTCACTCGGAGAAAAAATGCAAGAATTTTCGATTATGGGAATTAAAAGCCGCCACCGATCCATTCATATATCGATATGAAGCCAAACAAATCGGCGGCTGAATATGGAATCGATGGCACGGTACTTATTCTAGCATGGGACGCGGGCAACACACACACGTATGCAGGCAATGCCCGGCAGCGGCACGGGCCATAAGCGCATCCTTGGTGTGTTGCCCGCTTTTGCGGCGGCGGCTTAAGCACGCCGCCCAAGGCCGCCCATAAAGCCCGTATGGGCGGCGGCCTATTCGGAAAGAAAGCGCCCACCCGATGAAATGCGGGGGGCGGTAAGGATGCCCTTACAGGTGGGGCTAGGTATGGGTTGAAGCTGTGATCCTGCGGAAGAAGTTTTCCGGGTAGGAAGCGGTCGAGATCGAGAGACGGAAATTGAATTCTTCCTGCGTGATGGGTTCAGCCCAAGATGCATCCAGATTTTTGCGGTCCCAGCCATCGGGATCGAGAATGGTGATGCCTTTGTAGGGATCGGTATTCAGCCATTGGTCGGCCGTTTTGTAGAAGACGGACATATCGGCAGGCTGTTTGTCGAGAAGGCCGTGCTCATCACCAGTTCCGGCGCAGGCGGTGCATTTGCGCCATTCGCCGTTCAATCCAGAGCCTTCGCCTGATCCTTGGCAGTTGGGGCAGGGTCGGCCGGTCCAGCCGTGAAGCTTGCCGTCGATGATGACTTCTCCAGCACCGAGATCGTGGGGTTGGCTAGTCATAGCGCACCTCCGCGACCTGGGGTAGCTGGATGGCGGCCTCATGGGCAAGCATGGCGCTGGTTTGCACCGCCTGGCCGAGCTGTTGGACATCGAATGATGTCAGGGCCGAGATATCGCCGTTGTTGAGGATGCGTGCGGCGATCGCATCGGCGGTCTGGGTTTCAATTTCCAGCTTGCGGATGACCGAGCGGAGGTAGTTGTAGCGTAGGGTGTTCATTGTCTTTCCTTTCGTTGCTGAGAAAGAGAAAGGCCCGCCCTGCGAGGGGCGGGCCTTTTGAGCTTAGATTTGCTCGAGGGCGGGGGCCGCATAGTTGTCGACAGGGTGTCCGTTCAGGACTTCGCCCGTCTCCGGATCATGCGGCTCGTTTGCTTGATTGGCAGGCTGGGGAGTGCTGCCTTTGGTTTCGGTGGGAATTAGAAACACCACGCCATCGCCGAGATTGGCGAAGGGCGAGGCGGGATCCAGGTGGTAGTCGACGATACCGCCTTTGCTGGCATCCTTGCGGGGCCAGACGGTCGCTACGCGGACCATGGCACCCAGGATATCCTGCCCGGACTGGGTTTTCCCCCGCTTGGCGCAGAAACCTAGTTCGTAGATGGGGTAGGACTTGTTGGCATCGCGTTGCTCGGGGAGATTGGGCGGCAGGAGGAAGACGACGCCTTCGCCCAGAGCCCCGAACGGGGACGCGGCTTTCGTATAGAAATCGACAAGACCGCCTTTGGTGGCATCCTTGCGCTCCCATACGGCGGCCAGGCGTACCATGGAGCCGAGGATTTCGCCTCCGCGGCCGTCAGTGCCTTTCTTGGCGCAAAAGCCAAGTTCGTAGATAGGTGCTTTATTGGTGGTTTGAGTAGTCATGATTGTAAGTTTCCTTTCTGAGGAGTTTTTTCTGGCTGGACCATCCAGCCATGCACTTTGTCCATCCGGCGCATAGGGCCGGAAATGCAACGACCTTCGCGGTGCTGGTGCGGAAGGTCGTTGCAAGCGCGACTAAAAATCATGACGTCGCGCGGTTTGCGGAACGCGTCGGATAAAAGTGCTGGTAAGGCTGGCTGGTTCTGACGGGAAAAATTTCAAAGAAAGTCGTGAAACGCACGAGGCATGACGGTTCAACCAGACGCTAATATGAGCGCCGTTCTGAGAGACCTGTTGGCGGTGCTGCTGATTATTCGGTGCGAGGGATGAATCCCATGGGCTTCTTCGTGCTTGTGGGCTCCAGCTTATTGATGGCCGGTGGTTTGGTTTCGACGGGATTCCTATAGATGTACTCGGGTGGGTAGTTTGCCTGGCCCGTGCTTGAGCACGCACAGCATGTGGCGGCGGACGATTTCAGGCATGCGCGCGTCCCGGTGTGCAGGCGGAATGGGAGTGTCGTCTTCCGGATAGGGGGCGTTGTGCAGCGTGATGGAGCACAGATGTCGTTGCACGGTTCGGGCGTTGCCAAGCCAGCACCCGTTCAGGACTTCGGGGGCTGCTCCCGGATCGAGATGCATAAAGGCGGGAAATTCCGCGTCTTCGCCCTCGGCGCGCAGGAGCGCATGAATGGCATCATGGTCGGCGAAGGTAACGCCTTTGTATGCGGCTGACACGCCGGGGGTCGTGGTCGTGCGGATCGTATTGATGACAACGCCGCAACCCCAGTCCTTGGCGATGCGGATCATCGTGTGAGGTGTCTGGTGCGCACGGTTGATGGCTTGAACAGAAAAAAAATCTCGGAGCTTTCCCGTCAGGGGGCTTGATAGCGCGCGCCGTTTGGTTCCGCCACGCCGGCTGCGGGGTGAGCGCGGGGTTGCCGCGAATTTTCTAACGACAGGGGCGATTGAGAGAGGCCGGAGCTTTCCCAAGCTTGGCTTTACGGGCGATGCGTTGTCGCCGTTGGGAAAGGAAAGACGATGTCGAAAACAAGCTCTCGGTTCGATGTGCTGGAGGACGATCTCTACATGCGCACGGCATTTCACGGCGCGTTCTTCGCGCGGATGTCGGGCGATGGGGTGATGCTCAATCGAACCAAGCTGCTGATGGGCGTGCCGGTGCCGCTGATCATGGAGCGGTCGTTCGAAAGCTACATCAGGCCGGAGGTTTCGGTCGCTGAGATCGAAAAGTTGGCACTGCGCGCCGGGGTGCATCTGAGCATGGGCTATTTGCTCGATCAGATGATCAAGGACAAGCGCGCGGAAGTGCGCGGGTTCGAAAACTGGGTCCGGAAATCGAAGCTTCACCTGGGTCTGAGCGATGCGTGAGGCGGCTGCGGCGTAGGTCCGCTGCTTGATCCGGCAGATGACGAAAAGAAAAGGCATAGCAATGAAATTTTTCAAGCGTGTGCTCGAGTGGGCCAAGGGCAAGCTCGGAGCGAAAAAGGAAGCGGCGTTCGATTGGGATTTGAACCTGCCCACCAAGGAGGAGGCGGAGGAAGGCCAGCGTCGGATCTTTCGCAAGAAGAAGCGCGGTCGGGCGCATGCCGTGTCTGCGAAGTTGGCGGAGCTTGCCGTGATCGCGGCTGCGATGCTGACCTGCGAAATGGTCTACAAGGGCCTGAACTACGAGCTGGCACGCTCGTTAGGCGCAACGCTTGAGAATGCGTTGATGGCGCTGAGCGTGGCGATCACGCTTTCGATGTGCATCTATATCGGCTTCCTTAAGGCTTCTAAGCTTTCGACCACGATGGATCGTACATCCGCGTTTGTCGGCGGGTGGGTGTGTATCTTCTTGTTCTGCTGCTGGGCGGTTGGAACGAGCAGCTGGTACGCGTTTATGTCCACGACCGGCATCCCGGCGCTGGAGATGCATCTTAATGCTGCAACGGACAAGCTTGAGAAGGCTGTTGCCGGTGCGACGGCGCAGATCAAGAACGCGCGCGGCATTCCGACGGCCATGTCGGCGAAGGCCGCCGGTTTCTCGGTCCGTGGAACATCAGAGGCTGCAGGCGGCGGAGCGACCGGAGCCCGCGGCGTTGGTCCGCTGTCTCAATCGCTTGAAGGTGCAGCGGCGGTTCTGAACACGGGTTCGGAAGAAATCCGTGGCGTGATCGAGAAGGCCGATGCGGAAGCGGTGAAAATGCGCGCCAAGCTGGCCGAGATCTCGGTGGCTGTGAACAATCGCGATCTCAAGATGAGCGAGCGTGAGGGCGTGTTCGTGAAAGGCGCGTCGGAGCTTCGTTCGATGATCGGTGCGATGAACTCGGCCGGTCTGGGCGAGATGGTGCGTTCATCGCTGGCGGCCGTTGAATCGGCGGTGTCGGCCATGCCGACCGATGGTTCGAAGGTTGGCGCGCGTCAGACAGCGGCTATCGATCAGACCCGCCAGGACATGGCGGAGATTGCCGCCAAGCTGAGAACGCTGATCGATGAGCTCTCGGGCGCTGAGGCTGTCAGCGGTTCGCTGGTGGAGTCGGTTTCGATGTCGGAGGTGGTCTGGGAGTTCAAGCACAAGTTCAAGCCCGCCCTGGCTCTGGCAATCGGTATCGATCTCTTTGCGGTGTGGGCGCTGATCTTTCTGGGCCTGCATGGACTGGAGGAAGTCAAGCGCCGCGAAAAGCGGGAAGCGCGCGTTCGCGGCCTGCTGGAGCTTGATGATGTGGTCGGCAAGGAGCTTCTCAATCCGGATGTGCTGGCGAAGATCGCATTGCCGGCGGCGGGAAAGGCGGCGGTAGCGCCGGCTGGCAAGAAGAGAGAGCGCGCGTAGGCGCGCTCTTTTCACCGAACGGGACGGGCAAGAAATTTTTGCGGAAAGCGGGGTGGTGTGGTTGAGGCGCAGAGGACGGTTCACAACAACGAATACAGAGAAAGAACAGATCCGGTTGAGGTGGCGATATCGGACCGGTTCGGATGAAAGGAAAGCATAATGAGCAAGCTGGGTGATGTTGGGTCTGGGATCGTGGATTTCGCAACGGTTTGCGCCGTTGGCTGCGTGACGGCTTCGGTGGGCGTGCTGGTGCTTTTCAACATCGCACGCTCGCTGCCCAATGATCCGATCTGGCCTGAGTTGCGCTGCGCCGTGGGTATTGAGTTTCAGGGCGATGACAAGTGCTTCGACAAGAAGTTGAGCGAAGGCCTGTCCAAGATGGAGAAAGCTTTCCAGCTGGAGATGCAGGAGCGGCAGAAGGCGTTCGATCTTCGTGAGCGTGACCTCGATGCCATGATCAAAAAGCGCAACGATGAGATTGCCGGGCTTGAAGGGCGCGGCAAGGCGCTCGAAGGCGAGAAGGCGGGATTGGACCAGAAACGGGCGGAGCTTGCCAAGCAGCTGGGCAAGCTGGAGGCGCTGGAGAAAGCCTCGACCTCGTTCAATCTGTTCAAGAGCAACGTGTTCAAGCGCGGGATCAAGGTCGAGACCGGCGTCGAATACAAATCGTTTGTTCGGCATCAGGAGTGGGTGACGGCCTGGTGCTACGTGCAAGTGCCGAATGACCAGGGTGTGACGATCAGTGTGCAGCTGGCCAGGAAGCGCCCGGGACAGGCGGTGAAGCAGGAAACGATTTCAGCGGCGGAGTTGGCGCAGATCCGTTTCACGGCCGCTGAAATGGAAGAAGCCACGGGGCTGTGCTCGTTTCCGAGCGAGAGTTCGTGATGGCGGGTGAGCGGTGGTAGCGGGGCAGCGCTTAGGCGTGCCCCGCATTTTTTTGACCAGAACCGGGAGTTGGAGCGATGGCTGGCGGTAGGAGCGGAGCTAACGGGCAGGGGCAGGAGGCGCGGAAGAAGACGTCGCCCGTGGTGCAATCCGTCATTGTGCTGGGCGCGCTCTATTACGCGCTGAAGGACGGCTGGGCCTGGCAGTACGTGCCGCCAGAGTTTGCGGAACAGGCGCGCATTGGTTTTATGGTCGTGGCTGGGTTTTGCGTTCTTCAGCTTGTGCTGGCGGCGCTGCGGTTTCGGCTGCGCTTCAGAAAGGCGTTGGATGCCGAGCGGCCGAAGGAATCGACGCATTCGGCGCGCATCGCGACCGTTGAGGATATCGAGGAGTCCGGGATCTGCGTTGAGCAGGGCTGGTTCGCAAGTCTGTTCGGCTCGGCGAAGAACAAGGTGGTGTTCTATGCCGGGGTGGTGGGTCGCAAGGTTCTGCTGCTGGAAGCGGTCCACATGCTGATTGTCGCGCCTTCGGGCGCAGGCAAGAACCGCAATCTGGTATTCATTTTTCTGGGACTGATCGATCAGCCTTGCGTGGTGACGGATGTCAAAGGCGAGAACTTCGAGGTGACGTCGGCATACCGGGCGCGGCGCTTCGGGCAGCGTGTCATTCGCCTCGGGGTCGGCGGATCGGAAGCCTACAATCCCCTGGATCTGATCAAGGATGGTGTTGCGGCCGGCGGCGGGGACGTGCTGAGCGACGCACGGACGATCGCGCTGGCGCTGGTGCCGGAGCCCAAGGATGAGCGCAATTCCTATTGGCGCCAAGGCGGCCGTGACGTGATTACGATTGCGATGATCGGTCTTTGCGTGAAGGACCCGCAGAACGCCAACCTGTCTGCGATTCAGGCGATCGTGACGGATTTGAATATGTTCCTCGCGCTGTGCGAGGAGGTAGAATACGAGAGCGCGCTGGAGGGTGATCTCGCAATCATGGCCCGCGGCATGATTGGCATGGTCAACGACAAGAAACCGGGCGGTCTGCAGGAATATATCAACGTCGCGAAGCAGGCGATGATGCCCTATGCGAAGTCGGGAATCCTGCACAAGCTGACCGAGAAATCGACGTTCCGGTATCGCGATCTTAAATACAAGGATGCGCAGGGGCGTCATCTCACGATCTACAATCATTTCGACAGCTCGCGGCGCGTGGTGTTCGAGCCGTTTGGCGCGATGCTGAATGCGTGCATGCTGCTTGAGCTTCAGCGCGATCCATGCCCGCAGCGTGTGGTTTTCATCAATGATGAGGCGGCGAACTTCGTCGTAAAGGATCTGCCCAAGCAGATGACGATCGTGCGCGGCGACGGAAATGTTCATCTGATCAATGTTTGTCAGTCGCGGGCGCAGATGCGCGCCACGTGGGGCGCGGAAGGTGAGCAGATGATCCTCGACAACTCGGATCTGAAGCTGTTCTTCGCCATCTCGACGGATGAGGAGGCCAAGAAGGTCAGCGAGCTGTGCGGGACCCAGAATATTCTTTCGCCATCTTATTCGCTGGGCCATGCGGCGAGTGATGGGGTTGGCGAGAACCGTTCGATCTCGCAGCGTCCTGTGCTGACGCCGGAGATGGTGCGGCGCGAGAAGCGGGCGATCGTGCTGTATCGGCAGGAGCGGGTGATGTTGGCCAGTCTGCCTGGTTATGAGCGGTGCGAACCGATGCGCTCGAAATATGCGGTCAATCGGCGCTATGGGAACAAGCGGCTCAAGGGACCCACGGAGGTGGTGTTCTGATGGCTTATGTCGTGAAACGTTTTCCTGAGCCTGATGATCCGCGCAATCCCAAGGGCGCGGTAAGGAGAGCGCTGTGGCGGACAGTAAAGCAGAGTTTTGCGGAGTCGAACATCAGCTTGAACGGCCGGCTGGTGGTGGTCGGAGCTATGGGCTGGATGCTCTACGTGTGGGGCAATCCGCACATTCTTTATGACTATTCGTATTTCGGGACTGGATCGGCCCGCATCTATACGCGGTGCGATTATTTCGGGCTGGAGCCGTTTCGGACCAGCGGCCCGTATTGCCCGCTCGTGCGGTGGCGGGAGTGGCCGAAATTCTGATGCGGCCAATTGAAGATGGCCCAGGGCCTGTGGGGAAAGCCCTGGGCGTTTCGGATCGGGACCCGAAGGGGAGAATGCTTATTATTGTTGTAGCATTTAGATGTTTTGCCAACAAATAAAATACCTATTCTTTTTATGCTTGCGTCTGAAAGTTGCAAATGTAGTTTTTTTAATATGTAAAAGCGTCCGGCGCAAAAGGCGCAGAAATCCGCCAATAATTGAAATTCTAAAATCAAATAATTGACCATCTAGGGTTGATTATGAAAATATCGCTGTACATATTTTATAGCTAATCATAACGAAAAGGAGTATTTAATTATGAACACCAACGTAAACAACACTAATAATAGCGTAAAAGCCAAAGCCATTACGGTGACTTTGGAGGATGGCTCGCAGCGGGCAATTCTTGTCAGCGGCATTCGTTACCTGCAGATCGTGAATGGTCCTAAAGGCGGCGATGTGGACGGTTCGTCGGGCGGGTTTCAGTCCAAGATCTACGAGGCGGGTAAAATCGATCCTACCTACGCCCGCGAATCTGTGAAGGAGCTGCGCTCGAATGACTTCCAGCTCGTGTATGTGGGCGGCGGCAAGTATGCGGTGCGCGGCAACATCATGCGTTTGGAGCCGATCACGCCTGAGCAGAAGAAGATCTTTGCCGAGCAGGCGAATGCTTCGGACACTTCGAAGTTCCGTACGCGGGTTGTGCTGACCAGGGAGCTTGGCTCGTTCTGGGCGACCAAGACGATTGCGGAGCTTAACGAGCGCGGGGTGCGTTTCGTGGGTATCGGCGATGGTGCGGCCGTTCACACCATGAACATCAGGAAGCTGAGCGAGCTTAAGGATGACGATCGCCAGAGGATTTCGGCGAAGTACAATATTGATGGCGGCGGCTTCCGAACGCAGGTGACGCTGCAGGGCGAGGATCGCCCGAAGGTTTCGCGTCTTTCGCTGGTGGAATTCAGATCGCAGGGTCTGGATCTGGTGGATATCGGCGAGGGCGACACGGTGGTGCGCGAGAATATCAAGTTCTTCGGTCCGTTTACCGAGGAAGACAAAGCGCGCGCCGCGAATTCCGGGATCAACGCTGATCGCTTCGTGACCAAGTTCACGCTGGCGAACGGCAACGGCACTGTGCTCTCGACCACTGGCGTGGATGAGCTGAAGACGGCTTTGAAAGCCGTCAATATTGGGTACGACCGCTTTGTGCCGGCGGCAAACATCGCGCAGGACAGGGTGGCCGCGTTTACGAAGGATGAGAAATCGTCACTTTCGCAGGCGGGCTACGATGTGCAGCGTGCATGGAAGTCGTCCGTGGCGTTGATCAATGGCATGGCATTGAGCCCTGCCACGCCGGAGCAGATCAAGCAGCGGTGCGAGAAGGCGTTGGGCACGTCGGGGGGCGCAACGACAGCGCCGGAAGAGCCGCCTGAGCTGGGTATGGCGTAACTGTAAGGAGGAGCAGAAACGGGGCGCCGCTTGCGGGGCCGATCGTCAGGCGGCGCCTTTCTGCCCCCAATGTGTGGAGGATAAAAAAATGGAATACTTACGTCTGAACAAATCGATGAAGGTTCGCACTAGTGACATTCTGTATGTGCGCAAGGTGCGGGAAAACGAAGCTTTGGGGCAAGATCGGGATGGTCCGATCGACGCGCCGCGCAACGCAGCCGTGATCGCGCTGCGGGACAAGAGCAAAGGGCGGATCGTGACGCCGGTGTCGTTTGAAACGGTGATGGAGCGTCTGGGGTTTGTCGATATCGGAGCCAACCGCTTCGTGCCGGTAGAGAATATCGAGGAGCTGAACATCAGTCCGGAGGAGTTCGAAGGCAAACGCTATCGGGTGGTCTGGCTGAAGGGGTGCAGCGGTGTTCTGAGCTCGATGGTTGCCTTGCATGAGCTGGAGGGGCGGTTGGCTGACGCGCAGCGCAAGCAGGATCGCCTGGACGACCAGGCTGTGATGGCGGAGCGGGTGAAGAAAAAGCTTTTGAACCGGGTGCGGATGCCGAAAATGAAGGTGCCGGTGGGGATGCACCAGATCCCGCACTTTGGTTTGGAAATGGCCGCCTAGATGGCAGGTCAGCGGGCTGCACAGCCGCGCACGCAGAAAGCCGCCTCTGGGAATGCCCGGGGGCGGCTTTCCGTTACACACCTCTTACCTTTCCCTGTTGTTGAACTGGCCCCGGAGCAATCCGGGGTCTTTTTTTAAGGAGGTGGTGGGGCAGGGAAAGAGTGCGGTTGGTGTTGCCTAAATGTGTGGTTGGCACATGGCATCTTCACGAGTGGTCTGATTAAATCTCTTCGCCTGTTTCTATGTTGCGGCAGGAGGAATGATCGCAGAAGCTGTCGACGTTGCGGATATAGATGTTGAGCTCTACGGTTCCGGCCTGGACGTCGATTTCGAGGGTTCCGTATCCACCGTCGTTGTCCCACCAGTTGCAGCCGCTTAGCTCCTGATAATCGTCGGTGAGGGCGGTAATGGCGTCATCAAGGCGGGCCTGCTGCGGTATCACGCGGCTGGTCCATTGTCCGTCATCGAAGAAGCGCTCATTCTGCAAGTGCTCGACGGGGAGATTGCGAACGGCAGCATTGCGGTCGGCGGGATAGTAGTCGATGTCGCCGATCTGGCCGCTGTCTCCGGAGCCGTCGAAATTGACGATAACGGTTTCGATGGCTTGATCGCGCAGGACGGGGAGCACGCGGCGCAGATTTTCCAGATAAAGAGAGGGCCTTTCGGTTGCCTGAGGAGGCTGGGCCGGAGCCTGCGGGATCTCGATTCCGAGCAGCTTGTGAATGCGCTGGCGGATATCGGGCGAGGGTAGGCCGTTGTATCGGGTCTTGATCTGAGTGATGCGCAGCGGAGCTAACGGATCATTGCTGTGGGACAGTTCTACGGTCCAGCGCTGCTTGTCGACGAAGACGGCAGCTATGGCGCAGGTCCCTGCCATGAGGCGGGCGTGATAATTGGCAACGCAGTGGCGCTGGCGCAGGCCTTCCATACCAAGGCGGCGGCTGCTCTCGATAAGGTAGCCGGGAAATTTCGGGGGAAGGTGCTGCTGGTAAGCTGAAACGTCGTAGCGGACATTCTCAGCCGCCATGCGGCGGAGGGCTTCGGCGCGGGAGAGCCGTTCATGTTCGACTTTCCAACGCTGCGGGCTCCAGGCCAGGTTGAGGCGGCGGTTTTGGCTCTTGGCCATGGCGATGACGTCGTGTACCGGAACGTTCTGGGCGCGCATGGAGAGATAACCGGCGGCAAATCCAATCAGCTTGTTGGTGTCCTGCGCAAGCTCGCCGGCATCGAGAACGAGATTGACGGTCTCATCGGTGATCTGGCCGGTGGTGAGCAGTTGGCGGAACGGCTGCGCGGCTTTGGGGGGCAGGGCGAAGAGGCGCTGTTCGGCCGTGAGGGGGGTGCCGTGAGATTTATCCATCATGCGGCCCTCCGTGAGTGAACGCCGACTTTGGTGGCGCGGGACATCCAGGTTTCGGGTTGGATTCTGGATAGCCAATCGGCGACCGAGGGGATGCGGCCGCAATCTTCCATGACGTGTTGCTCGGCGACATAGCGGACGGGCACCTGTTTGCCTGCGGAGTTGGTGATGGTGATGCCGAACACGCGCTCGGCCTCGAAGATTCCTTCGGCGTGATGGCGCAGCGCCCGGTGGCGGAAATCCGCGAAGCTCTCCTTGGTGGCATCAAACCAATTGTGAATAGGAAGATAGTCCTCAGCCGTGCCTCCGAACAAATTGGCGGATGATACGGCGTGGTAGTGGGGATGGGTCATAGGGCTCCTTTTCTGCCGGGGCTCTTCTCTGACCTGCCCCGGGCTTGCCCTCGGGGCGGCCCTTCTCGGGCTCTTTACTGAAGTATTTGGCTGCTGGCGGGCTATGGCGGCGTGATGCTGGTGTCATCGACGCGTTGCAAAGCTGTGTGCTGAAAGTTTGTGCGTGCCCTGCCCTTGAGCTGCGCTTGATTTCTTCCAACACTTCTCATTGTCTAGGGCGGAAGGCCTTGGTTTCTGGTCGGGGGTTGGCATGGATCGCAGTGTTAAATGGCTTGTTGGGTCTCAAGTCGTGCTGCTCGGTCTTCTTATGGCGGGCGGGTATTTCGTCTATGAGCGCATCACGGCTCAGGACTCGGTATTGCAGGAGCTGCAGCGCAAGCTTGACGCGTTAGGATCGAAGATCGAGGAGGCACATCTGACGGTGTGCAACCTGTCGCTGTTTTCGGTGGGGTGGAGCGCCGCTGTTCGGGTTAGCGAGGATCGGACGCGGCTTCGCAGCGGGGATCTTGAAAGCGGCGAATGTGAGCAGCGTACCGTCTATCACCGGCCGGGTTTCGGCGAGATCTATGTGTATGGTTATTCGGCCAGCCATGATCAGGTGGCGATCGAGGCGAACAAGAAGGTCAATGCGTTTTTCGGCAGCGCGCTGGCTGAGGAAGACCGGGTGGTTTTCGAGGAATCGTACGATACGGTTTACTTCCACGGCACGGCCGATGTGATCTATTGCAGCGCTGTAGAGGAAGGACCAAAGGGCCGTCCTTTTGCGAGCGATGAAACGTGCGAGCACGGGGTGCTGCGTGGGTATGGGCTTGCGGCGCGGCCAGATGGTCAATCGCGGGTGTGGGCTTATGGGTTCGATATTCCGAACTGGCCGTTGCTGCGGGGGAGCGCCAGAAACCCGCTGCAGGATGTAAATCTCGCGCAACTGCAGCTCAAAGCGCTGCGGGATGCGATGCAGCGTCAGATGCAGGAGGCGCGGGAGTTGGGCGGGCGGACGATTGTCGGCTATCTCGGCGCGAAGATTGTTGACAGCAATTCTCCCTTGAGCCCCGGGGTCGAGATCGAGACGGCGATGGCTCAGGATATTTTCGGCAGCGCGCAGAAGATCAGCGCCGGCGACACCATCCTGGCGATCAACGGCAAGCCGGTGTTTGCAATCATCGACCTCGAGGCCGAGATCCAGCGCCATGCCATGGATATCAAGCGCGGGGTCAACAAGGCGATCTCGCTCAAGACCGTGGGCGAGACGTGTCCGGAGACATGCACGGTGCCGGTCTATTATTTCTTCAACGAAGCCTATTCCGGTCAGGCCGGTGAAGGAGAGGCGATGGCGTGGGGGGTGAGCAATGCCTTTCTTTACGGTCAGGCGACCTGGATCAGCTGCATTGGGAGTGAGATTGGCAAGCTCGGGGCCAATATTTTTGGCGCCTTTTATGAAGGGTTCAACGCGGTGCGAGAGGAGCGGCAATTCGATAAGGGCAAGGCGCAGCTGATGAAGCCGCGCACCGCCGAGGAAATCGAACTGTGCATTTGGGAGAACGAGCAGCGGGCGGCGTTATCGCGGCAGACGCAAAAGCAATATTACGCGCAGGCCGAGATGCTTGGGATCATTTTGCCGACCGGGGTCGGTTCGTATCTGACCAAACCGCTGCTGAGAAGCATGGGTAAGGGTGTCATCAAACGCGGAACGGGCCGGGCTCTCGCATCGGCGGTGATGGCGGAGGTGGTGGAAACGAGCCTTTGGAGCTTCAGCGCAGGTCCGCCGGGGCTGAGCTTGCAAGATCGGATGAAATCGGTTCGCAGCGATTTGCCCTATGCCGTGGGGTTCGGGGTCGCTGGGGGCACTTTGATGTCGGCGCAGGCGAGCAAGGCGAAGTACATGCGCCCTCAATAGAAGCGGAGCGAACATGCGCATCGTGGGGCTTTTGCCGCTTCTTGCGGCAGGCTTGATTGGTTGTCCGGTCGATACGGTTTCGGCCAGTCGATACAAGGATACGTTTCGCAAGGCGGCGACGCCTGAACCGCCAAAGCCGCTGCCGGCCCCGGCACCTCCGCCGCAAAAAGCGATCGACAATGCGGCCGAGCAGAAGGCGAAGAAAGCGATCGACGATGCGGCAGGTGCCGCATCGCGCGGGAAGACGGTCGTGCCGAAGGTTGATATTCCGGCCGATGTGTCGCCGCAGGCGCGCGACAAGCTGCTTCAGTCGAAGGAGAGCATTCGGCGGCAGGGCGCGAGCAACAAATCCCTGGATGAGGTGCGGGCGCGGAACAAGGCGGCGGAGGAGAAAAGATTGCTGGAGCGGCAGCAGTTCAAGGAAAGGACACCGATAGCGGCGGCGCCGCAGGAGCAGAAGCTGGCTGCGCCGCCTGTCGAGAAGGCGGTGGACAAGGCGGTGCGGCCAAAAAGTGAGATCAAAAAGGAATTCAACCGGGAAGCGGGTGCGGTTCCATCGGGACGTAAGGGCGGAAAGCGCGGCAGCGGATCTGAGGAGGGTCCGACGCCATGATGCAGCTTGGCGGGTGCATCAGACCAGAAGTCTGGCTGATGAGCGGGCCTTGCCGGTCTTAAGATCGGCGAAGACCGGGATATCGCTGAAATAGAGCGTTTTCAGATCGGGGTCGTCATTTCGGATGACCCGGCGGGCCATGTTCTCGATGGCGGCCTCGAAGGCGTTGCGCGCGAAGCGGGCGTTTCCAAGTTCAGGCGTGATGTGTTTGTGGGCCTCGCGGAACAGTGTGCGGAGTGCGGGCCAGGTATCGCCGTGCAGGATGTAATCGCTGTCGCGGCAGAATTTGTCGAAGATCTGGCACAGCTCGTCGGCTGAGAAATCCGGGAAGGTGATCTTGTGGCGAAAGCGGGAAGATAATCCGGGGTTGGAGGCGAGGAGGGCGTCCATTTCCGCAGGGATGCCTGCCATGATGACGATCAGGTCGGTTCTGCGATCTTCGATGAATTTAAGGATGGTGGTCAGGGCTTCGTCGCCGAAATCGTAGCCGCTGCCTTGGGCAAGGCTGTAGGCTTCGTCAATGAACAGCACGCCGCCGATGGCGCGTTCCAGCACGGCTTCGGTCTTGAGGGCTGTGTGGCCGATCCAGCCGGCGATGAGATCGGAGCGGTCCACTTCGACAACGTGGCCGCGGGAGAGGAGCTTGGATTCCTTGAGGATGCGGCCGAGTACGCGGGCAACTTCGGTTTTTCCGGTGCCGGGGTTTCCCACGAACACGAAATGGTTGCTGCTGGTTGTTGTTGCGAGGCCTGCATCGGCGCGGCGGGCCTGGAATTGAATACCCGCTTTGATGGTTTCCAGTTGGGTCTTGAGGTCTGAGAGACCGATCAGACCATTGAGCCGTGCATAGGGATCGTCCTCGGCGTCGGGCTCGTGGATGGTGAGGGCGATGTTGGCGTAATGGCCGCGGTCGTAGTCGTAGCTGGGATCCTGGGCTTCTTGATCGGGGGCCGCGGGATAGCCTGTGTCATAGGCTGCATTGTAGTTGGTGAAATCTTCGTTTGAAACGATCTCGGCACAGAACGAGCCGTCATCGGTCGGTTTGAAGGCGACATCGCGGAAGGTGAGGGGTTTCTTCTGATCGGGATCGGGGGGAGTGTCATCGTTGCTTGGTTCGTCGTGAGCAACGCCTGTGATCTCTGCGAGCTTGCGGGCGGCGGGCTGATATCCCGATTGCGCCGAACGGGTCAGAAGCTCGATGGCTTTGCCGGTATTGGCAAGGGGGCAGCCTTTGCCGTCGTGATAGAGCAGGGCCGCGTGGTATTGGGCTTCGGCATCTCCAGCATCGGCCAGGCGGCGATACCATTCAAGGGCCAGTATATATCTTTCATTCGAGCGGCAATAATCGGCAAAGTCCTTGCGTTCTTTGGTATCTCCGACAATTGCACGACTCAAGAGAGTTTCGAACTCTGTTGTCATGCACACCTCTATTGTTTTTGTTTTTATGACATAATAGGGAATAGAGAAAATTATTGCAATAAAATCAAGAAAGCCGGGAAAAAGTGAAAGAGGAAATCGGCAGGGGGTTCTCTGCTCTGAGCCCTCCCGGGCTTCGCCCTTGGGCGGCCCGCATTCGGGCTTTCGCAGGCAAGCAAGCGCATCTCCTGAGTTAGGGGATGGGGGCGTGAGTATTGATGGCTTTGAAGGACGGGGTGATACCTTTTGATTCGAGGGTCTGGCACGCGCTTGCAAGCTGTTGGGGTATAGGCCTTGGCGCGATCGCTCATGGTGTAGTCAGTGTCGAAATGCTCGATGAGGTGGGTATTGTAGAAGATGTACCCTTGATGATCGCGGGTGATGCGACAGTTTTGCCGACATCGGCATAATTGCAATTATGCCGAGTGCTGAATTATGCAGCGCCGATCGTCGAACCTGCGGACAGGTACAACGCCAGCGCGGCATATCGGCATAATCAGAGCGCTTCCAGGAAGGGGGGCTGACGCGCAACGGAACAGAAACTCGGGTTAAGCATTTTATACTGCAAAAATTCCAGTTCTTGCGGTTTCCGTAAAGGTCTGAGAGTCCGTCTTGGGGGCAGGCCTTCGGGACGGAAACAATGACGCCCCAGAAAATTACAATGCTCATGACCCAGGGGTGAGAGCCGTAATGTCTTCCGGCAAGATTTGATAACCTTCCCCTTCAAGCTGATCGAGAGCGGCCTGCATCGTTGGGCGGTCGAGGAGGAGCTCATCGCCCAGAGCCCATTCACCTATCGCGATGTCTGGCGCCGGATGTCCTCCGGCCGGCGGCGAGACCGCCAACGTCGATTACTCGCCTCAGGTTGATGGAGGTCAAGGCTCATATCGTCGTACCAATGTTCATTTCGAAGCGTTCCCATAGGCGCGCCGCGCTTCTCGTGACGTGGAAATTCGCCCAACAACAGTAGAGTAGACATCATGAACATGAATCGCAAAATCATCAAGATGATCGCCGGGGCGACGATTTCAGGCGCCGCACTTGCGACCAATGCATTGGCTCAGCAGGGCCCGGTCGCCGCCGCCTGCAACGACGATATGCCCAAGTTTTGCGCCGGTAAGGAGCACGTCCAAGGCGAAATGAGGGCATGCCTTGAAGCGAACAAGGACAAGGTCTCGGCAGCGTGCAAGGCCGCGCTCGATTCGACCGGCCCGGGCAAGGGCATGGGCCAGGGCCAACAGAAGTAGCAGGCTAGGAGCCGCATCATCGGGTGAGCGCCAATGCCGTGCTCATCCGATGTCACGCGGCAGGCGCTGAATTCCCCGGCAGTGCGCCGGCCAGCAGCGGAAAGATGGAAAATGGAATCGCAGAACGTCGCGATCATCGTCTGTCCGAACTGCGGCGCACTCAACAAGGCGCCGCATTCCAAGTTGGTCTCCGGCCCCAGCCCGAACTGCGGCAAGTGCCATGGACGCCTTTTCACCGGCGAGCCGACCGCAGTCGCGTCCGCGCGCGAATTTGACCGCTTCCTGTCCCAGGGCTCGTTACCGGTCCTGGTCGATGTCTGGGCGCCCTGGTGCGGACCGTGCCGAGCCATGGCCCCGATGTTCGAGCAGGCGGCGGCCGTGCTCGAACCCGACATCCGCCTCATCAAGCTCAACTCCGACGAGGCGCCAGAGCTGTCGGCGCGTCTCGGTATCCGCAGCATCCCAACCCTGCTGCTCATCCACAAGGGAAAGGTCTTAGCGCGGGCCTCCGGTGTCATGCGCGCCGACCAGATTGCAGCATGGGCCAGATCGAGCCTTGCGCGGGAATCGGCCAATCAATGAACATTCCATCCAGCGGAGACGTAAGATGACTATCGACTGCAGCGATCTTGTCGTAGCAGGAACGGCGATCCCCTTGAGCCATTGGCTAGCATCGCTCTTCCGCCCATCCTGGCTCGTTCAGACACCATTCATCGGCCTCAATCTGCTGCAGGCGGCTTTCACCGGTTTCTGTCCGGCCGCGATCGTCTTCCGCAAACTCTGAATTCAGGAAGGCTGCGCGTTCGCCAGGACATGATCAGAACAGAGGCATCAAAACAGAGGCGCGGGTCGCACCCGACCACGGCCTGCAAACAAGCGAGGGAGAGAAATCCATGCCCAACATCACGGACAAGGCTTGGTCACCCTATTTGGCAGGGGCGATCATCGGCCTCCTGCAGATCCCGACCTTCCTACTCCTGGACACGGCGCTTGGCGCGTCCTCGTCCTTCGTCACGGTCGCCGCGCACATCGCCGCGCTGTTCGACAGTCGGGTCAGCGAGATCAAATATCTTGCTTCACACATGTGGGGCGCCAAGAACTGGTGGCAGGTTGCCGTCGTCGGCGGCATCGCCATCGGTGCATTTCTATCGATGCGCCTCTCAGGCACGAGGCGGCGGACAATCGCTCCGGTGTGGGTCCGTGCCATGGGCACTACGACGCTTCAAGCTCGAGCCCCCATCGCTTTCCTTGCCGGCTTCATCATGCTGTTTGGTGCTCGCATCGCCGGGGGCTGCACGTCGGGACACGGCATTTCCGGCATGGCTCAGCTCTCGGCGGGTTCGACCCTGGCCGTGGCCGCTATGTTCGTCGGCGGCATTCTGACCGCCATGCTGCTGCTGAAGCGAGTTTGAGCAGTCAAACGCAATGGAGAACACCAATGACCGTCCTTAACGCCGTCCTCGTCGGTCTTGCCACCGGCATCGTGTTTGGCTTCGCCCTCGAAAAGAGTCGCGTCTTCGAGCCCGGCGTCATCATTGGCCAGATGCAGCTCAGGAACTTCCTGATGCTCAAGATTTTCCTCGCTGCGGTGATTGCCGGCCTCATCGTTCTTGCGGTGATCAACGGTATGTTCGGCGTCAAGCTCAGCCTCAAGCCACTGCTGTTCAGGGCGGATATCATCGGCGGCCTCATTCTTGGCGCTGGCATTGCCCTTGCAGGCGCTTGTCCCGGCACAACTCTGGCGCAGATCGGTGCGGGCTACCGCGACGCGCTCTTCGTCCTGCTGGGTGGACTGGCCGGTGCAATGACCTACGGCTACTTCGATGCGCCCATAACTGCGATGTTGGCGGAGACAGGCGACAAGATCGGGTTCGACACTCTCCTCGGTCTGCCGTTCTGGGTGACGGCGATCGGTTTTGCGGCGCTACTCTCGGTCGGTCTCTGGCTCATCGAAAGCCGGCAGTCTTGGCGCGCGGAGGTCGGGGCAGACCATGACGGCATAATGGAAGGTGAATAGGCAAACATCAACTCGAGATGACGAGGCCCACCGGCGCGGAGACCGGGAGCCTCTGACCGCAACACGGCGTCCCTCAGAAACCAAGCTCGCGAGGAGAACGTGTCGGCTCGAGCGATGCCATACCCATGAACGGGTGCGGCTTCTCCGCCGCTTCGGGTCGATCGAGATTTGGATCAAGCGGCGCCAGGGGGCTTGAAGATGTCCACTTCCGCGCTGAGCTGCCGAACTTAGAAACGAGCCCTCTTGCTCCGAAGGTTCCAATCCCAGTCTACACGCCGATAGAATCCAGCAGTTGCACGCCGAGCAGTTGGTATGAACGCTTGATCCCCAACCCCTTCGGTCACTACTGAGCCGCTGGTAAGCGGATGGACGCCTCAAGGCCACCAAGCACGGAGGTGCCGAGATGGATCGTGCCGCCGTAGAGTGTGACGAGATCGCGTGCGATGGCGAGTCCCAAGCCTGATCCCGCGCTCTGCGTGTCCCAGCGTTCCCCGACGTTGAACACGACTTCGTGTGCTTCTACGGGGAGGCCAGGACCGTCGTCCGAGACTGTGATATCGATCAATCCATCCTCCAGCGCGGTTGCCGCAACGCGCACACGCGCGTTGGCGTGCTTGCCGGCATTGTCGATCAGGTTGCCGAGAATTTCCTGGAGATCCTGCGCCTCACAGGCAACGCGAAGGGAAGCCGGTATGTCCACGTCGAAGTGAAGGTTCTTGTGCATGTAGATGCGTGAGATAGCCGAGACGACCTCCGCCACGACATCTCCAGCGCCTGCGGATGCTCCCGGGGACAGTCTGCTGGCGACGACACGCGCGCGCGTCGTCTGGTAATCGATCTGCGTCTCCATCTTGCGGCATTGATCGAGGATCGTCTCTGCGCTCGTGCCGCAGCCGCCTTCTCTGAGCCGATAGGCTTCATCGGTAAGGATCGCGAGCGGTGTCTTGAGCCCGTGCGCGATGTTTCCGGCCTGCGTCCTCGCCCTCTGCACCAGATCGGTCGTCGATGCGAACATGGAATTGAGATTATCGACAAGCGGTTGCACCTCGGCGGGATAGCTACCCGGCAAGCTCTTCAACCGGCCCGAGCGGACCTCGTGCAGGGCCATGCTGAGCCGCCCCAGCGGGCGCATTGCATAGAGAATAAGGAGTGCTGCAGCCCCAACCATCGACAGCCCCAACGCCGTCAACGACCACGACAGCGTGTTGTTGAAACTGTTCACAACGCTTTCGAGGTGGCGCTTGTCGGTCCCGATGATGAACTGGATGGGCGGATTGCCGGGGTTCTTCCACTCGAGGCTCTCTGCAACAAGCAGCTCGCCCGTCGGGCCTTGGATGCGATGCGTATGGACACCGACGTCCGAACGCCCGTCGGGTGGAGTGGTGAGCGGGGCCGCCTTCATGGATGGAGAGCGCGCCAGCACATCGCCTTGCTGCTGAATCTCCCAATAGTACCCCGAGTTCTCGACATCGTAGCGCGGGTCGCTCAGCGCAGCACGTAGCACCGCCCGGCCGTTCTCGACATGTGCGAGACGCTTGAGCTCCGAGAGGTGCACGAACAGCTCGTCGTGGAACTGCTGCGTCACATGGGCCCGGAAGACATTGGAGAGGATCAGCCACGCGAGCACCATGCCGAACGCGATCCACGCGGTGGCGGCAACGATGAGCCGGTTTCTGAGGCTGGCGGGTTCCTTCATTGCCTAGTCCATCCGGTAACCGAGGCCGCGGATCGTCTTGATCACGTCGGCGCCGAATTTTCGGCGGAGACGGCTGACGTAGACTTCGATGGTGTTCGACTCGCGGCTCTCGTCCAGGCTGTAGAGGTGCTCGGTGAGCTCAGCCTGGGAGACGACCCGGCCGATGCGATGCATGAAGTAGTTGAGCATACGCAGCTCCTTGGCTGTCAGCTCGATCGGCTGGCCGTCAAGCAAGGCTTTGCCGGCACCCGCGTCGAGCGTGATCCCTTTGTGGGTGAGCGTCGAGCTTGCGAGACCTGCGGAGCGCCGTATGAGCGCGTTGAGCCGCGCGACCACCTCGGGAATGTGAAACGGCTTGGTGATGTAGTCGTCGGCGCCAGCATTGAGGCCATCGACTTTTTCCGGCCACGAGCCACGCGCCGTCAGGACAAGGACCGGCATCTTAAAGCCGCCCCCGCGCCATTTGCGCAGCACGTCGAGCCCGGCCATTTGCGGCAATCCAAGATCGAGCACCACGGCGTCATACTGATCCTCGGTTCCCATGACGTATCCATCGGCGCCGTTGTCGGCCCGCTCGACGGCAAATCCTGCCGCACCCAGTCCTTCGGACAGGCGCTTGGCGATTTCCGGGTCGTCCTCGATGAGGAGAATGCGAATGGCGCACTCCTTTGGCGATCTCTATTGCGGGTTGATAGCACAGCGCTCCTGAAATGAAGCTTAAAAGCCCGGTTGTTCAGCCAGCCGGCAGGTTGGGTTCAGGTCGAATTCAGCTTAGCGCCGCACATCTCCGGTCAGGAATTGGAGATCGGAGCCGGGAGGTCTGAATGCGCAAGGCATGGATATTGGCAGCGGCAGTCTCGCTCCCTTCTGCAGGGGCTGCAGTGAGCGCAGCCTCGCCCGCACCGGCACGCGATCTTGCCGTCTCGCCGACCCAGATCGAGCACATGGCGATCGACATCAAGCCCGCGACACCGACAACAGAGCAAGTCGTCGCTCTGCTGCCGGGAGTCGTCGTGCCGGCGCTCAATGCCCGCATCGTTGCAGCCGCTCCTTTCGGCGGTACGGTCACGCAGGTCCAGGTGCTCCCCGGCCAGCGCGTCAGCAAAGGCCAGGATCTGGCCGTGGTGTCGAGCCGCGAATTGCTGGAAGCAGCTTCGAGCCTCGCTCAGGCGGAAGCAGAGCTTCAGGCCGCCGAAGCCGTTGCCCGCCGCCGGCGGGATCTCGCCGAGAAGAACATCCAGAGCCCCACGATGGCCGAAGAGGCCGAGGCACAAGTTGCCAAAATTGCGGCCGTCATCGAGCAGCACAGGCGTACAATGGTTCTCGGCGGCATCAGCAGCACGAGCGCGGGCCACTATACCATCAAGGCTCCCGAAGCAGGACGCGTCGTCGAGGCGAGCGTCATGCCCGGCGACAAGATCGAGACCATGGCTCCTGCGGTCACCATCGATACGAGCGATGAGCTCTGGATCGAGGCGCAACTGCCGGCCCACCTTGTCAGCCGCATCACCCCGGGCGATCGCATCAAGGTCATGGACGGCCCAGAGGGCATCGTCGTGTCCGTGGGCGGCTCTCTCGACAAGCTGACGCGCTCCGCCAAGCTGATCGCGAGCGTCCCTTCCGAGAGCGGGCTTTTGCCGGGGCAGATGGTGACGCTCAACATCATCCAGGAAGCTCTGACAGGCGCGCGCTCGGTGCCCGCAAGTGCGGTGGCTCGTATCAATGGGATCGAAGGCGTGTTCGTCCGCAACGAGACTGGCTTCACGCTCGTGCCGGTCGAGGTCGCAGGGCGCTCACCCTCGGCGGCAACGGTGCTCGGCAACCTGCCCGAGGGCGCCGCGGTCGCAGCGAGCGGGCTGCCGCAGCTCGAGCAGATGCTGGGGGCGGAATAGCCCATGCTCGACCGCCTGATCAGTTTTTCTCTGACGCAACGCGTCTTCACCCTGCTGCTGGCAGGCGCCGCAGCCGTGGCCGGCGCATGGGCCTTTCGCACCATTCCGATCGACGCCTTCCCCAATATCTCGCCAGTTCAGGTGAAGATGATCCTGAAGGCACCCGGTATGACGCCGGAAGAGGTCGAGACGCGCGTCATCACGCCCATCGAGATGGAGCTGCTGGGTATCCCGAGCCAGACCATCCTTCGCTCGGCCGCCAAATATGCCATCGCGGACATCACGCTCGACTTCGAGGACGGCACCGACATCTATTGGGCGCGCCAGCAGGTCGCCGAGCGCCTCAACGGCGTGCGGGACCAACTGCCGGGTAACATTTCCGGCGGTCTCGCGCCGGTGTCGACTCCGCTATCGGACGTCTTCATGTTCACCATCGACGGCGGCGACCTTTCTCTGGAGGAGCGGCGCAGCCTGCTCGACTGGACCATCCGCCCGGCGCTGCGCACCATTCCTGGCGTCGCCGACGTGAATGCGCTCGGTGGCATGGTCCGCACGTTCGAGGTTATCCCTGACGCAAAGGCGCTCGCCGGCGCCCGCCTCGGCGTCGAAGATATCCTGAAAGCCATCGACGAGGCCAACCGCAACGATGGCGCGGGGCGGCTGAGCGAGGGCGAAAAAGCGCTCGTCGTGCGCGCCGCCGGCGCTATCCAGAAGCCGCAGGATCTCGAGCAGATCGTTCTCAAGACCCAAGGCGAGCATGTCCTGCGCCTCGGCGACGTTGCGAGCGTCCGGATCGGAAGCCTCACCCGTTACGGCGCCGTAACCATGGACGGTCAAGGCGAGGCAGTGCAGGGGTTGGTGCTCTCTCTACGGGGCGCCGATGCGAGCGCAATCGTGGCCGCTGTGCGGGCTCGCCTCGATGAGCTCAAGCCGAGTCTGCCGGAAGGCGTCAAGATCAACACATTCTACGACCGCTCGGACCTGATCGAAAAGGCCGTCGGCACAGTGAGCAAGGCGCTTGTCGAAGCGACCGTGCTCGTCGTCGTACTGCTGCTCCTCTTCCTCGGCAACCTGCGGGCCGCCATCGTCGTGGCGCTGACGCTGCCGTTCGCCGCTCTCGTTACCTTCATCATGATGAAGGCGTTCGGCATGTCCGCGAACCTGATGTCGCTCGGGGGCCTGGCCATTGCCATCGGACTCATCGTCGATGCGGCCGTCGTGGTCGTCGAGAACACGGTCGAGCGGCTCCACCACGAGGGGCACAACGACATTCCCCTGCTCCACAAGGTCTATCGTGCGGCGGGCGAGGTGGCGATGCCGGTGGCCTCGGGCATATTTATCATCTGCCTCGTGTTTCTGCCGCTGCTGTCGCTCCAGGGCCTCGAAGGCAAGTTGTTCGCGCCGGTTGCCCTCACCATCATTTTCGCGCTCGGCGCTTCACTCGTTCTTTCGCTCACGCTCATTCCCGTGCTGTCATCGTACCTCCTGCGGGGCGGCAGCCACGGCGAGCCGCTGCTGATGCGTCTTCTCACGCGTGGCTACAAAGCTCTCCTCAAGGGCTGCCTTGCCTTTCCGCTGGCGGTGTATCTGGTGGCCGCAGCCGGCATCGTCGGAGTCGTGTTCGCCTATGGCGCCGTCGGCAAATCATTCATGCCCACCATGGATGAAGGCTCGGTGATCATGCAGATCACCAAGCTTCCCTCCATCAATCTCAAGGCCAGCGTCGATGGCGATCTTCGCATCCAGCGGCTCTTGAAGGAGAAGGTGCCCGAGGTCGAGCGCATCGTCGCCCGCGTCGGATCAGATGAGCTTGGCCTCGACCCCATGGGTCTCAACGAGACGGACGCTTTCCTCGTCTTGAAGCCCAAAGAGCGCTGGCGCGTGCAAAGCAAGGAATGGCTGATCGATGAGTTGCGCCAAGCCATGGCCGACATGCCGGGCGTCGAGTTCGCGTTCACTCAGCCGATCGAGATGCGGACAGCCGAGATGCTGACGGGAGCGCGCGGCGATCTCGCCATCAAGATCTTCGGCCCGGATCTCGCGACGCTTGCCGACCTCGCCGGCAAGATCCAGGGCGCGCTCGAGACCGTGGCCGGCGCATCCGAGGTTTCGACCGTCGCCAACGACAATGTCGAGTACCTCCAAATCGATCTCGATCGCCTTGCCGCGGGCCGCACGGGTCTCGCTGTCACGCGCGTCGAGGATGAACTCCGGGCGATGCTCGAAGGGGCGCCTGCCGGTCTCGTCTCGGAGCCTGGCCGGCGCACGGAGATCGTCGTTCGCGGCGCCCAGGATGTTCGCGACGATCCTCAAGCCTTCACATCGACCCAGATTGCAGCGGGCGACGGCGGCGTGGTGCGCGCGGGCGACATCGCAAAGCTCGCGCGCGTGAGTGGACCGGTCAAGATCGAGCGCGAGAATGCCTCCCGTTTCGCCATCGTGCAGGCGTACGTGACGGGCCGGGACCTCGTGGGCTTCGTCGAGGACGCCCAGCGTGTCGTCGTCGAGAAGGTCGAGCTGCCCCCAGGCTACCGCCTCGTATGGGGCGGACAGTTCGAGAACCAGCGCCGGGCCACGACCCGGCTGTCGATCGTCGTTCCGGTCGCTCTGCTCCTCATCTTCGGCGTTCTGTTCGCGACGCTGAGCTCCATCCGTCAATCGCTGCTCATTCTCGCCAACGTGCCCTTCGCGTTGGTTGGCGGTGTGCTCTCGCTCTGGATTTCCGGCGAATATCTGTCGGTCCCGGCCTCGGTCGGCTTTATCGCGCTGCTCGGCATCGCGGTCCTGAACGGCCTCGTCCTCGTCAGCCACTTCAACCAGCTCGCCGCAACCGGCATGCCCATCGGGCAAGTCGTGTTCGACGGCGCTGTTCGGCGCCTGCGTCCGGTGATGATGACGGCGAGCATCGCCGCGTTCGGCCTCGTTCCGCTCCTGTTCGCGACAGGGCCGGGGTCGGAGATCCAGCGGCCGCTCGCGATCGTCGTCATCGGCGGCCTCGTCACCTCGACCGCCCTCACCCTGCTGCTTCTGCCCATCCTCTTCCGTCGCTTCGGGCTGCGGGGGGGCAGGGACAGCAATGAAATCCGGAGCCCCCAATGGACCAATCCCTTTGCAAGCTCACGCTCGTCTATCCAACAACCACTGCAAATGACCTCATCGAGTTGATCATGTCCTCAAAGCCTGCGGTCGGCGGCTTCACCACCTTCAAGGCGGAAGGCCACGGCTTCGATTTCTCACGCGCCAGCATCAGCGAGCGGGTGCGCGGTCGCGTCGAGCGGGGCGTGCTTGTAGCGGTGATGCTGCGAGGGCATGCGTCCCTCCTGCTCGAAACCATCCGCAAGACGCTGCCGGTGCCGCACATGGCCTACTGGATCGAGCCGGTCCTCGAGGTCGGTCGTCTGGTCGATGGCAGCGCCCCGCAGGCTGAGCCGGCTGGAGCGGCGCCATGACCGTGTCCGCCATCACCTTCCCCTTCACTGCGCTGGTCCTGCCGCTGCTCACCTCAGGAGCCGCATGGGCGATTGCCGTTTGGGCCCTGAAGCAGAACAGCCCGCGCATCGAATTCCTTCAGAGATGGAAACCGCCAACACGTGCAAGTGGGCATAAGCCGGTTGCAGCGCTGCCCCGAACGCACACGACCGACAAGGAGAAAGAAGGAGACTGCCTGCCATGAGACACCTTGTGTTTGCTACCCTCGCCTGCGCGCTGATCGCATCCACCGGCCCGGCCTCAGCCCATGAGATCCCGTGGAGGAATGGGGTCGCGCGCATCAAAGGCTATGGCCATTGCGCGAAAGGGCCATGCCAGCGGCGTGCGGCCTTCGAGAGCAGTGTTCCCCATCGTCATCTTGGGAAAGGCAAATGCGAGGGGCTCGGCGCGGCCGGGTATACTTTTGGCAGCACCTTTGCCTGCTAACAGAATTCCTGCGTGACCCGCCTCAATGACCTCCGCTTTTTCACCGTGCTTGTTGCTTTCCTGTGCGTGAACAGAATTTGGAGCCTATCGAATCCTCCGTGCGTGCAATCCACAATAACCGTCTTGACAGCCTACCATGTAGTAGGTAGCTAATGTGGATGGCTCCTGCCCATACCAAGTCTGCCCTGCTGTCCGAAGCTGAAGCGCTGATCCGGACGATCGGCTATGCTGGGTTCAGCTACGCGGATCTGTCGGAGCGCGTCGGCATCCGCAAAGCCAGCATCCACCATCACTTCCCGACCAAGGAAGCTTTGGGCGCAGCCGTCATCGATACCTATCTCGAGCGCTTCGTCGCCGAGCTGGACGCGCTTGCGGCCCGCTCCATCAATGCGAGGCGCAAGCTGCTGGCCTACGGGGACTTCTTTGCGGCCAGCCTGCAGGATGGACAAATGCCCCTGTGCGGCGCGCTTGCTGCGGATGCGACCTATCTTCCCGTTTCCATGCAGCAGCGCGTCAGGAAGTTCTTCGAGCTTCATCTCACCTGGCTTGAAAAGGTTCTGGCCGATGGCATTGCGGCCGGAGAGATCGACGGTGGCCAGTCACCCAAAACCTATGCGTTGCTGCTTCTGAGCACACTGCAGGGGGCGAGCATTGTGGCCTGGGCATTGAAAGATCCATCGGTGGTCAAGCCTGCCTATCGGCAGGCTTTGGAGAGGCTGGCCAGGTAACACGTTTTTTGCCGACGAATCCTACGTACTGAAAGAAAGGCTATGTGTACCACGTCTCAACTGCGAGCCCTCGGTAGGGAAAACCAGGATGAAACGGACGCGCTGGCAAGCGTGCTTGGTCGGCGCGCCTGCCGAAGAGCAGTCCTGAAATCGGCACTTGCATTCACGGTGGCGCCGCTGATCGGACGCGTGCCGGCCTTGGCGAGCACCGCACTGCCGGTCAGTGAGGTCGCGCCCGGCGTGTTCGTCCATCAGGGCCGCTACGAGCTGCAGTCCCCTGAAAACCGCGGAGACATGTCCAACGCAAGCATTGTCATCGGCAGTGACGCCGTCGCCGTCATCGATACGCTCGGGAGCGCCAAGGTCGCCCGGGAGTTGCGCGCCGCCATCAAGGCCATCACCGACAAGCCCATCCGCTACGTCATCAACACCCACATGCATCCGGACCATGTGTTCGGCAATGCGGCCTTCAAGGACGACAACCCTCAATTTGTCGGCCACCATAAGCTCAGGCGTGGGCTCGAAGCCCGGACCCAGAGCTATATGGCCTCAAGTAAAGACATGCTCGGCGAGGATGCATTCGAGGGCTCGGAGATCATCCTTCCGACACTGAACGTGGAGGACACGCTCACCCTCGACCTGGGCGGTCGATCCCTCGTGTGCGAGGCGCAGAAGACGGCCCACACCGACAACGATCTCATCATCACCGACAGCAAAACCGACACCGCGTTCTTTGGCGATCTGCTGTTCTCCGGACATATCCCGACGCTCGACGGCTCCCTTCGCGGCTGGCTGTCGCTGATCGAGCAGCTCGAGGCGCGCACGGCGGCGCGCGTTGTTCCTGGACACGGACCGCATGCGATGCAGCTGCCCGCCGCGATGCTGCCGGAGCAACAGTATTGGTCGATCGTAGCGTCCGACGTGCGCAAGCTCATCAAGGACGGCAAAGACTTGATAGAAGCAACGAAAACCGCGGGGCAATCCGAGCGTGGCAACTGGAAGCTGTTCGATCAATACCACGTCCGCAACGTGACGGCGGCGTTCGCAGAGCTCGAATGGGAATAAGAAGAGCGGAGAGCAGATAATGGAAACGCACAGACAGTCGATCGGTCGATTTGGTGCCGTTGTTGCGATGGCAGCGGGCTTTCTTTCTCATGTGAATGGCGCGGCGCGCGCCGAGGAGGACATTTGGCCATCGTTGCAGAGCGAGGTGTTCGGTTCGCGGCCGGTCCAGGAGAACGACGGGGTCGTGGCTCTTGATGCTCCGGAGCGGGCCGAGGATGCCGCTGTTGTTCCGCTCACCATCCGCGTTCCTCCGTCCGTCAAAGGGCAGCTGAAGGCGATGTGGTTGATCATCGACAAGAACCCCGCACCCGTGGCGGCAGCTCTAACAATTGGACCAGCGGCAGGACAAGGCGGTGGCGAGCGCCGCTTTACGACGCGCGTGCGGATTGACACCTATTCCTACGTTCATGCCGTGGTCGAGACGGATGACGGCGTGCTGCACATGACGAAAGCCTTCGTGAAGGCCTCGGGCGGTTGCGCCGCTCCGGCGCCGAAGGATGCGGACAGAGCCAACGATGACCTTGGCAAGACACTGGTCAAGAGTTTCGATCCTGCTGTCGAAACGGCAGCGTTGCGCGAGGCGCAAATCATGATCAAGCATCCGAACAACAACGGAATGCAGATGGACCCGGAAACGCGGGCCTACGTTCCAGCCCGCTTCATCCGTGAGCTCACGGTGATGCGCGGCAACGACCTGGTATTCAAGGCCGAGACGAGCTTTTCCCTCTCCGCCAATCCGAATTTCCGGTTCACCTACGAGAACGGGAAGGACAACGCGCTGGAGGTGACCTCGATCGACACCGACGAAACGAAGTTCTCCGCCCGCTCCACCCAAGTGGCCGTCACGCAGTAGCAGAACAGTACAGCTGCCGCGGCGGTGGGCGATGCCGAGCCACAAAGGATTGAATTCCTTCACGGGCGAAGAACCGTGGCAGATCGTAGTGGTCATCGATCTCGCCCTGGGTGCTAGGCTCTCGATGAGACCTTTCGGGCGACGAGTCGCTTCCGTTTGATCCACGACAAGGGGCACCGCGACACGCTCCCATCGCCTTTCCGGCCGGTTTCGCGATGCTGTTCCGAGCGCGTATGGGTCACGGCATCTCCGGCATGACGCAGTTATCGGCCGGCTCGACCCTCGCCGTCGCCGCCATGTTCGCTGGCGGCATTCTGGTAGCCACCTTGCTTATGAAGCGCACCCAAATTCACGCGAGGGGAGGAGTGCATGTCTGTATGACCGGCCGTACGGTTGCAGCGAGCATGTTCACATCGCTTCTGTTCGCCACAGGCGCATTAGCGCAAGGCCCCGTCGCCACGGCCTGCAAGGACAATATGCCCAAGGTCTGCACGGGCGAGGAGTACGTCCAAGGCGAAATGCGGGCATGCCTTGAGGCGAACAAAGACAAGGTCTCGGCGGCATGCAAGGCCGCGCTCGAGTCGACCGCCCCGGGAATGGGCATGGGCCAGGGCCCGCAGGAGTGGCGGGCTGGGAGCCGCATCACCGGATGAGCGCCAAATGCCCATCCGATGCAGGCCGCGGGCGCTGAATTCCCTGGCATGGGCCGGGCGGCAGCGGGAACATGGAAATCGCAGGACACCGGGATCATCGTCTGTCCGAACTGCGGGGGCGCGCGCGAAGGGGCTGTCAGGCCACCTCTTCCCCGGCAATCCTTCCGCCCGCGATTTCGAGGACCGCACCGCGCGGCAACGGTCGCCAGGGCTCCGCGCTCAGCGGCACGCTGGCGACCAGAACCACCTTCAGCGCGTCGCCCGACACCGTAAAGGGCGCGGTTTCGTCCGCAGCTCCATTCGGCGCGCATGACCGCTCGAGTAGCCACAGGCCAGGAGGCTCGATCGCGCCCGACGGCTGCTTGCGGCGGTCGGCATGGACCCAGAGACGCCCGCCTCCTGCATAAAGAATGTTGGCCGGCCCCATCGCTCTGAGACGCCTGACGGTGTCGGCGAACCGCGCGTGAATATCGGCGGCGCTTCCATCCGTCCGGGCGATGTCATCGAGAAACGCGCAGAACGCCGCCTCGCTGTCGGTCTCTCCGATCGGCCAAAAACGCAACGCGGTAACCCTGCTGGCCGAAAGAGCGGTTCCGAGATTGCCATTGTGCGCAAAGGTATGCGTACGACCCCATAGTTCGCGCACGAACGGCTGCGTGTTGCCAAGCGATACCGCACCCTGCGTCGCGCGCCGGATATGGGCGACGACAAGCTCGCTGCGGATCGGGTTTCTCTGCAGGCACTCGACCCACGGGCTCCCGGCCGCGGCGTGAGGATCGCGCCAGACATGCGCATCCCTGCCGTCGGCAAACGCAATCCCCCAGCCGTCCGGTTGCCCTGCGGGACCGCCGTGTGCCGCCAGCCTCAAGAGCGACAGCCTGACGTCCACGGGCGCGGAGGCACTGATGGCGAGCAGCTCGCACATGAGGCTCAGGCCGCCCGCGAGGTGTCGTGCTCGCTGTCGAGACGGCCATCGCGCAGGCTGAAGATCCGTTCGAAGCGGTCGAAGATCTTCTCGTCGTGAGTGACGGCGATGATGGCGGCCTCCTGCTCGACGGCGACCTTGCGCAGCAGGTCCATCACGATCCCGGCGCGCTTGGAGTCGAGCGCTGCGGTCGGCTCGTCCGCGAGAATGATACGCGGCCGGTTGGCAAGCGCCCGCGCAATGGCGACGCGCTGCGCTTCCCCGCCCGACAGCTTGGCCGGCATCGCCCCCCGGCGGTGTCCGACCTCGAGATACTCGAGCAGTTCGACCGCGCGATTGCGCGCTGTTGCGGCGTCCGCCCCCGCCAGCTGCAGCACGAGCGCGACATTGTCCGTCGCATCGAGGAACGGGATCAGGTTGTGGAACTGGAAGATGAAGCCGATCTTGTCGAGCCTGAGCTGCCTGAGATTGGGCCTCAGCCAGCGCCCATCCTCGATCACCGGCTCTCCATCGAGCTCCATCGAGCCGGAGGAGGGGTCGAGGATGCAGCCGATGACATTCAAGAGGGTGGTCTTGCCCGAGCCCGACGGCCCGAGCAGCGCCACGACTTGCCCGGGATAGACGTCAAGCGAGACGTCACGCAGCGCGTCGACACGCGTCTCGCCCTCGCCGAAATGCTTCGAGATGCGGTCGAGACGAACGAGCGGGTGATCTTTCGCGCCTGCCATCTCAGCCTCCCAGTGCCGTCGCGGGATCGACCCTGAGGGCAGCGCGCACGCCAAGACCGCTCGAGAGAAGGCACACCGCGAACACGATCAGGCCAAGGATCATGACGTTGTCAGGCTCCAGCACCACGCGCCGGGGAAAGTAGTCCTTGATGTTCACGATGAGGGCGGCGCCGATCGCAAAGCCGATGACACCGAGTGCCAAAGCCTGCTGAACGATCATGCCGGTGATGGCGCGATCGGGTGCGCCGATCAGCTTCAGCGTCGCGATCTGCTTCAGCTTCTCCATGGTCATCGTGTAGATGATGAGCGCGATGATGACGGCCGACACCACCAGCAACAGCGACGTGAAGAGCCCGATCTGCCGCCGGGCGCGGTCGACCAGCGAGCGCGTGAGGATCAGCTCCTGGCCCGCCTGCGTGATCGCGGAGAGATGCTTCCAGCGGCGCACCGTCTCGGCCACCGCTTCAGGGGACGCATTGCCGTGCAGTCGCGCGACGACGGCATTGACGGTGTCGCGGCTGGAGCCGCCGGTGCCACGCGCCAGCTGCACGCGCGCGGCAGGCGGTGCAAGGTCGAACTGCAGCTTCTGCGCGTCGGGCAGCGTGATGTAGACGGCGGGATCGCCACCGGAGTTGACTTGGTGGCGCGTTAATCCAACGACGGTGAACACGTTGCGTCCGAGCAGGACCCGCTCACCCAGGGTCAGGCCCGTGCTTCGATCGGCGACCATCTCGTAATGATTGCGGGCAATCTCACGGCCTTCCGCGATCTCCGGCGGCCCCCCTGGCCGGGTCAATTCGTAGCCGATGACGTAGAGCCTGAGCTTCACTCCCCCGTGCTCGGTCTCGACGGTCTGATAGGTAATGCTGCCGGCAGCGGTAACGTCGGCAATGCGCGCCACAGCCTCGCGGATGTCACCGGGGATGCGCGATGCTTCGGCGAAGGGGCCGCGCGTATTGGCCTCCACCACCCACAGATCGACGGCAGGAGCCCGGGCGATCGTCAGCGCGTCGGCGACGAGGCCGCGATAGATGCCGATCATCGCCAGCACGACGCCGAGCAGCAATCCGAGCCCGACGCAGGTCAACAGGAAGCGGCCGAGATTGTGTCGAATGTCCCGATAGGCGAGGTTCATTGGGGCCTCGCCTCGCTCACGCGCACCGCCCGGCCTTCCTTGGGGTCGCTGTCGAGGCTGACAACGACGCGCGCGCCCTCAGGCACCCCATCGACGATCTCGAGGCGCGCATCCTCCGTGCGATGGCGGAACTTGACGAAGCGGCGCTGCAGGCGGCCCGCCTCGACCGTCCACACCGTGCCCTGGCGTCCGTCGTAGCCGTGCACGGCGGCTGCCGGCACGAGCAGGGCCTCGTCGAGCGTGGCGACCGTGATCCAGAACTCCACCTGCTCGCCGAGAAACACACGTGGCGGGGGATTGTCACCCTTGATGTAGACACGCCGCTCCTCCGTGACGCGGTCGCTCTCGAGCCCGATGCGCTCGACTTTGCCGGTGAATGCTTCCTGAGGGCGCGAGCGCAGCCGTGCATCGACCCGCTGGCCTTCGTTGATGAACCCGGCGCGTGCCTCGTCGACATAGGCAAGCCCCCAGTAGCTGCCCGCGGCAATCAGAGTGAAGATCGGATCGCCGGCCTTGACAACGGTGCCGAGCTCCTTGTGCCGCTCGATCACAATGGCATCGTAGGGCGCAACGAGTGTACGGTGCCGCAGCAACGTCTCCTCGAACTGAACCTGTGCCTTGGCATCGGTAAGCTGCGCGCGAGCGCTTGCAATCTCACTCTCCGCGACGACGACATCGGCCTTCGCCACCGCCTCGTCCCGCACGGCCTCCTCCGCCACCTGCTGGGAGACGATGTCGCGGCCAACGAGCGCCTGCTTCCGTCTGTTGGCCTCCTGCTTCTGAGCAAGCACGGCCTGGGCCTTCTCCAGGTTGGCCTCCGCCCGCGTGATGTTGACCGTAGCGATTTCGAGTGCGGCGCGGGCCTTGGCGACCTTGGCCTCCTGCTCACCGAGACTCAATCGCGCCAGCACCTGGCCTTTCGTCACGCGGTCGCCGTGGTCGGCATGGAGCTCCGCGAGCGCGGCACCGACCTCGAACCCGATCTTCGACAGTACACGCGCCTCGACGGTTCCGAGGCCGAAGACGCGGACGGGGACGTTACGCTCCTCCGCCGCCACCTGAACGCTGATGGGGCGATTGCCGTAGATGGCGAAACCCAGCATGATCGCAGCAATAACACCGGTAGCCACCAGCGCGTACCTGACCGCGGGCCGGCGAAGGAGCGCAACTGCTCGCAATCTCGCTGCAGACTTTTCTTCCATGGGCTTATTCCCACCCGAGGCCGATTGCGCGCGTAACTCGTTCATGATCGTCAGGCTCCCTTCGGTCCTATTTCGCGCCATATCGCGATTCCGAGCCAAGCCATGCAAGCAACCATCGATATGCCGCCAACGATGACAAGGACTGGGGGTACGGAGAACAGGACCTCGGACAGGATTCCAAGTGGCATCAGAAGGGCCGCGATACCCAGCCACGAGATCCGATGGCCTGTGGCCTCGGGCAGCTCAAAGCGGGCTAGGACGAGGCCGACCGCGATGTTGATCAGGGCGAACAGATTGCCGTGGACATGTGCGAGGCGCGACTCGAAGTGCTTGCCGACCGCGTAGTCGGCGATCCACTGCTCCTTCCCCGGCGCAAAGTCGCGGAGGTAGATCAGCACGAACCCATAGGCCATGAAACCGGCGAGAAACAGCAAGCCGATGACGATGTTCTTTGTGCCGGTCGATTGCGATGTTGCCATCATCTCATACCTCATGATCGGAATAGCTTGGTTGCACCTCGTCGATGTCACCTTAGTCGTACATAGCCGCCAGGCGCATCAGCCAGGGCGGCAAGCCCCTTGTCTGCCGCGCCGCCCCCCGGAGGCGTAACTCGCTTTCCAGACTGGCGCGACAACCACTCGACCCAGGCCGGCCACCAGGAGCCTTCATGCCCCGGCGTGTCCCTCATCCATGTTTCGGGATCGAGGAAGCGATCACTTTCGCGCTTGGTCCGTATCCGATAGCGGCGGCCCTTGTGACCGGGCTCGGAGACGATACCGCCGTTGTGGCCGCCGTTCGTGAGAAGGAAGGTGACGTCCGTATCGGCAAGAAGATGGAACTTGTAGACGGAGCGCCAGGGCGCGACGTGGTCGGTCTCCGTGCCGACGGCAAACAGCGGCACCCGGATGTCGGTGAGTGCGATGGCGCGGCCTTCGACTTTGAACCGCCCCTCTGCGAGATCGTTCTTCAGGAACAGCTGCCGCAGGTACTCGGAGTGCATGCGCGCTGGCATCCGGGTGCCATCGGCGTTCCATGCCATCAGCGCGTTCATCGGGCTGCGCTCGCCCATGAGATAGTCGTGGATGACACGCGACCAGACGAGGTCGTTCGAATGCAGCATCTGGAAGGCGCCCGCCATCTGATGGATGTCGAGATAGCCCTGCTCGCGCATCATATTCTCGAGGAAGGCAACCTGGCTCTCGACGACGAACAGGGTCAGCTCGCCGGCCTCCTTGAAATCGGACTGGGCGGCCAGGAAACTCAGGGTCGCAAGCCGTTCATCTCCATCCCGCGCCATGGCTGCCGCTGCGATCGAGAGCAATGTGCCCCCGAGACAGTAGCCAACGGCATGCACTTTACGTTCCGGTATCACAGCGTTGACCGCTTCGAGCGCGGCCATCACGCCGAGCTTCCGGTATTCTTCCAGGCCGAGGTCGCGGTCCTCGTAGCCCGGGTTCTTCCACGAGACCATGAAAACCGTGAAGCCTTGGTCAGTCAGGAACTTTACCAGCGAGTTCTCAGGCGTCAGGTCGAGGATGTAGTATTTCATGATCCACGCCGGCACGATCAGGACCGGCTCGGGATGCACCTTGTCGGTGGTCGGCGCGTACTGGATCAGCTCGATCAATCGATTTCGATAGATGACCTTGCCTGCACTCCGCGCGAGATTGCGGCCGACCTCGAACGCCTCGGCTCCATGTGGTGGCTGGCCGTTTATCGCGCGCTCCCAGTCCTCGATGAAATTCCAGTAGCCCCGCACCAGATTGCCGCCGCCTTCGGCCAGCGTCTTCTGGAGCACCTCCGGATTTGTCAGCACGAAGTTCGACGGCGAGACCATGTCGAGCGCCTGCCGGGTGGCAAACGTGACTTGCGCCTCGTGCTTGTCTCCGAGGCCTTGAATACCCGTCGTCGCGACATGCCACCACTGCTGTTGCAGCAGGAAGGATTGATAGATGATGCTGAAAGGCCATTGCTGCCACGCCTCGCCGCGAAAGCGCTTGTCTTGCGCCAGCGGCTCCATGCACGGCTCGACGCCATTGGACCGCAGCGCACAGTGGGCCGCGTAGTGCGCAAGGCGCGCGGCTTTCCGCACCGCCTTCTCGGCCAGCTGCAGCTGCTTGCCGGGCGATGCCCCCAGATGGATCATCCAGTCGAAGTAGGCCTCGGCAACGGCCATCGGCGACAAACCGAGCGTGCGTCGAGAGGCGAGGTAGTGCCAAGAGCGGTCTAGAGCCTCGCCGACGCGCTGCGAGACATCTTCATCGCCAGCTGCACTCGCACCAAGCCAGAAATCCGATAATCCATTGCCCAACTGTTGCAGCATCTCCGGGAGCATCACTGGCGTCAGTTGTTGAGCCGCCATTGATGTGCCGTGCAGGTCCGGTTTCGCGGGAATCAGCGCTTTTTGTCCCATGGTCACTCCTCAACGCATTTCGACGAAGCTGGCACTCCCGTCGCCGCCCACGGGCGGCTCGGCGCAGCGCATCAGCTCGATGTCACGAATCCGCCGCTCGAGCTTGTAGGCGGCGTCCTTCAGCGCCGTGCGCAAGCCCTCTTCGATGACCGGGTGATAGAAGGGCATCTGCAGCACCTGATGTACTGTGAGGTCCCTCGACAGCGCGAAGGCGAAGAGGTGCGCCAGATGCTCGGCCCTCGGCGCGATCATCTCCGCACCGAGCAGCCTGCCGCTCTTCCTGTCCGCGTAGACCTCGATCTGACCGTCGGTCTCGCGCATGACAATGGCGCGGCCTTGGCGGGCGAAGGAGGCCTCGCCGGTCACGAAGTCGGCACCTTGATCGATAAGGCTCCGCCAGCCGCGCCCAACAATTGCGATGTTGGGGTCTGTGAAGGTGATAGCGAGCCGGGGCGAGCGGGCGAAACAGTGGCTGTCTGCGCGCGCAGCATTGTACCCGGCAATGCGGCCTTCATCGACCGCCTCGTGGAATATGGCCCGGCCACCGCTCGCATCACCGGCGATATAGATGCTCGTGCCGTCGATCCGCATCGTGGTCGCGTCGATGATGGGCAGGCCCTTCTCGTCGAGCCGCACTCCGATGTCCTCGAGACCGAGGCCGGCGAGTTGCGGCTTGCGTCCGACCGCGACCAAGGCGGCGTCCGCCTCCCATGACTCCCCGTCGACCGTCAGCGTTACGGCGTGCTCACCTCCTGCGCTGAGACCTGCATTGCCGAAACGGATCCTCATTTCGCGGGACAAGAGCTTCAAGACTGCTTCCTGTAGTGCCGGAGAGCTCAGCCCGCCAACGGCCTTGCTGGTCGTGGCAACGACGACCTCGACCCCCAGCCTTGCCAGCGCCTGGCCGAGCTCGGTCCCTATGGCACCGGCGCCGATCACGGCCATTCGATCTGGAACTACCTTCTCCTCGAAGAACCGATCCGTATCCAGGACAGCCTGGGACAGCGAGCGCCACGCCGCTGGAACAGTTGGACGGGAGCCGGTCGCGATGACGATCGACTTGGCTCTGAGAGTCTCATCGCCGACCGCGAGCGTATCGGCACCGATGAACCGTGCCCGCGCTCGCATGACGTGCTTCTCCCAAATGCGCATGTCCTTGTGGACGCCTGCGACGAACGCATCACGCAGGCGTCGCACATGAGCCATGACCTTGCCGCGGTCGACCACCATGTTTTCGGAGCCGGAGATACCCATCTCCTCGAGCAGGGTTCGGCGATGAAAGTCGTTGGCAACCTGGATCAACGCCTTGGAGGGCATGCAGCCGACACGAGCGCATGTCGTGCCGAGCGTCCCGTCATCGATCACGACATAATCGTCTGTGACCCTGGCGACCTCGCTCCGGGCCGCGATACCGGCCGAGCCCGCACCGATGATGGCTACGTCAACAGCCCGCATGAGCGGTCTCCTCTGCGCGATCGGCAACCGACGGCCGCCGGACCATCTCCGCGACCAATACTGGCGTCATCTGTTGCACCCGTTCTGGTGTGGTCGGTTGGGCCGGTTCAACGGCGGCCGTTGCTGAGCTGGCTGGCTGAAACATGCTCCAGACGCCCACGCTCAAGTGTCGCCGAGGCCACGCCAGCCTGCGTGATTGAAATACTTGGGATATGTATCAAGAGCTTTTCGCATGACTGCGATACCGCGCTGCGGATCATTCTTCTGCGTAAGGAGATCGGCGCCCTCCAGGAAATCCGCGATCATGACGTGGAGGTTCTCGTCGGCCGCGGGCGAGAGCTTGCAGTTTGTGGTCAGGTAATCGACTTGCTGCTGGATGCCGCTGGCGAGCGCCTGCATCTCAGTCGCGCTGCCGTCCGGCCTGGCGGCACTCACCAATTCACGGATACGCTCCATTCCGACGCGGAGCGGCTGGTCCGTATCCCACTTCTGGCCGGCATTGAGCTGCAATTCGTCCCCGGCCTCATGGCTATGGCCGTTTCCGTGCAGATGATAGAAGGCTAGCCCACCACCAGCGACCAGCGCGAGTGCAATGATAGCAAGTGTCATTCGCATGTTCATCTCAACCCTTCTTCTTGGTCTGTCTCAGGTCTTTATTGGCTGCCGATGCCCGCTCCACACAGCGGGCACCCAGACCGCGAAAATAGATTTCGATCACGCCCGGCGCATTGGCTCTCGCCGCACGAAGGTTGCCTGCCAGCATCGACTGCATGACCAAGCCTTGGATCATCCCGATGAACAGGATCGCCGCCGCCTGCGTGTCCGTGTCGGCCAGCACCTCTCCCCCGGCCTTCGCCTCTTCCAGCTTGTGTGCGAGCCGCTCCGCGTAGCGTCTCATTAACGTGTGCGCGACTTTCTTCGCAGGCGTTGCTTCTGCTCGCTGCAACTCTCCGAACATCATCCGCGGCACACCGGGATGCTCGATCACGAATTCGATGTGGCTCATGAATATCGCCTGCAAGGCAGCAAGCGGTGACGCTGACTGCTCGGCTGCCCGGTCGATCCGATCCAGCAACCGATCGGCGACCCACTCCATCACAGCCTGCCAGATGGCCTCCTTGCTCGGGAAGTGCCGGAACAGGGCGCCCTGAGTTACGCTCATTTCACTGGCAATCGCCGCCGTCGTGATCTCGCTCGGGTTCTGCGTGCCCGCAAGGGCGACGACGGCCTCCACAGTGCGTTGGCGGCGCTCCTCGGCGGGAAGATATTTAGTCTGCATCTCTGACTTCGGTCCAAATGATAGTAATTGATTACTATCATTATGTGGCATCCGATGTCAATCCTGCTGCTCCTAACGTCGAGAGAAGACGCAAACTGTCAGGATAAGTCGCCGAAATAGGATCGGCCATACTCTGCTGCGAGCTCGGCATCACCCAGGACGTCCGCCCTGATCACGCCCAGTACCTCGCTGACTGGCTGAAGTTATGCGCAGCTCCCCATAAGTCGAGTAATCGCGAGGTGTCGATAATGCGCAGGTGAGCCGCGTCCGCACTGAATTTCCTGTGAATTGAATGCACGAGGTGCGTTCTTCCTGCGCATTATTTGAGGTCGACTTCTGCTGTCGTTTAGCCAGCAGAGGGGTCTTCCATGTCAAACACCAAGCGCGACCTGATCGCCGAACTCACAGATGTGCTGAGCGCACAGAGCTACAGCCCAGTCGTCGTCAGGAACTACTGCGCCTACGCGCGCGACTTCCTCGCCTACCTGGCGCAGCATGCAATGCCTATCGCAACAGTGACACCGGCACAGGTTGCGCAGTACCTGCGCCATGCGAGGGTCGAATTCAGGAAGCGGCGTGGCCGTCAGCCGGCCCTGGACTGGCACTCGATCCCCCGTTCCGGAATCCACGCGTTGCTGCGCCTTGCTCGGGGGCAATGGCCGCCGGAGCCGGACATCGTTGGACCAGAGGCGACGCTCCGGCATGAGATCTGCCTCAAATACGAGACTTGGTTACGTGACGAGCGAGGCCTTGCGAGCGCGAGCATCGTCGCGTTGATGGCGGAGGCCAGACACTTCCTGGTCTGGCAACTCGAGCGCGGCGGGGCTCAGAGCCTCAAGGGCCTCAGCGTCCAGGACATCGATCTCTACATGGACGCGCGAGCGCCGGGACAGCGGCGCGTATCGCTCAAGGATTACGCCGAGCGCCTGCGCTCGCTGGTGCGCTACATGCACCGGACCCAATACGTCGCGAGCGATCTCGCGGCTCACGTGGTCTCGCCCATGCTGTACGCGTACGAGGGCGTGCCCTCGATCTTAGAGCCGGACCAGATCGCCGCCGTGCTTGAGACCACGAAGCGTGACACGTCCCCGATGGGGCTGCGCGACTATGCCATGCTGCAGCTCCTCGCGACCTACGGGCTGCGATCAGGCGAAGTCCGGAACCTGACCATCGAAGACATCGATTGGCGCGCTGAATCTTTACGGGTTCGGCACTCTAAGACCGGTGCATGCTCGTTTCTACCTTTGCTGCCGCAGGTCGGCGAGGCGATGCTCAACTATCTGCGCCACGGGCGCCCTAGAACGGACAGGAGAGAGGTCTTCCTCCGGTCTCGTGCGCCCTATCGTCCGTTGCGAAACTTCTCCAGTGAGGTGCAGCGTCGCCTGTCGGCAGCCGGCGTCAAGCCACCGGGTAAAAGTGGCCCACATATCTTCCGTCATGCCCGAGCGGTCGAAATGCTGCGCGCATCGGTGCCGCAGAAGCTCATCGGCGACGTGCTCGGCCATCGATCGACCGAAGCGACGATCCCATATCTGAAGCTGGCAACCGAAGATCTCAGATCAATCGCGCTCGATGTGCCGGGATCGGAGGCTCTGGCATGACCGCCCCATGGATCGATCCAGATCGCAAGATCGTCTCCCGCTACCTGGGACAACTACGGCTCAGCTCCCATGCTCGCTCCGTCTATGCCCAAGTCCTTCGCGACTTCCAGGCGGTCGCTGAGCGACGCCGGGCAGTCGACCGGAAGACGCTGGAAGCGTGGCTGCGAGAATGGGGAAAGAATTGGCAACCATCTACCCTGCTTCATCGAGCCCGCATCGTAGATCGCTTCCTCGATCATCTGGTTGAACTGAAGCTGATCACCAGTAACCCAGTCGCGGTGCTGCGCTCGGAGTTGAGCGTCAAGCAGAGCCGGCCGATCTGGCAGGCGTTGGCGTCCCGCAAACCGGATCAGGCGCTCGTTGCACTGCGCCGTCCAAAGCCGTTCGGCAGTGTCCTGGGCGAGACCATGCGCGAGCATGTGAAACGGATGCGCAAGCGGGGATATCGCTACACGACACAGGCCGCATGGTTCCTGCGGTTCGATCAGTTCCTTCAGGATCATCCGGAGCTTGCGAAAGAGCCCGTCAAGACGATGCTGGAGCACTGGTCGGCAGCCAAGCCGACGCACCACCACGCCGCGGAATGCGAAAAGCTAAAGCACGCTCTCGATAATGCACTCCGCCATCGGGATCCGAGCCTGCCGCCGAGGCGATTGGACCTACGGCCACAGAAGGAAGCCGCGCGTCACTTCCGGAAGCCACACATTTACAGCCCCGCCGACGTGCAGCGCATGCTGGAGATCGCCCGGTCCTATCCGTCCCCCCGGGCGCCGCTGCGGCCCATGAGCGCTCGTCTCATGCTGCTGCTCGCCTACTGCGCAGGCCTGCGACGAAGCGAGCTTGCACGCCTCGATCTTGGCGACATCGAGCTTCGAAGTGGCACCATCACCATCCGCGAGACGAAGTTCTTCAAGACTAGAATCCTGCCGCTGCCCGACACCGTGATGGCTGAGCTGCGCGCCTACCTCGATGCCAGACGGCGCGCTGGAGCGCCGCAAGACCCGCAGTCCGGGCTGTTCTGGCAGACCCAAGGGAATGATCGCTACGGCTCGGCGGCCATCGCCTGGTTGATCGTCGACATCCTGCGTCGCGCCGGGCTCAAGCCTGGGATTGGGACCGGGCGAAAGGGGCCGCGTCTGCACGACCTCCGCCACTCTATGGTCGTGAACCGGATGCTCCAATGGTACCGGTCGGGCATCAATCCGCAGGACAGGCTGCCGTTCCTGGCGACCTATCTGGGCCACCGGGATATCAACTCCACGCTGGTCTACATCACGGTTACGCAGGACCTGATGCAAGAGGCGAGCGAGCGGTTTCGTCTGGTCGGGGCGCGCTGCCTCGCTTCTGGCGATGAGGTGCGGCCATGAAGAAGAACACCCACACCATGCGCCTTCGGCACGACCCGTTCCCGGCCTTGCTGCGCAGCTTCTTCCAGGAATGGCTGACGGAGCAGCGCGCCGCCTCTGTACATACAATCCGCTCCTATCGCGACACTTGGCGGCTGTTCCTCCGCTTCGTCGCGGCGCGACAGCGCAAAGAGGTCGCCGAGATCAAGCTCGCCGACCTGACGGCTAGCGAGGTCAGCGCCTTCCTCGGTCACGCCGAGCACGACCGGAAGGGCACGATCGGCACGCGCAACTGCCGCCTTGCCGCGATCCGCAGCTTCTTCCACTTCGTGGCCGGAAAGGAGCCGACCGCGATCGCGCAGTGCACCGAGGTCATCGCCGTTCCGTTCAAGCGCGCACCGATCCCGGCGCCCTGCTATCTTGAGCCGAGGGAGGTGGAGGCGATCCTCGCTGAGCCCGACCGGTCGACGCTGGAAGGACTGCGCGACCATGCGTTGCTGTCCTTCCTCTACAACAGTGGTGCCCGCATCCAGGAAGCGCTCGATCTGACGCCCGAGGCGATCCGGTTCGAGACGCCGAACTGCGTGCGGCTCTACGGCAAAGGGCGCAAGGAGCGCATCTGTCCGCTCTGGCCGGAAACCATACTGCTGCTGAAAAAGCTGCTGGAGTGGCAGCCACGGCTGCCAAGCGAGCGGCTGTTCGTCAATCGGTACGGCGAGCCGCTCGGCGCATCCGGTGTTCGGTTCAAGCTCGCGGCCTACGTGGAGGCGGCGGCGAAGACAGTACCGACGCTTCGCTCCAAGACCGTGACGCCGCACAGCTTCCGTCATGCGACCGCCGTCCACCTCGTCTCGGCGGGCGTCGACGTCACTGTCATCCGCAGCTGGCTCGGGCACGTCAGCCTGGACACGACAAACCACTACGCCCAGGCCAATCTCGAAACGAAGCGAAAGGCCCTGGAGCGCGTCGGCGCACCTGGTCCAGGCAAAAAGCTCCCGTCATGGAAGCGGGACGCAAGCGTGCTCGCCTGGCTCGACTCGCTTTGAGGACACCATTCTGGTGGTCGCTTCAAGGGGTGAAACGGCCACCGGATCTGACGCATTGCATCGACGTTCGCTACCCAAATCGGTCACAGATTGCTTGGATCAATCGGAGCCAGCGCTTCGATAATTCGGCAATTCGCAATAGTGCCGCAGCCGCACTGGCGGATGATGCTGTCGAGTTCGCGCCGCAGGGCCTTCAAATCGGCAAGCTTGCGATCAACGTCCGCGAGGTGGTCGCGCGCGATGACATCGACACCCTCGCAGGAACGCTGCTTCTGATCGGATAGACCCAGAAGCTCTCTCACTTGCTCCAGACCAAATCCCAGATCGCGGGCGCGGCGGATGAAGCTGAGGCGACCGAGATCCTTGGTCCCATACGCACGATAGTTTCCGCTGGTCCTATCGGGGGCAGCAAGCAATCCGATCCGCTCGTAATAGCGGATCGTTTCCACCTTGGTGCCGGTGGTCTTGGACAAATCGCCAATCGTGAGGACGCCTGAACTCATAAGTGTTGACCCTGTAGTTACTACAGGGTGCAATATGGGCTCTTAACGAATGAAAGTCCAAAAAATCATGACGGCTGCCGAACGACCCTCAAAAAACATTCAGACGCTCAAGATGGGGGTTGAGGGCATGGATTGCGGCACATGCGCGCTCAAGATCGAGAACGCTCTGAAGCGTCTCCCCGGCGTCAGCGACATAAACGTGAACTACGGCACCGAGACGCTGGCCCTGAACCACGACGCTGATCGAAGCTCGCGCCAAGCGATAGAGGACCAGATCCGCAGCCTTGGCTACATGCCGCGTCCACTGGCGACTGAGCAGACCGACTCGACCCATTCGGCCGAGCGGGCCGACCGGCCGTGGTGGCAAACCCGCAAGGGGCAACTCGTCCTTGTAAGCGCAGCCCTGCTTGCAGTGGCCGCCATTGTCGCTTGGATTGCGCCGAATCTCTCGCTTTTCGCCTATCTCGCAGCGGCCGTCATTGGTCTCGTCCCTATTACACGGCGTGCGCTCGCCGGTGCCATGTCCGGCACACCCTTCAGCATCGAAACGCTCATGAGCGTGGCGGCAGCCGGAGCTGTTCTCATCGGCGCGACCGAGGAAGCGGCCGTTGTGATCTTCCTCTTCGCCGTAGGCGAACTCCTTGAGAACGTCGCGGCAGGTCGAGCGCGGGCGGGCATCCAAGCGCTAATTGGATTGGTGCCGCGCATCGCCCAGGTCGAGCAAAACGGCGAGGTCCGGAAAGTATCAGTCGAACAATTGCGCGTCGGCGATGTTGCCGTGGTCCGCCCTGGCGATCGGGTTCCATCGGACGGAAAAATCATCGAAGGCACATCGGAACTTGACGAATCCCCGGTCACCGGCGAGTCCGTTCCGGTCCTTAAAACTGCCGACGCGATGGTCTATGCCGGTAGCATCAACGGCAACGGCTTGCTCAGGGTATCAATCACCAAGACCGCAGCCGACAACACGATCGCCCGTATCATTCATCTGGTGGAGAACGCGCAAGCGTCGAAAGCGCCCACGGCCCGCTTCATCGACCAATTCGCGACCTATTACACGCCCGCGTCCATGGCCGCAGCGGCCCTGATCATTATCGTACCGCCACTGCTATTCGGAGCCGATTGGGGGACTTGGATTTATCGCGGCCTCGCCACGCTGCTTATCGCCTGTCCCTGCGCGCTCGTGATTTCGACGCCCGCTGCCATCGCCTCCGGTCTCGCGGCTGGGGCCCGCCGTGGCCTTCTTATCAAGGGCGGTGCAGCCTTAGAGGCTCTTGGCAAAATCAAGACTGTGGCTTTTGACAAGACCGGCACGCTAACAATCGGCAAGCCGCAGGTGACCGATGTCGTTGCCATTGAAGGCGACGACGGTGAGGTATTGGCGAAAGCAGCTGCCGTCGAGCAAGGGTCCAGCCACCCGCTCGGGTTTGCAATCATTGCCGCAGCCCGCGCTCGCTCGCTGGCCATCCCGCAGGCCTACGGGGGCGCATCCGCCGTGCCTGGTAAAGCCGTTGTTGCTCGCCTGAGCGAGGGTTTTATATCGGTCGGCTCGCCGCGCTATGCCGCCGAATTCAACCTGCTGCCCCCTTCCTTAGAGGACGCGGTGCAGAGGCTGGAGGCGGAAGGAAAGACTGTGGTGATCGTGGCCACGAAAGAGCGCGCGCTCGGCCTCATCGCGCTCCGCGACGAACCGCGCCCCGATGCCGTGGCTGGGATCAACTGGCTTAAGGCGCTCGGGGTACACGGCATCATGCTGACGGGCGACAACCGGCGCACCGGGCAAGCCATAGCCAGCGCCCTTGGCCTTGATGTACGCGCCGAGCTATTGCCTGACGCCAAGCTCCAAGCCATTGCTGAACTCAAGACGGCTGGCCCGGTGGCCATGGTAGGCGATGGCATCAACGACGCGCCAGCCCTCGCGGCATCATCAGTTGGCATTGCGATGGGAGGTGGGACCGATGTTGCGCTGGAGACAGCCGATGCAGCCTTGCTCAGCAACCGCGTGAGCGGCGTTGCCGAGCTTGTCAGCCTTGCGCGGGCGACCTTGTCCAATATCTGGCAAAACATCGCGCTCGCGCTAGGGCTGAAGGCCGTGTTTCTGATCACGACTCTGCTCGGCATCAGCTCGCTGTGGATGGCCATCCTAGCAGATACAGGGGCCACCGTGCTGGTCACCGCGAATGCATTGCGCCTGCTGCGATATCGTCCAACGGCGACGGCACCGTCCGAGGAGGTCACATGAGCAGCGCAATCGACACGTCGGCATCGCCCCGCCTGACAAAACTATTTGGATTGGCGGCTATTACTGTCGCCTTCGTTTTCGATCAAGCCACCAAGCTGATGGCGTTAGCGACGCTTGAGCGCGGAAACGCACAATCCGTGCTGCCATTTTTCGATCTGCGTCTCAGCTTCAACCAAGGGATATCCTTCAGCATGTTCGCTGAGACATTCGCGGGCCGACCCACGCTTCTGGCCGGGATCACGCTCGTCATTGTTGCGCTATTTGCCATTCTTCTGATCCGATCGACCGTGCGTTGGGAAGCCATCGCGTTCGGTCTGATCATTGGCGGCGCACTTGGCAACGCTCTAGATCGTGTTCGCCTCGGTGCGGTTGTCGATTTCCTAGATTTTCATGTCCGGGACTATCACTGGCCCGCATTCAACTTCGCGGATGCCGCAATCGTAGTCGGCGTCATGGTCCTGCTCGTAACCTCTTTTGGCAACTTCGCGGACAATCAGTCGAAGGAAAACCCATCATGACCACAGAACATCAGATTTATCGGCGGTCAGCTTGGATGACGGCGTTCGCCATAGGATTTTTTCCGGTTGCGGCAGTTGCGGCATCACTCGAGATGATGACCACCGGAGGATGTTCTTGCTGCCATGCGTGGGCCCGCCACTTGCGGGCAGCCGGTCATGAGGTTGCCGTCAAGGATCTCGCAATGGGCCAGTTGATGAAGATGAAGCTCGATGCGGGCATTCCCGCTGCAATGACGGCCTGTCATACCGCAAGAGTCGATGGCTATCTGATCGAGGGTCACGTTCCCGAGCAAGATATTCGAAAGCTGCTTAGCGAGCGCCCCGAGGCACTCGGCCTCGTTGTGCCTGGCATGCCGATAGGTTCACCGGGGATGGAGTCCGGCAACAAGCGGGAGGCCTACGAGGTTCTACTGTTGAAGAAGGATGGCAGCACCGAAGTTTTCGCCCGATATGGCTCGCAACCTGAATAATACGGATGATCGACCCAAGGCGATCTCGTGCCGCAGTGGGACTGCATTAGGACTATCATCTGCTATGCAAGCGTTGGCCGAAACGAGGAGTTCGCACCTTGGATGCGCTAACGCTATTCGGACTTTTTGCAGTAAGCGCAATGCTTGTCTTTTACGCGCTCGAAGACCGCAGCCCAACCTATGTTCTCGCCTTCGCAGGAGCCTGCGGATTGGCGTCGCTTTACGGCTTCCTGCAAGGCGCTTGGCCGTTTGGCGTGGTCGAAGCGATTTGGTCGGTGGTTGCCCTCAATCGCTGGACAAAAAAGTGATCTCTTATAAATCCTAAAATCCCTGTGAGTGCCTGGTTCGATTGTTTGGCATGGGCTGATGCTTGGGGTCCCTCGCGCTGAGGCCAGAGGGCTGATCGGGTTCCTAGCGCCAGCGGCCAACCTGGCCAAGAGTCTTGATCCAGCTCAATTACGAGGCACCGACGCTAACGTAAAAATAATTCCGGATTGCTTCCTGCTGGGAAGCCGCAAAGAAGAATTGAACGAGGAAAGTCGTGGCAACGCCTCAAGGAGTAATGCACATGACAATGCGTAAATGGGTGATCGCAGCGGCGCTCCTGGCAGCAACTGCGACCGGTTCGCTGGCTCAAGGCCAACAACAGGGCCAGCATATGCCGATGGGTCAGGGCATGGGGATGATGGGTGGCTGTCCCATGATGGGCGGCAATATGGGAATGGGCATGATGGGCCCGGGTATGCAGGGAATGATGGGCCCAGGCATGCAAGGCATGATGGGCAACATGCCGATGGGTATGGGTATGATGGGCCAAGGTATGGGGCCAGGCATGATGATGGGCATGGGTTCCATGATGGAAGGCCGTCTTGCCTATCTGAAGGCCGAACTGGGCATCACTGACACCCAGGCCGCAGCCTGGGACGGCTACGTAAGTGCCGTCAAAGCCCGGGGCAATACCATGCAGAGCATGCACGCAACGATGATGCAGGCCATGCAGACCGGCAGCGCAAGCGAGCGAATGCAGGCGCATATGCAGGCGATGCAGAGCATGGTCGAGAGCATGAAGGCCCTCCTGCCGGCCACCGACGCACTCTACAAAGTGCTGAGTGACGACCAGAAGAAGAAAGCGGATCTCCTGCTTGGAAGCGGTTGCTGCATGATGTGAGGTTCTAATGAGCTACTACTTCAACAAGGTGCTGTCGCTGAGCTTCGATGCGGCGGTTGCAGAGACGACGCGGAAGCTCAAGGATGAGGGCTTCGGCGTGATCACCGAAATCGACGTGGCGGCGACGCTCAAGACCAAGATCGGCGTGGAGTTTCGTCCCTACCGCATTCTTGGAGCATGCAACCCTTCTCTCGCCCATGAAGCGCTCAAGCTTGAGGACAAGGTCGGGACCATGCTGCCCTGCAACGTGATCGTCCAAGAACTCGCGCCGGGGCAGGTGGAGGTGGCTGCAATCGACCCCGTGGCGTCGATGTCTGCGATCGACAATCCGGCCCTTCTTGAGAAGGCGCAAATGGTGCGCGAGAGATTGGAGAAAGTGATCCGATCGCTCTGACTGGTCCCGGATGGCTCACATGCGCTTGGTAATTGGATTCCTTGGTACGTTGATCCTTGCCACACCGAGTTGGGCTCAAACTGGTCCTGTGCCTGGCCCCATGCATGAATGGGCGTGGCGCGGATGGTGGCCGCTGGGCGGGTTTATCTGGCTAGCGTTCCTCGGGCTAGCGATTGTTGGCTTGGTCTCGGTGGTCCGCTGGCTGTTCGGCGACAAGGGGCCCGAACGGAGCGCACCATCATCGGCCCTTTCCATCCTCGATGAACGCTATGCCCGGGGAGAGATCGACCGCGAGGAATACGAGCAGCGGCGTCGGGATTTGGGTGGTTAGCCGACGTCAGCCTTTGTCGGTGGCATGTGGATGGTCTGGTGGCTGGGGTTCAACCTCTCAGTTGCGGTGGCGGTCGGTTTCATCGCGCTCGCAGGCGTAGCCGCCGAGACCGGCGTGGTGATGCTCATCTACCTTGATCACGCGGTGGAGGATGCCAAGGCCAAGTGCAGGCGTGAAGGCCGGGCCTATACGCGTGACGATCTCTACGACGCGATCATGTTCGGCGCCGTCGAGCGCGTGCGGCCCAAGATGATGACTGTGGTCGCGATCATGGCCGGACTACTCCCCATCCTGTGGAGCACGGGCACGGGCTCGGAAGTTATGCAGCGGATCGCTGTGCCGATGATCGGCGGAATGGTCTCATCAACGCTGCTGACGCTCGTCGTCATTCCCGCAATATACGCAGTGGCGAAGGGGTGGCAGATGAATCGAGGGAACGAGTCGACTCAAGCGGACCGGACCGTTCTGGCAAATTCATAATGCCTGCTGTTGGCCCTGAGCCGAAGTTCCCCTTCTACGGCGGAACCAACGCGATTGGGGTTGAAGCGGTCGTGCTCAACTCAGGTCACAAACATCCCTGCCCCAAGCTGGCAAAAGAGGCGTCGCCGGCACAGACCTATCTGGCTTGTGCGTCACGGACCGCGGGCTTCAGCGGCTGCTACGGAGCACCAAATAATGCGCAGGAAGAACGCACCTCGTGCATTCAATTCACAGGAAATTCAGTGCGGACGCGGCTCACCTGCGCATTATCGACACCTCGCGATTACTTACCCTTCTGAAGTCCGATTCCCGCGCCATCTTCACTGCCGCCGCCAAGGCTTCCGAGGCCGTAGGCTACCTCAAAAATCCTTTGCGCGCGTAGGGCGCGCTGCGGCTCTTGGGCTCCCGGACGCCGTGGCAAGACAGACAAGCAAGATGCGCCTGGGCGCGCGGAGAGGGATGCACGGCTGCGCGTGTTTTCCGAAGCCGTAGCCGATGTGCGAAGACAGATGTGTGACTAAGTCACCGACAACCGCAACCATTTCTGCGATCGACGGCTGGGGAAAGATCGCGTCAAGGACAACCGCGAGGGGGAGAATACGCCATGACCAATACCATCCCCATCGTGAAGGTTTTTTTGGCGTCGATCATAGCCGGAGACGCCCACCACCTAAAGGGGCGGCCCTCATAGATCTATTAACGCCAATCCTTGACACGTCCCAATATCATTAGGCAGCTCGCCCGCCCTAGGGTCCGGAGGATACGCAAAATGGTGATACGACGCATCGCACTCGGTCTCGGTCTCGCCGCCGCGCTCCTCGCGGGGCCGGCCGCGGCGCAAAACATGCTCGACATGGTCGATCTCACCTCGGACGCCTTCACCAAGGCGGAGATGAGCCGCGCCGACCTCGAGGCCGCCATCGCCAAGCTGCCCGCTGGCGAGAAACTCGACCTCTTCGGCAAGGCGCTGAACGGGCTCGATCTCTCGAAGATGGACCTGCGCCGCACCAACCTGCAGGCTGCCCGCCTCATGGGCTCCAACCTGGCGGGGGCCAATCTCGAAGGGGTCAACCTCGATTCCGCCTGGTCGCTCAATTCCGACTGGCGCGGGGCCAATCTCAAGGGCGCGAGCCTGTTCGGGACGCAGCTCGTCGGCGCCAAGCTCGACGGCGCCGACCTCTCGCGGGCACGCGTCGCCGGTGACTTCTCGAAGGCGAGCATGACAGGGGTGAAGCTCGACGGCGCCGATCTCTCGGCGGACGAGAAGAACCAGTCCATGGGCCTCATGCGCGGCACCTTCAGAAGCACGAACCTCGACGGCGCCTCGCTAAAGGGGGCGAATCTCTCTCGCGCACTTCTCGAGTACGCGTCGCTCAAGGGCGCGAACCTCGAAGGGGCGAACCTCGCCGGCAGCGAGGTCGCCGGCGCCGATTTCACCGACGCCAACGTGACGGGGGCCGACTTCAACGGCGCCGACGTGAACTCGGCCAAGATCGGCGCCATGCAGAATGCGAACGCGGCCAAGAACCTCGATCAGGCGAAGAATCTGGACCGGGCCTACCGAAACTGAAAGCCCGGTCGCTGCGTACCTCATGAGTGCCGAAGACCTGTCGATTGGAGGAAATGCATGCGCCTGCCCCTCGCGCTCGTCGCCGCCGCTCTCGCCCTCACTGCCATGCTCGGCGGTCTTGCAGCTCAAGCCGGCGAGAACCAGAAATTCGAGCCCGCCGCGTTCGCCGCCGCCCAGAAGGCTGGAAAGTCAATCCTCGTACATGTCACGGCGCCGTGGTGCCCGACCTGCAAGGCCCAGAAACCCATCATCGACGAGCTCACCGCCAAGCCCGAGCTCAAGGACCTCGTTGTCTTCGAGATCGATTTCGACACAGGCGGCGCGGCGCTCAAGGCGGTCAATGCCCGCAGCCAGTCGACGATCGTCACCTACAAAGGCGCAACGGAAACCGGCCGCTCGGTCGGCGACACGAACAAAGACTCGGTTACAGCCCTTGTCATGAGCGCGCTCTGAGGTAGCCCCCATGGCTTTCGGGACGCTGGCGCTCGCCGCCCTTGCGGGCGTTCTTTCCACGCTCTCGCCGTGCGTGCTGCCGATGCTCCCGATCGTGCTCGGCGCGGCGGCGGCGGAGACCCGTTGGGGTCCGGTCGCGCTCGCGGCGGGCCTCGCCCTCTCGTTCACCGCGCTTGGCCTGTTCGTGGCGACGGTCGGCTTCGCCATCGGGCTCGACGCCCAATGGTTCCGCAGCGTCGCCGCCGTGCTTCTGATCGCAATCGGTGCGCTGTTGGTCGTCCCCGCAGCCCAGATGCGGCTCGCCGCCGCGGCTGGCCCCGCGAGCAACTGGATCGAGCACAGCTTCGGCCAATTCTCGACCAAGGGCGCGGGCGGCCAGTTCGCGTTGGGCCTTCTCCTCGGCGCGGTCTGGGCCCCCTGCGTCGGGCCGACGCTCGGCGCAGCCTCCGTTCTCGCCGCACAGGGCAAGAACCTAGGGGAGGTGGCGCTGACCATGTTCCTCTTCGGCCTCGGCGCGGCCCTCCCGCTCCTCGTCCTCGGCCTGCTCTCCCGTGAGGCAATGGCCGCCTGGCGCGGACGGCTACTCGGGGCGGGCAGCGGCGGCAAGGCCGCTCTCGGAGCGCTTCTCATCGCGGCGGGGAGTCTGATCCTGACGGGTCTCGACAAAGTCATCGAAGCCAAGCTCGTCGCAGTCTCGCCTGCCTGGCTCACCGAGCTTACGACAAGGTTCTAGCGCGCCGGCGATTTTGTCCGCTACTGTCCAAACCGGATATGGACGGTTGGCTCCGGGACTAGGTGTCAAGCTATCCGCGATCATCCTCGCCGGATCCATCGTTCTCTCCGCTGGGCCAAGGTTGGGCATTTCAAGATGGAGACCAACGATGAAGTGCTATGTCTTTAAACACATTGCGCTTGAGCACACTCTTTTCGCCGCCTAAGTCCTCGATGAGGGAGCTGAACAGGTGGCGATCATGACCATCCTGCGATGGTCATGAGCACGACAACGGTCGTGTGCTTCGCAGGTAAAGAGCCGAGCATTCTGATTGCTATGCTGATTTCGACAGTTCTTCCAACCCCCCACGGTCAGTGACCACAGTGATCCCGCGCGACGTTGAAATCCACCCCCGCCGCTGAAATTCATGAAGCTGCCGGCTCACGACCTCTCGCGCGGTACCAAGTTCCGCGGCAAGTTGTTGGTGGGTCAGGGCGATACGATCTTGGTCATCCGCAAGCTCCAGCAGCCTTTGAGCCAGGCGAATGTCGATGCGAGAGAACGCCACCTCCTCGATGATCTTAAAAAGGTTTGTGATTCGCACGCTGAACGCCGTGAAGACGAAGCGCCGAAACTCGGCAGATCGAGCAATCAGATCATCAAAAAGCGCTCGCGGAATTGCGACCGCCTCGACGTCCGTCTCCGCGATGCCATCCGCCTGATATTCTTCGTAGCCCATCAGGCAGGCGGTGGTCAGGGCGCAGCTTTCACCCGCCGAAACTCGATAAAGCACAATCTCACGCCCGGACTCGGAGACCTGCTGCACGCGAACGGTCCCTTCAAGCAGCAGCAGATAATTCTCAGGGGCCCGACCAGGACCGAAGATCTGCGTCCCAGCCGGCAACGTGACCACTCGGCTGGCGTCGATAAGGACTTCGCCAACGGCCGGCTGAAGCTTCTTGAGACCCGGAAATTGCTCAACCCACCCGATCGACATCATGCTTCCCTTCCGAATTGCTCAACGATGCCAGTCCGAGCCGCGGTTGCGGCACGTGGGCCACGAAACTTGGTGACTTTGTCACCGACATACACTGGCTGATGCCCGTAACTAAACCATACACTCGACGACTGGAGCTGGAGAGCATCATGAAGTCCCCTTTGTTTGCCGTCGCGACCGTCTTCGCCCTGCTGATGAGCTGCTTTGGCAGCGCGGCGATGGCGCTTGAGGTTCCTAAAGACAAGCAAACCACGCTCGGCAAGTACCTCACCGCCAACGAGGCGCATGACCTCGTGACGGCAGAACGGGATAAGGTGTTGTTTGTTGATGTGCGCACGGCCGCCGAACTCATGTTCGTCGGCATGACCAACGACATCGATGCGCATGTCCCGTTTGTTGACCTGCCGAGCCCGCCGGCATGGGATGATAAGAATGGCAGGCTTCAACTCGTGCCCAATCCATCTTTCGTATCGGAGGTCGAGGCTCTGTTGGCCAGGAAGGGGCTTGGTAAGGCGGACAAGGTCATCGTGATATGCCGATCGGGGGATCGCACCGTTAAGGCCGTCAACGCGCTTGCTGGCGCCGGCTTTACCAACGCGTGGAGCGTCTACGAAGGGTTTGAGGGCGACCTGTCGCCAGACGGGCGCCGGACGGTCAATGGCTGGAAAAATACCGGACTGCCGTGGACCTATAAGCTCGATAAGGGAAAGCTTTTCCTCGCTCCCGTCGCCGCTCGATGACATCATCTGGTGCACGGTCGGAACCTTCCTACTTCGTCGCCCGCGCCGCACTGCGAGGCATGGATCGGCGGGCAATGGTCTTAGGTGCCGCTCCGGCAAGCGTCAGTCCCAGGCGGGGCATGAGGTCCGAGCGATTGCGCGCGATATCGGCAATCGTCACCTCGTCAAGCACGGCGAGAAATGACGTCAAAGCCCGACGGAACGCGCGCGACAGGTGGCACACCGCGCGCAGTGGACAGGTGTTCGTCTCGGGATTGAAGCATTCAACAAGCTCAAGAGGCGCTTCCGTCCGGCGCAGCACTTCTCCTACCGTGATCTCTGCCGCCGGTCTGGCGAGACGCAGCCCTCCGTTTCGACCCCGTACCGTTTCCACGAATCCCCACTGCCCCAGCTGATGCGTCGCCTTCATCAGGTGTGCCTTCGAAATACGGTGCGCCTTGGCAACGTCATCGATGCGAACAAGCTCCGGATGGCGGATAGCCGCGAACTGAAGGGTTCGCAGCGCGAAATTTGAGAACTGGGTAAGCTTCACGGCGTCATCTCTCTGCTTGCGGCAATAAAACATCTATCCAGCATATTGCTTTATCGACTGATCCGCAATAACATCTATCCAGAATATAGCTTTAAGGACGATGACTTATGGACGGGTTCGATGCATTGTCGCTGGCGCGGGCGCAGTTCGCTTTCACGATCTCTTTTCACATCGTCTTTCCCGCCTTCACCATCGGGCTGGCCAGCTACCTCGCCGTACTTGAAGCCCGATGGCTCCTGACCGGCCGGCAAGTGTTCCTGGACCTCTTCAACTACTGGAAGAAGATCTTCGCGGTCGCGTTCGGCATGGGTGTCGTGTCGGGAATCGTCATGAGCTACCAGTTTGGTACTAACTGGAGCGTGTTTGCCGACAAGACCGGACCGATCCTCGGCCCAATGATGGGCTACGAGGTGCTGTCAGCCTTCTTTTTGGAGGCCGGGTTCTTAGGCGTGATGCTCTTTGGCCTCGAGAAAGTTGGCAAAAAGCTCCACTTTCTGGCGACTCTGATGGTAGCGATCGGAACGCTGATGTCCGCGTTCTGGATCCTTTCCGTAAACAGCTGGATGCAGACCCCTGCCGGCTATGCCATCAACAGCGTCGGCCAATATATCGCGGACGATTGGTGGGCCGTGGTGTTCAATCCGTCATTCCCCTATCGCCTCGTGCACATGGTGTTGGCCGCGTATCTCACCACTGCCTTCGTCGTCGCGGCGACCGCAGCCTGGCACCTCTTGCGTGGCCGGGGAGGCGAAGCGACCCGCATCATGTTCTCGATGGCCATGTGGATGGCGGTGATTGTCGCCCCCATTCAGATCGTTGCCGGCGACCTTCATGGTCTCAACACCTTGGAGCACCAACCTGCCAAGGTTGCCGCCATGGAGGGGCATTTCGAGACGCGGGCCGGCGCCCCGCTGATTCTCTTCGGTCTCCCGGATATGGGTGCGGAAGAAACGCGCTACGCCATCGAGATCCCCAAGCTCGGCAGCCTGATCTTGACCCACGACTGGAACGGCACCGTGAAGGGCCTCAAAGCCTGGCCGAGGGAAGATCGACCGAACGCAACTATTGTGTTCTGGAGTTTCCGGGTCATGGTTGGGATCGGGCTCCTGATGGCTGCGCTTGGTCTTTGGGGACTGGTGCAGCGACTACGCGGCCGTTTGTTTGGGGCACCGTACCTGCTGTGGGCCAGCCTCGTTATGGGACCATCCGGGTTCATCGCCGTCCTCGCCGGTTGGGTCACCACTGAAGTCGGTCGTCAGCCCTACACAGTTTATGGCGTGCTCCGCACGGCCAACTCAATCTCACCCATCGACGCCGCCGCCGTCGGCGCCTCGCTCGTCGCATTCGTCATTGTCTATTTCGCCGTGTTTGGGGCAGGTACCTTCTACATGCTACGGCAAATGGGCAAATCGCCCGATCAAGACCACACGGATCTGCCGATCGGTCAGCCACTCCGCGCGGCAGGGACGACGCCCGCGGCTGCAATGCCCGAGCCCCATCTCCTGCCTACGTCAACCGAAGGGGCTTGAACATGACTGTCGATCTCCCCCTCGTCTGGGCCAGCCTCATCGCCTTTGCTGTTCTCGCCTACGTCATTCTCGATGGTTTTGATCTCGGCGTCGGCATTCTATTTCCGTTCGTCAAGGGTGAGCGCAACCGCGACCTCATGATGAATACCGTGGCGCCCGTCTGGGATGGCAACGAAACCTGGCTTGTGCTTGGCGGTGGCGGACTGTTCGCCGTGTTTCCGCTCGCCTACGCGATCATCATGCCCGCGCTCTACGCTCCCATCATCGCTATGCTGCTAGGTCTCATCTTCAGAGGCGTAGCGTTCGAGTTCCGCTGGCGCACCGTGCGCGGAAAGTTTCTTTGGGACTGGGCGTTTGCCGGGGGATCGATGCTCGCGGCGCTTGCGCAGGGTATCGCGCTTGGGGCTCTGATACAGGGCATCCCCGTTGCCAATCGCGCCTATGCCGGCGGATGGTGGGATTGGCTCACGCCGTTCAGCCTGCTCACCGGCGCTGCCGTTGTCTTCGGCTATGCGCTCCTCGGCGCAACCTGGCTGATCATGAAGACCGAAGGCCATGTGCAACGCCGCGCCTTCACCTTCGCGTGGATATGCAGTCTCGCCACCCTTACCTTGATCGGGGCAGTAAGTATCTGGACGCCCTTCCTCGACCCGGTTTTCATGCAGCGCTGGTTCACCTTCCCGGGCCTGCTCTACACGGTGCCAGTGCCGCTGCTCGTATTGTATTGCGCCTATCAACTCATGATCGGCCTTATCGACCTCAACGACAACAAGCCATTCTTCGCAGCGCTCGGTCTGTTCGTCCTGTCCTTCGCCGGTCTGGGCGTAAGTTTCTATCCCTACATCGTGCCGCCCTCTGTCACCATCTGGGACGCGGCAGCGCCCGACAATAGCCTCTGGTTCCTTCTTGTTGGATCGCTCGTCTTGTTGCCGATGATCCTAAGTTACACGGCCTACTCGTACTGGGTCTTCCGCGGCAAAGTCGATCCTGAGGGAGGCTATCACTGATGCCGCCTCGCCTGCGGAACCCCAGGCTCACGCGTTTCGTTTGGTTTGCTGGGTTGTGGCTCGCAGGTGTCGTGAGTGTCGCCACCGTGGGTCTTCTGATCAGGATGGTCCTCAAATGACCACCAGCCCTGCAGGCCAGTCCGCACGGACGGTCTACCACTGTAATCCCAGCTTGCGTGACTAAGTCACCGACACGGTCTCTGGAATTCCGTACCGTCACAACAACAGGAAATCAGGAGCCCCCGCCATGCAAGCTAACATCGGAACACTAGATCGCACACTGCGGATCGTCCTCGGACTGGCGCTGATCAGCTTGGTGTTTGTGGGGCCACAGTCGCCCTGGGGCTGGTTTGGCTTGATCCCGCTTCTGACGGGGCTCCTGCGCTTCTGCCCTCTCTATAGCGTTCTGGGTGTTCGGACATGCACGACGCACTGAACCCGTTGCTCCCGCGAAACCTCGAAAGGACAACCCATGCAGTGGTTCCTGTTCCCCGGCGACCAGATTTGCGATCTGGCCGGCGTGCCCAAGGAAAGCGATCATCGTCAGGTCCTGCGCAGTTTCATCAACATGATGGTCTGGTCGGCTGTGAGTATCGGGATCGCTCTCTATGTCCTCCTTTAGGCGCAGATGTTCCAGCGGGATCGCATTTTCAATGACCGAGTTCACACCCCTCACCGCGTTGGCAGGTGGCAGCCTCATCGGCCTTTCAGCCGTGATGTTGATGCTCTTCAACGGGCGCATTGCCGGCATGACCGGTATGCTGACGGGTTTGCTGGCCGTCCCGTCCGCGGCGACGGGCTGGCGCCTTGCCTTCATCGCCGGCTCCATTTTCGCTCCGATTGCCATGATGGCCGCCACTGGATTTTCATTCGATATGCAGGTCGCCACCCCCTTGCCCATGCTTGCGCTCGGCGGCTTGATCGTCGGGATTGGCGTCACCATGGCCTCCGGCTGCACGAGCGGTCACGGAGTATGCGGTCTGGCGCGATTCTCTCCGCGCTCTCTCGTTGCCGTGGTGAGCTTTATGGCCTCAACCGCCATGACGGTTTTCGTCATCCGCCATGTGGGGGGAGGCTGACATGATCCAGATTATCGCAGCTGCGCTGGCCGGGCTCACATTTGGCGCCGGGATTATCTTGTCGGGGATGGCCAATCCCGCCAAGATTCTGAACTTCTTCGACGTCGCCGGGACGTTCGATCCGAGTTTGGCATTCGTAATGGTCGGAGCCGTTGTGGTGACGGCGATCGGCTACCGGCTCACCTTCGCGCGCTCCGCGCCCATCCTCGACCCGACCTTTCATCTGCCGACCGTGTCCGCCATCGACCTCAAACTCGTCCTCGGCTCGACCATCTTTGGGATCGGTTGGGGAATTTCCGGATTCTGCCCCGGTGGTGCCGTTCCGGCCCTTGGGCTCGGCCGCTCCGAGCCGGCCGTTTTCCTGGCTGCCATGATCGCCGGCATGGCGCTCACGCGCGCGCTGCAGGCCCAGTTGGCAACCGCTACGCAACCGAGAAAAACCCTGGCCGCCAATGTGCGCGCCAAAGCTTAGAAAGGAGACGCTTATGTTCGACCCCAACACGCTCGTCAACATGACGATCAAGCCTGACGTCACCGCCTTCTTTGACACGGAAACCAACACAGTCAGCTATGTGGTCAAGGACCCGAATTCGACCGCCTGCGCCGTCATCGACAGCGTGATGGACATCGACTACGCCGCCGGCCGGATTTCCTACGCCGCCGCCGACAAGATTGTCCAACACATCAACGACAAACACCTGTCCGTCGAATGGCTGATCGAAACCCACGCCCACGCCGATCATCTTTCCGCAGCGCCCTACATCCAGAGCAAAGTCGGCGGAAAGCTTGGCATCGGCGCGAAGATCAGGATTGTCCAGGACGTGTTCGGCAAGATCTTCAACGAAGGGACTGAGTTCCAGCGCGACGGCAGCCAGTTCGATCGTCTGTTCGAGGATGGCGACACCTACACGATCGGCGGCATGACCGCGTTTGCATTCGACACGCCCGGTCACACGCCCGCGTGCATGACCCACGTCATCGGCGATGCCGCATTCGTGGGCGACACGCTTTTTATGCCCGACGGCGGCACGGCGCGGGCGGATTTCCCCGGTGGGGACGCTAGGATTTTGTACCGCTCCATCAAGCGTGTCCTGACCCTGCCGCCGGAGATGCGGCTCTTCATGTGTCATGACTACGCGCCCGGCGGCCGCAGCATCAAATGGGAAACCAGCGTCGCCGAGCAGCGCGCGCACAACATTCACGTCCGCGACGGTATCAGCGAAGACGAGTTCGTTGCGATGCGCGCCGCGCGCGACGCAACGCTCGCCATGCCCCGGCTGATCATCCCGTCGATCCAGGTCAACATTCGCGCAGGCCAATTGCCGGAGCCTGATGAATCCGGCAAGCGGTTCCTCAAGGTGCCGGTCAATGGGCTCTGATCGTCAGCGGAGGCGAGCCTTAACAACCGTCGTTCTGGGCGGACTGCTAATGCTGCCCGTAGGAGTCGGTTCAGAGACTTTGGCAACGGAGGTTGACGATGAGCGTGTGGTTGCGGCGCGCGCCGCAACCACTAAATTGGCAATGGCTCTCAAGGCGCAGTTGCAGGACGCCATTGCCTCCGGTGGACCCGCTTCAGCTGTTGACGCCTGCAAAGCGATTGCGCCAGCCGTCACTGCGGACGTTTCGGAAAAGCGCCATACGTCGATCCGGCGGACTGCCTTGAAAGTCCGCAATCCCGATAACGCACCGGACGCATTCGAGCGCAAGGTCCTGGGTCGCTTTCTTGAGCAGATCGACGCCGGTTCAGACCCGGCCACGCTCGAATATGCGGAAACCATCACTGAGGGCAATCAAAAGCGCTTCCGCTACATGAAGGCTATTCCGATGGCTGTGACGCCATGTCAGGCCTGCCACGGCGCCACGATTGCGCCGGACGTCGTCGAGCGCATCCGCACTCTCTACCCGGACGATCAAGCCACGGGCTTCGCGCCAGGAACGCTGCGCGGCGCATTTTCCGTCAGTGCGCCCTCCGAGTGAACCCAGCATGTCCGATCGCCCAATCAACTGCAATCAAGCGACCACACCGAGGATAGCGTTAGATGGAATTTAGGAAACTGACCGACGGGATTTCCGTCTCACCGCAAGTCACCGTTGCCGACATCCCCGCGATAGCGGCGGCGGGCTTCCGTTCCATCATCTGCAACCGCCCCGACGGCGAAGGCGCAGATCAGCCGTTGTTCCGCGAACTCGAAAAGTCAGCAGCGGACCACGGTCTGGCAAGCTGCTATATCCCCGTTCAGGGCGGCATGGTCAGCGATCAAAGCGCGGACGATTTTGCGGCCGCCTTGGCCTCGTTGCCGGGGCCCGTGCTCGCCTTCTGCCGCACCGGCACCCGCTCAACCACGCTGTGGTCACTCGCCGAGGCAAACACGCGCCCGGTCGGCGAGATCCTGCTGAAAGCCAAGGACGCCGGCTACGATATGTCCGGCGTCGTCCGCCGTATTGCGAACGGTGGCAAGGTTCCGACAGCCAGTCCTGACATGGCGCATGACGTTGTGATCGTCGGCGGCGGTGCAGCCGGGATTGCTGCCGCCTCGAGCCTGCTGGCGCGAAAGCGGGATCTCGACATCGCCATCATCGATCCTGCGGACACCCATTATTATCAGCCGGGTTGGACCCTGGTCGGCGCCGGCGTGTTTGATCCTGAAGACACCGCCCGCAAGATGGGCTCCCTTATGCCCAGGGGCGTAACCTGGATCAAGGCAGCCGTTGCAGCGTTTGAACCGGAAAATGACAGCGTCATTCTGGAAGGCTGCCGCGTCGTCCGCTACAAGCGCCTGATTGTCTGTCCGGGCCTCAAACTTAACTGGGCCGGGATCGATGGTCTTGTTGAAACGCTCGGCCAACACGGCGTGACCTCGAACTACCGCTACGACTTGGCACCCTATACCTGGGACCTTGTGCGCAATCTCAAGTCAGGCCGCGCGGTCTTCACTCAGCCGCCGATGCCGATCAAGTGTGCCGGAGCGCCCCAGAAAGCCATGTATCTCTCGGCTGATCACTGGTACCGAACGAAACGTCTCAACGATATCAGTGTCGACTTCTATAACGCTGGCGCGGTCCTGTTCGGCGTCGCCGACTACGTGCCTGCTCTGATGCAGTACATCGAGCGCTATGGCACGAGCCTTCATTTCGGCCATACCTTGACGGCCGTGGATGGGCCGGCCCGCAAAGCCTGGTTTTCCAAGGCCAATGCGGATGGCACGAAATCGACGGTCGAAACGACCTTCGATTTGCTTCATGTCGCACCTCCGCAAACCGCGCCCGACTTCATCAAGGCGAGCCCCCTTGCCGACCAGACTGGATGGGTCGATGTCGATCAAGGAACCCTGCGCCACCGTCAATTTGCGAATGTCTATGCGCTCGGGGACGTGAGCTCCAGCCCCAACGCAAAAACCGCCGCAGCGGCACGGAAGCAGGCACCCGTCGTCGCTCAAAACCTTTTGGCCGACATGGGCATGCGAGCAGGGACCGCCATATACGATGGGTACGGCTCGTGCCCGCTCACTGTTGAGCGCGGTAAAATCATCCTCGCCGAGTTCAGCTATGGCGGAAAAGTTGCTCCGAGCTTCCCGACGTTCATGCTCGACGGCACCAAGCCATCGCGCGCGGCGTGGATGCTGAAAGAACGCATCCTACCGCCGCTGTACTGGCAAGCGATGCTCAAGGGTCGCGAGTGGATGGCCAAGCCTAAGGTCGTCTCGTGATGCCGCTTCAAGATATTCTCGCAACCTTCTCTGGGTCGCTGGTCGGGTTTGTCTTGGGCCTCATTGGCGGCGGCGGATCGATCCTCGCTGTGCCGCTTTTGGTTTACCTCGTCGGGGTGAGTTCCCCGCATATCGCCATTGGTACCAGCGCGGTCGCCGTGGCGCTGAGCGCCCTTGCCAATCTCATTGGCCACGCGCGCCAAGGCAACGTCAAGTGGCGCTGCGCACTGGTGTTTGCCGCGGCTGGCGTCGTGGGCGCAGCACTGGGGTCGACGCTCGGCAAGCAATTCGACGGCCAAAAGCTCCTCGTCCTTTTCGGCGCGCTTATGATCGTTATCGCGGGACTGATGTTCTGGAAAAAGTCGAGCGACGGAAACATCGAGGTGCGATTGAACAGGGCAACGGCACCGGCATTGCTTCCCCACCTGCTCGGGTATGGCGTCGGCGTCGGCGCTTTGTCAGGATTTTTTGGGATCGGCGGTGGCTTTCTGGTGGTGCCTGGGTTGATCGCGGCAACCGACATGCCGCTCATTTTCGCGATCGGGTCATCGTTGGTTTCAGTTTCCGCGTTCGGTTTTACAACAGCCGGAAACTATGCATTGTCCGGCATGATCGATTGGCGGCTTGTCGCGTTCTTTATTTTGGGCGGCGTTGCAGGTGGTCTTCTGGGCCGTCAGCTGGCTGGTGTTCTCGCCCCCAGGAAACAACTCCTTTCGCAAGTCTTCGCCGCTGTGGTTGCAGCAGTTGGGCTCTACATCGTTTGGCGGGGCACGGCAGCCTTCACAATGTCATAGCGAATCTTGGGCGGAGCACGTGATGCACACCGGTACGACTACGCCATCAAACTTGTTCATGCTGGTGAGCTCACAGCAAACCGTATCGGGTTTCGCCCCGACGGCTGAGACACCGGCGTGCCATTCGGCGCCGACTAATTTCATCTAGCAAGGAAATTCTGGAATGCTTAGATCAGCTATCGCGGCAACGATGATCGTCGCAGTCGTGCTGCTGTCCACCCCGGGGATCGCGGTTGCAGCAGAAGGCGACACGGCCAAGCCAGGATCGTATGCCGCGCAAAAGGTCGTCTATCATAACAACGGGCGCGGTCCCGATAGCACGAAGTATTTCAAGGCCCTGCTGAGAAATCTACGCAACCATGTAGAAGCTGTGGGAGCAAACGGAATTGACATCAAGGTTGTCAATCATGGCGACGGCGTCGGGTTGCTTCAATCTGCGATGTTTGATGCCGACCTGGCCAAGGCTGTCGATGATCTGAAAGCCAAAGGAGTCCAGTTTCTCGTGTGCCAAAACACCTTGGATGAACGTAAAATCGATCCCGCAACGCTCTATGGATTAACCGCTGGCGACATTGTGCCAAGCGGGATCGCCGAGCTCATTAAGTGGCAGCAGGCAGGATATTACTACGTGCATCCGTAGCACCGGTGAATCTCAGCGCAGCGCCAACAGAAACGGCGGCGCCGACCAACGCTGCCGTCGCTCAGCCGAACATCTAGTCTGACGCTACTGAGCTATCGCCGGAAGCTGGTGGGGATCGAATCGGGAAGGCGGGGACTTGCGCAGCGGTCCATCGTTAGCCCAGGCGGCATCGCCCCGTCGCCATCCGCCAGCTGCGTGTGCGCGACCGCGCGGCCTGTCGACGATCCCGCCCGCATCCACTTCAAGCCGGCGATCCTGCCGCCCAACATGAGCCGCTCGCTGTAAACTACAAGGACGCGTATGAGCATTCTATCATTGAGGTCGCCTTTTTTGCGAGGCAAGCGCCGCTTTGCGGATCTCTCGGACAAGGAAATCCTCGCTTTGGCGATCGCTTCGGAGGAAGAGGATAGCCGTATCTATGCTGCTTTCGCTTCCAATCTGAGAAACGGCTACCCGGACAGCGCGGCTATTTTTGAGGGCATGGCCGCCGAGGAGGACCAGCATCGCCGATCGCTAACCGATAGGTACCAGCGCCTCTACGGCGACGCGATTGTCCCACTGACCAGGGAGCAGGTTGCCGATTTCTACCCACGCAATCCTGTCTGGTTGATCGAGAACCTCGGCCTCAAACGGATCCGTCAAGAGGTCTTCGAGATGGAGCGGGAGTCGCAGAAGTTCTACGAGCTTGCGGCACAAAAGGCGAAGAACCCGGAAACGCGCGAGCTCCTGGACTATCTCGGGCGATCCGAGACCGCACACGAGGCGATGGCAGAAAAGTTGACCGCGCGCCATCTGCGCGACGAGAAGGGCGCACGTGAGGATCTTGCTTTCCGCCGCCAGTTCATCCTCACTTGGATTCAACCTGGCTTGGCTGGCCTGATGGACGGCTCTGTCTCGACGCTGGCGCCCATCTTCGCGGCTGCCTTCGCGACCCAGAACCCCTGGACCACGTTCCTAGTGGGTCTGTCGGCATCTGTGGGCGCAGGAATCTCGATGGGTTTCACCGAGGCGTCTCACGATGACGGCAAGATCTCCGGACGCGGCGCACCATGGAAACGCGGGCTGGCATCGGGAGTGATGACCACGGTCGGCGGGCTAGGACACGCCTTGCCTTACCTCATCCCGGATTTTTGGACCGCGACAGTCCTTGCCCTTGTTGTGGTCTTCATTGAGCTTTGGGCCATCGTGTGGATTCAGAACCGATACATGGAAACGCCCTTCCTTCGGGCGACGTTTCAAGTTGTGCTGGGCGGCGCGTTGGTGCTTGCAGCCGGAATATTGATTGGAGGCGCGTAGCGTAGCACCCCAGGAGAGTGCAATGACGAGCAATCACGCCCTGGCTCGTATCGTTGGATAGAGTGGGGCCACTTCGGCTCTTTCACGCCTTAAGGACGCCGATGCCTGACGCGCAAGCATGAGCGGCTATGATTGCTATGGCCTGGTCGGTTATCGGTTCGGTCATGCGGATGTTTCATGGCGGCTGAAGATGGGGTAATCGCCCGCGGAGAGTCGCGGCAGAGGTCGTCGCTGGTGACGACGGAGGATCTCAAGGGCTGGTGTTCGGCAAAGTCTACTAAACTGGCCGTCGGACACAAAATTTCAGTATGTGCTGCGCTTTCTTCGCTCGCTTGAAGCGACGGGCCAGGTAGGGAAAATCTGATACAAGGGCTTTGGGAAGGGGGGTGGCGCAGTGCTCTTCAGCCCGCTCGATGCGGCGACGGTCAAGCTCAAATGCAACGAGATCGTGAAGGACGCCAAAGACAAGCGGGAGCTGGATCAGAGCTCGCTAGGGAATTTTCGCTACGCACCGCGATGACCGGGAAACGCGCGACCGGCGCGATCACCAAACGCTGACGCTGACAGCGCTGCTCGCCACCAACGCGGCCTACCGCGCGGCGCATGAAAACGCGATGGCTGCTTTTGCCGTCGCTGGTAATGCCATCGATGATGCGATCGAGGCCGGGGAAAAGGCTTTGGCGGATGTGAGCGAGAAGATTGAGGACTATCTGGCCTCAACGCCGCAGCTTAAGGACGGCCGCTATGTAATGTTCAATTCCAAGGGGCGGGCGCTATAAGTTTCAGAATTTTGAGCCGATCACTAGTCGGGTCCGTTTGCGTGGCTCAGTGAATCTTCTGGGACATAACCGCGTCGGATGAATTGAATGAGCAGGCCATGGAGATGCCACGCCTTGGTTCCGTCCGGGTATATGACGGCGGGGCCGTCGGAACGGTGGCGCAGGTCATCGCGATACCATTCGTGTGTCCCATCGGCGCGTTCGATGGCCGGGCCGTCCTCGCGATGGCGTTTTCCTTGAATGAACCATTCCTTGCTACCATCGGCGTGCACCAGGGCGGGGCCGTCGGAGCGGTGGAGCAGGTCATCGCGATACCATTCGTGTGTCCCATCGGCGCGTTCGATGGCCGGGCCGTCCTCGCGATGGCGTTTTCCTTGAATGAACCATTCCTTGCTACCATTGGCGTGTACCAGGGCGGGGCCGGCGGAGCGGTGGCGCAGGTCATCGCGATACCATTCGTGTGTCCCATCGGCGCGTTCGATGGCCGGGCCGTCCTCGCGATGCAGTTTTCCTTGGATGAGCCATTCTTTATCTCCACTGGCCCATTCCCTTGCAGGTCCATCTTCGCGGTGATCCTTACCGTGTTGGGACCAAAATTTCGAGCCGTCACTGTTGATCCAGGCCGGTCCGCCTTCGCGGTGACATTGACCGTGAACATACCAGCATTGGTAGTGAGGATCGATATAGGCCGGGCCGTCAAGGCGGTGCAGTCGGCCGTTGCGGTCTACCCATTCGTGGCCGCCGCCGAGAGCGCTCTGCGCGAAGGACATATGCTCAGGCCAATTCGCGGTAGTTATGCGATGAAATAAATTTCGAATGGAAATGCCTTTATAATTCATTATGAAATTACCCTATTAGAAACGGTTGATGGAGAAAACTAACAGTATTTGTGCAATATATTCAATAGGAAGATATTCCATAAAAAGGGCGGCGTGGAAAATCGCTACGCGGCGGGAATTGCTTTTTTGGCCCGGGTTCAGGGTGTTTGGAGCGAAAATGCGCCCATCCCTGCCAGGTTTCAAACGCGACTATGAATGTAGAAGATTTGGGAGACGGCGCCTTGCCGGCAAATGACGCAGCAAGACAGAATTTGAGGGGGCTGGCGTGTCAGGTGAGCTGCAGCCGCGTAGCGGCCTCGACTTTGAATGAATCTGAATAGGCTTTCGTGATCTCGGCGATTTCCTGGCGCGCGGCCTCGAGGAAGGGGGCTGGGAGGCCGTCGGAAAAGTCTGTTTTGTTCCAGCGAAAGAAGAAGGCGAGCGCGCGTTGATGAAGCGCTCTGGCGATATGGTTGGTTCGTGTCCGGTCCGGCTGCGTGGGCTGGAGCTTCAAACGGGAAATCAGCAAGGGCGCGAAAGCGACCGGCAGCTCAATGAGGAGGTCCGACCAGCGGCCGAGTGCGATGCTGAAGCCGACCAGCGTCGCTGCGATGAGGGGGACGCCCCTATCGAAGGCGGAGGCGAGGCGGGCGGATGGGGCGGACTTGGCTTGTTCAGTCTCCTCGACGAGGTGGAGGCCAAAGAAGGCGGGGACGAACACGAGGAGGTAGATGAGGCGAAACAGGAGCAGCCGCTGCTCCGTTGGAATACGGGCGAGATCCGCTGGGCTGAGGCCGGCATAGAGGCGGAAGATTTCGAGCGCGTCGGCTTGTTGTGGCGTGCCGCGCAAAATTTCATCACGAATGTGGATGGCGATCAGGGGCGATGCGACGTAGGGCCCGTCGAGATCGAGGGTGTAGTCGCTGATGGAACTCACCGCTTGGTTGGGATCGCCTGGACGGTAAATCGTGGCGGCGGAATTGCGGTGGGGAGCGATGCGGATGGCGGCAGGCGTTGTCTCGAATGTCATGACCGTTTTCGCAAAAGAGTGGCGACAATGGAGAGCGATAAAAACAGGTTTGGTGAGGAACGACACTGCGAGCAATGCCTAAGTAATGTAGCAAATTTCCGGCACCCGCACAACGCGGGCGCTCGGCCTCTCTCCACAGCGCTGCAGGCATGACGATGCGCAGCAAAGGCGAAAACGCCCGCCGCGTTGATCAAAGCCTGCCGATGTGAAGGAAGTTTGTCATAGTACAGAATATGACCAGAAAAGTCAAAAAAAATCGATCGAGGGCAGCAATGGCGCGAACGCTAATCTGCCCAGGCTGCTTCCCCCTGCTCGACGCTGTGTGAGATCTCCTTGTCATCGCCGATCAGCCCCGCTTCCAGCAGCGCCGCGGCGACACGCCAAAAGCGTTCGACCAGGGCCGCCACTTCGGCCGCATCGGTCTGTACGGCGAGCTGTCGGGCGCAGATTGCGCGGGCCACAGACTCGATGTTGCCAAGGTGATCAGTCATTTGTCGAGCATAGCATAAACGGGCAATGCTGCTTAAGTGCGATCCGGTCAATGTATTAGGGAATGACTATAATAACCGAATTTCGAATTTGCTTTCGAATATTTCTTTTCGACTGCTTCTCGAAGTGAGCATCAGTGCAGCGCGTGGCGCGGCGTGAAACCATTGCCGAGCTTTCCGGTTGCGCGGTCGAGATTGCGGGCGATGCCGGTGATATCGTGCCAGAAGCTGGCCGGATCGGCGGCCAGGAGGGCATCAAGGGCGAGCGGCGTGCCGTTGCAGTGGGTGAGGATGATCTCGATCATGGCGGTCATTTTGTTGGCATAGGGCGACAGTTCGGGGTCTGCCATGATGCGCTGGGCGATTTTGTCGATGAGGGCGATTTCTTCGGGCGCGGTGCGGGCGAAGAAGGTCATGGGGCTTTCCTTTCTGCTCTGATACTGCGGGTGGTGCGCTGTCTGCATGCAGGCTGGCCCTCTGCGGAAAATTGGAGCGGAAGGGCGGTTCGGCCATGCGATCGTGACCCGATGGGCGGAGACGCCGCGGGCGGCTCCGTCGCGACGCCTTGGGCGAGCGATAGAGCGCGGTCGCCCCCGGTAGGGGGGCGAGGCCGGAAGATTGATCTTTGCCTTAGATATGGAAGAAATCGCTAGGAAGGCAGGGACGGACCGAACGGGGGAGCAGCGGTGCCGCCTCTAAAAGGTCTCGGTCAGAAACACTTGTTGAAGTCGGACGTACGGGAGGTGATGGCATAGTAGGGCGGAATATGTCCGCGCGCCCGGCCCAAGATCCACCGGCGGCAGGCCGCGCGGGTGCCGGTGAACCAGACCGTGAACGTGGCGCCGTGATTGCGTGATACGACGCGGTGCTCGCCCTGCGCGACGAGGATGGAGCGCACCAGCGGGCGTGTTTGCATGCCTTTGGGCCTGTGAATGCAGGGCCAGTCTTTCGGGGACGGGCGCGGAGGGGTTTGGTGGTGGCCATGACGATCCTTTCTGTCAGCGGTTGATGGACGATCCGTAGAGGTAGTGTTCGCGGCCGGGCGCGGTGCAAAGGGTGCGCCCCCAAAAGGAACAGTGCTGCCAGCCCGCGATACGGGCTTCGATGACGGTGAGCTCATAGCGGCCGGGCGAAACGCGCTTGCCGTCGATGTAATAGCGGGCGGGCTTGCGGCCGCCGTAGCTGTGTTTGATGAGGTTCATGGGGCCTCCTTCATCGCGGCCTCGGCGCGGCCTTTGCGGAGGAAGGGAATGCCGAGCGATTGCCGGAAGGCGATGGCATCGCCTTCGGCGTAAGGGATGTAGCGGAAGATGGCGCGGACCATGGCCAAGGAGGGCGTATCGTCGACCAGCGGGCCCATCTGCTCGGTCATGTCCTTGTAGCCAAATAGCCCGTCGCTTGTGTCGATGCGGTCGGTACGCAGAAAGACGGTATGGGGCGGTTGCATGCGCTGATCGGAATGGACCGCATAAAGACCGATGATCGCGTACCAGGTGCGGGGGTGCCATTCGTGCATGATGATGCGTGCGGCCGTGCCGGGGCCGTATTGGGCGGCGTCGCGCACGTGGTTGATCTTGGCTTGTTCAAGCGAGAGACCGGCGCGGGCGAGGTCCAGATAGATCCATCCCATGGAACGCTCCTTGGTTAGGGTTGAGGGTTGCCGAGGGCGAGCTTTCTCTGGCGGCGCAGCCGGCTTGCCCGGCTGGCGCACATCTCTTCCTCTAAAAGTCGTGGGTGTTTTCGCGGTCATTGTCGGGACGGAGGGGAAGCGCCGCGCCGATCAGGGCGATGACAACGCCAAGGGCGCAGAGGGTTGCCGCGAAATCGAAATCGTGGATGGCCTGGGCCGTGTTGGCGATTGCCACGTGATAGAGCGCGATCAGGATGGCCGGCAGCGCAAAGAGCGATGTGTAGCGCAGCTCACCGGAGGCAATGCCGAAAAGATCGGGCGCATCGAACTTGCGGTAGCTGGGGGAGCCAGCAGCAGTGCGGCTCCGAATGCTGCGGCAGCCCAAGGAGGGGCACGATCAAAAACCGGACCGAGCACGGCAAAGCCTGCGGCCGGGGCGTAGGAGATGATGAAGGCAAGGTATGCGAGAGCATTGAGAATGCGGTGCATGCGGTCCTCGGCGGCAATGCTGCGGCGTCAGACCTTTTGTTGATCAAGCGGGGGCCGATTTTAAAGGGGCGCTAGTAAATTGCTTCGGTGATGGAAAGGTCTTGTCCGAATTCTTCGCGCGCGCGGTCGTAGATGTCGCGAAGCGAAATTGTGACGGTGCGGCCGTCGGCATGGACGGCGGTGGCAAAGCCGGTGATGTAGCGCAGCTTTTCGTGGCCGGATTGCATGAGAATGGCGACATCGCGCGGATCGAGATGGGGCGCGAGCTCGTGATGGATGTCGATTTCCTCATCGGTATCGGGATGGAAGCCGGGCCATGAGCCGGTATCGCTGGAAGGGGTGATGGCGAAGAAGGGCTCCGGGCCGGCGTCGTCGGGCATGAGGATGTCGAGATCGAAAACCTTGCACCAACGCCGGAACGTCTTGGGATTTTTAACGCGGAAATAGTTGCTGCGGGCAGCGGCGGTGTAATTAGCCATTGGTGTCGGGGTCCTTTTCTGGTTGGGGGTCTGTGTCGGTAAGGTCGTGATCGAAAGCGTAGGTCGAGGCCACGGGCTCACCGGAGGCGTGAAGCGGGTAGATATCAGCGACGATGCCTTCGCTTTCGCGCTTGATGGTGACGGTGGCGATCCCGGCGACTTGCACGGAAAAACAGGTACCGTCCGATGCCTCGTGATCGACCTGGAAGGTGCTTTGCCGGGTGATCTCGGCGGGAAGCGCAGGGCTTGTAACCGGGATGGATTGATCGACTTCATATGTATCGAACGGCGCGCCGGTGGCTTCGATAAGCTCATCGTCATCTAATCTGGTAAGGCGCTGATAGAGGGCGTTGCGGATTTGCTGCGGGGTGAGGTCTTCGCCGGACGGATGTTCTGAGCGCAGCGAAAACGCGATCGTCATGGCATGATCGTAGAGCGGCGTTGGTTCTTGCGTGTCGTAGATTTGGGCTTCGTCCTCGACATCGATCACCTCGCCCGGTTGCGAGATTGCGAAGGGTAACGCGCCATAGCGCCGCTCGAGATGGGCTTGCAGGTCGGCAAGGGTGTGCTCGGCGACGTGCTGGGCCGGGGCTGCGGCATCGGCATAGCCTTTGAAGCGCAAGGTGATCCAGAGTTCTTGGGTTTGCGGGTTTGTCATGGTCGCCTCCTAGCTGCGCTGCTTGGTTGAAGGTGGGGAGAGCACGCCCTTTTTGATCAGGCGGGTGATTTCGCGCCGGTCTTGCATGGCGATCCGCATGTGCTGGATGAGCTTGGTCATCTGGCCTAGGGCATCGGTGTCGTTGCCGGACAGGAACAGGCCGTGGATATGGTGGGCGGCGATTCCGGCGTGCAGGAGCTCGGTGGTCAGGGAATGGGTTCTTCGGTAGAGGGAGGTTCGGGGGGTAGCGGTCATTGCGGGTGCTGAAAGCAATCTCCTTTTCGGGTTGGCGGGTTTTGTCGTGGGCTCTCCAGTGTCGGGGTTGAAAGAAAGGGCCCCGCGCCTCTGTGTGTGGGGATAGGGTTTGAGGCGCGGGGCGTTCCGGCTAGGCGGCAGGCGGGGGGGAAGCGCCGTTGAGGCCACCTTTTAGGAATGCGGGTATTTCGGGTTTTTTGGTCTCGGCCGGAGTTTCCCCGGCAGCGGCATCGGTCTCAGGCTCCGGCATGGCCGTGAACGGGGCGCGCAGCAAAGGGGGGAGCCAGTTGGTGTCCTTGATGATGCGCTCGGCTTCGGCGGCCATCACGCCTTTCTTGAGGTGATCGATCAGGGCAGCCTTGGCGGGGACGGCCTCCTTCACAGCCTGGATGATCTGTTCCTTGTTGATGCGGCCGAAGTAATTGGCGGCGGTGGAGATCCATCCGGCCTGCGCCATGTCGAGCTGGACGGCTTCGGCCAGCTGGTCGGAATGCAGCGCCGAGGAGGAGCGGGCCTGATTGCCATGCACCGCATCGAGGGTCAGGCTGACGCAGTGCGAGAAAAGTTCGCCGCGTTCCTCGTTGGAAAGCTCGTTCAGGGCATTCCACAGCGCGTCCGAGTTTTCCGGCAGACGGTCGCGCCAGTGCTGGTGGCGCTGGGTGATCTGCTTTTGCGGTTCGAACTCATCCAGACCCTGAACGCCGCGGAACTCGGTCATCGTGGGCGCGATCTTGGCGCACGCCTTGTGTGAGTCCGTGCTTTGGTGGAACTCGCCGCGCCGGTAGAAGAGCGAGAGGCAGAAGGCGTGCAGGGCGGCCAGGAAGGAGGTATTGAAGTCCTGGGCCATGGCGTTTTGCAGCGCGACCGTGCGGTAGGAGGTAATATCGCGGGTCAGGCTGTCGGAGAGCAGCTTTCCGGCGATGTTGGCGCCGGGATTGTTGTCGGCGCGGACGTAATCGTCGCTGTCGTCGTCATCCTCGTCTCCGCCAGAATCGTCAGCATCGTGGTCGAGATCGTCCTCGTTGCCCTCAGCGCGTGAGGATTTGGGGGCGGCTTTCTTCGCCTGCTTGACGTCTTCGGGCTTGAGGAACCCGTATTCGATGCTGAGATCGCCGTCGCTATCGATGCGGATGAGAACGCCGGAACGGGAGATCTGCTTGGCCGACATGCGCGGCGGGCGGTTGCGCAGCTCGACCAGGGTGGTGCGGATATTTTCAAGCCGGGCCCCGTTGCGCGCTGAGGGTTCCTCGCCGGTATTTTCGATTTCTTCGATCAGCGTGTCGTGCTCGGCGTGAAGCTGCTCTTCCTGCGCTGCCTCCTCCTTGGTGAGGGAGGAGGGAAGGTTGGGGATGGTGGCCAGATTGCGCTTCACGTCCCAGATATTGGTGCCGACGAAGCAGATCTCGGCCCATTTGAAACCCTTGGCCAGGATGTTGTCGCGGACAGCTTCGAGCTTGGCGATGGCCAGTTGATCGAGCAGGACCGGATCCTGCAGCCAGGGGCCGCTTTCCTCCCTGAAGAGATCTTGCATCAGGGTGCCGCCGGCGGCCGTGTAGGCCTCTAGGCCTACGAAACGGGCACGCGGATCGTCGGCTTCGATCGAATCTTCCGTCAGGGTTCTCCTGATGTCATAGGCACCATAGCGCTGGCCGCCCTTGATCAGCTTGAGGATGGAGTCCTGGCGTTTGTGGTCGTCGGTGACGCAAAAGGCCTGCAGCTGTTCGAGGCTGATCTCCTCGTCCTGGAAGGCTTTGAGCAGCTTCGGGCTGGCCTTGGCGAGCTTCAGGCGCTGTTGCACGAAGCGCTCGGTAACGTGATAGCGCTTGGCGATGGCGGCATCGGGGATGCCCTGTTCGGCGAGATCTTTGAAGGCCCTGAATTGATCGAGCGGGTGCAGCTGCTCGCGGAAGATGTTTTCCGCGAGGCTGTCATCGGTGGCATTGCCGTCGTCCTTGACGATGCAGGGGATCGGCTCGTCGGGGGCGATGTGCTTGCGCTTGACCAGGATCTGCAGCGCCTTGAGGCGGCGACCGCCGGCTTTGACGCCAAAACGCCCGGTTGGTTTGCCGTCGGCATCGGTGGCGGTGCGCACGTTGAGGGATTGGATTAGGGAGCGTTCGGCGATGTCATCGGCCAGGATTTCGATGGTTACGCCGTTCTTGATCTGGCGGACATTGGCCTCGTCGACATCGAGCAGATTGAGCGGGATCATGCGGCTGGGATAAATCTGCACGGCTTCGGGGGCGGGGCTGGCGGTTTTGGTCTTGGGTTTGGTCATGGAAAAGCTCCTGGTTATGGTGATTGTTGGAGGGTGATGGGTGCCGGGAGGGCGGCGATCGAATCTCTTCTCTGGCGCAGCCTCCGGCTCGCCCCACCGGGGGCGTTCTCGATCTCTGCTGTTGTGGGGAATTGACCGACCGGTCAGGCTGGAAAGCGTCAGTTCGAAACAGGTTCGAGGTCTGGCTCGACGATGCGGCCGGCGGCGACAGATGCCTTGATGTAGGCGGAGATGGGAGCGCGCGGGCTCCAGTGCTGATCGCGTTCGATCAGAAAAAACCCAACTGGGTGGCGGAGCGCGGAAAGCTCCGACAGGCTGATGGCGCCAATTTCGGCGCACCCGCAGTTGAGATCGGCCAAGCCCCAGGCGATATCGGGATCATCGGCATCGATCTCGGTGAGCAGCCATGTTCCCGCTCCATAGGGATTGAAGAGGCGCACGACGGGAAGAAAGTCGATTTCGCGGCCGGTGCCTTTGACGGGGGCTTGGGCTTTGCCATTGGCGATCAGCTGGGCGTGCTGGTGCGGGGTCAGGAATTTCATGGAGAAAAGGCTCCTTCTTCATGGTGGTCATTGAGCGCGCTGCGTGCAGGCGAGGACGGGCTCCAGGTAGGCGCCGTGGTGCTGATTCGTGCGCATCCAGTCAGCGGCATCCTGCAGATTGGCGGCGAGATGCTGGAGCTCGGGGATATCGTTCCAGGCGGTGAGCACGGCGACCGAGCCCGGCGCGGGCATTTGGGCGATGGCAAAGCCCAGGCTGCTGTCGAGGGCGAAGGTTTTGCGGATTGTTAGGACGACGATATTGCCGTTGCCGAAATCGCCCTCGTGCAGGGTGAAGTGGCCGGGATGCCCGTTCTCGCCTGGCGTGACAGATATGAGGCGACCTTGGGCGTTGGAGCGCCGCCAGACGGCATGCTTGTTTTTGAAGCGCAGCGGCGGTTCCGGCGCTAGATCGGTGTAGCGAATGATGGCGCCCAGGGGAGCGGCGGCGCAGACTTCGGCTGCGGTCATGAACTGGAGCTGGGCGATGGCGGTTGCGGTCATGGGATGGTCCTTTCAGATCGGGTTGAGGGCACGCCTCTCAATCCTGCGGGCGCGCTTCGCCCGCCCGCGCCGGTCTCTTTCTCTGGCTGGATGCTGAAAATAATGAAGCCCCGAGCCGGTCAGCGCTCAGGGCTTGGTGCCAGCGCGAATGGCGCAGCTGGTCGTGGGTGATGTGTGGGATCAGAGGGCCTACTGTATCCGGTGAAAAACGGCCGTGACGGTGTTGTTCGGATCTTCATCTAGCGCTTGTTCTTGCGCGTGTTGGGGATCGTCGGCCGAGAAGTGCAGGAAGCGCCAGGTTTCTGGGTCGGCCTCGGTTTGCACCAGAACGATGTATTGATCATGGGCCGGGACGCTCGGGGCGGAGATCAGGTGATCGGTGTTGATGATGAGATGGTTTGCGGCCGAATCGTAGAACTCGACCAGAACAGCCGTTAGATCCGGGGCAAAGGTCTGCATGGTCTGGCCGCATGCATCAGCGCGGAAGAGTTGCAATCCGCCGATGAAGGCCGAGGCTTGCTCGGGTGTTTTGAAGCAATAGAGATGCAGGCTGGCGCCGGGGTTCAGGGGATCGATCGGCTGATGGCGATGATGGGGCTCGGCGTTGCCGGGTACGGCACTGAAGCTGTATCCGCAGAGGCTGACCGCGTGGTCTGGATCGGTTGCGTCATGGACGGCGTAGATTTTGATCTCAGCCGGATTGATCGTCTGGGCGGGCTTCAGCGGGTTGATCAGCGCCTGGTGGATATTGGAGATGATTTGCTCGAGGGTGGCGCCGGTCTGGCTGCAAAAGCGCAGCTCATCGTCATCCAGCATGCGTTCGAGTTGACGCTGGGCGGCCTTGAGCGCGGTCGCGCTTTGCGGATCGGTGAGGGTGACGGTCATGGGAAGGGTCCTTTCGGTTGGTTTTTTTTGGGATGCGGCCGCGGCAACTCTCCGGTGTCGCTCCCAGTTTTCGCCGGGGTAGAACACGGCCTTTTTTTCTCAAGAAATGTGCGAGTGAAAAGCGGGGTCTACCGGTAAGAGAGCGAGACGTTGCCGACGTTGTTGCCGTTGCTGTCGAGGAGCTTGCGGGCTTCCAGCCCGGCGCCTTCGTGTTGGATGCGATTGGCAAGGTCGGTAAGGATGGCTGCGACTTCGGCTTCGAGATTTTGGGCGAAGCAGTCGTTGTCGAGTGTGATGGTCACGGTCATTTGTTTTGGTGGTTTTGGGGGCATGGGAAATTCTTTCGCTATGAAACGTGGTGGCTACCTCAGGCGTAGCTGGTGGCGTGTTTGGGCGCGCCGTCCCAGGGGTGCAAATAGGCATAGGTTTCGACTTTGGCTGTGCCGTGCTTGCTGATGCGCCGCGTGAGGATCTGGTCGCCGACGAATTGGCCTTTGAGCGGCATGACCTTGTGGCGGCACCAGCCTTCGTCTTCGCTGCTGCATTGGAGCTTGCGCAGAGCCAGCGTGGATTTTCCGCGGCGTGCCACGATTTCATAGAAATCGATGTTGGTCTGCTCGTAACCCCAGGAGGTATAGAGAATGTCGCCAACGGCGCTGTTGGAGAGGGTCATGGCTCGGGTCCTTTGCTGAGAGGTTGGGAATGGCGCGTTTGCGCTCTCTTTGAACCGGAACGGTTCGCGCTCTGCCGACGGCCCTCTTTCTCTTGAAAAACGGAAATGAATATCCGCGTAACGATGAATGGCCTCGTGCGGGGATGCGGAATTGATCGAGCGATTTTCCAGGGCCCGCTTTGACTATTGGCGCAGGTAAGCACCGAGCGCGCTGTGGGCGTTGATCGCGCGTGGGCTTTAAGTGCAAGACATGATTTGGATGAGGCATAAAAAAACCCCGAGCGCCGCGAAGCGCTCAGGGCTTGGGCGGTCATCGCTTACCGCGCGACCTTCTGGGTACGGTAATCGTTGAGCGGGATCTTGGCGGCTTTGGCCTTGTCGGCCATGTTGTGCTGGACGCCGGTGCCGTCGAAGACAAGCACGCCGCGCGGCTCGAGCTTGAGGATCTCATCGTTGCGCATGAAGCCGGCGCGGGTCTTGCCCCAGCGGGCGAAGTCGGGCTTGAACGGCATATGTGTGACGCCGCGGGCGGAGGCCCATTTGGTGGCAATGAGATCAGCGCCCTTGTCGGCACCGCCATGGATCAGGATCATGTCGGGGAAGCGCTTGAGCAGTGTATCGAGCTTTTCGTAGATGAGCGCCACGTTGTTGTATTCGACGCCGCCGGACAAGGCGATCAGAGTTCCCGGTGGGGTGAGTGTGTTGGTTTCCTTGTACCGCTTGGCCTTGATGTAATCCTTGGAGTCGAGGATGGCGGCGGTCATGGTCTTGCGGTTGGCAAGCGATCCGGCCTTGGGACGCCAAGCGCTTCCGGTGATGGCTTCGAAATGCGCGCCGGCGAGATCGCGGCAGGATTCGAAGAGGTCGCGCTTTTGCAGGATGGCCATGCCGTGGGCGATGAGGTTTTCCAGCTCGACGGAACGGACTTCCGAGCCGTCCTGCTGCTCCTGCGAATAGCGCTGGCGCGATTCGTTGTCATCGAGCATGCGTTGCACGGTGGCCGCTTTGCGGTGGAAGAGATTGGCGAGCGACCAGAGCAGATCTTCGAGGTCGGGCTCCAAGGCGCTGTCCTGCAGTGTATCTGACATGATCTGGAACATGGCGGAAATCGCCTGGTCCATATCCTCGGTTTCCGGCAGAGGCCGTTGGTCGATTTCATCGGCAGATGGGGTGTAACCGAAGGTCTTCAGACCTTCGATGACGGCGGCGGTAGCGGAGCCCTCGTAGGAGGCGTGCTCGGAAGGATCGTAGTGGGACATAGATTTCTCCTTAGATAAAGTTCGGAAGCCGTGGACCATCCACGGCCTTTCGCGATCCTCTTGCCTGAGCCAGAAAGCGGGTGTCACCGCAGCGCCGCGGACTTGTCCGCGCGCAAGGCGGCGCAACGCGCCGACCCTCTGGGTTGACCCCGCGCTGGCTCTGGCATGATCGCGTCTTCAAAAGGCCGTGGCTCCACGCGCGCTGCTTTTCTGGGAGAGCGGTCCCGGGCCATCGATGCGGGCCGCGGAAAGGGGCTATGCCGTCCCGCGCGCAGGGATCGGGCTTTCCTCGCCGGGGGCTGATTGATTCAATGGGGACAAAACCGGGGCGATATCGTCCGGGTGCAGTTGCGCAAGGGCCAGATCGCGCGATGCGGCAAAGCCGAGCTGGCGCAGATCGCCGTTCCAGTCATCGAGCGCGGGAATCAGCGGAAAGGCAGCGGTGCCTTGGGCGCGAGCGGTGCGCGAAAGGGCGGCCCAGGCCATGTCGCCGGCGGGATCGTTATCGAGCGCGACATACAGGCGGCGCAACGAGAGCGGCAGGCGCAAAAGGGCGAGGTGGTCGGCTGTCAGTGCCGATACGGCAGGGATCCACGGCAGAAGCGTACGGATGGACAGCATGGTCTCAAGGCCCTCACCGGCGATGAGGACGTCGTGGGCAACGCCGAAACGCACGCCATGGCCAATCATGCGGCCCATGGCGCGTCGCGGATCGAGAATGGAAGCCAGGGCGGGCGTGGCCGGATCGAGCCAGGTGCGATTGACGCCGGTCAGCGTGCCGGACAGATCGGTGATTGCGGCCAGCAGGGCGGGAAAGGCTTGCAGCGGTGCATCATCGTCCTCGCGATAGTAGCAGTTGGGATGGAAACGCAACGCCTCGTATTCCAACGAAGCGGTAATGGCCCGGCTGCGCAGATAGCGTTCGGCTTGGGTGCCGTGGAGGTTTTTGCCCGAACGGAACAGGCGCATGGCTTTGGCGGCATGTTCGGAAGGGAGAAACGATGTTGCGGGTGGCGGCGGATTGGGCCGCGGAAGGGATAGAAAGCGGCGTGCTTCATCGAGGGTTTCGGGAAAGCTGATGCCGCCGTTGGCGGCGGCGATGATATCGAGAAGATCGCCGTGTTCGCCTGTCGCTTTGTCCGACCATTTTCCGGCTGCGCCGGGCCCATAGTCGGAGCCGTGCAAGCGCACGTGCATGCTGCGGCCTTTGTCACCGGAAAGATTTCCGATGATCCAGTGATTGCCGGTCTTGCGGCCATTGGGGAGATAGGTCTGGCAGACGGCCAGGGCATGACGGGACAAGAGCCTGGCGATTTCATTGGTATCTTTGCTCATACGCGCGTCCTTTCTTGCGCCATGGGGCCTCCTCCTCTCTGCGGCATCAGCCGGAGAGGAGGCGTGGGTTGGCAACAGGCGGGATCAGAGCGGGGGATAGCGTTTGAAAAGCTTGTCGAGAATGCCGTTGGCGTCATCGCCCATGGGCACGAACAGGCGCAGCTTGTAGGCGATGATCTCGGTGGTGAGGCCCATGGCCTTGAAGCCTGGCAGGCTGATGTCATTGAAGCCGGTGAGCTCGATGCGCGGGGCATACATGACGCTGACCTTGCGCAGGCTCAGGCCTTCGGCGAGATCGATAAAGCCGCCGGTGGTCAGGTGGTCGTAGGCTTCGCCCGGTTGTTCGAAGCTGGGCGTGAGTCCCAGATTGGCCAGATCGGCCATATTCACTGGGCGTCCGATGACTTTTTCGCCGTCATCGGTGGTGAAGCGATAAATATGGCAGTGATCGTTGGGCAGGCGGTTCCAGATCGGAAGCAGGAGGCCTGTGACGATGAACAGGCGCGAGGTGACGAACTCGGGGATTTTTGCAAGCTGGGCGGCCCAGAGCTGTTCGAAGGTTTCGCGGTCGCACTCTTTCCAGGATGAAAGGTGCAGGCTGGTTTCGCTGAGGTAATCGGTTTCCATTGGGCGGAGGATGCGGTAGCGGCGCTCGACCGAGCCGTCCTCGATTGTGCGTGAGGGGGCACTGACCAGGAGAGCGGCGGTGCCGGATTTTTCGTTGCGGATGAATTTGGTCTTGGCGTCGAAGGTAATCTCGATGGCGCGTTCGAGCGTCAGGGGCGCGGTCCGGTTCTTGCGCTCCACTTCATAGAGCAGGGTTTCGGCCCCGCTCTTGTGACGGTCGATTGCCTGGCGCTTGGTGACGATCAGGCTGTGGGCGGTGATGGTTTCGAGACCGATTTCGTAGCGGCCTTCGGAGATCGCGTGCTCGATGATGCCGGCGAGGATGTTTTCCAGATGCGCGAACAGCGCGTTCTGCATTTCGATTTTAAGCGCCAGCATGCGGTTGAGGAAGGTGTGCATGGGCGGCATTTCGGAGCGTACCGCGCCGAGATCAATCGAAAGCTTAAGGCCAGTCACATCTTCGAAGTCTGCGAGCGAGCATTCCGGGATCTTGCCCAGGATGATCTGCTGGTAGAAGACGTTGAGGGCCGTACGGGCGTAGGGGCTTTCCAGATTGTCTTCCGGGCGGAAGAGACCCTGGCCGCCGGTTTGACGCTGGCCTTTTGTGATGGCGCCGAGGGTATCGAGGCGTCTGGCGATGGTGGAGAGAAAGCGCTTTTCACCGCGAACATCCGTGGCCACGGGGCGGCAAACGGGAGCGGAGGCTTGATGGGTGCGGTTGGTGCGGCCGAGGCCTTGAATGGCGGCGTCGGCTTTCCAGCCGGGTTCCAGAACGTAGTGGACGCGGCGGCGCTGGTTGTTGGCGGTGAGCGCGGCGTGATAGCTGCGCCCGGTGCCGCCCGCATCGGAAAAAATCAGGATCTGCTTGCGATCGTCCATGAAGGCGGCGGTTTCGGCGAGATTGGCCGAACCGGAGCGGTTTTCAACGGCCAGCACGGGGCGGCCGTGTGCGCCGGTCTTTTTGACGATGCGGCGGCTGCGGCCCGTGACCTCGGCGACGATATCGGTGCCGAAGTGCTGGATGATCTGATCGAGGGCCGATTGAACGGCCGGAAGGGCAGAGAGGCTTTCGATCATGTCATCGCGCAGGCTCTCGGCCGCACGGCAGATGACGGGCTGGCCGTCTTCCATGGCGGGGCGGGAATGGAGCTTGCCGTCTTCGTCGGAATAGGTTTCGTAAAGCGTGATGGGGAACGCGTGATGCAGATAGTCGAGTACGTATTCGCGCGGGGTGATGTCGATGTTGAGATCGCCCCATTCCGATGGCGGAATGAGCGCTAGGCGGCGCTTCAAGAGGGCTTCCGATGTTGTGACCAGCTGGATGACGGGGGCGTGACCGCGATCGAGATCGGCCTGCAGAGCCTTGATCAAGGTCGGAATTTTCATGGATGTGATCAGGTGGTTGAAGAAGCGCTGCTTGTTGGATTCGAAGGCCCCTTTGGCCGCGCTTTTGGCCTGGCCGTTGAGGGTGCCGTCCTCCGGGCTGGTAATGTTGGCGGCATCGAGGGCGTCGGTCAGGTTGTGATGGATGATCTGGAACGCTTCGGCATAGGCGTCGTAGATGCGGATCTGCTCGGCGGTCAGCACATGCTCCAGCATGTCGACCTCAACGTCCTCGAAGGAGAGCGTGCGCGCGGTATAAAGGCCCAGGGCCTTGGCATCGCGGGCCAGCACTTCCATGGCGGGGATGCCGCCGGCATGCATGGCCTGAATGAATTCGGCGCGGGTGACGAATGGGAAATCAGCTCCGCCCCAGAATCCAAGGCGGGAGGCGTAGGCGAGATTCTCGACAACCGTGGCGCCGGTTGCGGACACATAGGTGACGCGGGCGTGGGGCAGGGCGTTTTGCAGAGAAAGCCCGGCGATGCCTTGCAGCGAGGCGCTGATTTTGCCGCGTTCGGATTCGCCGGGGGAGGCGTTGGCAAGGGCGTGGGCTTCATCGAGGATGATCGGTCCGTCGAAATCGCGGCCCAGCCAGTCGAGGATCTGTTGCAGGCGTGAGCCTTTGCTGTTCGTGCCAGCGGATCGCAACGTAGCGTATGTGGTGAAAAGGATTCCTTCATCGAGGACGATGGGTTTCCCAGGTGAGAATTTTCCTTGCAGCACGATCTGCAGCTTTTCCTGCCCGAGATCGGACCAATCGCGCTGGGCGTCTTCCAGAAGCTCGTCGTTCTTTGAGATCCAGAGTGCGCGGCGGCGGCCTTTGAGCCAGTTGTCGAGAATGATGCCCGCGGCTTCGCGGCCCTTACCGCATCCGGTGCCGTCGCCGATGAAGAACCCTTTGCGGTAGGTGACGGCCGTGTCGTCATCGTCTTTGGCGGGGTGAAGGGCGTGGGGCTTGTCGCCCAGGAGCCATTTGCCGGAGAGATAATGGTTGTGGGCTTCACCGGCCAGAATGATGGTTTCGAGCTGGGCATCGGAGAGGATGCCGTCTTCGATCAGCTTGGCGGGAAGATGCGGACGGTAGGTCGGTACCGGGGGCCTCACGGATGCCATCGCCGCCGATTGCATGAGCTTGGAGGGATGCGGTTTGGCGCCGGGTATGGCGATGGAATCGAGGCGATACGGCTCGTAAATATTATCGCTGGTGGCCGGGGCTTGGGCGGCATCCTCACGCGGATGGTAGTCGAGTTCGGTGATGTTTTCCGGTTCGGGGGCCTTGGCGGCCGGGGCGGCCGTCGCGGGTCGGCGCTTTTGCGTAGAGAACAGCGCGATCGGGGACGCGGCTGGATCGGGAAGGGCCGGAATGTTTGGGACGCTGCGCGCGGGAAGGCTGCACTGGATCAGGTCGAGCAACAGGGCCGGATCGGTGATGTCGTCATGATAGGCGGGCGGCGTGGCGTGCTCGGAGCCTTTTTCGATGACGGTGATGCGGGTTTCGATGGCGGTGCCGTGCTTGGCGAAGAAGCGGCCGCCAAGGGAGGCTGAAAACAGGATCTGGCCGAGATCTCCAATCTTGCCGAAGATATCGAGATATGAGGGGTTCGATGGAATGCATGCCTTTCCGGTGATGGCGACCAAGCGTCCGCCGGGGGCGAGGCGCTTGAGGGCGGCATGGATATGGAGCGCGTCGACGCCCTGATGTTTGCTTGCGACATTGGCCTTGGCCGAGAAGGGCGGGTTCATGAGCACGAGGCTGGGTTGCAGGGCGCGGGGCAGGTAGTCATCGATATTTTCGGCGTTGAAGCGTGAGAGGTGTGCGCTGGGGAACAACGCGGCGAGCATATCGGCGCGGGTGGCCGCAAGTTCATTGAGGATGGGCTTGGCCTGCAGGGCGTGGGCGTGGACGGCCAGCATGCCGGTTCCGGCTGAAGGTTCGAGCAGGGTATCGGTCTGCGTGATGGCACCAGCCTCGGCGGCGATGAAGGCGAGTTCGAGGGGAGTGGAGAATTGCTGGAAGGCCTGGCTGTCTTCCGAGCGGCGGGTGTGGGTCGGGATGAGATCGGCAAGGGTGCGCAGCATCGGCAGAACATTGCGGGGTGCGCCGGCTCTCTCGCGCATGGCGGCAAGGTACTTCTGCAGGAAAATTATGAGTGCGGCTTCGCAGGCCTCGTAGGCGTCCTTCCATTGCCATAGGCCCTCATTGTCGTTGGTTTGAAATACGCAACGCATCGTATCGCGCAGGGCGTGGGCTTCGATCTTTGTGCCTTGCTCAAGGAGCGGGACAAGCAGGTGGGCTGCCGCGACGATGCGTTCGCCTTTGGCCGTGGCCGGTGCGGGTGTGTTGGAGGGGGCGAGCGCAAGGCTCTCCTGAAATGAGTTTGAAGTTTGCATGATGGCTCCATCGTTGCGGTTTGATCCGCGGGAGCTGCCTTGCCCTCTGCAAAGCCGCTCTGCGGCGACGCATGGGAAGCCATCCTTTCTCTTTGGGGGCCATCAGGCGGGCGTGGCGGGATAGACGCTCAGACGGTGTTCGTCGAGACGGCAGACATGGCCGTAGGGAAGATCGCCGCCTTCCCGTTTGAGGATGGATTCGTAAGCGGCTTCCGGGTCTCCGGAGAATGTCCGTCGTTCTTCACCGGTCATGTAGGGCGTAAGGGCAGCTTCGAAGGCGATCAGCGCGGAAGGCTTGTGGCTGAAGATATCGACGCTCGGTTCGTTGTCGCCGTCATCGATATGCAGCAACCAGATTTTTGTAGGGATGGTGCCGGGTTCGAGAACGACAGATAAGTCATCCAGCTCCTGGATTTCGTCGAAGGGAATATCGCGCTCGTCCAAGGCGTGGGTGTCACCTGGGATCCAGTGACAGTTGTCGCCTTCCGCCAGAGCCAGGGCGGCTTCGGAAGAGTCGGCCGGAATGATGGCTGCGAAGATCTGGCGGGCATCGCGGTATTGGGTGACACGGTAGCGGGGCATGGGGTTTCCTTTCTCTCTCGAACCCATTTTGGGTTCGAGACGGCCCGCCATCCTTTTGCTTTAGGTAAACCCGCCAGTTTGGGCGTGAAATCGAATAATGTTTATTTATATACAAAAAATGTATAGAATAGAAGAAGCTGGAGTTTTTCCAGTCGGGGTGTCGAAACCCCATACAAAGAACGGCAGGCATCAGCCGTTACTTGGTGCGTCTTCCTCATCAAAATGGCGAAGCGCGCCAAAGATGTCGCTTCTCGGCTTAGACCGGGAGGCGGCAGTGTATGTTCAGGCTTTCGCGGCTAAAGACTGCCGCACCGTTTGTTCTTTGTAGCGGTTTCGAACTCCCGGTCACCATGAGGACAATCCTCGGGTGGCCGTTTCGTTTTGAAGTTGGGGGAGTTCATGCGTTTATTCATTGCCACCGCCGCCGCATGCGCGGCACTCGCCGGACATCCGGCGCTCGCAGAAGACGCTGCAAGCCAGCAGCCGACACGGATCGAGATCGATCAAAACACGAAGACCTTCGTTTTCATCATCGACGACAAGCCTGTGGCACTCCTCAATCAGGACGGACTCGTCGTCCGTGAAGGCATCGTCTATGGCGCAACGCTCTCGGATAAAGGCGTAGAGCATTTCGACAAGAAAATCGAAAGCCTCAGCAAGGAGGCCGCCGATGACTAGAATTCTTCTCGCCCTTCTGACTTTGATCACACTGTCCGTATCGGCCCAAGCGCAGCTCGGCGGCACAGACACGAAACCCGGAGATGCCTGCACAGCGCAGGAGGAGGGCTATATCAGGCGAAATGCCAGCGCCGACCGCGACGTTAGCGAGATCACGCTCATCTGCGACGGATCGCAATGGCAAAGCGCAACAGGGGGCGGCGGGCTGGCCGCGCTTCAAGGGCAGAACGATACGGGGCCATGCACTGTAGAAAAAGACGGGCTGATTAAATACAACGCCAGCGGCAATCCAAAATGGCACTACTGCGACGGAGGTACGACGTCCTGGCTCCCTTTTAGATTACCCCAGTGTCAAAACGACGATGCTGGGGAATGCACGCTGGCAGCGCTGCGGAACTCGAACGATCCGCAGTTCACAGCCGCGAATCTGCGTTGCGGGTCACAACTGCTGGGCGTCACTGGAACCTACGGAAGCGGGTCGTCCAGCGCCTTCACATTTGCAGATGCGACGAACGCCGCGCTTTCCACTCTAACCACGGCGAGTTCCGTCACGATCAGCGGTATCCCCGCAGGTTGTCCCGGCGAGGTGGAAGTATCAGGGCAAGGCAGCCCCCAGATTTCCATCAACGGAGGGGCGTGGGGAACAACAGGCAGCATTGCCAATGGTCAGACGCTCGCCGTGCGGCTAACCTCCAGCGCTTCGTTCAGCACAGCGCATATGGCAACGATTTCGGTCGGGTCTACCCAAGACACATGGTCGGTCACGACCATGGCGATGGATACGACGCCGAATGCCTTTGACTTCACACCGAATGTTACGAACGCGAACCTGAGTACGCTCACCACTGCCAGCGCGGTGACTATCAGCGGCATCAATACGACGACTCCGGTATCTGTCACTGGCGCGGGAGCGCAGATCTCGATCGCTGGCGGCGCATGGGTTACGAGCGGAAACATCACCAACGGCCAGACAGTGGCTGTGCGGCTGACCTCCAGCGCTTCATTCTCTACAGCGATCACGGCGACAGTGAATGTCGGCGGGGTTACCGATACGTGGAGCGTAACAACGCTTCCGGTGGACACGACGCCCGATGCGTTCGATTTCACGCCGAATGTCACGAACGCGAACCTGAGTACGCTGACAACGGCGTCAGCGGTGACCATCAACGGCATTAATACAACGACGCCGGTCTCTGTTACCGGCGCGGGCGCTCAAATTTCTATCAATGGCGGCGCGTGGGGCACGAGCGGAAATATCACCAACGGCCAGACATTGGCTGTGCGCCTCACTTCAAGCGCCTCATTCTCCACAGCGATCACGGCCACGGTGACTGTCGGAGGGGTAACAGATGCGTGGAGCGTGACCACGCTGGCGGCGGATACGACACCCGTTGCATTTGACTTCACGCCGAACTTGACGAATGCCGCTCTTAGTACGCTGACAACGGCCAGTGCCGTGACCATCACGGGCATCAACACAACGACTCCCGTTTCCGTAACCGGCACGGGCGCGCAGATCTCCATTGCAGGCGGAGCTTGGGGGACATCGGGCAATATCACCAACGGGCAAACGCTTGCCGTGCGCCTGACCTCCAGCGCCTCCTTCTCAACCGCCATTACGGCGACGGTGAATGTCGGCGGCGTGACGGACGCATGGAGCGTGACCACGCTGGCGGCGGATACGACACCGAATGCGTTCACATTCACCGATCAGACAGACGTTGCGCGGAGTACGCTGACAACGTCGAACAGTATCGCAATTGGCGGCATCAACACCACGACGCCGGTTTCGGTCAGCGGCTCGGGCTCTCCGCAGATATCAATCGCCGGAGGGGCTTGGACAACATCGGGCAACATCACCAACGGTCAAACTCTGGCTGTGCGGCTTACATCGAGCGCCTCCTATAACACGGCGCTCACTGCGACGGTGAACGTTGGTGGCGTAACCAATGCTTGGAGTGTAACGACCGAAGCCAACGTCGTGCCCGGCTCGCAGTCTTTCACGACATCCGGGTCATTCAACTTCACAGTGCCTGCCTATAACACTCTTACGGTGCAGGTTTGGGGTGCCGGTGGAGGAGGAGCGGGGTGTAGCACGACAACAAAAGTCGCGGGCGTCAGCGGCGGGTTATCGCGTTGGGACGGAACCGTCACAGCGAATGGTGGCACGCGCGCCTCAACGACTGCCGGAGGGGCAGGAGGGACGGCATCGGGCGGCACCACAAATCTGACAGGTCAGAACGGCAGCACCGCCGGGACACAGGCCGGGCCGGGTGGAGACGGCGCTAACGGTGGGGCGGGTGGAGATACAATCCCGGGTTACGGTACGGGAAGACCGGGCGTTGCTCCGGGCGGCGGCGGCGCTGGCGGCGGTTATTCAGGCGGACGCTCAGGTAACTGCAGAGGCAGCGGCGCTGGTGGTGGCGGTTACTCAGCACGCTCCTACGCAGCTGGAGTGTACACTCCCGGAGAGATCGTGCCGGTGGTGGTAGGGGCCAGAGGTACCGGCGGTAACGGTTCAAGCTATGACGGCGGGCTTGGCGCTTACGGCCGCGTGGTCGTCACATGGAACTAGGTGCCGTGGAATGGCGGCGCATCGCACTGGCGCTGCTTGTCGGCGCTTGGTCATTGATGGGCCAGTTTATCTTTAACCGGATCATCTTTTTCTATGTCGCCAATTCGGAATATGTCGCCGCCTCCATCATCACACTTCACCTTCTGGGTTTTCTTTTGGGGTCGTTGGCCGTGCGGCGCTGGAACTTGCCGATACCGTGGCTGATAGCACTCTCAATGGCCACGATGGCGCTGGCATTCTTCTTTATCTGGTGGGCCGGGGTGCTGTGGTTCGGGCTGTTTGCTACGGTTGGCATGGCCGCTTCATTCTCCATGCTCTCGGCTGCTTTAGCGGGCGCGCTGGTGATATCGCTGATGGCGCCTGTAGCGCAGACGGAGCAGGGCCGCGCCATCATTATTGCCGATACGGCAGGCTCCGTTCTGGGGGCTTTGGTCGGCGGCTTTTTGTTGATCCCGCTATGGGGCATCAATGCCAGCTTTGCCGGAGTTTTGGCGATACAATCGCTTTCCCTGCTGTTGATCCCGGGTCCTTTGAGATGGGCTTCTATGGCGTGTGGTGTGACGCTGATTGCTCTTGGGCAGTTTGCCTCGCCCATGGCAGGCAAGCATAAGGATGTTCTGACAGTTGAGGGGTTTCCGATTGAGCTGACACAGGAGGACGGAAAAATCCTTTTTGAAACACGCTCACCCTACGGGCTTTTAAGCGCTACTGAAATCGGCGGGCAGACAATCATCAATATCGATAACCGGCCCTTGTGCAGCGTTGGGGAACGCTGGGCCGGTCATGTTGACCCTTCGGCGTGGGATACCGGCGAGATTCCGATGAAGATCGTTGGTGAGCGCGAAAACATGCGGGTAGCGAATGTCGGCCTTGGCTGCGGGATAACCCTGTCGGGAATTCTCTCCCGGTTGCCGGAATCGGGAACGGTTGATGTCATCGAACTGAACCCCGAGATGCCGAGGGCACAGGAGCTGTTTCGCCCGCTCCTGAAACCATCGACCGACGATCCGCGAGTGACGATCCTTATCGATGACGGGTTCCGCCACTTTGCGGTGCGCGGCGAAGGTGATCTTTACGATGTCATAGCCATAGATGTAGCGTGGATGCAGAACATGAACGCCACGCACCTGTTCTCGCGGGAGATGTATCAGAACCTTGCAAAACATCTGAAACAGGATGGTGTGGTATCCGTTTGGAGCGAAGAGTCGAACCCGTTCTCTCCCGTATCACTCATCATCTACAAGACGCTGGCCGAAGTGTTTCCGGAGGTTATCGTTGAAACCAAAGACGGGCTGGTTGTGTTTATCGCATCACCCGGCCGAAACGATCTGGTGGATTTCGTGCGCCCGGAGATGCAGTCCGTCCGGGACTGGATGTCGGGTGCGTCTGAATCCTATCCCATCAATAGCCTGAACGATTTGGCCATGAACCGCTTCAAGTTCACGGTCACGGGCGACAGTACGTGGGAAAGGCTGGAACAGAAATACGGCGCGATGCGGGAAGCTCTCTCCGCGAGAACTGAGATCGACTAATTTCTTGGTGGCTATGCTCGGGGGCATGGGCCTCGTGAAAAAATTTGGGATGAGATCGCTAAAGGATCGGCCGTAAAAGCGCCGCGCGAAATCAGCAATCTCTGCGGGGACTAGGATGGGCAATGTGGGGCCGCATGCCTTGTGTTCGGGTGGGGCTTCGCGTTTTGATAGGGACAGGACCAGATGATGAAGCTTGGGCGGCTCGTTCTCATCATAGGGCTAGGCACGTTCTGGGAGAGTGCCGCGACTGCTGGTGCGTTGAAAAGCTTCCTCGGGCAGAAGGATGTGGCCGTGGAAGCAGCGGCGTTTTGGCGGTGAAGATTTTCGCGTGCCTTCGCTACGGCGCTGACGCAGGTTGGATTGAGGGAGAAAACGCGTGAAAAGATCGCATTTGTACGTGCTGGTCGCGGGCCTTCCTTGTTGGGGGGCGATCCTGGCCGTTGCCCAAGAGGGAACGCCGACCGTCCTCGTTGAAACATCGAAAGTGCAAGAAAAAGCGTTCGATGAGACGCTGACCGTCTACGGCCGCGTGCAGGCCGATCCAAAATCCGAGGTCAGCGTGTCGGTCCCGCAGCCCGGTCTAATCAAACGGCTGTTTGTCCGCACGGGGGATCCAGTGATCCAAGGGCAGCCGCTTGCGGAATTCGAAACTGCGCCCATCGCGCGGTTCAGCTTCCAGCAAGCACAGAACGCGCTCGATCTCGCCAAGGCGGAAGCCGGGCGGGCAGAGGAGCTGGCGCAGAAAGCCATTATCCCGGCAAGTCAGCTCGACATTGCCCGCCAGAAGCTGGCCGACGCCCGGGCGCGGTTCGACGAGGAAAAGCAGCTTGGCGGGGAAGCCGCCACGATCGCGCTCAATTCACCGCATGAGGGAATTGTCTCGCAGGTAGTGGTGAGCTTGGGAGACCGTGTCGCAGCCGACAAAGCGATCGCCACCGTGGCAAGCGCCGACCACTTAGTCGTCATGCTCGGGTTAGAGCCAGAAGATGCCGCGCGCGTGAAGTCCGGTCTGAGCGTGCACCTTGATGCCGTTTTTGATGAACCTGTATCCAAAACCGCCACCATTAGCGCTGTTGGTCGCGTCATCAATCCGGCGACACGGCTGGTCGACGCGATCGCCACCATGCCGGATGACAAAGTGAGTCAACTAATGATCGGCACGATAGTCACGGCCAACGTCGTTCTTGGGTCGCATACATCCTTGGTCGTCCCCATGTCGGCGGTGCTCAAGGATGCCACGGGCGACCACGTGTTTGTGGTTCAAGCCGGCAAAGCCAAGCGCGTGCCCGTTGTTTCCGGGTTGCCTGCCGGCGAGAAGCTGATCGCGGTCACTGGATCTCTGTCGAAGGGCGACGAGGTGGTGTCGGTTGGCAATTTCGAGCTCAGCGATGGCGCGGCCGTCAGGACTCAACCATGACGGAAATCGTTCAGAAGGCCTTTCTGCGCCGCAGATCGCTGCTCTTCACACTCGCGGCGCTCATCATCGCGGGAACTCTCTACGCCGCTTATGTTCCGGTTGCGCTCTTTCCGCAGGTGAACTTTCCGAGGATTGTCGTGTCGCTCGAGGCCGGTGATCGGCCCGCATCGCAAATGGTCACGCTGGTAACGCGTCCGTCCGAAACCGCTCTACGGTCGGTTGTTGGCGTCCGCTCGCTGCGCTCGATCTCAAGCCGCGGCAGCGCCGAAATTTCGGTGAACTTTCCTTGGGGACACCCGATGGATCTCGCCGCGACGGAGGTCGGTGCGGCGGTCGCTCAGCTCCTTCCGTCGCTCCCTGCGGGCACGACCTTCAAGGTCCGACGCATGGACCCGACCGTGTTTCCGGTCGCGGCGATGAGCTTTATCTCGACGTCCATCGCACCAGTGGAACTGCGCAACATCGTCGAATTGACCATCGCGCCGGCTCTGTCTGCGATACCGGGAGTGGCGCGCACGAGCGTGATTGGCGGCGCACTGCGCGAATATCAGGTCGAGATTGATCCGATGCGGCTCCGGACCTACGGCCTGGCGATTGGCGACGTCACGGCTGCATTGACAGCCGCCAATATCCTGCAAGCGACCGGTAAACTCGAGGAAGACTACAAACTTTATCTCGTGCTCTCGGATGAGCGCTTTCACGATCTTGACGCGATACGGCGTACGGTTTTGAGAACCGGAGGGACAGGGATTGTCGAACTTGAGGATGTCGCATCCGTCAAGGAAAGCGTGGTGCCGAACTGGACCAGGGTCTCGGCCGATGGGCGCGAGGCCGTGTCGTTGCAAGTGTTTCAGCAGCCGGACGGCAACACGGTCCAGATCGTCGCGGACCTCAAGGCCAAATTGGCCGATCTCAAGACAATGGTGCCGACGGGCGTGACGCAATCCTTTTGGTACGATCAAAGCGAACTGATTGTGGCATCGGCGACCAGTGTTCGCGACGCGATCCTGACCGGCAGCGTGCTTGCGGCGCTCGTCCTGCTTGTTTTTCTCCGAAGCATTCGAGTGACAATGATCGCCGCCGTCGTTGTGCCATCGGTTATGGCGATCACTGCACTCATACTTGGCATTCTGGGCCAAAGCTTCAATATCATGACGCTTGGCGGCATGGCGGCGGCGATCGGATTGATCATCGATGATGTGATCGTGGTCATCGAGTACATCGAGACTCGGTTGAGAGGGGCGACGATTGCCGAACGAGAGGCTTCTGCTGCGGCCGCGGCCAACGACTTTCTGAAGCCGCTCGTTGGATCGAGCCTCGCGACACTGATCATCTTCCTGCCGCTGGCGTTCCTGACGGGCGTGACGGGAGCATTTTTCGCCGCGCTCTCGCTGACGATTGCGGTCGCTTTGACGATATCCTTCATCCTGTCGTGGCTTGTTGTGCCGCTGCTTGCCGCCTGGTTGTTGCGGCCTGGTGATGTCCACGAGGAGGACGCACAGGAATCGCGCCGGGAGGGCCTCTGGGCCCGCACAGTCTCGACGGCGCAGCGATGGCCAATGGTGGTCGCCGCATCGATCCTACCGCTGGCGGCCGCCGGATATTTGGTCACGACTAAGCTTGCATCCGGCTTTTTACCGCCGATGGATGAAGGTGGGTTTGTACTCGACTACAAGACACCGCCCGGCACGTCGCTCACGGAGACGGATCGCTTGTTGCAACAGGTCGAGGCCATCCTGCGGGCGACGACTGAAGTTGCGACCTATTCCCGGCGCACCGGCGCCGCGCTCGGCGGCGGGTTGACGGAACCCAACGAAGGGGATTTCTTCATTCGCCTCAAGCCACCGCCACGCAAACCTATTCATGCCGTAATGGCAGACATCCGGACACAGATTAGGATCCAGGTTCCGGGCATCAACGTCGAAATGGCACTCTTGATGGAGGACCTGATCGGGGATCTGACGGCTGTCCCGCAACCGATTGAGGTCAAGCTCTATGGGTCCGAAGCCGTCCTGCTGGAAGTCGCGCCAAAGGTCGCCGCTGTTGTCTCCTCATTACCGGGGCTGGTCGAAGTGCAAGACGGTGTGACCCCGGCAGGAGACGCCCTGCTCGTCAAGATTGATCATGTGAAGGCGGGACTTCAAGGCATCGATCCCGCCGTTGCGACCGCACAGCTCAATGCCATGATTGCCGGCGATATATCCACGACCATCGACGAAGGAGAACGATCCATCGGCGTGCGCGTCACGACGCGACCAACCATCCGGGATGATATCGCGCGCATCGGCAATCTCGAACTCAAATCGGCGGACGGCCACATGGTGCCGCTGCGAAAGATCGCGACAATCGAACGCGAGACCGGACAACCTCAGATCGTTCGTGAAAACCTTCAGCCGATGCGGGCCGTTACAGCCAGAATAGAGGGTACCGACATGGGCTCGGCTGCGGCCGCGGTGACGGCAAAGCTCTCGGAGGCCGGCGTTCTTCCTCGGTCTGTTAGGTTCGAGTTGGGCGGCCTCTATGCCGAGCAACAACAAGCGTTCTACGGCCTGATGCTGGTTATTGTCGCGGCGTTTGGACTGGTTCTGCTGCTATTGCTGCTGCTGTTTGAAGACTTCATGATTGCCGGGTCCATCCTGCTGATGCCAGTGCTGGCTGCGTGCGGCTCCATGCTGGCGCTCGCGGCAACAGGATCGGAACTCAACATTTCGGCCATTATGGGATTGACCATGGTGATCGGTATCGTCACCGAAGTCGCGATTATTTATTTCACGGCGTTCGAAGGGTTTCGAGCGACCGGCAAGTCGGCGGCAGAGGCATTGGCGCTCGCGACCCGGACGCGCGCCCGTCCGATCGTTATGACCACGCTGGCGGCGATCCTTGCCTTGCTGCCTTTGGCGCTCGCCCTCGGCCAGGGCGCACAGATGCAGCAGCCCCTCGCGATTGCCATCATCGGGGGCCTGATCCTTCAAGCGCCTCTCGTGCTGTTCGTGTTGCCTGCCATCAATCTCGTCTTTGGAAGATTCGAAACCCAGAACACATGATTTTGGGATGGTTGCTCGAGAGGCGGCGGAAAACTCATACGCGCGGTTCAACCACTCTCCCGAGGATCAGACTCGATCGACGCGAAGCGCGTCCATGACAAGTGCACTGGATACGTTAGGAAAGGCAGAGAAACCCTTTTTCTTGGAGCCTGTGCGCATGCTTGCGAAGCTCTAGGTCATACCCAACGCGCATCTTCTTACTGTTGTATCGTGTTCTCTTTCTGGAGCGGCGGTCAGGCCAGCTGCTGAGCTGGCCTGACTGACGAGACACGCCGGGTCTCAACTATGGGCATGCCGCTTCGCCGCCATAGGGGCAACTTTGGCGGAAAGCGGCTTTGCATGGTCATGAGGAACGGCATACGGCGTGCTCTTGTACGGATTGCGCCAAATCGTATTGGCCTCGGCGCCGCCGATGAGCGTAGCTGAGCCGACAGCAGCGGTTGCAATGGCAAGAATAATCCGGTTCATGTTTGTCTCCTGTGCTTTGCAGTTTAAGTCTTCAGACGCTCCGCAGCGAGATCGGTCTCGTTTGCAATGTCCGATGCACAGAAGTTAGGTAAAGGGTGCTACCGCGAGATTTCGCGAATGTTTCCTTTGATTGCAGGAGCGGTCGTGAAAATAGCTCGCGGCCCGGCATGGTTGGTCTTGAGGGCTTAGGAGCCCTCCACTTTCGCCAAAACCACCCTCACCAAGAGGCCGCCTTCGGGACGGTTCTTAAGCTGTAGCGTACCGCCGTGGCTTTCGATGACGCTTTGGGCAATCGTCAACCCCAGTCCCGTTCCGCCGGTATCTCGACTGCGCGACGCTTCGATGCGATAGAAAGGCGCGAGAACTTTTTCGAGTTCATCCTCGGGAATGCCCGGACCCTGATCCTCAATCTCCAAAGTGACGTTCTGCGGCGCGGCTAAGACGCGAACAGTTGCGCTTTGACCGTACTTCAGGGCGTTTCCGATCAAATTCGCGAACGCGCGTTTCAGGGCGAGGCGGCGACCGGTGAAGATTGCTTTGTCTTGCCGTTCGAGTGTCACCGCCAGCCCCTGATCGGCAAAGTCATCGCAGATCGTCCGGACAATGGCACCAAGATCGAGCCGTTGGCGCTCCTCACCGGTGTGATCGCTGCGCAGGAACTCCAAGGACGAGCCGATCATCTGCAGCATGTCATCGAAATCGGTCTCGATGGCGCGGCGCACATCTTCGTCGGCAACATCCTCTAGCCGCAAGCGTAAACGGGCCAGCGGTGACTTCAGGTCGTGGGAAATCGCCGCAAGCATGAGGGTGCGCTCATCAACGAGTTTCTTGACGCGCAGTTGCATTTCATTGAACGAAGCCGCCAGCTCGCGCACTTCTTTTGGGCCGTCGACTGGGATCGGCTGAGGTTCACTTGTGACGTAGACGCGTTTGGCCTCTTCGGCGCATTTGCGGATTGGTTGTGTCACGCTTCGGGCCATGCCAAGGGCGATACCCAAAACTCCAAGCGCCATCAGGGCCGTTGATACAATGATAGCTCCCCTGGAATTATGCGCACCGTCCAGCACTGCGATGTTGGTGTTCACCCACCCTCCATCGGGCAATCGCATCGAAACGAGGGTCAAATGCGGATCGGTGCGTGTGCCTGTTCCTTGTGCTGGCGTCCCGACGATGAGACCGCCATCGCGATGGGTTTTTGTGCTTTTTTCAATTTCGGACTGCAACGCGCTGGCCGGGCCGGTCATAACTGCGGGGGCTACAGCGAGCGGGACCGTGCTGTAGTGGACCTCCAGTGCGCCCCCCGACAGGGTATGCGCTGTTTCTTCTCTTTTTTCAGCCGGCAGCCGGCTCAGCGTCGATTTAATTGAGATGAGCCGCTCGGCCGTTCGCGCGGCATTCGTCAGTCCAACTTCCGAATCAAGACCCAACTGATAGGCCCATATGCTGGCCAAATGCAGTGCGGTGAGCCCGAGCAAAAGCACCGCGATGGTGCGCCCGGCAATGGTGTCAGGGACAAGTCTCATGCGAACTCCCGCCGCAGGCGTATCAGACGCGCTTTACTGATGGCACGAACATGTAGCCTGCGCCGCGGACCGTCTTGATCATCCCGCCTTCATCCGCACTTTCAAGCTTGCGCCGCAGACGGCTGATTTGAACGTCTATGCTGCGATCAAAACCCGTCGCGATCCTGTTGCGCGAAAGGTCGAGCAACTGTTCCCGCGTCAGAACACGCTGCGGGCTTTCGACAAAGGCTAGCAGCATATCGTACTCGCCCGTGCTAAGATCAATCACGACACCTTCGGGGTTGAGCAGTTGCCGTTTGCGCGTATCCAGCACCCACCCCTCAAACGCGTACGCGCCAGCGCTCAGCGGCTGAACGAGGTGCGGGGAAACAGAAGCTCTGCGGAGAAGGGCACGGACGCGCGCGAGCAATTCCCGTGTGCTGAAAGGTTTCGCGAGATAATCGTCAGCGCCAAGCTCCAGTCCAACAATCCGATCCGTTTCGTCCCCCTTAGCTGTCAGCATCATGATGGGGGTCGAGGATGTCTTGCGCAGTTCCCGGCAAAGGTCGAGGCCTGAAGGCCCAGGCAACATTACATCGAGGATGATGAGGTCAAACAGGACGAGTTTTAGGGTGTCGTTCATTTCACGCCCGTCGCGGACGCCCGTCACGCGATAGCCCTGGCCGCGGAGAAACTTGGCAACGAGCTGGCGAAGCTGGCCGTCGTCATCGACAATCAGAACATGGGCATCTGTGATCGAGGCCGGCGGCGCACTGGCATCGCGCTCCGACGCTGGAAAATCTGAGGGAGACATGCGTGTTTCCGTCGAGGCAACATCTGAAATACTGCAGATTATATAACAGCCTAGGCCGCTTGTCGGTCTTTCAGGCGGCCTGGGCTGCGTGTTTTATCACTTGCCTTTTTCGAGGCTCATTACGGTTAGCTGACCGTTGACCTTGTCCGCCGTGAACTTGACGGCGTCACCCGGCTTGGCAGCTTTCAGCAGCGCAGCATCCGACGCCTTGAAGACCATGGTCATGGGATCCATTTGCAAGTTTGGAATGGCCTGATGATCGATCGTGATCTTGCCGGCGGTCTCATCAACCTTCGTCACGGTGCCGCTAACTTTCGGCAGGGACGCGGCCGGCTTTTCTGCAGCAGGCGTATCTGCTGCCTGATGCATCGCGGGGTCATGAGTTCCACCTGCGCTCGCGACACCCGTAGGTCCGGCGAGAAGCACAGCAGCAACGGCCAGTGCGTATCCGATTTTCATGTCTTGAACTCCTTGTTTGAATTGATCTCGGTGCGTTCGCTATCGATTTACTTTTCCGACACGACGACAACGCCCTTCATGCCGGCCTCGGAGTGGCCGGGAATGAGGCAGGCGAACTCGAAGGCTCCGGCCTTCGAGAATTTCCAGACGATCTCTGTCGATCCGCCTGGTTTCAAGCGGCGTCCGTTGGGATCGTCGTGCTCCATCTCCGGGTTTTTCTGCATGGCGATGCGGTGCTTAGCATTCTTCTCGACGCTGTCGAGCATGAACTCGTGATCGAGCGCCCCGCGATTGGTGATCACGAACTTGATCTGCTCACCAGCCCTCACCGCCAGCTCCGGTGGATCGTAGGCCATGGTGCCGTCGCCCTCCGTCATCGCGACGGTGATCGTCCGAGCCGGCTTCGCAAGATCACCGGGTTCGCCCGCGGCAAAGACTTTGTGCGTATGACCGGCCGCTCCTGGTTCTGCTATGGCAAGCGTTCCGGCGAACGGCACACCTGCGCTTGCCGTCAGCGCTATCAAAAGCTGTGATCGCGTGATCCGCGTTCTCATGGACTTATCCCTCAACGAACTGCGCTGACTTCGCGCCAACGAGGGATGTAACGAACGCGCTCTACCGCTTCATTTCGCGATTGTTACAAATTGTTTCCACGCGTCTCAGAACGTGTCCTCAATGCCCTGAATGCCCGTTCGGCTTGACGGCTTTGACCTCAATTTCTGATGCGGGCCCGCCAGGTCCGGTCGTTGCTGCCGGTTCAGCCGGAGCACGAACGGGATTGGAAAGTTTCGAGGGATCGCCCGTCCACTTGAAGGCGACGGTACCTTCCGGATTCTCGTACCAACCGGGGTCCTTGTAGTCGTTGCGGTCAAGCCCCTCGCGTACTTTGACAACCGAAAACATGCCGCCCATCTCGACAGGCCCGAATTGGGCGAACCCGGTCATCATCGGCAGCGTGTTGTCGGGCAGCGGCATTTCCATCTCGCCCATATCGGCCATGCCGGCGGCCCCCATCGGCATATAGCCCTTGACCATCTGGGACATGCGCTTCTTCAGCTCGGACTGGTCGACGCCGATGAATGTTCGCAAGTCATGACCCATCGCGTTCATCGTGTGGTGCGACTTATGGCAGTGAATAGCCCAGTCGCCCTCGTAGTTTGCGTCGAACTCGTAGGCGCGCATTTGCCCGACAGCGCAATCGATCGTCACCTCAGGCCACCGGGCTTCGGGACGCACCCAGCCGCCGTCCGTACAAGTCACCTCGAAATGGTAGCCGTGCATGTGGATTGGATGGTTCGTCATCGTGAGATTGCCGAAGCGCACGCGCACGCGATCGCCCTTGCGTACGACAAGAGGATCGATGCCGGGGAAGACACGGCTGTTCCAGCTCCAAAGATTGAAGTTCAACATCTGCGCGATGCGCGGGACATACGAACCTGGATCGATGTCATAGGCATTCAGCAGGAAGACGAAATCGCGGTCAACGCGCATGAACTTCGGGTCTTTGGGATGGACGACAAAGAACCCCATCATGCCCATAGCCATCTGAACCATTTCATCGGCATGCGGGTGATACATGAACGTGCCGGACTTCGCGATCTGCCACTCGTAGACGTAGGTCTCGCCCGGCTTGATGTGCGGCTGATTCAAGCCGCCAACGCCATCCATGCCGCTCGGCAGGATCTGCCCGTGCCAGTGAATAGTCGTATGTTCGGGAAGTTTGTTGGTGACGAAAATGCGCACCTTGTCGCCCTCGATCACCTCAATTGTTGGACCCGGAGACTGGCCGTTGTAGCCCCACAGGTGTGCTTTCATTCCGGGCGCCATCTCGCGCACGACCGGTTCAGCGACCAGATGGAATTCTTTCCATTCGCCGTTCATGCGCGGTGCGAGTGTCCAGCCGTTCAAAGTGACAACCGGCTGATAGTCTGGGCCGCTCGAAGGAGCCACCGGAGCCTGTGTGGCTGGCGATGACTGGAACTGCGCTTCTGGGGCTGCAGCGTGGGCGGGGCGGCCCGTCACTTTGGCGGCACCCAGCAACGCAAGCCCGCCCGTCGCGACCATCATGTCTCTACGCGATACCGTCATCCTGAAGCTCCTTTCTCGATGCCGTCATCCGCCCGTACCCGCAGCGACCGATGCAACGCTGCCATCGCGTCCGCCGATCACTGCGGTGTGCAAATCGACTTTGGCCAGCCAGAAATCGCGCCGCGCGGTCGCAGCCTGCACATTCGTTTCGATCCGGGCCCGAGCATCGGCGAGCAACTGGAACACGTCGACAAGCATACCATTGTAGTTTAGCAGCGTTTGCTCGGTAATAATCTGGCGAAGAGGCAGGATTTCCCGCTCGTAGTGCCGAACGACGTCATACGTGCCGCGATAGGCCTGATAGGCCTGCCGTGCTTCGGACCGCACATTCACCGCTTTTTCAATCAACCGGTTGACGGCGGTCATATAGGTTTCTTCGACCCGCCGGGTCCGCACTTCGCCGAAGTCATAGATCGGAATCTGAAAATCCACGTCGAAGCCGCGCCAGCGAACTTTCTCCGTCCGCTGCGTCTCTGTGCGTATGAGCGCGGGGCCCGGTCCGAGCGTAAAGTCGACTTCCGTGACCTTGTTCGTTTCAACGCGACGAATGCCCCGAACCTCCAGCACATCGATGAATCGAGTGGCGCTCGTGAGCCCAAACTCCTTGGCCAGGATAGCGATCTCCATGCGTGCGATTTCCAGATCGATGCGGGAAAGCACAGCCTCGGTTTCAATGTCGTCTTCGACTTTCGGCTTTGGAGGAAGGGCGGGCAGTTTATCCGGTAGTTTATATTTGAGCTGCGCGCCCCATAGTCCAAGCGCCTGGTTGAGCCGTTCGCGCTCCAGGCGCTGTGTCAGACGCGCTTGCGCCAATTGACCGCCAACCTCAGCCGTGAAGGCGTGCTCGCGCGCTTGATCCAGCTTCGCCATGCCGCCCGTCTCACCAAGCTTCCTGGCAAAGTCTGACACGGTTTCGGCCGAGTTGACGGCCTGCTGCAGGAGGACCACCTGCTCGTTCGCCGCCACAGCCCGATAGTGGGCGCGGCGCGCATCGGCCGCGATCTTGAGAGTCGCATCGACCGCGCGTTTCTGTGCCTGGAGAAAGCGATCCTCCGCGATCTCGCGCCGGCGCGGCAAGGTCAAAAGGCTCAACACATTCTGCAAAATCTGGGCTTCGATCTCGATTGTCGACGGTTGAATGAGACGTGACAGCGTGACGATCGGTGAGGGTGGCAAACTCGCTTCGACCATCATGGCTTCCGACACACCAAGTTCGGTGTAGGCGGCTTGCAGGCCCCGGTTGTTCAAAAGAGCGATCTGAACGGCCGCATCGGGCGTCATCGTGCGCGAAAGAAGCTCGGCCACTCGGGCCTCGGCCGCAGCGGCGCCGTGCTCATCTTGGATTTTCGCGGCGGGTTCGCCAATCGCTGCAGTCGACAGGTCGCTCACAAGGCTCATGCCACCATCAGCCGAGAACTGCGCGCAACCGCCCAAAATCAAAAGCGGACTTGCCGCCGAGATCCTCATCAATCTCTTCCAAACGCTACGCCGTCTGCCCAAACCCATGAGCGATCCCCCCGGTGCTCTAAAATCTCGCAACGCCTTCCCCCGAAGGCTCCGCGGTACACTCACACCCGTTTCATCAATGTTGCATGCCCGGCATGGACTCCATGGGCTTCGGTTGCGCCGGGGCGGTTGAAGAATTCGGTGTTGCCTGCGGCGGCTGTCGATCCGCGGGCAGCGCGCCAGGAGGGGCCACCTGGCGATTGATTTCGCCCCAAGGCTGCGGCTCGACAGGCCGATAGCTTTTGATGCCAGCGGCAATCGATCGGTAGGGTTGGGCCGGGACAGGAACGGGCTCATCAGGCATTGGACCGGCCTGCGGCCACGCCGGTTCCCGTTCACCCCAACCTGTGAGGCTCAACAGCGCGAACAGTGCAATCCACACCCTGATCATGATGAGGCCGCCGTGCTTGGTTTGGTCGCCATGGCGCAAAACATCCCAAAAAAGTAAAGGTTGGGATCCACTTTAATCGGCCACCCCGATTCGGGGTGTTTCGCGTTTATTACAAAATGTTTCAGTGGCGTTGACGCAAAGCGGATCGCTGGAACCTGTAACAGGATGGACGATGCCGACAGCGTTGCAAGTCCCAGACTCAAGATAGCGTCCGGATCGGTTCTTACCCGCTGATGCGCTGGCGCTGTGATCACATACGAGGACCAACCGCGCGCCATAGGCTGGCGGAAGCTGATACTGACAAGGAGAAGTTACCGCTCGCCAGAGCGTTAGAGGGCCTTGGGCACCAAGCCGTGCGCGTTCGAAATAAAGGCGCGTCGCGTTGCACAAGCTTCCATATGTCAGAACGGCGCGGCATGAGCAGCAGACATCAGTGCGAGCACCCCCCTTACGGAGATCACGAAACCGATCAGAAACACGATAGACGCCGACACATAGGGAAGCCTATGGCTCCACCGGTCAAATCCTTGCCAGCGGGACCGCGCGTAACCGGCGCCCCAGACCGCTGCAAGACCGACGGCGATCAACGCTATCGCGAGTCCCGCACTAAACGCTGCGACCATGGCGATGCCCAGGGTGAAAGCTTTGAGCTGCAGGCAAATCAGCAACACCGCAATCGCGGCCGGGCAGGGCAAAAGTCCCCCTGAAAACCCGAACCATGCGATGTCGAGATTCGTGACCTCCCGGCCACCGCCAAAGCGACATTGGAGATGGCGCGCGTGGGCTGCTGCGTGCGCGTCAAGTCCGGCATCCTGGACATGAGGCTCGTGGCTGTGGTCATGGTTATGATCTTCATCGGATTTGTGATGATCATGGTTTGGGCCGGCTTGATGGGCATGATCGGGAGTGCGCAATTGAGCGGCGGAAGGCTCAAGACCTCCCCGCATCAACGCAAAAATTCGGAGCGAGAGCCCCATGATGAGAAGCCCGGAAATAAGTACAAGCCATGGCTCGGCCTTATCGAGAATCATTTTGTCGCCGAGATAGAGTCCCGCAAGGGCGATGATCCACACGATCAGCGTATGACCCGCTGCTGCCGTTAGTCCGAGCAGCGCTGCCTGGGCGGGCGTGCCTCGCACGGCGACGATGAACGCTGCCATCATGGACTTGGAATGTCCCGGCTCAAGCGCATGCAACGCACCCAGGAGTACCGCGAGGGGAAGGTAAATCCAGGGATTTGCTGCCCCGTGTTCGACGATGCTTGCGATATCCGGCAGTTGCGGGCCCTCACTTTACGTAGGTTTTGATGACATCCATCAACGCGCTCGCGCCGCGCTCGCGTTCGGCGGCGTTGGCAGCGCCGATGACGTGATCCTGCATGTGATCGTCGATCAGTTCTGCGGTCAGCCCGCCTATTGCGCCGCGAACCGAGGCGACCAATTGCAGAATCTCCGAGCAACCGTGTTCGCCTTCGAGGGCGCGCTCGATGGCTTCGACCTGCCCCTTGATGCGGCGCACGCGCCCGAGCAGCTTCGATTTCCCGGCAACGGTATGGCTCATTCTTGACCTCGATCTAAGTATAGTATAGGGGGGTACTCTATAAACGTCAAATGTCGCGCTTGAAAAGTCTTATATTCTCCGGGTTGTTGCCATTTAGCCTCATGGGTGATGCGCTCTCAAAAGATGGGCCGCGCACCTGTTGGCCCTCGCGCTCAGGGGTGGTAGCTCTGGTGGGTAACGGAATCGGTCCAATCGGAGCTATTCGCGTGTCGAGCCTGCGTCGCCTCGTCGTCGCTATCCTGCTGGTGCTGTTCGCACCGGCATCGATTGTGGCTGCGATGCCGCTGGTTTTGTGCCACGCCAGCGACGGTAGCCATGCTCTAGAATGGCGCGGCGGGACCGCCGACCACGCGGACACCACCCTTCATCATCATGGCGGTGAGCATGATGACGGCGAGCATGCCGGCGAATTTACCGGTTGGCATTCGCACGATGGCGGTTGCGACGATCACGCCATTGTCTCCTCTGGGACTTCCACGAGATCGGACAAGGCGTGCGTCGGCGCTAAGCCCAAAGCTTATCCTGCTGTTCTCGTGGAGCCGATGGGCGGCGACGTCCGAACATATCTGTCTGACGGCCGGTACTGCGCTCGAATTCCCGCCTCAAGCGAACGGCTTGAGCATCTGCGCACTGTGATTCTGCTGATTTAGCTCTCCGACTCTGATTGCCTGAGGAGGCGCGGCGCCGTTGTGCCGCGTCCAGCGCTCATGCGCGTTTGAGATCGGGAGAGCAAGGGATATGCCGGGATTATCTGGCCGCTCGATAAGGTTATGGGCCGTCGTGCTCGCGCTCGGATTGTCCGGGTGCGAGACCCGGCCTTTGGGAAGTATCGAGACGGAAGCGATAGCCAAAACGGCGGAGACCGACCGCGATCTTCCGCGGCGCGAATGGCCGGTCGTGATCGAGACGCCACCGGCCTCGCACGGACCGCATGCCCAGGTGGAGACCCTCACGCTGCGTGAGGCTGTCGGCAGGGTTATCAACCATAGCCCCGCCATCAAGGCCGCGTTCACGGAGATACAGGCCCGGCGAGGAGAAGAGTTGCAGGCATCTGTCAAACCTAATCCAGACGTAAAGCTGGATGTGGAGGATTTTCTCGGAGCGGACACGCGGTCCGGCTTCGAAGCCTCTCAGGAGACCCTGTCCATCGTACAGCTGTTCGAATTCGGGGACAAACGGGTCAAGCGGCTGCGCGCCGCAAGCATGGACACCTCCATAGCGGGTTGGGAGATGGAAACGATCCGTGTCCGCGAGATGCTTCAGGCCGTGCAGGCCTACGTCGAGGTGCTGGCGGCGCAAGAGCGCCTGGACGTGCTCCGCAAATCGGTGAGCTTGGGCGAAAAGGTAAAGGCGGCGGTCGATAAGCGGGTGAAGATTGGCAGTACGAGCGCGATCGAGCTCGATCGCGCCAATGTAACTCTGACGCGGGCCCGCTCGGCCGTTGTCGGCGAAGAAACCCGCCTATCCGGAAACCGGTTGCGACTTGCCGCACTCTGGGGAGCCCGATACGCCGATTTCACCCGTGTCTCGGGGAAGCTTGGCAACGGCACGGATGTCCCCTCCACCGAACGAGTGCTGGCCTATACCGACGGCAATCCCCTCATCGCCCGGTGGTCCGATGAAATCGGCCGCCGCGCGGCTCAACTCGATCTCGAGGCCGCGAAATCCGTCCGCGACTTCACGGTCGGGGGCGGCGTCCGTCGCTATGAAGATACCGACGAAGCGGCATTCGTCGTGTCTGTTTCAACGCCGCTCAAGATTTTCGACACCAATGCCGGCGCCATCACGGCGGCGGAGCAGCGTGTCGTCAAGGCGGAGCATGACCGTGAGGCCGCGCGGGTTTCCGTCACGGGTTCCGTGGCCGAGGCCATGACAAACCTGCGGGTTGCCGCAGCACAGGTTCGGTCCTTGCAACGGGAAGTGCTGCCTGCTGCTGAAAGCTCGTACGAAAAGACGCAGGCCGGTTACGAGCAGGCGCGCTTTGATCTTCTCAACGTTCTCGACGCGCAACGCACGCTTTTCGAGGTCCGCCTCGAACTTGTGAACGCGAAGGCCGACTTTGAAAAGGCGAAGGCGCAAGTCGAAGCGCTCGTCGGGCGGCCTCTATCCGAAATCTGAAGACGCGACGCGCTGCTAGCGCATGGAGCACACGAAATGACCTGGAAGGGCGGCCTCGTATTCCTGTTAATCGTTGCGGCGCTAGCGGGCGCCGTCAATTTAATCGACCCGTCATTCGTACCGGGCCTGCGCGGTACGATCCCGGCGGCCGAGACGCAAGGGCCCGGACATCCGGAAAAGGATGGGCACGGCGAGCACGATGCCGCGGAGGCAGAGGAATTCGAGCGGGGCCCCCATAACGGCCGCCTGCTCAAATCCGGGCGCTTCGCGCTGGAGGTTACAATTTTCGAGACCGGTGTGCCGCCGGAGTTTCATTTCTATGCCTATATGGACGACCGTTCGCTCGACCCCGCAAAGGTGGTGGTGGAGGTGAAGCTGTCGCGTCTGGGAGGGGATGTCGACACCCTTTCGTTCGAGCCGCAAGCTGACTACCTCAAGAGCACGTCGTCCGTGGTCGAGCCCCACTCTTTCGATGTTGCGGTTTCGGCCACGCATGACGGCAAGACCTACGCGTGGACGTACGGTTCCTATGAGGGGCGAACGACCATCACTGAAACCGCCGCGTCGGGCGCCGGCATGGAGACGGAGACGGCGGGCCCGGTCACGATTGAAGAGACGATCACATTGACCGGCAGTGTCGTCCTCAATCAGAACAAGACTGCACAGGTGAAAGCCCGTTTTCCCGGGGTCGTCCGGCAGGTGTCCAAGAATGTCGGCGAGATGGTGAAGCAAGGCGAAGTGCTCGCGGTGGTCGAGAGTAACGCCAGCCTCAACAACTACGACGTAACGGCGCCGTTCGACGGCGTGCTCCTCGAGCGGAATACGAATATTGGCGATGTGACCGGAGACGCGGCTATTTTTGTGGTCGCTGATCTCAGCTCGGTGTGGGCCGAGTTCCACGTCTTCTCCAAAGACCTGCCCCGCATCAAGGCAGGGCAAACCATACGGGTCAAAGACATCCAGGGGGATAGCGAGGTCGAAAGCACCGTCGCGATCTTCACCCCGGTCGCCGAACTCGCGAGCCAATCGATCCTGGCCCGTGTGACTCTGGACAACACACAGGCTCGTTGGCGGCCCGGTATGACGGTGCGCGGCCTGGTCGTCGTCGACCGGCACAAAGTGCCGCTCGCCGTCAAATCTTCGGCACTTCAGCGGTTCCGGGATTTTACTGTCGTCTTCGCCAAGGTTGGAACGACGTATGAGGTGCGCATGCTCGATCTTGGTGTCAGCGATGCGACATGGACTGAGGTAAAGGGTGGTCTCAAGCCCGGAACCGAGTACGTGGCCGAAAACAGCTTCCTCGTGAAGGCCGATATCGAAAAATCCGGCGCGAGCCACGACCATTAGGAGTAAGCGCTTTGCTAGAGCGGATTGTCTATATTTCGATCGCCCAGCGATGGACCGTGATGTTCGCAGTCATCGGTCTCTGCGCCCTTGGCGCCTACAATTTCCAGCGTCTGCCGATCGACGCGGTACCGGACATCACAAACGTTCAGGTGCAGATCAATACCGAGGCGCCCGGCTTCTCGCCTCTTGAAGCCGAGCAGCGGGTGACTTTTGCGGTGGAGACGGCCATTGCTGGACTTCCACGGCTGGAGCACACGCGCTCGATCTCGCGCTACGGGCTCTCGCAGGTCACGGCCGTGTTCGAGGACGGCACCGACCTCTACTTTGCGCGCCAGCTCATCAACGAGCGGATTCAGCAGGTCAAGGACCAGTTGCCAAAGGGGCTCGAGCCTGAGCTTGGCCCGATCGCCACCGGTCTTGGCGAGATTTATATGTACACCGTTGAGCCGAAACCGGGCGCCAAAAACGCAGAGGGAGCGGAGTGGTCGTCCACCGAGCTGCGTACCCTGCAGGATTGGGTGGTGCGGCCGCAGCTGCGCAATATTCCAGGCGTCACCGAAGTCAACACGATCGGGGGATTCGTAAAGCAATTCCACGTCACGCCCTATCCGCAAAAGCTCCTGGCCTTCGGCCTGACAATCCGTGACGTCATGGAGGCGTTGTCGAGCAACAATTCGAACGCCGGTGCTGGATATATCGAACGGTCAGGCGAGCAATATCTGATCCGTGTTCCGGGCCAGGTGGCAACCATGGACGAGGTGCGCCGGATCATCGTGGCGAACCGTCATGGCCTTCCGATACGCATCGGAGACGTCGCAGACGTTCACCTGGGAGAGGAGCTGCGAACGGGCGCCGCCACCGAGAACGGACGCGAGGTCGTCCTAGGAACCGTGTTCATGCTCGTTGGAGAGAACAGCCGCACGGTCTCGCAGCGCGTCAGCGAGAGGCTTGTCGAAGTAAACAAGAGCCTCCCGGAGGGGGTCGTTGCAAAGACCATGTATGATCGCACGACGCTCGTGGACCGAACCATCGAAACAGTGCAAAAAAACCTGCTCGAAGGCGCGCTTCTCGTCGTTGTCATCCTCTTTCTTCTACTGGGAAACATCCGGGCGGCTCTGATCACTGCGGCCGTGATACCAATCACGATGCTGGCGACCATCACGGGCATGGTGCAAGGGCGGGTCTCCGGCAATCTTATGAGCCTGGGCGCGCTCGACTTCGGGCTCATTGTCGATGGCGCCGTGATCATCATCGAAAATTGCCTGCGACGGTTCGGAATGGCGCAGCACGCACTTGGAAGATTGCTGAGCGCGGAAGAACGCCACAAGCTTGCGGCCGAAGCGACGGCAGAAGTCATACGGCCGAGTATCTTTGCCGTCTTCATCATCACCGTCGTTTACGTTCCCATTTTTGCCCTGACCGGGACGGAAGGAAAGATGTTCCATCCGATGGCCTTCACGGTCGTCATTGCGCTTCTTTCCGCCCTGATCCTTAGCCTCACCTTCGTACCGGCCGCCGTGGCGATTTTCGTAACGGGCAAGGTCGACGAGAAAGAGAATCTCATCATGCGGGGCGCGCGGCGGGTTTACGAGCCGCTGCTTCGATTTGCGCTCGCCAACCGGTTTATCATGGTTGGCTCGGCTGTGCTGCTTGTCCTCTTCGGCGGGTTGCTGGCCTCGCGTATGGGTTCCGAATTCATTCCGAGCCTGGATGAGGGTGATATCGCACTCCACGCCTTGCGTATTCCGGGCACCAGCCTTTCCCAGGCGGTGGGGATGCAGACGGCACTGGAATCGCGCCTCAAGCAGTTTCCGGAAGTGGACAGGGTTTTCGCGAAACTGGGTACTGCTGAGGTGGCCACGGATCCCATGCCGCCAAGCGTTGCCGACACGTTCGTCATGATCAAGGACCGTGCCGAATGGCCGGACCCGCTCAAGCCCAAATCGCAGCTCGTGGCAGAGATGGAAGCGGCTGTCCGAGAGATTCCCGGCAATAACTATGAGTTCGTGCAGCCCATCCAGATGCGCTTCAACGAGCTTATCTCCGGTGTTCGGAGCGATGTTGCCGTGAAAGTTTATGGCGACGACATGGATCAACTCGCCGAGATAGGGGAGAAAATCGAGGCCGTGGTCGGCAGCGTTTCCGGGGCGGCCGACGCCAAGGTTGAGCAAGTGAGCGGATTGCCGGTGCTCAGCATTCTCCCGGACCGGGCGGCCCTTGACCGCTTCGGCCTCAATATTGCGGATGTCCAGGATGTCATCGAGGTCGCACTCGGAGGCCGGTCAGTGGGCCAGGTCTTTGAAGGCGATCGCCGCTTCGATCTGGTCGTCCGGTTGCCGGAAACCCTGAGAACCGATCTCGATGCGCTCAAGCGCCTGCCGGTCCCGCTGCCCCTTCGGACCGGAGCAGGTGATACTGCATCGCGCGCGCCCAGTTATGTGCCTCTGCAGGAAGTCGCCACGTTCGAAGTGGCGATCGGCCCCAACCAGATTCAGCGCGAGAACGGCAAACGCCGCATCGTGGTGACCGCCAACGTGCGAAGCCGCGATCTCGGCTCGTTCATCGCAGATCTGCGCAAGGCCATAGATGAGCGCGTGACGCTGCCGCCGGGGCACTGGCTCGAGTATGGCGGAACCTTCAAACAACTGACCTCCGCGACCCAACGCTTGCAGATCGTGGTGCCGCTGGCGCTGCTCCTCATTTTCGGGCTGCTATTTACCGCGTTTAACTCCGTACGCGCAGCGCTCATTGTCTTCAGCGGGGTGCCGCTGGCACTCACGGGCGGCATCGCGGCGCTTTGGCTCCGTGACATCCCGCTGTCGATTTCCGCCGGTGTGGGTTTCATTGCGCTCTCGGGGGTTGCTGTACTCAACGGTGTGGTCATGGTCTCGTTCATCCGCAACCTCATGGCGAGCGGCCATGATCTCGAGCCGGCGATCACGGAAGGCGCGCTGACACGCTTGCGACCGGTGCTGATGACGGCCCTCGTTGCGTCCCTGGGTTTTGTCCCGATGGCGTTTAATGTTGGCGCGGGTTCGGAAGTGCAACGACCGCTGGCTACCGTCGTCATCGGCGGCATTATTTCTTCGACGATATTGACCCTGCTGGTCTTGCCAGCGTTGTGCAAGATATTTGGGTTCGGGAGACCGAAGGAGATCATCGAGGTTCCCGATCACCATACGCACCCCAGCCCTCAGGCGGTGTGACAGAGGAAAGCCATCCATGGCCAGGAGAACAGTGATCGCCGCCGGTTTTCTACTCGCCATCAAAGCCCAGCTCACGCCCTGCGCCGGTGCGGAATCCGATACTCCAACCATTGAACCCTGGCACGTTGATTTCGCGGATCGCGATACTCATGCCGCCTTTCACAATGATCGCGGTTTACGCTTCTATCAATCGGGCCGCCTCGACAAAGCCATCGAGGAGTTGAGCGCGGCGATTGAGCTGCATCCGGTCGCGTCTTTGCCATATTACAATCGCGGCAATGCTCATTTCCGGCTGCGGCAATTCGAGCGCGCTGCGGAGGACTACTCCCAAGCCCTAAGCCGCAGCCCGGATCATGTCATGGCGCTGGTCAACCGCGGCAGCGCCCGCTCGGCGCTTGGCCGTCTCGACGAGGCTCTCGCTGATTACAATGCCGCCTTTGCCCGAGAGCCAGACAATAGTTACGTGCTCTTTAATCGCGGCTTCCTGCGGGGAAAGCGGCAAGAATACCGGGAAGCGATTGCGGATTTCACGCGCGTGATCGAGCGCGATCCGAATGACGGCGATGCCTATCGCCTGAGAGCCGCCGCCTACGCATCTCTCGGGGAGATGGCGAAGGCACTGCGGGATCGAGATACGGCCTTGACGCTGGGGCCAAGTAAAAGGACCAAAGCACCGTGACGGGAATGGCAATCAAGATGATCGGGGCGGGCCTGATTTTGGTAATGTGGTCTGCGTCTGCAGGGTCTCACGTGCTGCCCTGGCGGGCGGGCGAAGTGCGCATCAAGGGATTTGGTCATTGCGCCAAGGGACCTTGTATGAAGCGCTCTGACTTTAGCCCGAGCAGGCCGCACCATCACCATGCGGGCTGTCTCGTGATGGGGAGCTGGCGGCATTCCAGATTCGAGTCGTGCGAACCCTCGTGAGGCGAGACGAACGTTCGTGCACGCGCGGGCGACCGCCTATTGGATTTCGAAAATTCTGCCATAGCGCCGTTTCGCATTCGATTGCACGCCCGGCCGGCGGAACTTTTCAAAATCGTGTCCTGACCGAAACCCTGCGTAGGAAAAGCACACCTGCGGCGGCGAGGGCCGCGAACACAGCTCCGGTGAGGAAGGTCCCCTTGGGCCCGACGGCATCCCAGAGAACTCCGGCAATGACGCTGGCGGCGAGTAGAGCCAGCCCGGTCATCAAGTTGAACATGCCGTAGGCTGTGCCGCGCAATTCGGGGGGCGCCGTATCAGCCACCAGCGTTGCCAGCAACCCCTGGGTCAGCCCCATGTGGATACCCCACAAAATGACGCCGGCCGCGACGCTCTCAACCGACGATGAATAGGCGAGCACCATGTCGGCCAGAAACAAAAGGACGAGACCGGCCGCGAGCATGTTGCGCCTGTCCATGCGATCCGACAAGACACCGGCCGGATAGGCGGCCAGCGCATAGACTACGTTCATCAGAACCAATATGGCCGGCACCAGGGCGACGGGCAAGCCTACGGATTGAGCGCGCAGAAGCAGGAATGCTTCGCTGAACCGCGCGAGCGTGAATACTGTGGCAACGGCCACCACCCACCAGAAATCCTGGCCGAGACGCGCCAGTTCGCGACGGCTGAGGGGGGACCGGACCGGTTTGAGATCTGGAAGTCGTTCGGGCTCGCGGACGGCAAATACGATCAGGGCAAATGCCAGGAATGCCGGGATCACTGCGATCCAAAACACGGTGACGAAGCTGTTGGCCGTCAGGACCATGAGAAGAATGGCGAGCAAGGGTCCGAGGAAAGCGCCGACCGTATCGAGCGATTGTCGGAGGCCGAAACTCGCGCCCCGCACCTCGGGTGGCGACAGATCGGCAACCAGCGCATCGCGGGGAGCCCCCCGCACGCCTTTGCCAACCCGATCAATAAAGCGCGCCGCGATCAACCACGAAAGCTCAGATGCAAGCGGAAAGACCGGTTTGGTAAAGGCGGACATGCCGTAGCCGAGTGCTGCAAGCCCTTTTCGTTTGCCGAGCCGATCGGACAGGGCGCCTGAGAAAATTTTGGTGATGGCAGCCGTTGCCTCCGCGACGCCCTCAATTATGCCCACCGCAAGTGCAGACGTCCCCAAAGTCGTGACCATGTAAATGGGGAGCAGCGCATGGATCATCTCGGAGGAGATATCCATTAGGAGGGAGACAAAACCGAGGGCCCAGACTCCGGCCGGTATGGCCTTGAGATGAGCTTTAATCGATGCGCTGTGTATCAGGGTGCCACCCACATTCTGCGGCGGCGTCAACCTGGCCGGCAGCAGCACACTTCTACCGCTACGACCCGCTACGGCAAGCCTGATCCCGCTCCAAACAATTGCCGAAGGCTAATCGAGAGTGTGCGGGGCGTTAACCGACCTCGCTCATCAGGCCAACACCCCACATCCAAGGCAGGACGAGACCGCTTTCAACAGCATCGTGCAAGTCTTCGCGCGAACTGATCGGTTGCTTGATGAACGGCATCGCGGCAATGCCCTCTATAAGAGCATGAAAGGGTCTTTCATTGCTGTTGCGCTGGCACGATGTCGAAGAATGTTGACATCGTGTGGCCGTACTGGACCCTTACGGGGTTCATCGCATTCATGCCTCCTTCCGGCTGGCGCGCTGCAACTGCTCGCCATCGTCGCCTCGCTTGGCACCAACAGTGCTCTTTGGCGTGCTTGACCATTGCTATCGGGTTGCACGACGACGCAGGGGGGCGCTTGATAGGACGAAGGAGCCGGCCGAGAGGTTAGATCATGAGGATTTTACTGATTGAGGACGAGCCACTGCTGGGGGAGGCGGTGGCTACGCATTTGAAGAAAATTCATGCCGTCGATTGGCTCCAGTCCTTGGATGCAGGGTGCAGCGCCATGCGCGCCGTGAACTACGACCTGCTGCTGCTGGACCTCAACCTCCCGGATGGCTATGGGATCGACTTGTTGAGGTCGGTGCGTGGCTCAGGCCAAAAGTTGCCAGTCATCGTCATCACGGCTCGCGACCAAATTCGCGATCGAGTCGATGGACTGAACGCCGGGGCGGACGACTATGTCCTGAAACCGTTCGATCTCGACGAGTTGACGGCGCGCATCCATTCCGTGCAGCGGCGCGCCGTTGCCCTGCCAAACCCGCGGCAGTCGATCGGCTCCATCACGGTCGATCAAATTGCACGCAAGGTCTGGCGCGGCGACCAGGAGATCCCATTGACAGCCCGCGAATGGGCCATCCTCGAATGCTTTACGCACCGGCTGGGCACAATAGTCTCGAAGGCAAAGCTCGAGGAAGTGCTCTACGATTTTGGCTCTGAAATAGAGAGCAATGCGGTCGAAGTCTACGTGAGCCGCTTGCGAAAAAAACTTGGAAGCGACTCGATCAGCACGATGCGGGGGCTCGGCTACAGGATGGACCGCTAGACCAGATGTCCACGTGGACCATAACGCAGCGCCTTGTCAGGCGATTGATGACCCTCTTTGCGGTCTTATGGATTGGCGGCGTGACGATAACCGGCTTTGCCATCTACCACGAGCTCGATGAGATATTCGACAGTGCCCTACGCGAAACGACCGGCCAGATCATTCCCATCGCACTGCAGGAATACCGGCTCAAGTCGTCCGGCCAAACTGTTGCTGCATTACCCGCAGCGGTGGCTACGTCTTTCCAGTCACGCCGCGGTCACGTGCACTATTTCTTGCAGGACTCGAATGGAGCCATCCTTGTTCAGTCGAAGGGCGCTGACGCAGGTCTGCTCCCCGACCCTCCCACCAATGGCTTTCGAAACTACGGCGAGTTCCGCTACTACATGCGTTTTCTCCCGAGCGAGCGTGTGTGGATCGTGGTGGCTCAAGAACTCCACGAGCGGTCCGAAGCTACACTCAGTCTTTGGCTCGGCCTAGCGTCTCCGCTGCTCGCTTTCCTACCACTTGCCGGCTTCGCCGTCTGGCGAACGGTCGGTAGTGCGACGGCACCCATCCGTCGCGTTTCACGCGAGCTGGAAGTTCGAGGCGGCGATCATTTGGAGCCCATCGATGACACAGGTCTACCCGGCGAGCTCGCGCCAGTGATCAGCGCCGTCAACACACTCTTGACGCGCCTCAAAGCAGCCCTGGATCAAGAACGCGCTTTTGCCGCCAACGCCGCCCACGAACTGCGCAATCCGATTGCGTCGGCGCGCGCCCAAGTCCAGCTTGCTCGCCAGCAAGCTCGCGGGCACGGCCGACCACGCGAGAGCCGAGAATATCGCCTCGCAGCTCGGGCAGTTTGGACGCCGCATCGAAAAGATGCTGCAGATGTCGCGCGCCGACGCAGGCCTTGGTCGCTCGCGTGAACGCGGCAATCTCGTTGCGGTTGTGCAGCTCGTTGTCGACGACTATCGCAGACGGTCTGATGTCGGCGACCGCGTCAGGCTCACGGGCGATGACGGGGATTGCTGGGTGGCCATGGACGTAGACGCGGTGGCGATCGTCATGCGCAATGCCATCGAGAATGCCGTCAATCACGGAAGTGCAGCCGAGCCGATCGATGTTCGGGTCAGTCCAAACCATAAAGTCAATGTCGTCAACGCCTGTGCCTTCGTGCCGGCTGACGTCCTGCGCGATCTCAAGGGCCGTTTCCAGCGTGGTGGCGCCCAGCACGGAACGGGAAGCGGACTTGGTCTCGCAATTGTCGAGACGATCATGCACCAGGCGGGAGGCTCGGTGACGCTGCTATCGCCGGCCGGAGGCCGTCTCGATGGCTTTGAGATCGTTCTCGAATTTCCCGGCGCGCTCTAGTTGCCTGCCAATAAGGCGACGGGATTCCGTTCTTTCAGGTTGCCTTCAGCTTGCTGCCGGATGGTGCCTTACGGGTTAGCGCCGGGGGAAGCACTCAATGTATGCGACGATCGTTCTTCCCGCGTTCAATGAGGAAGACAGCATTGGCCCCTTGCTTCGCGAAATCCGTGAAAGAGTAGATGGCCTTCCCGTGCGCGAGGTTGTCCTTGTCGACGACGGCAGCACGGATGCGACCGCCGAGCGCGCAAAAGCAGCTTGGGCAAGCGATCCGTCGTTGCGCATTCTTCGTCACCGCCGGCGCCAGGGCCAAAGTCGTGCCTTGCTCACCGGCATCCGCGCCGCGTCCCAAGAACTTATTGTCACGCTCGACGCCGACGGCCAGAACGATCCTGCCGACATCGCTACACTTATGTCCGCCTATGTCGGCGGCCAGCATCGCACGTCGCGCATGATTGTAGCCGGGCAGCGAATGCGGCGGCAGGACACGCTGGTCAAACGCCTGTCCTCGCGTATAGCCAATGGCGTCCGTGCGAGCGTGTTGGGCGACAATGTGCGCGACACCGGCTGCAGTCTGAAGCTTTTCCGGCGTCAGGACTTCCTCGAACTGCCGTTCTTCGATCACATTCACCGGTTCATTCCCGCCCTGATGAAGGCGTCTGGCGTCGTTGTGGTGCTGGTCGATGTTGGGCACCGGCCGCGCAAGGCAGGACTCTCCAAGTATGGCCTGTGGAACCGCTTGTGGGCCGGAATTTACGACCTCGTCGGAGTGCGCTGGCTCTTGAAGCGCCAGATTGGCAACGTCGAACAGGAGACAGTCCAATGATCACCGCGATGGGTCTCCCGTCTTCGGAATCCTTTTGGCTTTGCGTCGGCTTCGTCGGACAGGCGCTTTTCTGTATGCGCTTTTTTGTTCAATGGCTCGCTTCCGAGCGCCAGCGGCAGTCGGTTCTCCCGACGGCATTCTGGTACTTCAGCCTGGCAGGAGGTCTCGTTCTACTGAGCTACGCGCTTTGGCGCGCCGACCCGATCTTCATCATCGGGCAGGCCTCCGGCCTCGTGATTTATGGGCGCAATCTCTACTTCGTCAGCAGCGGCGGGCGAGCCAGTCCTCACGTGCAGGGTGCAGGTTGATCACTTGAGCATCAGTGACGAGACAATTGACCGTGCAGGCCTCGTTGGGCTCGCCGTACTTGCGGTGGTCTTGACGATCGTCGTCGCGACATGGCCCGCCGTTCCCGTCGACGAGACGCGCTACCTCACCGTGGCGTGGGAGATGCGGGCCATGGGTAGCTGGAGCCTGCCTACGCTCAACTTCGAGCCCTACTCTCACAAACCACCCTTATTGTTTTGGCTGATCAATGCCAGCTGGTCGCTATTTGGTGTCGCCGTCTGGCCCGCCCGCCTCGTCGGTGTCGCAGCTATGGGAATGACCCTTCTGCTCACGCATCGGCTTGATCGCAGGCTTGCGCCGGACAGCGAGAGGGGACCGGCGGCAAGCGCACTTATGCTTCTCGGCTTGCCGCTGTTTGTCGCCCTCGGCTTTTCGATCATGTTCGACATGCTGCTATCGGCCACTGTGGTCGGCGCCATGCTGGCCCTCTGGCAAGCCGGTCGAGGGGGAGGACCAAAGTCGTTCATCGCCTACGGATTCTGCACGGGGATAGGATTGCTGGCAAAAGGCCCGGTCGTTTTGCTGTTCACACTGCCTGCTGCGCTGCTGGCTTGGTTTTGGATCGAGACCGCCGAAAGACGGGGCTGGTATCTCCGTCTTGGAGCCTCGCTCGCTCTCGGAATTGCGATTGCGCTAGCCTGGGCGCTCCGCGCTGCATATCTCGGCGGGCCGGACTTCGCCGAAATGCTGTTTTGGAAACAATCCGCAGGACGCATTGCGTCGTCGTTCGCGCATGCTCGTCCATTCTGGTTCTACGGACCTATCCTAGTTCTCTTCCTGATCCCTCTGCTTATCTGGCGCCCCCTATGGACTGGTTTGCGCACAATCCGCCATGAACGCAACGAAGCTCGCGATTTCCTGCTCTGTTGGATCGGGCCGCCGCTGTTCGGCTTGAGCCTCATTAGCGGCAAACAGCTCCACTATCTGCTTCCGATCATGCCGGCGTTGGCGTTGCTGATGACTCTCGGCTTGAGATCAGCCACACCACGCTCGACCGACAAAATCCCACTTCTGGTGCTCGCGGGAGCCCTTCTCGTCGGTTTGATCGTCATCGCATCGGCTGGAGGTCTCTTGTTGCCGCACAACGGCGCAAATATGTCAGTCATCTCCGAGAGCAGCGTTCCTTTCCTGATCGCCACGGGGCTCGTCGCTCTCGGCGCGATTGCGTCGCATTTGGATTGGCGTTGATCTCGACGGGCGCTGGTTTTCTGTATTATCAGTTTCGTGCAGCAAGAAGGTTCGAAACGCTGATAGCGGTGGTGGGTGGGGTCCTTGTTGTCTGCGGCCTGGCGGTCGTGCGTGACGGGGTGTCAGGTTCCAGGCGCATCCTATGGATGTTGCCCAGCCCCGCGGCGCCCGTATCGCAAGTTTCGGTTCTGTAGTTTTGCTGGGCCGCTAAGTCGCTGTCGATCGTAAATTAGAGAACAATCTCCGCGTGACGTTTGCGGGCAGAATTGCGCCACGTGTGCGTGTTCGCTCCCGAGTTCGGTATCGATGGGCAGATGGCCGCCAGATGAGGCAGTCTCAGAAAAAATGCCTACAGACTGGCGCCGCGTAACCGAAGCGCGTTGGCAATGACACTTACGGACGACAAGGCCATTGCGGCAGCCGCTATCACCGGCGAAAGGAGCACTCCGAACAAGGGGTAAAGCGCTCCGGCCGCCACCGGAACACCGGCCGCGTTATAAATGAACGCGAAGAAAAGGTTCTGCCGGATATTCGACATTGCGGCAGCGGACAGGTGCCGCGCGCGCACGATGCCGTTGAGGTCGCCTTTCAAAAGGGTAATACCAGCGCTTTCCATGGCGACATCCGTGCCAGTTCCCATCGCTATGCCAACGTCCGCCGCAGCAAGGGCAGGGGCATCGTTCACGCCATCGCCTGCCATGGCCACGACACGGCCCTGCCTCCTGAACTTCTCGACGATCTCACTTTTGTGCTGCGGCAACACGTCAGCTTCGACATCGTTGATGCCAAGGCGCTTCGCCACAGCGGCTGCGGTTGCCGCATTGTCTCCGGTCACCATGACAACGCGTAAGCCTGCCGCCCGAAGGGCGTCTACGGCAGCGGGCGTTGTCTCTTTGATGGGATCGGCGATTGCAAGGACGCCCGCAGCTTTCCCATCTATGCCAACGAAAATGGCGGTCGCGCCATCGCCACGGAAACGGTCTGCCGCGCTAAACATTTCTGCAATGTCGACACTGGCCTCTTCCATCATGCGGGCATTGCCAATCACGACGCGGGATCCGGCAATCGTGCCTGTGACGCCTTTCCCGACAGGAGAATCGAAGTCAGCGGCGGCAGACAGGGTTAGGCCACGCGCCTTTGCAGCCTCGACAATGGCATTGGCAAGAGGATGCTCGCTTGATCTTTCCAAACTTGCGGCCAACTTCACCACAGTTGGTTCTTCGAATCCCGGCGCGGTGTGCACCCCCACAACTTTCGGCTTGCCCTCGGTCAGCGTGCCCGTCTTGTCGACCAAAAGCGTATCAACGCGTTCCATGCGCTCCAACGCTTCGGCGTTTCTAATTAGCACGCCGGCCTGCGCGCCCCGGCCGACCGCCACCATGATGGACATCGGCGTGGCTAAGCCCAACGCACAAGGACAGGCGATAATCAGGACAGACACGGCCGCTATAAGGCCGAATGTAAAGCGTGGCTCAGGTCCCCAAATGCTCCAAGCGGCGAATGCCACCAGGGCTGTCAGGATAACGGCCGGCACGAACCACCCCGAGACCTGGTCCGCCAACCGCTGAATGGGCGCCCGGCTCCGTTGAGCCTGAGCGACCATTTGCACGATCTGGGCGAGCACCGTGTCCCGCCCGACTTTTTCGGCGGTCATGAGGAAACTGCCGGATTGGTTCATGGTGCCACCCACCACTTGATCGGAGAGGCTTTTGGTTACCGGCATGGACTCGCCTGTGACCATGGACTCGTCAATGGCGCTCCGGCCTTCGACGATCACCCCGTCGACCGGGACACGTTCGCCCGGCCGCACGCGCAGCTGGTCCCCAGCCGCAACCTGGTCAAGAGGCACGTCTTCATCCGAACCATCGGCTTTCACGCGCCTCGCTGATTTAGGAGCCAAGTCGAGCAGGCTCCTTATTGCGCCGCTAGTTTGATCTCGCGCCCCGAGTTCGAGCACCTGGCCGAGGAGGACAAGGACCGTGATGACGGCGGCAGCTTCGAAGTAGACAGGGACGGCTCCATCTGCTGTGCGCATGTTATCAGGGAACAGGCTTGGAAAAGCCGTCGCCACGGCACTGTATGCCAGCGCGACGCCAGTACCCATGGCGATGAGTGTGAACATATTGAGATTGCGCGTACGGACGGAAGCCCAACCGCGCTCAAAAAACGGCCATCCGCCCCACAGCACGACGGGGAGCGCGAGGATAAACTGGACCCAGTTGGAAGCCTGTTGCCCCAAAGTGCCCGTGAGTCCGGTGATGTGACCACCCATTTCGAGGGCGAAGATGGGGACCGTCAGCGCGAGTCCGACCCAGAACCTCCTGGTCATGTCGACGAGTTCGGGGTTTGGAGCGGAGTCAGCTGTTACTACTTCAGGTTCCAAAGCCATGCCGCAAATGGGGCATGTGCCCGGACCCATTTGCCGGATCTGCGGATGCATGGGACAGGTATAGATCGCGCCTTCGTTCTCACGCGCCGCGGGTTTTTCCGACAAGTAGCGAGAAGGGTCGTTGTCGAACTTGGTCCGGCATCCCGCCGAGCAGAATAAATAGGGGTGGCCATGAAGTGAGCTGCGGTGCTTGGCGGTGTGCGGGTCAACGTCCATGCCGCAGACTGGGTCTACGGTGTTTGCGGACTTCGCCGAAGAGCAGCAGCTATGGCCGTGATTTGGATGGGTTAGATGATCCATGCATGAACTCCTTCATGTATAGTGACGTTCTCCATATATACCCCATGGGGGTATCGCGCAAGATGGCTGCAAGTTGACTGTCATACCACCCGGGGGTATATGCATGGCATGCATCAGAACACACGGGCGTCCTGCCTTAAGCGTCTGTCGAAGATTGAAGGCCAGGTGCGGGGCCTGTCCCGCATGGTCGAAGAGCGTCGCTATTGCATTGATATCGTCACGCAGGTCGCGGCCGTGAGGGCCGCTTTGCGGAAGGTCGAAGAAGCCGTCCTCCAGGACCACATCGGCCATTGCGTCGAAAACGCCATCAGCAGTGGCAACACTACCGAACAACGGGCCAAAGTTGCGGAACTCGTGGAGGTGCTGTCTCGTTCGAATAGATGACTGTGTTTTTTGCGAGAACGATTCCTCGCTCGAGGTTGCCATTGCCACGGTCATCGTCGGTTTGAGATGCGGGCTGTCAGCACGGGATCGAACGTCAGGGCGCGCTCAAAATTTCCGTGTCGCCCTGAAAACAAGGGAAGCGAGGTGTGAACCATGCGCCACAACATGCCTTATGCAAGACTTGCCGGCATGACCGTCCTGTCGTTCATCGCGATGTACATCCTCATGTACGCGATGGTGGACCGTTTCGATAACGTATACCCGAACACCAACCAGGCCTATATGGCCGGGCTCATGGCGGCGCCCATGGTGCTGATCGAGCTGCTTTTGATGAAGGATATGTACTCTAACACAAAGGCAAATTATGCCATCGCTGCCGCCGCCGTCGCGCTGACGGCCGTGTTCTTCTTCTCGATCCGCTCGCAGGCCCTGATTGGTGACGACCAGTTCCTGCGCTCAATGATACCTCACCACGCCGGCGCAATTCTCATGTGCGAACGGGCAACGCTCGAAAATCCGAGCATCAAGCAGCTCTGCGGCACCATCATTGATGGCCAACGGCAGGAGATTGCTGAAATGACGGCAAGGCTAAAAGGCCTCAATAAATAGATGCCGCCGCAGACCGCCGCAACGCGCGGCGGCTCCACCCCCCTTGGGTTAGCAGTTTTTTCACCATTGGAACGTGTTTGACAGGCGGCTTAGGCCCCCCTCAACCCTTTCGGAAGCCTCCCGTGCGACCTTCGGCCAAACAACAAGGCCGAACCAATGAACGGATACCGGCAAACCGGAAGCCTCATCCCGGAAGACAACAGCTTCGGCGCGGTACGGCTGGCCGCGGCCTTGGCCGTGGCAGTGAGCCACGCGGTCGAGATCACAGTCGGAAACGTATCCTGGGATTATGTGCATCAGATCACCGGCTATACGCTTGGCCAGCACGCGGTGCATGTCTTCTTCATCCTGAGCGGCTTCCTGGTGACGGCGAGTCTCATGCGGACGTCGGACCTGACGCGGTTCGCTGTCGCGCGGGTGATGCGGATTTTCCCGGGGCTCATCGTATGCGCGATATTCACGGTGGCGGTGCTGGGACCGTTGATTACGGTATGCCCATTGTCGAGCTATTTCGCCGATACAGGCCTCGTGAGGTACGTTGCCGAGACGACCCTGCTGATCACGGGACGGGCGGAGCTGCCTGGCGTCTTCACCACAAACCCGCTGGCTGGCCAGATCAACAACTCGGTCTGGACGCTCAAGTACGAGGTGCTTTGCTACGCTGGTCTGGGGCTTGCATTCGCGGCGGGTGTGCTGCGAACCTCTCTCAGGGCCCAGGCCTGGCTTTGGCTCGCGATTTCTGTGCTCGCGGCATCTTACGTTGTCCCCGGCCTTATCGAGGCGAAGACCGGCCCCGACGTGGTTCGCCGATTCGGACTTTGTTTTGCAATGGGCTCTGCGGCATTCTTCGCCCGGCATTACGCAGGACGAGCTTCGCTCGTGGTCATAAGCCTGGGCGCGCTTCTCGCATTATGGTCGACGCCGATGAAGGTGCCAGCGATGGTGTGTTTTGAGGCCAGCGTGGTGTTTTGGCTTGCGAACCTCAGGCGCCCAGCCCTGGCCAGTTTCACAATGAAGCATGATTTTTCGTACGGGATTTATCTCTACGGCTGGCCGGTGTCCCAGGCGCTCGTGCAGGTTTGGACAGCGGCAACGCCGGTCGAGGTAGCCGCTCTCACCCTACTCATCCTTGTGCCCATAGCTGCCGCCTCATGGCATCTGGTCGAGCAGCCAGCTCAGCGTCTGGGCCATAAGCTGGCCACAGCCCGTCCGGTGCATGCATGGAGCAGGAGAGGCGCAGGCTGGCAACAATCCCGACCGCAGCAACCGTGAAGCACTCATGATGCGGGGGATTTTGCTGGCTCGAACCAGAAGCTCTCCTCGCTGTTTCGCCAAGTTCGCAGCTGCTCTGTACGTCCCTACGTGGAGCAGCGAGTTTTTGGGTGATGCCGCGGATCACGCGATTGGCGGCGATGCGATAGAGGCCCTATGGCGGCCGTCTTGGCCGTCATCAAACCAAAGTCGGTCGAGCGCCTTGCGATGTCCGTGGATCGGCAGCAGATCACGAGCGACTTGACCAACCTCCTACTCAACCTAGTCCACCGTCAGACTACCCGGCGCGTTTCTATGCGACAGCTTGAGGTCGGTGATCTCTCACAGAATCTTCTACTCTAAGGGGCCATCCTTTCACGATCGCATAGACTGCTGGGATCACGATCAGCGTCAGCAGCGTGGATGACACCATCCCGCCGATCATCGGCACGGCGATGCGCTGCATGACCTCCGAGCCGGTGCCGGTGCTCCACAGGATGGGCAGAAGTCCGGCCATGATGGCGACGACGGTCATCATCTTGGGCCGCACGCGCTCGACGGCGCCGACCATGATGGCTTCGTAGAGGTCGGACCGCGTGTACGGCTTGCCTTCAGCCGCGCGCTTGGCCTTTTTCTCCTCCACCGCGTGGTCAAGATAGATCAGCATGATGACGCCGGTTTCGGCAGCGACTCCAGCCAGCGCGATAAATCCGACCGCGACCGCCACCGACAGGTTGAAGCCCAGCCACCAGATCATCCACATTCCTCCGACGAGCGCGAAGGGCAACGACAGCATAACGATCAGCGTCTCGGTCAACCGGCCAAAGTTGAGATACAAGAGCAGGAAGATAAGCATCAGCGTCACCGGCACCACGAGCTTTAGCCGGGCTTCGGCTCGTTCCAGGTATTCGAACTGGCCGCTCCACACGAGGTACGTTCCGGCTGGCAGCTTGACCTGGTCCACGACCGCCTGCCTGGCGTCGGCGATGTAGCCGCCGAGGTCGCGGTCCCGGAAGTCGACGAAGATATAGGTCGCGAGCTTGGCGTTCTCGGTGCGGATGCTGGTTGCGCCTTGGGTGCGCCGGATGTCGGCCACCTCGCCGAGCGGCACGGTTCCGCCAGCGGGTAACGAGACCAGGACATCCTTGGCAATGGCCTGCGGATCAGACCGCAAGTCGCGCGGATAGCGGATGGCGACCGTATACCGCTCGCGCCCCTCGACCGTCGTTGTGATGGGGTCGGCGCCAAGCGCCATCGCTACCACATCCTGCACGTCGGCCACCATCAAGCCGTAGCGCGCCAATCGCTGACGGTCGGGGACGATTTCGAGATAGAAGCCACCAACGACCCGCTCAGCGTAAGCGCTCGACGTGCCCGGAACCGATTTGAGAACGGTTTCGACCTCGCGGGCAACCTTTTCCATGGCCGTAAGATCCTGACCAATCACCTTGACGCCCACGGGCGTGCGAATGCCGGTCGACAGCATGTCAATGCGCGCCTTGATCGGCATCGTCCAGGCATTGGAGACGCCAGGGAACAGCAGCGCCTTGTCCATCTCCTGGATGAGTGAGTCCACCGTGACGCCCGGCCGCCATTCTTCCTGCGGTTTGAGATTGACGATGGTCTCAAACATCTCGATCGGCGCCGGGTCGGTCGCGGTCTGCGCGCGCCCAGCCTTGCCGTAGACCGAAGCCACCTCCGGAAACGACTTGATGATTCGGTCCTGCGTCTGCAGCAGCTCCGCCGACTTCGTGACGGATAGTCCCGGCAGCGTTGTCGGCATGTAAAGCAATGTGCCTTCGTTGAGGTTCGGCATGAACTCGGTGCCGACCTGCATTGCTGGCCAGATGGAGACGCCAAGCACCGCAAGCGCAAGCGTGATGGTCAGTGTCTTGGCTTTAAGCACGCCCCGAATGACCGGACGATAGACCGCAATCAGTGCCCGGTTGAGCGGGTTCTTGTGTTCCGGAATGATGCGCCCGCGAACGAACAGGATCATCAGGGCGGGCACCAGCGTGACCGATAGAAGCGCCGCCGCCGCCATCGCAAAGGTCTTGGTGAAGGCCAGCGGGCCGAACAAACGTCCTTCCTGGGCCTCCAGCGTGAAAATAGGTAGGAACGATACGGTGATGATGAGCAGCGAGAAGAACAGCGCGGGCCCGACCTCGGCTGCCGCTTCGATCAGAATTTCGCTGCGCGGTTTTTCGGGTGCGGCCCGTTCCAGGTGCTTGTGCGCGTTCTCGATCATCACGATCGCCGCATCGATCATGGCGCCGATGGCAATGGCGATGCCACCAAGGCTCATGATGTTGGAGCCGATGCCGAGCATGCGCATGGCCAGGAACGCAAGCAGAATGCCCACAGGCAACATCAGGATGGCGACCAGCGCGCTGCGCACGTGCAGCAGAAACACGATGCACACCAGAGCAACGACGATGCTTTCCTCGATGAGCGTGGTTTTGAGTGTCTCGATGGCGCGGTGAATGAGATCGGAGCGGTCGTAGACCGGCACAATCTCGGTGCCCTGCGGCAACGCCGGCGCGATTTCCTTGAGGCGGTCTTTGACGCTGTCGATGACGGTCAGCGCGTTGGCGCCGGAGCGTTGCAAGACGATGCCGCTCACTACCTCGCCGTCGCCGTTCAATTCCGTAATGCCGCGCCGCTCGTCGCCGGCCAGTTCGACACGAGCAACGTCTTTCAACAAGACCGGAGTGCCGCCGTCGGCCTTGACGACGATGCTCTCGAGGTCGGCCACACCCTTGAGGTAGCCCCGGCCGCGCACCATGAACTCGTGCTCGGCCAGCTCCAGCGTCCGGCCGCCGACATCCATGTTGTTGCCGCGAATAACCTCGCGGATTTTTCCGAGTGGGATGCCGAGGCTGCGCAGTCGGCCCGGATCGACGACAACGTTGTACTGCTTGACGAAGCCGCCTACGCTGGCGACCTCAGCGACGCCCTCCGCCTTGGACAGACCGAACCGCACCTCCCAGTCCTGTAGCGAGCGGAGCGCCGCAAGCGACATGTCTTTGCCTACCAGCGCATATTGGTAGACCCATCCGACCCCGCTGGCGTCCGGGCCGAGGGTCGGCGTTACGCCCGACGGCAGCCGCTTGGCCGCTGCGTTGAGATATTCCAGAACCCGCGAGCGGGCCCAGTAAATGTCCGTTCCATCCTCGAAGATGACGTAGACGAAGGACACGCCAAAAAATGAGAAGCCTCGCACCACTTTGGAGCGCGGCACGGTCAGCATCGACGTCGTCAGCGGATACGTGACCTGATCCTCGACCACCTGCGGCGCCTGACCCGGATACTCGGTGTAGACGATTACCTGCGTGTCCGAGAGGTCAGGGATCGCATCGAGCGGCAGCGTGCGAACCGCCCAGACGCCGGCCGCCACGGCAAACGCCGTGGCAATAAGCACCAGCATCACGTTCCTGGCCGACCAGGTAATGAGGCGCGCGATCATGGCGTGACCTCCGGCTTCGCGGGCTCGGAGAACGCCTTCAACGCCGCCTGCAGATTGCTTTCGGCGTCAATCAGGAAGTTGCCATTGACGACGACACGATCGCCCTCCGCCACCCCGTCGAGGATCTCGGCAAAGCCGTCGCCTCTGCGTCCCACTTTGACGGCCCGCGGCTCGAAGCGGCCCTCGCCGCGATCCACCAGCACCACTTGCCGCGCACCGCTGTCGATGACAGCGCTTGTGGGCACTGCCACCACCGGAACTCCCTCTCCCGTGGAAATGGCTACGTCGCCGTACATGTCAGGTAAAAGAGCGAGATCGGAATTCGCGAGCTCGATGCGAACGCGGGCTGTGCGCGTTTCTTTCATGAGATGCGGATAGACGATAGCCACATTGCCTTTGAAAACGCGTCCGGGCCAGGCGCGCGTTGTGACCTGGACCGGCTGACCAACTTTGAGAGCATCGATGTCGCCCTCCGCAACGTCGGCCATCATCCAAACCACGGAATGGTCCGCGATGCGGAACAACACGTCGCCGGCCTTGAAGGCTTGGCCGTCTACGGCATTGCGTTCCAAGACCACTCCATCCAAGGGTGCGCGGACGATGAACGTATTCGGTACCTGCCCCGTTCGCCGAACAGCATCAATGAATTCCAATGGCGCGCCCAAATTCTCAAGCCTACGGGCAGCGCCAATGCTGCGGCCGTTTCCTTCAGTTTTGTTCGACGACTTACGCCGGTCAGCATCGATCTCAACTCCGAGGTTCGCTGCCCAGCCCACAACTTCTTGACTGAAGAGCGTGACAAGCTCATCGCCTCTTTTCACATGAGAGGCGGTGGTCGCCGGCCCCACGCTCGCGACAAATCCGTCGTAGCGCGGCGCCACGACCGCTATCCGGCGTTCGTCGAGTTGCACAACACCGGGCGCCTTGATGGTGCGCGTCAGAACCTGCCTTCCAATCAGCGCAGTCTCAACGCCCGTACGCTGCAGTTTTCCGAGCGACACCTTTACTGAACCGTCGTCCGAGTCTTCGACTTCATAGACAGCGATGTAGTCCATCCCCATCGAATCCTTTTTGGGCACTGGCGAAGTGTCGGGCAGGCCCATTGGATTGCGGTAGAACTTGATCTTTCGCTCACCGGGTGCGACCTCGGCCGCTGGCTCAGCATCGAAGTTCACGTCCTCGCTGGCGAGTACGGGCACATAATCGCGACCATCATCGGTCTTGCGGGGCGTCATTGAGTAGAATGGCCGCTTGTCGGGGTCACGATAGTAGATGGCTCCCCCCGAAGGCGTAGCGGGGGACGTCTCGGAAGTCGTTGCGGAAGGTTGGACCTGCGGCAAGTGAAGCAGACCATTTTGGCCCGCCCACACTCCGGCGCCCGCCGCGACCACCATGGCCGCAGCGGTTGCCTTGTTCCTGGCGAGGGAGGTCATGGCAGTGCTTTCACGATGAGCTTGCTTTGAACAGTGCCTTCCTCGCCCTGCACCTTGGCGCCGAGCGAAAGCGCCCAGCTGCCCGCCATCATCAGGTTGGTCCTGAAAAGATAGACACCGAGCTCGCTTGACGTGACCGGCTCAAGCGGGGCGGTCTTCGCCTCCATTTTGTCTGGCCCCATGTCGATGCGCTTGGCGAAAATCACCGCGTCGGGGATGGCTCGGCCCGAGGGCTTATGGACGAGCTTGACGGCAATGGTCGCCTCGCCTTGTTTCATGTCGTTCTCGTCGAGCCGAAACTCGTAGTCCTTGATGTCCGCCCTTGCTGTGGTCGCAAGGGCGGTGAGCAGCGCACTGCCGAAGGCAGCTGCGCGCAGATGTTTGTGGATCATTTGTGTATCTCCTGTTGTCGTGAACCGTCGCGACGGCCGTCACTGGCCGACGCGTTCAACGGCCACGGCACACGTGCCGTAACCATTGATCGCCCGTTATCGGGCGTGGATCAGACGCTGGGAGGTCGGAGAAGAGGTGCCACAAGTGAGCTGGCTACAACGTCGTCAGCGATCGGCGATAACCGCGCCGCGACGGCCATTTCCAGATGCACACCACTTGCAGGAGGTGGCACGAGCTGCTGGAAGCACTTGACTAAGCAGGTCCCAATTTCCGGGCATACCTTCTGCGGGCAATCCGGACAGGATTTCTGCTGCGCCGGCTTATGACAAGGCATTGCATCGGATTTCGCCATGTCTCCGGGTGCGGCTTGATGAGCGGTGGCCATCGCCAGCGTGTAGGTGCTGGTCAGCGGCAATGTGACCAGCGCCCCGAGCATCGCAAAGATGCCGAGGACTCCGAAACACCGTCGGTAAAAGCGTTTTTTCACGGTAGGAATCGTGGCACAGGTTCCTTGGTTCGGCAAGCATAACGCATGTAACGGCCGGCGCGTTAACTTTATTCGGGCCGGACAAGTCTGGCCCTGTGCCGGGGCAGGTAACTCCACGGGCCAAACGCCAACCGCCCGGCAGCACTCGTCTGGCGATTGCTGCCGGGGATTATGCTGGCTACCTCACGGTAAAGCGGGCCGATACGCCATGCCCATCTTCTGTTTTTCCAGAGAGCAGCACGATCGCGCCCTTGTTCAAAGGTGTGGAGAGCGGACCGACAAGGTGGTCGCCCTCGACCGTCAACTTGATCTCGGACTTGGTTCCGGCGTCCTGAACGGTCGCCTTGATGGTATTGTCTTTGGCCGACAAAGGCTTTCCGTGATTGGTGAGGTAGAGGACGAGCCTTGTCGGCTCGATCACGAGTTCGGCATCGTGATGACCGGCGACGACGGCAGTTTGTCCGCCATGCTGTCCTGCCTTTTGCGCCAAAGCGGGACCTGATACCGCCAGAGCCACTGCGAGAAGACTGGCGGTCAGCGTGCTACGAGGCATGTTGCGTTCTCCGTTCAATGTGGGGGATCAATAGGCTTCGGCCACACCGTTTCCGATGGCGGCCGTTGTGTTCGCTGCAGCGCGTTCAGCGACAAGCGCCTCCAGCGGTTTGCGGCCAAACCTCAGAAACAACAACGGTGTTAGCACCGTGTCGATTATTGTAGCTGTGACGAGCCCGCCGAAAATGGTGACCGCAACGGGATGAAGGATTTCGCGCCCCGGCTGGTCGGCCCCGATCAACAATGGAATGAGTGCGAGCCCGGCAGCGAGGGCCGTCATCAAAACGGGTGTCAGGCGTTCGAGGCTACCGCGTATGACCAGCTCCCGTCCAAAAGTCTCACCTTCAAGCACGGCGAGGTTTATGTAGTGACTGATCTTGAGGATGCCGTTGCGTGCCGTGATGCCGGCCAGCGTGATGAAGCCAATCATACTGGCGACCGACAACGGTTGTCCGGCAATCCAAAGCGCCACTACGCTTCCGATCAGGGCCAGCGGGATATTCATAAGAATAATGGTGCTGAGCACGGCAGACTGGTAGCGCGAGTAAAGCACCAGGAAGATCAGGGCGAGAGAAACGAGAGACAGCAGCGCGATGGTGCGCGTCGCCTGTTCTTGTGCCTGAAATGTGCCATCGACGCGGATCACGTACCCGGAGGGGAGATCCATCTCGGAGGTGATGCGACGGACATCCTCGACTATGGCCGCCATGTCGCGCACGCCGTCGCCGTTACCGAACAGCAGGATGCGGCGATGCCCGTTCTCCCTGAGAATCTGATTCGGACCCACTGTCTCGTCGACACTCGCCACATAGTGAAGCGGCACATAGCCGGTCGGCGTAGGGATCAGGACGTCACCCAAGGCGCGCGTCGACCTGTTCTCGTCAGACAGGCGCACAACGACGTCGAAACGGCGCAGTCCATCACTGACCTGTGAAACGACGCGGCCATTCGAGAGGCCTTCAATCGCCGATGTGACCTGCGCGGGAGACAAGCCGTAGATCGCAGCGTTTTCCGCCGTGGCTCGGACGCGAATCTGCGGGATCAGCGTTTGCTTCTCGACGTTGAGATCAACGAGACCCCGAACGGCTTTCAAACGTGTGTTGAGATTGTCGGCAAGCGTGCGGAGCACGTCCAGATCCGGGCCGAATATCTTGATTGCAATCGCGGCCCGAACGCCGGAGAGCATGTGATCGATCCGGTGCGAGATCGGCTGCCCGAGCGCCACCGACACCGGCAGAACGGATAGTTTTTCGCGTATATCCTCGAACACCGCTTCCTTCGGCCGGGTTGAGCGCTCGAGGTCTATGTCGAGTTCGCTCGCGTGGACGCCTTCGGCGTGGCTATCGAGCTCCGCGCGCCCGGTGCGCCGGCCGACGGACTTGACCTCGGGGACCGTCATGACAAGCCGCTCGGCCGCGAAACCCAAGCGATGCGATTCCGCGAGGCTTATGCCGGGATTGTATTGCATGCCAACGAGAAGGGTCCCTTCGTTGAAGGGCGGCAAGAACGCACGCGGCAACAGCGCCGCGCCGACACTGGCCAATGCGACCGCGCCGACAATTGGAAGAACAACGGTACGGGGGTGGTCGAAGGCCCACCGAAGCAGCGAGCTATTGCCGGCCTTGAGCTCACGCACGATGGCAGTGTCCTTGTGCACCGATACCCGCGTGTTGCGTAGAAGGTAATAGGAAAGCACCGGAGTGACCGTGATGGCCGTCAGCAGGGATGCCAGGATCGACACGATGTAGGCAACGCCTAGCGGCGTGAACAGGCGGCCCTCGACGCCACTCAACGCGAACAGCGGCACGAAGACCAAAACGATGATGAACGTCGCATAGACGATCCCTGAGCGGACCTCTCGGCTGGCGGTGGCGATCACCTGTATGGCAGGGAGCGGCTGCGGAAGCTGGGAGTTGTTTTTGAGCCGCCGAAGAATGTTCTCCACGTCGACGACCGCATCGTCCACCAACTCGCCGATAGCAATGGCGAGGCCGCCCAGCGTCATGGTGTTGATGGTCAACCCAAAGATGCTGAAGACGAGAACCGTCACCAGGATCGAGATCGGGATGGCCGTGAGCGAAATTACGGTGGCCCTCCAATTCAGAAGAAATAGCACCAGCACGATGGCAACAACCGCGGCTGCCTCGATCAACACCGACTTCACGTTCTCTATCGATCGCTCAATAAAGGTGGCCTGGCGGAACTGGATGTTTGTTGCGTTCACGCCGTCGGGCAGCGTCCGCTGTAAGGCGGCCAGCTCCGCTTCGACCGCAGCGGTCAAGGGCAGAGTGTCTGCCGTAGGCATCTTCTGGATGCTCATGATGATGGATGGCGCCCCGTTGTATCCGGCTTCGCCACGCTTCACGCGGGGGGCAAATGAGATATCTGCAATCTCATTCAGAAGGATCGTGCGGCCGCCATGCTGCGCCACGGCGACATTGCGCAACTGCTGGAGATCGACAGCATCGCCAACATTGCGAATAAGAAACTCGCTTCCGTGCTGATCGACAAAGCCACCGCCGAAGTTCATCCCGAAATTGCGCACGGCCGCCTCCAGCGTTTCGGGCGTTACGCCGAGCGTCTTCATGGCGACGGGGCTGGGCGAGATCTGGAACTGGCGCACCTCGCCGCCGATTGGAATGACCTGCGCCACGCCGGGGATCGCCAGAAGTTGCGGTCTGATGGTGAAATCGGCGATTTCGCGCAGTTCCATGGGCGACAGCTTCGGCCCGGTCAAAGCCACCAGCATGATCTCGCCCATGATCGAGTTGATACCACCGAGAGACGCGACAGCGTTGCGCGGCAGGCGATCGCGGATGCCGCCGAGCTTCTCGGTCACGAGTTGACGGTTCCGGTAGATCTCCGTTCCCCAGTCGAACTCGACATAGACGATAGAGAGGCCGACACCGGATACCGAGCGCACCCGCCCGACGCCGGGAAGACCGTTCATTGCTGTTTCGATGTGGCGCGTGACAAGAAGTTCCACTTCCTGCGGCGCCATGCCGTCGGCTTCCGTTTGTACCGTTACGATAGGCTTCGTTAAATCAGGAAAGACGTCCATTGGAACGCGGGGCAGCATCATCATGCCGTAACCGACCAGCAGGGCGGCTACGAACAGGACGATCAGGCGATGACGCAGACTGGCCGTGACGAGAATGTTGAACATCGATCAGCCTCACCGGATCTGGTTGATGAGAGCAGCCGATTGCACGGCAATCTTCTCGCCAGCTTCGATTCCTGCCGTCAGCAGCACACGCTCCCCATCCACATCGACAAACTGAACCGGCTTCGGTTCGAAGCGCTCCGGTTCGATATGCCTGAAGACGACAAACTCGCCGTTAGGCGCCTGAACAACGGCGGCGCGAGGGATCACGATCCCGCTCATCGGCTTGCCGGTCTCCGCCAGCACCGTGACTTGGCGGCCGATGTCGAGGCGCGAGGGGTCGGCAGCCTGAAACTTAATGGCTGTCGCATGCTGCGCGAGTGACGGGCTACGCGAAACGAACTGCAAGTTTTCCGGCGGAAGATTGTTGACTACGGCGCGCGCCGCTCCCAACTGATCGACGTCGACGGTCTCGTACGCCAGCGCCTCAATCCAAGGTGAGCGTGGCTCAACAATCTGGAACAGCACATCCTTCGGTGAAACGACTTGCCCGATAACCGCTTGGGCCGTTGCGATCACGCCATCGATCGGCGCGGTCAGGGGCTCGTTGCCCCTCTTCCGTTGCGCCATCGCCGCGCGACGACGCTCTAAATTCGCCACCTCGATCTCGGCGGTGCGGATGCGTTCGGCCGGAAAGGTGCTGAATTTGCGGAATTGCTCTAGGCGGTTTATGGCCAGCGCGATTTCCTGATCGAGCTGGCCCGCCGTCTGCTCGAAATCCGACCGATCAATCTCGGACATGACGGGCTGCACGAATCCCAGCACTTCGCCGGCACGGACTTTCTGTCCAACTTGGGCAAACTTTCCGTTGTACGGCGTTATCCGCCCGTCGACCGTGCTCTGAACGATTGCAGTGTGGTTCGGATTCGAAATCACGCGTCCCGGCATTCGGATGGCGCGGCGGACCGTCTCTGCCCCGACATAGCGTGACCGAACTTCAATAAGCCGTTGCGTGGGCTTGGGCAAAAACACCGACCCGTCCGACAATCGACGCGGACTGTCGCTCGCGCCATCGGCGGATTCTGGGCCATGCGCATGACCCTCATCTCCGGAATGTCCCGGTCCAGCAGTTGCCGGGTCGCCGAAAAGCAGCGCTCCGGAAGCGAACAAGACCAGGATGTGAGCAAGCATCGCACGACGTGAGAAAAGCCCGCCAATCAAGCTGCCGGCCACAAGCACTATGATACCCCCGAGTGCTGCCCAACCGGCTGGAATGGGCCGGTCGAGCCATCCGCGAGGCGACGTTGGGTCATGTGCGGCGTGTTCGGATTTCTCACCGGGAACGAGCAGCGTGCCCCCCAAAAGATCGAAGGTCTGTCCGTCCGTGATTGAGAACTCGAGCACGTTTTCGCCAGGCTTTGCGACGGTTGCTGCCGGCAGCGTATATGTGCCGTCCGACGTCGCCTCCGCGACCACGGTTTTGCCGTCCGCTGAAACCTCGACTGTGGCATCGAGAACCGGGCTGTTGTCCTGCTCCCGGTCGAGATAGATCGTGAGCAGGTCGTTCTTGAGAATGCCAACAAGCTGGAAGGCTTCGGACGTTCCCACGACGCGCGGACTTTGTGACGAAGCGGCTTGGGACGCATCATGCGAGTGCCCTTCGTCGCCGCTATGACCAGGACCTGCGAGAGAGACCGATCCCAACGATAACAGAAGCGCACACACGAGTGCGACGGCACGCATTGCGTGCGCCAATGGCCCTTTCGCGGGCCCGGCAAGATGAAGCATGATCAGAAACCTAGGTCAGAGTGACAGACAATAGATATGCGGGCGCCAACGCGCGGTCATGCCACTCTAGGAGGTCTTTCGGAGGCTTCGCGGCGATTTGTAATGCGCCTCGCGGGCTCGATTTGTCTCCAGACGTGTTGAAGACTTGTAGCTGTCCAGTGAGTCGCCTCTACTTCGGCGAGCACGACACTGGCGCCATGGTCATGGAGCTGGGCCATAGCTCCATCTTCTGAATTCGAACTTCCCTCGTTGGTCAGGCCGATAGCCTCTAAGTCGGAACCAAACCCATGGTCATGGTGGTCGTCATCGCCATGATGATGGTGATTGCTATCGTAGTTGGGCTCGTGTGCGTGGATGTACCCTGAGAAAGCTCCACCGACGAGATTGATAGCCATGAATGCGATCACGACGCTAGCGATGATCCGGCGCAACCAAGCGGTCGCGGGCGTCATCCTGTCAGACCTTGCCGAGAACAGAGCCAAGTATGTCATTTCCGCCGGAAAGTTGCATGTTGGCAGTGAGTTCGTCAAATCCTCCGCCGTTACTGCCACATCCCTCACTTTGAAATGCGGCCTGACCATGACCGACGAGCAAACCTGAACGAACCCGGCTTTGACGTCGCCGCATCATTCGCGCGGGTCAAAAACTCACCGCGACAAACGTAGTTTCGCAATTGAGCGACTGCTACGCCCGCGCCAGAGTATCTGGCCGTCTTCCCGTCAGCTATGTACTATCAGATCCATGAACCGTCATGCCGTCATCCTTGCTCTCGCCTCCGCTGCCCTGTTCGGCATTTCGACCCCGGCCGCCAAGTTTTTGCTTGGCGATATTGATCCAATTGTTCTTGCCGGCATCCTTTATTGCGGCGCTGGTATCGGCATAGGTATACTCCGGCGGTTTACGCAAACCCTACCGGCGGGCTCTACTCCCCAGGAAGCGCCCCTTGACGCCAAGGACATGCCATCGCTAGCCGGAGCGATCGTGGCCGGAGGAATTGCTGGGCCGATTCTCCTCATGGCGGGTTTAGATCGAACCGAAGCTTCGACAGCGTCCCTGCTCCTGACTTTGGAAGGCGTTGCAACTGCGCTCCTGGCCTGGTTTGCCTTTCACGAGAATTTCGATCGCAGAGTTGCGCTTGGCATGATCTGCCTCGTGGCGGGAGCGGCCGTTCTAGCGTGGTCGGGCAGGCCGACACTTTCGAGTCTGTTCGGCCCAATGCTTATCGTCGGAGCTTGCATCGCCTGGGGGCTGGACAACAATCTCACACGCAAAGTCTCACTTGCTGATCCTCTGCAGATTGTCGAAATCAAGGGCCTGGTTGCTGGCTCAGTCAGTTTGGCGCTCGGATTGCTGCTCGGGGGCACGCTACCGAAAATCTGGCCTGCGATTATGGCAGGACTCGTCGGCTTCCTCGGCTATGGCCTGAGCCTTGCCTTGTTTGTCCGCTCGCTTCGTTATCTTGGAACAGCAAGAACCGGTGCGTACTTCTCGACCGCTCCGTTTCTTGGAACATTTGCATCGATCCTTGGGCTGGGTGAACCTGTTACGGTCCAGCTTGTTGTCGCGGGCAGCTTAATGGGGCTTGGGGTGTGGCTTCACCTTACTGAGCGGCATGAGCACGAGCATGTCCACGAAGCGCTTGAGCACTCGCACTCCCACGTTCATGACCAGCATCATCGGCACGTGCACACTGCTACCGATCCAGCGGGTGAACGCCACACGCATCGGCATCGCCACGAGCCTCTAAAGCATACGCACCCGCATGTGCCGGATATGCATCATACCCATCGGCATTAATGCCCTCTGCGAACTCCACGGATAAAGAGAATCTTGCCAGACACCAAGGAGATCAAGCAATGCGGCTCAGCGGGACTGCTGTTCGGCCGGCATTTTTGCTCCGTCGTGCTGCCATTGCCCCGTTCAATTTACAACAAGGTCGAGGTCTACGCTGGAGGGGAAATGACGCCGTCGAGATTTCTCATCCATGAGCCGCGCACATTGCGCTGTTTACCAATCTGGCAGTGTCAAAAATGAAATCACGCGAGCAAAAAATGCAGGCCGGCAAATCCCGGCGACGCAAGGACCAAGGCACCCAATGCGGGTTGCTCGATCTAGACGAAGCCCCTTCCGGGCACCGGGTCGCTCTTTTGATTGTCATCGCGATCACAGGCTCGATGTTCGTCATCGAGATGATCGGCGGTTACCTGTCTAGCTCGCATGCTCTCACAGCGGACGCCCTGGATTTCTTGCATGATGTGCTTGTTTATGCATTAAGCCTTGCCGTGATTGGAACCACAAAGCGCACGCGCGCGGCCGCCGCTCTGCTTATGGCCGGAATTTTGTGCGTGACGAGCCTCGGAGTTTTAACCTCAGCGATCTATCACTCATTCATTCCGGAGCTGCCACACGCCGGCGTGATGGGTTTCGTTGGCGCCCTCGGCATCTTGGCTAATCTCGGCAGCATTGCCATCCTGGCGCCCCATATCGGGGAGCGCCGCCTGTTTAGTATCTACGAAGAGAATAGTCGACCAAGTATACTCGGGAACATCGCCGTCATCGCGACAGCTGTGGCGGTGTGGGGTTTACAGTCGCCTTGGCCCGATCTCGTGATCGGGATCGCTGCTTCAGCGCAGCTCTTTCGGTCAGCTCTACAAATGTTGCAGTCGGCTCTACGCGCGCGATGCCGTTGAAATCGCCCGTCAAAAAGGGTAATTCAAGCGCTTTCCATGGCGATCGGTGCCAGTTCCCATCGCTATACCAACGGCGGCCGCAGCAAGGCCAGTGGCATCGACTGGCAATATATTAGCGCGGCAAACCGCAGCAGAACTCTTTCGTCGAGAGTTTCAACGGGCGGCTGCGCGACGAGCTCTAGAACGAGACGCTGTTCTCCAATGGAGGACGCCCGCATAAGAGCCTCAACGGGCTCACGCCGAGCGAGTTTGCAAGGAGGTCCAACGTGGACCATAACCAGAACGGACTCACCCTATGAGCGAGTACCAATCGTGGGCAGGGCCAGGACTTACAAACGCAAAGTGTCGAGCAGACTCGCGAGATGGGATTCTTGCGTGACGATTGCGAGAAGGATTTGCGTCCGTCCGCGCGGCTCTCCAAGCCCCGCAACACGACATCAATTTGCTAGAGCGGCGCATGGAGAGAGTTGAGGATGACGTTCGCCTGATTAAACGAGCAACGGAATTTCCCGAAGACGCGGATGCCTAGGGCAGCTCTCACCGATCATTTTCCATAAGATACATTATCACACTTTGCGAAAGGAATATATTCCCAATGCAGAAAATCAGGAAATCTGCTATTCTGAAATAATGGAAACGACCTTTCTTACCGAGCGCGGAACATTGACGTTGCCTGCAGCCATTCGAAAATCTCTCGGGCTGGCGGGACGGCAGCAGTTCATCGTCGAGGCTACACCGGAGGGAGAGATTGTGTTGCGTCCAGCGTTCCTTGCCCCCATCGAGGTCTACTCTGAAGGCCGTATTGCGGAATTTGAGCGAGATGATGCGGCCCTGGGCGCTGTGCTGAGACGCCGCGGGCTTAAGGCATAAGTGCGCGCCTTCCTCGACGCGAATATTCTGTTTTCCGGGAGCAACCCCCAAAGCGAATTATTCTGGTTCCTCTGCTATCTACGGCAGTCGCATTCTTTGGTGTGCAGCGGTTTTGTGTTGGCAGAAGCGGAGAGGAATCTGGTTTTGAAGCGCCCTGCCTGGGTCGACTCGTTCCATGAGGTCAAGTCCGGTCTTGAGATTGTGCCGGAAAGCCCGCTGCTTGTCGAAGTTGACCTTCGGGACAAAGATCGCCCCGTACTGGGCGCTGCGATTGGTGGCCGTTGTCAGTTTCTACTTACAGGAGACAAGCGTGATTTCGGACACTTATACGGCCAATCGATCGAGGGTGTCATGGTTGTCGATGTCGTTACGCTAGCGGAGCTAGTTTGAGCCCAGTGGTTCAGTCGGAAAATCCTCTACGTTGGACCGCGCCAGTGCGGCGTGCTCAGCGTATTCATTGCCATTTGCAATATCCGGTTTTTTGACAACAATTGTGTCCGCGTTTCAACAGAAGTTCGTCTGCATGTTTTCACTTTATTTGGCGCAGTATTTTTTATTTTAATTGGCATTATGTCACGCGAACCCATAATAAAAGCAAATGCGCGCAATGATTGGCAATATTCCTTGCGAGGAATATGGGGTTGCGATAGATTCGTTGCAGTACCTTGGGGGCGCGCGATGACAGATATTAAGAACAAGGTGATTCGGGCGGTGAAGCTCGGTGATGGCGACACAGGGCGCATCATCGGTCATTCGCTCAAGCGCTTGCGTGAGCTTGCGGGCGTGACCCAAGAAGAAATGGCTGAACGCCTGGAGATTGGTCAAGGGTCCGTATCCAAGATCGAGCAGCGTGGGGATGTCCACTTGCTCTCCTTGCAGCGCTATGTGGCTGCTCTCGGCGCGACCCTAAGGATAGAGGCGGCGTTCCCGGCGACACGGGAATATGCGAATCAGTTCAATCTGGCGTTTGACCCGAACACGCCCGACGAGAATCAGCTTGTGTTCCCGATCTTCGGGGACGACGTGTTCCCGCGGCAGCGGGACGTGGTGCTGAGCATCCGGCCACAATACTCGGCGAGAATCCTGGAGGGTCGGAAGACGGTGGAGCTCAGGCGGCGTTTTCCGCTGTCGGCACCGCGCGGGACTATTGCATACATTTATTCGACGTCGCCCGTGCGCGCGATGGTGGGACGAGCGGAGATCGCGGACGTGATCAAGCTCCCGGTCAAGGATATCTGGCGGCAATACGCCAAAACTGCCTTTATCAAGCGGCCTGATTTTGACGCCTACTTTGAGGGTGTGGACGAAGGTTTCGCGCTCGAGTTTGCAAATGCCCGTCCCTTCACCCGCCCGCTAACACTTTCCGAGCTTCGCGATCGGTTCGGCTTTGAGCCGCCGCAGTCCTTCCTCTATGCGACGCCGATCCTGAGAAAGGCCCTGCATGACGAGTTCCCAAACGTATCTGATTGATACGAACGTCATCATCGGCCTTGAGGACGATCTCGCCGTTCAGCCCGCCTTCTCAGCCCTGCTCTCGGTTGCCGCCAAGCATAAGGTCGATGTCCTTGTCCATGAGGCGGCCAAGGATGATCTCAAGCGCGATCGCAATACGCGGCGGCGCGACGTGTCGCTCAGCAAGCTTGATAAATACCATATCCTAAAGAAGGTGCGCGGCCTTACGGCGGCTGATCTTGAGGCGAAGTTCGGGCCGCTTGCAAAAGCCAACGACGTCGTGGATGCGACATTGCTCGATGCGCTTGATCGTGGCGCCGCGGATTTCGTGGTCACGCAAGACCGGAAATTGCACGAGCGGGCGCGGCGGCACAGCCCGGAGCTTGGGCGGCGCGTGCTGTTTGTTCCCGACGCGGTCCAACTGCTCAAGACGACGTATGAGCCGAAAGGCGCGCCGATCCGCTATATCGAGGAGGTATCGGCCAACGAGATTCCCTTGGATGATCCCATCTTCGATAGCCTGCGGCAGGGGTATCCGGATTTCAACAAATGGTGGACCGAGAAATGCGTGCGGGAGCGGCGGCCATGCTGGATTGTCGATGACAATGGTCTCGCCGGGATCGTCGTCATAAAGGATGAGACGGGCGCTAAGACCGATGCGACGATCAAGGCTGCCAAGATCCTCAAGATATGCACGTTCAAGGTAAGCCCGGACAAACGCGGGGTGAAGCTCGGAGAGCTGTTGCTGAAGAAGGCGCTCTGGTTCGCGCAGGCCAATGGTTACAAGCTGGCCTATGTGACCACGTACGAGGACCAAGTCTCGCTGATCGACCTTCTGGAATATTACGGTTTTGCCCATACGGCGACCAAGCCGGACGGGGAGCTTATTTATGAGAAGTCCTTCTCTGCGGCGAAGCTTGATCGGGTCGACGGCTTGAGTGATTTCGAGCTTGATCGCCTCAACTATCCCCGTTTCCTTGTGGGGCCGGACGTGCGTGCTTTCGGGGTGCCGATCGTGGAGGACTATCACGATACGCTCTATCCCGATCTCAAGCAGGATAGAGGACTGTTCGATTGCGCGGGTCAGCCGGGGAATACGATTCGTAAGGTTTACTTGTGCCGCGCTCAATCAAAGCTGGGGCCCGCGGGGTCACTCCTCTTCTTCTACAAGAGCAAGTCCAAAAGTCCGCCGTCTCAGGCGATGACTGCCCTTGGCGTGTTCGAGGAGGTTCAGAGCGCGACATCGACCAAGGAGTTAATGCAGATGACGGGCGGACGGTCCGTCTACAGCGAGGCAGAGCTTGCCGCCTGGGGTGCCAGTGCGGAGCGCCCGGTCAAAGTGATCAATTACCTGCTGGCGGGGTACATCGATCCGGCAATCAGCTACGCCGATCTTCAGAAGGCCGGCATCATCGGGGGCCATCCGCCGCAGTCGATTTTCGAGATCAGGGGGGCGAAGCTTGACGATCTCCTGAGCCGCCTGCGCCTTGGGTTTGCGACATGACGCAGACGGTTGTTGCACTCGTCGGGATTTCAGGGGTCGGCAAGTCAACGGTGCTGCGCGCCATTGCCGAGACGCTTGTGTTTCAGCATCTTCAGGCCAGCGCGTTGATCAACGACGCGCGCAATGCGCTTGAAGCGGGTGCGGTTGGGCATGACGATCTGCGGCAGGTCGATATCGGGGACAATCAGGCGCTTTTGGTGGAAGGATTTCGGGCGGCCCGCGATGTGGCGAAGGGCACCGTCATTTTGGATGGCCATACGGTTATCGATACGCCGAACGGTCTGGTGAGGATTGAGCCTTCTGTTTTCGGGGCGCTCGGCATCCAGAAATTCGTACTGGTGGTGGACGATCCGGATGCCATTCATCGGCGCAGGGCGGCGGACACAACCCGCAAGCGCCCTGTTCAATCGGCCGCTGAACTGGATAAGCATCAAAACGAAGCCTTGCTCGCGGCGTACGCAGCCGCTCGCTTGCTGGGAATACCCCTTCATGTGTTTCCGATTTCAGATCTGGCAGGCATTCTGAGCGTGATCAGAAATGATCGAGATTGATCAGGCGCGTTGGCGGCTCTTTAACCCGGTCAGGCCGATGATTATTTTTCCAGCCCGTCGGCGATGAACGTAGCAAAGGGTCGAATATCGCCTGTGTTGCGCGTCGATTATGCTGGGCAGTTACACGTATATTGTGCTGTGTTGTTACGCGTCAATAATGCAAACTGTTTGATATAAAACAGAAAAATTTGGTTAATGGGCGCGCTCGATTCCGTCTGAGCCATCACAAAGAGAGCGAAGAAGCCGGGAGCAGCTGATCAAGTGTTCCGGCGAAGCCGCCGTACAAATGAATCGTGGCGCGGTCGAGGGAGCCAAGCTCGAGAACAACTTCCTGCTGCGCGTTGCCGTAATCGCCAATACCGGAATAGTAGCCGTTGATCTCCGACTTGCGGGCTTGGGCGGTCTCTAGAAACTCAGGATCGGCATAGAGGGCTGCGATATTGGCGATGACCTGATGAGCCTCGGGCGCGATCTGAAAGATGATCCCGCGCTGATCGGGCGGAGGTATGCCGCCCTTGAAGGTCTGCACAACATCCAAGGAGAGAGACCATGCGGCGATCGTTTCCGGGAGTTCGTTGTCAATGAGCAGTTGCCAGGTGCGATCTTCTTTGTGGGATTCCTGGCGGTAGCAAAGAGCTGGGGGCTGGCGGTATTGCGCGGGAAGGCTCAGGCAGGCCGCTTTGAGAGCGTGGCCGCGCCGGATTTTTTGATTGTGATCGCCGCCGCGCTGCCAGTCGTTGACGGCCTGAAGCAGGGGCAAGGTAAAAACACGGTGCTCGGTCATGACTGCGCGAATTTTATCAGCGGTTCAATATCGTGGTTGTCGGCGGCTTTAAGCGCGTCAACATACGCGGTTCTCGCTGCGCTCGTCTCGGCGAGGGAGACAGCACCCCAGGTGAAGGGCTTGGCACCGAGTCGCTTGCCAGCGATGTCCGCGATCAGCCGCGTGCTGCGGCCGTTGCCGTTGACGAAGGGATGAACCAGGACAAGGCGGTGATGCAGGCGTAAGGCCAGTTCTGCGGGCTCGTAGGCCTTGTATTCAATCCAGGCCTTGGCGTCGTCAAACGCTTGATGGACGGCGACCTCAATCTCGTGAGGCTTGGTATTGCCGATATTGACCTCATGGGTTCGGTAGCGTCCGGCCCAGCTCCAGACCGTGCTGAACATACGGCTGTGCAGTCCGATCAGGAACACAGGGGTGAAACAATCCTTGCGGCTGTTCATGCCCCAGCGGCGGCCACGCGCCACGTTCGTGGATTCGAGCTCATTGAGCTGGGCCCGCGAGACGGCGGCCACGCGCAGATTTGCGATCTCGTCCGGACCGAGGGGCGTAGCATTCGGCGGTTGCTCAAAGAGGTTATCGCTCATCGCGCCACAGGTCGCGTTCAGAGATGTAACGCGTTGCATAATCGCGAATGCGCTGATCGCTCAGGGGCGTTTCTTGATCCTCAAGCTGCATGGAGCGCTCGACAGCGGCCAGTTCTTTACGCGCGAGCGCATAGGCGCGCCGGGAGACGGTTTCCTCGAGCGGCGTTCTGGGAACAAATGCATAGATAAAATCACAGCCCAGGGCATCGGCGGCATCGCGCATCTGGGCGAGTGTCGTTTCGCCGGTGATCTCGCGCGCTTCAAGCTGGGAGACGCGCTGCTTGGCGACCTGCAGCCTGTTTGCCAGCACGTTTTGCGACATGCCGAGGGCAGAACGCACAGTGGCAATCCAGCCGAGCGGAGGCTTCGGCATCTGCCTCAGGGGCAGCAGAACCGCGCGCTGGGCGTCCAGGGCATCACGAATAGTGCGAAGCGTTTCCTTCAAGGTGTCATCCAATCACTTGCCTTAATAGTATATACTGACAAGTAAATAATAGTCAAGATGATTGACAATGACAAGCGTTTTGATGTCAACGCATGATGAAGCCTTGAAGGGGGCAAGGGACAACGTTGCGTTCACGATCGCTCACAGTGCAATACTCGCTGTGCAGCGAATAGGCCACTAATGACGAATATACAACCTACAGTATTGATACAAAAGGGAAAATATAATCTCTGAGCATGGTGTCCGCTCTGTTGTTCTTATTTTGTTCCTCGCTTATGGTTCTCCTTTGGGACCCGAAAGGAGAAGGACGATGAAGGAAGGGCAGCGGCTACATGAAGTTTTGTTCGACGAGCTCGAGCGGCAGCGCGTGTTCGCCGTGGATGTGGGCCGGCTGACGGATGCCGTTCTCAAAGCGCTTGAGATCACCGGCAGGGCGAGCGAGGTGCGGCGGCCTTATCAGCGCTGTGCCAACGGGGCGTGTGAGTGAGGGGTCATGCATAAGCTGCCGGAGCGCTGGGACGATTTCATGCGCTATGAGATCATGCTCACACCGCGGGCATCGCACCGCAAGCCGGTGTCCCTGCCCCGCACATTGCAAGACGTGCGGCGGCGTCATCTATGGCTTTGGGCCGGTTGCGGACGGAGCGGTTGCCGCGCAGTTCTGTCAATGCGCGATTGCGCCACTGATCATCCGGTTCGGGACGGAGGCCGATCCGGAGCGCGTAGCGGCCGTGATGCGCTGTTCGCAATGCGGCTACCGGGGTGTTCGGCTGAACGAGCCGAGCGGTGCCGGCGGCGACATGAAGACGATCTATGAACCACGGCGCTGGACCGGGAAGCAGGACTGGCACCCGGCGCTGGGAGCTTTTAGCGTGGACACCATGTGCAATCTCTATAGTCAGACCAGAAGCCGTGAAGCGGTGCGCGGGTTGTTCCGGCTTTCCGACAATCGCTGCGAGGAGATCAACTCGCAGCCCTCGATCTTCCCGAAGAGCGTAGCGCCAGTGGTGCGGCTTGCCACGGATGGGGAGTGCGAACTTGTGCCGTTGATGTGGGGCTTTCCCCTTATCCGCAAAGGTTATGCGCCCAAACCTGTAACCAATGTCAGGGACGACACGGTGCTGACCTCGCCGTTTTGGCGGCCGAGTTTTGAATCGCGGCGCTGTCTTGTGCCCGCGAGTTCTTATTGCGAACCGGACGAGAAATCCCCGGCGGGTTGGCACTGGTTCGCGTTGACGCCGCCGGAAGAGCGGCCGCTTTTTGCCTTCGCCGGGATCTGGAAACGCTATGCGGGCCCGGTCAAGAAGGATGGGCCGAGCATTGAGATCGATGTGTTTGCGTTTATGACGACAAAGCCCAATGCGCTCACCAGCACAATCATGCACGACCGGATGCCGGTTCTTTTGAGCGAGCCTCAAGAGTTCGACACCTGGCTGAACGGGTCGCCAGATGCCGCATACGGACTTGTGCGCCCCTATGATGCTGCTCGCATGCGCATAGTACAGTCCGGCAGCGAGAAGGCGGATCGCCTCGGCGAGTTGAGTACAGAAGCGGGCCGAAAACTGTAAGACATTGAGTTTCTGGAAAAAATTCGTATATAATAAATGAGAAAAGGCTGTGCCGGGCGAATCACGATAAGTGATCTTATCCGGCCAGTTGGAAAGCGGGATGCTATGGCCAAGGCCGACCAGATCAAGCGCCTGATTGGCAGTTACGGACGGCCTTCTGAATTCAGGGCCGCGGCGCTCAAGATTATCGAAGAAGAGCAGCGCAAGGGCCATATGCCTCTTGCGGCAAGCCTGAAGCGCGTTCTCGATGCGAGTGTCCAGGTTGAGGAAGGCTCCAAACGGGGCCTGACAGCGCTATCGAACGTTCCAGAGAGTGCTGTCGATCTCGTCGAAATCCTGGAACCTACGCGGTCGCTGAAGCAGGTGGTTTTGTTCGCGGAAGCCCGCTCGGCGATCGAACGTGTCCTTGAGGAGCAACGCCGTGGCGACGAGCTGCGCCAGCACCGTCTGCCCGTCCGGTCAAAGGTGCTACTGCACGGACCGCCCGGTTGCGGAAAGACGCTGACGGCGGAGGTTCTGGCGCGCGAGCTGGGCTTGCCGCTCTACGTTGCCAAGATCGATGTGATTATTTCCTCCCTGCTCGGCCAGACGGCAAGCAATCTGCGTCGGTTGTTCGATTTTGCGGGCCGGTCTCCGTGCGTGCTTTTCTTGGATGAGTTCGACGCTGTCGCGCGGGCGCGCAGTGATTCCAGTGAACACAACGAGCTTCGCCGCGTGGTCAATTCGCTGCTTGTGATGATCGACCGGCATCAGCCGCGCGGGTTGCTGGTTGCGGCCACCAATCTGCATGAGTCGCTCGATTCAGCGATCTGGCGGCGATTCGACGAGATCGTCGAACTTGATTTGCCGGACAACCGGCAGATCGAGGCGATGCTTCATTTGCAATTTAGGAATTACCAGACGAATTTTGAATTAGGCGAGCAGGTGTCGAAGCTTGCCGGGCAGTCCTTCGCCGATATCGAACGTATTTGCCTTGATGCGATCAAGAACGCGGTGATGAAGCGCCGCAAGGTCGTAAGCGAGACCGAGTTTGCGGCAGCCGTGAAGCACGCCAGCAAGCGCAGACCGTCAAGGCCGCACAAATGAAAGCCCGCCCACACGTGAACCATGCCCTCCTATGACCACCTTCCCCTTCTGCGCTATGTCCGCGACGAGCTGAGGCGCAAAAAGCCCGGCTTCTCGGTTGCGATCACCCGCAATCCCGGGACGCACGGCGCCAAGCTTCGAACAGAGCTTGAGGATGTGATTCAAAGCGCGGCAGCGGCCCCGCGGGTCGAAGGCATTGATCCGGCGCTGATCCTTAAAGTGGAGTTGGTCGGTGCCGTCGAAGAAGATGTCTGGCGCCGGAATGGCTTTCAGGTCTTGGCGCAGAACCCGGGCAACATTTATGTGCTGTTTTCGACCGACACCGAACTCAAGGACTTCAAGGCGAAGTTAAATTCCTTTCAGGGCGGGGCGCAAGGCACGGTCAATGCGCCCTTTGCCAGCCTCTTCAACACAATCGAGCGAGCGAGCGGGATAGAACCGGGTGATCGGCTTGGGTCACGGCTCAAATTGCAGGGGCTGTCGGGGCCGGGCGACATCGACGGCCGTGAGTCCTTTGTGATCGATATTGAGATCTGGGACGCTGAAACGTCGTTGGATCGGCGCGTGCGGGTCGATCGTGTGGTCAAGCACATTGAGAAGGCAGGCGGCGAAATTCTCGGCGCGCCCTATATCGGCGATTACGGGCTTATTCTGATCCGGGCCAAGATGAAGGGAACGGTTCTCAAGGGCCTGTTGGAGCTTACGGACGTGGCCGTCGTAGACGTTCCGCCGATACCGGATTTAGGCGAGGATAGCCTTGAGGACATTGTCCTGGCCACGGCCCCGCCCGTCGGGTTTCCGGCGGGTGATGTGCCGCTTATCGGGATTATTGATTCAGGCCTCAACGCCCATCCGTTTCTGGACGGTCTTGTCGCGGAGCGGCTTTCCGTTCCGGCCGATCTGGGCGGCGCTGACGCTAGCGGCCATGGCACACGCGTTGCCGGGATTGCGGCCTACGGCGATGTGCGGGAATGCATCGATCGCAATACCTTCGCCGCGCCCGTGCGCCTCTTGAGCGTGCGCGTCGTCAACGATCACGGGGCGTTTGACGAAAAGCAGAAGGTGCCGGAGCAGATGCGCAATGCCGTCAAGCTTCTGGCGGAGCGCGGTTGCCGCATTATCAACATCTCGCTGGGGGACTCGGCCTTCATTCCCTATGACGATGGCCGCGCCAGCCCCTGGGCCGCCGAGCTGGATACGCTGGTGCGTGAATTTGGTGTTGTGATTATTGTCTCCGCCGGCAATCAGAGCCGTCGCGCGCCCGGATGGGGACGGCCTGAACAACTCGCGACAGCCTACCCCGGCTATCTCCTCAGCCCTCAAAGCCGCCTGATCGATCCAGCCTATGCGGCGAATGTTATTACCGTTGGCGCTTTGGCGCATGGAAACGGACTGCGGGTCGACGAATTCGATGGTGTTGGAGTGAGAGCGATCACGGCGGCTGAGGAACCATCCCCATTGACCCGATGCGGTCCGGGTATCAACGGCGCTGTAAAGCCTGACTTCGCGGATCTCGGCGGGACCTGTGTTTACGATGGCGGTGCGGCACGTGTGGTCACAGGCGCGCACTGGGAAAGTGCCGGTATGGCGACGCTATCGCCAAACTATCGGCAGGCTTTGTTCACGGCGGCATCAGGAACGTCCTATGCGGCGCCCCGGCTTGCATTCAAGGCGGCGTTGATCGCCGCGCGCTTTCCGCAGGCGTCGAGCAATCTGCTGCGCTGTCTTCTGGGCTTATCCGCAAACGTCCCGTCTGCGAGCGTCGCGCGGATGACACCGCCGGCGTACAAGAAGAAAAAGCCTCTGCATAAGGACGTGCGCAAGGTCGTCGGGTATGGCGTAGCTGATCCGGGCCGGGTGCTGGCCTCAGACGATAACCGGGTGGTTTTCTACGCCGATGGTCACGAGATGCTGTTGGACCAGATGGCGCTATACGCGATTCCGATGCCGCCGGCTTTTTGTGAGACGAAGGGGCCGCGCTCGGTCCGGGTGTCGTTAGCGTTTGATCCGCCCGTCCGGCATACGCGCCTCGAGTATCTGGGGCTGCGCATGAGCTTTCAGTTGATCCGGTATCTCAATCCGGATGAGATTTTCGAGCAATATCGCAAGCGAGAGGACAAAACCCGGCCGCCAGAGTTTGAGAAATCAAGCTTGTGTCCGGTCGATCCAAGTGTGCGCGCACGCGAGACCAGCACGCTGCAGGTGGCTCATATGAGCCTGGCCAAGAATTTCGATGCGCGGAACGAGATGTTTCATCTGGCGGTGTTTACGCATCGGCGCTGGGCGGGGGAAGACGATGTCTTCCGGCAGGGTTACGCGATCGCGGTCGAGCTCGCACACGAAGGTTGCAAAACGCTTTATCAGACGTGCTCGGAGCTTCTGATAGAGCTTCAGCAACGTGTGGATCTCAACGCTTAGATCATCAAAGGGGTTGGAAGCTCTCCCGTTTTCCGAGGCATGGTCGGAAATAGTCTGTCGTATGGGTGCATCCGCCGGCGACATCGTTCCCCCTGCCCACCGCCTTGATCTCTGCTCGCAGCAACGAGAGAGGCAGCGGATATTATGCCACCATCTCTTTTCAAACTCGAGCTCGTTCGTCGCAGTGGTCATGGCTTTAAAACCCCGGCAGGAACGGTGTTGCGCCGCGATTTGAAAACGACGCATCGATTCGGTCGATGGCGCTCCGCAACTGCTGCGGGCTCATCAGAAGCATGCCATCCTGATATCCAAACTCAGAGGGCGGCGCGGGCCGGGAATAAACTCTCTGCAATTCACGACGACAATCGTGAAGGACATCCTCAGCCGGTCGCTTTGATCGCTCCGGATGCAAGTCTCCAATGTCCACCATCGTCACGCCCTTCTCCGTCCACACGTTCGCGATATTCCGCGCTGGAACCCACATCCTGGGACCGAGCTGAACGAGCGCGTGCCGCGCCTGCAGATCTGCCAAGGTTGTCGAGCTAAGCGTCTCAACCCTTCTTTCCTGCCAATAATCTTCCTGCGCTTGGCGACGATGCACACAAAAACAGGTCTCTTCACCATCCACCCACTCGTCGTCCCAATACAGATGAGAAATATCGGCGATATCAGTTGGATAAAATGATTTCTCGTCAGACTCCTCATCGTCAATAGAATAAAATACGACTTCCTCCTTCTCGGCAATCTTCATAATCAAGTCTCGTTTCTTGTTATTGTTTGTAAATGTTATGTATATTAACATATGCGTTTCTAAAACTCAAATATTTCAATGTAGAGTGTTCTTTCCGGGGGGGGCTGCAGCAACGACATTTCTTCATTTTTAGGGGAACGCCACCTCGTCCGTTTCAGAACGGATCAATTTCGATTTTGAGGCGCTTGACCGCAGGGACCCTGCCACCTTCCGCTGGAAAGAAGAGCTTTAATTCGGAAGAGGCATTGCAAGCTTTGTTCGGGCGGAGATCGCCTAAATAGTGTTGATACGGGCGATATCGGTCAGGTGTCGAAGTCCTCTGCGGCACACTGGTATGGATAGATGGTCCATTCGCCGGTTTGAGAGATCTGCACAGGGTGGCCGTTCTCATCGATAACTGTGAGATAGATTGCGGCGCGCTTTACACGGTAGTGTTTGTCGTAGGGAAGCAGCCGGCGCACGGTTTCATAGAGGCCATCGCGCAGCTGGGACATCGAGAGCGGCGCATCGTCTTTGCCGGCGAGCTTGACTTTGAGAGGATCTGAAATAGAAGCCGAAGATCTGCGCGGAGATGAGGAACGGGCGCGGTTTTTGGGGAAGCTTGGTTTCACATGATAAGTGTGCCCTATCCGTGTTGTGATGAAAAGAGGGCACACGAGCGTATGCGAAGTGTCAGCGGCGCGCCAAGCGTGTCAAAGCCAAAAAATGAAGCCCTGTCCTTCTGGAGAGCTAATCTATGCGCCGCAGCCCTTGCCCGTTGCCGGTCTATCCGCTGCGTCATGGGCGCAGGTGACAAACGTGTCGGGCGGGGGCCCGCCGCTGCAAGCTGAAATGATCAGGGTTGTGATCAGCAGGGTAACGCAGCGCATCGGCAAACTCCCAACTGAAATGCTTTTTGAAATGGGGTGTTCCTGATCTGCCGAAGGATGCCAGACCCGTGTCATAGTGGAATGGTGGAAGCGAGGCGGATTGGGCGTTACGGTGTAATTATTGGATCAGGATGCACAGGTTTATAGCCTCCGGGGGCGGAGGCATCTGCATATCAGGAATGCACGCTAGGTCTGGAATCAGGGCTGAGGGGCTGATGGGGCTGAGGGAGCTTGTTCTGGCGGACTTGAAGCGGGCGCAGCGGTTGATTGCGCTTATCGAGGATGAATTGGACCCGCAGTTTCGGATTGCATCTCCGGAGGGCGATTGGTGGATCGGGATAACGCATTCGGCTGATGCCCAAGAGCGGAAGCGACAGCTCGGCATGGTTTCGAGGTTCATGGCTTGGAAATTGGCGCCGGCGTTTACGCAGGCGGTTGAGCTCGAGGAGTCGGCTGCGGTTGCATGCGTGGGGTGTAGCCACGTTGAGACAATTGGGTACGTCTCGCTGATCGAACGCAAACCGTTGCGTTTTTCGGAGTCGATCGCGCTTGCGGTCGATCAGATTGGGGATGAGATCGCAGCCCTGTTGCCGCGCGGAGGGGTTTCGCTGAGGCAAGCGGAGATCGATGAGCTGAAGCGATATTTCGCGGATGACGGGATTTTCCCGGCGGTTCACATTGCATCGGGGCGTATCGGAGTGGAATAGCGGATGGCACCGGGGTTCTTGTTGCTTTTGTCCATGGCGGTCGCCGGGGTGCTTGGGCTCGGCTGGTGGGCCGCTGCTCTGGGTGGGATCGCGCTGCACCTGACGGTTGCGGATAAGTATTGGCAACTGTGGGGATTGGCACGGGAGGTCGGTAAAGAGCGCACGGCGGCAAGTGTGTGGGCGGTGTCGGTTTTGCAGGGGTTGCTCGCGGCGAGTGGGGCTTATGCGATGGGTCTGGCGTTTGCTTGGGTGGGAGCAGAGTTGAACCGTGTCTGAGACGGCGAATGCTATTCGTTGGCCCTGCGCCTGGCAGCTTTGTTGAATAGGGTGTTCATGAAATCAGGCTTGGGTTCGGGTTTGGGAGCCCCTGTATGCGTTGAAGCGTGTGAAGCGCAGGTCTGGGGTGGCGGGACGGAGGACGCATCGGTGGAGCTCCTATCGCCCGTAAAGATGGCCATCATTTCGGGATCGACCGACAGGGCTCGTTTGGCTCGGGTCATGGCCACGTAGAACAGGCGGATCTCGGGGTCCGCGCTGGATTTCCGGGTTAGCACGGGCTGGGTCAGGAAATCCCGGCACAAACGTACGCTGTTCCATTCGCAGCCTTTGGCTTTGTGGGCGGTGCCGATCGTGATCTGAGCCTGGCCGGGCGAGGCGGCGGTGTTGGCGATGGCCTGTGTCAGGGCATCTTCGCCGTGCTCGCTGACCAGCTTGACGAAGGCCGTGAGATCTTGCCCCTCCTCCGAGCCGGCGAAGCCGGTCACGGTATCCCAATCCTTGAACCCGAACAGATCCGGGCTCATGGCGGCGCGTCCGCTTTTGAGAGCGGTGACGTCGATCAGCATGCGCTTAAGGTCAAACGTGCCGCCGAGGATGTAAGGGGACTTTCCGGCGGCGAGGGCGGCAATGGTTTCGGCCATGACCGAGGCATTCGTTCTGGCCAGCACACAGTCGGGGGCGCCCTCTTCTTCCGGGAGGATTTCGGTCGTCAGCGCCGGGTTGCCGCGCAGGGTTTTGCGTTCGCCAAGCGTGGAGAGGACTTTGCTGGCTTCGGAAGCCAGAGCATCGCCGAAGCGGAAGGATTGGGTAAGATAGGTGTTGGCGCCGCCCTTCAAGGCTTTCATGGCGTTGAGGGCGTTGCGGAACTCGTAGATCATCTGCCAGGGGTCGCCGACGACCACGAGCCGGCAATCCTGGGCGCGCAGGGTTTCGAGGATAACCGGATTGGTGTCCTGGGCCTCATCGAGAAGAACATAATCAAACGGCAGCCGGGGTTTTCCGAGCGCCCAGAGTTTCAGATAGCCGTCATGGCCGAGCGCGATCGGGTCTTCGGGGTGGGTCATGCGGTTCCATAGATCGGCCGCGCGTTCCGCAGCGTATTGGCGGGTAGAAGCCAGCAGCGCGGGCGGCAGCTTTTCGATGCGCTGATAGTGCGGAACGTGCCCGGGGCATACTTCATCGTCGGCGCTCTGGCAGAAGCGAGCGACGGTACGGGCGAGCAGATGCGCGTGCTGGATGGGCGTAAAGGTGACGTTGGCCGAGATTTTGAAGTCTTCGAGCTTGAGAAGGTCGGCCAGCGCGGCAGGTGACATTTTGCCCTGCATCTTTTCGACCGAATAATCGCGTTTGGCCTGGATGGCGCGCCAGGCCAAAGAATGCGTGGTCCGGCAATCGACAGTCTTGAAGCGTTTTTGCGCATGGACCGCGATCTGGCGATTGAAAGCCAGGTACAGGCCGCGCTCAGAGCTGGTTTCGGCCAGCAGCTGCAGTGTGGTGGTTTTGCCGGCGCCGGCGAAGGCTGTGATTTTCAGTAGGCGGTTGTGCTGGAAGGCCTCGGTGGCGGCGCGCTGTTCGTCGGTCGGGGTCATGAGGCCTGCTCTATTTGATTGGGTGGTTTGTCGGGTGGGCTCCTGAATTGGTCTTGGACAACGGGGAATCCGATTAAAGGGCGCGGCTAGATCTCATGCTCGATCGAGGAGTGCGGCGCGTGTGAGAGCGCCTGCGCGCGGGCGCGGTGCCGTTCGATGATGCGATTAAAGATGGTAGAGGGGGTGCTAGGCCCCTGCTCCGCATAGAATGCGCGGGCGATGATCTTATCGTGGTGGAACACCCGGGCGATGCGGCGCTGTTCCAGAAGCGCGAACCAGTATCCATCTGGCGAGCCGATGGTGATGGGCATGTCAGTCTAACTCCAGCTCGGGGATGTAAAGGCGCGCGCGCTGCGGCGGGCGTTGATTGGCCTGGCGGCGAAGGCGTTCAAGGAAACTGCCGGGGGCGTTGTCCTGCTGCTCACCGAGAAGGTGTTGGGCTCTGCGGGCGTTTTCCCGCAGGAGCGCGTGGGCGCGGTCCAGCCTGCCTTTGGTGCGCTGATAGCCGTCGTGAATATCGTCGGCGCCGTCCTGGTTGTCGGGCGCGATGTAATGCCCGAGCTCGTCGTAGAGATCGCCAACCAGCAGGCTCAGGCGGATATGCCGCGAGAGCAGTGTTGCTTCGGGCGGAGCGGCTTTCTCGAGAAGTTGCGGCTTGACCAGGCGGTCGAGCACAGGATGGCGCTCGATCGGCGGCAGTTCGAGATAGGTGCGCAGGACACCCCTGACTTTTTCATTGGTGCTCATGGCCGGGGCTCCCAATCTGTGTGGTCTCGCGCTGTGAGGACTTTCATGATGGGGCGCACGGCATCGGCAAGCCGCATCCAGTGCGTTTGCAGCGAAGCCGAAGGCTCGGGATCGGGATCGGGCGGCTGCGGACGATCGGTTATGTTTTTCATCATTCGATCTCCGGGGCGATGAGAGGCTGGGCGCCCCAGGGCTTCGGCCGGATGACGTTGTGCGGCGCGCGGTTAAAGAGCGGCGCGTGCCGGGGGCTGCGCTCGGCGATATCGGTGAGACCGGGCGGGATCAGCACAAAGCGCAGCTGCGGGTTGCCGCGGGCAAATCCGATGAAGCGATCGACGTGCGGTTTGACGTCGGACAGCGGGATTGATTTCAGGTTCTCGTCTTTGACGGGAATGGCGTAGGAGCGACCTTGCAGGCCGGCTGCTTGTCCGTCGAGGGCGCCGTAGTGCTCGGAGGCGATACGGGCAGGACCCGTAACGTGCAGCCCGGCTAAATTGCTGGCAAATACGAAAATGGCATAAGGGGGAATAAATGGATACTCGTAGTAATTCAAAACGAAACCTTTCTTTCTATCCATGGTAGCAGAAATGTAAAGTCAAAGCGAATTTCCATACCGCCGTATGCGGCGGCTATTCAGAGCTTTTGGAAGATCGAAATCTAATTTCAAGCGTAGGGGGCGCCTGCTGCGGATTTTCTCGGAAGGGTGGGTGAGGCTTCCGCTGGGACTTAAGCGGGTGTGGGGCGACCCCGAGGGCTGACTACTCTCTCTCTCTGCACCCCCGGGGCCGCGCCCATTGGCTCCTGCGGAGCCTTTTCTCTGCTGGCGGGCTCTAGCGCGGCGTGAAAATTTCTGCCGCCGGGGCTGATTTTGAAGGCTGGCTTTCTCAGGTTGGGAGGATCGGCAATGCTGCCGTGAGCGGAGCCAGGATTTCGATGAGCTCACATGACGAAGAGAACGCGTTTCTTGAAACCAGAGTCGATGAGGTGGTCAAGAGCACGATGGTGGCCTGGATTCAGGCCTTCAGGTTCCATCGCTGTGTGGCCTGCTCGGTCAGGGATATCGAAGAAAAGCTCGAGATCATCTGGGAGGCGGAAGCACCCCATCTGGGTGAATGTCTTGAGTTTTGCGAAGATGCCTCACTGGTGCTGCAGGCGGTCGGCCCGCGCGAAGTGGTGGGCGGGGGCGGCTTTTCAGGTGTTGGGCCGGGGCCGGGCAAAACTGCCGATCTGGGCCTGCTGCTCGATATTTCGGTGAGCTTGGGGGAAGCGTGGGACGCGGCGATGCTGATGCTGGGGTGCAAGGATTGCGCGCAAGCTCTGATCAGAGCGCAGGCGCGGAAGTTCGGCGATCAGGCGCGGTCGCATATTCCGGTTGGTAGCGGCCGACAAGGCTATCGGCGCGTCTGCACGCGCTGCCGGACTGATGTCCAGGGGTTGGTCTAGGAGACTGGCATTGGTCATGACATTGGGGCGGCCCGTGCTGCCTACGACAAGCGCGCGGAGCTGCAATCAAGCGGCCAAGTTTAGGGATGGTGGGTCATGGCAACGCTGAGAAGCTCGGCCAGCTGGAAGAGATCGCGGGAGCGCAGGCGGGCGCGGGCGGCCCCTGCTCCTGAACTGCATCCTCCGGGTTTTTCGGGCGGGAAGCCGCAGCTTCAGGGCTACAGGATCGAGCCGCGCAGCGATGTCGAGCGCCGTTTTTTGCACGAGGTGACGAAAGCGCAAGTGCTGGGAGAGGCACGCGGTATGCCCGATGTTATGCGCAGTGACTGGGACCGGGTGAAACTCGCGGAAGCGCGCTGGGTGAAAGGGATCATCGAAAAGCGCCCTGTGAAGATTGTTTCGATCGACAGATTGCGGTCCGTAAAGCCGGAATTTCAGGCTGCGGTGCGCTATGTGGGGCGGGCGGACAAGCGCGATGAGGTCGACGCCATGCGCGCCAGGGCCGAGCCGCAGCGGCCCGGCGGCCCCGGTTCCGACCCCGACACCCCCCCTCCTCCTTCTTCCGGGGACTCTTCGCAGCGGGACGGAGAGGATCGGCAGGAAAGCGCGTTTATGGCCGGGCTCAGGGCACGGGCTAAGGAACTGGCGCAGCGGGATGACGCGCAGCCGTCTTGGGGCATTGAGCGTGACCGCAAACGCGAGCGCTGATTAAAGATCGCCCATGTCGGTGAAGCGCGTGAAAGCCGGTTCGAAGTTGAGCTTGATGGTTCCGATCGGGCCGTGGCGCTGCTTGGCGATGATCGCTTCGGCGATGTTGGCGGCTGCTTCGATGGTCTGCTGCCATTTGAGGTGATCGTCGGTGCCGGGTTGCGGCTCGGTGCGGGCTAGATAGTATTCTTCGCGGTAGACGAAGATGACGACATCGGCGTCCTGCTCGATGGAGCCTGATTCCCTGAGATCGGAAAGCAGTGGGCGCTTATCTTCGCGCATTTCGGGTGCGCGGGACAGTTGCGACAGGGCGAGAATGGGAACGTCAAGGTCCTTGGCGATCTGTTTGAGGCCGCGGGTGATTTCGGACACTTCGGCCGTGCGGTTATCAATGTTGCGGCGGGATGGCGAGTGCATGAGCTGAAGATAGTCGATGACGATCAAATGCAGGCCGTGGGTGCGCTTGAGGCGGCGGGCGCGGCTTCTGAGGGTTGCCAGCGAAAGCGTACCGCTTTGATCGATGAAAAGCGGCAATCGGTTGTTGGATTGGGCGGCATCGATGCAGGCTTTGAGGGCTGTTTGGTCGATCGCCCCTCTACGAATGGCATCGCTCGGTAGTTTGGCCTGGTCGGCCAGGATGCGGGTGGTCAGCTGATCGCCGGACATTTCGAGCGAGAAGAACGCGACGATACCCCCCTGCTCGCCCGCAGTTTCGAGGCGTGCGCGGGCGGCGTTGTAAGCGATGTTGAGGGCGAGAGAGGTTTTGCCCATCGAGGGGCGGCCGGCGAGAATGATGAGATCGGAGTCTTGCAGGCCGCCGAGCTTGCGGTCGATGGAGGGAAGCCCGGTCGTGATGCCGGTGATTTTGCCCGATGATGTGATGGCGCGTTCCGCCTGTCCGAGGGCGGAGAGCGAAAAGTGCGAGAACGGTTTCAGGCCGTGGCTATCGGAGCCAGTTTCTGCCAGCGCATAGAGGCGCTGCTCGGCGTCTTCGATGATCTGTGCGGGGGTGGCGTCGATATCCTGGCCGCGCGCGGCCAGAGCCATGTCGTCAGCGATGTCGAGCAGGCAGCGCTGCTGGTGGCAGGCGCGTATGGTCTTTGCATAGTCTTCGGTGTTGATCAGAGAGATGATATTGGCGGCCAGGTCAGCGAGATAGGCTGCTCCGCCGAGATGTTCGAGGTCGGGATCGGCCTGGAAGAAGGATTTCAGCGTGATGGGCGACGCGTTCTGGCCCTTGTGCAGGTAATTGCAAATGGCGTCGAAGATGCGGCCGTGAACGGGGACATAAAAATGCTCTGGGCTCAGGATGTCGGCGATGCGATCGAAGGCGTTGTTATCGACCAAAAGTGCGCCAAGAAGCCCCTGCTCCGCTTCGATATTGTGGGGGAGCGGTAATGAGGGAACGGTGGAGAGGTCCTGATTTTGCAATCGGGCTGAGGATATAACACGCGACATGAATATTAGAATATCAGATTCTTTGGGAAACAGAATTTAAAAAGCGCGTCCAAAAATGCAGCCGGTTTTTGTAGCTGAAATTTTGGACATAACCGCCCTGTCAGCAAATACCGAAAAAAGCCACGCGAGACTAATTGCGGCACAGGGAAAGAAAAAGGGATAAATATAAGGAAAAGAATAGGCGGACTCGAATCCGGCGCGACTCCGTTGGAACGCGCGGTGTTTCGGGAATGGCATTGCAGCGTCTACCTCTCACTCAGGAGGGTATTGCAGCTTCCACCTTCTATGTTGACGGCCCGCGTTGGCTTGAAGAGTCAGCTATTGCAGCGTCTACCTTCCATGTTCGGGCGCCAATGCAGCGTCTACCTACTGACTTGACAGGGGGATTAGAGAGGAGCGGAAGGTCAATTTCAGGCTTTGCAGCCTTTACCTACCAACCATTGCAGCTTCTACCGCCCTATTTGGGCGGGGGAAATGCAGCCTCCGCCTACCATCTCAAGGGGCGGTTAGCGCTCTAATGCAGCGTCCACCTACCACCGCGGAACGCAGGAAAAAGGCTGTGGTATTTTGAAATCGCGTTTTTGGCGGTTTTCTTGGGGGTGGAGAGGGTATTGCATCTTGCGCCTACCATGTGCCGGAGATTGCAGGATTTCAATTTAACCGAGAGATTCGGGTCTGGGGTGAGTGGTGAAAAAGCGTACTTGGAAGGGTATTGCAGCCAGCGCCTACAATGTCGGTCAAGGCAAAATCGGTGATATTGCATGATCTACCTACCATGGTAGGCGTGGTTTTCGGGTTCATTGCAGCATCCGCCTACCATTGTAACCGGCGCGAAGCAGGATCAATTCTGGGCCAGCTTGGTGCGGGCGTCACGCACGCGCGCGTTGGCCGCCTTCATCTCGGAAACAAAGTTGGAATGGGGTGTGAGGGTGTAGAGAACGTCGGTGATGGTGCGGCCGGAATTGCGCTTCTTGGATTCATGGAAATAGAGCACCTCATGCTGGACGAGCTCGGCTAGGGCCCGTTCGAGGGTCTGGATGTTGGAGGATGTCCGGTTGTGGTGCAGGAGGCCACTGTCGCGGGATATGGTAGAAAACAGGATCTGGTAGGGCGTGGTGATCGAGGCGTTTGTGTATTCGTGGCTGAGGCGCTTGTGCAGCCAGCGGGCCATCGGTGAGGAGAGCTGCATCAGGATGCGGTAATTGAACTGCCGGTAGCTCAGATTGTTGATGGCATGGCTTAGGAGCGCCGGCAGGCGGGCGGTCCACATGGCATCGGGGTCTTCGAGCCAATCTGAGCGCTTGACGCGCGTCATATCGTTGAGGATTGGCGCAGTATAGGCGGTTTTGCGGTTCCCCTGCCCTTCGATTTCAACCTCGAGGACGGTTCGGGTGAGGATTTCGAGCGATTGCTTGATCTCCTGGAACGAGCGCGTCTTGCCGCGGGCTTTGAGCTCTTTACGGATCATGTTGAGGGAGAAACGCACCCAGCTTTCCTTATTGGTCACATCGTGCAGCCCGTAGTGCTGATCGGAGAAGATTTTCTTGATGATCTCCTCGACCAGCTCTTCGTCGGCGCTTGGGAAGTAGTCCTGGCGGCCGTGTTCGGTTTCGATGCTGGCCGGTTGCAGCGACATGGTGCACTTGAAGGTTGGATTGTCGGCTTTGGGCGACGGATGATAGTGAAAATCGTGCTTATGGACGGGTAGCCGTCCGTTGTCGTCGCGCAGCATATTCTGGGCGCGAGCGCTGACCGAATATTTGGGGATTGCATCCCAAAGCTCAATCGAATTGGAGAGATCGCGGGGGTTTCCAAAAAACGTTGCGAACAGGTCGTATTGGGGACTTCGATCGGGGGAAGGAAGAACTCTCTTATTGGGGGCGACAATGGAATTAGATGATTCCAGCATAAATTTATGGTGAGGGATTTAGTTAGGGAGGGTCAATATGTCAGACGAAGTTATCCGCAGCAATAAACAGAGTTAAGTGTTTCTGTTTGAATGATGCGGGCTGTTTTTTCCGCGAAGGCGGCGGCCATCTTCGATCATGTCTTCGTCGTGGACTGTAAAGCCGGTGGCGCGAAGACCGGCCATGAAAAGATGATTTAGGGAAACCCGGCGTCGTACGGTTTCCATTTTCAATTCCATCATCAGGTAATCTGGAACTTTTACGCGGGCCTCGCACGGCGGAGGTTTGACGGGCAAATCGGCCGTTGCAGGCGGTTGTTGGGTGGCATGGGAGAAGGTCTTCTGAGCCCCCTCCTCCGCAGGATGCTGCGTTGGTTCATGATCTGGGATGACCGGCGGGGTGGTGAGGGCGGGCACGCCTTTGGCTTGTGCGATGCGTTCTAATTGATCATCGAGGTCGAGATTGAAGGGCTGGAACGGTTGTTTGGTCATGGGTTCGGTCGTCATGCGGCTTGGGTTGAGGTTGTTGCGGTGGCGCCTAGTATGTCTTCGATCTCGGCGAGGAGATTATTGATTTCGAGGCCAGCGCCTTTGGTGGGTTCTGCCTTGGTTGGAGGCACGCCGTTGAGGAACATCTCGCGGTAAGCGGTGCGCTCGACGGTGACGGTGCGGAAGATCGGCATTCCCTTGCGTTTGAGTTCGGAGAACACGAAATCGGTGACGTGTGTGCGTAGCGGGTGCATTTTGGTCAGGAGCATCCGGTATGGAATTTTCCGGGACGCGGTTTCCTCGACGTCCTTGACGTCATGCGAGATGACAATCGCTTCGCGAATATCGGGCTCGGAGGCCTGCGCCGGTATGATGACCAGATCGGCGCGTGCAATGGCTTTGAAGAGATTGACTTCGCGGGCCCCTGCCAGATCGATCAGGATATGATCGAAGTCGTTGTTTGCTGTGAGATCGCGCAGCTTGGCGGATATGTCTTGCGCCGGAAGTGCTTCGACGGTCAGGCCCGGGATCGTGATCTTGCTGGCCCATCTATGGATGGTGCGGTTCTGATCGAGATCGAGAACGACGACGCGTTGGCCGCGGAGTGCGAGGGCTGCGGCTAGGGAGGCGCAGATCGTCGATTTTCCGACGCCCCCTTTTGAGGATGCAAAGACAAGAATCATAAAAGTGGTGGCCAGCTCCTTTTCTGGTTTGGCGGGTGCGCCTGAGAAAACTTGAATATGTCGAACGACATAATGGGATTGTATCACAATAAATAAATAGGCAAAGCGTAATTTTGGCAAACAGGCAAATGGCGCAGGCGGTAAATGCCAATAATGGCAAATAGAATAAAATGAAAATAGGCAAATAGGAAAAAGTGTAGCGAGGCAAAGCGGCAAAAAGGAACGGCGGCAAAGAGCGCGAGGGGTGCGGGCGCAGGGTGGCTTTGTGCCCGTGAATGAGAAGGGCTTAATGCCAGAGCGAGCACTTGGTGGCTAAGTGGCAAAGCGGCAAAAGAGCGGAGAGGCAAAGCGGCGATATGGAGTATGGGAAATAAAGGCAAAGTGGCATTGTGACAAAACGGCCGGCCGTGCGGCGATACCGGGAGGCTGAATGAGTCTCTGGCAGCGGAGGTCACGCGTGCGGCTACCGCTTCTTGAACGGCTCAAGCGCAATTAGCGTGGCCACCTCGGCCGGATAATCGGCATCGAGAATGGCTTCCATGTCATCGGCGTCGTTGGGGGCTTGCCGCTCAACGGGTTTGTTGCGGTTCTCGGCAACAAACTCCCAGAGGGCCTTGGCGATCAGAAAGCGTTTGCGGCGGTTGTCCATGTGGTGGGCCTATTGTTCGCCATCTAACCAGGCTTCGCTCGCATGTCGGACGCGCTGGATGATCGGCCGGCGGTCGCTATCAAGATGATAGATGAGAACATGCGGCCCGTGAGGATGCACACGGGAGGGCGGGGAGAGGTCGGTGCGAAGGCGGCCAAGCTCGGGGTTGTCGGCGATGATATCGAGTATCGACAGGAGCTTGGCGAGGTGATGTTCGGCCTGCGGCAAGCCGAACTGGATGAGACTGTGCAAAAATATCGCCTCTAGGTCTTCGGCCGCGGCGTGGCTGAGGCTATAGCGCGGTCTGCTGGTCATACTTGGCTTTGGCGTTCGCAAATACGTCTTCGGCGCTGAGCGGGCTCACGCCGCTGGCAATGCCTTCATCGAGCAGGTTCTGAAGATGTGCCAGGCGAGCGGTGCGCTCCTGATCGCGGCGTATGAGCTCCCGCACGTAATCGCTGGCGTTGCTATACCCTTTTCGGTTGCAAGCCCATTGCTTCAGCGTATCAGGCAAAGAAATATTCATCGTGGCCATTTTTTAAAAACTCCTTTATTAATTTTATGAGATAATGACAATGTTTGTCAAAGAAAAAGCCAGTGGCGAAAATTGACTTTATTAGGTTGTTTGCGATAAACTATAGACATAATATTTGCGTGGCAAAAACATTGAAACAAGAAACTGAGGGATTTCCGGATTTGGATGCCGCGACGGTAAAGCTTAAATTCAACGAGATCGTGAAGGACGCCAAGGACAAGCGGGAGCTGGAGCAGGGTCCGCTAGGAATTCTGGCCACGCACCGCGAAGACCGGGAAAACCGCGATCGGCGCGACCACCAAGCCCTGACGCTGACAGCGCTGCTGGCCACTAATGCGGCGTATCGGGCGCTGCATGAAGATATCATGGCGGAACTGCCGGAAGTCGAAAACCTGCTCGATGACAATCAGGACAACCTGGATGAGATCGTAGCCAGGGAAAAGATGGCACTCGAAGCTGATCTGGAAAGAGTGGCCGGGCGCTTGCCGGATGGCCGCTACGTTTTCAAGGGTGATGATGGCAGCATCGTGGATGAGAACCTGAAGCCGCTTGAGGGTGAGGACGCAGAAGCAGCAAAGAAAATTGATTTCACAAGCAAGATGACGCTCGAGCAATATCGGGAGCGGCGAAAGCCCGTTGATGAGGCCGTGCAAAGGGCAGATGAGAACCGGCGTGACCGTGTCCGCGTGGGTGAAATCCGCGAGCGGAATACCGACAACGAGAATCCGCTCTCAATGGAGCAAAAAGGAGAGGACAAGGCGGAGCTCGGTGAGATCGAGAAACGCGCGCAGGAACGACATCAAGAGGCCAAGAACGAGTTGGGCGGTTGGACAGCATGGCACGACGCAGGAGTCCAGGAGCACGCCGTGTCAACCGCCGCTATGGCAAAGCCGCAGATTTAGCGGCGTACTTGAATTCGCCGCACGCCTTCTCGAAGACTGCAATGATGATGGCCATGGGGTGATAGTCGGGCAGTCTCTTCATCGCATCAATCACGGGCTTATAGCCGTCCTTGCGATGCTCTGCGCCCCAATCATCGATGCATTTGGCCTGCTCCTTGCGGTTCCCCGCGGCGATGAGACCGGCGGCCATGGCCGCTGTCGTCACGTAACCGCGCTGGTTTTCCGGAGGGAGATTCAGAAAGTCAGAGGTCTTAAACGTATCTTCAGCCATTGCCGGGTTCGAGACAACCGCCGTTAAAACAGCCTGACTGCACACGATGGTACTCAGGCTTGCGATGGCCAGTGCTTTTCTGCTCAACATAAATGATCGTTATTGTAGAGGAGAATAGACTAGCGCGAAAATGATAACATTCCACTTGCAAGCCCGCGGAAATCCGCCAATCTGGCGAAGTTCCTCCAGACGCCGACACATCTCGACAAAAGGGATCATTTTTGACGAGGTGGTGTCATGACCACTCTCTCCCCCAACGGCCGCCGCATCGGTTACATGCGGGTTTCCACGCCGGACCAGCGGCTCGATAGGCAGTGCATCGGCCTGCAAGAGAGCTGCGACGAGCTGTATCTCGAGCAACTCTCCGCCGTGGCGGGACGCCGCCCTGTATTTGACGAGTCTCTCTCTCGCTTGAACGCCGGCGACACCTTCGTGGTCTGGGACCTCGACCGCGCCTTCCGCTCCACTTTGGACGCCATCCTGACTGCAGAGAGCTTGAAGGCTCGCAAGGTTGGGATGCACATCATGTCCCTTAACATCGACACGTCGACGCCGGAAGGCGAGCTATTCTATACAATCATTGCGGCATACGCGCAGTTTGAGCGCCGCATCCTTCGTCGGCGAACTTGCGAGGGGATTATGGCCGCACGTGTGAGAGGAGCGCAGATTGGCCGACCCCGCAGGCTATCCGACGAGATTGTCGCTGATGCTTACCGCTACGTCTGTGAAACGGGCTATCCGGCGCCTTATGTTGCCGCGTTGCTGCGCGTATCCCCCATAACGCTCGAGCGAGGCTTTAGGCGGCTCGGGCTGGTATCTCATGCTTGCGAGCTGCATTCCCGGCGACAGGGAACGGAACCAACATCGGCAAGGTCATCCGCCGCAATATGATCACGTCGTTGCTTGATGCTATCCGTATACCTGTGAAGCAAAATATTATCTGCTAGCAAACTTATGCGCATTGCTATTCAGGTCGTTGAGAAGCGATTGCGGCGGTTAAAGCAATGAAAGCAAAACGCGCGAACATTGAGTAGACCTCAACGACCTAACGCATCCCTCTCTCTCAGGAACTTGTTGCGTTCTTTACGCAATGCCTCGACCTTGGAGCGCATTCGGAAATGGTCATGCCGCAGACGCTCGTAGCCGTGCTTTTGGTGATGTGGCTGAGCAATAGGTTTAACGAGCAAGCAAAGACGCAGGCGGGAGAGGGAAATGTCGAAAACAAGGGCCGCAATGAGGGTGCCGGCAAATAGTTGGGCAACAGTCTACGCATTAATCTGATGAGGGCATCCGCCCGCGCGCTCAAAACCCGCACCTGTGACGGATGTATTTCTAAGCACAGAAGATGATTGGAAAAGTCAAAAAAAAATCAGCCTAAGGAATGCTCGGGTTGCAGCCTATCTGGCTGGGGCGTTGGTGTTTGTGTGAGCCAGGGCGCCTGTGCAGGCCCTACGGAAAGCAAGGCCGGGTTGGAGAGATCGAGCTGGCGCAATGCGTCGCGCACGCTTTCGATGGTGACGTGGTCGTAGCGATCATCGAGTTCCTTCCAGTGAGCCATGTTGCCGGTGAGCTCAAATTCAGTTGTCATCAGGAGTACACGCTGGCGCGGGTCGTTGTTGTTGAAGTCGCTGGCCATGCGCCATTGCCGCTTTAGCGTTTCGAGGGCTTGGGGAGTGAGCCAGGCGCTGTCATCTCGCAACGTCTCGGCGACGAGGGCGAGGCCCTTGCTGGCGTTCTCCGGGCTCATGGAAAGACCGATCTCACAGTAGGCATGATCGGCATAAGGGAAATAATTGGCACTGGCACCGCCGTAATTGAGGGCGCTGCGGCTGAGGCGCCTGTCAATCTCATTTTGCAGGAGTATGGAGAGCGCCACGAACGAGGTTCGCTTCTCCGGCGCCGGGTCGATGTGTTCCAGGCATACGGTGATGGCCTGGATATCCTGGCTCTTGTGGATCGAGATGCGCGGGTCTGGAAGAAACGAGGGCGGTGATTGCACGGGGAGCTTCTCACCTTTCGGGATGGGGGCGAAAGACCGCTCGATGAGAGCGAGGGTTTGGTCGTGATCGAGCGGGCCGGAAATGATGATGCCGATATTGCTGCCGACGACATGGGATTGGCGGAACGCTTCGAGATCGGCGGGCTTCATCGCTGTGATGCTGGCGCGCGTGCCCAGGGGCGTATTGGCGACGGGATGGTCGCCCCAGACGTGACGGTCCAGGATGCCATAGGCGGGCGTGGCGGCGCGCCGTTCGTGTTCTTCATGCAAGATGCGGCCGCGCTCACGCTCGAGCGATTCGGGGTCGTAGGCCGGGTTGAGAAGCGCATGGCCTAGAAGGCCGAGAACCTCCCGTAAATGCTCTGGGCTGGTATCGGCAAGGCACAGGATGCGCTCCTTTCCGGTCCAGAAGTTCGAGTACAGGCACATCTCATCAAGAGTATCCACGACCGAGCGGCCGGATGGGGCGGTGCTATGGGCGATGCAGTGCTCGAGAAAATGTGCTCTGCCCGGAATGGTGTCGTTTCGCGCTCCGGCGCGGATCACGATGCGGACCGAGACGCCGCCCGAATGAGAATTTTGATCGATGCCGAGGGAAATGCCGTTCGGTAGGGACGTGGTCGTGAAAGTCATTTCATATTATGCAGGAAATGATCGAATAATTGCAAGTTTATGAAAAACAGCCGCCCAATTTCTTTAAAGGCAAAATCCAATAGAGTTGTTTGAGCGGTGCGCTTTCAAAGAAGCTGAGGCGTCAACAGGAAAGCGGTTTAGCGGTGTCTGGAGTTAAGCCATGGAGCGGGCACGGTGGTGCGCACAGTAGGGGCGGCCCGGAGTTTTGCTGCGGCCGCAGAAGTGAAAGTCCGGCTTGCGCGGGTCGCCTTCAGGCCAGCAGCATTGATCGGGTTTCAGCTCGCCAATACGTGGCGGGTTGTTGAAAACGAGGGGCTGCAGCGGCGGAAACTTGGAGGCGCGCTTCGCCTTGTGGGGTTTTGGCTGGCAGCCCGGCGCGGCGCGGGTTTTGGCACTGGAGGATTGGCGGCGGCTGCGTCGCTGCGTGCTGGTGGCGGAGGCGCGGGTGCTTGCAGTAGATGGAGTGGACAGTCCGAGGCGATGCACTTTGCCGAGAATCGCGTTCCGGGTCACGTTTCCCAAAATGGTGGCGATGGCGGAGGCGGGCTGGCCGAGTGTCCAGAGTTTTTTAAGGTTGGTAATGCGTTCGGTGGTCCAGGTGGTCATGGTGTTGGTCTCCTAAAATGCGAAGGCCCGCTTGGTGGCGGGCCTCAGGTTTCAAATTGGATGCAATCGGTTAGTGTTTCCGGACGAACTCAATGGAGATTTCCATCTGTTGGCCGGTGAAGCTGATGGCCAGATCGCTGATCATCATGGGCGAGGGGATCGGCGTGTCGGAGAGGGCCGTGAGATCGGCGTTGCTGCCGTCATCTCCGCACCAGGTGTTGTTCTTGGTGCGCCACCAATCGTCAAAGGGCATGGTGCGGGGGTCGCATTCCCGGGCGTAGACGATGATTTTCTCGCCTGCCTGGTGATGGATGCCATCGGTGGTGTTGGGCATGAGGTAAATGCCGTGATCGCCGACGATGAGAAGGCCGGGTCCGAGATCTTTGCCGTAGAAGGGCCTGGCGGTTTTCGCGGATTTGATTTCTTCGAGGGCCTTGAGAACGTCAGGCCAGGGGAAGTGTAGTTTCATGCTGCTCTCCTTTAACGCCCATGCGGGGCACCTCAAGGCAGAGCCTCTCTGTCATTCTGCGGGAGCGGCCGCGACGTTCGGCTCGCCTGTCGGATTGGTCATGGTCCCGAAGTGGCGCGCGACGGCGGCTTCCACGGCCAGGTAGAAGGGGCCTGTCCAGTCGCGGATCCAGGCGGGCGCGGAGTCGCGATCGAGCAGGGCATCGGTTTGGTCGGTGTCGTCGCGGAGATCGAGGGCTTCGGCCCGGGTCATGGCCAGCACGGCTGCAGTGATATCGATGCAGGTTTCACCGGGCGGATCGACGGTGACGGCGTGATCGTTGATGCAGACTTGCGGTACAAAGGTTGCGATGATGCGGTCGGCCGGCTGCTGCAACGCATCGATAATGTCATAGAGTTCTTCGACATCATCGGCGACGCGTTGCAGGCGTTTAAGGGCGTCAGGCTTGTCGGTCGGGTATTCGAGGTCGGAGAATTCGAGCATCAGGAAGGTGAAGAAGGTATCTCCGCAATCCTCGACCTTGGCGCGCCAGTCCGGGTGATCGAGAATCCAGGCGAAATCGCCACCGGCATAATTCTCGGCGGCGGTACGCTGGTACTGGTTGAAGGTAAGTTCTTGGGTCGTGTGGTTGGTCATGAATGCCTCCTAGTGTTGGGTTTGCAGGGCGTATAACCGGCACGGAATGGTGGTGTTGACCCCGTTGTGTGCGCAGGCGCTGTCGTGATGAAAGAACCAGACTTCGCCCGGTTTGGTGTTGCCGGTATCGATGAAGATCTCGCGCGGGATGCCGTTGTCGAGACCGCCGGAGTGGCTGCAATAGCCGTGGCCGAAATAAAACGATCCGGTGCCGCTGGTCGGCTGGATGCGGTCCGGCCAGACATGGGCGATGCGGCGGAGCTCGCCGGTTGCGAACTGGATAAAGTCGCCGACACGGGGGCCGGGTGCTTTGTGCCAGGCCTCGAGGCGGATCTGTTTGATTTCTTCATCGACGTTGTCGAAGGCGGGGTTCATGGGAATGCTCCTTTCTTGTGGGTTGGGGGTCAGGTGCCGGGCTGCTGGTTGAGCCAGGTGACGGTTTCGCGCACGTGGCGCTCGAAGTCGTCGAAGGCGGCCATCAGATCGTCCAGGGCCCCTTGAACGGAATTGTCGATATCGATGAAAGGGGCGGCGAACTCAGTGAGGGCTGCGCGGTAATGGCTCAGCGATTTTTGAGTGCGGGCCAAAAGAACCTTGGGTTTGACGCCCAGGTTTTGCGCGCGGGAAGGGAACAGATCGGCCATGGGTTCAGCCTCCGGCCATGACGGCTGTCACGCGCTCGGCGAGGGCAGGGGGGTCATCGAGAAGGGTGAGGGCGGCAAAGTGATTTCGTCCGCCGGTGTAATCGCGGCGACCCTTGCAGGTTCGGATGAGAATGCCGGATTGGGCGCCCATGCAGGATTGGGAAACGCTGATATAGACGCGTTCGTGATGAAGGGCGATCTCGCCCGAAACGGCGATACCGGCTTTGTTGCTGCGGAGGTCAAAATCCGCCTTCGGCCAGTCAAGCTGGGCGGCCAACAGCTTCAGCCGATTGGACGCTGCGCGGTGGAACGCGGCTTTCTGACAATCGTCGTATTGGGTGGGCCTTTGCCAATCGAAGGGCTTGGGTCGTTTGGCGGCGGCGCGAGTGGGTACAGCGAAATCTAGCATGGGTCTTCCTTTGGATTGCGGGAGGCGGGACTTCACCCTCTCTCTGAGAGGGCTTTGCCCGATCACTCGCATCCGAAGACCTGCTTTCCCTTTGCGCTTTATGCGATTGTCGCAAGAGCGGCCCTGGTTAGGCGTCAAGATGGTTCAGGATCGTGCCCATTGTTCTGCTCGCGGCACGGCGAAGGGGCGGCGCGTTCTCGGGAGCGGGTTGCGAGCCGTTCCATGAAAGGTTGAGGCGCAGGCTTGTCGATGTGGGCAGTGTGGGGCGGGGTGTGTTTTTCACGATAGTGCGTGGTCGAGATTTCCCGCCACTGCTGGCGGAGCCAGTCGGTTTCCCATTTAGAGAGCTGCCTGTTGCGGTCATGGAAATCCGACAGCACTTTGTCGGCGGTGGCGAGGGCCTCACGCTTGTGATCGTGAACCGATCGGAGCGCGTGGCGCAGCACGGTCTGGTGGGATCTGACGACGGCTTTCAGCGTACCCTGGTATTCGTGGGCCGCTTGTTTGTCGCCGGGTGGCGCTTTTTCGGCGTAAAGCCGCCTGACCTCACGATAGTGCTGGTTGAAATCCTTGTTGACGCGGGCGCGTACGGATGCGGCGCGGTCGCGAGCGGCGCGGGAAATCGCGATGCGGGCTGCGATATGCTCGTGCTTCACCTGGTCGGTGAGCTGCGCGGTTTCGTGAACGTCTTTTTCGATGCTGCCGATCAGCCGCTTGGCAGCGGTCAGACCCTTGTCTGCGCGCATGCTTTTGGCTTTGGCGGTGGGAGAAGGCGCGTTGGCGTTGTTGGCTTTGCGCCGCAGGGGATTGGCTTCGATGATCTGATCGGGCAACTGGCGCGCAGCGCGCTGAATGATGAATCTCTCCAGCAGCCGGCGGTCGACGTTGCGCGAGAAGGGGAAGGCGGCTTCGATCTGGTATTCGAGATGGTCGAACATCTCGGCCATGAAACGGCGCTCTTGCGCCTTGTCGTAGACGGCATCGTAGGCGGCCAGAAGGTGATGCATGAGCTTGTCGGCCTTGCGCGTGTAGATGTCTCCCAGATTGCGGCCGGGTGAGATGTCAATCGGATCGAACGGGGCTTCGCCGCGGGTGAGCAGGAGTATTTCTGCGGCGCGTTTGGCGTGCTCGTAGGTCTGGCCGGGCAGAACGATCTCGAGCTCGTCGCCGAAGGGCGGGATGATTTCGATGTCGTAGAGGCGCAGCATTTTCATGTGCAAACTACTCGGGTGAATCGGGGTTTCTAAGGTTCTGTTGTGATCGTGCTGCGCGTCTATCAAGGGCTGACGATGATGTGACGTGGAACGAAGGGGTGAAGTCACTCCATCGTGTTTTCGGGCCCGTTGTCGTGGCTGGCATTGAATGACGGGGCGATTGATAGGCTGTGCTGCGGGATCGGCAGCCTGAGAAGATGGCGGCGGCGGATCTCGGCTTGGCGGATGCGCCAAAGGGTTTGCGCGGGGCAGACGTCTTCCTTGGGCGCGTTGACGTTGGCAATGCCGCGGGCGGAAAGCAGCGCGTCCATCTGTTTCGGGTTCTCGCGTAGCCACTGGCCCCAGAGCGCGGTGTAAATGTCGCCGAGCTCGTCGCGGTTGGTGGCCGTGCGGCCCTGGGTCTGGTCGGGGGTGAGGCCCGTGGCGCCGTTCTCGAAGATCTTGGCAGCGGTGAACGCTTCGTGGATCGAACGGCCCTGATGGCTTTGAAGGCGGGCGGTATAAGGATTGAAATCGCCGCGGCCATGCGGGCCGGTTTCGAGATAGGGCGGTTCGCCGATCACGTTTTTCGGTTCGGGCGCTTTGGCGGGCGATGGCGCGGTATCGGGCGCACGGGCCATAGTAGGGGGCGCAGCGCGCGCGATCAGGCCGCGCACGACGTTTTCGGGGCTGACGTTGCGGGGCAGGCTTGCGCTGTTGAGGCGGTCGCGTTCGAGTTTGGGCAGCTGCAGGAGCTGACGGTCCTTGCCGACGGTATAAACCGGGATGCCGGATTTGAGGGCGCGCAGCGCGATCGTTGTCGCGCCATAGTTTCCGGCATCGCCCGGGTCGTCAGGGTTGCCAGGGGCTCCGGGCACGGCCGGCTTGCCGAGAATGGTGAGTACTGCGTCGGGATTGAACTCCTTCAGCATCTGGCCGTTGCGGATGTGCTTGGCGAAGCGCCCGTGGCGTTTTCCGTCGGGCGCATAGCGGCGCACGGTGATGCGCAGGTGCTTGGCGACCTCATCGGCAACGCTATCGACGCCCTTGGCGGTGCCGTGGGCGATGACAGCAGGCTTCAGCTGCGCGATGGCGGTCTTGACGGCGTGATAGTCGTCGTAATCGCGGGCACCGCAGACGATGAGGCGCATGGCTAGTTCCTTTCCCATGCAAAGGGCGTGTCTTCCTTGACGTAGAATGCGTGAAGGGCGCGCAGGTAGCGGATCTCCGACAGCGCTTCCCGGTCGACGTGGTAGAGGCGGCGGAAGGGCAGGCGGCAAAGGGCAGCGATTCCGGCCATGGGGCCGGAGATGAAGGTGTTGTCGGGGGTGTACGTTTTCAGGAGTGTGTTGGCGGCGACGATGCGGACATCCAGATCGGCGGCGATGCGATTTGCAAGTTTGCGGATTTTGCGTCTGCCGGGATGGCGCCGCGGGATGCGCCGGCCTTTCCGGAAATATCCGGCGATGGCGGGAAGGTTGCCAATGCCGATCGATGCATCGGCGCGGCGTTGCACGGGCGATGCGATCGGGGCGGGTGCAACGGAGGCTTGCCCGGCGATTTGCTGAGGCGTGTTGGTCATGGTCGGTTTCCCGGTTAATGGCTCAGCTCAAGTCGGGTTCGGGCGTGTCGTCGCGGTCGCGCTCGCGGGCGAGATGGCGCTGGATTTTCGTGGCGCGGCGGGCCGCGTTGCGGAGCGCGACCATGAACCGGCTGTCGGTTTGGCCGCTCTCGGGGTAGATCTCGCGCTGGGTTCGCTTGATTGCGGCGGCTTCGCCGTGCGCGCGGATGATTTCGGTGATCTTGATGTCTGCAGACATTTCAAAGGCCCATGAATGGATTGGTTGGAAGGACGGCGGGCTCGGGTGATTTGGCCCGATCCGGCGTGGCGGGGATGGACGCTTCCTCCTCGCGGTGAGGAGCGCGTTCGGCGGTCCAGGCGTCGATTTCCGATTTGAGCCAAGCCATGCGGCGCTGGCCGATCCTGATGCGAAGAGGAAAGAGCCCGCGCGCTTCGAGCCTATCGACGGTCTGGCGAGAGACGCCAAGGCAGCCGCAAACCTCCTTGAGGGAGATGAAGCGGTCGGCTGCCGTGATGCGGGGAGCGGGGGCATGCGGCGATTGATCGGCTCTGGCATCGATGCATTTCTGCATCCAGCCAATGACGGCATGCGCGTGCCAGGCGAGGCGATGCCGGGACAGGTGGAAGGGAGCCGGAAAATCGCGCTCTTTGTGGAGGTGATAAAGTGCGTTGGAAAGCGATGTGCGCAACTTCACCTCCTCCAGGGTGAAGATGATGGGAGCGGCTTTCCCGATTATGTTGGGGATGGTCATGTGTGGTCTTCCGCATTGCTCATAACGTCTTTGTTGTGAGCGCGGAGACCGGGATAAAGGGCAGTGAGCAACAAAATGAAAAAGGCGCCGGATGGCGCCTTTTGAATTTGCTGTTTGGAGACGCTAGTGGACGCTGGGGCGTGCGGCCAGCCAATCGATGATTTCGCGATAGAACCAGCCGACACGCGTTTTGGTGATTTTTACGCGCGAAGGAAAGGTTCCAGCGATCTCCTGCTGAAGGATGGTGGGCGCCGACATATTGACCAGCTTGATGAGCTCCTTCTTGGTAATGAAGCGGTCGGCGAGGTTGACGGTGGTGTTGGGGCACAGCTTGTGCAGGCGCTGGGTATCAAGGCAGGTCTGCATCCAGGCGCAGATATCGTCTTGAAGCCAGACGCCACGGGTATCGGAGCGAAGCTTGCGGTTTGGAAGGTGGTTGGCCCGTTCCATGATGTAGACCTGGGCGCGCGACAGCGAGGTCATGAACATGACGTGCTTAATGGCGATGTGGTTCATCTGATGGTCCCCGGTGAGGGTTGCTCGAGCTTTCTGTGTTGGAAAGTCGGCGGGAGCTTTAAATCGGCTCGCTTTAAAGGAGCGCGCGAAAAGCAAGTTCCGCGCGCTCCGGGGGATGTGTGTCAGGGTGAAGCGCCCGGGGAGGGCTGCTCTTCGATGCGGGCGAATGGATTGTCGAACGCACCGATGGAGGCGGTCTCGATCTGGCCCGCGATGGCTTTTTTCACATAGAGAGCCCAAAGGTGCATGGCTTCGCAGCGCTCCTTGAAATATTCGAAGCGGTCGTAGGTATCATGCACCTCGTTTTCGGCGTGGTTGAACAGCTTCTTTTTCGGTTTGGGCAGGATGCCGATCTCGCCCAGGCCGGTGGCCATGGTGCGGCGCAGGTCGTGGATGCACCAGGGCGCGATGGCGGCAAGCCTGTCCAGGCGTTCCTTGGTGTCGGAAAAGTCGCTGATCGGCTTGGCGGGCAGGCGCTGAGCCGGAAACACGAAGGGCGAATAGCGGATCTCCGTGTCCCCCGGCTGCATCGGCATCGGGGTCTTGGTCACCGAGTCGATGATGGCAATCGCCAGGAAGGATAGCGGCACGATGTGATCGAGCCCGTTCTTGGTGCGGCTGCCGGGGATTTCCCAATAGCCATGCTTGATGTGCAGTTCGTCCCAACGCATGCCGGCGATCTCGCCGCGGCGCTGGCCGGTGACGAGGGCGAGCTGGATCAGCTTGCCGATCGGATTGACCTCCTTTTCGGTTGCGAGCCAGACGGCCTGGATTTCGTGGGCGTTGAGGCTGCGCTTGCGTTTGCCCTTGGAGGCCGGAGTGGGGATGGTGTCGGCGGGTGAGGCCTTGATCATCTTGCGGGCCACGCACCAGGCGAAGAAGGCCTTGATGTCGGCGTGCGCATGGATGGCGGCGCTGGGCTTGTCGTCGGCGATCTTGGCATCGATGATCTCGCTGACCTGAAAGGCCGTGATCTGATCGATGGGGATGGCGGCCCAGGGCTCAAGGAAGTTGCTGCGCAGCGAGCGGCTGACTTCCCTCTGGGTGGAGGGCCTGCATTTGGTTGCCAGGTGCTTATCGATGTATTCTTGAAGAGCAAAGGTAAAGATGGGGGCCTGGCTGACATGCGGGGTGACGTCGGCCGATGCGTGGGTGTCCTCTTCGTTGAGGCGCAGGTGGATTGCCGGATCAAGCCCGCGGTAGAGCAAGCCGGTAGCTTCGCTTGCCCGCTTGCGGGCCTGGGCCAGTGAGATTTTGGGGTAGTGGCCGAGGGTCAGGCGCGGGCGCTGATCCTTGAAGCGGTAGATGAAGTAGAAAGTTTTGAGGCCGTGCTTGCTGACGCGGATGCCGAAGCCGGCGATCTTGGAGTCGGGATGATAGATGACGCCGGTGGCGGGCAGTTTGAGGCTGCGCAGCATGGCGTCGGAGAGTTCGATCTTGTCAGTCACTGAAGGTCTCCCAATATGTGCTCTAAGAGCAACGTGGTGAACTTCAGCCCGGGCTATAAAGCCCCCCGAAAAGTCTCCGATTTTGATCCAACCTGCTGTGGGGTGGTAGGTGACGGGTGGTACAGCAGATTAAGGAATGCACTGGAAGGATCAGTGCGTTGAGCGCTTGAATTAAACCAGCTTGGCAGGGATGGATTCCACCCTCACAGGCTGGGGGACTGGGGGTCGGAGGTTCAAATCCTCTCGCTCCGACCAATATTTCAAGGACTTAGCTTTAGTCCGCCATCCCCCAAAAATCCCGTAGCTACCACAATCTTGCAGGCTCCCGATGAAAGTTGGGGGGAACTGTGGGGCGCTTTCTGGGTAGGCATCCTCCGGTAATGATCTCCAAGCCGCGCTTCGCAACAGGTTTGGATTGAGCAATCCAAGGCGGGCAATGCTGCCGAAGGCGCGTGTCGTCGATCGTTGCGAATGACCCAACTCAGAAATCTTCTTTGATGTTGGCAACTCGTTGGCCGGCTAGAAAAGCTCTTTGCACAAAGCTATTGACCGTCGATGGAATTGTCATTTGCAACCGAAGAGCTGCGAGGAATTTGCGAGAGTCGGCGTAAAGCCACGCGACGCATCGGCTTTGATGCGTCGCAGGCAATAGAGATGGTTCTTGCTGACGTAGACGCATGCGAGTCGGTTGCAGAGCTCGAGAGCATTTACGGCCCTCTATCGGTAGCCTACGGAGGCGAGGGCTGGGCGCTGACGGTCGATAGGTGCGTGATCGTCGGCTTTGTACCAGGACATGTGAAAGCCCCAACACGAAAGAGCGGGCAGATAGATAAAAGCAAGGTGACGCGGATTAGAATTGAAGCAATAGAGGCGGTCCGATGAGCGAGAATTTCACTCCAGATTGGTTCTCTCCGCCGGGAAGCACTATCGCGATGATTATGGCGCGCCAGAAGGTGAGTACGAGTGAACTCGCGGCTCGCTTACGAACAGATGTTCCTTTCGTTCTGCGCTTGATCGCAGGAACTGAGCGCATAGAGGTAGCTCTTGCGGAATTGCTCGCTGCAAACATCGGTGCGACGGCTGCGTTTTGGACATCACGGCAAACAAGGTACGATGCGGCGCTCGATGCTTCCGCGCGCAACATCTCTTCAGACGATGCGCGAGAGTGGCTGCGCGCGCTTCCGATTAAGGACATGCGTGCAGCCGGATGGATCACATCGCCGTCTCGGAAAGACGCACTACAAGCAGTTTTGGCCTATTTCGGTGTTACTAGCCCTGGAGAGTGGCGCGAGCGCTATGCCGAGCACGCGACGTCATTTTCCTATCGGACCTCGCAGACATTCGAATCTAAGCTAGGAGCACTTGCTGCTTGGTTGCGGCAGGGCGAGTTGCAGGCCGCCGCCATGGGTTGCGCAAAATGGGACCCGCAAAGGTTCAGTGATGAACTTGTGTCCATCAGGGGACTCACCCGGCTAAAAAAACCGTTTATGTTTATAAACCGGCTTCGCACGCACTGTGCTTCGGCTGGCGTTGCAGTTGTATTCGTGAAAGCACCAGTCGGTTGTCGCGCGAGCGGCGCAACCCGGTTTATCGGTCGCGACCGGGCCATGATCGTTCTTAGCTTCCGGCATTTATCCGACGATCACTTCTGGTTCTCTTTCTTCCATGAGGCGGGGCACCTTCTTATGCACGGTCCCGAAGCCACTTTTATTGATGGAGACGTAGCAGAGGAAACGGACAAGGAAAAAGAAGCTAACGCTTTCGCGGCGGGCTTGCTTATCCCCATTCATGAGCACGATCGACTTCTCAGCCTGAAGGGAAATGTAAACCAGATAGTTCGGTTCGCGGTGTCTCTCGGTATCTCACCAGGCATTGTCGTTGGTCAAATGCAGCATCATGGTATCCTGAGGCGGAACCAACTTAATGGCCTCAAGCGACGATACAAATGGGAGGAAGTGCAGTCGGCTGCCCAACATATCAACCAGTAAAGTGGATGAATTGGTCGGGACTTTTTTGCCAGTTGCAGATTGAATCCTCCATGGCTTGCATTCCGATTTTGAGAACCTCGTTGAGGTCGATCAGCCAAGCGTCAAGTTCCCTGATAGTTAGGGCGGCCTTTCGATTGTTGCCAAACAGGAGCCGGGCGCCTTGAAGCGGCCCGGTTGCACCCTCGAGATACGCGGAGCCAGGAGCGATTGGAGCAAGGTCGAGACGACCTACAAGTGCCAGAAAGTCGAACTTTCCTAGACGGCCGAACTGCTTGACGTTCATGTCGCGATAGAACTGATCGAAAATGGAATTTGGATCATTGCCGCCAGCCTGAACCAAGCGTGCAATGAGGCTCTGATGTGAATGGGTAGCACCCACCCAGGTCGAGTAAGATTCAAATACCTTATCCGTCCCTTGCTCGGAGTCAGTTCGCAGGGACGAATATTTCCGATGATTGCCGAACGCACCGCCTATTTGGTTGTGGTTTGTGGTTAGCCAAGCCTTAAAGGTCTCGGGGGCCGCACAGTAAGCTCGCCAAGTCCAGGTGTGCGCGCCTAGGCCGGAATATACGTCGCGCAGGCGCCGCCATCCGTAGCGGCCGTGCTTCCCAAAATGGACGGATAAAAAAGTGACCCAAAATGCCTCGTCTATATCACCGTCTCGGAAGTGCAATACGGCGGCGCGCTCTGGGTCGAAAAGGTCATTGTTTGGATCTGCTCGACCGGGATCGATTGGTCTATTCTTCAGTGCACGCGTGTAATCCAGCCTGCGCAAGCTCGCGACCATTTGCCAAGCGAGGGCAGACTTGCGCTCTTGGGTCTCGACGCCAGGCAATTGGCGTTTCTGAGCGGAATAAGTGCCGAATTGATCGATTATTCGTTTGGCGACGTTGCGCCTGCTGGGCCACACTTTGAACTCCCTTAAAACGGTAGCCGCGGCTGACTAGGCTGGCGAGGTGAACGCGGTTTCATATCTTTACGCTTGTCGACGTATGCGCAGAAACCTTTGAACGTGAGTGAATTCTTCAATCGACGAATCATTTTCGCATCGCCCGTTGCTGCGAATACCTGAAGAAGTCTAATCAGATCAAGCCAATATGGATCGATGGCCATAGCTTCCGATGCGATTGCACGACCACCTCGGATATCGATCTCCGCTTCAAGTACGCGGCCGATAGAGGGCCATGGGTCTCCGAGTGGCATGGGAGGCATCGAAACAGATTGTTGAACCCTCTCGGATAGGAACTGCTCGGCACCGGCGCGGTGCTTGTCGTAAAGATGAAGACACCCGACAAATTGTTTGTATTCGCCAATGTCTGCATTGATCGATCGAGCAATGATCTCCTGCAGCATGGTGAAGCAGAAAACATCGTGCGGTAATCCCAGGTAGGCATCTTGGGACCGCATGGAAACCATCAAATCCAATTGATTTCTTCGCAATGCAAATTGCATCGCCAGAGTGCAAGGAACTTCCTTGTGACGCCGTGCCGTGTCAGCAGCCTCGAAGATCTGCACAACTGCGCGTCGCGTGTTTGGCGTTTGCCGCAGGGTCTCTATCAGCGTCCGAATTTGGTCATGGGCGGGATGGGTGAATAATCTTCGCCCATAGCCTCCATGCACTGTTTCCCCATCTTCCGATTCGTCCTTATAACTATCGATATAGTGTTCGATAAATTCGAGGCGATTATCTCTTGAAAGATACCATAGAAGTTCTCCCAGGCAGCTAAATGGCTTGCCTCTTGTTTCGGTTCGACTAAGACGCGCGCGAGGATCCCGAAGTTCGAGAAGAACGCCCCTCCGTTCATGTGCTGCCCCAAGGTGCTCCGATCGCGAAGCGTGGATTTCGTCAGCCCCCTTAAGCAGAGACGGGAGCATCTTTCTGCACAAATCGTCGAGTGTCGGGGCCACAAAGCGCATCGAAAAGACCTTGCGCTACGGTGAAGAAAAATACCTGCACAGAGACTGCTGTGCGAATCGCTATGTAACTCTAGCGCAAATTGTATCATTGCGGACTATTTGTGCCATCTAGTTGAGGCTCGTTTAGAGCCTTCTAGGCCTCGATGACTCTCCTGCAAGGGATGGAAGCCCGGAGGGCCGAGACGCTGCCGAGCGTCTTGCTGGAGGCAAGCACCAAGTGAGCGAGGGTGGGGACAGCGGCTCGGCGCGCGACAGCCCGGCCCGTGCGTCATGCCGGAGGCATGCGCTAAGAGCGAGCGCGGGCGCAGCCAAACCTCACCTCATCACTCTCCGCGGCCTGCGCTGCGCTCCTCCGCTGTTCCCCCCTATGTGACTTCGGTCACAGACCTGTCCCGTAATTCCCCCTATTTCGTTTTCCGCATGAGCGTCTGAGAATGGATGTCCGCTGCCGGCCTGTCGTGCGACGGGCTGGCGAGCAGCGTTGTGAGCATGGGGAGAATGGCATGAGAACTCTGTCCGCGGGATTGGGACGGAAGCTGAAGCAACTCGTCATCGCTGCCGCTCTCGTGGCCACCGCCGCGGGCTTCGAAGCCGCCGCCGAGACGCAGGTGCCGGACGAGGCGAACGCCGCCAAGGCGCGCGCTGCCATCGCCGCGCTCGCGGCGAGCCTGAAAACGAGCCTCGGCGAGGCGCTGGCCTCCGGTGGCCCCACGAACGCGTTGAGCGCCTGCCAGGCCATCGCACCGGAAGCAACCCGCAACGCCGCCGAGACGCACGGCCTTTCGATCGGCCGCACCGCCCTCCGCGTCCGCAATCCCGCGAACGCGCCGGACGCCTTCGAGCGCCGCGTGCTCGAGGAGTTCCAGTCCGAGATCGCAAAAGGCGCGGATGCCGCCAAGCTCGAGCACGCCGAGATCGTCACCAAGAACGGCGCGAGCACATTCCGCTTGATGAAGCCGATCGTGATGGCCGAGAAGCCGTGCGCGGCTTGTCACGGCGCGACCATCGCCCCAGATGTGAGGAGCGCGATCAAGTCTCTCTATCCAGAGGACGCGGCGACCGGCTTCGCCCCCGGCGAGTTGCGCGGCGCTTTCACCGTATCGATCCCGATCCAACCCTGACGAGGCAGAGATATGATCAGATTTATAGCGATGGCCGCACTCGCCATGATGGCGGCCACGTCGGCGCTGGCCGATACCGCCGCCGGCACGAACGTGCCTCAGTCGAAGCGCACGGTGCTCGGAAAATACGTCTCGTCCAAGGAGGCGCATGACGCCGCGATGGCCGAACGCCCGCGGCTGCTGTTCATCGATGTGCGCACCAGCGCCGAGTTGATGTTCGTCGGAGTGGCGGACGATATCGACGCGCAGGTGCCGTTTGCCGAGCTTGCCGAGCCGCGCGCCTGGGATGAAAAGGGCGGCCGGTTCGCCATGTCGCCAAATCCGGCGTTCGTTGCGAATGTGGAGGCAGCGCTTGCCCGGAAGGGGCTTTCCAAGTCCGACAAGGTGCTCGTGATCTGCCGGTCTGGCGAGCGCAGTGCGAGAGCCGTCGATATGCTCGCCAAAGCCGGATTTACGAACGCCTGGAGCGTTTACGACGGCTTCGAGGGAGATCTGTCGAAGGAGGGACACCGCACGGTCAACGGCTGGAAGAACGCCGGCCTTCCCTGGTCCTACAAGCTCGACAAATCCAAGCTGCAGGCCAACGTGCCGATGGCCCAGCGGTAAAGCCGGTTTGACGGCGAGCCGAGGCCGGCCGAGAGTGACCGCGACGAAGCAGCCCGAGGGAGGCGATTTTGGCGGCACGCGCGGCAATTGTTGTTGGAGTGGGCGCGCAATCCGGTCTCGGCGCCGCGCTGGCCCGCCGCTTCGCCCGCGAAGGCTTGTGCGTTGTGCTGGTGGGGCGCACGCTGGAGCGTCTCGAGCTGGTCGCGACGGACATCCGTGCGAACGGGGGGAAGGCCCGCGTTGCGGTCGCGGACGTCACGAACGAGGACGAGGTGACGGCGCTGTTCAACACGCTGGAGGCGCCGGAGACGCTTGAGCTTGTCGCCTACAACGTCGGCAGCAACGTCATGGTGCCGTCGCTCGAGATGCACGCGGCGGACTTCGAGGACATGTGGCGGCAGAATGCGCTCGGCGGATTCCTGATCGGCCGCCAGGCCATCCGCACCATGCTGCCCTGCAAGCGGGGATCGGTGATCTACACGGGCGCGACCGCGTCCTTGAGGGCGCGTCCGGGCTTCATGGCCTTCGCCTCCGCCAAGGCCGCGCTGCGAGCCGTCGCGCAGGGGTTCGCACGCGAGTTCGGCCCTCAGGGCATCCACGTGGCGCATGTGGTGATCGACGGCGTCATTCGCGGCGACTATGCGCGTGAGCGGTTCGCGGGCTTCGTGAAGGCGAAGGGTTCCGACGGTCTTCTGGAGCTGGAAGACATCGCAGAGACCTACTGGACGCTGCACCAGCAGCCCAGGAGCGCCTGGACGCACGAGCTGGATTTGAGGCCCTTCAAGGAAGCGTTCTGAAGCGCGTTTCGGCGCGCATCATCTCGGCAGGAGGAACGGATATCCACCGCGTCGCCTCCGCTTGATCGAGGCGCGCGGTGAGCCCTCAGGGATACTTCCGCGACGGCGCGCGGAACGCGCTCATGAAGCGGAGCGTCAGCACGTTGGCCTCGCGGCCGGTTACCACGCAATCGGCTTCCTTGTTGTCGGCACTCGAGAAGAGCCTGATCGGGCGCGCCAGCAGGTGAGGCTTGATGTCGTCGTGCCAGAGCACGATCTGCGCGGTGAGCGGAGACATGTCGCGGATGGTGCAGGGGCGCGGCATGATCATGCCCTCGGACCAGAGGTAGCCCTCTTTCAGGCGCTGCGGACGCTTGAAGTCCTCGGGGCTCAACGCCCGGCCTTCCGGCTTCTTTTTGGAGCGCGATGCGTCGTCGCCGGACAGCGAGGAAACCAGTGTCTTCCAGAGGGCCATATTGAGCTCCGCCTGCGCGAGCGTGCGCCTGCTGAGCTTCCGAGATGATGGTGAACAAATCCCTAAGAAAATCGAGTTAAAGAGAAACGGCTCCGCCGCGAGGGCGGAGCCGTCGGGTCAGGACGTGGGTGCCATGCTGCCGAAACGTCCGGTTTGGAAATCGAGCATCGCCTGCTTGATTTCGCCGACCGTATTCATGACGAACGGACCATGCGCCACCACCGGCTCGTTGATCGGCTCTCCGCTGAGCACGAGCACCGTCGCATCGCTGTTCGCTTCGAGCGAGATGTCCCCGCCCGTGCGATCGAGAAGCACGAGCTGAGCTTCCCGTGCGATGTGCTGCTCGTTGACGAGCACCGTGCCTTTCAGCACGACCAGCGCCGCCGTATGGCCGTCCGGCAGGGTGAGCGTCGTCGCCTTGTCGCGGTTGAGCCTCAGGTCCCAGATGTCGATCGGCGTGAATGTCTTCGCCGGACCTCTGTGACCCTTGTAGTCTCCCGCGATGACGCGCACCCGTCCCGCTCCGTCCGCCAGCTCGACCGATGGGATTTTCTCATCCGTCAGAGTCTGATAGCCGGGCGCAGCCGACTTGTCCTTCTTCGGCAGGTTTACCCAGAGCTGCACCATCTCCAGCGTTCCGCCCGTGCGGGTGAACTCCTTCGAGTGAAACTCCTCGTGCAGAATGCCGGACGCGGCCGTCATCCACTGCACGTCGCCGGGGCCGATCCGTCCGCCGTTGCCGGTGGAGTCGCGGTGCTCGAGCTCGCCCTCGTAGACGATCGTCACCGTTTCGAAACCGCGATGCGGATGTTCGCCCACGCCGCGCGGGGCTGCCGCCGGAGGAAACGTGGCGGGACCCGCGTAGTCGAGCAGAATGAAGGGCGAGAGGTGCGCGCCGTGGCTACCGGGAGAGAACAGCGATCGCACGGGGAAGCCGTCTCCGACCCAATGGGGGCGGGGCGCACTGTAAAGGCCGAGAACCTGTCTCATGGCGGTGTCTCCTTTCCGGATGCCTCATGGGGGCGTCCTTGTCGATCGGTGAGATAGAGATGGGACGACAATCCCGCTAGATGCCAATTCTTGACATCATTGTCCTATTTGGTGGACAATAAGGCCATGCAGGACCTCAACGACCTCTACTTCTTCGTCCAGGTGGTGGACCACGGCGGCTTCGCCCCGGCCGCCCGCGCCCTCGGTATTCCGAAGTCGCGCCTGAGCCGGCGGATTATCCTCCTGGAGGAGCGCCTGAACGTCCGCCTCATCCAGCGCACCACGCGCCGCTTCGCCGTCACCGAGATCGGGCAAGAATTCTACCGCCATTGCGTGGCGATGCTGGTGGAAGCGAAGGCCGCCGAAGAGGCGATCGAGCGCTCGCGTGCCGCGCCGCAAGGCGTTGTGCGGGTGGCCTGCCCCCCGGCGCTGCTGTGCTTCCAGGCAGGCGACATGATCGCGCGATTCATGGCGGCGAACCCGCGCGTGACCGTCCATCTCGAAAGCACGAGCCGCAAGGTGGATGTCATCGCCGAAGGTTTCGATGTGGCGATCCGCGTGCGCTTTCCCCCACTGGAGGAGAGCGATCTCATCATGAAGGTGCTGGCTCCCAGCACACAACGCTTGGTGGCGAGCCCCGCCCTTTTGAGTGGACTGTCCGGCGCCATCGTACCGGCCGATCTCAGCGCCATGCCGAGTATCGATTTCGGTCCAGCCCACAGTGAGCACCAGTGGTGCCTTGAAGGCCCGGAAGGAGCCACCGCGCTCGTTCCGCACCGCCCGCGCCTCGTGACTGACGACATGATCCAGATGCGCCTCGCCGCGCTCGCTGGCATCGGCGTTGTGCAGCTTCCCACCATGATGGTGGCCGGCGATCTCGCACGCGGAACGCTGGTCGACGTGCTTCCGGCATGGGCGCCGCGCGCGGGCATCGTGCATGTGGTGTTTCCGTCGCGCAGGGGCTTGCTTCCGGCTGTCCGCGCACTCATCGATGCGCTCGCCGTGGATTTCTCGCGCGTCAGCGAAAGCGCCGGTCAGGCCCCACCCCCAGCAGATCCGGCGTAATAAAATCCGGAACAAATCCGGCCTTTTCCGAGTTTTCCACGCAAAGGACGAGGAGGACTGGAAATGGCCGATCGAAAAGTCATCGATCCTACGGATGCGCGCCAGGCTACGCCGCAGCGCCTGAACTATCGCGTGCTCACACGCTCGCTTCTGATCGCGGTAATTGCAGCCGCGGTGATCTACGCAATCTTCTACATGCAGTCTCCGGCCTGACGCGCCGCTTTGCCGGCGAAAGAAAAAGAAGTGGGGACGAGCAAGGAGTTGAGCGCGCCCGGCAGGACACTGCCGGGCGTTTTGCTTCAACGCTTCGTCTTCCGCTGCCGGAGTTCACGCTCCACATGCGCGAGGTCGTCGTCGATCAGCGGCGCATAGGTTTCACGTAGCCGCATAAACTCCTGCTGCACCCGCGTCAGATCCTCGTCCGACATATGGTCGAGTTCCACCAGCCCGGTTCGCGCCCCGTCCACGCTTCGCAGAAGCTCGTCGAGCTTGAGCGACACCACGCGCGCATCCCGGTTTTGCGTGTTCTGGATGAGAAACACCATCAGGAATGTCACGATCGTGGTGCCCGTATTGATGAATAGCTGCCACGTGTCCGAATAGCCGAAATAATGTCCGCTCACCCCCCCAGAGGACAACCACGAGACACGCCGCCAGGAAGGCCCAGTAGGATCCGACCAGATGAGAGGCGTGCTCCGAAAAGCGGCGAAACATCTCGTTCATGCTGCTCTCCTCGCTTCACTCCCTCTGATCTTGATCCGTCCGGAAAAAACGGCGTGATCCCGAACGGTTTTCAGCTAAGAAGCATACGGACAACCGCGGGCCGGCCCGCGTGAGAGGGGGAGACGCAGCATCAATGGATGTGATCGACTTTTTGTTGCGCGCCGTTGGCGCTTTTTATGTGCTGGCCGGATATCTGGCGACGCGCGCGGCCGTCATGTCCCTCTTTCTCGACCGTGCAATTGCGGCCATTGCCGCAGAGAAGCCGAGCCGGAAGGATGTGGCGCAAAGCTATTGGCTCATTGCCGCCGCTGCCCTCGTGCTGGCGGGCGGCGCGGCGCTGGTCGTCTCGCTGGACATCGCCGCTTGGCTGTTCATCGCCTCCGCCATCGGACAGGCCGCATACCTGTTCTACGTCGCGCCCCGCTTCTTCGACGATGACGACACCGATGCAGCCGGACGGCGCCAGACCACCAATGCCTTCATCCTCTATCTGCTGGCGACGGCCCTGGTCGTTTGGGCTTTCTCCTCCGGCCGCTTGCAGAGCTGGCAGGATGCAGGGTGGCCCGCGCTCGCCGTTGCTGGCGGTTTGGTCGCCGCGCATTTGGTTTATGTGGCGTGGAGCCTGAGCAAGGTTCCGCCAGCGTCCCCGTTTGCCTCCTTCGCGACACCGGACGATGGTCGCGACCCTTCCGAATGCACGCGCATCAAGGTTATGGCCGACTACGATACGCATCCGCTCTGGGCGCTCGACGAGGATCTCTACGGAGATTTCCCGCCCGAGCGCCTCGGCCTCTCGCAGGAGTTGACGGACGATCTCAATGCCTGGGCGGAGGCCTTCACGTCGTCCCTCAATCGCGAGGACCCCGCCGAGAGCCTGTGGAGCGACGAGCAGCACAAGGCGCATCAGGCCATGGCACGGCCGCTCGCCGTCCGCCTCGCGCGCGAAATGCCGGACCGCACGATCTTCGTGATGAGCGAGGTCGGCGTCGTCGAGGTGAGCGCGGACGAGGATCTGCCGCCCACGGAAGGCGGGGCGCGCGCCTGAAACGAATTGCCCCTCGCGAGAGGGCGAGGGGCAGAAAGCTCCAACGGAGCGGAAGGCAATCAGGCGCCGGCCGCACGCACCTGCGGAACCGAGGCCGGATCCTTGGCCGACTGAACGGCCGCATCGAGATGCGCGACAAGGCCATCCTCGAGCCCCATGGTCGCTCCAAGATAGCGCAGGTAGGCCTTCTCCGCCGGCGTGTCCGCCTCGATGGCGATCGCGGATGCCAGATAGACTTCGCTTCTCATCTCGGGTGTCGTGGCGGCAGCCGCAAACTGATGCGGCGACCACGGCGCGGCGATCTCACGATCGAGGAACTGCTGCTCCTCCTGCGAGATCCCGATGTCGGCAAGCCGTCCGGCGATCCGCTGGCGCTCCTCCGCGTCGATGCGCCCGTCGGAGAGGGCAGCCGCGATCATGGCGCGCAAGAGGAGCATGGCATGCTCGTTCGGCGCGGGAGCGCCGGGAAGCGTAGCGCCCGAGCGCGCCGCGGCGATGTACTCCGCGGCCTTTGTCCCGATCAGAGGCTTGCCGTCACGATAGTTCGTGTACGCCTTGTAAGCGAGGCCGCCGAGCGCCGCGGCCGTGCCGAGCTTGAGCGCGTCTCCGGCGATATCGCGTCCCGATTTCGTGCCGAGAACGAGGGTCGCGAGCGCGCCCGCAGCCGCACCACCCAGGATGCCGCCGCCTTGCCCGCGTAGAAATCCTTTGGCCTGCTCCATCAGGTCGCCGCCGGGCGAGCCGGTTGCAGGCGCTGCGCCGTAGCCCGGCTGAGTGGCCGGAACTGAGCCCGTCGTGCTCTGCGGCGCAGAAGCCCCGCCTGTTCCGTTCAAAACCAAGTCGAGAAGCTTTGCAGCGTCGATCATTCTGGTCCCCAATAGTCTTTCCTGACCAAGCGTAGATAGGAAGGGCCGGGGGGACCTCAAGATTGCACTGCGAAAATAGTAGGCGCCTTATTTTGCAACTGCACGCTGTGCAAGCAGGGCGGGAGCATCCGCTTGTATCGGGCCGCGAGGTACGCTTTAAGGCTCGGGCTCGCCCCACGGCACGCAAGATCAAAAAATAAGAGAGCGCGAGATGCGACCACCCAATGCGATCGATTTTTGGCGTGGTGTCGCGCTCGTCATGATCTTCATCAACCACGTTCCGGGGATGGACTATTCCATCCTCACGCTCCGCAATTATGCCATCTCGGATGCCGCGGAGCTGTTCGTGTTCCTGGCGGGCTGCTCGCTCGCTTTCGTCGCCAATGGCCAATCCTCGGTTAAACCCATCGGGCAGGTGGTGATGCGCCTTCTGATCCGCGCGTTCGAGATCTGGCAGGCGCAGATCGCCACCATCTCCGTCGCGGTCGCCATGCTGGGAGCCGGCGCCATCGCGTTCAGCGATCCACTGCTCCTCGAATGGCACAATGCAGGCCCCGCATTTTATGACACCGTGCGCGCTTCCATCGGCATGGTGCTGCTCACCTACCAGATCGGCTACTTCAACATCCTGCCGCTCTATGTAGTGCTGCTGCTGCTCGCGATCGTGTTTGTCGTATTGGCCCGCCGCTCTTTGGCGCTGGCGCTCGCCGCATCGGTCGCGCTTTATCTTGTGACGTTAACGTTTGAGATCGAGCTTCCGAGCTGGCCGTCGGATGGCGCGTGGTTCTTCAATCCGTTATCTTGGCAGCTCCTGATCGTGTTGGGCTTCGTAACGGTCGCGTCGAAAAAGATATATCCATCGTGGCAAAAAGTGGTCCGAAGCCTGTGGCCGTGGGCTGTCGCGGTGCTTGTGGCTGGCCTTGTCATCGTCTGGGTCGACTATCGTCCGGACCCGATGACCGCACCAAATCCGCGATACTTATTCCTGTTCGATAAGAAGTATCTATCGCCTGTCCGAATATTGAGCATGCTCGCAATCGCGATTGCGTTCTATCCGCTATTTCCTGTACTTTCCCGGCATGTGGGGCCCGTCGTTCGCTACTGCAGCAGCCTCGGTCGCAATTCCCTCGCCGTCTTCTGCGTGGCGTCGTTGCTCGCGCTGGCTGGCCAGATGGTCAGATACATTGGCGAGCCGACCTTTCTGCTCGACACGGCCATCGTGACAACAGGCTTGGTATTGTTGAGGATCACAGCGTGGATCTCCGAATTCCAGTCGTCAGCGTCTGCGTGACCTGGCTCCTCCTTGGCTCCGTGGCTGCCATCGCGCAGTCCGACGACAGGAGCCCGTCGCAAGGGGCGATGCCGCTCGCAACTCCCGCCGCCGAGCCCGCGGTGCAGCCATCGCCGCGCCGTCCGATGGTGCATGCGGGAAGCCCGAGACTCTCGAGCGAGTGCAAGGTAAAAAGCCCGGCTTACGAAGGCCGCGCGCCGTTGCGCGCCGTGCGCCGCGCAATTCTGGAGAAGCGCCCTGTTCGCGTCATCGCGCTCGGCTCCTCCTCGACCGTAGGCATCGGCGCCTCGTCTCCGCTCGCGAGCTATCCGGTTCGCCTCGAGAACGATCTCGAAGGCGTGATCGATGGACTGCGCATCGAGATGTTCCCGCGCGGCCAGTCTGGCGAGGTGGCCGAGGGTGCAGCGGAGCGGCTCAAGGCCGAGGTTGCGGAGCTGAAGCCCGATCTGGTCGTCTGGCAGGTCGGCACGAATGACGCGGTCGCACGCATCGATGCCGACGATTTCGGCGATCAGCTTCGGGAGACGCTCACTTGGCTCGCCAGCCATAAGATCGACGTGGTGCTGATCGATCCCCAATACGTCGAGCGCCTGTCGAAGGATGCGCGCTACACCAGCATCGTCAACGAGATCGCGAAGATCGCCAGCGAGAAGCGCGTGCTGCTCGTCAATCGCTACGACACGATGGCGGACCTCGCGCGCGAGCATCCCGGCTCGTCGTATCTTTCCAGCGATCGTTTCCACCTGAATGATCTCGGATACCGCTGCATGGCGGAGTACGCCGCCCGCGCCATCGTGGCCGGTGTTCTGCAGGCCGATATCGAGAACGGGGCGATGCACTAGGGCGGGGAGGGCGTCGTCCGCCCCTCCGGGCTCTCTCAGGCCCTCTCGCGCACGCGCTCGCGCGCAATCACCGTCACCGGCACATCGGACAGCGAGATCACGCGGCTTGCAGCCGTGTGCGCGCTCAGTCCGGCGAGCGTAAGCAGCGCGCGGGCGACAGGCGTGCTTTCCTGTTCCGGAAGAAAGATGTGATCGCACCGTTCCTCGTGTGCGATCCGCGTCGTCACCTCGGCGGTCTCGCCGGGCTCGACTCGCGCCTCGGCCTTCACGCCGGCCGATTTTGCGCGCTGGAGCGCGAGCGTCATCACGCGCTCGGAGATCTCGCGCAACGCACGCGGCACCGGACGCAGCATCTGCCAGGGCGATGGCGCGGGTGTAATGTTGAGCAGAAGAACTTCAGAGCTCGGCAACGCTTGGGCAATTTCGAGAGCTTGATCCAGTGCAAGGTTGGCTTGCACGGAGCCGTCGACAACCACAAGCATCCTTTTCATTTTGAGCCTGATAAGAGACCCACCCGACTGGGTCTCTGAGCATAGAGCGTAGAGGTGATCAAGACGCGAAACGGAACGCCATGATGATGATGGCGGAAGCAACAAGGAAGAGATCGAATAGTCTTACGCCGGTAGGCATTCTTGGCTTCTCCATAGCCGCTCAGCCGCCAACGGTTCTTGCACATCCGGCAAGCGCCGGAACCGCACCGTCGAGCAAAGCGGGAGCATCTTCCTGCGCCGAGGACTCGGGCACCGCGAGCGGACCCACGTCATCGGGATTCGCAATATACAACACGCGAACATGCGCAAAGCCCTGCGAGTAGGCGGCAGGTAGCCGATGTTCGGACACAGCCTCTGAAGTGGCGTCTGTCATCAGATCCTCCGTCGAAGTCAGGGTGAACAATGAAGTCAGGGTAAACGAGAATTAGCGCTGTCGTGACGGACAGAACTTGATCCGATTGCATTGGTTCCACAATTGGCGTGAGTACGTAGAAGGTCCACCTAAGTGGTATTACGTATCGCCCCTTATCGCCGAAGCGGCGAAAAGGGGATTTCCGGCCTATTCACGGGCGGCTGCAACACAGGAACGGCTCCACGGCACCATGACCGACGCCCGCATCTATCGCCGGATCCTGTACGGCTGCCTGTTTCTCGCGGCCTACATCGCGCTCGACTACGTGAGCTACGTAAAGCCTTATCGCGGCCTGGGAATCACACCTTGGAACCCGCCGCCGGGCCTCAGCATCGCAGTGGTTTTTCTGGGTGGATGGTTCTACGCGCCCTTCGTCCTCATCGCACCGGCCGTAGCGGACATGGTGGTGAGGGGAGCCGCCCTCGGCATCAAGCTCGAGCTTCTGCTGTCGCTCGCGGTCGGCAGCACCTATCTCGCGGGCGGTCTCGCTCTACAGCGTATTGTGAGCTTCGATCCGAGATTCCGTTTCGTGCGGGATGCGCTGACGCTGATCGGCGTAGCCGCGTCCTCGGCGCTGGTGGCCGCCGCCGTCTATGTCGTCATCCTGCGAAGCTCCGGCACCATCTTCCAGAACGAGGTGATCGCTGTCGCGTGGCGTGCAGCCGTGGGCGACATCATCGGCATCCTGGTGATAGCGCCCCTTGTGCTGCTCGCGGTCACCTACAGGCCGTGGCCGAGGCCCGAGCCGCTGGCGCTCGTTCAGCTCCTCGCGCTTTATGCCGCCCTCGCCGTTGTCTTCGGCTATCAGGAAGCCACCGCCTTCCAGCTTTTCTACCTCCTGTTTTTGCCGCTGCTGTGGATCTCGCTGAGCTACGGCCCGCCTGGATCGGCGATTGCGCTTCTGTTCATTCAGATCGGCCTCATCATCGGCGCCGAGATCCGCTTCGGTCCCGATCCGGGCCTCGGTGCGCTTCAGGTTCTGATGATCGCGCTCGCGATCACTGGCCTCATCGTCGGCACCATCGTGGCGGAGCGCGAGGATTCGGCTGCACGCCTTCGCGATCAGCAGGCCGCTATCAACAGGGCGCTCCGCATCCGCTCCGCCGGAGAGGTGGTCGCGACCATCGCCCATGAGATCAACCAGCCGCTCACGGCGCTCAACACCTACGCCGGCGTCGCATCCAAGGCGATGACGGATGGCAATATCGATCTCGCTTCTCGCGCTGTGGAAAAGGTGAGGGCCGAGAGCGCACGCGCCAACGAGGTGCTGAAAGGGATTCGCGAGCTGCTGCGCCAGGGAACGCTGTCCAAGCGCCCTGTGGATCTCAAGGCCAAGATCGAGGAGCTTGAACTTCTTTTGGGCGAGGATTTAGCCAAGAAGGGTATCCGTCTGGCCATCAACGTGCTTCCGGATTTCCCCATCATCAAGGCCGACGGCGTGCAGCTTCAGCAGGCCACCCACAACTTGATCGTGAATGGTGCCGAGGCCATTCTGGGCGTAGGCCGCGGCGGAACGATCGAGGTATTCGTCACCCTGTCGGCGGATGATGATGTTCTGATCGAGGTGCGGGACGACGGCCCCGGTTTTCCCCCGGGCTTCAATGTCGCCGAGCCCGCCCCGTTCACGACGACGAAGCCGGAAGGATCTGGGCTCGGCTTGGCCGTTGCCCGTTCCATTGCCGAGGCGCACGGGGGCAGCCTCACCATCTCCACGTCATCGCGCGGAGCGCGGGTCGTTTTGAGACTGCCGATCGAAAGGGAGGCTGATGAGCAAAACCGTAACCGTTATTGACGACGAGGCGTCCGTCCGGGATGCCGTCGCCATGCTGCTGGAAGCGCACGGCATGACGGTGAGCTGCTTCGACGGAGCAAGCGCATTTCTCGCCGCGCCCTTTGCCGAGGGCTGCATCGTGAGTGATGTGCGCATGCCGGGAATGTCCGGCCTCGATCTCTTGCGCACGCTGCAGAATGTCGGGGATCCGCGCCCGCTGCTCCTGATGACGGGCCATGGTGACGTGGAGCTGGCAGTCCAGGCCATCAAGCTCGGCGCCTTCGATTTCGTGGAGAAGCCGTTCAGCAACGAGCGTCTCGTCGCCAGCGTGGAGCAGGCGCTTGTCGCGTCGGAAAACTCCATGAAGGTGCGCCTCGAGCTCGAGGATCTCAAGAGCAGGCATCAATCGCTCTCCGATCGCCAGCGCGATACCATGCAGCTTCTCATACGAGGCCTCTCCAACAAGGAAATAGGCCAGCAGCTCGGCATCAGTCCGCGCACCGTCGAGATCCACCGCACCTGGGTCATGACGAAGATGTCGGCGCGCTCCATTGCCGATCTCGTGCGCATGGGGATGGCGCTCGGCGTCGAGTAGAGCCGCTTTGCGTGCCGCCGTGCATGGCTCCTGCGGGCACATACCGAAGGATGCATGCCCGCACTGTGATCTCTTTACCGCGCGCGTCGACTTTTCTGTGGGCCGTTGTCGAGACCGCCGGCTGAATCTGGCAAAATGCTCGGATCGTTCTAGTCAACAGGAGGCCTCTGATGTCGACCGGCGCGTCATACCGTTTGGCTCTTGCAGCGATGATCTTGGGCGCGAGCTGCGCGCCCTCGTCGGCGGATCAGACCGGCTTTGCGTCCATGCACAATCAGGCGCGCGTGGGCAACAAGATGTGCATGACCGACCATTACCACTACGGGAGCGGAACCGGCGCCACCAAGGCCGCGGCCCAGAAGAGTGCCATCAGCTCGTGGTCGAGCTTCACGGACTTCGAGTACGGCAGCGACTGGGCGCGCTTCAGCAAGGCCGTGGGCAAGCGCATCAGCTGCAGCTCGTCCAGCTCCGGCTACGACTGTCAGGTCGAAGCGCGGCCCTGTCGATAGCTGATACACCACTGTCCCGTTTTTTACGCGCCCGCAGGGATCACCTTGCGGGCGTCGCATTTTTGGTGCCCGCGCACTTGCGTGTGCGAGGCCGCCGCAAGAGCCCGGAATCTCGGCTTTTCGGAGAAATTTAACCAGGAATTTTTACCGGCCTTTAACGCTAACGCCGCTCAGCCCGCGCTTGCCCCGGAGTGAGCCAGCCCATGGCGCGAGACCTGCATCCCACCCTCCATCGCGAGCTTTAAGACGGCTCTCGAGGAACGATTGCATCGGTCGCGAGGAGCACCCGTGTCCACATCCAGCGTCAAATCAGCGATTGGCAGATCGCGCTCCGCATTTATCGGCGTCGGCGTCTTTTCCGGCATCATCAACGTGCTGGTGCTCACTGGCTCGCTGTACATGCTGCAGGTCTACGACCGCGTTCTGCCGTCGCGAAGCGTGCCCACGCTGATCGGTATCACCATCCTGCTGGTGGTGCTCTATGCCGCATTCGGCGCGTTGGATTTCGCCCGCATTCGAACCTTGAGCCGCATCGGCCTCGGCATCGACCGCCAGCTTCGTGCGCGCGTCATGGAAGCCGTGCTGGTTGTCCCAATTCGTGCCAAGCAGGGCGCTGACGCGCTCCAGCCCGTGCGCGACCTCGATCAGATCCGCTCGTTCCTGTCCGGCCTCGGGCCGACGGCGTTCTTCGATATGCCGTGGATGCCCGTTTACATCGGCCTCATCTATTTCCTGCATCCCGTGCTCGGCATGTTCGCCATCGGCTCCGCACTCCTTCTGGTGACGCTGACGCTTCTGACGGAAATGAAGACGAGGGCGCCCGCCCGGGAAGCCACCAAGAGCAGCTCGCAGCGTCATGCCTTCAGCGAGGCGGCCCGCCGCAACGCGGAGGTGATCCAGGCCATGGGCCTCGGCAATCGCGTGGTCGCGCGCTGGGAAAAATTGAACGAGCGCTATCTCGGCGATCAGCTCAGCATGAGCGACGCGGCGAGCGGCATCGGCACCATGTCGAAGGTTCTGCGCCTTCTTCTGCAATCCGGCATCCTGGGTCTCGGCGCCTATCTCGCGATCAAAGGAGAGCTTTCGGCTGGATCTCTGATCGCGGGCTCCATCATTCTTTCGCGCGCCCTCGCGCCCATCGAGATCGCCATCGCCAACTGGAAGGGTTTCGTGGGTATGCGCCAGAGCATCCAGCGCCTGGATACGCTGCTTGCGAAGCTTCCCGCGCAGGAGATCTCCATGGCGCTGCCGCGCCCCACGCGCATGCTCGCCGTGAAGGATCTCTCCGTCGCGCCCCCGGGCGAGGCGATGCCCACCATCTCCGCGGTTTCCTTCGCGCTCGAGGCTGGCGACGGCCTCGGCGTCATCGGTCCCAGTGCGGCCGGAAAGTCGACGTTGATCCGCGCTCTCGTCGGCGCATGGCAGCCACTGCCGCGCGGCGGCAGCGTGCGCCTCGACGGCGCGACGCTCGACCAGTGGACCCCCGAGGCGCTCGGCCGCGATATCGGCTATCTGCCGCAGGATATCGAGCTGTTCGACGGCACGGTGGCCGAGAACATCGCGCGTCTCGATCCCGACGCGCCGAGCGAGGCCATCATCGAGGCTGCGAAGCTCGCGGGCATCCACGAGATGATCGTGCACCTGCCGGATGGCTATCAGACGCGCATCGGCGATGGCGGAACGAAGCTGTCTGCAGGTCAGCGTCAGCGTGTGGGCCTGGCCCGTGCGCTCTACGGCAATCCGTTCCTGGTCGTGCTCGACGAGCCGAATTCGAACCTCGATCAGCAGGGCGATCTCGCTCTCACCACGGCAATCCGCTCGGTGCGTGACCGTGGCGGCATCGTCGTCGTCGTTGCCCATCGCCCGTCGGCACTGGCCGGCCTCGACAAGGTTCTCGCAATGAACAGAGGACAGGTCCAGGCCTTCGGTCCGCGCGATGAGGTTCTGAAATCCGTGCTGCAGGCCGTGCCCGCCCCGGCGCCTGCCCAGCAGCCGTCCGCCCCCGTCGGCCCGTCCATCGCCGCCACGCTGGCGCGCGCCCTGCCGCCGGGCATCAAGATGGTGGCAGACGGCGCGGTAGCGGGCTGAGGAGAAGCATCATGCAGTTGAAGCTCGAAGGACCCATGCGCCCGGCCGCACCGGCCTCGCCGTTCAAGGAGGTGCGCGCTTACATCGTGTTCGGCATCGCCGTCGTCGTCACGCTTCTGGGAGGGCTCGGCGTGTGGGCAGCCACCATCGACCTCGCGGGCGCTGTGCTTGCGGCGGGCAACGTGGTGGTCGACAGCAGCGTCAAGAAAGTCCAGCACCCGACGGGCGGCGTCGTGGGCGCCATCGAGGTCACGGAAGGCCAGCATGTCGAAGCGGGCGATCTGCTCGTCCGCCTCGACGAGACGGTCACCCGCGCCAACCTTCAGATGGTGGTGAAGCAACTCGACGAGATCGCCGTTCGCCAGGCCCGCTTGAGGGCCGAGCAGGACAATCGCACCGGGATCGAATACCCGGCGGACATCCTCGCGCGCCGCAATGAGCCGGTGCTCGCCGAGATCATGGCGAGCGAGACCGCGCTCTTTGATAATCGCCGCGCCGCGCGCGAGGGCTTGAAGTCGCAGCTTCGTGAGCGCATCGCGCAGCTTCGCGAGGAGATCGACGGCCTCATCGCCCAGCAGACCTCGCGCCGCCAGGAGCACGACTTCGCCAAGGCTGAGCTAGAAGGCCTCGAAAAGCTCGAAGGCAAGAACCTCGTCAGCACGCCGCGCATCACCGCCGCGCGCCGCAGCGTCGCCCAGCTCGAAGGCGATATCGCCCAGGTCGCGGCCGCCACCGCCCAGGCGAAAGGAAAGATCTCGGAGATCGAGCTGCAGATTCTCCAGCTCGATCAGGATTTGAAAACGGAGGTCGGCAAGGAGCTTCGTGATCAGCAGGGCCGCGAGGCCGAGCTGTCGGAGCGGCGCGTCGCGGCCGAGGACCAGTTGAAGCGCATCGAGATCCGCGCGCCCCAGAGCGGAACCGTGCATCAGCTTTCGGTGCACACCGTCGGCGGCGTCATCACGCCGAGCGAGCCGGTGATGCTCATCGTGCCGAACGCGGACCGCCTCGTGATCGACGCCAAGGTCGCTCCCCAGGACATCGACCAGGTCAAGGTGGGTCAGCTGGCGCACGTGCGCTTCCCCGCCTTCAACCAGCGCACCACGCCGGACATGACGGCGACTGTGACGCGCGTCTCGGCCGATCTCATGATGGACCAGTCGCGCCCCTCCAACGGTGCAGCGCCCGCGGATGGCATTCCCTACTACAGCATTCGTTTGGCGTTGACGGAGGACGCGCAGGCAAAGCTCGGCGAGCTGAAGCTCATTCCCGGCATGCCGGCAGAGATCCACATCACCACGGGTGAGCGCACGGCTCTGACCTACTTCACGAAGCCGCTCTCCGACCAGTTCGCCCGCGCCTTCCGCGAGCGGTAGACCGCTGGCTCTCTCTCTCTTGGGCAGGGAACTGCGAGCGGAAACGATCGCGCGGTTCCCCCTTCGCACACCCTAACCGCCCTCATCGCGGAGCGATGCTTCGCATCGGCCGGCGGTCATCCAGAGCCACTCGTTTCAGCGGTGAGTGCGCGCCTCCTGGATGGCCGGGTCAAGCCCGTCCATGGATGGCGGGCGACAGGCCTCGGCTGAAACGCGTCCTGCGCGAGACGTCTCTGGACCCCGATCTTCATCGGGGTGACGTTGGAGATGTGGAAACCGCCTGCACTCTAGGTATCGTCACCCTGCCCTGCATCGTCATCCCGGCGGAGGCCGGGATCCAGACACGTTGCAGTGTCGTGCAAGAACGGCATATCTCGGCGCCCTGGCGGAGCGGGGCTTCACACCGACGGCTGGGATCAAGCTATCTCTCCGCAACGACGGCTGGGATCAAGCCATCTCTCCGCAACGACGGCTGACCGCTAGCGGCTGAGAAGCTTGCCGGGATTGAGGATGCCCTTTGGATCGAGCGCGTCCTTGATGCGCCGCATCAGCTCGATCTCGACCGGGCTCTTCACGCGCTGAAGCTCGTCCACCTTGAGCCGGCCAATGCCGTGCTCGGCCGAGATCGATCCGCCGAGCGAGACGACGACGTCGTGCACGGCGCGCGCCATGGTATCCCAGAGGGCGAGGAAGTCGGCTTTCGCCATCTCGCGTGGCTGCGAGATGTTGTAATGCACGTTGCCGTCGCCGAAGTGCCCGAACGGAACGGGCCTTGCGCCAGGGCACACCCGCTCGACCACGTGGGCGGCCTTCCGCAGGAACTCGGGAACGCGAGCCACGGGCACCGAGATGTCGTGTTTGATGGAACCGCCTTCGCCTTTCTGCGCTTCCGACGCCGCTTCCCGGAGCCGCCATAGCTCAGCCGCCTGCTGCAACGACGCCGCCACGGCTGCATCGCTCGCAAGGCCCGCAGTGATCGCGTCCCCCAGGATGCCGTCGAGCGCGGCGGAGGCCCGCCCCTCTGACGCGCCGGAGATCTCGATCAGCACATACCAGGGCGATCTCTCTGCCAGGGGAACGCGCGTACCCGGAATGTGCCGGATCACGAAGTCGAGCAGCTCTTGCGGCATGAACTCGAAGGCGGTGAGCGCTCCGCCCGCCTGCTCCTCCGCGAGCTGGAAGAAGGGAAGCAGCGCGTCGAGGCTCGGCAGCGCGGCGAAGGCCGTCGCCCGTTCGCGCGGCTCGGGAAAGAGCTTGAGCGTTGCGGCTGTGATGACGCCGAGCGTGCCTTCCGAGCCGACGAACAGGTCGCGCAGGTCGTAGCCGGTGTTGTCCTTCTTGAGCGCTTTGAGACCATCCCACACGCTGCCGTCCGCCAGCACCACTTCGAGGCCGGACACCAGCGACCGCGCCGTACCGTAGGAGAGCACGGCCACGCCGCCCGCGTTGGTGGCGAGATTGCCGCCGATGGTGGCGGTGCCTTCCGAGGCGAGGCTCAGCGGAAACAGGCGCCCCGCCTGTCGCGCCGCCTCCTGCACCTCGTGCAGCGTCACGCCCGCTTCCACCGTTAACGATGTTGCAGCCGGATCGATGCTTCGGATGCGGTTCAACCGCTTGAGCGAGAGCACGATTTCGGTGCCGGCTTCGGCCGGGATCTGCCCGCCGACGAGCCCGGTGTTTCCGCCCTGTGCAACCACGCCCACCCCTTCCGCGTTGGCGAGAGCGAGCACGCGGGAGACCTCGTCGGTCGTCGCGGGCTTCACGACAAGGGGCGTGCGCCCCACATAGAGATCGCGCCATTCGACAAGGTACGGCGCTTGCTCTGCTGGCGCCGTAATCGCGTGATCGGCGCCGACGATCGCCGCAAAACGGGCGACGAGATCGGCGTCAGGCGCCTTCGCGGAACGATCGGAGGACGACGTCATGGATAAGCCGCTGGCAATGAAGAAGGGCCGCGAGCGGGCCTCGCGTCCGGTTGCAGTCGAGAAGGCAATATCAGGCTTTCGCCGTCTAAGGCAAAAATCCGGCTCGGCGGCTGCCTTTGTGGCTGTCTTGGGCCTGATGATGGCCGCCGTCGTTCTGGCGCTCCCGGGCACGGCCCTGTCGCGATCGAGCGCAGGAGGAGGCACTGGGATGCACAGCCCGGTGCCCCACGCCACGCATCCCGCCGGTGCCGCGATTACGCGCCCCGCCGCTCCGAGCGCGACTGTCGCGCCTGCACTTAAAGCGACACCAGGCCCGGCCGCTGTCACGCCGCCCATTAGTCCCGGGGCGCGCACGGCGCCTGGCGGACGAGAAACCACGCCGCCCGCGGCGACGGCGACTGCCCCCACACAGCAGAACCCCGCCTATTCCGATTTTTCCTGTCGCGCGGCCTGCGGCGAGCAGTGCCAGCGCGTCACCTGCCCGGACCTCGATGTGTCGGAATGCCTGGCGGTCCGCCAGAAGTGCCGGCTCTCGTGTGAGTCGGGCTGTTGAGCCGGAATCCGATTTCAACGGTGAGTGAAGACGTTTAGAGTACGAAGAATGGCCAACGATCTTCCGTTCCAGGCGCCTTCGCCATGAAAGCCAGAGCAGCGTTTTTTGCATGTCTCGCGGCGCTCGCCGTTGCGGCTCTGGCCGTCCAGAGTTTCGAAAGCATGACAGGCACAGCCGAAGCCGCGCCCAACCGGACGCGCCCTGGCAGCACGCTCGACCCAGGCTTCCGGGCGGTTCCGCCTCCGCGGGTGTTGCCGGCACCGAAAGTGCCGCGTGTGACGCCCGTGCCTAATCCCGCGCTCGTGCCGCGGTTCGGCCCCGGCCCTGGCATCACGCGTCCAAACACCTACGGCCCCAATTGCCGTTCGAGCTGCGGCTCACGGTGTCAGATGATCTCGTGCGCGGGGCTCAACGTGTCGCAATGCCTCTCCGTGCGCCAGCAATGCCGCACGTCGTGCTCGTCGCGATGCATTTGATCGGTGCCTAGGCGCCGCTTCTCGGAGCCGCCGCCCGGCGCAGACGGTCGTTGATCGCTTCGCCGAGCCCGTGCTCCGGGACCGGCATCACGGCGATGGTGGCCGCTCCCGTCCGGTCGAGCGCGCGAAGCGCCGCGAACAATCCTGCCGCCGCCTCGATCAGATCGCCCCGCGCCGAGAGATTGATCACCGGCCCCGCCGTCTCCGGAACGGGCGCGCCGAAAGCCAGCAGAGCTTCTCCCGGCCGCACGTCGCTCGCGTTGAGGCGGATCGCGGCGTTTGGCGCATAGTGGCTCGCGAGCTGGCCGGGTGACGTGGGATGTGCGTCGTCGCTCTCCGGGCCGTCCGAGAGAGGCGCGCCGAGCACCGCCTCGATCGCCTCGCGCGGAACCGCGCCCGGCCGCAGAAGCACCACGCCGTCCGGCTTACTCGCATCCAGCACGGTGCTTTCGAGGCCGTGCTCGGTCGCTCCGCCGTCGAGGATCATGGCGACGCGGGCGCCGAGGTCTTCGTCCACATGCTGGGCGCGGGTCGGGCTCACGCGTCCGCTACGGTTCGCGGAGGGAGCCGCCAGCGGTCGTTGTGATGCCGCCAGCAAGGCCTGCGTAATGGGATGTGAAGGAACGCGGATCGCCACTGTGTCGAGCCCCGCCGTGACGAGGTCTGAGAGGCCTGAACTCGCGCGCCGCGTGACCACCAGCGTCAGAGGCCCGGGCCAGAACGCCTCTGCCAGCCTGCGCGCGGAGGGCGGAAAAACTGCGAGCTGTTCAGCCCGCGCGAGATCGGGAACGTGTACGATCAGCGGATTGAAATGCGGCCGCCCCTTGGCCGCAAAGATGCCAGCGACGGCCTGCCCGTTTGTCGCATCCGCGCCAAGCCCATAGACGGTCTCCGTCGGGAACGCCACGAGTGCGCCGTCCCGAAGCAGGCGGCCAGCCTCGTCGATTGCCGTTTGATCCGCCGTGCGCACTGCCATTGTTCGGGACCTGATTCGTGCTCCGTTGCGCTCGGACGGCTTCCGCCCGATGATCGAGGCGGGCGGGAAACGCTGATTCGCCGGGCGCCGGGAAAGGGAGAAGCAATGAGCTACGAGGCTCCAGTAGACGACATCCTGTTCGCGCTCAAGACGGCAGCAGATTTTTCGGGCGAGATGGATAAGGGCGGCTCGCACGGGCTCGACGAGGACACGTTGCGCGCCATCCTTGAGGAAGCCGGCAAGTTCGCTGGCGAGCAACTCGCCCCCTTGAACAAGGCTGGAGATCGCACGCCCTCCCGATGGGCCAACGGCCATGTCGTCACCCCGATGGGCTGGAAAGAGGCCTACGGCGCATTTCGCGAGGCGGGCTGGAGCGCGCTCCCCTGCCCGGAGCAGTACGGCGGCCAGGCCCTGCCGGAGACGGTTGCGATGGCGGTCTGCGAGATGTGGAACGCGGCGAACCTGTCGTTCGGGCTCTGTCCTCTCCTCACCCAAGGCGCCATCGATGCGCTGCACGCCGGCGGATCGGACAAGCTCAAGAAGGATTATCTTCCGCGCATGGTGAGCGGCGAATGGACCGGCACCATGAATCTCACCGAACCGCACGCGGGCTCGGATCTCTCCGTCATTACCACGCGTGCCGAGCGTCATGAGGATGGCACCTATCGCATCTTCGGCACCAAGATCTTCATCACCTACGGCGATCACGATCTCACGGAGAACATCATCCATCTCGTGCTGGCGCGCCTGCCGGACGCACCCTCGGGCACGCGCGGCATTTCACTGTTCCTGGTGCCCAAGCGCCTCGTCAATGCGGATGGCTCTCTGGGTGCCGAGAACGACGTCGTCTGCGCCGGGCTCGAGCACAAGCTCGGCATCCACGGCAGCCCGACCGCCGTCATGAAGTTCGGCGAGAAGGGCGGCGCCATCGGTTATCTGGTGGGCCAGGAGAACCGCGGCCTCAACACCATGTTCATCATGATGAATGCTGCGCGCCTCGCCGTCGGCATTCAGGGCGTCGCCGTTGCAGAGCGCGCGACCCAGCATGCCGTGAGCTACGCCAAGGAGCGCCGCCAGGGCCGCACCGCCACGTCCGCCGGCATGGTTGCCATCGCCGAGCATCCGGACGTGCGCCGTAACCTGCTCACCATGAAGGCGTTGACGCGCGCCGCCCGCGCCATCTGCTACGCCACGGCCGCCGACATCGATCGCGCACGTCACGCCGCCACCGAAGCGGATCGCCGGGCGGCGTCCGATCGCGCGGCCCTTCTGACGCCCGTGGCAAAGGCCTTCTCCACCGACATAGGCTGCGAGGTGGCTTCCATCGGCGTGCAGGTCCACGGCGGTATGGGTTTCATCGAGGAGACAGGCGCCGCGCAATACTACCGGGACGCCCGCATCCTTCCGATCTACGAGGGAACCAACGGCATTCAGGCGATCGACCTCGTGACGCGCAAGCTTCCGCTCGCGGGCGGCAATCTCATCAAGCAGGTGATCGCTGAGTTCGAGGCGACGGCGCGCCAGCTGAAGACGCTCAACCGGCTGGAGATCGGCCGCATGGGCCAGCGCCTTTCGTCCACCGTCGTCGCGTTTGCCGAAGCCACCGCCTGGATGCTCGAAGCCATCGAGCACAGCCCCAATCTCGCGCTCGCGGGAGCAACGCCTTATCTACGGCTGTTCGGGCTTGCGGCAGGCGGCCATTATCTGGCCAAGGGCGCGCTGGCTGGCCTGGAGGTGGGTGGCCCCCACGCCATGGAGTCCGTTGCGCTCGCCCGCTTCTTCGCCGAAAACATTTCGGTGGCCGGCCCTGGTCTCGCCTCCGTGGTGACGTCTGGTGGCCATTCGGTCATCGGGGCGATTCCGGAGTCCGAGCTCGCATGAAGGCACCTGCGGGCTGAGAGAGGGACGCGCGCGAAGTCGGAGGAAGGTGATGCGGCTCATTCGCTTCGCTGCAAGCGCGCTCGTGCTCGCCGCTGCCGCGACGCTTCTCCCCGACGCTTCGGGCGCGGGCTGGCTCTCTCGTCTGGCACGGGAAGCAGCCGAGACCGGCGGAGGCGTGACTGCCAAGACCGGCAAGCTCGGCCTCGGCGCTCTCGACAATGCAGCGGCCCACGTCGCAGGCTTGCCGCGCCTGTCGCAAGGGGCTGCGCTTGCGGCTCACGTCACGCCGGAGGGTCACTGGAAGTTCGCCAGCCGCGAAGGCACCGTTTTCACCGCCGCGACGCCGGATGAGATGGCACGCGTCGCCACGACGCTTGCCCCCGAAATCGCGACGGGCGGAAAGCTCTCGCTCTACCTCAGCGAGGAGACCGTCTTCTCTGGGCGCTCGTTCCTGAAGGACCTGCCGAAGGACGCGGACCTTCACATCGTGTCCGGAAAGGAGGCCTACCGCCTGCGCCGCACGGGCAGCGGGGCGGGGGATCTCGCCGCCGAATTCCGCTCGAACATAATCGTCGGGCTGGATGATCGCGTGCTCTTCGAGGAGACCATCTACAGGCTGAGCCGCCCGCTCAATCGCTCGAACATACGTGCGCTCGCGCTCGAGCCCGGGGGGCCGCGCAGGCTGTCGTCGGTGCCCCGCTATGATCCCGCCACCAAGGCCGCCCTCGTCGATCAGGTCGATCCCTCGTCTCTCTCGGATGCGTTGGCCACGCTCAAGGGACAGACCGCCCTTGTCTCCGGCCGCATCGAAGGCAACGTGCTGACCTTCCGGCCGTCGAGCGGCCCCGAGCAGACGCTCGACATCACCCAGCTCGTCAAAGCCGCCGAAAGCGCCGACGTCAATCTCGTGCTTTTGCAGACCAGCGCCACGCATCAGCCGGGCGGGCGCAATTGGTTCTGGCAGAAGGTCGAGGTCGCCGGTCTCGACGACGCGTTGAAGCGCGCCACGTTTGCCGACTTCCTGAGCGCGCTGGGAGGAGCCGGCAGCGAGCTGGCGGTCAAGGCGGCCACAGGCTCGCAGGGCCGCGTGGTGTTTTCCGCCGTCCCGGTACCCACCGCGACAACGCCGATCACCGGCACGCTCGGCGAGTGGATCGGCGAGGTGACCGGCCACGTCGCCGTTAGGGCGGCCGAGGTTTATGCTCGGGACGAGGCTCGGGAGCGCGAGCTCGACGCCCGCCTCATCCCCGGCATTCCATCCACCGCTCAGTTCGTCTACCTGGGCTCGCTCGTCTTCGGCGTCCTGGCGTTCCAGGTGTCGAGATCTTGGTGGGGGCGCCTCTGGCCTGCCGAGCAGCGGGCGGACTATGCGGGGAAATTCGGATATTGGGCAGCACGCCTGACCCGCCTGCTCGCGTTCGTCGTGCTGTTCCTGCCGCTGGTTGGCATCCCGGCCTTTGTCTGGCTTTGTCTGCTCCAGCTCTGGGCCGTGCTGACCGCCCCCGTCCGCGGCCTGAGATGGCTCCGCGCCCGCTTCGGCAAGGAGCGCCCCGGCCTCAGAGTCTGATCCCGGTAACCGTGTTAGCGCTGGCCAGTCGCCACGGCTCCGCTATCATGGAACTCAATTAAAGAAACTCGGGAAACGCCAAGGCTGACCTCACTATGGCAACACTGCTGCTGACCCACCCTGCCTTCGTGGAGCACGACACGGGGCCGGGACATCCGGAGCGCGCCGATCGTATGCGCGCCATCGACAAGGTGCTGGCGCACGAGAGCTACAACGCCTTGATGCGGGCGGAGGCGCCTCTGCGTCTCGATGTCCAGGACGAGATCCTGCGCGTTCACCCCTCGGATCATCTGGTCCGCATGAAAGGCACCTCCGAGATTGTGAAAAAGCGGGATGCCGCCCTCCACATCGACGGCGATACCGTGATGTCGCGCGGCACCTACGAAGCAGCCCTCCGCGCGGTCGGCGCCGGTCTCGAGGCCGTGGACGAGGTGATGAGCGGCCGCGTGGCGAACGCGTTCTGCCAGGTGCGCCCGCCCGGGCATCACGCCGAGAAGGACCGGGCCATGGGCTTCTGTCTGTTCTCGAACATTGCCATCGCCGCCCACTACACCCGCGCCCGCCACGGCGCAGAGCGGGTCGCCGTCGTGGATTTCGACGTTCATCACGGCAACGGCACGCAGGACGTCTTCTGGTCCGACAAGGACCTGTTCTACGGCTCCACCCACCAGATGCCGCTGTTCCCCGGCACGGGCGAGCTGTCGGAGACGGGCGTCGGCAACATCTGGAATGCGCCCCTGCGCGAGGGCGATGGGGGTGAGACCTTCCGCGACGCATTCACCTCCCGCATCCTGGGTCCACTCCACAACTTCGGGCCGGACCTGATCCTCATCTCTGCCGGGTTCGATGCCCACAAGCGCGACCCGCTCGGCGGCCTGCGTTTGGTCGAGGCCGACTTCATGTGGGCGACGGAAGCTCTCGGAAAGGTGGCCGAAACCCATTGCAAGGGCCGCATCGTCTCGATGCTGGAGGGTGGCTACGATCTCGAAGCGCTCGCCAAGTCGGTGGCCGTGCATGTGCGCACGCTCATGGATCTCGGAAGCTAAAGAATTGATGCGGCTAAAGAAATCATTGCGTGCGTGCGGGCGTTCGAGGCTCTAAATTCGGGCCGGAGAATCAAAGGGCTCGCTCGGAATGACAAAGACGCCGAACAAGAATCACGCCGACATCAAGGAGCTGAGCTTCGAGCGCGCTCTGAAGGAGCTGGAGACGATCGTCAGCCGGCTGGAGCGCGGTGATGTCGAGCTTGAAGAGAGCATCACCATCTACGAGCGGGGCGAGGCGCTGCGCGAGCACTGCGACCGCCTGTTGAAGCAGGCGGAGGCCCGCGTGGAGAAGCTCACCGTGGGTTCCGATGGCGCGCCGCGCGGCACGGAGCCTCTCGACCCGGAGTGACGCCGGAGCCTGGCGCAAATCGCAATCGCGCCGCGCTGTCCGGTTGCCAGGTGCGGACCGAGCAACTGCCGGAAAAAGAAAGAGGGATGCCCGGGTGGTGCCCCTCCGAACCCCGGTGGACGCCAGTCCGCGCTTTTGCACACATCTGACGCAGCGGGAGCGGGAGGAATGCCCGCCCTCGGCCCTTCATCCGCCGTACATTCGGCGCTATGGTGCCCCGAAACGCGAGGCTGGAGTGTCAAGGCTGCGGCCACTTGGGCGAAACGCCCCATATCGTTGAAGGAATGTGTCCCGCCGTGAGCAAGACCCCGCTCCTCGATACCATCAAGACGCCGGAGGATCTTCGCAAGCACCCCGAGTCTGACCTTCGTCAGATTGCCGATGAGCTGCGCCAGGAGACCATCGAGGCGGTCTCGGTCACGGGCGGGCATCTCGGCGCGGGCCTCGGCGTCGTCGAGCTGACGGTCGCTCTCCATTGGGTGTTCGAAACGCCCCAGGACCGGCTGATCTGGGACGTCGGCCACCAGTCCTATCCGCACAAGATCCTCACCGGGCGGCGCGATCGCATCCGCACGCTCCGCCAGGGCGGTGGCCTTTCGGGCTTCACCAAGCGCGGCGAGAGCGAGTATGACCCGTTCGGCGCGGCCCACTCGTCCACGTCGATCTCGGCTGGCCTCGGCATGGCCGTCGCGCGCGATCTGAACGGCGGCACCAACAACGTCATCTGCGTGATCGGCGACGGCGCCATGAGCGCCGGCATGGCCTACGAGGCGATCAACAACGCGGGCGCCCGCGACGAGCGCCTGATCGTCATCCTGAACGACAACGACATGTCGATCGCGCCGCCCACTGGCGCCTTCTCGTCCTATCTCGCCCGCGTCACATCCAGCGGCACTTATCTGCAACTCCGCGATTTCGCCAAGCAGCTCGCCAAGCGCCTTCCGAAAAGCTGGGAGCGCCGCGCCGCCCGCATGGAGGAGTACACCCGCCACCTCTGGCAGGGCGGAATGTGGTTTGAGGAGCTGGGCTTCTATTACGTCGGCCCCATCGACGGGCACGATCTCAACCACCTGCTCCCCGTGCTCAAGAACGTGCGCGACACCAAGCAGGGGCCGGTGCTCGTCCACGTCGTCACCAAGAAAGGCAAGGGCTACGCCCCGGCTGAAGCCTCCGACGACAAGTATCACGGCGTCGCCCGCTTCAACGTCGTCACCGGCGCGCAGGTGAAGCCCAAGCAGAACGCGCCCACCTTCACGCGCGTCTTTGCCGACAGCCTCATCACCGAGGCCCGCAAGGACAAGCGCGTCGTTGCCATCACGGCTGCCATGCCGGACGGCACCGGCCTCGATCTTTTCGGCAAGGAGTTTCCGGATCGCACCTTCGACGTAGGCATCGCCGAGCAGCACGCGGTCACATTTGCGGCCGGTCTCGCAACCGAAGGCCTTAAGCCATTCTGCGCCATCTACTCCACGTTCCTGCAGCGCGCTTATGACCAGGTTGTGCACGACGTCGCTATCCAGCGCCTGCCCGTCCGCTTCGCCATCGATCGCGCAGGCCTCGTCGGCGCCGATGGGCCGACGCACGCAGGCTCGTTCGATCTCGCGTTCCTGGGTTGCCTGCCCGACATGGTGATCATGGCCGCGGCCGACGAGGCCGAGCTGACGCACATGGTCGCCACGGCCGCCACAATCGACGATCGCCCCTGCGCGTTCCGCTATCCGCGCGGCGAGGGCATGGGAGTCGAGCGCCCCGAGGAGGGCATTCCCTTCGAGATCGGCAAGGGCCGCATCCTGCGGGAAGGCACCAGCGTCGCCATCCTGTCGCTCGGCGCGCGTCTCGGCGAAGCGCTGAAGGCAGCCGACCAGCTCGGAGCCATGGGGCTTTCCACAACGGTCGCGGACGCGCGCTTTATGAAGCCGCTCGATCGCGATCTCGTCGCGCGCTTGGCCAAGGAGCATGAGGTTCTGGTGATGATCGAGGAGGGCTCGATCGGCGGGTTCGGCAGCCACGTGCTGCAATACCTCGCCGAAGCGGGATTGCTCGATCGCGGCCTCAAGGTGCGCTCGATGGTGCTGCCCGACGTCTTCATCGATCACGACGCGCCGGCCCGCATGTACGAGCGCGCGGGCCTCGCCGCGCCCGACATCGTGAAGACCGCGCTTTCGGCGCTGGGCCGCGACGCCCTGGCGAGCCGCGCCTAGAGGGAACGGGGTAGGCTTCGATGAACTATACGATCCGCTTCGCGGGCGCCGTCCTGGTTTCCATGATGGCGGCGCTCGGCCCCGCGCATGCGACGGGTGATTTCCTGTGCGAGGCGAACGATGCTTCCGTGAAGTTCGAGGCGGGAAGCTCGTTCAGCCACGGGCTGGGCGAGGTCTTCACCAACTTCAAAGGCACGCTCAAGGTTCTCTTGAAAGATACTCCGAAGGACTTGGCCGACCTCGCCTTCGACAAGGACCACCTCGCCCATCACTGGTTTCACGGGGATAGCCTGAAGCTTCATCTCTATCGCGAGAGGCCGGGCTCGGGTTTGCACGGCTACGTGGAGCTTGTCGTTGAAACCACCCAGAGCCCTGACGACGAGACGGCGTTCGGCGGCTCCTACAAGCTCACCGTCTATCACATCCGCGACGAAGCCAGCTCCGAGGGCGAGACCCTGAGCGCCGAGGGCGAGATCTCCTGCTCCGTCGGGTAGCAACGCATGAAGTTCAAGCGGTTCGCGAAGAGCACGACCGGCGTATCCGCGAGAACGAGCGTTTCGACGCCGGATCTGCCCGCGCGCCCTCAATCCATCGGTGAATGGATCGGCGTCATCTTCGTCCTCGCCATGTTCGCGCTGACGGGCGCCGTGGGCTGCCTCACCATCCTCGCTGGAGTGCGTCAGCTCCTCTCGGGTGAAGCCAGCATTCCGAAAGCGTTGGTGCTGATCGCCGTCGGGCTGGTGTTTGCAGCGATCGGTCTCGGCTACTTCTATTTCCGCTACGTGAAGAAACCCCTCTGGGACGCTGAGCAGGCCCGGCTCGAAGCGCGCTATCCGGGCCAGCCCTGGATGCAGCGCAAGGATTGGGCCTCCCGCCGCGTCACGCACTCGAACCTTGGCGTCACGGCCCTGCTATGGGTCTGGAACATCGGCTGGTGGGGCGCCCTCGCGTTCATCGGCACAGTCAACCGCGACAAGATCCGCGTGGCTCTGGACGAGTCCTGGTGGACTTACTTTCTACTCGGCGCCTTTGTCTTCTGCGGCCTGATAGCGCTTCGCTTCGCGCTCGCCGCGACCTGGGCACACGTGCGCTACGGCAGAACCACCCTCCGCCTCGATACGCTCCCCGCCTACATCGGTGACAGGTTTCGCGGCACAGTCGAGGCCCGCCTTCGGGCCCGGCCTGTCGAGCCGCTCAGGGCCGCTTTGATCTGCGAACAGTTGAAGTGGATCAGGATCAGGACCGGCGGCAAGACCACCTCCCGCCTCGACGTGAGGGAGCTGGCCCGCGTTGAGCGCGAGATCCCCGCCTCTCTCGTGATGGTTTCGCGCACGGGCGCACGCATCCCGGTCGAGATCGATGTGCCGCCCGCGAGCCGGGAATACTCGCTCGACAGCGAGGGCAACGGGGTTCGCTGGACGCTGCATGTGGACGCGCCGGACAGTAAGCAGCCCTTCTCGTGCTCGTTCGAGATTCCAGTCTACGCACGCCGCGCTTGAGCAGGCAGCTCACCCGTCGAACAGCACATCGTCCATCGCAACCGGGCTATAGCCGCACTGGGCATCCGGCGGTGCCGGGAAACCGATGGCGTCGTTATAGATCGTCCCTTCATGGAAGAAGTAGGTGATGGTGGTGCGGAACAGGCCGATGCCGTCGTGCTCGGCCGTTTGCAGAACGCTGCGGGTGGTGGTCACGAGACTCTGGATCTCGCCGTTCGCGATCGCCCGTTGCAGCACGCCGTCGTCCAGGATCTCTTCGAGCACGCCCGTGGCGATCGGCGCCAAGTCACGGCCGATCCAGTCTGCCATGGAAGGGCGCTTGGCGAGCGCGGGTGCGGAGAGACGTTGCAGCGTGAGGCCCGGCGTTCGTGTCAGCGCACGCGGCGCTGGGCAGAGCGAGATCGAGGCGGAGAGGCTGCGCAACAGCGAGCTGGCGGGTGCCCAACCCAGGTCACGCAGGCGCTTCTGCTGCACCACGGACGGACTGTCCTCGCCGCGCTCCCACCGTGAGATGGTGCGCTGTGCCACACCCATCACGTCGGCCATGCGCGCCTGACTGAGGCCGTGGCGCAACCGATAGCGGCGAACGAATGTCTTCCAATCCCCATCCATGTCCGGAACCTGGATTAGACCCCCTTAGACGTTGAAGCCGTGCGACCGTTTTCTTACAGATCGATGACGGCTGCAATCGGGCGACACGAGCCCAGTAGCGGGCAAGCGTGGCTCGGCGGCGAGAGGCGTCTGGAACGGAGACGCCGCTTTCGAACCGTCCACGCTGGGGCTCCGCCCGATGGGTGCCGTAGCGTGATCGGGGTGGAACCATCGGCGGCGGAAGCTGCCGATGGTTCTGTTTTTGGGGCATGTCGAGAGTGCGAGGTTAGCTCACTCGATCGCGGCCAGCATCGCGCTCGCGCAGGCGGCTGCAGCCACCGCGGCGGCCGGCATCCCATAGCGGCTTCCAGCCGAGCGCACTTCCGGCGAGAGCCTGAGATAGATATCACGCGCGAGCGGACGCACGTGCCGGCGCAGGCCCGCCACGCCACGCCCGACAGAGGTGAGCGCGACCGCGTAGTCGTCGATGGCGATGCCGGTGTCCGTGCGCGCCCATTGGCGCTTGTAGTCATCGGCAGGAGCGAGAAGATCGTAGCGCTCGAAACCTTGCTCGAAGCACCAGGCGATGGTGCGCAGCATCTGCTCCTGGCCGGGGCTGGCCGAGCTGAAGCGCGGATCGAATGCGCCGAGATAGGCGACATAGGTGTTGCGGTCCGCGTAGCCCACCTCGATTGCGGCAAGCGACGAGCCCGCGCTGAGGGCCGACACGATGGCGGAGCCCGAGGCAACGGTGCTGCGCAGCAGGTTTTCCCACTGTCCTCCGTCGAACACCGGGCTCGAGACACCGCGCTCGTCGAGCCACGCGCGCTTCCAGCCGAGCGCCGTTTCGAAAGCGTCGAGCGCATCACCGCCTCGCAGCATCTCGAAGGAGACGGGCCCCGCCAGCGCTTCGAGCTTCTGCTTGCGCTGACGCCGGTTGCGCCGCGTGCTGCCGGAGAACGAGGCGTCATAGGCCGCGAACGTGCCATGGGCCTTGAGGTCGATGTAAAGCGCGTGCTCGGCGGCCCGTTGCGAGCGGCCATGGCGTTGAAGCGCAGCGTGGAGGCGGCTGTCGTGGCGCACCTTCCGCAGGAGCATCACGTCGATGCCTCTGCGGCTGACGGCTTTGCAGAGGCGCGCGAAGGCGTCCGGATCGATCGCCTCGCCGACAGCGTCGGTGTATTGCGCCAAGGGATGAAGCAGCGGCACGGCAAGACGCGCGCCGAGAAGACGCTCGCACCTGAGCGGCAGAAGCGAGACCGCCTCTCCGTTGCGGCGGAAGATTGCGACCAGCGGTTCGGAGCCCTCCGCCTCCACCATGCGGGCAGCGGCTTCTACGAGATCGAACCTGTCGAATGCGCCGAGCCCGCCAGCTTGAGCGCCCACGCTCCGCCAGAGCGCGCGAAGCCGCGCGATGGACCCGAAGCCGGATACGAGCTCGATATCGTCCATGACGTGAAAGGTGACCTGTTCAACACGGCGGGATGGGCGCCGGGGGGCGACAGCAACTATCCGGGTCAAGCGTTGGGATTGCGTTAAGTGTGGCTCAATTCGGGAGTTGCGCCACGTCCGCAGCCGGCTTGACGCCGAGCAGAGGCGCGATGCGCGCGATCACGCGTCCCGCGGTTGGAGCCGCATTGCGCCCGGCCAGCACCTCTCCGGCAGACTCGCTCGTTCCCTTGGGCTCAAACAGCAGCACCAGTACGAGGTACTTGGGATCGTCCATCGGAAACGCGGCTAGGAAGGAGGCGACGACGGCCTTCTCCATGTATCCCCCGCGTCCCGGCATCTCTGCCGTGCCGGTCTTGCCGCCCACGCGATAGCCGGGAACATCCGCGCGCCGCCCGGTTCCGATCGGCTCGCTCACGTTGCGCCGCAGCAGACCGCGCAGGCTGTTGCTCGTCTCGGCGCTCACCACGCGCGTGCTCGCTGGCGCATCGCTACGTCCGCGGAAGTACGTAGGCGTCACCCTCGTGCCGCCGTTGATGATGGCCGCCGTTGCCGCCGCGAACTGGATCGGCGCCACCGCCATACCGTGGCCATAGGCGACCGTGATCTGCTCGGCGCGCCCGAACTGGGGCGGCAACTGCGGGGCTGCGACGGGGCCGGCTTCCGTGCGCATCGGCGCCATCAGGCCGAGCTTTTCCAGAAACGCCTTTTGCCGCTCCGGCCCCTCGGCGAGCGCGAGCATTCCCGAGCCGACGTTCGAGGAGTGGAGGAACACCTCGGACACGGTGAGCGGGCGTCCCGAGGCGTGCAGATCCTTGATGGTGAAGCGGCCGGCGGTCAGCGGCTTGGTGACGTCCAGCACGGTATCGAGCTTGGCTTTGCCGCTGTCGAGCGCCATGGCGACTGTCAGGATCTTGAAGATCGAGCCCAGCTCGTACGTCCCGCCCTGGATCTTGTCGATGCGCGCCGGATCCAGCACCTCGGAGGGCTGAGAAGGATCGAGCCCTGGCAGCGAGGCGGAAGCCAGCATCTCTCCCGTGCGCACGTCCATCACGAGGCCGGCGGCGCCCTTGGACTCGTAGCGCACCATGGCAGCCTTGAGCTCGTCCTCGATGGCGTGCTGCACGCCGAGATCGAGCGAGAGCCTCACCGGCAGCCCCACGTTCGAGGGCGCGCCGTGTGTGGGCTCGACGCCCACCGTTTCGTCGATGGTGCGCTCGATGCCGCTCGCGCCGCGATTGTCGATGTTGACGGAGCCGAGCACGTGTCCCGCCAGCCGTTCGAGCGGATAGGCGCGCCTCAACTCGTCGCGAAACTCGAGGCCGGGAAGACCGAGATCGTGGATCTGCTGCGCAAGCTTCGGAGCGATGCCGCGGCGAAGCCAGATGAAACGCCGGTTCCGGTCTGAGAGCTGGCGGCGCAGCTCGCCCTGGTCCATGTCCGGCAGAACGGCGCCAAGCCGTTCGGTCACGTCGTCGAGGCTTTGCACCAACGAAGGATCGGCGAACAGGGAGGGCATTTCGATGTCGGTCGCAAGCAGCCGGCCGCCACGGTCGAGAATATCGGGCCGCGCGTAGCTTCGCGCCATCGGCTCGGTGATCGCCGCCACCATCTCGAAGCCGCCGCTGCCCGCAAGACGCGCCAATTGCGCCGCGACGCAGGCGAAGAGGGCTGCCATGCCGAGCATGACGAGGCGCGTTCTGAAGCGGCCGCGCGGCCCATAGTGGGCCTCCGCGCGTGCGGGCGCAGGCTCCGAAGAGCGTGCCCTTCTTCCGCCTTTGGCCGCGCCGCGCATTGTTTTGTCCGTCCCCCTAGATGAGCCTCAGCGGGCGATGGCACCCGTGCTGAGAGCGCCGTCAGGCACGCGGTCCGTCATCTGCTTGTCGGTAAGTGGCTCGAGCCCTTGTGCCCGCGCCAGCGGCTCGATGCGGCTCGGCCGTCCGAGATGCGCGCGCTCGGCTTTCAGCACGGCGATATCTGCACGTGCCTTGTCCGCAAGCCGCTCCTGCGCCGAGACGCGCGCCTCGAGCTGGCGTGTGTCGTAGGAGAGCCCGTAGAGCAGAAAGGCGCTGGAGATGGCGAGAAACGCTGCCGAAACTGTAAGCGGGTGCATCGGTTGAACCTCAACGACAATGGCGCGGCGTGCCTTGCGCACGCAGGGCCTTAGGCGAAGGGCGATCCCGGCGCAGTGCCGCTCCACGCGGGAGCCTCCGTCCGGAGCCCCACGCGCAACCGTGCCGAGCGCGCCCTCGGGTTTGCGTCCGTTTCCTCTTTGTTAGGTGTAAAACCGCGAGTGTTAACAATTCGGAAACTTGGTGCACTGGCCGGGCCGGATGGCGCTGGAAGATAGCGCGAGCCGCCCGGCGTCTTGCCGGAGCGCTCCTGCAGGAAGTGTTTGACGATCCGGTCCTCCAGCGAGTGGAAGGTCACGACCAGCAGCCGTCCGCCGGGAACGAGCAGGCGCTCCGCGGCTTCCAGCGCGCGCTCGAGCTCGCCCAGCTCGTCGTTGACGTGGATGCGCAGCGCCTGGAACGTCCGCGTCGCTGGATGCTTCTCGTCGCCGCGTGCGCGCCCCAGCACGCGCTCGACGATGCCGGCGAGCGCCTTCGTCGTCGTGATCGGCGCTTCTGTGCGCGCTTTTACGATGGCCCGTGCGATGGCGCGTGAGCGGCGCTCCTCGCCCAGGTTGAAGAGAATGTTGGCGAGGTCTTCCTCGTCCATGTGGTTGACCACGTCGGCCGCGGAAGGGCCATTCTGCGACATGCGCATGTCGAGGGGGCCGTCGCGCAGGAAGGAGAAGCCGCGCGCCGGATCGTCGAGCTGCATCGAGGAAACGCCGATGTCGAGCACGACGCCGTGAACCCGCTCGGCCCCGGCCGAAGCGGCGGCTTCTTCCATATTGCTGAAGGTCTCGGAAACGAGCGAGAGGCGTCCGCCGAATTCCGCGACGAGCGCCTGGCCGTTGGCGAAAGCCGTGGGATCGCGCTCGATTGCGATCACCCGGCAGGGAGCCGCCTCGAGGATGGCGCGGGTGTATCCGCCCGCTCCGAACGTGCCGTCGATGTAGGTTTCACCCGCCACCGGCTGCAACTGCTCCACGACGTCTGCGAGGAGCACCGGGATGTGAGGGGAACGATGTGGATGGGCCGCGGTCATGATCGGCGGCTTTATAGGACATTTTGCGGCCGGCACCACGCTTATCGCGGAAGTGCGAGCCGCAAAGAAACCGGCAGGGCTAGTTCAAACGAGATCCGAAAGGGGCACGGGAATATGCGCCCGCACATCCTGGAGCACCGGTATCGAGCCGGTGCGCCGGGGCGTCATTCCCGTGCCCCTTCGTCGCCACCGCTGCTGCGATGGCCGCTCCCCGCGCCGAACAGTTTTCTGTGCTCTTGAGCCTTTTCGCGGGCCCGAGCGCGCCGCTCCTCGAAGGCTTGAGGGGCCCACATCTGAAACTTGTCGCCAAGGCCGACAAATGTGACGAGATCCTGAAGACCGGCGTGGCGACGAAGGCTTTCAGGAAGGACGATACGCCCGTCCCCGTCGATCCCGAGGACCTGGACGTCGCCGTAGAGCGCGACAGAGAGCTCGTCTCGCTCGTCCGAATAGTCCGGCAGGCCCGAGAGAAGCCCGTCGATTTTTTTCGCAAGTCTTTCGCCGCCTGCATCAAGGGCAGGAGCATCGATCGAGGGGTAGCAATAGATTCCGCCTGCATATCCGTCGCGTTCGAGCACGCCGCGGAACGGAGCAGGAATTGAGACGCGTCCTTTGGCGTCGATCTTGTTGGTGAATGTCGAGACAAAGCGGTCCATCCCCTTCTCGAGCCTCGCTCTCCAACGCAACTAACGGAACGCTTTTGTCAGACTTTCACGCGCGGGGATTGAAATCCCCATGCCGGCCGCTCCGGGCTGGGCCGTGGCGGTCGCTCGGGCTTCGGCCCTCTCTCGAAGCTGGCGCCACTACCACGGGCCCGTGCCCGGTGCGGTCGGGCATATATGGGATGCCATGGTTCGGTATGGGCGTCAATGGATCGTTAAGGATTTAGGCGGGCACCATCCCTTGTTTCACGCCACAAATTCGAGCCAGACTTATCAATGCAGTGACTAGAAGAGGCCTCTATCGCCAGCCGCCCGGACGCACGATATGGACAAGGCGAGCCTCAACGGAGGGATGGACTGGTGAAGGTGCGGCGGTGGCGAGGGAGGAGGGCGGCGCTGGCCCTTGCGCTTGCGGCGGTGACGGCCGCGATGGGCGCCGTCGCGGCGGCAGCACCCGCCGAGGCGCCGCCCGGCCAGCGGATCACACTTGAGGTTCCTGGCCGTGAGGCGGTGTCGCTCTACTATGAGGAGCAGGGCGCCGGGCCGCCGCTCCTGCTCCTGCATGGTCTCGGAGAGTCGAGTTTCACCTGGCACGAGATCGCCCCCGCCCTTGCCGCCCGCTATCGCGTCATCGCGCTCGATCTCAAGGGCTTTGGCCGCTCGGGCAAGCCGCAGGACGGTGCCTACTCGGCCGACGATCAGGCAGCCCTCGTCGCGCGTTTCCTCATCGAGCGCGGTCTCGAAGGCGTAAGCGTCGTTGGCCATTCGTTCGGGGGCACGGTCGCCTTGCGAACGGCCATAGCCGAGGGCATCCGCGGCACCTCGCGCATCGCGCGGATTGTTGTGATCGGCGCACCCGCCCTTCCGCGCTCCACGCCGCGCTATTTCGACCTCGTTAAGGCCCCGCTTCTTCCGGACACGCTGGTTTCGGCCCTGTCTCCGGAAGCCATGGCGCGTCTCCTGCTCCGCGAGGCCATGGGCGGCGAGGAAGACGCGAGTGAGGAGATGGTGGAAGGCTACGCCGCGCCCTACCGCGACCCCGCCGCCATGACGGCTTTCCTCGCGACCGCCCGCGCGATCGTGACCGAGGAGGGTCCCAAGGAGATCGCAAAGCGCTATCGCGCGCTGAGCCAGCCCGTTCTCGTTGTCTGGTGCCGCAAGGATCCCATCGTGCCGCTGAGAGCCGGGCGCCGGGTGGCGGCCGCCATTCCGCGCGCCCGCCTCAAGATCCTCGAAAGCTGCCACCACCTGCCCCAGCACGAGCGTCCCAAGGAGCTGCTGAGGGCGCTCGACGGGTTCCTCGACAAATGAAAGCAATATCAGACGGCTTGAGCATCGCTCTCAGATGAACTAGGTGTCGCGAACACGCAGACGAAAAGAGGCGCGGGATACCGCGGATATGAATGAGCGACGTGCGCTGCATATGCGCCATCGGCCTGAGCGGTCAGTTGGGATTGAACGGCGAGCTGCCCTGGGAGGGCGATCCGCGCCCCGAGTTCAGGGCAGACGTGGAGCGCTTCTTCGAGATCACGCGCGGGCACGTTTTGATCGCCGGGCCGAAGACCATCGGCGCCGTGCCGGATTTTGCCCGTGCTCAGATGACCCTCCGCGTCGCGCGCTCGCATGAAAATCCTGAAGCCGTGCTCGCGGAATTTGCCGATCGCGTCGTCTTCATCGGCGGCGGACCCGCCCTTTGGGACGTCTACGCGCCCTTTATCATGCATTGGGACATCACGCGTCTCCCCTATGACGGCCCGGCGGACCGCTGGTTCGACCCGCGCTGGCTGCTGACGGGCAAAGGCAAGCCGCTCTAGGCGAGGCAAAAGACGCCAAGCCGGCGCCGGACACCTCGGGCGTCGCTTTCAACCACGAACGAAAACGCCGCCCCTCTTCGGGACGGCGTTTGTTGTTTGTCGCGGGCGCGGCGCTCAATCGTCGTCGTCGCACTCGATCTTTTCCTTATAGCGGCCGTGTCGCCACTTCCGCTCGATGGTGCAGTTCGGGCCGTAGAAGTCTTCCGGCTCCCCGGCGAAGTAGTAGCCGTAGGGGATGTAGACCTCGTAGGCCGGCGCGCGATAGGCGGGCGCTCCATAGTAAGCCCGATACTCTCCGCGCCAGTGACGGGACTCGTAGTAGTCGTCATCGTCCCAATCTCGGCCCGCGCTGGCTGGCAGGGCGGAGGCCGCGAGCAGAGTCAAAGCAGTCACGAGGCGTTTCATGATGACCTTGCTCCTCCGGATAATTGTTGATCGATCCATCAGAGAACTGGAAGCATAAACCTGTCAATTCGACCTGGGAACTATGGTGCACGCCACGCAAAAAGCCCGTCCGTTCCCGGGTCGCAAAAGGGGGAACGGACGGGCGTGATGCAGGTTCCGCCGATCCGGCGAGGATCAGCGCGGTCAAGGCGAGGGATCAGTCGCGGTCACGCGGGCCGCGGCACTTGATGGTCTCCTCGTAGTCGCCGTCCGTCCACCAGCGGCGCTCGATCTTGCAGGGACCGTCGCGGAACTTCTCCTTCACGTCGCGGCCCATCGGGCCATAGTGGGCGGCGATCCGCTCATAGATGCTCGAGGCCGAGCGAACCGGAGCCGGGCCCGGGTCCGCCGAGAAGCTGTCATCGCGAGCCAGGAGCGGCGTTGCGCCGAGTACGAGGGCAGCAGCCAGAGGCAGCATCGCTTTCATCACTTACATCCTTCTTCCTGTTGAACCCGACACCGGGTTAACGCCCGTCGCGGCCAAGAGTTGGGCCGCAGCGAGCAATTCATGAAATCGCGTGTTAGAACAACACTATGGCAATTCCATATCATACCGTGTCGAGGTGGGGGTATGTGCCAGCCGGCCTGTAAGCCGGGTTCTGTCGCGAACGGCCATTCATCTGGGACGCCCATTGCTGGGCGCCTCGAGCAACCAACCCGGGTGACGGGCTTGAAGACACGCCTCCGTGCCGGGTTTCCCCGCACGCGGCCACCCCTATTTGGTCTTGCTCCGGGTGGGGTTTGCCGTGCCGCTCCTGTTACCAGTCGCGCGGTGCGCTCTTACCGCACCGTTTCACCCTTACCACGCCGGGCCGAGGCCCGCCGGGCGGTTTGTTTTCTGTGGCACTGTCCCTGGGGTCGCCCCCGGCGGCCGTTAGCCGCCACCCTGTCTCCATGGAGCCCGGACTTTCCTCCACCGTCGTGAGACGGCAGCGGCCGTCCAGCCGGCTGACAGGGGCACATAAGGGCGCGATCGCGTCTCGCGTCAAGAGCGAGCTGCATCAGGCGCGCAAAGGGCGCACCGGCGAGCGTCAGACGGATTTGGCGCGCGTGGGGATGAGCGGCATGTTGCGCGGCACGTTGTCGAGCAGATACGCCGTGAGCGCCATCACCGCCGTGCCGGTCACGAAGATGGCGATTTGCGCGAGCCAGCTATGATCCGGCCCAGGCAAAGCGAGCCGTGCCGCGAGCGACAGCAACGTGCCGATCGAGAACACCGCGAGCGAGTTGCGCCCCATGCGGGTGAGAGCCTGGGCGGCGGGACGGGTGAGCCAGCGCGCGTCGCGCGGGACGTAGCGGATGATCAGATAGACCCACGCCAGCGTGTTGACGAAACGCCAGGGCGTCTGCCGGTCCACGAGGCCGCCGAACTGCGAGAACGAGCCCAGATAGCAGTGGCTCGAATCCGTGCCGAGATGGCGGCACGGAAAGACCAGCACAAACGAGACGGCAATGACGAGAATGCACAAAGCCGATAGCCAGCGCGATTTCCAGATGGAGCCGCCGCCGAGGCTGGCAAGCCCGATGCACAACCCCGTCGCAAACACGATCTGCCAAGACAAGGGATCGAAGTACCAGCCCTCGATCGAGCGCACGCTCGGGAAGTTGAGCCCGTAGACCGCCGCTACGAGCCACAACGCCGCCGACGCCGAAAGAGCGAGCCCCCAATGGCTGCGTGCCATGAAGAGCAGCGGCAGCGCGAAGGCGAGCAACACGAGATAGAGCGGCAGAATGTCGAAGTAGGGCGGTTGAAATTGAAGCACGAGCGACATCGCTGCCGCATGGGGCAACGAGTAGTCGACCCATGTCGCCGGAGACGCGACGAACAGATCGAGGGGTGCATTGCGATTGACGACGACGAGAAGCATGAGCGCGGCCAGCAGAACGAGAATGTGGGCCGCATAGATCGTCACGATGCGCCGCCCCACCATTCCCGTCACGGGGCCGATGCCGCGCGTGTCGAGGCGAGGCGCATAGGCGAGCGCAAATGAGATCCCCGCCAACAGCACGAAGATGTCGGCCGCACTCGTGAAGCCGAAATTCCTCAGCGTCAGGTGCGAGAACCGATTGTAGGGAATGTGATCGATATAGATGACAACGAGGGCCAGGCCGCGAAAGAGGTCTATACGGAGATCACGTTTGGAGGGGAGCGTTCCCATTTGAGACGGGCCTTAGCCATGCAATTTCAGGGTTCTTGCAAGGTTGATCGGCCCCAGCAACTTACAAGCGCCGCGCAGGTTAACGGGCACGGTTAACCGGCAAGCGCGTTGTGCGCGCTATCCGTGTCCGCTGGGCAGGCGTCCGTAGGATCAGGAGCTGAGCGTCGGCTGCAGCCGCTGGCGGCGGCGCTGGCTCAATTCCACGGCAGCGCGCGTGAGCCCCTGGGTTCGCTTCGCACGCAGGGCCTTTTTTACGGGCTTGTTTCGCTTGGCGACGGGATGGAGCGAGACGGGAGCCGCGCCGTTGAGCGACTTGGCGTCCACGGACGAGCCCGTCTGCGGAGCGGAGGGGGCGGACGACGCGGTCTCTGCGGAGGCCGAGGCCACGCGCTGGCCGATCTCGATCAGGCGCGCCACGCGCTCGGCCGCGTTCTGCAAGTACTCGCGCGACTTCTTCATCGCCACTTCGAGCGGCATGGGATTGGACGTCGCGGCTTCGAGCCCGTCGATGCCGTGCGCGAACACGCCGTTGGCATCATCCGAAAGGCCGCCGCCGATGGCGATGACGGGAACGCCGTGCCGGCGCGCGGAAGCGGCAACGCCTGCCGGTGTCTTGCCGAAGGCCGTCTGAAAATCGACGCGTCCTTCGCCGGTGAAGGCGAGCGAGGCGCCCTTCATGTGCTCGTCGAGCTTCGTCGCTGCGACCACCAGCTCCACGCCACGCTTCATCGTCGCGTTGGTGAAGGCGAGCAGGCCGGCGCCAAGTCCACCGCCCGCGCCTGCGCCCGGCTGACCGGCGATGTCGATGTTGAGATCACGTTTGATGATGGCGGCCAGGTGGCCGAGGTTGCGGTCGAGCCTCTGAACCATCTCGGGCGTCGCGCCCTTCTGTGGGCCGTAGACCGCAGACGCGCCCGTCTCGCCGGTGAGCGGGTTGGTGACGTCGCTCGCTACGTTGACCTTTACGCGCGACAGGCCGGGATTGATGCCGCTCACGTCGACGGACACGACCTCGTCCAGACGTCCGCCGCCGAGCGGCTCCGTGATGGCGGTGCCATCGGCGCCGATGAAGCGAACGCCGAGCGCCTGGGCGAAGCCCGCGCCGCAGTCGTTGGTGGCCGATCCGCCGAGGCCGATAATGATTTCGTCAACGCCGCGGTTGATCGCGTCCGCGACGAGCTCACCCGTTCCGAAGGTGCTGGCGCGCAGCGGATCGCGGTCGGCGCGCGGCACCAGCGGCAGGCCGGAGGCCTCCGCCATCTCGATCACGGCCGTGCGCCCGTCGCCGAGCAGGCCGTAGGAAGCCAGCACCTTCTGTCCCAAGGGACCGCTGACCGCGCATTTCACGATCCGCCCGCCCGTGGCATCGACCAGCGACTGCACCGTGCCCTCGCCGCCGTCCGCCATCGGCACCTTGACGTAGTCCGCATCCGGCCACACGCGGCGCAGGCCCGCTTCGAGCTCGGTCGCCACCTCGAGAGAGGTCAGGCTCTCCTTGAAGGAGTCTGGGGCGATCACGATCTTCATCTGGCGTTTCCCTCTTCTTCCCCGTCGCGCGGTCTGGCTCGTTTCTGCTTCGGCCGGACGTCATCCCACATTGCAACAATCTGTCAAAGCGAGGCCAGGGTCGTGGCCCGCGACAGATCAGCGTTCGACCTTATGAGAGAGGCACAGTCTAAGCCGTTTACGTCCCAATTTTAATTGTCAGCATTAATCAGGCAATCCGGCCGTCTTTGAGGCTCCGGGGCATGTCCAGCCGTGACAGCGTGTCCAGGGTGGAGCGGTCGAGCCGCCCGTCGGTGCGGGCCGGGCGGAAATGAAGCTGGAAGGAGCGCACGATCGTCTGCATGTCCGCGTCGAAAGAGCCTTTGAGATCAATTTTGTACCCGTAGTCGGCGAGAAGGCGCCGGGCGCGCTCCACGTCGGCGCTCCTGCAACCGGGCTGAAGCCCCGGGTCCCCCTCGTCGAGCGGAGCCGGTGCAACCCAGTTGCCCACGCCCTGCCGCGCAAGCCAGGCCCAGTCGAACTTCTCGCCGGGGTCTATCTTCCGGCCTGGCGCCACGTCCGAATGGGCGAGCACGTAATGAGGGGCGATGCCATGCCGCAGCACGATATCGTGTGAGAGGGCCGCCACCGCGCGCATCTGGATCGCCGGAAACTCGGGATAGCCCAGCATGTGCCCCGGATTCTGGATCTCGATGCCGATCGATGCCGAGTTGATGTCGGTTTCCCCGCCCCAGTAGGAGACGCCCGCGTGCCAGGCACGCAAGTCTTCGGCCACCATCTGGATGATGCGGCCGTTCTCGTCGATCACGTAGTGGCACGAGACCTTGCAGTCCGGGCGAGAGAGAACGTCGAGCGCGCGCTCCACCGTCGGCAGGCCCGTGTAGTGCAGGATCAGCATCGAGGGCGCGTATCCGGGTTTGCGCGGCTCGATGTTGGGGGAGGGGAACAACTCGCCGACCAGCGGCGTGTCCGGTCGGGTGATCAGGTCCACGACGCTCACGCACGTTCTCCTTGCGCGCGCTGGCCTGCCACGATGGCTTCGTACGCGGCGTTGATGGCGGCCAGCTTGACGGTCGCGGCCTTGATGAGCGCCGCCTGCGCGCCTCTCGCCGTCAGGCGATCCGGATGGAAACGCTGCACCAGCTCGAGATAGCGCGCGCGCACCGCGTGCCGCGAGGCGGTGGGCTCGAGCCCGAGCACATCGTAAGGGTTGTCCATGTCCCGTACGAACGGCGCACGCAGCTTCTTGAACTCGTCGCACGAGATGCCGAATGCCTCGCCGACCGTCCGCAGGAATGTTTCCTCGGCCGGATGCAGGATGCCGTCCGCGCACGCGATCATCAGAAGGCATTCGAGCACGTTGATCTTGAGATCCGGCTCGTCCTTGAGCATCCGTGCCACGTTCTCCGCGTAGATCTCGAAGCCGGCCGTATCCTGGCTCGCGAGATGGTAGAGGCTGCGGATGCGCGGTATCTCCTCGGGCGTGGGCTCGAAGAAGCGCTCGAACGTCTGGCACTCCACCTTCACCGCCACGCCGTCGGCCTTTGCCATCTTTGCGGCAAGCGCGATGATGGCGGCCGAGAAGGCTGCGGTCTGATGCACGGGCTTGGGTCGAATGAGGCGGCCAAGAGCGGGCCACCAGTGGCCGAGCAGATCGGCGAGGCGGCCGCGCAGGCCCTGGTCTCGCTCCTGCTCGATGAGATTGGATAGACTGTCGAGAGGCATCCGCAATCCATACCTGCTTCCGGGGCGATGATGAAGCACATGGAGCAAATTTCATGTTGGGCGGTTGACGGAACGGGCGCCCGCCGATAGCCACGCAGGATCACAAGGCTTTGCGGCGATTGGATCTATGGGACACGAGCGCGCGGCGTGGCAGTTCTGGGTCGACCGCGGCGGCACCTTCACCGATATCGTCGCGATAACGCCCGAAGGCCGTCTTTCGGCGCTGAAGCTGCTGTCGGAAGCTCCTGGCCTCTACAACGATGCCGCCATCGCCGGCATCCGCCGCTTTCTCGGACTTACACCGGGCGAGGCTATTCCCGCCGGCCGCATCGCATCCGTCCGGATTGGCACCACCGTTGCCACCAATGCGCTGCTCGAGCGCAAGGGCGAGCCCACCGTGCTGGTCATCACCGAGGGGCTTGAAGACCAGCTCGAAATAGGCACCCAGGCCCGCCCCGACATTTTCGCGCGCCGCATCGTCAAGCTGGAGAACCTGTACAGCCGGGTGATCGGCGCGGACGAGCGTGTGCGCGCGGACGGCACCGTCGAGAAGCCGCTCGATGCGGCAGCCCTCTCCGCCGCGCTCGCCTCGGCACGCCGCGACGGCTTCGCGAGCGTCGCCATCGTGTTCATGCACGCTTACGCCTACCCCGAGCACGAGCGGCTCGCGGCAGAGTGCGCGCGAAATGCGGGCTTCACGCAGATTTCGGTAAGCCATGAGGTGGCTCCCCTCATCAAGATCGTGCCACGCGGCGACACGACTGTAGCCGATGCCTATCTCTCGCCCGTTCTGCGCCGGTATGCGGACGGCGTGGCCGCGGCCTTCACGGGAGACCTGGAAGCGCGCCTGTTCTTCATGGCCTCGTCCGGCGGCCTCAAGGCGCGCGCTCACTTTCACGGCCGCGATGCCATCCTCTCCGGCCCGGCGGGGGGCGTTGTCGGAATGGCTAAGACCGCACAAGCCGCGGGCTTCCACCGCGTCATCGGCTTCGACATGGGCGGAACCTCGACCGACGTCTCTCACTTCGCGGGCAGCTACGAGCGCACGTTCGAAACGGAGGTTGCGGGCGTGCGCCTCCGCGTGCCGATGCTGCGCATCCACACCGTGGCCGCGGGCGGCGGCTCGATCCTCCGGTTCGACGGCGGGCGCCTCCAGGTTGGCCCCGAGAGCGCGGGTTCTCATCCAGGCCCCATGTGCTACCGGCGCGGCGGCCCTCTCACCGTCACCGATGCCAACGTGATGCTGGGCAAGCTCGACCCCGCCTTCATGCCGTCCGTATTCGGCGAAAGCGGCAGGGAGCCCATCGACACGCATGCCGTGCGCGCTGCCTTCGAGGCGCTTGCCGGGCAGATCGGCGACGGCCGCATGCCGGAACAGGTGGCCGATGGGTTAATTCGCATTGCCGTCGAGAACATGGCCAAGGCCGTGAAGAAAATCTCGGTCGAGCGCGGCTACGACGTGACGGGCTACGTGCTGAATGGCTTCGGATCGGCCGCTGGACAGCATGCGTGTCTGATGGCCGATACGCTTGGCATGCGCCAGGTTCTCATCCATCCGCTTTCTGGCCTGCTGTCGGCCTACGGCATCGGCCTCTCCTCGGTACGCGCGAGCCGAGAGCGCTCGCTCGAGGTCCCGCTCGATGAGAACGGTCTCGCCGCGGCTTCAGCGTTGTCGGATGCGATGTTGCAAGACGCCGCCGCCGAGCTCGCGGCCGAAGGCGCCGCGCCCGCGAGCCTTCACGCAATCACGTTGCTCCACCTGCGCTATGAAGCGACCGAGGTCGCGCTGCCCGTTCGTTTGGACGCACGGGCTCCATCGGGCGTAACGCCGCTGGACGATCTGCGGCGCGCATTCGAGGCTGCCCACGCGCAACGCTTCGGCTTCATCTCACCCGAGAAACGCATCGAGATCGGCTTCGTCGAGGTGGAGGCGGAAGGCGGATCCGATCGGGATGAAGCCAGCCTGCAAACAGCGCCGAAAGAACCGGCAACGGCTGTTTCGCGCACGCGCTACTTCTCGCGGGGGGCATGGCACGAAGCCGGCGTTTGGCGCCGGGAAGGCCTGAGCGACGGCCAGCGCGTCACCGGTCCTGCCATCATTATCGAGCCGAACCAGACCGTCGTCGTCGAGAACGGATGGGTGGCCGAGATGACGCCCCGGCGCGATCTCGTTCTCACCCGCGCCGCGGCGCGCAAGCGCGAGCACGTGGGGCTCGAAGCCGATCCGGTCCTGCTTGAGGTGTTCGGCAACCTGTTCATGGGTGTTGCGGAGGAGATGGGAGAGGCGCTCCGCGCCACCGCGCAATCGGTGAACATCAAGGAGCGGCTGGATTTCTCATGCGCCATCTTCGACCGCTGGGGGCAGCTCGTTGCCAACGCGCCCCATGTGCCGGTCCACCTCGGCAGCATGGAAAGCGCTGTCGAGACCGTGATCCGCGAAAAGGGCGGCCGGCTCGCCCCCGGCGACGTGTACATGCTGAACGCGCCCTATGCCGGCGGCACGCATCTGCCGGACATAACGGTCGTAACGCCGGTGTTCATAGAAGGCGCGTCCACGCCCGCGTTCTATGTCGCAAGCCGGGGCCATCACGCGGATATCGGCGGCACGGCCCCCGGCTCCATGAGCCCCAAAGCCACCACGATCGAGGAGGAGGGAGTCTACATAGACTGCGTGCCGTTGGTGCGCGACGATCGCTTCCTGGAGCAGGAGACGTTGAGCCTGCTCACCGGCGCGCGCTATCCCGCCCGCAATCCCGCTCAGAACATCGCCGATCTCAAGGCGCAGGTGGCGGCCAATGCGCGCGGCCGCGCAGAACTCGTCCGCCTCGTCGCAGAGTTCGGCGCCGATGTGGTGGCGAGCTACATGCGCCACGTGCAGGCCAACGCCGAGGAGGCCGTCCGCCGTCTCATCGGGCGCCTGAGCGATGGCCATTTTCGCGTGGAGACGGATGGTGGCTGGGCGATCGAGGTCACGGTCACCATCGATCGCGAGCGCCGAGCCGCGAAGGTCGATTTCACAGGCACCTCTCCTCAGCAGCCCACCAACGTCAACGCGCCGGAGCCGGTCGCGCGCGCAGCCGTGCTCTATGTGTTTCGCGTGCTGCTCGACGAGCCGATCCCGCTCAATGCCGGATGCCTGAGACCCATCGAGATCGTCGTTCCGGACGGCTCCATGCTGAAGCCGCGTTATCCCGCTGCCGTGGTGGCGGGCAACGTCGAGACAAGCCAGGTGATCACCAATGCGCTGTTCGCGGCGTTGGGCGTGCTCGGATCGGCCCAGGGCACCATGAACAACCTGACTTTCGGCAACGACAAGGTGCAGTACTACGAGACCATCTGCTCGGGCTCTCCCGCCGGCTTCGACCGCGACGGCCACGGCTTCGACGGCACGGCCGGTGTGCATGTCCATATGACAAACACCCGCCTCACCGATCCCGAGGTCCTGGAGAGCCGCTATCCGGTGCTGCTCGAACGTTTCTCCATCCGCCGTGGCTCCGGCGGCAAGGGGCGCTGGAAAAGCGGCGACGGCACGCGCCGGGTGATCCGCTTCCTCGAGCCCATGCGCCTGGCGATCCTCTCCGGCTTCCGCAGAGTGCGCCCGTTCGGCCTGGCCGATGGCGAGCCGGGGGAGGCCGGACGCAACACTCTCCGCCGCCGCGACGGGCGCGTGGAGGAACTGTCCGGCGCCGCAGCCGTCGACCTCGACGCCGGCGACGCTATCGTCATCGATACGCCGACCGGCGGTGGTGTCGGCAAGGCATAAGCCGGCGGGCCGCGAAACTATCCCGCCACCAGGGTCAGGATGTCGTTCGGCTCTTCGTTGGCAATGCTGAGGGGCTGGAGTGAGAGCAGCGACTTGATCTGCTGGGCTTGCTGCAATGCGGCCTCGAAGCTGAGATTGAGCTGCACCAGACTGGCGATGCCCGTGCCGCCTGCTTCTTCCGGATTGCGCCCGGCGATCTCGGGATTGCGTGGCGTAAGATCGAGATCGGCCTGCGCGGGCGGAGCCGGACGCTGAGACGGAAGACCATTGCGCAGCGTGGACGCTGCCGCTGAGCTCCCTATGGGTAAGTTGATCATCCGTTCTCCAATGGATCGCGTCTGTTGAGAGGCCGGCAGCCAGATATTCGGCAAGACACGTTGCCACGCGGCAGATCGTGCCGTGCAGGAATTAATCGGAAGCTTGCGCGATCGTTAGAGTTTTATCGTTCTGCCGCTTTTTTTGATTTGGAGCGCCGCGGCGGAGCCTGATCCGCGCTTGGCACGCCGCCGTAACCCAAAGGAGACTTGCGGTCTGGGTCAGCGTTGGGAATCATTTACCAATGACGTGCCGCGGCTGGCGGGTTGCGGCGGAGAACTCGGGATCATGGCGGCTGTTGTCCGTTACTCGCAGGGTTTGGTGTTCGCCTTGGCGCTTGCCACGGCCGCGTCGGCGGCTGACGAGAACGTGTCGCCCCATGCGGACTTTACGGCGCGTGAGATCACCCAGCAGCTTTTCAAGGCCAAGCCGGGAGAGCGCGTCGACTACGCCGGCCGCGACCTCACCTACCTCGATCTCTCCGGCCTCGACTTCAAGCAGGCGCGGCTCTCGCGCTCCGATCTCTATGGAGTGGATTTCACGGGGTCCGATCTCAAGGGCGCGGACATGTCCTACGCAAGGCTCGATCGCGCGGTTCTCATTCGCGCCGACATGTCGGGCGCCAATCTGCGCGGCTCCACCATCTTCCGCCCCACCGTCTATTCCGACATGCAGAACAGCCCGGCGGACGCGCCGCGTTTCGCGGGCGCAAACCTCTCCGGCGTCCGCGTGCAGGCCGATCTATCGGGCGCGGATTTTCGCGGCGCGGATCTCACCTATGCCGACCTGAGCCCGCTCGAGGATCGCCCCGGCCAGGGCACCCTCGTCACGCTCGCACGCAATGTCCTCAAGTCCTGTGATTTCTCCGGCGCCACCTTGCGGCACGCTAACCTGACGCGCTCGGTGCTGATGTTCTCGAGCCTCGTCGGCGCGGACCTGACGGGCGCTCTGCTGGTGGAGGCGGATCTCTCGAAGGTGGATTTTTCGGGCGCCAATCTCTCGGGTGCCGACGTGACGGGCGCGGATTTCGATAGCGCCAACCTTGCGGGCGTCAAAGGGCTCGACACCGTGAAAGGTCTCGACCGCGCGATCAATCTGGACAAGGCATTCCGCTGAGCGCGGCGGTTAGGACGCGGCCTTGAGCGCAGTCTCGTTGGCCTGGGTGAGCGGGAGCTTCAGCGTGAAGCGCGCGCCTCCGTCTGGAGAGGCCGATATGGTGATGTCGCCGCCTTGCGCGCGTACCATCTGGCGCGCAGCGACAAGCTCCGCAGAGCGGCTGGCTCTCTGCGATGGCGGCGTCTCGATATAGTAGCGCGCTTCGAACACGCTCTCCCGGCAGGCGCGCGGAATACCCGGGCCGTTATCGTCGACCACGACCACGAGCGCTGTCGTGCCGTGATCCAGCCTCACCGTCGTGCGTGATCCGCTCATCAGGGCCTGTGTGACGAGAATGTCGATGGCACGCTGCAACGCCCTCGCATCGGCGAGCGCGAAGGCAGGGCCGCAGCCTTTTGCGGCTTGAAGCGTCAGGCGGCTGTCCTTGTGTTGAGCGACAGTCTCCGAAACCAGCGCCCAGACATCCACCGTATCGAGACGTTCGAGGCTCGGCAGGTCACGCGCGAGCAGCACGGCATCGCCCAGCATGCGGACCATATCGCCGATGTCGGCAAGCTCTTCGGCGGAAGGGCGGTTCTCGTCCTCGTCCGCCACCAGCCTCATCGGACGTCGCGAGGCAAACGGGCTGATCTTCTGGCCGCGAGGCCAAGACCAAAAGACGAGAAGGCAGAGAGCGCTCGCGGCAAGTGCGACGCTCAACGTCCAAAGGCCGGCCGTTGCCGTGGCGGGGGAGGAAATGATTGGGGGGAAACCGCCGATGGTCGCGGCCAGCGCGACAAACGAGGTCCCCACACACGCAGCGATGCAGCCAGCGATCCCGCGGCGCTCAAGCATCGAACAATCTCCAGACTGGCAGCACGCCGGTCGAGGTTCAATACTTAGTCCCAGCATGATGATAAAGCGTTACACTCGATACGATATTTGCTGTGTTTCGAATGACTTGTTGCTTTATCTCCGGTTAAGCCGTGTGCCAGGTCCCGCATTGGGTCCGATATGGAAAAGGCCGGCCCCGAGGGAGCCGGCCTTTCGGTGTGCGTGGAGCGCGTGCAGCCGCGCTCGATCTGCGCTGCGGTCAGACCTGAGGCGAAGGAGCCTCGCCGCCCGCCCCCGGGGGAGGCGTAGAACGGGTCTTCCGCTCGGCCATGAACTGATCGAACTCCGAGCGATCCTTGGCGAGGCGAAGCCGCTCGAGAAAGTCGCGGAACTCGCGCTGCTCGTCCTCCAGGCGCTTCAGGGTCTGCTCCCGGTATTCGTCAAAAGCGCGGTTGCCCGACGGAGAGAAGCCTCCGCGGAACCCATCGCCGCGCCTGTCCCACTTCTCCGCAAAGCGCTGCTGCCAGCGGTCACGGTCCCAAGCTCTGCAACCCCATCCTCGTCCCATGCGTCCACTCCAGAGTAGGAAAGCCAGGACCGCAAGTCCCAGCGGCCAAAAGACAATAAAACTCAGGACCATGAGCGCGAGCCACGCCGGCCGGCCCAGGTCGTCGAGCTTCAGAACCATGTCGTGCATTGCACTCGGACCTCATGTGAATGTTTATCACATTAACATATGTGGGGGAGAACGCCGTCGCCGTCAAGAGGCGAAGCATGAGCGATCGCACACCGCGGTGGCGCCGCTCGTGTCTCGCACATGCATGTGGTCCTGCGCGTGAGCCGCGCCAAGTGTGGCTGGGCCTGAAATCGTGCGCGATGTTCCGATGGGAACAGCAATCCCTATTCGCCGCCGTCACAGTCGCCGCTTCGACCGGAGATGTCTCAACCCGGGGGTGGCGGGCTCGGCTCGATCCCTCGTGAAAGGGAGAAGACCATGCTGCGATCGTTTCATCTTCAGCATCTGACGGGCGCGGTGGGTATGATGCTGGTCTTCGGCGCGCTCGCATCGCCAAGCCTCGCCGGCATGACGCAGGACCTCGCCGATTGCACGGCCTCCGACCGCAAGACCAGCGCGGACGCTTGCACGCGGGTCATGAACAGCGGACGCCTTCCGCGCGAGCAGGTCTATATAGGCCACTACAATCGCGGCTGGTCGTACTTCAACGCAGGCGACTATGACCGAGCGCTGGCGGACTTCGACAAGTCGATCGCCAGCAAGCCCGATTATGCCGACACCTACTACAGCCGTGCCGTAGCTCAGCATGAGCGGGGCGATCGCGAGCGATCTCTCGCCGATCTTGACGAGTATCTGCGCCGCAAGGGCGAGGTGGCCGAAGCCTACATCAACCGCGCACGCCTGTTCCGTCGCCGCGGCGAGTTTCAAGCCGCGTTTTCCGAGCTCCAGCGGGCCGGCGCTCTCGATCCGGGCGATCGCAAGGTCGAGATGCTGCGCGCGCTCGTTCTTTCGGATCTGGGCGAGCAAGGCCCGGCGCGCGCGGAAGCCGAGAAAGCCGTCTCGGGGCTGCCCAAGGAGGCCGGCGCTTACTACGCGCGCGCTCTCGTGGCGTTCCGCGACAACGCGATTGCCGCTGCCTCCGCCGATGTCGAGCAGGCTCTGTCCCTCAAGGACACCTTTCCCGCGGCCCACACCCTGAAGGGTCGCATCAAGGAGCAGCAAGGCGAAAAGGATGCTGCCGTCGCGAGCTTCAGGCGTGCCCTGGAGCTTCCCTCGAAATCGCTCGATGCGCGCTCCGCGCAGGACGAGGCTCGCCAGCGCTTGGCCGTGTTGACCGGCTCGTCGCAGCCTCCGCCAAACGAGACGCCGCACAAGATAGCCGCATCGAGCCCGCCTCCCCCGCGGAGGCGAAAAAATCCGACTGCCGCCGCTTCATCGCCTCGACGAGATCGACGGTCGCGATCGATTGCCCGAAATAGACTGAGGGATTACCGGCTCGCGGGAGACGGCAAGAGCGCGTGATCTACGCCACGGCCGCGCTGGGCTCTCCGCCCGTGCGGCCTTTCCGGCCGCCGAAGATCTCCACGAGACGCAGAGCGGAAAGCGGTGGCGAGAGCAGATAGCCCTGCAGATGGTTGCAGCCGATGCGCGTCAAAAACTCCTGCTGATCGCGCGTCTCGACGCCTTCGGCTGTCACCGGCACGCCCACGGCATGGGCCATCGTCACGATCGCCTGCACGATCGAATAGGATTGCGAGGATTCGCCCAGGTGACGCACGAAGGACCGGTCGATCTTGACCCTGTCGACCTCGAGCTTCATCAGGTAGCTAAGCGAGGAATTACCCGTGCCGAAGTCGTCGAGCGCCACCCTGATGCCGGCGGCCCGCAGGATCTTGAGCGCGCGCGCCGAACTTTCCGATCCGTCGAGCAGCGTGCTCTCGGTGATCTCGATCTCGAGCCGGCTCGGCGCCATTCCGGTCTCGGACAGAATGTGAAGCACGCGCTCGGCGAAATCCGGTTGGCGTAGCTGCACCGAAGAGATGTTCACGGCCACCGTTTCCACGCTCCAGGCGCTCGCGGCTTTGCAGGCCTGACGCAGAACCCAGTCGCCGAGCTTGTCGATCAGGCCGCATTCCTCGGCGAGTGCCACGAACACGACTGGGGAGACGGAACCGAGGCGCGGGTGATGCCACCGCACGAGGGCTTCCACGCCCGAGATACCGAGACGTTCGGCCGAGTAGAGCGGCTGATACACGACCTCGAGCTCGTTTTCGTTCTCGATAGCCCGGCGCAGCTCGGCTTCGAGTGTCCGGCGCTTCTGCGCGCTTTCTCCCATTTCCTCGGTGAAGAACTGATAGCGCCGCCGGCCGTTCTTCTTGGCTTGATACAGCGCGATGTCCGCTTTGCGCGCGAGCTCGCTGCGGTCCACGCCCACATCCGGTGCGATCGCGACACCGATGCTGATGCCCACCGTCGCCTGGCCGCCGAGTACTTCGAACGGCTTCGAGACCGCGGCGACGATGTCCATGCAAAGCGCATCGATTTCCCTTCGGTCCTGGATGTTGCGCATGACGATGGCGAACTCGTCGCCGCCCATGCGCGCGAGCGCGTCTCCCGGTCTCAGGGTCGCGCTGAGATGAGCGGCCAGCTCGCGGATCAGCGCGTCTCCGGCTGCGTGACCGAGCGTGTCGTTGACTTGCTTGAACCGGTCCAGATCGAGGAACATGAGCGCGATCTGCTCACGGCCTCCCTTCACTTCGATAAGCGCCTCTTCCAGCCGGTCATTGAAGAACGCCCGGTTTGGAAGGCCGGTTAGCGTATCGTGAGACGCCAAGTGGCGGGCCTGCGCCTCGCTTGTCATGAGTTCCGTGTAAGTCCGTCTGAGGCTGCGGACGAGCAGGGACACCGCAATCCCGATCACGAACAGGCCCGCGGCGAGCACGGGGAGCACTTCCGACAGGATCCTGGCGCCGGGCAGCTTCGGCATCCACACCACGTTGCCGATTACGGCCCCTGATTTGCTCTTCAGCGGATAGGCCTGCTCCTCGTCGCTCAAGTCGTTGGTGCGCGAAAACCGGACGCCTTCCAGCAGGTAGGCGTCCGCCATGTCGGACAGGAAGCTGCGGTCGAGAAAGCGCACGCTCACGATCAGGCTCTCGCTGCCGCGTTCTTGCGAGACCTCTTTCGAATGGGGCATGAGCGGCATCACGCTGACGGCCGCGGGGCGCCCTTCGATGAAGCCGAGATCCTCGGTGCGGGGAATGTTGACCTTGCCGCCCTCGCGCTTCTCGGAAGAGCCGGCCTCGATCTTGCCCCGCACTTCCGTGGCGAGCGCGCCGACGAGGTTGTTGGGCCGGTCGGTGGTGAGGGCGACCTGCTTGCCATCCGCCATGGCGTAGAGCACGCGATCCTGCGCGTTGAGAATGTAGACGCGGTCATGCTTGAAGTAGTCGTACATCCACACGCCGAGATTGACGTCCACCCATTTGACGTCGAACGCCTTGCGCACATTGAGGACGGCGTCGTCCCAGTACGCCACGCTTTCCTGATCGAACGGGATTTTCTGCAGGCCGAGCGTGATGGCGTCCGAGACGGTCTGGAATTGGCGATCCCGGGTCACCTGATCGCTGCGCGCGGCAGACCAGAGCACCACCCCGATCACCAGAACGGCGGTAAAGAACACCGTGAGCATGCTCATGCCCGCGAGCGTGCGCAACGGACGATCGGACCGCGGCTCGCGCAAGGTTGGGCGACGCCGCAAGTATTTGACGAAGTTTGCGGAGTCCACTGAGCGGACACTCCTGCCAAAAACGCGAATTCTGGCCCGAAGTGTAGCGGCCGTTGTTTAAGACATTCGGGACTTTCCTGGTTAATCCGGCGTCAAGGGGCGGGTTCAAATTCGAACGATCCGTCTTGCGCAGCCCGCAAAGAAGCGGGAAAAGATCCGGCACCAAAAAGGAGCGAGCACGATGTCGAAACCAGTCCGCAGTCCCGGCCGCCGGCTGGCGTCCGCCTGGCCCACCGCTGGCTTTGCGCTCGCGCTTGCCCTTGTGCTCGCAACGGCCATTGCGCTGCCCCACGCGTCCGCCCGCCAGCCCGCCATGGCCGAGCTGTGGAACGGCGCTGAGATCGACTGGAAGGAGGTGGGGCCGGGCATCCGTGAATCGAGCCGCACCGGCAAGCCGGTCGTCATGCTCTTCCACGCCTCCTGGTGCACCTCGTGCAAACGCTACCGCAAGGTCTGGCACGACGCAGGCGTCGTCGCAGCCTCCCGCAGTTTCGTGATGATCCTCGTCGACGTCGACAAGGACCCGGACGCCAACGGCGCCTTCTCCCCTGACGGGACATACGTTCCCCGGACGATCTTCTACACCGCCGAAGGCGATGTCATGCCGGATGTCCGCGGCAAGGACCCAGAGTATCCCCATACCATCGATCTCGACGATCCCGCCGAGCTGAGAACCCTGATGCAGAAAGCGGCGGCCGGCGCCGCCCCCGCAGGGCCCGAGCCGTCGCCCGACCGCCGCGCCGAGAACGATGCCCGATAGGCATCCGCTCGCTGGCGCAGAGATGGCTCCAACACCCTGATCCGGCACTGAGCGCTTCGAGGCAACCTTCCGCCCCATGAACCTCTACGAAAAGATTTTCATCTACTGCGAGCGTGGGCAGGACCCCTCCTTCTGGGCGGAGCCGCTGAATGCCGTGAGCAACGCGGCTTTCCTCGTCGCGGCCCTCGTCGCGGCACGTGAGTATCTGGCGGCGCCCAGAGACCGGCGCGGCGTGGGGCCCGCGCTGCTCGTGGCGCTGACCTTCGTAATCGGCATCGGCAGCTTTCTCTTCCACACCTATGCAACCCGATGGGCGTCCCTGGCCGACATGATCCCGATCGCGGTCTTCATGCTCGCCTATTTCGCGTTCCTCATGCGCCGCTTCCTTGGGTTCCCCTGGGTTCTGGTGCTCGCCGGACTTGCCGGCTTCTACGCGGCGATCAGGTATGCGGGCACGCTCGATTGCCAGTATGGCGCGCTGTTGCCGGTCACGGCGCGGGCAGGCGCGCGCTGTCTCAACGGAACCGCGGCCTACGCTCCAGCCTTCATCGCGCTCGCGGCCTCGGCGCTCCTGCTCGCTGTCCTTCGTCATCCGGCATGGCGGCTTCTGAGTGTCGCCGCCGTCGTTTTCCTGGCGTCCATGACCTTCCGGACGCTGGATCTAGAGCTGTGTGAGCTGACGAGCCTCGGTGGCCATCTCCGGGGCACGCATTTCATGTGGCACACCCTCAATGCGCTGACGCTCTATCTGTTGCTGCGCGCCGCAATCCTTTATGGCTTGGCCCGCGAGGCCGGGGTGGCGGGCACGAGGGGAAGCGGAGCGACGCGGCCTTGAGGTCTCGGGCACGCCAGCGCATAAAGGCCCAGCCGAGGCGCCCGGCAAATTCGCGGACGTGGTGGAACCGGTAGACACACAGGACTTAAAATCCTGAGACGGCAACGTCGTGTGGGTTCGAGTCCCACCGTCCGCACCAATAATATCAATATGTTGCAATGTTTACATCGTTCAAAAATGAACGATGTTTTCAAGATTAGCGACCAATTAGCGACCACTTTGGAGGAAATTAGCGACCATATGCTGCGCTGCAACATGGTTGTTGCCATGTCCTGAGAGCAGGCGAAACAAGTTGAAGGCGGCGATCGTGGAGCCTTCGGGCCGACGCGGTGCGGCACATGTCCGACGTATCGTCGTGGTTGATCACGTCCACAACGCTGCACGCTGATGCCGGCGGCTGCATAGGATTCGATAGCCGCAGCTTTTCCTATCTCGGGCTGTCGGCTCCATTGGCGTCACCGAGAACGACGTGGTGGTCTTTGCGGGTGATTTCGTCAATGCGGGATTGGACGTCTCGCGGAGACGCATCACTTCGCGGGAGCCTCCAATAATCCGTCCGCGAGAGCATCGAGAAGCGAGCAACCCGGACAGAGATCTGTTTCCTTTCCGAATAAATTGGATCCAGAGGCTCATCCAGACCTCCCACGAAAACCCCGCAGTGACCTCGACGTGAGCGCCTGCTCCGGGCGTTAAGGTCGTCGACGTTTCGTGCCATCGTAGCGAAGCCGAGAAAGCGGACATTGGTCCGATGGCGTCGAGGTTTCGACTGACTCTTTCGGCGTGACGGCAGCGCCTCTAGCAGCAGACATTGCTTGCTGACGGAGTGGCCACACGAGAGAATGGGCCGTCAAATCGCATTCATCCGGCGTGCTCGCAAAAAAACGGCAAGCATGGTTCATTTCTAGGCAAGGCTCCGCACGCTCCCAATTAAGGCGCGTCGTCCAAGATGTCCATTTGGCCTCAGGGATTCGCGATCTCGTCCGTCCAAACCCGGAACGACTTGAGCGTGTTGGGGCCGAACGTCGTGGCGATCGCGACATCGGCCGCATCGCGGCCGCGTGCAATCAGAACGCGACCAATGCGTGGTACGTTGTTCCTCGGATCGAACGTGTGCCATTCGCCGCCCAGATAGGCCTCGAACCATGCGGCGAAGTCACCTGGGGGATAGGGCGGAGGCATGCCGACATCGCCCAGGTAGCCCGTGCAGTAGCGGGCTGGAATATTCAAGGCGCGACAGAATGCGATTGCGAGGTGGGCATAGTCGCGGCACACACCCTGCCGCTCCCGGTAAGCCTCGGAGGCCGTGCGCGTCACGCGAGCGTGTGCATAGTCGAAGGCAATGTGCTGATGCACGAAGTCGAAATAGCCTGGACACGGGCCCAACCGGTTTCTCCATTGCCGACGTGCGTCCAGGCCAGATCCAGCATCTGATCACAATCGCAGAAACGGCTTGCCAACAGGAAGACGAGTGCCTCCTCAGGCAGGTTTTCGACTGAGATTTGTGTGGCTTCCGGCACTGTCGGATCCGGAAGCCCGGAATCTAGCACGAGCGAATCCGAACGAAGGCGCATCGCTCCCGTCGGAGCAACGAGCCGATTGCACCAATTGCCGAAGCCGTCCCGATAGCCAGACATTCGAACCGACGGGCTGGTGACGACATGATCCGGCGCCTGCAAGTCGGAGACACGGGAATGGTGCACGTTTAGCACCAGGATGATGGGTGTAGGCTGGGGAAACTCGTAGTCCAGTTCGTAGCCGACACGCAGCTTCATGGAAGGTCATCCTCGCTCTGGTCGCTCGACAACCTGCCGCGACGAGACATGGTAGACCTTTTCCCCCTTTCGTCGAGCGCAATCGCGCCAATCAATACGCCAGAGCCGTTTCGGCTTCCGCGCCGAGTACGGAGACAGACACACTCATGCCCAGAAATGCGGAAGATGTGCCCACGAAGCTGCCTGACAACGGCACGGCTTGTCGGTGGTCGCGCGCGACGGCGATGCGAATGAGGTCGCGATTGCCGAATATGCCGTTGGTGGGATCCATCTCCACCCAGCCGCATCCCGGCAGGTAAACCTGCAGCCAGGCGTGGGTCGCGCCGCCACCCTGGTGGTTAGTGCTCCCAGGCGTGTAGATATATCCCGTCACAAATCGGGCGGCGAAACCCAAGGACCGAAGTGCTTCGATCATAAGCAACGCGAAGTCTCGGCAGCTCCCGGAGCCGAGCGCGAGCGTTTGCACGGGCTCCTGCGTCCCGGCCTTCGGGCGACTCAAGTAGGCGAAATCACGATGGATGGTTTCCATCATACCCACGAGGACGGACAGCGTTCCGCCATCGCTCGATCTCGCAACGTTGACCGCCCATGCAGCGAGCTGGCCGTCTGGATCCGGGCGATGGACTCTCATGACCGACTGCAAGTCCGGTACCTCTTCGGCATCGTAGGCGAACGGAAAACGCTGAGCGGAGTTGAGCAGGAGATCGGTTGGTTGAGCCGCCTCATAGTGAAGGATGTCGATCTCGCTCACAAACCGCAGGCACATAGCGCGTTCGCCTTCGAACTCTGCATAGGAAACAGAGTTACCGAAGGCATCGTACATCCATCTGATGCTAGCTGGCGCCGGCGTGATCGAAAGCTCCGTATTTAAGAGCCGCAGGCTGTGACTGTCGCGCGGCCGAAACATCATGCGGTGGCGGCCAAAGGAAACCGGTTCGGCATATTGGTATTCGGTCGTATGGCGCACGATGAGATGACGCCGCATGAGGTCTTCCCTTTGATCCAGATCGGCCGCCAACCGACGACCGCCAAACCCGTCGCTGCACCGTGAATAGCCGTAGCACGGGCGGCATTGTGATCTCGAAGGATAAGGCGTGCCAGCCCAACGACACCGGCAAGTGTCCTCGGCGTAGGACGTGAACGTACACTAAAATGAGGGCAAGCCTCGGGGAGAGCGATCTTCCCATTTCACCTGTCGAGATCGGCACTTCTGCGCCAGCAAGTTTCCAACGGTAATTTGAATGACGTTGCGAGCCTGTGCGAAACGGAACGCGGAGAGCGCAACTCGCTTGGCCTCGATTTGGCCCGTCTTACAGCTTTCTTTCGGGATCGAGCTTTAGCCCACGGTCGGCAATGACCTTAGAGAATGCCGCCTCCAGGCCGGCCTGCGTCAAACCAGGAAATTTTCGCTGCAGTGAAGTCAACAGGCTGGCGTCCTGATGACCAAGCGTGATCAATCGATCGAGCTCGCGGCAACCTCTACAAATTCTGTCATTCCGCGTGATGACCCCAGAACGCCTGCACCCCAGCCAGATGCCCGTATGCTTCTACGGAACGAAGTTTGGATAGGCCACCGCGCGGGGCTTGGACGGCTGGAACGCGCGACGACGATGCACATCGCAGTAAGGATGCCCATCGACCTTGCGGCTGCCGCAGAAATGGAAGCCGGACACTTGCGGATCGCCGATCGGCCAACGGCAGTCGTCCGCCATTAGCGTCTCCATCGTTTTTCTCTGGCCAATGGGAATGACGGGATCCTGCAACGGTGACGGGTCGATCGACGTCTTGTTGGGATACATGGAGGACTCTCGCTGAGAAAAATGCCGCACGATTGCCAGCACCACCAGGCTCGGACAGGACGAGCTATGAACGCTTAGTGCGGATTTTCGATACCGGCCGCAAGGTCGGCAGCCAATTTCCGGTCCAGATCCTCGATATGATCCGTGATCTCTGATTTTGTCATGCCACGTATGTCGAACCACTGGTCCATATACTGTACGACGACCCATTCGCTGGATGAAGCTGTTCCGTGGGCGATGATGTAGCGGGCCTCTGCTTCTGTGATGAGCTTCGCTTTTTTATAGAACGTCCTCACCTCATCGGTCCCCTGATGTGCTCGCCCATATGTCCTTCGGCAGTCCGAGTGACGCTTTGGAGGTGGTGCACGTCGCATCATCGCTTACAAGCTCTCGCCCGTCATCTCAGTCGTCGGTCTGAATGCGCTTGCACACTGTCCTCCACCGCTCCTTGGTCATGTGCGTCGCAGGTTCCCATAGATCCATGCAGGCAGCCAATTTCTCAGCTTCTGTCGGTCGACTATTGTTGCCGAGCCCGGGGGCGGACTCCTGTGCATGCGCGGTCGACGCAGATGCCGGTTCCTGACCATGTGCCGGGCCCGTAGCCGAGACTATTGGGCAGACGGACAAAACGACCGCGACAATAGAACTGTGAGGATGGGATTTGAACAGAGCAAAGTCCTTTCGTTAGGCGGATGGCACAAACCAACCTTGGCGCCAGCGTGCATGCGGCATCAGGCTCGGATACTACTCATGTCCGGCATCACGATCTTGGGCCAAGGCAAGATCGAGTGGATCGATAGCGACGACCTGTCTCTTGAGACTGACAGAACCGATTGCGGGAAGCTCGATGGTGGTTTCCACTCGGCGAAAGGCCACGAAGGACAAACTTTCGATCAGCTCTTCCTCAGACTCGATCCTATAGCTGCCGGCCGGCAAGTCACCGTCGATGCCACCGAGATTAAAAGCGCTATTGAATACTGCAATCGATCGGATGGTGCGAGTCGTCATCGTCTCCACTTTTCCAAAGAGTGGCTGAGGATGGCGGCGTGGACAAACCGCACATCCGCGGTCGGTGCCATCTCACTCTCCGTACTGGCGAAGACGGCTCCGTTCCACGGGGGCATCTCTGGCTTGGGGGCCGGCTGCTGGCCGGAAACGGGTGAGGCCATCACCATCGCCACCAGCGTAGAGGGTAATATGGCTGATTTCATACCAGCAGCTCCGGTTGCCGAACGAACGAAGAGCGAGCCAGTGCACATGGTGCACTGGCTCGGCGCTGCGACTGGCCGTTTTGAAACGCCGGTCGCGCGCTGACCTAGATCTTCTGCGGTGCGGGGGCCGCCGGCTTTTGCTCCGACTTGACGGCCGGATTGGCAACCGTTTCCGGCTCGCCGACGGGCGGCGGACTTCCGGCTGGCACGTTGGATGGCGCAGTCGGCGTATCAGGCACTGCGGCAATCGGAGTGTCAGAGGCTTTTGTGGGGTTGTCGATCATGAATGTCACCGGTTTGATGGTTTAGTTCATGCCGACAATGCCCCTCAACTCGGACAAAGCTTAGACTCGGAATGTACCTATGGCGCACCGCCGCCTTACGGCCCGTTCCCCATGGTTCGAGTCAAAGCACGCCGTGGCAGGACAATACGTGCTAGGATGTATTCGCTTGCAATATCCCATTGTGGGGCGAGATCGCCAGAAAGCAGGATCATGACCGGGCCTCGTCCTGGAGCGCCGAGGGCATCCGACGACCTCAACAACATCCTCAACAGCTCCGACGTGCCCATCGTTGTGCTCGACCGGGCTTTGAGGATCCGCTTCTTCACACCGGCGATCACGCCACTGTTCGACGTCACGGCGAGCGACATCGGGCGCCCACTCTCCGAGTTTACTCATCGCTTCAGAAACAACGACATGCTGCGCGACGTGCATGCCGTCTTCGATACGGTTGCTCCTGTTCGGCGCGAAGTCGAAGGCGAAGACGGGACGTGGCATATCTGCAGCATCCTGCCCTATCGTAGCAATGAGAAGCACGTCGATGGAGTGCTCATCACCTTTGCCGACATCTCCGAAATCAAGGTTGCCCAAAGAGAGAGCCAAGCCGCGCGCGCGTATTCCGAAGGCATCATTGCTACGATCGAACAACCTCTCGTCGTATTGGATACAGAGCTTCGCGTCGTTTCTGCCTCGACATCCTTCTACCGGGCATTCGAAATCGAACCGACAACCATGGTCGGACCCCACCTGCTAGACTTTGGTTCCCATCTCGATGTGCCGGAGATGCAAAAGTATCTTTCCGCGCTTCTTTCGAGCGGCGCGGAAGTGGCTGATACGAAAATCACGCTTAAACTGCCGACGTGCGGCGTCCGGTCCTTCTTGGTGAGCGCTCGTGCCATCGGAGAGCGCTGCTTGGCAAGCCAGAACGTGCTTCTGTCGATCGTCGACGTCACAGACGCGAAGCGTGAGAGCGAGGCATTGGCGGCCGCAAAGGCATTAGCCGAAAGTGCCAACATCGGCAAATCGCGGTTCCTGGCCGCTGCCAGTCACGATCTGCGCCAGCCCTTACAGACCATCAATCTGCTGCAAGGGATTTTGAAAAAACGTGCGCGCGACGAACATACGCTTCAGTTGCTCGAGCGCCTCGACGACACGGTTGGTGCCATGTCGAGCATGCTCGACAAGTTGCTCGACATAAACCAGCTCGAAGCCGGCGTTGTGCGACCTAGTATCGTCAATTTCCCCATCAGTAGCCTGCTCTCAAGGCTGAGAGCCGATTTCGCATATCTTGCGGAGGAAAAGGCACTGCAGTGGCACGTGGTCCCTTGCAGCCTCGCTGCACGGAGTGATCCCAAGCTCCTCGGACAGATGCTTCACAATTTGATCTCGAATGCCGTCAAATACACGAGCAAAGGCAAGCTGCTTCTGGGATGTCGGCGGCGAGAGGGAATCATTCGTATCGAGGTGCTCGACACGGGCATCGGCCTCCCCATGGATCAGGCCCGGAAAATATTCGAGGAGTTCCACCAGCTCGCAAATCCAGCTCGCGACAGCAGTTTGGGTCTTGGGCTCGGCCTTTCAATCGTCAAGCGGATGGGAGATCTGCTCGGGCATTCGATCGACGTCCGCTCGATCCCCGGCTACGGGTCGGCATTTGCGGTGGAGGTGCAGATCGGTGACGCAGGCGAAGTCGGTGAGACGCGGCCCACACGCGTAGTCCAGGAGAACTTAGTACCCGTTGCCGGCACAATCCTGATCATCGACGACGATCCCATCGTGCGGAATATGGTCAAGATGCTTCTTGATCAGGAAGGACATCGAACGACGGTCGCAGGCGATGTCGCTACAGCACTCGATATCGCCAGAAAAAAAGCTGCGGAACTGGATCTCGTAATCGCGGACTATAACCTGTCTTGCGGGGCGAGCGGCCTGGATGCCATTGCGGGCGTGCGGCGGCAGCTCGGTCGAGACATCCCCGCCATCGTCCTGACCGGTGACATCGCGACCATCACGTTGCGCGCTGTTGCGGACCAGGGGCACATTCAGCTCAACAAGCCGGTGAAATCGCAGCAACTCATAAGCCTGATCCAGGACCTTCTGGTCAAGGCGGGGAGAAACGCACCCGATACCGCGATCGACGTGCCATCGTCCGCGGATACTTCCGCGACACAGAGGGTATTCGTCGTCGACGATGACGCCGTTGTCCTCGAGGCAATGCGGGATCTGCTCGAAGAACACGGCTATGCAGTAGAGATCTTTGCAAATGGCGAGGAGTTTCTGCGCGCCAAGCGATCCGACGGGTGCCTGCTGATCGACGCTCGATTGCCTGGTATGACCGGTCTCGAATTGATCGAGCGCCTCAGAGCGGAGGACTGTACACTGCCCACGATCATGATAACTGGCGACGGAGACATTGCTTTAGCCGTCGGGGCGATGAAGGCGGGTGCCTCCGATTTCATTCAAAAACCGGTCGGTCACGTGGAGCTGCTTGCAAGCATTGCGCGCGCGTTCGAACTCGACGGAGGCAGACCCTCTGCGGCGCGAGAGCAGGCTATCTCTCTTGTCGCAGGGCTGACGGTGCGCCAACGCCAGATCATGGACCTCGTCACGGCCGGACATCCCAGCAAGAACATTGCCGCCGACCTTGGCATCAGTCAGCGCACCGTGGACAATCATCGGGCGGCCATTATGAGGAAGACCGGCTCTAAGTCGCTTCCGGCCCTGATCCGGATCGCGATCGCGGCGGCTTGAGCGGCCCGCACGATCAGAAGTCTGATGCCTGCAGGGTGTAGGCGTCTCTGCGGCAGCCGGAATATAGTTTTGCCGCGACGTCGAGGATTTGATCTCGATGGCGGTCGAACGCAATGAGAATTCCGGTCTCGTCCATCTTCGGATTTGGGCTCATGCGGGAGAAGGCGTGCTGATCAAGGAAAAAGCTGATCTCGAGCGCACCGTCATAACCCCAAAAGCGCACGCGGCGTCCGCGTGCGTCGTAGCTGCGGCTCCGATTGGGAAAGCTGAGTGTCACCGCGCGTCTCCTTATAGCGTTGGAACGCCCTGCGGCGATGATGCCCGACAAGCACCTAATCCAGGCCGCGAGTAGCGATCGGGCTGTCCGGTTAGGTTGCGCTAGTCTAGCTGGCAGCTTGGAACACGACGTATACCACGAGCACTAGTGCAAGCACGATTGGAACGATCAAAAACGGGATCCATTGCGCAAGCGTCCGCCAGCTCGTCTTCTCAGCAACTAGGTGGGGAGCCGGGTCATTCATAGGAGAAAATCCTTGTTTCTCGCGCACAGTCTCGCGTCGCGAAAGGCGACAGGTACCCATGCTCAAATCAGGACGCAGATGTCAAACTAGATGATACGACGGAAGGCTATCGGCCGTTAGAGTCGGAATCTACTCAGAGCGTCGGGCGCGACTCGCGGGCGGGCAGCGTTGGCGTCGGGCGGCTGCAAAACCGCCGACCACCGGCACGATTGACGGTCGCAGTGAGCCCTTGCAATTAAGGGAGGCTGTTCTTATTTCTATTGATCGAGTTTGGCCGGAATACGGGCCGCTGTGCTCAGCGCTGCTGAGCGTATGTTCATAGACCCCAAAAATTCGAGAGATAGAGCTGGCGTGCGCCTCACCGCGTGCGCCGGCTCGTTAGCATCAGTGATTGGAGTGATCATGAACACGGGAACGGTCAAATTTTACAATGGACAAAAAGGCTACGGATTCATCGCGCCGGACAATGGAGGAAGCGATGTCTTCGTACACGCGAGTGCACTCGAACGTGCAGGGCTGACGAGCCTGTCGGAAGGACAGAAGGTCTCTTTCGACACCGAGCAGGATCGGCGTTCCGGTAAGACTGCCGTCGCGAATATTCAAGTAAGCTAATCGCTGTCGCGCGTCATCAAGCGCTTTGGCGCAAATTCCGGCGCTTGGGATCTCACCCAAAAGGTTCTGAGCGCCGGCAAGTCAGGCCCCGCACACACCTAGACATCATGCCCAACAGGAGAACATCGTGAGCGGGAAGTGCCCAAAATGTGATGCGGAGTCTCACGTTATCATCGAGTACTTTCGTGCACGCGATGAGGGATCGAAGCGGACCGTGCCTGCAGTCCAATTCCTGTGCGAACAGTGCCGAACGATTCTTGGTATCGCGCTCGATCCCGAATGGCAGGCGCAAGTCGTTGCTGGACAGCTCCGGACGGTCGGAGCTACTGAACAAACCAGCCACTGACGCCAAGGGTCAACGTCCGGCCTAGATGAAGGTAGTCATAAAATCCGAAGGGGCGATCTAGGCTACCTATTCGCCGGCCATGATGTGCCCGATGTATCCGGCAGCAACAACTAAGGCGACAAATGCGACGAACAGGATCAGCGCTGAGGTCGCCGAAAAATCGCTCGGCCGGGGATCGAGTGCCACGAGTATCCTCCTGAGAAACGCGCTCTTCGACCCATTTCTGATGCGCCGGAGAACGCTAACGCACGTAGCGCGTCCGCAACTGACCTGCTACGGCGAATGCCGCGAGGCTACCAACACCTGAGCACACTCAGTCGGTGCGAATGTTCGAGACAGAAATTTTTCCGGACCGACGATCCTCCTGGATATCGAAGGTCACTTTTTGCCCTTCACTGAGGATGTGCGTACCGGATCGCTCGAGGGCTGTCGCGTGGATGAACACGTCCTTGCCGCCGTCATTTGGCTGGATGAAGCCAAAGCCTCTTTCGAAATTATAAAACTTTACGGTTCCAAGTTGCATGACTGTTCCTAATTGATGATTGGGTATTCTGTGCGCACACGCGCACTGAGCAACGATCGATTTTTCTGGGCGGATGGAATTTTATTTGGGCAGCAGATCGTGGGCGCCGCGCACCGTCCTGCCGCTGGCGTTCCGCGACGCGCTGAGACGCTCTTCAAGCGATCGCAACGCACTGCGCTCGTCGGTGAACCGTTCGTCCCCTGTTTCCCAAATCTGCCCTCGTAGAACGTCAGCTTCGAATATGCGGACGTTAGAAGGACTGGTTAGATAGACCTCTGCGGTCGTGTCGACGATGCGGCCTACGAGGGTATCGTCCAAATAAACGTCTCTCGCCAAGCAAGAGGATTGTGGGTCAATAGGGTTCCAGCCAGCAGCGAGCCTGAACAATTTCAGCTCCCACCCTAGAGCCTGCTCGCGTAGGTGAGGGCGCGCCCGGAATAGTGCGTGCTCCGCTCGCCGTGCCGGTGAACGATCAACGCGACGCTCGCACGATGCGCAAGAGCCTTACCAAAGGCTTCGGCTACGCCTTGGCGCCGCGAAGCAAGTAAGGGAACACCTATCTGGCTCAACACGATCCAATTGTTATTGGTGCCTTGATAGATCTGAAAGTCGCTTTTCACACGGAGCTCCCTTCTTGATTGGTGTTGAGCCGTGGAAACGGGTACCCGTCGCTCGCGTAGAGAGTGCGGATCGCGACGTCGTCATAGCGATCCTCATCTATCTCGAGAACGGCGCCGATCAGTTTGTCGGGGTCCAGTTCCTCAATGGCATAGCGGATGGCGACGGCCGCGGACTCAAAGCGCCGATATGAAACCATTTTGCGCCTAAAGCCCTTGCCCTTGGACGGGAACAGCTCTGCTGGAGCGTTGTAATTGAATGTGTCCATCATCAGGCATTCTCCTCCTGGAGGCTCGCAAGCTCGCGTTCGATGGCCACGCGTTCGAATCCTTCCTCAGTCGCCTTGATCCTGTACGTGAGATCCTTGCCTTCGATCGGCAGAAGACGAAGGACAGTAACTATGGATGGACCAACGGATCTCCGTGGAGAATGAAAGATCACGCGTTGGCCGACTTTGAACCTGTGGGCTGCCATGTGTTTCGCCAAGTCCTTTCTTATGCCACCGCGCTCGCCAGACTGGAGTTTCTCTAGGCGGTCCACTTTGCCCCACAACGCCGCGCAAAGATTCGCGTCGGCGCCGCTCTGAGACGCACCAATGGCAACGCGTTCCATCCAAGCCCTCGTCATTGCAATGTCGAGGAGCCGGAGCGCGTCGCGACTAAAACCGGGAGGATTCTGCGGGAAGGGCATGATGGTGCTCCAATCTGGCGGGAGCACTCGCATCTCTCAGCCGCTGGAGCCTTTTCATGCCAGCGATAAACTCAATATGGGGTGCCCGGGTGCAAAAGTCCACCCCTTACGGTTGCGCAGTCTATTTCGCCGTCTTTAGGTTGTCCGCATAGACAGAGAAAACAGTCGACAACCTTCCACGTCGTCTCGTCGCTCTTGCCGCGACATGTACTGATCGAACAACCTCGGTTGAGCAGCTTCGGAAGAATCTGAGCCCGAATCCGGTCGCGAGATTCGATCCTTGGCTCGTGTGGGCGCATGCTGATCTGTCTCTCGAACAAGGAGACAGACCATGGACAACAATCACGAAACTAAGAATCTGAAGCTTGTCCGCAATCAGCCTTGGAACAAGGGAAAGCTTATCGGGGCGAAGCCGCCACTGCGACCAAGCCACGTCTGGTCGATCAGGACCAAGCTTCAGATGGCGGATCGGAAGCGCGACCTGGCACTGTTCAACCTGGCGATCGACAGCAAGCTCCGAGGTTGTGACGTTGTTGCGCTACGCGTCGATGACGTAGCGCCAAGCGGTTATGCGATGGATCGTGCGACCATCCGCCAGAAGAAGACGGGTAGGCCGGTACGGTTTGAGATCACGGATCAGACTCGCTTGGCGGTCGATGACTACCTCAGGCTCACCGGACGAAAGTCTGGACAATTCTTGTTCGCCGGCCGGGGCGATGGCGATCGTGCGCACGGGCTCACGACACGGCAGTACGCGCGTCTCGTGCACGAATGGGTCGCCAGCATCGGACTTGATCCGGCCAAGTTCGGCACCCACTCACTACGGCGCACGAAGGCGGTGCTAATCTATCGCCGCACTGGCAACCTGCGCGCCGTCCAGCTCCTGCTTGGGCATTCCAAGATTGAGAGCACCGTGCGCTACCTCGGCATCGAAGTCGACGATGCCATCGAGATCGCAGAGAAGATCGACATCTGACACAATGCCCTCAATAGCAGACGTGGTCGGCGACGGCCTTATCCCCGCCGACCATGGGGCAGGTGACTTCCGCTCCTGGGACTGGCCAGCAATCAGGCCCGACGCAGGCTAAGGTCCGAAAGCAGTCTTCAAGCCGGTGGCGTTCTGGGTCAGAAGTAGCTCATCGAGGACGTGATCGCGGGGCGGATCAGCCGGACGTGCTGGCGCGCTGCCGGTCGCAGGACTTGACGCGAATAAAGTGGGGCACGTCCTTGAGCAGAGCGGAGGGCATGCAGCTCGGCAGTCCCGCTTTGCGGGCGCCATCGACGAACAGCTCGGCTTCCCTGTCCGCGAATCCGCCGCCTTCGCTGAGGTAGCGCTCAGCGTTCCACACCGGGTCGAGCTTCAAGACCGAGGCGGCGGCCGCTTCCGCATCGCTCGGGCGGTCGAGATAGGCATAGGTTACCGCCGCAAAGGCGTGGTCGAGGGCAAGGGGCTTCTTCACGAGCAGTCTGTATTCAGCGGCTTTGTCGTACTGCCCGCCAAAGAAGTACACGTAGCTGAGACCTTGATTATACCAGTCGGGATAGTGCGGGTTAAGCTGTAGTGACCGCTCCGCCAATGCTACGGCTCGTTCCGACTGACCGAGCGGCGGCAGCGACCACGCGACGCAAATCAGCACGTCCGCGTCGGAGGACGCGAGAGCTTCAGCACGGGAAAGCTCGGTGGCGGCCTGCTCCTGCTTGCCGCCATACATGTAGGCCATGCCGAGGGCGAGGTGGGTCTTTCCGTCGTCGGGGTCCAGCGTCACGGCCTTTTCCGCGGCATCCATCATTTTCTCGACGGCTCCCTTGAAGGAAGGCGCCAACCCCAGATCGATGAGATAGAATTGGACCTCAGCCAACGCGACGTAGGCGCGGGCAAGCTGAGGATCGAGCTCGATGGCCTTGTTGAGCAGGCTTTCCGCCTCGGCTAGGCTTTCCTTCGTCACCCTGTGCTTCGCCTCGATGCCGAGCAGGTAGGTGTCGTAGGCCGTGAGGCTCGCTGGCGGCTTGCGTCTGACGAGGCGGCGCTCCGCCTCGGCGACGGCTCCCTGGTAGCCCATGAGCGTTGCGGCAATCCGTTGCGTAACCTCGCTCTGCAGCGCGAACAGATCGTCGGCGGGCCTATCGTAGCGCTCGGACCAGACGTGGCTGCCGGAGGCGCTGTCGATGAGCTGCGCGGTGACGCGAATGCGCTCGCCGATGGGCTGGATGCTGCCTTCGAGCACGTACTTCACATTGAGGTCGCGGCCAATCTTTCGAACGTCGATGGGCTTATCCCTGTAGACCTCGGTGGAATTGCGGGCGATCACGATGAGGTCCTTGGCGCGCGTGAGGTCGGTGATGGTGTCCTCGGTGATCCCATCGGCGAACCGTTGCCATCTGGCGTCGTGCCCGATGTTGTTGAACGGCAGAACGGCAATAGATGGATTGTCGGGCAGCGGCGGCCTTCGGCTTCCCCAGAAGCTCGCCACGGCGATCAGCAGCGCGGCGCCGACCAGCAGCCCGGCGAGCGACCATCCGGTGGTCGTGAAGGGAGCGAAGCGCCGCGGTGTCGGCTCGCGCGCGACGGCGTCGCCCAGCAACTGCTCGGGCGGCGGCGCTTTGATCGGATCCGGACCGTGCGCCGAGACTGCGTCCCTTTGGTTCTCGATGTGTGGCGCATAGCTCCCCTTGGGCAGCTCGATGCGAATGGGATCGGTCTGTCCGAGGGTGTCGTAATACTCGCGGAGCTTGTCTCTGAGCCGCCCCGCCTCGATGCGTACGACGGGATCGACGACGGGATCAAACGTGGAAGGGCGGTCGAACACAGCGACGGCGATCGTATAGGCTTTGAGCCTATCGCCACGGCCGGCCAGAGTCTCGTCGACGAGGTAGCGCAGGAACCGCTGCCGGCGCTGCGACTGCTGAAACGGCCCGCTTCTCAGGATGCGGGCCAGCTGCTCACGCACGGCATCTGGATCGGATGGGCTGCAGCCACCGGGCAATGCTGCCGTCACGGTCAAACTCCAATCAGGTGCTGAAACAGAGAGTTGCGTCCCGACCTAATGACGTTTGCTACGGTTACATACTAGGACCGGCACACCGGTCCTGTCACGATCCCGCTGCGGGGACGGCGGCCTTGGCCGCCAATGCGTATGACCCATCCAATTGCGAGGAAGTGATATGACCAACAATTTCAAGCGACTGCTCGTCGCCTTTCCCGCGACGCTCATTGTGCTCGGCTGCGGCGCGGCCCAAGCCGGCAAGACCGTCGAAGAAGCCGGCGTGCTCGTCTGCGTGAGCGACAAATGGGATGAGAAGGAGCCCGAGAAGGGGCACAAGCTGGTTGATTACTCCGGCCGCTGCGTCAAAGTTCCGGACGATCCGGCTGCGTTGAAAGCGACGGAGGCGTGTGAGGGAAAGTACGAGTACATGCCCGACGGCAGCTGGAAGGGCAGTGGAACCTGCACAGCCACGAACACGGGTGGCGACACCATTTCCGTAACGTGGGAAGAAGGTTCTCACCTCAAGACTAACCCCTACAAGGCGACCGGCGGCACGGGCAAGTTCAAGGATGTCAACGGTGGCGGCACGTACCAGTACGACCAGTTGACGGAGACGTTGTTCGGCGGTCGCTACAGTAGCAAGTGGGAGCTGCCGTGAGCGCGCTGGCACGGGCTGGCACAGGCGACGCCACGCGGACTGACATGACCCTTACAGCGCGCGGGTTGGCCACGCTCCCGCGCGCATCGAAGGCACTAGTAGTTTCGCAAACTCTTCAGGTCCGCTACGGGTCATTTGCTCTCAGCGGCCGTCGTTTTCGGACGTCCGCTCAGGATCGACCAGCGGGCTTTTCGAGCGAAGAATCATCGGCGCCGCTCGTCGCTTCACCAATGTCAGCTGCTGGGACCAATCCGACATCCATTCACATCCCATACTCCGATGTCGACGAGAACCGCCGCTCCAACCATGCGCGGATGTCTGCGGGGTGATAGAGAACGCGCGAGCGGAGACCTGATCCCAACTTCATGAAGCGGGGTCCAGACCCGCGCACACGAAACCCCTCGAGCGTTCGTGGCGACAGCCTCAAGTACCGAGCGGCCTCACTCGTGGTGAGAAGATGGCCACCTGCAAGGTGGCCATCGCTCACAGCCTCTGGGTCTGATCTCCAAGGCGAAGGTTCTACGGAATTCCGAGACGACCTCGTCGGGCTGGCCCGACAACCAGTCGATCGAGGATCATGCGAGCTGTTTCTGCTCGTCGATGTTGGGTTGGTCGTTGGCTTCCTAGAGCGTTTCGCTATCAGCAAAGTCCTGGTTCGGTTTTTCATGCATCTATTGTCTCAAAGATGCGTGCATCCCCAAACATCTATTTCCTAGCTACTCCTAGTGCCCCGTAGCTACCCGTTACTACAACTTGGCGTGCTGTCAGCAGGGTGAGGTACCCCCGGGGTAACCTGCGATTCTAATGCCACACCATGTTGGGTTGATTTGTTTGTGCTGCTCTTCGATGGGTCACTTCGCTTGGTAGCAGACGGGTTGTTGTGTGCATCGTGTACGCACGGTACAGCGGCGACGCCAAGGCCCAGACGGTGAGCAATCACATACCTACGCGTTTCATGAAAGCTTTCACGAAGAACGGATTGGCCTCGCGTGTGCGCCCAATCCGTTTTTTTATGTGCGGTCGCTGTCTCGATGGCGCGCACTGTCCCTTCCCCATTCCGGCGGCCGCAGCACGTTGGCTGGGGCGTTGAGGAACAGCGGCGCAATCTGCCGGTCAGAAAATCCGGCTGAACCACATCCTACGCGGGTGAGGAAGAACAGCAGTTCCGGGTGTTGAGCCGCGAAGGCTTTGAACACGTCAGCGTGGTTTGTAATCGCGCCAAGCGGCAGCGGCCGGACTTGGGCGGGGCGCGGCGGGGGATTGGCGGACATGGTCGGCAACGCATAAGAGCGGCCCTGCAACCCTATTCCCTGTCCGTAGATTGCGCCTTAGTGCTTCAGCGCCGTATATGCGGCGCCCGCGCCATGTCGTCCGGCGAGGTTTGACCCAAACACAAAGAGCCCGTTCGGGGCGAGCGTAAGGGGGGACGTCCAGGTGGGGATGATGCTGATCGTAAAATTCTAACGCGAACGTTCAGAGGTCGCCAAGCCTACCGGCGGCGAAGCGATCTGTGGTGGGGCTTGCGGGGCCTTGGCGGGAGCGGTGCCGCATCGAGGAACGTTGCTACTGTGTCTGCGTCCATGTGGAAGGAGTGCGGTGCCATCTTCTTCAGGGCTGCTTCCAACGCGGTTAGGAGGGCTTTTGCCACCTCTTGCTCAAGCGTACCCACCGCGTGCTCGAAAAACGATTGCAACGGGCCTGCAAGAGGCCAGTAGCGCTCAAAACCTCTTTGCCGTGGGTCTTGCCAGCTGAATGTTTCGACCAGCTTGCGGGCAAGCTTCTGGATGTCGGCATCGGTGATGTGCATGGATGGTTATGGATGTGCCTGCGACGGAGACTGACCCCCTTCCCTTCTCAAGATGAAAAATCCCGCCGTAGGCGGTTTGAAGGATTTTGATAGTTATAGAGAAGGAGGTTTTAGAAAGGTTTCAGGTTCACGAACACGAATGCCCATATGGCCTTGCCGGTGCTTTTGGGCAGTGATGCACGGGCCGGACGGAATGTTGCACGGGTTCGGACGGAATGATGCACGGCCTGGACGGAATGATGCACGCCGGAGGGGAAGGGATGCACGGGCTTGGCCAAAAATCGCGTCTTTGAATTTTTGTCCGAGGGGTTGGTGGTGATGCACGGTGGTTTTGTCCAAACTCTCGGAAGCGATGCACGCGAGGTTGCTCCAAGGGCCCCTTCCCTGACGGGCTGTGAATCCTTGTGCATCAGTGGGGTCAGCATTTTTGTCCAAGCATGCGGCATCGATGCACGGTGGTTTTGTCCAAGCGGTTGGGCATGGTCAGGATGTGATGCACGGATATTTCGTTCAGCCGTCGATGGATATGAATGATGTCAGTGGTTTGCAGGAAAATTTGAGGGGCTGAGTGCGTGGGAGCGATGCACGGGTTTTTTGGACAGAATGATGCACGGCATTTTTGTCCAAGGCGCGTGGTGCTCAGCTAGGTGCCTGAAAAGGCATCACTTGCGTTCCCGAAAAGTTTGGACGGAATGATGCACGGCGTTTTTGTCCAACGCGGCATGGGGCCATTTTTGTCCAAGCCGGAGGAAGCGATGCACGGGCTTTTTGTCCATCAGGCGGCTTGCTGATCTCCTTCGGTGATTTGCGCGTGGCGCTTGGTCATGCGCAGCTTCTCGCCGTTCTTGGCGGGCAGGATTTCAAGATTGTACTCGGGCAACGGGCAGAGTTTGGAATCCTCGACGATTTCTTGCAGGGCCCTTCTGAACTTGGCGAAGGGTAAGCTTGAACCCGAACGCAGGTGGACGGTCTCAAGGCCGTAGTCGGAGATGCCCGTCGTTCCTGCGGACTTGCGGGCGAGGCGGTAAATGAAGCGGGCAAGCGGTTTGGCAATGAGGAAGTAGTCGGCGTGAAGCGTGAGCACGCTGGGTTTGTCGCTGGGGTTGACCACGCCCTGATACACCCAATCCGGAATGTCGATTTCAACAGTGTCGATCTTGTTGCCCTTGGTGCGCGAGATGACCTTGTAGCGTCCGATGAGGGGGAATGATTCCGAGGCGCGGCGCTTGGCTGCGTGGTTGAGGTTGGTGATTTTGATGCGGGTTGCCTGCAAGCGGTCCAGCGCTCCTTCGATGCGCTCGTACTGGCGACCCCCGTGGCCTCTTCGCGCGAAGGAGAGGATTTCGCCCATCGAGGGGCGGTAGCAGCGCGCGGGGAGGCTGGGGCGCAATCCCTTCTTCTCGGCGATGCGGTACTCTTTCATGGTGGAGGTGAGGGATGTCACCATGTGCAGGAAGATGTCGTAGTCGAAGGCGTTGGCCAGGCCTGTTTCGGCGCCGCCTTCGATGGTGATGATGGCGTCGGGGAGCTCGTAGCGTATGACGCCTTCCTCGCGTTTGTTCTTGGAAAGCGAGAATGGCGCCACGTCCATCAGGTTGACGTCGTCCTTGAGGGGGGCGTCGTAGGTGGGTGGCGAGAAGAAGGATAGTTGGTTTTCTTCGGTCGGCGCATCGCGGAGCGTGAGGATGTTGGACGTCAGCTTGAGGGGCGCTTCGTGTTTGATGAGTTGGCCAACCTCGTCAAGGTGGACGGCTTCGCTAAGACGTTTAAGGGTGTCGCGCAACAAAGGGTTGGTGGTGGTGTCCAAGGCGAGGTCGGAAAGCCGTCGGCGCATGTAGAACCGCCGGAGCCTGGCGAGCGCTTCCTTGTTGAGGGGCTGGGGGTCTTCGTCGCCTTCGATGACAGATATTCGCGCGGCGACCTCCTGCAGGTACCTGTTCTTTTGCTCGAGCGAAAGATCGCTGAATTCGGCTTGGGATTTGAGGTTCAGCTTAGTTGGCTTCACGGCGGCCGTCCTCCACGAGGTCGTGGGCCTCGACGTGGAAGCCATCTTTTTTCAGCGCGCGGCAGATTAGGTATTTGATGGTGTTCTCGCCATCACCGGCGCGTTTGCGCAATTCGGCGCGCAGGTAGTCGGGGATGTCGACGGACAGGCGTTTGGTGGGGGACTGGGCTTGTTCCGAAGTACGGGCTCCCTTCCCTTTCTTGGAGTTTGAGGTCTTGACCACCGATGCCGACGGCAAAGTGCTTTGTTCCTGGTCTTGCTGGGCGGAAGGGCTTGGTGTTGGGACGACGGTTGGGATGCCGCGTTCGGCCGCGTGTTCGTTCACGGCTTTCGAGACGTCGGCGAACGAGCCGCGGTCATCGGAGAGCGACGGGCGCATGAAGGGTCTATTGGCGGGGCTGCTCATGCGGCAATCCTTTCTTCTTGGGGTTGGAATACGGCCAGCAATTCTTCGGTGACGGCGTCGATCTCTTCGACGGCCCTTTTGACCGGTAAGCGCTTTTGGTCGGCGTAATGCGGTGTCGTTCCAGTCTTCCACGTTTCCGAGAGGATGGGGCGCAGGTGCAGAATGTTCTTGAACCTAACCATGTCGCTGGCATCGACCTCATCCAGTGTGAGGGCCTGGTGGGCGGGGAGAATTCCGAAGGGAACCTTGTTGACAAGGAGGCGGTGGGTCAGCGGCTTCGTCATTTTCGAAGCCATGCCTTTGAGTTCGCGGTTGAGCTTTTGGGCTTCCCGCGCGTCGGGCTCATCGAGGCCCATCGGGGTGATGGTGATGTCGGCGGCGGCGGCCAGGAGCAAGGCAACGCGATTCATGTGGCCGGCGAGATCGACGAAGACAAAATCGTGGCCGCTGTAATTCCACAGGCCGTTGACCAAGGCGTCGATGTCGATGTCGGCGGTAGGCCCCTTCTCCACCTCAAGACCTTTAATAAGGTCGATGCAGGGGTTGCTCTTGTACCAGCGGTAAAGGGTTTCGGTTTGGTCGAAGTCGATGACGCGGGCCGTATAACCCTGATTGGTGAGGCTCGCTGCCAGCGTAAGGCAGGTGAGTGATTTGCCAACACCGCCCTTGGGGGAGATGAAGGCGATAATGGCGGCGCGTTGTTGAGTGCTCATGGGTGGATGCTGCGTCGTTATCTAAGGACTGTCCAGCGACCGCGCTCATGACATGGGCAATCGTATGCAGGGGGTGTGATATTTTTTACAGATGGGGGCCTGTGGGCATGGGGGTATGGGGAAATGGGGATAACCCCAAGTCCACAAGTGGGGGGAACCACAGATACACAGGTGGGGATATGGGGAAGTCCCCATAACCCCAAATGGGGAGATGCCCAACTGGGGATACCCACAGGCCCACAAGTGGCAAATGGGAAAGGGCGGAAAGGCGGGGGCAAACGATGGTGGGAAAACCCCATGCCCACAGATGGGGGTATGGGGATATGGGGAGGAGCACAGATACACAAGTGGGGAGGCCCACAGATGGGGAAGCCCACAGGCCCACGCATGGGGATATGGGGAAGCCCACATCACCCCAAGCGCACAGATGGGGGTCTACCCAGGCCCACATGTGTATCCCCACATGTGGGGGCCCACACTTGGGGAGATGGGGACACGGGGGCTATGCCGAAGGCGGGAGCGTCAATCCGATAGCGACAGGGCGCACCCAAATGGGCGTCGAGCCAAGCGTGAACGTCGCCCCCGACCACGCGAGCAACAGGGTTGTTCCCATAACGCCGGCGATTGCTTCGGCGGCTTTAGGGGGAACGGCGTTTCCAATGCGCTCGCGCCAATCAGCATCCGACAACCCCTCCAGTTCGAGATGTTCTTCGGGGTCCAGCAAGGATTGAAGCGCAGCGAGCTCCAGCGTTGTAAAGGGCCGGTGCCAGGTTCCATCCAGCGCGCGGATGACGGTGGTGAGTTTATGGTCAGGCGCTGGAAGCTGATCAACGCGCGGGTCGGCCAGTGACCAGAACCCATTGTCACGCTGGCCGTAGGCGGTGATGCCATAAGAGGGCGTGTTCCATGGAACAACGCCGTAATGCCCGCCGGTCTGATAGTTCTCCTTGCCGTTGCGGAAGGCGACCGGGCGCGGGTCGGCAACCGACAATGCGCCGGATGCAACCTGCTGGGCGCCGGTGACGGTGTAGGAATGCTGCTTCCAATGGGTGACGCGTTCCTTCGCGCTCGAGGCGCCGGGGTGCCAGTTGTGGTGACGTGGGTCGGCAACGGAGAGACCTCCGGCCGGTCCGCCGGGTCCGGCAACAGCGGGGGATGCGCTTTCCCACGGAACGATGCGGCAGGTGGTGTTGAAGCGCGGGGCACCCTGCAGGCGCGGGTCAGCGACGGAGTGGGGGCCACCACCCACCATCATCTTGCCGGTGACGACGGGTGCGGTCTCCGACCACGGCCGCACGCCCATCTGCACCGAACGCGGGTGGCCATCAATGCGCGGGTCGGCAACTGAGAACTTTCCGTTGGCGGGGTGGCTGCGCGCGGCGATCGTGCCTGACGCATCGTTCCACCGTTTCACGCCGTACTGAAGGGAGTTGTCCCAACGGCTTTCCGGCATCAGCAGGTATTCGGAAAGATACCCGTTCTCCACAGCGAGCTTGTTGAGGCTGCGCCAATCGGAACCCGCTTCGACGAATGCAAGGCGCACCCACGTTTTCCATTGCAGCGCGGGGACGCGGTGCATGGGGCCGGCCGCTTCGATATCGCCGGGCAGGGGGAACCGCGAAAGGAGAGATCCAATGGATTTGAGGGAACGTTTCTCCGGCTCGTAGAGGACGGGCGGCACCTTCTCCATGTGGCGCGCGACAAGAAGGAAACGCTTGCGGCTTTGGGAAAGACCGCCAAGCTCGCCGCAATCATGGGTGGTTTCTGCCACCGCATACCCATACTGGCGCAAAAGCTCTCCAATGCGGTCAAGCAGGTGACGGCCGCGCGTCATGATGCGCGGCACGTTTTCAAAGACGAACAGTTCCGTGGGGTCGTGCTTCCAGGCTTCGAGCGCCAGCCAGATGCCCCGAAGCGTGAGGGCGTTCAAGCTTTGGTAGCGGTCGGTTTTGCTGAGGCCTTCGGCGAGCAGCCCCGAAAACCCCTTGCAGGGCGCGGACAGGAAGATGATGTGCGGGCGTTCGTGACCGGCGGCCGTGTGAAGGTCTTGCGGTGTTGCCTCCCGCCAATCAGGCGGCGGCTCGTGGCCATGGAAGGCGATGTACTGCTCACGGGAAAAGAGATCGAGGCAGGTTCCTTCAACGCCGGCCAGCCGCGAGAAATCCTTGATCGCCGAAGCGTTGTTGTCGATTCCCCCGATGCAGCGGAAGCGTGCGGTTGTTTTTCCGACGCGGGCTTGGCCGCGGTTGAAGCCTTTTGCGCCGCCGCCCAGTCCGCAGAACAAGTGGAAGTGGCGGATTTCGCGTTCAAGGGCACGGATGTTGATGGGTGCGTTCATGGTTGTCCTCCGGGTTGCCCGGCCGGAACACCTCTCGGTGCCCGTACCGGCTTACCCGGCTGAACCCGCCTCTCCCTCTCCCTTTACCGGCGCGACCTCGCGTGACGGATTTGGAAGGAGGTGTAAAGCGTAGGGAAGGGGGGACTGGCGCAGCTAGGAAAAAAAGCTTCGGGATGGCGTGCGAGACGTTTCATGCTGTGCGCAGTTTCGGTGCTCAGCGCGTAGGCAGGTTTGTGCCTCCGTCACCATGCGTTCCTGCACGATGGGGTAGTCTGGGTTATGGAGGGCATTTTGGAATTTTCACGGTTGTTATCTCCTGCTCAACTCAAACGGCTTGCTGCAACACGAGTGGAGATGGAACGGATCTACCGACTTTCGGACAGGTGGCTTGCGGAAGAGTTGTTACGGCTCGCGCGGCGGGCGCGAGAAGAGCACCCGGATAAACTCGCTTGTCCTGACGTCATGACCTATGAGGCATCGTTCGTTTGGGATTTGGTACCGGAAGTGGCGAAGCGGCTTGGTGCCTCTACCTTTCGGCGCGAAGAGGCTCGCGATTGGCAGATGAGGGATGCGGATGTCGTCGAGTTGCGGGAAATTGCGGGGGTCTTTCTTTTGAATTCTTCGTTGGGACGATGGATTGATCATAAGGCCGAGAAGCCTTCTGCTGTAGAGCTGCTTGGCCATGAGGTGGCGAATGGGAATCCCGTGGCGATGGCGTTAGACCGCATGTGTCAAGCACCCGCACGGGGAAATGACCGCGACGACTATGTGGCGCGGCAAGTGAGGGAGGTGTCAAGAAGGCGGGGGTTTGAGGAAACGGCGGAATGGTCGCCTGTGCTGCAGAATTGGGGGAAGGAACGGGAGAGGTAGGGCGGGGTATGGCGTAGCTAGCAGTAGCTAGGGAATTTCTCTTTATTCGCCTTTCCCCTTTATGGGAGAATCTGCCCTTCGCAACAGCAAGGGTGATGGATGGCGGATAGCCGCAACATTTTGCGGGAACGGTTTGCGCGTACTCAAAGGGTAAGGACAACCCGGCGTGCGGATTTCAAAGGGTACCGGATGCGCCTGAACCTTCGCGTCCCAGAATCCATGTCCATTAGTCTTCAGATTATCAAGCTCGTCACCGGGGAAGCCAAAAACGGCTTTTGCGAACGGGTGCTTGCGGAGGCAGTCAATCAATCCATTGAGGAGCTGAAGACCAAGCATGGTGAAGAGGCGTGGGCCGCGATCCAAACGTGCGCGAGAGCTTCAAAACCAACGGAGCCTTCTGGTTGATGCGGTGGTCGTCTTTGGCATTGTGGTGTCGCTGGGGCTTATCGCTGTATCTGTTGCGCTTAACTTTCGCATGGGGTTGCGCAGCGCGGATACCGAGCTTGATGGAAAACTCTACGGTGCCGGCGCCGCCTGCGGCGATTGCCTGAAGGCGATTGCGCCTTTCATGATGTCGTGGGGATTGCGCCATGGCGATGTGCTTTCAGCTGCGGCAGCGGTCGCCCTGTTTGGTATTTGCACAAGTTTCTCGTTCGTATCGTCGCTGGGGTTTGCGGCCGAGCACAGGTCAAGCAAGGCGGGGACGGCCCAAGCCCAAGTGGATGGTTATGGCGATGTGAGAAAGGAGAGAAAGCGCATCGAGGATGCGCTTGCATTCCAAGGGCCCCAGCGGAGCGTGCGTGAGGTGCAGGATGAGATTGCATTTAGGCTGAAGCAACGTGTGTGGGCGGGAGGGCAGGCGGTCGGCGTTCTGTCCGATAATTGCGCCGTTGACCGCAAATCCACGCGTGCTGCGTGTGAGGAGGTTGCGAAGTTGAAGGTTGAGCTAGCGGCGTCCAACGAGGTGCAGCGGCTGACGGCTGCACTGCAACATCCATCCCTTCAATCGCCGGAACACGTGACGCCCCTGACATCTGACGCGCAGGTGGATGCTTTGGCAGGGGTTTTTGGTCTGGTGACGGATGCCGTGAAGAAGGAGCACATTGGTCTCGCGCTTTCCATCCTCTTGGCGTGCTTCATCGAGGTCGGCTCGGGTGTCGGGTTGTTCATGGTGACGACGCCGTGGCGGGCGAAGGAGGTTGAGGCAGCGAAAACCCTATCCGTACCTAAGAAGGTTTTGGGCCATGTAGACACTTACATGTTGGCGCGCATTGAACCTGGCGAGGACCTGCTGTCGGTAAAGGTATTGCATGAGGATTATGCGCGCTGGTGTTTGTCCATCAATGCGGTTGCTTACACGGAGGCCGAGTTTTCAAAGAGGTTGGATGTGCTGGCGGCCGAAGCGGGTATCGCCACGACGACCCGCGCGCAAAGGCCATACCTCGTGGATGTGCGGCTTGCGGGCGTAGCAAAGGGGGATATGGCGTAGCGAGGAGCAGCTAGGAAATTTGGTTTGCAGGTCGATAGGCACGTCCGTACGTTGAAGGCGGAGGTGACCATGAACGAGTTGAAGCGGTATTACCTCAATAACGAGCCGTGGCTAACGGATTACGCGATGAAGGTGTTTCAGCACGAGATGGAGCGGTCGAAGAGGCTGCGGGTAGAGGAACTGTCTGTTCGGGGTGTGCACCTGGCGAGCCTGAAAGTCGTGTTGATCAAGGGTTACCCCTATTATCACGACGAGCGGCTGAAGGAGTTCCGGCGGGTTGGCGGCCCGCACATGGTTTTGACCTATCAGCAGTTTGAGTTGCTTAATGAGAAGGATCAACGTTTGATCATTCCCACGGGTGATGCCTTCAAGAAGGCGATGGCGAAGGAGATGGCGTTCTGGAGGCGGGAAAAGGAGAGGCATGCGGATAGCGACAGGGGGGAATGATGAAGGACGCGCACCGGTATTGCGACATCTACCTCAACAACCAACGCTACCGTTTCGATGCTGCGCGCAAGGTCTTCATGTCGTCGTCGGGGCTGGAGCCCCGCGTGGTGACAATGGATGAAGTGGAACGTGGGCACGTGCATGCCGCGTTGTGGCGGGCTTATGTGGTTGGTGGGGTTCCTTACTATTACGATGAAGTGAGGGATGAACTGATGCGGGCATCAAATCCTTCGAAGAGATTGGGGGTGAATGATTATACGGCCTTGATTGAAGTTGGTGCTGTCAGCGCTCCACGGGGTGATGTGTTTAAGGCGATTATGGACAAGGACAGAGCCCTTCATGAGCGGGTGCGTAGAAGTGAGGAACGCGACCGTTGAGGAGAGGTCTCATGAAGGAGCTACCTACGGTTTTTCTCGATAACATCCAGTTCCGCTATGACCCCGAGCGGGGCTTGTTTTCTTGCCTGTCGATTGCCAGCTGGGACATGACCCTTGAGGAGGTGCGGAGGAAGGGGGTTACGGTGTCGTTCTACGAGGTGACTGTGGTGAGGGGCATTCCGTATCTGTTCGATGAAAAGGCGGATACGTTCTACCGTCTGGGCAATTCAAACGTGCGGATAAGTGGCGACGAGTTTTATCTGGAGGATTTGCGGGGGATGGTGAGTTACCCGGATGGGGAGGAATTTCGCAAAGTGGTGGCGCGGGAGAGGGATTACATGGCGGGGCTTAGCGCGCTGCGGTAAGAGGACAGGAGTAGCGACCGGTGAACGTGCTTTCGGTGGAGTATCTGCTGCTGGTGATATGCGCCGTTTGCGGGCTCGGCGCGGTTTCGGGCCTTGTGGTTGTGCCGGTTGGGATGGCGGGCCTGTGTGTCACGTCGCTTCCGAAGTATCAGGCGTTCTGGCAACGGGCCAATGACGTGAACAGGCTCGGCGCCGTGAAGGCTTCGATGACGCTCTCGGCGCTGAATGCCTTGATTGCGGTATCCGCATCTTACGGGCTGGGGTTGGTTCTGCGGGGTCTGGTGATGGACACTTAAACAAAAAGCCCCCTGAGCGGGGGCTTTTTTGTTGGTGCCGTTAGCGGGTCATGTCGGCGTCTTCGGTGCGGGCGCGGCTCTTCCGGCCGGAACGCTGCGGCTCGGCGTCGGCCGCGTGTTCGGCGCTTTGCAGCTGTTCCTTGGTCATGTGGTGCTGTGTGTTTCCGCTGGCCCACGGTCCGTAGCGGTTGGGTTCGCGTTCCCAAGCGGAGCAGTCCAGTACGGGAAGCTCGGGAGTGCGGGTCCACTTGCCCCAGAAGGCGGGCTTCATGTCTTCCTTTTTCTGGTCCTCAGCGCTCAAGGCTTCATAGTCAGGGTTGGGGCTTCCGTCTTCCAGGGTTTGAAAGATCTTGTACTGGTTGGGGCGGATGGCGATGAAGTGCGTGTTGTTCTCCTTGGTTTGGGCGAGGGCGCTACGCATGCTGGTCGCGGTGCTGACCGGGCCGATGTAGTAGGTTTTGACCTCGCCTGTCTCCTTGTCGGTCTCCTGCTGGGCGAAAGCGGAGAAGTCGAATTTCCGATCCGGGTGTTCAGGAGTGGAGATGCTTCCGGTGATGGCGGGCGCGTTGGGATTTTTCGCGCGCCGGAAGTTGAGGTTCATCGTGAAGTTACCCTGCGGGCGCGTGGTCGTGGTTTGGTCCATGTGTCTTCCTTTCGTCGTGGTTGGTGACGGAAGGAAGCGTCGGACTGTTTGGATACATTGGCAATACGCTCAGCATACAAAGTAATCAAAATTGTATTCGCTTGTTGGTCATAGAAGTGGCTAGCGGTCTCGTTCCTTTTGAGAGGAAGGGACGGCGTTCGGTGTTGCGGCTTTGCGCATCGCTTCTTCTTGGTCGTAGAAGCGTTGGCGTAGAACCGGGTCGGCTTTGATGAGCTCGACGAGCTGACGGCGCTCGCGTGTGAGGTCATTGAAACGTGCGTCGATACGCTTCTGCATGCGGCGTTCGGTTTCGGGGGCCAGGGGGCGTGTCAATCTTATGCGGCGGCTATAGGTGGCCAGCATGATCCGGCGGCGGTCTATTGTTTTGAGGCGGGCGAGGGGATCAGACATGAGAACTCGAGCTGAGAACGTGACACGGAAGACGAATTCCGTCCCCGTGGGGATAGAAATGAAGTTTGGCGTCGGTAAATTTGGATTGCCAACCATTACTTGTCGTTGGCTGTAGCGCGCATAGTGGCTTTTGTTGATGTGGTCTGTCTTCCGAGGTCGTGGTTTCTGGAAGGGGCCGTGAAATGGGATCGCGAAACGATAGTGGCGAGCGGGAGGATGGCAGGCGGGTTGCTTGTGACTGCGCCCCGCCTGCCATCGTACCGTCCATGCACAGCGGGGTGTGTGGCATGAACGAATGCACCGAAAGGGTAATGTGTCGCCGAAACCGGGAATTTTGCATCATTCTGTTGACCTCGGATGCCCCGGTGATAATGAAAAGGGACCCATTGGATTTTTCGCTGCGGCGAAGAGGTGGCAGGTGAAGCGCTTGCTTTCCTAGGAGCGTGCTTCACCTGCCACTACCCGTCATCTGACATAGACCGAGGTCGCGTACGGAAAGGCTTACCAGGCCGTGCGCACGGACGAGGTTGGACAGGGACGGGAATGGGGATAGGTTTCAGCTTAAAGGCAAGGACAGACCAGCGGCCGGCGAAACAATTGTCGCTGACGGTATGGATATCCGTGCGTGCGTGACGTTGCGATCACCGCATGGTCCACGCAGCTGATACGGGTTGAACCGTTTTTCTTATTCGTAGAATGGGGCGCAAATTGAAGTAGGCCAAGACCATGAAAGTCTCCAGCAAAAGAAACGACGCGATACGGAATATGGCTGGTGAATTTGAAGGATATTGGTTTGGTAAGGCGCTCCCTATATTCAAGGTTGATTGATCTAAATGATACGCGTTTACGGGCGGAGGCAAAGACATATTCTGGGGAAATGTTTTTACGGACCGCGCGTGTTGCCTTCGTGCAACTCTTTTGGAATCCTCCTAGGAAATTGCTTATTTTAACATGGTTAAGGCGCAAAGATTTATTTGGTGTGAGCATTGTTTCCTGTGGTGTCAGCTACTTCGGTTTGCCCCTAGGTAGGTTTGCGTGTTCGGTAAAATCGAGAGCTGCCCGGGTTTCGCTTTTGATTTTGGACTTTGTTATATGTTTGCAGGGCTCTTTCCATTGTTGGCGGGAGGTTGGCGATGGCGGATCTTATTGAAGGCGGTGCGGTGCCTTCTTCCTGTCCGTTGATGAGGATGGTGCCGTCAGCACGCATGACGGCTTCAATGACGGAGAAGCCGCTGTTGAGGGCATCATTGATGCCGTCGTAGCTTTCCGGGCTTTTTATGAAGAGGCAGAGCCGTTCACTGATAATGTCGGCCAGTTCTTGCTCGGCCTCGATACGTGTGAGGTAGACGTCCGTGTATGAGACTTCGTCCTCATGGATTGTGGCGGGTGCCCATCCTTCGCAGACTGTGTCTGCGGCTACTGTCCAGACGGTGTGCGATGTCATTGGATTGGGCTTTTGCTGAACTCTTGCACAGGGCGGTACTCTCGCCAGTGCTGAGCGTCATTGTTGTGGGTGATGCGAAGGCTTCCCTCGGTGAACGTGCATGCGCTGGCTTTGGGGAACCAGAGCCATGACCCATTGCGGTGGGGGTTTTGCTTTCCGGCGGCGATGGCAGTCTTAGAGACGCCGATTGAGAACGCCACGGCGTTGGACTGGGCGTGGATGACTTCCTTTTCTTCCCAGATGGAGATGAGCTGGTCGTTTGGTGCGCGATGGGAGGACCGTGTTTCCCAACGTGTGCCGGGTTTGAGGGCGCGTTTGAAGGCTGCGAGTGTTGTGATGGGGAGCACGGTGTTGCTTTCCTTTTTTGACGGGTGGCCGATCTCTCTCTTCGGGGCGGTTTCCGGCCGCAAGTCCCTTGCCCTTCTCCCTCTCTGATGCCGGCCATGAAGAAGCCCCGGGTAAGCCGGGGCCGTAGGCGGCCTAAGCCGCCGGTTTGCGGCAATCCACAACACGGATGCGTTGTTCCTTGGCCTTGTCGGCGAGGTTATCGGTGATGCCGTTGCCAGGGAACACGATGACTTCGGCGGGCGTGGCCTCGAGCATCTTGTCGTTGCGCTTGAAGGGAGCTGCACGGTTGTGGCGGTTCCATTCAGGCTCGAACCCGATGGCCTTCACGCCCTTGTTGCGAGCCCAGGTAAGGGCGAGGTGGTCGACGCCGGTCTTGGCGGCGCCGTGCAGGAGGACCATGTCGGGGTACCGGACCAAAGCGGCGTCCAGCGCGGCGTAGATCGCGTTGTGGTCCTGGAACTGCAACCCACCGGCGATGGCAATCTTTGTGCCGGCCGGCATCATGACGTTGGTCTCCGCGTAACGCTTGGCGTTGAGGTAGTCGCGGGAGTCGACCATGGCCGCGGTCTGCGCCTTGCGGTTGACCACCGAGCCTGAGCGCGGGCGCCACACGGAGCCGGTCTCGTTCTCGTAGGCTTCTGCGGCGGCGTCGCGCATGTGCTCGAAGGCATTGCGGCGATCCATCAGGGCGCGCCCCTTGTCGGTGAGACGTTCGAGCTCGACCGACCGCACCTCGGAACCGTCCTGCTCCTCGAGGGAGGCGCGCTGCTGGGCTTCGTTGTCGTCCAGCAGTCGCTGCATGCGTTCGGTCTTGTGGTGCAGCGTGTTGGCCAATGACCACAGCATGTCGTCAATGTCGGGTTCCAGCGCGGTGTCAGTGAACGGGCCTGTGATCGCCGAAAAGAGGCAGCTGACCGCGCCGGTGAGCTGCTCGGGCTCCGGCATGGGGCGGTATTCCGGCTCGTCTGCAGAGGGGCGGTGCCCATAGAGCGCCAGGTTGTCGGCAACGCGCGCGGTGGCGGTGACGGAGGGATAGCCGGAACGGCGGTACGAGGAGTTGTAGGCCATGGGTGTAATTCCCGTTGGTTTCTCGGAGACCGGTGACATCCACCGGCCTTTCCGGCGGACCCTCAGCCGGAGGCGCGGACGGGCAGCACCGCGCGCCACCCCGCGCGCGGCCGTAGCGAAGCGAAGGACAGCAAGGCGGGGTCTATTTTGTTCGCGATGCAAAGGGGCCGTAGGCCCCGGCGGAAAATAGTCTCCCGCCGCCGTTGCGCCCGGCCCCGACTCTGGCCTGCTCCGCCTCTCAGAAAGGCCGAGGGAGTCCGCGCGACCGAGGCCAAGGTGAACACCCTGCCGCAACCTCTCGCCTTCCCGGCCGATCCGGACCTTATCCGCGTCAGAGCGGTGCATTCGGCGTCGGCAGACCTTGGACGCTGAACGCGGAAGGTGAGAATGGACGGCAACCTGCGACAGAGGAATAGCTCTCTGATAGCGGTGACGTCCCACGTTAGCTTGACCGCGTTAGCTTATGCGTGTTAGCTAATTCAAATGAAGCAAGCTGAGGACAACTCGATGAAGACGCTGAAACTGCGCGCCTCAACCGCGCTTACTGGGCCTGCTGCACCTAAAGGCAAAGACCCAAAGATGGGCGATTTCACTTTCAGAATATGTCGAACGGTTCAATATCTCGGAGCTAATGCGAGCGGCTTGGCAATTTATGAATTCCTAGAAAGTGAAAACTACGAGGTCAACACGGCCCAGATGTACGGCACAATCCAGAGATTGCTTGAGCAGGAAATCATCGCCCGGACCGGAACTTCACCTTCCAAGTCTGGGCCACCGTTAAAGCTCTATGAATTGACAAAAAAGGGGGTGGAGATGCTTCAAGAAAAATCATCGCACCTTCATGAGCTGGTTGGGTTCGATAACCGTTTGACGTCCTATGAGAAGGCTAAGTCCATCAAAGGGGCAAGGCATGGAACGAAAGGCAAGGGGCCGCGCGCGCCTCGTGATTATACCGGGCGGTCTGACTGAGGGTCCTCGTCCCCGCTCGGGCTTTGGTGGCGAGCCGCCCGGCGACGATGGGTTTGTGGCCTCAACCGCGGTTAAGAAAAAGCGTCGATATCTCGTTCCTGGAAATCGCGCTCAGTTGAGGAAAGCCATGGCGCGCAAGTGCCCTGGCATGGTCGGTGAGCTTGTCGCCGTGTGCGCGAAGCAATCGATTGACGCTTATTTGGTCGACGAGCAGATCGATCTTGTTCTCTATGTTTGCTATCGCACAGCTTGTGAGCAAGGGTTAGATGCAGGACGAGAGGCCCTGCAACAAAAGATGACCCTGATCAAAGACTACGTCGAAAGCGCGAAGCGTGACCCGTACGGTTGGGACGTTGTTTGAGCTCTGTGTCCTAGATTTCGGCTTTTGATGGATCCATGGGGCGGACACACCTCCAAGTGCCGGTGATAGAGTTGTAGGCCGCGGCAATGCAACCCTGCCTGCCGTAACCTCTCCACTTTCGGGATACCGATCGGCCGACCGTCAGTGCCTTTGCAGACAGCAAGCCATTGGACGCCTCGATTCCGAGGTGTGAGGATGTGCCATGGCAAAAAAATCACCGACCCTTGCGCAGCTGGTCTCAAAGAAGATCGGTCAGATTGACAGGGAAATGTGGACGCTGGCTCTGGAGCGACGAGATCTGGCCGAGGCGTTGGACGGGCTCAACAGCGGGAGGCTTCCAGCGAGGTCCAACACGGGCTTTGAGAAATATGATCTCGAGTTCAAGGCCGCGGTTATGAAGCATGTTCGCTTCCCGACTGCATTGAAATCGCACTCTAAGAAGACGGCATAATAAATGGCCACACCCTTGCGGATGTGGCCAATGACACTTGGCTTACTTAAGCGGCCTCTTGCGTGTCTTGCGCTCCTTCGGTGAGGAAGGTGGGAAGGCTATCTTCGACGCCATCATCGCTGCGGTCGTCTTCGTGGTCCGCAGCCTTGGAAGTCGCTTGTATGCGTAGAGCTTCAGGCAACCACCCTTTACCCTCGATGAGGCGTTCGGCTTCTTTGGCCATCGGCTCTTTCTTCATGTGGGAGATGAGCAACTTGGTGTCCTCGCCACGGGCCTGCTCCACAGCTTCAAGGATGCGGTCCTTGGAGACGCGGTTGAGGTAGTTGTCAGCGGTGGTGACCCATCCCAGCTTCACCATATCGGTGTCGAGGGCGCGGAAGAGGTCGTTGGCGTGTGCGACGCTTTCGGCGCTTCTCACATGGGGCGTGATGGCTGCGTTGACCGAGAGGCTGGCAAGGTGGGCGAACAGGCTCTGCAAGTCGGTGAGGTCCATGGCGAGCAACGCCTGCCAGAGATCGGCGCTGTTCTTGGGCAGCAGCTTCTTCCATGCAAGATCACGGTCGGAAACGGCCTTTGTGGGCGCCCATTCGTCGAGGCCCGGGGCCTTGGCGGGGAAAGACGCATCCAGCTTCAGCTGCAGGCAGGTCTTGCCGTGACTGAAGGTGTAGAAGCGCGAGAGTGCGAAAGCATGCACCACCGCAATGAAGGCGACCTTGAAATCCTGAGCCATGGCATTGCGCAGCGCCACGGTGCGGTAGGATGTGAGGTCTTCGAGGAGCGCGGCGGAAAGCGGTCGTGAGCCCTCGGCGTTATCGTCGCCGGTAGATGGGGTGGGCTCATTCGCATTGCTGTTGGGCTCCGGATGGTCGTCATCATCACCCGCGTCTTGTGAGGGTGTGTCATCCTCTTTGATGAAGCCTGCATCCACGACCAGGTTTCCGTTGTGGTCGATAGAGAGGAAAACGCCGGCGCGTGCCATGTCTTCGTTGGAGAACACGGCGGGCTTGTCTTCAAGCGCGGTGATCTCGGTTTGAAGCTCGTCTCGGCGTGCATCCTGCTCGTCGGAGAGCTCATCCAGCTTGTCGAGCTCCTCAATTTCAAAATTCAGCTTGTCGAGGCGCTTTTGTTCCTTGGCAGACAGCAACGCTTCTTCGCCAATCACGCGGTCAAGACCCCACTTGACGCTGTGGGGGATGGAAACAGCAGCCTCGACCCATTTCCAGCCCTTGTTTTGCAGCTTTTTCGCGGCGGCGTTGAGCTTGTCGGCCACGAGGCGGTTCAGTAACTCAACGTCCTTGAGATATCCTTGGTCGGTCGAGCTGAAGAGGTCGCGTTCCACATGCCCACCAGCTTTTTCATAGGTGTCGAGGCCGATGAAACGCACGCGGGGGTCGCTGGATGACACCGTGTCTTCGGTCAGGGCGCGCCGGATGGCGTGGGGATGGGCCTCGTAGGAGTCCCTGAGGCGTTCGAACACGGAGTTCTGGCGTGCGTGGTCGTCGGTGACGCAATAGGCCATCAGTTGATCAAGGTCGATTTCCTCGTCGCGGTAAGCCTGCAGGATCAACGGGCTTGCGGATGCCAAGCGCAAGCGTTGCCGAACGAAGGCGATGCTGACGCGGTGGGCGGTGGAGATTTGGGTTTCTGTCTTTCCAGCGTCCTGCATGGCTTTGAACGCGCGGAACTCGTCAATGGGATGCAAGGCTTCGCGCTGGGCGTTTTCGACGTAGCTGTCATCCTCGGCAAGGCCGGTCGTTTTGAGAACGCAAGGAGTGAGCTGGTCGATAGCGCGGCGCTTGCTCCTTGTGAGAAGCTCCAGGGCGCGGAACCGGCGTCCACCCGCTTGTACCTCGTAGTCGCCGGTTTCTTTTCCTTCAGTATCGAGGACGGGTCTGACGCTGAGGGCTTGGATGAGGCCGTTTTCCGCGATGCTTTCGGAAAGCTGCTTGATGGCGTCCTTGTCGTAGATGGTGCGGACGTTCTTCTCGCTCAAGCGCAAGCGGTTGAATGGGATGTCGATGGAGGTGGTTTCGGGAATGGCGGCAGACGTGGCTTTGCCGCGGCGGCTGGTGGATTTTGACATGGGAACGGTCTCCTTCAGGTTTCGGGCGGTCGGGGGAAGCCTCTCTTCCTGCCCGATGCGCCGTCACCCTTTCCCTGCCCCACTCTTTCCCTCTTCAGTTCATGACCGGCGACGTATCCGAGATGGCCAACATGGCGTTGGTGTTCGCGCGTACCCATACGAGGAAGGTATTGGGATAGGTGGAGATGGGGAGATCCGGAAACCTCCTTTCGAAGGTGATGATGAGCGTCCGTATCCATGCCCAGTAGGGAATACCCTGGCTGGTCGCTGCATGGTGGAAGCGCAGTTCGCAGTGCGTGGCCTTATCGAAAGGCATAGGAGCTTTATGGGGCGGACTGTGCGTCTTTCAAGGGCTTCACGGACGGTGCTGTGTTGGCAGCAGAATGGAAGGAGGGTGTCAGGGTGTTGGTTACGGGTGGAGCCGGCTGCGTCGAAGAAGAGGAGCTGCGTCCTCATTGGCGAGTGTGAGGAGGTTCATGATGCTTCGTGGCCCCAATCCGAGTTCTGCCAGCCGCAGACGTTCTTGAAGCCGCCTCGGTGCGTAGGTGAAGGCAAGAGGACATTCTCGGAGTGTGTCGGCGGGCGTATAGTCGAAGCCAAGGGTTCGGCAGAATTTGAGGACAAGCGGAAGCTTGCTTTCATAGGCTTCGAGGGAAATGCAGAGGAGGGAAGGGAAGCGGGATGCAATCGCTATGACGTCTGGGGCTGACATCTTAAACAAGCTTGCGATTTGGGAGACGGTGGAAAGGAGCGTGCCAGCGCGGTAGCTGGCGAGGCTTGGTTTCTTAATGACGGTCTGGCTCCAGTTGTGGACCGGTATGTTGAGGGCGGTCGCCGTACGGTGCAGGTTATTGCGGATCGTGTCGGTGGCCATGGCCAAGAGGGGCGGCGAGCGACGAAGCGCTTTCAGCGCTGTTGCGGGATGGATGGAGAATATGTCGGCGAAGGCTTTGACTTTTGTTTCTAGGGTATCTGTGGGAGTGGCGAGCAGGCCGGGCGCGCGGCGGACGAAGGTGGCATAGTCTGATTTTGATAGGTTAAGGCGATTGATTGTCGTGCGGATGTTGGACACAAGCGTACTGGGGTTGCTTGCCAAGAGGATGGTGTGCCTTTTCAGGATGGCTTTTACCGCAGCCGGTGATAGCTCCAGCTCTGTGGCAAGGGCGTCTATGAGGATGTTGACGCTTTCCGGTGTCGCGTTGGCGATGCGGTGAGCTTTGAGAACTTTTTTGACGTAGGAACGCCATGGCATGCCGAGCAACGCGGCGATATCCGTGAACTGCGTCTGGACTGAGAACGGGGACCGCCTGAAGAAGGTAGGCGACGAAAGAAGGAAGGGCTGCAGTGATTTGGCTGGGATCTTGAGGAGACGCATCAATCCGGCGGCGTTGCTCACAAGTGTCTCGGTGGCGGCATCGCCGAGACGGTCGTAATTCATATTGGCGTTGACGAAGTCAGCCAGCGTGAACGAGAATCCAAGTCGTCTGTTGATTTCCTCGGTATGGCGCTGCAAACGCTCGAGGTGGGTGCGCGGAAGGGCTGTCACTAGAACAAGGTACGCCGCGTCTCATGCTACGCCAAGTGGCGTGCCTTCAATTCAGGCTTTGATCCATTGTGGTGGCTGAACAAAGCCTTCCTGTTCGCGTTGGCGTGACGCGGCAACAGTTTGGTCGAGCGATTGGGGGGCCGGCTGCCATCGTTCCTCAAACAGGGGCAGCAGCCGGCCTAGACAGGAGCAGGTACGTGGCGCGGGTCCGCACACATAGCTTCGGCGGAGGCTTACCTCATTGAGAACATCGCCGTTACCCGTGCCACGCAATCAACGATGGGCAGCGGGTGAGGGGTTGGCAAGCGCGTGACGCAAATACCGCTGTAATAGATACGGAAAGGGCAGGAGATGACATGGCCCTTCGCTCGGCCGTGTGGCGTGCGGTCGGGTGATTGCGTTGCATACGGCTTGGGCACGCGTGCTTTCCGTGTGTGTGGTCATATGGGAGCATCAAGTATGATTGCCGATGTTCCTCCCTTCTATGTCAAGTTTGTCAGATCGCTCTTGCAGCGCAGGCGCATGGCGCGTCTCCAAACCGCGATGCCGAAGACGGTTGAGGCGGTCTCGGTGAAGTTGCTGCCGATGCCGGACGTGAAGAGGCTTCCAGAACCGGCGACGGCGTTAAAGGCGCTACCGGTGCCGGAACGGTCTGTTCAAGATGTGCTGTCGTTGCCTGACCGTGATTGCCTGAGACGGGTGGTGCCGGATTTCGATCATCTGGAGTACGGCGATTAGGAAGGGGTACTTGGTGTTTTGATGAGTGCGTGAACCGTTGGAGCTGGGGCACGGGTGCGCGGACGGGTAATCCGAAGAGGTAACAATTGAGGGCAAGCCTAGGTGGGCTTCCTCTACCGGAGAGACTGAACTGGTGTTGCGGGGGCTTGAAGGCCGATGTGATCGTGGAGGCCATGGCATGGGTGGTTGGGAACGAACAGATCCCGGAGGCCATGTGCGAGAAGGCGCGGGTTGCGCTTGCGTAATACGGGTCAGGAAAATCATTGTAGTGGTGGAACAGATGCGGCGAAGCCACAGGAGGTGCTTACATCGGCGGCGCCCTTGCTGATGTATACCGAAACTGCAGGCAAAGTGCGCCTGTGAGCAGCGCCTTTTGCCGTATCGTTATGACCGTCATTTGCCTTGGCAGCATCGCTGCTGCGGGTTGGACGGTGTACGAAGGCGTATCCAAAAGGGTAACGGCGATCGACAAGGGTTGTGATGGTGTACCCGTCGGCTCGGTGCGCATCGACAAGAACGGGAACCCGCAGATTTGCCTCAAGCGCTAGTCCGCATCGCTACGACGGCGCTGCTTGCGCTGGCCGCGGCATGGGGGAACGCGCAATCGGGTGACTGGGGTGATGTCACCATCATTTCCAGCACGGCGGGCAATAACTCGAACCGCCTTTGTATGGGCGTTCCCGATCATATGCGTCCTGCCGACATCGGGTGCCCAAGCTACGCCCCAAGCCTTTCAACAGCCGGACACGTGAGCATCACGGGCAACGTATCGGCCAACAAGTTCATCGGCGATGGCAACGGTTTGACGAATTTGAATGTTCAGGGTGACCGCATCATCAGCAATACCCATGCGGTGATCATCAACGAGAATACGGGCTACATAAGCCTGACGACCTCAGGCGGCACCTGGGGGTACTTCAGTGCCGGTTGGAGTTTGCTCGCCAATCTTTTGGCCAATACGGTATCGAGCTCGTTGGTGAGCGCGACGAGCGTAAGCGCAACCTACGTTGATGCCACGCGTAACGGCACGGTCAGCGGGACGTTTGGATACTTTCGCTATGTCAGCGGTACTGACATGTACGGGCGTTTCACGGGCGATGGTTCTGGTCTCACCGGCGTGATCGCGGGCGCAACCGACCGCATCGTCAGCGGTACGAATGCAGCCACGCGGATGGTGGCCATCAGCGACACCGGCTACATCTCCATCACGCAGGCAGGGGCTAACAGCGGTTGGTTTGATCCATACCGGGGACTGGTGACGCTCGGGGTAAGCGCAACGGGCCCTGTCAGCGGCACCTCTGGTTACTTTGGTGAAGGTGTCGCGATTGGGAAGGCGGGTAGGCTCGCTACGCTTGACGTGGGAGGGACGATTTCGGCAAGCGACGCTATTCAGGTTGGCGCAAGTAGCCTAGCCTGCAGTACAGGGATATCGGGAGCAATCCGCTTCAATAGCGGGGACATTCAATACTGCAATGGCGTAAGCTGGGTAACACTGTCGGGCGGAGGCGTTGCCGATTGGTACAGCATTTCCAACATTCCTGCGCAAGTGATTGCGATAAGTGACAGTACGTCTATTTCGATGCAGATGGTATCTGCATCGGCGTTGAACGCCTACTACGTCAGTGGCACACAGGGGTATTTTCCGGCAGCAACCATTTTGGCGTTGAGTGCCGTAACCATCGGTTCCAACAGTGTCAGCAGTTCGCTGGTGAGTGCCACCAATGTCAGCGCGTCTTTTGTGGACACGACGCGCAACGGTGCGGTAAGCGGAACCTATGGCTATTTCCGCTACATCTCCGGCACGCAGGTGTATGGCACCTTTTTGGGTGACGGTAGCGGCCTTACCGGCGTGACTGCGGGCAGTTCCGACCGCATCGTGTCCGGGTCCACCGCCCAGACCCGCATGGTGGCTATCTCCGACACCGGCTACATTAGTGTTACGCAGGGCGGTTACAACACCGCGTATTTCCACCCAAGTCTCGGCCTCGTCTCGGTGGGCGTGAGCAGCACCGGCGCCATCAGCGGGACCGATGGGTACTTCAGCGGTAGAGTTGGCGTTGGTACCGCAAGCACGGTGAGCGGCGGGGTTGTCATCAACTCTGAGGGCTCACAAACCTCGGGCGTTTATGCCTATGGCAATACCGCGGACTATTCCACCGGCTTCACCGCTGCCAACCTGAACGCTACAGGATTGGGCGGCCAGCCCGGAATGGTGTCGTTGCTTCAGCTTGGCAGCAATGGTGGCTCCTTCAGCAACTGGCGCAACAACGCAGCCGTGCTGGAATCTTACAACGCCGGCGGGTTGATAATTGGTGCTTACAACGGGGGAGACCTTGTTTTCCAAACCGCGACCCGCCAACCCCGGATGGTGATTACCAATGCCGGGGACATCGGCGTGGGTACGGATTCTCCCACAGCGACGTTGCAGGTCTCCGGCAGTTTCATCGTGTCCGCCAGTGGGCAGACCACCACGCCAAGCCTTTATGTGGGGACCAGCGGTATTGTCGGCATCGGCACAACAGCGCCTTCTGCCACCCTTCACGTCTCCGGCACCATCAAAGTGGCGGGTACAGGCGCGGAGGCATGCGATGCCAACATGAGGGGTGGAATGCGCCGCAACCCGTCGACCGGGTTGATGGAGTTGTGCCAGTAGAGGCGCGCACCACTCGTCCAACTCAGTGTCTTGGCGTAGTTTGGGCAGCGGGCCCCGATGATTTGGTTTTGCAGGATTAGCGCCTGGCTTTGTTGGAGCCTGACTTGCCGGTAAAGGGGTTCTTGTTGCCCCGGGTGCTCCAGTTGTCGGTTTCGGTGCGGCTCGCGGCCGACCTCTTGTGTGGGGCGATGTAGGTCCCGTCGCGCCGGTAATAGCCCTGCACGCTGATATAGTCCTTGCTCGGCTCTGTTGCCCGGAGGGTAAGCCTCCGGTGAAGGCCGCCTAGCGGGCCATTCCATCATCTGTAAGTGTCTTTAGCACCGCTACTTAAGAACGGCCTTAAGTTCGGTCTTAGATACGATGAAAGATGATCGAATGCAGAAAGTGGAACTTATGACGGGGCTTGAGCGCCGCCGTGTATGGACCCAGGAACAGAAGGACGAGATTATGGCTGAGGCCTTTGCGCCTGGGGCCAATCTTACAGCCGTTGCCCGACGGCACGACGTTACGAGAGCTGTGATCTATAGATGGCGGATTGAGCGATCCCGTCCTCCAAAAGGCCTTGCCCCACTCGTTGTGACCGCGCCCGCTACTGGTACTCAAGGCCCAGAGCGCTTCATTGAGATCGTTATCGGCGAGGAGAGCCACATTCGCATCCCGCTTGATGCACCCCCCGACCTCGTTGCCACTTTGATCAAAGCGGTGGCACGATGATCCCCGTACCAAGCAACATTCGCGTCTGGGTCGTCGTCGGCCATACGGACATGCGCCGAGGCATGAACAGCCTGGCTCTGCACGTTCAGCAGCTACTGAAGCGAGACCCTCACAGAGGCGACATGTTCGTGTTTCGTGGAAAGCGGGGTGATCACATCAAGATCATTTGGCACGATGGCCTAGGAATGTCGCTCTACGCGAAGAGGCTGGAGCGCGGGAAGTTCATCTGGCCAGCTCCGGTCGACGGCACGATTTCCATTTCATCGTCCCAACTGGGCTACATGCTCGATGGCATTGATTGGAGGAATCCCCAATATACCTTTCGGCCCGAATATGTAGGTTAAGTGATTGATTTATAATAATATTTATTACAAAATGCGCGACGTTCGACCCGCCCTATGTTTTAATGTACGCATGCAATTTGATTTGCGCCCGAAACCGCCATGGCTAGATGCGCTCGTCGCCGAGCTTAAAATCGTCCAGGCCACAGAGGTGAAACCCGTCGTGGTGGAGCTCACCGAAGCTGAAAAAATGGCTAGTTATTATCGCAAGCATTTTGAGCATGCAGTGGAGATGGCCTATCAGCAGGAAGAAACCATTGATCTGGCGCTGGAGGAGCTGGCTAGATTGAAACAGGAGATTGAACACAAGGACGCTATAATCGCTCAGAAAGATCTCATTATAGCCAAACAGCAGCGGGAACTCTTTGGAACCAGCTCGGAACATGCCAGTCGCCTGAACGATCAGCATGAATTGCAAACTCAAGAAGTCCAAATCGCGCGCCCGGATAACCTTGAGGTTGATAAGGAAATCCCCCAACCCATCAAAGTCTTTGCGGCAGCGCGAAAAAAGCCTTGTTGGAAGCCGTTCCCCACACATTACCCTCGAGTTCCTGTTGTGCATCCATGCCCCGACGTGTGTGAATGCTGCAAGGGACGTAATCTGGCTTATTTGGGGACAGATATTACCGAAACCCTCGAGGTTAAACCGCGAGAATGGAAGGTGCTGAGCCATGAAAGGCCTAAAATGGCCTGCCGCGGTTGTGGTCATATCAACCAAGCGCCTGCGCCCTTTCACCCGACACCGCGAGGGAGGATGGGCCCCAATCTTTTGGCGATGATCCTCTCTGAGAAGTTCAATCAGCACCAACCACTGAACAGACAGTCTGAACGATATGCCCGTGAAGGCGTTGACCTTAGCCCCTCGACGTTGGGCGACCAGGTGGGTGCCTGCTGTAAGGCTCTTCAACCACTCTTTGAGCGTATCGAGGCTCACACCCTTGCGGCAGAACGCCTGCATGGTGATGACACCACAATCCCGGTTATGGCGGCTGATAAGACGACAATCGGCCGAATTTGGACTTATGTCCGAGATGACAAGCCCTCTGGTGGGCCAGCGCCACCAGCTGCGATATTCTACTACTCTCCCAACCGTAAGGGTGAGCACCCGCAAAACCACCTTTCTAAATATAAAGGTATCCTGCAGGCCGACGCCTACGGGGGGTATGGGCAGCTCTATGAGCATGGCAGCATCGTGGAAGCGGGTTGCTGGGCTCACGCACGGCGCAAGTTCTTTGAGTTGGCCGACCTCCGGCAGGCTTTGGTTCACCCCTTGGCGGTGGAGGCCGTTCGGCAAATCGATGCATTGTTGGCCATCGAGCGTGAGCTTAATGGCGCCAGTCTTCAGGAACGTCAGAGGGTGCGCCAAGATCGCAGTGCGCCGTTGGTGGCGGACCTTGAGGCTTGGATGCGCGGTATAAAGCCGAAGCTTGCTAAACACTCCGAGGTGGCAAAGGCTGTCGATTACATGCTGAAGCGTTGGCCTGCGTTTGTGCGCTTTCTTGAAGATGGGCGCGTTTGCATGACCAATAATGCCGCCGAGCGAGCCCTCCGGGGCATTGCCTTGGGCCGGAAGTCTTGGCTGTTTGCGGGTTCCGATCGTGGTGGAGAGCGCGCGGCCTTCATGTACAGTCTGATTGGTACAGCCAAACTCAATAAAGTTGATCCCCAGGCGTGGCTTGCCGATGTGTTGGGGCGGATTGCTGAGCATCCAGCGAAGCGTCTTGATGAGCTCCTGCCATGGAACTGGAAGGCTGCCCAACAAGCCTAGGTTTTCGTGGGTTTCCAATATCTGCTCTCCTCCGTAGTGGCTCTAGGTCCGCTACATAAGGCCGTAGCTAGAGCCGGCTTGATTTCATCAGATCCAGGGGGAATTGGTAGGCGGCCTTCACCGTGTCGAAAGAGCGGCTGCACGGCACGAGGTGTCGTTCGTGATAAAATCCGACCGGGAGAGATTCAGTTTCCTCCCGCTGTGGTAGAATGTGAGTCGCGATCCACGGGGGGATTAATGCAGCTCACGCAAATAGATGTCGGCAATTTTCGCCTCTTGAGAGAGGTATCGATTTCCTTAGAGAAGGACACGACCGTTATTGTCGGAAGGAACAACAGCGGCAAAACATCCCTCACCGAGGTCCTAAAGCGCCTTCTTGTTGAGAAATCCGCCTCGTTTCGTTTGGAAGACTTTTCGTTTGTGGCACATGAAGAGTTTTGGAACGCGTATCTGGCATTATCCAAAGGTGAGACTGAGCCCGCCGTGCGTGAGCTTGTCCCCTATATTCAAATCAAGCTTGCCTTTTCATACACTCAGAACGAAAACCTTGGGCAGCTCTCAGAGGCTGTTATTGACCTAGATCCCAACTGCACCACCGCCATAATTATGATCCGGTATGCATTGAGAGATGGCGCGCTCAAAGACCTCTATACTGACATAACGTCAACGGATCCCGCCACCAAACCTTCATTCTTCAAGGCATTGAAGGAACGCATACCGGATCTTTTCACGACTAGCCTTCATGCGGTCGATCCGAGCAATCCCACGAATACAAAGCCCTTAGACCTAAAGTTTCTCTCCATCTTGTGTGCAAGTGGTTTCATCAGCGCACAACGGGGGTTGGATGATGTTAGCCACAAAGACCGAGTGGTCATTGGGAGAGTATTGGAAAATCTTTTCAATACTGCAAAATCTAACAAACATGACGTGAAAGACCATGCCACAGCCGGGCAATTGGAAGCTGCCGTCAAAGATATCCAGGATAAAATAGGAAGTGACTTTAACGACAAGCTCAATGCTCTCCTGCCTGCGTTGAAAATCTTCGGCTACCCAGGTTTGACGGGATCTAACCTCCGCACGGAAACAACTCTGGATGTGGAGAAGCTGCTATCAAACCACACAAAGGTCCTATACACAGGGCAAAATGGGGTCCATCTACCGGAAGCCTACAATGGCTTAGGCGTGAGGAATCTTATCCTCATCCTCCTGCAACTACGCGAATTCTTCAAACAGTACGCAGCAGCTGAACCGCAACCAGCTGTACATCTCATTTTCATCGAAGAGCCGGAGGTCCATCTTCACCCTCAGATGCAGGAAGTCTTCATCCGAAAGCTAGCCGACATCGCGGCTGCTTTTACGAAAGAGTTGGGTATTGCTTGGCCCGTACAATTTATCGTCACCACCCACTCTTCACATGTAGCAAACGAGGCCCGGTTTGAGGCTATCCGGTATTTTCTCTCAAATGGGGCACCTGAGGCTCCCAAAACCGTTGTTAGGGATCTACGGAAAGGGTTAGGGGGCAGCCATCCCGACGATCGCGAGTTTCTCCATCAGTATCTGACCCTTACCCGCTGTGACTTGTTCTTCGCCGAAAAAGCAATTCTGATCGAAGGAACGAGTGAGCGACTTCTCTTGCCACGGATAATCAGAAAACTGGACACCACACAGCCTGAGGGCAAGAAGTTGGGCAGCCAGTATATCTCCACCATCGAGGTCGGGGGAGCTTACGCCCACCTATTCTTCGATCTTCTCAGCTTTCTTGACCTCCAGACCCTAGTGGTCACCGATATCGATACCATCAAGCTAGCCACTCGAAAAAAGTGTCTCGTTTGTGAGGGAGAAGGGTCGAGCAACGCCTGTATCAATAAGTGGTACGACCCACAGAAGCTTTCGGGCGAACAGCTTGTGGCCGTTCCGGATGCTAAGAAGGTCGTGAGTAAGCGCCGGATCGCCTACCAGATCCCGGAAAAGGAGAAGGGGCCCTGCGGTAGCAGCTTTGAACAGGCATTTATTCTCGCAAACCCCACGATCTTCAAATTATCTGGCAAGACCAGCCAGGACCTCGAGCAGGAAGCTGACGATCTTGCTCGGGAGCAGAAGAAATCCGAATTCGCGCTAAAATATGCAACCACGAAGGATGATTGGGCCATTCCCAAGTACATCAAAGATGGCTTGATGTGGTTGGCGGAAGACCCCAGCTCAGCTCCAGCATCCAAGGGAACGCCATGAGCGCTGATCTGCAAGTCAATGAGGCGCTCGAAGAAGCTAAGAAGGCTGATGCTGAGGTAAGCAAATGCCTCGAAGCCGGGAAGAATGTTCTACTCGAGGCAGGGGCAGGTGCCGGCAAGACGTATTCACTTGTTGAAGCTCTTCGGTTCCTGATCGCCTCGAAAGGCGACCAGCTTCGAAAAAAGGGGCAGCGCATAGCCTGCATCACATACACGAACGTAGCGGCAGCCGTTATCACGGAACGGATAGACGGAAACCCCGTGGTATTTATAGACACAATCCATGCCTTCCTATGGAGTCTGATCCGCAGTTATCAGCCAATGCTTCGAGATGGCATCCAGGGCATTGAAGCTTGGAAAGAGCGCCTAGCGGAGTCTGAGACGCCTTTAGGTACCCAAAAGGTAGAGTATGACTTGGGCTATCGGAGCATCAAAGCTGATGTAATTACTCTACACCATGACGATGTCTTGGCACTTGCAGTAGGTCTCTTGGCCAATAGCAAATTTCAAGGAATTCTCGCCGGAAAGTACCCGTTTATTTTGATTGATGAGTATCAAGATACAAACGCCGGAGTAATGCAGGCTTTAAAGGAAAATCTGTTTGGCCGGGCTGGTGGCCCTCAATTCGGCTTATTCGGCGACCATTGGCAGCAAATCTACGATGGAACGTGCGGTCGCGTTTCTAGCCCAGCATTGGTGGAAATTCCGAAGCGGTCAAATTTCCGGTCTGCTGTATCAATCGTGAGCGTCCTCAATAAAATGAGGCCGGAGCTTCCTCAAGGGCCGCATGACTCAAATTTCATTGGATCGGCAATCGCTTATCATACCAATAGCTGGACAGGGCAGCGCCAAACTTCTGCTCACTGGAAGGGAGACCTGCCAGCCGAGATTGCCGAAGTGTATTTGGAGCAGTTCATCAACAAGCTGAAAGCTGAAGATGGCTGGGATTTTAGCCATCTACGAACCAAGGTGCTGATGCTCACCCACAACGTTTTGGCCAAGACACAAGGATACTCAGACCTTGCGAAGGTTTTTGACCGCACGGAGTTATTCATAAAGAAGGAAAATGAGCATATTGCGTTTTTCGCAGACAAGCTGGAGCCAGCATGCGAGGCGTTCACGCGTCGGTCCTACGGCGAGATGTTTGCCCCGTTGGGTGATCGACCACTCATAAGATCTCAAAAAGATAAGGCTGAATGGGTGGAATTTATGAATAAGCTGCTCGATCTTCGAGCAGCAGGCTCAGTTGGTGACGTTATCGACTTTCTTCGCGCGACTTCTAGGATCGCGCTTCCAGAAGGTGTGATCCGTGCCGAAGAATTGGCAAAGACCTGGAGCGGTGAGCCGGTGGAGTATGCCAATCGAGTTGAGCGTACCCGTAATCTTCGCGAGATACCTTATAAACAGGTGATAGCTCTCGACGACTTCATTGACGGGAACACACCCTTTGCGACAAAGCACAGCGTCAAAGGCGATCAATTTGAGAACGTTTTGGTGGTTCTCGGCAGGGGATGGAACAAATATAACTGGGCCGAGTACCTTGAATGGGCTGGGAGCGGTGTTCCAGACGGAAAAAAAGATAGCTACGAGCGGAATCGCAATCTCTTCTACGTTTCATGTTCACGCCCAACCACGAGGCTCGCGTTGTTCTTTACGCAACAACTTGGAACCAAGGCCCTTCACACTCTAACTTCTTGGTTTGGGGCCAATTGTGTCAGGGCGTTTGCAGCTTCCTAGGAACAGGGCGCGGCCTTCACCGGAGGCTTACCCCGGAGGCTTGTGCCGGGCGGAACGGCCGCACGGTTGGACAGGTCCGAATGGGTTACCGGCCCAGAGGAAGTCGTCGGGTTGGCGACGTTTCCTTCATCGGAGGCGCGGCGTTTGGATTCCCATTCAAGGGTGTCCAGGCGTTCCTGCTCGGCAAAGTAGGCGCGCGCCACCACCTCGGTGATGGGCTGGCCCCGCTCATCCACATAGTGGTATGTCATGTCCTGCGGAGCTGGCGGGAACAGCTTGGCGGCGCCGACGAAGGCGATGCCGGCGACCATGCAATAAGCGAAAAAACGCATCAGACCAGCCCCGTAAATGCTTGAGCATGCCGCGGAGAGGTTCATTCGTGATTGGCTGGATTGTTAAAATTATAGGCAGTGCCGGAGATGACGCACGTGTGCAAACCTGCTGACCTTTGACCTTGCCCCCGGAAGGTACTCGCTCATAACTGGAGTCCGTTCTGGTTATGGTCCGACGTGGACCTCCTTGCAAACTCGTTCGGCGTGAGCCCGTCGAGGCTCGTGTGCGGTCTCTCCGCGTTGTAGTCCGCCCGCCAGCCGGCGAGCACCTCGCGGGCATGCGCCAGGCTGCGGAACATCGTCTCATTCAACAGCTCGTCGCGCAGTCGCCCGTTGAAGCTCTCGACGAAGCCGTTCTGCATCGGCTTGCCCGGCGCGATGTAGTGCCAGGCGATGCCCGTTTCCTGTTGCCAGCGCAGGATCGCCATCGAGGTGAACTCGGTGCCGTTGTCGCTGACCACCATCTCCGGCTTGCCGCGCCGCGCGATCAGGTCGTCCAGCTCGCGGGCGACGCGATGGCCCGACAACGAGGTGTCGGGCACCAGGGCAAGGCACTCGCGCGTGAAGTCATCGACGATGGCGAGCATGCGGAAGCGGCGCCCGTCCGTGAACGTGTCCGAGACGAAGTCCAGCGACCAGCGCTGGTCCTTGCCCTGTGGCACGGCAGCAGGTGCCCGTGTGCCGAGCGCACGCTTGCGGCCACCCCGCTTGCGGACGACGAGCCGCTCCTCCCGGTAGATGCGGAAGAGCTTCTTGTGGTTCACGGTGAAGCCCTCTCGCCGCAGCAGCAGGTGCAGGCGCCGGTAACCGAACCGGCGGCGATGAGCCGCCAAGGCTTTCAAGCGCGTGCGCAGCACACCGTCATCACTTCCTCGCCGATAGCGATAGACCTTCGGCGCGAGCCCGACCAGGGCACACGCACGGCGTTGCGAGTAGTCTTTCTCTTCGATCGCCCAGCTCACGGCGGACCTCCTCGCGGCGGGCGTCAGAAGTTTTTTGTCAGCAGCTCCTTGAGGGTAGCGTTATCGAGCATCTGCTCGGCCAACAGCTTCTTCAGCTTGCGGTTCTCGTCCTCGAGCGTCTTCAGGCGCTTGGCCTCCGACACCTCGAGCCCGCCGTACTTCGACTTCCAGGCGTAGAACGTCGCCGACGAGATCCCGTGGCGGCGGCATACCTCGGCGGTGGCCATGCCGGCTTCCTGCTCGCGCAGGATGGCGATGATCTGCTCCTGTGAAAACCTGCCCTTACGCATCATCCGTCTCCTTCTCGGATCGACGGACTCTAGCTCAGATCGGGTACCCCTGCGGGGGCAAGGTCACTGCTGAAGAGGGGAGCGCCCGGTTCCCACGGCGCGAAGCTGCTTTTCTGCTTGTGCGTCGGCGGGCAGGTCGTTCACGCTCAAGTTCCTGCGCACGCCGGCCACCTGTTCCAATGCCGGTGTCCGTGCCATCCCAGCCATGTTCATCGCCACGCCTCGCCGGACCGCTCTGATGCGCCCGTGGATCTGGGACCCGCACGCGAGACTGTCCGGTTTCGGAAAACAGCCCGTCTGATGCGGGAAGGCGAGACGTTGTCGCGCCAAGGATTTGGGATCGATGTTCATGCCTTACCCGCTCGGGACTATGTGCTGAGGACCGTTAAGTCGGCTTGTCGTCCGGCTGAGCCCAAGGTACCAATATTACCTGGAGTACTGGGGCTCGCGATGTCGGGTATCGAGCGGCGCACTTTTGACATTGTTGACCAGTTGCAGGCAGCCAGTGACTGTGACGAGGTTTATTCGCTTCTTGGCGTTGCGCTTAGCGAATTCGGCTTCACAAATTTTCTTATCACCGAGATGCCGCCGCCCGGCTCCGGCCTGCAGGCCTCGTTGATCCTCAATGGCTGGTCAAAAACCTGGTTTGATCGCTATATGGATCAGAATTTTTTTCTTCATGATCCCATGGCCGCCCATACAAGGTCTTCCACCCAGGCATTCTTCTGGGACGAAGTGCGCTGCCCTCATCCGAGCAAGGAAGCGAAACGCGTTATGAATGAGGCTGCAGAGTGCGGTCTTCGACGTGGCTTTTCCGTACCCATCCTTGGCAGTACCGGGGAGCAAAGCTGCGTGACCATGGGCGGCGGGAAGCTCGACATCCCGCATCGCGGTAGGGAGGCGCTCCAGCTACTGTCGATCTTCGCGCATGGGAAAGCCCAATCGCTTCGGCCTCCGCCTGCGCCGGCTGCTGCGGGCAGGTATGAGGCCTTGACCGAGCGCGAGCGTGAAGTGCTCCTTTGGGTCGCGCGCGGCAAAACTGATTGGGAGATAGGTGAAATCCTCGCCATTTCCGAGCAAACGGCGAAGGCGCATCTTCGCAACAGCTTGAGGAAGCTAAACGCTGTAAGCCGTGCCCACGCGGTGGCCAACGCCATAAGCTGGCGGGCGATCTCCCTGTGACGGTTGGTTAGACAGAAAATCTGATCTTCGTCAACTCCTCGACCGAGGGATTCAAGACCCTACCCCTGACGTGGCGATCTTTCTCCGACGCAACTCGGAGAAGGATTCATGCTCCACGTGGTAACTGCGGACAACCGCCAGCGCTATCGAGAACAGGTCGAAGAAAGCTACCGCATACGACACCGGATCTATGTCCACGAGCGCGGGTGGCATGATCTGGCCCGCTTGGACGGGCGCGAAGTCGATCAGTTCGACAACGAAAATGCCATCTACCTGCTCGCGCTTGACGAGAAAATGCGCGTGCAGGGCGGATCAAGGCTGATCTCTTCACTCAAACCCCATCTCCTTGCCGACGTGTTTCCAGAGCTTGCCGGCGTCCGTCCCATTCCTCGAGCTCCGGACATCTACGAGTGGACGCGCTTCTATGTGGTGCCGGAGGCGCGTGAACCCCACGCCATCAGCAACGTCTCCTGCCAGATCATGTGCGGTGTTCAAGAGCTTTGCCTTGAATGCGGCATTTCTCAGCTTTCGATCGTGACGGAACCCCCTTGGATCACGCGCTTCTTGCGCCTCGGCTGGAACCCCCAGCCGCTTGGTCTTCCCATCGTGTGGAAGGGCATGGATGTCGTGGGCATCACGGTCGACATCTCAGAACACGCTCTGCGCCAAACGCGCAGGCTGCGGGACATTCGGGGAACCGTGCTCGCGACGAGTGTGGCCAATCAGAAACTCGCTGGGTGAGCAGCCATGTCAAAGCGTATTGATACGTTTGTCCGTGATCACATGCCAGATCAGTTTTCTTTGCCGGAGCGCCTTGAGGTGCCGGGGCATGCCTATCCGGCTCGCTTCAACGTCACCGAAATCCTGGTGGATGATTGGGTGGCGGCCGGGGAAGGGCATCGCCTCGCCTTGCGCTCACTCACGACGATGTGGACCTATGAGGAGCTACAATCGCGTGTTTCGCGCTACGCCACTGCCCTCGTGAAGCGGCTCGGTCTGGTTCCGGGAAACCGTGTTCTCCTGAGGGGGCGAAACAGTCCGGCGCTGGCCGCGCTGCATCTAGCGGTCATCCGGGCCGGCGGCATTGTCGTATCGACGATGCCGATGCTGCGGGCTGGCGAGCTGCAATCAATCATAAAGAAGGCGCAAATCTCGCATGCTGTCTGTGAGCGAGAGATGCTGCGTGAGCTTGATCGCTGCCGTCGCCCGTGTCCAACGTTGCGAAGTATTGCGACTTATTCTGTTCGCCCGGAGCAAGTCGCGCACGATGCATCTGACATCGATTTCCTCGCTCGCCTCGATAGCACTCCGGTTGTTCCGTTCCGGGCTTCTGCGGATAGCCCTTGCTTGATAGCGTTCACGTCCGGAACAACGGGCGTCCCCAAAGGTGCAGTCCACAGTCACCGCGATCTTCTCGCCATTTGCGATACCTTCTCCGCCAAAATTTTGAACCCAACACCGTTCGACACCTTCTGCGGCTCGCCACCGCTGGCCTTTACTTATGGACTTGGTGGGCTCCTCCTCTTTCCCTTGCGTGTCGGGGCGTCTGCCCTGCTCCTCGAGGATGGGCGGCCGGAGCAGCTTCTAGCGGCGATCGAGAAGTGCCGCCCGACGATTTGCTTCACGTCGGCCACTGCCTATCGGATGATGTTGCCAATTGTCGAACAATTCGACATCGGCGCGCTTCGCGCCTGTGTTTCCGCGGGCGAAACGCTTCCGAAGTCCACGTTTGACGCGTTCCGCAACGCGACGGGACAGCGGATCATCGACGGAATCGGCTCCACGGAGATGCTGCATATCTTTATCTCGGCAGCCGGCGATGACATCCGCCCGGGAGCGACAGGGAAGGTTGTTCCCGGGTTCGAGGCGACCGTGCTCGATGAAGCGGGAAACGAACTGCCCGATAACACCGTTGGATGGCTCGCCGTGCGTGGTCCCACCGGCTGCCGCTATCTCGATGATGCGCGACAGAGTGAGTATGTCCGCAACGGCTGGAACGTGACCGGAGACGCCTACTATCGCGATCCAGACGGATACTTCTGGTATCAAGGGAGGATGGACGATCTCATTGTGTCGTCCGGCTACAAGGTCGTTCCGACCGAGGTGGAAGCGGCATTGCTTTCTCATGCCGCGGTCGCGGAATGCGCGGTCATCGGCGTGCCGTGCGCAAGGCGGGGATATTCCGTCAAGGCCTTTGTTGTTCTCGCCGAAAGCGCCCAAGGATCAGTCGGGCTGGAAAGTGAACTCTGCAAGCATGCGAAGGCTGTGATCGCGCCCTACAAGGCGCCGCGAGAGATCACTTTCGTTCCGAGCTTGCCGAAGACCCCCACCGGAAAAGTGAAGCGCTTCGCGTTGCGCCAAATGGAGCCGTCTTATGCCCTATAAAGACAAGGATTTTGCAGAGCGGAACATGGCGGGCATGATGGACGAGGAAGCGTCCGGGTCCTCTCATGTGTCCCTAGAGAAGGATGCTAGCGCCCTCGCGCGGCTCTTGATCTACGCGACAGAAGAGTCGAGAGTTCTTGGCAGTGAAGACGCCGCGATGCTGATCGAGGAAGCTCTTGAGAGCCTAAAGGGACAGTTTGCGCTGAAGGACATGGACGTCCTTCCCTCGGAGACAAACCTCAGTCATTGATCTGCTTTTCGCGGCTCCGTGCAACACGCCGCGAGGGAGCGGATATGATCGACAATTGCACGTCGAATGCCTGCGTCAGTAATCTGTCCGAATGCGTTTACCATTGCCGCGACGTCGCGGTCGAAAATGAGTTCAAGGGGAAGCGCGTTTTGTGAGCCGTGAGTGCCAGGATCCTGATCCGCATCGAAAAAGAACTGTGGCTTGACGTTGAGCGTGTCCGCGAACTGCTGGAGGCGGGAGGCGCTAATGCGGTTGACCCCCTTTTCGTATTTCTGGATCTGTTGGAACGTCAATCCGATCCTTTCCGCCAGGGCCTCCTGGCTTAACTCCCGTAAAAGGCGAAGGGCGCGCAGTCTTCTCCCGACGTGAAGATCGATGTTCGCAGGCTTTCGTGTGGGTGCTGTTGGCAGGTTCATGGGTGCAGACATAAAGAAATGATCCCAAAAGAAGGAAGTTATCCCCGTGTCTCAAAGGGCGACGATTATTGACGGGTCGCTTTGTGGGAGAGAACCATGCCTTTGGCTACGATATGGAAAGTGATTTATAGAGCCTTGGAAGGTCGAGCAGAGAGCTTAACAGCGCGGGAAGTTGACTTGCTTACGCTGTTCGCCCTGCCGCTCTTGGATGCTGATCGTATAGACTTGGACGCTTGGCTGCAATCGCGACCCGTCCTGCATGATGTCTTGTCCAGAAACGGCCTTATATTTCACGCGGTGAGGGGAGAGCAGTCGGAGGCCAACCAGGCCTGTGGATATTCCGCCTTCGCCAAGGCTTACCATTGACCGGTGTTCCGGGGCAGGTCGGCCCTTTCACGCAGCGCGAGCAATGGTGTGGGGTATGCGGACCATCCATCCCCGCCCATTGATAGGGTGTCCGATGTCCATGTTCGACAAATGGCATGACCGCTGTATGGTTGCGAGAGGGGTGGTAGGCGGCTCGAAGGCAATGATGTTCCCGTTGTCTCGACAGTGGTGGAACCGCCGTCAGGAGATGCGGCGTCTCTGGCGGGCAGACGCGCTTGCGTTGATCCAAAGTGACGAGCAAAACGCCTACTACGCGGCGCAGCGACTTGCCGCCCGCTCACGTGCTCTGGGGGATCGGCAGGGGTTCTATCACTGGGCGAAGGTGGCTGCGGAAGTTGCACGGCGCTCCAGTGTCGCCGAGATGGACCTTGCAGTTGTGGAGGCGGTAGCGGCGGAGGAACTGTCACGCAGACGGTAGACCGCCGCTTTCCCACGACTGGCCACCGCGAGCCCGTGAGCTGAACCCGTCTTCGAACCCACGCCTCAGGCTGATTCCGACGCGTGAAACTCCCCCTGCGTCCCCTCACCAGGAAAGCAAAGGTTTCTTTGGGATTGCCGTGATCAACGCACCTCTTATTGCCTCGTATCCGGCAATCCTCAACGCGGTCCGCTTATAGTGCTTCAGGTTGTGGGTATCGGTTTCATAGCTCAAATCTAAAGATCACTCCTTATGCGTAGGTTGTGTGCCGGACACATTCCCTGCCTAATAAATAGCGCGTTGTGCTGCTGTATACGTGAACTGCGTGCACAGTGCGGGGGTGAACCGCCTTCTTCGCCGCGCTGTTGCCTTCGCCGTTTTGGCCTGCGTGAGCATTGGGGCCGAGGCGCAGGTCTGGGCGCCGGTTTCGCGCATTTCCACCACCCTCGGCAATGACGCCCGCCGTGTCTGCATCGGCGGCGGAGCGGACTTCGTGGGCTGCCCCCACAACTCCCTCTACCTTTCGAGCGGCGGGCTGGTAGGTATCAACACGAATAACCCCAATGCGGAGCTTGATGTCTATGGCACAGTGAGCGCCACAAGCTTCGTGGGTGACGGCTCCGGCCTTACGGGTGTGGTGGCGAGCAGCGGCGACCGTATCGTCAGCGGCACCAACAATGCCACCCGCATGGTGGCCATTTCCGACACCGGTTACATCAGCGTGACACAGGCCGGTGCCAACAGCGCCTGGTTTGACCCGTACCGTGGTCTTGTGACGCTTGGTGTGAGTGCTACAGGGGCTGTCAGTGCGACGGCCGGGTATTTCAGTGGGAAAGTTGGGGCTGGAACTTCGGTTCCGACAGCGACCTTACAGGTCAGCGGCACGTTTGTGGTGTCGGTGACTGGGCAAACGACGACACCGAGTTTGGTGGTGAATGCGGATGGCAGCATCGGGATCGGGAACACAGGCAACGCGACCTCCCGGGTTCGGATCAGCGAAGGGTGGACGGACGCAACCAGATTTACGCTGAGCGTGGAGCCATCCTTCAGGGCATCGGCCGACGGCAGCTATTACAACATCGGCATTGCTTCCACCCCGGCTGTTTTCATTGACTCAGGTGTGAGCAACAGCGGCTATGTCTATGGGAGCCGCAGCAATGTCCTCAGACAGTATGCCGGGGATGAAGGGCGGCTGGCGGCGCTTACCGGCCAGGTGATCCAGTTTGGCCACTATAACGGAACGGCAACCGGACGTATCACCGATGATGTCCGCGGCCTTTCCATCATCCCGTATGCCATGAATGGAACCATCGGAAACCTCTACGGCATCTATATCAACAACCGTGCGACTGGGGGCACCATCACCGGCAGTTACTTCGGCCTCTACCAACAGGACGTAAACGCCAAGAATTATTTCGGCGGACGGGTCGGGTTGGGTGTTGGGAGCCCCTTGGCCATTCTGGACGTTGCCGGGACCATCTCCGCTTCAGATGCCATTCAGGTCGGTACCAGCAGCCTGACCTGTGGCGCTCCCATTGCTGGAGCCATCCGCTACAACAGCGGCAACCTGCAATACTGCAACGGCAGCGCCTGGACCAGCATAGGAACCGGCGGCGGCCAGGAAGACCGCATCATCTCCGGCACGACAACCATCATTGCCAGCGAGAACACCAGCTTGACCTTCACAGCCGCAGGCACACAGCGCCTTGTCATCGGCGCGGACGGCATTCCCGTTTTTGATGTTCCCGGTATGAATTCCACCGCGTCCGGCGGCGGGCTCACAATTCGACAGGCCGACGCAGCAAGATATGGTTCGGGGTTGTCGCTCAATGCGACGGCCGACAATGGCGGCATCTATTCGCTCATGTCGACGGGGGCCGGTGCTGGCGGCGGCGCAGGCAACTTCGGGATCTACCACAGCGGCTTTGGCTATCGCCTCTACATCACGTCGCCGACCGGTAATGTGGGGATTGGCCACAACATGCTCACTCCGAATGCCACGCTGCAAGTGAGCGGAAGTTTCATCGTATCTTCCACCCAACAGGCGGATGATGCGCCCGGCCTGTTCGTGGGGACGAATGGCAATGTTGGGATCGGCACCGTTGGTGGATCGGGTGCGCTCGAGGTTTCCGGTGGCGCTGTCGTGCTTGAGGGGCCCTTTAACGGTAACAACCGGATCATCTTTAAGCCTTCGGGCAGCAGCGGGAACACCTGGGAGCTTTATCCTTCAACAGACAATATCGGCCTTTATGATCGAACGAACTCCGTCTACCGGTGGCGCATGAGCAACGGCGGCAATCTTGGAATCGGGACCAACAACCCTCTCGCTAAGCTGGATGTCGCCGGAACGATTTCGGCGACAGATGCCATCCAGGTCGGCAGTAGCAGCCTTGCGTGCGGGGCGCAGATCCGCGGCGCGCTTCGCTACAACAGCACCAGTAACACCATTCAGGTCTGCAACAGCGTGGGCTGGGTGAGCTTGGCCAGCGACACTGTCTCGGCGGGTGGCACCACCGCGGCTTCAAGCACGGGGGCCATCCAGTTTAACGCTGCAAATGCCCTCGGTGGCGATACTGCCAACTTCTTCTGGGACAATGCCAACAAGCGGCTTGGGATTGGGACATCCGCGCCAAGCTCTTCTCTGCACGTCAACGGCTCGGTGGAAATTCCAGCTACTGGCGTGTTGCATGCTTTCAATTCGAACCGCAGCGCCTATGGCCGGATCGAACTTTACAACGGCGGCAACGGCAATATGTCGATCTCGACGACCTTCCCCGGTTCTGACCTTCTGCTGCTTCCCCAAGACAAAGTCGGCGTGGGCACCAGCACACCCGGCGCAAAGCTGGATGTCGCAGGAAACATCTCGGCGAGTGGCAGCGTTGATGTCGGCACGCAGGTCTTCGGGAACAGCAGTGACAGCGTGAGTACACCGACCTACACCTGGACGGGGAACACCAACACAGGGTTGTTTACCCCAGCCTCCAACAGCATAGGCTTTACGACAGCTGGCACAGAACGCATGCGCGTCTGGGGCGCAAACGTGGGCATTAACACGACGGCTCCTTCCACCTCGCTGTATGTCAACGGCCAGATTGGGGGTGGGTTCGGAGCGGTGGGGACGAGCGGCGTAAAAGATTGGAACGACATCTCTAACGCTCGTTCGGGTAGCGGCTACACGCTCTTGCGGGGGACTGACGCAACGAATGCGCCTACGTCCGACAGCTACTACTTCCAGCCATTTTCATATGAGTATGGGACCAAGGACGGTAGCGGGCAGCTGACGCAGTTTGCCATTCCGTATGCCGTGGCCGGCTCTTTGGCACAAGGCATGTACGTACGAGGGCGGTATTCCGGAACCTGGACGGGATGGTATCAATTCCCCGTCATCGATCCAACGGGCAAGATGGGCATCAATACCAATGCACCAAAAGCGTCGCTGGATGTGGTGGGCACCATATCGGCGAGCGATGCGATCCAAGTTGGCACAAGCAGCCTTACGTGCGGCAGCGGCATCACCGGCGCCATACGTTACACCAGCGCGACGATGCAGGTATGTGATGGGTCAAGCTGGACGAACATCGGAGTTGGTATGCCTGCCGGAACGATTGCGGCGTTCGAGGCAACGTCCTGTCCTTCGGGCTGGTCCGAATACACGACTGCTCGTGGCCGCTTCCTGCGTGGCCGCGACAACGGGGCGGGCAACGACCCGGATGGCACGCGTGCCCCCGGCAACGTGCAGGCCGATGATCTGAAGAGCCACACCCACGAAGTGTATACGGATAACTCAACCGCTTATGTGGCCGGTGCGGGTGCTTACCGCGCGACGTCGGCAGGTGCGGCTGCTCCCGATGCGTCAGGTGCCACGGGCGGCACTGAAACACGTCCGAAGAACGTCACCGTCACCTTCTGCCGCTACAACGGCTATGCGAGCAGCGACATGACGGGTTGCCCGGCGGGGTTCACGCAGATTGCCGCACAGGGGCGCAGTCTCGGGTGCATGCAAACCGCTGAGGAGGCCTCCACCGTGGCATCCTGGAACGTCGCAGCCGACACTTGCTTCACGAAGTACGGCGGCCGCCTGCCACGCAGCCAGGAATGGTACATCGCCATGAACAACTACGCGCTCACCGGCGAGACAGGGAATTGGGAGTGGCTGGACGACTATGCCACGGTCACGTCGCCCTTTGATGGGCATGCCACCGTTGGCAGCACGTCAATTAGCGACTTCAGCTACGAACGGGACAACAACACGACAGTCGCCTACCGCTGCTTCATTCAGAATTAGCCCTCATTCGGCGTGCTCATTTGCTTTATGGCAGCGGGGCATATAAAAAAACGCCCTTTCATGCATGGAGTTTCAGATGGCCCGACTGACCGGACTCGAGAAGATGAGCTACGCCGAGCTTCTGGAGGCGAGGGAGCTGATTGAGGCGGCGCTTACCGAGAGAAAGGCATCGGAGGCCCGTGAAACCAAGGCCAAGATGCGCGAATTGGCGGAGCAGGCAGGCTTCTCGCTGGAAGAGCTGTTCGGCGGCCGAGGCAAGAAGCCGGTTGTCGTCAAGTTCCGGAACCCTAAGAATGCTGAGGAGACCTGGACGGGGCGCGGCCGCAAGCCGAACTGGCTGGTGATGGCGATCAAGAAGGGTGCGAAGCTGGAATCCTTTGGGGTGTGATGGCAAGCGGCGGAGTTGCAATCATCCCGCCGGTTTCACGGCATGGCCTGCAGCATTTTTGCGAGACCGCACCATCTTGTCATTCCTGACACGATCAATGCCAGGTCCAGTGCCCCTGGGATTAGAAACGCATTGGGACTCACGGTGAAGCTTGCGGCGATGAAGCCCGATGCTCATGACAACGAATGGCCCCGAAGGGCCATGTCGTGTGAGGCTTCTTAGTAGGTTTCCAGTTCGCAGCAGTGGAAGGTGCCGCTCCAGGATTTAGAGCTGGTTGCGATGACGCCTCCGGTGACGCCCACGAGCACCCTGTTGCTCGGGCACATGCGTTGGGAACCTCGTACTACGCTGATGTCGCTACAGCTACTGCTCTTGACGCGTATACGGATTGCGGCTGGGGTTTGATTTTCCAGCGCAGCGAGGCGGTTGTCCTGCGCGTTGTTCTTTGTGGTCGCGGTGTTGATGGCATTGGTCTGGGCCGCGTTGGTGCTCTCGATCCCCAGCAGGCGGTTTTCGAGCGGGGTATTCCAGTCCGCGGGTTGTTTGGTGGTGACGGCCGCCATTTTGGTTTCGAGTACGCCAAGGCGTGCAAGAATGTCGTCTATCGTGTCCTTGAGGTTGTTAAAGGCGGCGGTGAGCGCGGCCGAGGTTGACTCGAGGCGCTGCTCAAGCCCGCTGTTGAGTTTGCGGATGTCGTTGTGTGAGGTAACCTCCAATGCCGTGGCACTGGTGGCTGTACACAGCAGCGCCCCGGTTAAAACGAATACAGTCATGATACGCATGGGTTTCTCTCCTTTGTGGGATCTTATGGAGAGGGGCAACAGCTGTCCTGACAGGTGTCTGGAATGGAATGGTGGCGCGATAATTGTTCAGTGATAAGAAGAAGTCCGCAAACTGGTCTAGGGGATGGGATCCAAGGTGAGCGGATATGAGAAGGAGCCTGACTATGGTGGGCCTGATCCATCGTGGCGGGAGGGTGTGCTTCTGGCGTTGGTGGTGTTTGGGGTTACCGGTGCTTTGGTGTGGCTTACGGGTTGAACGGAGGCGCACCGATTGATCTCTGGAAAGAGTTTGTTCGATACGGGGGGTGTTGATCGTGCCGATCGGTGTGCCGAAATAAAAAAGCTGCATCGAGGAGTTGAAAAAGCGTCCGGGCGACCCATACCCCGATTGTTAGGTTCTTCAACCGCATGCCCTCCGCGCATGCGGGGGGAGAAAGGAAACATCGATGCTTAAAGTGTTGGGTTCCGCCGTTTTGTTGACGGCGTCGCTTGTTGTGGTCCTCGACGCATTCGGGACGGGGCTGGCGACTCTCGATGAACAGACGGCTTGGTTCGGATCGGACGCGCTGTTCCTGGAGGTGCCGGCGTCGGCGCTTGTTGGGTTTTCATGCGCATTCGCCGTTTGGGTGACTGCTGTATCGAGGATACTGATCCAAAAACGATAGTCGAAAAGGCCTGTCTCCGAAGTTCGGGGACAGGCCTTTCTTTATGCGGGTTGTTCCAAAGTGCCGGGTGCGAATTTTCCAACAACGAACGCCATCTCAATGGCGGGGGCGAGTTTCCGGTGTCATGTATTCCCCGCCGAAGGTCTGGATGAACCGTTCGGCATCCTCCTTCACGGCAAAGCATCGTACGTTCCACCACTCCCCATTGCGGACAAAGCAATGCCCACGCGGTGACACGTCGAGGCCGTTGCAGAATGCGTGTTGGGGCGGCCAATGTGAGCGGCATGACAGCCGTTCGGGCAATGCGACTTGGTGGGGCCACTGCCGGTCGATCATGCTCTTGCTGAGTTCGCCTTTCCGCCGCATGGACAATCTCCGTCTTGACACTTGGGGAGAATGAGAACAAAAAGTGAACAAAAATCAAGAAGGAGTTGCTTCATGTGGGTCCGGGTTGTTGAGATACGCACAAATCTACATGTTCCGCTGATGGCGGCACCGGTTGCAGCTGGGTTTCCGTCTCCGGCGGAAGAGCACGAAGACCGCCCGCTGGATTTCAATGAGTTGCTGGTGAGGAACCCTGCCAGCACCTTCGCTGTGAAGGCGCAGGGCGACAGCATGGTGGGTGCCGGCATTCACGACGGCGATATCTGCGTTGTCGACCGGTCGTTGAAGCCGGTGGATGGCTCCATCATCGTGGCGCTGGTGAACGGTGAGTTCACGATGAAACGCCTTCGCATGAGAGCTGGGCGCGTGTGGCTCACGCCGGAGAATATCAACTACCCGGATATCCCCATCACTGAAGGGACTGAGTTTGAGATTTGGGGCGTGATCCCCAAAAGCGTGCGGATGCACGCGCCGTAACCGATAGCGGACGGAGAGGTGGAGCGGCGATGACGTGTTTGGGGCTGGTGGATTGCAACAACTTCTATGTCAGTTGTGAGAGGCTGTTCGATCCGGGACTTCGTCATCGCCCGGTGGTGGTGCTGTCAAACAACGATGGATGTGCCGTGGCGCGGAGCGATGAAGCGAAGCGGCTCGGTATCAGGATGGGCGATCCCTGGCATTTGCATCGGGCGGAGTGGCAGCGCAAGGGCGTGGTCATTCGTTCGTCCAACTACGCGCTCTATGGCGATCTGAGCCAGAGGGTGATCTCGATCCTGAGGCGACTTGCGCCCAGCGTGGAGGTTTATTCGATCGACGAAGCGTTTATCGACCTGGCGGGCTTAGAAGGGCGTGAGGAGGGGATTGCGCGGGAAATGCGGGCGACGATCCTGCAGTGGACTGGCATTCCGGTGTCCTTTGGGCTTGCGCCCACCAAGACGCTGGCCAAGGTGGCGAACCGGGCGGCGAAAAAGGACGCGGGGTCGCAAGGCGTGAAATCGTTGATGAGCCGTGAGAAGCAGTCGGATGCACTGGCGAAACTCGAGGTGGAAGAGGTCTGGGGTGTGGCGACGCGTCTTGGGGGCCGCCTGCGCGCGCTCGGTATCACGACCGCGGTGGATCTCCGCGAGGCCCAGCCCGATCTGTTGAGGCGGGAGGCAGGCGTGGTGGTCGAACGCATCGGCCGGGAACTCGATGGGGAACGATGCCTGATGCTGGACGAGGGGTCGAAACCAGCTAAATCGATTATGGCGTCGCGCTCGTTCGGGCGGCCGGTCACAGCACAGCGGGAACTTGAGGAAGCAGTGGCGAGCTTCGTGAGCCGTGCGGCAGAAAAACTTCGTCGCCAGAATCTCGCTGCAGGTACCGTGCTGGTGTTCGTGCATACCAACCCGTTTAAGACCACCGAGCGCCAATACAGTGCATCCGACGTGGTGAGGCTACCGGTGGCTTCGGCTGATACCTCGAAACTCATTCACGCGGCGTTTTGTGCGGTGAGGCGCATTTACAAGCAGGGGTATCGCTACACCAAGGCTGGCGTGATGCTGGATGCCATAGAGCCGGCAGATGGGGTCCAAGGAGATCTGTGGGCTTCTGCGGATGATTGGAAGGGCAAGACCCTGATGCGTACGGTTGATCGTCTTAACCGCGTGTGGGGGCGGGGAACGATGGTGATGGCGGCTTGCGGGGTGAACAAGCGCTGGGCCATGCGTTCCGAACACCTGTCTCCGCGCTACACGACGCGCTGGGAGGAATTGCTGCGGGTGTGATTGGGGGGCAGGGAGCGGCTGTAGTGCTCATTGTGGAGATTCGGGGGGGTGTAATCTAAGCGCCCTTTGCCTCTTGGAACGCGTAAGTGAGAGCCATGATGATTGAGGTGCCGGTCGAGCCGTCCGGAGGAACGGCTTTGTCAGTTTCGATTGTGAAACCGGCTTTTCGTAAGGCGGCTAAGGTTCTGGCGAACAGTCTATGGTCGTTCTGCGCCGTGAGCGCAAGGTGCGGAAAGCCGGCAATCGGCAGGCGCTTGGATGTCATGGGGTGCCCAGATAAGCGGCAAGTTTCGGAAGCGAAACAGCCAGACTGATAAGTGTACGATTCGCAAAGGTTGGTGTTTGGCTTTGTTCGGGCCATGATGCCGCGATGGCAGGGGAGCCCGCGCGTGTCGTGCAGCTGGGGAGCGAGAGGCTCCCGCGCGGCGTGGAGAGATCACCCCACAGCGCGCAAGCGGAGCAGGCGCTGCTGGGTGCCATCATGGTCAACAACCGCTTCTATGACGAGCTTGAGGGCGCGCTGAGTGCGGAACACTTTTATGTGCCGGTGCACGGCGCCATTTTTGAAGCGATCGAGAGCATCATCAATGCGCGTGGGGGTGAGGCGAACCCCATCACCATCAGCGAGCGCCTGAAGGGAACGGCCTTCGATGCGGAAAAGACGCTGTTTCCGCATCTGACGGCCATGTTCGAGAATGCGTCCCTGGCCGGAGACGCCAAAAGCCTTGCGGACGTCATCATCACCACCTTCCGGCAGCGGCAGCTGATGGGCCTTGCGGAAAGCGTCCACACGCAGGCGCGGGCGGCAACAAAGCCCGAGGACGTGGAAGCCATGCTCGAGGCGGTGGGGAGTGAGGTCTTCCGTCTCACGGCGATCGGGCGGAAGGACGCCGCGCGTGACATGCGCCAGAACCTCATCGAGGTGATCCGGCAGGCTGCGGCTGCAAAAGCCACGGGAACGGGCGTGACGGGTATTGCGAGCGGCTTCACGGACCTCGACAGTTTGCTCGGCGGGTTCCAGAACAGTGACTTGGTCATTCTCGGCGCGCGGCCGAGCATGGGGAAGACGAGCCTGCTGCTGAACATGGCGCAAGCTGTGGCGACACGGCACCTCGCTGACGGCGCCAATACGGCGCCGGTGGGCGTGTTCAGCCTGGAGATGAGTGCCACCCAGCTGACGCAACGGCTGGTGGCCAACGCGCTCAATATTTGCGCGAACCGGATTGCCAATGGTCATTTGTCCGACGGCGATCTGCAACGGATGATGGGAGCAGCCAATGAGCTCCACAGTTTACCTCTTCACATCGACGATACACCGGGATTGAGCGTCGGCGCCCTGCGCTCACGGGCCCGTGAGATGAAGCGCAAGTTCGGCATCGGCCTCATCATCGTCGACTACCTGCAGCTGATGATGTCTCCCATCAAGGGCGACTACAACCGTGTGCAGGAGATCACGCAGATCAGCCGTGGCCTCAAGATGGTGGCGCGCGAACTGGACGTGCCGGTGATTGCGGCAAGCCAACTGTCGCGCAGCGTTGAATCCCGCGACAACAAACGTCCCTTGCTCTCGGATTTGCGGGAGAGCGGCAGCATCGAGCAGGATGCCGACGTGGTTCTCATGCTGTACCGCCACGACTATTATCTGAAGGCGGGGCTTGGCGCGGCGGATGAAGCCACCGCGTCAACCGACACCGAGCGGAAGCGCATCGCGGATGTAAAGGCCCAACTTGAAGCATCGCGTGGCATCACAGAAGTGATCGTCGCAAAGAACCGCAAAGGCCCCACTGATACCGTGAAGCTTATGTTTGATGGTGCCACTACGACGTTTAAGAACTTTCAGTAAAAGAGGGTGAGGGTGGGGGAAGAGCAACTCCCTATCCTGGTCTTGTTGTGTACCGAACTCCTGAGTTGGACGATGATCGATGTATCCGTGAGCCATAGTGCCCGAGGAAAGACTGTACTTGCGTAAGTGGAGCTGACGCAAATAACAACATTCGGGGCTAAGTTGATCCCAATAAACCGAAGTTCGTTTTGGGTGCTCAATCGAAACACCTGGGCTGCCGATGCTCTCAACATTAGCGAGGCAAAGTATGAAAAAATTGGTGGCCGACGCTGAAGGGCACGAAATTAAGATGGGTGATATCGTGGTTCTGAGAACGCTGCCGCCCGAATTGATAGCCGGTTTGCCAACCAAAGATGTTCGCGCGATTGCCTCGCAAGTCGGTCAGAGAATGGCTGTCGTCGGGTTCGATCAATATGGAAACGTAGAATTGGACTTTGAAAGCTCAGATGGAACACTTCATACAATTTTTGTTTCGGGAATCCAGTTAAGAAAGGAGATTTCCTGACTGTGCGACATCTCAAGGCTGCAACAGGTTCGAGCAGCTGGGGATACGGGTATCGACGAACCAGATGCCTGCGGGCATCCCGCATTGGGAGCATATTCTTATGAAGCGGAGCGCAATTTGGGCTGTGGCTGCCGGCATAGTATTCTCCATGCTGACCATTGTGGATCTGTATGTAGGTGATGTGGGAGGGGGTGCATCCGGGAAATTCACGCTTCTAATTCGCGCGGCCGAGATTTTGGTTGGGGTAGCTCTAGGAGCGCTTACGCGGGCGGAACTGTGGTCAAGTGTCGTTTGGTTTCAAGCCGCACCATTGGGTGCTCGACTTTTTATTCAATCGCCTTTCTCAAGTCCGGCAAATAATATGTGGCCGATAGGCATCGGAATAGAAATAGTGTTTTCTGGGATAGTATTTGTGTTTATGCTCGCGGCGCTTTGTCTGGTGAAGCGAAGCTTTCCCCGCGCGTAGTCTTTCAAGCGAAGTACTTCGCGCCGTTGCCGAAGAGTTGAGCGGGTGTAACGCACGCTCATTGGCTCCTAAGGCGGGAGTGTTGAGATGCAACAGAGGGCGAACGAGATCGGCGTTGTTAGACTCCCATTGCATACGCCGTGGGCACACACGGTTCTGGACCGAGCGCAGGTTTGTCAGACTGCGTCCATGCGAAATCGCCGCTGCCCTTGTTGCTCCTATACGCTGACGTCGTGGACGGACGGCGAGTATTGCCAGGTGTGCCGTCGAACATTTGTGAAACGATCGCTGCTTTACAGAAAGTGCCTCGGCTGGGTGAGCATTCCCGAGCGTTTGCTGGGGTGCATTGCCTCGAAGATCGACCCCACGGAGGAGCTACGGCAGGTCTTTGTATCGGAATGGCATTGGCCGTTTTTCCGCTACGTGAAGCTGAGGGATGTGGACGGGTACTGGGATGCGCGGCGGGCACGTGGTGAAAGCGTGGAAGGGCCGATGAACCTGATCAGACAGAAGGGGGCCATTGCTCTTCGCAAGGCGATTGGGTGCGTGGGCGGGATTATTGGGGAGATATCGGTACGGGATACTCTGTTCGGTATGGGACAAGGGGTTGCCTGCCTCGTCGGAGTGGCGTTGTGGTTGGCACTGATGACCTTGCTGTGCGTGACGAGCTTGCTGCTGACGGGCAGGATGCCGTGGAGGGTGAGGCGTCATTTCACTTGAACAGGTCTCCTTGCCTGTGACGGACGACAGCGTGGAGATAGGTGGGGTTTTGGGCCTCGCGGTCTGCCCAGGCTTTGAAAAAGGATACCGCGCCGCCGGCCGCCTCGAGTTCCGCCTGCTCCAAACCATGGCGACAGTATCCGCGTACGCCAAGCGGAAAGGGGATATCCTCCGGGGCACGCAGGGTGATGACGGTCCATCCCGTGATATTCCGATCGCGGGTGGTGCAGACTCGGCAGGTGATGCCGCGCCAGATAAGCGTTTCATAGATCGTGGCTCCGTTACGCGGCATTCTGTGCCTCCTTGGGCATGAAGCCCATGAGGTAGCGCGCCGCTTCCGCAGCTTTTGCAGCCGCCGTGAAGATGGCTTTCTTGTCCTGTTTCATGACCGTGAGCCAGTGCAAGAGGTACTGGGCGTGGTCTTTGCGCGGTTCGGCGCAGATGCCGAGCTCGGCGCACAGATAGGCGGCGCCCAATTCCGCGACCAACTCCTCGAAGGCGTAGCCTGACGTTCCGAAGCGGCCGCTGAGATCGCGGGCCAGGCGTTTGGGGTTGCCCGACCAGTGGCCATTATGCCGATATCGGCATAAGACCCATTATGCCGCCTTCCGGATTATGCCGCGCCGACACGACTCCTCCCGAACAGGGCGCAATCATTGCCGATCGACATCGGCATAATCATGAGCCCTTGGAGAGCGCGTCCAGGATCGGGCAGTCCGGGACGGCATCGCCGCCGCATTGGGCGGACAGTTGCGTCAGAACCCGTTCCAGCTTCTTGAGATCCTTCACCTTGCGGCGGATGTCGGTGACATGCGTGTCCGTCATCGTCTTGACGTCGCCGCAGGTGAGGTCATGGCCGCGCACGAGTCCGAGCAACTCGCGGATCTGGTCGAGCGAGAAGCCAAGCTCCCGGCCGCGGCGGACGAATGTTAGCCGCTTGAGGTGGCCCGCGTCATAGATGCGCTGTCGGCCCTCATTGCGCGGCGGCGCCGGCATGAGGCCGATTTTCTCGTAGTACCGGATGGTCTCGATGTTGACGCCGGTCGCAGCGGACAGTGCTCCTATGGGGAACTGGGCGGCTCGCAACAACTTGATCCTCCGTGAAAATTATTCTCTTGAAGCTGTAGTGACTACAGGTCGCATAGTGGAAGAGTAAATGCAAGAAGGACGATCAAAGATGGCTCTGAGCACCGAGGCACACGCGACCGAATCCGCGCCTGATCAATCGGGCAGCGAGCAGGCCCGTGGGCGATGGATTGCGGCCGGCGGCATTCTCGGCGCGCTGGCGGCCTCGTCGTGCTGCATCCTGCCGCTGGTTCTGTTCAGCCTCGGCATCTCAGGCGCGTGGATCGCCAACCTCACGGCGCTTGCTCCCTTCAAGCCGTACTTCGCGGCGGGCACGCTGGCGCTCCTCGGCTACGGCTACTACCTCGTCTATGTAAAGCCAAAGCAGGCCTGCGCCGATGGCTCGTGTGCACGGCCACTGCCCAACCGCCTCGTCAAATCGTCCCTGTGGATTGCAACGATGCTGGTGGTCGTGGCTCTGGCCTTCGACTTCGTGGCACCGCTGCTGCTGAACTGAACCTCAATAAGGAAAATCATCATGAAACGTCTCGTCACGCTTGCCACTTTGAGCATCGGCCTATTGGCCTCCGGTGCCGCCTTCGCCGCCGAGCAGACCGTCACGCTTTCCGTCGCCAACATGTCGTGCGCCACCTGCCCGCCGACTGTTCGCAAGGCACTGAGCGCCGTTCCCGGTGTAACCAAGGTTGTGGTGTCGCTTGAGCAGATGTCGGCGGTCGTGACGTTCGATGATCAGAAGGCGACCATTGCCGCACTAACTGCTGCTGCGACCAATGCTGGTTATCCAACCAAGCTCGCGGCGGCAGCCGCGACGAAAACCCAATGAACGACTCTGCGCTCATCAAGACTGGCGCCATCGGTGCTGTGGTGGCGGCCATATGCTGCGCAACTCCGGTGCTGGTCATCGCACTCGGCGCAGTCGGGCTGTCGGCGCTGACAGGCTATCTCGACTACGTGCTGCTGCCGATCCTCGCTCTGTGCATTGGGCTGATCAGCTACGGTCTTTACAGACGTCGGCAGAGCGCAGCCGCCTGTTGCACTTCCGAAAGTACCAAGACGAACACACCAGGAACCTGACATGAGCGATTGCTGCGCCGGTAACGGCAAAGGTTACGATCTGGCCGTCATCGGGGCCGGCTCGGCTGGATTCTCCGCCGCCATCACGGCGGCCGAGCAGGGCGCGAACGTCGCGCTCGTCGGCCACGGCACGATCGGCGGTACGTGTGTCAACGTCGGCTGCGTTCCGTCCAAGGCGTTGATCCGCGCCATGGAGAGCGTGCATCAGGCGGGCGCGTCGGTGCGCTTTGATGGCATCCGCGCAAACGGTGCTGTGACGGATTGGGCGGCGCTCGTCGCCCAAAAGGACGCGCTCGTGTCAGGTCTTCGGCAGGCGAAGTATGCGGACCTGCTGCCGGCCTACAACAACATCGCCTATCTCGAAGGCGCGGCGCGCATATCGGAAGGGGGCGTCGCGGTGAACGGATCGCTCATTCGCGCGCCGAAGGTGATCATCGCCACGGGAACACGGCCTGGCGTGCCGGCGATTCCCGGCATCGACAGCATCGATTATCTGACCAGTACCACGGCGCTCGATCTGAAGGACTTGCCCAAAAGCCTGATCGTGGTCGGCGGCGGGTTCGTCGGCGTGGAGTTGGCCCAGGTCTTCGCCCGTGCCGGCGTCAAGGTGACGATCGTGTGTCGCAGCCGCCTGCTGCCGACGGCAGAGCCCGAGATCAGCGAGGCGCTTGGCGTCTACTTCGAGCAGGAGGGGATCACCGTTGTTGGCGGCGTCACCTACGAGCGCTGCCGGAAGACGGATGAAGGCATCGAGTTGTCGATCCGAAAGGGAAATCGGAGCGAGATTATCACGGCAGAAAAGATGCTCATCGCGACGGGCCGCAGCCCCAACGTCGAGCAGCTCGGGCTTGCCGACGCAGGCATCCGACAGACCCAGAGCGGGGCCATTGCGATCGACGACCGCATGCGCACATCGCGTAAGGGCACCTATGCGGCAGGCGACGTGACTGGACGAGACCAGTTCGTATATATGGCCGCCTATGGCGCAAAGCTCGCGGCGAAGAATGCGCTCAACAGTGATAGTCTCGTGTACGACAACAGCGCCATGCCCGAAGTGGTGTTCACCGATCCGCAGGTGGCCAGCGTTGGGCTGACCGAGGCCGCCGCGAAAACGACCGGCCACGCAGTGGCGACGTCCGTCCTCTTGCTCGACAATGTGCCGCGTGCGTTGGCCGCCCGTGATACGCGCGGGCTCATCAAGCTCGTCGCCGATGCGAAAACACGCAAGCTGCTTGGCGCTCATATCCTCGCCCCTGAAGGCGCCGACAGCATCCAGACGGCGGTGATGGCGATCAAGTTCGGTATGACGGTCGAGCAGCTGGGCGAGACGATCTTCCCCTATCTCACGACGGTCGAAGGCTTGAAGCTCGCAGCGCAGACGTTCAACAAGGACGTCAAGATGCTGTCTTGCTGCGCGGGATGAACGGGCCGCTCCGAGTTCTGCACAGATAACGCGTGGCCCGATCTCGCGGGCCTCGTCTGCGCATGGGCCTTTGCTCCTTCCAACCAACGGAAGGAGGCACCATGCCCTGGTCTACCAGAAAGCCCACAGCCATCGAGATCGCTCCGAACTGGCTGAAGCCCTACTGCGAGCAGTTCCTGCAGAAGCTCGTCGATCAAGGTTACACGCCAGCGACGATGCGGACCTACGAAGGAGCCGCGCGATTGCTCTGCGAGGCGGTCGCGAGCAGAGGATTGCGCAAGGGCGAACTCGTCGGCCGGACGTTGTCAGCGACGCATGCCGCCGCACTCAAGGCGATGCACCCGAACAAGTACAATCAGAAGCGCTTCTGCCTGGAGCGCTTCATCGACGTGCTCGTCGAGGCCGGCGTCGCCGATCGTCCAAAGCCGAAGGAAAAGGCGCTGACGAGATTGGATCGCCTGCAGGCCGAATACGAGAGTTATCTCTGCGACCAACGCGGACTGACGGACGCGACGATCTATCACTGCATCAGCTTCCTCAAGCGCTTCATGGCCTTCCGGTTCGGCGAGACACTTGGCAACCTCGACGAGATAACCCCGCACGACGTCGTCGACTTCTTGCGGAAGCTCCGCGGCGGCACGGCGCCACGAGACAAGACGGGGCCATCGCACCTGCGCAACTTGTTCCGCTTCCTGTTCTGGAGCGGCAAGACGAAGCGCGATCTGGCAGCGTCGATCCCGCGCGCCCGACAACCGGCGAAGAGCACGCTGCCGCGCTATCTGAAACCCGACGAGGTTGAAAAGCTGCTCGACGCCGCCTGGGCACCGACCCCGGTCGGCCGGCGCAACTACGCCATGCTCATGGTGCTCGCGCGTCTCGGCCTCAGAGCGCCCGAGGCCATTGCCATCCAGCTCGACGATATCGACTGGCGCAACGGCACGATCCTGATCCGGGGCAAAGGCAAGCGGCATGATCGGATGCCACTGCCCGACGATGTTGGCAAGGCCATCGTCGACTATATCAAGAACGGTAGGCGTGGACGGTCGCGGACGCTGTTCGTCTCCAGCACGCCGCCGAACAAGCCATTCGTGGACGCCCAGATCCTCAATACCGCACTCAAGCAGGCGTTCGAGGAAACCGGTCTCAAGCCGCCACAGAAGTACGTCGGCTCGCACCTGCTCCGGCACAGCCTCGCAACCGACATGCTGCGCAAAGGGGCGTCACTCGACGAGATCGGCGACGTGCTGCGACACCGCTCCCGCATGTCGACAACGATCTATGCGCGGCACGATGTTGACGGTCTGCGTTCAATCGCGCCGCCGTGGCCGAACGAGAAGCGCGCTCTTCGCGCCGCGAAGGATGCCCGCGCATGACCACGATGACAGAACGGCTCGAAGAGTACATCGCGGTGCGGCGCAGCCTCGGCTACGACCTGTCCTTCACGGCTCGCGTCATGCGCGGCTTCGCGGCATTCGCCGATCGCGAAGGTGAGGATCATGTGACTGTCGATCTCTTCCTTCGCTGGAAGGAGAGCTTCGGCAAGGCCAGCAACAACACCTGGTCGACCCGGCTCGGTATGGTGCGCGGCTTTGCCGGCTGGTTGCAGGGGCAGGATGCTCGAACTGAGGTGCCGCCTGCGGGACTGATCGCCGGCAAAGTGCGACGCGGCCGGCCATACATCTACTCCGAGGCGGAGCTGGCGGCGATCGTCGTTCGGGCATCGAAGCTGCCTTCCCGCTACGGCATGCGGGGCTTGTCGTGCTCGACCTTGTTCGGGCTGATCGCTGTGACGGGCCTTCGGATCAACGAAGCCATCGGGCTAGACGACGATGACGTCGACCTCGACGCAGGCGTCATCACGGTCAGACGCGGTAAGAACGGAACGGCTCGCTATGTACCGCTGGCGCCAAGCACCGTAGTGAGGCTACGAGCGTACCGCGCCGAGCGCACACGGCTGCTGGAATGCACGCCCGGCCCGTTCTTCCTAATGGAAAGCGGTCAGCGCCCGACCGACTGCTGCGCACGTTATAACTTCGCTCTGGTCAGCCAGTCGCTCGGCCTCAGAGAGCCGCAACGCTTCTGCAAGCACGGCTGCGGGCCCCGTATCCATGACCTGCGGCACACCTTCGCGGTGCGCACAATCATCGGCTGGTACCGCAAGGGGCTCGATGCGGATCGGGAGATGATCAAGCTGAGCACCTATCTCGGCCACGCGAAGCCGGAGCACACCTACTGGTACATCGAGGCCGTGCCTGAGTTGCTGCAGCTCGCATCACAACGCGCCGAACGCACCCTGGCAGCAGGCATATCGAAGGGGAATGGACGATGAAGACATATGCACTATCAGCCTACTTGCAGCGGTTCTTCACCGAGCGGCTCGGCGCGCAGATGAAGGCCAGCCAGAACACGGTTGCGAGCTATCGCGACACGTTCCGCCTGCTGCTTCTATATGCCGCCGATGAGCGGAAGAAAGAGCCGACAGCACTGCAGGTCGCCGACATCGACGCCGATCTTGTCGCCCAGTTCCTCACCGATCTCGAGAAGACGAGAGGAAACGGAGCACGGAGCCGCAACACGCGGCTTGCGGCGATCCGGTCGTTCTTCAAGTACGTTGCTGTCAATGAGCCGCAGCTGCTGCATCATTGCCAGCGTGTGCTTGCCATGCCGGCCAAGCGGCACGAGAAGCGGGCGATCGACTATCTCGACCGTGACGAGATCGAAGCCGTCATTGCAGCCCCCGACCTCTCGACATGGCATGGCCGTCGTGACCGGGCGATCCTCTTGCTCACATTGCAGACGGGCTTGCGCGTCACGGAGTTGATCACGTTGACGTGCGATGACATCGCCCTCGGGAGCGGCGCGCACGTCCGTTGTATGGGTAAAGGCCGGAAGGAGCGCGCAACTCCGATCCGAAAGGACAGCATCAAGCTTCTTCGCGACTGGCTGGCCGAGCGCAAAGGCAAGGCGGACGATCCGCTGTTCATCAGCAATCGCGGCACCCGCCTCAGCCGCGATGCCGTGGAGGGCATCGTTCGCCGGCACGTCGATACGGCATCGAAGACATGCAAATCCTTGCGCTCGAAACGCGTCACGCCGCACGTTCTTCGCCACAGCGCGGCGATGCAACTCCTGCACGGCGGCGTCGACCGTACGGTGATCGCGCTCTGGCTCGGTCACGAATCTGTCGAGACGACGCAAATGTACATCCACGCCGACATGAAGATGAAGGAGAAGGCAATCGCCAAGACCCGGCCGATCGAGGCAAAGCACGGCCGCTACCGCCCGAGCGACAAGCTGCTCTCCTTCCTGGAGGCGCTCTGATTATGCCGACATGCCGCGCTGGCGTTGCGCACCTGTCCCCAGGATCGACGATCGGCGCGGCATAATCCGGAAGGCGGCATAATGGGTCAGCTCGTGTGCTGCGGTGGACTCAAACTGGAACGTCCTTTCGCCCGCATCGTCCTGTGTGAAGTGCTTTTCATCCGGAAGTTGGATGAAGTCGGCCGAGGGGACATAGAATGCCGCCTCACCGCCGACGCGCACATCAGCACCTGTGGCTTCAAGAAGCGCGCGCATTAAACCATGCCGCTCAAGGGGAGGCATGGCGGGGGCTTCAGGAGGCGGGAGATACCCCTGCGTCTGGCTTTCGTGGAAGACGTGGGTGTGCTTGGCGACGAGGCGCTTTCCGTCGTCGTCGGGGCTATCGGCCGAAGGCTCGACATCGTACTGCTTGTAAAAGCAGATGGGGGTCCCTTTTTCGCCAGTCAGCACGGGTTTCTTGAGTTCAAGCCATTGCCGGAAGGTCGCCCAGCGTGACGGGCCCACGTAGCCGCGCTCGGCCGCGGTACACCACAAAACGATGACATTGATGCCGTTGTAGGCGTTGTTGGTGAGTGCGTTGACGGGGAGGGTGAGCCCGATCCCGGAGCGCTGCCACGGCATGCGGTATTCGCCTGGATTGGATTCGATGGCCGCGACGATGGCGTCCGTCACCTGTTGGTAGATGTCGATGGGTGGTTTCCTGGTCATGGGATGCTTCCTTTCTTGAACGAGCCGCATCCGCTGCGCGGCTCGTGCGCCGTCCTGAAGCCGGGCCGGCCGGGGCCCGTCACCCGCAGGGCGCGGCAACGCCGCGAGGCAACGTCCTTGACGGGAGGGCGGCCCGGCTTAGGCGCAGGCTTTCGAGCCGCGAAGCGCGTGAAAGAAGAGAAGCTCTGTGTGTGTGAAGCAGCCGGACCAGATGAGAGGGATGGTGTGTGTGTGCTCTTGCGGAGAAAGCGGCGCTCGCGTATACAATAATCAGTATAAGGAAAGAAATGTGAGTGAGCTTCGATAAGCGAGCTGTTTTGCAGCGTGATCACCCGGAGCGGTATGCGACGACTGGTTTGGATTGGGGGAACTCGGAGCACTACGAGGCGATCGCCAACGGACTTTTTCAGACATTGATGGGCCTGCTTGCCCGACGGCAGGGAATGCTTGCTCATGCTGAAGGAGAGGTTCTGCGGCGGCAGCAAGCCCGTATCGAGCAACGCTTGTCGGTTGTTGAGCGTGCTCTCTTCAGGAGGAGTGGGCACGTTCCGCGCCGGATGGAGGACGCGGTTGTTGTTCACGGGCTCGAAAAGATGGCGGATGCCTTTGAGGATGGCGCTGCTGCATGGCTGCTATCGAAAGCCGAAAAGGGGAGCAATGTGCTTGCCGGCACGATGCTGGGTGTTGGCGTGGGGTTCGCGGCGACCGTGCGCGGTCACGGGATGATTGAGCGGTTTACGGTTGGTCCGTTCGGTGGGCTGTCGAAGATTGGGGCAATGGTGACGAGACCTGATGTCCTGGTTGAGCTTGAGGATCTTCCTGAGCTTGATGCGCTGGTGCGGAAGGCACGGGAGATCCCGACGGGGCACGTGGTGACAGCAAGCTGTCAATCGAGCGCCTCCTTCTGCGAATCGATCGATGCGGTGTTGGTGAGGTTGCAAACGCGGGATCAGGAACGGGATTGGACTGCATAAGGAGGGCGGGGAAATCCCCGCCGTGCCTTACGTTGGGTTGGGGTGTTGTTGCATTATTGCCTTTTTGATGCCCGTAAACTGTTTTGATATTCCTCTTGTTGGCTGCTGACCTTTCATGAGCTGTGTGAAATTTGCGCTATTTTTCACTTGTGAGCGATGGGTTAGACTTGATGTGAATGAATATTGCCCCGGCTTTGAATGGGATACTTGGTGATACCAAACGTGTGGCTCCGTTGTTGCGGAGCCGTCTTTTCGGCGAGCTTGATCCGGAGACCGCGGAGCGGGTGGCGCGAGTTGGGATCATCAGGAAATTTGAGCGCAACGTGCGGATCATCAATCAGGGTGATAGCCCTGTTGGGATCTTCATCATCCTTGAGGGAAGGGTGAAGGTGTTCCGTTGCACGGAAGACGGGGACGAAATCATCACCCGCTTGCTGGGGCCATCGGAAAGCCTGCTGGAGAATGTTGTATTCTATGGAAGGCCGTCGCCAGTCTGTGCGGAGACGGAAAGCGATGCGGTGTTGTTTGCCATCCCTTCGAGCTCGTTGACGCATTGCATCGGAAGCTTTCCGCGCTTTGCAATGAATATGCTTGGCGTTCTGTCCGAACGGACAAATGAGCTCATGTACCAGCTCGAACTGGTCACGATGCATCCTGCGGTCGAGCGTGTCGCGCACTTCCTGCTCCGGGTCATGCTTGAGAGTGGAGGGCCGAAGGTGGAGTTCACGCTGCCTTACGAGAAGGCCGAGGTCGCCAACCACCTTGGGCTAACGCCGGAAACGTTCTCGCGTTGCCTGAAATTGCTTTCGGCTCGTGGCATCCAAGTTCAGGGCAGGCAGGTGCGGCTTGAGGCGCGGGATACCCTCTGCTTCGCTGGATTACAAGGCCCCGCGCAACAACTTCCGCAAGGTGACCCACATGCGCGAAAGCCTGTGGGATAATTTCCAAAACAGCCTGCGCATGATGGTGGCGGGCAGCGTGCCGTTCGAGGTGCGCACTACGGTGCACACCGATCTGTTGGATGTCGCGGACGTGGCGCAGATGCACGCCGACCTCGAGGCCTGCGGCTACCGTGGAAGCTATCATGTGCAGAACTACCGGCACGGTCCGACGCTCGGCGATATGGTCCGCCAAGATGCGGTTCTACAGGTGGCGGCGCTCCCCGTGGGGCAGAAGGTCAGGGTGAAGTTCCGCAATTTCTGATGGGACGGGAAAGAGGCCCTAGTCGTGGCGGCCATCGGCTCTCGGGCGGGTCAGGATGGGAAGGTGGATTACGGAGAAGACGGCGAACGCGGCCGACCACGACCACCCGGCTCCGGCGACCGAAACGGTATAATCAACCCAACCCAATCCCCCCGCGATGCGCACAAGCACGGCAAGCTGCAAAAGCGCGTACACCGCCACCATGGGTTTGGAGGCGAGGATGGTGCGGCCGGTGTGGCCAAGGGCCACGCGGCTCATCATGGCGAGCGTCATGGTGCCGATTCCGCCGATGGTGAGCACGTGCAGCGCGGGCCACTGAAGGGAAGGGGCCAGCAGCAGGGCATAACCGTAGGCGGTCAGACCAAGAGCAATCCACACATAACCCGCATGCAGCACCAGCACGATGGGCATGCGGAAAGCTTGGTGCCCATTCCAAGGAGCCATGCGGATGATATTGAGAACTCCGGCGGCAAGGGCAACCGCACCGGCAAGCTGCGTATCGGCCTGTCCGGCAAGGGCAGACAGCACAAGGATGGCGACAGACCCGAGGGAAAGGGGCTCAAGCGCCGGCCAGCTGCGAGCAATGAAACCGATCCCCGCCATCTTCAACGCATTGCGTGTGAACAGTGGAATGATGCGCCCTGCAAACACGGCGATCATTTGGATGACGATGAAAATGGATGACGTGAGGGCCTGCTGGGGGTCCAGCGGAAGGTCTATCCCCGCCATGCCCGCATGGATGATGGTGTTCATCGCTGTAAGCAGGGCGATGAGGATGAAGAAAACGACATTGCGGGTGCTGTGGCCGCGGATGATGGCGGGCAGCAGGCTGAGGCCCAGCATCGGAAGGAAGAGGACGTCGATGGCGGCGGCTACGGTGGCGGAGCCTGGAAAATAGCCGTGCATGGCAAGTCTCCCCGCAAACCACACCCCAACCATGACGGCAAGCGGCCATGCGCGGATGGGCCGGGCCTTGGTCCAGTTGGGCACAGCGGTCAGCAGGAAGCCCGCGAGAACGGCCGCGACAAAGCCGAACAGCATTTCGTGCCCGTGCCATGCGGGCTATGTCATCCCAGATGTGCGGAGGCTCGGTGCCACGGACGTAGAAGCAGATCCAGGCGACGGCGCTCCAGGCGGCATAAAGGCCCGCGGCAAGGAAGAACGGACGGAACCCGATGGAGAAAAGGGGGAAGGGCCGTGCGGAGGGTGAGAAGGAACTCATGCCTGAGTGTGAGGTGACGGATTGGAGGGTGGGTTGAGCCAGGTCAATTTACTGCCGGTTTAGAAGGGAACGGTGCAGGGTGTGCGGGAACGGTGGTGGCACCTTCCGCAGGCGGACGGCACGGCCGCTTTGAACGCCTGCCGCGCCGAGCTCCATCCTTGACCGAAATCCCGTGCAACAGCGCGCCCCCCTTCTCCTTACCGGCATGCCTTTACTTGATTGCGAGAAGAGCTTTGTTCATGGCTAAGGGGAAGGTGTCGCGTACGGCAGCACTGCTGATAAACATGCAGGTGGTGCAAAAGAGACCGTGCGGCAGACATCTTCTTCATCGGGCTTAGATGTTTCGTTCTGACTTGAAACCTTGCGGTGGAGGCACCACGCTGTCGATGATCTCTTACTTGCTCGGTGAACCAAGGGGAGGGTGATATCTGTAACCTCTACGCGCAATCCCGCACGCGTCTTGCGGTGATGATGAAGTTTGGATTGAAAGAGAACCGGACATCCTGGTTTGAGCCCAAGTTCTCGATCTTTCCGGGCCATGCGGCGCCGGTTATCCGATTGGGCGACGGCGGCGAGCCTGAGCTTTTAGAAATGACCTGGGGTTTTGTGCGGAGGCCTCATGGAAGGGCTCCGGAAAGAACCGGGAATTGCCGTGACGACACCATCCGCACAAATCCGTTTTGGGTACCCTCGTTTCGTGAGAGGCGATGCTTGGTTCCGTTCAGCAGCTATTGCGAGCCGTTGGGGAAGCGGCCGGCGGACTGGGTCTGGCACTCACTGCGTTCCGAGACGGAAGAAAGGCCGCTGGGAGCCTTTGCGGGGATCTGGAGATCCTATACCGGGCCTGTGAAAAAGGACGGGGACGATATCACGGAGAACGTCTTTGCGTTCATGACCTGTGGTCCGAACACGCTGGAGACGGCGGTGGCGCACGAACGCATGCCGGTTTTGCTCGACAAGGAAGAGCAGTTTGAAACGTGGTTGCGGGGAACGGAGGATGAGGCGCATGCGCTGGCCAATCCGTATCCGGCGGAGGGCATCAGGATTGTGCAGCGTGGGTCCTCACGCCAAGACCTTTTGGAGGTGGCGGAAGATTAAAAAGGCGCTTCTGCAACGTAAACGGCTTCCGCATTGTGGGAGTATTCTTTGAAAAATGGTCTTTGACGTGGTTAAGGGGGTGGGTTTACGGAAAAGACAGCCAGATATCGCCGGGAAGTTGCTGGAAAAGGTAAGCGAAGCTGCGTATATATCGATTAAGCCTATGAATTATTGAACAGAGGATTACCGATGGCGAAGGCGGCGCGTGGCATGGACCGGCGGGGGGTAAAAGACTGGTTTTCGGGTTTGACGTTTGAAGTCCAGCAGTCGGTGCTGCAGGACTTTTCTCAGCTTGTGGAGTTTTCGAAGTCGGAGCGTATTTCGGCGCTCGAGAAAGAGCTTGCCTCGCTGCGGGGTGGAGGCGGTTCTGTGAAGGGTGGAAGGGTGTCGAAGCCCTCTTCCAAGAAAGGCGTGTCGATTGCGCCCAAGTATAAGGATCCGGTCAGTGAAAACACCTGGGCCGGGCGTGGCATGCAACCCGTCTGGGTTCGGGAGTATCTAAAGAAGCGCGGGACGAAGCTTGATGACCTGCTGATCGATAAGAAGGGCGCCCGGTAGAGGCGTTCACGCGTTGTTTCGACCTAGCGGCGCCGCTGATACGGCGCCGCTTTCGTTTATGAGGTTGGCTACAGGGCGGGCAGCATTGGGCTCGAGAGGGCGTGTTGCACAGTGTGGAACGGATGTGGCGAGGCCAACCCCTTGAAGATCGGGTCGTTGAGGTAGCTGGCGCGCCGTGTGACGTCGAGTTCGTTGCCGGTGAAGAGCAATTGGTCGCTCTCTTGGAGGCCGTCCTTGGGTAGGGCGTTCCCCACGAAGTCGTGGAGCAGCTTCCGTGCGTGGGGGGCTTTCACGCCAAAAAACTGCTGGACCGAGCTGTTGTTGATGATGGAGTGCCAATCCTTTGAGTAGATGGACTGCAGCTGGGACAGGCACTGCCAGAAGGTCCACACCCTGACTCCATAGGCGCGCATCAGGGTCAGCGCGGCACGCAACTCCGTCATTTCCCCAAGCTGGGCTGCTTCATCGATCAGGAACAGCGTGGGTTGCGCAGGGGCGCGTCTCCGTCTTGAGATCGCAGTCAGCATGACCCCGAGCCAAAGGCGCAGAAGCCTGCTGTGCGTGACCAACTTGTCGGGCGGGATCACGAGGTAGATGGTGTGCATCGCCCCGGCCGTGATGTCGTCGAGAAGAATGGTGCTGTCCGTCAGGGAAAGATGGACGGCGGGAGATTTCATGAACGACAGGTGGGCGTTTGCCGTTGAGAAGATGCACGCGCGCGTGCGGTCGGACGCGAATTCGCCGGATGCGAGGATGGCGTGAAGGATTGCGGCGACCGGGCTCAACTGATCTTCGGGGGGGATGCCGGGCTTGAGGGGTAAATCGTAGACCGGCAATCCCTTGATGGTGTCCTGCACGTCCCGAAGGGTCGGGCGGCGCGAGGGAAGGTGTCTGAAGAGCTCACAGATGACCCTGGTGATGAGCGAAGACGCGCGTTCGTCCCAGTAGGGGGCCCGTTCATCGGTAAGGCGCTGCATGCAGAGCTGGGCGACCACCGCGGCGTTGTCCTCGAAGTCGTCGGCTTCCGGATCGATGAGATCCATGGGGTTGAGCAGATCCCCCATATCGTTTCCGGCGATGCAGAACGGATCGAGGCGGTAAACGATATGGCCCATGGCCCGGCGACGCTTCGCCGTGACCGCGTAGTTTTCGCCGCGCGGATCGACGACGATGGCTGGACCTTGCCAGGAGAGAAGCGCCGGGATTGCGCAGGAGACGCCCTTGCCGCTACCGGTGGGCGCGATGGTGAGAAGGTGCCCTTCGCGGGATCTGTCCCAGATGGGGGTGCTATTGCCGTCCGGGGTTCTCTCCCAGCCAAGCAAGAGACCGTTGAAAAGGGTATTGGAGGATTGCACCGAGGGTTTCATGGGGTTTATCCGAGTTTACGAGCTACGTATTCAAAACCCTGATGCTGGGTTTAGGTCAAAACTAAGGTGCCAACTTCGATAACCCGATAAAATGTTGCAGAACGGCGACAGGTGCCTTGCGGGATTTGGTTTGTATCGTTGGACGCCATCACGAACGGGTGTAGGAGAAGAGACCAACGAAAGGCACCGGATGGGGGCTCTCAAGGCTTCAGTGGACGACACGACAGCTCTGGGCTCACCCTGGTCACTTGCGGATTATCTTGCATGGCAACGCGCTCAGGATGAGCGGGATGCGTTTGAGCGCGAGGCTGCGAATGTTCATATCCTGCAACGGTTCGACCCAGAAACCGAAGCGGCTGTTCGGGCGCTCGAGGAGGGGTGGGGATTGACCTGTCAGGAGCGCGCGTAGCTCTACATATAAATTTGTAAGCCTGGGGGTAAGCAGCCCGGGTGATCGACTCCTGTAAGGCCGCGTCCCTTTCCTGGATATGCGGCCTATTATTTTGCCATGTCAGGACCGCTAACGTGGAGTTCGATACGTGATTGGTCCGGGTGACTGGACGTTTGCTAACCACCTCTGCGAGGGCCGCCGGTCATCCTACGGCGGCCATTTTTATAAATACTCTAGAACAGAAGATGATGTGTGCGACGCACGGTGTGTTTGGGAATCCAGAGTGGAGGATGGCGTGAGCGATGTATCTCGGCGGGGGTTGTTCTCGATAATGACGGGTTTAGGTGGCGTGGCTGTCATTGGAAGCAAGACGGTCATGGGCATGCCGGTTGCGCCGGCGTCTGCTTCGGCACCGGTCCTGAAGCCGTTCAATTGGGCGCGTCTGGAGCTGTTGAGGAGGGGGCTTGTGGGAGAGGTCGGTCCTGACAAATACGACAGCTGGTTCCCATCCGTCGAAGTGGAACGGTTGCAAGGTGGGGTTCTGACGGTTTCTGTGCCGGTGAAATTCCTGAAGACATGGATTGAGGCGCACTACATGACGTCTCTTGTGCGTGCGGCGCAGCGGGCTGATGCGTCCATTGAGAGGGTTGTGATCGAGCTCCGTGAGCCCTCTGCATCGTCGCCCAAGGGCTTGGGGCGTCTTTGAGGGCGCTTGTGCGTTGTGAATGGCGCAACTGTGGACAAACTGGCCGTCTAACCGCAACTTAGCGGTCTCTATCGGGGGTCGAGGTTTTCCGAACTTCGAGGTCGATACCAAGAGAAGTGAGAACTTTGAGCACGGTCGCGAATTCAGGATTGCCGCCAGCATCAAGCGATCGGTAGAGGCTTTCGCGCGCGAGGTTTGTGTCACGGGCGATTTGGCTCATGCCTCTGTTGCGTGCGAGCGCGCCAAGCAAATCGGTGATGCGCACGATGTCGCCGGATGCGAGGGCGGCGTTGAGATCTTGGATGGCGGATTCGGGCAGGGCGCCTGTGCTCTTTCCTTCTTTTGCGGCGGGGGCTTCGAGAAAATCTGGTTGCGAGGGGAGCCCTTCCAGGAAGCGCATTTCCAGCCCGGTGGCGCGTCTCTCCAAGTCGCTGCGGATGGAGTTTGTGCAGGCGCGGTAGAACTCCCGCAACTGGTCGGCGGTCTTGATGTTGTGGGTTTGCTTTTGGGGAACGTTAATGAGCACGGCGATTTTGCTGCCCTGTAGCAATCTCACGAGGTTGAGTAGGGTGCCCGGGCTTTTCCCGTCCCAGATCATCAGTCCGAAATCAGCGCGTCGGGCCATCTCACGGTCTTTCGCCGCGAAGAACTGGTAATCCTTGGTCTTGCTGTTGACGGTCACGGACTGGACTTTCCAATGGCCGACGTTGTTTCGGGGAGTGTCCCCCGAGCAGAACAGCGTGACGTTCTGGAATTCACGGTCGGCGAGGTACTTCTGCACGGCTTTGTCGGCGCCGTTGGCGTCGCCAACGATGACGTGGTGGTTCTTCTTGATGATTTCGTCGAGGCGGGCTTGCACCTCTTGCGGAAGGCGTGCGACCTCGCGTGAGCCTCCGATGAAGATGGTGTTCATTGGTTGACCCTTGTTCTTGTGATGGTGAGCACGACGACGTCTGCGGCTTTTCCAGTGGTCAGCAGCAGCTCGGTTATGGCGTTGAGGGTGGTGCCGGAACGGAAGAGGTCGTCGAAGAGAAGAATGCGTTTTCCGGCGGTTTGTGCGGCATCCACGGCGTACAACCCTTCCATGTGCGCTTTGCGCTGCTCGGGATCGGAAATGTCCTTGAGTTGCGCTGTCTGGCGCGTGGTGGTTACGCAGGGGCAGTAGGGCTTGGACAGTGTCTTGGCAATTCCTTCTGCAAGATAAAGCACCGGCTGGAGGCTTCGGGTCTTGGAAGGCGGGACGGGAACGAGGATATCGAAAGCAGATAGGTTTTGCTGAAGGAACTCCGCGGCCGTCGGGATGATGGGTATAGCGTCTTGGGCGGAGCCCCAGTTCTTCAGTCTGTAGAGGTGTTCCGCGATATCCGGTCGCTTGGTGTCGAACTGCATCCGCCCAGTCTGACCGTAGCCGGTAGGCGTGCTGCTGAGCGTATGCAGGTGCAGCGCGTAGCCCTTGCGTCAAAGGCCGGTGATTTCCGTGGGGTCGATCTCTAATCCTATATCATATTGTAACCTACGGGTTACAGGTGGGCAATAGGGCCTCAAGCGGCGTGGGAGAGGTACCAGCGTCTCAGTGCTTTTGAATCGTGGAGCGCGTTGTGCGGAATGGTGGAGACGATGGGTTCGGTGGGCCTGATGACGCGCATGGTGAGGTCGGGACGGTAGGCATTGCCGGGCGAGGTTTCGAGCAGGCGGAGCAGGTGGATGAGATCCTCGTGCCAGTCGGCCACGATTGTTTCGGACCGGTGCCGGTGGAGGTAATCAAGCAGTTTCGCTTGAAGCACGGCGTCGGATATTGACTTAGCGCCCAGGACCGGCAGGCCGTTTTCGGCAACCCAAGGCGTGGGGTCGGCCGGCAAGGCGCGCACACCATAGAATTCGTCCTCTCTGCGCCCGGAATCGGAGACAAGGCCGATGCTGATAAGGGGACCGCCAAAACCGTTGAACTCGGTGTCGAGGAATAACGTCATGAAGTGTGTTTCCCACGGTTGGACGGAGGAACTAAGGGCCGTCTGGGTCGTCAATTCCGCTACTCAGCCATGATACGGCGACCTGTGCCAGGTGTCGCCGATCCTCTGGAAGCATCGCAGAGTAATCCTCGTTGATGTCGAGGACGGCAAGCACGATGACGACGCGTGGCGCTTTTCTAAAGATGATGAGGTTGGAGTGGAAACGCCGCGTGTGGATAGTGGCACCGAGCTCCGGGCGGCGGGTGGATTCCAAGACCATGAGGGTTTGGGATATCTGCGCGCATTTGTTGCGCAAGGTGGTGAGGCGCTTCTCCGCCTTCTCTTTTGGCATGCCGTCGACTGCGGCGAGGATGTCTCTTACCGCGCGGTGGGTGTAGAGGAGGTTTGAGAGCTTTCCCTTGGGGCGCTTGACCTTGAGGGGAACGCCGGTGTGTTCCGAAAACCCTGCTATGGCTTTCCCGAATTCTTGGTCGTTGGAATAGCGCATTTCGATTTCCGCGAAGCGTATGATTCCTCTCATCTTGTCGATACTCTCAACGCATTGCGCAAGGATGGAAAAGCCTTCCTGGAGAATGCCCGGCTGTTTGTAGAAGGGTATCCTGTTTGATGGGCGGCGTGGGAACGACGGTTGAAGGTTCATGCGGAAGCGTAGGCCATTGTTGGCTGAGACGACAACCGGTGTGCGCGTGGAAACGGCAATCATGGATGTCTGGGAGGCGCGGAAGCGGCGCCCGCCAATGCCTTTTGTAAGGGCAGCGGGAGAGACACGCTGTGGAGGTTGGTTCTAGTGTACCGTCGCCGCGGTACCTTTCACGCGGCAGGGCTGATAACCCGCTTCAACGCGACCGGAGCAACGGTCGATAAAAACATGCTGCTTGCCGTTCCAACACATGGGCCGGGAGGCAGTCCGTATGTCCAAGGCGAGAGCCCAAAGCGGCTGCGCCGTTTCGTTGAAGCGGTTATCACTCCCGGTTCCCTTTTTGATGAAGGGAACCGATGCAGCGCTGTGCTGCAGCGCGCGCGGAAGGAGTGGAGGATATGGGGTGTGGTGTCGAAGACGCGTGTTCCGGCGCGGTGGAAGGAGGCGTTGGAGCTTTACCGCGTGATGGTGGGGCAAACCGGGGAAACGCGTCGTGTGACGGAAGCGCGCTTGAACAAGCTGGCAGGACGGTTGGGGGCGTTGTCGCGCAACGAATGGATGGCCCTCTTCAAGGGGTGTCCGCGTAAAGTGCAACGAGGGTTTATGGTGTACGTGGTGGAGGTGTGGGGGCGATAGCTGGGGTATGGGTTCTGGTGGATACAAAGGCAAGGCAGATTGTGGGATGCTATCCGTCTTCATCGATGGTCATTTGCGGATGCCGCAGAAGCTCACCAGGGTCTTGCCGAAAGAGCGTATGCGGACAATAATACTGATGTTGATCGAAACAAAAGGCCCTCTCCGCTGTCACGGATTGGGCCTGTTCTTATTTTGGGCGGTAATACAGAACGAAGCTGAAGCTACCGAACCAGAGGTTCAGCATGCCGGTGATCAGCACGGCACATTGACATTGAGCAGCATACAGACTATAAAACGGGTGTTGTTTACGAAAAAGGGCCTTTCCGCCGTTAACGGATTGGCCCTTGCTTATTTCTGGCGGAGCAGAACGAGGATGAACCTCATCTGTCCGAACCAGAAGGTCAGCGTGCCACTCAGGTACATGGCTACTCTCCTTGGTTGTTGTTTACGTGGAGAAGCCAGCCTTGCGGCGCTATCGTTCTAACATGGAATGGCGCCGCGGAATCTTGGCAGCTTAGAAACCTGCCGCCCTATCGCGCACACTTATCAAATACCCCCGTCAGGAGCGCGATTTGTGCGCCTGCCCATGATCAATCAAGATGGGCATCCTGCGCTATCCTTGGATCAAATACCTGTCAGGCATGACCGGCCTGAGCAATCCGACTTCACGCGAGAGCGTGTTGGATGGGTTGGTGCTGGGTGTGGCCAGACGCGGGAAGAGAGCCATTACCGGATACGGGTATGTTCCAGGATCTCCAGGCGTCGATAGTTTTCTTGATCGTGGCGCCGAGAAGGTGAGCGGAGGGTATGGGTACGGTCCATCCAAAGGCTTCTAAAAAGGCGATGGCGTGTAGGCGGATTTGGTATGCGCCGACGTGCCAGTTATTCAAGGCTTGGGCGGGTTCAACCTCAATGTTTAGGTATGGGCGTGGTTCGTTGAGGGCGGCGTCGGTGCTCACTATTTCGCGGCGTAGTAGATAGCTGCCGTCTTTTGACCCAGCAATCTCGCGATCAAAAACCGCAAGCGCATCGGTGAGGTTGCGCAACTGAATCGAGATAATCCCCGCCTGCACCTCCGGCGTAGAAGCAATCTTATGCGGTTCCCGCGCCATGGCCTCGAGGTAAGACGCCTGCACCACAAGGTTCTGCACGGCCACGCGCACGAAATCCTCAAACTCCTTCTTCTTCCGGCGTTCTTCGGCTTTGCTGACATAGAGCGCGCCCACAACGGCGAGGAACGACCCCATCGCCGAACCTATGAGCGAAGCCCATCCGTCGTCGATGGTGCTCCAGTCCTTTTCCCAGAGGCGGAAGTGATAGACGAGGCCACCGGCGGCTGCTGCCGCAACGATTCCTGCAACGATTTTCAATAGACGGCTGGGCACGACACCTGTTCCCCCGAGCGGCTGTGATTGAGCAATCCTATCCGCAAGCAGACGGGAAGGCCATATCGTCTTGGCGAGAGGATTGTGGCGTGGATTTGTGCGGAATGGCTTCTGACGCAAATCTCCCGGTTTTTGACGCGTTTTCCGATGGTCCCCCGTCCTTCATCGGAAAGCTGCTGTGAGCCCTTCCCGGGGCTGGCTACCGGTGGTTTTGGAACAGGTCCCCATGGACAAAAGAAACGAAAGGACGGCGTGGGCCGTCCTTTCGGGTGCTACTGATGCTGCTCAGTAGCAGTTTCCCAGCCTGCAACGGGTTTCATCGCCGGGCGAGATTGCCCAAGGCATGGTGTCCGGCGCGTGAGGTGACCAGGTGTGGTCTTGCCAGGGCCAGTGGTAAAGACCCGGTGGTGGCGGCTCGCTTCCTAACCCGCGCCATCCGTAGACCCGTGGAGCTTGCGCCGACCGACGCGGTTGAGGTCCCCAAAGAAAATCGAACAAGTTGGGGCCTGCTTGGCGGCGTGGTGACGGTTCTACGCGGCGGGGCTTCCGCACGGGCAACGGCTCCGGGGCTGACTGGTCCACGTTGATTTCTGGCGTCGTTATGATCGATGGGGGCGTCTCGTTAGGATACTGCACGCCCTTGCCGTTTCCGGGGTTTCTGGAAACGGCAGCGCCAACGCTGTCGAGCGTCGGCGAAGCTGCTTCCCGTCGCGGCGCGGCCGGGGGCACCTGCGGCAAATCCCAACCGACAAGAGGTTCCAGTTCTGCTGCTGATTCAGAAAGCTGGATGAGTGGTCCAGCGTCATGCAACGGCGTGGCGCGAGTCGGCAGTTGTGACTGCTTGGGGAGGAAAGGCGCAGGGGGAGCTGGTGGCGCTGTCTTGTTACTGAGATCCGGGCCAGCATCGCGGCTTGTGTGAGCCTGAGCAGAGTATCGCCGCGCGTCCCGTCTGTCTTTGAAATATTCACCCCCAAGGTAACAGATCGCGACGACTGCAATGCAGGTAAAGATGAATACGGTACGGTCCCCAATGTTGAGCGAAGCCCTCATGCCTTGGAAAGTGCCGCCTTCGGTCTTTAGATTATGAGGTTCCATGATTAGCTCCCGAATCCGTACGATGGCGATATTCCACTGCCTGATTTCCGTGCACGCTTCCGAGTGCCGTTGGCGGCAAGGTTGCTTTGAATGTTGAGGAAGTGCGAGATGATGCGCGCCGGGATAAGCGCAACAAAGTGCTCAACGATGTGAACATTGGTCAGGTCCTCTCAGTTGGGGAAAGTTCCCCATGGTAGTTTTGGGCGATGTTGCCTAATGGCGGTGGTGCAATGAACCACAACGAGCGGTGCCGATGTGACGGGCGCTACTGGCAACGTAACATGCTCATGGTGAGTTGCATCGTTGGAGGGAGTCAAATGACATATAATTTTTTATGCAACAAAAAACGGGCAATACAGAGTGTTGGCACTCGGATGCTGAGAGTGATGTCAGTGTCGCGGAAAAAATGTTCTAAAAAATTGGGGCCGCGTGATGCGGCCCCTAGTGTGAAAGTCTGTCAACGATCGTCGCGGTTAGGCAATGGACCGTATGTAAGGCGTCCGGCCCAAATTTCGTAATAGACGATGCCGACGAACAGCGTGGCTAGCAGAACAGGCAGTGGGACATGGCGCGCGGCGGTCTGCAACACTAGCCCTATTGTCACGCCGATCCCTCCGGCGGCAACTGGGAACATTATATATAGCCAGAATACCTTTCGCATTTTGAAAAACATAAGTGTTCCTTCCTCCCTCCGCATGCGCCGGGAGGGCGATGCGGAGCTTGGAAGCTCGGGGGCATTGTGGAACCGGAAGTCGGAATTGCAAGGGACGGTACTAAAAAAAGAGGCCGCATTGCTGCGGCCCCAGTTCTAGCGTCTGACGTTGGTGAACGTTTCGACGATGAACTCGTAAAGTATGTTTCTGAATGGCCACAAGATGGCGCACGCAAAGCAGGCGTTCAATAGCATCAAGCTGCCGAGCAAGTTGCCGAACTCCCAACGCGTGATCTCCAAGAGATCGTCGGGCCGGATGTTAGCGCGATATATAAACGTGCCGCCCGTATAGGCTTGTACGCCAATGCATGTGGCCATTGAGACCAGGTATGTGGCGTTCCCGAGTCTTTGTAACAACATAAGTGTTCCTCCCTCCCTCCGCATGCGCCGGGAGGGCGATGCGGAGCTTGGAGCTCGGGGGCATTCTGGGATGTGGAACCGCCATTGCAAGGGGCGGTGATGAAATCATTGGCATTCGTGCTTTGCCATGGAAGCCGAACTGATAATCGCCATCGCTTTTGTCGCGAGGATTGAGACCTCCTTGTTCGGAAGGCGCCCTGACGCAGTCTACCGGCGTTTGGCGCGTTTTCCAAAGTTGACCGCAGGGGAACTCACTTCACGCGGATACGCATTGTGAGCGCGTTGTGACGCATCTGGGGGTTATTCACGACTGTCGGTCTGGCGGAGCGGTGTCTTTTCAATGCACCCGTATGCCGTCGCCGGAAGCTTTCGTCATAAGCGAAAGCTTCCGCTGCTCGCTGCGCAGCCCGAGCATGCACCTGCGGATCTCATCCAATGTCGCGATGATGGCGGTGAGGAGTAGGGTTTGGTTCGGGCTGGGAGATTGGCTTCGCCAGGCAGCGATCATCGTGTCGGCTTGATCCAGGATGTTGCGGGCATGCGCGAACGCGTAGTCTGCAAGCAGCATGGCTTCGTCGATGTCGTGGTCTTGGGGGAGAGTCTTTGCCTCTTCGAGAACCGAGAACAGCATCCGCTGGCTGTTGAGGGTGCCGAGGAGCCCGTTGTGGAACTCGGGAATGGCGTCGAGGGAGCGGTAGTGGGTGAGGTTGAGACGAGGCCCGTTGGGCGTCGGCAGGCGCCTTTTGAGCTCTGCGCTTGCTGTATCCAGAACCATGAGGAAGCGGGCTGCATCGTCAAGGCAGGTCGTTGCCTTCGCCGACAGGTCGTTTGGGATGCGCTGTTGTCCGAACCATGCGGTGATGTGGGTGATGATACTTTCAGTGCGTGTCTTTCGCTCCTCCAACAAGAAGAGCACGGCTTCGATGGCGGGGGGGTGATTGTTGCGGGAGACCACGCCCAACTCTTTGGCTGTGGCTTTTGCGTCCTGCGCGATGGTCTTGGCGTAGCCGGGAATGAGGCGTTCCGGCAGGTCGTCCTCGATGAGGTCGCAAATTGTCAGGTCTCGCAAGTCGGTCGCTTTCGTCCGGCCTATTGTGGTGCGGGAGGTGGGTTTGGCAAGGGGTATGTCGACGCAATCTTGGCGGATGGGAGAAGGACACCAGTGGAGGAAAGACATAGGGCCAGGGAAGGGCGGCTGAAGCCGCCCTTTTTTATCCGATCATGGCGCTTCGCACCTTGGGAGCATTATCGGGCCCCCACGAGGTTTTTGAACTGGCAGACCAGCCACGGCCGGAATCCCATCCTGCGGATATTCATGGGCACGCCCTGCGTGAAGCGATCGAGGCTGAGGGTGCGGAAGTGGCGGAACTTGGCGCCCCGGTCGTGCACCATGTCGATGGTGGACTTGAGCTTCGAGCGGGCGACGAGCCCCGGGTTGATGCCGTAGATGTTGAGGTTGAAGCGCCAGAACGTCTTGATGTCGTCGTCATTGGTCCAGATGCGCGGCGTGGGCCTAGTCAGCTTGCGCGCGCCCTCAGGGGAGATGAGGTAGGCGCATGACCCGCGCGGCACCTTGGAGTGCAGCACGAGATTGACGCCGTGGGAGAGGGGCGCGAGGGGCACCGACGCCTTCTTTGGTTTCATGAGGTGCAGGAGATCCCAATCGTTCGGAAGCACGTGAAGCGCGGCATTGAGCGCGGGAATGAAGGCCTGGGGGTTGGTGAGGACAATGGCATCCTCGCAGATAAGGGTGGGTTTCGTGACCTTTTCCATGGCGAGGAGATGGCTCGCGTAACAGCCGATCTCGCCGGGGGTCAGTTGCGAAGCCGCGAACTGTGGCCTGAGGTGTGGGGGCGGATTGTTGCCCAGCACGCCGGGAAGGCGTTCGAAGCGGACTTCAGCGGCGGCCATCTGTGCGGAGAAGTGGGCAAGTCTTTCGGTGTCGCGGTCGAGGTTGATGACGGTTGCGTCGAACTCCTGGCCCATGGATCCCCCCGTTTTGATATCCAGGTTTCAGAAAGGGGGATGGGGTATATCTGAGTAAAGCTGGTGATGAGGAAGGCGCGGTTTTTGATGGAATATGTGGTGGTTCACGCGCGGGCGAGAAGGAAGCCGGCGAAGGTCAGGAGAGCGACAACGCCAACCGCAACGCTGACGCGCTTTATCCTGCGGATGGCTTTGCTGATCTTGAACTGGCTACGGCTTGCTTGGAAATGCTCGACGATGGGCTCTTGCGCGCGCTTGTTGTCGAAGACCTTGTAGAACGCCATGGGCAGGACGGTGAGTGTGAGCCCCTCGAGGCGGCCAAAGGCCATGTGGATCATGTCTTCGTCGGTTGCAAACTGACCGCAGTGCTGTGCGGTCTCCGCCCACTCATGGGCAAACCTTCGGCCACCCTCTGTATTGCGCACGTAGATCGTGCCGCCCGAAAGCTGGAGGCAATGCTTGCCGCGGATGGGTTTGTTGAAGACGCAGAAGGCGACGTCCGTTTTCACGGTAGCAAGGAAGTCCGGAGTTTTGCGAAGCACTGAATCGGCATCGAGGTAGAGGATATGGCTGTTGGGAAATCGTGCGAGGCAATCGCGGACGAACGCGGCCTTGAGGCGTGTCGTGGCCTCCCAGGTGGACTGGCGGGCTACCCGCTTCAGGAAGAAGCGGAGCTTATGCGATTTGAGGGAATGCCGAAGAGCGTGGACCTGGGGCAGGTAATTGTCGGTGTAGAAGGCGCAGGCGATAACATCGCTTGGCCCTTCGAAGCTGACGCATTCGTCGGCAAGCGAGCCCTGCTCCACGTTTTCAGGGCCTTGGGTGGGGCGGAGCGGTGCTGTGCGGGCGGGGGTCATGATCATTTGCTGGGAGCGCCGTCGAGAAGTGCCCTGTCCGCGTGTTTGTAGATAGCCAACGCCTGTTGCCTGAACTGCCGGGGGGATTGGCCTGTTTCCTGAAGGAAGGTGCGCGAGAACGATTTTTCGCTGCTGTATCCCGCACGGAGGGCAATGTCGCGGATGAGCAGGCGCGTGTGGATAAGCAGGTGTTGGGCGAAGGCAATGCGGGCTCTGCGGATGAAGTCGCCGGGCGTGGTGCCGTTGAGATGTTTGAGGTTACGCCGGAGGGTCGCCGGGCTGATGTTGTCCAGCCGCTTGGCGAGGTTGTCCGGCGTGAGACGGCTTTCAGTTATGGCTTCGGTAACCGAAGCCACGTTCCTTCCTTTGTGGGCTTCGCGCGTAAGGGCATCGATCACGATCCACTCTTCTTGAATCCAGCGGAGGGCAAGATCGTTGATGCGGTCGAGGAAGGCGTTGCCGCTGCGCTCCGGCAGAGGCATGCGAGGAAAGAGTGTGCTGTCGTCTGCCGGTAATCGGAAGCGTGTTGGGGCCATGGCCGTACACAGAGAATGGATAAGATGGATCTCATATGCTTCTACGGGGTAGCGATGGCGCATGCGATGTAATGACGATGGAACCATGGGTTATGATGGAATTTGTGGATGTCTAGGGTTTTGACCTGCGTCTGGCTTTCGCGGGCGACTTCCCTTTAGGCTCCATAACAGGCAGTTCCAGGAGCATCTGGCGCCTGAAGTCCGACGGCTTGCAGTCAAACTCCCGCGTGAACAGCTCCGTGAAGTGTCTCTCGTCGTCGTAGCCTGCGCGCACGGCAACGTCCCTGATGAGGATACGGGTATGTGTCAGCAGGTGTTTTGCGAAGTGGAGGCGTGCCTGCCGGATGATTTCACCGGGGGCAGGAGCCCCCATTCTCTTGAGCTCCCTGCGAAGCGTGGCCTGGCTGATGTTGTCGAGGCGCTTGGCGAGATTGTCGGGTGTGAGGCGGCAGTCTTCGATGGCCGCCTTGTGTGCGGCGCTGAGCTTATTCTTGTTTGCATCGCGCCTGATCGTTTCCATGGCCTGCCATTCTTCCTGCACCCATTGGGACGCGATGTCGTAGATGCGGGCGATGAAGGGCCACTGAGGACGTATCAGCGGCGGCATGGGGGGATAAGGCAGCCGGTCTTGCGCCGGAAGCTTGTAGGCTTTGGCCATGTTTGGTGGGCTTTTTGAATGATCCCTGTCCGCATCATTTTGGGGAGTGAGGGGATGCACAAGGGGTAACGGCCGCTTTGACACGAAAACCTCGGTGAATGATGGCATGGGTGTCCTTTCGGGGGGCGAGATCAGTGCAGTGGTCTGTTGGGAGCGGAAAAATCGCCGTCGATTCGCTCGAGCGCGGCATGGAAGCTGTCGGGGCTGAGCCAAAGCCATGTGAAGAGGATGAGGCGGGGGTCCATGTTGCCTTTGGCCTGGTTGCAGCTGTGGCAGGCGAGGACTGTGTTTTTCGCCCCTCGTGATCCTCCGCGAGAAAGAGGAATGAAGTGATCGCGGCTTGGTGCATCCGGATGCGGGCCGCGCTCTCCGGTGTTGACGTGCTTTCCGCAATAGACGCAACGGCCGCTAAAGCGGGCCACGAGGGTTTCGATTTTCACGAGGCGTGCGATCCATGGGTGGGCGTTCGCGCGCAAGGGATTTGCGCGGCGTTCGCGGTTGAGCCTGTTTGGTTACGTGTATGCGCGGTGGGCGCGTGCGTGAGATTTCGGGGGTGAATGCGGCCGGGAAGTGGGCCGGAATGCGTCAAACTTCAGGCGTGGAAATCTGTGATATACCCCCGCTAGCGGGAGGGATTTTCTGTTTGGGCGGGCTGTTCGGGTGGCAGAAAATCCTCTGGAGGAAAGACTTTGATTGCGTCTGATAGGCGCTGGGCATGCTGCCAATCAAAGATGTCGGCTGGCTTACCGTTAAGGGCGCGGGCGACGTTGGGTTGCTTCATACCGATGATGGCGGCAGCTCGGGTATTGGAAACCCCCTTGTTTGTCCATAGTTCGGAAGCGCGCCGCCAAACTTCCTGCGGGTTTCTTGCACTAGTTCGGTAGAAAGCCCATTCTCGGGCTTCATCATCGGACGGCGAGCGGCTTAATTCATCGGCCGTGATATTTAGTGCGGCGGCGAGCTCGGAGATGAAGGTCTGATCGACGGATGCGCGTGCTTGAGACAAGGCAGTGGCAAGGAGTGCCTTTCCTTTCAGGGCTTCCCGCAGCGGTGCGCCGGTAAGGTGCAAACGGTGAAGATGATAGGCGAGCCTCGCCTCGAGGGCGTCTGGGTCTTGGCCATCGGCCAGCAAAGGCCATTTGTACGGCAGTGCATATGCTTTCGTTCGTGAAAGCATATGCAGGGGCTGTTGAACGAAACTGACACGGGGAAATGGCCGCCGTCGTCCGATGCCCTCCGAGCTTGGCTCAGGCCGTCATGTTGGCGGTGGATCCGAACACAGCGAGGGTCGCGCGTTCGAGGTCGGGGATGAACAGTTCGTCGATGGGGTTCAGCCGAAAATGCGGGTGGACCTTTTTCAGCATCCGCAGCTCGCGCACGAGGCTGCCGGCCGCCAAGAGAAGCGGCCGGTCGATCCCTCTTGAGGCAATGAAGTTGGCTCGGGCTTCAAGGGCAAGTAGGAGAGCTTGGCGGTAGGGTGTGAGCGTGGTTGCCCAGGCTGGATCCTGACGAATGGCGGCTACCCCCTCCATTGTCGCTTGCACGTCTCCTTGCAGGATATGCGTCTTGAGGGCGGTCGCGCGGCAGATGTGAAGCTCGGCGTGGCGGCCATGTCGCTGCAAGTCGTCAGCGGCGTCATTCAAGAGTTCCGCGAGGGATGCGCCATGCAGGATTTTTGGTTTTTGATCGGGGCGGAAGCCCTCCTCCAAGGCGAGGTCAGCGGCGCGGAGAAGGTAGACGCCATTCCCTGACAGGCTGCCCCACGTGCCGGTTCGTCCGCGCCGGATGAGATCGAGAGAATGGCTGGAAGCCTCGCTGAAGAGGTTGTGGAAGTAGCGATGAGCGAGGATGCCGTGGAGCAGGTAGTCGTTGCGTTCGTCTGAATAGGCATCGCGCATTTCCGCGACGAGGGCGGTCTCGCCCTCGTGCCCCATGCGGTAGAGCGAGAAGGCGCCTATGAGCAGGAGGATGGCGCGTTGAAAGGCTCTCGTGCGTTTGCAGCCAGAGCTGAGAGCATCGTGCCCGAAGGCGAAGCCAGCGCGGAGAAGGCGGAGGTTTGCGGTGGCGGTGTCGGCATCGGCGCGGAGCGCGGGTTCGTAGACGGTGTTGAACACCAGGGCCGTGAAGCCCTCCGCCGTTGTAAGGTCGGTGACGGAGACGGGAGCATGTTCCAGAAAGGTCTCGACGCGGGCAAGTTCACGGCGTCGGGGAGCATAGCGCCGTTTCAGGACCTGCTCGACGAAGGCGGTTTGATGGGATTGGAACAGATGCTTCCGGCGATGAACCGGGAGGAAGGGGAGGAAGACGTGTCTGTCCAGGCTATCGAACAGCTCTTCGCTGATGACGTGGCGATTTGAGGGAGCTGAATCCTTGATGGCGCGGCGGAGCGTCCTGGTGAGGCTGTCGAAGTCTTCACGATCCTCGCACACCAGGTTGATGAGGGCGTTGAGGGTTAGGTCTGGTTGTTTGTGTCGGTCTCTGGCGTAGGTAACGCTGTCGTTGAGCGCCGATTGAAGATAGGACAGCCATGTTTCGAGCGTGTCGGGAGAGTGAAGCATAATAGCGTGGTGAGTCAGGGGAATGCGTTTGTCAAGGACAACCCCTGAACGGAAGTGCCCCCGGCCTGTCCATGAGGAGGCATGCGTCTTCGGGCAGATGGAGTGTGCAGACCAGTGTCTACGTGCAGTCCATTTGATGAGGAAATGTCATGCCCGATGGTGCGATGTCCAGGCCCTCTCCTCCGATCACGGAGGGAGGGCCTATCAGGTTGGAGGTCTTCTTTAACGGGGAGTGGCAGGTCATCAACTCCCTTGGACCGGAGTGTGGTCCGTGGAACAAGCGGCTGCTTCGTCTGGAGGTTCAGCTGAAGCACTGGAAAGAGATGAATTACTTTGATGGCGCTGCGTTGCGTATCGTCGGCGGGTGAGGTTGACGCAATTGGTTGGGACCGTGGGGGGGCATGAGCTTTCAGGCATTGTCCAACTCGAGCGCCTTCTCCAGGTGCCCCACATCCTCCTCCATAACGGTCTTCTGCCTTCGGTCGTAACGGCGCGTTGTGGCGGGGTCGGCGTGTCCTGCGATGCGCTGGGCGATGACGATGTCGTGGCCTGCGTCGAGCAGGGCGGTTATGGCGGTTGCGCGGAAGCTGTGTGGAGTGATGGATTTGTCGGTGATGCCGGCGGACACTGCAATGGATTGGATGGTGCGGTAGGCTTCGATGTAACGCATGGGCTTTGAAATGAGGCGCTTACGGCGCATGTCCCAAGCGGGAAAGATGAAGTCGCCTTCTACGTCATGCCCCAAATCTAGCAGCGGATTGATCAGGCTCCAGACCGCAGGCGTGAGAGGGATGGTATGGGGGATCTGTCCTTTCTCCATTAGGGTGACACGCCACACGCCTTGAACCAAAGTAAGCGCTTTGCGCGAAAGCCCCAATGCGGCGGCGATGCGGCAGCTGGTGCCCGCCAGCAGTCCGAGAAGAGCGCGGTTTCGTTTGCCGAGCGGGGTATCGCGCGGAATGACATCGAGCAGGCGTAGCAACTCGGCAGGCGTGAGGGCCGGTGTGGGGGTTGTCTGCCGGGAATGGCCGCGTGACCGATAGCTGGCTGCGGGGTTTGCTTCGACGATGTCGGATGCGAGCAGGACATCGAAATAGGTGGCTATGACGGCACGGCAGAGCAGCTTGGATTTTCCGGGGTTGGTCAACCGGGTTTTGGCCGTGCGCGGCATCAGCCCTTCAATATGGCTTGCGACGTGGCGCGGGGTCACATCGGCAAGACTGTCGATTTCATTGGCGACTGCCCAATCCATGAACCGCTTGAGCACATGGTAGTAGGTCTTGCGGGATGACGGAGATAAGCCGCGGCCGAAGAGGAAGGTGTCGGTTGCAATCGTGGCGCCGGAGTCGATGATAAGGCGTGCCGATGAAAGCCATGCGTCGATGATGGCGTCGGTATCGGGCCGAGCGCGGGCTGGCTTCATGAGGACAGTATACGGCGCGAGCGCGTGTGCCGGATAGAAGAGGGAGTGGTTTGCGGGTGTCTGTGTGTCTTGAAGATAACGCTTAAGTCATTGTGAAACGAGTTGTTGAAAAGGGTCTCATGGGTTGCTTGTTCCCTAATGAGATCGTCTAGCGGTCGATCCTCTCACGCTCGCGCCACGCCTCCCACAGAAGTCCGGTAAGCAGCAGGACTTTAGCGACCGTCATAAGGAGGAGCAGTCCGAAGTTGCCCGGCGAGAAGTTGCCTGCAACCTGTGCCTGATGCACATGGTCGATAGCGGCGCCGATATAGAACAGCACGACGTAGGCGACGACTGCGCTCTTGAATTCAAGGCTTCTCCAGAAGGAGGCGATGGCAACTAATCCGATGGAGAGATCGGCGACACCGATCTCGAACTGGAATGGGCTGACCTGCCAGTTGATGAAGGAGGCCGCAGTCTCGGGAAAAAAGACGTGAAAGAACCCAGCCCAAACCATTTCGCAACCCACTGCCAAGAGCAACAGCCACGAGAGATAGCGTTCCGCGGTGCGGGGGATACCTGTGGACAGGGTGGCGATGACGAAGGCTAAGACGAGCAGAAACGCCGGCAGGTTGGTCAAAACAAAACGTATGATTCCCGCGCCATCCACGACGTGCTCCTGTCCAATAGCAAGCCTCACGTAACCGCCCGTCGGACTTGCCGTCCCTGCTATACAACCCTTATTGCTCGGTTGCGGACAATATACTCCTGATGCAGAGAGTTTTACAGGCGTTAAGTCGGCCAAGTGGCCGAGCGGGTCGTTCAAAGGCTGGCCGCCCACTTCTCTGGCACAGGGCCAAACACGGGCAAGAGCTTGGGCCGGAACTCCGAAACAATGTGTAGAAAATATCGCGTTTTCTACAATTCATGACGGGGGACGGTACCGACGCTGCCGACGTGGGAAGGACGACATCAGCATTGGGTCAGAACGGTTGCGGCTTGGCTGTGTTCTGGGACACGAGCGACCTCTTCGTCATCGAGGATCCAATCCGTAGAGAAAGCCCAATCCATCGCGCTGGGAGCCGAGGCGGAGCCGGAGTGTGGTATCAGCGCGAGACGTCATGATGTGTTGTTGCTCTTGGATTGGTGTCGATGTTGGCGCGGGCGATATCTCGGATGCGCGCGTATGCGTCGAGATAGGCCCGTCCGCCGGGAGTATCCTGGTTCAAAAGGCTATCGTGCGGGATGGATCTGGCCAATGGAACGAGGCGAGCAAGAGGCAAGATTGCATCGGGGGAATTTGGAGTATCCCGTATGATCCCGGCTAGGTCAGCGAGGCCGGACATAGGGCCCTTGGTCATGAAGCTTCTTGCGCTGCGCGCGTCGGCTTCGAGTGCCATGGTCTTCGCATCGTATGCATGGAGGGTAAGGTATGCTGATCGTGTTTGGTCAGCATGAGGGGATGTTGCTTTTGCGCAGTGCTCGAGCTTTTCGAGGGCGTAAGCCATATGTTCGAGAGCGGAAACAGTGGATCTGTGGAGCTCCCATTCAACAGAGGTTCTGCTTCGGCGATGGAGCGCACGGGTGACAACGGTGAAGCGCGTGGTCATCCGATAGAGCTGGGCGTCCAGCATGGTGCTTGTTTGGGGATCGCTGCTCACCATGATGACACGGATGAGATCGGATATGGCGGCGTCCAGCGCGATCTGAATACGCCCGTGGGACCTTTTGTCTGCCCAGTTATGTCCGCGTGAGGCGACGATCTCGGGATTACGGAACTGGCTGGCAGGCAACGGCATATGATCCGTATACATCATATATGCTGTGCCTGCAAGGTTAGGAGATGTTTCGACGTGGCATCGAGAGCACGTGTCCCAGGTCGGGTTCCACAAGGAGGGCGCTTAGCTCTCTCAGCACGAGGTCTGGTCCGAGCCTGAGCAGGTCGCTGTTCCAGTCGTCATAGACAGGTTGGAGCAGCTGGATGTCGATGGGGTTGTCGATATGTCGAAACGACAAGCATTCTGCCGCCGTCATCCCGGCCGGGTCGTTGTCGACGGCGATGTACAGGCGCTTGAGCGTTGACGGCAACTCGAGCGCGCCAAGGTGGGAAGCGGACGTGGCGGCAACCATCGGCATGGTGGGCATCAGAGATCGCAGCGCGAGCATCGTTTCAAGCCCTTCACCCGCTGCCATGACGTCGTGGGCGATTCCAAGCCGGATGCCGTTTCCGAGCACGTTACCCATGGAAAGTCGCGGAAACTCGAGATGGGCTTTATCTACGTCATAAGGATCGAGATAGATGCGCAGGGCACCGGTGATGGTGCCCGCAAGGTCGGTCACGGCGGCGATGATGGCGGGGTGGGTTTCCAATAAGGCGTCGCGGTCGGGTTTGTAATAACAGCCGGGGTGGAACCGCAGCGCCTTCAGATCCAGCGACGCGGTGATGCCGCGCCGTCGCAGGTATTGCTCGCCCAATGTTCCTATGATGGGGGTCGAGGCATGGACCAGGCGCGAAGCGGCGAGCGCGCTGTTGCGGGGAGCTGGTGGTGCTGCCGGAGCTTTGATGGGAAGGGAGAGGAAGTCCATGGCTTCGCGGCGCAGCTCGGCCGATGAGGAAATCCCCCGGTTCCAGCGGATGAGGTCCAGAAGATCTCCGTGCTTTTCAGGGTCGGCGGCATCGGCCCATTTCCCTGCGGGTTTGCCGCCATGGGTTGGAAACAACCGCACGTAGAGAGAGCGGCCGGGCGTGTTGAACACGTCCCCCACCAGCCAATAGTGCCCATGCCGTCGTCCGTTGGAGAGGTAATGGGCGCAGACCGCTTCGGCGTTATCAGCCAACCGCCGTGAGAGGGTTCTGAAATCCATGACGCGCCTCCTTAGAACGTGGTGGAGCGGATGGGGTGCGCTCGGAGCAGCTTGGCGAGGATTGGCGGTCCTTCAAGAGAGCCAGTCGGAATGAACAGGCGAAGCTTCCAGGCGATGGTTTCCGCGAAGAGGCCGATGGCTTTCAGCTGCTGGTACTGGCCTTGCGTGAACCCCAACAGCTCGATGCGTGGCGCGTGCATGGTCGTTATGCGCTTCACCAGCAGATCATCCTCAAGGCGTAGGATGCCGTTGTTGAGCACGTGGTCCCAGGCTTCTTCCGGCGTCAGGTCGGGTTTGTCTTGCGTGAAGGCGCCCAACACTTCCGTGGGGATAAGGCGGCCGATAAGGGCTTCCCCCTTATCGGTGGTGAAGCGGTAGACGCGCGGGTTGTTGAGCGGCAGGCGCTTCCAGTAGGGAAGCAGTAACCCGGTCATGACATGGAAGGTGCTCTCGGTGAACTCGGGCAAGGAACTCAGCTCTTCGGTCCAGAGCCATTCAAAAGTTTTCTGGTCGCAAGGCTCCCAGTTGCTTTCAGGCATGGAATTGACCGGTACGGCGGTGGATTCCATCGGCCGCAACAGGCGTACCCGGTCTTCGAGCGTGCCATCCTCGTTCATCAGCGATGAGGTGGGTATCTGCAGGGCGGCGCGCTTGGATTTACTGTTCACGAGGCGGACGGCGCCCCGGTAGCCCAGGTATTCGTGCAAGCTGTCTAGCGTCCGTGGTTTGGTCCGGTCCTTCTGGCGGATTTTGAGAAGGAGCGATTCGGCGCCTGTCGCCGCATTGCTGGCGATGAGCTGTCGCGTTTCAACCGTCAAGCTTTCTGCGGTGATGGTTTCCAACCCCACATCGAAGCTTCCGGCGGCCTTGGCGCGCTCAATGCGCGTTTCCAGCAGGGTCTCGAAATAGGCGAAGATGTCGTTCTGGATCTGGATTTCCAGCGCCAGCACGCGGTTCAGGAAGCGTGAAATCGGCGGCAGGTCTTCCAGCATCGTTCCATCGCGGTCCACAATCTTGAGCCCGGTTGCGTCTTGGAACTGTTGCAGCGTGGTGCAGGGAACAATCCCTTTGTGAAGATGGCTGTAGAAGGCGCGCAGGCTGTCGCGCGCGTAAGTGCTTTCCAGGTTATCGGAGGGCCGGAACATCCCCTGCCCGCCGGTCTGGCGTTGCCCGCGTGTGATGGCGCCCAAGCTGTCCAAGCGGCGGGCGATGGTGGAGAGGAAGCGTTTTTCGCCGCGCACGTCAGTGGCGACGGGGCGGAACAGCGGGGGCTGCTTTTGGTTGGAGCGGTGGGAACGCCCAAGTCCTTGGATGGCGGTATCGGCCTTCCATCCGGCTTCGAGGAGGTAGTGCACGCGCGGGTGCTGGTTCAAAGAATTGAGGTCGGCGTGGTAGCTGCGCCCGGTTCCTCCTGCATCGGAGAAGATGAGGATGCGTTTCCGGTCATCCATGAAGGCGGAGGTTTCGGAAAGGTTGGCGCTTCCGCTGCGGTTCTCAACGCAAAGCTCAAAGCCCGTCACGCCCGGTTTCTTCACGATGCGGCGCGAGCGCCCGGTGACCTCAGCCACCATGTCGGTTCCGAAGTGATGGATGATCTGATCCATGGCGGCTTGTACGGGGGGAAGTAGCTGCAGCTGTTCGAGCATGAAATCGCGCTGTTCAACGGCCCATTTACAAAACACAGGCTGGCCGTCCTCGGTGAAGACGGGGCGGGATTGCAGCTCCCCTTCCTCGTCGCTGTAGGTTTCGAAGAGCTGGGTGGGGAAGCTGTGCTGCAAATAATCCAGCACATACTCACGCGGTGTGACGTCGAAGTTGAGGGTGTTCATCTCCGATGGCGACAGTTGCGAGAGGCGTCTTTCCATCAAGGCTTCCGAGGTCGAGACCAGCTGGATGACGCATGCTTTTCCATCATCCAAATCCTTCTGCAACGCCTTCAGCAGCGTCGGCACCTTCATGGCCGTGATGAGGTGATTGAAAAATCTCTGCTTGTTACCTTCAAACGCGGAAAGCGCGGCAGACTTGGCATTCTTGTTAAGCGTGGCGCCGGCTTCATCGGAGATGCCGGATGCCTTCAGGGCTTCGTGCAGGTTGGTGTGTATGACTTTGTAGGCGCGGGCGTAGTGATTGTAGATGTCGATCTGCTGCTCCGTAAGCGCGTGCTCCAGAATATCCACCTCGACGCCTTCGTAACTGAGCGAGCGGGCGATATACAATCCAAGCGCTTTCAAGTCGCGGGCAAGAACTTCGGATGACGCAATACCCCCCTGCTGCATGGCTGCGACGAAATCGGCGCGGGTGGGGAACGGGAGGTCGTCGTTGCCCCAAAGCCCTAAGCGCTGCGCATAGGAAAGGTTTTCAATGGTGGTTGCGCCGGTGGCGGAGACATACACGACGCGGGCATTGGGCAAGGCATGCTGCAGGCGCAAACCGCAGATGCCTTGCTGCGACGCCTTCTTGGTGCCGCGGTCGTTCTTGGAGGTAGCGGCGTTGCCCATGGCGTGGGCTTCATCGAAGATGATGACGCCGTCGAAATCGTGCCCCAGCCAATCGGTGATCTGCGCGAGCCGTGATTTCTTTCCTTCCCGTTCCGTTGACCTGAGCGTGGCGTAGGTGGTGAACAGGATGCCTTGCGAGAGCGGGATGGGTTTTCCTTGCTTGAAGCGGGATTGGGGCACGATCAGCAGCTTTTCTTGCTCGAGCGCGCTCCAGTCGCGTTGGGCGTCTTCCAGCAGCGTGTCGGATTTGGAGACCCACACTGCTTTGGTGCGTCCTTTGATCCAGTTGTCGAGGATGATGCCCGAGACTTCGCGTCCCTTCCCCACACCGGTTCCATCGCCGATGAAGAAGCCCCGGCGGAACTGGACGGCATTTGCGGTGTCGGACGTGGCGGCCGAGACGTGGTCGAGCGTGTCATCCACAGTCCAATGGCCGGTTAGCAGGCGAGCATGGGCTTCGCCGGCGTAGATCAAGCATTCAAGCTGGGCGTCGGAGAGCAGGCCTTTCTTGATCACATCCGGGGGGAGATGTGGCCTGTACGCGGGCGCGGGCGGTTTGACCGAAGCCATGGCGGCCGATTGCACCAGCGCGGTCGGCGGCGGGCATGCGCCGTCCACTTTGATGCGCTCCGGCGCGTAGTTTTGATAAAGGCCCTGGGACGCGGTGGTGGCCGGCGCGTCAACGAGGCTGTAGGTGATCTCGCTGCCTCTGATGACATGGGCTGGCGCAGACGATGCTGCGGATGAGTGTTGTGCAGGCTTGGGGTGTGGCTTGCTGACGGGTGTGTTGAGGGTGACGGTGATGCGCTTGGCGCATGGCGCGCGTGCGGGTACCCAAGTGGCGATGTCGCAGAGAATGCGCTGGGGGCTGATTGCGTCCTCGGCGCTGCATTTGGCATCGGCGTCTGCGGCCGGACGTTTGTCGAAGACGCTGAGCCGGGTGGGGATGGCGGTTCCATGGCGTTGGAACATCTTGCCGCTCACGGCGGTGGTGTAGCGCAGGGTGGCGATCTTGCTCAGCTGGTCGAACGCTTCTTTCCATTGCGGGTTGTGTGGCCATAGTCCGGCGCTGGTCATGGCGACCAGGCGGCCGCCGGGCGCTAGGCGATTGAGTGCTGACTTGACGTGGCGGAGGTCAACACCGCGCATGGTGCCGGTGACGTTCGGAGAAGCCGAAAACGGCGGGTTCATGATGATGACGGTGGGCTGTACGGTATCGCCGAGACGATCATGGATCTGCTCGGCGTTGAAGCTGGTGACCGTGGTGTTGAACAGGGTGGCGAGGATATCGGCGCGGGTGGGGGAAAGCTCGTTGAGATGAAGCGAAGCGCCGGCGGCTTCCGCGAAGATGGCCAGCTGCCCGGTGCCCGCTGACGGTTCCAGCACCACGTCGTCGGCTGTGATGGCGGCTGCTTCCGCAACAAGGAAGGCGAGTTCCAGCGGGGTTGAGAACTGCTGCAGGCCGATGGAGTCTTCGCTGCGCCTGGTGTGGGTGGGGATGAGGTCGCCCAGTCTCTGCAGCATGGAGAGCAGCTGTTTTGGGTCCTTTGCGGATTTGCGCATGCTGGGAAGGAAGCGGCGCAGGAATAAGAGTTGTGCTATTTCCAAGGCTTCGTAGGCGTCCTTCCACACCCACGCGCCCGTGCTGTCGGATGCACCGAAAGCCTCCTCCATGGCGGCGCGGATGTTGTGCGCGCAAGGGGCGTGTCCACGGGCGAGATGGATCAGCAGCCGTTCGCCGGCAGACAGGAGGCCAGCAGCTTTGCTGCGGTCGGGGCGGTCAGGGTCCTCGGGCGGGATGAGTGCTGTAACAGGTATGGCGGGCGCTTGAAGAAGCGACATGGGCAGGCCTCCGGATCAGGATTGCGCCGTTTCTCCTGCACCCTCTGTGCTGGAGTATCCGGCACCCTTTGCGGGCCGTGCTCTATCTCTGGGCCTGTTTTGGAGGTCTGCGGCGGGGCGTTTCCGGGTCGAAAGGCCCGTGACTGGGAACGACGCGGTAGCTTTGTTGCGTGCGGAGGTAAGTGCGGGGTTTGCCCTTATGGTCGAGCTGAACAAAGCCTGCTGCCAGCAAAGCCCGCAATCTTGTGCGCACGGCTTGCTGCGTGTGCGGGTCGTGGGCGGGCGCGTAGGGTTTTAGGTGCTCGGTGAGCTCGACGACGGTAGAGCCGGGGTATTGGTCTATGATGTGCAGGAGCAGTTGCAGGTTGGGGTGGATGGACATGGGTGAAGTATTCGGCATGGGACACACGGGCGCAAGCGTGCTGCCTGTTATTCGCTCCATTGCCAGACGACGCTGTTGGTGTCGGGAGTGACCCCCTTCCCTTCAAGGATGGCGCAGCGTCGCGCCAATTCCCGGATATTCTCGGCGGCTTCGTCGGAGTGGGCGTAGGCCCCGCTGTAGTGCTCGATGGCGACGCCCTTCCACAGCACGTAGCCCTGATGATTGCGCGTGACGTGCTCGACGCCATGGAACCATGGCCGGACGTAACCGCCGCGCACGTTTTCGAGCAAGTCGTAGAAGAGGTGCAAGCCTGTTTGGTTGAGGAGGCCGTTGACGGCGTACTCGACGATCTTCAAGTGCTTGGGGTCTAGGTCCTCCCCATCGTTCGTTTTCTGGAGGATTTCGATGGCGTGGTCTGTAAGGGAAGCTGACATGAGTGGTCTCCATTTTTCGGTTAATGGGTAAGGCGGTAGATTCTGCATGGGATGGTGCAGGTGACGCCGCGGTGGGCTCCAGCCTGGTCGTGGTGAAAGACCCAGACGTCTCCGTCGCGGGTTTCGCCGGTGTCTTCTAAGGAAGAGAGAGCGTGGAGTGCCCTTTGATGGCCTCCCGAGTAGGAGCAGTACCACCAGCACCAATGGAAGCTGGCTCCGAAGCGTGGATCTGACAGCTGGAAGGACGTGCTGGATTTGGTGCTGATGCGGTGGAGGGTTCCGTCCCCGAGCTTGACGTAATCCCCGACGCGCGGGTCATTTGTGGTGTTCCAGTAGATTAGTCCTTGCTGGCGGAGCTGTTCATCGCGGGCATCGAAAGTGAAGCGCGCTTGCATGGTCATGTGCTTGCCTCCGGCGCGGTTGTCGTGGGAACCGGATGGGCGGCGATGAATGCCATCACACGTTCGCAGCACTGGTCATGTGGCGTGCGGATGTGATCGTTGAAGGTGAAGTAGCGGTTTGCCACGGCGACATAGATTGAGGTCACCGCTCCGGCAATTCTCTCCATGCATTTGAAGCTTTCGGCGCCGCGCCCACGGCGCCAGTCTTCGGGCGGAAGCACGTTCAGGGCATCGTCGAAGGCTTCGGCGGTAATCTCCTGCACCGGCGTCTTGAAGCTATTTTCGTATCGGGCTTGGGCTTCCTGGGCGGGTAGCGTGGTTAGCGCGGTGCCGTATTCCCCCTTGAGGCGGGCGATGGCCTGGATGTCGGTTTCACCGGTGCCATCGCGGACGAAATCGATGATGCGGTTGGTGTTTGTGCAGAAAACAATGCGGGGACGTTCCTGGGTCATGACGTATCTCCATGGGGATGAACGAAAGCGGCTCCGGCGCAATGCGCCGAAGCGTGGCATCGATAAACGGCTCAGGGGGCTAGACGGAGTGTTGCGCGGGAAGCGGGCTTCTCAACGTATGGCCGTTTTTGACGAGGACGGCATCGAAGCGCGCTGCAATGGCACGCACGGCATCAACCGTGTCCGGCATCCAGCGCCTGATGCTTTCCATCAAGCGCTCGCGCGGGAACTGTTGACCTTCCGTGACAAGCCAGCACGAGGGGTCGAGGCCATTATAGAAGATGAATAGCGGCACGTTGCTTTCGCAATCTTCCTCATACCAGAGCCTGTTGCCGCCGTAGGCGTGACATTCCTTCGGAAGCCGGTTGAGGAAGCGCGCGGCTAGCTGGCGGTGCACGCGGGTACCGCCATGGCCTGCGGTATGGACCTGCCAAAGCACCGGGACACGTGTTCCATCGGGACTGTAGGCCCACATGAGGATGGTTGTCTCTTGAACGCGTCCCCACGGCGACGACGGAGGGCACTGCGCATAGTCATAGGGGCCTTTCGGCGCGAGGATTGCGGGTTGGGTGGTTTGTTGTGGTTTCTGCATGGGCGGGCTCCTTGGTTGGGAACCGGCGGCCTCTCTCGGCTTCTGGCCGGTTCGCCCTTCATGCCCCTCCCTCTTCTCTCCTTTCATCCCTCACGCGGGCTATTGGTGTCTGTGGCCGTGCCGCGTGCCGCGCCAACGATCGTCACCCGTACGGGCGGAGACGCAATATCGCGGCTCCGTCGCGCGCATTGCGCTCGTGCGATAGAGCGTGGCCCGCCGCAGGCGGGAGGCGCCCACACTCGAACTATCGTTGTAAAAGTTCTGATCCTTTCCGGTCAGTAGCGGAAGCGGGCTCGATTGCGGCTGCAGACGCAGCAAGTTTTCGGAATCGAGGAAGCTTGTGAGGCGAACCCTTCCTTACATTGGGCGTGCAGTTGCCGCTTCACTCTGGGCCCTGCGCTTTGGTGTGGAGCGCGGCGTGAGATGCAGCTGCTTCACTATGTCTTGTTTCAGCAGTTGGGTGCGCCTCTGAATGTCGTCTTCAGTCCAGGCGGTGGATTGCTCGAACCCTTGCAAAGAGCGGAAGCGGCCGGAAGCCTCGAGAAAGATCTGCTGCTTGTGAATGAAATCGGCATTGGCGAGCCGGGTGTTGGTTTCCGGATCGATGAGGGCGAGATTTCCGATGCTGTGGCAACTTTCGTGGCGGCTGTCTTCGTCTGAGAAATCAATGAACCACTGAGAGTTCGGATGGGGGTTCTGTGGCAGCACGTGTTCGATACTTCCATCCTTGATGTAGAGCGGGGGAACATCCCAGCAGAGTGACTCCAGCCAGCGGAAGAGAACGATGCGGCGGTCTTCGTCGGTGAACGGGTTGGAGAGCTTATCCTCGATGCGGTCTTGAAGGACGTCCGTGATGAGCAAGGCCCCTGACAGGCAGTTGTTGCCCTTGATGGTTTGGGTGATGGCTTGGGCGAACAGATTTGAGCGCTGGGATTGGTTGAGGCTGGCAAGGGTGATGGCCATGCAGCGGCGGTGCAGCTGCGCAAAATGACGGGCGTGGGCTGTTTCAGACGATGACGATACGCCTTTGGCGGTCTTCAAAAGGTAGTTTGCGTGCCAGAGCAGGGCGAGTGGCTTCCACTGCTGCCATTTGAACAGGCTCAGCCGCCAGATGTTGACGTCCAAAGGGGTGCTTCCGGGGCTTTCCAGTTTTCTATCAAGATGCTTCCAGGCGGAGGCGAAGACGGAGAGCCGTTTCAGCCATTCGTTGATTTTGTGCGGCCCTACTTTGCTTCCGAGGTAATCGATCAGCTCCTGCAGGTGGTCGGCGGATTGTTCCTGCCTGCGCGTGATGAAATCGACCGTTGTCAGAAAGGGCACGAGATCGTTGCCCACCGCGTGTTGGATAACGGACCAGCTGTTTTCCATGTCGGCGGCGGTGGCTTCATCGGGGGCGATGTCGAGGATTTGCCCTTTGAACAGGTCGGCCTGGTTGAGGGGGAGTCCCCTGAGGTTGGTGGTGACGAAGATCTGGCGTGCCAATCGTCCGGCCGCGGCGTGGACGATGACGATCGCCACGCGATTGAGAAGGAACTCTACGAAGGAGGCTTGCTGGGCTGGGTTCCAGGCATTGGCGGCGGAGCGGAAGGTACGGGCGGCTTCGCGCACGCGGTGCTGGAAGTCGTTGGCGACCGATGATCTTCGCACCTTCCCCGCCTCTCCCCGCTTCTGGATTTCCTTCCAGAGGGCGGGGTGGCGCTCGGGAAGCAAGAGGCGGGGTTTGTCGCCGTCCTGATTGATGAGTTTGTCGAGGCGTTGGCTCAGAAGGTCATCGTCCACGGTATCGCGCAGGACGGAGATCAGGATGGTCAGCGTGGTGATGCGCTGCAGGCCATCGTAGATTTCGACGGCGCCGTCTGGAGCGGTACGGGTGACGATGGCGCCGAGGTAATAATCGGGAAGCGCGGGCTGGATGCTGGGTGTAGGGAGTAGCCCCAGATCGGCGTCCATCTCTTCATCGAGTGAAAGGTCAGCGGCCGCTGGTTCCGGAGAAGAGGCTTGTGCGCTCCACGCCCGCACCAGATCGGCGAGCAGGGTTTCACATTCGGACGTATTCCACTGGTAGGTGCGCTGGACGGAGGCGGCGATGAAGATGCGGGAGGAGAAGAGGTCCTCCACTGTGGAGGTGTGCGAAATGACAGGCAGCATGCGGGAACCACGCGATACGCATTGACGGGACGGGTTTTGATGAAAGGTCCGGTTGCGTGTTGGTGGTTTTGTCCTCCGCGGTTGAAGTTTCACTATAGCGCCGGCCTTGGTGGGGTAAAGCGCCCACGGTGCACGTTGTGAAGCGTTGTTGTTTTCTTGCCGCTAAGGACACTGGGGTGGCAGGGTGCCTTGGCACACCTGGTGCATGAGGGTGTGCGTCGCGAAAGAACAACAAGGGTCGCGGGCCATGTGGAGCAAGGGTGAGTTCAAGGCTGTCCTTGAAGCCAAGGCGCTGCTGCGCCAAGGGGCATCCAATAAGGCGGAAGAGGCGGCGTTGCTGTATGCGCGCGCACAGGGGTGGACAGAAGAGGACGGGGTTGATGCAGCATGGGCTGAAACCGAGCTGAACGCCCTTCTGGATGCCTTGGAACCGGAGGAATGGGAAGCCATGCAGAAGGCCGCGTCACGGATCGGCGACGCGGCCTTCAGGGGTGTGGTCACGCACGCGGTGAAGCGGATTTCAGAGCGGAACAAGGAAGACATGGCGGTGCTTGTTGAGCGTTCCCCTTCCCTGCATAAGCCTGAACGGGACCGGTCATAGGGGCAGGTCGCACATCAGGCATTCTCCATCATGGTGGGGCATCCATCCGCATGTGCAACAGATTTCGCAGCGGATGTTGTGGTCGGTTGCATAATTGATGACGGCGGCGGGCCCATGGAAGTCCAGCATGAGCCGAAGTGAGAAGCGTAAGGTGTCGATGTCATCGGCTGCGTTCCGTTTCCGGGGCAAGGTAGGAGCGGTGTGGTGATGTGAGGGCATCGCGTCCAGTCTCCAAAGTTCCGGGGGTGAAGGCGGAGGGGTTGCGCAGGCGTTCTTCGGCGCGTTGGGAGACAAGGTCGTCCCACACGGCGGTGTAGGCGGGTTCGCCGATGTCTTGGGCGGCACGCAGCTTGCGCATTTCGGAAAGCGTGAGTGTTGACTGGAAGGTGGTCTGAACCTCCTTGCGGATGTGCTCGGGGTAGCTGTCGATGCGGAGTGAAGGGGCATCACCATTGATGACGGTGATGTCGTAAGAGCCGTCATGCCGTTCCGCGTAGCGCACGCGGGGGACGTCTTGGTCTCCCATGGTCATCGCTCCATCTCGTCGTCGCGCACGGCGCCGTGCACAAGCGAAGGAAGGTCTTCGTTGAGGATGACGTCCGGGTTGTCTCCGAGGTGGAACCGTTCGTCGATGTTGACGGCCCGTTTCGCGTCGGGGCCTTGGCGCTGGAGCATCTCGCCGGCGCGGCAGCACAGGAGGTCGTCCATGACCGCTTGGTAGAAGAAATCACCAGCCGTTCGGGCGGCACGCAACTTCGCTGCCTCCTTCTCCGTGAGGTTGGCGTCAAGTTCGACGCGGGCTGCTTGGCGGAGGTGACGGGGGTATGCATTGAGGCGCGGCTGGTCCTCGATTGCGGCGTTGACGCTGAGGGTCAGCTTGCCGTCGGCATTCCATTCGTAGGTGAGCGGGCCTGAGTGTTCGGTTTCTATGATGGGGGTAAGGTTGGAAGGGCGGGGTGGACGCAACGCCACCTTGTCGGCGGCGATGAGGATGGCGCGAAGCTTGTTGTCGTACTCTTCCCGAGAAATCTTACCTTCGCGGTGCTGTTGGTGCAGATCGATGAAGTCTTGGTTGATGTCGAAGTGGATGTTCATGGCGCCTCCATAGAAAAAGGGGAGCCGCTTGAGCGGCCCCCCGGCTGAGTAGAAGCGAAGGGCCTTAGCGCGCGTGTTCCAGTTCGCGGTCGCTGGCCATGTTATGGGCGGATTGCGCGGGCCGTTCCGCGTCCTGCTCCATCTGCTTGTTTTGGTCGTAGGCCTGGACGGAGCCGGTGAGCATGGGGTTTCCATAGCGGTCGAGCTGTGACCACGCCGCGACGCGTTGGAGCTTGCCGTCACCGGGATTATAGAAACCGTAGTAGTCGGGGCGTTCCTGGTTATCGGCGTCCTTGGATTTGTTGGTGAAGAGGATCAGGGAATCGGGCTCGAGCTTGAACGGCTCACCTCCGCTCTTGGAGGGAATCTCCACGGCGAGCTTCTGCACTGTTTCCTTTGCGGGCTGGGTGTAGGACGCAATTTGCGAGTTGGCCGACACACCTGCCCTTCCGGAGAGAATGGTTGCGCCATCTTTTTCGCTTGCGTAGGGCCACAGCGCGAAGCTGCGCTCATCCTTGCTGTTGGGCAGCGTCAGCTTGCCTTGAAACAGGGGGCGGTCGTCGCCGATTTCCTTGCTGTTGTTCTTGAAGGCGCGGAAGTTGCCGCGGTCGGGCTTGTCGTATGTTTTCGCCATGCTGCTGTCCTTTGTCTGGAAGAACCAAAACATCCGGCTGCTGCCGGTGGACAGACGATGGGCAATGAAAAACCCTTATACAATGGGCATTTTCAAGTGGTCGGGGTATCGGGTAGCTAGGGGTATCTAGGCGGATATCACGTTTTGTTGCACGCGAAGATTAAGCGCGTGATGGCCTTCCACTTGGCTATGCGCAGGGCAGCTGACGGGGATGTTGGAATGATGGGCCGGTACTGTCAGGTCTGCAGAAAGACCGCGTTCTGATTGACGGCGAGGGAGGGGCTTCGCAAGGGAGTCAAACAGGCCACGGGGCGTGTGCCGCCCCGTGGCGAACCTCTCCGCTGTCTGGCATGGGTGAAAGGAAACAACTCATGCAGACTGTAGGCTAAGGCTACTGCGAAGGTTGCCCGTTCGATGTCGGCAAGGAAATGACGGAGTCCGCGTCCAACCTTGGCTGCCTGCCGGGAGCGGAGGAGGTATGCCAAGTATGCGATGCGACTGGTACCGCGTGGGCCTGTCACAGCGAACCTGAAAAGGTTTGTTGCGGCGATGCCAGTAACCGGGACAAGCCGCTTCAATATATGGAGGGGGGTACATCCTGATACCTATGTAAGGAAGGCGGGATGGCTCGCTTTCTTCTTTGGCGGAGCGTGGGTCAAACGCGTCTACGGTGTGTAAACATGGTGACGGGAAGTGCTGTTTCCTCTACACTTTAATGATCTCTCGGGTGGCTGGCTGGGGGGGAGACGTGCCGGAGTTCCGTCCAAAAGCTGGAGATGTGGTCGGGTTCTCGTATCTGTGGTCGTGGGAAGCGGCTGCGGGTCATGACCGGGGGCTGAAACGGCGTCCTTGTCTTATCGTGCAGACAAAATGTGAGCCGGATGGCGCACGCCTTCGTCTTGTTCCGATTTCTCACCGGCCGATTACCAAGATGCCGTCGATGGAGATTCCGAAGGGGTATTTGGGCGATGCGGGCCTAGACGGTTTGGGGTGCTACGTCATTACCGCCGAGGTGAACGTGGTGCGCTGGCCGTCAACTGCCCGAGATGTTCAGCTGCTTCCCAAAGGGCGATTGCCAAGTGGGTTTGTCGCCTCGGTGCAGCAGGCACTGTTACATCAGGATGCCTTGAACCGGCTTATTGAGGTGGACCGTGAGCGTCTTGCGCGGGATATTGTCGAAAGTTATCGGGAGCGGGAGCGTGATGGGCGTTAAGGTCGAAGAGCTTGGGTGGCAGGTGGCGACATTTGCCGCGGACCGGCTTCATCCGGATGAATATAGCTGCGTTGGAAGCTTTGCCGTTTGGGAAGCCTATTTGGCGTGGTGCCGTGAGAGACATGCGGTTCCTCTCGCGTTCGCGGTATTTCATAACGAGTTCGAGAAAGTGGCGGAAGCGGTTGGCATGAAGCGCCGTCAGGTGGGCGCGCATGTGAACTATGATGGCGTAAGAGTGGAAAGCACGGTGACGGCATGAGCTGGAGCAAGGATAAGCTGCGGGCGCTGGCTATCGAGCGCGGCGAAGGGGAGAAGGCCGTTGGCATATTGTTGCTGGCCCATGAACGGATGCGGGGCAGGACCGAAGAGGATTACGCGCGGGACACGGCGGAGAAGGAATTGGATGCCTTGTTGGAACGGCATGCACTCCGTATTCCCGGCGAGGTAGCCAACGAATATCCGGGATTGAAACAGTTGCGGGGGTATGCGTCTGATCAAGCGCTGTCTCGCGCAGTGGGGGTCTCGGCCGGAAAAGGAATACGGGAGCCGGTCAAGGCCGACGCGGTGCAACAGGGTGAACGGGTTTACCGGCGAGACCACGAGCGAGAGCTTGGCTAGCGCATGAATGGGGGTGTGGGGGCGGCAACATCTTCGCTTTATCGGTTTGCCAGGCGTAGCGCTTGTCGAGTGCCATCGGGTGGTCTCCACGGGTGGTCAGGATGACTTTGTCGTCGTAAAGGCGTCCGACGAGGTCGTGGTCCTCGGCCAGTTTTTTGGTTTCACCGGTGAAGGGGTTCCGGGTTGTCCCTAGCCCCGGTTGGATGAGCCTTACCAGCTGCATGTCGGGTTGCAGAAAGCTGCGTGAGCGGCAGGCATCGACCACGCCCTGATATTTGTTTCCAAAGGCGGCTTCCAGCTGGGCGATGTATTGGGCGAACATCCACAAGCGCAATCCTGAGCCGCGTCCCACGTCCTGCAACTCCAAAATGCTTTCGAAATTTCCGAGCTGGGGCATTTCATCGAGGAAGAAGGTGATGGGCAACTCCCCATGCGCGGCTTGTTTGCGCATCAGGATGCGCGTGTGCTGGATGAGCATGATGCGGATGATGGGGGCATAGGCTTTGAGCTCCGCGGGAGGGACGCAGATGTAAAGCGTTGTGCCTGGCCGCGTTCGGAAATGTTCTGGCCGCCAATCCGATGTGCTGATGGTTTGTTCGATGGTGGGCGAGCGGGTGAATACGGAAAGGTAGCGGCGTCCTGTGTCCAGCACGCCTTCCAGACGTGTTCCCCCCGCCTTGATACCGGCGCGGATGGCGTTAGCTGCGGCCTCGAGATCGAAGATGCCGGTGCGCTTTGCCATGCGGACCATGGACTCGAGAAGCTGCTGGATGTCGCTGTCTGGGTCTTCGCTGAAGGGTACGCTCATCAGCTCGGCCAACCCTTTCATGGTGCGCTTGTCGGGAGGTGCCTTGACGGCAACCATCATGGCGAACGCCCACATCAGGTCGCGGCCCCGGTTCTCCCAATAGGGTTCCTTGAGGTTGGGGTCATCGACGACAACCTGATAGGTGAGCACGGTTGCCTGATCGGCGGCGGTGGAGGGGTCCTGCGAGATGAAGTCAAATGGATTGTAGCGGTTGGTAGTCAACGACCGGTCGGTGGGGGCGAAGCGGTAGACGGGCCCGTAGTTTTTCGCGCGGTACCCTGCTGTTGCATCCCACAGCTCCCCTTTCACGTCGAGAACGATGGCGCTTCCTTTGTAGCGCAAGAGATTTGGGATGACCTGGCATTGGCTCTTCCCCGACCCCGGCCCTCCGATGGTGATGAGGCTTTCTGCGCCTGCAAAACACACGGGCGCCCCGCTTTGAGGTTCGTAACCGAGAAGGAGGGCTTCGGGCTTTTCCGTCACGGAATAATAGCGGCTCGAGCGGAGGGTGTTGAGGTCCATCCATTTGGCGCCGGTATCGAGCGCTTGGTGGAGAACGGCGTTTGGGACACCTCCTTTTGAAGCAGGAAGGTTTTGGGCGCGCTTGGCGATGTCGGCGGCCATGGAGGCGAGGAAGACCTCGTGCTTGTCCATCCAGTGCTGGAGAAAGGTCCGCACCACATCATGGGCGATGTGGGTTGCGGCAAGGCCGGCGATCGAGGGGGCGGGGTCGAGGCGGCACTTGCCGTCGTTCCAGATCAGAGTTGCGAGAAACTCCCCCCACTGGTCTGGCGTCATCTGGTGTTGGGCGGTGAAGTCCGCATTGCTTCTGAGGAACGTCCGTTCCTTATCCGTGAGCGAGAGCACGGGTCTTGCCGCCGTAAACTGGTCAACGGTGCGGTAGAGCTCCTTGACCTTGCTGGTGTGCTTCCACGTGTCGTTGAGGTGCTTGGCGGTATGGGCGGCTTGGGCGGCGGGGTTGAGGGTCAGGATATTCATGACGGCACCGGCGGCGTAGGCGATCTTGCTTGGCGCATCCTTGTTGACGTGGTCGTTGATGAAGCGCGCAAACTGCTTCCTGTCGGCCATGCCGGTGAGATCTGTGACGGGCACGCTTAACTCGGCGGCAGGGTCGCCAAGCAGGGCGTCGAGCGCGGGCACGAAGGAGGATTGTGTGTAGTCACCGGGGTTGCGCAGCGGGTGGGGCGAGGTGATGGGGCGGGCGGTAGGCGACGAGAAGCGTCCTGTCATCGTGGTTCTCGGGCGGTTGGTGCTGGATGAAATGGGCGAAGGTGTTGACGAAGGTCAGCGGGCCCAGCTCGCGGACGCGGCCTTCGAGGGTTTCGGGCCAATCGGCTTTGAAGCGGTTGCCGTCGAGGAAGAAGCTGTTGGCCCCATCGGTGGCGATGATGACGGCTGTGATGTGGGGGCTGCAGCTCTCGCTGCTCGTCACGTAGTTGAGCCAGTTGGGGTCGGCGATGGTGTAGGTGGCGCGTTCTGGCTGGGGGGCGGAGCAGAAGGGCGTCAGGGCATAAACTTTGTCCCCCTTCTCGTTTTCATGGTTGCTTCCGACGGCAATGCTGCTGTCACCCACGGCGGCTGCGATGATGGTGTTGCGCTTGACGATGACGGCCGCGAGCGTGGTTGAATATTCGTAGGCGGGTCTTCCTTCGCGGGCGGCAAGGTCTTGGATGGCGAGGTGGGCCGCATTGAAGCCTTCAAGCAGGAGGGTGCGGGTTAAGTCGGCGCCGCCTGTGAGAGCGGCGCCGAGATAAGCGTCGAGTGCCAGGCACGCGGCAGAGCTGCCGTGGCGGCTTCTTGGCTGTGAGCCGACTCCGTCGGCGGCGGCCATCCAGAAGGCGCCGGAGGTGCCGCCGATGATGTGGCTGTCGTCCATGGGGGCACCGTTCTGGTAATGCCATGGCCCATGCTGGGCAACGCGGGCGATGAGCCATGGGGGCACCCAGTTGGTTTCGAGGCGAGCCAAGGGCGGAAGGTCATGACGGATGGGGAGCGGCGCGGGCTGTTGCATCAGGGGATCTGCGTGACGTTGCTGGTGCGCAGCGAGATCGCGGCGCTGTCGATGGCGGAGCGCATGGCGTCCACGCCGTTCATTGCACCGAAGTTCTTGGTGATGCTGGTGATGGCGACCGTGATGAGGCGGATGAGCACTTCGAACGAGCCGATCTCGCGGCCCATTTCGAAGACGGTATCGGGCCCTGTCAGCTCGCTCAGCAATTGCTGGCCGGTCATCATGCGGCCGTTGATGTTGATGCGTTCGCGGTCACATCCCTTGGGGGAGACGAAGTGCAGCATGGTGACCGTTTTCTTTTCGGGGTTGGTGACCCCGTTGATGTTGTCCAATCGCTGCTTGATCTGGGTCCAGCGGGCATCCCCGGGTTTCATGTCGGTCATCGCCCCATCGGTGATGTGGATGATGTGAGGCATTCCCGATGCAAAGTTGTTGTTTGGGTCTTGGTAATAGTGGAGGCGGTTGCTGATCTGCTGCAGGGCCATCTCGATGGCGGCTCCCGTTCCCGTGGCGTATTCCGGTGTCAGGGTTTGCACGGCGGGGGGAAGGTTCTGGACGATGGACCATGGGACGATTTCGCGCGGCCTGTCGGAGTAGCAGATGATGCAGATGTCCAAGCTATCCACCTGCTTCTGCAGTTCGCTGGAGGGGGTTGGGTTGCGCAGCGTATCGAGCAGGATGCTGATGGCCTTGTTGATGTGGTGGATGTCGGGGTCGGGCTCCATCCCTGTTGAGCCTGATATGTCGATGATGAACACGAACGGATAGCGTTTGCGTGCGGAAAGCGTGGGGGGGACAAAGCCCGGGCCCGCGAGGTTGGTGATCATCTGCTTGGCGATGGCTGACATGTCATTGTCCTTTCTGGTCTGTGGGGAACGACCACGTTCCGCGTTGGCGGCAGGCGGTCATGGAAAGGGTGTGTTGGAATGTGCGGCGCATGAAGGTCAGGGCGTAACGGAAGCAGGCGCCTGGCGCGGCCGAGCTGATCAACTTGTTGATGCGCGCAGTGAGCGACAGGTCGCCGGACGCCAGATTGGCCGTGAGGGTGAATTCGCGCTTGTCGATGGGGGTTGAATGCTCGAGCAGGCGGGCAAGCTGGGTGATGTCGGAGGGGGTGAGCGCCGTCAGCAAACGGTTGGGGGTGTGTTGCGGAAGGGGAAAGCGGCCCACGTAGGGGCGCATGGCGTTTGCATTGTCCGCGGCGAGCGCGAGGGCACGGGTGACACCAGTGCTGACCACTTTTGGAGGGATGTTGAGGGCATCGGCGAGCGCTGCCACGGATGCGCGCTCAGTGCTGAACACGTGATACGGGGCGTGGAAGGCGGCGAGTTTGCGGGCGGGCGCTGTCGGCGCCGGCTTGATGGGAGAAGGTGTTTGCGCCGGGTGCGCGGTTGCTTGTGGGGCAATGGCGGCGAGCGCGGGGACGTCGCGATGCGGTTGAACGTCGCTGCGTGAGATGAAAATCAGGAGGGCCAGCAAGGCCGAGAGGCTCAGCAACGGCATGACCAGCTTTTTGGCGGCGGCGACGAGGATATCGAAGATGATGGTGACGACCGCATCGGCGATGCGGTCAATGGCGCGGAGTGTGGCAACGATGGTGCGGAACAGCCATTTGGCGGGGCGCGTGATGAGGAACGGCAACGTGACGGTCAGGAGCCGGAGCATTGCACCTGCTACGCGCGCCAGAGGACGTAGAATGGCAGCGGAGGTGTGCCAGAGGCGTTGCAGTTGCCCATAGCGTTGCGAGAACGGGTGGATGCGCGTGACGAGGGGCGGTGGGGCGACGTAATGGCTGTAGGGTGTCATGAGCTTAATCGGGTCAAAGACACCTCCGGTAGTTGGAGAGCACACTGACCCATTCGCTGGCCTTGACCGGGGTCGGGCCGGTGAAGGTGCGGGTGAACGTGGTGCGCAGGTCTTGCGGAAGCGAGTTCCACGCATCGATGACGGGTTTTGGCAGCGGAAATTGCTGAGTATCCGACAAGGGGAATTGGCGCTTGTCGATGCGCAGATCCTCCGGTGCGTCGCCGGATTGGAACGGATGGATGGGCATTCCCTTGTCTGCCATCAGCAACATGAAAAGGAGGATGGCGAGTACGAAGTCATCGTGCGTGGTGGTGAGGCGTCCGGATTTGAGCAAGGCGGCATCCGACCCGGGCGCCTTGAAGCCGCTGGTCAGCCCGGAGAGGCGGAAGCTGTACTGACCGTTGTTGTAATCGAACTGGAATCCATCGGTGTCGATGAAGCGCACCTGCGTGAGATCGGCGGAAATGTGCACGTTGTTCGGGGACAGATCGCCAAAGACGAAGGTCCATGGATGGCGGTGCATGCGGGCAACTTGGTCTGCCAGCGTGATGCAGAGGAAGGCGGTTCGGTCGGGGGTGACCTTGAGGCGTGTGTTGTTCTGGGTGATGAGGTCGATGAGGGACGTTGTTCCGACCAAGCGCTCCATGGAAAATCCAAGCAGGGCTTGCTGGGCATCCTTTGGGTTCTTCTCGCTGAAGATCAATCGTCTCGGCCAGGTGGCGAAGGGCAGTGATTTGGATAGCTCGTTGCCGTGGAAGGCGAGCGCGATGATGCGCTGGGCGTACTTCCTGTCGCTCTTGATGAGCTGCAGCACCTTGTCATTGTAGAGCTTGGCGACAAGCGGTGGGGTTGAGCGCGGCATGAGCTGGTAGACGGCGCCTGCGCCGCCCACGGTGCCCATGGGCTCACCCAACGTGAATTTGAAATAGTCGTCTTTTTGGGGGTGCAAACGCGCACCCCAGGCAGAGTCCCCGGGCCCAAGCAGCATGGATCAGCAAATCCGCTTTGAAACAGTCTAGCGTTGGTGATCGGTATGGAATGCTGTGCTTGAGGGGTTGGTAGGACATCTCCTTTTGTGCGGCACTACAATATGTTTGTCGCCTAGGTTGATGCGGCTCGTCAAGTGCGTATGCACTGTGCGCAGATCTTGTGTTGAAAGCGCGGTCTCTTATGGCAGCTAACACCCACAGGCGATATGAGCCTCGCGGTGTGCCCCTCGGTCGGCAACTTCGGCGTGGTCGAGTTTGTGGACATCATGCCGGCTCCCTGCGCCGATCAGCTGACGCTCATCGGTAAGTCCGCAAGCCTTCGCAAAGCTGCCGACAGCCTCCCCCCGAACGCTCAGCGAAACTGGAAGGCGACAGAAAATCGGAGCTGAGCGGGTGACGCGCCGGCGGGTGGCGGAGGAAACGGCGCGGAAGCGCGCACTCCGGCCAAGGCCGCCCGGTCGATGGCGGCGTTTCCGGATGATCGCGAAACGCGCGCTCCACTTAGTCCTCCGGACTTCGTGACCGCAAAGGAAATCACAACGGTACCTTTTCCCGCTCCCGATCTCGGGACATGTCCGGATACCTTTGCGCGTACCCGTGACGCATAGTTGAGAACGCTTCCTGTGCTTGCGGAGATAGGAGCAGCCTTCGCCTTGGCGCCTGCGCTGCTCTCGGGGGTTGGAACTCCCTTCTTCGGCTTGGCGCTTTTCTCGGTCTTTTCGGCCGCCTTCTGTTGCTGCGTCTTGATGGGTTTATTTTCCCTCGCGTCCTCTTTCGGCTCGGGTTTCTCTCGTGTTTCTGTTCCGATGGCCTCGTCCACTGTCTCGGCGCCCCTCAGAGCCTCGATGCCTTCCTGCTCTGAGGGAACAGGCGGCAAAGGGGTACTCTCTGCAGAGGCTACTTGGGGCTCGACGGCCTCGAGCTCAGTCAAGCCATCGGGGGTGCCGGCGGTTATAGATGGTGCCGGAACTTCGACGATCTCCGAAATCTCGTCGATTTGGTGCTGCTCCGTCATATTGGTTTGCAGCATTTCGACGCTGATCGCGTCGGACATCTCTCTGATCAGGCCCGATCGCTCGCCGAGCCAGAGCACAGCGGCAGCGGCGAGACAGACATGAATAACAAAGGACGCAGAAACACTCGCGGCGCGGATCGCGAGAGTGTCACTCGGCCCCGTCTGCGGCCATGGAAGGGAGCTGAAGGCCGGGGCGTAGACCTCGGCGGGCGCAACTGGATGCGCAACCTCGTCTGCAGGCCGGGTATCTTCACTGGGGGCATGGTCGGCAGGCCCGCTCATAGGCCGCTGCCCTTTGCCCCGCGTATCAACGCAAGAATACGCCCCATGGCGTTGCCCCCACCGGAATCTCCCTCGCAACCGTGTTCGTAGCAGTGTCGATGACCGTGACGCTGTTGGACTTGCCATTGGCCACAAACAACAGCTTGCCGTCGCGCGATATGGCCATGTTCCATGGCCTCTTTCCGACAGGAATCTCAGCCAGGGCCTTGAGCGAGACAGCATCTATGGCTGTCACCGTGTTGTCGGTCCGGTTCGAGATGTAGATTGTCCTGCCATCCGGGTTGACTGCTAGCCCAACGCCACCTTTTCGGAACGGTACACGCGCCAGACTTTCATGCGTAGTGGCGTCCAAGACAGCCATAAACTCGGAATCCTGGCATGCCACGAATACTCTCTTGCCGTCCGCGGAGAATGCGATGTCTCGCGGATGTACACCCACCATCACCAGCTTGATCGATTTTCTCTGAGCCGTGTCGATGACGTCGACCTCGGCTCCGTTCTCGGCCGTGACATAGAGCCACTTTCCATCGGGGCTGAACTGAGCCCTTTCCGGGTTCTCCCCTTGGGTCGCGACCTGAAACAACTCGGCATTGTCAGCGGTATCGATGAAAGAGACCGTGTTGGCCTCTTCATTGGCGACTACGATCCACTTGCCGTCTTTAGAAATGGCCACGCCTTCCGGCGACGAGGAGAGGCGGATGCTGCCCACCCGCTTCCCTTGTTCCAGATCGATGATGACCAGCGTATTGTTTGGTTGGTCGCTAACGTACATCGTGCGGCCGTCGGGTGTGATGGCAGCACCGCGCGGCTTGTCGCCAACGGCGATGCTACCGATCACTTCCCCTTTTTCCGCATTGATGATGGACACGGAGCCGGCGCCCTCATCCGTCGAATAGACGATTGTTTCTGCTGACACGGGGGCGAGCGCGCCGAAGGCCAACGTTGCCGTCAGAAGCAGGATCGATGGAGAGAACCGGCTCATGACCATCACCATTTGTGCGTATAACGGGCGCTGAACAGGGCGCCTTGAGCAGCGGCGTGGGTGACGTCGCCTTCAAGGAACTGCTGCGACTGAGGCGTGTAATAGAGACGGTTGAAGATGTTCTCGACGCCAAGCATCAGGGTGTCTTCGCCGATCTTAATTTCGCTAAACCAGTCGAACGTCGCGTAGCCGCTGATTTCCCGTTTGAAGGACAACGTCGAGTCATTGAACCGATCACGATGTCCGCTTGCGAGCATCTGGAATCTGTTCTTCATCCACGGCGTCGTCTGATGCTCGATGTAGGCAGTGCCCTTCGGCGGCCGGATACGCTGGTTGTTGAGATAGATCCATCCCAACGTATCGGTCTCGAGATCCTGCTTGCCTTCAAGCCAGGTGAACGTGCCGCCGAATGTCAAAGTGTCGGTCACGCGCACGTCCGTGGTCAATTCGATGCCCCAGATCTTCTCGGGAGCGCGCACGATGGCCGAATTGACATTGAGCGGCGGGTTCGCGCCAAGGTCGGATTCATTATAGAATAAGGCAACCGATGCGCTGATGCGATCCCAATTGCCTCGGGCGCCGATTTCATAATTGTCGACGAGCTCCGGCTCGATGATCAAACCGTCGACGTCATTGAACGGCGTGCTAGTGGGACCCGCTCGGCCTCTACGGAGGACCTGCCGAACGTCCGGCAGTGAGAACCCCTGCGAGAAGTTGGCAAACACGTTAAGTGACGGTGAGAACTCATAGACCGCTCCGGCGTTGAAGAGGGTTGCCTCGAAATCGAGCTTGCCTCCGTCGACGACATTATTCGTGCCAAGCACTGTGAACGTCGGAACGTCGATGAAAACCTTTTCGTGACGGACGCCTGCGCGCAGGGTCAATGCATCAAGTGGGCGCCATTCGCCCTGAGCAAACGCCGCGATGCTGTCCTGTGCATAGGGATTGAGCCAGCCCCACTCGTTCCCATTAAACCGGAACACCCGCCGGCCGCTGTTGGCAACCGTCGCCGCGTCCATTTCGCGAACGTTCTGTTGAATATCCTCGTGGACGTAATCGAGCCCCCAGAGGACAGACGCCGCGCTTGAGACTGGCGTATCGATTTCGAGCCTGCCGCCCGCTTTCTCGGATTCGATCCGGTCCTGATAAGTGATGGGATCGAAGCCGAAAAATGGCGTCGAGCGCGCCCAGTAGTCTTTGTAGAAGGCCTGGATGTGTACGGCGCTTCCAAGGATATCCTGGTGATTGTAGTCGAAGTTCGCGGAGAGATTTCTGACCCCTACAGGATCGTCAAAGTGGGCACCGTTCACCACGCGCCCCTTGTCGCCATTGTAGACTTCGAGCTGAGATGGGTCGCCGATCCAGTCGGTATCTTGGAGGTTTTGGAACGCATTGACAGTGATTTGTGCGGTCTGCAATCGGTCAATGTCGACCGACATCTTACCGAAGAAGTCCCACTGCTCGGTGTCGGAAATTCCGCCGTCTCGATGCGGGTTCGGGGCGATGCGATCGCCGTCGGCGTCAAAGAAAGCCCCTGTGTCGACGTACGACGCACCCAGCACATACCCGATAGCGCCGGACTTGCCGGTGGTGGTGTGGCTGATGCTTTTGCTGAAGCTGTCCTCCTCGAGGCCTGAGAGCGAAAAATTCGTGCCGACCGCTGTCGTGTGAACGGGAGCGCCGTCAGTCGGTTTCTTGGTGATGATGTTGATCAAGCCGCCCGTCGCGCCGTCTCCGTAGATCGCCGTCGTTCCCCGAACGACCTCGATCCGCTCAATCATGGCCGGATCAATCACCCAAAAATTCTTACCGGGATCGAAAGCTGGATTCTGCTGCACACCATCAACGAGAATGATCGGCTTCCGTCCGCGGAGCGTCTGCCCATAGGTACTCATTGTCTGATTGCCGACGGCCAGACCGGGAACGAGCTTCCCGAGCGCTGCGGCCAGGTCGTTGTTGCTTAGGCGAACCTGGGTGTCGATTTCCTCCTTGGTGATGGTTGTGACGGAGCTTGAAAGGGAGGAGAGCGATTCAGACTTTCTAGTCGCCGAGATGACAAAGGGATCCAGTTGTGTTTCCTGCGCCAATGCCGGCGCAATGGACGAGAACGCATAGAGTGCAAGCGCTGCGCTTGAGCATGATGACACGTACGTCCTCTTGCTGCGCGCGCCATTCAAATCGGCAATAGTCATCTCTTCCCCCCGAACGCATCAGTGAAGATGCGGGTTGACACACTTTCTAATTGTGGTTGGAAATTCGGCGCCGAATGCAGGTCAGAGCTCGGAGAGCATGTCCGGCATCCGCTCTACCTCATCGAATAGTGTCGATACGTTTACGCAAGACGTGTCCTCCAGAGACGCATATTGTTTGCGTCACGGACGGCGTCCTCGCCCAGCGACGTATGAAATTTTCCCTGCGTGAGAGACATGCGGCACCCGAGCAGGGAAGCCTTTACATGCTCCGCAGTAGAAATTCCCGGGAAGAAGTAACATCCATTATGACGGGGATGTGAATGGGACTTCCTCCCGTTTTGTGATGGGATTTATGGTCGGGAGGGCTGCGTGTGTCCCGTTCAACACCGGAGGTACTCGCAACGCTCTTCACTGCCTGACTTGCGCTGATGCTCGCGACAGGCGGCTATAATTGGCCGGGTTGATTATCGCTGAACAATGAAGTTTCCAAATGCCATGGGCCAGAGCAGATCGTCGACGGTGGCGATGGGCTGGTAGGTTGTTCCGTCGATGACCGTGACGGTATTGGAACGTGTTGTTGCCACATACATCCTTTTCGTTCGTGCATCGAAGCTCATGCCGCGGGGAAAATTTCCCACTGCAACGCGCGTCTTCACTTGCGCCGATGCGGTATCGATGACCGTAACGACATTTTCCGTTACACTAGATACATATACATCCTTCCCGTCGTCGCTGATGCCGACTCCTTGGGGGCCCGCTGCGACGGGAATACTAGCGGCGGTCTTCTTCGTCTCGATATCAATGACTGCCAGTTCGTTAGCTTCGAAAATCGGCACATAGAGCGTCTTGCCATCCGGGTGCACGGCGATGCCGTAAGGTTTTTCGCCGACGACCGGAATTTCCGACACCACTTCGTCGGTCTCAGTCGATATGACTGATATCGAGCTACTGTGATTATTGGTCACGTAAACCCACTTCGAACTCGGGTGGGACACGATGCACCGCGGACTTTTCTGCACCGCGATCGATTTTATGACGCTGCGCGTCATGGCATCGATCACGGAGACGGTGTTGGCATCGGCGTTCGCGACATAGACTTTCCTGCCGTCAGCCGTCGCCGAGAGACCTGTCGGATTGCGTTCAACGTCGATCGTCGCAACGACTTTTCGGTTTTCGGTATCGATAACGGACACATCGTCGGATCCGCTGTTCGTAACGTAGGCCACCTTTCGCGACGCATCGACCGTGACCCCCCAGGTACTGGTGCCGGTCTTGATGCGTTCGAGGATCTTGTTGTCATCCAAGTTCAGAACCACGACAGTTCCGCGTCCGTACTCTGGAATGAAAGCCTGAGACGCGTGGACTGGCGCAGCGGCCAGCTGTGTCACCGCGCAGACGAACGGAAGTGCGCACTTTGTGATCGCCCTCGTTACGCTTCGATCAATCATCCTGATGCCCTCCCGCCACGCCAGTACTACATATGCGATAACATTACGTTTTACGGCGTGCCAGAAGAAAACTCATCCCGAAAATCCAACGTGAAGATGGCGTTCATGGGGTCGCGCCCTTCGCGGGCGCGTGGATCAAAACTCGCCAACAACCTCGCTGCCACCCTCGGCGCATAGAGTCCGTATCGCGATGGGCATTGGCGCGCGACAGCCAATCCTCCCATTCCGGACCCGCGAGAACGGCGACGCAGCGGAGCATACGCATCAACGTAATGACCGCACGGGCAAGAGGTTGACGCCGCGTGACTAACGCTTGCTTCCTCTGATTTCTCCGATTCGCTTGCGGAACTCGTGGCTCAGCGGGAACCCACCGCACCAGCATGATCGCGGCAACAACGCCAGCAGCCACCAGCGCGTACCTGACTGCAGGTCGGCGAAAGACTGCCGACGAAGGAAGCCAGCTGTCTTGCATCTGCTTCAAACCTTTGTGCGAGGGTGCTGGAGAGTCGCAGCGCTGTCGCTCATGATCGATCAGGTGTTCCCGAAACCAGGCCAGCCTGCATGATCGAAATACTTGGGATATGTCTCGAGAGCCTTTCGAAGGACTGCGATACCGCGCTGCGGGTCATTCTTCTTCGTGACGAGATCGGCACCTTCCAAGAGATCAGCGATCATGACGTGGAGGGTCGCGTCGGCCGCAGGCGGTAGCTTGCAATTTGCGATCAGGTAATCGACTTGCTGCTGGATGCCTTTGGCGAGAACCTGCATGTCGGACGCGCTGCCGGTAGGTTTGGCGGCGCTCACAAATTCACGGATACGCTCCATGCCCTCGCGGAGCGGTTGGTCCGCCTCCCACTTCTGGCCGGCATTGAGCTGCAATCCGCCCCCGGCCTCATGACTATGGCCATGTCCGTGCAGATGATAGAAGGCTACCCCCCCACCAGCGAGCAGCGCGAGCGCAATAACGATAAGTTTCGTTCGCGTGATCACTTCAACCTCATTTATTGGTCTGTCTCAGTTTGGCTTCTGATGGCCGGTCCACATAGCCGGCACCCAGACCGCGAGAATAGATTTCGATCACGCCCGGCGCTTTGGCTCTCGCAGCCCGAAGGTTGCCCGCCAGCATCGACTGCATGACCAGGCCTTGGATCATTCCAATGAAGAGTATGGCCGCCGCCTTCGTGTCCGTGTCGCCCAGCACCTCTCCTCCGGCCTTGGCTTCTTCCAGCTTGTGTGCGAGACGCTCCGCGTAACGTCTCATCAAAGCGTGCGCGACCTTCTTCGCAGGTGTTGCTTCTGCTCGCTGCAACTCTCCGAACATCATCCGCGGTACACCGGGATGTTCGATCACAAATTCTATGTGGCTCATGAATATTGCGTGCAGAGCAGCAAGCGGTGATGATGACTGCTCCGCTGCCCGGTCAATCCGATCCAGCAACCGATCGGCAACCCACTCCATCACAGCCTGCCATATGGCCTCCTTGCTCGGGAAGTGCCGGAACAAGGCACCCTGAGTAACGCTCATTTCACTGGCGATCGCCGCCGTCGTGATCTCACTTGGGTTCTGCTTGCCCGCAAGGGCGACGACGGCCTCCACGGTGCGCTGGCGGCGCTCCTCGGCGGGAAGGTGTTTGGTCTGCATCTTTGATGTCGATCTGATTGATAGTAACTACTTACTATCATTTTTGTGACCTCTTCTGTCAACCCATCTGCACTCAGGTCGACGGCGCGCCTCAGTTATCAGGTTAGTATTGGTTAGCGGACACAAGCAGCTCACGAGCGTGGCACTTGATAGCTGTTACGACAACCTCGGGGATCTCATCGAGAACCGAGCGCTGCGACCAGGTCAGCCTGCCAAGCACATCCATGATCTCATTGGCATAGCCAGACAGCTCGGCAGTCTGCTTCGTTTCAATCGTACAGACGACCGAGCGTGAACTTTTGCGTGCTCATAGAGTTCGTCGGCATCCATCGTGGCCGATGCATATTTCGTATCATCGCGTGGCTGAAGTCGATCCCCGGTTGGTATTGAGTTCGGGACCGTCGGCACCGGGGAGTCGGATGCTGGCACCAGACGAGGGCCGTCGACAGCATACGCGATTTCACTCGCTTCGACATTCAGGCATCGAGCCAACCCATCTCGCTTGATGATACCGTTGTGGTTCTCGATGTCGCGCAGCTTGCGCTCGCTGATCCCGATGGCGAAGGCGAATTCTTTCTGTGTAGCTCCTGAAGTCAGAAGCTCCCGCAATCGCTTCACCTGGCTTCCGTTAACTCGATAGGTTTTCATTGGCCGCATCCGTTGACGTTTCGAGAGACGGTATCAACGCCCAGGGCTAACGTACCGGAACGCGACCGGCAATTTAATGATCTCCGGAGTCGAGCGCGGGTGGACGGCAGGAGTATGGCGGCACAAGGCCATGCAAGTCACCTGACTAACGATATCACCGAGAAGAGTGACGTCTAATGGATCGACGCAGTTCCGCTGAGAGCAGACGTGGTGGCGCCGTGCTTTGAGCCGCCGATTGCGGTGGTACCGATGACCGCTCGTGGGACTTCGGTGCCGTTGGGATGCCGAGAAAGCGGCCAGCAGTACTGCCGGTCTCTACGTCGAAAATCGCTGCCTCAGATCGAACGCATCGCGCCCGAAAGCGAACACGAGGCAGGATGTCTCCGATAATCGGGAGTGTGCAAAGCTCTGCCATTGTTTACCTTAACGTTCACTCTTGTTTCAGTCTCGACGTCTCCATCGACCTGAGATTGTCCCTCTGGGGTGACGAAACCCCACCACTTTGGGCGCGGTCGCCAAGCCGGCATCGTTTGTGCGCGCACTGCGACAGATTGGTCAGGCCTATCGTTCATTTGATCTCGATCAAGCAATCCGCGCGGCCGTATCGGAAAATATAATTGTTGGCCCACGGACGAAGATCCGACGTTTGCAATAAGGGCCCAAGACCAACAACAAGATTGAAGGAGCAGAGCATGTCGAGGGTCAATCCCAGTATCCATGCTGAACGTCTCAATCATTTGAAGGAAGCGCTCGATATTTCCGAGCAGCAGTTGGGGCAGTGGGTGCGGTTTCGTGGCGCCGTCAACGCAGCGATGCGGCTGCTGCCGGAGAGCTTGGCGGAAGACCAGCGGGTCACGCGTGCGAACTATCCGTCACTGCCTGTCGCACTCGATATCCAGGTCCGGCAAAGCCTGTTCCGGCTTGAGGTCTGCCGGACGATGAGAGCGCACGTGACGGATCTCTACTCCGTTCTTTCGGACAAGCAGCGCGTGCTTGCGGATCGCCTTCTCGTGCCGGTTCTGGTCACCGTCATGGAAAGCGAGCACAGCGCGCCCGCCGCGCTCGCCGCGTAACGTCGTTGTTTCGGCCTTCAAATGGCCGCTTAGTATTCCCCGGTGTCTCTCGCGCCGGGGACGACATGGTCGGTGTCCCCTCGCCGGCTTTGTCCGAGCCCCCGGCGCGCACTTCCCAACCCCCTGTCGCCGGGGGCTTTTCCGAGGGGGACAAGGCAAAAGAGGCCCTGTGTCGGCGGCTAGCAGTTGAGCTTCAGCGCGAAGACGAGCTACCGAGAGCAAGTGGGGCAGGCAACCCGCCGCTCGCTCACATCCTGCGCCTCGAACACGTGAGCGACGTCTCGGAAACCAAACGGCTACGCTCGCTCGAGGATCCGTGCATCGCGACTGTTCCAATCGGATCTGTTCCGATCGACGAAAAGCGTGGGTCTCTGGCCGTGGCAGTAGCACCGCACGTAGAATTGAATGTGCTGCGACCGGCCTCTCTTTTCGGAGGAGAGATCGAAGGAGGCCTCTCCTGCCTCGGTGCGTGCGCCCCCGGCGGCGAGCCTTTGGCCCGGGCGGGTTTCGGTAGAACCGAGTGGGCATAGCGATTGCAGCGAACGTCATCACCGACATTCGAAGAGTAGACTGTTTTCGTTATCGTCACCCTAGGTCCGGATTCAAGAACGCGCCGCTGCGTCAGCGGCGCACAGCTCCCGCAATTTGAGCTGAGACCTTCTGCCCGTTGACGGACAACGCACCGTTCCCCATTATCCAATCATGTTCATCCTGACTGGCATCCCTTTAAAGCTCCCCCTGGCGGGCTCTAACGTTGCGGGCAATTAGCCCCCGGCTCGGCGTGCCTTGCGCCCCGGAGCTCGGGGGACGCACAATCTATTCACCTCTAGCAAAACGGACATAAGGCGCCTCCGCGCTCAATGTTCGTCAGTTCAGTCGCGCGCCGAAACCGCTCGCACGAAATTGCGGCGCGCCAAAATCAATTGAGGTCATCCATGATATTTCACCCGGTTTCCAAGGCGCTGCCGCAAATCTTCGTAGGCGAAAGGGAAGAGCGGCGGCTGTTCACACTGGCGACGGCGGCTGAATTGACCCAGCGGTCGCGGGATGTGGCGCAGCGCCTTCTCCGTGAGCTGGCACGCGCCAGTGTCGTTCCCGAAGGGGAGGTGCCAGCAAACGTTGTTCGGATGAACTCGCGCGTCGAATTCGTGCTGGACGACACCGACCGTCGTTGTGTTGAGATCGTGTATCCGCGTGAAGCCGATATCGACGCGGGGAAGATTTCGATTCTCACGCCTGTTGGGGCCGCACTGATCGGTTTGTCGCCCGGTCAAATGATGATGCTTGAGGGGAATGATGGGCGTCCCCACAAGTTAAGGGTCATTTCCGTGGTACACCCTGTAACCAGTTCCTGATCAAGGGCGCATAGCCCCGCGTGCGGCCTTGCGCAAAAGGGCGAAGACGGTACGCGCCGGCATGGAGGAGAAGGCAGATGAAGCGTATTCTTGCTGCGACTGATTTTTCCACCCGGGCTCATCGCGCAATCCGGCGCGCGGCGATCCTTGCACGCCAGTCCGGCGCCGAGCTCACGCTCGTTCATATCGTAGATGAAGAGCCGGAATCGCTGGCGGCCCTCGAAGTCGCCGAAAGCCACAAGATCCTCGACGAGCAGATTGCGTCGGTCCCTGAACTGCGCGGCGTGCCGTGCCGTGGCATTGTTGAGATCGGCCCGCCGCATGATGCAATTATGAAAGCCGCTGCCGCTGTTGGAGCACACTTGATCGTCATGGGCAGCCACCGTAGGCAGTTGCTGCGTGACGTGTTCGTGGGCACGACGATCGAGCGCGTCATCCGTGGGGGGGCGTGTCCGGTTCTGATGGTGAACAGTGAAGCGGCTCAGCCCTATGCGCGAGCGCTTGCCGCAATCGATCTGTCGGATACATCGGCAAACGCTTTGTCGTCCGCAAGCGGACTTGGCATCCTCGATAACACGCACCTTACCGTCGCCCATGCCTTCAGCGCGATTGCAAAATCGAAGTTGGCGCTCGCCGACGTGCCGCGAGAGCGGATCACTGCGTATGTCGAGACGGAACAGCAGCGAGCCACTACTGAGCTGCAGAGCTACCTAACATCTCTGGCCTTAGACGCGGCGAACTGTTCGTATTACGTTGCCGAGGGCGATCCGGTGCCCGTCATCTCCAAGGCAGTCGACACCATCGGGCCGGATCTTCTTATTGTGGGGACACATGGCCGTTCGGGAGTGGCCAGAATGCTCCTAGGGAGCGTCGCCGAGGAACTGTTGCGTACGTTGGAAATAGACATCCTCGCGGTGCCGAGACTTGCGACGCCAAGCTGAGTTTGGGACACACGAACAGGGTGGGGGGTAATGGTTTCTAGCGACACGTTGCTGCTCACCACGATCGTACTTCCGTTCGTCGGCAGTCTGGTCGCGTCCTTACTCCCCACCAATGCGCGCAATTTGGAAGCGTGGCTTGCGTGCGGGACGGCGCTTTGCGTGCTCGTCTCCCTCGTGCTGCTCTATCCTGCAATGGCGAACGGGCAGATCGTCCGCTCCGAGTTCGCATGGATACCGCCGGCGGGGCTTTACTTCGTTTTACGGCTTGACGGGTTTGCCTGGATTTTTGCACTCCTGATCGCTGGTGTAGGCTTCCTCGTTTTCCTCTATGCGCGCTATTACATGTCGCCGGAGGATCCGGTTCCGCGCTTCTTCGCATTTCTTCTCGCCTTCATGGGCTCGATGCTCGGCATCGCGCTCTCCGGCAACCTGATCCAGCTTGCCTTCTTCTGGGAGCTGACGAGCTTCTTCTCGTTCCTTTTGATCGGCTATTGGCATCACGACGCCAGCGCGCGGGCCGGCGCGCGGACAGCAATGACAGTCACCGGCATGGGCGGTCTATGTCTGTTCGCCGGCGTGATCGTGCTTGGCCATATCGCCGGAAGTTTCGACCTCGACCGTGTTCTTGCGGCTGGAGATGTTATCCGAGGCCACGCGCTTTATGTCCCCGCGTTGGCTCTCATCCTGCTTGGCGCGCTGACGAAGAGTGCACAGTTTCCCTTCCACTTCTGGCTTCCGCGCGCGATGGCCGCGCCGACGCCGGTCTCAGCCTATCTGCATTCGGCAACGATGGTGAAAGCAGGAGTCTTCTTGCTGGCACGCCTGTGGCCGGTGCTCGGGGGCACCGACTACTGGCTCTACATCGTAGGATCGGCAGGCCTCGTGACGTTCGTCATGGGGGCGTTCCTCGCCATGTTCCAGAACGACCTCAAGGGTGTTTTAGCATACTCCACCCTCAGCCATCTGGGGCTGATCACGCTGCTTCTCGGCCTGGATTCGCCGCTCGCGACGGTGGCCGCCATCTTCCACATGCTGAACCATGCAACATTCAAGGCGTCGCTTTTCATGGCGGTCGGCATCATCGATCACGAGACCGGTACCCGGGACATCAGGCGGCTCAGCGGCCTTTACCGCTTCCTGCCCATGACAGCGACGTTGGCGATGGTCGCTGCTGCGGCGATGGCGGGCGTGCCCTTGCTCAACGGGTTTTTGTCAAAAGAGATGTTCTTCGCAGAGACCATCGCGACGCATGACGGGTCGTGGCTGGATGACGCTCTGCCCTACGTCGCGACGCTGGCGGCGATGTTCAGTGTGGCCTACTCTTTGCGGTTCATCCGCGATATCTTCTTCGGACCGCCGCCCACGTTGCCGCAGACGCCGAAAGAGCCGCCGCACTGGATGCGCCTCCCGATCGAACTGCTTGTCGTCGTGTGTCTGGTAGTCGGCATCGTGCCGAACTTCACAATCGGTCCGTTCCTGAAAATGGCCGTTGCCTCGGTTCTGGGCGCGAATGCCCCTGTCTTCGACCTTGCGGTTTGGCACGGCTTCACGCTGCCGTTTTTGATGAGCGTCTTAGCCCTTGCGGGCGGTGTCGCGACCTACGCAGTACTTCGCGTGTATAATGTCGATAAGGGCCCGCTATTCGTCCTGGCAAAAAACCGTCTTTCAATAGGCGACACGGTCAGCGCCTGGGCGCGCCGCCTCTTGGGTTTGATGGGCACGCAGCGGCTTCAGACGCAAATGCGTGTCCTGGTCTGCGTTTCGCTTGTCGCCGGGCTCTTGCCTCTTATGCACCAGAAGGTCCTTCCGGAAACTTTCAAGATCGCGCCGATTGACTTCGCTTTCGCGCTTGTCTGGATTATCGGCATCGTCTGCGCATTAGCAACCGCACAGCAGGCCAAGTTTCACCGGTTGGCGGCGCTCATTCTGATGGGTGGAGCGGGGCTCGCTACCTGCATCACTTTCATATATTTGTCCGCGCCGGATCTCGCTCTTACGCAGCTCTTGGTTGAAGTCGTGACGATGGTGCTCATTCTTCTCGGCTTACGTTGGCTTCCCAAGCGCCTTGACGAAGGCTTGCGTCCGGCGGACTCCTCGACGCTGATGAGACGTTACGTGGATCTTGCGATTGCGCTCGCTGCCGGCGCGGGGCTAGCTGCGATTTCGTTCGCGATGCTGACGCGGCCCGTCCCGACCGATGGCATCGCCCGTGAGTTCCTGGAACGCTCCTATACAGAGGGTGGTGGCCGGAACGTCGTCAACGTGATTCTGGTCGACTTCCGCGGGTTCGACACGCTCGGTGAAGTTTCGGTGCTATGTATTGTGGCGCTGGCTGTTTTCGCGCTTCTGCGCCGCTTCCGGCCCGCACCGGAGAGTTTGGCTGTGCCCGAGCGGAAGCGCGCGCAGGAAGCCTTCGATGTCGAGCAACCCGACCGGGTGCCCGGTGAGACTTTCGCCGACTATTTGCTGGTGCCGTCGGTTATCATACGTCTCCTATTTCCTGTCATCGGGACCTTTGCCGTCTACTTGTTCCTGCGTGGCCACGATTTCCCCGGCGGTGGTTTCGTTGCGGGGCTGTCAATGGCTATCGCCGTCATTCTCCAGTATATGGCGATGGGCACTGTGTGGGTCGAAGCCCGGATTCGGGTCTACCCGCTGCGCTGGATGGCCATGGGATCCGCATTTGCGTTTGCGACCGGCGTTGCCGGTTGGCTCGTTGGCTACCCGTTCCTGACGTCACACATGTTTAAAGTGGATCTTCCGATCCTTGGAGACGTCCACATCTCGAGCACGCTCCTTTTTGACTTTGGCATCCTGGCCATCGTGCTCGGCGCCACGGTCCTCATGCTGATCGCCCTCGCGCATCAAACGATCCGCACGCATCGCAAGCCGAGCGTAGTGTCGGCGGCAACAGACGGAGTGGGATAATGGAGATCATTCTCGCGCTCAGCATCGGCGCGTTGACGAGTTCCGGCGTATGGCTGCTGCTGCGGTCCCGCACCTACCAGGTCCTGATCGGCCTGTCGTTGCTATCGTATGCGGTTAATCTCTTCATTTTCTCGATGGGGCGCGTTCGCTCTGCGGCGCCGCCGCTCTACAAGCAGGGCATACCTGCCGATCTTGCTCACTATGCGGATCCCGTGCCGCAGGCGCTGGTATTGACGGCCATCGTCATCACGTTCGCAATGACGGCTCTCTTCCTCGTCGTTCTCCTTGCAGCGCGCGGCCTGACGCGAACCGACCACGTTGACGGCCGGAGGACTGGCCCGTGAGCCCCACTGTCGAGCATCTTGTCGTTGCTCCCATTCTGCTGCCGCTTGTGACGGCGGCACTGATGGTCCCGCTGCCGGAGCGCCTGCGGACCGTCAAGGCCGCGATAGCGCTTCTTTCGACCCTGGGCACCGTCGGCATCGCTGTTGCTTTGCTCGGAATCGCCGATGCGGGAGCGCCCGACTCCGCAAGCACCATCAGCGTCTATCTCCTCGGCAATTGGCAAGCGCCGTTTGGTATCGTTCTCGTGGTGGATCGGCTGTCCGCGCTCATGCTGACTCTGACCGGCATCACGGTAATGGCTGGGTTGATATTCTCGATTACGCGCTGGCACAGCGCGGGATCTTATTTCCATGCGCTGGTTCAGTTTATGCTTGCAGGCTTGAACGGCGTGTTCCTCACCGGTGACTTGTTCAACCTGTTCGTTTTCTTCGAGGTGCTCCTTGCCGCCTCGTACGGCCTCGCGCTTCACGGATCCGGGGTGTTGAGGGTGAAGGCAGGATTGCACTACATCGCAATCAACCTCGCGGCTTCAGCGCTGTTCCTAATCGGCGTCAGTCTGATTTACGGTTCGACAGGCACGCTCAACATGGCGGACCTTGCAGCCCGCATTCCGGCCGTGCCCGCGAGCGAGCGAGTGCTGCTCGAGGCCGGAGCGGCCATCCTGGGTATCGCGTTCCTGATCAAGGCGGGCATGTGGCCGCTCTGTTTCTGGTTGCCTGCGACCTATTCCGTTGCGGCGCCGCCAGTGGCCGCTATGTTCGCAATCCTGACAAAGGTTGGAATCTACGCGATCCTGCGGCTCTGGCTCTTGCTGTTCGGTGCAGGAGCAGGAGCATCGGCCGGCTTTGGCCATGAATGGCTCCTGATTGGCGGTATTGCGACCGTTCTGTTCGGCTTGGTCGGCCTCCTGGCATCTCAGGATCTCGCTCGCCTCGCCTCCTATAGCGTGCTGGTATCATCGGGCACGCTGCTCGCGACCATCGCGGTCGGCAACGAAGGGGTAACCGGCGGCGCCTTGTTTTATCTCGTCGTCTCGACACTTTCGCTCGCCGCATTCTTTCTGCTGATTGAGCTTTTCGAGCGCGGCAGGATTGCAGGCGCAGATATGATCGCAGTGACGCTGGAGGCGTTTGGCGACGATGATGAGAAGGAGATTGAGCCGGTCGGCATCGCCTTCCCAGCGACCATGGCCATCCTCGGCATTGGCTTCGCAGTTTGCGCGTTGCTGCTGGCCGGACTTCCTCCGCTGTCGGGCTTCATCGCAAAATTTCTCATGCTGACGGCGCTCTTCCAGTTGCCGGATCCCAGCCAGAACGCCATGCCCTGGCTTCTGATGGCGCTCCTGCTGGTGTCGGGAATGGTGGTGCTGTTCGCATTGATGCGGGCTGGCATCCGGGTATTCTGGGTTCCTGTCGAAAGCAATGTGCCGACCGTTCGCTTTCTCGAGCTGTTACCCATCGTCAGCTTGTTGGCGCTCTGTGTCGGGCTCACGGTCAACGCTGAGCCCGCGGCGCGCTTCATGCAGGCCACAGCGCACGATCTTTTCTTGCCTGAGACCTACGTAAAACGAGTCCTATCTGCGCCGAGTGTGGAACGATCGCTGGAGGAACGCCCATGACGGCCCTGCTTCCCCACCCGGTCCTCTCAGCGTTCTTGCTTGGTCTCTGGTTGTTGCTCAACCAGTCAATTTCTTTAGGACATTTTCTTTTGGGCAGCCTGATTGCCGTTGCAGGTGGTCTCTCGATTTCGACGATTGAGATGCCGAGAGCCCGTCTTCGGAAGCCCGCTGCGGCCGTCCGGCTCGCGGTCATCGTACTGTTGGATATTGTGCGGTCCAATATTGCGGTTGCACGTATCATCGTTGCTTCGACCCCACCTGTGAAGTCTGGCTTTGTGACGATCCCACTTGAGTTACGCGATCACTACGGCTTGGCGACCCTTGCGTGCATTATCACGTCGACGCCGGGCACAGTGTGGGTCAGCTTCGACAGCGCGAAGGGATTGCTCCTGATCCATGTTCTCGACCTAATCGACGAGACGGCATGGGTCCAGCTCATCAAAACACGGTATGAACGAGCTCTCATGGAGATTTTCGAATGAACGCTCAGACGTTTCTGCTCTGGTCGCTCGCAATCGCTGAACTGCTCTTCGTCATGGCAATGACGTGTGCGGTCATTCGGATGGTGCGGGGGCCCAATGCGCAAAATCGGGTGCTAGCTCTCGACGCATTCTATGTCGCCGGGATGGCTCTCATTTTGACATTCGGTGTCCAAACCGGTGATTCCGTCTACTTCGAGGCGGCGCTGATGATCGCGCTGCTAGGATTTGTGGGCACGTCCGCGTTGGCAAAGTTCCTCATGCGCGGGGAGACAATTGAATGACGAGCGGATTGCCCGATTGGGTCACAGTGCTGACCGCAATATTCGTGCTTCTTGGCTCGATCCTCACGCTGATCGGGGCTGTCGGACTTTTGCGCTTCAACAACTTCTATGCGCGCGCCCACGCACCGACCCTTGGGACGACACTCGGAATTGGATGCGTCCTGATCGCCTCGATCCTATATTTTTCTGTGCTTCAGTCGCGTCCGGTCTTCCACGAGGTCCTGATCATGATCTTTATGATGGTCACCACTCCGATCACCCTGATGCTCCTGGTCAATGCAGCCCTGCACCGCAACAAGGACGCAGGGAAGGACCACAAGCCTTTCGCGCGCACCACGGACTGACCAGGGGGAGGAGCGGCATTGGAATCTGTCCAGCCTCGGTCTGCGCTTTGCGCGTACGAAAGCGGTTTTGGTCGCCGAGCGCATGAGACTGCTGACAGCAGCCGCGCCAAGCCCGCTTCTGGGACCAACCCGCAAACCTAGTGACGTCTGGGGAGGGCCACTAGCCACCTAATCGGTCTTTTCCGCCACGGCGCCGCACAAAGGTGCACGGTCGCATCAGCGGAAGTCGGCCAACATCAGGCATCGCCGCGCTGAAGTTCGAGGCGTTCGGGTCCGCATTGAGCTAAATAGCGGACACCGCGTGGCTTCGTCGGACGAGCACGGAATGCCCCTTAGCCGACAGTCCCATCCCCCCGCTTGGTCTGGCAAGGCTTTGCAATCACAAATTAGGCTCGGCCAGCGCCTCGAAAGCCGGCTTGGCTAGGACATAGCCCTGGATAAGATCGACACCCATGTCCCGGAGCGTCTCGAGTTCCCGGCGGGTCTCAACCCCTTCACAGATCGGAATGATGCCAAGGTCAGCCAGCATCTGCAGGGTCGACCGCACAATGACTTGCTTTCTGGAATCGGAATCGATGCCGCGAATGATCTCCATATCGAGTTTGACGATGTCAGGCTGGATTCGCGCAAGCAGCCCAAGGCCAGCATGACCGGAACCGAAATCATCAAGGGCGGTCTTGAAACCCATGGCACGATACTCAGTGACGATTCTCGACACGTGCTCGGCATCGAGAGCTTCGTTCTCGGTAAACTCGAAAATCAGCCTATCAGTCGGGAAAGACAACCGCTCGGCGGTCACTAGGGTGAGGCGGATACAAGCCCTCGGTTCATAAACAGCATTTGGGAGGAAGTTGATCGAAAGCATCGCGTCCGTGGCCGGAAGGCCGATGGCCGTCGCCAGTTCGATCGACTTCACTCGACAATTCTGGTCGAAGACATAGCGATTCTGAGATGTGACAGAAGACAGGATTGTAGCAGCTGACCTTGCCCCCGCAGGGGTACCCGATCTGAGCTAGAGTCCGTCGATCCGAGAAGGAGACGGATGATGCGTAAGGGCAGGTTTTCACAGGAGCAGATCATCGCCATCCTGCGCGAGCAGGAAGCCGGCATGGCCACCGCCGAGGTATGCCGCCGCCACGGGATCTCGTCGGCGACGTTCTACGCCTGGAAGTCGAAGTACGGCGGGCTCGAGGTGTCGGAGGCCAAGCGCCTGAAGACGCTCGAGGACGAGAACCGCAAGCTGAAGAAGCTGTTGGCCGAGCAGATGCTCGATAACGCTACCCTCAAGGAGCTGCTGACAAAAAACTTCTGACGCCCGCCGCGAGGAGGTCCGCCGTGAGCTGGGCGATCGAAGAGAAAGACTACTCGCAACGCCGTGCGTGTGCCCTGGTCGGGCTCGCGCCGAAGGTCTATCGCTATCGGCGAGGAAGTGATGACGGTGTGCTGCGCACGCGCTTGAAAGCCTTGGCGGCTCATCGCCGCCGGTTCGGTTACCGGCGCCTGCACCTGCTGCTGCGGCGAGAGGGCTTCACCGTGAACCACAAGAAGCTCTTCCGCATCTACCGGGAGGAGCGGCTCGTCGTCCGCAAGCGGGGTGGCCGCAAGCGTGCGCTCGGCACACGGGCACCTGCTGCCGTGCCACAGGGCAAGGACCAGCGCTGGTCGCTGGACTTCGTCTCGGACACGTTCACGGACGGGCGCCGCTTCCGCATGCTCGCCATCGTCGATGACTTCACGCGCGAGTGCCTTGCCCTGGTGCCCGACACCTCGTTGTCGGGCCATCGCGTCGCCCGCGAGCTGGACGACCTGATCGCGCGGCGCGGCAAGCCGGAGATGGTGGTCAGCGACAACGGCACCGAGTTCACCTCGATGGCGATCCTGCGCTGGCAACAGGAAACGGGCATCGCCTGGCACTACATCGCGCCGGGCAAGCCGATGCAGAACGGCTTCGTCGAGAGCTTCAACGGGCGACTGCGCGACGAGCTGTTGAATGAGACGATGTTCCGCAGCCTGGCGCATGCCCGCGAGGTGCTCGCCGGCTGGCGGGCGGACTACAACGCGGAGAGACCGCACACGAGCCTCGACGGGCTCACGCCGAACGAGTTTGCAAGGAGGTCCACGTCGGACCATAACCAGAACGGACTCCAGTTATGAGCGAGTACCTTCCGGGGGCAAGGTCAGTTGCGATGCCGAAAGGAGCGGAGTGTAATGCCGGACTATAAAGAATACGTGGCGTGGGACCTGCCGACGCGCTTGTTCCATTGGATCAATGCGCTCGCCGTGTTCGGTCTTCTCGTGACCGGCCTCGACATCCTGCTCGACACCCTGTTTCATCACTCCCCGGGTGGCAAGGTTACGCTCAAGAACGTCCACGTGCTGTTTGGCTACCTGATGGCAGCCAACCTGCTATGGCGGTTTGTCTGGGCTTTCTTCGGTAACAGGTATGCACGGTGGCGCGCCATAGTGCCGGGTGGCCCCGGCTATCTGACGGCTCTTCGCGCCTATACGGCCTCGTTCCTCGCGGGTGAGCCTCAGCAGTACGTAGGACACAATCCGCTCGCGCGTATCGCTGTGTCCCTCCTATTCGTATTGCTTCTCATGCAGGCGGCCACCGGGCTTGTCCTGGCGGGAACTGATCTCTACTGGCCTCCCTTCGGCCATTGGTTTGCAGCTTGGGTCGCGGCTCCCGGGGTGGATCCGGCGCTCGTTGTGCCCGGTGCTACTGACTTGATTGACAAGACCGCCTATGATGCGATGCGGGCCTTTCGAAAGCCGTTCGTCATGGTGCACGAATTCGGGTTCTACGCCCTGGCAGCCGTCGTTACTCTGCACATTATCGCCGTCGTGGTGACCGAACTGCATGAAGGTGGCAGCATCACCTCGGCCATGTTTACCGGGCGCAAGATCCTTTCGCGCCGTCCGCCCGACTCTGACGAAAGCTGACTTGGGGAGCATGCTGGCTTCCTTGAAGCGGAAGGCGCTGGATGCGATGCTTGGATCGGGGGTTCCGCGCGCTCGATGACTGTCTTGTCAGGCGTTTCCTGATGCTTGTGGTTCTCCTCTGGATGATCAGCGGGAGGATCGCCATGGCATCAGGTCATGAGCGGGTGGCGGATTGGCTCTGGCTATTTTAGGTTCACGCAGACCTCGCCGACCAGGCACTTGACCGCTGTCAAGGCAAAAGTTTGCATCTCTGCGACAAGAAACATCTACGACCGCTAGTCCGCCAAGTTGGCGCGGAGGATGTTCAAATGGGTCGTTGCCGCATTCTACAATCAAAGTGCAAGCTCAGATGGGTCTATGCAGGCTGGCCAATGTTGGTCGCAACCTTCTTTTGTGACCCGAGCGCGTCTCTGGCCCAACAGAGCAAAAGTCCCCCGGGAAGGCTGCTCGCCTCGAACTGCTTCCAATGTCATGGGCCGAGCGAGGCATCGCCCGGGTTCGAGAAGCTAACTGGCAAGTCAGTCAACAAGCTCCTGAAGGAGATGAGAGAGTACCGCTCGGGGGCAGAGGGCGAGGGCATCATGACCCGGCACGCCTTAGGTTATACCGACCAGCAACTGCACGATCTTGCGCAATGGCTCTCGAGTCAAAGGTGAGGGCACGACCATGGATCGACGCACATTTCTCATGGCCTCCACATCCGCTGCCCTCGCATCGCTGACGCATTCAGGGTCAGGTTGGGCTCTTGCGCCCCCACCAGTGCCCAAGGCCCGGGTGATCGTGGTCGGCGGGGGCATGGGCGGAGCCACGATGGCCAAGTACATGCGGCTGTGGGGAGACGAGGTGGCTGTGACCCTCGTCGAACGTAACCCGAAATACGTGTCGAGCATTATGAGCAGCCTCGTGCTTACGGCTCAGCGAGACTTGTCCAGTTTGACCTTCGGATATGAGGCTCTGAGCCGTCGCTACGGCGTCGATGTGGTTATCGACGACGTTGTTGCAGTCGACCCCGTTCGTACAACTGTGAAGCTTGCGTCCGGCACCGCGCTTAGTGCCGACCGTATCGTCATGGCTCCCGGGATCGACTTCGACAATGTTCCAGGGCTAGAGGACGATAGCATGCCCCATGCCTGGACCGCGGGGCTGCAAACGACACTGCTTGCGCGGCAGCTGAAGGGTATGCGGTCCAATGGCGTTGTCGTTATCACCATTCCTAAGGCTCCGTTCCGCTGCCCGCCCGGTCCGTATGAACGGGCCTGCCTGATCGCGGATTGGCTCAAGGCTGAGAAGCCTCGCTCCAAGCTCATCGTGCTCGACGCCAATCCGGATATAGTGGTCGAGAAAGATAACTTTTCTCGCGCCTTTTTGGGACCGCATGCCAAGATCGTAGAGTACCTCAGCGGCGTCGAGGTGACCTCGGTCGACGTAGGGGCCATGTCTCTTTCGACGAGCGGGGGTTTGGTTCGTGGAGATGTCATCAACCTCATTCCGGCGCAGCGCGCAAGCGCGCTCGCCGTCGCCACCGGTCTTGTTTCTGGTAGTGATGGGCGCTTCGCGCCCGTGGATGTGCTGAGCTATGCAAGTGTCGCAGCGCCCAGCATCCACGTGATCGGCGATTCGAGCGCGACGACTCAGCCCAAAGCGGGCCATATCGCTAATCAGGAGGCCAAGGTGTGCGCCGACGCTCTGGCGCGTCTTTTCTCAGGTGGGCAGCCCGATCCCTCACCGGTCACAAATTCTGCCTGCTATTCGACGATCACGCGAACGGAGGCGAGTTGGCTTACGGCCGTGTTTCAGTATGACGCCGCCGCTAAAGTTATGACGCCGGTCGCCCAGTCATTCGCGGCCTCCGATGGATGGACCCCGAAGTACTTCAAGGAGATGGGTAAGTGGTTCGATGGGTTGATGGCTGACACGTTCTCTTGAGCACGGCCGCCCGTGCCTGCCCCACCAAGAGACAGTGATTGAGTGAGTCTGGGAATTTGACGCCAGGAATCGCGCAACGACGTCGTTGAAATGCGAATTGAGGAGGCTCATTTCATGACATACGTAAGCATAAGAGCGAATGCAGCAGCGACGCTTGCCAGCTTTACTCTGACAGCTGTTGCCTTAGCCCAGGGAGGCCCCGTGGCGACCGCCTGCAAGGATGACATCCCGAAAGTCTGCACCGGAAAGGAGCATGGCCAGGGCGAGGTTCGCACCTGCCTTGAAGCAAACAAGGACAAGGTCTCGGCGGGGTGCAAGGCGGCACTCGAAACCACTGGCCCGGGAAAGGGGCAAGGCCAGACAAGGTAGTTCCTCCGCTGACTTCAGTATTCCGATCTCGTGGCATCCCCAAAAACATCGGAATAATACGGGGACGTGTGCTCGTATTCAGCTTGTGCGAAGCGACCTGCGCTCTTGAGGGTTGCCAAACATAGGGGACGCACTGCCCCTCAAAGCGATCGCACGACTGCCTCAAGTTTGTCACGCACCTGTTTCGCCATTTCGAGGAGTGCGGGATTGTCTATGGCGGCCATAGACGCCACCGGGTCGATCGCCGCGACTTCCGCCTTTCCGGGCGTGATTTCTTGAACGATCACATTGCACGGCAACATGGTGCCCACCTTATCCTCCCGTTTGAGTGCCTCATGGGCGAGGGCAGGATTACAGGCGCCAAGAATGCGGTAAGGCCGAAATTTCACATCGAGCTTCGACCTGAGCGTCGAAGCCACATCAACATCGGTGATCACGCCAAAGCCCGCCTCCTTGGGCTTTTCGTCACTTCGGCTACGGCATCGTCAAAGTCGAGCGACAGCACCTCGCTGAAATAGTAGCTCACAACACCCTCACATCATGCAGCAGCCTGCACCCAGGAGCAGGTCGGCCTTCTTCTTTTGCTCATCGCTCAACACCTTGTAGAGTGCTTCGGTAGCCGGGGAGAGGGCCTTCAGAGTCTCGACCATGCTCTCCATCGCTCGAATGTGCGCCTGCAAACGCTCGACGGCACTGCCTGACTGCATGGTCTGCATCATCGCTGCGTATGTGCTCTGCATAGTGGAAGCACGGGCTTTGACGGCGTTCACGTACCCGTTCCAGGCTTCTGTCTGGGCCTCGGAGATGCCGAGCTCGGCTTTGAGATACGCAAGCCGCCCCTCCATCATTGGGCCGTTTCCCATCATCATGCCGGGGCCCATCATCTCCTGCATTCCGGGCCCCATCATGCCCCGCATGCCCCAGCCCATCATTCCTGGTCCCATGCCTCGACCCATCATGCCGGGTCCCATCATGGGCGCCGAGTGGCCACCTTGGTCCTGCGCAAACGCCATCGAACCCGCTGCCGTGGCCAGGACAGCTGCTGCCGCGATCGTCCGTCGAATTGAGTTGGTCATTTTGCGTTCCTCCTATGCGTCCCGGAGCGGAGGTCACTCGGATGAGCACCTGATGACAGATGCCACACTCATTTAGTAATTCTGCATCTGCATCCTTCGCCGGCCGGATTCAATTTGCGAAATCGCTGCGCTATCAAGCCGCGACCCCGAAGACCGCCCCGATCCCTGCCGTCAGAGCCATGGCAAGCGCGCCCCAGAAGGTCACGCGAAGGGTGGCTTTGAGTACATTTGCTCCACCCGCCTGGGCACCGATCGCGCCGAGAATCGCCAGGAACAGGAGCGATGCCACGGAGACACCCGTCACAAGCATCGCGGCCGGCAGGAGCAGCGCCATAAGAAGCGGAAGGGCCGCACCTACGGCAAAGGTCGCAGCTGAGGTCAGCGCCGCCTGGATCGGGCGAGCTGTCGTCACTTCCGATATTCCCAGCTCGTCGCGGGCATGTGCCCCGAGCGCGTCCTTCGCCATGAGCTGGTCCGCCACTTGATGCGCCAGATCGGGCGACACTCCCCGGCCGATGTAGATCTGCGCCAATTCCTCGCGCTCGAACTCGGGCTGGGTTGCGAGTTCGGCTCGCTCGCGGGCAAGATCCGCCTGCTCGGTGTCCGATTGCGAGCTGACCGAGACGTACTCACCGGCAGCCATCGACATCGCCCCGGCGACAAGCCCCGCAAGCCCTGCGATCAATACCTCCGCCCGTCCAGACCCAGCCGACGCCACACCAACGATCAGACTGGCAGTCGAGACGATACCGTCGTTGGCGCCGAGAACTGCTGCCCGTAGCCAGCCGATGCGGGAGACGAGATGGGACTCGGGATGGATATGCAGGCGCGACATATCTTCGTTCCAGGACGGGTCATTCCTAATTTACCGCCGATGCTCCCGCATTCATAGCTGGATCACGAGAACTCAACGAAGGCCTCCCGACAGCGATGTCGCCCACCAGCTGCCGAACCAGACCAACGGGTTCCGTGCGGACTGCGTTTGGCAGGCAGCCGGCCCTGACGCTCAGATGATGATGTGTCTTCTCGGAGTGAATTACCTGCACTATTTCTTCGGCTTGGTGTGATGACGGCCTTCTGACATTGACGATCAAGGGTCTGGGCGACGCACGAACGTTGGCCAGCAGTCTTGACGTAGGCCAGGGCGTTGTCGTCGAAGGACCTTAGGGCCGGTTCAATTTCCTCAATGAAAAACGCCGCCGCCAAATCTGAAACGGCGGCGGCGTAGGCACTAAGCCCTGTATCGCGCGCCTGAAAACTTTGGAGCTTCGGGGGCGTATCTAGCCGTCGACCTATTTTATGCCACCGCCGCGCCGGAGCAGGCATTCATTGAGAATATCCGCCCACTCGCCAAGCTAGCTGGTGTCCGGTTTCATTTGCTCGTGGAATTCACGGATGGCAGATTGACTTTGGACCGCCTCGAAGCTTTGGCGCCTCATTGGAGAGAGGCAGATGTTTGGTTCTGCGGTCCGCTAGCGTCCGGGCGAGCAATGTGCAATCCGCTGATAGCCAAGGGGTTGCCGCCTTCTCAGTTCCATCAGGAGCTGTTTGGGATGCGATGATTGCACTCGTCGTTCGCATTGCGGGTCTGATCCTCAACTCAGACTGTCGACGGCAGACCAATCGTCTATTGAGGTCGGATCGGTGGGCCATAGGAGCGCGCAAGGGGCATCGTGGACGAGCTAGAGAGGCGCGAAAGACCTGATGAGCATCGGGCACACAGCGGAGAGGATTCTCCAGTATTCGCCGCGCGCGGACTGACAAAGGTCTATGGCACGCGCCTCGCGCCCATTTACGCACTGAAGGACATAGATCTAGAGATTCGACAGGGTGAGTTTCTCGTGCTGCTTGGCCCGTCGGGTTCGGGAAAATCAACTCTGCTCAATATTCTGGGCGGGCTTGATGCACCGACATCGGGCACAGCTCGATGGCGCGATCACGAACTCACCGGAGCCACCGACTCCCAGCTGACTCAATATCGACGGGAGCACGTCGGGTTTGTGTTCCAGTTCTATAACCTTATTCCAAGCCTCACCGTTCTGGAGAACGTGCGCCTGGTGGCGCAAATCGCCAACGATCCCATGACGCCAGAAGCGGCGCTTGATCTCGTGGGCCTCTCCCATAGACACGATCGCTTTCCCTCACAACTGTCGGGCGGAGAACAACAGCGCGTGGCTGTTGCGCGAGCTATCGTCAAGCGACCCGACATCCTCCTCTGCGATGAGCCGACCGGGGCGCTTGATGCAGAGACGGGCCGCCTCGTTCTGGCGGCCATAGCAAAAGTGAATGCCGAGCTCGGGACCACCACGGTCGTGATCACCCACAATTCGGCCATTTCCGGAATGGCCGACCGGGTGCTGCGGCTGAGCGGTGGCCGGATCTCAAGCGAAGACCGGAACCCGAAGCGCATCCCAGCGGGGGACATCACATGGTGAATGTCCTCGATATCAAGGTCATGCGCGATCTCTGGTCGATGCGAACCCAGGTGCTAAGCATTGCACTGCTGGTTGCGTCGGGTATTGCCGTGTTCGTGATGTCCGTATCGAACTACTTTGCACTCGTTGAGGCGATGGACAGCCACTATCGCAACGAGCGCTTTGCCGACTTATTCGCCAACCTGAAACGCGCCCCTAACTCTGTGATCCAGCGGGTTCGCGAGATCGACGGCATCAGTATCGTCGAGCCTCGCATTACCCAAGCCGTGCGTGTGATGCGGCCGGATACGGACCTGCCGATCTCAGGGCGCATCGTGTCAATTCCGGCGGATGGTCAGCCTCTGCTCAATCGCTTGCATATCGTTGCCGGTCGCTGGCTCGATCCGGCGCGCGCCAACGAGATTATCATCAACGAAGCGTATGCCCGGGCGAGGACGGTTCGACCGGGAGATACGATCGATGTGGTCCTCAACAGCCGTTTGCAGTCCTTCCGGGTCGCCGGCATAGCCATGTCGCCGGAGTTCGTGTTTGCCACGCGGTCCGCGCTACCCCTCCCCGACGATCGCAATCTGGTCATCCTTTGGGCGGGGGAAGATGCGCTAGCCGGCGCCTTCGACATGCGAGGCGCGTTCAACGATCTCGTCATGACATTGGCCCCGGGAGCGTCGAAGCCGCGGGTCATCGAGGAGATTGACCGCCTCTTGGCACCCTACGGGGGTATCGGCGCCTATGACCGTAGCGAGCTGACGTCCCACCGCTTTCTGGAAGACGAGTTGGTCGAGCAAGAGACGTTGAGCATTGTGATGCCTACGATTTTCTTCGGCATCGCCGCATTTCTTCTCAATGTCATTCTTGGCCGCCTCGTCGAGGCGCAACGGGAGCAGATCGCGTCTCTCAGGGCTCTGGGCTTCGCCAAACTGCCCATCGCACTGCACTACTTCAAACTCGTAACAATCATCGCCCTCGCCGGGTCGGCATTCGGAATTTTTCTGGGTCGCTTTTTCGCGACGAGCGTCATCGAGAGCTACCGGGCCTTCTTCCGCTTTCCGGCCCTTGAGGCGAAGCTGGAGCCATGGATCATCGTAGCCGCCGTCGTGGCAAGCGTCGTAGCGGCAAATCTCGCAGCCGGTTCAGCAGTTTATCGAGTGACACGTCTCGCGCCGGCGGAGGCCATGCGTCCTCAGCTGCCCGCGACAGCCCGATCCATCACCTGGTTCGGCCGACACCCGGGGGGGGCGATTCCGCTTCAAGTCGTCATGGCCCTTCGCGCGATCGTCGGGCGGCCCTTCAGGACGGCCTTCACGATTATTGGCATTGCGCTCGCAGTTCCACTCGTCCTCTTCGGCTTGTTTTGGTTCGACGCCATACATTACATGATAGACGCCAACTTCGGGCGCATCGAGCGCGGCGACGCGTTCGTCACCTTCTCGTCTCCTGTCTCCGCCACCGCCGTCTACGACCTCCGCTCCGTTCCAGGCGTGCTATGGGCGGAGGGACAGCGGATTGTTCCGGTACAGTTGCGAGCAGATCACCGCAGATACCGCACATCGCTGACCGGCCTTGCCGCCACATCCGAGCTCAAAGTGCTGCGGGACAAAGAACTCTTGCCCATTGCGGTCCCCCTCGAAGGCCTCATGATGAGCCGGCCTCTGGCGGAGAAATTGGCCGTCTCCGTGGGCGATACCGTGACGGTCGAGATCTTGGAAGGTAAGCGGCGGGTGCGGCAGTTGCCCGTGGTCAAGCTGACCGAGGACATCCTGGGATTTTTGGCGACGATGGAGCTTGGCGCCCTGAACGGGTTCATGCGCGAAGGCGACGTCGTCAACGGCGCGGCCTTGAAGATCGATTCGGCGCAGGCCGTCACAGTATGGCGCCGTATCCAGGACATGCCGGAGGTCGAAGCGAGCTCGGTGAAGACCCTGTGGATCTCCCTGTTCGACGAAACGATTGCAGGAATGATCGTTGTGGGCGCCCTCATCCTCTCCGGATTTGGACTGCTGATTGCCGTTGGCGTGGTCTACAACAGCGCACGGGTAGCCTTCCATGAGCGAGCATGGGAGCTGGCAAGTCTGCGCATACTTGGTTTCACGCGGCGCGAAGTCGCAACGATCTTGATAAGCGAGCTGGCCTTCGAGGTGTTGATTGCCATTCCGATTGGGCTTGCGGCGGGGCGCATGCTGATCGAACTCATCGTCACCTCGGCCGGCAGGGAATCCTTTCAGATTCCTGTTGTGATCGAGCCCGGTAGCTATGCTGCGGCGACCCTGATCGTTCTTGCCGCCGCTGCCGCCAGCGCCTTCGTCGTTCGCCGGCGGATCGACAAGCTCGACCTGATTGCTGTTCTCAAGACGCGAGAGTGAAAATGCAGAAGAAATGGACCGCCATCCTCGTCGGTCTCCTGGCTCTGGCAGTCTTCGGGATCTATCGAATCCTCGGATCGGGCGCCATCCTCGTGGAAACGGCCACGGTCATGAGAGAGCCGTTCACCGCCATTGTCGAGGAAGATGGCCGTACGCGCGTCCGCGATCGTTTCATCGTTTCGGCACCCCTGGGGGGGCGTGTGCCCAGGTTTCCAATGAAGGCAGGAGATCCGGTCCGAGCCGGAAGTACTCTGACGACGGTTCTTCCCCATATCTCGCCGCTGCTCGAGCCCCGCCTGCGTCAGGAACTCGAGGAGAAAGTCGGTACGGCGGAGGCGGCCGTGGAAGAGTTCACCGAGCTCAAGAAGCAAAATGAGGTTCTCCTCTCTCGGGCGCGGACCGAGCTGGATCGGACCACCCGACTCAGGACAGCGGGTGTCACGAGCATCGCGCAGCTCGATCGCGACACGTTCGCAGTGCTGGCAGCAGAGCGGGAGGTATCCGCAGCGGAACGCCGCCGCCACGCCGCCGAGCATTTGCTCGAACAGGCCCGCGCCGCGCTCAAGCGAAGCGGAGAACCTGGCACGGATGAAGCGTTTCCCGTGACATCCCCGATCGACGGACGTGTCCTCAGGGTGATTCAGGAAAGCGAGGCGGTGGTGTCGCTTGGGGCGCCGTTGCTGGAACTCGGCGATACCACCGACCTCGAGGTCATCGTTGACGTGCTGACCACGGACGCGGCGCGCATCGCGGTCGGTAACAAGGTCATCCTCGATCGCTGGGGTGGAGAAGCGCCTCTGGAGGGCCGCGTGCGCCGTGTGGAGCCCTCTGGCTTCACCAAGATCTCAGCCCTGGGTGTCGAGGAGCAGCGCGTCTGGGTCGTTATCGACATCGCATCTCCGCGCGCGCAGTGGACGAACCTCGGCGACGGATACCGGGTCGATGCCCGGATCATCGTCGACATGATCGACCAGGCCACCGTCGTCCCAGTCGGGGCTCTCTTCCGCCGTGGAGAGGAATGGTATGTCTTCATTATAGAGAGCGGTCGCGCGCGATTGAGGCAAGTCGAGATCGCGCAGCGGTCAGGACGCAGTGTGGCAATTGAGAACGGCCTTAAGGCGGGAGATCAAGTCGTAGTCTACCCGCCGGCCAGCCTTACAGACGGCGTGGCGGTGCGGATGCCATGAACCCTTGGGACGCCGTGCCGGTGTGGCTTGCCCATCATAGGGTCGATCGAATCTCTTGCGAGGCTGTGTAACTCCGGGAACTGCATTACAAATCCTTCAAGTTTCACGAAGCCCTTCGACGCCACGTCGAGCGTAGAGTTCGACAAGGTATCGAGCGTCGGCGGCCGGTTGGGCTACCTCGGTACGAAGCGAATGATTTTCTACGCGCTGGGTGGCTACACAGAGGCAGATTTGCACGGGGCGACTGACTTGAGCGTCGGGACTCAAAGCGAAAGTATCTTGCCGGTAAGTACGTTGACCTCATCGTGCCGGACGAGCTCCACGGCAATTTCATCGGGGGTAGCGAGTTAAGTCTCGGAGACAATCTCGCTCTGCGCGCCGAATACCTTTTCTCCAACTATCAGGGTGACAACTCCGCAAGCCGGCTGGACACGAACTGTTCGTGGTGGCAGTCTCTTTGTTTCCAGAACCTCAACCGTCACAGAATTGATCTAGACTTCCACACAATCCGCGCAGCCCTCGTCTTCAAGCTCGGGGCGCCCAAAGGCAGGGATTCGCGGCACGACACGGCGACGCTTGAGGTCTTGTTCGTGAATAATTGACGAGGCCGGATTGGCGCGAGCCGTGAGCGCCTGATGACAACATCGCGACTGTCCGCTTCTGGTCATTGACGTCAGTCCTGGCGGGCGGATGGGCGTCCGCTTTCCCCCTCGAGGGCGGACTTGATGACCGTGACGTTTCGCGTCAGATGACCCGTGGGTGGCGAATTCAGCTTTTGGGACGAACCCGCGTACGCCTAAAATCCGCGGAGGCTACATAGCGTGTGCAGGGTGCCTGGAAAGGCTCAATTTGAATCAATTCATCTACATCGTGAAAATTAAATGTCAGCAAGCGCGCGCTAGACTGGCCCCTACGTATGGAGGCCGCAATGATCACGAGTGTAAGTGCCCCGACTTTCACACGCACCCGCGAGATCGCGAGTTCGGAAAGGCCCGCCGCGTCTGAAGTCGCGGTATCGAATATCGACATTTCGCGCCTGACGGACACGGATCTCGATAAGGAGATTTTGAACCGCTACATCAAGGCGGTCGATGACGCGCTCTCCGAGCTCACTCTGTCCGCGTCAGTCGTCGGCGCCACGAAGTCACGGATTGAGGGCAACAACGCCTTCGTAAAAAATCTCATCGACTCCAACACCCGCGGCATCGGCCAGCTCGTCGACGCAGACCTGAGCGAGGAGGCTGCCAAAATGAAGGCCCTGCAAACGCAGGAGCAGCTAGCGATTCAAACGCTTGAAATTTCGAATAGCGGCACTCAAAACCTGCTGCAGATACTCAAGTAGAGGCTCACCTCAAAACCCGATCTCGCCAGCAGCCGTCAATGCCCCGAACGCGCCATCCCGACAATGCGGCCTCCCATTTTACGCTTGGCACGCCGATTGGAGGCGTTGACGGCGGGCGTCAGATTGTCAGATGAGATCCCTCGGTCCGATCCGCTTCGGGGCAAATGCGACGGTTGGTAAGACCTGCTAGCGTTCGCGCTCATCGTTCCTTTTGCGCTTAGGCACGTGCTTCGGCGGCTTGGAGTTCTCCGGTGGTGGATTTGACGGCGCAGACTGCTGCGTTGGTTTACCGACGCCGGCAAGAGCGTCTCGGACACCATCACTGACAAACTCGCTTAAGGTCTGGTGCTTGGCGACCTCTTGGCGCGCCGCATCAACTTCGTTTTGCGCGCGGTTCAGGTCTTGTTTGCTGATGAGGCCCATGTCGTGGAGCTTGCGCGATAGATCCAGTTTTTGGTGCGCGCCTGCTAGTCCGGCAAAGGCGTCTTGGCGAGGCGAAGGCTCGGCTGGTGTTTGGGTCGCGGGTGGCAGTTCGCGATGCGGTGGCGAGTCTTCGTCCGCGCTGCCGGTGGAGGGCAAAGTGCGTTGTGGCCCAGCGGCAAGCCGCTGTGCGCGCCATTCTCTGCGTTGCGTATCCCTTTCCTCCTCGTCTCGTTCGCGGTCTTCGCGCGTGATGTCTTCAGGCTTGTCGCGGCGCGGATGCTGTGCGGTGGCGCCGCCCTCTTCGCTTTCCGATGTTTTGTCCGGCTTCTTGCGGGCGCGCCTTATGTGAGGACGTTCCTCCGTGGGCGCAGGGGCTTGATCTCGCGTAAGCTGTCGTTCCAAGGCACGTCGGCGGTCAAAGTCTGCGAAGCGTTGGCTGAAGAGGGATTCAAGCCCATTGAGCCGCAGCTCCTTTCTGAGGTCGGACAGTTTCATGAAGCCTATGCCGTCATCGATGACGAGGCCCTGCCCCTTGGCGGAAATGGAGAGGCCTTCGGCGGAAAGAAGCCGCTCGAGGTGATCCCACGACCGCGCCTGCTCGAACATGGGGCCAAGCTGGGCGCGGCGGGATCTGACTTCCTCAAGGCCCCAGCGATCGAGCGGCACCCTGCCGTCCTTGCGGGTGGCCATCTGGTACTCGGCGTCGCGCGCGCGTTTGGCTTCGCGGGCCATTTTTTCCGGCGTGTTGTGACGGCCCTCGACCTTGAGGAAGCCGAGCTCCATGGCTTGGCGCGCGATGGAGCGCTCCAGACGTTCCCAGTCCTTTCCCGTATGCCACGCCTTCCCTGTTTCCGGATGAACCCGGTTGACCATGATGTGCAGGTGGCGGTGGGCGGTATCGCGGTGGGCGGCCAATACGGTCTGGTGATCCTGCAGTCCGAGGTCGGATAAGGCGCGGTCGGCCACCATGCGCATGGTGGGGTCTGCGGGCGCCTCATCTTCCCGCCACGAAATCAGGAAGTGGTAGACGGGCTTCTGGCATTTTTTGGATTGCGCGGCCGTGGCGCGCATCATGGCCGGTATTTTCTCATAGTCCTCGACGAACAGGTTGCGTGTTTCCATCCAGCCCAGGCGTTCGGGGGTTTCCGCGTCTCGCTTGCCGCGCACGAGGTAGTTGAATGTGCCCCGGAATCCCTTTCCTGTTTTCGGAATCTTGCCGATCATGCCAGCACCTTCTCAAGCGCGGCCGTGGTCAGGGTCAGCACGCGCTGGTGCGTGTTCATGAAGTACAGGACTTCGGAGCGTGTGATGGGAACGAGGCCGTTGTTGGCCTGCTTCGCAAGCTGGTTGAGGTTGGTGCCAGCCTTTTTGATCTGGAACGCGACCATGGCGATCTCGTGCGCGAGGTCGTTGCGGCTCATGAGGACCTTGCGCTTGGGCGGCGGCATCTGCGTCAGGGCGGCCACCACCGCGAGGCGCATGTAGTCCTGCTGCAAGAGCATGGCGAGTTTGGCTTCCTTGGCGAGAAGTTTGTTCTCGTCAGGCGTGAGAAAGACCTTCTTGCGCACGGTGGCCGATGGGTCCTTCGCCGTTGCCACAAGGGATGACATGGATGGCGGAGCCGAAGCGTGAACTGCCGGCGCGAGTGCATCGGTGGGGTCGACCTGTGGCCCCTCTTCCGTAGCCCTGATGGCGGCGAGAACCGCCCCGCGCATGAACGCGGCAGGCTTCAACCCACGGGCTTTTGCAGCGAGGCGGAGCCTTGCTGTTTCAGACTCATCGAGTGTGATCTTGGGGCGCCGGTTACGCCGGGCGCGCGCGGAGTGCGCGCCCGTGGATGCTGCGTCGGCGTCCGATGCCATGCGTTCGAGAGCCCTCCCGGCGTTTAAGGGACAAGCAATTTGGGTCTTGAGGCCGAAGGCCGAATGACCCGCGTTGGGGCCCACCCAGGGCCCCCAACGCATTGCTTGCTCCCAACATCTCTTACCTACCATGATGCAAAAATGTGGTATAGTTAGGATGCATACAGAGTGTGCGCAGACGGGCTCAGGAAATGGCTAAACAAACAGCAGCCCCCGGGGGCTGTCTGCCCCCGGACCCCCGACGATTTTTTAGACGGTGATCGAAACTATACTGACCTCTAGACGAAGTAGGAGGGCGTTATGGCGTGTTTTACTGTAGGAGTGGAGTAGTAAGGCGTAGCTTAGCGGGATATGCGCCGTGCGGGCGATTTGTTGCGCTGCTGCACTTGCCAAGGATGGCGCGGGGTTTCTGGTGTCCACTTGAGGCGCGAGCAGAGCGTTTCGATGGGGAGGGTTTCGACTGCAGCGGGAGGGCAATTCAAGCGCTGGGCTACGTCACTCAGAATCCACGCGCGCACTTCATCCATGGTGCCGTCTTGCACGATGGCCATGTCTCCGGGCTCGAGCCAGAGCACGGAGCCGCCTTCGCCGTCGTCGGCGAAGTAGCTGATGATGGTGCTGATGCGCGTGCAGTAGAGGCGCACCTCACCATCCGGCATTGACATCTCTCGCAGTATCATGGTGCCAGCATCAAAGGCACCAAGCAGGCAAGGTGCCAAGGGACCATGGTGCCAACTTAGGCAGCACCTCTGATATGTGGGGTGCTCTTGTATGCCGTGTGTGTCTTCCGTGCATACGAAGTGGCGTGCAAATGAGCAGCGTCAGGCATCAACGCTCATCAGTCCTTCCGGGCTGTTCCATTTGATGGCACCGGGGGCATGCGTTTGTTGAGGCACCGACCAGATGTTGTCCCGTTGGCGGTCGCTTCTTCCCGGTCCGATTTGATAATAGCCACGCCAATAGGTGACGGCGTCAGCGGGTGTCTTGGCCCACACAAACAGGTCGCGGTTTTCCGGGCGGTCTGATTCATCGCTCAGGAAATAGAGCGTCAACGGGCCGTTCGCAGGGGGGGTATGAGAGCTGCACCATCAGGTCGCACCACCTCAAATTCAATCTCGGCCTGCCGGTTATCCTTGTGCAGAAGCCGTAGGTATAGGCCGCCGAACCGATAGACATGAAAGGTCTCAACACCGGTGCGCCACATATCGGCGGCACTCAGCATATCGTCCAAGGGCTTGCATTTCATGTCGGAGGTGATGGCGGTGCTGTCCCAGTGGGGGTTGTTTTGAAAGGCCTGCTTTGCGGCGAAAATTGCTTCATAGGTTTCCGTGGAGATTGTCGCTTCGTGGCTGTCGTCGATTTCACAGGGGAGGTCACTGGTGACTGCGTCATCGCTGGCATTGCATCCAAAGATGACGATGGGGACGTTGCCTTTAGGGGGCTTGCCCATGGTTGGTTTCTTATCATGCGGTCACACGCCAGCCCGACCGAAGGGCGGGGTGTGTGCTCTATTGTCGTTTGGCATTAGTTGCGCGGTGTTTGGGAGTGCTGGCCGGTGGGCTTCGCGTCGTCAGGGGCGAATTCTTTGGCGTAATCCGGCATGGACTTGGGGTCGAACGGATCAAATAATTTGTGGTGAAGGGTCAATAGGTCGTAGGCCAGTTCGCGTAAGGCTTCGCGCAAGCGGGCGCGGAAGGTTGGTTTGGTATGGGGTAAGGGCATGGTGGTGTCTTTCGTTGTGGTGGTCGTTCGCGGTGGGCTCTGTCTCCTTTCGTCCACCTGCTATGTGGCTTCTGGACCCCCTCTTCCTCTCTTCACCGATTGTGGGAATTGTATGCGGTTAATGAGTGCGAAGCGAACGGGGTGCTCGTGATGTAGGCGTTAGAATTCATCTTCTGAGAATAAGCACGCGCGGAACTGAGGGCGTCGTGGTGCGGACGGTTGATGGCGGCGTCTTTCGTTGGGTTGCTCTTAGGACAGTTCGGTGACAGCGATATCGGTTGGTTCGGCGCCCAGATCCTCAAGCCAGCTGGTGAGTTCCGCTTGGACCATCTTTGTGGCCGCGCTTTTTCCGAAGTGCTTCAATTGGTGTGCGAGTGGCTCATCGCAGATCCCGTCATTGAAGTAGGTGGCGATCTTGTCGGCGGCACTCTTTGTTTCTTGGTGCTCGGGGATTTGGCCCAGGCTGCGGATATGCAAGGTAATGCGCAGGCAGTTGGGTGGCGTGGCGGGCATGGTGTCGGCTTTCATTGGTGCAGTTGCTTGGCAAGGTCGATGGAGGTGACCTTACCTGTTGCGGTTTCCCTCACCTTGAAGAGGGTGGCGCTGGAACTGCGTCTGCGCTGAATGGCAAGGGCCTCCTGTGCCGCTGCCATTGGTGATGTGGCGTCGCTGTCAATGAACCACGCGAGGCGGAAGCGCGGGCTTTCACCCTTGCGGGCAGGCTCCGTGGCCATGGTCTGCAAGTCGTCAATAAGGTCGTTAAGCTGGTTGCGCGCAACGGTCATGCGGCGCAGGGCATCCTGATAGCTTGTGCAGTCTTCGCGGGCGGACAGTTCCGAGAAGATGAAGCGCAGCAGGCTGTCGCCGCAATGGCTGAGGTCGTCGTGCAAGCTGCGGGCGTCCTTGGCATTGGCGAGATAGGCGAACTCACCAAAGTCGTAAGAGGTCAGCGCCGTGCGTTGCCAAGGGGTGAGCGGCGGGGACGGTGGCTGTTGGTCGTCAGGACTGAGGTCGTGGTTATGGGCCCAGGTGGAGGTGACGGGGTTGGCGTTCAACTCCTTGAAGGGGTAGACGTCGATGACCACCCCTTCGTCTTCGCGCTTGATGATGACGGTGGAGATGTCGTCCACGTGGACGTGGAGGCATTGGCTCCCGTTCCGTTGCGTTCGGAACGGGGGTTTCGTGCGGGGCATGGGTGGTGCTTTCGTTGTTAATCGACAGTGATGCCGGAGGTGTCAACGCACACATCCGGCGGCAGGAAGCCGTCACCGAACAGGCGCAGGCGCACGGCTTCCACCAAACACTCGCTTGTGCGGCTCAACTGGCCGGTTGATGGGCGGCCGCCGGTTTCGGTTTCAAGATTGAGGGTGAGGGTCAGGACAAGGCGCTGGGCCTTGGAAGGCTTATAGGCCATCGGAGTACGGTTTCATAAGTGGTCAGTAGCAGGCTTGGGTGAGGACCACCTCGTTGCCGAATGTTTCGCGCGCGAGATCGTGAATGGTGTGCAGTCCCACATGCACGGCGCGGCCATCGGCATGGATGGCTGAGGAATGGCCGGAGATGAAGCGCAGGCCTTCATGGCCTATCTGGTAGAGCAAGGCGATGTCGCGCGGGTCCAGGTGTTTGGCGAGCTCAGCATCGAAGTCGAACTCGTCTCCGGTCTCCGGGTGCGTGCTTGGCCATCCGTCACTGTTGTCGGCGGCGATGGCGTAAGCCTCGTCTTCGCTGCCGGGGATTTCCTTGCCCGTCCAGTATTCCTGACCGAAGTATCGGCACCAGCGTTTGAAGCGTTTGGGATCACGAACCCGGAAATAGTTGCTGCGGGCGTGAAGTGTGTAATTCATGGCGTTTGCTTTGCTTGGTTTCAGTAGAGGTAAAGGGGATGCTGGTCGGCGTCCCCTCCCCAGGCGTGTGTGGTTTCCACGAACCCCAACCTGTTCACGAGTTGGAACCCCGGAAGCAGGTAGAGGCTATTGGTGTCCGGGGCGAGATCCACGGCCGTCCACCAATGGTGCTCATCGGGCTCGGTCGGCAGCTCGTCCACTTCGTGGAGGCGGCCGTTCTCGCGTGGGGAGAACAGCTGGTTGAAGATGCGGCGGCTGCGCGCGCGCGCGTACGGCCGCTGTGGCGGCATGACGGTCTTGCTCATGGAGTGTGCTTTCACTTCGCGGCGTAAAATGCCCAGTCGATGCGAAAGCAGCGGATGAGGCGGCGCAAGGTGTTGCGGTTGAAACCTGCTAGCTCGGCGGCGCGTGCTTGGTTGCCGCGGGTTCGTTCCAGGATGAAGCGAACGAAGGCTCGGGCCAGTGCCAGGCGGATGGGGACGCCGTCCATCTTGAGGTAGGTGGGGCAATGCTGGCGCAACAAGGTGATGACGGATTCCTCGAGGAGGTCGTGCGTGTGCTGCGCATTGTCATCGGTGGGGGGAGGCATATGGTTCATGCGTCCGAGCAGGACGGGCGTGTTGTGGAGGATGTGCTGGGGCGCGGTGATCATAATATTTGCTTTCATTTGTGAAGCCGCGCTCTTTTTGGGAAAGCCTCTCTCTCCCGGCCGGCACGGCCCAACGGGGTGGGAACCACCCCCTCGCTTTTGGGAACAAGCGCTCAGAGTTCGGTTTCTTTGGAAACTTCGTTGGTTTCGATGCTGGTGTGCTCGATGCGGACAAGCCCCTTGTCGGCGTGGAGGATGACGTAGCCGTATCCGCCGCCGTCGCTTTCAAAACCGCCGTGGTGGTGGGCGACCACGTCGAGGGCGAAGCGTTCCACCAATGTGGCGATGTCGTAGAAGGCGGCTTCGATGGGATGTTCCAGAACGGTGGCGGTGCCGTTGGAGCCTTTCACCTGCACCTCGCCGGGATCCGCCACGTCCGCGCGGTACTGGACGGTGGCCTTCGATAATCCAAGGGCGCGGAGCTCTGCCAGCACGCGGCGTTTGGTGGCTTCAAGCTGGCGGACGCGCAAAACATTGATGTCGTCGGGATTGCGTGGCGTGGTGAGATTCATGGAACGTGACTTCGTTGGGATTGTGCGGGAGCGGCGCAAGAGCCTTTCTCTCCCGCCTTCCACGCCACCCCCTTCGTTGCGGCCCCTTCCCTATGCGGAAAGGTATTATTGTGCCGGTTCGAGGCTTACGCGCAGGTTTGATGAGTAGGCCCCTGCTTGAAGTGGCGTGATGGTGGGCGCAACGGTGACGGTTACGGGCACGGATGAAGACACAGGGGCGCTGATGGCGGTGGCGAAGGACGAAGCAGCTACTCGCGTATCAAGAGAAACGGCCGTGCTGCCGAGGACGGCGCTTGCAGAAAAGTGGATGGGGGTTCCTCCACCGGGTCTGGTCAGGGGTTGTGCCGATAGTGTGAGGCGTGCCGGTCCGTTGCAGCCGGCGTTTGGAAGACTGAAGGAGCGCAGGTAAGCGGCAGGTATTGTTCCGTTGACGATGGCGGGCGTGAAATCCAGCGCGGAGAGGGTGGGAGGCGGAAGGGTACAGGAAGAGGCAACGGTTGCGGTCAGTGTGAGGTAGCCGTCGTAGTAATACCCGCCCCTGATGACATTCTTGAGCTTGACGTTCATATCGCGGCGGTAAAGGCCAGCCGGCTTGTTGCTCTGGTTGGCGGGGATTGTGAACGGGATGGTGACGTCAACAACCTGCCCTGATCCGCCGTAGACCCATTGATTGTAGCTTCCGCCGTTCCACTCAAAGAGCGGAGGCAGATAAAAGGTCAAGGCGTGCTGTGGGGCCTGAACGTTTTCAAGCGTTGACACCATCGGCCACTGCGCCGTCGATACCTCGATGACCAGCGTGCAGATGCCGTTGAAGCCGGTCGGGAACGTCACGCGCGCGGGGATGTAATCGTGTGCAAGGGTGCCCGAATAGGACAGTGCGAGGCTGGGGGCGTTGAGCGTGAGGGTGGGCTGACCGAAGGGTCTCCCGTCGCAGGCCACGGCTTGATGGCTGAAAAGTGCAAGTCCGCACCCGACAAGCGTTTGGATAGCCCTTCGCATCATTGTGCTTCCGTGACGAGCGTGGCGGGCCATTCGATTGATTCTGTCTGTGGTGTGGCGTCAGTCGGAATGAGAACCTCGGCATTGAACAAGCCGGAGGCGTCTGCGGGTATGGTAAGGGCGTAGGTGTTGTTGGCGATGATGATGGTCCAGTGACCCTTGGCCAATCCTTCGACGGCGAACTTCCCTGCGGAGTTGGTGAACACGGTGAGCGAATGTCCGTTGTAGGCTGGAGAGGTAAGTGTCCCGGATTGCAGGGCGATGGGTTGGCCGGAGGCGTCCAGCAAGATGCCGAAAGCTGTGAGCGGCATGTCGGAACCGAGCGCCACCGCATAGCCCGCGCGGTAGGGAGCTCTTACGGATAGATGGGATGCACCGAGGGCGTAGCCATCAGGAATGTTCTGGGCATCAAGCGGGTATTGGACGTTGGTGTAGGGGGGGAGATCCGCGACCACGGCCGGAAACCACGACGTTCCTGTTGCGCGGGGCACTTGCCCATTCCCGACGATGACATCGGCGTCTGGAATGTTGTCGTGCGGGTAGACGATGGCGAAGCCGTTTCTGACCGGAGCACCAAGCGCAAGCTTGCCATCGGCGAAGGCGACGGCTCCTGCATGGTTGAGCTGGGTGAGGTGATGTTCGTCACCGTCTTGCGGCTGCTGCAGGGTGTGGGAAAGGCGTGTTTCACCGCGCTGGCCGAGATGCTGTGCGGCGGCGGAGGTGAAGACCCCGCGCTCGGGGGCGTTGTCGGCGGTGGCGGAAACTTGCCAGACATCGGAAGGGGAATGCGATAGGTGGGAGGCGGTGATGGAAGACACGTCGTTGCCGAAGGAATGGCGGGCGCCGACGGACGTGTCGCCGAGGCGCACATACAAGCTCAACCCAAGGCGGAACTCGGGTTCGTCATCAAGGCGCGAGAAAGAAAGCAATCTGTCGTTTCCGTAACCGGCGGTGACGGTAAGCGTGGTGGTGTCGAAGAATTGGCGGCTTATTCCCAAATCCAGGCTCCATCGATCGGTACCCGCTGAGACGGCTCCGGGGATGTTGGCGACATCGGCTGCGAAATCATACCGGGCGGTGGCGGTGGCGTAGGCACCTCCTATCAGAGGCTTGGTTTGGATGGCGGAGAGCCTCAACCAGGAATCAAAGGCGGGATAGAGGATATCGTTCATGAGCAGCTGGGCGTCACCGGGCTGGCGGTACTGGTCGGAATAATAATCGGCAGCCACCCGGAACGAGCTGTTTGGAGCATCAAGATCGGGAAGTGTTTCAAAGGAAACTGAGGCGGCATATCCCATTTCGGGCCCTTGGCTCAGCGTTGCGCCAAGGTGCCATGTCCCCATGGAGGTTAAGTGGTGGAACCCGAGGGAGGCATTGTGGACGGTGCTGTCGGTTTGAAAGGCGAAATATCCGGTGAACGTGTCCGAGAAGCCGTGACGAACAAAAAGCCCGCCTTGGAAGTGATTCAAATATTCGCGCTGGCCGTCGATCCATGTTGAGGGCAAGCCCCCCGACAGGCTCCATGTGAAGTCGCCTTCGTCGAGCAGCTGGTGGTTGGAGAGGGCATCGAAACGGATGATGTCGCGCTCGCCCGTGTCGTAGATGATGATGGCTTCAATATTGTTGAAGCCCAGCGTGACGGGCAGGTCTTGGAGACTGTAGCTGCCCGGTTTGAGCGGCAGGCGTTGCATCGGTATGCCGTTGACGACCAGTTCAAGGGTGGCGTTGCTTTTAACGACCAGAAGCTCGTTGAAGCTGCGGGTGCTTTGGCTTCGCTTCTTCCCGAACAGATCAGGGTTATGCTCGAGCGAGACACCTAACAGATCCATGGGACGTTGCCCGGGGAGTCCCATGTAGGTGGTGTCGCCGAAGACCGATCGGGTATCCCACTGTTCTATATCGTATACGGCGCGCGTCCCGCGCCTTGTGAATTGGTTTTCGCTCTGCGCCTGACATCGGGCTTCAATGGGGCATAAAAACCCGTTCAGGGAGCCTCCCAGTGTGGCTTCCGATTCAAGCACCACGCTTCCAAACCTTGTGGCCCCTTCAAGGTCGAGTGAAAAGCCGGAAGCCGGGGCATAGGTCCAATCATGCGTGAGCGCCAGATCGTAGTTGAGGAAGGCGCTGAAAGTGGCGGGCTCCATCAGCGTTGGCATCGTCGCGGCGGATCCGAACGACAGGGCGCGGGGCTTGGATTGGTCTAAGGGTAGCGAAAGCGTGAGCTCCACGGCTTGTTCGTTGAACCCGATCTCCAACCCGTGCATTTCGGCGTAGAGGGTGAGGGGGATGGGCCCTACCTCCAAGCTGCTGAGGGAGAGCAGACTGGAGTCCGGAACGTGGTCTTTGAGAATGGGCGCGAGGTCGGTGGCGGCGACCAGCACTTGATTATGCTCGTCGATGACAACGGTCACCTCACCAAGTACTTCGGAATGGTAGCGGAGCGGAACCGGCATGACGATGGCGCGGCCGGTTCCATTGAGCTGGGTTTCCGGGTGCTCGACGGCGTGCGCAGGCATCGCTGAAACAGCGGCCGCAGCCAAGCCGACGGTGATGCCCCCCGCGCGCCTCATATGCTATTGCACCGGTGCTTTGAAATTGAGGGTGGCGGTGACCGATGTCACGCCGCGTGGAAGCTCCACCGGAAGGACGAACCGCCTTGTGCGCCATGGCTGAACGAGGCCGTTGCCGTAGGCCTGTTGGAAGTCTGCAAGGGATAGCGGGTAATCGGTGCCATCGGCGTGGACCGTTATCGCGGCGTCCTTCATCAGCGCATGCGAGGCTGTTGGGTTTTGCACGGTGATGGCGGGCTTTCCGCTTGCGTCGATACTTGTGGAGACGAGTTGCACAACGGGGCGCGCCGACAAGGGGGCGACGTTCACCGCAACGCTGAAGGCGGTGAGGATGGTGAGGCCCGTTTTCTTCATCAGGCCTTCGATGGGAAGTTGGTTGAAGGTGACGAAGTAGCTTTCGCTCTGGGGGATGTCGGGTGCCCCGACCCATTGCAGGCGGAATGTCTGTGTTGCACCGGGCTGCAGCATGGCTTGCAGGGGAAGGATCAGGAAGTTGTCGCTTCCCCCCTCCTCGCGCGTGGCGCTTCCATGCTCGTTGAGCGTCACCCTGTTGAAGCTGGGTTCGACGGCTGTGACTTCGTTTGACGAATTGGTGATGGTGATGACGGCGCGGGTGCGCGCCCCTGCGGAGTTCATTTCCACGGTTATGGGTGTGACGGTGAGCGCATGCGCGGGCATTGCCGCAAGCACGCCCAGGAGGACGGCGAGGAGGCGGATCATGGTGTTTTCCGGAATGTGGAAGGCCGCCGCCCTTTGGACGGCGGCGGTTGGTTATTGGGACGGGGTTACCGTGACGCGCAGCGTGTCGCTATAATTGCCCTGATAAAGGGGTAACGCGGGCTGCTTGGGCGTGATGGTTATGGTGAGGTTGCCGTTAGGCGGGCCTGAGGGTGCGAAAGGGTTCTCGAAGAACGCCTGGCCTTGTGTCGGTTCGGTGTCTATGGAAAACGGCATGTAGCTGGCGCCGGCCACGTGCGCGACGTAGTCGATGCGGTTCGTGGTTTGCGGCCACGATCCCCCCGGTCGGCGCAATCCGCCATTGAGCGTTCCGATGATGAGGGAAGCGCCTGCGTTGCAGGCGATGGGAATGTCGATGGTGATGGGGGTGGTGCTGACCTGCCCGTTGGTGACCGGGATGGTGGCTGAGAGCGCGCTGGGTGCCGCGCTGCCCGACAGCGTACAAGAGGAGGCTACCGTGGCGGACAACGAGATGTCCTGATCAACGGCATGCGCGGGAATAAGCGGAAGAAGGGAAAAGAGAGCGCAACCAATGGCGCGCGAAACGGAGGAACGCATGGAATACTCCACCAAAGGGACACGGATCGTTTTTGTTGTGATGAAACGCGTGTCTTGGTGGTGGTACGCCCTCCTGAACAGTGATGGTGAATATTAGTACTGGTTTTAATCGCGATGGGAAGCGTGGTTCGAACGGCAACGCAACGAAGGACGATTGCTGTTGCCGTGATGCAATGCTCTAGCGGTCGCGGTCTTGTTCCCGCTTGCGCGCGGGGCCGCTGTCTTCCTCGGTATGAACGCGGTGTGCATCGGCCTTGATGGTTGCGCCGCTGTCCCGGTCGCTTAACTCATCCTTTTTGGCATCGAAGGTGTGGGCCTTGCCGGCGATGAGGATAGCTTTCTTGTGCGAGGGATTGTTAGCGCTGATGAGGTTTTCGACCTTGGCGTTGGCGAGGTCAACGGCGTGCATGGCTTCATATGCCGCTTCCAGCTGCAAACGCAGCGCGGGCATTTCTTTGGCAGGTACCCCATCCTTGAATTCGAATACCTGAGGGGTTTTACCGAGCACCATAAGGGTATGGTCGACGCCATACTCGTCGGCGTGGTGGATGAGGCGGTCGGTGGCCCCTTCCCTCGCGCCCAAGCGCGAAAGGGTTGTGTCCAGCGCGCGGTGGGCGGTATTGAATGATCTGAGCGCCGTGGCAAGCTTACCTTCTGCGGTGGCGAGTTCTGGGGATGCGTTCATGTCGATCCGGGGGATGAAGTGTTTCTGAGCGGTATTGTAGCAAGCGTGTTTTGGTTTTTGGAAGGGGCAGTTCGTTCGGCGGAAGGGGCGGGTGGCGGAGGCAAGAGAGATAATGCGCTGTTCATGACCTCTGTGGAGGTGGCGCAGATGCTGAAAATGTCGCCGCGGACGCTGGAGAAAATGAGGTTGGAATCCCGCGGTCCAAAATACTACAGGCTCGGCGACAACGGGAAGTCGAAGGTTCTTTACTTGTACGATGAAGTGATCGAGTGGGTACGTGGGCATGGCAACAAGTCCCCTTAGCGGCTGCTGATGTCTAATGGGGAGGAGCAGGTGTACCTCTCAGTGGTAGAGGTCGCGGACATGCTCCGGCGCACACCGAAAGCTAACCGCCTCGCAGATCGCTTCGGCATCTGCCGCGTCGTTCTTCTGTGCCTTCACGTAGGGCTTCACGTATGCCGGCGGCATGAGCCGGACCCGATGGCCCAGTTTCGCGATCGTGCCTCGACCTGACCGCGGCGAAGCTTACGGCTGAGGACCTTCTGCCCCTGAGAATCGAGGCCATGGGCATGAAAAACGTTCTTAGCGATATCGAGGCTGACCGTGACTGGCTGCACCATCTGACTTCCTCCATCTCTTGCCCGGAAACCTTACCGGTCTCCGGGCTGGCTGATGGATGGCGTCCACAGCATCAATAGCGGACATCGTCGGCAGTGACCGCCGCGCCTTGATTCCCCCGTGGGCCCATGTCTGCTGTTAGGCTAAGAGCGGGAAGCACCCGGTTTGGAGAACAGGCACTAGTGACCCTTAGCGGTCCTGAGCAAGCGCAGCAGTGCCCGGGCACCGATGACCGAGATGCCGAGTTAGCGGACATGGTGCGATAACCGCCCGCAGCACTACTGGCAGTCAAAGCTGCGGTCGAAACATGTCTGATAGCAGACGGTCCTCGATCGATCAGCCAAGGACCGGATGGTCTTCGGGCATCGAAGGCAGGTCTCGAAGTCAAGCCATTACAGCCTGCGCCAGCTCTTCTTGCGGTCGATCCTCGGAGAGTTCAATATCGAACCTCTTCGGAAGCAATGACGGGCGCCTCGCGCACACCGGCTCAAGCTCCGCGGTTCATTGCTCACGATGTTCTCTCAATTCAGCGGGCGCTTCGGGTAGCTCGATATCCGCCTCGCGCTCAAACGCCCCGCCTTCACCCGCCATACGGGCGGCCTGAACGACAGCTTGTGCTCGGTCGTCCGAGCACCCAAGACTGGATAGTGCGTAGCGCAACAGTCCGAATGCCGTTTCCCTTTCCCCCATGATGGCGATTCCGATCCCTTGGTCCTTGAGATAGGCGAGTTCTGATGCGCGGTGCGTTCGCACGGCAGTGTCGATCTGGGGATTTGCCTCGCGGGCCAGCTCGATGATGCGCCGTTTGAGGAAGCCCTGGGGAATCGCGACTATGAGCAGTCGGGCGCTGCTGACGCCCGCGTCCTCCAAGACGCCTGCTGCGGTGGCATCGCCGTAAATGGCCGTCAATCCCTGCTTGCGGAGTTTCTCCACGCGCCGCCGGTTCTCGTCTATCACCACGAAAGCAAGCTTCTGAGCCCTGAGCGCGTCACCGATGATCTCGCCGACGCGGCCATAGCCGACGATTATGGCGTGGTCCCTCAGTCCGGTCTCTTCACTCCTATCGACCGGCATCGAAAAACGATTGCCCGGTCGTTCCAGCAGGGCCGTCAATCGTGGTCGCGCCCGGAACCAGGCAAGCAGCGGGTCGATGGAAGCAAACACCAGGGGATTGAGCGTGATGGAGAGGATTGCACCGGCCAGGATCAGGTCGCGTCCTTCAGGCGGCAGCAGGCCAAACGTCACGCCGAGACCCGCAAGGATAAATGAGAACTCACCAATCTGAGCCAGGCTGGCCGAGACGATGAGCGCAGTCGCCACCGGATAGCCGCGGAGGAGCACGATGGCGAAGGCTACCAGCGATTTGCCGAACACGACAAGCAGCAGCACCGCCCCAACCGCCAGGGGCTGACGCAGGAGGATCCCAGGGTCGAACAACATTCCGACCGAGACAAAGAAGAGCACAGCGAAGGCATCCTGCAGGGGCAACGAATCTGCCGCCGCCTGATGGCTGAAGTCGGATTCACTCAGCACGACACCGGCAAAGAACGCACCGAGCGCGAACGAGACGCCAAACAACTCAGCCGAGCCGTAGGCAATCCCAAGGGCGAGCGCCAATACCGATAGCGTGAACAGCTCACGCGAGCCCGTCCGCGCAACCGTCAGCAGGAGCCAAGGCACAACCCGCGTCCCTACCAGAATGACCAGGGCCACGAACACTGCGACCTTTGCCAGCGTAAAAAGCAACGCTGTCACCAGGCTGCCGCCAGCGAACTGGGTAGCTGCGCCGCGCGCATCCCCTCCGAGTGCGCCTGCCAGCGCCGGCAGCAGAACGAGAGCGAGCACCATCGCCAGATCCTCGACGACGAGCCAGCCAACCGCGATGCGACCGTTGGCCGAGTCGAGCGTGTTGCGCTGCTCCAGAGCACGGAGCAGGACAACCGTACTCGCCACCGACAAGGCCAGTCCCAGAACGAGCCCTGCGCCGATGCCCCAGCCCCACAGCAGCGCAAGTGCAAGACCGCTGCCCGTAGCGACGGCGATCTGCGCGATGGCGCCTGGTATGGCGATCGCGCGCACCTCCATCAGGTCCTTGATGGAGAAGTGCAGACCGACACCGAACATCAGCAGAATGATGCCGATCTCGGCAAGTTGGCTTGCGACATCGGCGTTTCCGACAATCCCGGGTGTGAATGGTCCAAGTGCCACTCCGGCAAGCAGGTATCCCACCAGCGGCGGCAAGCGCATCTTGCTGGCGAGCAAGCCACCGAGGAACGCGAGAACAAACCCCATCGTGATCGTGGCGATGAGCGATATGTCGTGCGGCATTGGCTCTCCTGGCGACAGCGCAGCGGTTTACGAACAGGCAGTTGTCGTCGATTGCAGATGAGGCGTGCGTCGAGGCGCTGACGTCGAATGCTTATCGCAGTTAGGTGGCACCTAACCTACGACTGGCGAATGGCCGACGCGCGGGCCTGATCAGGTCACGACCATGGCGCGTGCATCACCGTCACGCTTCAGGACGTTCACCGATACATCAGTACCGTGACGGGCAACACGGACATCAAGTCGTGATTTGCCGACCACCATTCTGCGCACGATGACCTCATTCAGGAAGCTCGGCAGGGTCGGTTTAATGAAACGAACTTGCTCTGCCGCATGGACGATCGACACGCCGAGACAGGCGCCGAGGAATGCGAACGGGGACACGGCCGCCCACGCTTGCGGCGAGCACGCCACGGGGTAGGCGATGGGCCCGCGTCCGGATTTGCGCGTGAACCCGCAGAACAGCTCCGGCAGACGCCGGTCCTGCTGATAGCCGACAGCCGCAAATATGCCCTCGAAGAGGACGGCAGCCTCGGCCTTGAAGCCGTAGCGATCGAAGCCGAGGGCGATCAGCGCGTTGTCGTGTGGCCAGACGGATCCGTTGTGGTAGGACATTGGATTATGCCGCGGCTCGCTGTGCGCAACCGTGCGGATGCCCCAGCCGCTGAATGACGTTCGGCGCATCAGGGATGCAACCACTTTCCGCGCCGAAGCGGGCGTCGCGATGCCGGTGAAAAGCGCGTGCCCCGCATTGGAAGTGAGGACCTTGCAGGGTTTCTTGTCGCCGTCCAACGCCAGGGCATAGGTGCCGATATCCTCGCACCAGAAAGCGTTTTGGAAGCGAACCTGCAGGTCGTCTGCGGCTTGGCTCAAGCACGCCGCCATGGCGGGCTCGCCGAACTGCAGGGCGAGCTTGGCAGCCTGGCGCTTCGCGCCGAACACGTACGCCTGCACCTCGATCAAAGCGATCGGCCCCTTGGCTTGCGAGCCATCGGCGTGAAAAACCGAGTCGTTGCTGTCTTTCCAGCCTTGGTTGGCAAGGCCGTTCGGCGTTTCCCGAAGGTACTCCACGAAACCGTCGTCGTCCCGGTCGCCGTACACGTCGCACCACTCGAGGGCGGCCTTGACGTTGGGCCAGATCCTCTCCAGCGTCGCCACATCGCCGGTGCGCTCGAAATAGAGCCCGGCCAGCATGACGAACAGCGGCGTGGCGTCGACCGTGCCGTAATAGCGGCGGAAGGGGATCTCGCCGAGTTGCGCCATCTCGCAGCTGCGCCGCTCGTGCAGAATCTTTCCCGGCTGCGCGTCCGATCCCGGGTCGTGGTGCGTGGCCTGCGTTTCGGCCAGATGCAGCAACACGCCGCGCGCGATGGCAGGATCGATCCAGAGCATCATCATCGCCGTGATGATGCCGTCGCGGCCAAACACCGTATTGTACCAGGGGATGCCGGCGTAAGGGTACAGCTCCTCGCCGGCGCGCGTCGACAACGTATAGATATCGGCGGTCGACCGGCACATGAGCTCGTCGAAGAGAGGGTTCGAGCTCTCGATCGTTGCAATGTTCTCCGTATCGGAACGCGATGCCCTGCGCTTGGCGCGGTAGGCGGAATGGAAGGAGATGGGCCGGGGCGGCTCGTCGCTCTCGTTGAAGGCGGCCGTGACCAGAATCGTAGATCGCTCGCCCGCCTCGAGGACACGCTCAAAGACGGCTCGATGCAGGTCCAGCCGTCCTGGCATGGGGGTAAAGGTCAAAGTGGTACGCCGCTGGACGCCGTCGAGCCCATCATAGACATACTGGATCGCATCCGCTGCCGTTCTCTTGATGCTGATCTGCCCTCGTCTTGCACGGGGCATCCCACGCACTTCGAACAAGTCAACGAAATCGGCATCGAACAAAAGTTCGATCGAGACTAATCGCTCCACCGTATCGTAGTTGCGCAGCGCGATGCGTTCGTAGGATGCCGCATTCCAGAGAAACTTGGTGCGCGAGATGGCGATGGTATCGCGCGTGATTGGGTGCGGACTGGGAGGCTCGATATCGGCGTTGGTCAGGTCGATCGACAGAGCGGAGTTGTCATCGTGAATGACGGACGAGAGCAGCAGCGGGCGTTGCCCGGAGCAGATCAGCTTCAGCCGCGACAGAAAGCGCATGTCGCGAAAGTAGATGCCTTCCGGCGTACCTAACTCGACTCCCAGATCTCCATAGGCATCGAGAACGGCGAACGCGTCTCCGTGCTTCAGCGTCCGCAGCGTCCTCTCGGTCAGCGACGTGCTGACGTCGATATGATAGTCGGAATCGTCGTGCTCGTGATCCGCTACACCGGTCGGATTGGCGGTGGTCATGTGGCCCCATTCAAGTCAACGGGTTGCAGCTCAGATTACGCCAAGAGCAGCCGATTGGGATATGCGTTCGCACGCTCTGAATGCGGCGCCATGATACTAGACGGCGGCAAACGCTCCGACCCGCTGCGGCTGGTTCGCATCTCTGGCGAGAGCCAATTGGCGCGCGTAGGCCGCGACGTAGGCGCTGGTCATCTTCTCGACAGTGAACCGCCGCTCGAACGTCTGCCTTACAATGGCGCGATCGAGCGTCTGGCTCTTTTCCACGGCTGCGACACCTTCGTCGATCGAAGCGACCATGAAGCCGGAAACGCCCTCGGTGACGATCTCGGGAACCGACCCGGCCCGCCATGCGATGACGGGTGTTCCAACCGACATCGCCTCGATCATCACCAGCCCGAACGGTTCCGGCCAGTCGATCGGGAACAGCAGCGCATGGGCGTTTCCGAGAAACGCGCCCTTCTGTTGATCGTCGATTTCGCCGATGAACTCGATCAAGGGGTGGTCGAGCATCGGCCTGATGATCTGCTCGAAATAGTCTGTGTCGGCCGGATCGACTTTGGCGGCAATCCTCAAGGGAATTCCTGTGCGCTTGGCGATCTCGATGGCGCGGTCCGGCCGCTTGTCCCGGCAGATGCGACCCAGAAATGCGAGATAGTCCCCGCCGTGTGGATTGAACCGGCACAGAGACGCCGGCAGACCGTGCGGAATGGTGTCAACCCAATTGACGAACGCCGGCACAGGAAGCCGCTGATGGTTCGAGATCGAAACCAGCGGCATCCTGGGGAAGGCTTTGTAGATCGGCATATTGTCCGGGAGGTCGAGCCGTCCGTGCATCGTCGTGATGGTCTTGTGACGGATGCGATTAAAAAGAGGGTGTTGAAGGAGGTCGACATGAAAATGGATGATGTCGAAATCCGCCGCCGCTCTCATCACCTTGGAGAGCATGACGAGATGTGTTGCCAAGTGATCGCGGACGCCCCGTAGGCGCAAGCCGCGGGAGCAACAAGGGACGAGCGACGCAGACGTTTCGGAGTCGCCAGAGGCGAAAAGGGTTACCTCGTGGCCCTGACGAACCAGTTCCTCGGTCAGCCACGATACGACCCGCTCCGTGCCGCCGTAGAATTTCGGTGGCACGGATTCGGCAAGTGGTGCGACTTGCGCAATTCGCATCTTGGTGCGACCTTTCGACAATTGACATAAGGACGTTATTTTTAGTGAAGACGTTGTTGGAATCCGAATTTGCGGCGCAGCGAAGCGTGTGTTCCAGATCTCCAAATCTTGCAGCTCAGTTCCTGCTCTCGATTCGCTTGCACACGTTCTTCCATTCTGTCCTCGTCATGTGCGTCTCCGCCTCCCAGAGAGCCATGCACGAAGCCATTTTTTGCTCCTTGGTGGCAGGCGCATGGCTGCCCAGTGCGGGAAGGGGCAGTTCCGCACGCGGCGTATCGGGCGTCGAGGATTGTGCGCTCCCTCTGGTCGACAACACCGTCAGGGGCATCGAGCAAAACACGAGAAGTAAAGCGGCGCAGGTCGCATTGTCGTACATAAAAGCCTATCCAGTAGCTGCCGCCGAAAGAGCGGTTCCCAACCCTATTGCAATGGGAAACGAGACATCAGGCTCGGAAAGTACTCACGCTTGGAACTGCCGCTCAACGCCGAAAATAAACGAGAACGTGATTGGCGCTTTGGGCGTGAGAGCACCACATGACTCAACAGAGATCGGCGCAAAGGCGCTTGTCCGAGATAAGGAGATACCAATGAGAATCTGGAACGCACCGCAGGTGCGCGAGCAGGCCGTCGGCCTTGAGGTCACGAGCTATCTGCCCGCCGAGATCGACATCATCTAGCGATGTCGTCGCTACGATAGGGCCGTGGGCGTACCCGGTTGTTCCCCGGCATGCTCACGGCCTTTCCGTTCCAAGGGGAACACCATGATAGACGTCAGCCGGGACATTGCCGATTTCACGCGGCGCGCTGAGATCGCGTATGCGGCCATGCGTAAGGCCAAGGGTCAGATCGCCCAGTTCTGCCGCGACGATGCGCGTTTCTATCTCGAGCGCGCAATCGAGATAGCCAAGGCATCCGGCAATAAAGACATGGTCGCGCAACTGCAATTGCGCCGCGGGCAGATCATGAGCGCGTTCCACAAGCAGAATGACCGCCTCCCATCTCAGCAGCAGCACTCCGGCATCGAACGCTGGGAGAACGAAGGCGGCGCGATTGGCGCATGGCCCCGCCACAACCATCGCTGAAGGGTCTACTCAGCTTGCGAGCCTAGGCACAGACTCAAATAACCCAACACAGCAAACCCGACACAAGAAAAATGGGCCGCAACGTGCGACCCATCCTCTCGGCGTCCCCAACGCAAACTGCAGTGACGGGACGCAAAGCTCTCTGTTCACCCGCTGCGGCAATCGTGATAGCGCGAGCGCCAATACCGGCTGCCGGTTGCCTGCCACTTGCGATATTCATAGGAGCAGCCGCGAGCCCCTTCACCGAGGATGATCACGCCGCGCAACGCACGCCCGACCGAACGGTCATGATCGCGGCCGCGATAGCTTTTCCCGCGATGATCGGCGCGGTTCTTTCCGACGCGATCCCCACCGCCATAGTGCTTTTGCGCACCGCTGCGCTGGCCGTCCCTGGCTTCCGCCGTGCTGACCATCCCCGTGATAGCGAGGATCGCCGCGGCACCCGTGATCAATATCGTCTTCGTGATCGTTGTCATGACTCTGTTTCCATTTTTCTGATGACGGCCCGCCGACGTCAGCCTCGATGGATGGCTGGCGATCGAAATCTTCGGATGAGCCCTAGCGTGAGCTGACACTAGAGGTTAACCACGGGCAGCGTGAGACTCGGAAAGTACCCAACCTCAACGCTCCAGGAGTAGGATCCTGCACCAGACGCGGTTCGCGCCGCGCTAGACCGCAGCGGCGCGAACCGCGTCCGGCTTGACCGCGATCAGCATCTCGATCGCCTTCACCTTGCGGTTTACGAACAGAACGTTCGGGATCTGAATCGTCTCCTCGTTGGAACCGCCAATTTTGAGCGTCAGATCGCCGGCACCCAATCCCAAGATGATGTCATGAAAAAGATCCTGACCTCGCCGCTCGAAGACAAGGCCGTTGGTGTCGTAGCTGCGCGTCTGCCCGCCGATGAGGCGCTCCTCAACCATCTGCCCCGGGCGAATTCGCCAAGCCGTCAATCGATCGAAGACGAAGAACGCAAGCAACCAGACCGTCAGCATCGCGCTCGAGAAGAACAGATAGAATCCCATGTTAGCACGCGCCGAAAGCTGAGGGATGAACCGCAGGATATTGTCCCACCAGCCAAACCACGCCAGGACGACGACGAGGAAGGCCGCGGTGACGATCGTAAGCACAGAGTAGATTCCGCGCAGCTTGGCGTTGGTGAAGATCACGAGTGCGATCAGCACGGTGATAAAGAAGATGCCCGGATTGTTGCTCGGATGGATGCGATCGATGAAGTTCGGCGTGATCGAGACGTCCACGCCTTGGAGGTAGCTGATCATCGCCGCCGCAAATCCTGCAACCCAGGCCGGCCACCAGTAGAAGACGTTCGAATGGCTGATAAGCTTGATGTCTGGGTGCGCCTCAGCGACGGAGCGGGCGAAGGTGTCCCGGATATCCGCGTTCTGGACTTCTTGCGCCGTCGCCATGATGGCCTTACCTCAAGCCTGAGTGCAATACGAGATTGCGAACAAATCACCGCGTTCATACGAGTTGCGACATGTTCTGCGCGGTGCGATCGGCCATGCGTCAGCTCTTCGCCGCCTTGATTGCGGGCGCCACGTGTTGAGCATCACGGCTTTGGGCGGCGGCGAGGTCGTCCGGGTGGATCGGAACGATCTGCTTGCGGAGGCTAATGGTCCCAACGGCCGGCAGCGTGATCGCGGTCGCAAGCCTGCGATAGGCCTCGTTTGTCAGAGTATCTAGCTGCTCTTCCTCGGTTTCGATGACATAGCATCCGGCGGGCAGCTCGCCATCGACACCGTCGAGGGAGAAGGCGTGATTGAACGCCACCACCGTTCGCGTCGTTCGCGTCGTCATGTTTCTTTTCTCGTATTGATCACGCTTGTACCTGGAAACATTCCTTGCCGAACGGGGAGCGAGCCGGGGTGACGTGTGCACCGGCTCGCCATCCCGCCTAGTCACTGCGAATGACGGACCCCACCAATGCCCTCAGATCTTCACCGGGGCCGGCGCGGTGCGCGGCTTCTGGGAAATAATAGGGGTGGTGACGACTTCCGGGTCCCCGACAGGGAGGGGGCGCTCATAGCTAGGTTCCGTCGGAGGAGACGGCGGTGCGACGGACGGTGCGGTTACGATTGAATCGGAGGCCGTCTTGGGTGTGTGGGTCATGATGTCCTCACCTGGTTGGTGTTTGTGGTTTTAATTTACGCTGTCGAGATGAAGGACGATCGTCACATGTGTGCGCCCTCAGGTCTCCCGTTGGACAGTGCTCCAAGCCGTCAGGAACGCTTAGAGTCGGAATCTACCTAGTCGCTCACGCCTGGTGCAGGACCTTGGTGCGGACGTGCTAAAGCATTTAGGCAGCGCGGCATGAGATCTCTCCCGGTGCTATCGCTCGCTTACGCCGACAACCGTCTTTGATTTCACCAAAAGGATGGCCGCTGCGGGAGTTTCAAGCGTCCAGCTGACGCCGCCAACGTCGAAGTCATGCTGCACGTTTCCACCCAGCATCGCCGCCGCAATGCGTTGCAGAACCATGGAGCCGAAGCCGTGATGGTCCGGAGGCGTAACCGGAGGCCCGTTGTGCTCACGCCAAATCAAGCGGAAGCGTTCGGACCCGGAGTCGCCTTGAGCAAGATCCCAGCTCACGGAGATTCCACCTTCTGGAACCGAAAGCGGCCCATATTTCGTGGCGTTGGTCGCCAGCTCGTGCAGCGCCAATCCGAGATTTTGCATCGCTTCCTGGTTTAGGAGAGCGCAGGGACCCGTCACAACGATACGCGTTCCATCGACGTTGACGAAGGGCTCGAGCTGTCTCCGCACCAGCTCCATGACGCTCACGCCCGGCTCACCCTCATGAATGAGAAGGTCCAGGGAACGGGAGAGAGCCCCGAGGCGTTGAGAAAATGCGGATCGAAATGTGTCAAGGTCGCTGCTGTGTTGTGCGGTCTGACTGGCGATTGATTGCACCACGGCGAGCAGGTTTTTTGCGCGATGGCCGAGTTCGTTCACAACAAGCCGCAAACGCTTCTCACGCGCTAGATACCGGGTGATTGTGCTCGGATGGGATGGTGGGCGCTCATTGCTCTGGGCGCCGCCGTCGGAAACTACGGGCTGCGTCTGCCGCATGGCTTACTCACTCCTCTTCCATGAAAGACGGACGGCTGGGCGAAGTTATCCGCGCTGTTTGCGAGTGCCTTCCGCCTCCACTGATCGAGACCTTAGCTGTAGGCAGCGACGGGCCGGAAGGTTCGGATTCTACCTAAGCTCCAAAATGGGATTCCTCGGTAGGAGACGATCCCGCCGCAGACCAGCAAAACATGCTATGATCATCAGATCCCGGCACACTTCCTATCGTGGAAGGCTGGGATATATAGAGAAAGCGTCACAATGGCTGGGCCTCGTCCAGGCGCACCGGATGCTGCGCAAAAGCCCGGCGGACAGCGCGTGCCGAAAAGCACCGACCCATGCCGGTCGCTGCCCTTCGCCGTTGTCGGCCTTGGGGCATCAGCGGGCGGCCTCGACGCCTTCCAGCGTTTCTTGGATGCCGTGCCTGCGGATAGCGGCATGGCCTTCGTGCTGATCCAGCATCTGGATCCGACCCACGCCAGCATGATGAGCGAATTGCTGGCGCGCCACACGAGAATGCCCGTCGTGGAAGCCACTAACGGCATGCGGGTGGCAGTCGATCACGTCTACCTCATTCCGCCCGGTGCCTATCTGGCCTTGCGCGACGGGTCGCTGTGGTTGTCGAAGCCGCGTGATCATCACGGCGCGCGGATGCCTCTCGATTTTTTCCTGTGCTCAATCGCACAGGAGTGCGGTGAGCGTGCGCTCTGTGCGATCCTGTCCGGCACCGGCACCGACGGAAGTCTCGGCCTGAAAGCCGTGCACGAGCAGGGCGGACTCGTTGTCGTCCAGGATCCCCACGAGGCCCAGCACGATGGGATGCCACGCAGCGCCATCGATACGGGCTGCACCGATTTCATTCTGCCGATAGAAAAAATTCCTCAGGCGCTCATGAGCTTCAGCCGCCAGGCGTATGTCAGCGGCCGCAAGACTCCTGACGATGAAATGGAAACCGAGAACGGGCCAACCGAGATCATCGCGCTCCTGACCGAGATGACCTCCCACGACTTCTCTCTTTACAAGCCAGGAACGCTGATCCGGCGCATCGAGCGGCGCATGGCGCTGGCAGCGATCGAGAATCGAAAGAGTTACCTTGAAATCCTGCGTGAGGATGCTGACGAACGCGAGCGGCTGGCCAGGGATCTCCTGATCAATGTCACGCAATTCTTCCGGGATCGGCTTGCTTTCGACATGCTCGGCCAGTCGGTCGTGCCGGAGCTGGTTCAAGAGCAGCCTCCGGGCCAGCCAATCCGTGTCTGGGTGCCGGCCTGCAGCTCCGGGGAGGAGGCCTACTCGATCGCCATCCTGTTTCTCGAGGCCATTGCGGCCAACAGGAGCAACATCAAGCTGAAAGTCTTCGCTTCCGACATCGAGCCCGGCTGCGTAGCTTTCGCCCGCAACGGATCCTATCCGGAGCATATCCAGAACGACGTGACGCCGGAACGGCTCTCCCGTTATTTCATCAAGGAAGACGGCGGCTATCGCGTCGTGCGCGAGCTGCGGGAGGCCGTGGTGTTCACAACTCAGAACCTGCTGGCCGATCCGCCCTTCTCGCGCCTCGACCTCATCTCGTGCCGCAACGTGCTGATCTACCTTTCTCCTGAGGCCCAGGAGCGGACACTTTCTCTGTTCCATTTCGCGCTTCGCGAGCGCGGCGTTCTGGTCTTGGGCGCCTCGGAGACCGTCGGCAAACATGGCGACCACTTCGCGCCGATCAGCAAAACACATCGTCTCTACCGCCATATCGGTCGGAGCCGGCCGGGTGAGACCGCGTTCCCGATCCCCAGCGGTGAGCTTGGATTTCGCTCGCGGTCCCTATCGCCCCAGGAGCGGACCGGTCCGGCTCCAACTCTGGGAGATCTAGCCAAGCGCAGGCTGATGGACGCTTATGTGCCGGCAGCGGTTCTCATCAACGACAAGCGTGAGGCGCTGCACTATTTCGGCGCGATCGATACATTTCTCAAGATCGCTCCCGGCGAAGCAAGCCGGGACATTCTCGTCATGGCCCGCGAGGGACTGCGCGGCAAGCTTCGCCACGCGCTCCAACATGTGCCGTCGGATCGGGGCAACAGCTTCGTGACAGGCGGACGAGTAACCCATGACGGTCGTCCCGTGGACGTCATGATCGGCGTCTTCGAGATCTCCAGCGAGGGACAAGAATACCGCATCGTGAGCTTCACCGAGGAGGCCAAGAGTCCCGCTGCGTCGCAAGGAGGTGAAACGGAGTTGCATCCGAACATCAATCAGGAGCACGAGATCGCTTTGCTCCGCGAAGAGCTCAACAGCACAATTCTCGAGCTCGAGGTCGCCAACGAGGAGCACAAGGCGATCAACGAGGAGGCCATGTCGGTCAACGAGGAGTTCCAATCGATCAATGAGGAGCTCGAGACCTCGAAGGAGGAGCTGCAATCCCTGAACGAGGAGCTAAACGCGCTGAACAGCCAGCTTCAGGAGACGGTGGAGCGGCAGCGGGCGACCGCGGACGATCTCAACAACATCCTCAACAGCTCCGACGTCGCGACGTTGTTCCTCGACCGGGCGCTGAGAATCCGCTTTTTCGCGCCTGCGACCAAAACACTCTTCAATATTATTACCACCGACATCGGCCGGCCGCTCGGAGATCTTACGCATCGATTTCGGGACGACGACATGCTACGCGATGCCACCTCGGTTCTCAAGACGTCGGCTCCGAGGCGGCGCGAGATCGAGGCTGACGACGGCTCCTGGTACATTCGCAGCATCCTGCCGTATCGCAGCGACGCCCCGCATGTCGACGGCGTGGTCGTGACTTTTTCCGGCATTTCCGAAATCAAGGCCGCGCAGGCAGAGATCCAGTCCGCACGGTCATACTCGGACAGCATCATCGCAACCATCGGGCAGCCGCTTGTCGTGCTGGATGCCGACCTCCACGTGATCTCCGCCTCAACGTCCTTCTATCGCGTCTTCGCTGTAGGGCCTGCGGAAACCGTCGGCCGCCCTCTCCACGAGGTCGGCTCCTGCCTCGATGTACCGGCGCTGCATCAGTTTCTGGCCGCACTTCGCAAGGGAGATGTGTGGCCCGACGATGCCGAGATCACCATTACCTGCTCGGAGCTTGGAATCCGATCATTCACGGTGGGCGCCCGCACCATCGGGGAAGAGCCGAGGGCTAGCCGAAAAATCCTGTTGTCGATCATCGATGTCACCGACGCGAAGCGCGAGAGCGAGGCGGTGGCGGCTGCGAAGGCGGTGGCGGAACGCGCCAATATCGGCAAGTCCCGCTTTCTTGCGGCCGCCAGTCACGATCTGCGCCAGCCCCTGCAGACCATCAATTTGCTGCAAGGCATCCTGATGAAACGCGCTACCGACGAAGACACGCGCAAGCTGCTGGGGCGCCTCGATGACACGGTAAGCGCCATGTCGACCATGCTCGACAAGCTGCTCGACATCAATCAGCTCGAAGCCGGGATCGTGCGGCCCGAGATCGTCGATTTCCCCATCAACGGCCTGCTCAGCCGCATGAAGGCCGACTTCTCGTTTCTCGCCGCCGAAAAGGGCCTGCGGTGGAGCGTCATCCCATGCAGCCTCTTCGGACGAAGCGACCCGCGTCTCCTCGATCAAATGATCCGCAATCTGGTCTCTAACGCCTTCAAGTACACGAGCAGCGGGAAACTGCTGCTTGGATGCCGGCGGCGGCCTGGGATCATCCGCATCGAGGTGCTCGACACCGGCATCGGCCTTCCCATGGACCAGGCCCGCAAGATCTTCGAGGAGTTTCACCAGCTCGACAATCCGGCCCGCGACAGCAGCCTCGGCCTCGGGCTGGGTCTGTCCATCGTCAAACGGCTGGGCGATATGCTCGGCCACTCGATCGACGTCCGTTCGATTCCCGGCTACGGATCGGCCTTCGCCATTGAGATCCCGCTCGCAGTCTCCGGCGAGACAAGCGAAGCGCGCCCGGTCGAGCCCGTTCGTGACGATCATTCGCCCGTGTGCGGCGCGGTCCTGGTGATTGAAGACGATCCATCCGTACGGGAGATGATCAAGCTGCTGCTCGATCAGGAAGGGTATCGCACGACGGTTGCCGCCGACGTCGCGATGGCGCTCGAGCTGGCTGGGAACGCTGCAACGCGACCGGACCTGGTGATTGCCGACTACAACCTGGCCCGTGGCGTCAGCGGCCTCGATGCCATCGCGAGCCTGCGTCAGCGCCTCCAACGCGATATCCCGGCGATCGTTCTCACGGGCGACATTTCGACAGGCACGCTCCGTGCCATTGCTGACCATGGGTACACGCAGCTCAACAAGCCGGTGAAGGCGCCCCAGCTCGTCCGCCTTATTCAGGATCTCCTACAGCCATCGCCGGTCGAGAGAACGGTCCCATTGCCGCAAAACCCGCAAGCATCAGAAGCGCCAACCGTCTATGTGGTGGACGACGACGCCGCTCTTCGCGAGGCGTCGCGCGACCTTCTCCAGGCGCATGGCTATGCCGTGGAGATCTTTGCCGATGGGGAGGAGTTCTTGCGGTACGGCGGTGCTAAGGGCTGCCTGCTGCTCGATGCCCGGTTGCCGGGTATGACCGGCCTTGAGCTGATCGAGCGCTTGAAGGCCGCGGGCCGTTCTCTGGCCACCATCATGATCACGGGCGATGGCGATGTCCCGCTCGCCGTCGAGGCAATGAAGGCGGGTGCCGTGGATTTCATCGAGAAGCCGATCGGCCATGTGGAGCTGCTGGCCAGCATCGAGCGCGCGCTTGACGGGAACAGCGAGGAGATCGAATCGACCGTCGCCCGGATCACGGCCGTCTCCCTTGTTGCGAGCCTGACCGCGCGCCAGCGCCAAATCCTAGACCTCGTTATGGCAGGCCACCCGAGCAAGAACATTGCCGCCGATCTCGGCATCAGCCAGCGCACGGTGGACAACCACCGCGCGGCCATCATGAAGAAGACCGGGGCGAAATCAATGCCGGCGTTGATCCGGATTGCAATTGCCGCCGCTTAAAGCGCGTGATGGCTCAGAAGTCGCTCTCGAGCAAGGTGTAGGCCTCCCTGCGGCGACCGGCGTAAACCTTCGCGGCCACCTGTAGAATGCGATCCCGGTAACGATCGAACACACCCAGAAATCCAGCTTCATCCAGCGTTGCATGAGGACTTATGCGAGCGAAGGCGCGCTGCTCCACGAAGAAGCTGATCTCGAACGCACCATCGTAGCCCCAGAAGCGCACGCGTCGGCCGCGCTCATCGTAGCTTCGGCTTCGATTTGGGAAACTTAGTGCCACTAGCGGATTCTCCGTCCGGCCATAACGTACCGCCGGGGATTAAGTTATGGAGATCTGGCGCGGTAGCCGATCATCAAGAGCTCCATGGCGACACTCGCCAAGACGCCCGCCAGACAGCCGATCCAGGCCGCAGGCGGCGGATTGAGGACGCTCAGGCTCACAAAGTACCCGATAAGCCCTCCGCCGATCGCTGCAATCGTGGCGTTGATCAGAACGACACCTGGGATGATCAACCTTCCGGGACCAGGGCCTGCTCCGCGGATGGATGCAAAGACGGTGAAATGCCGAACGACCGTGCCGGCCAGCACGGCCAGAAATCCGGCCGCGATGGCCAAGACGGGTTGGTTGGTGACGAATCCATCAAGCGCCAGCCCACTCAGGGCGCCCACCACGCCTCCGGTGATGGCGGTAAGGACAATGCCCGTCGATATGAGCTGTTGGTATCGTGACATGCGTTCTCCGATGCTCTCTCGAGGGATTTGGTCGTGAGCGCGGAGCGCTGCTAGTTGGCAGCCTCGACGATCACGTATCCGATGAACACAGCTGCCAGAACGATGGGTACGAGAAGTGACGGGACCATCCAAGAAGAAAGCGAGTACCAGCTCCAGCGCTCTGCGGCGAATTTGCTTTTTGGATCGACCGTGATGTGTCCTCGTTGCCAGCACTGTGCGCCCTCAAAAAAGGGTGCATGCGCGCATGGATGGTAAAATCCCGACCCGCATGTCATGAAGGACCGTAGAGGAAGACGTATGGATTGCGTAGAGTCGGAATCTACTCAGAGATCCGGGAGGCGGGCCGACTTTCGAAGGTTCAGTGCTCCCCCTCGACGACCGTTGCGAGCAGTTTACGTCTTGAGCGGCGCGGCCACCGCCGCCCGCAAAATGCGCGGCCCTTGCACGCTGAACCATCCGCTCGCTGTTCCAAACTCGACGCCGCCGTTCAAAGCCTCGCCGTAGATGTCTTCATTTGCAAGGCGCGCTGCAATCGCGCCGAACATGTCGTGCTCGCCTGGTTTGGTGTGCCGTTGATCGAGCAGGTCGAGGATCCGACGCGCGATCTGTTCCGGTGTCGACGCCATGTGCACATCGTCTCTCTATGAGTTATTGAGAGAGGGCTAGTCCCCAACGACGCCGAGAAAATCGCCGCCTCAAGGAAGTCGCCGTCTCGAGATGCCTCTACTGTTTTGCCACTTGCGTAAATAGGGGGAGTTCTAGCGCGCTCAATGGCGAGATTTAGATTTAGGCCATCGCGCCGCTCACCTATTGCTGTGAACTCGGCAGTGAAACTCCGCTTGAGTAGTTTCCGATCCTATCGGCGTCGATCAATCTTGAATATTTTTCCGCAACGAGCGCACCGTGTGGCAGCCCAGCGAACCGAGCGGCGATCTGATCTGAGGCAACGCGGGCGCACTCCACTCAATAACAAGGAAAACAATGATGATCAGAACTGCAATGAAAGCGTTGCCTGTATGCGCGGCGACGCTCCTCATCGGGTCCTCAGCGGTCTCCGCCCAGATACCCGACGACATGAAAATGACCCAAGCTCAATGCGGCACGCTGTGGACGCAGGCGCTTGCGGGTTCTTCCGGCAACCTCTCCAAGGAAAAGGCCAAGCCCTACGTGAATGATTTCAAGAAGGCGGACAAGGACGGCGACAAGCAGCTGTCGGAGGCTGAATGGACCGACGCCTGCAAGCAGGGCGGTATACAAAGTTCATTGGACGGCGCTGGTGACGGGATGGGTGGCTCGGATAAAACATCGGACCGGACGCCAGGCGATCCATCACCGAGCCGTACCCCGGGCGCGACCGGTACCGGCGCGGCGGGTACGGAAGCAGGTCAGACGGCGAGTGGCACGTCAGATCGGACGCCGACAAATCACTGACCACCTCTCGACTATGCACTTGGGGCGGCGTAGCGAACCGCCCCGGTTTTGTTGTCACCGAGGAACCGGGATATTCAGCATACAGGATGAGTCTCGGAAGACACTGGCATCGGAATCAATCGACATTCGTTCAGCGCGTGCGACGGAAGATAGATCATGTCACTCGGAACCATCCTTATTATTCTCCTCATCATTTTCCTGCTCGGTGGCTTTAGTGGCCGCTTTGGTGGGTACGGATAAGGTTTTGGTCACGGCGGTGTTGGTGTCGTCGGGGTTCTGCTAATAGTTGTCGTTGTCCTGCTTCTAACGGGTCGCATTTGATCTGACCGGCGGATGACCCCGTGCGTTCGTCTCTGATCAGCTCCCGCAGCAAGCCAAACTGAAGATGATATCCAAACGCAGCAGCCTGCCGATGAAGCCAGCCTGGTGATGCGCCTCAAAATTCATCATCGGACAACCTACCGTTATCGGCAGCCGGTGAGCCTTGGGTCGCACCGATTGATGCTGCGCCCCCGCGAGAGCCGGGATCTTCGCCTGATTTCGCATGACGTGGTGGTGACACCCAACGCGGTGTTGAAATGGGCGCATGACGTCTACGGCAATGCCGTGGCGACGGCTACATTTCAGACCATGACCGACACCCTCGTGATCGAAAGCGCGGCCGAAATTCAACTCCACACCACCGCGTGGCCTATCTTCGATATTGCCGCTTCCGCGATCTACTACCCCTTCCGATACTCCGACGATGACTGGATCGATCTTGGCGCACTGGCGATCCAGCAGTATCAGGACCCCGCTGGGCGGTTGCGGGGCTGGGCACGGGCGTTGGTGGCAGGCAATCCGACAGACACTCTTTGTCTACTCAAAGATCTGAGCGCTGGCGTCTCAGAATGGATCCGCTATCAGAGCCGGGACGATGAAGGCACGCAGTCGCCGATCCAAACTCTTGATCGCGGTTGGGGATCGTGTCGCGATTTCGCGGTTCTCTTTGTCGAAGCTGCCCGCAGTCTCGGATTCGGGGCGAGGATTGTCTCCGGCTATCTCTACAATCCGGATCACAACCTTATAGGGTTTGGGGGTGCGGGAACGACCCATGCCTGGGCCGAAGTCTATGTGCCCGGCGCGGGCTGGATCACGTTCGATCCGACGAACCGGAGTGTCGGCGGCTTCAATCTGATCCCAGTTGCCGTCGTGCGTGACATACGGCAAGCGATCCCAGTGGCAGGCAGTTTCGTTGGAATGAGCGACGCATTTCAGGGGATGGCGGTGGAAGTCCTCGTAACCTCCTTGATGTAGCTTCATCAACCGGCATGAGGAGACGGTGCTCGCTCAGTCGCTACACTGTTCAATCGGGGGGCCCGTGTAAGCCCGCGCAGGATATCCGCAGGTGCCATAATCGACGGCTGGTAACCACTCGAAGGAAGAATCACTCCAAAGCGGTGGCCAGATAAGCTCATGGAGGCGTCGCAGGCGCATGCTGGTTTGTCTCTCGAACAAGGAGACTATGGACAACAATCACGAAATTGGAGATCTGAAACCGGTCCGCCGCGAGCCCTGGAACAAGGGTAAACTCATCGGCGCGAAGCCTCCGCTGAGGCCAAGCCACGTCTGGTCGATTAGAACCAAGCTCCAGATGGCGGATCGGAAGCGCGATCTGGCACTGTTCAACTTGGCCATCGACAGCAAGTTGCGCGGCTGTGACGTCGTCGCGCTCCGTGTCGATGACGTTGCGCCGAGCGGCTATGCGATGGACCGCGCGACCATCCGGCAAAAGAAGACAGGTAGACCGGTGCGGTTCGAACTGACGGACCAGACACGATCTGCCATTGACGACTATCTTAGGATGACTGTACGAAAGCCGGGCCAGTGCTTATTTGCTGGTCGAAGCAATGGCCCCCACGGACTGACGACGAGACAGTACGCTCGGCTCGTTCACGAGTGGGTTGCCAGTATCGGACTTGATCCGACGAAGTTCGGAACGCACTCGTTGCGACGTACGAAGGCGGTGTTGATCTACTGGCACACGGGTAATCTTCGCGCGGTCCAGCTCTTGCTTGGGCATTCAAAAATCGAGAGCACCGTTCGCTACCTCGGGATCGAGGTCGACGACGCGATCGAGATCGCAGAGAAGATCGATATCTGACGGCCGCTCGACCTCTATGAGCAGACTTGGTCGGCGAGTTTACGGGTGCGCCGACCAAGCTTGTGGCGATGTCCGCCATTGGCACGCCTCAACCTTGTGCAGCGCACCGTACGACTGGATTGATGGGGTCGCTAATGGCCCGTAGCGTCGGGAAGCTCACGTCGGCTGTGAAGGTGGAGCGGTCCATCGCAGAACCTAGCGAAGTTGCCTTGCGTGTAGTGGCCCCCACGTCTGCAAACTCGGCGCACCGGTCTTCGCAAGGACCGATGTGGTTTCCTGATTGCGCTCCTACGGAGACTTCGACAGCTTGTCCATGTCAGCCAACAACTCCGCCAGCTTGCTTTTGAGGGTCTCGAACGTATCCGCGGCTTTCCGCTGCTCCACGTCACTCTCGCCCGGCAACTTGCCGGAAGCCATCGCCTTCGCAAGAGCCGTTCCTGTGATCTCGGCCAGATGGCTGACCGGATCGTTGGAGAGGTGAGCGTACCTCGCCGTCGTGATCGGGGTGTTGTGTCCAAGCAGCTTGCCGATCACAGGAAGCGTGCCGCCGCTCATGACGGCGAAGCTGGCGAATGAATGGCGCAGGTCGTGGATCCGCACATCGGGGATGCCGGCAGCACGCCGAACCTTGTCCCAGGCAGGTTGCAACGCCTTGAGATGCTCTCCCTCCAGATGCCCAACGATGACCCACGGGCAATTGGCGATCCGAGGGATGGAGTTCAGGACCTCAATCGCCTGCTGATTGAGTACGATCGGCTTCTGACCGGTCTTGCTATCGGGCAAGAGAAGCAGGCGCCGCTCAAGATCGACGTACGACCACTGCAGCGTCAACATCTCTCCTAGCCGAGCGCCCGTGAAGATGAGCAAGCGGATACACGCAAGTGCAGACGGCATGATTGCACCCGTGGCTCCGAAATCGACTAGGACCTGTCCGACGCGCAGGAGTTCTTCGGTGGAAAGAAAGCGCTCGAGATTCTTCTCCTTGTAGCGAATGACCTTGCGCACGGGATTGCTGTTCTCAGGCCTCCAGCCCCATACCTCGGCGAGATTGAACATCTTCGACAGCTGGCTAAGCGTTCTATTGGCGGCGCCTGGGCCACCTCTAACATCAAGCCCACCCGTTCCACCTTCGCGCCGACGCTTTGTGCGTTTTGATGTAATGCCTTCGCGGATCTTGCGCTTGAACTCCTCGATGTCTGTGCGCGTGATCTCTGCAACCGTACGGCCGCCGAGAAGGGGAATGATGTGGTTGCGATTGTTGCGCTCGTAGCCCAACACAGTTGCCGGTTTGTTGTGCTGGCGCGAGTGCTCCTCGAGAAAGCGTTCGCACAGTTCTTCAATCGTCGGCTGATTGCGTTTCGCCTCGCGCACCGCAACGATATTCACACCGGAGTGAATCTGCCCCCACAGGCGCTGTGCTTCTTTGCGGGCCGTTTCAACCGTCCACGGTGCGCCATGCCGACCAATGGTGATCCATCTCTGACGACCGTTGATGCGTGCCTTCAACATGTAAACCGGGTGCCGCAGCTGGCGCCGAACCGCGAACCCCTTTACGGTCGTATCGAACAGAGTTTCGCCCGGTTGAAGAGCGTCGACCAAGCGCTTCGAAAGAAGGACAGCGGCAGTCACAAGCGGTCTCCATCGATCAAAATTAGCGACCAATTAGCGACCACTTTGGAGCGAAACAGGGCGAAATCAAGATGTATACTGAGTAATCAGACTCAGTAAAATCAATAAGTTACGCAATGCCGCGTAATCCTGCGAAGTGACTTGGATCGCCTTAAAATCCTGAGACGGCAACGTCGTGTGGGTTCGAGTCCCACCGTCCGCACCAATAAAAACAACAATGAGCCTCACCGTGCCGGTGGAGTTCGATCGTCAGCAGCTGGTCCGTCGAAACGGAGACCGCTCTGCGTTCAAGAGCGGAGCCTCTCCAAGAGTGACTTGGATCAAGCGATGTGGCGGCTTCGTCACACCTCGCTCTTCGAGTAGCCATTACGTATTGCGAACCTGCATCCCCCTGCTAGCGTTGTGGGGTGGGGGAAGTAAATCCGTGCACAGACGCGCTGCCATCACCATTGTCCTGCTTGCCGTGCTGGCTCTGCGTAGCCTGCTCCCGGCCGGATATATGCTGCAGTCGGCCAGTGCTGCGGAGGGCTTGGGGCTCGAAATCGTCATTTGCGCGAGCTCCGGCGCGCGGCTTTTGGCCGTCGATGATGAAAACAAGCCGGTTTCGCCAAAGCCGCAACACGCCGATACCGCACTTTGCCCGTATGCCGCTTCTGGTGCTGCCGCTGTGGCCGCCGCAGAGTCCAAACCTGTCGTTCGCCAAGTCGAGTACGCCGCCGTTACCTACACGCTGGCGGTGGCGCTGTTTGCCGAGACTCCCAAGCCCGGGGCAGTCTCCGCCCGAGGCCCGCCCCTCTCCGCACTGATCTGATTCTACTGCGCCATCGATGGCCGTGCATCGCCTTCCCGAACGGAAGCGTGCGCCCGTCGCTCGTTTCAGACTCAATGTGGATCTTCGCCATGTACGCTTTGCTCCGGCCGCTCGTCTCGGCCCGGCCCAATCCTGTCTCCATTCGCGCGGCTGCCCTCGGAGCCGTTTCGGTTCTCGCGCTCTGCGCGATGGGCTCGCCCTCTCACGCGCAACAAACCCTCCCCGAGGTCACCGTCCAGCAGTCGGCTGCCGGCAAAGCCAAGAAGGCAAAGAAGCCTGGCCAGCCGTCGAGCGTGTCTCAGGGAGCCGAACAGGGCCAATCCGAAGCCGATGTTGTGGACGGCGGCGACGGAAGCCTTCCCCCGATCGTGGGCGTAGGCGCGACAGGGCTTGCCGTGCCGAGCACCACGACGCAAATCGGGCGGCAGGAAATCCAGTCGAAGATCCCCCAGACGAGCGACACAGCCGAGCTTCTGCGCGAGGCCCCGGGCGTCAGCATCTTCAAGGCTGGCGGCGTGTCCGGGCTGCCCGTCATCAACGGCCTCAACGACGATCGCGTCAAAGTGCTTCTGAACGGCATGGTCGTCTCGTCGGCCTGCGCCAACCATATGAACCCGCCGCTCTCTTACGCCGATCCCGCGCAGATCGCCTACATCGAGGTGCTCTCGGGCGTCACGCCGGTCTCGAAGGGGGGCGACAGTCTGGGCGGCACCGTGATCGTGGAATCGCTGCCGCCGCATTTCGCAGGCGTCGGTGAAGGTGTGCACACCGCCGGCAGCATCTCCGCCTTCTATCGCAGCAACGGCAACGGCGTCGGCACCTCGGCGACGGCACATGCCGCGAGCAACAACGTCAGCGTAAACTACGCGGGCGCGTGGGTTCGCTCCGACAACTACGAGGACGGCCACGGGGTCGAGGTGCTCTCGTCCGAGTACGAGGCTCAGAACCACTCGGTGCAGCTTGCGGTTCGCAACGGCGGCGACCTGTTCGTCGTCCAAGGCGGCATCCAATACATCCCGTATCAGGGCTACGTGAACCAGTACATGGACATGGTCGAGAACAAGGCCTGGTTCCTGAACACGCGGTATGTCGCGAATTTCGGCTGGGGCAAGCTCGATGCGCGGGCCTTCTACCAGAACACCAAGCACGAGATGAACTTCCTCGCGGATAAGCAGCCGGGTGAGATGCCGATGCTCACCGAAGGCCAGGACGCAGGGTACTCGGTCAAAGCCGAGATCCCATTGTCCGGGCGCGATCTCCTCCGCATCGGCAACGAGTTCCATCACCAGCGGCTCGACGACTGGTGGCCGCCCGTGGCTGGCACCATGATGATGGCGCCGGACACCTACTTGAATATCAACGACGGCACGCGCCAACGGCTCGGTACCTTCGTCGAGTGGGAGCGGAAGTGGACGAACGCCTGGTCGACGCTGCTCGGCGTGCGCAACGACATGGTCTGGATGGATACCGGTGACGTAGCGCCCTACAACACGGCTAACCCCTGCATTCCCATGGGCATGATGGGCTGCATGAACAATCCCGATGCGCAGGCGGCGCTGGACTTCAACGCTCGGGACAGGTCTCGCACGGATACGAATTTCGATGTCACCGCGCTGGCGCGCTACGCGCCGTCGGCTTCCGAGAGCTATGAGTTTGGCTACGCGCGAAAGACGCGATCCCCGAATCTCTATGAGCGCTACGCTTGGGGCCGCGGAGAGATGGCCATGAGCATGATCGGATGGTTCGGCGACCTCAACGGATACGTCGGCGATCCGGATCTCGATCCCGAGGTCGCCCATACCGTGAGCTTCACCACGGGTTGGAGCAGCGGTGCGCGCAAGGATTGGGAGTTCAAGGCCACTCCTTACTACACCTACGTCGAGGACTACATCGGCGTTCGAAAGATCGGCGACAGCATGATGATGCCGGACGTCGTCTATCTTCAGTTCGCCAATCACGACGCCGAGCTCTATGGCATCAACCTGTCGGGAAGCCTGCTGCTCGCCGACTCGAGCCAGTTCGGACGCTTCGCGCTGACCGGCGTTGCCGGATACGTGCACGGCGAAAATGCCGATACGGGCATCAGCCTCTATCACATGATGCCATGGAACGGCAGGCTCGCGCTCACGCATACGCTGGGCGGATGGACGAACTCGGTCGAGATCTATGCGGTCGCCGGCAAGCATAACGTCGACACCGTGCGCAATGAGATGGAGACGGGCGGTTACGCTCTGCTCAATCTCGCCACGAGCTACGAGTGGCAGAACGTGCGCGTCGATCTCGGCATCAAGAACGTATTCGACACCTACTTCGAGGATCCGCTCGCGGGGCACTACTACTTCGCCTCGCCCCGCGACAACGTTCCCGGTGAGGGACGCTCGTTCAACGCGGGGCTGACCCTGAAATTCTGACACGGAGAATGGACGGCGATCCGGGATCCCGGATCGCCGCCCAATCCATTAGTCTCCGATGACGCGTCGCTCCCATTTAATCAGCTTGGATGTCCCATCATGCCGCTGTTCCGTATTTCGGCTTCGCCCCGGCTGCCCCACTTCCGAGTGGTGTTGGCCGGTGTATCGGCTCTACTCGTCACGTCTCCAGTCGTTGCACAGGAGCCCTCCAAGGGAACCACCGAGTTGCCGGCGGTGAAGGTCGAGACCACCGTTTCCAAGGCCGCCAAAGCTAAGAAGACTGCTAAAGCAACCCCTGCTCCTCAGAGCGCGGCCGCTCTGCTCCCGGCCGCTGAGCCTGCACCGGTTGCCGCGCCTGCGCCGGGCACCCGCTCCGGTAGCCTCGGCGTGCCGACTACGGCTGAAGCAACGGCAGACATCAACCGGGCGCCGGGCGGCGTCGAGGTCGTGCCCGACACTGAGTTCAGGAACACGCCCGCGAACACCATCAAGGATGCGATCGGGTGGGTGCCAGGCGTGATCATCCAGTCGAAGTGGGGACCGGATGCGCGCGTCTCGATCCGAGGGTCGGGCCTCACCCGCAACTACGGCAACCGCGGCATCAACGCGTTTATGGACGGCATTCCGATCAACACGTCGGACGGGCTGTTCGATCTCTTCGAAGTCGATCCCTCGGCCTATCGTTATGTCGAGGTATATAAGGGCGCGAACGCCTTGCGGTTCGGCTCGAACTCCCTCGGCGGCGCGATCAACTTCGTGACGCCGACGGGCTACGACGCCGACCTTTTCGGCGCTCGCATTGACGTCGGCAGTTTCGGGTTCGTCAAGACCACGGTGAACTCGGGTGGCGTGTCGGGCCCGGTCGACTATTTCATCAACCTTTCCGCAAATCGCGAAGACGGCTATCGCGAGCACAGCGAACAGGAGATGGCGCGCCTCAACGCCAACCTCGGCTATCGCCTGTCGGCGAACGCGGAAACGCGCTTCTACGTCAACGCCAATACCTGGAACGGCGAACTGCCCGGAGAGGTGACCAAGGCACAGGCCTTGAAATCACCGAAGGAAGCGAACCCTTATTGGGTATTCCTGGACCAGCAGCGGAACATCGATTCCGTGCGCGTGGCCAACAAGACCACGCTGCGCATCGACGGAACGACTGTGGAGTTCGGCGCGTTCACGCACCAGCGCTACGTCGACCATCCGATCTATGAGTACCTCGACTACGACGTGTCGGACTACGGCGGTTTCGTCCGCGCCACCGACGACCGCATGATCGGAGGCTTCCGCAATCGCTTGATCGTCGGCGCGAATGTTCTGAATGGCACCTTCGACTACAAGCAGTTCGTCAACAACGCAGGCAAAAAAGGCGCGCTGACCACCTCTCTCGACTGGGAGTCGGAAAATTACTCGGCCTACGTCGAGAACAGCTTCAGCGTGACGCCGAACGTGGCCCTCATCGCCGGCACCCAGTTCATGCATGTCGTTCGCGAGCAGCGTGACCGGATTGGAGCAAATTCGGGCTCGAACGATTACGATCTCTGGAGTCCCAAGGTTGGCATCCTGTGGGATGTCGATCCCGGCTGGCAGGTTTTCGCCAATATTTCGCGCAGCGCGGAGGTTCCGACCTTTGACGCGAACGCTTTCAACATCAAGGCGCAGACGGCCACGACCTATGAGATCGGAACGCGCGGGAGCAGGCCCGATTTCAGGTGGGATGTCTCGCTCTACCGCGCCGAGATCGACGACGAGCTGCAGTGCCTGACGGTGGTGTTCTCTCCCTTCTTCACCGCGCCGTGCGTAATCCAGAATGCGGACAAGACGGTGCATCAAGGCGTCGAAGCAGGCTTCGGACTGGCCTTCCTCAAGTCGACTTTCGACATCGAGGATCGCGTCTGGCTCAACGTCGTCTACACATACAACGACTTCTTCTTCGACAACGATGTCCTGTGGGGCAACAACCAGCTGCCGGGAGTCGCACCGCACAATTTTCGTGCCGAGTTGCTCTACAATCATCCGAGCGGGTTCTATGCCGGCCCGAATGTCGAGTGGATGGCGGATGCCTTTTACGCGGACAATGCCAACACTCTGAAGGTCGACCCCTACGCGCTTCTCGGCTTCAGGCTCGGCTACGACCAGAGTAAGGGCTGGTCGGGCTATGTCGAAGGGCGCAACCTGCTCGACGAGCGCTACATCGCAACCACCATCACGACAGGCAATGCCGACCCGAGCATGGAGCTCTTCAATCCCGGCACGGGGCGCGCCGTCTATGGCGGCGTTCAATACCGCTGGTGAGGCCCGGGCGCAGCGGGCCTCCTGCCTCGCCGTCGATCCTGAGTACATGTGCGTGGATGGCGCATTCCGGCGCCATCCACTTTTCTTTGCGAGTTCGCGGAGCGAACCGAAGATGGGCGCTGAGGAGACGAGCTAAGTAAAATCAATCGGTTACGCATCGCTGCGTGACCCTGAGACCGGCCCTTCATCGCCCTCGGTCGTTCGCACCCAACGCCCTGTTGGCGGTGCAATCCTGGGCGCCTCCGGGCGACAATGCGCCTCCGATAATGCCGAGCCTCCCGCTGGCGGATCTGAGGGAAATCGTCTAGACAACCGGAAAACCACAGACACTTGGCCTGGTGCCGAGCCTCGCGTGCGGGGCCGGAGCTGTCGCCATCGCGTGAGAGGCAGCCCGAACATGACTTTCCCCACGTCTCATCCGGCGCTCGCACGTGCGCTGGCCTCGCGAAATTACTCCGTGCCCACCGCCGTGCAGAGCGCCGTGCTCGAAGCGGAGGCCTCGGGCCGCGACATGCTGGTCTCCGCCCAGACCGGATCCGGCAAGACGGTAGCCTTCGGCTTGGCCATGGCTGCCACCATGCTCGGCGAGAACGAGCGCTTCGAGCCCGCGGCTGAGCCGCTGGCGCTGATCATCGCGCCCACCCGCGAGCTTGCCATGCAGGTTCAGCGCGAGCTGGCCTGGCTCTATGCGGAGACGGGTGCACGCGTCGTCACCTGCGTCGGCGGCATGGATGCCCGCGCAGAGGCACGCCAGCTCGGCTTCGGCGCCCACATCGTCGTCGGCACGCCGGGGCGCCTTCGCGATCATCTCGAGCGCCGCCGGCTCGATCTCTCCAAGCTCAAGACCATCGTGCTCGATGAAGCCGACGAGATGCTGGACCTCGGCTTCCGCGAGGATCTCGAATTCATTCTCGACGCGACGCCTGAAACACGTCAGACGCTGCTCTTCTCCGCCACCATGCCGCGCGAGATCGAAGCTCTCGCAAGCCGCTATCAGCGCGACGCTCTTCGCATCGAGACGCTCCGCCGCAACGAGCAGCACGCCGACATCGAATACCGCGCCATTCGCGTTGCCCCGTTCGACATCGAGAACGCGGTGGTCAATGTGCTGCGCCTTCATGAAGCGCGCGCCGCGATCGTGTTCTGCGCCACCCGCGAGGGTGTGAAGCGGCTGCATGCGCGCCTGGTGGAGCGGGGCTTCTCGGCGGTCGCCCTCTCGGGCGAGCTGACGCAGAACGAGCGCTCGCAGGCGCTCGTCGCCCTGCGTGACGGCCGCGCCCGCGTGCTCGTCGCGACGGACGTCGCGGCGCGTGGCCTCGACCTGCCTGACCTCGCGCTCGTGATCCATGCCGAGCTGCCGCACGACCATGAGACGCTGCTGCACCGGTCAGGCCGCACGGGCCGCGCCGGCAAGAAGGGGCTTTGCGTGCTCGTCGTGCCGTTCAACCGCCGGCGCAAGGCGGAAGCGCTTCTTGCCGCCGCGCGCCTCAAGGTGACGTGGGCCCCCGCGCCGACGGCCGAGGAGATCCGCGCCCGCGATCAGGAACGCTTCCTGAGCGACCCCATCTTCACCGATGCGGCGACGGACGAGGATCTTGCGCTCGTGGGCTCGCTGACCGGCGCGCGCTCTGCCGAGGAGATCGCGCTTGCCCTCGTGCGGATGCACCGGGCACGTCTGCCCGCGCCCGAGGATCTCGCGGAGGACACGGGGCCCCCGCCGCGTCGGCAGGACCGGGTTCGTCCCGCCGGCGGTCGTTGGAAAGGCGAGGACCGCCGGGGCGAGCGCTTCGAGCGCCGGCCCGACCGCGAGCAGGGAGGCGAAGCTTCCGGCGGAGACGCAGCCGGCCGCGAGCGCCGCCCGCCGCGCGAGCGTCATCGCGACGGCCGCGAGATGGTGTGGTTCCGCGTCAACATCGGGCGCGAGCGCAATGCGGATCCGCGCTGGCTGCTCCCGCTCCTCTGCAAGGCAGGCGGCGTCACCAAATCCGAGATCGGCGCCATCAAGATTTTCGACCGCGATACACGCTTCGAGATCGCAGCCGAGTTCGCCGACAAGTTCGCGGACGCCGCCCGCATGATGCCGAAGAACGAGGGCCGCATCTCCCGCGTCGGGGCCCATGGCGCGAGCGACTATGCCGCCGTGACCGATCGGATCGACACGCTCGACCGCAAGGCTGACGCGTCCGCTCCGGCCAATGATGCGCCGGAGACGCGTGCGCCGCGTCCGTTCCAGGGCCCGCGTCATGACGGACCTCGTCACGAGGGGGGACGTCACGAGGGACCGCGTCATGAGCGCCCGAAGAAGCCCTGGCGCGACGACAAGGACGGGCATCGCAAGGGTTTCAAACGGGACGGCGGCGGCGGCTATCAGGGCAAGGGCGGACCTCGCGCCGAGGGTGAGCGAGGAAACGCGTCGCATCACGCAGGCCGCGGTGCCTCCCGGCCCGTGTCGAAATACGCCCACAAGAGGAAGCATCGCGCCGCGCCCTCCGGAGGCGCGAAGGGATAAACGGCGGAGATGAGCTACGTGCTCTACATCGTCGAATGCGCCGACGGCACGTACTACACGGGCATCGCCACCGACGTTCAGCGCCGCCTTCAGGAGCACAATGGAGCGAGGGCTCGCGGCGCGCGCTACACTGCACCCCGCCGCCCCGTTACGCTCGTCTACGAAGCGAGCTTCGAGACGCGCTCCGCCGCGCAAAAAGAGGAAGCGCGGATCAAGAGGCTGACGCGAGACCAGAAGAAGGTGCTCATAGCTGCCTCAGGCGCACCCGTATTGAGCCCGCCTGCGTCAGCTGAAGGCGTACACGATCCCGAGCAGCGTGGCCGCTAGCGCGAGCGCCACGGGAATGACCGCGATCTCGATCCACACGTCCTTGCCCGGAAGCGGTCCCGTCGCGGTGTCGACTTCCGAATGCAGGAAGTGGTTGAGCGTCTCCTGCTTGGCCGCCATGTGATGGCTTGCCGTGATGTAAATGAGCAGCGGCAGAGCGAGGAAGATGAAGATAAGCACAGACGCAGCCGCGAGCGCGAAATCGGCCTCGCGGCCGATTCCGAACGCGATCCACGCCGTCAGGATCATCCAGGCGAAGGCCGCGGCGACGGATCTGTAGACCGCGCGGGGAAGCTCGCCGCCGGGCAACTCGTCTGGCTTTGCGGGTGTGGTGGACAGTGAGTGATCGGTCATGGCCGAGCTCCTCGATTGGGTAGTCCCCCTGCCGCACACGATACCTCGGATGAGCATCTTTCCGACTATACAAATCGCCAAACTTCCGGTGAGTGGCGCGATCGCGAAACGCGAAATTGCTTTGCGTTTTTTCTTCGTTCGCCACGCTTCTCTGCCTCTCTAGGTTCCCCCTAGGGGTTTTGTTCTGAGGGGGATCGAATGTCTGTGAGTTCGTCGTCGCCGATGAAGTCGGCGCTCGTCGTCATCGCAATGGGGACGGCGCTATCGTCGGCTGCCAGCGCTACGGAAGGCTACTTCCAGCACGGCTACGGCGCGCGTCACAAGGCGCTGGGGGGCGCAGGTGTGGCCGATGGCCGGGACTCGACGTCGATCTCGCTCAACCCGGCGGGCCTCGTGCATTCCGGAAACGAGTTCACGGCGGCCGTGTCTGCGTTCAGCCCGCGCCGCGAGTTCGAGGGCGGCAGCGCACCCGGCTTCACGCCGAGCGGCGTCGTCGAGAGCGACAGCAACTGGTTCGCCATTCCCAATCTCGCCGCCAGCTATCGCCTCGACGGTAACCCATACTTCGATGTGATCGGGTTCTCTGTCTACGGCAGCGGCGGCATGAACACGGACTATCCCTCCGTCGCGGGGGGCGCGTTCTCGCCCGGTCCCGGCATCTTCGGCTTCGGCAGCCTCGGCGTCGATCTCCAGCAGGCCCTGTTCTCTGTCGCGCTCGCCAAGACGATCGCACCCGGTGTTTCGATCGGTGTCGCGCCGATCATCGCGCGCCAGCAGATCAAGCTCAAAGGGCTGGATGCATTTGCAGGAGCGTCCAGCGATCCCGGTGCCGTGAGCAACAGAGGCTACGATGTGTCCTGGGGTGGCGGCGTTCGCGCTGGCCTCGAATGGGCGGTCGCGCCCGGTATCCGGTTCGGTGTGGCTGGCAACTCCCCGATCTGGACGCAGGAGTTCAATAAGTACCGCGGCCTGTTCGCGGAGCAGGGCAGCTTCGACATCCCGGCGAGCATCCAGGCCGGCATCGCGGTCGATTTGACGCCGAACCTCACCCTGCTCGCCGACTATCGCCATATCTGGTTCGGCTCGGTCGCATCGGTCGCCAACCCGTCCACCAACCCCGCCCTGCTCGGAACGGATGAGGGCCGAGGCTTCGGCTGGGACGATGTGGACGTGGTGAAATTCGGTGTCGAATGGCGCTCGTCGCCGGCCCTCACGCTCCGCGCCGGATATGCGTATGCGACGAACCCGATCTCCTCGCGGGACGTGCAGTTCAACATTCTGGCCCCCGCCGTGGTGCAGCATCACATCACGGCTGGCTTCGAATACAAGATCGACAGCGCCTGGTCGGTCGAGCTTGCGGGCCTCTATGCGCCGGAGGAGACGGTGAGCGGGGCCGAGCTTGTTGGCTTCGGCAATCCGGCGCACACCATCGACATCAGCATGTACCAGTTCGAGGCTACCTTCGGCGTGAAGTACAGGTTCGGCGGGGAAGAGGCCCCGCTCAAGTAGAAGAGCGGACCTCTCGACACGCTGCGCGGGCTCGCCTATGACCTCGCTTCGCGCTGGAGATCCTTGCCGATGACCGTGACGCCATTCACGCCTCTGGAATCCTTGGCCGGTGGAGCCCTGATTGGGGCTTCCGCGGTGCTGCTTCTCCTCACCACCGGCCGCCTGGCTGGCATCAGCGGCATCGTGCGCCGCTTGCTTCCGCCCTATGCCGCGAGCGCGCCGCTGGAGGCGGCCGCGTTCATTGCCGCTCTCTTCGCTAGCCCATTCGTCTGGACGCTCGCGACCGGGGGGCCGGTGCATCAGACCGTAACGCCGAGCTTGAGCCTGGCCGTCGTAGCGGGACTGCTCGTCGGCGCGGGCGTCTTCGCCGCCCGTGGCTGCACGAGCGGCCACGGCGTCTGTGGGCTCGCCCGTCTTTCGCGCCGCTCCATCGTGGCAACGGCTGTGTTCATGGCGACGGCCGCTGCAACCGTCTATGCGGTGCGCCATGTGATCGGAGGCTGGCCATGGGCGTGATCGGTGCGCTTCTCTCCGGCCTTCTGTTCGGATTGGGCTTGATCCTTTCCGGCATGGTCGATCCGGCGAAGGTGCAGAACTTTCTCGATATCGCCGGCACGTGGGACCCGAGTCTGGCGTTCGTGATGGCGGGCGCCATCGGCGTCGCGGCGCCGGGGTTCTGGCTTGTCCGGCGGCGCGCGGCGCCTCTTTCGGGATCACAGTTCCGCGTCCCGCCCGCTGATGCTCCCATCGACCGCAGGCTCGTGATCGGCGCGGCCGTGTTCGGGATCGGCTGGGGCCTCGCCGGCTTCTGCCCTGGCCCGGCGCTGGTGTCGCTCCCGCTCGCGGCGCCCGGCACCATTGCCTTTGTCTCCGCAATGGTTGCTGCGATTTCCGTTTGCGCCCTGTTGCAGGCGCGAAAATAAACACGGAAAAATATCTGTCGAAGCCCGGGCTTCCGGCTACCGCCGGGAGCGTGCGTTCGGTCTAATCAGTCCGATGCACGACGCCCGGGTCGGAGACAGCGATGGCAAATCCGCGACGCATCCAGCGCAAGATGTTCAAGGGCTGGCGCCTGCCGCCCGATACGATCTATGTGGGCCGTGGCAGCAAATGGGGAAATCCATTTCCCTTCGGTCATCAGCTCTATCTCGGCAAGGCCTGGGCGGCCGAGGCCTATGCGCAGTGGCTGACCACCACGCTCAAGGGCATGACGCTTCTGCGCGAGCATCTTCATGAGCTGAGGGGAAAGAACCTCGCCTGCTGGTGCAAGCCAGGCGATCCGTGTCACGCCGACATCCTGCTGGCCCTCGCGAACGAGACGCCGGAAGGGAAACCCTTGCGACATGGAGAGGCGTTGCGCGAGGGGAGCAGCAGCGAGAACGATGAGACCGGCCAAGACGATGCGGCGGCCTCACGTCCGTGAAGCCGCCGCATCGGTTCGTCTGCAATCGCGCCGTCAGAGATGCGAATGTCCGGCCTGACGCTGGATGTCGCGCAGCGCCGAAGCGAGCAGATCGATCTCGCCGCAGGTGTTGTAGAACGCGAACGACGGCCGCACCGTCGCCTCGTGTCCGAACCGGCGGAGGATCGGCTGCGCGCAGTGATGGCCCGAGCGTACCGCGATCCCGTACTTGTTGAGACGCGCGCCCACCTCCTCGCTCTTCACGCCCTTGAGCACCAGCGAGATGACGCCGGCTTTCTCCGGGGCCGTACCGATGATGGTGAGGCCCGGGATCTCGCTCAGGAGCTTGGTGGCGTAGACGATCAGCCCGTGCTCGTAGCGCGAGATGTTCTCGAGCCCGATGCGTTCCACGTAGTCGATCGCGGCGCCCAGGCCGACGGCATCCGCAATGTTCCCGGTGCCCGCCTCGAAGCGATTGGGAGCAGCATGGAAGATGCTCCGCTCCAAGGTGACATCCTGGATCATATTGCCGCCGGTCTGGTAAGGCGGAAGGCTGTCGAGCAGGTCCTTCTTTCCCCACAGCACGCCGATGCCGGTCGGAGCGAACAGCTTGTGCCCGGAGAACACGAAGAAGTCCGCGCCAAGTGACTGGACGTCCACCTTCATGTGCGAGACCGACTGCGCGCCGTCCACCAGAACCCGCGCGCCCACCCGCTTCGCCATCTCCACCATCTGCTGGGCGGGGGTGACGGTGCCGAGAGCGTTCGAGACCTGCGTGAACGAGACGAGCTTGGTGCGTCCGTTGAGCAGCTTGCCGTATTCCTCGAGCAGCACGACGCCGCGGTCGTCCACGGGAGCGACGCGAAGCTTCGCCCCCTTGGCAAGCGCGAGCTGCTGCCAGGGCACGATGTTGGCGTGGTGCTCGAGATGCGTGATGACGATCTCGTCTCCCTCACCCACGTGCTGCAAGCCGAACGTGGCAGCCACCAAATTGATGGACTCGGTGGTGCCGCGGGTGAACACGATCTCCTCGGTCGAGGGCGCGTTGATGAAGCGGGCCACTTTCTGGCGCGCTCCCTCGTAGGCGTCGGTCGATCGCGCGGCCAGCTCGTGAGCTGCCCGGTGGATGTTCGAGTTCTCGTGGCTGTAGAAGTGCGACAGGCGATCGATCACCGCCTGCGGTTTCTGCGTGGTGGCCGCATTGTCGAGCCACACCAGCGGGCGTCCGTTCACGTGCTCGCTGAGGATGGGGAAGTCGCGCCGGATCGCATTCACGTCGAAGGGGGGATGCGCGGATGCGAATTCCGAGTGGAGACCAGGCCCCGTCTGGCCCGGCACCCCGATGCCGCCCGGAACGGAGCCGATGTCCTTCAGGAAATAGAAGGACGAGCCCGCCCCGTTGGTCGGATCCGCGACACGCGTCTCGCCGCCGAGCCCCCCGAGCAGAGCCTTGAGCTCGGCGTCGTAGGGGAGCGGAACCGGAGACGAATGCCCCACCGTGCCCGCCGAAGGCGGAGTGGAGAGCGGAATGTCCGGCCGGAGCTCCATATCGTGAGCCGCTGAGGCGGAGGAACCGCCGCGGAACAGACCGCCGAGCAGCGCATCGAGCTCCGCTTCATAGGGAAGCGGAATCGAGAGCGGTCCCAAGGCGGCGTTCGGCAGCGAGCCTTGCGACGGGGGCGCGGCGAGCGGCACATCCGGCACCAGCACCTGGGGCGGCGCGGTGACCGGAGCGCTGGGTACCGGCACGCCGCCGAAGCCCGGAGGCGAGCCCGGGACGGCCGAGAACAGCTCGTTGGCGAGGCGCGTCAGGAGCGCCTCGTCAGGCAGTCCCGGCCCCAGGGTCGGAGCGAGTCCTTGTGGACTTAGTCCCACGCCGCCGAGCGACGGATTGAGACGGACCGGATCCAGGCCCGGACTCTGGCCCGGATTGGGGTAGTCACTTGTACTCATGGTACTTGCCCACCTCGACGCCCTCGAGCACGCCGAGCGCATCGTCCGTCAGAACGGCGAGCGAGCAATAGAGCGAGACGAGATAGGAGGCGATGGCCTTGTGGTTGATGCCCATGAAGCGCACGGAGAGGCCCTTGCTCTGTTCTCCGGGGAGGCCCGGCTGATAGAGGCCGACGACGCCCTGCTTCGATTCTCCGGTGCGGATCAGCAGGATGTTGGTCTTGCCGCCCTTCACCTCGAGCTTGTCGGAGGGGATCAGCGGAATGCCGCGCCAGGTTAGGAAGGGCGAGCCGAACAGCGTGATCGTCGGCGGCGGAACGCCGCGGCGCGTGCACTCGCGGCCGAATGCGGCGATGGCGAGCGGATGAGCGAGGAAGAACGCCGGCTCCTTCCACACGCGCGAGATCAGCTCGTCGAGATCGTCGGGTGTCGGCGCGCCGGTGCGCGTCTTGATCTTCTGCGCCGCCGCGGCGTTGGCTAGGAGGCCGTATTCCTTGTTGTTGATCAGCTCGCTTTCCTGCCGCTCCTTCACGATCTCGATGGTGAGGCGGAGCTGCTCCTTGATCTGGTTGTGCGGCACGGAATAGAGGTCCGAGACGCGCGTGTGAATGTCGAGCACGGTGTTCACCGCCGAGAGCATGTATTCGCGCGGGTTCTCGATGTAGTCGACGAACGTGTTGGGAAGGGCGCGCTCGTCACGAAGCGAGCAGGAGACCTCGACACTGTCCTCGTCCTTCACGCGGTTCACGCGATAGATGCCGGCCTCGACCGGTACCCAGTTCAGGAAATGAACGAGCCACCGCGGCGTGATGCTCGAAATCTGCGGGACGGTTTTGGTCGCATTGGCTAATTGCCTTGCCGCAACATCGCCCAACGCTGTTTGTTCTTCGTCTGCCATATTAGCCTCGATTTCCGTTATATTAGAGTATTTTATACCAATAATACGCGCACGGTCAGATTGCTCATTGCGTATTTGGCGTCAAGAAGAGATTTATATTCCGGCGCCGCCGTCGAACGTTTCGCTGCGTGCTTGCGCCTGCACGATGTTGCTGTTTGGCGGCACGCTCCGCGTGAGCCAGACGTTGCCGCCGATCACCGAGCCACGCCCGATCGTCACCCGCCCGAGAATGGTCGCGCCCGCGTAGACGACGACGTCATCCTCCACGATCGGATGACGCGGCAGCCCTTTCACCAGCGCGCCGTTCTCGTCGACGGAGAAGCGTTTCGCGCCGAGCGTCACCGCCTGATACAGACGCACGCGCTCGCCGATCACGGCGGTCTCGCCGATTACGACGCCTGTGCCGTGATCGATGAAGAAGCTGCCGCCGATCTCCGCGCCGGGATGAATGTCGATGCCGGTCGACGAGTGCGAGCTTTCCGCGATGATGCGCGCGATGATCGGTACGCCGAGCTTGTAGAGCGCGTGCGCAAGGCGGTGATGAATGATCGCTTTGACGCCCGGATAGCTGAGCAGCACTTCCTCGTGGCTTTTGGCGGAAGGGTCTCCGTCGTAGGCGGCGCGGATGTCGCTATAGAGAATGTCGAGGATCGCCGGCAGCCCATCGGCGAAATCCTGCGCGATGGAAAGCGCCACAGCTTCGCTGTCGTCGGGCTCGTTGCCGTTGAGAGACGCGGTGAACCGCAGCTCGCGAACGACCTGAGCCCGCAATGCTTCGAGCGCCTTGCCGAGCGTATATCCGACGAAATAGTCGAGTTCTCCGTTGAGGCCGCCTTTCGCCCCGCCGTAGCGGCGCGGAAAGAGCGAGGACGTGATCCCCGAAACGGCTTCCGAAACCTCGCGCGGGGAAGGAAGATCGAGAACGCGTCCGTTCGGGTCGACCGTGCGTGATAAAGCGCTCCGCGAGCTTCTGAGCGCGCTGACGATGCCGTCGATCTTGAATGTCACGGGAGTGATCCGCCTCTCTGACGAACAAGCGAACCGCGCGCTTGCCGCAAGATGTTAGAAATCGCTGCCGCGCCCCTGAACCAAGAAGAAGTGATAAGCAAATTCGCAAATGAAAAGCCCGGCCCTGCTGTGTGCAGAAGCCGGGCGTCCCCCATCGTGCGCGAGAGCTAAGTGTCAGTTGCTCTTGGTCGTGGTGATCTGGTCGTAGATGCCGCCATCCGCGAAATGCTTCTTCTGCGCATCGGCCCAGCTGCTGATCTTGTCCTCAACCTTGAACGTCTTGATCTCCGGCAGCTTGGCCTCGGCCAGCGCGTCCTTGTCCCACGGACGGAAGCCATGCTTGGCGATGATCTTCTGCGCAGCGGGCGTATAGAGGAAATCGAGGTAGCCCTTGGCCAGCTCGGCCGTGCCGCGCTTGGCGGTGATCACCTTGTTGATGGCGACCGGCGGCGCGGCCTCGATGCTGATGGACGGATAGATGACGTCGAACTTGTCGCCGAATTCGGTCTTGAGCAGCGCGACCTCGTTCTCGAACGTCACGAGCACGTCACCCACGTCACGCTGCGTGAAGGTCGTCGTTGCGCCACGCCCGCCGCCGTCGAACACCGGCACGTTGGCGAACAGCTTGCTGACGAACTCGCGCGCCTTGTCCTCGCTCTTGTCGGCACCGAGCGCATATCCCCAGGCGGCAAGATACGTGTAGCGGCCGTTTCCGGACGTCTTCGGGTTCGGAATGACGACCGAGACGCCGGGCTTCACGAGATCGCTCCAGTCCTTGATGCCCTTGGGATTGCCCTGGCGCACGATGAAGATGCTGGTAGTTGTGTACGGCGCGGCGTCATGCGGGAACTTCGACTTCCAGTCCTTGTCGACCACGTCCTTGCTGGCGAGGAAGTCGAGGTCGGTCGCCTGGTTCAGCGTCACGACGTCGGCCTCGAGGCCCTCGGCCACGGCCTTTGCCTGCTTGGTCGAGCCGCCGTGCGACTGGTTGACGGTGATGTCGGCGCCCTTCGTCTGCTTCCAATGCGCGACGAACGCGGGGTTGATGTCTTTGTAGAGCTCGCGCGAGACGTCATACGACGCGTTGAGAATGGAGCTTTCGGCGTTGGCCGCAAAGGGCGCGAGCGCTGCGAGGCCGAGACCCAGGAGGGTTTTGCGCAGTGTCGTCATCAGTCGAACCTTTCTTGTATGACTAGAAGCGGGAATTGAAAAAAGGGCCGGCTCGTGAGAACGAACCGGCCCGGAGGAGAACCGCGGCCAGAAACGTTTGGCGTGACCACCGTGGTCCAGGGAGATGGGCGGCCATCGGGCGCAGCGCTCACGGAAGAGGCGCCGGTGAGCGCGCGGGACGGTGGCGAGGTCGAAGGCAGTGGCAAGGCGAAAGAAAGCAAAATGGAGAGGTGGACCGAGACCGGGCGTAAGGCGCATGAGCGTCGTCTGCCCGGTCCCGGAAGACTAAGCAGCCCTCGCTTTCTGCTTCGGCCCGCGGCCGAACTGGGCGAGTGCGGCCCGCTCTGCATCGCGCGGAGCGGAGAAGATTTTGCCGTCGAGCGGATAGTAGCGCGGCAGCGAAGCATGGAAGCGGTAGCTCTTCTCGCTGTCCAGGCGGACAACGATGCCGGCGGTCTCGTCGGCCACCTCGATAACGAATGCATCTGACATTGTATATGTATCCTTTCCCGCGTGTCGGCGGGCTAACTCGCAATAGGTCGGAAGGGTTGCATCGGGAGCCGGGAAGCAGCCCGGCTCAGGCGATCAACAACACCGACAGGCGAGCGCGGCGGGGCCGGAAAGGAGACGGCCGTCAGCGTCGGGGCCGTAGCGGAAAGAGAAGAACGTCATGGCTACTCCTTAGCGTTTGATGACGCGGCGCAAGTGAACCTCGAAATCACCGCGGCGAGCGCAAACCGCCTCGCATGGTCATCAAGCGCTCATCGGCGAGCAGGGTCAAATAACAAGAAGTGAGAAGCATTCAATCGGGCTGGCATTGCGAGGCGAGGCCGTTCGCGATCCCCCGAGTTGCGGGCATTTTCGATTTCGGCATAAGCAAAGAAGAAAATGGTTATTCGCTATTGTGCGAAGCGCGGTTACACGTTGGCGAGGCCCTTCGGCGACAGGTAACTCCTCGGCGGTCATGAACTTTCAGCAGCTTCGCATCATCCGCGAGACGGTTCGGCGCAATTTCAATCTGACCGACGCCGCCCAGGCGCTCCTCACCTCGCAATCCGGCGTGTCGAAGCACATCCGCGACCTGGAGGAGGAGCTGGGGCTCGAGATATTTGTGCGGCGCGGCAAGCGCCTACTGGGTCTTACGGAGCCGGGGCAGGAGGTCATCGTCATCGCGGAAAGGATCCTGCTCGAATCCGAGAACATGGCGCTCCTCTCGCAGCAGTTCGCAAAGAGCGATTCCGGCACGCTGAACATTGCCACGACGCACACGCAGGCGCGTTACATGCTGCCCCCTGTCATCGCGCGCTTCAAGGCGGCGTTTCCGGATGTGCGCCTCGTGCTGCATCAGGCAAGCCCCAAGGAGATCGCAGCCATTCTGCTCGAAGGCCAGACGGATCTCGGCATCGCCACCGACACGCTGGAGGACAATCCCGGCCTCCTCGCCTTCCCTTATCACCGCTGGTCGCACGGCCTCGTGGTGCCAAAGAACCATCCGCTGCTCGGCGTCGAGCCTTTGACGCTCGAAGCGGTCGCCGACTATCCGATCATCACGTACGACGAGGGCCTGACGGGCCGCGCACGCATCGACCAGGCGTTCGAGAAGGCAGGCGTTGAGCCGGATATCGCCATGTCCGCCCTCGATGCCGACGTGATCAAGGCTTACGTGGAACTCGGGCTGGGCGTCGGGATTATCGCATCAATGGCCTTTGACCCCGAGCGGGACCAGGCCCTGTCACTGATCGAATGCACGCATCTGTTCGACGAGAACGTGTCGAGCCTTGCGGTGCGGCGCGGACGCTTCCTGCGTTCTTACGTCTACCGGTTCATCGAGCTGTGCGCGCCGGAAATCTCCGAGCAGAAAGTGCGCCGCGCCGACGTCGACCGCTAGTGGCTCACGCGACAAACGGTGTTAACGAGCGCGCATCCGCTCGACTTCCGCGCTCAGTGGATATGTGTCCGCAGTATTGTTCATAAGCTCAGCAGTTCTTCTTGGTTCGCTCCACGCGAGGCGCCGCCTACGGTCGGCTCCAGTTAAGCCAAATCCAGAGGAGCTCACGATGTCACTCGCCCTTCTTTCGCGCCGAACCGCCCTAGCGCTCGGCTTGTCTGTCGGCCTGGCCGGCCTCGCGGCTGCGTCCAACGCGGCCGAGCTTCTCAACGTTTCCTACGATCCCACCCGTGAGCTCTATCAGGAGTTCAACGCGGCCTTCATCAAGCACTGGAAGTCGACGGGTGGCGAGGATCTCACCATCAAGCAGTCGCACGGTGGCTCGGGCAAGCAGGCCCGCGCGGTGATCGACGGTCTCGAGGCCGATGTCGTGACTCTCGCGCTTGCTCGTGACATCGATGGTATCGCCGACAAGGGCAAGCTTTTGCCGGCCGACTGGCAGAAGCGCTTGCCGCACAACAGCACGCCCTATACCTCCACGATCGTCTTCCTCGTTCGCAAGGGTAACGAGAAGGGCATCAAGGATTGGGATGATCTGGTGAAGGATGGCGTGCAGGTCATCACGCCGAACCCGAAGACCTCCGGCGGCGCGCAGTGGAATTATCTTGCGGCCTGGGAGTACGCCAAGCGCAAGTACGGCGGCGACGAGCAAGCCAAGGATTTCGTGAAGCGCCTTTACAAGAACGTGCCGGTGCTCGATTCGGGCGCGCGCGGTTCGACCACCACGTTCGTCGAGCGCGGCGTGGGCGACGTCTTCATCTCCTGGGAGAACGAGGCGTTCCTGGCGCTCAAGGAGCTTGGTCCGGACAAGTTTGAGATCGTCGTGCCGACCATCAGCATTCTCGCCGAGCCGCCGGTCGCTGTGATCGACAAGAACGTCGACAAGAAAGGCACCCGCAAGATTGCTGAAGCCTATCTGAACTATCTCTATTCGCCGGAAGGCCAGGAGATCGCGGGCAAGAACTTCTATCGCCCCACGGACCAGAAGGTCGCCGAGAAGTACGCATCGCAGTTCCCGAAGATCAATCTCTTCAAGATCGACGACGCGTTTGGCGGCTGGGCGAACGCTTACAAGACCCACTTCGCTGACGGCGGCACGTTCGACCAGATCTACGTGCCCGGCAGCAAGAGCTGATCCATCCTAAGCACTAATATCCGCCGCTCCCGCTCCTTTTCTCCTGAAGGAAGCGTGGGCGGCGGATCCGCAGCGTCCCCTTCAATAACTCTCTCGCGTAGCGTCCTCGCAGCCCGGCTCACGAACCAGGAAAGTCCCTCATGCCAATGATCGACACGATGGGAGTGATGAGCGTGACCGCATCGGGCCTGGCGCTGGCCGCAGCCTTCTCGATCGTCAGAGCCGTCTCGATCATCGAGGCCTGTTGTCGTGCAAAGCCCAAGTCGCGTGTGTTCCGCCGCTAGCTTTTTGTCGACGACAGGCGGGTCAAAATCGAGAGCCCGCAGCTTTGAAGGATCGCCTCCATGACCACGACGCTCATTGTTCCGGGATTGAATTCCAGCGGCTCCGCCCACTGGCAAACCTGGTTTGAAACGCAGCTCGAGGACGTTGTTCGCGTCATCCAGCGCGATTGGAAGCGCGCGGATCTTCCCGAATGGACAAGCCGCATCCGCCGTGAGATCTCGCGCCAGCCGGGGCCGCTCCTCATCGCCGCGCACAGCTTCGGCGTGCTCGCGGCCGTGCAGGCGGCGGAAGACTATCGCGATCGCATCGCCGGCCTCTTGCTTGTGGCACCTGCCGATCCCGAGAAGTTCGGCGTCACCGATCTCTTGCCTGCTAGCCCGCTCGGTTTTCCGGTCACTCTGGTGGCTTCCACCAATGACCCGTGGCTGAGCTTCGAGCGCGCCGCCGGCCTCGCTGACGCGTGGGGCGCTAATCTCGTCAATCTCGGAGCGGCCGGCCACATTAATGCGGAGGCGGGTTACGGCCCGTGGCCCTATGGGCTGAAGCTGCTTCAGCAACTCAATAATGAATATTCATTAACGGATCGGACCTACGTTGAAACTCGTTCGTCGATTCGCCGGCCTGTGTTCGCCGCGCTCTAGAGTCGAGCTTCAGTTCCGAATTTTCTGAGTCGCGTCAGGTGCGTGCGGAGAAGCACACACCTGCACGCGCCGTCCCGCGTTCCTTGTGCAGCATTGCAGACATCGTGCGTGCCCGGGCGGCAGTGAACGCGTCTTCCACGCAACATTGTGTACGGAATGTGAAACGGTGACGCTCGGAATCCTTGAGCGAGGAGTACGTAATATGGAAAATACAAGATATATCAAAACGTTATCGCAGAGGATCCGTCTAATATAACGGAGAATGTCTAATGGTTGGGGGAACGAGGGGACGGAGAGGGTATGCGGCGGCCATGGCTGCCGGGCTGCTCGTCTCGGTTGGTATGGTGCAGGCATCTGCAGCGGATCTCGGGGGAAGCTGCTGCTCCGATCTTGAGGAGCGCATCGCAGAGCTCGAGGCGACGACGGCTCGCAAGGGCAATCGTAAGGTGTCGCTCGAGGTCTACGGTCAGGTGAACGAAGCCCTGATGTATTGGGACGACGGCAAAGAGAGCAACGTCTATCAGGTCACCAACGACAACTCCCGCACGCGTATCGGTTTCCGCGGCAAGGCCAAGATCGACGCCGATTGGGAAGCGGGCTATCGGATCGAGATCGGCGTTCGCTCCGCCAACTCGAAGCGCTCGAACCAATTCAACGCCAAGGGTGACGGTAATCCCGCTGATATCGGCCTCGATCTTCGCGACAGCTATTGGTTCGTGAAGAACAAGAAGTTTGGTTCCGTGTCTCTCGGAATGCAGGCGAGCGCGACCGACCAGATCACCGAGATCAACCAGACGCAGACCAAAGACTTCGCCAAGTACTCCGACGTCGAGGACACCGGCTTTGGCTTGCTTCTCCGCTCGGCAATCAATGGCCGTCTGACGAACAACGCGGTCACGCCAACGACAAGCGCCACCAGCAGCCCCGGCGACAATGGCTTGACGCTGCGTCGCCTCATCGGTGATGGCGGTGACCAGCCCGGCGAAGGCGAGCGTCGCTTCAACCTCATCAAGTATGAATCTCCCGAAATCGCCGGCTTCACGGCTTCCGCTTCCTGGGGCGAGGACGACTTCTGGGATCTGGCACTTCGTTACACCGGGGAGTTCGGTGGCTTTAAGGTGGCTGCGGGCGTCGGCTATGGCAAAGTGACAGATGGCTATTATCTTCAAACCAAGACCGTTTGCGCTGGCCGCGCCGACGCGGCGCCGGGTGTGGCGAGCACGGATCAGAAATGCGATCAGTTCGGCGGCTCCATCAGCGTGGTGCATGAAGCGACCGGTCTGTTCCTGAACGCCGGCGCGGGTGTGAAGAACGATGACTACCTGAAGAAGCAGGCACGCTTTGCTACCGTGGCTGGCGTGGACGACAGCCAGGACTTCTGGGCTGTGCAGGCAGGTATCGAGAAGAAATTCAACGAGTTCGGAAAAACCACGATCTACGGCGAGTACTACGACTACGAAGGCGGAGCCAATTCTCGCCGGACGGTCACGCAGAGCGATGCACTGAGCCCTGATCCAGCCGCCGCGCATGGCTGGGCAATCTGGGGAACCGGCGTCGAGGTGTTCGGCGCAGGCATCGCCCAAGGCTTCGACAAGGCCGCGATGGTTCTGTATCTCTCATATCGCCATGTCGAAAGTGATCTGACCCTAAAAGGCTTGACTGGTGCGACCAGTGGTCCTGCCTCTGGCGCCATCCGCAACGCTCCGGTGGAGGATGTCGACCTCGTCATGACCGGCGCGATCATCAAGTTCTGATGCGAATGCTCTGAACGACCAACGGAAAAGGGCCATTCTCACGAGTGGCCCTTTTCCTATTTCGCGAACAGTGTTTCGCGGTGTGCTCGCAATTCGAGCTAGCGCATAAGCACATCATTTCTTCTTGGTTCGTGTGAAGGGCCGCTGCCGCTACGTTGGCAGTCATGAAAACGATTGCGGCACCTTCGATCTCAATGAGCAGAGCAGAACCGGATGACCGGGATGCGGGTTTCGATACCCTCACGCCCGAAGCAACGCCACGCGACGTCCCCGTCATCGTGGGTTCGAATTTGCGCCGTCTGCGCAAGGCCCAGGGCCTGTCGCTGGAGCGGCTCGCCGAGCTGTCGGGCGTGAGCCGCGCGATGCTCGGGCAGATCGAGACGGCCAAGAGCGTGCCTACCGTGAGCCTGCTTTGGCGAGTGGCCGATGCGCTCGGCGTTCCCGTTGCCACTCTCGTCGCGACCGAGCGCGAGCCCACCGTCGTCGTGCTGAGCCGCGATCGCGCGAGCGTGCTCATAACCAGCGAGGGCCGCTATTCGACACGCAGTCTCCTGCCGGGTGCGCGTCAGCGCTCCACCGGCTTCTTCGAGCTGCAGATCGAGGCTGGACATCGTGAGGAGTTTCCCGCCTCTCCCATCGGAACACGGCACAACCTCGTCGTCTCGCACGGACAATTAACCGTCGCGGTCGGCGCAGACGCACCCATCACGCTCAGCGAGGGTGACGCAATAGCCTTCGAGGCCTCCAGTATCTACGCCATTGAAAACCCGTCGACATCTCGAACGACCGCTTATCTCGTGATCGTCGCCCCCGCCCCCTGACCGCGTCTAATCCAGAAATTCGAATATCGATCGCAGTTCTTATTATTTCTAGTTCTATGCGCCCGCCCCATAGGGTGCATGCCGACAGTTCGGGGGACGGTGTCTTGCCATCGAAACACATACAAGTTGAGAAGCTGATCTCCTGGACGGCGCTGCTGTGTTCGGTCTCTGTTGTAATCGCCCTGACGATTGCGCACTGACACAGGACTTCAGTAGATATGGCATACGCACGCGCAAAGAGGGTTCTGCCGGGATTCGGGCTGTCGCTCGGATTCACCCTGGCCTACCTCTCCCTCATCGTTCTCATTCCGCTCTCCGCTGTCTTCATCAAGTCGGCGAGCTTGGGATGGGAAGGTTTCATCAATGCAGCCTCGGCGCCCCGCGTGGTCGCCTCGTACAAGCTGAGCTTCGGCGCCTCCCTGCTGGCGGCCGCCATCAATGTCGTGTTCGGCCTGATCCTGGCGTGGAGCCTCGTCCGCTACACCTTCCCCGGCAAGAAGCTGGTGGATGCGCTGATCGACCTGCCGTTCGCGTTGCCCACGGCCGTCGCCGGCATCTCGCTCACCGCGCTTTACGCCAAGAACGGCTGGGTCGGACAGTATCTCGAGCCGTTCGGCATCAAGGTCGCGTTCACGCCGCTCGGCATTCTGATCGCACTCATCTTCATCGGCCTGCCGTTCATCGTACGCACCGTTCAGCCAATTCTCGAAGACCTCGATGCGGAGTTCGAGGAGGCGGCCGCGAGCCTCGGCGCCAGCCGCTTCCAGACCTTCCGCCGCGTCGTGTTTCCAAGCCTCGTGCCGGCGCTTCTCACCGGCTTCGCGCTCGCCTTTGCACGCGCCGTCGGTGAATACGGCTCGGTCATCTTCATCGCGGGCAACATTCCGCTCGTTTCAGAGATCACGCCCTTGATGATCATCACCAAGCTCGAGCAGTACGACTACGAAGGCGCGACCGCCGTTGCCTCCGTCATGCTGATCGTCTCGTTCCTGCTGCTGCTCGTCATCAACGGCTTGCAGGCGTGGACCGCCCGCCGCACGGGGAGGGAAGCCTGATGGCCGGAGCCGCTGCACACCTTGCGCCCCACTCGGGCTCTGCCACCCGCTTCGAGGCCAATGTCGCCACGCGCGACAAGCCATGGGTGAAGTATGCCCTTCTCGGCATCGGGCTCTCGTATTTCGCCCTGTTCCTGTTGCTGCCCTTGATCGCCGTTTTCGTCGAGGGGCTACGCAAGGGATGGGACGCCTATCTGGCGGCCCTCATCGAACCCGATACGCTGTCTGCCATCAAGCTCACGCTGATCGCGGCGGCCATCTCGGTTCCCTTGAACCTCGTCTTCGGCATCGCGGCTGCCTGGGCCATCGCGAAGTTCGATTTCCCCGGCAAGCACTTCCTCATCACCTTCATCGACCTGCCGTTCTCCGTCTCGCCCGTGGTCGCCGGCCTCATCTATGTGCTGATGTTTGGCGCACAAGGCTGGTTCGGCCATTGGCTTGCGGCGCACGACATCCGCATCATCTTCGCCGTGCCCGGCATCGTGCTGGCAACTATCTTCGTGACGTTTCCCTTCGTGGCGCGCGAGTTGATCCCGCTCATGCAGTCCCAGGGACGCGACGAGGAGGAAGCGGCTGTCACGCTCGGCGCCTCGGGCTGGCAGATGTTCTGGCGTGTCACGCTGCCGAACGTGAAGTGGGCGCTGCTGTACGGCGTTATTCTATGTAACGCGCGCGCCATGGGCGAGTTCGGCGCCGTGTCGGTCGTCTCCGGCCACATCCGCGGCGAGACCAACACCATGCCTCTGCACGTCGAAATCCTTTATAATGAGTACCAGTTCGCGGCTGCCTTTGCCGTTGCATCCTTGCTCGCGCTGCTGGCTCTCGTAACCCTCGCCATCAAGACCTACATCGAATGGCGGGCGGGCCTCACTCAGTCCGAGGAGAAGTCTTCATGAGCATCGAGGTCAAAAACATCTCGAAGTCGTTCGGCAGCTTCAAGGCTCTGGACAATATCAACCTCGATCTGCCGCGCGGAGAGCTGATCGCCCTCCTGGGTCCTTCCGGCTGCGGAAAGACGACGCTTCTGCGCATCATTGCGGGCCTCGAAAGCGCAGACCAGGGCTCGATCATCCTCTCGGGCGAGGATGCTTCGAACAAGCACGTTCGCGAGCGCCAGGTCGGCTTCGTGTTCCAGCATTACGCCCTGTTCCGGCATATGACCGTGTTCGAGAACGTGGCGTTCGGCCTGCGGGTGAAGCCGAAATCGCAGCGGCCTTCCGAGAAGGAGATCCGCGCAAAGGTCCAGCGCCTTTTGGAGCTGGTTCAGCTCGATTGGCTGGCCGATCGCTTTCCGGCCCAGTTGTCGGGCGGACAGCGCCAGCGCATCGCGTTGGCCCGCGCCCTCGCCGTCGAGCCGCAGGTGCTCCTGCTCGACGAGCCGTTCGGCGCGCTCGATGCGAAGGTGAGAAAAGAGCTTCGCCGCTGGCTTCGCCGCCTGCACGACGAGCTGCATATCTCGTCGGTGTTCGTTACGCACGATCAGGAGGAGGCCCTCGAGGTCTCGGATCGCATCGTGCTCATGAACAAGGGCCGCATCGAGCAGATCGGCTCTCCGCGCGAGATCTACAACGAGCCCGCGACGTCGTTCGCCTACAGCTTCATCGGCACCGTGAACGAATTCCGAGGCCGCATCGAGGGTGACTATGTCCGCGTCGGAAACGACCGCCTGCCGCATGGCCGTACGGACTTGAGCGACGGCGCATCCGTCGTCGCCTTCGCCCGTCCCCACGATACGGAGATCGTGAAGGGCTCCGAAGGCGAGGGCGTCGCCGCCAAGGTAAACAGGATATTGACCAGCGGTGCCATCACCCGCGTCGAGCTGATCGCGAATGGGGATGCGCGGCAGGGCAAGAAGGATTATTTTGAGGTCGAAGTCACACCGAACGATCTGGCCGCGTTGGGCTTGGCGACGGGAGAAGCCGTTCGCATCAAGAGCCGCCGCTTGAGCCTGTTCGGAGAAAACGAGCGCAGATGAACTTCCAGCAGCTTCGCATCATCCGTGAGACGGTAAAGCGCAATTTCAATCTCACCGACGTCGCCAACGCTCTCTACACATCGCAGTCCGGTGTGTCGAAGCACATCAAGGATCTCGAGGACGAGCTTGGCGTCGAGCTGTTCGTCCGGCGCGGCAAGCGCCTGCTGGGCCTGACTGAGCCCGGGCGGGAGCTCGTTGGCATCGTCGAACGCATTCTGCTCGATACGCAGAACATCAAGAAGCTCGGCGAGCAGTTCGCGAACAAGGATCGCGGCCAGCTCGACGTGGCGACCACGCACACGCAGGCGCGCTATGCGCTGCCCCATGTCGTCGCCAAGTTCCGCAACGCGTTCCCCAACGTGCACCTCGTGCTGCACCAGGGAAGCCCGACCGAGATCGCGCGCATGCTGGCGGACGGTACCGCCGACATCGGCATCGCGACGGAGTCGCTTCAGGATGCGCCCGAGCTCGTGTCGTTCCCGTACTACACGTGGCATCACGGCGTCATCGTAAAGGCGGGCCACGCGCTCGAGCAGGAGGACAAGCTCACGCTGGACGCTTTGGCGGAATGGCCCCTTATCACCTACAGTGAGGGCTTCACCGGCCGCCCCAAGATCGACAAGTCGTTCGCCGATGCCAGCATCGTGCCCGACATCGTGCTCTCCGCCCTCGACGCCGACGTGATCAAAGCCTACGTCGAGCTTGGCCTCGGCGTGGGGATTGTGGCCTCGCAGGCCTTCGACCCTGTGCGCGACCCTCAATTGCGCCTGCTCGACGCAACGCACCTTTTCCAGGAAAACGTATCGCGGATCGCCGTCAGGCGCGGCGCTTACCTCCGGGGCTACGCCTACCGCTTCATCGAGTACTGCGCGCCCACGCTCACGGAGCCGGTGGTCCGCGCGAGTATCGAGGCCACGGCTGAAACTGGCCGGGTCTGACTACGGTTCCTAGGAATTTCTCTATTTTTTCGGATCTTAGTGTGGTCATTCTCTAAGAATGGCCACACTTGGGCTGTTTGGAACTGTTACCAGGTGAACGCGGGTTGATATAAGAGTAAGAAACACCGCCAGCTTGGATGGCCCAGCCCGGAATGGATAGAAAATTCTCTCTTCGCCCGCCGTGGCCCGTCTCTTATTTCCTCGCCTTGTCGATCATCGCGCTCGCCGTGCCCCTGCTCGTGCTGCTGGGCATGGAGGCGGCACGCCTGACGACCACCGAGCGGGCGCGCCTCTTCGACGAGACGCGGCGCACCGCGGAGCGCATCGCGGCCGATCTCGACCAGACGCTCAACGGCTATATCGCCGTCCTCGAATCGCTCGCCACCACCCCTGCTCTTGCTGAGGACGATTTCGCGACCGTCTACCGTCAGGCGGAGGCGGCTCTCAAGTCACGGGGGCTTTACGCCTTCCTGCGCGACATGAGCGGTCAGCAGCTTTTCAATACGCGCGTCCCCTATGGCACGCCGCTGCCCCGCAGCACAGGCTTCGACGAGGAGCTTCTGGCGTCGCAGCGTCCGTTCGTATCCGATGTGGTGATCGGCGACGTGGCCAAGAAAGCGGTCATGGCGGTCAGCGTTCCGGTCCAGCGCAACGGCAAGATCCGCTACATTCTGTCCCTCTCGCTCGAGCCGAGCCTCATGAAGGAGCTGCTCGACCGGCAGAAGCTGCCGCCGGATTGGCGCGGTACGATAGCAGACCGCAAGGGCGTCGTCATCGCGAGAACCCGCCTTCATGAGGAGTTCGTCGGCAAGCCGTTGTCGAAGGAAACGCGCGGCGAGGCGACCGACAACTCCGCCAGCGGCAAGGACCTCGAGGGCAGGGTCGTGAAGTGGGGAACTGCGCCGTCCCGCGTGGCGGAGTGGGTGGTCTACGTCTCGGTGCCGGCGGAGCTTGTCGACGCCGCCGCACGCGAGGCGCTTCTGAGCTATGTGCTGATCGTGGCGGCCTTCACCTGCGTGGGACTGGCCGGTGCCGTCGGCGTTGCGCGGGTCATCACCAAGCCTCTCAACATGGCGGAGCGCGCCGCCAAGGCTCTGGGCGAGGGGAGGGCCGTCGAGTTCCAGCCGACGCTCATATCCGAGGCCAACGCCATCGGCACCGCGCTCGAGGAGGCAGCCCATCTGCGCGAGCAGGCCGAGCAGCAGATCCTGCTCCTGATGCGTGAGGTCAACCATCGCTCGAAGAACATGCTGGCCGTTGTGCAGGCCATTGCCCGGCAGATGCCCTCGAGCGACCCGAAGCAGTTCGTCCGCCAGTTCTCGGACCGCATCGTCGGCCTCGCCGCCAGCCAGGATCTCTTGATCGAGAGCAACTGGCAGGGCGTGCGCGTAGCCGATCTCGTTCGATCGCAACTTTCGCTCTTCCGCGAGTTGATCGGAACCCGCATCGAGATCTCAGGGCCCCCCGTTCGTCTCCAGCCGCCTGCAGCCCAGGCTATCGGCATGGCACTGCACGAGCTCGCCACCAACGCCAGCAAGTACGGCGCCCTTTCGGACGGCAACGGCCGCGTCATCGTCTCCTGGCGGCTGCAAGGCTCGGGCGAGGAGCGGGAGTTCCTGCTCGACTGGAAGGAGGAGGACGGCCCGCCCGTCACGCCACCCGAGCGGCGCGGTTTCGGCTACACGATCATGGTCGCCATGGTGGAGAAGTCGCTCGATGCCACCGTCGAGGTCGATTACGCTCCGACTGGCATGAGCTGGAAGGTCCGCGCACCGGCCCGTTGCACATATGACGGACCGGAAACCGCGGGCAGGGCCGCCAAGCGCCAGAACAAAGACCACGGCGCCTAGAGCATTCTCCGACGAAGTGGACGCCGGTTCGTCGCAAGAAGGTTCGTCGCAAGAAAATGCGACCAATCAAAAAACCTACATCAGTGCCAGTCTTCCGGCCGGCCCTATTTGCAGATGCGTGAGAGCCCATCCGCGCCGCGCCGCGCCAGATCCACGTGGAAGTGATCCGCGTGGTTGCGGTCGTAGTTCGGGCTGAGCACCGTGGTGAACTGCTGGCACGCGCCGCGATGAACCGCGCGCAGGAACGCCTGCTCGGTGACATCGCCGTTCCAGCCCCGCTTGATCGTGATCTTGCGCCCGTCAGCGAAGGTGAAGCCCGCCACGTCGAGCGCATTGGCGTAGCCGTGCTCCGACAGCTTGGCGCCGGAGACGTGGTTCATGGGGCGGCAGGAATAGGAGCCCGCGACGGAGATTTCCACCACGTCGGTGCCGAAGTAGTAGCGCGCGGCGGGGGCGACGCTCTCACGCGTCCAGCGCTCCACCTGCGGGATCATCGGGCAGCGCAGCATGGCCGTCGGTTTGAGCCGCACTTGTCCGTCGAGAACCGCGGAAAGCTCGTAGGGCCGTTCGGTCCCGCAGACGCTCGGACCGCCGAGCGCGGATCGGCTTGCAAGGAAGGTCGTGTGGGCGAGAACGCCGGATGCGATGCACGCGCTCTCTTCCTTTCCCCGCCAAGGCTCGTACTTGGCGACGAAGTCTGGACCGGAGCTGCATCCGGACAGCAGGGCCGGTACCAGAACCGGCAGCAAGAGAACGCGACTGAGACGCATGACCTTGGGACACTATGCCGGTTATGGCTAATGAAAGGTGAACGTGTCCCATCCTCCCCATACGTCCTATCGCAGGATTTTCTGTCCGTTTGCGGCCGGCTCTGCGGCACCTGTTGGGCTCAAGTGCGACCGTTTTCTGGCAGTTTCCCCAAAGTTATCCACAAATAAGCGGATGACTTTTGGCGAATCCGTACACAACACAATCGAGTGTTTGCTACAATTCAAATGCCCGGATCGTCAGGCGCTTGTCGGTCCCTGCTATTAGCATCCGTCCCTCTCTCGTTGGATGCACAGGCCGTAACGGTGGGCATTGTATGCGTAATGCGCCAAATCGATCTCGTGCGTCGAGGCCCCGGCCCGTAGATAGACTTGCTCGCTCGGCATCCCCCACGATGTTCCCTCGACGAGCAACATCTGTCTCACCGGGGCCTTGTGATTCCGGCGTTTGATCTGGTTCCGGCGCTGCTTACGTGCCCTCCTTCTACCGCAGCGGATGGCGTGCGAGAAATGCGAGCGCCCTATCCTTGAACGAGCGGTCGCCGACCGCCTTCATATGCTCCCGCCCTTGAATGACGAAGGCCTCCGCGCCGGGAATAAGCGCGGCAAGGTCCGGCGCGGCGCCTCCAACCACATCGTTCTCGCCTACAGCCACCAGCACCGGACGCGCGATCTGCGAAACCGCCTCGGCGGTGATCGGCGCGCGAGCCGATCGGATGCACGCTGCCAACGCCTTGAGATCGCTCTTCGTCTGCTCGGCGAAGACGCGGAACGTGCGGGCCGCCTGGCTTTTGACTGCGTCCGCGCTTGGCGCTTCCAGGGCATGGGCGATCGGACCCGTGCCGGCCATTCCGCGCACCATGTTGATGCCGAGGCCGCCGAACACCAGGCTTTGCACACGCTCGGGGTGCGCAAGCGCCAGGAAGGCCGCGATCCGCGCGCCCATCGAATAGCCGATCACGTGCGCGCGCGGGATCGAGAGATGATCCAGCAGGCGGCGCGCATCCTCGGCCATCAACGGCGCGCCGTAGTCTTCGAGCCCGTAGAGCTTTTCGCTCCGGCCGTGACCGCGGTTGTCGAACGCGATGACGCGATAGCCTGCCGCGAGCAGATCGCTCACCCAGCCCGTGTCCACCCAGTTGACGTTGGCGTTGGAGGCGAAGCCGTGAATGAAAAGCACCGGCTCCGCGTCCGGGTTCTCTGCAGGCCGCTCGTCCAGATAGGCGAGCGTCACGCCGTCGGACGAGAAGGTCTTCATGTCGGGCCTGGGATGCATTCCGATGCACTCGCAAGAGAGGAGGGGCTGCGCGTCGGCGCGTCGGCCGAGGGGCGCAAAGTGGCAGCAAAAGGGGTTCGGAGGCAATGACATCGAAGGGCTGGCCCTGCTCCTGGCTACCCTCCCGTGGGCCTGACGGGAGGCGGGATGCGCCGCAGGCGGTCCGTCTGATGGAAATCAACCGTGCGGCCGCCCCATGTTGCCGCGTCCCCTATTAATTTGCGCTGCCCGCCGCTATGGTTAGCTTCACGAACAAGCGGGATGAAGTAAGACCATGGCCAAGAGCGCGACGCCCCACTTTGCCAACGATCTCGGCGCCGAAAAAATCTTCGTCGGTGTCAGGGAGCTGCAATGCATGGGCGCACGGCCGCCCTTCGACCACCCCCACGTCTTTCTGGACATGGGGGCCGACAGCCAGATCCTTTGCCCCTACTGCTCCACCCTCTATGTGCACGATCCCCGCCTTGCCGAGGATGAGAGCGATCCGAAGGATTGCCTCGTCACGCTGGCAGGCGATCTGGCCGCGTAAGGTGCGCGGCAGGGGCCGGTGACCGGCAACCAGCAATGGCAGCGACGCCACTCGAGAACGTTCTGATCGCGGGCGGAGGGATTGGCGGGCTCGCCACGGCGCTTGCGCTGGCCAAGCGCGGTATCTGCTCGGAGGTGCTGGAGCGCCGCCCGGCTTTCGGCGATGACGGCGCGGGCATCCAGCTCGGCCCCAATGGAACACGCATCCTGGAGCAGCTGGGTGCTGCCAGCTTTCTGAGGGGGCACGTCACGGTACCCGACGCGCTCCGCATTCTCGATTCGGTGACGGGCGAGCAACTCGCGAGGTTTCCTCTCGGCGAATGGATCGCTCAACGCCACGGGGCTCCCTATTGGGTTGCCCACCGCCGCGACCTGCACGCGGCGCTCCTGTCCGCGGTCGAGCGCGAGCCGCATATCCAGTTGAGAAAGAACATCGAGGTTACCTCGGCCCACGAGGAGGCGGACGAGGTGGTGGCCGTGTGCGTCAGGGGGGAAACTTTCCGCGGCAACTTGCTGATCGCCGCCGATGGCGCATGGTCGGCGCTGCGCGGACGGCTGTTCTCCGGCGGCATGCCGCAGTACACGGGCAAGAGCGCCGTGCGGGTCGTGATCCCGATTGAGGAGGTCCCCGAAGCGCTCCGCCGGACGGAGGTGCACCTCTGGCTCGGGCACAATGTGCATGTCGTGCACTATCCCGTCAGTGCCGGATATGCCATGGCGCTGGTTGCGATCTTCGACGATCAGGCCGTATCGGGTGACTGGAGCACGCCCTGCGATCGCGAGTGGGTCGCGGCGCGGACGGCTGGCTTCGCACCGCTCCTGCGCGATCTCCTGGGCAAGCCCGGCCATTGGCGCCGATGGTCTTTGCTGGGACTTGAAAAGCCGCCGCGCTTCTCAGCCGGCCGCATGGCGCTTATCGGCGACGCGGCTCATCCCGTGTTTCCGTTTCTCGCGCAAGGCGGCGTCATGGCGCTCGAGGACGCCGTCGTCATTGCCGATGCGCTGGCTCATGAGCCCGACCGCCCGGCACATGCCTTTAAGGCTTACGAGCGCGCGCGTGCGGGACGCGTCCGGCGCGTAGCCGAGGCGTCACGAACCAACGGACGCATCTATCATCTGGCTGGCTTCATGGCGAAGGCGCGCAACCTCACCCTGGCGCACATCCCGCCGGAGACGTTCATGCGCCGCTACGACTGGCTCTACGGCTGGAAGCAGGCCGAGGACGATGCCTGAGCAGCGCGTCGTCGTCCCGCGGCAGAACCTTAGAGAGAGTTGACGAACTTGAGCAGCGCCGCGCGCTCCTCCGCGCTGAGCTGCGCATAGCCGTCCCGCGCCGCCTGCGCTTCGCCACCGTGCCACAGGATGGCTTCCTCCACATTGCGCGCGCGCCCGTCGTGCAACAGGAAGGTATGGCCGCTCACCACCTCCGTGAGGCCGACACCCCAGAGCGGCGCTGTCCGCCACTCCTGCCCACTGGCTTCGCCTTCGGGACGCCCGTCGGCAAGTCCCTCGCCCATGTCGTGCAGCAGGAAGTCGCTGTAGGGCCATATCAGCTGTTTGCTCAGATGTGGCTGTCCGTCCACGACGCCTGTCGTAAAGGAGGGCATGTGGCAGGCGGCGCAGCCGACCTTGTAGAAAAGCCCCTTGCCGTTGAGCACCGCGTCATCGCCCGCGTCGCGCCGCGATGGCACCGCGAGGTTCTGCGAATAGAAGGTCACGAGGTCGAGCAACTCTTTGCTGAGCTCCAAGCCGCCTGCGCGCTCGGAATTGCCGTTGGGAGCGTCGATGCAGGTCTTCTGCGCGGCCGTGCAATCTCCCGAGGGGAAGGGCATCAGCGGATTGGAAAGCCCGATATCGCCAGCCGCCGCGGCCGCGCTCTGATCGAGAACGCTCGGCTCGCCCGCCTTCCAGCCGAAGCGGCCGAGCTTCACGCTCTGAGAAGACATGGACCAGACCTCGTTGGTGCGGCCGGAAATTCCGTCTTTGTTGGCGTCGTCGGGATCGGCGTTGGCGCGGATGTCCGCTTCCGGAATGGCCTCGACGAGGCCGAGCCCGATCATTGGCGGTGCAATGCGCGGTGAGAGCATCACCTTGGGATGCAGGGGTCCGTAGGCGAGATTGATCACCGAGTACGACGGCCGCCTCAGCGTGACCACCTGGCCGCCGGCCAGCGTCACGGGCACATCCGTGTAGGTAATGTGCATCTGTCCTTCGCCATCGTGCCCTTGAATGGCGATGTTCTGCAGTTGCCCGCCATAGACAGGATCCGGAATGGTCGTGGCTTTGCGCTCGGCGAGAAGACGCTTCTGCTCTTCCGTCTCGGGCGGAATGGAAAGCCTGAGGAACATCGAGATGGCGGTCTCGTCCGGAAAATTGGCCAGCGGCGGACGCCCGCGCCCGTCCTTGAGATGGCAGTTCTGGCAGCCGCGCGCATTGTAGAGTGGGCCGAGCCCGTCGGACGCTTGCGTGGACGAGGGGGCAGCGACCCAAAGCTTGCGGAAGATGGCGTTGCCGACCTTGAACCGCGCTTCGCCTTCGAAGCCGATGCCGTGCGAGAAATGGGAGAACGCATCGCGGTTCGTGACGCTTTCGCGCGAGGTGGCACTGCCGCCCGGGCGTTCTTCTCCAACCTCTATCCCTGCCGGAACCGTGACCGCAGGGGCGGCCGCGCCGCTCCCGCCCAAGAGAGAGACTGCTCCGCCGATCAGGGGAACGAAAGCGGCAAAGGCAACCGTCGAGACCGTCTGTCCAAGCGCGCGTGGCATCAGAAACCTTTTCGACTTCTTCTCCGATTGGTGGCGAGAGAGGCCCCGCCTCGCAGGAGGACAAGTGCACACCGGCCCGCTTCGGACCATGCGGCATGCGAACGTATAGAGAAGGGACGGCCGATTTTCAGCACCGGTACGATCCCTCGGCAATGGTGACCTTTGGGAGTAGTTTCACGAGCCCATAAAGCATCGTCCGCGCCACGAGGCGCCAAGGCATCTCAGGGCATCTCCGCGCGGCCGGCCTTAACCGGAATCAAAGCGGCGATGCAAATACGGCGCGGCGGCCCATGCGCCGGAACCCCCACTGCATTCAATCAATCGCGATCTAGAATGCGATCTTGGCGCCGCTGATCACGGTGTCGAAGTCCTCGACGCCTTCCGAAGCAACCCGGTTGCCCGCCGCATCCACCAGCTCGAAATCGGCGGTGTGGTGGCGGTAGCCGAGATAGATCTGCATTTCGGCCGACTCGATGTGCTGCACCACGCCGGCGCCCCACACTTCGGCCTCGTTGCCCGCGATCCGCGTCGCCGTTCCGGTGACGTTGAAAGCATTGAGCACGGTGGGATCATCCGTCACGCTCACGAAATCCTTGAACCAGCCGTACTCGCCGTAGAAGGCGGTGGGACCGAGCGGGTTGAGCTTCGCGATCCAGCCGAGCTTAGTATAGATGAAGCTGGTGTCCTCTGGCGTGCGCGTGGCGCCGTCGACGTCGGTCGCAGCCTGATTCCACTCGCGCCAGCCAGCTGCGAACGTGAGGTTGAGGCCGGTTACCTCGTGCAGCAGAGACACCGAGCCCACGAGCGTCGACTGGTCGAGGCCCAGCGTATTTCCGATGACCTCGTCCGTGCCGTCCGTTAGCTCCGTATAGGCGATGGCGCCCTCGAGCTTGAAGCCGCCGCCTTCGCCCGCATAGCGCAGGCCCACATCCCAGACGTCGTCCTCTCCCCAGCTCGCCGAGGCCACGAAACCTGCGATCTCCGGCGTGTCGTAACGCACGATGTTGGCTGTATCGCCGTTGAAGTGATTGTAGACGTCGCCCCAGCCGATCGGAGCGAGGCTGCCGTCACGCAGCCTCAAGGCGAAGCCGCCGCCGATGTCCTGCACGCCCGCGTAGCCCGCAACGCCAGCTTCCGAAAGGTCGGTCTCGGGCGCCGTATCGCTCACGCGCGAAGCGAGACCCATGGAGAATTTGCCGAGCTTCTCGCTTTCGACCCACCAGTGCGATTGCCAGACGAAGAAGCCCTGATCGCCGTTGTCGTCGTCCTGGGAGACGGCGTCCGAAAGATTGTCGAGCAAGCGGACGGTGAGTTCGTAGCCCGCCTTCCATCCCTTGGTGATCCCTGCTTCGCCGGTGAAGCTGAAATTGCTCTGGTCGTTCTTGTTGCCGACCACGTAAGCGTTGTCTTCGACGCCGTCATCCCACAGGAGGATGGCGCGGTTCACCTGGCCCGCGACTGTAAGCGAAACTTTGCGGTTGCCCTTGCGGGCGGTCGTCGCCTCGAGCTCCGCAATGCGCTCCTCGAGGTCCGCGCAGCAATCTCCCCCGAGATCAGCAGCGCGCACGTTCGAAGTCGAGGACAGCACGGCCGCGGCAAAGCTGCAAGCAACAATCCCTGTACCGAACCGAACCTTCATAGACGCCCCCCCATGCCCAACGGCCGAACATTCCAAAAATCAACGATAGAGTGAGGGCAGGCTTTCCCGCGCTCTATTTTGCCTCTTCCACCTTATCCGGATTGTCGAGGCTGTCGGAGCCCTCGAACTTGATATCCTTCAGATCGAGGGCCGCAATCGCACGCTCGAACTCCTTCGCCTGCGCGATCAGCGCATCAATGGCAGCCTGCACGGTCGCGTTCCCCTCTGCATTGTCGAGGCCGATCATCTGGTCGTAAGCCTCGACCTTCTTAGCGCGATCCACGAGCGCCGTCATCTTCGCCAGCGTCTTGTCGAGCGCGGCGCGGACCTGCTTGTCCGTCTCGGGCGATTTGGCCTTGACCAGATCGGAGACGCTGGGGCCGGAAACAACGCTTCCGTCGGTGCGCGTGTAGCTCGCGAGATAGACATTCCTGATGCCCAACGCGTCGCCGTAGTGAGACGCGTGCGTATTGTCCGAGAAGCAATCATGCTCCTCTTCCGGGTCGTGGATCATGAGGCCGAGCTTCATGCGCTCGCCCGCCAGCTCGCCGTACGAAAGGCTGCCGAGGCCGGTAAAGACGGCGGTGAGGCCCTGCTTCTCGTTCTCGGTGGCGAACTTGCGCGCGTCCCCGTTGGGAGCCCACTGCTTGGCCATCCACTCCAGGTCCTCGACCAGCATGTCGGTGACGGTCGAGAGATAGGCCGCGCGCCGGTCGCAGTTGCCACCGGTGCAGGCCTTGAGATCATAGTCCGTGGCCGGACGCTTGCCTGCGCCCGCTTCCGTGCCGTTGAGATCCTGGCCCCAGAGCAGGAATTCGACGGCGTGATAGCCGCTCGCCACGTTGGCTTCCACGCCACCCGCCTCGTGCAGAGTTTCGCGAATGAGCTCCGGCGTGATCTTGGTCGTGTCCACCGTCTTGCCAGCGATCTTGAGCGAGGTGTTCGCGATCACGTCGGCGGCGTAGAATTCGTTCTCCGGGTTCTCGCTGCCATAGGATTCAGCGACGTAGTCGATGAGGCCTTCGTCGAGCGGCCAGGAATTCACCTTGCCCTCCCAGTCGTCGACGATCGGATTGCCGAAGCGGAAGGCTTCCGTTTGCATGTAGGGAACACGCGCGGCGACCCACGAAGCGCGCGCTGCGGCCAGCGTCTCTTCGGTCGGGGCCTTGATCAGGGCATCGACGGAGGTCTTGAGCTGACGCGCTGCCTTTAGGCTGTCCTCGTATCCGGCCTGGGCGATGTTGGCATACGTCGTCAGCACGTCCTTAACGGCAGGCGCATCGGCGCGGGATGGCAGCGGAAACAGCGCAAGGGACGCTGTCGCGGCGGCAAAAAGCGGCAAAAAGCGCGCGGTGCGGATCACGTGGGACAAGAAGTGCCTCCTGAGGTTGGCAAGCCACCTCAAACCGACTAGACTTATTGACGCAAACAGTCAAGAATACGTAAGGAAACTATCATAAGTAGATCGTTGCGTGTGGGGGCGCCGCAAGATTGTTTCCGATTTGGATCAGATTTCCGTTTGATATGCGTAGTAGTTTGGAATTAGTCTAGATTGAGTTTAGGATACCAACTGAACCGAGTCCCCGGTGGGGTGGGTCGCGGGCGGAGAAACTGGACAGACAATGCGCCTCAGCAAAACAACCAACTACGCGATTCGGATTCTACTCGATTGTGCCGTTGCCCAGCCGAACCTCGTGAAAGTCGCGGAAATTTCCGAGCGGCGGGACATCACGCTCCAGAACACCTTCAAGATCGTACATCTCCTATCTCGCGCGGGATTTATTCAGGCAGTTCGCGGGAGACATGGTGGTGTGCGATTGGCACGTCCGGCATCGGAGATCCGGATCGGTGATGTGGTCCGCGCGATGGAGATCCTCAATCTCGAGATCGAGAACGACGAGAGTGAGCGGAGCGGCACACAGGGCCAGCTCGCAGCGCTCGACGAGCTGTTCGACAACGCGCTCGGCGCTTTTATCAGCGTACTGGACGAGCACACCTTGGAGCAGATGATCAAGGTTCAGCGGAAAGAGGCGGCCCCTGGGCGCGCGAAGCCGAAGCTTCCCCGTCGCACCACCAAGCCTGCGACCATCGCGGGCAGCGCGGCGCGCCGCCAGCATCCCGGCCACGGCTGACCCTCCGACAGTTTGTCTACTTTGGAACTCTTCAAAACAAAGTTTTGAATGATTCCAGTCATGTAATGTGTCATCAGCACACTTGACTCGATCGGCCGAAAGAGGTTGCTTAGGCGCAAGGTTGCGACTGAGCAGCCAACTTAAGATGTCCTTTTCGGGGCCTTGAACCCCGACAATAGGAAGGTCCGATCGATGGTTTTCGAACCTCGCCCGCAATGGGTGGTGTGCGCCTGCGCTATGCACGCGCCAGTGACGCGGCAGCTAACAAGCTCGCACAGTTCACGTTTCTCGATCAGCGCCGTGATTTCGGCCTCCGCAGGGGAGGGCTGTCATGAAGCGCACTAATCTCAATCTCCGCCGCCTTCCTGTTACGACGCCCGTTCCGCACACCCTCGCCGGTGAGCGCGGCGCCGAGCGTTTGATCGGCCTCGGCTTCCGCTATTGGGTGGCGGGCTACAAATCCGGCGACATCGATCGCTGGGAGGAAGCCTGGCGCATCTACGCCAAGGCGCTGGGGCCGAACGCAGCCCGCACGGCTGTTTCCGAATTGTCGGCCTGGGTGCGCGCGGTGAGCGCGGCAGCCCGCCGTGAGATCGAGGTGTGCTCGGGGGATTGCGCGGGCTTCTGCCGCGACGAGTGCCTCGCGGTCTCCATGATCGCCGCCTGCCAGCACAACACCTGCCCGGCCATGCGCGCGTGCGCCTTCGCTCTCATCGAAAGCTCGCTGATCGACGAGGTCGTCCATCACGCCGAGAGCTTCGCGGTCACCATGCGCGGGCTCGATCAGGTGCTGTCTCCGGGCCTGATCGTGAACGCAGCGGCATATGCGTCGGCGTCCCACGCCGCGCCGAGACAATAAGCAGGCAGGTATACGCTCATGATCGTTTGTTCCTGCCAGCAAGTCTCCGACCACGACATCGAGCTTGCACTCCTGGATATCCTGAACCAGCCCGAAGCGCCGATCCCGACGCCCGGCGTCGTATACCGTTACATGCAGAAGCGTATGCAGTGCTGCGGGTGCGCTCCCCTGGCCGTGGACGTGATCTACGCCAAGGTCGAGAACCTGGAGCGCAGGGGGCTTGTCTGTCCCTACCGCAGCTTCTCCACACGCGAGCGCCTGATGCGCATGCAGCAGCAGCGCCGCAGCCAGTTGACGCCCGCTCCCCTCGAGGAGGAGTTTGAATCCTGCGATTGAGGCGCGGTACATCTTCCGCACCTCACGGGAACCGGACACGCGAGGCCCTTCCGCTCCCCAACGCTCCGGAATAAATATCGGGCGGCCTTTCGGCCCCGAGGAGCTGCTTCGTGATCTCTAACCGGTTGTTGAGAATGTCCCTGGCCGCGGCCATGGGAGCCTTTGTCGTAGGGCTAGCCGCGGCTCCAGCCGCAGCCCTCCCCATCCGCAAGAGCCACGCCACCATGGTGCTCGACGCGGTCGACCAGTTCATCGTGCCCCACATCCAGACCCTGACGCAGAAGACGGCGCGCATGAACGCCGCTCTTCAAGCTGTCTGCAAGGAGGGCGCCGACGACGCCACGCGCCGCGCGGCCGTTGCCTCCTTCGCCGACACGGTGCGCGCCTGGGGAAGCCTGGACTTCATCCGGTTCGGGCCCGTCTCCCGCAATCACCGGCTCGAGCGTGTACTTTTCTGGCCGGACCCGCGTGCCACCACCTCCCGCCAGTTGAATGGCCTTCTCGCAGCGCGCAAGCCCGAGCTGCTCGAGGCGGGCGCTCTCGCCAAGCAGAGCGTCGCCGTGCAGGGGCTCACCGCGCTCGAGGTTCTTCTGTTCGACGAAAAGGCGCCGCTTGGCGCCTCGACGGAGGAAACCGCCCGGTACCGCTGCGCGCTGGCAAGCGCCATAGCGGCCAATATCGATACGGTCGCAAGCGAGATCAGCACAGGCTGGACCGGTGAGGACAGTTTCCGCCTCAAGATCCTTACGCCAGGCTCGGACAATGCGCTCTATCAGGATGCGTCGGAGACGGTGCGCGACGTGGTGAAGGCCATCGCGACTGGGCTCGATCTCTGCAAGAACCGCTTCGTCACGCCAGAGCTCACGGCCCTCGACGAAACGCCGCCGAAGCGCGTGCGCCTTCCCTTTGAGCGCGCGGAGCTGACGGGCGAGTTCCTCACCTCCTCGCTCGTCGCCTTGAGGGATCTGTTCGAGACGACCGGGCTTTCAGCATACGTTCCGGCCGACAAGCCATGGATGACGGACTTCCTGCCAAAGGCGTGGAAGAGCCTGCTCGCGGACGCCGCGCGGCTCGACAAGCTGCGGGCGACGGAGCGGGGATCGGAAGCCCATCTTCACGCCTTGAGGAAGATGAGGTTCGATCTTTCCGGCATCCGCCTGATCATCGTGAAGGAGCTGGCGCCCAATGCTGAAATCGTACTGGGGTTCAACGAACTCGATGGCGATTGACCGCCGCCATTTCCTGATCGGATCGTTGGTGGCGCTGGGCGCTGCTCGAAGCGCACTCGCGGCGGAAGGATTGGCGGGCGCTGCCGCCACCGAAGCGGCTTACGCCTCCGCCGCGCGTCGTCCCGATGGCACCTACGCCGTGCTTCTCATCGCCGCCAACGGAAAAATCCTGCGAGAGATTCCTTTGTCGGCGCGTGGCCACGACGTCGCCATTGAGCACGCCTCGCGCCGCGCCGTCGTGTTCGGCCGCAGGCCCGGCTTTTTCGCGCTCGCCTTCGATCTGGACGGACGCCGCGAGCCCGAGGTATTCGCCCCGCCCGCCGACCGTCACTTCTACGGCCACGGTTTCTTCTCGCAGGACGGGCGCCTCCTCTACACGAGCGAACACAACGTCGAGAGCGGCGAAGGCGTGATCGGCATTTACGACACGTCGGGCGGATGGCGCCGGATCGGCGAGTTCCCGTCCTATGGCGTCGGCCCTCACGAGGCGATCATGCTCGCCGACGGCAAGACCATGGTCGTCGCCAACGGCGGTTTCGGCAGCGATCCCGCGACCGGCCGCGAGAGCATCGACCTTGCGGGCATGGAACCCAACATGGCCTTCGTCGATCTGGCGACCGGCTCTCTCAAGGCGAGCCACGGGTTGCCGCCCGAGATCAACATGCTGTCGGTGCGCCACCTCGCCGCCAACGCGAAGGGTGAAGTCTGGTTCGGCGGTCAATGGCAAGGCGGCCTGGAAGACAGCCCCGAGCTGATCGGCCGTGCGTCTCTCGACAAGTCCATCTCCATCATAGAGCCCGCCGACCCCATGGGCGTTTCGCTCAAGGGCTACATCGGCTCCGTCGCCATGAGCGCGGACGGGCGCTACCTCGCGGCATCCGCGCCGCGTGCCGGCCGCATCGTCTACGCCGACACCGAGACCGGGCGGATCGTGCACGAGGTCAAGATCGAGGATGGCTGCGGCATTGCGGAGAGCGGCGGCTCGGAGTTCGTCATGAGCTCCGGCCACGGCGTCGTCCGCTTCGAGCACGACGGCGCGCGCGCCCCGGATATGCTGAGCTTTACCGGGACTGAGTTCGACAACCACCTGCGCCGCGTTTGACGTGCCGCCCGGCGGACTCTAGAAGCATCGAGGTCTTCCGCTCCGGCAGAGACGACATGCTTCTATCCTCGCTTATGACAGCCGCCGGTATCACCGCCGCTCCTCCGGGCAGCGCAGGTATCGACGTGACCGGCATCACCGCCGACAGCCGCAAAGCCGCGCCGGGAGTGCTGTTCGCAGCCCTCTCCGGCAGCAAGGCCGATGGCGCGAAATTCATCGCCGATGCGGCCGTCAAAGGCGCCGTCGCGGTTCTCGCGGCGGAGACGGCCAGCGTCCCGGACGGCCTCGCGATTCCCGTGCTTCGCGCGCCCGAGCCGCGCCGCGCGCTCGCGCTGATGGCCGCAGCGTTCTACGCACGCCAGCCCGAGGTGGCCGTCGCGGTCACCGGCACCAGCGGAAAGACCTCGGTCGCCGAGTTCACGCGTCAGCTTTTCGCGGCCGCTGGACGGCGTGCTGCCTCGCTCGGCACCATCGGTCTCGTGAAACCGGATGGCGCGGTCTACGGCTCGCTCACGACCCCCGACCCGGTCACGCTGCACGAGACGCTCGCCGCTCTCGCGGCCGAAGGCATCTCGCACCTCGCGTTCGAAGCCTCCTCTCATGGCCTCGACCAGTACCGTCTGGATGGCGTGAAGGTCTCGGCCGGGGCCTTCACCAACCTCGGTCGCGATCACCTCGATTATCATCCGACGACCGAAGCGTATCTCGCGGCCAAGCTGCGCCTGTTCGAGGAGTTGCTGCCACCCGGCGCGCCCGCCGTCGTCAACGCCGATGGTGCACGCGCAGGCGACGTGGTGCGCGCGGCAGAAAAGCGGGGCCTCCGGCTCGTCACAGTCGGCGCAAAGGGCGAGACCGTGCGTCTCGAAAAGCTCGGCCGGGACGGCTTCGCCCAAACGCTCACCGTCCGGCACGCAGGCCGCACTTACGACGTGCGCCTTCCGCTGATCGGCACCTATCAGGTGGAGAACGCTTTGGTGGCGGCAGGGCTCGCCATCGCGGTTGGAGAGGATCCCGCCGTCGTCATTCCCGCGCTCGAAGGGCTGAGCGGCGTCAAGGGCCGGCTCGAGATCGTGGGCGAGAAGAACGGCGCGCTCGCCGTAGTCGACTACGCACACAAGCCGGAAGCGCTCGAAGCCGCTCTCGACGGCGTCCGTCCATTCGTGACGGGAAAGCTCATCTGCGTGTTCGGCTGCGGTGGGGATCGCGATCGCGGCAAGCGTCCCATCATGGGTGCCATCTCGGCCGCCCGCGCCGACGTCACCATCGTGACGGACGACAATCCGCGAACGGAGGAGCCGGCTGCGATCCGCGCCGAGATTCTGGCGGCCGCGCCGTCGGCGACGGAGGTTGGCGACCGCGCCGAGGCGATCCGCACGGCTGTCCGCCTCATGCAACCTGGTGATGTGGTGCTGGTCGCCGGCAAAGGCCACGAAACCGGCCAGATCGTAGGCCAGACCGTCATTCCCTTCTCGGATCACGATTGCCTGCGCGCGGCCCTCGCCGATTGATAACCTGCCGTCGCACAACAAGAAAGTCGTCCGGCCGGACGCACGGGACCCTTCGATGTCACTTCCTCTCTGGACCTTTGACGACCTAGTGCGCGCAACTGCCGGCCGGGCCGAGCGCGCGACCGGCGCTCCCATCACGGGCCTGTCGATCGATACGCGGACGCTCGCGCCGGGGGATCTCTTCGTTGCGCTCAAGGATCAGCGCGACGGGCACGAGTTCGTGACGAAAGCCTTCGAGGCGGGGGCCGCAGCGGCCCTGGTGGCGGAGGCCTACGAGGAGCGCCCGGGAGACGGACCGCTGATCCGCGTGCGCGACACGGTGGCGGGGCTCGAAGCCATCGGCCGCGCAGCGCGTGCGCGTCTCGCGCCCGAGGCGCGCGTGATCGCCGTGACCGGCAGCGTCGGAAAGACCGGCACCAAGGATATGCTGCGCGCCTGCCTTTCGCGCATCGGCTCTACCCACGCGGCCGATAAGTCCTTCAACAACCATTGGGGCGTGCCGCTCACCCTTGCGCGGATGCCGGCGTCCACGCGTTTCGGCGTGATCGAGATCGGCATGAACCACGCAGGCGAGATCACGCCGCTGACGCGCCTCGCCCGCCCGCACATCGCCATCGTCACCACCGTCGAGCCCGTCCACCTCGCGCAGTTTCCGAGCGTGGAAGCCATTGCCGAGGCAAAAGCCGAGATCTTTCTGGGACTGGAGCCGGGCGGCGTTGCCATCATCAACCGCGACAACGCGCATTTCGAAACGCTGCGCCGTCACGCGGAGGCCGTCGGCGCGCGCATCGTGTCGTTCGGCCAGGACGCGCGCGCGGACGTGAGACCCAAGACGCTCGAAATCGCCTCCGACGGAACCTCGATCGAGATGGATGTCGCGGGTCGCACCATCCGGTTCCGGGTCGCAATTCCGGGAATTCATATTGCCCGCAATGCCTTGGCCGTCGTGGCAGCTATAGAGGCCGCGGGAGCGGACGTGGAGGAAGCGCTCCAAGCGCTGGCCGCCCTGCCGCCACCACCCGGCCGTGGCTCGCGGACGGAGCTTCCCTTCCGGGATGGCCGTATCCTGCTAATCGACGAGAGCTACAACGCAAATCCTGCTTCCATGCGGGCGGCGCTTGCCGTTCTCGGCACCGTGCCGCGTGGCGTTTTTCCGCGCCGCATCGCCGTGCTGGGCGACATGCTGGAGCTGGGCCCCGAGGAAAAAGCGCTCCACGCCGGGCTCAAGGAAGCAGTTGACGCCGCCGGTACGGATCTGGTTTTTGCCTGTGGGCCGAACATGGCGCATCTTTTCGCGGCCTTGGCACCGGAGAGGCAGGGGGCCTGGGCGCCGGAATCCGGCGAGCTCAGAGAACGGCTGATCGCCGCGCTCGCTCCGGGAGACGTGATCATGATCAAGGGATCGAACGGCAGCCGCATGGGTCCGGTCGCGGACGCACTGGTGAAACTGTTGGGCACCAAATAGGTCTGTTCGGGGCTGGGAACGAGGGGGAAGGAAGACCATGCTGTATGAGCTCGTAAGCTTCAGCGATCAGATCGGCATATTGAACGTCTTCCGCTACATCACCTTCCGCACCGGCGGCGCCATTTTCACCGCGCTTCTCTTCGTTCTTCTCTTTGGCCCCGGCATTATCGATCTGCTCCGCCTGAAGCAGGGCAAGGGCCAGCCAATCCGCGAGGACGGCCCCAAGTCGCATTTCTCGAAGAAGGGTACGCCCACCATGGGCGGCCTCATGATCCTCGCTAGCGTCACCGTCGCGACGCTTCTCTGGTCGGATCTCGCGAACGTCTACGTCTGGGTCGTGCTGCTGGTCACGCTCGCCTATGGCGGCATCGGCTTCTACGACGACTATCTCAAAGTCACAAAGCAGCAGCCGAGCGGCTTCGGCGGCTGGGCGCGCCTGGGTCTCGAGATCGCGGTCGCCGCGTTGGCGGTCTACATCATCATGGATCTCTCGACGGAGGAGCTGTCGGGCAAGCTCGCGCTCCCGTTCTTCAAGACGGCGCTCGTCGATCTCGGCGCGTTCTTCATCATCGTCGGCATGATCGTCATCGTCGGCGCGGGCAATGCGGTCAACCTGACGGACGGCCTCGACGGCCTCGCCATCGTGCCCGTCATGATCGCTGCGGCCACCTTCGGCCTCATCGCTTATCTCATCGGCAACGTGAAGTTCGCCTCCTACCTGCAGATCCACCACGTCGCGGGCACCGGCGAACTGGCCGTCATCTGCGGCGCCCTGATCGGCGCTGGTCTTGGCTTCCTCTGGTTCAACGCGCCACCCGCCATGATCTTCATGGGCGACACGGGATCGTTGGCGCTCGGCGGCGCGCTCGGCACCATCGCGGTCGCCACCAAGCACGAGGTCGTGCTCGCCATCGTCGGCGGCCTGTTCGTACTGGAGACGTTGTCCGTCATCATCCAGGTGACCTCGTACAAGCTTACCGGAAAACGCGTCTTCCGCATGGCCCCGCTGCATCACCACTACGAGCAGAAGGGCTGGCACGAGAGCACCGTCGTCGTCCGCTTCTGGATCATCGCCGTGATCCTGGCTCTGATCGGCCTCGCCACCCTGAAGCTGCGCTGATGCCGGGATGACGGTGGTTGTTTGTCTCGACGAACGGCAAATAAGGCAACGTCACCCCGACGGAGACCGGGGTTCAGACGCAGTTCCGGACGCTTGAGCGGGCCACGCTTGGCGAACGGCGCGCCGGCCACGATTCAATCGCGCGAGAAAAGGCATTAGCCTGAGCCCATGATTCGCATCACGACCTTCAAGGACCGGACGGTTGCGGTTTTCGGCCTCGGCGCTTCCGGGCTCGCGACCGTGCGCGCGTTTATGGAAGGCGGCGCCCGCGTCGCCGCATGGGACGACAGCGAGGCGGGCCGCAAGGCGGCAACCGATGCGGGATGCCCCGTCGTCGATCTCACGCAGGTGAATTGGCGGGAGTTCGCCGCGCTCGTCCTCGCGCCGGGCGTTCCGCTGACGCATCCCGAGCCCCACTGGACAGTCGTGAAGGCGCAGGCGGCTGGCGTCGAGATCATCGGCGACGTGGAGCTGTTCTTCCGCGAGCGCACTGTGAGCGCGCCGGATGCTCCCGTCATCGCCATCACCGGCACCAACGGCAAATCCACCACCACGGCGCTGATCGCCCACATCCTTCGCGAGTTCGGCAACGACGTACAACTCGGTGGCAACATCGGCCGCGCCGTGCTGACGCTGGAGCCGCCGGCCGACAACCGAATTCACGTGCTGGAGCTGTCGAGCTTCCAAATTGATCTTTCGCCAAGTGCCGCGCCGACGGTCGCCGTGTTGCTCAACGTAACGCCCGACCACATCGACCGCCATGGCACCGTCGAGCACTATGCCGAGGTGAAGCGCCGCCTCGTCGACAAGGCTGAGGGCACGGCCGTGATCGGCATCGACGACGACTGGTGCGCAGGCATTGCAGAGAGCCTCGAGGCGGGAGCGAAGCCAAACGTCCGCCGCGTCTCCATCCGCGGCGCAATCGACCGCGGACTCTATGCACGTGACGCGCGCGTTTTCGAACGCGGTGCAGAGGGGCGCGAGATCGAGCGCGCAAACCTCGCGGGTATCCCCACGCTGCGCGGCAGCCACAACTGGCAAAACGCCGCCGCCGCCATCGCCGCCGTCGAGGCCCTCCCGGAGAAGTTCCGCGCAGGGGGCGATCTTCAGGCGGCCCTCAGAAGTTTCCCCGGCCTTCCGCATCGCCTGGAGGTCGCGCAGAAGATCGGCCCCGTCGATTTCATCAACGACAGCAAGGCCACCAACGCCGACAGCACCGAGAAGGCGCTCGCCTCCTTCGAAGGCAACATCTACTGGATCCTCGGCGGTAAGCCGAAAGCCGGCGGTATCACGACGCTCGCGCCCTACTTTTCGCGCATCGCCAAGGCCTACCTCATCGGCGAAGCGACGGAGGAATTCGCGGCGACGCTGGGGGATGCGGTGCCGTTCGAGCGTTCCGGCACGCTCGACGTCGCCGTGCGCAATGCGGCATCCGATGCGCTCGCCGCAGGCAAGCCGGGTAGCGTCGTGCTGCTCTCTCCCGCGTGCGCCTCCTACGACCAGTTCAAGAATTTCGAGGTGCGTGGCGACGCCTTCAAGAAGCTCGTCGCGCATCTCGCAGCCGAGCGAGACGGCCGATGAAGTTCTCGCGCGCCGACAGAAGCCGGCTCGCGGAATGGTGGTTCACCGTCGACCACGTGCTCCTCTACGCGATCCTCATCATCGTTGCCGCGGGTGTAGTCCTCTCCCTCGCGGCGAGCCCCGCCGTCGCGGTGAAGAAGGGCCTCTCCCCTTACTACTTCGTCGAGCGGCACGTCATCTTCTCGCTGGCGGGCATTGTCATCATGCTTGCGGTCTCGCTGCTGGGGCCTGCTGCCGTTCGCCGCCTCGCCATCCTCACGCTCGCAGCCTCGATGATCGGCCTCGTCGCGGTGTACTTCATGGGCGAGGAGATCAACGGCGCTCGCCGCTGGCTGTCCATCGAAGGCCATTCGATCCAGCCGTCCGAGTTCGCAAAGCCCGCGTTCGTGGTCGTATCCGGCTGGCTGCTCGCCGAGGCGCGCCGCCGCCCGGACATGCCGGCCCTCACGCTGGCCATGAGCCTGTTTGCGATTTTTGCCGGCTTGCTCGTTATCCAGCCTGACGTCGGTCAGACGATGCTCGTCACCATGGTCTGGATGACGATGCTGTTCGTCTCGGGCCTTGCCGCCACAGGGGCCGCTGTCGTCGCCGTCGCGGGCGCCGTCGGGCTTTACGGGGCCTACATCTATTTTCCGCACGTCGCCTTCCGCATCGACCGCTTCATCAATCCGCAGACCGGAGATTTCAGCCAGGGAGACCGCGCGATCCGCTCGTTCGTCGAAGGCGGTTTTCTCGGGCGCGGCCCGGGCGAGGGCACCATCAAGACCTCTCTGCCGGACGCGCACACGGACTACATTTTCGCCGTCGTGGCCGAGGAGTACGGGGCGCTCGCCTGCCTCGCGCTGCTCTGTCTCTTCGCCTTCGTCGTCCTGCGCGCGCTCCGCCACGCCGAGAGCGAGCCCGACGCCGCCACGCGCCTCGGCATCGTCGGCCTCTCGCTGATGTTCGGGCTTCAGGCCTTGATCAATATGGGTGTGAACGTCGGCCTGCTTCCTGCCAAGGGCATGACGTTGCCGTTTCTTTCGGCGGGCGGCTCCTCCATGCTTGCCATTTCGCTGACGCTCGGCATGTTGCTGGCGTTGACCCGCCGCCGCCCGGATGCGGACCGCCTCAAAAAGCCCCCATTGATGCCGAGCCTTCCGAGCCTCGCTCCCAACAACGAGACACGAACGTGACGCGTGAGCCCCCCACCATCCTGCTTGCCGCTGGCGGAACCGGCGGCCATTTGTTTCCCGCCTATGCCCTGGCAGAGGAGCTGGGGCGGCGCGGATTTGCCGTGGACCTCGTTACGGACATGCGCGGCGACCGCTACGGCACCGGCTTCCCCGCGCGCTCCGTCTATCAGCTTCCGGCGGCGACGCCGGGCAGCAAGCGCAACCCTATCGCGCTTGCCCGGGCGAGCTTCACCCTGGCCCGCGGCATCCTCAAAGCGCACAAGCTGCTTCGTTCCGTGAAGCCTGCGGCTGTGGTCGGCTTCGGCGGCTATCCCACCATTCCCCCGCTGGTGGCTGCCCGGATGCTCGGCGTCCCGTCGATCATTCACGAGCAGAACGCCGTGCTGGGCCGCGCCAACCGCGCGCTCGCGAAACACGCCGCCGCCGTCGCCACCTCGTTCCGCAAGACGAAGTTCCTGGAGGGCGCACTGGCGGAGAAGGCCCGCTTCACCGGCAATCCCGTGCGGGGCGTGGTCATCGAGGCGGCCAAGACCCCCTACCCGCCGCTGAACCAGAACGGCCCCATTCACCTCCTCGTCTTTGGTGGAAGCCAGGGTGCCCGTTTCTTCTCCGAAGCCGTGCCGCCGGCCCTGGCGACGCTGCCCCTTTCCGTCCGCCAACGGCTGAAGCTCGTTCAACAGGCTCGCGAGGAGGACGTGGCCGCCGTGAAGGCGGAAACCGCCGCGGCCGGCATAGACGCCGAGATCGCCACTTTTTTCAAGAACTTGCCGCAGATCATGGCCGATAGCCACGTGGTGATCGCCCGCGCCGGCGCCTCCTCCGTCGCCGAATTGGCAGTCATCGGGCGCCCGTCGATCCTCGTACCTTTGCCGCATTCTCTCGACAGTGATCAGCTTGCAAACGCTACGAACCTTGCCGAATCGGGGGGCAGCTGGTGTATCGAGCAAAGGGATCTGACGCCGCTGCGTTTGGCGACAGAACTCGGAAGGCTGTTCGATTCACCCGACACTCTCTCGCGTGCGGCCGCCAGTGCCAAAGCCCAGGGGCAGGCGTCCTCCGTGGGCCTGCTCGCGGATCTGGTCGGGGACGTGATCGGAAGACGCCGCGGAGCAGACGGGGGAACGTCGTGACTCTGACGATACGTCACACTCACGCGCGCCAAGGGCAGGACATAGTGTCCCCGAGGCGCCCCGCGCGGCAGGAATAGGAACACCACGCATGCAGATGCCCCGTGACATCGGGCCGTTTCACATCATCGGTATCGGCGGCATCGGCATGAGCGCCATCGCCGAGATCCTGCTCGCCAAAGGCTACAGCGTCCAGGGCAGCGACCAGAAGGATTCCGCCAATGTCCGCCGCCTGCGCGCGAAAGGCGTGCGCGTGTTCGTTGGCCATGATGCGGTGAACCTTATCGGCGCCCGCCAGGTCGTGATCTCGACGGCGGTGAAGCGCAACAATCCGGAGTTCGAGGCGGCCCGCGCCAAGGGGCTGCCCATCGTGCGCCGCGCCGAGATCCTGGCCGAGCTGATGCGCCTCTACGCAACTGTCTCTGTGACCGGTACCCACGGCAAGACCACCACCACTTCCCTGATCAGCACCATCTTCGAGCACGCGCGCCAGGATCCCACCGTGATCACCGGCGGCATCATCAACTCGTGGGGCTCCAACGCACGCCTCGGCCAGGGCCGCTGGATGATCGTCGAAGCCGACGAAAGCGACGGCACCTTCACGCGCCTCCCGACCGAGATCGGCGTCGTGACCAACATCGATCCCGAGCACCTCGACTACTTCGGCTCCGTCGAGAACATGCACCGCGAGTACGAAGCCTTCTTCCGCAACATCCCCTTCTATGGCCTCGCGGTCACCTGCACCGATCATCCGGTCGCGCGCGAGATGGTGGAGCGCCTCGAATTGAAGCGCGACGGCCGCCCGCTTCTCACCTACGGCACACGTGACGACGCAGACATCGTGCTGCGCGCTGTCCGTGCCGACGGCGGTGGAACCGTGATCGATGCGGACCTCGGCCCGCGCGTGAAGGGGGGCGCCCGCGCCATCCGCGGCTGGACCGTTCCGATGCCGGGCCAGCACAACGCTCTGAATGCGCTCGCCGCTATCGCCGTGTCGGCAGAGGCGGGTATCCCGGACGACGTCATTCGCTCGGGCCTTGCGGGCTTCTCGGGCGTCAAGCGCCGTTTCCAGCTCACCGGCACCTGGAATGGCGTGCAGATCTTCGACGACTACGGGCATCACCCAGCGGAGATCGCGGCCGTCCTCGAAGCTGCGCGAGCCGGTGCACGCGGGCGTGTGATCGCCGTCGTGGAGCCTCATCGCTACACGCGCGTGCGTGATCTCTTCCGTGAGTTCTCAGCCTGCTTTCGCGCGGCTGACAGCGTGATCGTCGCGCCGCTCTACAGCGCGGGCGAGCAGCCCATCGACGGTATCGATCCGCTCTCGCTGGCCGAGGGCATCCGCGGCATGGGCCACACCGCAGTCGCCACCATCGAAGACCCGCGTGAGCTCGTGGGCGTAATCCGGCGTCACGGGCGCCCGGGCGACATGGTGATCTGCCTCGGCGCCGGAAACTCCACCGAATGGGCGCACGCGCTTCCCGAGTGGCTGGCCGCCGCCGAGCCCCGCCGCGCCGGGAGCGCCCTGTGACGATCAAAACGAACGCAGCGGAAGCTTCCTCCCCCTTGTGGGAAGGGGGCAGGGCATGGGCGGATCCCAGCTCTCTTTACGGCTGGACATCCCTTCTTCCTTCGAAAGCGATGCGGCAAGCGGAGCTGGATTCCGGCCTACGCCGGGATGACGGTGTTTTTCGTCCGGCCCACAGCCCCAAATTTACGTCACACCGGCGAAGGCCGGTGTCTAGACACGTCTCCGGAGCATCGCGACCGCAAGAGCTTGCGGGCAGCCACGGGTCGTTTGCGGGTAGGTCACTCTTGCGATCTGGCCAGGAGTGAAGCGCGATGACCTTCCCCGATCTCACGCCGGACCTGAAAGAACGCATGCCGGAGCTGCGCGGGCGCCTCTCCGCCAACGTGTCGATGGCTGACATAACTTGGTTCCGCGCCGGTGGCCCCGCACAGGTGCTGTTTACGCCTGCCGACGAGGCGGACCTCGCCTACTTCCTCAAGAACAAGCCGACAGACCTCGCGACCTTCGTCATCGGCCTGGGATCGAACCTGCTCGTGCGTGACGGAGGCGTGCCCGGCATCGTTATCCGCTTGGGGCGCGGTTTCGGCGAGATCAAGGTCGAGCCCGGCAACCGCATCCGCGTCGGCACCGTCGTGCCGGACGTGAAGGTCGCGCGGGCCGCTGCGGACGCAGGCATTGCCGGCCTCGCCTTCTATCGCGGCATTCCGGGTTCCATCGGCGGAGCGCTTCGGATGAACGCGGGCGCCCACGGCAGCGAGACGAAGGACGTGCTGCGCGAAGCGCGCGCCGTCGACCCGGAGGGCAACATCCATGTGCTCTCGCTCGCCGACATGGGCTTCACCTATCGCCACAGCGCCATCCCGTCCGACTGGATCTTCACCGAAGCCCTGTTCGAAGGAACGCCGGGCGATCCCGCAGAGATCCTGCGCGCTATGGACGAGGTGGCGGAGTATCGGGAGAAGAACCAGCCGATCAAGGAGCGCACCGGCGGCTCCACCTTCAAGAACCCGCCCGGCCACAGCGCCTGGAAGCTGATCGACGCCGCCGGCTGCCGCGGCTTTCGCGTGGGCGGCGCGGCCGTGTCCGAGAAGCACTGCAACTTTCTGATCAACGACCGCAACGCCACCGGCGAGGACATCGAGCGCCTGGGCGAGACGGTGCGTGCGCGCGTGAAGGCCGACGCTGGCGTCACGCTCGAATGGGAGATCATCCGCCTGGGGTTGCCTGAGGCCGGCCGTCCGGTCGGCGAGGCGCTGGCTGCGGCGGAATAGGGAAACGGCGAACATCTGTCTGAGACTGTGAAATCATGACCAACACGCTGGGCGAGCCACCGCAAAGGACTTTCGAGCACGTGGCCGTTCTGATGGGAGGCCTCTCCGCCGAGCGCAGCGTGAGCCTCCGCTCCGGCGCCGCCGTCGCGGATGCGCTCGAAGGCGAGGGCTACCGCGTCACCCGCATCGACGTCGATCGCGACATCGCCGCCCGCCTCGCGGCCGTGCGCCCGGATGTGTGCTTCAATGCGCTGCATGGCCGCTTCGGAGAGGACGGTTGCATCCAGGGCATCCTGGAGATGATGGCCATTCCGTACACGCACTCGGGCGTGCTGGCGTCCGCCCTCGCCATGCACAAGGAGAACGCCAAGGCGATCATGAGACTGGCCGGCGTGCCGGTCGCGGAAGCAAAGCTCCTCACCCGCAGCGACGCCGCGGCCGCTCACGCGCTACCGCCGCCTTACGTCGTGAAGCCCGTCGATGAAGGCTCGAGCGTCGGCGTCCTCATCATCCGCCCCGGCAACAACGACTGGTCGCGCGCCATTCTCGAAGGCGGCGCGCCGGAGCAGGTTGTGATGGTGGAGCGCTTCATCCCCGGGCGCGAGCTGACCTGCGCGGTGATCGGGGACTTCGCGACCGACGTGATCGAGATCGTGCCCCAGAAGGGCCTCGCCTTCTACGATTTCGAGGCGAAATACGCCCCGGGCGGCTCTACCCACGAGCTTCCGGCAGATATTTTACCGAATGTTTACCAGTTGATCCGGAAATACACGTTGGCGGCACATGCGTCGCTTGGCTGCCGCGGTGTGTCTCGCGCGGACTTCCGCTTCGACGATACCGACGGCGGAACCGGCGAGCTGATCTGCCTTGAAGTCAACACGCAGCCGGGCATGACGGGAACTTCTCTGGTTCCGGAGCTTGCTGCACATGCGGGCTGGTCATTTGGCAAGCTCGTGAGATGGATCGTCGAGGACGCGAGTTGTTCGAGGTAGGGCAGGACCGTATGACCCGACTGCAGGCGCACGATGCGATCCTGCAAGCACCCGCTCACGACCCGCTTCCACACTCCGAAACGCCCCCCGCCCGTAGCCCCAAAGGCCCCTATCAGGTCGAGCAGAAGCTTGCGCTGGTCCTTGGCGCGCCGTCGCCGCGCCGGCGCTTCTCGCTGGCTGCTTGGAAGCCCAGGCGCGCCCGTCTTCTGTTCGCTGCGCTCGGGATCGGCTTGGCTCTGGGCGCCGTCGAGGAGACGGTCCGCCTCGGCAAGCATTCGCCCGAGGTCCAGCGCACCGCGCGCTTTCTGGGCTTCGGCATCGATCAGGTCACGCTCAAGGGTCATCATTTCAGCTTCGATCGCGACATCTTCGATGCGCTCGATCTCGCCAACGTGCGCACGTTCGCGGCCCTCGATACCGCCGCCGTCAAAGCCCGCATCGAACGCCTGCCCTGGGTCGATACCGCCGAACTCACGCGCGTCTATCCCGGCCGCCTTGACATCCGCGTGACCGAGCGGAAGCCTTACGCGCTCTGGACGCGCGCCGACCGCCATTACCTCATCGACAAGACTGGCCGCGTGCTTGCCGCCGTCAGCGGCGCACAGCTCCCCGATCTTCCCCGTGTCTCCGGAGAAGGTGCTGCTGCCGATGCCGCAGGTCTCATGGAGAGCCTCGCCCGCTATCCCGAGATCGCGGCCCGCATGGGCGAGGCCGAGCGCGTATCGGAGCGCCGCTGGCGGCTCAAGCTCACCAACGCCACGACGATAGAGCTGCCAGCCGACGGAGAGGTCGGCGCGCTCGAGGAGATCGCCCGCGATACGGCGCTCCTCCGTCTCGTCGCCGGCGGCAAGACGACGCTCGATTTCCGCGGCCCCGGCCGCGTCGCCATCCGCCCCGAGGCGCCGCCTGCCGCCGGGCCCGCGCCGAACACCGGCTCTTGAGGAGAAGAGATCCGATGACACGAGACAAGGCAAAACGGCGGAGCGGAGGGCCGAAACGCGTGACGGCCGTGCTCGATATCGGCACCAGCAAGATCGCGTGCCTGATCGCATCGGTCGAGCCCGGGCGGCGCGAGGACGGCAGCCCGGACGTGCGCATTCTCGGCATCGGCCATCAGCGCGCCGAGGGCGTGAAGGGTGGCGTCATCATCGATCTCGACCGCGCCGAGCAGGCGGCCCGCGCGGCCATCGCCCAGGCCGAGCGCATGGCAGGCTTCGAACTCTCCGAGATCCACGTCGCCGTGTCCTGTGGACGCTTGAGGTCTCACAATTTCTCCGCCAAGGCCGACATCGCGAGCGGCATCGTCGCCAACGCCGACGTGGACCGCCTGCTCACGGCCGGCCAGGCTTATGTCGAGCGGGACGGCCGTGCGCTCGTGCATATGAACGAGGTGGCCCTGCGCATCGACGGCGCCCCCGGCTCGCGCGACCCCCGCGGTATGGCGGCCCGCAGGCTGGACCTTGATCTCCATGCCGTGACGGCAGACGAGGCACCCCTGCGCAACCTTTTGATGGTGGTGGGACGCTGCTACCTCGAGGTCGCGAGCCACGTCCCCGCCCCGTTTGCCAGCGCCCTTGCCGTTACGAGCGAAGACGAGCGCCGGCTCGGCGTGACGGCTGTGGACATCGGCGCCGGCACCACCGGCATCGCCATGTTTGCCGAGGATCGGTTTCTCTACGCCTGCTCCGCGCCCTTGGGCGGCACCCAGATCACCTTCGATATCGCCCGCGCGTTGCATGCACCTCTTGCGGAGGCCGAGCGAGTCAAAGCGCTTTATGGCACAGTGGTCTGCGCTCCGTCTGACGAGCACGACGTCTTTACGTACCCGGCATCCGGCGACGAGGAAGGCGTCATGCATCACATGACGAAGGCCGAGCTTGCTGAGGTGATCCGGCCTCGCGTAAAGGCGATCGTCGATCATATCCGGCAACGCCTGGACGCGTGCGAGATGACGGCTTATGCCGGCCGCTGTCTTGTGCTCACAGGGGGTACGAGCCAGTTGACCGGCTTGGCCGATTTTGTAGCCGCAGAGTTGGGCCGCCCTGTGCGTATTGCAGGTCCGCAGGCGATTTCAGGATTGCCGCCTGCGCTATCGAGTTCCGCGTTCTCGACCGTGGTCGGATTGCTCCTCGCGGAAACGCCCGAGCACGCCGGCAGGCGGATCAATCGCAGCCGCGACGCCGAATCGGGAAGCTACCTGAAGCGCGTCGGATCCTGGCTGCGGGAAGGGTTCTAGCTCGGAGTGCCGCCAGCAACGGATCGGGCCCGGGCCGAGTTGGGAATGCCGGGGAGCCGCGTTGCGGACTGATCTCCCTCGCGTGAAACGGGGGCGAAATGAGCATCAGAGGTCACCTGCCGAATCTTTCGGATGTGAGACCCAAGCTCACGGTGATCGGCGTCGGCGGCGCCGGTTGCAACGCTGTCAACAACATGATCGCGACGGGGCTCGTGGGCGTCGACTTCATCGTCGCCAACACCGATGCCCAGGCGCTTGCGGCAGCCAGCACGGATGTACGCATCCAGCTCGGCGCCGAATTGACCGAAGGACTCGGAGCTGGATCGCGCCCTGAAATCGGCGAGGCGGCGGCCGAGGAAGCCATCGAGGACATCCGCAAGCACATCAAAGGCTCGCACATGGTGTTCATCGCCGCCGGCATGGGCGGCGGCACCGGCACGGGCGCCGCCTCTGTCATCGCACGCGTGGCGCGCGAGCTCGGAATTCTAACGGTCGGCGTCGTCACCAAGCCGTTCCTGTTCGAAGGCGCGCGCCGCATGCGCATCGCGGAAGCGGGCGTGGCAGAGCTGCGCAATTTCGTCGACACGCTGATCGTCATTCCGAATCAGAACCTGTTCCGCATCGCGAGCGAGAAGACCACCTTCTCCGAAGCCTTCGTGATGGCCGATCAGGTGCTCTATTCGGGCGTGGCCTGCATCGTCGACCTGATCATCAAGGAAGGCCTGATCAACCTCGATTTCGCCGACGTGCGCACCGTCATGACGGGCATGGGCACGGCGATGATGGGAACCGGCGAGGCAACCGGCGAGCGCCGCGCCACCGTCGCCGCCGAGGAAGCCATCTCCAACCCGCTGCTCGACGACGTGTCGCTGCGCGGCGCAAAGGGCCTGCTGCTCTCCATCACCGGCGGCCCCGGCCTCACGCTCTACGAAGTGGACGAGGCGGCGAGCCGCGTGCGCCAGGAGGTCGATCCCGAGGCGAACATCATCGTCGGCGCCACCTACGACGAGACGTTGGGAGATCGGATCCGCGTCTCCATCGTGGCGTCCGGCATGAGTCGCGCTGGCGAGGCCGAACGCGCCCCGCCCGCACCCGCCGAGGATTGGATTCGCGCGGCCTCTCGTGCCGCGCCTGGCCGCCCGCAGGCTCCAGAGAGCTCCCGCCATGCCCCGCCGCCACCGCCGCCGAGCTACGCGCCGGAGCCCGCGCGCGAGCATCGCGGCGGCGCCCACGACCTTCAGCAGCGCCTGACCGAGGCCCTGCAATACGCTCCGTCGGCTGCTTCCCAGTTCGGGACCCCCCGGACTCAGGCCTCCATGGGCCACGAGCCCGCTCGCGGCCGCGGTGGGGAACCCTGGCGGGGCCCCGGCAATGTCATGATCGAGGACGGTCCGCCGCAGTTGCAGGCCGCGTCCGCGCCGCCCCCCCTTCCGCAGGGGTATGTCTCGGCCCACGGCCAGGCGGGATCGTTCGCGCCCCAGCCCCCGTCCGAGGTGCGCCGCCAGCAACGGCGTTTGCCCGATGCCAACGATTTCCCGCCGCAGGTTCAGCGGCAGTATTCCGAGCGTCCGCATGCCGATCCGGAGCCGCCGATTTATGCTCCTGAGCCGCGGCAAGCCCCGCACCAGGAACCGCGTCGGCGACTCGGTCTTTTCGAGCGTTTAGCGGGCCGGGTACGCGGCGGATCTGATTCGGATACACGCCAGCGAATTTCCCCCCAATCCTATCAACAAGAGCAGCCCTCCGAGCCGCCCGCACCAGCGGACGGCGAAGGCTACGAGCGCTATGCTCAAGCGCCGGATGCGTACGAGCGCGAAAATCAAGACGTTGAACTGCCAGTGTTTTTCAGAGAAAGACGGAGATAGTCCACGACCCGTCCGAAGGCCGTTTTCGGCGCTTCGGCGGAGCCGTCCCGAACGTAACACGCCGTAAGAAAGCGTGATTTGTGCCACAGCGGGACGGGGGCTATCGTTTCTTAATAACGACCGGTTCGCGCTACATCCGCATCACCCAACTGCCCTTCGAGCTTGCCAAAAATAAGCGACTTGGGCGGTTAAAAAACGGGGAATGGAGTGAGCGGCGCGCGAACGTCGGCCGGGGGTGGCAAACCGTTCAAGACGGAATGCCGATGCATCGAGGGACGGCGCAGCATGTCGAATCGATTTATTGGCGCGCGACAGACGACGATTGCTCAGGAAATCCAAGTCCACGGCACGGGGGTGCACAGCGGAGCGCCAGTATCGGTTATCCTGCATCCGGCAGTAGCCGACACTGGGCTCCGTTTCGTGGTTACGAAACGTGGACGCATCACCGCCGAGATCCCCGCTAAAGTCTGCAACGTCAAAAATCTCACGCTCTGCACGGTCATTGGAAACGAAGACGGCGTAACCGTCTCCACCGTCGAGCATCTTCTCGCCGCCCTTCGCGGCCTCCAGATCGACAACTGCCTCATCGAAATCGACAGCAAGGAAGTGCCGATCATGGACGGCAGCTCCGCGCCGTTCGTCGAGGCGATCGATCAAGTCGGCATCCGCGAGCTTCCTGCCCCGCGCCGTTTCCTCAAGGTTTTGAAGCCCGTCCGCGTCGAAGAGGGTGAGTGCTGGGGCGAGCTGACGCCGCACTCCGGTTTCCATCTCGACGTCGAGATCGATTTCCCGTCCGCCGTTATCGGCAAGCAGCGCTTGGCCTTCGAGATGAGCCCCGGCGTGTTCCGCAACGAGCTGGCGAATGCCCGCACTTTCGGCTTCATGAGCGACGTGGAGCGCCTTTGGAAGGCGGGCCTCGCACTCGGTGCCAACCTCACCAATACCGTTGCCATCGGCGACGATCGCATCATGAACCGCGAAGGCCTGCGCGATCCGCAGGAGTTCGTGCGCCACAAGATGCTGGACGCTGTTGGCGATCTCAGCCTCTCGGGTCACCCGATTCTGGGCGCCTACCGTTCGGTCAAGGGCGGCCACCGCCTGAACTCGCTGGTACTCCAGAAGCTGCTCGAGGATAGCTCGGCCTGGGCCATCGTGCAGGCTCCGCGCGTCCGCGAGACCCGCCCCGTTGCCTTCGAGCGGGCTGCCGTCGCGGCTGCCGGCGAGTAAGCTGCGGATCCGGCGGACGACCTTCCTCTACCTTGAGAACCGCCCATGCGGCCGCGAAAGCGCGGCCCCGCGCAGAGACATGAATGAGTCGCGCCAACGGCTTGTTCTAGATGGCGCTTCCGGCGATCCGCTCACACCCGAATACGCCTCCGAGCCTCACATCAACCACATTGTGGAACTACGGTCACCAGAAGGGATTTCGAGGGCCTGTTGGCTTCAGGCCTGATCTGAAGTGTGCTAATCAACGCAAAACGCTGCCGGGCGGGATGGCGGCGCGTGAGAACGTCGGCTGGGGAGTAGGGCATTTGCTGAAGACGCCGAAATGGGCAGCGGCCGTTGTTTGGTGCGCCATGGGCGGTGTTGCGCTGACGCTCGCGGGCTGCGCGTCCTCCTCCGATAGCGCCACGATCCTGAACACCGATCCGCCCGAGAAGATGTACGCCGACGCCGATACCCTGATGAACAAGGGTAAGTTCGAGGACGCGGCGCGCAAGTTCGAGGATCTCGACCGCTCGCATCCCTATTCGCCGGAAGCTCGCCGCGCCATCGTGCTGGCGGCCTACGCTTATTACAAGGCCGGCAAGACGCCGGAAGCTATCGCATCGGCTGAGCGTTACACGATCATGCATCCCGGCACCAAGGATGCGCCGCTCGCCCACCACATCATCGCCTCGGCCTACTTCGACGACATCAAGACTGCGAATCGCGACCAGGGCGCGACTCGCAAGGCGCTGGAGCAGCTTCGCATTCTGAAGTCGCGCTATCCCGACAGCACCTATGCGCGCGATGCCGAGAACCGCATTCGCATTGCCGAGGACACGCTCGCGGCGTCCGAGATGGAAGTCGGCCGCTATTACATGAAGGACAAGAACTTCGTCGCGGCCATCAATCGCTTCAAGACCGTCGTCTCCGACTACCAGACGACCGCCCACGTCGAGGAAGCCCTCATGCGCCTCACCGAGTGCTACATGGCGCTCGGCGTGATCAACGAGGCGCAGACGGCCGTGGCGGTGCTTGGCCACAACTTCCCGGAATCGAAGTGGTACAAGAGCGCTTATGCGCTTCTGAAGTCCGAGGGCCACGCCCCGGCCGTGAACAGCGATTCCTGGATCACCAAGGCGTGGAAGGCCGTTCCCAAGCTGTCGCTCGGCGGCCCCGGCTGACCCCCGGCGCGGCACGTTTCCGCCGCCAGGGAACGGTTGCGTTGAGAACGCCTGAGCGAGTACACCGTGACGGGCGATGTCTAGAAAAAAGCCCCAACCACGCCCTGTCGATGAGCTGAGCGCCAGCGAAGCGGCCTCGGAGCTCGCGCACCTCGCGGAAGAGATCGCCCGCCACGACAGGCTCTATTACCAATCCGATGCGCCCGAGATCTCGGATGCGGAGTACGACGACCTGCGCCGGCGCAACGACGCGATCGAGGCCAGGTTTCCCGGGCTGATCCGTGCCGATAGCCCATCCCACAGAGTGGGCGCGGCGGCGTCGGAGACCTTCGCCAAGGTACGCCACCGCGTGCCCATGCTCTCTCTCGGCAACGCCTTCGACGACGAGGAGGTGTCAGAGTTCGCCGCGCGCGTGCGCCGCTTCCTCTCCCTCAAGACGGACGATGCGCTCGCCTTCACGGCGGAGCCGAAGATCGACGGCCTGTCGATCTCTCTGCGCTACGAGAACGGCCACTTCGTGGAAGCCGCCACGCGCGGCGACGGCGCCGAAGGCGAGAACGTCACGGCCAACGTCGCCACCATTCGCGAGATCCCGAAGAAGCTCAAAGGCCGCCACGTTCCCGAGGTAGCGGAGGTGCGCGGCGAGATCTACATGGGCCACGCCGATTTCGCCGCCCTCAACGCGGCACAGGCCGAGAGCGGCGGCAAGGTGTTCGCCAATCCGCGCAATGCGGCGGCAGGCTCGCTACGCCAGCTCGATCCTGCCATCACGGCGGCCCGCCCCCTGCGCTTCTTCGCCTATGCCTGGGGTGAGATGTCGGACATGCCTGCCGACAGTCAGAACGGCATGGTCGAGGCCTTCGCCCACTGGGGCATGCCGGTCAATCCGCTGATGACCCTTTGCGAGAGCGCGCAGGACCTGCTGTCTTTCTATCGTGAGATCGGCGAGCGCCGCGCGAGCCTCGGCTACGATATCGACGGCGTTGTCTACAAGGTGAACCGGCTCGACTATCAGGCCCGCCTCGGCTTCGTGTCGCGCTCCCCGCGCTGGGCCATCGCCCACAAGTTTCCGGCCGAGCAGGCGGTCACCGTGCTCCGCGACATCGAGATACAAGTCGGCCGCACCGGCTCGCTGACGCCGGTCGCCAAGCTCGAGCCGGTGACGGTCGGCGGCGTCGTGGTCTCGAACGCCACGCTGCACAACGAGGACGAGATCGCGCGGAAGGACATTCGCGTCGGCGACACCGTCGTCGTGCAGCGCGCGGGCGACGTCATCCCGCAGATCGTGCGCGTCGTTACCGAGAAGCGCCCGCTTTCCGCCGAGCCGTTCCTGTTTCCGAAGACCTGCCCCGTCTGCGGCAGCCATGCTGTGCGCGAGGCGGACGAATCTCCGGGCGCCGGCGGTGTCGTGCGCCGCTGCACCGGTGGCCTCATCTGCGCGGCTCAGGCCAAGGAGCGCTTGAAGCACTTCGTCTCGCGCCTTGCCTTCGACATCGAAGGTCTCGGCGAGGAGAAGATCGAGACGTTCTTCGACGACGAGCTCATCCTCCGCCCGGCAGACATCTTCACGCTGGAAGAGCGAGACAAGAAGAGCCTGACACCGCTCAGAAACCGCAAGGGAATGGGCACGAAGTCGGTCGAGAAGCTGTTTCGCGCCATCGATGCCCGCCGCACCATCACGCTCGACCGCTTCATCTTTGCGCTCGGCATCCGCCACGTGGGCGAGACCACGGCCAAGGATCTCGCCAAAGCCTACCTCACGTTCGAAGCGCTCCGCGGCGCCGTCGAGGCCGCGGTCCGCGATGGCAAGGAGAGCGAGGCCTACGCCGACATCGACGCCATCGAAGGCATCGGTGAGACGGTAGTCGACGCCCTCGTCGACTTCTTCTCGGAGCCTCACAACGTCGAAGCCCTGGACGATCTCTTGGCGCACGTGACAGTGACCCCGTTCGAGCGGCCCGTTGCGGTCTCCTCGCCCGTCACGGGCAAGACCGTCGTCTTCACCGGCAAGCTCGAGCGCGTCGGGCGCAGTGAGGCGAAGGCCCAGGCCGAGCGTCTCGGCGCCAAGGTTGCCGGCTCCGTATCCGCCAAGACGGACTACGTGATCGCAGGCGCGGACGCGGGCTCGAAGCTCACCAACGCCCAGAAGCTCGGCGTCAAGGTTCTCACCGAAGACGAGTGGCTGGCGCTCATCGGCGCGTAAGCCCAGACACGACGAACCAGGCACAACAAAAAACGGAGGAGCTTTCGGCTCCTCCGCTTCGCCCTCATCGAGGCCGGCGACTACCGGCCGCTGTAATACCTGTCCACGTACTTCCGCCAGCCGGTCGCCGGGCCGCCGGAGTTTGCGGCATCGGCACGCTCGATGGTGCCGTTCTTGCGCAGCTTGTCGATGGTCGTGGGCGCATACTGGGAAGCGGTATCGAGGCCTTTCTCACGCTGCTTCGTGTAGCGATCGGTCTTCTGCGTATGGCGCTCGTACTTGTCCATGCCGCGGCCCGTCTTGCGGGGATCCTTCATCGTTCCGACGCTGTTGCCGGTGGGCTCGATATTGGTCTTTTTGATCTTGGTGCGCTTGGGCGGCAGGTTCGTCATCGCGGGCGTCTCCGTAGCCTCGGCGGAAGCCTGCTGCTGGCGCTTCTTCTTAGGTGCTTCAGCGCGGCGCTTCGGAGTCTCCTTCGCCGTGTCGGACGTCGGCTGAAGCACGGCCTCGCGGGTGAGCACGGGCTTGGGATCGACCGACGGCGGCGTGCCGACGAATGGGAATGCGGTATCGAACGAGATCTTCTCGATGCCCGGCAGCGTGGCCCATCGGGTCGGCTTGCTGAGCTCACCCCCGCTCGAGATGCGGATGAGCTTGCCCGGTTCGGAATGATCGCGGCAGGTCCCAGTCGCATTGCAGACGCGCACGGCGCCCTCGTGCAGCAGCAGCCAGCTCGTGCCGCCGTCCTCCACGAACACGTCGAAGATGGTGCCGCGAACCGTGATCGAGGCGGAGGGAACATGAATGACGTAGGCCGGCTTTTCCGCGAGGCCCGTGACGAACCGGAAGGCGCCCTTGGCGAAGCGCATCACCACCGAGTTGCCGCTCTTTGCGGGATCGTAGACGAATTTATCGAGCGTCAGCCGCGCACCGGGACCGAGCGCGAGTTTCGTATCGTCGAGCAGCTTGAACTCGCCCGATCCGTCCTGGCTCACCTCGATCAGCTCGTCCTGATTGATGAGGTCGCCGGACGCGAGGTTGCGGGTGTCCTTCGCGAGCTGCGCGGTGACGAGCTGCGCCACGCTGACGGTGTTGCCGATGGTTTCGGCCGAAGCGTATCCGATAGGAAGGCTGGCCGCACCCGTGAGCAGGCTCAGAAACAGCAGGGAGGCTTTCGAGGACATGGTCGCGCCCTTTCTCTCGTTCTCTGTTGACGCACAACGCCTGTTCGGCATGCGTGGCCGCGCCTTGCGGCAAGCCCACTGCAACCGATCCTGAGCCAGAGTGGAGGGGAATGCGAAGGCGCGCTGTTCCGTCGGGAACACCGCGCCTTTAAGCCTGTCGGGGCGGGTCGATCCCGCGCTTGAGGAAAAGCGGAAACCGCTATTTGTACCAGGTGTTATAGGGCCAGGGCACGTCGTGCAGGTCCACCACATAGGTCGGCAGAACGCGCGAGGCACGGGCCGTCGCTTGCTTCTGGCTCTTCTGCGACGATTTCGATGCACGCCGCGCGCTGCTCTGCTCGCGATCGGGCGCGGCGGCGTGCGGCGTGGCGGTGTCATCATCGTCGGAAGCCGCGGCGTGTGCCTTGGCCGGCGCTTGTTCGGCAGCCTTTTCCGATGCCGGATTGGTCGCGGAAGTCTCGATGCCGCTTGCCCCAGCCGGCGTGGCAACGGACGACGGGGCCTCCGGCGGCGTCGCAGCAGGCGCATTGAGAGCGACCGGCGCGGCAGGCGCCTCCGGCGTAGCCTCGGCGACAGGCGGCTCCGCAGCCTTGACCTCGGCCTGTTGTTTCGGCGGGCTTGGCTCGTTGGTTGCGGATTTGACGGCGAGCTTCTCCTCGCTGATGCGCTTGGCCTCGACGGCAGCGTCGAGCGCATCCTGTTCGCGCTTCAGCTCCTCGCGAAGCGCGGCAATGGCCGTCTCGGCGGAGCGCCGCGCCGTCTGTTCCTCGGAAAGGCGTTCGGACGTCTTGCCCGCATCGGCTTCCGTCGCGATCCGCCGCGCCCGCTCGCTGGCCAGATCGCTGTTGAGCGATTGCGCCAGCTCGTCGGCCTTGCGCTTCTCCGCGCGCACCTTCACCAGCTCCGCGTAGGCGCGTTCTGCTTCGGCCGCCTGGTGACGGCCCGCGGCATCGGCGAGCCGCTTTGACAGATCCGACTTGATCTCGTCCGCGAACACCCAGCAGGTTGCGCCGAGCGCCACCATCAGGCCGGCGATGCTCATCAGCACACGCGGGCTGTGGCGCCGGCGTGGCGGTTCCGGCAGCGCTTCCACCGAGGGCGGAGCTGACGCCGACGTCATCGTCAGGCCCTTGCCGGGATTATAGGTGCCGAAGTTCCAGATGTGTCCCTGCGGATCGCGGCAGGAATAGCCGCGCCGTCCGAGGCCGTCGCTCTTGATCTCGAGCACGATCTCCGCGCCTTTGTCGCGCGCGCGGGCATAGTGGGTGTCCGCATCGTCCACGACGATGTAGCAGCTCTGCGTCTCGACACCGCCCACCTCGTCCGGCTGGCGCATCAGCTTGTCGAGATCGGTATCGCGCACGGCGCCCATCATCATCAGGCTGCCGCGATAGCTCATCTGGCCGTAGATCACCTCGCCGTCGCTATCGCTGACGGCGATCTGCTTTTCGAACCCGAACGCATCCTCGAGCCAGCTCATCGCCTCCGCCAAATCGCGGTAGCGCATCAAAGGCATGAGGTTTGGAGCGGGCAGAGTGCTGCTCGCGGTCATGAAACGCTCCAAAAGAGTCTGTTGCAGGTTTAATCGCAACCGCACGCAAGGCGCACGACCGAAAGATCGAAAACGGGACGTGCAGCGCTGGGCCACGGCACACCCGAATCACATCTAATAAATCATAATAGAAAATCGGCGTGACGCATTGAAGAAAGTAGGAAAAATGTGCGCGCTGCCTTCTTGCTGTTATGCGCGAAGGCAGAAAAGCCACAAAATGGGGCGAAATGGTCGGGCTTTTGCCGGGAAATGAAATAAGTTTTGAGTTGTGCGGGGCAGGTTTTTAGAGCGGTTTTGTCGCCGCTTCGAGCCAGCGAAGCGTCGGAGCATCGACCTCGGGTCCGATCGTCGCCAGAACCCTTGCGTGATAGGTGTCGATCCAACGCGTCTCGTCTGGTGTCAGCAACTCTTTAGCGATGAGGCGGCGGTCGATCGGCACCAGCGTCAGCGTCTCGAAACCCATCACGTCCCGGTCGCCGCCCTTGGGACGCTCCGGCTCGGTAACGAGAACGAGGTTCTCGATACGGATGCCGTAGGCACCCTCCTTGTAGTAGCCGGGCTCGTTCGAGATGATCATGCCCGGCTCGATCACAGCCATGCCCGCTCGCGAGATCGATTGCGGGCCTTCATGGACGGAGAGGTAGCTGCCCACGCCATGGCCGGTGCCGTGATCGTAGTCGAGCCCATGCTCCCAGAGCGCGCGCCGCGCGAAGGCATCGAGGTCGATTCCTCGCGTGCCTTTGGGAAAGCGGGCTGTCGCGATGGCGATATGCCCTTTGAGCACGAGCGTGAACCGCTCGCGCGCTTCGGCAGGCGGCTCCCCGATCGCGATTGTGCGCGTGATATCAGTGGTTCCCTCGAGATACTGCGCGCCGGAATCGAGCAGGAACAGCTCTCCCCGCTTGAGTATCCGGTTGCTCGCCTCCGTCACGCGATAGTGCACGATGGCGCCGTTCGGTCCGCTGCCCGAGATGGTGTCGAAGGAGATCTCCTTGAGCGCCTGGCTCCCGGCACGCTGGTCCTCGAGCGCGCGAACCGCGGCGATCTCGTCGACGGCATCCCCGCCGGCAACGGCGCGGTCGAGCCAGGCGAGAAACCGCACGACGGCCGCGCCGTCACGCACATGCGCAACGCGCGCGCCCTTGATCTCGGTTGCGTTCTTGATCGCTTTCGGCGCAACGCAGGGGTCACCGCCCCTAACTGCGCTCTTGCCGAGCGCGCGCACGAACCAGAACGCGGCCCGGTCGTAATCGACGCGCACGCGCCGCCCCGCCTTGCGCAGCGCCGCAATGCGATCCTTGAGGGCGCCGGGCGGAGAAATCTTTGCAGAGCTTTCGAGATGCGCACGGCTTTCCCGCGAAAGTTTCTCGGGCGCGACGAACAGCTCGGCCTTTCCGTTGGCGGGCACGATCGCGAAAGCGAGAACGACCGGATTGTGCGCAACGTCGTGGCCGCGAATATTGAATAGCCAGCAAATGGAATCCGGAGACGTGAGAACGACGGCATCCTGGCCAGCATCTTTCAGCGTCTTCTGAAGCGAGGCGATTTTGTTCTCGGCGGAGCGTCCGGCGTATTTCATCGGATGCGGCACCACCGGCCCGTCTGGCGGAAGCGGGCGATCCTTGCCCCAGATGCGATCCACCAGGTTTCGCCGGGTCGGCTTGAGCGCGATGCCGGCGTCCTTCAGGAGCGCGTCCAGCCACGCGATCTCGGATGCCGTATGCAGCCAGGGATCGAAGCCGACGACGTCTCCGCTCTTGAGCTTGTCCTTGAGCCACCCGGCAAGCGCGACGCGCGCCATCCCGGGGAAATCGAACAGCCCGCTGCTGCCGCACTCGCTCCGCACTTGCACGGTGTAGCGCCCGTCCACGAACAGTCCCGCGTGCCGCCGTGTCACCGCGACCATCCCGGCGCTGCCGGAAAAGCCGGTGAGCCAGCGAAGGCGCTCCGAGCACGGCGCCACGTACTCGCCCTGATGCTCGTCCCCTCTCGGCAGCAGCACCGCCTGCAGACCTTCCTCGGCGAGCAGCGCGCGCAGCCGCTTCACGCGATCGGGAACGGCGGCAGCGTCGGACGGTGCGGCGAACGTCTGGAACATGGCGGGAAAGTCCTTGAGGCTCAGGTCCGCTTGGTCAGCGTGAGGGTCGACCAGCCATCGTAGCGCTGATGGGAGGAGAGAGAGAAGCCTTGCGCGTGATAGGCCGCAAGCACGCGCGGCGCCTCCCGCGTGAGCAGGCCCGAGAGAACCACTGTCCCGCCCGCTTTCGTGGCGCGGCGGATATCGGGCGCGAGCGTGATCAACGGCCCGGCGAGGATGTTCGCGACGACGAGATCGAACGGCACGAGCTTGCGCACGGCGGGTGCTGATACGCCCGGTCCGCAGGTGAAGCGGAGGCGTGCGCCCACCTTGTTGACCGCCGCGTTCTCGCGCGCGACGACGACCGACTGGTGATCGATGTCCACGCCATGCACCGAGGCATGAGGCCAAACGCGGGCCGCAGCGATGGCGAGCACGCCGGAGCCGCAGCCGAGATCCAGGACATTGCGGAACGTCCGGCCCTGCGCCAGCCGGCCGATCGCGATGAGGCAGCCGTAAGTCGTCGAATGATGGGCGGTTCCGAATGCTTCGCCCGCTTCGATGAGAATGGCGTTCGGCCCTTGTGGAACGCGCTCCCGGTCGTGGCAGCCATGCACCGTGAACCGGCTTGCCCGCACCGGCGGCAGAGCCGCCTGCGAGAGCGCCACCCAGTTGAGGTCGGGAATATCGTCCGACTGGAAGCGGGGAGCGGGCTCGCCGAGCAGGGCGGTAAGCTCGTCTTCGATGTCCTGCGGCGTCCGCTCATCGGAGAAGTAGGCCTCGATGCGCCAGCGCACCGGCGCGTCGTCGCCGGTCTTGTTCTCGAACACTGTGAGCGCATCCGGCGGCGGCTCGAGAAGATCCTGAAGCGCACCCGCAACGCGCATTGCGCGATCGCGCGCCTCCACCTCGGCAATCAGCTTATGGGGGGTCATGGAATCCGTTCTAGAGCAAGAATAGAAGATGCAACCGCGCGGGGTCCGGGCGAACCGGCATGCGGCGCGGCTGGTTTATATCGCGCATCGGGCGTGGGCGCGATGGCAAACCGAGGGGCCTGGGCTCAGCCCGGCTGGGCTCTCGCGGCCTGCTGCGCCGCTACCGCGTCTTCGATCGGAACCGTGCGCTCCACCTCGCGCCCCTCGTCGCCCCGGCAATCCGGGAGATTGTCCAGGAACACGTCCCACTTGGCGTCAAGATGCTGTGCGGCGGCCTCGGGGCCGAGCGTGCGCAGCGTACCGTCGGCGTCCTCGGTCACGATCCCGTCTGCGAGCAGGCGCTGCAGGGCATCCTCGAGGTCGAAGTCGACCGTGACGCCAAAGCTCGCCGCCAGATACTGCTCGATGGCCGCATCGATCGCAGGTAGATCCGAATGCTTGGCCGTTTCCTTGGCGAGCACGCTGTAAAGCAGCATCTCCTCCTTCACGTCTTCCTCCGCCGCACGGTCCGCTAGCTTGATCAGCACGCCGCGATTGTCGGCCATGGCATGGAAGTAGAGGTTCTGCGCCATCACCACCATGTAGCGCTGCTTCTGGTTGAGGAAGTTCATCGTCTGGCGGAAGGCGATGCCGCCGAGACCGAGCACTGCGCCCGCCGCCATCAGCGGATTGGTCGCCGCAACCGCGATCTTACCCGCCGCGCCGAATACGCCCATGCCGAGGCCCGCGCTGCCCGTGACGCCGAGCCTGAGCTTGTCGAGCAGGCGGAACTTCACGCGCGTGTTGGGGAACACCATCTCCACGTCGCTGCGCGGGATGTTCTTGAAGAGCTTGAGGTAGATGTTGCTGTCGTTGACCGACGACGGGATCATCGCGCGCAGGTTCCTGACCGCCTTCTCCGCCTCGCGGCGCGGCAGGCGCAGCTCCTTCATGATCTCCACGACACGCGTCTCGAACGGCTTGAGCTTGAACAGCAGGAACAGCCGCTGGAAGATCGGAACGTCGAACTCTTCCTTGCGCATGAATTTGCGCAGCGTGCGCCGCTGGTCGCGCCGGTTCGAGGCGCCGCGGTAGTAGACCAGGATTTCCTCGAACGCGGTGAAGTCCACGTGCAGGTCGAGGCCGTAGTGGGATTCCTTCGTCAGGATCATCTCAACGTCCGACGGATCGATGCGGACGTAGTTGGCCTGAACGAGAATCCTCTCGATATCGCGCACCACGCGCTTCTGCATGTTGTTACGCTCTTCCGGCGTGAACGTGCGCGTCACCAGAAGATCGCTGTCGGGGCTGAACGACTCGTAGGCTTGCAGCAGCGTGCTGAGACCGACGCTGTGCTGCTGGCGCCGCCAGTATTCGAGGTAGCGGAAGAAGCGGCGCGCGGCTTTGGCCTTTCCCGCAGGCCAGGTCTGGGGCGCAGTCAGGCGGTCGATCAGCGCGTACGTCGTAACGGGGATGAAGCGCTCGCGCGGGCGTGCCGCATCCGGCGCGACGAGATCCGCGCTCGGAAGCGAAAGAATGGTGTCGCCCTCCTGGGGAGCTGCGGATGCTCCCGGTGTCGGCAACACAACATCCTGAGCCGCCATCCCGCTTCCTCCCCTTCACTCACATCTCGAAGCCACGAGCAGGCTCTTCCATGAGAGCCTTGCACGGGTTCGAAAATCCTTTGGCCGGCCAAACATGTCCCTGTGCCGGCTCGCCTCTGAAATCAGGGCCTGAAACGCCCGAGGCCCGTCGATTGATAGGGCCTCAACCGTCCATGGTCCAGCCTCTGCCCGTGGTTAACAAAGCTCAGGATCACGAAAATCCGGAGCTCGCAAACGTGCGTGACCGCTCGCGACCCTAGGTCAGCTCTGGTTCAGCAATTTGACGAACGGCCCGCAGGCGCGCGGATAATTATGCGCGATGATAGGGATGGCCCGAGAGGATGGTGGCGGCCCGGTAGAGCTGCTCGGCCAGCACGATGCGGGCAAGCCCGTGCGGCATTGTCAGCGGGCCGAGGGACATCTTGAGGTTAGCGCGCGCGAGCGCGCTCTCTCCGTGACCGTCCGGCCCTCCGATCAGGAACGCTATCGTGCGATGCCCGTCGTCCCGGCGCCCTGCGAGCCAGCGTGCGAACGTTTCGCTGGTGAAGGATTTGCCCGCCACATCGAGAAGCACCAGAAGATCGGCTCCCGAAGCCTGATCGATCAGGCGCTGGGCTTCGTCCGTCTTGCGTTGCGCGGCGCTCGACTGGCGCGCTTCGGGGATTTCGGAAAGCGTAAGGGGGCCGAGCGCCACGGCGCGCCCCGCATCGTCGATCCGCTTGGCATATTTGAGATAGAGCTCGCGCTCGGGTCCGTCCTTGAGACGCCCCACCGCGACGATGGAAAGACGCATTCAACCTGCTCCCGCTAGGCATTGGTGCTCTAGCCCGGGAGCGCCCACAATCCTCTCCGTGACGGCACCCGGAACGGCGCCATCACTGGCAACGTGAGCATACGCTCGAGCACGACGCATTCGCCGGTCTTGAGAACCGCTAGTGCGACGTCTGCTCGCCCGGCCTCGTGGCCGACCACATTTTCTCGAGATTGTAGAAATCCCGAACCTCGCCACGGAACACGTGCACGAGAATGTCCACGGCATCGACCAGAACCCAGTCGCAGGTGTCGAGACCTTCGACCCGGACGCCGCCGATACCCTTGTCCTTGAGATGCTTGCGAAGCTGTTCGGCGATAGCACCCACGTGGCGGTCAGAGCGCCCAGTGGCGATCACCATGAAGTCGCCAAGCGACGACTTCCCTTTGAGGTCGATCGTGACGATGTCTTCCGCCTTGGCTTCATCGAGCCAATGGATGACCTCTTTGAGCAGTGTCTCCGAGCTTGCGCGCGCTGGCACGATCTCGGCGGGAGGCACACCCTTGCGGGCGCCCTCAATGGCGGTTCGCATCTTTTGGGAAATATCCTTTCCGTTGGAGCACCTGAGAGGCCATCCTTCTATCGGCCACAAGGCACAAGGCGGATTTACAAGAAACTGCACCGGCCGACCCGCGTCACATCAATGGCCGGTATGATCCACCACCCCGGCGCCTCATCACGCCGCAAGCACTGCGTAGGATAGCCGCCGCCCGGCCCCCCAGCAATAGGGTCTTGTCCGGATTGTCGCACCCGGAGCGGGAGACGCAGCGTGTTCTTTATTCCGCACGCGTTGCGTCATTCTTTAGAAAAAGCATCACAAGCCGCGCATTAACGAGGTTTTGCGGTGCGGGAGGCGGAAATGCTGGCCCGCCCGGCCCTGATCTCGGTCGAGGACTCGGGCGAGAGACGCAGCGTGAGATAGCTCCACGCAGGCGCCTGCTGCAGCGCGAGAGAGGCCGCCTTGCTGTCGTCGAGGCGAAAGCGCGCGAGAGCCCGTGCAGCGGGTGAGGAGAGGGCGCGCAACCGCCAGTCGGGGCGATCTGCAACTACGAACGGCATCAGTGTGGCGATGCGCCGCCACGCGGTCCAGCGGTGAAACCCCGCCAGATTATCGCCGCCCATGATCCAGACGAAATGGACGTCGGGGAAGCGGCGCTTGAGAAACGACAGCGTCACCACGGTGGAGGCGCTCTTGAGATCTGCTTCGAGCGCGGTGACCTTGATCCGCGGATGGGTCGCGATGCGTTCGCAAGCCTCGAGCCGCTCCGCGAGAGGCGCGAGATCGGAGTGGCTCTTCAACGGATTTCCGGGCGAGACCAGCCACCACACCTCGTCCAGATCGAGCCGCTTCAGAATGGCTTCCGAGATCGCGACATGGGCTCTGTGCGGAGGATTGAAGGATCCTCCCAGCAAGCCGATCCGCTGCCCGGCCGCCGTATGAGGTGTGCGCACGGCCAGGGAACCGAAGCTTTTGGAGAGAAGGCGGGCGGACATCGGTTCCAATCGAAGAGTTCGGCCTAGAAAGCAGAGGAGAGCCCGGCCCGGACCGGCAAGCGTGCCTCTCACTCGATACGTGTGAAGACCAGCCGGCTGCGGATGATATAGAGCGTCACGAAGCAGATGAGCACGGCCACAGTCTTCGCGATAGTGGGGCTCAAGCCGAACGTATGGATTCCGATCCCCGTCGCGACCGCCGTCAGCACCAGGCCTAGAAAGCCCGTCGCCAGAAACTCCGTGAAGAGCCGCTTCTCGCTCTTGTGGCTGCCGTCCGTTCCGAACACGAACCGCTTCGACAAATCGTAGTTGAGCGAGAGCGCGATCGCATAGGCGATGATGCTCGCGATGATCGGAATGTCGTAGGCGTGGGTGAGCGAGAGAAATATGCCGTAGTCGAGAGTCACGCTCGCGATATTGACCCCCGTGTAGCGCAACAGCCGCCGGATTCGATAGGCGCGGTCGCTCTGGGCGCGCTCCGTGGGAAGGGCTGGCGCGATGTCGAGAGGAGGCGTGTTGTCTTCCAGCATCGTCACTTTTTCAGCTCCTTCGCATTAGGTCTGTCAAACGGCAAAGGCCTTCGAAGGCGCGTCACAGGCTTTAAACGCAAACCCGCGCTGTTGCCTCTGCGGCATGCGGTGCACGCAAAACGTAACCATACCAGGGGAATCGCTTGATACCTCGGTAAGAACACCTCAGTATTTAGGAATGGTCTCTGATTCCAGAGGCCTTTTTTGTGACTGCTCGGGGGTGCGGGGTTGAATTCCGTTTCCGATTTGGCGGCGCCGGATCCGCTGCGCGTTGCGGCGTCTCCGGCACAGCCCGCGTCGTCCGCCGGCAGATCGTCATTTGACGCCGAAGCAGTCAAAGCCCTCAAGTCTCGCGACAACGTGACGAACTGGGTCCACTTGGCCCAGGTTTACGCCGTCATCGCCATCACCATTGCCCTTGCGATCGAGGCTAATGAGTGGATCGCGGATGAGGGCTTCGGCTGGGGCTGGACGCTGGGCGTCAACGCCCTCGCGGCGCTGGTTCTGGGCGCAGCCCAGCATCAATTCGGCGGCGCTATCCACGAGGGCACGCACTTTCTGCTCTTCAAGAACCGGATGCTCAACGAGCTGGCCTCGGATTGGCTGGCGGCCTTCCCGATCTACACGTCGACGTATCAGTTCCGGCTTCATCATCTGGCGCACCACCAGTTCGTGAACGACCCGGAGCGCGATCCGGACATCGCCCAGTTGAAGGAGAGCGGGCACTGGCTCGATTTTCCGGTGCCCTCCGTCGAGCTGCTATGGGCGTTCCTGAAACGCCTCTCGCCGGTGAAGCTGTTTCTCTTCACGCTCTTCCGCGCCAAATACTCTGCCGTCGGTTTCGACGAGCATGCCTACATCGATCCCGAGAGCCAGGGCTCCAAGTGGCCGCTGCGCGTTGGGATCCTCTATGCGGTCGCGGCCCCCATCGCCACGGTCGAGACGATCCGTTTCGGCTATCCCGCGATCGGGTGCGGGCTTCTCGCGCTCGCGACCCTTGCTTCGATCGCCTACCTGCTTCTGGCGCCCGAACGCGCCTTCACCCAAACCCGCCTCGCGCCAGTGATCTCGCACCGCGCGACCATGGTGAGCCGTGTCGTCTACTTCGCGCTCCTCTACGGCACCCTCACGGCTCTCACCGTTTCGGGCATCGCCCCGGCCTGGAAGTACTTCAACCTCTATTGGGTCATCCCGCTGTTCACGTCGTTTCCCCTCTTCATGATGCTGCGCCAGTGGGTGCAGCACGGAAACGCGGACCGCGGGCGCTATACCAATACCCGCGTGTTTCTCACCGGACCTCTCGTTCGCTACGCAGTGTTTCCGTGGGGCATGGACTACCATCTGCCCCATCATCTCATGGCGTCCGTCCCTCACTACAATCTGAAGCGCCTGCACGAGCTGATGCTGGAGGACCCCGCCTATCGGGAGAAGGGCGTGGTGCTCCACGGCTTCTTCGTGGGATCGGAAGGCCCCTCTGCGCTGGAAGCGCTCGGCCCTGCGCACGCCCCTCTCATTCGCGAGCGCGCATTCGTCGACAACGCGGCGCTCGAATACGCGGAGCTGCGCGATGCCGCGGGTATCGCCCGCGAAGCCGCCCGTTCCGAAAAAGCCCGCTGACCCCGCCGATCCCCGCGTCAACCGAAAGCAAATGTTTCGTTGGGCTCATGCAACCCGGCCGGAAACGCACGCTCACACACGATTTAGTAATTGCTCTCGGGAAAGGTTGGAGGCGTGGCAACGAAACGGACGGCCCCGCTCTCGCGGTAACCGGTCCGCGCGGGGGGCAGACTATGAGTGCACGCAGCGAGCTTGAGGTGCTGATCGTCGAGGATCGGCAGGTGATGCTGAAGATCATCCGCCGTTTGCTCGTGCAGCTCGGCTACGCGAAGGTGGACGAGGCCGCCAACGGCCTGCAGGCGCTCGAGCATATTCGCCAGAAGCGCTACGACCTCATCCTCTCCGACTGGAACATGGACGGAATGAGCGGCTTCGATCTCCTGAAGGTCGTCCGCGCCGACCCCGAGACCCGGGAAACCCCCTTCATCCTGGTGACGGCGGAATCGAAGCCCGAGAACATCCTGGCGGCCAAGGCGGCCGGCGCCAGCGGCTACCTCCTCAAGCCTTTCAAGCTCGACGTGCTCGAGAAGACGCTCGACAGCGTTCTCGCAGCGAGCGGCTTCGTCACGCTCGCTGTGGCCTGATCAGAGCCCTCGGCCGATCAGACTGGCCGGATCTGCCCGTTACCGCGCACCACGTACTTGAAGCTTGTGAGCTGCTCCACGCCGACAGGCCCGCGCGCGTGCAGCTTGCCGGTCGCGATTCCGATCTCGGCGCCGAAGCCGAACTCTCCTCCGTCCGCGAACTGGGTCGAGGCGTTCCACAGCACGATGGCGCTATCGACCTCCGCGAGGAAGCGCTGCGCCGTCGCCTCGTCGGAGGTGATGATCGCGTCCGTATGCTGCGAGCCATAGCGGCCGATATGGGCAATCGCCTCGCCCACACCGTCAACGGTCTTCACCGCAATGATGGCGTCCAGGAACTCATGCCCGAAATCCTCCGGCGCGGCGGGCTTCACGCGGGCATCGACAGCTTGCGTGGCTGCATCGCCGCGCACTTCCGCGCCCGCCTCGATGAGCGCTTTGACCAGCCTCGGCAGCGTCTCTGCCGGTGCGTTGCGGTCCACCAGCAGACACTCCGTCGCCCCGCATACGCCCGTGCGGCGCATCTTCGCGTTGAGCACGACGCTCTGCGCCATGTCGAGATCGGCCTTGGCATCCACATAGGTGTGGCAGATGCCTTCCAGGTGCGCGAACACGGGGACACGCGCCTCGTCCTGCACGCGCTGCACGAGGCTCTTGCCGCCGCGCGGCACGATGACGTCGATGTTGCCGTCGAGGCCGGTCAGCATGTAGCCCACCGCGTCGCGGTCGGTCGTCGCGACATACTGGATGCAGCCTGCCGGGAGACCGGCGTCCGCTAGCCCCTCCGCGAGCGCCGCGTAGATGGCGGAGCTCGAATTGTAGCTGTCCGTGCCGCCGCGCAGGATGGCGGCGTTGCCCGACTTGAGGCTCAGCGCGCCGGCGTCCGCCGTCACGTTCGGCCGGCTCTCGTAGATGATGCCGATCACGCCGATCGGCACGCGCACGCGCTGGAACTTGAGGCCGTTGGGCCGTGTCCACTCGGCAAGAACCGAGCCGACCGGATCGGCGAGCGCCGCCACCTCCTCGAGCCCGCGTGCAATGCCCTCGATGCGCGCATCCGTCAGCACCAGCCGATCCACGAGAGATTCGGCCCGGCCCGCGGCGCGGGCCTCCGCCACGTCCTTCGCGTTCTCGGCCAGGATGTGCTTCGCGTCGCGGCGAAGCACGGCGGCGGCCTTCAGCAAGGCGCGATCCTTGGTCTCACGCGGGGCGAGCGCGAGCTTCCGCGAGGCATCACGCGCGGCGATGCCGATATCGCGCATCAGCGCGCCGATGGACTGGTCAGTGGAGGTTGCTTTCTGCATGGGGCGTAACTTTGGGCTTTTGGCTGGTGAGGTCAATCCCGGCGCCGCGCGCCAGGGACATATACGATGAGCGTCACTTGCGGGTGTTGAGCGCCATGTCGTTGCGGTGGATCAGCTCTGGCCCGCCCTCGAAGCCCAGGATGTCCGCGATCTCGGAGGATTTACGTCCCAGGATGCGTTCCGCGTCGCCGCGCGCATAGGCGGAAAGTCCGCGCCCCAGCTCGCGTCCGTCCGGGGCGCGGATGATCACCGCGTCTCCGCGCTCGAACTCGCCATCGACCCGCTTTACACCCGCCACCAGCAGGCTCTTGCCCGCGGCCAGGGCCTTCTCCGCGCCCGCATCGACGTGCAGCGTGCCGCGCGGCTCGAGCTGGCCCGCGATCCAGCGCTTCTTGGCCGTCACCGGATCCTGCTTGGCGAGGAACCACGAGACCCGCGAGCCCTCTGAGATGGCGCGCAGCGGGTTGAGCACCTTGCCCGTGGTGATCACCATATTGGTGCCCGCGCCGAGCGCGATCTTCCCCGCCTCGATCTTGGTCTTCATGCCGCCCTTGGAAAGCTCCGTTCCCGCGTCGCCGGCCATCGCCTCGATCTCGGCCGTAATCTCGGTCACGAGCGGAATGTGGCGGGCCGTGGGATCGCTCGCAGGCGGGGCGGTGTAGAGGCCGTCGATGTCGGACAGCAGCACAAGGCAGTCGGCCGACACCATTCCGGCGACGCGCGCCGACAGCCGGTCGTTGTCGCCGTATTTGATCTCGGCGGTCGCCACCGTGTCGTTCTCGTTCACGACCGGGATCGCCTTCAGCTCGAGCAGCGTCTCGATGGTGTGGCGCGCGTTGAGATAGCGCCGCCTCTGTTCTGTGTCGCCGAGCGTAAGCAGGATCTGCGCGACCGTGAGCCCGGATTTCGCGGCCAGCTCCTGATAGGCGTGCGCCAGGCTGATCTGCCCCACGGCGGCGGCGGCCTGCGACTGCTCGAGTTCGAGCGGGCCCTTGGGCAGGCCGAGCTTGTGCCGGCCGAGCGCGATCGAGCCGGACGACACCAGCACCACGTCCTTGCCCTGCCGCACCAGCTCCGCCACGTCCTCCATCAGGGAGGCGAGCCACTGGGTCTTGAGCGTCCCCGTCTCCCGGTCCGCGAGCAGTGCCGAGCCGATTTTGACCACGATCCGGCGCGCTCGCGTCCATTCCGGGCGGGCGGCAAGGGATTCGGCAGTGGCAGCAGGCTGGGACATCGGAAAAGCAGGAGAAAAGCGCCAAAAATCGACCGGCAGGGCGATCGTGGCGCTCTCCTAGCATACGCCGGGTGCTTCGGGCGAGATGGCGTTTCGCAGCGCCATCCTCCCGAACATGAGCCGTTCCCGGTCAGGGAAGGCGCTGAATTTACTCTTTCGACGTGCCCTGGAGGCCCTCGGCCAGCATGTCGGCGGCCGGCACGCCGAGCTTGTTGTTCTTGGCCACCCATTCGCCCGCCGCCTTCATGCGGCTCTTCGGGTCGGCGTCGTCCTTATCGGCGATGCGGGCCAGATAGAAGCCGCCGCCCGTCCGGGTCGCCGACCAGCGCGAGCCGTCCCAGGCCACGAAATGCAGGATGCGCTCGGACTGCACTTGGCCGTCGAGCTTGATGACCAGGGCGCCGATGTCGGAGCTCCATTCGAAGGTGCCGCACTTGCCGTCCCAGGTCTGGAACTCGGCGGACGGTGAGGGATCGCCCGGCGATTTGCCCGCCTGGCTGAGTGAGACGTTGCCGCCGAACCAGCGAGCGGTCACGTCCTCGCCCTTGCAGCTCTTGAAGTTGAGTTTGTTGTCCTCGTAGGCGAGCGTTTTGGCCTCGAGCGGCGCAGCGGCGCCGATGAGAACGGCGGCGAGAACGAGCGTCCGGCGGATCATGGGCAATCTCCAAATGGGGGCACGCATATCGGCGTTTGCTCCCTTCTGGCACGGGCGAGTTCGGCGCGAGAAGAGCGTAAAGCGCTGCCGTTTCTGACGATTTTGTGAGGGAGCGTGAGGTGCGGGATAGTCTGGCGATCTGCCGGGAACTTGTTCCATTCGCGAGGTGCGAATGGGTAGGGCGAAAATGGGAATTTCGAATGCGCTGGGCTCTCTGTTTCGCGCCATCGAGACGATCCAAATCGGTCCCGTCCTCACAAATTGATTCACGCAAACGTCCTAAGCCAAGCACCGCGCACTCTAAATCAGATCTACGATAGCTCCATGATTTTACTTGGAAATATTGTACTTATCTAGTCTTTCAAGTGTGGCCTCAAGTTAAACGAAGCAGTATGATGCTTGTGTTGTTTGCATCGCACCAAGCAACGCCACTGACATCGCAAACCCCAAAAATGGAGTTCTCATGAACCTCCAAGAGCAGAGATTTGCCTGCTTGCGGATGGCGATGGAGCTCGGCTGCAAGGCCGATTCCATCGTGCGCGTCGCAAGAGAGATGAGTGAGTTCATAGAAGGAGTTCCCGCCGCGCCGGTCGCCGCCGACGCTGCGGTTGCGCTTGAGCCGGAAGCCCCTCGCGACGCCATCGCGGCGTGCGGGACGGCGCTTGCCGAGCCGGTTCTCGCGGCCGAGGCCAGTGAGCCGGCGGAGGAGCCGGTCGTTGAGGCCGCCGCCGAGCCGGTGGCGGCGGAGGCGGCAGACGAAGCCGTTGCGGCAGAGGAAACGGTAGCGGAGACGGAAGCGGAAGCGGAAGCCGTCGAGGCGGCGTCGGCCCCTGAAGCGGCCGCCGAAGCCGTCGAAGCGGAGGCAGCGGCGGAGGAGGCTGTTGCCGAGGTCGAGGCGGCCCCGGTAGCCGAGGTGAGCGAGGAAGCGGCAGAAGCCCCTGCGGACGAGCAGGTCGTGGAAGCCGCCCCCGAGGAGGTCGTCGCCGAAGCGGAAGCCGTGGTCGAGGCGGCAGCCGAAGCCGCGCCGGCCGAGGAGCCTGTAGCCGAAGCACCCGCCATGGAAGCGGCTGCGGAGGAAGCGCCTGCCGCCGAAGCAGCCGAGGCCCCCGCCGAGGCGGTAGCTGAGGAAGCAGCGGCAGAGCCTGTGGGTGAAGAGCCCGTGGTGGAGGCCGCCTCCGAAGAGCCTGCCGCGCCGGCAGCCGAAGCGGCTGCGGAAGAAGCACCCGCAGCGGAAGCCGCCGCTGAGGAAGCACCTGCCGCCGAGGAGGCACCCGCAGCGGAAGCAGCATCCGAGCCCGAGCCGGCCGCAGCCGAGGCGGACGTGGAGGTCGAGGTTGCTCCCGAGGCAATGGCCGCCGCTCTGAATGGGGCCGCGGATCCGGCAGCCGCGACCGTCGCACCGGCGGAATAAGAAACGAGCGCACGACACGCCATCTTTGCGCAGGGATGGCGAGAGGGAAGATACCGTTCAAGACAAGAGGGCGGGCTGGCTGCACTGGCCATCGGTCAGCTCGTCACCGACGCGATATGAAGTCGCCAATGCGGCCTTTCTCGAGGACGCAGCTCTAGATGATGCTCTTCGCGTAGAGATCCGTCCGCCGGTCGCGGAAAAAGCCCCAGTCGGCACGATAGCTCTCGATCAGAGAGAGATCGAATGTGTGCACGAGCACGCCTTCGTCCGTCGCGCCGAAGCTCTCGACCAGCTCGCCGCGATGATCGGCGATGAACGAATGTCCGTAGAATTTCTGCTGCACGCCCTCGTTGTCCTCGAGGCCGGTGCGGTTCGCCGCCACGATCGGAATGGCGTTCGAGACCGCGTGCCCCTGCATGGCACGCTGCCACTGAAGGTGCGTGTCGAGCGCGGCGTCGTAGGGCTCTGAGCCGATGGCGGTCGGATAGAACAGCACCTCCGCACCCTGCAGCGCCATCGCGCGCGCCGTCTCGGGATACCACTGGTCCCAGCAGATGCCGACGCCGATGTGCCCGCGCTTCGTCTTCCACGTCCTGAAGCCGGTGTCTCCCGGGCGGAAGTAGTATTTCTCCTGATAGCCGGGGCCATCCGGAATGTGGCTCTTGCGATAGATGCCGAGGATGTCGCCATCCGCATCCGCGATCGCGATGCTGTTGTAGTATCGCGGCCCGTCCTTCTCGAAGAAGGAGATCGGAATGACGATTTCGAGCTTCTTGGCGAGTTTCTTCAGCGCACGCACGCACGGATGCTCGTCGACCGGATGCGCCGTCTCGAACCACTTCGGGTCCTGTTTCGTGCAGAAATAGATGCCTTCGAACAGCTCCGACGGCAGCACGACTTCGGCGCCCTGCTCGGCCGCTTTCCGCACCAGCTTCTCGGTCTTCTCGATGTTCTCGTCGAGATCGTGCCCGTAGGACGTCTGAAGGGCCGCGACGGTGATGGTGCGCTTTTTCATCAGAGGGGTTCCTGCTGGGTGATGCAATGGAAGGAGCCGCCGCCCGCTTCGCCGCAGCCGAGCAGCCCGCGCGAGGAAACGCCGATCACCTTGCGATCCGGAAACACGGCCTGCAGGGCCTTGAGCGCCGCGTCCTGCGTCGGCGTTCCGTAGACCGGCACCACCACCACGCCGTTGGCGATGATGAAGTTCATGTGCGAGGCCGGGGAGACTTCGCCCAACGCGTTGCGATAGAGCCCGACGCCCGGAATGCGGATCACCTGGAGCTTGCGCCCGGCCGCATCGGTGGAGTGCGCGAGCTTGTCCGCGATGGCATCGAGGATCGCGGCATTGGGATCGTCGCCGCCGGACGGCGCCTGGCAGACCACTTTCCCCGGCGCCACGAACCGCGCGATGTTGTCGATGTGGCCGTCCGTATGGTCGCCGATCAGCCCTTCGTCGACCCAGATCACCTTCTTGGTTCCGAAAGCGTGCCGCAGCGCGGCCTCCGCCTGCTCGGCGGACCAGCCGTTGCGATTGGGATTGAGAAGCGTCTGCTTCGTCGCGAGGATGGTGCCCTCGCCGTCGTGGTCGACGGCACCGCCTTCGAGCACGAAGTCGAAGCGATCGATCGGCACGCCCGCAAGGTCGGCGACGCGGTCGCCGACCGTGGAGTCGTCGGGCAGGTCGTATTTGCCGCCCCAGCTGTTGGTCTTGAAGCGAAGCGCCACGCGGTCGTTGCCGCGATGAGCGAAGATCGGGCCGGTGTCGCGCAGCCAGATGTCGCCGTACTTCGCGGAGACGAGCTCGGCCGCAGTGCCGAGCGCGACCTGCGCGGTCTCGGCCGCCTCATCGCCGTTGACGAGCACGTACACCTTGTTGCTCTCGCTGAGCGCCTTGACCAGCGCGGCCACGTCCCGGCGCGGAGATGCGAGGTCGTCGTTCCACTCGCTGGCGTCTGCGGGCCACGCCGTCCAGATCGCCACTTGGGGCGCCCATTCGGCGGGTACGATCGTCGTCGTCTCGATCATGAAGCGGAAGTCCTCAGCTAGGCCGGTCGCGTGAGAGCAGGCACGGAAATGTAAGCGCGCCGGTCATGCCTGCAACATGCCTCCAATGCAATACAGATAGGTGAAGCACCGTAGTCCCGGGCGGCAGGGAGGGCGGCGTGCACGCGTGCCGCACGTATCATCGGCTTCACAAGCAGCCGCAAACGCTCTACAAACATGCCCGGCCCGCATGGCTGTCTCCACGCGGCGCGTTTTCATTTAACGCATTGAAATAAATGCGTTTTGCGGGTGTAGTTCAGAGGTAGAACGTCAGCTTCCCAAGCTGAATGTCGCGAGTTCGATTCTCGTCGCCCGCTCCAAACTCAAATAAAATCAGTGTCTCCTTCAAGCTGTTACGGTGTTACGAACAGCTGAGTGTCTGCGACCTAGTGCTTTTTGAAGTGCTGATTTTGCTGCTGATTTGCGGGCCAACGAGCGCGGAAAAGTGTCAAACGGTGCCACGCCGGATGTCCCCATCATCGCCTTGCGGCGTGGGCGCTGATGCGGCGTATGCTGAAAGCATATTAGCTAGTGCGCTCCAGTCCACGCCTCGTCACTAGCGGGCGTGGGGTTGAGCGAAATTACCATGAAGCATTATTTCTACGATCAAGTTGCGCAGAACCTTCTTATCCTCGACGCCGATACCGGCAACCTTCAGGTGACATCCCGGCTCAAGGTACGAGTTATTTTTGGTCTGTCTGACCTCGAAGATAATAATAAGCGTGCGGGTGAACTGACTAGTGGCGCACGTCGCGTCTCAAATCATAAGCGGTCAATCACGTGCAAGAAGTGCGGCCGCCAAGGCCATCAAGCTCGAAAGTGCTCGATTTCCGAAGGGAGCAAGAATGAAGATAGCGATGCTCAGTCATAAGGACGTTGATAATTGGTACGCCGCGAAACTGATGCAGCTCGGGCATCAGATAACAATGAGCGGGGGCGGTGCGATCCATGCCCCCGGCATCGCACCATACCTAGAGTGTGACGGATGCTTGCTCTTAGGTAGCGAACCAGACTTATTGGAGATCGCCGACCATATGGAAGCGTCCGGGATACCGATGTGGCGTAATATCACGGACATCCCAACCACCACCTAACAAGCAACAGTCCGCCGACGCTGGGTTTGAGAGGAACTAGTCGTGTTCTGGAAAAAGAAGAAAACGCCTGACGAACAGGTTAAGGCCGACGTCAACGCAATTGTCGCGTCCTTAGAGCCAAAATGGAAATACTTCTGCGAGGCGGTGCCATTCCGAGCAGACGTGCCATTGCATGATCGCATCGACGCTTTCGCGGCCCCCGCGATCGCCGGCATCCTTCAGAACTATCCGTCGACGAAGCACGCACCTCCACAAATGCTCTGGCTTATGATCTTCACGGCTATCCAGGAGAGCAGAACTCACCCCATGACTGAGGTGAACGCCGCAGTTGCCGAATTACAGAAAAAGTACGCCCGCGATTGATCCAGCCTTCCTCATCTTGCCTCAAAACGAGGTGCCAAATTTTTGCAAGTCATTGAAATGACGCGATGACCAAAACCTACCCAAGCTGAATGTCGCGAGTTCGATTCTCGTCGCCCGCTCCAACTTTCACGTCATTTCCGCAAGATCATCCGCGGGCCGCTTGCGCCGGTTCACTCCGCCGCATCCTCGGCGTTGGCGTGGCGCTCCCGCTCGGCGGGGATGTCCACCGGCTTGCCGAGCGCCTCCCGCACGTAGAGCCGGCGCACCGCCACATCGCCCACGATGGCGAGCGGATAGCCGAGCAGCAATCCCAGCGGGCCGAACAGCAGGCCCATCGCCACCGTTGCGAACAGGCCCACGGCGGCCGGGAGCTCCACCACCTTGCCCACGACGAACGGCATGATGACGTTGTTCTCGAGCTGCTGCACGACGACGGCGACCGCCAGCGCCCAGAGGGTGAGATCCCAGCCTTGGGTCGAGGCGAGCAGAAGAGCCGGGATCGCGCCGACGATAGGCCCGACGATCGGGATGAACTCCGTGGCCGCTGCGATCAGTCCCAACGCCAGCGGGGAGGGGACACCCGCGAGCCACATGCCGAGCCCCGTCATCACGCCCACGAGCGCCATGGCGATGAGCTGCGCTCTGAGCCAGCGCGTCAGCGCGAAATTGCTGTCCTCGATCGTGGAGGTCACGGCCGCTCGCCACCGCTCAGGAACAAGCGCGATGAGGCCGCGCCGGTAGAGCCCGGGCGAAGCGGCGAAGTAGATGCCACCGACGATCACCAGCACGAAGCCTGCAACCGCCCCCACGATGCTGGAGCCGATCGTGAGCGCACGCGCGGCCAGCGCACCGATCGCCGACCCGCCGACCTCCTTCGAGACGGAGCCGAGGTCGAGCTGATGGGAGAGCGACTGCAGCGCCTGAGGCACGTTTTGCATGAGGTAGGAGATCTGATCGGAGAGGCGCGATCCGAACTGCAGCACGAGCCCCGCGCAAAGAGCGACGATCAGCAACACGACGAGCGCAAGAGCCACCGCCTGATTGAGCCCGGTCGCGTTGATCAAGGGGGCAGTGAGTGCGCGCAGCGCCAAGGCGCACAGCACTGCGGCGAAGATAAGCAGCAGCAGATCGGACAACACCCAAAGCGCGAGCGCCAGCGCGCCGATGGCGAGCACGATGAGCACCCGGCGCACGAACGTCCAGTCGGAGATGGCAGGGTCGGCAGGGTGGGCCATGATGCCTCGACGGAAGGAGATAAGCGTAGGAGAGGCCCGCGCCGTCGCGATGACGGCACGGGCCCCTCTGATCTCTTGTGGCTGGAGCTATTCGCCCGCAGCCGCTTTGAGGCTTATCGGGCCCAGTAAGTCTGTGCGCCGAAATGCTGATGGGCGCGGGTTTCCCAATCGCGATCCGTCCAGGAATCGTCGCTGAACTCGGGAGCATTCCTGAGCTGGTCCACAGTGATGCCGGTCCGATAGCCGGCGACGCTCTTGTCGTACTTCAACGCAGACCACGGGATGGGATAGTGACTGTGGGCGAGCCCCAGGAGGCCGCCGAAGCTCATCACCGCATAGGCAACGCGGCCGCTCGTCTTCTCGATCAGCAGATGGTCGATCTCGCCGATGACCTCGTCGTCGGCGCCGATCACGTCGGTGCCGTGAACGTCCTCGCTGGAAATCAGCGAATGGTCGGGATGTGCTGTGGCGCGGGCCATTTCAACTCCTCCTCACGAGTGTTTGTGCGCGGCCGCTGAATTGGAAGTTGCGGCCGCTTTGTTCCATAAACCGCGAGGCAGCGGCTTTTGTTTCATGAGAATCGCGGGGCGGCGCGCCCTGTGTCGCGTGAGCGCCTATTGCGGCTCGCAGAGGAACTGCGTGCGCTCTTCGGAGTTTTGTTGGCAGGGAGACGAGCACTGAGACTTAGGAGAAAGCAAGAAATGACCATCAAGAAGCATATGGCCACTCTCACCCTCGCCGCGGCCACTGTTGCTATGGCTGCGGGCGTTGGCGTTGCGCACGCCGCAGACGTCATCGACAACCAGAATTCCGTGAACGCGAAGGGCAAGCCGAACTCCGGCCCCGGCGTGCAGGGTGCGCCTGATACGCGCACAGGTCCCGCGACGCGCGCCCCCGGCGGCGAGGAGAGCGGTACCGCAAACGAAGGAGCATCTTCGGGCGCAAGCGGGTCCGGCGCAACGACGCAGCCGAGCCAGGATTCGAGCGGCGTGGAAGGTATGCCGGGCAACAAGAGCGGCCCGGCCGCGAAGTCGCCGTCCACCACCAACTAACGGCAAAGCGCGGAATTTCCGCGCGATCCCCGGCTGAGAGCTGCGGCCGGGAAACGCCGGAGAGCGAAAGCTCTCCGGTTGTTTTTTTTGTCCGCTTCACGCGTTAGAGCGTCGCGGAAGCATCAGCAAACCTCTGCGCTAAGATGTCCGTCTGAACGCGCGGAACCGGCGAATGCCGATCATGGTTACCCACCGAGAGCGCGAAGCTCCCTTCCATGTCGAGTGAGGCGTGAGGACCAGGTCTTCCCCTGGGCGGCTTCGGGCTGACGGAAAATACCTGTCCGTAACCGTTTCCAATGGAACTGCGCTCGGACTGAACGGTTGATTTTTTGTGTGCTTGGGAAGGAGTGCAGCACACCGGAGACGAGAATAATGGAACGAGATTTCGGATCGGAAATGGTTAGAACCTTCGGCGTGCGCTTGAAGCGCATCTATGAGCCGGACGAGGCGTCGCTGCCGCGCGAGATGGTCGCGGTGCTCGACAACCTGAAGCGCGCCGAGGCGGAGCTTGCAGCTCGCGCCGCACTGCCCAGCCCTGCTGCACAGCCGTCGCAAGACAGCGCGGAGCCTGGCGCTTGAGGCCGAGCGCGTCAAAGCGGCGTCCGCAATAATCGGAACCGATGAGCAAGGCGTGGGTTTTCTTCCGGGTGGGAGGAAACCACAAACGAGAAAAGGAATGATCATGACGAGAGCACTTCCTGTCTTTGCCGCCCTTGCCATTACTCTTGGTGCAACATCTGCGCTCGCCCAATCCTCGGGCGGAAGTCCGGCCGATCCCAGCACCACCATGAACAAGCAGCCCGGCCCGAGCGCCACGACGCCGTCCGATCCGGCCGCTGGCTCGAAGCCCTCCGCGCGTATGCCGACCGCTCCGGCAGGCACGGGTTCAGGCAGCTCCGCGAGCGAGGGCGCAAGCTCGGGCGGTTCGGGCTACGAGACGCCTGCAGGCATTCCGGCCGATCCGAATTCTGTCGAGAACCGTCAGCCGGGTCCGGGCGCGAGCAAGCCGACTGACCCGGCTGCGGGATCGGATCCGGCAGCTCGCGTGCCGACCGACGGATCGCGCGACTAAGCGCAGTCACCGAATTGTCGACGCGGGGAAGTCGGCCCCCCGGCGCCCGAAGGCGCCGGGGGTTTTTTGCGCCCATTCACGCAAGATTTCGGTAGCCCCTTTGCTTGACTCGCCGGAACGGCCTACTCAAGATGATGGCACACGGTTTCTTGTTGTCTCGTGACCTTCTTGTCTTGGCTCCAACGCGGTGTTGACCCAGCTTGATGTGGTGGGTTCGCATTTCTCAAGCAGCCGGAGAGCGCGGCGCGCCCAAGCCCGGATTTGCCTCGCGCGCGGCGTGGGTCTCACTCGTGCTCGTGCTATCGGTCACGCAGGCCGTCGCGGCCGAATGGACAGCCGGCAAGGCCGCTCAAGCCGATACGCTCGTCAAACAGTTCCTGGCGCGACTGGACGCGACACGCGGCGCGCTACCCAAGGTCTCGTTCGCGCTCGCGATCGGCACCGAGCGCGCGCTCGGGATGGCGAAAGGCTACGGTGAGAGCGCCCCTGGCGTGGCGGCGACGGAGCACACGGTTTTTCACGTCGGCTCCCTTGCGAAGCAATTCACGGCTTCAGCTGTGCTCGATCTCATCGGCCGCGATGCGACGCTGCGCGACGGAACGGCCGTCACCCTCGATCTCGCGCTCGCGCGCGTCTTCAAGGGTGTGGAGCACTGGCCGGGACAGGATGCGGCGTCGAACACGCAACCCGTCACGCTCCGCACCCTGCTCACCATGACGTCGAACCTTCCGAACTTCACGCGCCTGCCGCCGGCCACCACCAATCCGTGGGGGCGTATCGGCGCGCCCGAATTGCTGTCGGAGCTGAAGAAGCTCCGGCCATCCGGATGGCCGAACACATTCGAATATTCGAACACCAGTTACTTCCTGCTGGCCGAGACAATCGAGGAAGCTCTGTTGCCGGGAGAGGCCATGCCGCACTCCCATCACGCCTATCTACGGCAGACGATCTTTCCGCGCGCCCATCTTCGCGAGACGGGATTCATCGGGGACTACCCGGCCGGCGCCGTCGTGGCACCCCCGATATACAGGCGCCGCCCGGTGTTCGATCAGCCGGACTGGCTCAAGGGCAGCGCCGACGTCGCGAGTTCCGCAGGAGACCTCTATGCCTGGAATGCCGCTTTGATGGGAGGCCGCATCCTGCCCGTCGAGCTCGTCGATCTGATGGTCTCGGATGGGGCCCGCGTGACGCCCGATCTCTATTACGGCATGGGGTGGTTCGTGGAGCACCGCGCGGACTACGATCTCTTCACCCACTCGGGTCTCGTGCCGGGCTATACGGCCTTGAACATGATCGCGGCGGGCGAGGGACGCCGCGCTTGGACGTCCGTCACGCTCCTCGTCAATACAGACGTGCCGGAAGGCATGGATACGCTCGCAGAGGATCTGCTGCGTCTCGCCCGCGAGTGAGCGGCTTGCCGTTCGCTGGAGCATTTTCAGACGAAGTGCAGGCCGGTTCGTCGCAAGACAATACGACAATCAGAAATCTAGAGCGTATTGCGATCCGAGCCTGTCGGATCGCAATACGCTCTAGGAACCCCGCGCGTCCGAGCGCAGAGAGAACGATGCGCCGTCCGTATCCTTGGCATTCACCTCGATGAGCTCGTCGGCGCTGCTTCCGCCGTAGCTCACGCGGATATTCGGGTTCTCCGAGATCGAGATGCCGCCTTCCATGCGGAACAGAACCTGCCCGGCGCTCTTCACCTCAAGCGTGTTGATGAAGCGCGCGGGCACGTAGCCGCGCGTATCGGGATCGAGTTGCAGGCCGGTGAAGTTGGGATGGCGGATCATCACCTGCGCCTCGCGGAACGCGTCCCCGCGCGCGGGCTCCGTCTTCGCCTTGATGTCGATCTTCCCGAGGCCGGCGAGGGCCGCCTCGATGTCCTTCGAGGGCGTTGCGGAGCATCCGCCCGCGCCGGAGACGAACTTCGCGGACATGTGAAGTCGTCCGTCCGCGGTTTCGAGCACCGCTCTCACCTTGGAGAAGGAGTCGAGCCGGATGCGCGTTGCGAGTTGCCGCTCGCCGATATCGGGACCGTCGCGGAAGCCCTCTCCGAAGCGGAAGGTGGCCGCCACCGGCGCAGGGTTGCGGTCGATCAGCAGCGTAAGCGCGACCGCGTTCCGGGCCACGGTGCCGGGAATGCGGATGCTGATAGGCACGAGTGCCGCGTCCTCTGCTCGCTCCGGCGCATAGAGCGTGACCAGACCGTCGTTTTCCGCAATCTCCCGCTTTCCGAACACCTCCTCCCGGAGGCCCGGCCACGGATCCTCTTCGGCGGCGTGAAGGAAACCCGGCCAAAGCCCGGCCGCGAGCGGCGGAAGAGCGAGGGCGGAAATGATCAGGGAACGGCGGGAAATGGAGCGGCTAACCATGGTCAGGCCCTTTCCGTTTTAGGCATTCCGGAGCGTGTGCGCTCAGCGGCGCCGGCGAATCTGCTGGCTGGCCCTTGCGCGATGCGACAATTTATAACATAGGAGATGTTACCTTGTTACACTGAAAGTTTCCATGCAAGCATCGCCCGATCTTTCCCCGCTCGCCCGGGTACTTACAGTCATGCTCGCGGTTCTGGCCGGAACGGCGGAGCCATCTTTCGCGGCCCCGGACGCCGAAGCCGTGGCGACTGCGGCCAGCCCACGGGCCTTGCAGGAAATTTTAGATCGCGATCCCGGTACGAAGGAGGCCGTCGCGGCGCGCGCCGCCGCGCTGGGCCTGGTTCTGATCGATGTTCGGATCGGAACCGGCAAGGCCGAGCGCAGCGAGACGCGGGTTGCCGGAGGCGGCAAACCGTTTGCCGATTGCGATGCCCCTGCCGTCTGCCCGCCGATGCTGGTCGTTCCGCCCTCTCCGCCGGACTTCGCCATCGGCTCGCCTCCGGACGAGGCAGACCGCTCGGACGACGAGACGCTGACGCCGGTAACCATCCGCGCCTTCGCCATGGCGGCGCATCCTGTCACCGTGGCTGAATACAAGGCCTGCGTGGCGGCAGGCGGATGCAAGCCGCCCGAATGGCTCGAGCCGGGCGGCCAGCACAACATCGAGACCGGCTCCAGCCGCTACTATCGTAACCTGGGCGCGGCGCTGACCGGCCCGGGCCAACCCATCGTGGGCGTGAGCCACACCGATGCCACGGACTACGCCAAGTGGCTGAGCAAGCTGACCGGACATGCGTATCGCCTGCCTTCGGAAGCGGAGTGGGAAATGGCAGCCCGCGCGGGCACGAAAACAGCTTTCTGGTGGGGCGACTCGCTCCCGGCGGACGGCGTCGCGCGCGCGGCATGCGTGGGCTGCGGAAGCGAATGGGACAGCAAGTCGCCTGCGCCCGCAGACGCCTTCCCTGCCAATCCCTGGGGTTTGCACAACGTGCATGGCAACGTGTGGGAATGGACGGCGGACCTCTATTGCGAGGACTATGCGTCCGGCCCGAAGGACGGCTCTCCCCGCGTGACCGATGATTGCGCCCCTCAGGGAGACCGACCCGCGGCGCGCGGCGTCTACAGTCTGCGCGGCGGCTCGGCGTTCTATCCGGTGAAGGCGATGCGGTCAGCCATGCGCGTGCGCAACATTCCCGGCTTCCGCAATTTCAGCGTGGGCTTTCGCGTCGCGCGCGATCTCCTGCCTGGCAGCGGAGCACCATGAGAGCCGGAGCGGGATAGAGCCATGCCGATGCGCGAATACATCGATCTCAATGGGTCTTTGGGACCCAAGAAGTCGGAGTCGCTCTCCGCGACCATCATCCGCAATATCTCCATCGTTCTCATTCTTACGCTCGTGATGAGCGGCGCGATCACCTACTGGCAGGCCGCGAACAAGGTGGAGACGGAGGTCGGTGCCGCGCTCTCGATTGCCGAGAAGACCGTGCGCAAGGTCGTCCAGGAGATTGCTCACGACGATGAGCCGCGCTTGCAACTCGTCCGTCTCGTCCGCGTGTTCGACGGCAACCGTCACGTTCGCGCGACCTTCATCGAGCCCGAGCCGATCGGCGCACGCATATCGAGCTTCGTCGCGCCGGCCGAGGAATTGCCGGATTGGTTCTACGCGCTGATGGCAGGACCGCCCCAGGTCATCCGCATCGCCCTGCCGGAAGGTCTCACCAACTACGGCGCGTTCGAGCTCGAAACCGAGCAGCGCGGAGAGGTGGGAGAGGTCTGGGACGACTTCCTGTTGAAGCTCGCCATCCTGACATTCTTCTGCGCGCTGGTTTCCACGCTCGTCTACTTCACCGTCGGGCGCGCCCTGGAGCCTCTGCCGAAGCTCTCCGCCGCGTTCGAGCGGCTCGGCGGCGGCGACTATGGCGTGCGCGTCGCGGAAAGCGGACCGACCGAGCTCGCCAAGCTCTGCTCCGGTTTCAACGAGATGGCCGATCGTCTTGGCCAGATGGAGAGGCGCAACCAGCAGCTCAACGAGCAGCTCGCGACCGTGCAGGAGGAGGAGCGCGCGGACCTGGCCCGCGACCTTCATGACGAGGTGAGCCCGTTCCTGTTCTCCGTCGACGTCGACGCCTCGACCATTCGCCAGATGGCGGAGGCGCCCGAGACGGACGCGCTGATCGCCCGCACGGACGCCATACGCGAAGCGGTGGCGCATATGAAGAAGCATGTGAAGTCGATCCTCGGCCGCCTCCGCCCCACGGTGCATCTGGAGCTGGGTCTCGCCAACGCCATCGAAACGCTCGTGGCCTCCTGGCAGCTCCGCAATCCCGATGTGGTCTTCAACGTCGACGTGACGGATCGCGGATGCGGCCAGAAGCTCGACGCGGTGATCCACGGCATCGTTCGGGAAGCCATCAGCAACGCCTTCAAGCACTCGAAGCCGACCGAGATCGATGTGCAGGTGACGCGCAACGAGGACGACGACGTCCGTGTTTTGGTCCGTGACGACGGAGGCGGATTGAAGCCGTCTAGCCTGTCGAGCGGCTTCGGGCTGATCGCCATGCGCGAGCGGGTGACTGCTCTCGGTGGGACGATCGATATTGGCAACAGGGAAGATCGAGCCGGTGTTAAGGTGGACGTCCGGCTCCCGATCCGGGAAAGCTATGCTGCATTCGACGGATCCGCCGATCTGGGGAGTGATGCATGAAGGTCCTCGTCGTTGATGATCACGCGGTGGTGCGCCAGGGCGTGCAACGCCTTCTCTCCGCCATGCCGAACGTGGTTGTGCTGGAAGCGGCGACGGCCCACGAGGCGCTGGCGACGGCGCGCAAGGAAAACCCGGATGTCGTGGTCCTCGACATCAATCTCGAAGGCGCGAGCGGCCTCGAATTGCTGCGCCGTCTTCGGATCGAAAGCCCGGCCGTGCGCGTCTTGATGTTCTCGATGCATGCCGAGCCGATCTACGCGAACCGGGCTCTCAAGGCAGGCGCCTACGGATATGTTTGCAAGAGCGCGGGTGCCGAGGAGCTGACGACCGCGGTGATGCGCGTTGCCGACGGCGAGCGCTACCTCGACAGCACCATGGCGGGCGAGCTGGTAATGAGCAGCGTGCGCGCCGAGGACCCTTTGCGCAAGCTCACCAACCGCGAGATCGAGATCCTGCGTATGCTGGGCGAAGGCAAGAGCCTGCAAGGCATCGCCGATGCGATCGGCATCGCCTACAAAACGGTTGCCAACTCGTGCGGGCGCATCAAGGAAAAGCTCGATTTACCGCGCACATCCGACCTCATTCGCTTTTCCATCGAAAACCGCCGCAACTGATCCGATCGATCCGAAGCGCGATATCTCCGTTTGAACGCAGCACTGCGAAGTGAAGAGATTTTGGCGCTACGCGAAGCCGGTCTCCTTCTCCGCTTCTGCCGCTTCGGAACAGGACTATTGTTTTCAAGGAAAATGTATCCCGGGAAATCGTCCTACAATTTGGCACGGAATTACGGGCTTATTCGGCGAAATCGAACCGGCGATCACGACTGTGTGATTGGGAAACTTGGCAAACCACATCGGGAGCTAATCCCATAGTGCAACTTATTGGCGTTGCCTATGGTTCGCGGGCTTGCAGGATGGCTGGGGCGCCGAGACAACCGCTCTCCTCCTTGGGTTCTCCCGGCGCCCAGCTTTTTCCAGCATAGCAAAGCCATCTGCCTCCATCGGAGGTCAGCACTCCACGATCGAGATTTTTTGAATGCGCAAGACGATCACGGCCGGGAAGGCCGGAGATGCCGTTTTGCGTAATGCGGGATCTCGTTTTTTCGGCAAAGCCGGATTTGCGAGAGGACGTGGGTTTTCGGAAGGGCATGGTTTGGAATTGCCTGCGGAAACTCGCCTGGTACTAGGAGAGGAAGCAGAATGAGACAGAGGTTAGCCTTTGTAGCTGGCGGTGTTTTGGCCGCCCTGCTCGGCATGAGTGGCCCCGTATTGGCCAATGCCGAGATCGAGAAGAACACCAAGAACGAGAACCTGTGGCCCGCCCCGGGCCGCGACAACCAGCTCACGCGTCACTCGACGTTGAAGGACATCAACACCGAGAACGTAAAGAAGCTTCAGTTCGCCTGGTCGCAGTCGACCGGCGCTCTGCGCGGCCACGAAGGCCAGCCGGTCGTCGTCGAGCACAACGGCAAGCCGATGATGTACTTCTCGTCGGGCTGCCCGAACATGGCCCAGTGCAACATCCTGCAGGCACTCGACCTCAGCGATCCGGACAATCCGGTTCAGGTCTGGAACTACGTCAAGAAGACCGACCGCGATGAGTCGGCCGTTCCGCGCGCCTGCTGCGACACCGTTCACCGCGGCGTGAACTATGCCGCCGGCAAGGTGATCTACCACACGCTCGACGGCTTCGTGATCGCGCTCGACGCCACCACCGGCGCCGAGAAGTGGGTCGTGAAGCACGCTTATCCTGAGCACGGCGAGACCATCACGGGTCCCACTCTCGTGGCCGAGAACCTCGTGATCGCAGGCTTCGGCGGCGACGAGTTCGCAGCCCGCGGACGCCTCACCGCCTACAATATCGAGACCGGCGAAGTGGTCTGGAAGTGCCACTCGACGGGCTCTGACAAGGATGTCTGCCTCACGCCGGACACCAACAAGGCCAACCCGCACTACGGCACGGCCGGCACCGACATCGGCATCACGTCGTATCCCTCGACCAACGGCGGCGAGTGGAAGATCGGCGGCGGCGCTTACTGGGCCTGGGGCAGCTATGACCCCGAGCTGAAGCTCGTCTACTGGTCCACCGGCAACCCCGGTCACTGGAGCCCCAGCTATCGCTGCGGCGACAAGACCCACGACGAGTGCAACACCGGCAAGTGGGACAACAAGTGGTCGATGACCATTTTCGCCCGCAAGGTGGACACCGGCGAGGTCGTCTGGGCCTACCAGATGACGCCCTTCGACCAGTGGGACTATGACGGCGTGAACGAGAACATTCTCGTCAACGACCTCGATGTCGATGGCAAGAAGCACAAGGCTCTCGTCCACTTCGACCGCAACGGCTTCGCCTACGTCCTCGATCGCGTCGACGGCACGCTGCTGCGCGCCAACAAGTTCGTGACCGTGGATTGGGCCGAGAAGGTCGATCTCAAGACCGGCCGTCCGATCAAGGTCTACGAGCACTCGCCCTTCGAGGTCGGCCGCAACGTCGCTGCCTGCCCCTCGGCCATGGGCGGCAAGGACCAGCAGCCTTGCTCTGTCGACCCCAAGGAGCCCAACAAGTTCTACTGCCCCACCAACAACTGGTGCATGGAGGACGAGCCGCAGGAGCGCACGCACACGCAGCAGGGCACGGTCTACGTGTTCGCCAACGTGTACATGTATCCTGAGAAGCCGGGCATCTCTGGCAAGATCAAGAAGTTCGACGTCGTGACGGGCAAGGCTGACTGGGAGATTCCGGATCCCTATCCGAACTGGTCGGGCACCATGGTCACCGACGGCGGCCTGATGTTCTACGGCTCGAAGAGCGGCCACTTCCGCGCAGTCGATCGCAAGACCGGCAAGGTGCTGTGGCAGAAGAAGCTGGGCTCCGGCATCATCGGCAACCCGATCACCTACAAGATCAAGGGCAAGCAGTACGTCTCGATCTTCTCGGGTCTCGGCGGCTGGATCGGCATCCCCGTCACCGCTGGTCTCGACATGAACGACAAGTTCGGCGCGATCGGTGCGACGGCAATGGCGAAGGCCACCGGCCTCGACAAGATCCCGCAGGGCGGCGAGCTCTACACGTTCAGCCTTGGCGAGTGATCGGCAAGGAGCATGAAACGGACGCCCGGTGCCTCACGGCACTGGGCGTTTGCCGTTGGGGCCGCTCTTTCGGTGAGGCGGAGCGGCTTTTGGAAGAAGCCGCGACAGTGGCAGCCGGTCCGGCCGGATTCGCTCGAAGCAGGATCGGGCTAGGCCCCTGGTTTGGCGCGCGAAACTGTGATTGCTCCGCGTAGAGATCCGGACTTGCCGCGCCGCGCTCTGATCATTAGAAGCAACATTATAACATTAATAGGTGTGGTGTGAGGAAGCTGTCGCACACGCTCGCGTTGGGTGCCGTTCTTGCCGGTCTCTGTGGCCCGGCCATCGCGGCGGAGAACCTGCGCTCGTTCACGAAGAACAAGTCGTTCGACGATTTGACCGCGGCCGAGCACACGGCAACGCGTCAGGAGGCGCGTCACCGCAAGCTCGACGTGCTGCGTGTCTGCGCCGATCCGGGCAACATGCCGCTCTCCTCCTCGAAGGAGGACGGCTATCAGAACAAGATCGCGAAGATCATCGCCGAGGATCTCGGCGGCCACGCGAGCTTCTTCTGGCGCCCCTATCACGAACGCGGCCTTACCCGCGAGACGTTCCAGAACGACGAGTGCGACATCCTGATGGATATGCCGACGGCGCTTCAGGAGCTGCTCACCACTGAGCCGATCTATCGAACGACCTACATCTTTGCCCACCGGGAGGACCGTAAGCTCGACATCAAGAGCCTCGACGATCCTGCGCTCAAGGATCTGCGCATCGGTGTGTTCCAGCATTCCGGCTTGCGCGAGGCGCTCGAGCGCCGCGGGCTCAAGAACCTCGACCTCCACGTCATCGCCTACGACGCGGATCTGAAGCCCGAGCATCAGCCGTGGCAGCAGGTGCAGAAGGTCATCGACGGTGAATTGGACGTGGCCGGTGTGTGGGGGCCGTTCGCAGGGTGGCTCAAGACGCAGAAGAATGAGCCGATCGTCATTCAGCCGGTGAACCTCTGGGAGAACGAGGTGCCGATGGAGTTCGATCTCGCCATCGGCATGCAGCGCAACCAGGTCATGTTGAAGTACATGATCGACTGGGCGCTCACCCGGAAGAAGGATGAGATCGCCGCCGTCCTCAAGGACTACGGCGTCCCCCTCGTCAAATGCTCGAAGTGCGCGGTGGATGGCGATCTGCCGGCCCACGGCTCCTACTACGAGCGCCTCCGCAACGTCTCGCAGGACCGCTTCCTGAAGGAGGCACCCAAGATCGAGCATACGGACAAGGCGGCCGAGCACCAGATCGTGACGGAAGCGCGCCTCGAAGCTTGGCTGAAGGAAGGCGCCGATCTCGATCAGGAGCTGGTCAACGCGATCATCGGCAACGATGCGGAGCGCGTGCGCTTCCTCATCAAGAAGGGCGCGGATGTGAACAAGCGCGATTCCGGCGGCTTTACCCCGCTGGACACCGCTGCCCGCACCCGCGGCACCACGCTGATCGGCATTCTGGCGGAGGCGGGCGCCGATCCTAACGCGCCTGATGCCGATGGCTTCTTCCCGCTTCTGCACGCCATCAATCGCAATCATGTCCCTTCCATCGAGATGCTGGCCAAGAAGGGCGCGAACCTCGAGCTCAAGAACAAGCAGGGCATCACGCCGCTTTCCTGGGCACTCGGCGATGGCAAGTATTTTGCGGCGAAGGCCCTGATCGATCTCGGAGCGGATGTGAATGCCACCTCGGGCGTGGAGAACGTGACGCCGCTGATGGTGCTCGCGACCCAGCTTGCCGCCAAGACGCGGTCCGGCAACCTCGCGCAAGGGCCGCAGCCGCTCGATCTCGCCCGTCTCCTCATCGAAAAGGGCGCGAACGTAAACGCATTGTCGAAGGACGGCGTCAACGCGCTCATGATCGCGGCGGGCCACAACAACGCGCCGATGATCGGTCTTCTCGCCGGTTCGGGAGCGGATCTCGGCGTGAAGTCAACCACGGGCCAGACTGCGCTCGATATCGCGACCAGCGCCGGTTTCGATGCCGCTGTCGGCGCTCTGCGCCTCGTGTCGCGGCCCGTGGGCGGCAAGGCCCACGATACGCCGCCCGCCCTGCCGAATTGAGAACGCGCCGCCACAACAGAAGGTTCGCAATGGTGACCAGCAACAAGATCGTGACTGCCGCGCTCGCTCTGCCCTTTCTGCTCACGGCGGCGCCGAAAGAGGCGAGCGCGCTGACCATCTTCGTCACGAACGAGAAAGAGAACACGGTCACGGTGCTCGACGAGTCTCTGAAGATCGTGAAAACCATCAAGACCGGCATGCGGCCGCGCGGCATCCGCATCACGCCGGACTTCAAGGAGGTGCTCGTCTGCATCGGAGACGACAACCGCCTCGACGTCATCGATACCGAGACGCTGGAAATCACCCGCACCTTGAACTCGGGGCCTGATCCCGAGCTCCTCGATGTCTCGCCGGACGGCAAGCGGATCTACATCGCCAACGAGGACGAGGGCTACGTCACCATCATGGAGCGGGCCGACGGCAAGGTGCTGGCTGAGGTGATGATCGGTGTCGAGCCCGAGGGCATGGCCGTCTCGCCAGACAACAAGATCACCGTCGCCACGTCAGAGCAGACCAGCATGGCGCACGTCATCGACAACGAGACGTTCGACGTGCTCCAGAACATCCTGGTCGATACCCGCCCGCGCGAGGCTCAGTTCACCGTGGACGGCCGCCATGTGTGGGTCTCGGCCGAGATCGGTGGCACCGTCTCCGTCATCGACGCCAAGACCTACAAGGTGGTGAAGAAGTTCGGCTTCACGATTCCGGGCGTCAATCCGGAGCTGATCCAGCCCGTGGGCATCGAGATGTCGAAGGATGGTAAACACGCCTTCGTCGCCCTCAGCCACGCCAATCGCGTCGCCGTGGTCGACACCGAGACCTACGAGATCAAGCAGTACGTTCTCGTGGGTCAGCGGCCCTGGCACATGGCCGTTCACCCGGACGGCTCGCAGCTTTTCGTGGCCAACGGCCTCACCAACGACATGACGGTGATCGATACGGCCACCCTGAAGCCGCTCCGCTCCGTGCCTGTAGGGCGCCTTCCGTGGGGCATTGCCATTAAGCCATAGTGCCGGGCGTATCGGGAAAGTGATATCGTTACAACTATATGAGGCGCGACGGGGGTGTTATCCTGCGTCGCGAGGAGACTTGAGCCGATGAAAATTCTTGTGGTCGATGATCACGCGGTGGTGCGGGAGGGGATCCGTCGCCTGCTCGCGACGATTTCCGGAGCGGAGATCCACGAAGCGGCGAATGCGCAAGACGCGATGAACCTCTCTCGAACGGTCAATCCCGACGTGGTGGTGCTCGACATCAATCTCGACGGATCGAGCGGGCTAGAGCTGCTTCGCCGTCTCAAGGCGGAGAATGTCGCGGCCCGCATCGTGATGTTCACCATGCACTCCGAGCCGAGCTACGCCATGCGTGCGCTCAAGGCAGGTGCGGCCGGCTATGTCAGCAAGAGCGCCGAAGCGGGCGAACTCGTCACGGCCGTGAAGAAGATTGCATCCGGCGATCGTTATCTCGACCGCTCCATGGCGAGCGAGCTGGTGTTCAGCTCCGCATTCACCGAGGATCCGCTGCACAAGCTGTCGAACCGTGAGGTCGAGATTCTGCGCCTGCTCGGCGAAGGCAAGAGCCTCGCGGAGATCGCGGCAACCTTCGGTATCGCCTACAAGACGGTGGCGAACTCGTGCAGCCGCCTCAAGGAGAAGCTCGGCGTTGAGCGCACCGCCGATCTCATCCGCCTCAGCGTCGAGCGCCGCATCCGGTAAGCGGAGGCGGGCTCCCTCAGCGCGCGAGCCGCTCGCGCGTCAGCGTCTTCGCAAGCTCCACCGCGGGCTGGTCGAACGGGTCGAGGTTCAGAAGCCGCCCCGCCAGGATGGTCTCGATCATGAAGTGCATGAGCAGCGCTCCGATCGCGCGCTCGTCGAGCTTCTGAATATCGAACGTGCGAACCGGCCTGCCAGCCTGGGTCAGCGCCTCCGCGATGGCGTGCGACTGCGCATCCACCACGTCGCCGATCGTCTTGCCGCCGAGGAAGCTCTGCCCCGCGAGCTTAGCCATCTCCGCGTCGAGCAGAGCGCCTTCGCCTGCACTCGCGACCCGGACCACGGTCACCGCGATCTCGCGCGGACCGTCCATGAAGAGCTGAAGCTGGCTGTGCTGGTCCAGCGGCCCGAGGGCCGGGATGGGCGACGTGCCCTCGCCACCCTTGCCGAGGCTCTCCGCCCAAAGCTGCACGTACCATTCAGAAAAGCGGCCGAGCCGGTCGTTGTAGGGCATCATGACGAGCGTGCGGATGCCGCGCTCTTTCGAGAGGCCCACCGCCGTCGCAGCGCCGATCGCCGGAGCGAAGGCTGCGGGGAAGGACGCCGAGACGAGGCTGTCGATCACCTCCTGCGCACCCGCGCGGATCTTGCGGGCATCGAGCCCGCGCGCCAGCGCCGGCAGCAGGCCGACGTTCGTCAGGCACGAGAAGCGCCCGCCGATACCGGTGTGATGCTCCAGCATGGGAATGCCGAGGCTGCCGAGCAGCGCGCGCAGGCCGTTGCTCTTGCCCGGCTTGTCCGGCTCCGTGATGCCGAGGAACATCTGAGGAATACGGCTTTCGAGGCCTGCGGCTTTCACTGCCGACAACGTCGCGAGAAGCTGCGCAATGGTTTCTGTCGTGCCGCCCGACTTCGACGTGACGACGAAACGCGTCTTGTCGAGTTCGAGCCGGGCGAGACCAGCCGACAGCGTCAGCGGATCGAGATTGTCGTAGAAGCGCGTACGCGGGCGTGCCTTGTCGCCAGTCGCGCAGCAGGAGACGCCGGGAAGCCCCCACCCGCCGAACTGGGCGAGCGTCTGGCCGCCAAGGCCAGAGCCGCCGGTGCCGAAGAACACGATCGTCTCCGCGCCTTCGGACAGCTTGGCGAGCGCTGCCTCCGCCGCATCGAGATCGTCCGTCTCCTCTGAGATCTTGAGCAGCGGAAGACGCCCGCTCGCATGATCCGCCTTGAGATCGTGGAGCGCTGGCCCGAGCTTCTCGAGCCAGCTTCCAAGCTCGGCCTCGGACAATCCGTTCTCGCCGATGGCGCCAGAAAGGCACCCGGCAATCGACTGGCGATAGGAGGGGGAGGAGGAGCTGGGCTTTGTCATGGCATCCCGCATAACCGTTCGAGCGAGCGTGAGTTCCGCGGGAGGCGTAGCCGGTTTCGCAGCCCGCGCCAAGATGGTCGGTGAGGCATATGCCGAAAGCTTGGCGGTTCGGCAGCCTTTCACGAAAACGCCGCCCCGGTAGGATCGGAGCGGCGTCGATATTCTTGCAGGAAGGAGGGGCGAGCGCCCTCAGCCCTTCTTGTCGGCGGTGGCGGTCGCGGGCTGGCCGACGATCGTCACGATCAGATTGTCGGTGTCGAGCAGCCGCTTGGCCACGCGCTTGGCGTCGTCCAGCGTGATCGCCTCGATCATCTTGTTGCGGTTGTCGATGTACTCCGGGCCGAAGTCGTCCTCGAGCAGGCCCAGAAGCTGGCTCGCGATCTTGGAGTTGGTGTCGAAGCGCAGCGCATAGGAGCCGATGAGATACTTCTTCGCGTTCTCGAACTCGGTTGGCGTCGGCCCCTCGTCGGCGACGTGCTTCAGCTCCTTGCGGATCACGTCGAGCGACTGCTGGATCGCGTCCGCGCGGGTGGCGACGCCGCCGGTCAGGATAGACGTGTGCCGGAACGGCTGGATGTAGCTGTAGACCGAGTAGGCAAGCCCGCGCTTCTCACGCACCTCCTCCATCAGCCGCGAGGCGAAGCCGCCGCCGCCGATGAGCTGGTTCAGCACGAACGCGGCCATGAAGTCCGGGTCCTTGCGCGGCATGGCAGGCAGGCCGAACACGGCGACCGACTGCGGCACATCCATCGAGATCCACTTTTCCTTGCCGCCCGCCGCCGGCTTGGTCAGCGGCACCGGCGCGAGGCTCGCCTTCTCCGGCAGATCGCCGAAGACGTCGTCGAGAAGCTTGCCGAGCTGCTCCGGCGTAATGTCGCCGACGGCGACGACCTTGAGGTTGCTGCGGGCGAAGATGCGCTTGCGATAGGCTTCGAGGTCGTCGCGCGTGATCGCGTTGACGGTTGCCTCTGTACCCTGCGAGGGGCGGGAATAGCTGTGACCGGCGAAGGCAACGGCGAACCACTCCTTGGCTGCCACCTTCTCGGGATCGCGGTCGGCGTAGACGAGGTTGGCGAGCAACTGACCGCGAATACGCTCCACCGCATCCTGATCGAAGCGCGGCTTCGTCAGCGCCAGCTTGAGCAGCTTGGCGGATTCGTTGCGGTTCTGCGTCAGCGTCTCGAAATTCCCGTAGAACGCGTCGCGGCTGTCCTCGTAGCGCATGCGCATCGCGAGGCTTTCCATCTGCTCCTGGAAGTCGCTCGCCTGGATGTCGCCAGCGCCCTCGTCGAGCATGGCGGAGACGAAGTTCGCGACGCCGTCCTTGCCCTCGGGATCCTGCGAGTTGCCGCCTTCGAACGAGAACTTGAGGGCGAGCAGCGGATTTTCATGGGCTTCCACAAGCCACGCCTGGATGCCGCCGGGGCTTTTTACGACTTCGATTTTCATGGCGTGAGCGGGCCTGGAGAATGTGAGGACAAGGGCGAGAACGAGCACGGTCAACGAGAGCGCGATGTCGATCCTGCCAACACGCACGATTGAACGCTGAAGCATAGCCATTGAGCGGTCCTTAGAACTGCTTCTGGTAAAGTGCAGAGCGGTTATCGACAGGAAGCACCCGCGAACCTACGAGCGGCTCTTGGAGGCAGGCTGCTCCGCGTGCGCACCCGCTTCCGGCGAGGGCGTGAGATAGCCCGTCACCGAGCGGCGGATGTCGAGGTACGTGTTGGCCACCCGCTTGATGTCGTCGCCCGTCACCTTGGAGATCGCATCCGGCCAGCCCTCGATCTGCGCCACCGTGCGGCCGAGCGCGAGGCCCCAGCCGTAGCGCCGCGCGAGCGAAGCCTGGTCGTCGTTCTCGTAGATGTAGTCGGCGATGTAGCTGGATTTGGCACGCGTCAGCTCGGCATCGGTGACGCCGTTGTCGCGCAGTTCCTCCAGCACCTTGTCGATCGAGGCTTCGATCTTCGGCAGATCCGAAGGCTTGGCCGCTACCGCGTAGAGGCTGATCGATCCGCTGTCGAGGCCCGAGCCCGAGTAGCTGCCGCCGGCGGAGGAGGCGATCTTCTCCTCCACGACGAGCCGCTTGTAGATCCGGCTCGTGGCGCCATCCGCGGCGATCTTCATCAGGAGATCCAGGGCTTCCGCCTCGCCGGGCTTGGCCGTCGTATAGCTCGGCACGACGTAGTCGCGATGGAACGACGCTTTGCCTGCGCGCGGATCGGAGTATTCGACACGCCGCGCTGCGCGCTGCGGGGGATCCTGTGGCCGCTCACGCGTGGCGCCGACCTGTGGGTTGGCCGGGATCTTTCCGTATGTCTTCTCGGCGAGGGCCTTCACCTCTTCCGCCGTCACGTCACCCGCCACCACCAGCACCGCGTTGTTGGGCGCGTAGAAGTGCTTGTAGAAGGTCATCGCGTCCTTGGGCGAGAGCTTCGCCATCTCGTGCTCCCAGCCGATCACCGGGATGCCGTAGGGATGCGAGTAGTAGAGCGCAGCGTTCATCTGCTCGTCCATGATCGCGGCCGGATTGTTCTCGATGCGGCTGCGGCGCTCCTCGAGGATCACGTCGCGCTCGGTAAGAACCTCTTTCTCGGTGAGCTTGAGGTTGACCATCCGGTCGGCCTCCATCTCCATCACCGTCTCGAGGCGATCCTTCGAGATGCGCTGGAAGTAGCTCGTCACGTCATGGCCGGTGAAGGCATTGTCGTTGCCGCCGAGGCGCGCCACGATCTTCGAGAACTCACCGAGCGGGATCTTGTCGGTGGACTTGAACATCAGGTGCTCGAGGAAGTGCGCGATGCCGGACACGCCCTTCGGCTCGTCAGCCGCGCCGACCTTGTACCAGACCATGTGCGTGACGACGGGCGCGCGGTGATCGGGAATGACCACCACCTGCATACCGTTGGCGAGCTTGAACTCGCTGGTGCGCGGCTGGGCTTGGATTTGAGAAGGCACGATGGCAAGCATGATCGAGGCGACCCAGATAAGAAGGCGCGAAACGCCCGGTGAATGCATCATATGATCCTCGGTGGCGAGAGATCGCGGGGCAATCTGGCCATCCGGCGCCGACCGGAATGAGCAGAAAAACGATTGCACGAGATCTCGGCATTCGTGGCTCTGTTGTCAAATGACAACCCGTTCATGTGCCGGTGAACAGCCGCATGTGATTGGCTGATAAAGATCTGGTAAAAATAGCAAATTGAGGCGGTCGCCGCGCGTGCGGGCGGCGCGGAAGGAGAAAAGCGGACGGACGCGCTACTCGTCGTCGTCCTCGCTCCCTTTATTCCATTGCTGGATAGCCGTGAGCACCGAGCCGCGGCACGGTCCCAGCGGACCCGACGCGAGATCCGCGTTGTCGTCTCCGCGCGCCTTCGCCTCGTCGTAGTTCTTCTTGCAGTACTCGGCCTGCTGCCGCTCGAGCTCTGCCCGGTTGGTTTTCGCCTTGCGGTCGGGATCGTCCACCAATGCCGTGACGTCGTTGGCGACGGCTTCGGCCGGTGCGCCGGGCTCCGGCACGCGCTCCAGATTGGGCGGCATGACCAGCGGTGCGCGCTCCGCCATCTTGGGCTCGGCGGACTTGGACTTGAGATTGTTGAGGCCCACGGCGTCGAAAAGCTTGCCATTGAGCTCCACGTCATCGGCCGAGCAGGCGCCGAGGCTCAGCGCGACAGGAACGACGATAGCCCCCGCCCAACGCTTAACGGCTCGCCTGCTGATCAAGCTCGTGATCATGATAGATCGCCCGCCCCTTGTTGCGCCCATTCACCGAGTTGGACTTAGTCCCTTTGATGAACCATGCAAATCCGCGCTTCTGATACGCCGGGCTACCGCGGGTTTGCGGCGTCATTGCGACTCCCTAGGAACGAGTCATACAAGAGCGCTACAACCCCGGCAACAATCGCCACGTCGGCGATGTTGAAGACGTACCAGTAAAATCCGAATGCGTGCAGAGAGAAGAAGTCTGCAACCCCTCCGATAAGTATGCGATCGAGCCCGTTGGCCAGGGCTCCGCCGATGATGAGGCCGAGCGCCCACGCCATCAGGCGTCCCGTCCCGGCTGCGGCCAGCCACGCCCACAGGGCCGCCGAGGCCACCACCGCAAACAAAGCAAGAACGATCTGCCAGGTGTAGGTGGACTGGTCGAGCATCGAGTAGCTGATGCCGGTATTCTTGACGAACACCAGATCGAGGAACGGGGTGACCGTCACCCGCCCCTTCTCGGCGATTTGGTAGACCAGCAGCATCCACCACTTGTGCGCCTGGTCGATGACGAAGGTCACCGCCGCGATCTTGAGCGCGAGCGACGAGTAGGGACCCCACAGATAGCGCGAGAAGCCGCCAGCCGGTGCCGTCATGCCGCGCCCCGCGCGTCGAGTTCACGCACGGCAGCCGCATCGCGGGCCGAGAGATCCGGATAGCTGGGGTCGGACCCGACATCCGTCGTGATGCGCCATGAGCGCGCGCACTTGCGCCCTTCCGCGCGCGTCGGCACGACGCCGACGCCCGGCACGTCGGGAAGCGTGAAGGCGTTTTCCGGAGCGAGCTTGCGAACGAGCGTCGCGCCGCTGGTGATGGAGATCTCGGCGAGGTCGACGTCCTGGATCGCTTCCAGCGTGGCGACGTCTGTGACGAAGACCTCGGGCGCCGCCTCGAGGCTCGATCCGATGCGCTTGGCCGCGCGCTCGAGTTCGAGCGCGCCCGTCACCACGCGGCGCACGGCACGCACGCGCTCCCATTTCTCGGCGAGCGCGTCGTCGCGCCAGGACTCAGGCACCTCCGGGAAGGTTTCGAGATGCACGCTGCGCTCCGCGCCGTAACGGTGGATCCAGGCTTCTTCGGCCGTGAACGACAGGATCGGCGCGAGCCAGGAGGTCACGCAGCCGAAGATCTGGTCGATCACCGTCAGGCAGGCCCGCCGCTTCACGCTCGAATAGGCGTCGCAGTAGAGGGTGTCCTTGCGGATATCGAAGTAGAAGGCGGAGAGGTCCGTATTCATGAACGGCGAGAGAGCGGCCACGACACCGCGATAGTCGTAGCTCGCGTAGGCGGCGCGCACGTCGCGGTTGAGCTCCCACAGCCTGTGCAGCATGAGACGTTCGAGCTCGGGCAGCTCTGCGCGGGCGATCTGCAGCTCCGGAGAGAAGTAGTGCAGCGCGCCCAGCATCCAGCGGAGCGTGTTCCGAAGCTTGCGATAGGCTTCCGCGGCCGACTGCACGATGGCCGGTCCGAAACGGATGTCGTTCGTCGTGTCGGCGGACGCTACCCAGAGGCGCAGGATGTCCGCGCCCGAGGTCTTCATCACGTCCTGGGGCGAGAGCACGTTGCCCTTCGACTTCGACATCTTCTCATCCCCCTTCTCGTCGAGGATGAAGCCGTGCGTCAGCACCACGTCATAGGGCGCGCGCCCGCGTGTGCCGCAGGATTCGAGCAGCGAGGAGTGGAACCAGCCGCGATGCTGGTCCGAGCCCTCAAGATACATCACCCGGTCCTGTCCGCCGTCGCGAACCCGTTCGATGCCCGCGAGGCCGGGGAACTGCTCGGGATCGTCCAGCACGAACGCGTGCGTGGAGCCCGAGTCGAACCACACGTCGAGCACGTCGCGCACCTGCTCCCACTCGGCCGGATCGTACTTGGGCTTGAGGAAGCGCTCGGCCGACCCGGCTGCGAACCACGCGTCGGCACCCTCCTTGGCGAAGGCGTCGGCGATGGCGGCATTGACCGCCTCGTCACGCAGGATGTCGCCTTCCTTGTGGCCGTCGTGATCGCGCTTCGAGACGAACACGGTGATCGGAACGCCCCACGCGCGCTGGCGCGAGACGACCCAATCGGGACGGTTGGCGATCATGCCGTTGATGCGGTTTTCGCCCGTCTCCGGCACCCACTCCGTCGCCTGGATCTCGGAGAGCGCGACCTGGCGCAACGTGCGCTTGTCCGCGCCGAAGCCCTTGTCCATCGCGATGAACCACTGCGGCGTGTTGCGGAAGATGATGGGTTTCTTCGAGCGCCACGAGTGCGGATACTGGTGCTTGAGACGGCCGCGCGCGATGATGGTGCCCGCTTCGCTGAGCGCCTTGATCACCGCGTCGTTCGCGTCGCCCTTGTCGCCGTTTTCCTTCAGCACGCGCTTGCCGGTGAAGCCGGGGGCCTCCTTGGTCAATACGCCATCCGCATCGACGGTGAACGGGATCGTGGTGTCGATCCCGCGGTCGCGCAGAGCCTTCTGATTGGCGATCCAGATGTTGTAGTCGTCCGCGCCGTGGCCGGGCGCCGTGTGCACGAAGCCGGTGCCCGTGTCGTCGGTCACGTGATCGCCGTCGAGGAGGGGCACGTCGAAGTCATAGCCAAGAGAGGCAAGGGGATGCGCCGCGACGATCCCTTTGAGGTCGTCTCCAGCAACAGATCCACGCCGTTCGAAGGCCTCGACCTTCGCGGATTTCATGACGTCAGCAGCGAGCTTATCGGCGAGCACGTATTTATCGCCAACCTTTGCCCAGTTGTTCTCGGGCGCAGCGGTCACTTCATAGAGGCCGTACTCGATCTTCGACGAGAACGAGATCGCGCGGTTGCCCGGAAGCGTCCAGGGCGTCGTGGTCCAGATCACGACGTTGGCGTCTTTGGGGAGATCGCCGGACTTCACCGGAAACTTCACCCACACCATGTCGGACTGATAGTCCTGGTACTCGACCTCCGCCTCCGCGAGCGCGGTCTTCTCGACAACGCTCCACATCACGGGCTTCGAGCCGCGATAGAGCAGGCCGTTGGCGGCGAACTTCATCAGCTCGGAGGCGATCGTCGCCTCCGCGGCATAGCTCATGGTGAGGTACGGGTTCGCCCAGTCGCCGATCACGCCGAGCCGCTTGAATTCCTCGCGCTGCACGTCCACCCACGTCTCGGCGAAGCGGCGGCATTCGTCGCGAAACGCATTGATGGCGGCCGGATCGGAGAAGTTCGGCTTTTCCTTGCCCTTCGCGCGGTACTGCTCCTCGATCTTCCACTCGATCGGCAGGCCGTGGCAGTCCCAGCCCGGCACGTAGTTGGAATCGAAGCCCAGCATCTGCTGGCTCTTCACCACCAGGTCCTTCAGGATCTTGTTCAGCGCGTGCCCGATGTGGATGTGCCCGTTGGCGTAGGGAGGCCCGTCGTGCAGCACGAACTTGGGACGGCCCTTGGACGCTTCACGCAGCTCTTTGTAGAGGTCGCGCTCCTGCCAGCGGGCGAGGATCTTGGGCTCGAGGTCCGGGAGGCCCGCCCGCATCGGAAAATCGGTCTGCGGCAGGTTGAGCGTCTGGCTCCAGTCCCGCCCCGATGTTTCGGCGCCCGTCTGATCGTTGTCGGCCACGCCGTTGCCCTTCGCCATAATCGCCGTCTTTCATGTCAGGAGAGGGCGCCCCGCGCCCATGATTTGCAGGGGTTCTACCAACCTGGGCGCCGGGACGCAAAGCCCGCCCGCCGGGCAGCCCCGATCTCAGCCGGAAAGTCGGGCCTTGTCGGCCGCAACCGCCGCCTGATGCGCCGGACGCGCCGCGATCCGGGCCACATAGTCGAGATATTCCGGGCGCTTAGGCAATACGTTGAAACTGAGCATGTAGCCGATGCCGGAGCCGAGCAGAACGTCTGCGGCGGAGAAGCGGTCTCCCAGCAGCCAGGGACCGGGCTTGAGGCCTGCCGAGAGCGTGTCGAGCATGTCGGCCGGCTTGCCCCATCCCGCGGTCGAGGCGGGCGTTTCCCGCTGCATCGACAAGTCGATGGAGGCAGGCTCGAAGCAGCTCCCGTAGAAAAACATCCAGCGCAGATAGGCGGCGCGGTCCCGATCCTCGATTTTCGGCGCCAGCCCCGCCTTCGGATACTTGTCGGCCAGATAGACGAGAATCGCGGGGGCCTCAGTCACGATCGTATCGCCGTCGGCCAGCACCGGGATCTTGCCCATGGGATTGAGCTTCAGGAACTCCGGCGTCTTGTGATCGCCCGCCTTGAGGTCGACCGGCACGATCTCGAACGGTTCGCCCAGCTCGTGCAGCATGTAGTGCACGATCGTCGAGCGCGAATGCGGATTGTGATAGAGCGTGAGCATGACATGCCTCTTCTGGTTCCCATTCTGACACCGTCGTATTGGCGCTATCTCAGTGTCGCATTGTGACGTCACCCCGACGAAGGTCGGGGTCCAGGCAACTCCTAGGAAAATTGCGACGCGATCTGGATGCCGGCCTACGGCGGCATGACGGATTATGACGCGTACGTTGGTCGAGCCTCGTCCTGCCGAAAGCCTTTAGCGCCAGTCTCCAAGCGCCGCGTTGACGAGCGCGAGCGCGGCGACGGCTGCCGTATCGGCCCGCATGATCCGGGGACCGAGCGAAAGTGCGATCGCCTCCGGCCGAGCGCGGATCATCTCCCGCTCATCCGGCGAAAATCCACCCTCCGGTCCGATCAGCACAGCGAGGGGACCGGGGGCGACACCGCCGAGCGCCGCGAGCGGGCTGGTCTGCTCGGCCGCTTCGTCGCAGAAGATCAGCCTGCGGGAGGCGTCCCACGTGCCGAGAAGGCTCGAGAGCTTCACCGGCTCGGCGATCTCCGGCACGCGCAGGATGCCGCACTGCTCCGCCGCCTCGATGGCGTTGGCGCGCATCCGCTCGAGATTGACGCGCTCGGCCACCGTATGGCGCGTGAGCACCGGCACCAGCCGCGCTACGCCCATCTCGGCTGCCTTCTGCACCATGTAGTCGAGCCGGGCGCGCTTGAGGGGGGCGAACAGGTAGTGGAGATCCGGCCCGCCTTCCTGCGCCCGCGTGAGGGTCTGCGCTTCGAGCGCCGCGCCTCGCTTGCCTGCTTCCGAGAGGCGCGCCCGCCATTCGCCGTCGCGGCCGTTGAAGATGAGGATCTCGTCGCCCTCTCCGAGCCGCAGCACGCTCCTGAGGTAGCTCGCCTGCTCGGGCGTGCACGGGATGCGCGCGCCCTCCCCGAGGGGATGATCGACAAAAAGCCGCTGAGAGGTGAAGTCATGGACCGCCATGGCGTTTCCATATCCGATGCGGCCCGCCGATCCAACACCGTCCCCAAACGCTGGCCCTGGCGCTCCGTTGACCTGGAACGGTCTCTCCCCTAGCATCCGCCGCGCGGTTGCAAGCCGCATCCGGACCCGCGGGAAGGGCAGAGCCCACTTGCTTTCGCACGCAGATTTTCAACCTTTGTGCAGCCGGATTTGCGGGTTGTCGGCGCTCCATGCACGGAGGTTTCCATGAAGCGGCTGCCCGACCGGCCGAATATCGGCCATTTGAAGAAACAGGCCAAGGACCTGCTGGCCCTCTACAGAGAGGGCGACGCGTCCGCGTTCGCGCGGTTCCGCGCAGCCTTGCCCATCGCCGCCAACGCCGATAACCGGACCATCGCCTCTCTCGATCTGCGCTTGCATGACGCCCAATCGTGCGTCGCGCGGGAGCATGGCTTCGCATCATGGGCGGAGCTGAAGAGCTTCGTTGCCGCGCGCGAGGCGCAGTCGTCCGATCCGGCCGCGACGGCGCTAACCCTCATGCGCCTCATTTATGCAGGCGACATTGCGGGCGGCATGAACCGCGCCCGGCCCGCGGTCGCCGCGAGGCTCCTGGAAGCTAGCCCCGAGATCGCGGGCAAAGACCCATACCTCGCCTGCGCGGTTGGTGACGTCGCCGCCCTGCGCGAGGAGTTGCGGCGTGACGCTGCCTGGAAAGATCGCCCGGGCGGGGCGCTGGGTCTTCCCCCGCTCGTCGCGGTCACGCATTCGAGCCTGCTGCGCCTGCCTGCCTATCGCGAGCGTCTCATGGCGGCGGCGCGTCTCCTGCTCGATGCGGGCGCCGATCCTGGCCAGAGCGTGCAAAGCCGCTGGGCGGCCTCCCCGGAAGCGCCGTCGGAAGAGTATCCGCTGTCCGCACTTTACGGTGCGGCGGGCCAGAACCGCGACCCCGAGCTGACGCAGCTTCTGCTGGAGCGGGGCGCGAACCCGAACGATGGCGAGTCGCTTTATCACGCGCTCGAAAGCCCGGCCTGCACGTGCCTTCTGTTGAAGGCGGGAGCGCGCGTTACCGGCACCAACGCGCTCTATCGCGCCCTCGATCTCGACGATGCCGAGCCGCTGCGCCTGCTGCTCGCGCACGGAGGCGATCCTAACGAGCGCCCGCCCGGCGCGCCCACATCGGCGTGGGGCTCGCCCCTGCTATGGGCCATCAGGCGGCGAAGGTCCGCGGAGCATGTGCGTGCCCTGCTGGCCGCGGGCGCAGATCCGTCAGCCAGGACGCCCGAGGGAAACAGCGCCTACGTGCTGGCCCTCAAGTTCGGGCTTCCGCATGTCGCCGAGCTGGTGCGCGAGGCAGGCGGCAGCGTGAGCGGGCTCTCCGAGCAGGAGGAGTTCGTGGCCGCCTGCACGAGAGGTGACGAGCCTGCCGCACGCCGCCTCCTGGCTGAGCGGCCGGGCAGCCTTGCGGCGCTCTCCGCGTCGGAGCTTCGGCTCCTGCCGGAGCTGGCGGCGCAAGGTGCGGGCGAGGCCGTGCGCCTCATGGTGCGGCTGGGATGGCCGGTCGCCACACGTGGCGGCGACTGGGACGCCTCGGCGTTGAACCACGCCGTCTTCCGGGGCGATTCCCGCCTTGCACGCTTCCTCCTCGATCATGGGGCGAGCTGGAGGGAGCAGCACGGGTTTGGCGACAACGTCTGCGGCACGCTGTCGTGGGCCTCGTGCAACGAGCCTGTCGAGGGCGGAGACTGGCCCGGCTGCGCCGAGGCCCTCGTGGCGCACGGTCTGCCGGCGGCCCATCCTGGCCCCCAAGGCTCCGGCGTCGTTGTCATGGAGGGCACGAGCAGGCGCTTTTCGGAGGATGTGGCCGATGTTCTCCTTGCGGCAGTGCCGCAAGTTGCCCCGGAGGACGGCGGCGGCTAATTTCCCCCGCGCAACGGATGGCTCGGAAATGGCAGACGAGGATCAATCGAAAATGACGGCGCAGGCGGCGACCCCCGATGCCGAGCCCCCGATCGACGGAGACTCGGCCGCTGTTGCGGATGCCGCCGAAGGCAACTGGGTGGATCGCTTCGCGCCCGCCCCTTTGCGCCCGTATCTGCGGCTCGCGCGCATGGACCGTCCTATCGGCACGTGGCTGCTGCTGTTTCCGTGCTGGTGGTCGGTGGCCCTGGCCGAGGTCTCGATGGGCCACCCCTATCCGGACCCTTGGATGCTGGCCATGTTTGCCATCGGCGCGGTCGTCATGCGGGGAGCGGGCTGCGCATATAACGACTACGTGGATCGCGACTTCGACGCCCGCGTCCAGCGCACGGCGAGCCGGCCGATTCCCTCAGGCCAGGTCACGCCGGAAGCCGCACTGCTTTTCACGTTCGCGCTCGCGCTGGTCGGCTTCTTCGTCCTCATCTGGTTCAACCTGTTCACGATTGCGCTCGGTATCGCGTCGCTGGCGCTGGTTGCGATCTACCCCTTCATGAAGCGCTTCACCTATTGGCCGCAGGCGGTGCTCGGGCTCGCGTTCAATTGGGGCGCGCTGATGGGCTGGGCGGCCGTCAAGGGCTCGCTCGCTCTCCCGGCCATCCTGCTCTACATGGGCTCGGTCCTATGGACCATCGGCTACGACACGATCTACGCCCACCAGGACACCGAGGACGATCTGATGCTCGGCCTCAAGTCGACCGCCCTCTCGTTTGGAGAGGATACGCCGTTCTGGGTCGGCAGCTTCTATGTGGGCGCGCTGCTGCTGTGGATCGCCGCCGGCTTCCTCGCGGGCACGCATCTGATGTTCTTCTTCGGCGTCGCCCTCGTCGGCCTGCAGATGGCTTGGCAGGTCTCGACCTTGGACATTTCGGATGCCAAGAACTGCCTGCGCCGTTTCCGCGCCAATCGCGATGTTGGCGCCGCGATCTTCCTCGCCCTGGTGACCGACACGTTGCTGTCGTGGTGGGCCGGGCTGAGCTGAGCTGGACCAATCACTTTACCGAAAACAAAAGCGCGACCGGTTGACTGCAACCGGCCGCGCTCGAGTACGTGGAATTAGAAGGCCAAGCGGTGCTGGCGCTGCAGACGAGTTCAGTCGTCCTCGCCTTCGTCCTTGCCCTCGCTGCCCGACGAAAGCTCCTTGAGCTTGGCGAACACGCGGGCCTCTTCCTCGGCGGGCGTTTCCTCGCGCTCTTCCGAAGTCTCCTTCGGCTGCACGATCTCGGCCGTTGGGCGGAAGCCCTCCTCGCCTTCTGCGGTGGCGGTCGTCTCTTCCGTCGGCAGCAGAGTGCCGGCGCGGATCGCCTCGCGGTGTGCTTCGCGCTGCTCGCGCTCCATGCGGCGCGCCGCCTTCTTCACTTCGTTATCGAGGTCGGTCTGCGAGCAGAGGCCGAGCGTAACAGGATCCTGCGGCACGAGGTTCGCGGAGTTCCAGTGCGTGCGATCCTTGATCTGGGCGATGGTCGGCTTCGTGGTGCCGACGAGACGCATGATCTGGCTCGTCTTCAGCTCCGGATGATTGCGCAGCAGCCAGAGCACGGCGTTCGGCCTGTCGTGACGGCGCGAGACCGGCGTGTAGCGGGGGCCGCGCTTGGAGACCGCCGTCTCGGGCATCACCACCTTGGGCTCGGCGATGTGGAGCTGGCGGCTCGGATCCTTCTCGGCCGCCTCGATCTCGTCGCGGGTGAGCTGGTTCGAGGTGACGGGGTCGAGGCCCTTGATACCCTGCGCCACGTCGCCATCGGCGATGCCCTTGACCTCGAGCACATGCAAGCCGCAGAACACTGCGATCTGCTCGAACGAGAGCGAGGTATTTTCCACCAGCCAAACGGCTGTGGCCTTCGGCATCAGGGGTTTACGATCGCTCATAGCGGCTCTCTCCGGGCTTTCGCGGCGACAGGCTGCGAAGGCCAATAGTGGGATTAGGAATTTGGGGATTACGCCTTATAGCGCGATCCCTCCGTCGGCTGCAACACCTGCGTGTCTGCTTTTTACGCACCGGGGCCCGCAGTTCCGCGAGTTGCACACGGACCGCCTGCCCGGTAGACAAAGGCCGGAACCGAGGTCAGCGGCAGGAATGAGCACATGACGGTTAACAACATCACGTATTTCGAGGACCTTGCGGTTGGCCAGGAAGCATCTGTGACCAACACGGTGACCGATGCGGACATCACGGCGTTCGCCGACATCTCGGGCGATCGCAATCCGGTTCATCTCGATGCGGCCTATGCAGCGACGACCCTTTTCAAGGAGCGCATCGCGCACGGCATGCTATCGGCGGCTTACATCTCTGCCGTGTTCGGCATGAAGCTCCCGGGCCCTGGAGCAATTTACATCTCCCAGACGCTGGCCTTCAAGGCGCCCGTCAAGATCGGCGATACGGTGGTGACCACTGTTAAGCTCGTCGAGCTCATTCCGGAAAAGAAGCGCGCGCGATTCGAGACGGTGTGCGCCGTGAACGGCAAGGCCGTCCTCACCGGCGAAGCCCAGCTCATGGTTCCGAGCCGCCCTGCGTGATGCGCGGGCGGAGAAGCTCGCCGCGCACGAGAGAACACGACATGCTCATAGTCAACGGCTCCAGCTCCGTGCCGCCCGAAGCCAAGGGCGCCGTGCTGGCGCTTGGCAATTTCGACGGCGTGCATCGGGGCCACCGGGTCCTGATCTCGCGAGCCAAGGAGGAGGCGCGCCGCATCGGCCGCCCTGCTGGCGTGCTTCTCTTCGAGCCCCACCCGCGCGAGTTCTTCGCGCCGGACGAGCAGCATTTCCACCTCACGCCCCATGAGGAGAAGCTCGCCGTACTCGATGAGCTCGGCCTCGATCTCGCGGTCGTCCTTCCCTTCGATGCCACGCTCGCGGGGCTCGATGCAGGCCGCTTCATCGAGGACATTCTGGTCGGAGCGCTCTTCGTCTCGCACGTGGTGGTCGGCTACCATTTCTTCTTCGGCCGCAACCGCACGGGCTCGGCCGAGACGCTGCGCGAAGCCGGAAAAGCGCATGGTTTTGCAGTGACTGTGGTCGAGCCGGTTGCCGAGCGCGGCGAGCCGTTCTCCTCGACGGCCATCCGCCTTCTGCTCGCCGAAGGAGACGTTCGCGGCGCGGCCCACGCGCTGGGGCGTCAGTGGCGGGTGAGGGGCCCCGTGATCGGCGGGGCTCAGCGGGGCACGGGGCTAGGGTTTCCGACGGCGAATGTCGCCATGCCCAAGGGAACCGGGCTGGGGCATGGCATTTTCGCCGTCCGCGTGAAGCTCGACGGCAAGGAGCTCGAAGGCGCCGCCTATCTCGGCACGCGGCCGACGTTCGACGACGGCAAGCCGGTGCTCGAGGTGTTCCTTTTCGATTTCGACGAGAAGATCTACGGCCACGAGATCGAGGTGAGCTTCGTGGAGAAGGTCCGCAGCGACCGCAAGTTCGCGACCTCGGAGGAGCTGGTGCGCCAGATGGAGGCCGATTGTGCCAAGGCGCGCCAGATCCTCGCCGCCGAGCCGCAGGCCCCGAGCAGGGGCTAGAAGACGGTGATGCTGGGCGGTCCGGGCTCGCCCGGCTTCCGCCCTTCCTTGCCGAGCTTCATGATCTGGCGCGTCCCATCCGGCAGCGCGAGCGTCACGTACTCGCACTTGCGATCGAGAGCCAGAATTTCGCGCAGGATGCGCTGGCCGGCGTCCCCTCCCTTGTCGATGAGCTCGGCGTCCATCGGTCCTGCGTGATAGGTGCAGGCCTCCGATCCGCCGGCGATCTTCTTGTTCGGAACGGTCTCGCCATCGAGCGTGAATGCCGCCACGACGATCGCAGCGACGATGATGCCACCGGCGAGGAGCGCCTCGTTTTTCATCGCGGACCTCCCTCTCGCGACCAGCCGCAGGGGCCGGGCTCGGCCCCCGGAGCGATTCGTTTACGTATTCCTCCCTATCATGGCGGGCTGGCGCGAAGCCTGCGGGCAGGCTTACGCGCATCTTGCGGATGGATGGTCATGCAAGCCAAGGCGAGTTTGTTCCTGCGAACCCTGTGCGCGGCTGTGGCCTGCGTGGCCGCGGTGCTTCCGGCTGCGGGCGATACGCGTCCAGGCTGGGACCGTCCGGGCGTCCCGGACCGCCCAGGGCCTGATCGCCCGGGCCCGGATCGCCCGGCACCCGGCCGCCCGGACCACGATCGCCCTAACAGGCGCCCCGGCGTGATCATCGAGCCGAATATCTTCATTTCGCGCGACCGGCGTCCGGATGTTGATGCACCCCAATTCATCATGGCGGAGATCGAGGGTTGTGCCTCGCGCGGCGTTCGCCTTTTCGTCGACTGTCTGCGCCCGAACCACGGCTCGGTTATGATCCGGCGCCTCGAAGCCTGCGTACGTTCGGAAGCCATTCCGGACAATCCGCGCGAGGTCGAGGCCTGCCTTCCGCCTGCAAGCGTGCGCTGATCGGTCTGACGGTGCGTTTCGGGAAGATCCCCGGCCGCCGCACCCCCCTTGTTTCGCCGCGCTTGGCTCGCCATAACTCGTGCCGAGTACCGAGCCTATCCTTCTGACTGCCAGAGGCCCCACACATGTCGACCCGCCAGGATGGGGCCCAGGATGGGGCCAAGAGCCCGCCCGTGCGATCCCGCGACGAACTCGTCGCCTGGATTGCGGCCGGCGAGAAGCCGAAGGACGACTGGCGCATCGGCACCGAGCACGAGAAGTTCGTCTTCCAGACCGAAACGCTGCGCCCCGTGCCCTATGAGGGCAATCGCGGCATCCGCGCCCTCATGGAGCACATGATGGCGCGCTACGACTGGGACCCGATCAAGGAAGGCGACAACATCATCGCCCTGAAGCGGCCCGATGGAGAGGCGGGCGGCACGATCAGCCTGGAGCCCGGCGGGCAATTCGAGCTGTCGGGCGCACCGCTTCGCACGCTTCACGAGACGGCCGATGAAACCCAGCAGCACCTGAACGAGGTGCTGGACGTGGGCGAGGACCTCGGCATCGGCTTTCTCGGCGTAGGCTTCTCGCCCAAGTGGACGCTGGCTGAGACGCCGCATATGCCCAAGCAGCGCTACGCCGTGATGACTCGCTATATGCCGACGGTCGGCAAGCGCGGCCTCGACATGATGTATCGCACGGCCACCATCCAGGTGAACCTCGACTTCGGCAGCGAAGCCGACATGGTGAAGAAGCTGCGCGTCAGCCTCGCGCTGCAGCCGATCGCCACCGCGATTTTTGCGTCCTCCCCGTTCACCGAGGGCCGCCTCAACGGCATGAAGTCGCTGAGGAGCGAGGTCTGGCGTGAAACGGATCCGCGCCGCACCGGCATGTTGCCCTTCGTCTTCGAGGATGGAATGGGCTACGAGCGCTACGTTGAATACGCGCTCGATGTGCCGATGTACTTCGTCTACCGCGCCGGCCGTTACATCGATGTCGCGGGCGCCTCGTTCCGCGATTTCATGGAGGGCAGGCTCGCAGCGCTACCCGGTGAGCTGCCCACGCTCGACGACTGGTCCGATCACCTCACGACGCTGTTCCCCGAGGTCCGCATGAAGCGCTTCCTCGAGATGCGTGGCGCGGACGGCGGACGCTGGCCGCGCATCTGCGCGCTCTCCGCCTTCTGGGTCGGCCTGCTCTATGATGAGGCAGCGCTCGACGCGGCCTGGGACATGGTGAAGACCTGGACCGCCGAGGAGCGCAACGAGCTGCGAGCGGCCGTGCCCCGGCTGGCGCTCGCCGCGCCCTTCCGCGACACCAATGTGCAGGAGCTTGCCCGTACCGCGCTTCGCATTTCGCACATGGGCCTCAAGAACAGGCGCCAGATCAACGCAAAAAGCCAGGACGAAACCATCTATCTCGCGCCGCTCCAGCGCCTGGTCGCGGCGGGCCGCACGGTGGCCGACGAGCTGATCGAACGTTTCGAGGGCCCCTGGCACGGCAACATCGATCATATCTTCGAGGAATTTGCGTTCTAATCCGCGGTCGTGGCCGCTTCTGCCGAGCCCGCTTATGAACAGGTGGGCGGCACTCCCGGCGCCCTTTCCACCATGTCTCGGCAACCTAAATGGAGCCCGTCACTTGACGTCCGGTTCAGGTGGCGTTCATCGTGCGGAGCGTAAACCATGTTCCTGCGCGAGGGGCGCGGAACGGGGCGGGCGCAGTCCAATGTGACAGAAGGTTTTCCAGCAGGGAGGTCGATTGATGAGCCGTACTATTCGATATGCGATCGCCGCCCTGTGTCTGGGCGCGTTCTCGGCCCTTCTGCCATCCGTGACGGTCGCCAACGATTGCGCGAAGCGGTGCTATGCGCAGGAGAACTCCTGCCGCCGCGCCACCAAGGACAGCCCGAGCTGCGGCGCCGAGCTGACGCGCTGCCTCCAGTCCTGCCGCGCTCAGCGATAGCGCGGCTATCGCTTCAATCACCGTCGCACGTTATTTCCTCCGCAGCCGGATGGTCTCCTGCGCGGACGCGTTGCGCTGCTTATGAGCTTTTAATCTTTCCCTCCGTTCGAACCCCTCAATAGCTTCACCTGCGGCCATGGTCGCTCCCGGATCTCGTACGTCCGAAGCGTGATCATCGGTCCTGCGAAGGATTTGGGGGATTGAAGATCAGGCCCCAGGCATTCGCGGCATGGAGGGGGCGAGCAGGGCGGGGGCCGATGCCGTTCTCTCCAGGCTGGCATCGGTTCACAGTGAAGGAGAGATCATGAAGACGTTGAAGTTGTCGGCGGCCGTCGGCGCTGCCCTGGTTGCTTTGGCCGCGGCGAGCACGCTGGCCGTTGCCTTGCCGAAGGTACCTGCTCACCATGGCGAGAGCGCCGTCTCCGAGGTGACGCTGAAGCGCGAGGCACACGCGAAGAAGCACGAGGCCAAAGCCGAGCACAAGAAGAAGGTCAAGAAAGCCAAGAAGGCGAAAAAGGCAAAGGCCAAGAAGGTGAAGAAGGTGGAGAAGAAGGCCGAGAAGAAGAAATAGGTCGCTCGCTTCGTGCGGAGCCCGCGCGGCGCAAGAGACGAGGGCCGCCACTCCGGAAAGGAGAGGCGGCCCTCTTCTACGTTGAGGCACGCCGTATCAGCTCGCGCGTCCGTCTTTCTTCGCCTGCGCGACTTTCGTCGCCTGTGAGACGCTGCCCACCTGGCTACCCGGAATGTGCGAGCGCCGCCGCTTATTCGGCAGCGGGTTCATCCCCTCGCTCGCCGTCTTCTCCACCGGATGATGAATGAAGTTGGCCTCGCGGCGCAGGCGCAGCGCCTTGTGAGCAGCGTCCACATGCTGGGCGCGCGCATCGAGAACCCGCACGCGACGGATCTCGTTGTTCACGCGTTTCAGCGCCGCCGCGAAAATCTGCTTGCGCTTGAGCGGCTGCTCGGCGGTCGCGGGAAAACTCTTGCCGCGCGCGTCGGCCTTGCCACGCACCTCCCGCCGCTTCTGGCGCGCGAGCGTGCGCTCCTTGCTACGAAGGGTTCGCAGCCGCCCCTGCAGGTCCTGAAGCGCTTTCAGGTCGTCGAGCTGGTAGATCGCCGGATGATGCGTGCCTTTGACGACTTCAAACTCGTCGTGGCTGAGGACGCTTCGCTCGAATTTCGCAGACGTGGACATGCACGGGCCTCCTGTTTGTCGAGCCCCCGAACGAGTTATGTCCCACCGTCTGGAATGTTACACGGGCCGGACGGCTCTGCAACCGATGCCGCCGTCCGGCGCGCCGCAAAAAAGTACCGAGGTGACGCGCTATCCGAGCCGCCTGCGGAAATCCTCGTAGCCGAAGGTCCGCACCACCTCGTAGCGCCCATCCTCGTGCAGCATGGCGAGATCCGGCAGCGGCGTGCCGTTGAAGGTCGTGTTCTTCACGAAGGAGTACTGCATCATGTCGCCGAACACGACGCGGGAGCCGGGCTTCAGCGGCTCGGAGAACGAGTATTCGCCGATCACGTCTCCCGTCATGCAGGTCTTGCCGCCCAGGATGTAGCTGTGTGCCAGCACGTCCGGCTTCTCCGCGCCGAGCACCGGCGGCGTATACGGAACTTCCAGCACGTCCGGCATGTGCGTCGAGGCGGACGCGTCGAGAATGGCGATATCCTTCACGTTGCGCGTGAGCCCGATTACGGTCGAGACCAGATAGCCAGTGTCGACCACCAGCCCCGCGCCCGGCTCGAGATACACCTCGATGCCGAACTCCGCCCGGAACGCCTTGAGCGCCGCGATCAGCTTGTCGACGTCGTAGCCCGGCTTGTTGATGAAGTGCCCGCCGCCGAAGTTCACCGCCTTTACGCGCCTAAGGTAGGGCGCGAAGTTGCGCGCCACGTGCGCGATAAGGCCGGCTGATCCGTCCGCCAGCGACTCGCAGAGCGCATGTGCGTGAAAGATGTCGATCTCGTCCCACGGAAGCTGGTCGATGTCCTCGGCCGTCGTGCCGAAGCGCGAGCAGGGCGCGCAGGGATCGTACAGCGCCCCGCCCACAGTGGCGTTCGAGTAGCCGGGGTTGATGCGGATGCCGACTTCGCGCCCAGCGGCCTTGGCGAGCGGCAGGCCGAGCGCGATCTGCTCGGGCGAGTTGAAATAGATGTGATCGGCGATGTGCGTGAGGCGCTCCACCTCGCCCGGTCCGTAGGCGGGAGCGTAGACGTGCACCTCCTTGCCGAACTCCTCGCGCCCCATGCGCGCCTCGTACTCTCCCGACGCCGTCGTGCCGTCGAGCCCATCGCGCAGGATCGGAAACGCCGCCGGCATGGCCCAGGCTTTGGTGGCGAGCAGGATCCTGACGCCCGCCTCGCGCTTGATGCGGGTCGCGGTCGCGAGGTTCCGCTTCAAGGCGGCCACGTCGAGGACGTAGGCGGGCGTGCGGATGTCATCGGGAAACTGAGGGTTCATGCGCTGACCAATCTGGCGAAGGACAAAGTCGAGCGCGCTATATGGCATCGCCGTATGACGACTTCTAGAGCATTTTCCGGCGAAGTGGACCCTCGGTTCGTCGTAAGAAAATGCGACGGGTCAAAAACCAGAAGCATACGATCCGAGGCTTCGGATCGTATGCTCCAGAGCCTAGCCCGTAATTGGCTAATTCCTCCCCTCGTCCTCCGGCCAGCGGTAGAAGAACGTGATGAAGAAGAGGGCGATATAGATCGCGAGAAAGGCGATGCAGCCGAGGGCGGCGGAAGCCTCGTACATCGACAGGCCATAGAGAAACTCGGGCCTCTCACTCCCGAAGCTCGGAATGCCCACGGAGGTGGTGCCGAGCTTGCTCCAGGCCCGTTCGGTGCCGAGCAGCAGCGCGTTGAGGCCGCCCGTCAGCACGCCCATGAAGGCGAGCCCGCAGGACATGAGCAGGAAGGCCAGGAGGCGCAGGATCAGCGGCGCGTTCTTGAGGAACAGCCACAGGCCCACGATGTAGGCCGAGATCATGCCGAAGCTGACGGAGACGACTGAAATAACGAGCCCCGTCAATTCGTTGCGGATGGAGAGGATTTCGCCTTCGCTCATGGCTTGCCCTTCTCGCCCGGAGGCGTCGCCTGCGCCGCGTATCTGCGGCAAGCATCGAGAAACTTGCCGATATTCTCACGGCCCCGCTCGAGCGACGCCTTGGCCGGGCTCGCTCCCGCCACGGAGTACGAAAACTCCGTCTTTTGAGACATCAGCGTCCAGAGCGGGTCGGATGGCGCGAGAGATGCAACGACGCCATCGAGGCCTTCCTCGTACTCGGCAAGCTGAACGCGGCCCTTGACCGTGTGCTCCACGGTGCCGGTCGTGAATTTCAAGTCGGTCTCGACACCCGACTGGAGCGCGCTGACGTCCAAGCCGAAGGTTATGCTCGGCACGGCGTCGTCGGCACTCGCCGCCGCGCAGGTGCCTGCAACCTGAATGTCGTCAGTCTCGGGAATGCCGTAGATGAGCTGCGCGGAGGCCGCCTTCGGGTCGGCGGGGTCCAGATTCTCCGAAAATTGCCACGCGTAAAGATCGATGTCGGCGGCGCGGAGGCCGCAGGGCAGAACGGAAAGCAGCGAGGCCGCCGCTGCGCCGAGAACGCGAGTACGAAACAACATGAAAAAACCGCGAGCCTTTCAAACACACCTGGGACGAGGTGTGTAACGGCCCGCGGCTTCGGTATCAACCGCCCGCAAAGGGCGGCGTGTGCCCGTCAGTGGCTCGACGGCTGGGGGTCGGTGAAGAAATCCAGGTCGTCCTGGATGTTCTGCGCCGCGATCCGCCAGTTGCCGGGCGCGTGCGTGGCGGCCCCGCTCCTGTGCGCGTGCCCGTTGGCAGCGGCTCGCGCGGCATGCGTATCGTCCTCGATCGCGGCCATGGGCTCGGCGGCGGTGACCGGGAAGGCGCAAAGCCGCGTCGCCAGCAGTTGAAGTTCGTTCATGATCACGGCGCGCCGCGCTTCGTGCTGCGCGGTGACGTGACGGATTTCCGAAAGCAGCTTCTCGTCCACGTGATTGAGTGCCGCGTTGAGGGCCCGGACGAGCGCCTGCTCCTCCTGGGTGTTCTCGGCAAGCCGGCGGTGCATTTCCGCGAGTTTTTCTGAAAGATGAGCCATTGGCTGTTCCCCGTCTCTAAAGAGCATTTCGACGAAAATTCGATCCGGCTCCCCTGACGCCACAGGGCTGCGAGCAACGGGACGAAACGCACACAGGGTTCGTCTTTGAAAAATGCGACCTACGTCAAAGGCGTATGTGCCCGATCTTGTTCCACGCGGGCACGAGTCGAATCACATGAAGAAAGATCCTGCGATTCTGTGATTCAAATGAGGACGTGCGAAGCCACAATCGCCCGCAAGACGGCCTTGCGAGGGCGATATTTTATTCCATGCCTCTGCTGATTTTTCCGTCTCGACGCTGGTGTGCGTTCAGCGTTCCCGCCTCTGCCAGGTGCCCGCGAGATGGTCTGCGACGGAGGATATGACGCCGTCGTCGCGCATGTAGGCGTTGTGATAGAGCGCGTCGGAAAGGCGCTTCCACATCTGATCGGGATTGGCGATGCCGCCTTCCGGTCCGTCGCTGGCGACGACGCTGTTGTAAAGGCTCTGCGCGGCAACGAACAGCGCCGCATCGTCGATACCGCCGAGATCGACGGCTTCGATCCGCTGCTCCTTGGCTTGGCCGACATAGGGAGGAAGCCGCGTCACGCCGACGAGCTTGTAATGCCCGTCGCCGCCAAAAGCCGCGCCGATCACGCCGCCATGGATGGCGCTGGTGAGCATCTTCGCATAGAGCCACGCGCCGCCCGCCCGCGCGATCGCCCACACCGTGAAGAACACCAGCCCGTAGATCACCGGAACGAGCAGAAGGAACGTGAGGTCCGCGGCCGTCCCGAGCCCGAATTCGCCCGCCTGCACTTTCGTGATGATCGGATCGAGGAAGTAGCGCGCGTTCCAAGCGAAGAACGCCACCGTGACGGCAACGCCGGCCAGCGAGGCGAACGCCGTGAGCGACCGCAGCGCCGCACTGGCCTTCACGTATTGGGGCGAGATCTGCGCGGCCGTTTCGAGCAGTTGCATGGCTTCGTCGCGCGGGCTGTGAACGACGAGCCATTGCGACGGCGCGAGCGAGCGCGCGAGTAGCCGGTTGGCGAAGTGCCGCCGCCCGAGCTTGCGCACGCCCTTGGCGAGGCTCCACAGCCCGAGCGCGCCAAGCCCGCCGAACAGCACCACCGCTTCGATCTTCTTGTTGGTGTCGGACGAGAGCGCTTCCGCGAGGTACCACGCCATGATCGGCGGGATGATGAGCCCGAGCACGGTCTGGAACAGTGCGATCAGCATCGGCACCGTCTTGAGGCGCCGCAGGAAGAATGGCGTGCCGAACGAGATGATGCCGCCCCGGCGCGGCGAGGCGGGAACGCGTGTGAGCCCCTCCACAGTGACGTTGCCGCCGTGACTGTGGGCGATCACCGCGTGCTGCCGTCCCTCGCGGTCGAGGCGGCGTAGCGTGCGCGCGAGATCCTCGGCGCCCTTGAGGCGATCGAAGTCCGAGTTCTGTCCCGACCAGTGGAGCGGCAGGATTTCCGCCTGCGGAATGCCTCGCGCCGCCAGGCTGTCGACGAGACGCTGGGTGAACTTGGAGCCGCGCTGCCACCAGCGCTGGCCCTCGTCGTCGGGGTGCGCGTCGTTGGTCCCGTGCACGGTCACGATGACCGGCGCCGCGTTGGCGTCGGTCCCGGCCGCGAAGTAAGCCTGCACGGTATCCTGCATCGAGCTGATCCCCCAATTCGGCCGAGCCATACCCGCCTCGGCCGCCGGCCATCTCACTTGGAAAAGCGTGTGATGTGAATAAAAAAATGGGCGGCCGAAGCCGCCCATTCGAACAAATACCTCGCAGTAACCGCGGATCAGGTCTTGACCGCGAACAGCTCGGCCTGGTCGGCAGGCGTGATGTCCTTCACGTGCCAGGGCAGGCCCTGCTTGCCGAGCTCGTCGAGGAACGGCTTCGAGGGAAGCTGCTCCACGTTGAACACGCCGCGGCCCTCCCATGCGCCCTTGAACACCATCATGCCGCCCACGACCGGCGGAACGCCCGTCGTGTAGCTGACGGCCTGCGCGCCCGTCTCCTTGTAGCACTGGGCATGGTCGCAGACGTTATAGATGAGCACCGTCTTGCGCTTGCCGTCCTTCTTGCCGTCGATGATGCAGCCGATGGACGTGCGGCCCGTATAGTTCTCGCCGAGCGAGGACGGCGGCGGCAGCAGCTCCTTCAGGAACTCCATCGGGATCACCGGCGTGCCCTTGTACATGACGGGGTCGATGCGCGTCATGCCCACGCTCTGCAGCACGTCGAGGTGCTTGATGTAGTTGTCGGAGAACGTCATCCAGAAGCGGATCTGCTTCAGGCCCTTGATGTTCTGGACAAGGCTCTCCTCCTCCTCGTGATAGATGAGGTAGCTCTTGCGCTGGCCCACTTCCGGATAGTCGATCATGCACGAGATCGACAGCGGATCGATGTCGATCCACTTGCCGTCTTTCCAGTACTTGCCGCGCTGCGTCACCTCGCGGAGATTGATCTCCGGATTGAAGTTGGTGGCGAACGACTTTCCGTGGCTGCCGTCGTTGCAGTCGATGATGTCGATGGTGTCGATGGTGTCGAACAGGTGCTCCTGCGCGTAGGCGCAGAAGATGTTCGAGACGCCGGGATCGAAGCCGCAGCCGAGCACCGCCATGATGCCCTTGTCCTTGTAGCGGTCCTGATAGGCCCACTGCCAGGAGTACTCGAACTTCGCGACGTCGCGCGGCTCGTAGTTGGCGGTATCCATGTAGTGCACGCCGGTCTTGAGGCACGCGTCCATGATCGGCAGATCCTGGTAGGGAAGTGCCATGTTGATCAGAAGATCGGGCTTCACGCGCTCGATCAGCGCGACGACCTCGTCCACCTTGTCGGCGTCAACCTGCGAGATCTCGATCGGCGTCTTGCACTGCTTGGCGACTTTCTCGCAGCTCTCGAGCCGCCGCGAGGCGAGGTGCACCTTTTTGAACACGTCGCGGTTCATGGCGCACTTCTGCGCCGTGACCGAACCTGCCGCACCGGCACCGATGATGAGAACGCTGTCCAAGGCGAAGCTCCCTTCCTGGATGAGAGTTTAACCAAAGAGCTCGCGTGCACCCGCACTTTGAGCAAGCGTGCGCAGATAGGGCAGAACTTCGCGAAATACAACAGCTCAAAGGCCTTTCGTGACCTTTGAGGCGAAGTTTTTTTTCAGCAACCGGAGTGCTGGAGGGGAAACCGTCAAAAAAGCTTCATGCCGGGCGGCAGCGGAAGCCCGCCGGTGACTTCGCTCATCTTCTCCTGGAGCTTGGCTTCGACCTTGGACTTGGCGTCCGACGTGGCGGCCACGATCAGGTCCTCGACGATCTCGGCTTCCTCGGGCTTGAGCAGGGAAGGGTCGATGCGGACGCGCTTCATGTCACCCTTGCCGCTGAGCGTGACCGACACCAGGCCGCCCCCGGCCGAGCCTGCAACCTCGAGCGCGCCGAGCTCCTCCTGGAGGCGCTGCATGCGGTCCTGCATGTCCTTGACCTGCTTCATCATGCCCATCAGGTCTTTCATCGGTGCTCCTCTCGGCCGGCAGTAAAGGCAGTTGGCAGTGAGGCAGTCAGGGGAAGGCAAGGCGCCATCACGACTGCCCACTGCCTCACTCCCTACTGCCCGAACCTGAATCCTAGATCATTTCTTCTCGGCCCGCACCGCGTCATGTCGAATCCCGAGGTATCCGCGCCCACTCCGCGCCCGCCCGCCGGAAGAGGTCCATCGACGACCTGAATTTCTTGGCGTCGAGCTCGCCGAGGATGTCCTCGAGCGGCACGTTGCGGTGCGACAGGACGAGGTCCGTACATGCCTTGAGCCGCGGTCCGAGAATGGGATGGGCGAGATAGGCGCGTGCTTCATCCAGGGAGGCAATCGCGTAGCGCTCAGACATGGCGCTGCGGCCGAGCCCGGTCTCCTGAGGGAAGATGAACCAGATCCAGTGCGTGGTCTTCCGCCCCGCGCGAAGCTCGCGCAACACGGTCTCGTAGACCAGCGATTGGGCATCGACGAAGCGCTGCAGATCGAAGGCGTCATCCATGCGGGCGGCTCCTCCTTTGCCGAAGGTAGTGCCGGAGAGTGCCAGCCGGTTCCATCGCCCAGAAAAGAACGGCCGGGCGATCCCCGGCCATCCTCCCGATCGGATGTCGCTGAGCGTGCGCGCCTACTTGGGCGGCTCCGGCTTCTTCTTCTTTTCGATGATCTTGAAGTTGGTGTCGACGGAGACCGTGTAGACGCCGTCCGCGCATTGCGCTCCGGAAATGTCGTAGCGGCCATCACCGGAGTGGATCTCGCCGAGCTTGCACCCGTCGGCTTCGAGGGACTTGGTGATCCCGTCAACTGTCGCCTTGGAGAACTTGCCCTCCGAAGCGGCGAGAACAGGCCCAGCCGCGAGCAGCAACGCGGTGGCCGAAAGTGCGAGTGAGCGCATGCATATCTCCCTGAACAGTCGCCGGTGCGATCACCGGCGAAGAGGCGCGCGCTATAACATTGTTACATTTGTCGGGGCAGGGGAGCGTTTCCCGCCAGCAAAAATCGGGATCATTTCCCGTTTAGGGCCGACGCCATAAGCAGTGCGGCATCGCAGAAAGTAAGACGCAAGCGAATCTCCCCTACCGCCTGCTGCCTGCTGCCTGCTGCCCACGGCCTCACTCCACCCGACGACCCTCGTCATCCCGCCTTGCTGTCGTCGTCCCGGCGCGCGATTGGCTTCACGGGCGAAACCTCTGCGTCCGGAAAGGCGCCGAGCACGGCCGCGACGGCCGGATGGCGTTTCAGCGCTGCGATCTCCTCGGCCTCGCGCTCACGCCGCACCTGACCGATCGGCCGTTCGCCCGGCGTCTTGGAAAGCACCACCACCCAACGGCGGCTGGTCCACTTGTTGAGCTTCTCGCGCAGGTCGTTGGCGATGTCGGGAGAGGCGCCCGGCAGCAGGAAGAGATCGATTGCGCCTGCAATGCCGTCGTACTTCACGAGGCTCACCTGCTCTTCGAGCGAGACCTTGAGCTTGGCGTCGCGCCGCTCGCCGACCAGCGTGACGACGTCGGCGAACGTGTTGAGGGGGCGGAGCACCGTCCCGCCGGCTGACGGGGCGATGCGGTCGCCCTCGTCGTCGCTCCCCTCCTCATCCAGAAGCTCAGCCGGGAAATCGAAATCCCGGTCTTCCTCCGGCAGGAGGTCGAGGTCCATTTCCGGAGACGCTGTTGCGCGGGGTTGCTGCCCACCCTCTGCTTCGGCGGTCGCGCCCGCGCCGTTGCGGGCGGCGTCGGAGGCGGCCGGACGCTCGCTGCGCCGCCGCTCCGGTGCCCCTCCGAGGGCGCGAATGATCTCGTCGGGCGGAGGGAGGTCCGAGGTGTGCGCGATGCGGATCAGCACCATTTCGGCCGCAGCCAGGGGATTGGGCGCCTTTCCGGCTTCGTCGAGCCCCTTGAGCAGCATTTGCCACAGCCGCGCCAGCAGCGGCATGGAAAGCCGTTCGCCAAGCGCACCCGCGCGCCGCTTCTCTTCCAGTGCCAGCGCTTCGCCCGCCGCGTCCGGTCCCACGGCCTTGATGCGCGCGGTGATGTGCACGGCTTCGGCGAGATCCGCGAGCACCTGGCTCGCATCCGCGCCGTCGTGAAAGAGGCCGTCCAGCGCCTTGAGCGCCTGCGCGATCTCGCCCGCCACCAGCGTTTCGAGAAGATCGAAGATGCGTCCCCGGTCGGCGAGGCCCAAGAGCGCGCGAACGGAGGCGGCCGTGACCACGCCGCCGTCGTCCTCGCTCGGGCCGAACGAGGTGGAGATCGATTGATCGAGGATCGAGAGCGCATCGCGCACGGATCCTTCGGCCGCGCGCGCGATGAGCGTCAGTGCGTCGTCGTCCGCCGCCGCGCCCTCGTTCGCGACGATTGACTTCAAGTGCTGCGACAGCCGTGGCACGTCCACGCGGCGCAGGTCGAACCGCTGGCAGCGCGAGAGCACCGTAACCGGCACCTTGCGGATTTCCGTCGTCGCGAAAATGAACTTTACGTGCCCCGGCGGCTCCTCGAGCGTCTTCAGGAGCGCGTTGAACGCGCCCTTGGAGAGCATGTGGACCTCGTCGATGATGAACACTTTCGTGCGCGCGGAAAGAGGCCGGTAGCGCGCGCTTTCGATGATCTCGCGGATGTTGTCGACGCCGGTGTTGGATGCGGCGTCCATCTCGATCACGTCGGGATGGCGGCTCTCCATGATTTCGAGGCAGTGCCGCCCCGGCACCGGCATGTCGATGGTGGGAGCATGGATCGTGTCGGTCTCGTAGTTGAGCGCGCGCGCCAGAATGCGGGCCGTCGTCGTCTTGCCGACGCCGCGCACGCCTGTCAGCATGAAGCCGTGCGCGATGCGCCCGGACCGGAACGCATTGCGCAGCGTCCGCACCATCGTTTCCTGGCCGATCAGGTCATCGAACGTCTGCGGACGGTATTTGCGCGCAAGCACGACGTAAGGCTTGGCCGGCGCCGTTGCCTCGCCGCTGCCCGTCGTCACGTCATTGTCCGATTTCTTCTTGGCCATCCGCCCCGCCCACTCTGCGCTCAATTGTAGAAGCAGGGGGACATCGCTTCGGCCCGAAGGGCCCAGGCCACAAGGTGGCCCGCGGCGAGCCGCGCCCCCGCGAAGGACCAACCGGCGCGGCTTGGCCGCGTCGGGCGACAGGCCCGTGAGCGAATAAAGAGGCTGACGAACGACCCGTGCACCTGTCGTTAGGGCTGCTTCCTTCCGGACCTGACCCGGTTGGCGACGTACTCGTCCGCCGCCAGCCTCCGGGCGGAATATGGCGTCTTGCCGAGGGGGTGGCAAGCCTTGCCGTCAGGATTATCCCTGGCTGGCCTGTCCCCGGGCGGCACGAGCCTTAACCGGGTTCTTAACGGATACTGGTGAAACGACGGAAATCCTGGCACAATCTGTGGACGCATTGAGGGGGGAGTTGCTCCACATGATCGACAATTTGTTTCTGTTGGCGGTAGCCGCGCTGGGTTGGGGCCTCTCGCTCGCGACCTACAGCATCGTTGCCCGGCGGCAGGAATGGCCGATGGGAGCACTCCAGATCGACTTCCCCGCCGTGCCTGTTTTGATCGGGCTGTTCGCGATTTCGAACGCGCTCTGGTTCGCCGCCACCCGCGGCACCGAGGCAGGCGGTTGGGTCATCGTACTTTTTGGCATACTGCTCGCCGTCTTCTGGACGGGATTTCTGCGCGTCGGATCGCAGATCTCTCTCTTCCTCGCACCTGTCGCGACCGTGCTTCTGATCACCGGCTGGCTCAACTCGCCGCTCGCGTGAAAGATTTGCGACGATCGCCTCTCCAATCTGCGATCTCCGCGATCATCTCTGACGCCAGAGATCGGATTTCTTGACCTTAGTCAGTGCGTCGAATCTCCCTGTGATGTTCATGCGATTGCGCGTGGGAGCAACGCCGTGTGTGCTTGCTTTCGCGCTGCGATAGACGTAGTGGAACACTAAGCTGCTGCGGGGGTGTTGCATGAAGAGGTAGCGCGTGATCGGGCGTTCTCGGCCCAGATCGCGTCGTGCTGCCTCGGAACCCCGCGGGTGATCCGTAGAGGGGAGCCAGCATGGCCGTCCGCCGCCTTCATCCCGACCAGCCGCATGGCTTCTCGTTCACGCCCGAAAATCTCGCGTGGGCGAAGGAGACCATCGCCAAGTATCCGGTCGGCAAAGAGGCATCCGCAATCATTCCGTTGATGTGGCGCGCACAGGAGCAGTCGGGCGGCTGGCTCCCGGAGCCCGCGTTGAGATACGTCGCCGACATGCTCGGCGTCGCCTACATCCGCGCCTACGAGGTCGCGACCTTCTATACGATGTTCCAGCTTGCACCTGTGGGCACCAAGGCCCACGTCCAGGTATGCGGCACGACACCTTGTATGTTGCGCGGTGCGGAAGCGCTGATCGACGTTTGCAAGCGGCGCATCTCCGAGCATCCCCATGAGCTGTCCGAGGACGGCCAGTTCTCGTGGGAGGAGGTGGAATGCCTGGGCTGCTGTGCCAACGCTCCTATGGTGCAGATCTGGAAAGACACTTACGAGGATCTGACGCCGGAGGCGCTCGAGAAGATCCTCGCGGCCTTCGCGCGCGGGGCTCAGCCGAAGGCGGGATCGCAGATCGGCCGCAAGACGTCGGCCCCCGAAGGCGCCGTCACGACGCTGGTGGATCCGGCGCTATACGACGGTTCGCAGATCGGCGCGTGGCGCGCTCGCTTTCCCGAGTTGCAGGACGAGGGAGCCGCAGCCGGCTCTCAGCCCGCAGACAAATCCAAGGGGTAGATCAGGATGCTACTCGAGGACAAGGATCGCATTTTCCGTAACATCTACGGGTTTCACGACTCGGGCCTCAAAGGCGCCATCTCGCGCGGCTCGTGGGATGGCACGAAGTTCTTTATCGAAAAGGGACACGACTGGATCATCTCCGAGGTAAAGACCTCGGGCCTGCGCGGCCGCGGCGGTGCGGGCTTCCCCACCGGCCTCAAGTGGAGCTTCATGCCCAAGGCCGATCCGCGCCCCTCCTATCTCGTGATCAACGCCGACGAGAGCGAGCCGGGATCGTGCAAGGACCGGGAGATCATGCGCAATGATCCCCATCTTCTGATTGAAGGCGCGCTCCTTGCGGCCTTCGCGATGCGCGCCCACACGAGCTACATCTATATCCGCGGCGAGTTCATCCGCGAGCGCGAGCGTCTCCAGCGCGCCATCGACGAGGCCTACGAGGCCAAGCTGATCGGCAAGAACAACGTGCACGGCTGGGACTTTGATTTCTACATCGCCCACGGTGCCGGTGCTTACATCTGCGGCGAGGAGACGGCGCTTCTCGAAAGCCTCGAAGGCCGCAAGGGCCAGCCGCGCCTGAAGCCGCCGTTTCCGGCCAACGTCGGCCTTTACGGCGCGCCGACCACGATCAACAACGTCGAGAGCATCGCTGTCGTCCCGGACATTCTGCGCCGCGGCGGCCACTGGTTCGCGGCCCTCGGCCTGCCCAACAACACCGGCACCAAGCTGTTCCAGATCTCGGGCCACGTGAACCGCCCCTGCGTCGTCGAGGAGGAGATGGGCATTCCGCTCCGACAGTTGATCGACGAGCATTGCGGCGGCGTGCGCGGTGGTTGGAGCAACCTGCTCGCGGTGATCCCGGGCGGCTCCTCGATGCCGCTCATTCCGGCCGATCTCTGCGAAACGCTGACCATGGACTTCGACAGCTTGACGAAGCTCAAGTCGGGTCTCGGAACGGCGGCCATTATCGTGCTCGACAAATCGGCCGACGTCATCAAGGCCATCGCGCGCATCGCGTACTTCTACAAGCACGAGAGCTGCGGCCAGTGCACCCCCTGCCGTGAAGGCACGGGATGGATGTGGCGCGTCTTGGAGCGTATGGCGCGGGGCGAGGCGGAGAAGAGCGAGATCGACAAGCTGTTCGACGTTTCCAAGCAGATCGAAGGTCACACCATTTGCGCGCTGGGCGATGCGGCCGCCTGGCCTGTGCAGGGATTGATCCGCCATTTCCGGCCGGTTATCGAGGCCCGGATCGACGCCTATCAGGCTGCGCACAAAGAGGCGGCGGAGTAAGCCCACATGCCGAAGCAACTCATCATCGACGGCAAGCTGATCGAGGTCGAGGACGGCATCACGCTGCTCCAGGCGTGCGAGCAGGCGGGCGCCGAGATCCCGCGCTTCTGCTACCACGAGCGCCTCTCCATCGCCGGCAACTGCCGCATGTGCCTCGTCGAGGTGCAGGGTAGCCCCAAGCCCATCGCCTCGTGCGCCATGGGCGTGAACGATCTGCCGCCCAACCGCGATAACTCGCCGAAGGTGATCAGCACGCAGAGCGCGACCGTGAAGAAGGCGCGCGAAGGCGTGATGGAGTTCCTGCTGATCAACCATCCGCTCGATTGTCCGATCTGCGATCAGGGCGGCGAGTGCGATCTCCAGGATCAGGCGATGGCCTACGGCTCCGGCGGCTCGCGCTTTGTCGAGAACAAGCGCGCCGTCGAGGACAAATACCTCGGGCCGCTGATCAAGACCTCCATGAACCGGTGCATCCATTGCACCCGCTGCGTCCGTTTCATGACCGAGATCGCGGGCGTCGAGGAGCTCGGCGCCATCGGCCGCGGCGAGGACATGGAGATCACCACCTATCTCGAGCGCGGCATTCTCTCCGAGATGAGCGCCAACGTGAACGATCTCTGCCCCGTCGGCGCGCTGACCCACCGCCCGTGGGCGCACAACGCGCGCCCCTGGGAGCTGCGCAAGACCGAGAGCATCGACGTGATGGACGCGCTCGGCTCGGCGATCCGCATTGACGTGCGCGGCCGCGAGGTGATGCGCATCCTGCCGCGCAACAACGACGCGGTGAACGAGGAATGGATTTCCGACAAGACGCGTCACGTCGCCGATGGCCTCAGAACGCAGCGGCTCGACCAGCCGTACGTTCGCAAGGACGGCCGGCTCGTTCCCGCCACCTGGACCGAGGCTCTCGAGGCGGTTGCGGCGAAGATCAAGGCCACGTCACCGGACCGCATGGCGGCCATCGCCGGTCCGCTCGCCGGTGCCGAGGAGATGTTCGCCCTCAAGGATCTGTTCGCGCGGCTCGGCTCGACCAACGTCGATGCCCGCGAGGACGGCGCCAAGCTCGATCCCGCGCTTGGCCGCGCGAGCTATCTCTTCAATAGCACCATCGAGGGGATCGAGCGGGCGGACGCCATCCTGTTGATCGGCACCAATCCGCGCCTCGAAGCCGCCGTGCTTAACGCGCGTATCCGCAAGCGCTGGCGCCAGGGTGGCCTTGCCATCGGCCTCGTCGGCGAGCAGACGGATCTCGCTTATCCGTATGACTATCTTGGCTCCGGCGGTCAGACGCTGCGGGAGCTGGCCGACGGCAAGCACCCCTTCGCCGCCAAGCTTCAGGGTGCGAGCACGCCGCTCGTTATCGTGGGCGCCGGTGCGGTCGCACGGGCGGACGGACGCGCGGTGCTCGCCGCAGCGGCCCGGATCGCCGCCGCTGCCACCCAGGGCAAGGATCCCTCCTGGAACGCCTTCAACGTACTGCACACGGCGGCTTCGCGTGTCGCGGCTCTCGATATCGGCTTCGTGCCCGCCAAGCCGGTCACGACCGGCGTCGATACCTTCGTTGCGGCAGCAGAGAGCGGTGCGCTGGACTTCCTGTTCCTGCTTGGCGCCGACGACATCGACATGAGCCGTCTCGGCAAGGCGTTCGTCGTCTACCAGGGCAGCCATGGTGATGCCGGTGCGCACCGGGCAGATGTGATCTTCCCGGCCGCGGCTTACGCTGAGAAGAGCGCCACCTACGTCAACACGGAGGGCCGCGCGCAGATGACAGCGCGCGCCGCGTTCCCGCCGGGCGACGCGCGCGAGGACTGGACAATCATACGCGCTCTCTCACCGCTGGTGGGCCACACGCTGCCCTACGACTCGATCAACGTGCTCAGGGCCGATCTCTACAAGCACGCGCCCGTCCTGGCCGCGCTCGACCGTGTCACGCCGGCCGACGCAAAGGCTGTCGCGGCACTGGCCGACACCAAGGAAGCCGTCAAGGACGAGCCCTTCCGCTCCGCGGTCAAGGACTTCTATCTCACCAATCCGATCGCGCGCGCCTCGGCCGTCATGGCCGAGATGAGCGCGCTCAAGAAGGCGGCCGGTAAGGCTGCCGGCTTGGCAGCGGCGGAATAAGGAGCAAGCGACCGGCATGTCGAGCGAAACCATCACAATGCTCTGGGACTACGCCATCTGGCTCGCCATCGCGGTAGGCCTGTCGCTGCTCGTCATCGTGGGGCTCCTGGTCTGCATCGCGTTCCTGCTGCTCATGGACCGCAAGGTCTGGGCGGCGGTTCAGATGCGCCGCGGTCCCAACGTCGTCGGCCCCTTCGGCCTGTTTCAGTCGTTCGCCGACCTCTTGAAGTTCGTGTTCAAGGAAGCCGTCATTCCCGCGGGTGCCGACAAGGGCGTGTTCCTCCTCGCCCCCCTCGCGACGGCGACCTGCGCGCTCGCCGCGTGGGCCGTGATCCCCATGAACCAGAACAGCTGGGGCACCTGGGTCATCTCCGACCTCAACGTGGGCATTCTCTACCTGCTCGCCATCTCCTCGCTCGGCGTCTACGGCGTCATCATGGGCGGCTGGGCCTCGAACTCGAAGTATCCCTTCATGGGCGCACTGCGCTCGGCCGCGCAGATGATCTCCTATGAGGTGTCACTCGGCTTCGTCATCATCACCGTGCTCCTGATCGTGGGCTCGCTCAACCTGACCACGGTCGTGACCTCGCAGACGACCGGCATCGGCACCTCGCTCGGGCTCCCGGCATCCGCGCTCGATTGGTACTGGCTGCCGCTGTTGCCGATGTTCGTGGTGTTCTTCATCTCCTCCCTGGCCGAGACCAACCGCCCGCCCTTCGACCTTGTCGAGGCGGAGAGCGAGCTCGTCGCCGGCTTCATGGTCGAATACTCGTCGACGCCCTACCTGCTGTTCATGCTCGGCGAGTACGTCGCCATCACCACCATGTGCGCGCTCGCCACCATCCTGTTTCTCGGCGGGTGGTTGCCGCCGCTCGACATCTGGCCGCTGAACATGGTTCCGGGGATCTTCTGGTTTGCCGCCAAGGTCGTGTTCATGTTCTTCATGTTCGCAATGGCCAAAGCCATGGTCCCGCGCTATCGCTACGACCAGTTGATGCGCCTCGGCTGGAAGGTGTTCCTTCCGCTGTCGCTCGCGATGGTCGTCGTCGTCGCCGGTGTGCTGCAGTTCCTGAGATCGGCATAGGAGAGCTCACCCATGCGTTTGGCCCTTGGGGTGAAATCGCTGTTTCTGGCGGAGTTCGTCTCGGCGTTCTTCCTCGCCATGCGCTATTTCTTCGCGCCGAAGAAGACGCTGAACTATCCGTTCGAGAAGGGGCCCCTCTCGCCGCGCTTCCGTGGCGAGCACGCGCTGCGCCGCTATCCGAACGGTGAGGAGCGGTGCATCGCCTGCAAGCTGTGCGAGGCCATCTGCCCCGCACAGGCGATTACCATCGAGGCTGGCCCCCGCCGCAACGACGGCACGCGCCGCACGACCCGTTACGACATCGACATGGTGAAATGCATCTACTGCGGCCTGTGCCAAGAGGCCTGCCCGGTGGACGCCATCGTCGAGGGACCGAATTTCGAATTTGCGACCGAGACGCGCGAGGAGCTCTACTACTCGAAGGAGCGCCTGCTCGCGAACGGTGACCGCTGGGAACGCGAGATCGCGAAGAACATCGCGCTCGACGCCCGGTATCGGTGAGGGATTGGCCTCCTTCCGCGGGCGGAAGGAGGCGGTTGGGACGCGTGGAAACGCGAAGGACCGTGGAATGGCACTGACGGCGATCTTTTTCTATCTCTTCGCGGTCCTGGCACTGGCCTCCGCGGCGACGGTCATCGTCGCCAAGAACCCGGTGCACGCCGTGCTGTTCCTCATCCTGACGTTTTTCAATGCGGCGGGACTGTTCATTCTGCTCAACGCCGAGTTCCTGGCGATGCTGCTCATCATCGTCTACGTCGGCGCGGTGGCGGTGCTGTTCCTGTTCGTCGTCATGATGCTCGACGTCGACTTCGCGGAGCTGCGCGCGGGCTTCATCAAGAACGCGCCCGTGGGGCTGCTGGTGGGCGGCGTGGTGCTGGCCGAGCTTGTGGCGCTTCTCGCGGCGCGCGGCATCGGCCCGGTCGCGAGCACTCTGGTCGCCCAGCCGATCCCGCAGGATCTGAGCAACACCGAAGCGCTCGGGCGGATCCTCTACACCAAGTACATCTACTTCTTTCAGGGCGCGGGCCTCGTGCTGCTGGTCGCCATGATCGGCGCGATCGTGCTGACGCTGCGGCACAAGGAAGGCGTGAAGCGCCAGTCCATCGCCGATCAGGTCGCGCGCGGACCCGCTACCGCGGTCAAGATGGTCAAGGTTGCCTCGGGCGGCAGCGCTATTCCCGACTCGAAGTCGGACCACTAGCGCACGCGAGAGCAACAGGGGGAACGGAGGGAAGGCATGGAGATCGGGCTCGCACATTACCTGACTGTCGCGGCGTGCCTGTTCACGCTCGGCATGTTCGGCATCTTCCTCAACCGGAAGAACGTGATCATCATCTTGATGTCGGTCGAGCTGATGCTCCTGGCCGTGAACATCAACCTCGTCGCCTTCTCGCATTTTCACGCGGATCTCATCGGCCAGGTGTTCGCGCTCTTCGTGTTGACGGTCGCCGCAGCCGAGTCCGCGATCGGGCTTGCCATCATCGTCGTCTACTTCCGCAACCGCGGCTCCATCGCGGTTGAGGACATCAACATGATGAAGGGGTGACCGTGAGCAGCAGGCAACCGGCAGCAGGCAACAGCAATGGCGCGCGGTTCGGGCGCGGGGCGGCACAGCCGCCCGCAGCCCACCGCCTGCTGCCTGGGAGAATCCAATGATCTACACCGCAATCGTTCTTCTGCCGCTCACGGGTGCGCTGATCGCGGGGCTCTTCGGCCGCCTGCTCGGGCCGCGCCCCTCCGAGATCATCACCACCGGCCTTATGATGATCACGGCCGTGCTGTCGTGGGTCGTCTTCGTCCGTGTCGGCTTCGATGGAGAGACGGCGCGCGTGCCGCTCTTCCGCTGGATCACCTCCGGCGAGCTCGACACCGCCTGGGCGCTGCGCATCGACACGCTCACCGCCGTGATGCTCGTCGTGGTGACGACCGTTTCCGCGCTCGTGCACCTCTACTCGATCGGCTACATGCACGAGGACGACAGCCGTCCGCGCTTCTTCGCCTATCTCTCACTCTTCACCTTCGCCATGTTGGCGCTCGTCACCAGCGACAACCTTCTTCAGATGTTCTTCGGGTGGGAAGGCGTGGGTCTCGCCTCCTACCTGCTGATCGGCTTCTGGTACAAGAAGCCGGAGGCCAATGCCGCCGCCATCAAGGCGTTCGTCGTCAACCGCGTGGGTGACTTCGGCTTCTCGCTCGGCATCTTCGGCCTGTTCGCGATGACGAGCTCGATCAACCTGGACGCTGTGTTCGCGGCTGCGCCTGCGCTCGTCGGCAAGACGATGTCGTTCCTCGGCTACGATCTCGACATCCTGACGCTGATTTCGCTGCTCCTGTTCATGGGCGCGATGGGCAAGTCCGCACAGTTCCTGCTGCACACGTGGCTGCCGGACGCCATGGAAGGCCCCACCCCGGTGTCGGCCCTCATTCACGCCGCCACCATGGTGACCGCCGGCGTGTTCATGGTCGCGCGCCTGTCGCCGCTCTTCGAGCTGGCACCGGCGGCGCTCCAGGTGGTCGTGTTCATCGGCACCATCACGGCCTTCTTCGCCGCGACTGTCGGCCTCGTGCAGAACGACATCAAGCGCGTCATCGCTTATTCGACATGCTCGCAGCTCGGATACATGTTCGTGGCCTGCGGCGTCGGCGCGTATGGCGCAGGCGTTTTCCACCTCTTCACGCACGCCGCCTTCAAGGCGCTTCTGTTCCTCGGCGCCGGCTCGGTCATTCACGGCATGCACCACGAGCAGGACATGCGCCGCATGGGCGGGCTGGCGAAGAAGCTGCCCATCACCTGGATCATGATGCTGATCGGAACGCTCGCGCTTACCGGCGTTGGCATTCCCCATGTCGGCGGCTTCGCGGGCTTCCACTCGAAGGATGCCATCATCGAGGCGGCCTATGCCGGTCACACCCCGAGTAACTATGCCTTCTGGGTGCTGGTCATCGCGGCCTTCATGACGTCGTTCTACTCGTGGCGGCTCATCTTCCTCACGTTCCACGGCCAGACGCGCGCTGATCATCACACCTATGATCACGCGCACGAAAGCCCGTGGGTGATGCTGATCCCGCTGTTCGTCCTCGCCACCGGCGCCGTGTTCGCGGGTATCGCCTTCCAGCATTACTTCCTCGGCGAAGGCTATGCCGATTTCTGGCGCTCCGCGTTGTTCGAGGCGCCGGGCAAGGACATCCGTCACCACATGCACGAGGTTCCGGGCTGGGTTCCCCTTGCGCCGACCGTGGCCATGCTCTCCGGCCTCGGCCTTGCGGTCCTCTACTACATCGTGGCCCCATGGCTCCCGGAAGCCACGGCCCGCACCTTCCGTCCGCTCTACTTGTTCCTTCTCAACAAGTGGTACTTCGACGAGCTCTATAACTTCATCTTCGTGCGTCCCGCCTTTGCGATTGGCCGCTTCCTTTGGAAGGGTGTCGATGGCGCCGTCATCGATGGAACCATCGATGGCACCGCGAAAAGCGTGCTGTGGGGAACGGGCCGCATCATCAAGCTGCAGACTGGTTACGTATATCACTACGCCTTCGCCATGCTGATCGGCGTTGCGGCCATTCTGACGTACTTCATCCTGGCAGGCGGCGGGGGAGCCCCATGAGCATCGCAGGAGCTCCCATTCTATCTGTCGTGACGTTCCTGCCGTTGGCGGGCGCGCTGTTCGTGGCACTCCTCTCGCGTGAGGCTGTGCAGAACATCCGCTACGCCACGCTCTGGACCACGCTCATCACCTTCGCGATCTCTCTGCTCATCTGGATCAACTTCGATCCGAACACGGCAGGCTTCCAGTTCGTGGAGGAGCGCGAGTGGCTTGGCCCCATCAAGTACAAGATGGGCGTCGACGGCATCTCCATGCTGTTCGTCATCCTCACGACGTTCCTGATGCCGCTCTGCATCCTGGCGAGCTGGCAATCCATCGAGGATCGCGTCAAGGAATACATGATCGCCTTCCTCGTGCTGGAAGCGCTGATGATCGGCGTGTTCTGCGCGCTCGATCTCGTGCTCTTCTATCTGTTCTTCGAAGGCGGCCTCATTCCGATGTTCCTCATCATCGGCGTCTGGGGCGGTCCGCGCCGCGTGTACGCGAGCTTCAAGTTCTTCCTCTACACCTTCCTCGGCTCGGTGCTGATGCTGCTCGCCATGATGGCCATGTACTGGCATGCGGGCACCACCGACATCCCGACCCTGATGACGACGAAGTTCCCGGCCGACATGCAGTTCTGGCTGTGGCTCGCCTTCTTTGCCTCGTTCGCGGTCAAGATGCCGATGTGGCCGGTTCACACCTGGCTTCCGGACGCGCACGTGGAGGCGCCGACTGCGGGCTCCGTCATTCTTGCAGGCATCCTGCTCAAAATGGGCGGCTACGGCTTCCTGCGCTTCTCCCTTCCCATGTTCCCGGACGCCAGCGCGACGCTTGCGCCGCTTGTGTTCGCCATGTCGGTGATCGCAATCGTCGCCACCTCGCTCATCGCGCTGGTGCAGGAGGACATCAAGAAGCTGATCGCCTACTCGTCCGTCGCCCACATGGGCTTCGTGACCATGGGCATCTTCACCTTCACGCAGCAGGGCATCGACGGCGCCATCTTCCAGATGCTGTCGCACGGTCTCATCTCGTCGGCGCTCTTCCTCTGCGTCGGCGTCGTCTACGACCGTCTGCATACGCGTGAGATCAAGGCCTACGGCGGCCTGGTAGAGCGGATGCCGATCTACGCCGTCATCTTCATGGTCTTCACCATGGGCAACGTAGGTCTCCCCGGCACCTCCGGTTTCGTAGGCGAGTTCCTCACCCTGCTGTCGTCGTTCAAGGTGAACACCTATGTGGCCTTCATCGCCACCACGGGCGTGATCCTGTCGGCGGCGTATGCACTCTATCTCTACCGGCGGGTCGTTTTCGGTCCGCTGGAAAAGCCGTCCCTCAAGGCCATGAAGGATGTGAACGCGCGTGAGATCGCGATCCTCGCGCCGCTCGTCATCCTCACCATCCTGTTCGGCTTCTACCCGGCACCCATTCTCGACGTGACGGCCGTATCCGTGAAAGCGCTCGTGACCTCGCTCGAGGCCGCGAGCCAGGCCGCAGCGCTTGCGAACTAGAGCACCAAGGACTAGGCCACATGCCTGTTGAGCTGACGAGCTACACCGCCGCCCTTCCCGAGATCATCCTCGCCGCGGGCGCAATGGTCCTGCTCATGCTTGGCGCCTTCGGTGCCGAGGCGGACGAGCGTGCGGATCGCGTCGGCTGGCTCGGAATTCTCGTCCTGTTCGTCACGGGCGTCGCGCTTCTGTCCCAGACGGGCACCGAGCGCGCGTTCAACGACGCGTTCATCTCCGATCCCTTCGCCCGCTTCGTGAAGCTGCTCGTGCTCGTGGGCTCGGGTGCCGCCATCGTGCTCTCGTTTGACGACATGCGCCGCGCGCACGCGAACCGCTACGAGACGCCGGTGCTCATTCTGCTGTCCACCGTCGGCATGATGATGATGATCTCGGCGAACGATCTCATCGCGCTCTATCTCGGCCTCGAGCTGCAGAGCCTCGCGCTTTACGTGCTGGCCGCCATCCGCCGCGACGATGTCCGCTCGAGCGAGGCGGGCATGAAGTATTTCGTTCTCGGTGCGCTGTCGTCGGGCATGCTGCTGTATGGCGCTTCGCTGCTTTACGGCTACACCGGCACCACCACGTTCGCGGGGATTGCCACGGCCGCCGCCGCGCCGGGAGCCGCCACCAATCTCGGCCTGATCGCAGGTCTCGTGTTCCTGCTCGTGGGCCTCGCGTTCAAGATTTCGGCCGTTCCCTTCCACATGTGGACGCCTGATGTCTACGAAGGCGCGCCGACGCCCATCACCGCCTTTTTCGCCGCAGCGCCCAAGCTGGCCGCACTCGCCCTTCTGGCGCGCGTGCTGTCGGAGCCGTTCGGCGGCATGGAAGTGCAGTGGCAGAAGATCGTCATCTTCCTTGCCATCGCGTCGATGCTGCTCGGTGCCTTTGCCGCCATCGGCCAGACGAACATCAAGCGCCTGATGGCCTATTCCTCCATCGGCCATGTCGGGTTCGCGCTCGTCGGTCTCGCGGCGGGCAGCGAGGAGGGCATTCAAAGCCTGCTGATCTATCTCGCGATTTATCTCGTCATGACGCTCGGCTCGTTCGCCTGCATCCTTGCGATGCGTCGCGAGAGTGGCCCCGTAGAGGAGATCAGCGAGCTGTCCGGCCTTGCCGAGACGGACCTGCCGATGGCCTTCACTCTGGCCATGCTGCTGTTCTCGCTGGCAGGCGTTCCCCCGCTCGCGGGCTTCTTTGCCAAGTTCTATGTCTTTGCGGCGGCCGTTAAGGCGGAGCTCTACGGGCTCGCCATCATCGGCGTCCTGTCGAGCGTCGTCGGCGCGTTCTACTATCTGCGCATCGTGAAGGTGATGTTCTTTGACGACGCGAAGCCAGCCTTCACCACGACAGCGCCGTATGTCCGCGTGGTGATGATCGGCGCAGGCCTCTTCGTTCTGCTGTATGCGATCTATCCGTCGCCGCTGATCGATGCTGCCGCAGCGGCAGCCAAATCGTTCAGCTTCTGACGCGACGAGTCGGCCGCGCAGCCATCGCCGGTGTGAGCCGGGCGCGATCGCGCGCGGATCAGACCTCGAACTTCACGCCGACATCGTAGCCCTTGCGCCAGATCACGACGCACTCGACGTCGAGCTTTTCCATGGGCGCGATGAGCTTGAATCGGTCGGGAAGCTCGGGATTGCCGACGGGGCGAAGGCGCGCGCCGACTTTCGACACGTCCCGCAGTACGACGGTATGCTCGCGGCCGCTCACTTGGATCAGGCCGGCTTTGTTTGTAGGTTTGCGAGATGCGGAGCGGGCCGTGATAGACATAGTGCTTCCTGAGATGCGCTGTCGTTTTGGGCGGCCACCATTTTTTGCCTGCCAGCCCTAATTCTTGATCGATGTCATATATGATATATTTCAGGTGTTTAATGACGGCTTACCGAGGGGACGGGATGAGATGTCGCATTCCGTCAGGTCTCAGCCGCGCACGCGGACGGATCTCAACCTAATGACGGCTTTTCGGATCGAGCACCTCGCAGAGGCGGATTCGACCAACGCGGAGGCCATGCGGCGCGCGGTGGCGGGCGAGCGAGGCCCCCTCTGGATCGCGGCCGATCGCCAGACGGCTGGCCGGGGTCGCTCAGGGCGAAGCTGGTCGTCCGAGCCGGGAAATCTCCAAGCCAGCTTGCTAGTTACGCTCAAGGCGCCTGCACCCAAAGCCTACCAGCTTTCCCTCGTTGCGGGCGTTGCCGTCTTCGACGCCATCGGCGCGGCCGATATGAAAGGCGCGCCATCCGGTATGCGCCTCAAGTGGCCCAACGACATCCTGATCGGGGGCGAGAAGGCCGGTGGCATCCTGATCGAGAGCAGCGCCGTCCCCGCTGGCCTCGCCGCTATCATCGGCGTGGGGATCAACATCCGCTCTTCTCCTGAGCTGCCGGACCGTCCGACGACCAGTTTGGCCGCCCATGGCGTGTCGCCGTCTCCCGAGGTGCTGCTTGCCGCGGTCGCCACCGCCACCCAGATCTGGCTCGAAACGTGGGACGAAGGCGCTGATTTTGCCGCCGTCAGGGAGGCTTGGCTAAATCGCGCCCATCCTATAGGGGAACGCATGAGTATCCACACCGGCTCGGAGCGGGTTTCCGGCGCCTTCCTTGGTCTCGACCCGGAAGGTGCGTTGACGCTCGAAACGGAAAGCGGCGTACGGCGATTTACGTTCGGAGACGTCTCGCTTTCGCGCTGATCGGGATCGCGGTTCAAGAAAGAAAAGACAGAAGGCGGCGAATGCCTGAAGAGCGCACGAAACGGGGCCGGCCTCACGGGCAGGACGAGCTGGTCTTCCTGGCCCTCGGCGGCCTGGGCGAGATCGGCATGAATGCCTATCTCTATGGCTATGGACCGCCCGACGCGCGCAAGTGGCTGATGGTCGATCTCGGCATCACCTTTCCCGAAGGCGAGGACGACCCCGGCATCGACGTGATCTTCCCGGATCTCCGTTTCATCGAGGAGGAGCGGAGCGCGCTCGCCGGCATCGTCATCACGCACGCGCACGAGGATCATATCGGCGCCGTGGTGGATCTCTGGTCGCGCCTCGGCGTGCCGGTCTACGCCACGCCCTTCACGGCTGGGATGCTGAAGGCGAAGCTCGCGGAGTACGGCGGCAAACATGCGATCCCGATCCGCGAGGTCAAGCTCAACGGCCGCTTCCAGGCCGGTCCGTTCGACGTCGAGTTCATCGAGATGTCGCACTCCATTCCGGAGAGCAGCGCCCTCGCCATTCGTACGCCCGCGGGTCTCGTGCTCCATACCGGCGATTGGAAGCTCGACCGCACCCCCCTGATCGGCGGCGCGCCCGATGAGAAACGCCTGGCCGCGTTGGGCGATGAAGGCGTGCTCGCCATGATCTGCGACTCCACCAACGCCATGCGCGAAGGCCAGTCGCCCTCCGAGCGTGATGTCGCCAAGTCGCTGACCGCTATCGTGAAGGAGGCGCCCCATCGCGTCGCGGTGACGACCTTCGCGTCCAACGTTGCGCGCGTGAAGGCCGTGGCGGATGCCGCCCGCGCCGCGGGCCGTGAGCTGGTTGTCGCCGGCCGCGCCCTCCATCGCGTCATCGACGTTGCGATCGATACTGGTTACCTGCCGCAAGGCTTCCGCTACGTCGATCAGCAGCAGTTCTCGGAGTACAAGCGCTCCAACGTGGTCTGCCTCTGCACCGGCAGCCAAGGCGAGCCGCGCGCCGCCATGGCGCGTATCGCCGAGAACGAGCACCCCGACATCTCGCTCGACAAGGGCGATCTCGCGATTTTCTCCTCGCGCACCATCCCGGGCAATGAGAAGGCCGTCGGCTGGATTCAGAACAGCCTCGTGCGTATGGGGGTCGAGGTCCTCACCGACAACGAGGCCCTGGTTCACGTCACGGGCCATCCTCGCCGCGACGAGCTGCGCCAGCTCTATGCCTGGACGCGCCCGCGGATCGCCGTGCCGATGCACGGCGAGGCGCGCCATCTCAAGGCGCACGCTGAGCTCGCGCGCGAAGCCGGTGTCGCGGAGGTTCAGGTTGCCTACAATGGCGAGATCGTGCGCCTCTCGCCCGGCCCGGTGCGCATCGTCGATGACGCGCCCGTGGGGCGCCTGTTCCGCGACGGCAATCTGATCGTCCCCTCGGGCGACGGCCCTGTGCGCGAACGGCGCAAGCTGGCCTTCGTCGGCATCGTGGTCGTAGCGCTCGCGCTGTCGCGGCGCGGCGAGCTGATGGCGGAGCCGCAGATCGCCATCGACGGCGTGCCCGCCGAGGACGCGGGCGGCGAGCCCATGGGCGAAATCGTGCTCGGAACTGTCGAGGGCACTCTGAAAAGCATCCCCCGCGATCGCCGCCGCGACATCGAGATGGTCGCCGAGGCCGTGCGCCGGGCCGTGCGGAGTGGAGTGGCCGATGCCTGGGGCAAGAAGCCTATTGTCAAGGTGCTGGTGAGCGTGATCGAAGGAAAGGGCTGAGCGCGGCTCGGCTCCTATTTTGGTTACTGAGATCGGGGAAGTCGGAGATGATTGGACGCTTGAACCACGTGGCCATCGCGGTCAAGGACCTGGCCGCCGCGACTGCGGTGTACAAGAACGCCCTCGGAGCCGTAGTGACGGATCCGCTTCCGCAGCCGGAGCACGGCGTTACGGTCGTCTTCGTGACGCTCCCCAACACTAAGATCGAGTTCCTCGAGCCGCTCGGCGCCAACTCGCCGATCGCCAAGTTCCTCGAGAAGAACCCCGACGGCGGCATCCATCACGTCTGCTACGAGGTGGAGGACATTCTCGCCGCGCGCGATAAACTGAAGGAGCAGGGCGCCCGCGTGCTCGGCGACGGCAACCCGAAGATCGGCGCCCATGGCAAGCCGGTGCTGTTCCTGCACCCCAAGGACTTCTGCGGAACGCTGACGGAGCTGGAGCAGGTCTAGGCTCCGGGCAGACCCAGCACCACCGCCCTGGAAGGGAGACTGAGATGACCGTTAGCCTCGGTATCGCGCTCTACATCATGATCTGGTGGCTCACGCTGTTCGCCGTGCTTCCCTTCGGCGTGAAGACCCAGGGCGAGGTCGGCGAGGTGGTGGAGGGAACGCCCGCCAGCGCCCCGGCCACGCCGCGCATCCTGCGCACGCTTTTCATCAACACCATCGTCGCGGCAATCACATTCGCCGCGGTGTGGTGGGGCCTGCAGTATGATTGGCTCGGGCTTTACATTCCCGGTGAGATGAACGTGCCCGGCGGCGTCATTCGCTGACGCTTTACGCTCATGTTTCGGGGGCCTGAAATGCAAAGAGCAAGGCGACTGCCTTGCTCTTGCCACTCGGCGGCGCTTTTCGCGCCGTCTGCTCTTTTCTGGCTCGAAGTTCCCAGAGACTAGCTCCGGCCCTCAGGCCTTTTTTCTCCCTAGACTTGGGCCCCGAGCCATCTGGATCATTTGGCCTCGCCCCTGTCACGTGAACGAGCGCACCATAACCGAACGGCGGCGCTATGTCACGGGGCAAGGTACAAAAAAACGCAGATGCCCAAAGCTGATGCGGACCCCTGCTCGCGATTTGGCTTCCCTCGGGATTTGCCGTCCGATTGGGCAATCCACGGGCGGTTTTCAGATGCTTGATTGCCCTTAACCCCAATCCTGGCTATTGACGGCCCCGGAGCTTTCGAGAGCCCCGCTGGCGGCCCGCAAGGGCCTCCGTGCGCCCTCCCGGCCGCGTTTGCGCCGCAACCTAAGACATGGCCCATGCATCTTTCGCGCTTTTTCCTGCCCGTCCTCCGCGACAACCCCAAGGAAGCAGAGATCCTCTCGCACAAGCTGATGCTGCGGGCTGGAATGGTTCGCCAGTCGGCTGCCGGCATCTACTCGTGGCTGCCCCTCGGTCTCAGGGTTCTGAAGAAGATCGAGAACATCGTTCGTGAGGAGCAGAACCGGGCCGGTGCCGTCGAGCTGCTCATGCCCACGATCCAGTCCGCCGATCTCTGGCGCGAGAGCGGGCGCTACGAGGCATATGGCAAGGAGATGCTGCGCATCACCGATCGCCACGATCGGGACATGCTGTTCGGCCCCACCGCCGAGGAGGTCATCACCACGATCTTCCGCGACAGCGTGAAGAGCTACAAGGACCTGCCCAAGAACCTCTACAATATTCAATGGAAGTTCCGCGACGAGATCCGCCCCCGTTTCGGCGTGATGCGCGGCCGCGAGTTCCTGATGAAGGACGCCTATTCCTTCGATCTTACCAAGGATGCGGCGCGCGCGGCCTACCGGCGCATGTTCGTCGCCTATCTGCGCACGTTCGCGCGCCTGGGCCTGCGCTCCGTTCCCATGCAGGCCGACACCGGCCCCATCGGCGGCGATCTCTCGCACGAGTTCATCATCCTGGCGGAAACCGGCGAAAGCCAGGTGTTCTGTCACAAGGACCTGATCGAGGGAGAGATCCCCGGCGCACATACGGATTTCACGGGCGATCTGACGCCGATCTTCGACCAGTGGACCTCCCTCTATGCTGCCACCGAGGAGAAGCATGATCCCGCGCGCTTCGAGAGCGAGGTGCCGGCCGATAAGCGTGTCTCCGCCCGCGGCATCGAGGTCGGCCACATTTTCTACTTCGGGACCAAATATTCGGAGCCCATGGGGTGCCGGGTGCAGGGGCCCGATGGTCAGCAGGTGACGCTCGAGATGGGATCTTACGGCATCGGCGTGTCGCGCCTCGTCGGCGCGATCATCGAGGCGAGCCACGACGACGCGGGCATCGTATGGCCCGTGCCCGTCGCGCCGTTCGAGGTCGCCGTGGTCAATCTTAAGGCTGGTGACGAGGCAACCGATGCGGCGGCCCTCGACGTGAAGGCACGCCTCGAAGCGGCCGGAGTGGATGTGCTCTACGACGACACCGACGAGCGGGCGGGCGCCAAGTTCGCCACCATGGACCTGATTGGCATTCCCTATCAGGTCATCGTCGGTCCCAAGGGCGTGAAGGCGGGTGAGATCGAGATCAAGGACCGCAAGACCGGCGCGCGCGAGACGCTGCCGATCGAGGTCGGCCTCGAGCGCACCATTCGAAGCGTCATAGACCAACGCGTTCTCGCCTGAGAGCGACGCAAAAAAAGAGGGGGCGCCGCATGGCCGCATCGATCGACACGAAGCCTTTCGCGCCGTTCGAGTGGCTGCTCGCCTCCCGCTACTTGCGGGCGCGCCGCAAGGAAGGCTTCATCTCCGTCACGGCCGCCGTCTCGTTTCTCGGCATCATGCTGGGTGTCGCCACGCTCATCATCGTGATGGCGGTGATGAACGGCTTCCGCAAGGATCTGTTCGCCAAGATCCTGGGCCTCAACGGCCATGTGGTCGTCTACAAGATCGGCGCGCCGTTCAACGACTACCCCGACATCGCCAAGGCCGTTGCGAAGGCCAAGGGCGTGGAGCGCGCCATCCCTCTGATCGAAGGCCAGGTGATGGTGTCCTCGACCGTGCAGGCGGCCGGCGCCGCCGTGCGCGGGATCACCGAGGGCGATCTCAAGGCGCTGAAACTCGTCTCCGACAACATCCGCTACGGCACCCTGGATGGCTTCGACCAGTCCGGCGGACTGGCCATCGGCATGCGCCTCGCCAACTCGATGCGGATCAACGTGGGCGACAGCATTACGATCATCTCGCCGCGCGGAGCAGCGACGCCCTTCGGCACGGCGCCCCGCTCGAAAACCTATCCCGTGACGGCGATCTTCGAGCTCGGCATGTCGGAGTACGACAGGACCATGATCTTCATGCCGCTGTCGGAAGCCCAGCGGTATTTCTCGAAGATGGGCGAGGTCGATATCCTCGAGGTCGTCATCCAGGACCCCGAGGCGGTGGATGAGGCGGCGCGAAGTATACGCACCGAGGCGGGCCCCACCATCAATGTGACGGACTGGCGACAACGCAACGAGACGTTCTTCACCGTGCTCGAAGTCGAGCGCAACGTGATGTTCATCATTCTCTCGCTGATCGTGCTCGTCGCCGCGCTCAACATCATCTCCGGCCTCATGATGCTGGTGAAGGACAAGGGGCGCGACATCGCGATTCTGCGAACGATGGGCGCCACAAAAGGCGCCGTCATGCGCGTGTTCCTGATCACCGGCGCCTCCATCGGCATCGTCGGCACCCTCGCGGGCCTCGTTCTCGGTGTCGTGTTCTGCTCGTACATCGAGGAGATCCGCCAGTTCGTCGCCTGGGTGGCAGGCACGAAGGTGTTCGATCCCAACGTCTACTATCTCACGCGCTTGCCGGCCGACATCAATCCGGTTGAGACGGCGTCGATCGTCGCCATGGCCATGACGCTCTCGGTCCTCGCCACGCTCTATCCCTCGTGGCGCGCTTCACGGCTCGATCCCGTCGAAGCGCTTCGGTACGAGTGAGGAGGGCGCCATGCTGGACATGAACGCACAGCACATCCCCGTCCTCCGCCTGATCGGCCTTCAGCGGACCTTCCACCAGGGCACGCGCGAGATCAACGTTCTGGCCGGTGCCTCCCTCGACGTCTGGCCCGGCCAGTGCGTGGCCCTCGTCGGTCCCTCGGGCACGGGTAAGTCCACGCTACTGCACATCGCGGGCCTGCTCGAGACGCCGGACGCGGGGCATGTTGTTATCGCCGGACGCGATTGCGCAACGCTCGACGATCAGGACCGAACCCGTATCCGCCGCGCGGAGATGGGCTTCATCTATCAGTTCCATCAGCTGCTGCCGGAGTTCTCGGCGCTCGAGAACGTCGCACTGCCGCAGATGTTGCTCGGCCGCTCGCGGCGCGAGGGCGAGGAGCGGGCGAGCAAGCTGCTCTCCTCCATGGGCCTCGCCGAGCGTCTCGATCACCGCCCCGCGCAGCTCTCGGGCGGCGAGCAGCAACGCACGGCGATCTGCCGGGCGCTCGCCAACCGGCCCCGCCTCATCCTGGCCGACGAGCCCACGGGCAACCTCGATCCGCGAACCTCGGAGCTGGTGTTCCACGAGTTGATCGGCCTGTTCCGCAGCGAGGGCGTGGCGGCCCTTATCGCCACCCACAACCTGGACTTGGCGCGACGAATGGACCGCGTCGTGGTGCTCGACAGCGGTCATCTGGTCGAAATTTCGCCGCAAGCCGTGTAACAATCGGCGCCTAAACATCCCTGTTTCTTCCCTCGGAGGCTTGTTTCCGGGGGAACAGCGCCTGATGGGCGCACGCGCGATGATGACCTTGGGTCCGGTTTCACGGACTTGCTGTGCGCATGCTCGCTCAAGAAGCACGATAGAGCTCAGGGAACGCAGTTCCCTGCACGGCCGTTGAAATCGAGACGAGATGAGGAGGCAGCTATGCCGTTCGAGAGACACGTTGTTCGCTCCGCCGCGCTCGCGGCCACACTCCTGGTTTCCAGCACCGCCTTTGCGGCCAACGAGCCCTATGGCGTGTGGGTTAATGATACCGGCCGCGGCGCCATCGAGATCAAGGACTGCGGCGGCAAGCTTTGCGGCCACGTGGTCTGGGTGAAGGATGCCAGCGACGCCAACGGCTGCGGCCGCCAGATCATCGGCGAGGCCGCAAGCGCGGGCGAGGGCGTCTGGGGCGGCGATTCCGCCTGGATCTACAGCCCCGAGAAAAAGAAGAAATACAACGTCGAGCTGACGCCGCTGAAGGATGGCACGCTCAAGGTCAAAGGCTATGCCGGCATCAGCTTCCTGTCGAAGACGATGATCTGGACCAAGGCCCCGGGTGATCTCACCCGTTGCACCACGCAGGAAGCGGCAGTTACGCCGGCACCCAAGGCCGATGGCGCTCCGGCTCCCGAAGCCAACAAGCAGCAGGCTGCGCCGGCCGATAAGGCCGCTCCCGCTCCCAAGTCCGATCAGCAGGATATCGCCTCGAACGAGAAGGAAGAGGGCGCCGACCTCAGCGACCTCAAGGACAAGTTCGGCGACGTGTTCACCAAGAAGGACGGCAAGTGCAAGCTGGACCTGCCCTGGGTGAAGCTCGACTTCGAATGCAAGGGCGACAACGCCGGGAAGTAGAGCTCGTCAAACTTTGACTATCGAACAGGCGGCGCGCCGGATAGGCTGCGCCGCCTTTTCTGTGCCGGACCACAGCGGTATCTCGAAGGACGTCATCCTGGCGCAGGCTGGGATCCACGGCACGCAGATGGACGGATCGCGGGATAGGCGCGTCACCTACAAGAGACATGCCTTCGACGTATCTGGACCCCGACCTCCGTCGGGGTGACGGTGTGTTTGTGGAAGCCGCTGCCCACCCTCAACGTCATCCCGGCGCAGGCCGGGATCCACGGCACGCAGATAGACGGATCGCGGGATAGGCGCGTCGCCTACAAGAGACATGCCTTCGACGTATCTGGACCCCGACCTGCGTCGGGGTGACGGTGTGTTTGTGGAAGCCGTTGCCCACCCTCAACGTCATCCCGGCGCAGGCCGGGATCCAGGACACGCAGAGAGGCGGATCGCGGGATCACACCGGGCGCGTCGCCTACAAGAGACATGCCTTCGACGTATCTGGACCCCGACCTCCGTCGGGGTGACGGTGTGTTTGTGGAAGCCGCTGCCCACCCTCAACGTCATCCCGGCGCAGGCCGGGATCCACGGCACGCAGATAGACGGATCGCGGGATAGGCGCGTCGCCTACAAGAGACGTGCCTTCGACGTATCTGGACCCCGACCTGCGTCGGGGTGACGGTGTGTTTGTGGAAGCCGCTGCCCACCCTCAACGTCGTCCCGGCGCAGGCCGGGATCCACGACACGTCAGCGGGAACGGTGATCAGAAGAGCCCCGTATACTTCGCCGCGAGCGCGGCAAGGCTCAACGCGCCGATCCACGTTGCGACGCGGCTGAAGCGATTGCGCCGGCTGGTTTCGCGCGCAATGCTGGCGATCGTGGCGGGGTCGAGCCGCACGCCATGGCGCGCCATCTCGGCAAGGCCCGAGGAGGCCCGCTCGGCTTCCGACAGCATGGCCGGAACCTCGGCCAAGACGCGCGCCAACGTGGTCGCGCCTTCGCCCGCTCTCTTGAGGTGTCCACGCGCGCCGTAGTTGGCCTGTACCCACTCTGCCGCAACCGGCTCCGAGGCAGTCCAGAGGTTGAGCGAGGGATCTAGACCACGCGCCACACCTTCCACGATCACCATGCTCTTCTGCAGCAGGATCAGCTCCGGCCGCGTCTCCATGTCGAACACGTCGGTGTAGGCGAAGAGCTGGCCGAGAAGGTCGGCCATCGAGATCTCGTCGGCGGTACGCCCATGGATCGGCTCGCCGATCGCACGGAGCGCCTGCGCGAACACCTCGACCGGATGATGCGGCGGAACATAGCCCGCCCAGAAGTGCACCTCGGCCGCCCGGTGATAATCACGCGTGATGAGGCCGTAAAGGATCTCCGCCAGGAACCGCCGCTCTTTATGTCCAAGCCGCCCCATGATGCCGAAATCGACGGCCACCACGTTGCCCGCCTTGTCGACGAACAGGTTGCCCTGGTGCATGTCGGCGTGGAAGAAGCCGTCGCGCATGGCGTGCGTGAGGAAGCTTCGGAGCACGGTGAGGCCGAGCTGCTTGAGGTCGTGCCCCTCCGCCTTGAGGCGCGCGTGGTCGGAGATCGGAATGCCGTCGATCCAGTCGGTCGTCAGCACGCGCTTGGAGGTGCGCTTCCAGTCGACGGAGGGAACACGGAACTTCTCGCCTTCGCCGATGTTCTCCGCCATCTCGGACATGGCCGCGCCTTCGAGGCGCAGATCCATTTCGAGCTCGGTGGTGCGAGCCAGGTTCTCGACCACGGCGACGGGCTTGAGCCGCCGCGACGGAGCATGAAACCGCTCGATCAGGTGCGCTGCGAAGAAGTAGCTGTCGAGGTCGCGCTTGAAGCGCTTCTCGACATTGGGGCGCAGGATCTTCACCGCCACTTCGCGCCGCTGGCCCTTGTCCAGCGTCACGGCCTTGTGCACCTGCGCGATCGACGCGGCAGCCACCGGCGGGCCGAATTCGACGAAATGATCCTCGAGCTTGCCGCCGAGCGCTTCCTCCACGGCACGGCGCGCTTCCGCCATGCTGAAGGGCGGCATCTTGTCTTGGAGATGGCCGAGATCGCCAGCCAGCTCCGGCCCGATCACGTCGCCGCGCGTCGCGAGGAACTGGCCGAGCTTGATGTACGAGGGGCCGAGCGCCGCGAGCGCGGAGGAGATGCGGCGCTGCTTCGGCTTCCCCATGTTGAAAGGAGCGGCCACGATCTGGACCGGTAGCGTGAGGAGGCGCGCGAACCGGAGCGCAAGCGGCACCGGCTGCCCCTTGGGCACGAAGCGCACCCCATGCTGGGCGAGCACCAGGCCCGCCCGCGAAAGCCGCCAAAGATTGGTGATTGCGTTTGCCATGCTGGCCCAAGCGGTACTTGGCCCGCCCGCCCCTGGCAAGCCGCCTCGTCGGACAGAGTTGCCGATATTTCCATTGTGGATCACGGGGATGATACAACTCTTGATCTGCAGCAGTCGGGGGCGCGTCCAGAATCGGGCTAGAAAGCCTTGAAGCCCATGAATTTTGTTCACGGCGCCGACAGTGCGCGACGAGACCCAAGGACACGAATGACCGCCGAGCCGAAGCTGCCGAAGTTCATCCATTTAAAGACGCACTCGGCCTATTCGCTGCTCGAGGGCGCGCTGCCGATCGGCAAGATCGCGAAGCTCGCCGAAGCCAACGGCATGCCGGCCATCGGCCTCACCGACACCAACAATCTGTTCGGCGCGCTCGAGTTCTCGGACAAGCTTTCGAGCGCAGGCATCCAGCCCATCTCTGGCGGTGCTTTCGATACGGACTTCGGCGACGGCACGCCGGCGGGTGGAGCAGCCGCTCTGATGCGGGTGGGGCAGAACGAGCCGCCGGTGCGCCCGGCGGGGCCGCTCGCCCTCTTTGCCTCGAATGCCGATGGCTATGCCAACCTCATCAAGCTCGCGAGCCAGGCCTTCCTGCTACCCGATCCGGTCGATCCCACGCACATCAAGATCGATGCGCTCGCCGAGCACAGCAAGGGTCTCATTGCGCTCACCGGTGGTCCTCTCGGTCCCATCGGCCGGGCGCTCTCGGAAGGGCAGGCCGATCTAGCGCGGGATCGCCTCATGCGGCTCCAGCGCATCTTCAACGGCAGCCTCTACGTTGAGCTGCAACGCCACGGCCTGAAGTCGGAGGAGGAGATCGAGCCGCAGCTCATCGCGCTCGCCTACGAGTTCGGAATCCCCCTGGTCGCGACCAACGAGGTCTACTTCGCAACGCCCGACGACTACGAGGCCCACGATGCACTCATCTGCATCGCCGACGGGCGCATGGTGACCGAGGACAACCGCCGCCGCGTCACGCGGGACCACTATTTCAAGAGCGCCGATGAGATGGCGGCGCTGTTCGCGGATCTGCCGGAGGCGCTGGAAAGCACCATCGAGATCGCGCAGCGTTGCGCCTATCGCCCGATGAAGCGCAAGCCGATCCTGCCGCGCTTCGTTGCTGCCGCCGACGCTGTGGGCATGAGTGATGAAGAGATGCTCGCGGCGGAGGCCGCCGAGCTCAATCGCCAGGCCGAGGAGGGCCTGCGCGCGCGCCTCGCGGTGAACGAGATCGCGCCGGGCTTCACTGAGGAGGACTACAGGAAGCGCCTGGCCTACGAGCTGGACATCATCGCCCGCATGAAGTTCCCGGGCTACTTCCTGATCGTGGCGGACTTCATCAAGTGGTCGAAGGCCAACGGCGTGCCGGTGGGTCCGGGCCGCGGCTCGGGTGCGGGCTCGCTCGTCGCCTGGTCGCTCACGATCACCGATCTCGATCCCTTGCGGTTCGGCCTGCTGTTCGAGCGCTTCCTGAACCCCGAACGCATCTCGATGCCGGACTTCGACATCGACTTCTGCCAGGAGCGGCGCGACCGCACGATCCGCTACGTGCAGGAAAAGTATGGCACGGACCGCGTAGCCCAGATCATCACGCACGGAAAGCTGCAAGCCCGCGCCGTATTGCGCGACGTGGGCCGCGTGCTGCAGATGCCGTACGGCCAGGTCGACCGGCTCTGCAAGCTCGTCCCCAACAACCCGGCCAATCCGGTGACGCTGCGCGAGGCGATCGACGGCGAGCCGAAGCTGCAAGAGGAGCGCGACGCCGATCCACTGGTCGCGCGCCTTCTCGAGATCGCCGAGAAGCTCGAAGGCCTCTATCGCCACGCGTCCACGCACGCCGCCGGCATGGTGATCGGCGACCGGCCGCTCGACGAGCTGGTGCCGCTGTATCGAGATCCCAAATCGAACATGCCCGTCACCCAGTTCAACTGGAAGATGGTCGAGGCGGCAGGCCTCGTGAAATTCGACTTCCTGGGCCTCAAGACGCTGACGGTGCTTACCAAGGCGGTGGAGCTGGTGAAGCGTGGCCGCGGCATCGAGATCGACCTGCTCGGACTGCCGCTCGACGACAAGCCATCTTACGAGCTGCTGGCCAAGGCCGATACGGCGGGCGTGTTCCAGCTCGAAAGCACGGGCATGCGCGAAAGCTTGAAGCGCCTGAAGCCGGACCGCTTCGAGGACATCATCGCCATGGTGGCGCTCTATCGCCCCGGCCCCATGGACAACATCCCGACCTACATCAACCGCAAGCACGAAGAGGAGCCGGTCGACTACCTGCATCCGATGCTGGAGGGCATTCTGAAGGAGACCTACGGCGTCATCATCTATCAGGAGCAGGTCATGCAGATCGCTCAGGTGATGGCAGGCTACTCGCTCGGCGATGCAGATCTTCTGCGCCGCGCCATGGGTAAGAAAGACAAGGATGAGATGGCGAAGCAGCAGGCGCGCTTCGTCGATGGCGCGCTGAAGAACGGCGTGAAGAAAGAGGACGCCGTCTACATCTTCGAGCTGGTGGACAAGTTCGCAGGCTACGGCTTCAACAAATCGCACGCCGCAGCCTACGCGCTCGTCAGCTATCACACGGCCTACATGAAGGCCAACTTCCGCGAGGAATTCCTGGCCGCCTCCATGACGCTCGACGCGGGCAACACCGACAAGCTCGCCATGTTCGCGGCCGAAGCCAAGAAGAGCGGCATTCGCGTGCTGCCGCCTTGCGTCAACGCCTCGGGCGTGGAGTTCCTGGCGGAAGCGCCCAAGAAGGGCGAGGCCCATGGCGCCATCCGCTACGCGCTGGCTGCGCTGAAGAACATTGGCGCCAGCGCCGTCGAGACCATCGTCGAGAGCCGCAACAAGAAGGGCCCCTATACTTCGCTCGCCGATTTCGCCTCCCGCATCAACACAAAGGCCGTGAACAAGCGCGCGCTCGAAACGCTTGCCGCTGCCGGATCCTTCGACGTGTTCGAGAAGAACCGTGCGCTCGTCTACGCCAACGTCGAGCAGATGATGACGGAAGCGGGCAAGAAGGCCGACGACGAGAGCACGGGGCAGGGAAGCCTGCTCGGCGGCATGGAGGCGAACGCAACGCCCGTTGTGCTGAAGCTCAAGCCGGCCGAAGCATGGACGCCCATGGAGAAGCTTCAGGAGGAGTTCGACGCAATCGGCTTCTTCCTCTCCGGCCATCCGCTCGATCAGTACGAGAAGGCGCTCGCGAAAATGGGCGTGCACCGCTACGTGGACTTCGAGATCGCGAGCGCGCGCGGCGTCACTGCGGGCCGTCTCGCCGGCATCGTCATTTCTGCGCGCGAGCGCCGCTCGCAGAAAGGCAACAAGTTTGCCTTCGCCATGTTCTCGGACACCAGCGGACAGTTCGAGGCCGTGATCTTCTCCGAGACGCTGGCCAATTCGCGCGGCCTCCTGGAGGCAGGAACCGCAGTCCTCCTGAACGTCGAAGGCGAGCGCGACGGCGACGCGTTGAAAATGCGCGTTCAGGATGTGAAATCGCTCGACGAGGCGGTTGAGCAGATCCCGCGATCCGTGAAAGCGATCCTCGATGGCGACGCGCTCGCGAAAAATCCTGCCCTCATCGAGCAGGTGAAGGCTCTCCTCAGCCCAGGCAAGGCCGAGCTCAAGATCGAGCTCCAGCTCCGCGACTACGAGCGCCCCGTGCCGATTTCTCCGAGAGGGAGATACGATTTGTCGGCCAAAACCATAGGTCGCATGACGACCGTCCCGGGCGTTATCGAGGTGACGGAAACCTGACGTAGCCGGCACCCGCGAGAGGCCGGAACAAACGCTGCGTCCCGGCGTTTGCTAGGCCATGCTCGATACTGTGGGTCAAGATGCGTTGTGGGAGCGTTTCGCGGGGGATGACACTTCCACCGAGTTCGTTCGCGTGGACGGCGACCAGCACGCGGCGACGATCGTATGCCTCCCCTGGCAGATGCCGTACCGGCTTGCGAAGGCCGCCCGCATCGTGCCGAAGCCGTTTCTCGCCTGCTATGAGATGCCACGCGCCATCGTCAGCTCAGAGCCAGAATTGTGCATTCGCGCGCTCAACGGCGTAATCGAGGACGCCACACAGGTTGCCGTGCGCGCGAAAATTCCACCTCGTGAGCTGCTCGTTGTCGGTTTGAGCATCGGAAACGCAGCCGCGACCCTGCTCGCCAACAAGTTGGGCGCCCGTCTCTGCTCCATCGCCTCGGCCGATCGCGGCGACCTAACGCTTTGGGAAAGCCCGGCCGCACGTCACGTAAAGGAGCGGGCGGAGGCCAAAGGCTACCGCTTGAGCGACTTCACACAGTCGCTCCAAGGCATGCATACCGTGGACAATCTTGCCAATCTCGCGCCCGGAAGCCGCTTCGTGGTCGGTCTCAGAGACGAGTTCCTGCCGAAGGCACGACGCGAAGGCCTCGTGCGCGCGGTGCAACGCGTTCTGCCGTCGGCCGAGGTGTCGTATGTCGATAGAGGCCACATCGGCACCATGACGGAGGCTTTGCGGCGCGGGTTCGTCTAGAACGCGCGCAAACGCATTGCGCCTTTTCCGCACCGGTGTGTGACTTGCCGTCGACAGCGTGTGCCAAATGCGCGCCGTATCTCTGCTGAAATATCACACGTCTCTTATTTTCCTGGGTGAATCGTGGTGCACTGAGGACCTAGACTACTCTGCGGGGAGTGTAGATGTTTCCGATTGGTGACGACAACAGCGCCCGGCGCTCCGTTCCCGTGGTCACCTACGCGCTGATCGCCATAAACATTCTGGTCTTCCTGCTGGAGCTGCAGGAAGGCGAAGGCTTCATTCGCAAGTGGGCCTTCATCCCCGCGCGCTTCTCGGGTGACCCGGCCAGCGATGCGGCAACGCTCTTCTCAGCCATGTTCATGCACGGCGGCTGGCTGCATCTCGGCGGCAACATGCTCTACCTCTGGATCTTCGGCGACAATGTCGAGGATCGCTTCGGATCCGTGCGCTATCTGCTGTTTTACATTGCGGCAGGCCTCGCGGCTTCGTTCGCGCAGTACGCCGTCAATCCCGCATCCTCGATCCCGAACGTCGGCGCCTCCGGCGCGATCGCAGGCGTGCTCGGCGCTTACATCCTGATGTTCCCGAAGGCGCGCGTGGATGTGCTGCTCGGCCGCCAAGTCGTCGCGATGCCCGCCTTCATCGTATTGGGTTTCTGGATCGTCCTGCAGCTCGTGAGTGGTGTGGGCTCCATCGCCGACACCGCCCAGACCGAGACTGGCGGCGTCGCTTACATGGCCCATGTCGGCGGCTTCGTTGCGGGGCTGGTGCTTGGCGTTCTTTTCGGCGGACTGCGCCGCCCGGATCGAATTGCGTGACGTAGCGCCGTGTCGCATCGCGTGCTGTGCTGCAGCATATTATGCTGCAATGCAATAAAGTTACGGAAGGCCCGCATTTGCCGAAAATCTGCGCGTATTGAAAATACATCCTTGTGACGTTGCAAAGTTTCACTTAGCCTATCGGGAAAAATAAGAAACGGCCTGCAAAGGGACGGACACGTCGAGGAAGGGCACGCGGCCAACGCCGTGATCCGTCTCGAACCCTTGGAGGTCCAAATGCCTGGTGGCTTCGTTAACGGTCCTTTTTCCCTGAAAAAGTCGGCTCTTCTCGCTGCGCTCGGCGTGGCGTGCCTTGCGCAGGGTGCTTCGGCTGGCGGTGAGCAGGCCGAGCGAGTTCGTGGTTATTTCTGTGACGCCAAGGCCGATCAGATCGCCTTCCTCAATTTCAAAGCGCGGGGCGAGACGGAGATCATCGCTGCGAATGAAGTCAACAAGGGCGTGGCAAAGCAGTCCTGCGCGCCGTACCTCCCGGTTCTCGCAATTCCAGGCAAGGAGCAGACCGTCATGAAGGACGGTCTCGTTTACAAGCTGCAGAGCTTCACCTTCCTTCCGGAGAAGGTCGAGCGGTGGAGCGGCACGGTGCTCGGCTCCTTGCAGTTGACCGCCAAGGATCAGGACATCTGAAGCCGGCCGCCGCCGGTGCAATTGAAAAGACCCCCGTCAGAGCTCTGACAGGGGTCTTTGTTGTCGATCTGGGGTCTGGCGTTTGGAGCGACTACCAGACGGTAGACTTGGCGCCGCCGACCTTGCGCTTCTTCGCCGGCGATGACGAATACGACGAGCAGAAGAAGAAGCATCCGCCGCTCGATTCCTCGACCACCTCGGGCTTGGGCCGCGGAGTGGGCTTCGAGATCTTCGCAACCACCTCCGGCATCTGCACCACGAAGTCCGTGCCGGCATAGCGCGTCTCGCTGCGGGCCATGTCGTAGCTCGAGACGATCAGCGTGGAGCCGGGCTTCATCACTTCCGCGATGAAGTCGGATGCCTCCTTCGGCAGCTTGATCCGGTCGAGCGTGCGGGCAGCCTTTGCCGTGTCGGTCTGCTGCGGCTGCGGGATCTGCTCCGCCTTGCGGGTCTTCTTGCGCGAGCCGAGGTCGTCGTCGAGGCTGCTGAGGCGCGTCGAGTACTCGTTCACCTCCGTTGCCGTCCAGGTGAGCGCTGTCTTGCTCTCATCCTTCCAGCCCGTCGCGGTGAACACGAACGTGTCGAGCGGCACGTCCGGGTTATCAATCGTGGCCTGCAGCTCGAGCACCCGCTCGAAGCCCTGGCGGATGTGGATCATGCCGGTCTTGGAGCTGATGAACATGGAAACCGGCAACTCGCGGTTAGCCTCCTGGCGATCGAAGGTCGCCACCGCCGATTTCGCGGACGTCTCGGCGACTGCGGCTTCCTTGATCTCAGCCTTCGCGGCCTTCAGGTTCTCCTGAGCCGTCGCGATCGCCTTCTCGGCGGCCTTCGCAGCCTCGTCCGCGCTCTTGGCGGCTTCGGCGGTGCTCTGGGCTTCAGCCGTGAGCGGGGCGATGCGCTCGCGCGCTGCGGCTTCCTGAGCACGAAGCTCCTGCAGCTTGTCGGCGCGGATCTTCGCTTCGTCCTTCGGAATGCGCGAGAGGATGGATTTGAGCTTACGCTCCTGCGAGTCGAGTGCGGTTTTGGCCTTGTAAGCGGCGCGCGCGGCGCTGCTCGCCGTCGCGCGGGCCTGCTTCGCGCCTGTCCGTGCGTCGGCCAGCGCCTGGCTGGCGGATTTCTCACCGGCCGTGGCCGCAGTCCGGCGCTCGCCGGCCTTCGTCACGGCATCGACGAGACCCTGGCGCGCAGCGCGGCGGGCTTCGGCAGCACCTTCCAGTGTGCGGCCAGCAGGCTCGGTCGCGGCATGGGCCGAGCTGACGCCCAGCAGCGTTTCCGCAACGTCCACACCCATCTTCACCGCCTTCTCGCCGGTGGTCTCGGCCTTGTCGCCGATCGGCTTTTCAGCCCCGACCGACGGCAGCGCCGTGAACAGGAACGGATGCTCGAACTGCACCGGAGACTGCACATCCGGCGCGATCACGACGCGCTGGTTGAGGTCGGTGAGGTTGAAGAACTTGCGGGCGAAGTCGAACGGCAGGCGCACGCAGCCGCCCGAGGCCGCATAGCCCGGAATGACGCCGCCATGAAGCGCGATGCCCGTCATCGTCAGGCGCTGCATGTGGGGCATCTTGGCGTCGAGATAGATGTTCGACGTGTGATCGACCTTCTTCTCGAGAATGCTGTAGATGCCGACCGGCGTCTCGTGGCCCGGCCGCCCGGTCGAGACGCGCGTCTGAACGACGAAGCCGCTTTTGTCGTACACGAACATCCGCTGCTGGTTGAGCGAGACGAGCATGAGCAGCGGACCGTCGGCCTGGAGCGGCTTGGCCTGCTCGACAGGTGCGCGGGTGGACTGCCTCGCTCTGCGCTCTGAGGTCTGGGCCTCTGCGGGCACCACTGCGACCTGGGTGAACAAAGCCAGCGCGACAGAGGCGCAGGCAATCTTGGAAAACATGAAATTCGCCCGAGTGCGATGGGACGAGAAATAAAGCACCGTGTACCCCCTGAAGGCCCTTGAAAAACCGTGGCTGGGCAACCCTAAGTGCCCCATGCAACGGTTAATTTGTGGATCATGACGATTTAGACTTCAATAGGTTACCCCGCATCGGTTATCGAATTATCTCCACTTGTTCCGAAATTTGCGCGTGGGTGGTCTCGAACCTCCACAATGGGCGCACATCATGGACTGAACGCGGCAGACTGGACCGCGTTTCGCAGAAAAACCGAAAACCGTTCGACGAAATTACCGGAGGTAGCCGCGCTTACGGGCGCCAAGGCTTCTGAGGCGCTTCAGCAGCCTCGGCTTCATGCGTCCGTGCACGATTTATTTCGCGCGTGACGGCAAAAAGCGCCTCTTTCACGCCCACGCCTGAAACCGCAGAGAGCACGAGCGGCTTCTTTCGCGCCGCCTTCTGCAGCTCGGCCACGCGCTCCGCGAGCGTCTCCTCGTCGAGCGCATCGCACTTCGAAAGCGCGACGATCTCTTTCTTCTTCGCGAGATCGCCGTCGTAGGCTTTCAGTTCGCGCCGCACGGTGCGATAGGCCTCTCCCACGTTTTCTTGCGTCGCATCGACGAGATGGAGGAGAACCTGCGTGCGCTCCACGTGTCCGAGGAAGCGCGTGCCGAGCCCCGCGCCCTCGTGCGCGCCCTCGATCAGGCCCGGAATGTCGGCCAGCACGAAATCCCGCTCGCCCGCGCGCACGACGCCAAGATTGGGATGCAGCGTCGTGAACGGATAGTCGGCGATCTTGGGCTTTGCCGCTGACACGGCGGCGAGGAATGTCGATTTGCCCGCGTTCGGAAGGCCCACGAGGCCCGCATCCGCGATCAGCTTGAGGCGCAGCCAGATCGTCAGCTCCTCCCCCGGCAGTCCGGGATTGGCGTGACGCGGCGCTTGATTGGTCGCGCTCTTGAAATGGGCGTTGCCGAAGCCGCCGTTGCCGCCGTGGGCGACCACGAAGCGCTGTCCGACTTCCGTCATCTCCGCGAGCACGGTTTCCTGGTCCTCCGCGAGAACCACGGTTCCCGGCGGCACTTTCACGATGATGTCCTCGCCATTCGCGCCAGCGCGGTTCTTGCCCATGCCATTGATGCCGCGCTGGGCTTTGAAATGCTGCTGGTAGCGATAGTCGATCAGCGTGTTGAGATTGTCGACGCAGGCGATCACCACGTCGCCGCCATTGCCGCCGTCGCCGCCGTCCGGGCCGCCGAACTCGATGAACTTTTCACGCCGGAAGCCGACGCATCCGTTGCCCCCGTCACCGGCCTTCACATAGATCTTGGCGAGATCGAGAAACTTCATGGGGTACGTCTCCAGAACATCGCCGTAAGCGGTCGGTTGAGCTCATAGGACTGCGTGGGAAACTCGGCGCGGCGCGCATCGCACCATGCGGTGCAGAGCCCGTTCGCGCGAAAGCCGAGCTTCTGAATCACGCGCCGCGAGGCCGCGTTGTCCACGAAATGACAGCACGTCAGCCGCTTGAAGCCGGCCGTCGTGAAACAATGGCGCACGAGAGCCGAGGCCGCCTCCGTGGCGAAGCCGAGCCCCCACCAGGGTTTGCCGATCCAGTAACCGATCTCTGCCGATCGGTCCTCGTTCGCGACATAGCCGACGGCGCCGATCAGCGTGCCGTGATGCACGACCGCGCGCACGAACTCTTCGGGGCCGAGCGTGTCCATCCACTCGCGCGCGAGCTCTTCCGAGTAGGGATAGGGAATCCGGGCGGTCTGCCGCGCCACATCCCAATCACCCGCCAGATGCGCGAACTCCGGCGTGTCGCTATCGGTAAGCTCGCGCAGAACCAACCGCCGGGTTTTGATCGGCTTGGCCAGAACGGTCCGATGGTTTGTGCTCGTCAGCATGGATGGTCGACGGAGTAATTGGCCTTCGTCGCGAAATTGGTGGCGGAAGCTGAGAAAATCGAGTGCCCTCGACGCGGAGTGTACCGGACCCTGCGGGTCGCTAGAACGAAAAAGGGGGGATGGTGCCCATCCCCCCTCGGCTGTTGGTTAAGCGCGGGCCGTTACTCGGCCGCTGCCAGCTTCTCGGGAAGCACGGAGATGTAGACGCGGCCGTTCTTCTTGGTGTCGAACTGCACCGTGCCTTCCTCGACGGCGAAGATGGTGTGGTCCGTGCCGATGCCGACGCCCGTGCCCGGATGCCACTGCGTGCCGCGCTGGCGGCAGAGGATGTTGCCGGGAATGACGTGCTCGCCACCGTACTTCTTGATGCCGAGACGCTTCGAATGTGAGTCGCGGCCGTTCTTGGTTGAGCCGCCAGCTTTCTTTTGTGCCATAGCGAGAGTTCCTCGATTGGGAGCAGCGTATGCCGCGCTCCGTGATGCTGCTTAGCCAGTGATGCCCGTGATGCGCACGGTGGTGAGGTCCTGCCGGTGACCGCGCTTGCGGCGCGAGTTCTTGCGGCGGCGCTTCTTGAAGGCGATGAGCTTCGGGCCGCGCGTCTGCTCGACGAGCTCCGCGGTGACCTTGGCGCCCGACGGCAGAGACTTGCCGACCTTGACGTCAGCCCCGCTGCCGACCAGCAGCACATCCGTGAATTCGATTTTGCTTCCGGCGTCTCCGTCGAGCTTCTCGATCGTGAGAACGTCGTCTTTGGCGACGCGATACTGCTTGCCGCCCGTCTTGATGACAGCGTACATGATTTGCCTCTCTTCGCGCTTTAAGCGCATTGGGTCTCGTCCGCGCCCTGTGGCGGTGCAATTACCTGCACACTTTCAAGGGGTTGCAAAATTTGCAACCTGAGCCTCGGGCAGCGCTCTTGACGCCGCAAGCCCAAAAGCCTGCCGCGCTGGCGCTCTTATGATGGAAAGCCCGTTCAAAGTCAATCTGTTGGGGAAGATGCGCCCTACAACCTGCCGGTGTCGAGCTTTGGCGCCTCGGAACCCCGACCGGCTGCCGAGCGTTCGTCCGGCTGAGGAATGAACCCAAAATCGAGACAAGACGAGCACCCCCGATGGCAGACCCCACAGTGTCGAATTCTTCTCCCCCGCTTCGGCGCGTGCGCGAAGGTGCGATGATTGCCGGCGTTTGCGGCGGTCTCGCGCGCTGGCTTGGCTGGGACCCGACGATCACGCGTCTCGTCTACATCGTGGCGACCGTCGCCTCGATCGGCTTTCCGGGAATCCTGACCTATCTCCTGCTTTGGCTCATCATGCCGCGCGACGGAGCATGAGCCGCAGCCTGCCTTCTCCGTGCACCGCAACAATCCTGTCTTGACGGCCGCTGTTTAAAGCCTACCTCTAGCGCTCGCCCTGCAACACCAGGACATGCGGCCGGAGGCCGCCCGTTCCATGCTTTCCTCCGCCACAGCGCACAGCACGCTCGAGCCGATCCCGGTGCTCGAAACCGGCCCTTCGTTCGCGATGGAAACGCTGGTCGCGCACGAGACGCGGGCACATGCGCTCCTCGATCTCGCAACGGGACCGCTTCCGTCTGCCGCCCTTCGCCAGCTCGACAAGGTCTCCCGGCGCTGGCTTGCCAAATGGGAAAACGTCCACCTGGCGGAGATCGACGCCATCGCCGCGCGTCTCGCGCGACCCGGCGCCTACTTTCTTTCCGTGAACTACGAATGGGCCTGCACCTGCCGCGTCGCGCCGGATTCGCGCCGCAAGAGCGCCCGCCTCGTGCGCGTGCTCGATTGGCGCACGCCAGGTCTTGGCCGCCACGTTTTGGCTGCGCACGTGCAGGGTGAGAAGGGGCCGTTCGTGACTCTCACCTGGCCCGGCTACACCGGCGTGCTGACCGGCATGGCGCCTGGCCGCTTCTCGGCCGCGCTCAATCAGGCGCCGATGCGCAAGGCGATCGGCTTCTATGTGCTCGACTGGGCAGTGAGCCGCAGGCGGGTCTGGACGATGCCCCATCCCACGCCCGCGCACCTCCTGCGTTCGGTGTTCGAAACGGCGGCCGATTTCTCCGAAGCCCGGGTGCGGTTGACGACAGAGCCCATCTCGACCCCGGCGATCTTTTCACTCGCCGGCACGCGAGCGAGCGAAACCGTCGTCATCGAGCGCACGGAGACAGACGCCCGCGTTCACGTCGGGCCGAACGTGGCGGCCAATCACTGGGAGGCTCCCGGCTGGCGAGGCCGCTCCCGTGGCGCGCAGAGTGGCGAGCGTGCATCCATGATGCACTGCATCATGCCGGAGGTGGTTCCCGATTTTTCCTGGCTGAAACCACCGATCCTTAACCCAACCACACGTGTTGTGATGGTGTCGGACGCGGCAGAGGGCAGACTGGTGGCACAAGGCTTCGAGGATATGCGCCCCGCCACGGCCGTGCTCGAGCTGTCCTTGTGACGGCAGCACAGAACCGCAAAGTGTTCCGTAGGAAACATGTCACTCCGCGCCGTTCGGTGTAGAGTGGCCGGAATTTTAGGTTGGATCAGGAACCGGGAGGTTCGCCATGGATGACCTCTTTGAACACCTCATGGAGAGTGAGCGCGACAAGTCGATCAATGGCTTCTACACGCACTTCATCGTGTTTATCGCCGTTATCGCCGGCCTTGCGATCATCAATCTGATTTCGGGAGACGCCTTCTGGATTCAGTGGGTTATTCTGGGCTGGGGCACAGGCATCGCCTTTCATGCCTATCAGGTTTTCATCAAGAAGCCCCAGCAGGAGCAGAAGCTGCGCGAGCTACGCTCGGCGCGCGATGAGCAGCGGGCGGCCGCCGCCGGACAACAGCAAACGCCTGCGACGATGGATACGCCTCCTCCCGCGACCGGCGAGGAGCCCGGCAAGCCTGCGGCTTGAGACGCGTTTTGTCGAAAGCGAGCGGTTGCGGAAATAGAAAAGGGCGCCGGATCCAATGGATCCGGCGCCCTTGATCGTTGAGCGAGCCTTTAGAAGAGGCCCTCGATCTGGCCGTTCTCGTTGAGACGGATCGAGTCGGCGCTCGGCACCTTGGGCAGGCCCGGCATGGTCATGATCTCGCCGGTGATGACCACCACGAACTCCGCGCCCGCCGAAAGGCGAAGCTCGCGGACCGGAACGATGTGGCCGGTGGGCGCGCCGCGCTTGGTCGGATCGGTCGAGAACGAGTACTGCGTCTTGGCCATGCAGACCGGCAGGTGCCCGAAGCCCATGGCCTCGAGCTCCTTGAATCGCGTTTCCACCGCGCCGTCGCACGAGATGTCGGCTGCACGATAGATCTCGGTCGCGATGGTCTTCACCTTGTCGCGCAGCGGCATCGAATCCGGATAGAGCGGCTTGAATGCGGCCTTGCCAGAGTTCGCAACCTCGACGACGTGGTGCGCCAGCGCCTCCGTGCCCTTGCCGCCGTCAGCCCAGTGCGTGCACATGAAGGCGCGCGTGCCCATGCTCTCCGCGGCCTTCATCACCTCCTGGATCTCGGCGTCGGTATCGGTGATGAAGCGGTTGACGGCAACCACGGCCGGCACGCCGAACTTGCCGACGTTCTCGATGTGGCGCTTGAGGTTCTCGCAGCCCTTGGCCACAGCGGCCACGTTCTCGTGCTTGAGGTCCTCTTTCGCCACGCCGCCGTGCATCTTGAGAGCGCGGACGGTCGCGACGATAACGGCCGCAGCCGGCTGCAGGCCCGCCTTGCGGCACTTGATGTCGAAGAACTTCTCGGCGCCGAGATCGGCGCCGAAGCCGGCTTCCGTCACGACGTAGTCGGAGACCTTGAGTGCGCTCTTCGTGGCAAGCACGGAGTTGCAGCCGTGGGCGATGTTCGCGAACGGGCCGCCGTGGATGAACACGGGGTTGTTTTCGAGCGTCTGCACCATGTTCGGCATCAGCGCGTCCTTGAGCAGCACGGTCATCGCGCCGTCGCCCTTCACGTCGCGCGCACGCACGGGCTTCTTGTCGCGGGTATAGCCGACGATGATGTTGCCGAGCCGCTTCTCGAGATCCTTGAGATCCGAGGAGAGGCAGAGAATGGCCATCACTTCCGAGGCGACCGTGATGTCGAAGCCGTCCTCGCGTGGGAAGCCGTTCGAGACGCCGCCGAGCGAGTTCACGATCGAGCGGAGCGCGCGATCGTTCATGTCGAGCACGCGGCGCCACTCCACGCGGCGGCTGTCGAGGCCGACGGCATTGCCCCAATAGATGTGGTTGTCGATCAGCGCGGACAGCAGGTTGTGGGCGCTGGTGATGGCATGGAAGTCGCCGGTGAAGTGGAGGTTGATGTCCTCCATCGGCACGACCTGCGCATAGCCGCCGCCCGCCGCGCCGCCCTTCACGCCGAAGCACGGCCCGAGGGAGGGCTCGCGCAGGCAGCACATGGCCTTCTTGCCGATACGGTTAAGGCCGTCGGAAAGACCGACTGTTGTTGTCGTCTTTCCTTCGCCGGCCGGGGTGGGGCTGATGGCCGTAACCAGGATCAGCTTGCCGTCGGGGCGCGTATTCAGCGCATTGATGAAATCGAATGAGAGCTTGGCCTTCGTGGACCCGTAAGGGATGATCGCGTCGGCCGGAATGCCCAGTTTGGCCGCCACCTCGGTGATCGGCTTCATCTTGGCTTCGCGCGCGATCTCGATATCTGATTTCACCGTCACGGGGGTCCCTCCGATTGGACGTTTCTGTGTAGATGCGGCCCGCTTTTTATGCGGGCCGGAGCAAGCCGCGATATTGGCTTTTTGCGCGCGCTTCGCCAAGCGGTTCACTAAAAAATGGACACGATGACGCGACGCAATCTTCACTTCGCAGGTGCGATAGTTGAATGAAGGTGAACATTGCCCGGGCTTGCGGCGGGCAAGCCTCGTTCCGGCGTTTGCAGGGACCGGTCCAAGCGCTCTATATGGCGCGGACGGTTTGCAAGCCCGGGTAGGCAGGCGGCACGAAATTGCAAAATTTGCGAAGACGGCAGGATATGGCGAGCACGGCGAAAGATACCGACATTGATGATCTCGTGACCGTGCGCGATTGGCTTCGCTATGCCACTAGCCGGTTCAGCGAGGCGAACCTTGTTTTCGGCCACGGCACGGAAACCGCCCTGGACGAGGCGGCTTTCCTCATTCTCACCCTTCTGCATCTCCCGGTCGACCAGCTCGAGCCCTGGCTCGAAGCCCGCCTGACGCGCGAGGAGCGCCGCAAGATCTCGGCCGTGCTGGAGGAGCGCATCTCTTCCCGCAAACCGGCTCCCTATCTCGTGAATACGGCCTGGATAAAGGGGCGGCGCTTCTATGTGGACGAGAGGGTGATCGTGCCCCGGTCCTACATCGGCGAGCTTCTGGACGATGCATTGTCGACGGTGGTTTCGGATCCGGACGGTGTGGAGAGCGTTCTCGATCTCTGCACGGGCTCCGGCTGCCTCGCCATCCTGGCGGCTCTGACCTTCCCCGAGGCTGCCGTGGACGCTGTCGACATTTCGCCCGGCGCTCTGGAGGTTGCCGAGCGCAATGTCGACAGCTACGGCCTCGCCGATCGCGTGACCCTCTATCGCTCCGACCTGTTTTCCGGCCTCGCGGGCAAGACCTACGATCTCATCATTTCGAACCCACCCTATGTGACGGCCGCCGCCGTGGACGCCTTCCCGCCGGAATACAAGGCCGAGCCTCAGCTCGCCCACTTGGGCGGCGAGGACGGCATGGATCTGGTGCGTCGCATACTGACGGAGGCCGCGGCGCATCTCACTCCCGAGGGGGTTCTGGTCGTTGAAGTTGGCATGGCGCGCGATACGCTTGAAACCGAATACCCCGATTTGCCGTTTCTTTGGCTCGATACGGAGCAAAGTGAGGGCGAGGTGTTCGCCCTCCCGGCCGAAGCCCTGAAGCGGATCGGCCGCGGATCGCGATAAGTCTGACATAGCGCGGATGAATCGTGGTCTAGATTGGCGCTCGGACGGAGTGACGGCAATGAACCACGACATCCCGCAGGAAACCGCCTGGAAGCATCGCGAGCTGATGTTGAAGGTGGCACGCAGGCCAGGGTTCTGCTGTTGCTGCGTCTGCCTTCCGAGGGAGGATCGGCGCCGCGCGCGGCGCGTGTTCCGCCTGACCCGCAAGGTCATCCGCGCCTGGGACAAGGAGCGCGAAGCTCATGAGCGCGCCCTCATAACGCCGGACACACGCACATGAGCATCGCGACGCGCAGTCTCGAATTCGGCTCGCGGCTCGCGGCGTTGCTGGGCATCAGCCTCGTTTTGAGCTTTCTCGCGCCCGGGTCTGCGCTCCGCGCGGCAGACGCACCCATCGTCATCAAGTTCAGCCATGTGGCGGCCCCGCAGGCGCACAAAAGCCGCGCAGCCGAGCACTTCAAGCAACTCGCGGAGAGCTACACCAACGGCCGCGTGAAGGTGGAGCTTTACCCGAACTCCCAGCTTTACAAGGACAAGGAGGAGCTGGAGGCGCTTCAGCTCGGAGCCGTGCAGATGCTGGCGCCCTCCGTTTCGAAGTTCGGCCCCCTCGGCATCAAGGCCTTCGAGGTCTTCGATCTGCCCTACATCTTCGCCGGATACGAGGAGCTGTCCGCCGTCACGCAGGGACCCGTAGGGCGCGAGCTTCTCGACAAGCTTGAAAGCAAGGGCCTGATCGGCCTCGCTTACTGGAACAACGGCTTCAAGATCCTTTCGGCAAACAGCAAGCTTCTAGGTCCCGATGACGTGCTGGGGCTCAAGATGCGCATCCAGGCTTCGAAGGTGATCGAGGCGCAGATGTGGGCTCTGGGCGCGCTGCCTCAGGTCACCGCCTTCTCGGAAGCCTATCAGGCCCTCTCGTCCGGCGTGGTGGATGGCACGGAGAACACGCCAGCCAATATGTACAACCAGAAAATGTTCGAGGTTCAGAAGCACGCGACGCTCACCAATCACGGCTATCTCGGCTATGCCGTGATCTCGAACGCGGCCTTCTGGAAAGGCCTGCCGCCGGATATTCGCGCGGCCCTCGAACGAGCCATCGCGGAGACGACGCCGGTTGCCAATGCGCTCGCGCACGAGGAGAACGAGCAGGCACTCGAGCAGATGCGGAAATCCGGCCGCACCACATTTCACGAGCCCACACCCGCCGAGCTGGCAGCATGGCGAGCCGCACTTCTGCCGGTTCACGACGAGATGGCCGGCCGCGTGGGCCGCGATCTGATCGACCGCATCTACGCCGCGACCGGCCACACGGCCCGGCAGCCCGCTATGCGCTGACCAGCACGTCGAACCCGCCCATCGACATTTTCTTTATGTCGAACGGCATCGTCTTGGGATCCATGCCGGCGAGGCGCTCGTCCTTCATCACCTTCGCGTTGACCTGATCGCGGTGAGCGCGCGAGCGATAGACGATCCATGAGAAGACCGCGGTCTCGTCCGGCTTGAGCTTGAGCAGTTTGGGAAACGGCCGGCCGAACGGCATGTCGAGATCCTGGCCCACGCATTCGCGATATTCGAGCGCGCCGTGGTCGCGCCAGACTTTTCCGGCCTTTTTCGCGATCTTGCGATAGTCCTCGATGTTGCTCTTGGGGACGATGAGCACGAAACCATCCACATAGGCCATAGCGCTTCCTTTCTTTGCTCCTTTGCTTCGTTCCCTAAGTAGGAAACGGCGTGCCGGATGGCCAGGGATAGTGAAATACCGAGGGGCGGGTTCGCACGGCCACGGATGGATCGTGACGCGGCGGCGAACTCGTGCGATAGCGGTTTCGCTAGAGAGAAGAAATCCAGGTCACCTAAGGCCGCCAGGGGGAAGCGATGAGCGAACGTAGGGCCAAGCCCGCGCGCATTCTGGATTCGCTCGAGGAAATTATCATCGCGACGCTGCTCGCCTCAGCAACGACGCTCATTTTCGTTGCGGTGGCGCAGCGCTATGGCCTGTCGGGTGTGGCGTCTGTCTATCGATGGTCGCGCGCCGAAGGGATCGAGTGGCTGACGGGGTTCTCGCGCAGCCTGTTCTTCACCATCGCTTATGTGCGCCTTACTTGGGCGCAGGAACTCTGCATTTTCATGGTCGTCTGGATGGCGAAGTTCGGCGCCGCCTATGGCGTTCGCACCGGCATCCACGTGGGCGTCGATCTCCTGGTGGAACGGCTCACCGGGCAATCGAAGCGCATCCTGATCGTGGCGGGGCTGCTTGCGGGCGCATTGTTCACCGTGATCATCGGCACGCTCGGTGCGCATCTCGTCTGGCACATCGCCAGGACGGGCCAGACATCCGCGGTGCTCGAGGTGCCGATGTGGATCGTCTATCTCGCGGTTCCGCTGGGCTCATACCTCATGTGCTATCGTTTTATCGAGGTCGCCTGGACGTTCTGGCACACCGGAGAGCGGCCGCATCACGATCCGGGCAAGGTCGAAGGCGTTGAAACGGCGCCCGACGCGGAGGCCGCCCGATGACAGCGGCCTTCATATTCCTCGTCCTCATCGCCCTGCTCCTCGTCGGCATGCCCGTCTCGATCGCGCTCGGCCTCACGGTTCTCACTGTCCTGTTCGTGGTGACCGACGTTCCGCTCGACGCCGTGGCCTTGAAGCTCTTCACCGGCATCGAGAGCTTCGAGCTCATGTGCGTGCCGTTCTTCATCCTGGCCGGCAACTTCCTCACCCACGGCGGCGTGGCGCGGCGCATGATCCGCTTCGCGACCGCGATGACGGGACACTGGCCGGGCGGGCTCGGCCTCGCGGCCGTGGTGGCGTGCGCGATCTTCGCGGCCGTGTCCGGCTCCTCGCCCGCGACCGTCGTCGCCATCGGATCGATCATGATCCCGGCTATGGTGGCGCGCGGCTATCCGAAAAGTTTCGGCGCTGGCGTGGTTGCCTCCTCGGGCGCCCTCGGCATTCTCATTCCGCCGTCGATCGTGATGGTGCTCTATGCCGTCGCAACCTCCGGAATGGCGGTGAAGGGTCCCGGCGGAGAGCGTGTCTACGCCGCCTCCGTCGACGATCTCTTCATGGCAGGCGTGGTGCCGGGCATCATGCTCGCCACCATTCTGGCGCTGACGACGGTGTGGCTCGCCTGGCGGCGCGGCTATCCGCGCAGCGAGCGCGAGTCCTGGAGTGAGCGCTTTTCGGCTTTGGCGGATTGCTTCTGGGGGCTGGCACTCATCGTGATCGTGATGGGCGGAATCTACGGCGGCGTCTTCACACCCACCGAGGCGGCGGCCGTAAGCGCGGTCTATGCTTTCATCGTCGCGGTTTACATCTATCGGGACTTGAAGCTCTCCGACGTTCCGCGCGTGCTGCTCGCCTCGGCCAGCATGAGCGCGATGCTCCTCTACATCATCACCAACGCCGTGCTGTTCTCGTTCCTGCTGACGCACGAGCAGATCCCGCAAGCGATCGCGGATTGGCTGGTGGCGCAGGGCTTCGGAAAGATCTCGTTCCTCGCCGTGGTGAATGTCGTGCTGCTCGTTGCCGGCTGTTTCATGGAGCCCGCTTCGGTGACGCTGATCCTGGCGCCGATCCTGTTTCCGGTCGCAGCCCAGCTCGGCGTCGATCCGGTTCACTTCGGCATCATCATGGTGGTCAACATGGAGATCGGCATGCTGACGCCGCCCGTTGGGCTCAATCTCTATGTCGCGAGCGGAATCTCGCGCCTTGGCCTCACCACCATGTCACGCGCGGTTCTTCCGTGGCTCGTGACGATGATCGGCTTCCTGTTCCTGGTGACCTACTGGCCGGACCTCTCGCTCGCGCTGCCGCGCTGGCTCGGCATGATGCGATAGAAAAACCCTCCCCCCGCCTTCGCGGAGAGAGGGTTAGGATGAGAGGCAGCCGCTTGTGCCGCGGCTTGCGCCCTCCCTGCAGGATTTCAAACCATCATCGTTCCGGGCGCTGTCTGTCCGTAACGGGATGCATCAGCCGAATGCGCCCCAGTGGTGCGAGATGCCCGTGCCGATCTCGCGCACGAGCTCGTAGGCCTTCTCCATCGGCTCCAGGATTTCCGTCTCAATGCGGCCGTAGTCGTCGATGCCCTTCGGAAGATACGTCGCCTTTTCGTTGAAGGCGGCGTCGTCGTAAGCGCCCGAGGCCCGCCGCGGGAACGCCTGGCGCACCACGTTGATCACCTCGGGGATCTCGAGCCCGAGAGCTTGCCGAATGATCTGGTCGTGGGTGACCTCGTTGGTCGGCGTGAAGCGCGGAAGCTGCGCGGTGAGAATGAAGATGCGCATGATCAGCGCCGCGCGGATCGCCTGAAGCAGATCGAGCTCCATGCGATGATCGTCGGGCAGCTTGCCGCCTTCGAGGCCGATCTCCTCCAGAATGCCATGCAACTCGATGGCGTCGAGGCGAAGATAGTGGGCAAGGCCGTTGATCTTCTGGGCCCGGTCGTCGTCGAGCAGGTGCTCGGCCAGGAACTTGAAGGCGCCGTCGAGATGCGGCTCCCGTGCCCAGGAAGCGCGCTGCGCCCAGAAGCCGGGATCGAATACGATGGCGTTGACGCCGACCGCGTTGAGGCTCGAAAGCTGCTTGGCACGCGCGATCATCTCGATCAACGGACGCAGGCGCTGCGATCTCTTCGCCATTTCGACGAAGCGCTCGCGATCACTTCCCACTGCCGCGCCGAGCCCGGCCACCACGTTCGCCACATAGCCGAACTGCTGAAGGATGGCGTTGTTCGGAATGGCGCGCATGCGGGCGGGATCGCCGCGATCGGAGTGATGCTCGCCCTGCCTCTTGACCGGGCGTGAGCCCGTCTTGAACAGCAGGTTCGCGCCGAACGCGCCGAGCAGCGCCCGGTAGCCCGGATGCGCGAAGAGCTCCTGCTGGTAGTCGCGAAGACGGAGCTGGAAGTCGAGCGCGAGATTGGTGTCCGTGTAGAACGGATCCTCGCCCTCGCCCGGGTCCTTGCCGCTCATGACGATGGTGGCGAGCGCGCGCTGTGCGAACAGGCGGTTGGCGAAATAGAGATAGCCGTCGCCGCCCTGGAAGCTCGTCTCGTGCTTCACCGGCAGGCCATGCCGGAAGAAGCGCCAGCGAGATTCGCCGGGGAACACGTAGCGCAGGCGCCGGCGGAGCGGGCCGGGATGCGCGCCGCGGCCCATGCTTTCGCCGTGCGTGGAGAAGATGAGCGTCTCGACGCCCGGAACGTTCGCCTTCCGCACCACTTCCGCAAGTCCGTGATGCAGGCGCTCATGCGCGAGGCCGGCCGCGATCTGGCCGATGAAACGGCCCGCGTCCGAGTAGCCGGTCTGCACGGCAAGGCGGCCGCGCTTCGAGACGTAGTCGCGATAGGCGTCGGTCGACAGCAGGCGCTCGATGAGGCGCGGGCCGGTCTCGAGCGCGGCCGGCGTCTCGAACAGCGGCGAGATGTCGACGATCTCCGAAACGCCGAACAGCTTGGCGAAATAGACGGCGATCAGGATCGTGGCCGGGCTTTCGCACTCCGCGATCAGGTAGCGGATGGGTGTGTCGGCGTCGAGGTGCTTGGCGATCTGGGCGACCATCGCGAACTGGCGGATCGCGGTGGCGTTCTCGAGATCGAGCGTCTCGAAGTTCACATCCTCCGGCTTCACCGTGTTGATCATCTCGACGATGCGGGCCTGCGCCTGCCGCTCCGTGAGATTGCGCGTCCAGCTCTCGTGCACGAAGGCGCGGAACGCGTTGTTGATCTGCACCGCGTTGACGCGCACGTGGATGTGGCTCATGCCGAGGCCAGTGGCGCGCAGCAGGCCGGCGAGCGCCGTCACGGCGACCTTGGCCTTCTTGTCCTCCACCGTGTCCACGATCTGCTCGAACAGCGCGAGCAGCGGCTTGGCACTGGTGATGGCGTGGCCGTCGCTTTGCGTGATGACGTTTGCGGCCTGCGCCAGCGTGAACCCGTCCTTGCCGACGGCGCTCAGCGCTTTGATCTGCGCTTCCGTTGCCGCGATCGCGAGATCGAGCTTGCCGGTCATCTGGCGCGTGAGCCGCTGAATCTCGCCGCCCTCGCCGAGCAGGGGCTTCAGCGCGAGAAAGCGCTCACGGATGTCCGCGAGCGCCGCCATCTTTTCCTTGAGGCGCACGATGAACGAGAACGACCACTTGATGTCCGTACGCCCGTCGAGGTCGTATCCCACCCACGACGCGAACGTTGCGAGCTGCGGGTCGGCCTTGAGCGCCTGGGCGCCATAGCTCGCGTAGGCGGTGTCGAAGAAGTCGGTCAGGAGGTCGAAATAGGCATCCCGCAAGCTGCGGATCGCGCTCTGGACGCGTGCGTGCTCGTACTCGAGCGTCAGGTTCGGATCGGGGCGATGCGGTAGCCCGATGGTCTGGCCCTCGGCCGAGCCGGAGATGGCGATCTCGGCCATCCGGTTCGAAAGGGCTTCCGACAGTCCGAACGTCGGATGCGCGGTGAACACAATGCCGTTACGGGCGCGGGCAAAGCGCGCCTTGAATGCCTCGAAATCCTTGCCCGCTGCGGTCTGGGCCACGAAGTCGGAGAATTCTTTGCGGGTTGCAGCCTCGCTCTCCACGCCGATCTGCTCCTTGAGCAGGAGCGCGCGGTGGATGCAGGCGCTGTCCATCAGGCGCGTTGCGAGCGTTTTGAGATCGTCGAAGCTGATCGCGCCGGATTCGAGCTTTCTGGAAAGGTCGAAGGCGATCGCCACGATCGGATTGAGCGTCGGCTGATCGGGAATTTGCGAGCGAAGCGCCTTGAGCTCGGCGCGAAGGGCGGTTTCGTCGATCTTGGAATAGCCGGGGGACGGCTTGTTTGACATCGTGTTCTCCACATCCGCCCCGGAATAGCGGGGCTCGCATCTCGAGAGTCCCAAGGCAGGGAGAGGGGCCCGGCGGCCTTTCGGACCGCCGGGTCGTCTGAGCCGGATCTGCCATCGGGCGCAGCGCCAGCTCTGACCTAAAGTGCATCCTGAGAAGTGGGAACCGCTTCTCAGGAATGAGCACGTAAGCGCAGGGCCCTACGCGGCCTTGCGCGCTGCCAGGACCTTCTGCACCGTCGCGCCCATCTCGGAAGGAGTAGGAGCGATCGCGACGCCGCAATTCGCCAGGATGTCGACCTTCTCCGAAGCCGACTCGCCGAACGCCGAGACGATGGCGCCCGCGTGGCCCATGCGGCGGCCCTTCGGGGCCGAAAGGCCCGCGATGTAGGCCACAACCGGCTTCTTGAAGTGGTCGCGGATGTACTCACCGGCCTCGGCTTCCTGCGGACCGCCGATCTCGCCGATCATCATCACGGCGTCGGTCTCGGGGTCCTCGGCGAAGTGCTCGAGAACGTCCTTGAACGACGAGCCGTTGATCGGGTCGCCGCCGATGCCGACCGAGGTCGAGACGCCGATGCCGAGCGCCTTGAGCTGGGAAGCGGCCTCGTAGCCGAGCGTGCCCGAGCGGCCGACGATGCCGACGCGGCCGGGCATGTAGATGTGCCCGGGCATGATGCCGAGCATGGCCTTGCCCGGCGAGATGGTGCCGGCGCAGTTCGGACCCGTGAGAACCATGCGGTTCTCTTTCTTATAGCGGCGCATGTAGCGCTTCACGCGGATCATGTCCTGCGTGGGGATGCCGTCCGTGATGCAGACGCAGTACTTGATGCCCGCGTCGGCCGCTTCCATGATCGCATCCGCCGCGAAGGGCGGCGGCACGAACACGATGGAGGCTTCCGCCTTGGTCTCGTCCACGGCGCCCTTCATGGTGTTGAACACCGGACGGCCGAGATGAGTGCTGCCGCCCTTGCCGGGCGTCACGCCGCCGACCACGTTCGTGCCGTAGTCGATCATCTCCTGCGCGTGGAAAGTACCGATGCGCCCCGTAAAGCCTTGCACGAGGATCGGCGTATTTTCGTTGATGAAGATGGCCATTCTCGTTCCTCCCTACGCGGCATTCTTGGCTGCGGACACAGCCTTGTTCGCGGCGTCTGCCAGCGTCTCCGCGCTGATCATGGTGAGGCCGCTCTGATCGATGATCTTGCGGCCCTCCTCGACGTTGGTGCCAGCGAGGCGCACGACGATCGGAATCTTGATGTCGAGCTCCTTGATGGCGTCGACGACGCCCTTGGCCACCCAGTCGCAGCGGTTGATGCCGGCGAACACGTTGACGAGGATCGCCTTCACGTTCTTGTCGCGCAGCACCGCCTTGAACGACTTCGTCACGCGCTCGGGGCTTGCGCCGCCGCCGATGTCGAGGAAGTTCGCGGGCTCGCCACCGGCCAGCTTGATCATGTCGAGCGTGGCCATGGCGAGGCCGGCGCCGTTCACGATGCAGCCGATGTCGCCATCGAGGCCGACGTAGGAAAGACCGCGGTCGTTGGCGTAGGTCTCGCGCGGATCCTCCTGGCTCTTGTCGCGCAGCTCCGCGATCTGCGGACGGCGGAAGAGCGCGTTCTCGTCGAAGCTCATCTTCGCGTCGAGCGCGACGACCTGCTTCTGCTTGGTGATGACGAGCGGGTTGATCTCGAGCATCGAGGCGTCGAGGTCGCGGAAGGCGCGGTAGCAGCCGAGGATGACACGCTCGAGCTTGCTGATGATCTCCGGCTCTGCGCCGAGACCGAATGCGACTTCACGAGCCTGAAAGCCCTGCATGCCGACCGCGGGATCGACCTGCACCTTGATGATGGTGTCGGGCTGGCTGTGGGAGATTTCCTCGATGTCCATGCCGCCAGCCGCCGACGAGACGACGACGATGCGCTCGGCGGCACGGTCCATCACGAAGGAGAGATAGATCTCCTTGTCGATGTCGGTCGCTTCCTCGATGTAGAGGCGCGAGACGAGCTTGCCCGAGGGCCCGGTCTGCACCGTAACGAGCTTCTTGCCGAGCAGGCCTTCGGCCGCGCTCTCGATCTCGCTATCGGACTTGCAGACCTTGATGCCGCCGGCCTTGCCGCGCGCACCCGAGTGGATCTGGGCCTTGACGACCCACCGCGATCCACCGATCTCGTTGGCGCGGTAGACGGCCTGTTCCGGGCTGTAGGCGAGGCCACCGCGCGGAACGGGCACGTTGAACTTCGAAAGAAGCTCCTTTGCCTGGTACTCGTGAATGTCCATTTCGGACCTCCTTGGGTGTTTCCTGCAGGCTGCCTGTTCTTATTTTGCGCGGGCTGCTTCCGCGGCCTTGATTGCGGCGGCCGTGGCGATGAGGTTCTTCGCCATCTTCTCTGAGGCGGCGTCGATCATCTTGCCGTCGAGCGAAGCAGCGCCCTTGCCCTGAGCCTCGGCTTCCTTGAGGGCGACGAGGATGCGCTCGGCGCGCTCCACTTCCTTCGCGGTGGGCGAGTAGATCTCGTTGGCGAGCTCGATCTGCGAGGGATGGATGGCCCACTTGCCTTCCATGCCGAGAGCGGCGCCGCGGCGCGCAGCGGCCTTATAGCCTTCCGGATCGTCGATGCCGCCGAACGGGCCGTCGATGGGACGCAGGCCGAACGCGCGGCAGGCGACCGTCATGCGCGACAGCGGGAAGTGCCACTGGTCGCCCGGATAGTCGGGGTTCAGGCCGCCGATGACGACGGTACGGGCCTTGTTGAAGGCCGAGTAGTCGGCAACGCCGAAGTGCATGGACTCGAGGCGGCTGTTGGCCGACGCGATCGCCTCGACGTTGGCCATGCCGAGCGGAGTCTCGATGAGGGCTTCGGTGCCGATCTGGTTCTTGAGGCCCTTGGCAACCTCGATCTGGCTGACGATGCACTCGACCGTGTAGACGTCGGCCGGGACGCCGACCTTCGGGATGAGGATGGTGTCGAGCTTCGAGCCGGCCTGCTCCACGATGTCGACGACGTCGCGATACATGTAGTGCGTGTCGAGGCCGTTGATGCGGACGGAGACGCTCTTGCCAGCGCCCTTCCAGTCGAGATCGTTGAGGGCCTGGATGATGTTCTTGCGGGCCTGCTCCTTCTCGGGCGGAGCGACGGCGTCTTCGCAATCGAGGAACACGTAGTCAGCGGCGCTCTTGATTGCGCGATCGATCATCGTCGGGTTCGAGCCCGGAACGGCGAGATACGAACGCTGCAAGCGCTGCTTACGCGTGGGGTAGAGAGTGAAGCTCATGGGGGCGTTTCCTCTGAGTAAGACGTTTATTCTGGATACGAAAGCGGAACGGTCCGAAACGGCCCGAGACCGGGGGACACGTCGATGCGTGGTGGAGATTGAGGAAAGGCGGCGCGCGAGATGCGCGCCGCCTTGAAGATCAAGCAGCCTTGGAGAGAGCGGGCTTGGTCGCCGTCTTGCTGAAGTACTCAGCCGCAGCACCGGTGCCCGAGCCGAACTTGATCGGCACGCCGCAATCCTTGAGCGTCATTTCGACGTTGAACAGGGCGCTGCCGATCATGCCCTCGTCGAGGGCGCCGAGGTGACCGATGCGGAACACGCGGCCGTTGAGCTTGTTGAGGCCGGTTCCGAGCGACGTGTTGTAACGGTAGTAAGCCGTCTTCAGCACGTTGTTGGCATCGATGCCCTCAGGCACGACGATCGCGGACACCGTGTCCGAGTGCCACTTCGGCTCCTTGGCGCAGAGCTTGAGGCCCCAGGCGTCGACCGCAGCGCGCACGCCCGAGGCGAGACGCGTGTGGCGGGCAACGATGTTATCGATGCCTTCGGCGAAGATCAGGTTTAGCGAAGCGCGCAGGCCGCGGATGAGCTGCGTGGCCGGCGTGTAGGGGAAGAAGCCAAGATCGTTGGTCTTGATCATGTCTTCCCAGGAGAAGAAGCAGCGGTTCATGCGGCCGTTGAGGCTCTTGTTGGCGTCGAGAGCCTTCTGGCTGACGGCGAGGATGCCGAGGCCCGTCGGAAGCATGAAGCCCTTCTGCGAGCCGGAGACGCAAGCGTCAACGCCCCACTCGCCCATGCGCATGTCGAGCGAGCCGACCGACGAGACGCCGTCGACGAAGAGGAGCGCGGGGTGCTTGGCGGCATCGAGCGCCTTGCGCACGCCGGCGATGTCGGAGGACACGCCCGTCGCGGTCTCGTTGTGCGTCGCGAACACGGCCTTGATCTCGTGCGCGGTGTCCTTGGCGAGGATGTCGGCATACTTCTCGAGCGGAACGCCCGTGCCCCACTCCTCGTCACAAAGAACGACCTTGAGGCCGAGGCGCTCTGCCATGTCGACCCAGAGCAGCGAGAACTGGCCGAAGCGGCTCATCAGAACCTTGTCGCCGACGGCGAGGGTGTTGGTGATGGCCGACTCCCAGGCGCCCGTACCGGACGAGGGGAAGATGAAAACGCGGCCGTCCTTCATCTTGAAGACCTTCTTCAGGTCCTCGAAGATCGGCAGCGTGAACTTCGGGAATTCGGGGCTGCGCATGTCCTCCATGGGGATGTTCATCGCCATGCGGACGGCATCGGGAACATTGGTCGGGCCAGGAATGAAGAGGTGCGGCGTCACCATGGTCATAGTCGTCTCCTCCAGAGTCGAGCTTCGAGTTTTTTGCCCCAATCTTAGCTTCTTGGTTGCGAAGCGTCAGCCCATAGCGGCCGGGCGTCGCGCAAAAAGGTCAAACTAGCGCGGCTCGCGCAAAAAAGGTCCGTGTCCTTCATTGCGAGAGCGTTGAGTTCACTGTGCGTCGTGATTGGTCTCCGGATGAGCTACCGGTTGGATGCGCTGAGCGCCTTGAAGGCAACTCGTAAGCATCCTCTTAACGGTGCACAACACCCGGAGGGGCGACGTCAGAAAATCTCTTGGGTAGGCTTATGAGCGGTGTTGCCTGCGGTGGGAATTGCCCACTTGGGTAGTTTTAGGCCTACCCACCCTGCGGCTTAAGTGCTTCGAGCAGAAACCCAAACCGGTTATCCGACAAGACGCGGGAAGTATCAACGGTCATCGCGCACGGATTGCCGTGCCATGAACAGCGCGACCGCCATCGCGCGATTGTTGACGTTGAGCTTATCGTACAGGTTTTTCAGGTGGTACTTCACCGTATTGCGCGAGATGCCGATACGGGCCGCGATCTGAAGATTGGACCAGCCGTCCGCCAGCGCTGCGAGCAGCTCGCGCTCGCGAACCGTGAGCACGTCGAGCGGATCCTTGCTCGCTGCATCGATGTCTACGTACGGAAACGAAACACGCCCGTGCGAAACGGTCGAGATCGCCTCGAGCAGAACCTCGGGCTCGTCGCTCTTCGACATGAAGCCCCACGCGCCCGCCTTGATGGTGCGGCGCAGCACTTCGGTGCCCGGCTCGCCCGTGTAGACGATGGAGCGGACTGAGAGGTCGCGTTTCTTGATCTCGGACAGCAGATCGCCTCCGATCATGTCGGGAAGCTGCCAGCCGATGATGGCGATGTCGACGGCCTGGCTTTCCATGAGGTTGAGCAGGGCCGCCCCTGTTGCGACGGCGGCCACCACCGTGAAACGTCCGTCTCGCGAGATGATATCGACGAGCCCCGTGCGAACGACGGGGTTCTTGTCGGCGATGGCGATGTTGCGGCGGCTCTCTGTCGGCATGATGGTTACTTTATCCGCCCAAGCTGCGCCGGAGCCAGCGCGAACCGCCGGTATGGCGAATGGGCCGCGCGTCAGCTGTACGCAGGATTAAGCATGAGTCGTCGGCCCGCGGGCGATCCCCGGTCAATCTCAGGCGCCTGGCTCGCGAAAAGATGTGGTGGCCCGCACCAGCTCGTGGATGATGCCGGGCTCGGTCATGGCGTGTCCCGCGTCGGCTACGATACGCAACTCGGCAGAGGGCAGCGCTTTTTTGAGGTCCCAGGCATTACGGACAGGCGTCACCACGTCGTAGCGCCCGTGCACCAGAACGGCTGGAATGCCGTCTGCCTTGTGAGCCTGCTTCAGAAGAGCGCCGTCCTCTGAGAGAAAGCCGCGGTTGAAGAAGTAGTGGCACTCGATGCGGGCGAACGCGAGGGCATAGGCCGGATTGGCGAACGAGCGCACCCGGATCGGATCCTCGATGAGCGAAAGCGTCGTCCCCTCCCACACGCTCCAGGCTTCGGCGGCGGGAATGTGGACGCGCGGATCGGGATCGGTGAGGCGCCTGTAATAGGCCGCGATCATGTCGCCGCGCTCCTCCGGCGGAATGATGCGCTCGAAAGCGTCCCACGCCTCGGGAAACAGGTGGCTGCAGCCGTTCTGATAAAACCAGTCGAGTTCGCTCTTGCGCAACAGGAAGATGCCGCGCAGCACCATCGAGGTCACGCGCGCGGGATGCGTTTCGGCATAGGCCAGCGCCAGCGTCGAGCCCCACGAGCCGCCGAACAGTTGCCAGCGCTCGATATCGAGGTGGTGCCGCAGACGCTCCATGTCCGCGACCAGATGCCAGGTCGTGTTGTTCTCGATCGAGGCGTTGGGCCGGGATTTGCCGCAGCCGCGCTGATCCAGCAGGATGATGCGGTAGTGTCTCGGGTCGTGGAAGCGGCGCATGGCGGGATTGCACCCTCCGCCAGGCCCTCCGTGCACGATCAGCACCGGCGCGCCGCGCGGGTTTCCGCACTCCGCGTAATAGAGCGTGTGCCCGTCGCCCGTTTCGAGAAACCCGTCGTTGAACAGGTCGCGCGGCGGATAGAGTGTAAGACGCTCTCGGGACGACATCGGCTTTCCAATTCACTTGCGGTGCCCTGAGCGCGCAAGGCCCCGCAGGGCGGCTAGGTGCGCTGGGCCTTCTTGCGCCGCTGGTGGCGCATCTCGCGATCGTAGAGGATTTCGCCGCCCGGTACTCTGATATCGCGCACGAGCTCGAGCAGAGTTTTCTGAGGGCCGGGCGTTGCGAGCGCGACCGCGATGGTCGCCACAGCGCCCGCCGGAAGCCCGATGGCCGCCGCGAGGGCGCTGTCCGTTCCGGTGAGCCCCGCTTCACCCGCGATGATGGCAAGCACAGTGACGCCGAACCCCGTCGCCATGCCTGCGACCGCGCCGAAGGCATTGAGGCGCTTCCACCAGATGGAAAGCACGAGCACGGGGAAGGTCGATGCGCCGGTGAGTGCTACGGCCCAGAGCACGAGCTTCAGCGGATCTGTGGGGGCTGCAAGCGCGATCAGTCCCGCGACCGCCGCCGCCGTTCCGAGCGCGAGCCGCGAGACGATGAGGCGTGGGCCCGTCCGTGCCGGCGACCAGCTCAGCCCGTAGACGATGTCCTCGGCCAGGATATTTCCGAGCGCGAGCGCCACCGCCCCCGCGGTCGCCAGCGCTGCCGCCACCACGCCTCCTGCCGCCAGATAGACGAGCGCTGCCGGCATCTCGGCTGCGATGGGCAGACTGAGGAGTACGTCGTCGCGGCTCACGTTGAAGCTCGAGAGCGTGGGGCGGCCATCGCCGGCCACGCTCAGGATGCCGCGCTCCCGCAAAGCGTCGAACCACTCCGGAAAGCGCACCTGCCCCACCGCCGTCACGAGATCGGTGAGGTAGTCGCGCATGAAGATGGCCACCGAGGCGATCGTCAGCATTGCGATGCCGAACAGGAAGGTCGCCCATCCGAGCGACTTGCGGGCTTCATACACGCCGGGAGTGCCCGCGACGCGCGGCAACAGCCACGGCGCGCTCGCGATCCCCGAGAGCAGCGTCAGGATGATGATGACGAAAGCCAGCGGTCCCACGCTGCCGAACGCGTCCGAGTAGCGCTTGGCAATCGGCGCGAGCCCCTCGCCCGGCATGTCGAAGGCAAGCGCGGGGGGCAGAATGATGGGCAGGCCTTGGGCAGCTTCCGCGCGTCCCATCATGCGCAGCACCGGTCCGCTCGAAAGCTGCGGCAGCGGCAGGTTGGTCACGATCACACCGACGATGGCGATCGGCACCAGGAGGGCGATCAACGCCGCGATGCTCTGGGCCGACGACGACCACGCGAACGACCGCATTCCGCCCGCCGCGAGCGTCAGCACGATGACGGCGACGAGCAGCATCACCGCGAGCCCAGACGGCATCGGATAGAACCAGACGGCCGCATGGGCGCCGATCCTGAGTTCCGCCGCCATGACGAGCAGCATCGGCACGGCGAGAATGCCGCCCGCCACCAGCCGGAGCGCCCGGCTTTCGAACCGCTTTCCGAGGTAGCTCGGCACCGTGAATGCGCCGAATTTGCGGAAGAACGGCGCGAGCAGCACGGCCATCACCACGAAGCCGGCTAACCCGCCGATGACGATGCAGAGCGCATCGAACCCAATGAGGAAGAATGCGCCTGTCAGCGCCACGAGCCCCGTCGCGCCGAGCGCCGTCTGCGCGAGCACAAGGCCGGTATAGAACGCGGGCACGCGACGGCCCGCCGCGAAATAGTCGATCGGCTCGCTGCTGTAGGCGGCCAGTCCGATGATGGCGTAGAACGCGATCGGCCCGAGGAACATGGCAAGCCGCAGCGTGCTGTCGGAAACGCCGAGGCCCTCGAGGATGAGAACGAGCAGCGTGAGCGCGACGAACGCGCTCATGAAGATGCCGAAATAGGTGCCGAGCCGCGGATTTACGTATCCGGTCCGATGCGAGAACGGCATGGCCTCAGCGCTCCATGCGAGCGATGTCCCGTGCCCGCGAGGGCGCCGGTCGGGCGAGGCGCACGCTACGCATCCTCATGCGCGCCGTGCCAGTGGTCGATGGCGTCCTGCCGGTTCACGAAGCTCGCGACCGTGACGACGGCGATCAGCACGAGCCCGTGCAGGCTGAGGAAGTAGCCGAGCGGGAACCCCATGAACTTGGACGAGTTCAGCCGGTCCGCATAGAGCGGCAGCACCAGCATCACCGCGAGAAATGGCAAGAGGCTCGCGAGCATCTGCCACTTCGTGTGCCGCCAGTAGGGTTTTCTCTCGCGCCGTTCGATCATGACGGTGTTCAGTCTCCCCGTTCCTGTCCCGCCATCAGGTGCGGGGCAGATGTGGTTCCAATGAGGCAGAGGCCTGAAGACGCTATTGGATCAGCCGGCCTCAGACCAACTGGCTGTTTGCTCTCGGTCAACTGCTCACCTAGCATCCGGCCATCGGCTCAGAGCGAGTCGGGATTTTAGGTGTCTAGAGGAATTCTACGATGTCGATACTGTCCGAATTCAAGGAATTTGCAATGCGGGGGAATGTTATTGACCTCGCTGTCGGCGTGATCATCGGTGCCGCGTTCTCCCCCATCGTCACCACGCTGGTCGAGAATATCATCATGCCGCCGATCGGCTATATCCTGGCAGGCATAGATTTCAGCGCCCTCGCGATCACCCTCCCGACCCCCACGGGCGACGGCGTGCTGATCAAGTACGGCCTCTTCCTCAACGCCGTTCTCAAGTTCCTGATCACGGCGGCGGCAATCTTCCTGCTCATCCGCGCCATCAACAAGTTCAAGAAGCCCGCCGCGGCCGAGGCCCCGCCCCCGCCGCCGTCGGAGATCTACCTGCGCGAAATCCGCGACGCGCTGGTGAAGAAATAGCGAAGCGAAGGCGTAGCCGGCCGGACTGTCCGGCCGGTTACCCGATGACGTCTCAGGCGAGGGGAGGCGAGGCGCGCCGCAGCGGAGCTTCCGAGCCGAGCACCGCACTACGGAAAGCCATGTAGCTCTGGTCGATACGCGCCGCGTCGGCGTCGAAGCCGGCCACATGCGCGATCGTCGCCTCTGCAACGCGATCCAGCGCCTCCGCGATCTCGGCGGGCCAGGGTGCGAAGCGAACCCCGAACGAGCTTTCGAGAACCCGCTGGGCCAGCCGGTCGTGCACGCGCGCTTCCGCCAGCGAGGCTTGGTATTCCTCGCCCGCCGCCGCCGCGAAGATGGCGCGATCGGCCTCGGATAGGCCGTTCCAGACGGAAAGGCGGATGCTGAGAGAAAGCGCCGTGCCATGCCCGTTGAGACCGTGCCCCGTCGCATACCGGGCGGACCGGGCGACGCCGCTTGCAAGGCTGGTGACGGGCCCTCCAACCTCGGCCGCGTCCAGCGATCCCTCCTGAAGGGAAGCAGCCACCCGCTCCGGCACAAGATCATGGCCTTCGGCACCGAGGGCGCGTGCAACGTCGGCGCCGAGACCCATCGCGGCTACCCGCCGGCCCGAAAGGTCGGCGAGGCCGATGATCGGATCGCGCGACCAGAGCGCAGGGGTACCGCCCGAATGCCCGGCCAGCAGAGGCTTCCAGCCATGCTGCGCGGCAAGGTCGTCCCAGAGCATCTGTCCGCCGCCCACCGTCATCCAGTGCGCAAGATCCCCGGCGCAGAGCCCTGCCGCGCCGGGGAGACCGGCGAAATAGGCGAAGGCAGGGTGAAGGCGTGAGAAATCGTGGGCCGTGCCGTGCACGAGATCGGCCTCCTCCTGGAGGCCGCCCGGTCCGGCAGCAATCTCGATCCGGAACCGCCCGGCCGTCATGGCCTCGATACGGGCAGCAAGACGGCGGGCGCTGTCTGCGGGCCCCTGAGGCGTGTCCGCCCAAGGCATCGACAACCTGAGGAGGCTCGCGCCACCGGTCAGCCTCTCGGCAGGCGGGGAGGCCGCTTGTTCGGCGTGGGCAACGGCCGGAGATGCGGCTGCAACTGCGGCGCCACCGCTGGTGATGAGGAACTCACGACGATCCATCGGCCAGTCTCCAGTCTGCTGTCCAGGCTGCGATTGGGCTGCATCAAAGCCTAACCCAGGCCCGAAAACAACGGCCCGGAGCCACGGAACAGGCCCCCCTTACCGTGTCTTCCGACGATAGATGCCAATTAACCACGTCTTATCCAATGGATACTACCGTATCGAACACGATTGAAAGGTTTGGCGTTCCTTCGACATGCTCCCTGGTGGCGTTGGTAAGAGCAAGACGAACACACTGCTGCAGGAGTACTCGGCGCTGATCGGCGACGCGGTGCTCCGCCAGCGGACTCGTATTGCCGAACGTCAGGCTCGCCTGGAGGCGGAGCTCGCCAACCGCGTCAAATCCGAATTCATCTCCAACATGAGCCATGAGCTGCGCACGCCGCTCAACACGGTTCTGGGCTTTTCGAAGCTTTTGCGACAGCACGGCGAGCGCAAGCTCTCCGACGCCGACATCGTTCAATACGCGGGCTTGATCCAGGATTCCGCCGAGCGGCTTCTCACTGTGATCAACGACATTCTCGACATCTCGAAGCTCCGCAGCGGCACCTACGCGCTCGATGCGTTCGAGGTCGACGTGGGCGCGGTGTTGCGCGACTGCATGGAGGAGGCGGCACCGGCTGCCGCGGAAGCCGGCGTCGAGCTTTCGACGCGCGCGGCCTTCTCGATCCCTCCGATCCGTGGCGACGACGACAAGCTCGCCCAGATCTTCAAGAACCTCATTTCCAACGCCGTGAAGTTCACCCCGCGCGGCGGCACGGTCACCGCCGAGGCTTTGGCGCAAGGCAACGGCGGCGTCATGATTTCCGTCCGCGACACCGGCATCGGCATGACACCCGATGAGATCCGCATCGCGCTCGAGCCGTTCGGCCAGGTCGATGGCGCACGCACCCGCTGGCGTGAGGGCGCCGGACTGGGCCTCACCATTGCCAAGTCCCTAGTTGAGCTGCACGGCGGCGAGCTGGTGATCACCAGCGTCAAGGATAAGGGAACCGACGTAACCGTCACGTTTCCGCCGGCCCATCAGGTTTCGCCCCTCGGCGGACGTGATGCCGTGTTCGGCAACGGCGCCGTCGTTTAATCATCGAGTAGAGCAAGATTATGCAATCCGCGGCCACACCAAAGGAACCCCAGTACCACGTGCTGCCGCGTTCGATCGGCCGCATCGCCTCGGTCACGGGCTCGAAGGCTATTCTGCTGCTCGACGTCACGCACGAGAACGATCCCAAGAGCCGTGCTGATCGCCCGGAGATGGGGACGCTTCTCGCCATCGACGCCGGTGCGACGACCGTGCTCGCGACCGTGTCGGCCTTGAGCGTTCCCGTTCCCGCCCATGGCACCGAGCAGGAGATCCGCATCGCCGAGCTCGGCCTCGTGGGCGAGCTGAAGAAGGCGCCGGACGGCCGCCCCGTCGGCTTCAATCGCGGCACCACCACCTATCCGACGCTCGGAGACCGGGTTCGCTTTGCCACCAAATACGAGCTTCAGCTCACCTATGCCGGCAACGACAAGGAATGCGTGCGCATCGGCTCGATCCGCCAGGACAGCGCCATTCCGGCGATGATCCGCGTGGACGATCTCCTGGGCAAGCATTTCGCCGTCCTCGGCACCACCGGCACAGGCAAGTCCTGCTCGACGGCGCTGATCCTGCGCGCCATCCTCGAGCGCAATCCGAACGCCCATATCGTTCTGCTCGATCCCCACAACGAGTACGCCACCGCATTCGGCAATCGCGCCGAGGTCATTTCGCCCCGCACGCTCCAGCTCCCGCTCTGGCTTCTCAATTTCGAGGAGGCGGTCGAGGTTCTCGTCGGCGACACCGAGCGCAAGGGCGAGATCGAGATCCTTCAGGATCTGATCCCGCTCGCGAAGGCCCGCTACAGCGCCGGCCGCAACAGCGATCCGCAGAAGCTGCGCAAGCCCGGGCTCGACGGCAGCAAGTTCACCGTCGATACGCCGGTTCCCTACCGCATCTCCGATCTCACTAATCTGATCGACGAGCGCATGGGCAAGCTTGAGAACCGCAGGGATCTCGCGCCCTATCGCCAGCTCAAGACCCGCATCGAGACCTTCGTTCAGGACGGCCGCTACGCCTTCATGTTCGGCTCAGTCACCGTCTACGACGGCATGGCGCAGGTGCTCTCCCGCGTCTTTCGCGTGCCCGTGAACGGCAAGCCGATCACCATTCTGGAGCTGACCGGACTGCCGCCGGAGGTCGTCAACGTCGTCGTGTCCGTGCTTTGCCGCATGGCGTTCGACTTCGCGCTGTGGGGTGAAGGCAAGGTGCCGGTCACGGTGGTCTGCGAGGAAGCTCACCGCTACGTCCCTCTCAATTCCCAGATGGGGTTCGAGCCCTGCAAGCGGGCCATCGCCAAGATTGCGAAGGAAGGCCGCAAGTATGGCGCCTCGCTCTGCATCGTGACGCAGCGTCCCGCCGAGATCGACCCCACCATCCTTTCCCAGTGCAACACCGTGTTCGCGCTCCGCATGTCGAACGAGCGTGACCAGGCGATCGTGCAGTCCGCAGTCGCCGATACGGGCACCGGCATGATCGAGTTCCTTCCCGCGCTCGGCGCACGCGAGGCCATCGCCTTCGGCGACGGCGTGCCGATCCCCGTGCGCATCAAGTTCGACGAGTTGCCCGCCAATGCGCTTCCGCGCTCCACGACGGCGCGCTTCTCGGAGAAATGGCAGGAGTCGCTCGGCGACGAGGCGTTCCTCGAAGCGGTCGTCGAGCGCTGGCGCGCAGCCGGCGTGTGCGGACAGCTCGACGCTGCGAGCCAGGCCCAGCTCTTCGCCGAATCCGTCAGCCTTCCGGCATCCGTTGGATTGCCGCGCCGCGCCGAGCCCGCGCTCACGGAGCGGTTCGGTCTTGAAAGAGCCCAGCCTGAACCCGCCCCCGAGCGAACCCACGTCGATCGGCAGGGCCACGAGTTCGATACGCGCCGCGCTCCGGCGCCGGAGCCTCAGGGGCACCCGGTCGCGAGCGCGCCGCGCGAGCCCATGGCCGCCCCGCGTGTGGAGCTGCGCCGGCCGCTTTCGCCGTCGGACGTTCCGCGCACCGCGCCGGCATCGTCCGGCTTCTTGTCGCGCAACGAGCCGCCGTCTCCGTCTCAGGCAGATGCCGCCTCCGCACCGAGCAACCCTCGGCTCGCGCTCAGGGAACGCCTGTTGAAGCCCACCATTCCCCGCTGATCAGCGGCCTGGAAAACCCTCACGCGTCTGTCTTGCGGGTGTCGGCCGGGCCGTCTCTCCAATCGTTCAGCACGTCGAGAATCGGCGTCAGCCCTTCCGTATCCACGAGGCGATAGACCTCCACGTCGCGCCGCGCGCTTTCGCCCCATCCGGCGATGGTGAGCGCCCGTTCCGCCTTGGAAAAGAGGCCGTGATTGCGGAGAGGCGCTGCATCGCGCACGGCCGCATCACGGGCCTCCGCATCGGGCCCGCTCGTCTTGCCGTGCTTGTCCAGCCAAGCCTTGCGAACGGCGGTGAGGTCCGTATCGCTGCCTTCGGCCTCCTCGTCCTTGAGTTTCTGCAGCTCGCTCTTCTTGAGCGGGCCCCATCCCGGCTTCGGCCATTCCACGAGATCGAGATCGTCGAGCACGCCCGCGAGCTGGTTCATCGCCAGCGCCTTTGCGCCTTCCGTCTCGGTGTCGCAACTGTAGAGGTTCGGGATGACGAGATACGAGTGCGTCTTGTGATAGATGAAATGGCGGCGCACCCATTCGATGTCCGCGTCTGGCGCGCGCGCAATGGCGGTCGCGATCGCGGATTGGATTTCGCGCCGCTTGTCGCCCGCCATCTCCGGCCGCCGCGCCGGAGGATTGAGAATGGCGAGCACCAGAAGACCGAAGTCGATGCCGATCGAGGCGAGCAGCGCGATAAGGTCGCGCCCCGTGATCGGATCGCCCGCCTCCGTCGTCGTCGCAGGCTCCGAGCCGAGCGTGACCACGTAATGCACGAGGCTGTACGAATACGCGCCGATGTTCTTCCAGAGGTTCTTCACCGCGTTCGCGACACCCGCGGGCCCTTCGCTGAACGCGGCATCGCGCAGCTTTACATCCGCGGGCTGACCCGCCTGGTCGGCGGCCTGCGTGAGGCGTTGGGCGAGCGTCGGATCGTAGCATGAGAAGCCGGGCTGTCCCGGCGCGACGGACACCGTTTCCGCGAGTGCCCGCATCTCGGCGGCCGTCGATTTTCCGAGCTCGTTCGAGCGCGCCGCGATGTTGCGGGCCGAGCCTCGGATTTGCGAGGCCATGGTCTCGAAATTGCGCTGCCGCTCTTCGACGCTGGCGCCAGCAAGCGATTGCGCGCTCTGGCGGAGCTGCTCCACCTCGGCCTGCACCGGCTCGAGCCAGCTCCGCACCATTCCGTCGCGCAGCGTGGCCACGGAATCGCGCACCCCGCGCCGCGCATTGTAGAGCGGCCCCCGTCCTGCGCCCGAAGCCGTGCCGCAGCTTCCTCCGCTCGTCTCCTCGCGTGCCATCTGGCTTTCCGACCACGAGACGACGTTGTCGAGCTGCGAGCGGACGGCGTCGAGGCGCGCGGCCACCACCGCGCTCGCGTCGCGCGCATCCTCCTGCAGCCCCGAGAGTCCGGTGCGCGTCGCCTCCTGCCCGGAGATCAGGCTCCACCAGAAGCCGTAGCCGAAGCCGATCGACCAGATGGCGAGGAAGACGTAGAGCACGAACATGATGACGCGGTCGCTGAAGTCGCGACCCGCCCCGAAGGTTTCACGCAGTGCGAGCCACATGAGGAAGGTGAGCGACACCACCACGCCGATGACGAGAATGTCGTTCGGGATCGACATGGATCCCGGCTCGGGGCCGGTGGGCGTGGCCGACACGCCGACGATGAAATCCCGCATGCCGTGCCAGGTCGCATAGCCTGACAGGAACAGCAGCATCAGAGAGGCGACGCCGATCAGCGTGTTGCGCCCGAAGATGTAGTCGAGACGCCGCCGCCAGCTTCCGGTCGGCTTCGATGCGGCTTCGGCCATGACGCAACACCCCCTGGGTACGAGTACCTTGCTCCCAACGGGCGGACTTTAGGGGAAAGCGGCCGGGATGTCGCGGCGCAAGCTTGGAGGCACCGCCGGCAGGAAGCGGGGCGTAGCATCGGCGCAACGGCCGCGTGCAGATCGGCTATCGCTTTTGCTCGCCAGGCCGGATTTCGACGACGCGCGCGCCTTCTCCGATGGGGCCGCGCTTGGAGGCGTCCTGCGCACGCGCCTCGGCGTCGTCCGGGGCGGCGGGTGACGCCTCGCTCGGCCGGGACGCGGCCGGAGCCGGCTGCGGAGCGCCGCCGCCGGCCGTTGCGGCGTTGAGCTGCTCGAGCTTCCGGAAGCGCTTCCACGTCATCGGGATGGCCGCCAGGTAGAGCAGTGTCGCGATCGTCAGCGTGGCATACGGATAGGTCACGAGACAGGCCACCAGCGTCATGGCGAGGATGAAGATGGGCAGCACCCAGTCGCGCACGATCCGCTCGCCGAGCAGCTTTCCGGAGTAGGTGGGGATGATGGAGACCATCATCACGCCGATCAGGATCGTGTAGGCGAGCACGAGGTTGAGCAGCACCGGTGAGGAGCGGAGATCGAGGCCGAGGTGCCCGAGATAGATCGGCAGCAGCACCAGGATGGCGGCGGCCGGCGTAGGCACGCCCATGAAGAAGTCCGATTGCCATTTCGGCCGCTCGTCGTCGATCAGCGTGTTGAAGCGCGCGAGCCGCAACGCGGATGCGAGCGCGAACAGCATCACCGCGATCCAGCCGAGGCTCTTGTGATCGCCGAGACCCCACGTGAAGATCATGATGGCGGGCGCCACGCCGAAGTTGACGAAGTCGGCGAGGCTGTCGAGCTCCGCGCCGAACCGCGAGGACGCCTTGAGCAGGCGCGCGATGCGCCCGTCGAGCCCGTCGAGCAGCGCAGCGAACACGATAGCCGCGAGCGCGAAGTCGTAGCGTCCTTCGATGGACATGCGGATCGAAGTGAGGCCGGCGCATAGCCCCAGCAGAGTGAAGAAGTTCGGCACCATCATGCGCACCGGGATGCGCGCGTGGCTGAACATGCGCCGCCTGCGCCTGCGCCGCGTTTCCTTCTCGAGCTGCGGTACGATCGGATCCATGTCAGCCCTCCTCGCTCCGGTCAGTGAGCGCTTCGGACCCAGCGGGCCCGAAGCAAGCCTCACGTCCAACGAACTTAGTGACGGCGTGCTTCGCGTTCCGGCTCGGTCGAGCGCAGGTCCGAAAGCACGGTCTCGCCGCCGATGGCCCGCTGTCCCACGGCAACCGCCGGGAACGCACCAACCGGCAGATAGGTATCGACGCGCGACCCGAACCGGATGAGCCCGAACCGCTCGCCGACGCCGATGTTGTCGCCCTCGGCCGCCAGCGTCACGATGCGGCGCGCGACGAGGCCCGCGATCTGCACGACAGCGACCTTGGTTCCCGTCGGCGTCTCGATCACGATCGTGCGCCGCTCGTTCTCCTCGGACGCCTTGTCGAGGGCGGCGTTGAGGAATGCGCCCGGAATGTAGAGCGAGCGGATGATGCGGCCCGCCAGCGGCGCGCGCTGGATGTGAACGTCGAATACGGACAGGAAGATCGAGATGCGCACGCGCTCCTCGTCGCCGAGGCCCAGCTCGGCGGGCGGCCGCACCTTCTCGATCAGCGAGACCTTGCCGTCGGCCGGCGCGATGATCAGCCCCTCGCGCAGCGGCGTCACGCGATCTGGATCGCGGAAGAAGTAGATCACCCAGCCCGTGATCAGCGCTGCGATCCATCCGAGCGCAGGCCAGATGTAGAACAGCAGCAGCGTTGCGACGAGGCCGATGACAATGAACTTGTGACCGTCGCGGTGCACAGGCGCCAGGCTGTCGGTGATAGTGTCGAGCAATGAATGCCGATCGGACATTCGTCCTCCTGATCCCTCATCCAGCGCGCACGAGCCGCGCGGGAGAAAATTACCACAAAGCGGCGGGCCGGGGACCGGTCCGCCGCAGAATATCGAAAAAACGAGCCGTTAGAATGGAATGGCGACGAAGCGCGTATCCCCCTTCACGTCCTCGACCAGAAGCAGCACGCTCTTGCCGCCCGACTTCTTGACCTTCTCGATGGCCGCCTCGAGATCGGCCGGCGTCGTCACCGGCTCCTGCTGAGCCTCCGTGATAACGTCGCCGGCTCTGATGTTCTTGGTCGCAGCCTGGCTCGAGGGGTCGATGTCGGTAACGATCACGCCCTTGACCTTGGCGTCGAAGCCGAGGCGGCTGCGCACGTCGTCCGTGAGCGGGCTCAGCGTGAGCCCCAGGACCGACGTCGAAGGCTGCTCGGGTTTCTCTTCCTTTTTGTCGGTCGAGGCAGGCTGCGGGTTGTCCTCCTCGTCGTTGAGCGTGCCGACGGAGACCGAAAGCGTCTTTTTCTGTCCTTGCCGCAGAACCTCGACATCGACCGTCTTTCCGATCGGTGCCTGCGCGACGAGCTTCGGCAGGCCGCGCATCGTGGTCACGTCCTTGCCGTCGAACTTGAGGATCACGTCACCGGCTTCGACGCCGGCCTTGGCGGCGGGCGAGTCGGGCGTCACGCCCGCAACCAGCGCGCCCGTGTTCTCCGGCACGCCGAGGCTCTCGCCGATGTCCTCGCTGATCGACTGGATCTTGACGCCGAGCCACCCGCGCTTGACCTGCCCGAACTCCTTGAGCTGCGAGATGACGGCGGTGACCGTATCGGCGGGAACGGCAAAGCCGATGCCGATGGAGCCGCCAGTCGGAGAGATGATGGCGGTGTTCACGCCCACCACCTCGCCGTCCATGTTGAAGAGCGGTCCGCCCGAGTTGCCCTTGTTGATCGCCGCGTCCGTCTGCAGGAAGTCGTCGTAGGGGCCCGCGTTGATGTCGCGCTGCTTGGCGGAAATGATGCCGACCGTGAGCGAGCCGCCGAGGCCGAAGGGATTGCCGATCGCCATCACCCAGTCGCCGACGCGGAGATTGGCCGAGGAGCCGAATGGCACGGAGACCAGCGGCTTCTTGGGCGTGACCTTGAGCAGGGCGAGGTCGGTCTTGGTGTCCCGGCCGAGCACCTTGTCGACCTTGAGCTTCGAGCCGTCGTGGAAGTTGACGATGATCTCGTCGGCGCCTTCGATGACGTGGTTGTTGGTGACGACGAGACCTTCCGTTCCGTCGATCACGAAACCGGAGCCGAGCGAGGAGACCTTGCGTTCCGACGGCGGCGTCCGCCCGCCCTTCTTGTTGAAGAAGTCCTCGAAGAAGTCTTCGAACGGCGACCCCTTCGGCACCTTCGGCAGCGGGACGCCTTCCGGGCCCTTCGCGATCTGGCTGGTGGAGATGTTGACGACGGCGTCGATCAGCTTTTCGGCGATCGGCGCGACCGATTGCGGCCCCCTTTGCTCTGCCGCCGCCGGGGCCGCCGCAGCGAGGCTGCCGGCCTGGAGCGCGGCGAGCGCAAAGGCGAGGGCCGGGAGCCGGCCGAATACGCGTCGCCCAAGAGTGGTCGTCATCGGGAACTCCTTCTCAGACCATGATCGGGGCAGACCTTTTAGGTTCTGGCGTGCGATCCATGGCCGAAACCCATGATCAAGCCGGCCGGAATTGTGTTCGTTCATATCCTCGCCCGGCGCGTCAAGTCGCTTAGGCTCCGGGCTTTTCTTGTTCTGCTCGAAGCTAGAGCGCATGAAGCGGGCAGGACGAGGTCCAGCCCGCTCCAAAGTGTGAGATCGCCGTGAGCCTGTCAACGCGGCTGAGAGGCGGATGGTCAGGAGAAGCTTACCCCCTGACCAGCCAGACGATGAGCGCACCGAGCGCGACGGCCACCCAGCCTGCTCTGCGCAGGCTTTGCTCAGGGGTGGCGGCGGCCGTCGCCAGAAGATAGCGCCCGAGATCGGGTGAGAGCGCCCAGATCAAGCCCTCGATCACGAGCACCAATCCGAGGGCAACGACCAGATCGCTCATTGTTTAGGCAGAGCCGCTCCCGCACCGGCAGGGTCGGAGAAGTACTTGAAGAAGTCGCTGTCGGGCGAGATCACCAAGCGCGTGTCGCCCGGCTTCAGGCCCTGCTCGTAGGCCTGCATCGAGCGATAGAACGCGAAGAAATCCGGATCGCGCCCGAAGGCTTCGGCGAAGATGCGGTTACGCTCGGCTTCGCCCGAGCCGCGCAGCTCCTCACCCTTGCGGGTTGCTTCCGCCTTGATGACGGTGACCTCGCGGTCGGCCGTCGCCTTGATGCGGTTCGCTTCGCCCGTGCCCTGCGCGCGGAACTCGGCAGCCTCACGCTGGCGCTCGGCGCGCATGCGCTCGAACACGCTCTTGAGGTTCTGCTCGGGCAGGTCGGCACGCTTGATGCGCACGTCCACAACCTCGAGGCCGAAGTCGCGGCCCTCTTCGTTCACGTTGGCTGCGATCTGCTTCATGAGCTGCTCGCGGCGGTCACGCACGACGTCCTGGAAGGTCGCGGCACCGAGCGCGCGGCGCATGGCCGATTCCACGATCGGGCCGAGACGCGAGCGCACCGCCCCCTCGAACCGCAGCGTCTGATAGAACTTGAGCGGATCGACGATCTTGTAGCGGGCGAACGCGTCCACCTGCAGACGCTTCTGGTCCGACGCGGTGACTTCCTGCGTCGAGGTGTCGAGGTCGAGGATGCGCTTGTCGAAGATGTCGACCGTCTCGACCAGCGGCAGCTTCCAGTGAAGGCCAGGCTGCTGGACGACACGCTTCGGCTTACCGAACTCGAGCACGAGCGCCTGCTCGTTCTGGTGCACGATAAAGGCCGAGGCATATACGGCTGCGGCTGCGGCGCCGAGAACGACGACGAGAAATGCGAGGAATGCGCGCATATCAGTTGCCTCCCTCGGTCGTCTGGCGGCGCTGCTGGAGCTGATCCAGCGGCAGGTAGGGCACCACGCCCTGGCCGCTCTTGCTGTCGATGATCACCTTGTCGGTGCCGCCCATCACGCGTTCCATGGTTTCGAGGAAGATGCGCTTGCGCGTGACTTCCGGAGCCTTCTTGTACTCGTCGTAAACCTTGAGGAAGCGGGCCGTCTGGCCTTGCGCTTCCGCCACTGTCTGCTGCTTGAAGCCCTCTGCGCCCTGGAGAATGCGCTCTGCCTCGCCGCGGGCCTCGGGCACCACCTTGTTGGCGTAGGCGAAGGCTTCGTTCTGCAAGCGCTCCTTGTCGGCGCGCGCCGCCTGCACGTCGCGGAAGGCGTCGATGACCTCGCCCGGCGGGTCGACCTTCTGCAGCGTCACCTGGTCGATCTGGATACCCGACTGATAGCCGTCGAGAATTTGCTGCATGAGCTGGAACACGGCAGCTTCCGTCTTCTGGCGTGCTTCCGTCAGGATCGGCTGGATGTTCGATTGGCCGACCACCTCGCGCATGGCGCTCTCGGCCACTTCCTTCACGGTGTTGTCGGGGTTCTGGATGTTGAAGAGATACTGGGCGGCATCCTTGATGCGCCAGTAGACCACGAAGTCGATGTCCACCGTGTTCTCGTCGCCGGTGAGCATCAGGCTCTCTTCCTTGACGTCCTGCACACCCGCGCCGCCGAAACCGCGATCGAAGCTTGCGGAGCGCATGCCCACTTCGATGATGTTCTGGCGCGTGACCTTGGGACGAATGACCTCCTCGACCGGGTAAGGCCAGCGGAAATGAAGGCCGGGCGGCTCCTGGCGCACGTACTCGCCGAACCGCATCACGACGCCGAGCTCATCTGGATCGACGCGGAAGAAGAAGGCATACCAGGCCACGACCGCCGAGGCGACGATCGCCGCGAGGAAGGCCAGGGGACCGGGAATGCCGCCGCCATGCATGACCTGCTTCATGCGGTCCTGGCTGCGCTTCAGCATTTCCTCGAGATCGGGCGGTTGCGAGCCGGGTCCCTGGCCCCAGGGACCACCGCCCCCGCCGCCGCCTTTCCAGCCGCCGCCGTTTCCACCGCCGCCGCTCTGATTGCTCCAAGGCATATGATCTCAGCCCTTCGATTGTGGATGATGGCCGGGAAAGCGCAATGAGGTGACCCTTTCCAAGGGCCCTGGATCGCTTAAGTCCCGGATGGGATTGCGCTTCGCTTATAGGGGAGGAGACCGGTCGAAGCAAATGCGCCGCGTAGAAATTGGTTTGCGCAGGCCGCCCGTCAAGGCGGGGCTCCGCCAATTCTTTCGGCGGGCCGGGTCTAGTTGCGTTCGAGTATCCGGAGGGTCGCCGTAACGTCGTCCTTTTCGCTCGTGGGCAGCGGCTGGCTTTCCACTTCCTTCCAGGCCGAAAGATCGACCTCCGGGAAGGAAACATCCCCCTCCGGACGGGCGTGGATCGTGGTCCAGTAGATGCGGTCGGCGTGCGGGAGAGCGGCCCGGAACACGTCCGCCCCCCCGATAACCATGATCTCGTCGGCGGACGACAGCGCGGTGCGCGCCAGCGTCCGGGCGAGGGTCAGCGCGTCGGCGAGATTATCGACCACGCTCACACCTGCCGGGGCCTCGAAAAAGGGGTCCGTGGTGAGCACGATGTTCTCGCGCCCGTCGAGCGGTTTCTTGAGCGACTGGAAGGTCTTGCGGCCCATGATCACGGGCTTGCCCAGCGTCAGGCGCCGGAACGTCTTGAGGTCCGACGAAAGCCGCCAGGGCAAGGTGCCGTTGGCACCGATCACGCCGTTCTCGGCCACGGCAACGATGAGAGAGACGCGCATGGATTAAACCGCTGTCCGCGCTGTGGGGAGAGCATCTCTACCGTCCACATCATGCTTGTCCAGACACCGGCCTCCGCCGGTGTGACGTTGTGAGATGGAGAAGCGGCCTGCCTCGACATTAACGTCATCCCGGCGAAGGCCGGGATCCAGGCACGTAGATTGTGGAGCACTGTTCATCTAAACCGCCACCGGTGCTGCGATATGGGGGTGCGGGTCGTAACCCTCGAGCGCGAAGTCCTCGTAGCGGAACGCGAAGATCGAGCGAACGTCCGGGTTGATCGACATCTTGGGCAGCGGCCGCGGCGTGCGCGAAAGCTGCAGGTCCGCCTGCTCCAGGTGGTTCACGTAGAGATGAGCGTCGCCGAACGTATGCACGAACTCGCCGGGCTCTAGCCCCGTCACCTGCGCCATCATCATCGTGAGCAGCGCATAGCTCGCAATGTTGAACGGCACGCCAAGGAACACGTCCGCCGAGCGCTGGTAGAGCTGGCACGAGAGGCGCCCCTCGGCCACGTAGAACTGGAACAGGCAGTGGCACGGCGCGAGCGCCATGTCCGGAATGTCGGCCGGGTTCCAGGCCGAGACGATGATGCGGCGGCTGTCGGGATTGGTCTTCAGCGTCTCCACGACCTCGCTGATCTGATCGATCGTCCGCCCGTCCGGCGCGGCCCAGCTTCGCCACTGCTTTCCGTAGACCGGGCCGAGACTGCCGTCGGGGCGTGCCCACTCATCCCAGATCCGCACGCCGTTCGCCTTGAGATAGGCGACGTTGGTGTCGCCCGCGAGAAACCAGATCAGCTCGTGAATGATAGATTTGACGTGCAACTTCTTGGTCGTGACCAGCGGAAACCCGTCCCTGAGGTCGAACCGCATCTGATGCCCGAAGATCGACAGCGTGCCCGTCCCCGTCCGGTCGGACTTGGCGGTGCCTTCGGTGCGCACGCGGCGCAGGAGATCGAGATACTGCTGCATGGTGGCGTCCTAGCCCGATTCCGCTATGGCGCGAACAGAGAGACGATCGAGAGCGAGAACGCGTTGATGACGGCGTGCGCCACCACGACGGCCCGCATCGACCCCGTGCGCTTCATGATCCACGATAGCCCGATACCGGCCAGGAACACGCTCACGAGGCCCGGCCAAGAATACCCCCAATGGAGCAGCGTCCAAAGCAGGGAGGAGAGTACGGCTGCGGGCCAGAACCCGAGCGCGGTTTTAGCCAGTGCCGAGAGCAGGAAACCCCGGAACGTCAGCTCCTCCCACAGCGGCGCCAGAATGACTGCCGCGATCGCGACGCCCCACCAGTAGGGAGAGCGCAAGCCGTCGAGAAGCCAACGCCCGTCCGTGAAAAGCTCGAGCCCCGCCAGCCGGTAGAGCAGGATCTCGACGGGCCCGATGAGAACGATGAGCAGCAACCCGAGCCCGACGGCTGTAAGCCACGGCGTCGGCGGCGTGGCGAGCCGCAAGGTCTGCGCCCTGGCCCCGCGCCAGCCCGCAGCTCCCCAGAGAATGGCGAGCGAGAGAAGCTGGCCGATGATCATTTGCGCGAGCAGGAACGGCGAGGCGAGAGACGCTCCGCCCTGCGGGATGACTTCGCCGTCTACCCCCAGGAGACCGGCCCTCTCGACGAACACGCCGGCAATTCCGACCAGGATGGGCGCAAGGCTCACGACGAGTGCAACCAGGAGCGCGCCCGCCGGCCGCCACGGCGTATCGGGCCGATAAGTCGCGCTGTCGCCGTCGGCGAGTGTGGGGTCGGACATGGCGGGAATACCTTGCGCGTGAGGGCTCGAGGTGGATAGGAGGGATGCCTTATGCCATTTGCTGCTATCCGGCGACAACTTGGCAGCGGAAGGGCCGGGTTTGAGGCACTTTTATTTCTAATCCTCCCGGCATATATTTAGATCGCCGGATTCGTCCGGCTATGGCGATAAACGCGACCGTAATAAGCCGTTCGGACCCGGGGGCAGTACCCGGCGCCTCCACCACAAGCTCATGGGGTTTCAAAGGCCTCCTGGGACTTGGCCACGGACCCTCCTCCGTGAGCTGGTGATGGGGGCGAACTAGGATCGACGAGGGTGTAAAGGGTTTAGCTTTTGCCCGGCATGATACCACCGTCATCGGGTCATTCAGAATAGTTGCCAATGACAACTATGCTGAGGCTGCTCTCGCTGCGTAATGCGGCGCGAAATGCCTAACTACTAAAGTCCTCGCTCCTAGCCGAGCAAGGCGCGGTCTGGGGGGCACCGGGCAACAGAAGCCTCCCACTCATTCTTTGCGCTCTCATCTTTGCGATCCTGGGGGACGCGAGGCGCGATCGGGGACGAAGCGGCACGGCATGACGGTTGAGTCGACGATCGACTATGAGGGACTCGCGCAAGAAGCGATGCGCGGAGTCGTACGCAAGGTCATAGCAAGCACGGCGAAGTCCGGCTTGGTAGGCGACCACCATTTTTACATTTCCTTCGACACGGAGGCTCCTGGCGTTTCTCTCTCGAAGCGCCTCAAGGAGAAATATCCGCGCGAGATGACCATCGTCCTTCAGCACCGCTTCTGGGACCTCGCCGTGACCGAGGACCGCTTCGAGGTGAAGCTGACGTTCGATGGCATCCCCGAGCGCCTCGTGGTGCCGTTCGCGGCCATCAAGGTGTTCTTCGATCCGTCCGTGCGTTTTGGCCTCCAGTTCGAGGATCCGAACGCCACGCCTGAGGGCCGCGCACAGGCGCAAGGCAACTCCTTCGACGGCATGGCACCGCGGCCCGGCGCGACACGGGCGAGCCACACGCGCAAGACGCCGCGCGGCGCACGCAAATCTCAGGTCGCCGAGGATGGGGCAGACACCAAGTCGCCCGCCTCCGAGGAGGAGGCCGCTCCGGCATCCATCGAGACGTCTGCTGCCAACGCAGCGCCTCCCTCGCCGACACCGCTGGCCGCCAAGTCCGCGACCAAGCGCCCGGCCGCCGCGAGCGATGAGGCCGGCGAGGGCGGTGCCGATGCCGAGGCACCCGCCAAATCGGGCGGCGCCGAGATCGTCAGCCTCGACAAGTTTCGCAAGAAATAGAGATCGCGAGCATCCGCTCATGAGAACGCTTCGGACCCCAAGGTCCGAAGCGTTATGTTTTGTGCGGAGGCCCGACTGCGTTCAGCGGCGGCCGAGCGGATGCTCGAAGCGCTCGCGCGCCCAGCGGCGATGGTAGGCGCGGTAAGGCCGGTAATAGTAACCGTCATCGTAGTAGGTGGAGTAGCGCGGATAGTAGCGGGGATAATACCCACCGCCGTAGTAGCCGTAATAGCGCGGGTAATAGCCGTAGCCATATCTATAGGCGGGTCCGATGTAGATGCTCGGGCCGTAGAAGCCATAGCCACCCCATCCCCAGCCGCCACCATACCAGCGCCGATGACCAATGCTCTCGACGGGGAGGGCGCCTGCGCGCTGGGCCTCGGCCGTGGCGGCGGCTTGAGCGGGAGCGAGCGGGCCTGCGAGGGAGGAGGAGGCAAATGAAGCGATACAGATCAGGACTGCTGAGACTGCGATCGCGGGACTGAAAATCTTGAAGATACGCATGACGGAATCTCCTTGGGCCGAGCGCAGATGCGACCCGGCGCAACAAGACAAAACGCACCCGCCCGGAAGGTTCCTTAGGTGCGATCCGCGCCTATCGCGCAGATGAATGGATGTTCAGGAAGATGGCAGCTAAGTGGCTGAAATTTTTTCATTTTTTCGAGACGGAAGCGCGCAGTGCCTGGCGTTCTTCTGTTTGTAAGCCCGAGAGAGAAGCCGGGGCATCCACCGGCAGCCGGGCCAGAAACAGAGTGGAGACGACAAATGCATACGAAGACCAAGACTGCCCTTCTCACGTTCGCCGCGCTGGTGATGACCGCCGGCGTATCGGTCGCCGCGCCGAGCTACAAGCACACCAACGGCTATAAGCCGGGCCCGCAGTACGCCATGAAGCACAAGGGCGTTTCCGGCTTCGAGCGGGCTGCCATCGCGCGCAGCGCCGCCAACCTCTCGGCCCTGAAAGCCCGCGCCTGGCGCGACGGCAAGCTCACCTTCTCCGAGCGCATTCAGATCCGCAATGCCGAGCAGCGTCACGCCGCGCTCGTGCGCCGCGCCTACCGCTCGTAGTTGATCGGCCAGCCTCGATGGGATGGTTGATTTGCCGCTCACCACGGAAAAGGGCCGCGCCGCTTGCGGCCCTTGACCCGTTTGCGGCGATACGGCCTCGCGCACGGCCTTAGGCCGCCTCGCGGGCCTCGCGCGAAAGGAACGCGGCCGGATCGTGCTTGGCAAGGAATTCCGCCAGCCGCTCGATCGGCAGGGGACGAGAGATCAGGTAACCCTGCGCGTAGGCGACCCTGCCGCTTTCGAGCAGAAGATCCAGCCGCTCCTGTGTTTCCACGCCTTCGACCACGATCTCCCGGTCGCAGCTTCCCACCATGTCGAGCGCATGAACCAGCATGCGCGCCATCATGCTTTCGCTTGGCGCCATGGCGAACGAGCGGTCGAGCTTGACGCCGTGGATCGCGAGCGACGCCACGCGATGAATGCTGGAATACCCGCTTCCGAAGTCGTCGATGTAGGTGCGGAATCCGAGACGTCCGAGCGCCTCGATCTCCCGTTCGGCCACCTCCACGCTGAGTGCGTCGCTTTCGACGATTTCGAGCGCGATCTGGAACCGCTCGCGGTCGCCGTCGAAGGCGCTGAAAACCGACTTGAGCTCTTCGCTGTCGAGGTCGCGCGGGAAAATGTTGAAGTTCACTTGCAGCCGCGTCGCGGCAGGGAGTGCCTGCGAAAGCTCGAGATGCGCGCGATCCGCCACCATCTTCGTGAAGGCAAGCGTCTGTCCGGAATGCGCGACGATGTCGATGAACTTGTCCGGCGCGACGACCGAGCCGTCCACGTCCCGCCAGCGCGCAAGCACCTCGCAGCCCGAAATCTGTCCGGTCCTGAGATCGAGGATCGGCTGATAGGCGCAGATCACGGAGTCGATATTGAGGTTGCGGCGGAAGCGGGCCGGAAGCGACCAGTAGGAGTTGAGCCAGCGCTGAAGCGTGCTGGCAGGCCACACGGCGTAGAAGGCGATGAGGAAGATGGCGATCAGGATTTCACCCTGCCACTCTCCCATGATGCTGGCGAGGTTCGACTTCGTGGTGATGCAATAGGAGTGGTCTTTTCCGCAGAGCGTTTCGCGCGCCGTCATCAGCCCGTCGTCGGGTGCGGCGGCGGCCTCCTGATAGAGATCTCGCGTGCCGCTCACATGCCACACGTGGCCATTCGGTCCGACGGCGACCAGTTCTTTCTCCCCCGCTCCATCGATGCCGGCGCGGAACGTTTGCAGCGGGATCACGATCGCGAAAGGATCGCGATGAACGACGATGCCGGACATGCCGAGTAGGCCGACATGCTCGAGCCGTGTATCGATCCAGTAGGAGATCGAACCCGGCGACACTTGAGGAATGTCCGGCTCTCCCAGGGGAAGAGGGCGCTGCGTTCCCGAAATGCTGGTTGAGCACGTCACCATCCCGCCCGGCGCGTAGATGAACTCGTTGAGACCGTCGGGCCTGAACGCGACGCGGCGCAGCTGGCGCAGGAACTCTTCGCTGCAAGGCTGAGCCGTCGCTTCGCTATCGAGCACGTCGAAGGCGGAGGTCACGTCCTGGTGAAGCTTGTCGAGCTGAGCGAGATCGGCCGCGACATCGCGTTTGAGCGAGTCACGAAGCTGATGGCGCGCGAAGAGGAAGGCAGCCGCGAGCAACGCCACGGCGATGATCAGCCACAGCGTTAAATCGATGAGCCGCCGATAGCGGCCCGAGACGAATATCTTAACAAGAACTGACATAATGAATCACGCTGATACGCCGCGCGCCGATTGGACAAATATAGTGGGGACTATATCCGCTACCCTGTAAATATTCAGAGAACGGCTGATCTCCGGTGCGCGCCCGGGAGGCCCGAGCAAGCCAGTGGCGGGAGAAATTCGAGGGCCGTCGCTGCCCGCCGCCGCATGAGGCTGAACGGCCCGCCCCGGGCGCATTCCTCCCTTCACCCCCCCATGCGACATGTCTTCTTCACGCCATGTCGCCTTGGTTCCCGGCGCGCTCCCGTGCTATGGCCACGCCCAATGCTAACCGCTCCATCACGGACAGCCGCTCATGACCGAGAAAAAGACCGCCGCAAAGCAAGCCGTTCGCGTCGAAACCGACACCTTCGGTGAGATCGAGGTACCCGCCGACAAGTATTGGGGCGCCCAGGCGCAGCGCAGTCTCGGCAACTTCAAGATCGGGTGGGAAAAGCAACCTGCACCCGTGATCCGTGCCCTCGGCATCGTGAAGCAGGCGGCAGCCGAGACCAACATGGCCCTTGGCAAGCTCGACGAGCAGATCGGCGGCGTGATCGTCAAGGCCGCTCAGGAGGTAATCGAGGGCAAGCTCGACGCGCACTTCCCGCTCGTCGTCTGGCAGACCGGTTCCGGCACTCAGTCGAACATGAACGCCAACGAGGTGATTTCGAACCGCGCCATCGAGATGATGGGCGGCACCATGGGCTCCAAGAAGCCCGTGCACCCGAACGACCACGTCAACATGAGCCAGTCGTCGAACGACACCTTCCCGACGGCCATGCATATCGCTTGCGCAGAGGAGATCCACCATCGCCTCCTGCCAGCGCTTCAGTACCTGCGCAATGCGCTGAACGACAAGGCTCAGGCCTGGGCCAAGATCATCAAGATCGGCCGCACCCATACGCAGGACGCGACGCCGCTCACGCTCGGGCAGGAATTCTCCGGCTATACCCAGCAGATCGAGAATGGCATCAAGCGCATCGAGATGACGATGCCCGCGCTCATGGAGCTGGCCCAGGGCGGAACGGCGGTTGGCACCGGCCTTGCCTCGCCCAAGGGCTTTGCCGAGCTTGTGGCGCAGCGCATCGCCGCCATCACCAAGATGCCGTTCACGTCGGCGCCCAACAAGTTCGAGGCGCTCGCCGCGCACGATGCGATGGTGATGACGCACGGCGCAATCACGACCGTTGCCATGAGCTGCTTCAAGATCGCGAACGACATCCGCTTCCTCGGCTCGGGTCCGCGCGCCGGCCTCGGCGAGCTTGCGCTTCCCGAGAACGAGCCCGGCTCGTCGATCATGCCGGGCAAGGTGAACCCCACGCAGTGCGAGGCCATGACGCAGGTCGCGGCCCACATTCACGGCAACAACGCCGCCATCGGTTTTGCGGGCAGCCAGGGCCATTTCGAGCTCAACGTCTTCAATCCGATGATGGCCTACAACTTCCTGCAGTCCGTGCGCCTCTTGGCGGATGCGGCCGTGTCGTTCACCGACAACTGCGTGGTCGGCATCGAGCCGCGCCTCGACAACATCGCCAAGGGCCTCGCGAACTCGCTGATGCTGGTTACGCCGCTCAAGGAGAAGTACGGCTACGACCGCGCCGCCAAGATCGCCAAGACGGCGCACAAAAAGGGCACGACCCTGCGCGAGGAGGCCATCGCGGATGGCATTCCCGCCGAGGATTTCGACGCCATCGTGCGCCCGGAACGGATGATCGGACCGGAGTGAGCGCTGGAGCATCGCGCTTGCCGTCGCGGTGCGTGAAGTCGAATCCGTGATAGGGTCTGGTGCGGCAGGAGAGCCTGAGCTTCGCGCCGTACCCGATCTTGTCGTTGCTGAGATCAACCGCCATGTCCGCAGAGATCGTGAACCTCCGCAAGGCCCGCAAGGCGCGCGATCGCCTGGCGAAGGTGAAGCAGGCGGAAGAGAACCGGGTGAAGTTCGGCCGCACCAAGGCCGAGCGCGAGCGGCTGGAAACGGAAAAGACCCTCACGCTTCGCCGGCTCGATGCGCACAAGCGTCCAGGCAGCGACCCCGACGATGACGACAGCAAGGGCGGCGGGGCCGGCTCATGACCGAGAGTTCGGTCCGCCCGGTCAAGCGCTCCTTCTCGATCCGTGGCCACCGGACGTCGATCTCACTCGAGCACGCCTTTTGGGAGGCCCTCAAGGAAGCGGCAGCCCGTGAGCGCGTGTCGCTCGCTGGATTGATCGCACGCATCGATGAGCGGCGCGGCGACGCCGGCCTTTCGAGTGCCGTGCGCGTGTGGATCCTGGACTATGTGCGCATGGCCGGTGCGGTCACCAGCTACGACGGCGGCAACCGCGATTGATCGCGCGCCTCCGGCTTGGATCTTCCCACGATCAGTAAGGCGTCTGGAATGGACGCCAGTTCTCCTCGACTGGCCGCTTGCGCCGCGGCGCGGGACGTTGCGCTGCAGGCGAAGGCGCAACCTCGGGCGCGGCAGCTTCCGCACCGGGTGCTGCCACAGCGCCCTGCGGAAGCTCGCCGTTGTCGGGGATCTGAGACGCGCCGCCCGGCGGCGGCTCGAGCGGGAAAGGCGCCGACTGGACCGGGGCCTGATCCTCCTCCAGCGCCTTGCGCCGCTCTGCATCCTGGCGCGCCCGCTCCTCGTCGAGCTTGCGCAGGCGTTCGAGTTCGCCCACGTCAAGCTCCATCTTGCGCACGACGAGTTCGCGTTCGAGCGCGCCGGTCGAAACCTGCGGAATGAGGTTTGCAAACTCGCTGAGCTTGCCCGTGTAGACGACGGTCACGGCCGGCAGGAAGGCGCGCGAAGGATTGACGGCCAGTCCCTTGTCGAGCTTGGGCTCGATCTGCCATTCGCTGTCGACCTTCATGGTAGCAAGCTCGACAGCGGTGTTGAAGGTGGAGCGGCCTTCGCCCATTTCGACGCGCACCCGTTCGAGTTTCAACGCACCGTCGCTGATCTCGACCGGGATCGAGATCTTGCCGAGGTTCACCTCGCCCTGCTTGAGGGAGGCCTTCACGGCCTCGGCAAGGGCGTTGCCGCTGCTTGGCCCCTGCCCGGTGAGCGCGGCGCGTGCAACCGCCGAGACCGCTGCGGGCGAATTGCCGTTGAGCGTCGCGTCGCCGATCGTGAGTTCGCCTTTGCCGCTGACGGCGGAGAGCAACGCAGCCGGGCTCAAGGCGCGGCTCGTGAAGGAGACGGCGAACGCCGCCGCATCACCCGGTTGCGCCGGGGCAGCGGTGGCGTCGGGCGCAGCCGGGGCCGACTTGCTCGCAACGTCGATCCTGAGAGAGCCGGTAAGCGTCACGCCCGCAGGTGCCCTGCCCAGTTCGAGCTCGGATGTGAGCCGTCCGCCGACGGCCTCGCCTTCGAGCTTCGCAATTCTGATCGCGGCGGGCTGAAGCTCTGCAATCACGTGCGCGTTGCCGATGGAAAGCCCGGGCTCCACAGCCAGAGCGCCGATCTTGACGTCGACCGTTCCGCTGAGGTGATCGAGCAGAGCGAGATCGAAGGACTGCTCCGGCCAGACGATGCGCGGAGCCTGTGTCTCCGCGCCCGCCTGCATCCGCGCCGCCTGCCCGCTCTTGCCGGTCTGGCCACGGATCGCCGGTTGCGGAGCAGGGGGCTCGCTGAGCGCATCCAGTGCGAGCGCGTCCGTCTTGCCGAGAACGGGAGAGAGCAGGGCGGCGAACGAGGCATTGTTGGCCACGAGCTTCGCGTCGATCGTTTGCTTGCCGTTTTCGCTCTTGAGCGCCACGTCGCCCGAAACGGTGCTGTCGCCGAGCGTAATCGCTTCTCCGCCGAGCGTCAGGAGAGGTCCCTCGCGGCGAACGTGCACCGTGCCCCCGATCGGAACACCGGCGGCGCCTTCCGCTGCGGAGACGCCCGCCAGCGCGAGCGCCACGCGTGCATCCGCAGCCGAAACGTTGAGATCGCCGGCAAGCTGCGTGTCGCCGGGAGCGGGCAGCTTCACTTGCCCCCGATAGCCGAGTGACAGCCCTTCGGCCGTCACATCCGCAAGGGAAAGAAGACCCTGTGCAGGAACGCCCGTGGCTTTGATCACGACTCGTCCGCTGCGGGGCGGCTCGGCGGCCGTGGATTTGATCTGCGTATCGAACAACGTCGCGACAAGCGCGGCGACATCCGGGTTCTCGGCGCTGGCCTGCACGTCGAGGGGCGCTGTCCGCCATTGGCCGATGCCGCCATCCAGACGCAGAGATGCGCTCACGCGCCCGCCTCCGAGCGTACCGTCGAGGTCGAGCGTGCTGGCGTTTGCGGCGCCGCCGGAAAGTTCGAGCGCACCGGCAAGGCGAAACGGCGCGAGCCGCGCGAAGCGGTCGAAGGTGGGAAGAGAGGCGTCCTCCACGTCGAGAAGCGTGAGAAACGCGCGGCCTGCCGCGGCATTCGGCGCTGAGATCAGGCCGCGGATCGCACCCTGCGGGCGGGCGGGAACATCCTTCGCCTCGCCTTCCGCCTCGATGTAAAGCCCCTCCGGCGTCGAGAACCGGAGGCGGGGGATCGACAGCGTGCCGCGCTCCAGCCGGACCACGGCGTCGACATCCTTGAGGACGCGCGGCCCGTCGAGCAGCTTGGCGACCTTGAGATCGAGCGAGAGATCGGCGGTCGCGGGGTCGAACAGCGTGGACTTCACCTGCGGCTCAGCCGCTCCGGTATCCGCTGGCACCGTCGGCGAGTCGCCGCCGAACAGGAGCTCGCGTAATGCGTTGAGACCCACGAGCCCCGATCCGAATTGCGCCACGTCCACGCGCGGTCCCTCGATCGTCATGGCGAGCTTCTTGCGCTGGCCGAGATCGAGCTTCACTTCGCCGGTGAGCGGCGTTCCGGCAAACTCGACCGCCGTGTCCGTCAGCGCCAGCGTTTCGTCGCCGAGCGCGAACTTGCCGTCGATGGAGAACGATCCGTCGTTGCGGTCACGCGCGACGTTGGTGGCTCCGAACCCCCACGCGAGGAAGCGTGTGAGGCTCTTGCCGGAGACGAACAGCGCGCCGTCGAGGCGCGGCACTTTCCCCGTGGGCGTCAGGATGCCGTCGAGTTCGAGCCGCACTCCGCCAGGCAGATCGGCCCGCACGCCCTTGAGTTCGAGAGGGCCGCCTGCACGCGAAGCTGCGAGATGCACGTTGCTGATCGGCTCGCCGCCAAGCGTGAGCTGGTCGAAATCGAGCTGCGCATTGGTATCGGCTTCCACCGGAAGCACGGAGGCCAGCGCTTCGAAATAGCTGCGCCCGGCTTCGAGCGGCATACGGGGATCGGCCGCATGAGAGAGCTGATCGAGATCCAGCCACCGCGAGGCGAGCTGCACGTCGAGCCTGAGCTTGTCGGCCCAGCCGACCTTGGCGTCTCCCGTGATGAGCTGGGGCGTGGCGCCCGCTTCGAGGGAAACGGCGATGTCCGAAAGCTCGAACCCGAGTGTCGTCCCCTTGATCTTGGATTTGAGCTCGAAGCCGCTGGCCCCGCCGGGGGAGGCCGCGGTCTTGGAAGCAGGCGCGAGCGGAGGAATGGCCTCGGGGCCACCCGCGTGTGGCGCCTCGGCAGCCGGTGCCGCCACCGGTTCGAGCGAGGGGGCGCCTTTGGTGGAGGCAGCTTGCGCGCCCGAACCGAGCGCCAGTTTCGCCGTCAGCTCTCCGTCGAGCGTCGGCGTGTTCTTGATGTCGCTCAGGCGCGCGTCGAGCACGTAGGAGTTTGCGCTGCCCACCACGTCCACGGCGGCCTTGAACCTGAGATCGCCGTTGTTGTCGATCTTCGCGGTTGAGACGCGCAGATTGCGTGGCGCGCCGTCCCAGTTGACCTCGCCCTTGAACCGGAACGGCCCTTCCAGCGCTTCGGCATTGAACTCGCCGTTGATGGCGTCGAAGCGGGCCAGTTCGTTCCGTGCAGGCCCAGCGATGATCACGGCTCCGTCGGTGATCTGCACCGACTGCAGTGCCACTTCCTTCGGCGCGAAGCGGAAGGCGCCGGGCGTGATCGCGAGTGTGCGCCAGTTGCCGCTGCCGCTTTCGTTGGTGGCAAGGTTGATGACCGGGCGGCGCAGCTCCACCCGATGCGCTTCGAGCACGCCTCTGAGCAGGGGCGGCACCGAGAGCCACATGGTGAAGCTTTCGACGCGGATGATGGAGTTGCCGCCGTCGTCGCCGAGGTCGGCGATCCTGAGGCGCTCGAAGCTCACGTAAGGCGCGGGCAGGAGACGCACGTTCACGGCACCGCCGACGCGAACCTCGCGTCCGAGGATGCGGGAGGCTTCCTCCTCGAAGATGCCCCGGTAGCTGTTCCAATCGACGAAACGCGGAACTGCGAAGAGAACCGCCAAGGCCGTGATGAGAATTCCGCCGAGATAGAGAAGGGCGTTGTTCATCCGCGTCTTATCTGCTCAAAACCGTTTCGCACCTCTGCCTCTGGGACCCGAAGGCCCCGACGCCGTAGAGGTTGGCTCCCCCTTGGGCATTTTCCGACGAAATAGACCCCCAATCGTCTTGGAAAATGCGACAAGCAAATGACTTGGAGCGTCCGGCCCTTGCCGGGCCGAAGCACGCTCCAGAAAGCGCGCCGGGCGGCCATTCCTCACCGTGCGCCGCCGGCTGGTCCGGGGCAGAGGGGGCCGATCGGATGCGCGGCCGCCATAACGACGCGGCGGCCAACTGCGCAACACCATAGCTCAACAGTGAAGAAAAGTGTGACCCCCAATTGGGGCATTTTCCTGGGGAGGAGCCTCACCCGAAAGCATTTTTCGGCATATGGACACCGGATCGCCGCACAAAGCGCGAGAATGGCGGAGCTTCCGGGAATTCCACTGATTCGATGGCTGCGGCTCCGAACCTCCCTCGCGGAAGCCCAGGAACATCCTATATTTTTGTCATGTGGGCGGTTTTGCGCGCCCGATTGATGCCGCCGAGCACGTGCTATAGATGCCCCCCATGCACGACGACAAACAGGCTGCCCGCCGTCCTTTGCACTCGGACGCGACCCCGGGCCATTCGCACGCAGGCGGAGAGGACGATCTTCCGCCGTTCGATCTGCCGTTGGCGCCGGACGCGGCGCCGCCGCGCAAGTCGATCTCCGAGCGCGCGCGCGCGGCGATGATGCCGCCCTATCTCCAGGGCCTCAACGCCGAGCAGCGCGAAGCCGTCGAGGCGCTCGATGGCCCTGTGCTCGTTCTGGCGGGCGCCGGCACCGGAAAGACGCGCGTTCTCACCACGCGCATTGCCCATATCCTGGCGACCGGCCGGGCCATGAGCCATCAGATCCTCGCTGTTACCTTCACCAATAAGGCCGCCCGCGAGATGAAGCATCGCATCGGCGGCCTGGTCGGCGGGGCCGTCGAGGCGATGCCCTGGCTCGGCACGTTCCACTCCATCGGCGTCAAGATCCTGCGCCGCCATGCGGAGCTGGTGGACCTCAAGTCGGGCTTCACCATCCTCGATACCGATGACCAGCTCCGGCTCCTGAAACAAGTGATCGAGGCCGAGGGGCTGGACAAGGACCGCTGGCCCGCCCGTCAGCTCGCAGGCCTGATCGACAGCTGGAAGAACCGTGGCCTCACGCCGTCCAAGGTGCCGGCAGGCGAGAGCTTCGCCTTCGCGGGCGGCAAGGGCGCCGCGCTTTATGCGGCCTACCAGAAGCGCCTGAAGGAGCTCAACGCGGCTGACTTCGGCGACCTGCTGCTCGAAACGCTACGGCTGTTCATGGAGCATCCCGATGTGCTGGCCGACTATCATCGCCGCTTCCGCTATATCCTCGTCGACGAGTACCAGGATACGAACATCGCGCAGTATCTCTGGCTGCGCCTCCTGGCCCAGGGCTCGGAGAACGTCTGCTGCGTGGGCGACGACGACCAGTCGATCTACGGCTGGCGCGGCGCCGAGGTCGACAACATCCTCCGCTTCGAGAAGGATTTCCCCGGCGCCCGCGTCATCCGTCTCGAGCGCAACTATCGCTCGACAGGGCACATCCTTTCCGCTGCCTCCGGCCTCATCGCGCGCAACAAGGGCCGCCTCGGCAAGACCCTCTTCACCGACGGAGAGGCGGGCGACAAAGTCACCGTCATGGGTGTCTGGGACGACGAGGAGGAAGCCCGCTCCATCACCAGCACCATCGAGGAACTGCGCAAGAACGGCCACTCGCTGAACCAGATCGCCATTCTGGTCCGCGCCTCGTTCCAGATGCGCGCCTTCGAAGACCGTTTCGTCACCACCGGCCTGCCCTATCGCGTGATCGGCGGCCCGCGCTTCTACGAGCGCGCGGAGGTGAAGGATGCGCTTGCCTATCTCGAGGTGGCGCACAATCCCGCCAACGACCTCAAGTTCGAGCGCATCATCAACGTGCCGAAGCGGGGTCTCGGCGACACCAGCGTCGAGCGTATTCACACCCTGGCGCGCGCCCGCGGCGTCCCGTTGTTCCGCGCGGCCCGCGAGATTGTCGAGACCGAGGAGCTGGGCGGCAAGGCCCGCAAATCGCTCTCGGACCTCGTCTTCCAGTTCGAGCGCTGGCGCGGCCTGATCGAGACCATGAAGCACACCGATCTCGCCGAGCTCATCCTCGACGAGAGCGGCTACACGGCGCACTGGCAGGCCGACAAGAGCCCGCAGGCCCAGTCGCGTCTCGAAAACCTGAAGGAGCTCGTGCGCTTCATGCACGAGTTCGAGACGCTCGAAGGGTTCCTGGAGCACGTCAGCCTCGTCATGGATACCGAGCAGGGCGACGACGGCGAGCGCGTGAGCCTGATGACGCTTCATGCCGCCAAGGGGCTGGAATTCGATACCGTGTTCCTTCCCGGCTGGGAGGAAGGCCTCTTCCCGCACCAGCGCTCGCTCGACGAAAGCGGCGAGAAGGGCCTCGAGGAGGAGCGCCGTCTGGCCTACGTCGGCATCACGCGCGCGCGGCGCCGGGCAAAGGTCTCGTTCGCGCAAAACCGCCGCACGCGCGGGCTCTATCAGTCCGCCATTCCCTCGCGCTTCGTGGACGATCTGCCCGAGGGCGACACCGAGGTGCAGGAGACGAAGAGCCCCTTCGGCGGCGCCTATCAGAACTTCGGAAACCCGTTCGAAGGCGGGAATTTCGGCCGGGGCGGATATGGCAAGAGCCGCTTCGACGACGCCCAGCCCCGCTTTGGTTCGACCTACGACACGCCGGGCTGGCAGCGCGCGAAATCCTACGAGCAGTCTCAGAGCAGCAACTGGTCGCGGGACGCGGACCGCCAGCGCCAGGCCGGCATGCGTCCCATGAAGCCGACCATCACCATCGAAGGTCAGCTCATCGCCTCATCGTCTGCGGAGGGCGCCGGCTACAAGGTGGGCAATCGAGTGCGCCATCAGAAGTTCGGCCCCGGCACGGTCACCGAGGTCGACGGCAACAAGCTCACCATCGAGTTCGATCACGCTGGACGGAAGCGCGTCGTCGACAGCTTCGTCGCCAGGATCTGAAACGAAGCTAAGACAACACGAAGAGACACTAGATCGGCGTCACTTTCGTGACGAAATGACAGGGCCGGTACTTGCGCGCGTCGATAGCGACGCGCGTGCCCGGCGGCAGGGGCTGTTGCCCGCGCGTATCGAGAAACACCACCAGCCCGCTGTCCGTCACGAGTTCCGCCGTGCTCATGGCCCAGGTGCGCACCGTGCCGCTGAAGCTGTGAACCCCCGGTTCGAACCTGTCGAGATCGTCCATTCCGTCGTCTCCCTGAAAAGCTCCCCCACGCGCGCCCGTCGCGGTGCCGGATTGTGGTCCAGGTTTCAGCCCGCTGACCTATCCCGGCCGGTCGTCCCGCCTCGTCAGCGGAACAAAGCACACCGGAATAATCTCTCTCAAGATCGTCGATTGATCTCTCCTCTTTTCGACGAGAATGAGTTGCTGCGAGCGATCGCCGACCGGCACGACCAGGCGTCCGCCCGGTTTGAGCTGGTCGAGCAGGGCGTCGGGAATGCTCGGCGGAGCGGCCGTCACCACGATCGCGTCGAACGGCGCTTCCTCCGGCCACCCGAGATAGCCGTCCCCGACGCGGGTGGTGACATTGGTAAGTCCGATGGCCTCGAAGGTTTTCGCCGCGCGCTCCGCGAGCGGCCGGCAAAGCTCGATCGTGAACACCGAGCGGGCGAGCCCGGCCAGAATGGCGGTCTGGTAGCCGCATCCGGTTCCGATCTCGAGGACCCTGTCGTCCGGCCCGATGTCGAGCAGGTCCGTCATCAGGGCCACGATGAAAGGCTGAGAGATCGTCTGGCCGTATCCGATCGGCACCGGCCGGTTGAGATACGCCTCGGACATGCGATCGGGCGGAACGAAAAGGTGGCGCGGCACGTCGGCCAGAACGCGGAGCACGCGATCAGAGAGAGCTTTGTGGTTGAGGCGCGGAGCCAGCTCCGCCATCAGCCGCGCGACCTCGCGCGCCATGGCCTCGCGCGCCGGTCTCATCTCCTCGTCGATGGCGGTCATGAAAACATGGCCTCCGAACGTCCACCCGCCGGGCGCGGATGGGAAGCCCGCCGCATCATGGCATCGAATCTTCGCAATCCGAAACGGGCCGTTCGCGAGCTTTCCACATACGTCCGCCATGGTCTCGCGGCGAGCAAAAGTCTTGACATGAATTCGACGAACTCAAGCCGCAAGCATGGCGCGTGCGGATCATGTGTAGCGTCAGGGAGAGTGAGTATGGTTTTCAGTCGCAAGCCCGAGCCCGTTCCAGCCGAAGCCCCCGCACCTCAGTTGCGCAGAATGGACCGCGGTCCCGGTGTCGAGAAACAGCATCTGCACGCCGTCGCATCGGCAGGCACTCCAACCCAATCCGTGATCGGCAACGATCTGTCGATTGAGGGACAGACCATCACCATCCGCTGCAAGGGCTCGCTCAAGGTTCTCGGCAACATCCAGGCCGACCTTCACAGCCGCCAGCTCGAGGTGGGCAAGGAAGCGATCATCCAGGGCGCCATCGCCGCGGAGACCGTGGACGTGTTCGGCCGCGTCAACGGCGCCATCATGGGCCAGCACGTCGTTCTTCATGCCGGCGCCGAGGTCGAGGGCGATATTCACAGCCATTTGCTATCGATCGAGCAGGGCGCCGCATTCGACGGCCGCTCGCGCCGCGTGAAGGATCCCGCCGAGATCGCCCCGCAGCTCGAGCGCACGGGAGGCCCCGTCCAGGGCGAGGTTGACCGCACCTACAGCAGCGGTGCGACGATCCCGTCCCACATCCATCCGATGGCTGGCTAGCTCTCGCGCAACGCCGGTAACCGTGGGGCTCCGGGGGGCCGCACGAAGCAAGAGAATATGCTACCAAGCTTCGGGGGATGGCCGCTCGGCCGTCCCCCGGATCGTTTGGACCCAAGCATGAACTATCGTCACATCTATCACGCCGGCAATTTCGCGGACGTCCTGAAGCACGCCGTTCTCGCTCTCGTCGTCGAGCACCTGAAGCTCAAGGAGCAGCCGTTCCGCATCGTCGACACCCACGCCGGCATCGGCCTCTACGATCTCGCGAGTGAGGAGGCGCAGAAGACTGGAGAATGGCGCGACGGCATCGGTCGCATTCTCGCCGATACGCCCCCGGCCGAGGTCGCCGAAATCCTTGCACCTTATCTCGACGTGGTGCGCGCTGAGAACGAAGGGCGCAACGAGATCGTGCGCTATCCCGGAAGTCCGCGCGTCGCACGCCGTCTCATGCGTCCCGGCGATGCGCTCGTCGTCAACGAAGCCCATCCGGAGGATGCCGCACGCCTCAAGGCGCTGTTCGCGAAGGACGCTGCCACCAAGACGCTCGCGATCGACGGATGGACGGCACTCAAGGCCGTGCTGCCTCCGAAGGAGCGTCGCGGCCTCGTGCTGATCGATCCGCCGTTTGAGGAGCCGGGAGAGTTTCGCCGTATCGTCGAGGGGCTTTCCGCTGCGCATCGCCGCTTCGCCACGGGAACCGTCATCGTCTGGTATCCAGTGAAGGACACCCGCGCCGTTCGCGCGTTCCTGCGTGATGCAGCGGCGCTCGCAATACCCAAGATGCTGTCGGTGGAGCTCTTCGTTCGCACGCCGTTCAGCGAAGGCGAGCTGTCTGGCACGGGGCTCCTGATTCTCAACCCGCCGTTCACGCTCGAGGCCAAGCTTAGAACGCTTCTTCCTTATCTCACGCGTGTTCTAGCCCGGGCAAAGGGTGCGGAAAGCCGTGTGGAATGGCTTACGGGCGAGCGCATAACGTCTTCTTAGAGCGATGTGATTTGCGCTCGTCTGGAGAAGCTTCACAGCCCGTTTGCGATCGCGCGAAAGCGCGAGTTGTGCCCGCGCCACGAGAAACCGAAAAACGTATCGGGCTCTCGCTTTCCTGTGAATGACGGATGGTGAGCGTCCATCAAGTGGGGCAGAGTCCCTCCAGTTCCGCTACGCGCAGGAACTGCGTTCATTCTTCCAGGGAGAAAATCAATGAAAGCTCTGCGTTCAGTGATGGCGCTTGCGGCGGTCGCGGGCCTCGCAGTCACGGCCACCACGGCCGAGGCCAAGACCTGTGTGCGCAAGGGTGCGATTGGCGAAGCGGGCAGCCAGCAGGATGCCAAGCTGCAGGTCGACGAAGCGCTGCTGCAGGCTGTCGATTGGGGCGCCTGGGCTGCGTGGATGGGATCGAACAACAAGGTCGGCGCCGCGGCGAACCTGCCGGGCTACACCTACGGTCCGCGCACCTATAGCTGCAAGCAGGGCGGATCTTGGGGCTGGACCTGCCGCGGCTCGGCCACGATCTGCAAGCTCTGATCAAGCAGACGAAAGACCGACGGAGTTCAACACCGCGTCCTTTACTGAAGGGCGCGGTGATTTTTTGCCCGATGCGCGCTTATTGTGACACGGGGACATGACATGAACATGCGCGTCTTCTGGGCTGATCTCGCGGGGGAATTTACCAGGTCGCAGGGCTGCAGGCCTGACCAGCGTCACTTTTGCTCTATTAGTAAAGCTGCGCATAATGTTGCCAAGCGGTCTAGGCATGCTGGCTGGACACCGCTATAGCAGCACGAAGACCAAATGATTTTCGGCCGTTACGGAGAAACTTGATGAGTTTCGTGTCCAAGCTAGCCCTTGCCACCGCGCTGACCGGTGCCCTTGCCTTCGCTCATCCGGCGCTGGCGGGCTGCAAGCGCATGGGCTTCACGGTCAACGACTACGGCAAGGATGGCCCGACCAAGGACGCTCAGGAGCTGCTCGACAAGCACATCTCGACCTGGGCCGCCGAGCAGGGCATCGAGAAGTACAGCGTCGGCAAGAAGGATGTGAGCTGCGAGCTCTACCTCAACCTGATCGTCTTCGACGAGCACACCTGCACCGCGTCGGCGACAGTCTGCTGGGGTGGCGACATCCAGAAGCAGCAGGACGCCAAGTCCACGAAGTCGTCTCCTGCGAAGAAGGAAGCGGCGGCCGACACGTCGTCCGAAAGCAAGTCGTCTTCCGAGGGCAAGTCGTCTTCGAAGACGGCGGAGAAGTCCGAGCCGGCCAAGACCGAGGCTGACAAGTCCGGGTCAAGCAAGCCCGAGGAGAAGAAGTCGGCTGAGACCAAGCCCGCTGAAGCTCCCGCCACCACCCCTGCCGTAGAGCAGAAGTCGGCTGAGGCTTCGCCGCGTCAGGAGAAGCCGGACTCGACGCCGCCGGAAACCCCGGCAGCCGCTCCGGCTCCTGTCGAGACGGGCACGATCCCGGTGGCGCCTGCCGCTGCCGCAACGGCTGAGGCCGCTGGCGTTCCGGCAGCCGCCGTCGAACCCGCGAAGGTCGATGCTGCTGCCGACGCCGAAGCCAACAGCAAGGCAACGGCCGCTGCCGAGGCCGCTGCCGCCGCCGCCGAGCGTGCCGCCGCCGCTGCCGAACGCGCTGCCCAGGCCGCCGAGCGGGCCGCTGCCGCTCTTGCCGAGCGTCCCGCACCAGCCGCGGCTCCGGCTCCTGCCGCCGAGGCAACGCCTCCGGCTGCCGCGACGCCTCCGGCCACGGCGGCAACCGCTCCGGTCGCACCGGTCACGCCGACGCCCTGATCATCGGGCGAGAGGCACGCAAAACAAGAACGCCGGATGGAGCTTCTCCGTCCGGCGTTTTCTCTTTTGGAGGCCGTTCCTTTTACGCCTTCGCCAGCCGGTCCAGCCGCAACCTGTGGCGCTCGTCCGTGAGCAGCAGCACGGACCCGAGCCCGGCGCCGACCACTGCGATCCCGGTTGATCCCGCGATCAGGAACATGATCATCACCTGGTATTTGGCCGCCGAGACGGGGTCGATGCCGGCGAGGATCTGTCCCGTCATCATGCCGGGGAGCGACACGACGCCGGTTGCCGCCATCGCCGTCAGGATCGGCATGAGCCCTGTCGTCAGCGCGCGCCGAAGGATGGCATCGAGCGCCTCGTAGCGCCCCGCTCCGAGCGCAAGCCGCGCTTCGATCGCCGGCCGCTCGCGAACCACGGCCGAGGTCATCGCGTCGAGCACCAGCGTCGTTCCGGAGAGTGCGTTGCCGAGCATCATGCCGAAGATCGGCAGCACGTAGCGCGGCGCATACCACGGCTCGGGACCGATTACCGCGATCGCGGCGAACATCGTGGCGAGGAGCCCCGCGAAGAACGGCGCGCCTGCGCCGAGCGCCAGGGCGAGCGGCCCCATGATCCGCCGTTCTTGCCGCGAGACCACCTCGAATGCCGCTGCGGCCGTCATGAACAGGCCGAACAGAATGGTCCAGATCGGCGCATCGAGCGTGAAGATGAACTTGAGCGCGAGCGCCACGATGGAAAGCTGGATCACCATGCGCAGTGCCGAGACCGCGAGCGTGCGCTCGAGACCGAGCCGGAACCAGACCGACACCACGCCGTTGGCGATCAGGAGCAACGCGGCGAGCGCCAGATCCCAGAACGAAAGCTCGACATAGCTCATGGCGGCGGCATCCTGGCTGTCTTCGGAGTTCTGGCTGAAGGCGCAAGCTGAAGGCGCGCGTGCGCGAGCCGGCCGATCAGCGCCGTGTCATGGCTCGCGATCAGCACGCTGCGTCCCGCGAGAAGCTGGAACCGGATCAACTCCTCAACGAGCGCCGTCGAGCCGATGTCGAGCGCGCCTGTCGGCTCGTCGAGCAGCAGCACCCGGGGCTCGTCGACGAGCGCGCGAACGAGCGCAATTCTCTGCCGCTCGCCTGTCGAAAGAAGGCTCACCGGCCGGTCCAGCACATCTTCGTCGAGGCCGACGGCAGCGAGCAGGCGGACGATGCGCGCCTGCACCGCAGCGGCCGCCGGCAACGTCCCGCGTGGCGTGTCGGCCCACCAGCCTGGCTCGGCCGCAGCATACCGTGCAAGCCTCCGCCACTCGGTGGCGGGCATCTCGCGCCGCTCGGTGCCGTCCAGGAAGAGTTGTCCCTCGACCGGATCGAGATCGGCGATCGCGCGCAGGATGCGCGTCTTGCCGGAGCCCGACGGCCCTTCGATCGCAAGGCATTCGCCGTCCGCGACTGCAAAGGAAAGGGGCGGCAGGGCGCCTATTCTGAGATGTTCAACGCGAAGCAAGACAGGTCTCTACCGTCAGCCGAAATCCGCACGCCGGGGAAGGGCCCGGAAAAGAAGAATCACGCGCGCATGCACGCGCCGGATAGGGACGCATAGAGCGCTTTCATCGAACTGAAAACGGAATTTGCGGAAAGGGGGCGGATCGCCGGGCGCGCTGCCCCTCCCGGGACGCTGTCAGCGCGGGGGCCGAGTTAGCTGGCGAGGCCGGTGTTGGTGATCGTTTCGACGAACGCGTTATGGTCGAACGGCTTCATCATGTAGGTGTCGGCGCCGGCTGCGAAAGCGCGCGAGATGTCAGCGGGATCGTTTTCGGTCGTCGCATAGATGATCAGCGGCCGCTGGGCGCTGCCCGCAAACCGCAGCGCGGACAGGAACTCGATGGTGGTCTTGCCGGGAAGGCGCGCGTCGAGAATGACGGCGTCCACGCCCTTGTCGCGGCAGAGCAGCAGGGCAGGGTCTGCGGAATCGGCCTCCAGCACCTCGAACTGCATCTTTTCGAGGTAGTGCCGCGCGACCTTGCGAATGACCTCGGATTGATCGGCAATCAGGCACCGCTTCATGGATGTCGTGGCTCCGACCTATCTATTGAGTAGCACCAGTGAAATCCGCTCACGCGACTTTCGTTGCAGACGACACGCAACCTGCGCGGGCGTCTCCAAAGTCATTTGTGCTTTAAAGGAGTTAACGACTGGTTGAGGAACGCGCGTCGGCGGCACGCGTGTCCGCGCTGGAAGCCTTGGAATTGATGCGCGATAACGCCGGAACCCGCGCCGCGGCCTGCGGGGCGAAAAGTAAAAGGGGGTCGGCGGATCGAGTTAACCGAGCGCGGAAAGAAGAATGTCCGGCCCGTCCTTCACGATTGAGAGCGTCATGCCCGCGGCCAGCGAAAGCCGCCACGTGTAGTAGGCCTGGATGGTCATGGCATCGAGCGCGGGGAGGCCTTCCCCTGAGATGAACTCGCCAAGATGCTGGGGCGGGCGCGCCCCGGTGCCCTGGCAGCGCAGAACGAAATTGGGCGCCTCGTTCGTTCCCGACATCAGGACCGTGATCTCGCCGCCGCGCGGCAGCGCGGTGACCGCGACCGCGATGAGGTTCAACAGCAGCTTGACCTTGTCCTTCGCCATGTGGCCGCCCAAGCCCTGCCAGCCGAGCTTGTGTTTGCCTTGGCCGATGAAGCCGCGGGAAATCTGCTCGGCCGTGCCGAGGTCGATCAGCGAGCCGGCAGAGCCTGCCGCGCCAAATGCGAAGCGCGCGAACTGAAGGCGCGCAGAGGCTTGTTCCGTGACATTGCGGATGACGCTCAGCGCATAGGTCTTCGCCTCCGCGTCGTCGTCCTCGCTCAGGATCTCGAGCCCGTTGTAGATGGCGCCCACGGGGCCGATCACGTCATGGCAGATCTTGCTCGAGATCAGAGCGGCAAGTTCGAGATCCGTCGGATGGACGCGCTGAGTAGCCTCGGTCATGGAAATTTGCCCCCTAACGAGCGATCGGTTTTTAGGCAGCGGCCATGTCCCGCAGTAGTCTGCCTGCCGGTCGCCTTGTCTTCTGCCGGATCGCGCAGTTGATCTTGCTTCGCAAACACCTTGTCTGCTCTGATACACGCCACCTGTGGATCTGCAAAGGCTGGCCGGTCGGCAAGCGGGACGCACGCCCATTTTGGGCTATGAATGAGTCTCGACGGCCACGCCGGATTGGAGTGGAGCTGTGGCCAAGGGAAATAACGGGCGATTCGGGACGCTCTGATGAGAACATTCGATTTCCCAGCATTGGCCGACAAGCTGTTGCCCGCTGTTCTCGCGGCGGGCGCAGCCCAGATGCACCTTTATGAATGCGGCGTGCTGGTCGAGCAGAAGCCCGATTCGTCCCCCGTCACCGCTGCCGATCGCGAGGCGGAAGCGCTCCTGCTGGACGGCCTCTGGCATGCCGCGCGCGGTGTTCCGGTGGTGGCCGAGGAGAGCGTGTCGCTGGGCGAGGCCCCGCCAAGGGGAACCGCATTCTTCCTCGTCGATCCTCTCGACGGCACGCGCGAATTCGTGAACCATTGCGGCGAGTTCACCGTCAATATCGGGCTCGTGGTCGGAAAGTCGCCGGTTTTCGGAATGATCTACGCGCCCGCTCTGGGTGAGCTCTATGTCACGCTCGGTCCGGGAAGGTCGGTCGGCACGCACATTCCCGTCACCGCCAAGGCCGAGCCGCTGGCGAGCTATCCGCTTCGGGAGCTCAGAACGCGCACGCCCAACGTCAATGCGCTGACGGTTCTCGAAAGCCGCTCCCACCGCACGCCGCAGATCGAGGCGTTCCTGTCACGCTACGCCATCACGGAAGTAAAGCGCGCCGGCTCGTCGCTCAAGTTCTGCCAGATCGCCCGAGGCGATGCCGACTTCTACGTGCGCCTGGGACCGACGAAGGAGTGGGATACCGCGGCGGGCCAAGCCATTCTGGAAGCAGCGGGCGGCATGGTCACCACGCTCGCCGGACATCCCTTGACCTGCGGCAATGCCGACGACGGCTACCTCAATCCCAATTTCGTCGCCTGGGGCCGGGAGCCGATCCCGCCGCGCGCCGAGGACTAACCGTCCCACGAAGCACGCGATACCCGCAATTTGTGATCGCGGCGGATTCGTGAGTCATCCCGGAGGCTTGCTCGCATGAGCTCCGCGACGGACTTCCGATGCGGGCCAAGCGGCCACACTTTGGTAACACTTTAAGCGAAGTATCTTTGGGGGTTCGGTACGGTCTGCGTGCATCTGCGTCGTCGTCGCTTCATGCGCGAGATCCAAGGATTTCGGAAACCCCGAGGACGTCGGAAACCAATGACCGCCTTTTCTCTCTTGCGCCGCCTGCCTCATTTCGCGGGAGCCGCGCTTCTTATTCTCGCGACCCTCCCCGCCAGTGCCCAGGACAGTCAGCCGTGGAGAGCGCCGTCCGGCGAGTTCTCGGTCGACAGCTACCGCAGCGGCGGCAGCACATCGAACTATTCGGGCAATACCAATTCCGGGAACTACAATTCGGGGAGCTACGGCTCGAACGGGCGCGCCGATCCCTACGCCCGCTCGAACGACACCTATTCGCAAGGCAACTACCCCCAGAGCGGCAACGGTTACTCCCAGGGCGGTGGCGCCTATCCGCAGGGGGGCAACTCCGGCGGATACGGCGTGAATGGAGACGCGTACTCCCCGAGCCGGGGCGGCTATGGCGGAGGCAACGACGCCTACGCTCCGCCGCCACGCCAGGACACCTATTCCGGAGGCGGGGGCGGCGACGTCTATTCGCCGAGCCGTCAGGGACGCAGCGACAGCTACACAGACCCGGGTCAACCGGCGGACAGTGGTGGCTACGGTGAGCCCTATGCGCCTCCCCCCGGTGACACCGGCCAGCCCTACCGCGAAGCGGCTCCCGCGCAAGGCGGCGGCTCGACTTACGAGCAGAACGAGATCATCGCCGCAGGGCACGGGTTCTTCGGCGCCATCAGCCAGAACCTCGCGCAGGCTGTGGAATACGCTTTCAAGAGCCAGGGACGTCCGAACGGCTACATCCTGGGCGAAGACGCCGGTGGCGCTTTCGTCGTTGGGTTGCGTTACGGCGAGGGCCGCCTCTACACGAAAGACGCGGGTGACCACAAAGTGTTCTGGCAGGGGCCTTCCGTCGGCTACGATGCCGGCGCCGAAGGCTCGAAGGCAATGGTGCTCGTGTACAATCTCCGCGATCCTTCGGAAATCTATAATAGATTTGGAGGCGTTCAGGGAGCTGCCTATCTCGTGGGCGGCTTGAGCGTGCAGTTCCAGAAATACGGAGACGTGACACTCGCCGTGATCCGCTCCGGCGTCGGCGTGCGCTTGGGCGCCAACGTGGGATACCTCAAGTATACCCGCACACCGACTTGGAATCCTTTATAAGTGGGTGATGAATCCGGACCGGAGCAATCCGCTTGCGCCGGACAGCGGGGGCGGCTTTAGTCGCCCACGTTGTGTTGTTTCGTCTGCGGGGATGGACATGAGAGGAGTGGCCCGGGGGATGCGCCGGTGATCACGATCCAATCCGCCATGCTGGTGGCGCTCGGGTTTTTCACGGCAGGCCTCATCGGCTTTCTGCTGGCGCCGCTTTACGGCCGGCGTTCCGCGCGCCTCGCGACCGAGGCGCTGCGCGCGACGATGCCGCTGTCGTCTGCCGAGATCGCTGCCGACAAGGACCGCCTGCGCGCGACCTACGCCCTTACGATTCACAAGCTCGAGCAGAAGGTGGAGAAGGCCGCGTATCTCGCCGCCCGCCAGCGCGTCGAGCTCAATCGCCGCGACGCTGGCATCAGCGAGCTCGAAGGTGAGGTCGAGCGCCTGAGAGGCGCGCTTGAGGAGCACGAGAACGCCCGCCGGGTTCTGGAGCAGACCATCGCGGAGCGCATGCCCAAGGTGGAGTTCCGTCTCAACGAAGCCAAGAAGCTCCTGTTCAACCGCGATCGGGAGATCGGCAGCCTCACGCAGTCCTCGCAGCGCCAGACGCATGCGCTCGAGGAGGCGACGCAGATCAACGCTCAGCAGCGCGACGAGATACATCGCCTGAACGCCACGCTCGCCGCCCGCGCGGCGCGCAACCGCGAGACGCTGGCCGATCCGCGCTTCGACGGCGAGGTTGCGCTGCGGGCCGAGATCGAGGCGTTGCGCACCAAGACGCGCGATCAGTCGGCTGTCATCAGCCGTCTCCAAAGCGCGTTGTCGAATGCGGGAACCGCGACGCAGGCCGCCGCCAGCGCGCCGAAGGCACCGGCTCAACCGGCGCCCGCCTCCGAGTCGGCCATCGACCACACCGAGGAGCTTGCCCGCCTGCGCAAGGATCTTGCCGACGCCGAGAACGCCTTGCGCTCCGCGCGTGGCATGGCCGAGGCGGGCCATGCCGGCCAGGCTGCGCTCGAAGCCGAGATTCGCGCGCTCACCTCGGCCAACCAGGATCAGTCGGCTGAGGTCGCGCGTCTCAAGGCGGCGCTCGCCACCTACGAGGCGGAGGACGCCGACGACCGCACGATGAAGGACAGCAAGGTGGCGATGCGCGCGCGTGTCAGTGCGCTGCAGGCCCAGGCCGAGGAACAGAGCGGCACGATCCAGCGGCTCCGGGCCGAGATCGCGGCCGCGAACGAGAAGCTCGCGCGTCAGGCTGCCCACTTCATGGACGAGATGCGCCGCCTCGGCGCGGGAACCCTTCCCACGGCAGGCGCCCGCCGCGAGACGACAGGCCGCCCGCAACCGCTCGTCGAGCGCATCAATGCGCCGCGTCCGCCCCGCCCCGTTCAACCCGCCGTCGGGGCAGCCGCTTCCGCTGCGCGCCGGGATGGCAACGATCAGGCGCGGGTAAGCGGCTTCCTTCGTGCCCTCGATGGCGTCTCGGGCACTCAGGTCGCAACGGCGAACGGCAACCCGGAGCCTGCTAACGGCGCCGCGTCGGCCGCGGGCGCTCCCAACGGAGAAGCGCCCAAGAAAACGGACCGCCGGGCAAGTCTCATCGAAAGAATTACCAGGGCAGAGAAGCCCGTTGCATGATCGCTTCGCCTTGACAGGCCGGAGCGGTACTTTCATTGTGCGCACTATCGGGGCGAGGAGGGGCCAAGCCGCGCCGGAACAAGCAAAATAGGGCCCAAGTCTAGGGAGAAGACATCGGGGTGGTGCCACGGGCGCCGCCCCGATTTGCTGCGCCCTTCCCGTATGCAGGGCAGGGCGAAAATCGTGCGGGGACTGAGCAGGGAAAAGCTCCGTTGGAACTCGAGATCCTTGGTCTGCTCGTCGCCGTAGCCGCGTGCGCCGGATTTGTCGACGCCATCGCGGGCGGCGGCGGCCTGATCACGTTGCCCGCTCTGCTGATGGCGGGAATGCCGCCCGTGCAGGCCATCGCCACCAACAAGCTGCAGGGAACGTTCGGCGTTGCCGCGTCGAGCTTCGCCTTCTGGCGCGCGGGCCACATCGACGTGCGTGCGCTCGCGCCCGCCATCGCGGCGGTCGCCGCAGGCGCGCTGCTCGGCAGCGCCGCCGTGCAGTGGATCGATCCCGACAGGCTGCGCCTCGCGGTGCCTGCCATTCTGTTGGTCGTGGCCGGATATTTCGCTCTCGCGCCGCATCTGGGCGCGGGCCCGCGCAAGGCCCGTCTCGGGCCGCTTTCCTTCGCGCTCGGCGTTGCCGGGCCCATTGGCGCCTATGACGGTTTCCTGGGGCCGGGCGCCGGCTCTATGTACCTGATGGGTTTCGTTGCCCTGCTCGGCACCGACCTCTTGAAGGGGACAGCGGGCACCAAACTCCTCAATCTGACGTCGAACGCCGTCGCTCTCGCCGTCTTTGCCGCGGCGGGCAACGTCGATTACACGGTGGGATTGGTGATGGCGCTCGGGCAGGTCGTGGGCTCCCGGGCCGGGGCCCGCACCGCGATGCTGCGCGGCGCGCCCCTGATCCGCCCTCTCGTCGTGATCGTCTCGATAGCGATTGCGGCGAGCCTGCTTCTGCGAGGATAGTCGGCGTCAGCGTCGTAGGGAGTGCTGCATGATCGAGATCGTTCTGGGGCTTCTGCTGGTCGCTGGCGCGTTCATCATCCTCACGGGTGCTGGAGATACGCTCGGTCTCTCGAACATCGATTTTTTTCCGTTGCTCGGCTATGGCGGCACCGGGTTCATCCTGGCTCTCGGCATACTGTTGATCGCGGCTGGCCTCTCCCGCAGGGCCATGCAGCGCCATCACGAGCGTCGCCACACCATCCGGAGCGCACGCCTCACGGCTGCGGCGTTTCTCGGCGCAGCAAGCCTCGCGGTGGGATTGCCGCTTGCCGCCGAGCCCTTCAACCTGCTGCGCCTCGAAGGATTTCCCGTCGGCTATTATCTCGCCGCCCAAGGCGGTCTGATCGGTCTCGTCATTCTGGCGTTTGTCTGGGCCGGCCGGCAGAACCGCATCGATGCGGAGGGGGCGGGCAATGAGTGACATCGCGGCCCATCCCGTCGCGGAGAGATCGACGCCGCTGTCGCTCGCAGGCTTGTCGGCGGCGGGACGGGCGGTTCCCGTTTCGCTTCTCGCAGCACTTCCCGGCCTCGTCTATTTCGCGGGCTACGATCATTTGGCTTACGGCCTCGGCATTCTGGCGGGCGTGGTGCTGGCGGGCTTGTTGATCGCGCCGAAGCTCAGCGCGCTGGGTGCCTCGAGCGCGGCGGGGGCGTTGCGTGAGAGGCATGGACGCACCGCCGCAGCCGTCGCGGCTCTCATCCTGCTCCTCACCACCATTCCGGTCATCGGGGCGGAAGTGTCGTTCATCGCGCGCGTTGCGGCCAACGCCGTTGCCGTTCCAGAGACCTGGGCCGTACTCGGCATGGCGCTTCTCATCGCGCTAGCTACGGTCGCGTTGGGGGAGGCGCCGCTCCGCGTGCTCTCTGCGATCGCATATCTCCTGCTCGCGGCAAGCCTCATCGTGCCCCTCTGCCTGATCGCGGTAAAAGCACAGGGCCTGGTGTTTCCGCACTTCGCGTTCGGTCACGCCCTGGCCGACTTGCACGGCATTGAGGACCAGCTTCTCGAAGCGGGCGTCGTCGATTTCGACACCTTCAGCGCCCACACGGCACCCTTCATCCGCCTCTCGCAGCTCGACGTGTTTGCGCTCGTCGTGACGCTCGCACTCGGCGTTGCGGTGCTACCCCAGCTTCTCGCTGCCCTCGCGACGCGGAAGCGCCCCGCCGTCACACGGCTCGCCGGCGCCTGGACCGCACTTTTCGTGATGCTCCTCCTCGTCACCGTTCCTGCCCTCGTGGCCTTCGTGAAGCTTGAGATCTACGGGCTCGTTGCAAAGGCGACACCCCTCGCGGAGCTACCCGCCTGGCTCGAAGCTCCGCTGCGCTCGGGCTTCGTGCATCTCTACGGAACCTCCCTGCATCTGCTCGATCAGGTGACGGACGCCGTGCGCGCGGGCAGCGAGAATGCGGATGCCATTGCGGGCGCTTTCTCCGCCGATACGCAAGCGCTCGGCCGTTGGCAGGCACTCGATCCTCAGATTCAGCAGGCGATGGTGGCGTCCGCGCGCACGCTCGTCGCAGAGCCTTCGGCGTCTTCGTGGACCATTTACCTCACGAGCGTTCTCCCCGCGGCCAGCGCGGCGGCCGGAAACGAGACGGCAGCGCTCACCCAGGCAGCGCTCGTTATCGAGCCACTCGGGCTGGTGTTCGCCATACCCGCCCTGACAGAGCACCCGGCGGAGATCTCGCTCCTTTTTGCGGCTGCTGCCGTATGCGCCGGTGTCGTGATGGCAGCAAGCCTCGCCCGGAGCGTTTCGGACCTCGGCTTCGCCGCGCCGAGCGGGGAGAAAAGCCGTTCACATCCGTTGCTGGCACTGGTGGTGGTTGCGGCCGCTGTCGGCGTGGCCTTGCTACGGCGTGAGGATCTGGTCACGCTTGTCGTTTGCGTGTTCGCCATTGCAGCCGCTGGATTGTTCCCGGCGTTATCGGTGGGACTTTCCTGGCGCCGGGCGACGGCTGCGGGCGTGGTCGCAGCGATGATCGCCGGGGCTGGTACGACGGGCTATTACATCGTGGCGACGACGTTCTTTCCCGCAACGTTCTACGCGACCTGGCCGCAGCTTTCGAATGCGGGAGAAGCAGCGATCGAGGAGTTCTCGACCCTCGAGACGGAAGCGCGCGAGGGCGAGAATGACGAGGCCAGGGAGATCGCGGCAAAGGCGTTGCAGGATCTGATCGGCGGAACCCCCTCGCGCGAGGGGCTCGCCAACTGGGCGGGAGTCGATCGCGCATCCTCCGCCGTGTTCGGCGTGCCTGCCGGTCTTCTCGCTCTGCTGCTCGTGAGCGCGGTGACACCTTCGCGCCGCCGCCGGAGTGAAGCGGGTGACGCTCAGCCGTAAGCGAGCCGGGGCTGCCACTCGGAGGCTTCCGCGGCACCGAGGAAGCCCGCGATTTGATCGATGCTTTCCGCATCTCTCAAAAGCGGCGCGTGGCCTTGGCCGGGAACGACGAACGAGGTGAAAGCGGGATGGCGCCGCCGCATCTCTTCCACGGTCTCGGCCGAGAGGATGTCGGACTTTTCTCCGCGCAGCACCATCACCGGAACCCGTTTCAGCGCTTCGAATTGCGGCCACAGCGCCGGAATGGGCCCATCGAGCACGGAGAGCGCGTTGGAAAGCTCGGGATCGTAGCCGGGTGCCGGGCGCCCCTTGTGCTCGTTGAACCATTGCTTCGCTACTTCGACCCAGTCCTCGGGCGGCACGGCCGGAAATGCGCGGCGGCTCATATCGTGCACCAGCGCGCCTGCTTCCGCCCATGTGCCCGGAAGGGGAATGCGCCCCACATAGGCCGAGATGCGGCCGAGGCCCTTCTGCTCGATCACCGGGCCGATGTCGTTCAGCACGACCGCGCCGAGCGCGCGGGGCTGTATGGCGGCGATCGCCATGGCGATCAGACCGCCGCGCGAGGTGCCGATGACGGACGCCGTCTTCACGCCCGTGACGATCATGAAATCGAGCACGTCGAGCGCTTCGATCGGCACGGCGTAGTTGCGCCAGTCCGGATCGGCTTCCGAAAGCCCGCGCCCGCGGTAGTCGAACGTGTAGACGTCGCGCGGCCCGTCATGCCGTTGCGAAAGCTCTTCGGCGATCACGTTGAAATCGCGGCAATTGCGGGTGAGGCCCGCGAGGCAGAGTACGGGGCGGCGCACGACGCCATCATGGAAAGCGGCTGGATAGTGCCGGCCGTAGAGCCTGAGCCCGTCGCGGGCCGTGAAATAAATGTCTCGAAACGCCGGCGCTGTACGCGTCATGCCACTTACCCCGCTGAAAATTTCCGGCCGGGCCGCCCAGCCCGGTGGAGAATGAAAAGAACTCGCGTCGTGTTGCTAGCCGTCCGAACGTCCCCCGCTCGGAGAGCCCGGTTGCCGCGCCGCCATGCGGGCCCGGTTCAGATCCTCCTCCAGCCTTAGTGCCGCCTTCTCCTCGCCAAGGCGCGCGCGATAGATCTGGATGTTGGCCAGAACCTTCGCCACGTATTCGCGCGTCTCCTGGATCGGAATGCGCTCGATCCAGTCGATGGGATCGACCTTCGGATTGCGCGGATCGCCGAACTCGCGGATCCACTGCCGGGCGCGTCCCGGCCCCGCGTTATAGCCCGCGAGCGTCAGGATATAGGACCCCGAAAACTCCTCCATGCGATCGCCCACATAGGCCGAGGCCAGCATCGCATTGTAGGAGGGGTCGGAGAGAAGCCGGTTGATGTCGCACTTGATCTTGTAGTCGCGGCAAACGTGCTTCGCGGTCACGGTCATCACCTGCAACAGGCCCTTGGCGCCGGCGCCCGAGACGATCAGCGTGTTGAATTCGGTCTCCTGCCGCGCAAGGCCCAGCAGGAACGCCGTCTCCGGCGGTTTCCTGAGTGGCTTGTAGGCCGGGAAGGGATGAACCGGGTAGGCGTAGTAGTAGAGATTCTGGCCGCGCGCGATTGCGGCCTTCGCCGCGCGCACCGCCGACTGCGTGTCGCCGATTGCCTCCGCCAGATGCGCGACCATTGCGCTCTCGGCCTCCGTCTTCACGTATTGGCGAAGCTGCACGATGAACAGGCGCGGGATGCTGACATCGAGCCCGGCGTTCTTGGCGATCACGACAGCCTTCGCAGCGTCGAGATTGACGAACGCGTTGATCTGATCGGCGGCCGGCTCGGCGGGCGGCGAGGTGGTGATCGCGAGCCGCCCCGGCTCGAGCTTCTGTCGCGCGAGCAGGGCGTGGAAGGTGTCGGGATCCGCGAGCGCCTGGCGGTAGTATTCGTCCGCGGCCGCCTTGTCGCCCCGGGCTTCCGCCGCGCGCCCCAGCCAGTAGCGCGCTTTCGCGCGGCTCAGCGGGCCATCCGCCGCCTTGTTCATCACCTGGAAATGACGCTCGGCCGTCTTTGGGTCCTTGAGGTAGCGCAGCGCCAGCCAGCCCGCCATGAACGACTGGTCCTTGAGCGGGTTTGCGCTCAGCGGCCCCGCTTCGCGGACGAGCTCGTAAGCGAGCTTCGGCTTGTTTGCCTTCAGCGCCTCGTAGGCATTGGCGCGCCGTTCGAGCCACCAGTCGTCGGGCGAGACGATCAGCGCTTCCTCCGTCGGTGCGCCGAGCAGAACCTTCGAAGCTTCCTCGCTGTTGCCCGACCGGCGCAGCGCCTGGATGCGATGGAACACGAGTCCCCAATCCGGCACCCGCTCGGCCGGCAGGCCCTCGATCCCCTTTTTCGCGCCGTTCGAGCCGAGGAAGACGGCGAGCCGTGCTTCCGCTTTCTTTTGCTCGCCCGCCGGCAGCAGCGGAATGACCCGGCGCACGATGGCAGCGCGCGCGGTCTTCTCGCTCGCCCACCGCATGTCGTCCATCAACAGCCGGTCGAGGCGCCATTTGTGATCGGCGACCGTGAGCAAGGCGCCGAAGCGCGTCAGAAATCCGGCTTCGAGGCTCGCGGGCAGCATCTTCTCGCGCCAAGCCTTCGCTGCGAGCCGGCGGGCCTCGTCGCTGTTGCCTTCGGCCAGATAGGCGGAGGCCAGCGCCGCGAAGCCGACGCCGCTCTGAGGCTCCCGTCCGTTGAAGTAGGATTTGATCTCGCCCGAGCTGCCGCCGTGGGTGAAGAGGATCTCTTCGAGCTTCTGGTTGAGGGTGGTGCGGTCGGGCCAGGCCGGATTGGCTTCCAGGAAGGCGCGATACTCTTCCGGCCGTCCGAGGCCTTTGCGCAGGCGGAACCAGTCCACCAGCTTCCGCGCCACCGGATCCTCGATCTGTCCCTTGATCGCGTTGGCCTTGTCGGCGTCACCCTGGCCGGCGGCAATTGCCTTTACGGCCTCGCGCAGGCTCTGGGCATCCGCAGCGCTCAGCGTGTAGGAGCGGAGCGGCGCGATAGCCGCATCGAGCCGCGCCGTGTGCTCCCGCTCCGGCTTAGAGGGCTTGGCGGGCTTCGGCATCTCCGGATGAGCGGCGGCCGGTGTGGCCGCGGCCGTTTTGGGGTCGGCCTGCACGGGGGCCGTGGCGGCCGTCAGGCTCAATGCAAGAAGGAGCGGAAGCCCGGCCATCGCTGTGCCCGTGCCGCCCCCCAGGTATTTGAGCCCGGATATCCAGTTTGAGGTTCGTCCCGTCACGCTTATCCTCGCCGCGGCGCGGGAAATGCGCCGGTTCAATCCAAGAGTGATAGGCAGTTGCAGCCCCTTTTTGGCCCGTTCATGGCATTAGTATAGCGAACGCGGCCCCACCACCAACCGGACGCCACTTGGCTTGCAGGCTGCCGCCTGAGCGCATAATGTCCACCATCCCAGCCGCAAGGGGCCGTGGCCGAGACGGGCGATCCGGGGAGAGGGTACAAATTCGAGCGCGTGCGTTCAAGGTATCCCCCGCTTCGCACAGGGGCGTACGGCTGCGGCAAGACCAATACGAACGCGATCGGCGCGCCTGCCGCGACCGTTGCTAGCGAAGGACATCGAGAGAGCGCATGTTCAAGGGCTCCATCACGGCGTTGATCACGCCGTTCAAGAACGGCCTTGTAGACGAGGAGGCTCTGCGCCGCTTTGTCGATTGGCAGATTACCGAGGGTACGCACGGCTTGGTCCCGACGGGAACCACCGGTGAGAGCCCCACTTTGAATTTCGACGAGCATAAGAGGGTGATCGATATCACCATCGAGGCGGCGCGCGGACGCGTCCCGGTGATCGCGGGCACGGGCTCGAACTCGACGGACGAGGCGATCGAATTGTCCACCCACGCCGAGAAGGCAGGTGCGGATGCGATCCTGATCGTGAACCCCTACTACAACAAGCCCACGCAGGAAGGCCTCTACCAGCACTTCAAGGCCATCAACGATCGCGTCGGCATTCCGATCGTGATCTACAACATTCCCGGCCGCACCAACGTCGACATGTCGGTATCGACTATGGCGCGCGTGTACGAGCTGAAGAACGTCGTCGGCGTGAAGGATGCCACCGCCAACCTCGCGCGCGTCTCCCAGCAGCGTGCCGCAATGGGTCCCGAGTTCAACCAGCTTTCCGGCGAGGACGCGACCGCGCTGGCCTTCACCGCGCACGGCGGCCATGGCTGCATTTCGGTTGCCTCGAACATCGCGCCGCGCCTCTGCGCCGAGTTCCAGAACATGCTGATGAAGGGCGATTTCGTGGGCGCCCTGAAGATGCAGGACCGGCTGATGCCGCTGTTCGACGTGATGTTCGTCGAGACCAACCCGGGTCCGGTGAAGTATGCGGCCTCGCGCCTGGGCATCTGCTCGGCCGAGATGCGCCTGCCCCTGACGCCGGTCTCGGAGCAGACGAAGAAGGCAGTGGATGCGGTGCTGATCAAGGTCGGTTTGCTGCAGGCCGCCGCCGCCGAATAGCCGAGCGCAGGAAAGAACAATGTCGGCCAAGAAGGACGACGGCCGCCGGCTCGTGGCAGAGAACCGGAAGGCCCGCCACGAGTATTTCATCTCCGATTCCTACGAGGCCGGCATCGAGCTGAAGGGCACCGAGGTGAAGAGCCTGCGTTCGGGCCAGGCCAACATTGCGGAAAGCTACGCGTCCTTCGAGGACGACGGCAGCTTCTGCCTGATCAACGCGTACATCCCCGAGTATCAGGACGCGGGCCGCTTCTTTCAGCATGAGCCGCGCCGCAAGCGCCGGCTTCTCCTGCACAAGAGCGAGCTCGCGAAGCTGCTCAACGCCGTCGACCGCAAGGGGATGACCATCGTTCCCCTGGAGCTCTATTTCAACGCACGCGGCCGTGCGAAGCTGAAGCTCGCGCTCGCCGAGGGCAAGAAGCTGCACGACAAGCGCGAGACCGCCGCCAAGCGTGATTGGAACCGGCAGAAGGCCCGCATCATGCGGGAAAAGGGCTGATGGCTGAGGCCGCAGGCTTGCCAGGCATCGATTGGTCCAAGCTGCCGCCTCCGGTGGACGACGGTGGGGCCAGCCATCTCGCCGGAGCCCGCCTCGCGCGCGTCGCGCTTCCATCGACATCCGGCGGCGAGATCACTCTTGCCGACATGGCGGGGCGAACAGTCGTCTTTGCCTATCCCATGACGGCGACACCGGGCGTCCCGCTTCCCGACGGCTGGGACGGCATTCCGGGCGCGCGCGGATGCACCCCGCAGGCCTGTGCCTTTCGCGATCTGCACGAGGAGCTGAAACGCGCGGGCGCCTCCGCCGTGTTCGGCCTGTCCACCCAGACCGTGGCCGAGCAGAAAGAGGCGGCCGAGCGCCTGCATCTTCCGTTCCCGCTGCTCTCGGACGACGCGCTGGCGCTGACGCGTGCCATGATGCTCCCGACAATGGAGGTCGAAGGCAAAGCGATGATCCGGCGCATGTCTCTGATCGTCGATGACGGCGTCATTTCGCGCGTGTTCTACCCCGTATTCCCGCCGGACCGGAACGCGGGCGACGTTCTCGCCTGGCTCGCGGCCAACCCGAAATGACGGCACCCTGGCCCTATCCCGCGCCCGACGGCGATGAGGGCGCCCGCCATCTCGCAGCCGGTCTCGCGCTGCCGAGCCTGCCGCTGCCCGCGACTGACGGAACGGCCGTCGATCTCGCACAGCTCGGCGGGCGCACTGTCCTGTTCGTCTATCCCTGGACCGGCCGTCCCGGCCTCCCTAATCCGCCTCACTGGGACGACATCAAGGGTGCTCACGGCTCGACGCCGGAAGCCGAGGGGTTCCGTGATTGTTGGCAGGATTTCCGTTCCGCCGGTTTTGGAGTGCTGGGCCTCAGCGGACAGACGACAGCCGATCAGCAGGAGTTCGCGGCGCGCGTGGGCCTGCCGTTTCCCTTGCTGTCGGATGCATCCGGCGCACTGCGCGAGGCGCTTCGTCTGCCGGTGTTCGAGACGGGTGGCGTGACCTACTTGAAGCGGCTCACGCTTGTCCTGCGCGACGGAAGGATCGAGCGCACGATCTATCCCGTGCACCCGCCACATACACACGCCGGTGACCTGCTCGCGGTGCTGGACGTCCGGTAGCGGCGGACGAGAGGGGCTTGTTGCGCTTCAGCGAGCGAAACTCGCATCCCCTACTGCCTACTGCCTCTAAAGCACGTCGCTTTCGATATCGCCTGCCGAGAAGCCGAGCTTCTCGAGGCCCTCTTCGAGATAATCCGAAAGCAAAGGCAGCCCGAGCAGATAGCTCGCCGTCGAATTCACCTTCTCGGCCCGCGCGGTCTCGACGGCCTCTTCCAGCTCTTCCGCCTCGAACGTGCCGCGCCCGATCCAGGCCAGCGCCACCAGGTTCGCCTGCTCGTCGTCGTTCAGCGCATCGATGAAGCCCGCAAACTCCGCGAGAGTGGGATCAGATGCGAAATCTTCGAGAATGGCGCTCGGGTCCTCGTCGGCATCGCCCTCTTCGGTGGAGGCGTTCCAGGCCCCCACTTTGGCATCCAGCTCGCGTGCCTTGATGATGACGTGCGCCACCTTCTCGGGTGCAATTTCAAGCGATGCTTTGGCTGCCATAGAGCGTGTCTCCCGGTCTCTCCGCATGTGACCGGCGCGATGATAAGCGTTGAGCGCCCGGCGTTGAAGGGGGAGACGCGCAGGAAAGCGGCCGCGGCAGCTACGGAAGCTCGTCGAGAAAATGTCGCACGTCCCGGAAGACGGCGTGGAACATCTCGGTGGTGAGCCGGCCCGTGTTGGTATTGAGCCGCGAGCAGTGGAGGCTGTCGAAGATGGTCAGCGTACCCGCCTGATGGCGTGCGCCGTGCCGAAACGCGAACTGCGATTTGCGGAGGCCAAGCGTGGAAAGGGTCTGGTCGTGGGCGACCCGGCCGAGCACCACCAGCGCTTTGAGCTTCGGAAGTGCGGCGAGCCGGGCAGAGAAGTAGCCGCGGCAGGTGTGGATTTCCTCCGGCAGCGGCTTGTTCCCAGGCGGCACGCAGCGCACCGCGTTCGTGATCATGCAATCGACGAGGCGAAGCCCGTCGTTGGGATCGGCCCGATAGGTGCCGCGCGCGAAGCCGAAGGCGAGAAGCGTCGAATAAAGAAGATCGCCTGCATAGTCCCCGGTGAAGGGGCGTCCGGTGCGATTGGCCCCCCGCAGCCCCGGCGCGAGACCGACGACCAGCAGACGTGCGTCAGCGTTGCCGAACGAGGGCACCGCGCCGTTGAACCACGAGGGCTGCGCCTGGGCGGCCTCGTTGCGGAACGCCACGAGCCTCGGGCACCGCGGACAGTCGCGGGGCGCCTCGGGAGTATAGTCGGGGAGCGTGGGAGAAGAGGGGCGGGCCATGGCCGGGTTCGTGAGTGCCGGAGTAACGAGCTGAGTGGCCCTGGATGGCTGGCAGGAAGCACGCGGCGAGCGGAAGCCTGTGGCTCTCCGCTCGCCGTATGCCGGATACCCGCTGCCGGTTAGACCTCTTCCTGCGAAACGTCGTCGTTGTCGTGATAGGCGTGGGTCTCGCGATGGCTCTGCCCCAGGCCACGGCCCGAGGATGAGCGCGATTCGCGGCTCACACGCGCGGACGCGTCCCGCCCGATGAGCTGTTCGAGGTCGGCAAGGTCGATGAACTGGTCTGCTTGGCGCCGCAACTCGTCGGCGACCATGGCCGGCTGGGTCTGCAGCGTCGAAACGACGCTGACCCGCTTGCCCTTCTGCTGAAGAGCCGCCACCAGGCCGCGGAAATCGCCGTCGCCCGAGAACAGAACGATGTGGTCAAGCGTATCGGCGAGCCGCATGGCGTCCACGGCCAGCTCGATGTCCATGTTGCCCTTCACCTTGCGGCGGCCCGAGGCGTCGGTGAACTCCTTCGTCGGCTTCGTGACCATGGTGAAGCCGTTGTAGTCGAGCCAATCGATCAGAGGACGAATCGAGGAGTACTCCTGATCCTCCGACAGGGCGGTATAATAGAGTGCTCTCACCAAGTGGGCCTTCTGACGGAAGAGCGCGAGCAGGCGCTTGTAGTCGACGTCGAATCCCAAGGCTTTGGAAGTGGCGTAAAGATTGGCCCCATCAATGAAAAGAGCAACGCGTTCGCCTTGATAAAAGTGCATTTCTTATGTTCCTTGAACGGACCAGGCGCCCACAGCGTCCGCTGCGCGCCGGCAAAAGCGAGACTGCGCCATCCAGTCTAGCTCACGAGAGCGGATCATCATCGACGATCGGAAGACTAAGCGCAATCTGTCACGAATGACATTGGGCAGGCGGAAAAAATTGCCCCACCCGACGAACACCTGCCGCGCCAAGTTCGCGCACAGTGTTTAGTTTCTTTATGCTACTTCTAGATGGGGTGCGTGCGCGCGTTTGCAATTGATTAATTCGCATTTTGTATCCGCAAAGGGCGTTCGCGGTCCGTATCTCTGGCCGCCGACTTGCGAGCCTGCCGATTTCATGTCACTTAAGCGGGCTGGAGCGGCGCGCCGGACCCTGTTAAGGATCCTGGCAGCTATCGGATTTCATTCCGCATCATGAGCAAGACGAGAGAGGGGTGCTAGCGAATGGCACGCGTCACAGTCGAGGATTGCGTCGACAAGGTTCCGAACCGGTTTGAGCTGGTTCTTCTGGCGGCTCATCGGGCCCGGTCGATTGCCAACGGCAGCGCAATCACCGTCGACCCCGACAACGACAAGAACCCGGTGGTGGCGCTTCGCGAGATCGCCGAGCGGACTATTCCGCCGGAGGACATGCGCGAGTCTCTGATCCACTCGATCCAGAAGAACGTCGAGGTCGACGAGCCGGAAGCGGCCGCGGCACCCGTTCTGCCGCAGGAGCGCCGCAGCCCGATCCTTGGCCGCGACGACCAGTCCGCGGATACCCAGGTCGACGTGCTCACCGAGGAGCAGCTTCTGCGCGGCCTTGAAAGCATGACCCCGTCCGAGCCGTCCTCCAACGGCGGCAGCGGCGGTCCCCGCGAGCGCGGCCGCTAAAACCGCATCGCGGGCATATCGCTCGACCACCGATGTGAGTGGCTCTCTTCAGGGCGCCCGGGTCCGGTTCGACGGACCTGAGGGCGCCCTCTTCGACGCCGGGAGTGTGTGCGGCCCATGATGCGTCAGTACGAGCTCGTCGAGCGAGTACAGAAATACGACCCGACTGCAGACGAGGCGCTCCTCAACCGTGCCTACGTTTATGCGATGCGCGCGCATGGATCCCAGAAGCGCGCTTCCGGCGCGCCCTATTTCTCCCATCCCCTCGAAGTGGCTGCGATCCTGACGGATCTCAAGCTCGATGACGCCACCATCGTCACCGCGCTGCTGCACGACGTGATCGAGGACACCGACGCGACCCGCGCCGAGATCGATCAGCTCTTCGGGCCCGAGATCGGCGCCCTCGTTGATGGGCTCACCAAGATCAAGCGGCTCGATCTGGTCTCGAAGAAGGCCGAGCAGGCCGAGAATTTCCGCAAGCTCCTGATCGCGATTTCGAGCGACATCCGCGTGCTTCTGGTGAAGCTCGCCGATCGCCTGCACAACATGCGCACGCTCGAGCACATGAAGCCCGAGAGCCGCAAGCGCAACTCCGAGGAGACGCTCGAGATCTATGCGCCGCTCGCCGGCCGCATGGGTATGCAGGCACTTCGCGAGGAGCTCGAGGAGCACGCCTTCCGCTGGCTGCACCCCGAAGCCTACAAGACGGTGACGGAGAAGCTCGAGGAGCTGCGCGCCAAGAACGAAGGGCTGGTCGAGGACATCGCCAACGCGCTCCAGAAGCGGCTCGCCGACGTCGGCATCGATGCGGAGGTGTCGGGGCGCGAGAAGAAGCCTTACTCCGTCTGGAGCAAGATGGCGAACAAGCAGATCAGCCTGGAGCAGCTCTCGGACATCTACGCCTTCCGCGTCGTCGTCGGCACCATCGACGACTGTTACCGCGTTCTGGGCGTCGCCCACACGACCTGGCGCACCGTGCCGGGCCGCTTCAAGGACTACATCTCGACGCCGAAACAGAACAACTACCAGTCGATCCACACCACCGTGGTCGGCCCCCGCCATCAGCGCGTCGAGCTTCAGATCCGCACCCGCGCCATGCACAACGTGGCCGAGTACGGCGTGGCGGCCCATGCCGTCTACAAGGACGCGCAGAAGATGAACGGCGGCAACACCGCGACCCTCGCATTCTCCGACAAGGAGAGCGGGCCGTATCAGTGGCTGCGCCATCTCGTTGAAACACTGCTCGAAGGATCGAACCCCGAGGAGTTCCTGGAGCACACCAAGCTCGAGCTTTTCCAGGATCAGGTCTTCTGCTTTTCGCCCAAGGGCCGCCTCATCGCGTTGCCGCGTGGCGCGACACCGCTCGATTTCGCCTACGCCGTCCACACCGACGTGGGCAACGCCGCCGTCGGCGCCTACGTCAACGGCCGCCACGTGCCGATCGACACGCGGCTGCGCAACGGCGATGAGGTCGAGATCCAAACCTCGAAGACCCACACGCCCCCTGCCGCCTGGGAAAGCCTGGCGGTCACCGGGCGCGCGCGTTCCGCCATCCGCCGCGCCGCACGCGACGCCATTCGCCGCCAGTACGCAGAGCTTGGTCGCAGGCTTCTGATCTCCGCCTTCGAACGCATCGGAGAGGCCTACTCGGATGAGCGCCTGAAGAAGGCGCTGCCGCGCCTCTCCCAGAAAAGTCTCGAGGATGCCTTGGCCGCCGTGGCGCGCAACGAGGTGAAGATCGAAGACGTGCTGCGGGCTATCGCGCCGGAGCTCGCCGCCGCTGCGCTTGCGGCGCCGCCGCGTGCGGAAGACACCTCGAAATCCGCGAAGGGCTGGCTCAGCCTCACGCGTGCCGCCACCAACAAGCTGCGCCTCGGCGGCTCCTCCGATTCTGATACCGGCACGGCACCGACCGGCCGGGTCCGCGGCATTCCGATCCGCGGCGTGAGGAACGACATGCCCGTGCTGTTCGAGGCCGGTGGCGCGGTGCCGGGCGACCGCATCGTGGGCGTTCTGGCGCCGGGCGAGGGCATCCGCGTGTTCCAGATCCACTCGCCCCGCCTCCAGGAGTTCGAGCACGAGCGCTGGATCGACGTGGCCTGGGACATCGACCCCGAAAATCCCGAGCGTTTCCCGGCATTGATCAGCGTGACGGCTCCCAACCGGCCCGGCACGCTTGCCGAGATCGCCGACGTCATCGGCCAGTCCGGCGGCAACATCGACAACCTTAAAATGATCCGCCGGGCATCGGATTTCACCGAGCTCCGTATCGGTCTCGAGGTCTGGGATCTGGCGCACTTGAACCAGATCATCAACGGCCTCAAGGCAAAAGCGGTGGTCAGCAAGGTTGAACGTGTGTTTGAATAATGCGCCCCCGGCCCGCCGGAGGGCCGTGGAATGCGCCACGAGCGAGAGAAGCTAGAGCCAGGATGAAGGGGCTATGACGCGGAGTCCGTATAACGTTCTACGTCTGGGTGTGAACATCGACCACGTGGCCACCATCCGCAACGCGCGCGGGGGCCGTCATCCCGATCCGCTCCGCGCCGCCCATCTTGCGGTGGAGGCAGGCGCCGATGGCATCACGGCACATCTGCGTGAGGACCGCCGCCACATCTCGGATACGGACATCGCGCGCCTCAAATCGGAGCTGACGCGCCCGCTCAATCTCGAGATGGCCGCAACGCCCGAGATGCTCGCCATCGCGCTCCGCCACGTGCCGAACGCCTGCTGCCTCGTGCCCGAGCGGCGCGAGGAGCGCACCACGGAAGGCGGCCTGGACGTGGTCGGCCAGAAGGCGTCGCTCGCCCCCATCATCGGCGACTTGAAGGCGGCGGGCATTCGCGTCTCCCTGTTCATCGAGCCCGACATGCGCGCGATCGAGACCTCCGCGGCCCTCGGCGCCGACATCGTGGAACTGCACACGGGCACCTATTGCGAGCACGCGGCCGCCGACGACGCGAAGGGCGTGGCCGCCGAGATCGAGCGCCTGTCGAAAGCGGCGACCGGCGCCGCGGCCCTGGGCCTTGAGGTGCATGCCGGCCATGGCCTCACCTTCAATACCGTGGCGCCCCTTGCCCGTATGCCCGAGGTGGTCGAGCTGAACATCGGCCATTTTCTCATCGGCGAAGCCATCTTCGGCGGTCTGCACGCCGCGGTGAAGCGTATGCGCTCTCTGATGGACGAGGCGAGGCTCAAGGTCTCGGGCCAGGTCAGCGCGTGATCATCGGACTCGGCAACGATATCGTCGACATTCGTCGCATCGAGTCCACCCTGGAGCGTTTCGGCGAGCGCTTCCTCGAGCGCGTCTTCACCGATATCGAACGGGCCAAGTCCGACCGCCGCGCCACCCGCGCAGCGTCCTATGCCAAGCGCTTTGCCGCGAAGGAAGCCTGCGCCAAGGCCCTCGGCACCGGATTCCATAACGGCGTCTACTGGCGCGACATGGGTGTCATCAATCTGCCGTCTGGGCGTCCGACCCTGGCGCTGACGGGTGGTGCAGCGCAGCAATTGGCCAGTATTACGCCCTCGGGATTCATCGCGCGGATCGACCTGACACTAACGGACGATTTTCCGCTCGCGGAAGCCGTCGTCATCATATCTGCGCTCCCGGCTGGATTTAGCCACACGGCGGGCTGACATTCGGGGGCGAAGCAGGGATGTCCTTGGGGGCTGGGCGTCACCACGCCGCACCCCTGTTTGCACGGAGCTCGCTTAATCGCTATAGCGAGCAGGGCTTTTGCGGGCGCCTGCTGCGTGGCTGGCAAGGCGAGACTGGGGCCACGTCGGATCGATCACTCCGATGTGTGAACCGGGGCCGGAACTTTTGATGTAGAGCGCGACCATGTTTGATCGCTTCGATCAAAAATGATCGCGCTCTTGGGAGCAGGAGATGAGCCTGGAAACGAACTCCAAGGCCAGCGCGGGATCCGGCTGGGCTGAGACCGCGAAAATCGTCGTACAGGCCCTCGCCATTGCGATGGTCGTGCGCGTGTTCTTCTTCCAGCCGTTCAACATTCCGTCCGGCTCGATGAAGTCAACGCTGCTGATCGGCGACTATCTCTTCGTCTCGAAGTTGTCGTACGGCTATAGCCGTTTCTCGTTCCCCTTCAGCCCGCACCTGTTCTCGGGCCGCATCTTCGCCGCCGAGCCCAAGCGCGGCGACGTGGTCGTCTTCCGCCTGCCGCAGGACGAGAGCCTCGACTACATCAAGCGCGTGATCGGCCTTCCGGGCGACGAGATCCAGATGAAGAGCGGCATCCTCTACATCAACGGCACTCCGGTGCCGAAGGTGTACAAGGACGAATTCGCCAACACCGAGTGCGACCCGTATTTCCGTCACTGCCGCCGCGTGGTCTACAAGCGCTTCGAGGAGACCCTCCCCGAAGGTCTGAAGTACACCGTGCTCGATCTCGAGCCGGCCGGCGATTTCGACAACACCGAAGTCTTCAAGGTGCCGCCCGGTCATTACTTCATGATGGGCGACAACCGCGACAACTCCGCCGACAGCCGCGCGTCCGTGGGCTATGTGCCGTTCGAGAATTTGATCGGACGTGCCGAGATCATCTTCTTCTCGGCCGCCGTGGACGAGCCCGACGCCATGCGCTGGCTCTCCCCTTGGACGTGGCCGTTCGACATCCGCTGGAGCCGCTTTTTTAATCTCGTTCGCTGATTTTTGAAGGCTCGGCTCGGAGATCTGAGCCAGGATACCGGCTCGATGTTCAAAGCCCGCAAGTACAAGGATCTCGAGAAAAAGCTCGGCTACCGCTTCAAGAACGAAGCGCTGCTCGAGCGCGCTCTCACGCATGCGAGCCTGCGCGGCGCGAAGAAGGTGCGCGAGGACAATGAGCGGCTCGAATTCGTAGGCGACCGCGTGCTGGGCCTCGCCATCGTCGAGATGCTGGAGGCCGCCTATCCGGCCGCGACGGAAGGCGAGCTTGCCCGCCATCTCAATCGCCTTGTCCGCGGCGAAACCTGTGCGAACGTCGGACGCGCACTTGGGCTCGGCGACTATCTCATGCTCTCGGAAAGCGAGGCGGGGAGCGGCGGACGACTTAAGGGCACCATCCTTGCCGACGCCGTCGAGGCCGTCCTCGGCGCCATCTTTCTCGAAGCCGGTTTCAACAAGGCGCGCGACGTGGTTCGCCGTCTGTGGGAGAATGAGGAAGTCTCGTTCGGCCATGCCGCCGCCGATCCCAAGTCTGCGTTGCAGGAGTGGGCGCAGGGGCAGGGGCTGCAGCTTCCGAACTACGTCGAGGTGGAGCGGACCGGGCCCGATCACGCGCCGCGCTTCACCGCCGAGGTGCGCATCAAGGGCAAGGCGCCAGCCCGCGGCGAAGGCGCCTCTAAACGGGCAGCCGAGCAGGCAGCCGCGACTGCGCTACTGGAGCGCGAAGGTGTGATGGAGAAACGTCCTCTTGGCTGATGCCCCCAAAGCCGCGGCGCCCCCGCAAACGGATGAGCCGCACCGCTGCGGCGTGATCGCCATCATCGGTGCGCCCAATGCGGGCAAGTCGACCCTCGTCAACGCGCTGGTCGGCGCCAAGGTCACGATCATCTCACGCAAGGTGCAAACGACCCGGATCCAGATCCGTGGCATCGCCATGGAAGGCGCGAGCCAGCTCGTGCTCATCGATACGCCAGGTATCTTCGCGCCGAAGCGCCGCCTCGACAAAGCGATGGTCGCGAGCGCTTGGGCCGGCGCGGCCGATGCCGATCAGGTGCTTGTTCTGGTCGATGCCGCGAAAGGGATCGACGAGGACGTGGAGCAGTTGGTCTCCAGGCTGGCTGCCGAGACGCGGAAAAAGGCCATTCTTGTCCTCAACAAGATCGACCGCGTGGAAGACAAGGGGAAGCTGCTCGCCCTGGTGCAGGATCTCTCGGGCCGCCTCCCGTTCGAGCGCGTGTTCATGATTGCGGCCTTGAACGGCGATGGCGTCGCAGAGCTCAAGCGCTATCTGGCACAGCAGGTGCCGGAAGGACCCTGGCTCTATCCCGAGGACGAGCTGTCGGACATTCCCGTGCGCCAGCTCGCGGCCGAGGTCACGCGCGAGAAGATCTACAACTACCTGCACGACGAGCTGCCTTACCAGATCACGGTCGAGACCGAGTCCTGGAAGACGCTGCGCGACAAGTCCGTCCGCGTGGAGCAGGTGATCTACGTCGAGCGCGACAGCCAGAAGAGCATCGTGCTCGGCAAGGGTGGCCAGACCATCAAGAAGATCTCGCAAGCCTCCCGCACGGAGCTGACCGAGATCGTTGGCGAGCCGGTCCATCTCTTTCTGTTCGTGAAAGTGCGCGAAGGCTGGGATCGCGATCCTGAGCGGTACCGCGAGATGGGGCTCGAATTCCCGAAGGAGGATTGATGCCGCCCCGCCCGGGCACCGTGCCGCTTTTCGGCCTGGCGCTCATCACGGCGGCGGCTGGTGTGTCGGGCACGCGGAAGGCGGGCGCGGCCGTCCGCATTTGCGAGCCGCATGTTTCGAGCGGGCTCGTGACCGGAACCTCCGAGGACACCGCGCGGGCGGCAGCGCTGGCGGTCTGGAAATCGAAGGCGCTCGCCCACGGCGAGGAATATGGCAGCTGGCGGCTTGCGGCGGAGAAGACGCTGGCCTGTCTGCCGCGGAGCGATGGGTCCTTCGAGTGCCTGGCCCGCGCCGCCCCTTGCACCATCGAGCAGGCGCCCGATCGCCGCGAGCTGCGCAAGAACCGTATCGGCATCTGAGCGAGCCCGCCGCCACGCGCGAAATGCTGCGAAACGGGGTAAGTCGGCTATAACCCGCCTATGAACTGGTCCGATGAAGGTGTGATTCTCTCAGTCCGCGCCCATGGCGAGACCGCGGCGGTGGTCGAGATCCTGACGCGCGCGCACGGCCGCCATCTGGGTCTTGTGCACGGCGGGCGCTCGCGTCGCACACGCCCCGTGCTCCAGATCGGCAATCACGTGGATGTCGCCTGGAAAGCGCGCCTTGCCGATCATCTGGGCCACATGAACGTCGAGCTGATCCGCGGCTATGCCGCCTCCGCCATGGACGATGCGGCAGCCCTCGCCGGGCTCACGTCGCTTTGCGCGTTGGCGCGCCTGCTGCCCGAACGCGATCCGCATCCCAATCTCTACGAGGTGACGCTGTTCGTGCTCGCCTACCTGGATGACGTGAGCGTCTGGCCGGCGCTGCTCGCGCGCTGGGAGCTGGCGCTGCTGGACGAATTGGGCTTCGGCCTCGATCTCACGCAATGCGCCGCAACCGGCATCAACGACGATCTGATCTATGTGTCTCCCAAAACCGGCCGCGCGGTGTCTGCGTCCGCCGGAGAGCCCTACCGCGACAAGCTCCTGCCTCTCCCGCAGTTTTTGCGCCCCGGCCGGCAGTCGGCGCTCGGGCCGGGCGATATCGAAGGCGGGTTCGCGCTGACGGGCCACTTCCTGGAAACGCGCGTCTTTCGCCAGAGAGACGAGGAGATGCCGGAAGCCCGAAGCCGTATGCTCGCGCTGCTGAAACGCCTCGCCGAGCCCCACGGCACGCGGTGAGACTGCTAACCTGCCGAAGGCCACATCCCTCGGCCTCCGCAAGCCGTTCCCGAATGGCGCACTGTGGCCCGATCCTATTCCGCATACGTGTCTGGACCCCGACCGCCGTCGAGGTGACGATGTTATTTGTCTGCGCCGCATGCCCACTTTCGACGTCATCCCGATGAAGATCGGGATCCAGACGCGCCGGAAGCAGAGTTTCTGTCGAAGTCTTGGAGGCCTTCATTTCGTGTCGGCGCTGCTACGAGATGGGCGAGAAGTCCGATCCTTCTGCACACGTGTCTGGACCCCGACCTCCGTCGGGGAGACGATGTTGTTTGTCTGCGCCGCATGCCCACCTTCGACGTCATCCCGATGAAGATCGGGATCCAGACGCGCCGGAAGCAGAGTTTCTGTCGAAGGCTTGGAGGCCTTCATTTCGTGTCGGCGCTGCTACGAGATGGGCGAGAAGTCCGATCCTTCTGCACACGTGTCTGGACCCCGACCTCCGTCGGGGAGACGAGGTTGTTTGTCTGCGCCGCATGCCCACCTTCGACGTCATCCCGATGAAGATCGGGATCCAGACGCGCCGGAAGCAGAGTTTCTGTCGAAGGCTTTGGAGGCCTTCATTTCGTGTCGGCGCTGCTACGAGATGGGCGAGAAGCCCGATCCTTCTGCACACGTGTCTGGACCCCGACCTCCGTCGGGTGACGATGTTATTTGTCTGCGCCATATACCCACCTTCAACGTCATCCCAATGAAGATCGGGATCCAGACGCGCCGGAAGCAGAGTTTCTGTCGAAGGCTTGGAGGCCTTCATTTCGTGTCGGCGCTGCTACGAGATGGGCGAGAAGTCCGATCCTTCTGCACACGTGTCTGGAACCCGACCTCCGTCGAGGTGACGATGTTGTTTGTTTGCGCCATATACCCACCTTCGACGTCATCCCAATGAAGATCGGGATCCAGACACGCCGGAAGCAGGGGTTGCTGTCGGGCCTGCCGACGTGTCACTCGGACAGAGACGCCGCTACCGGATGCGCTCGCGCGGCGCGATCTCGACGCGCACGCCGTTGGCTGGGTCGGGTTTGAGCATGTAGACAAGCCCGTCCAGCGCCTCGTAGCGCATGGAAAGCCGCTGGGCGCTGAAACCCTCGCCGTAGCTGTCGAACGAGATCTCGCTCGGATTGCATGAGGAGTGCGTGACCGCATACGACGGCTTGATCTCGTGCGCCTCGCCGTTGAACGTGTAGCCGATGCTCTGGCGTGTCGTGTTCGAAACCTGGAACTCGTATTCGAGCGATTTCGGCCGCGCGAAGAGCTGCACGGAGATGAACTTCGGATACTTGCCCGGCGCGCTCACAACGCCTACGCCGATCTCGGTGACGTTGGGCGCCACCATGTTCGCGCGGTGGCCCGGCGAATTGATCCAGCCTTCGACGGAGCGCTGCGCGAGTGCCCGCGGCTCGAAGCCCCGGCTGTCCTCGTTGAGGGCGAGGTTCTCGCCGATCTGGCACCAGTCGTAGCCCGCCGAGGTGATGCGGTCGCCGGCCTGGCGGCCGTCGGCGGTATGCGAGAATTGCCCGTTTTTCGCGAGATAGGCCGCATAGGCACGCGCGGCGCGGGTAAGCGCCGGGCTCTGCCGGAGCGAGCCGAGCTGCTGGCGCCCGCGATAGGCGTTTGTCATTTCGATGATTGCGGCTTCGACGGTCGGCGTATCGGGAAGAACGGCGGGCATGGCTCGCTGCGGGTTATGACGATCCTGCTCAAAATCGTCCGCGACAGCGGCGAACACAAGGCGGCGGTCCGGGAAAGCCCACACGAAAATGGCTGCGCAAAATGGCGCGCCCGCTGTGGAAATCGGCGCCTTAGGTTGCCCCGAACAGAGATTTGTGTGTTGTTGCAACTTGAAAGAGCCTTGTGGCGCGGCTGCACTTGAGAGCCGCCGCCGGGAGCAGTAACCAGACGCCATGACAGACAAACCGATTCTGCCGGGAGCCGGACCCATCGAGCCGGTCACGCTCAAGGATGCGCTCGAGGAGCGCTATCTTGCGTATGCTCTCTCCACCATCATGCACCGTGCGCTGCCGGACGTCCGCGACGGCTTGAAGCCCGTGCACCGGCGCATTCTCTACGCCATGCGCGAGCTGGGCCTCGATCCCGACAAGGGCTACCGCAAGTGCGCCAAGATCGTCGGCGAGACGATGGGCAACTACCATCCGCACGGCAACCAGGCGATCTACGACGCCCTCGCGCGCCTCGCGCAGGACTTCGCAGTCCGCTATCCGCTGGTGGACGGCCAGGGCAACTTCGGCAACATCGACGGCGACAACCCGGCCGCCGACCGGTACACGGAAGCCCGCCTGACCAGCGTTGCCGCGGAGCTTCTCGACGGCATTGACGAGGATACGGTTGCCTTCCGCCCCAACTACGACGGGCGCGAGCAGGAGCCGACCGTTCTGCCTGCGGCCTTCCCGAACCTGCTGGCCAACGGTGCTGCCGGCATCGCCGTCGGCATGGCCACCAACATTCCGCCCCACAACGTGGACGAGCTGTGCGCGGCGCTCTTGCATCTCATCAAGCATCCCGGCGCCACCATCGAGAAGCTCGTGGAGATGATCCCGGGGCCTGATTTCCCGACCGGCGGCGTGATGGTCGAGCCGCGCGAATCCATTCTCGAAGCCTATCGCACCGGCCGCGGCGGATTCCGCCTGCGGGCGCGCTGGGAGAAGGAGGAGACGGGGCGCGGCGGTTACCAGATCGTCGTCACCGAGATCCCCTATCAGGTGCAGAAGGCCAAGCTCGTCGAGAAGATCGCCGAGCTGATGACGGAGAAGAAGCTGCCGCTGCTCGGCGACATCCGCGACGAGTCCGCCGAGCAGGTGCGCCTCGTGCTGGAGCCGAAGACCCGCACCGTCGATGCCGTGCTGCTTATGGAGAGCCTGTTCCGTCTGACGGAGCTCGAGGTCCGTTTCGGCCTCAACATGAACGTGCTGTCCGGCGGTCAGATCCCGAACGTGCTCTCGCTGCGCGATGTGCTGCGCCAGTGGCTGGAGCACCGCATCGATGTGCTCGTGCGCCGCTCGGAGTATCGCCTGAAGAAGATCGAGCACCGGCTCGAGGTGCTCGACGGCTATCTGATCGCCTACCTCAACATCGACGAGGTGATCCGCATCGTCCGCTTCGAGGACGATCCGAAGGCCAAGCTCATCGAGCGATTCAAGCTTTCGGAAGTGCAGGCGGACGCCATCCTGAACCTCCGCCTGAAATCGCTCTCGAGGCTCGAAGAGGTCGAGATCAAGGCCGAGCACGACAAGCTCTCCAAGGAGCGCCGTGAGCTGAAGCAGCTCCTGAAGTCGGACGAGCTTCAGTGGGAGCGCATCTCCGAGGAGGTACGCGCGACGCGCGAGCGCTACTCGAAGAAGACCGAGCTTGGCCGCCGCCGCACGAGCTTTGCCGACGCGCCCGAGGTCGATCTCGATCTCGAAGCCGCTCTCGTCGAGAAGGAGCCGATCACCATCATCCTGTCCGACAAGGGATGGATCCGCGCGCTCAAGGGCCACCAGGACGATCTCTCGAAGCTCGACTTCAAGCAGGGCGATAGCCTGAAGCGCGCCATCAAAGCGCAGACCACCGACAAGCTGATCCTATTCGCCACCAACGGAAAGTTCTTCACGCTGGAAGCGAGCCAGCTTCCCGGCGGCCGCGGTCACGGCGAGCCGGTGCGCCTCATCGTCGACCTGGAGGAGAACCAGGACTTCGCCGAATGCTTCGTCTACGAGCCGGGGCGCAAGCTTCTGGTGGCGAGCACGGCCGGCAACGGCTTCATCGTGCCCGAGGACGAGGTCGTCGCCGCAACGCGCAAGGGCAAGCAGGTGCTCAACGTCGGTGTGGACGAGGAGGCGCGCGTCTGCGTGCCCGTCGATGGCGACTACGTCGCGACCATCGGCGAGAACCGCAAGATGCTCGTGTTCCCGCTCGATGAGGTCAACGAGATGACCCGCGGCAAGGGAACCATCCTCCAGCGCTTCAAGGAAGGCGCCCTGGCCGACGCCGTCGTGTTCCACAAGAAGGAAGGTCTGACCTGGCTCGATGCAGCCAGCCGCACCTTCACGCTGCCGTGGGCCGAGGTGAAGGAGTGGGTAGGCCAGCGCTCGCAGTCCGGCAAGATTGCGCCCAAGGGCTTCCCGCGCTCCAACAAGTTCGGGCCGGCCTTCCGCTGACAAGGCACTTTTGCTCAAAAACTCAGGGGTTAAGTCTCGGGCGCGAGGGCGAGCCTTGCGTCGGGTGATGAGCCCCGGTAGGACAAGAGACATGGAGGGGTGGCGCGCTTATCCGACTGGGAGAGGCGCGCTCGTCGAGTGAAGGGCTAGGGTGTTGCAGCGGTTCAGTGGGAAGCGAAAACACCCTAGGATGAGGCAGTTGCGTTTAGGGGCGGCATATTTCCTGGGTCTCGTCGTGGCGCTCGCCGCTTCCGCGGTCGCGCCCGGCTTTGCGGGCTCAGCAGCCGCGCAGGAGACGCCTGCTCCCGCCCCCGATCAGGCTTCATGCGCCAAGTCGCAGTTCGAGAGCGCCGTGGACGAGGCCGCCGAGAAGCTGCGCGAACTCAACAACCGCAACCGCCCCGAGTTCCAGGTCAAGCTGCGCCAGTTGAAGGAAAAGCGGGGCTGGAGCAACGACCAGTTCATGAAGGAGGCCGCGCCCTTCGTGAAGGACGACCAGATCACCGTGTTCGACGACAAGTCGAACGAGCTTCTGGCGTCGATCTCGTCCATGGGCCAGGAAGGCGCCAACGCCAAGGAGCCCAACTGCGCCGTGCTGCAGGAGCTGCGCGGCCTCATGGGCGTGCTGATCGAGACCCAGGGCTCGAAGTGGGCCTACATGTTCAAGAAGCTGGACGACGAGCTCGCGAAGTAGCGCCGCTGCAGTCCGCAGACGGGCAATCTCACCGCTCCGGCGCGCGCACCCAGCCGTTTGGCCCCAGCCGCTCCTGCGGCTGATACCGCGTCTTGTAGCTCATCTTGCGTGAGCCATCGATCCAGTAGCCGAGATAGAGGTAGGGCAGGCCGAGCCGGCGCGCATAGTCCACGTGCTCGAGGATCATGTAGGTGCCGAGACTGCGCTCCTCCTCGAGCGGCTCGTAGAAGCTGTACACCATGGAGATGCCGTCCGAGAGCCGGTCGCAAAGCGCGACGCCCGCGAGCGGCCAGGTGTCCATGTGCCGGTCGAGCGGATTCTCGGGCTTGGCCCGATACTCGGTGAGGAAGGTGCGCACCACGCTGTCCTCCACCATCATCGCATAGTCGAGCACGCTCATGTCCGCCATGCCGCCGTCGGAATGGCGCGCGTCGATATAGCTGCGGAACAGGCAGAACTGCTCCGACGTCGGCACCGCCGAGACGCGACGGCTCACGAGATCGCGGTTGCGCTCGAGCGTCCGGCGCATGGTGCGGCCGGGCTTGAACTCGTCGACCAGAATGCGCACCGATACGCAGGCGTGGCAGCCCTCGCAGTAGGGCATGTAGGCGATGTTCTGGCTTCGCCTGAAGCCGCCTTTGAGCAGGTTGTCGACGAGCGCGAGCGGCTTGTCGTGCGTCAGGTGCGTGAAGAGCTTGCGCTCGAGTTTGCCCGGAAGATACGGACAAGGCTGCGGAGTGGTGACGTAGAATTCCGGAAAGTGCTTCTGCTGTTCCGTCATCCGATAAAATCCTTGCCGCCGGCGCCGCAGGTCCGAGCATCGCCGGACATCATGGCGGAGTGGCGGTATCACCCCGAAACGCGCACTCGTTAGTCGGGCGGACAGGTAAGAGGCTGCCGGTCACGAAGGATAGTCGAGCTTCGCGGCCTCGATCAAGCATCAGCGATAAATCCGCGCTGCAACACAGCAGCAGCCTTAAAATCGGGCGTGCTAGCCCTTGGCGCCCTTGGTCGCGGTCTGCCCAGGTGCGGCCGAGGCCTCGATGAAGGCGATGATCTCTCCAGCCACGTCCACGTTGGTTGCCCGCTCGATACCCTTGAGCCCGGGCGAGGAGTTGACCTCCAGCACCATCGGCCCCCGGTTGGAGCGGAGCATGTCGACGCCCGCCACATTGAGGCCGAGGACAGCCGCGGCGCGTTCCGCCGTCGCCCGCTCCTCGTCGGTAATGTGGGCCTCCTGCGCGATGCCGCCGCGATGCAGGTTGGAGCGGAATTCTCCGGTCTTACCGACCCGCTGCATGGCCGCCACCACCTTTCCGCCGACCACCAGCGCCCGCACGTCGCTGCCCTCGGCTTCTGCGATGTACTCCTGCACCAGAATGTTCGCGTTGGCCGCGCTGAAAGCCTCGATGATGGATTTCGCGGAGGCTTCGGTTTCGGCGAGGATCACGCCCATCCCCTGCGTCCCTTCCACCAGCTTGATAACGACGGGAGCGCCGCCGACCTCCTTGATGACATCCTCGGCCTTTCTCGGGCCGTGCGCGAACGCGGTCACGGGAAGGCCAATGCCTGCGCGCGCAAGCAACTGGAGCGCCCTGAGCTTGTCGCGCGAGCGCCCGATCGCGACGCTTTCGTTAAGCGGGAACACACCCTGCATCTCGAACTGCCTGAGCACCGCGAGGCCGTAGTGGGTGATCGAGGCCCCGATGCGCGGGATCACCGCGTCATAGAGAGGAAGCGACTTGCCGCCGAACCGCAGCACCGGCCGGTTCGACGTGATGTTCATGTGCACGTGCAGCGTATTGATCACGTCGAGCGTGTGCCCGCGCGCCTCCGCCGCCTCGATCAGGCGCTTGTGCGAGTAGAGGCCCGGATTGCGGGCCAGCATGACGAGACGCATGGGAGGAGCCTGTTGCGAGCGACGCCTTCGATCCGGTCACTCCGGGAGGGCTGGGCGCGAAAACTATGAACCCGCTCTGGTAGATGGGAGCAGCGGATCGCGGGGACCTCGCCGGGCAATTGAGTTTTATTTTTGTCCCTTGTCCGGCTTGTCCGCAGAGCCTTTGCTCATTAGTCCGGCCGCTGCGGGCGGAGGCGTCGTCGAGCGGCGAACCGGGCCGCGCCCGCCCGAAGCCGGCGCATCCGAGCCGGACCATGAGCCGCCGTCGTTTCCGGCGGAGGCGGGCGGCGCGGGCCCGCGCGGCCGTGACGGGGCCTCGGAGCGATCGGAGAACGGGCCGTCGAGGTTCGGGCCGGGAAGCGGCTGATCGGCGCCGGAGGGGGCCGCGGAGCCTCGTTCGCTCAGCGCCTTGAAGCGTCCGATCTGATAGCCTGCGAAAAAGGCGCCGCCGGCAACGAGGACGATGAGCACGAGATCATAGGCGGACATGGCGGTATCCGGAAATGCGCGAGCTGCCCCGGTCACTGAGGCCGGAGTTTAAGGTCTTGGCTGCAAGCCTAAATCACAGGATGCGGGTTGCGCAACCTGGCAAGCTCAAAGCTCGACGGGAACCATATTCTGCGCGGTGCCGCGAACGGCTTTGGCAGCCTTGGGTGCCAAATCGCCGTCGAGATCTGGATCGATCGAGGCATAGGTGAGCCAGGCCAATCCGCCCATGGCAACCATCAAGATCGCGATCCCGATGAGGGTGCGCTTGAGAAACCACCTTACAGTCACAGGCCGCACAGAGGTCCGCTGCACTGACTGTGCATCCTCGACACTGATTGCCATGAACTTCCCCCAAAACACGGCTGGAGAGTATGATCCAGCCGCCTCCGGCTCCCGAACCGGCGCCCACCGGAATGTCCGGCAGGCCCTATTGAACATTTATCCCATCTTGGATGAAAGAGGTTGCCCCCTGGGTCAAGGGGGCGTTTGGCGAAGCCTGCTTTCAGGCGGATGGGCGTGCTGCGCGAGCCACGGTTGTTGTGGCTGCGGTTCCCGGTTTTTTCACGGCGGCGAGGCCAGACACGCAAAAAAAGGGGACAATGACACCGGAAGTTGCACCTCCGCCCGCAGGTCAGGCGCGGCGCGCCCACATGCCAGAGGGCAGGCCTTGGGCAAGCTGCCTATAATGACCCCATGAAGAAATCAGCTTTTGGCCACGCCAGGAAATGGGCTGCCGCAGCCCTGTTGGGCGCGCTCGCATGGGCGGGCCCGGTACTGGCCGAGACCTCCAGCGAAACCCGCGATGCCCCCGTCGCGGAGATCAGCCGCGAAGCTGTCTGGCGCGCGATTTTTGCCCGTCCGCATGGCGTGTCCGCCAGCGCCGTCGGAGACACCGCGGCGCAGATCGAGCTGGGGCGGGATCTCTTCCGCGATCCGCGCCTCTCCGGCTCCGGCAAGGCCGCGTGCACCAGTTGCCACGATCCGGACCACGCCTTCACCGACGGACGCCGCACGGCCGTTGGCCCGGGAGGGGCTGTTCTCCCCCGCAACGCCCCCGCGCTCTACAACCTCGCCTGGGCGGTGTCCTTCTTCTGGGACGGACGCGCGCCTACGCTCGCCGCCCAAGCCCGCTTTCCCATCCTTGCCGAGGATGAGCTGGCCGGTGACTTCACCACCATCGCGCAACGCCTCTCCGCCGACCCGGCGGTGAAGGCCCACTTCGCCACGGCTTTCCCGGAGGCTCCGGGCGTGACGGAGAGTGCCATCCTGGATGCGCTTGCCGCCTACGAGCGATCGCTCGTCTCGGCCGAAAGCCGCTTCGATCGCTGGATCGCGGGGGACGGCGCGGCGCTCACCGAAACCGAGCTTCAGGGCTTCGACATCTTCGTCGGTAAAGGCGGATGCGTATCCTGTCACGGTGGCTGGCGCTTCACCGACGACAACTTCCACGACATCGGCTTGGCGAGCCAGGATCTCGGCCGCGGCGCTCTCGTGGCCAGCGCGAAGGGCCTGCCGCAGTTCAAGACACCCTCATTGAGGGAGGTCGCGCGCACTGCGCCTTACATGCATGACGGCTCCCTGGCGACGCTGGAGGATGTCGTGGCCCACTACACCGGCAACTTGATCAAGCGCCCATCCCTCGCGGCAACCGTGGTCCGCGACCTGGAACTGACGGCAGAGGAAAAGGCCGCCCTGGTGGCATTCCTGAAAACGCTTTCGGGCGAACCGGAAAGTCACGTCTCCGATGAGACAACTCGCCCCATGCTCAAAAAATGAGCTGACGGAAATGGAGATCGCACCGGTCTGGGCGCTGAAAATGCCTTGTTCCCCCCGTGAATTTACCGGGCCAATTCAGTTGGCCGCGATTGATGCGCAAACGTCTCAGCTAAAAACATTAGCATTTGCTGCTTAGGATTGTTTCTTGTGTGGCGTTGATTCGCCGCCTACCGTTACAGCAAGAAGAAAAGAAAAAGGGACGACGCGCCCCGAGGGTTATGAACCGCCGAAAGCGGATAACTCGATCTGGGGTTTGCAAATGCTAGAGCTCATCGTCTCTGTCTGCCTCGTGGACAATCCGACAAGATGCAAGGATGTAAGCTTGGTCTACTTGGCCGAGAGCGTCACGCCCATGCAGTGCATGATGCAGAGCCAGGCTGAAATCGCGAAGTGGACCGAGGGGCATCCGAACTGGGTCGCGAAGCGCTGGTCATGCCGTCCGGCCGGCCGTTACGCTAAGATCTGATCTGGGTGTTACGCCGCGAAGCGAGGCCGTTCCTTCTCCCCGGCTCCCCGACTTCGCCGTGTTATATCATTTCAGAAAGCGTGGGTTTGGCCTTTGGGGGGGGGCTGCTCGCAAAAGTAAGCCGCGAAGATGCGTTTCTATTTTCTCATCCTTTGAATATGGCGCGCGCCATTCTCGTTGTTCAGCTAATATTTTGAAACACGTTTCAGTTTTACACCGTCGTGCCTTCGGCATGTGGTCCGAGGGTAGACTGCGATCCCGTCGATCCGGCGCACACGCTACCGGATGCCAAGCCATAATCCGTGGCCCATGCCTCGCGCCGGGAGGTGACCCGCCTGGACGGCGGCAGTCGACGCCGCGCGGGAACAGAGGCACAGTGCTCCTCGTCCTAAACCTTGCGGAGAGAGCCGTATGCGCGCCGTCGCCCTTCTCGCCTTATGCCTCGCCACTCTGGTATCGGGTGCGGGCGCCAACCCCTTGTGGGCGGCCGACATCGAAAGCCCGCCGAAGGGGTCTCCCTTGCGCACGACACTCCTGAACGTGGCTCGGCCCACCTTCGAGCAGGAGATCGGCGGCCCGATCGAGTTCGTGGTGAGCACTCTCAACGTCTGGGGGCAGTGGGCCTACGGAGACGTGAAGCTGCAACGCCCCGGCGGCCAGCCGATCAACTGGAGGAAGACGAAGTTCGCCGAGGATCTCGCGCAGGGCATGCTCGAGACGGAGCACAATCTGTTCCTGCTGCAGGAAGGCCCCAACGGCTGGACGCTGGTCGAGCATGCCATCGGCCCGACAGATGTGGCCTGGGACTGGTGGCGGCAGCAGCGGAAGCTGCCTTACGAGCTGTTCGGAGCCGCGCCCGAAGATTTCGCCCCGACCTCACGCCCGCGCGCTGGCGGCTGATCCGCCCTCGCCGCCTTCCGTCACGCAGTCTGGCGGGGGCTGCCCGTTGCCGGCTGCCCGCTGCCTTTCTTCCCTACCGGTTCGTCAGCTTGAGCTCGATGCGCCGGTTCTTGCGCAGGCTTTCTTCGTCCACGCCCGATTCCAGCGGCTGGAACTCACCATGGCCAGCGGCGACGAGATTGTCGGCCGGCACGCCACGCGAGACGAGATACTTCACCACGGAAACCGCGCGCGCTGTCGAAAGCTCCCAGTTGGAAGGAAACTGCGCGCTCGCGATCGGACGGATATCCGTATGGCCGTCCACCTGAAGCGCCCATTTGATCTCGGGCGGAATGGTCTTGGCGAGGTCCACGATGGCGATGGCGAGCTGATCCATAGCGGCGAGGCCTTCAGGCGTCAGCGTCGCCTGGCCGGAGGGAAACAGCACCTCGGACTCGAATACGAAACGATCGCCGACGACGCGGATATCCTTGCGGTCTTTCAAGAGCTCGCGAAGCCGTCCGAAAAAGTCGGAGCGATAGCGTTGCAATTCCTGCACCTGCCGGGCGAGTGCCGCGTTGAGGCGCTGGCCTAGGTCTTTGATGCGATCCTGGCTGTCCTTGTCTTTCTTCTCGGAAGCTTCCAGCGCCTCGTTCAGCGCGGCGAGCTGACGGCGCAACGCCAGCATCTGCTGGTTCAGCAAATCGACCTTGGCGAGGGCTTCGTTGGAAATGTTCTTCTGCGCCTCGAGGTCCGCGGTGAGAGATTGGATCTTGCCCTCGGCCGCTTTGGCCTTTTCATCGCCCGAGAGTGCGAAGCCCGAAAGCTTGCTGTGCTCCGCCTTGAGATCTGCGAGCGTGGATTGCAGCGAGGCAAGCTCGTCGGCAGCCGAGCGCGCTTTGCCCTTTTCGAGCGAGAGAAGATTGGTGAGCTCTGAGATCTGACGCGTCAGGCGCTTCAGCGCGGTATCTTTGCCGCTGGCCTCCTGCGTCGCGAAATACTGCGAGATCATGAAGATCGACATCAGGAACGTCACGACGAGCAGCAGCGTGGACAGAACGTCCACGTAGCCCGGCCAGAACTCGCCGTATTCGCCGCCGCGCCGCGAACGCCCACGCGCCATGCTAGCCGCCTTTCTTGAGCATGGTCTGAGCAAGCTCGCGGAGTGCGTTCGTCACTTCCGACTGCTGTGAGGCCTGCTCGTCCACCCACTCGCGCACCACCTTTTGCTCGGCGCGCATTTGGGTGACGAGCTGGTTCACGCCGCGTGCGAGATCGCGAACGGTGTCCTCGCCCCCCGCACCCCCCGGGGGCGAGGCGGGAAGAAACGGTGCGCTGCCTCCGGCCTTCAGCCGCCCTGAAAGCTCCTCGACGGCGCGCTGCATCTCGTAGACGGCGGAAATGAGCTGGCGGCTCGCCTGCTCGGTGGCGCTTGAGGAGCCCGGCGTAAGCTCGGTGATGCCGGAGAGCCATTCCTCGAGCTCGTTGTAGAAACGGCTATGTGCGTGGCTCGCCTGCAGCTCGAGGAAGCCGAGAACCAGCGAGCCGGAAAGGCCGAGCAGCGAGGACGAGAACGCCGTGCCCATGCCCTTGAGGGGTGCTGCGAGGCCCTGCTTAAGCTCGTCGAACACCGCGACCGTCTCGCCGGACGTGTTGAGCGTGTTGATGGCGAGACCCACCGATTGAATGGTTTCGAGCAAGCCCCAGAAGGTGCCGAGCAGGCCCAGGAACACCAGCAGACCCACCATGTAGCGTCCCGTGTCGCGCGCTTCGTCGAGGCGCGAGCCGATGCTGTCCATGATCGTCCGCATCGAGACGGTAGAGAGAGAAAGCGCGCCGGTGCGGTCGCGCAGCATGGTCGCCATCGGGGCCAGCAGCACGGGTTGATGCGCGCCGACGAGGCCCGGATCGGAAATGCGGAACGCGTTCACGAAGCGGATCTCGGGGTAGAGCCGGATGACTTGGCGGAAGGCGTAGATGATGCCGAGACACAGAACGCCGATGATGAGGCCGTTGAGGCCCGGGTTCGTCATCAGCGAGACCAGAAGCTGCTCGTGAAGGATCGCCGCGAGAAAGGCGACCAGCGTCAGGAACACGAGCATGCGGATCAGAAAAACGCCGGGCGGCGTCAGTGACTTGTGCACTGAGGCGGAGGTCGGGTCGGGTCGCTTACGTGCCATTCCAAAAGTCTCCGGCCATGCACTGTCGATCGTGCGCGCAGCGTCGCGCGCCCGACCATAGCGGAACGCCATGCCACCGGAAACCGGCAACATGATGCCAAAGCTCGGGGAATGGGGCCTTTTTTAGGCGGGTGGAAGGGCGGCGCTTTGTGCGCCAGCCGTCATTAGAGAAGGTCCTTGATGGCAGCCCTGAGCTGGGGTGCGAGGTCCTCGCGTTCGAGGCCGTAGGCGATGTTGGCTACAAGAAACCCGATCTTGGAGCCGGTGTCGTAGATCTCGCCGTCGAAGCGCACGGCATGGAAAGGATGGCCGGCATCCTTGCTCAGGGTGATCATGGCGTCCGTAAGCTGAATTTCCCCACCCGCACCGGCTTCCTGCCGCGCGAGCAGCGGGAAGATTTCAGGTTCGAGAATGTAGCGCCCGGTGATGTGGAGGTTCGAAGGCGCGGTGCCCTTCGGCGGCTTTTCCACCATCTGCGTGATGCGGCTCACCTTCGCTTTCGCATCCTCGACGCCCACGATGCCGTACTGATGCGTCTGGTCCTCCGGCACGGGGGACACAGCCACGAAGTTACCGCCGCCGGTCTTGTCGTAGGCCTCGATCATCTCGGCGAGGCACGGCGTCTTTCCGTGGTGGAGCATGTCCGGCAGCAGCAGCGCGAACGGCTCGTCGCCGACGATGTCACGGGCGCACCAGACGGCATGTCCGAGCCCGCGCGGAGCCTGCTGGCGCGTGAAGCTCGTCCGCCCCGCGTCGGGCAGCTCGGAAAGCAGGTCTTCGAGCTCGCGCGTCTTCTTCTTGGAGGAGAGCGTCGCTTCCAGCTCGAACTGATGATCGAAGTGATCCTCGATGCAGGCCTTGCCGCGGCCAGTGACGAACACGAAATGCTCGATGCCCGCCGCCCGCGCCTCGTTCACAACATGCTGGATGACCGGCCGGTCGACGACCGTCAGCATTTCCTTGGGAACGGCCTTGGTGGCCGGCAGGAAACGGGTTCCGAGTCCGGCCACAGGGAAGACGGCTTTGCGAATGCGGTTGGGTTTCGACATCAGGACACCGATGATTGTGGAGAGGCCGGCCGGATAAGCCGGAGGGAAGGCGAGAAGATGAACCGCGATTATAGCCGATCGCGGAGCGCGCACGGGCGTGCCCTGCTAGGGGTGCCGTGCGATTGCGACGGGACAATGAGCGGGGAGCCAAAGTGTTCCCCGGAAAGCGGCGAAGAATGAGCACAGGGGTCGTAAAAAAGCCCCGAATCGCAGACACGGGAAGGAGCGATATTCTCCGGGATCGGTTAATGGGTGGATAGCACCGCCCCCCGCTTGGCGGTCCGGTCCGGCCGAGGCGCGAGGTACTGGAGTTTCGGGGTGGGCGTGAAGTTACCGTATGAACCAACCGTCTACGCCCGGCCTCCAATGATGCCCTTTCGCAAAGTTGCGCTGTTTCTCGCCTGCATGACGGCCATGGCGGCGTGGCTCGTGGCTCTGCCGGGCACTGCGGCCGCCGACGCCAAGCTCGATGCGTGGATCGAGGGCCTCTGGCCGGAAGCAGAGGCGGCCGGCGTCTCCCGGGCGACCTTCGACAAGGCGCTCAAGGACTTCACTCCGAACCTCAAGCTCCCTGATCTCGATCTGCCCGGCCGCCCCTCCAACGATTCGACCGGCCAGGCCGAGTTCACCCGCGCACCGGCCGAATACCTGGATCGCGCCTATCTCATCCGCCTCGCCACCACCGGCAAGGAACTGGCCGCCAAGCACAAGGCCACCCTCGAGAAGATCGAGCGCGAGCTGGGCGTGGACCGCTACTCGGTGCTGGCCATCTGGGGCCGCGAGACCGCCTTCGGTCATCACAAGCTCCCCCACGACGCAATCAATGTCGTCGCCACACAAGCCTATCTCGGCCGCCGCAAGGAGCTTTTCCGCACGGAGCTGATCGCGGCGTTGAAGATGCTCGAATCCGGCGTGCCGCGCAGCCTGATGCGCGCGTCCTGGGCGGGCGCCATGGGCCTCACGCAGTTCATGCCGAGCGAATACTTCAAGCACGCCCACGATCTCGACGGCGACGGCAAGACCGACATCTGGAACTCGATCCCCGACGCGCTGGCCTCCGCGGCGAGCCAGCTCAAGGGCAAGGGCTGGGTTGCGGGCCAGACCTGGGGTTACGAGGTGATCCTCACCAGCAAGGCCGACTGCGGCTACGAAGGCCCCACTCAGGAGCGCCCCATCTCGGAATGGGCCAAGCTCGGCCTGAAACGGGCCAACGGACGCCCATGGACGGACGCGCAACTCGGCCTCAGCGCCTATCTCATGAGCCCGGCCGGCGGTTACGGCCCATCGTTCCTGGTGCTCGAGAACTACAAGGTGATCCGCCGCTACAACATGTCGGATCTCTATGCGGTCTTTGTCGGCAATCTCGCCGATCGCATCGCAGGCGGCGGCGATTTCGTGACGCCGTGGGGCGGCACCGGTCCGCAGAAGACGCGGAACATCGAGGAAATCCAGGAACGACTCAGGGCCTTGGGCTATGATGTCGAGAAGATCGACGGCAAGGTCGGCTCGAACACCCGCAAGGTGATTGGTCTCTATGAGAGAGCCAACAAGCTGAAGGTTGACTGCTGGCCGTCCGATACCGTTCTTGAGCACATACGCAAAGCCGGCACGCGATAGGATCCGGATTTCCGATCGTCTGGCGGCCGAAGTCGAAACACATGAGCCGGGAAGGCATGCACGCTCGTTTCACTCTGCCGCTCATCGCTTTGCTCGCAGCCCTCTTCGCTGCGGCCGCGCCGGGCTTTGCGCAGGAGGATACCGGCGGCACGAGCTTCATCACGCCCTTCCCCCCGGGCGACACCTACAACCTGGTGATGATCGGCGACGATCTCGCCGAAGGACTTCTGGGCGGAGCGCTCGAGATCTTCCAGAAGGATCCGCGCGTCATCATCCGCAACACCCACATCTCCGTCGGCGGGCTCATGCGCAACGAGTACCACCAGCGCATGGTTGAGCTCGACGAGGAGCTGAAGGCGGCGGCGCCGCAGATCGCCATCGTCATGCTGGGCGCGTGGGATCGCGTATCCGTGCGCGACGAATCCGGCAAACGCGTGCTGGTCGGCACCGAGGGCTGGCGCCGAGAGTACGCCTCCCGCGCGGACCGCCTGCTGAAGCTCTTGAAGAAGCGCAACATCGCCGTCTACTGGCTCGGCCTCCCCAACGTGCGCCGCTACGACGCCAACGAGGACGTGCAGATGATGAACAACATCCTGCGCGAGCGCGTGTACCTGAACGGCGCCAAGTACATCGATACCTACGCGGGCTTCGCCGACGAGAACGGCGGCTATAGCGCCTATGGTCCGGACGTGACCGGCAAAATCCGCCTGCTGCGCGCGGGCGACGGCGTCTACTTCACGGCGGAAGGCAACCGCAAGCTCGCCTACTTCGTCGATCGCGAGCTGCGCCGCGACATCACGCAAGCCAAGGCCGATCGCGCTATACCCCTGGACGGCAGCGAGGCCGAGCAGGCGAAGATCAATCCGGAAAGCGTGAAATTCTCGCCGCCCGCCGCGGGCGGCACGGCAGGGCCTGCCGCCAAGAGCGCGGACACGGCTGCCAATGCTGCCAAGGCGAAGAACGCTGAGACCGATGGCGCGGGCGACCAGAAGGCCGACAACGGCAAGATCAACCTGCGTATCGTGAGCGAGGGAGGCCGCGAGGAAGTGGTGGCCCTCGACATCGTGCGTCCGGCGATCCCGGCGTCTGTCATTGCGCTGGTCACGCGGCGTGAAAGCCCGGATCGGCCCTCGCAGCTCGGCGAGGCCATCATCGATCAGATCTCCGGCGGGCTCACCGTCATGAGCACGGTGGCGTTGGCCACGGGCAGCGGTCAGGCGGGCGGAGGACGACGCCGCCTCTCGCCCTCGCAAGCCCCGTACTTCAGGGTCCTGTTCAAGGGCGAGCGCCTGCCGCCGAAACCGGGCAGGGCGGATGATGCCTCATGGCCGCGCCCCGCGCCGCCGCCGGAAGCAGCCTACCTTCCGGCCGAGGCCGATCCGGTCGAGACCGGCACCACGTCCAAGCCCGACGCGCCGCGCCAGCCGGCGAACTCGGACCGGCGTAAATCGCGCGAGTAGATCGGCCGCGCGGATCCGGCAATTCTGCAGCCTGACGGACTCCGGGCGCCCGAACCGCTTTCGGCTCGAACGCCCGGGTTTACGATTATTCCTCGTCGGAGGTGCGAGCCGGACGGCGCCGCGAGCGCTCCGCGCGGGCCGCGCCGTTCTTCTTGTCGATCAGCTCGTCCAGGCGACGGTCCGCGGCATCGAACGCATCCCTGAGCGCAATCTTCAGATCTTCCTGCGCCTGACCAACCGCAGACTCATGCGTGACGATCAGCGGCGCGGCTCCCGGGATTCCGATGTCGATCTTGATCTCGTAAGTCTTCCCCTTGTGAGAATGCTTATGCGGCGCGGCCACCACGACCCGGCAGTGGGTCATGCGATCGAAATGCTTCTCGAGCTTGGCGGCCCGCTCCGAAATTTTTGCTTCGATGACCGGGCTTTTATCGAGCCCTTTGAACGAGATCTCGAGCGGTGTGTTCATTTGATTTCCCAGTTGGTTAGCCAAGTTGTTTAGTTTCTAGGCCCCCATTCAAGGAGCTGGGGATCGTGAGGTCCCGGGTCAAGGGTAGGCGCTTCGACCCGATACCAAGCTGATCCAACTCAAATGCCAAGTCCAGCGTCACGCAAAACCTCCCGCCTTGCCCCTAGGGAAGCCTTGCCGATGCCGGAGACAGAAAAAGGGCGCGCCATCCGGCACGCCCTTAAAAGTCTCATCGCCCGAAAGCGGTGTTTAGAAAGCGCCGTCTGCGCGCTCAGCGCGGCAGGGTGGTCTTCCCCATCAGGAACTTGTCGATCGAGGAGGCAGCCTGGCGGCCTTCGCGGATCGCCCACACCACGAGCGACTGTCCGCGCCGCACGTCGCCTGCAGCGAACAGCTTGCCGTTGCCGGGCAGGCGGTAGTCACGCTCGGTCGCGTTGAGTCCCTTGAAGCGGCCGCGTGCAACGGCGTCGAGCCCGAGACCGGTGAGCACGCCGTTGTCGCTCGGGCCGGAGAAGCCCATGGCGAACAGCACGAGATCGGCATCGAGCGTCGTATCCGAGCCGGGAACCGGTGCGAGCTTCTGATCGACGTGCACGTAATGCAGCTTCTTTACCTTGCCGCCCTCGCCGGAGAAGCCGGTGGTGGAAACCGAGTACTCGACCTGCGCGCCTTCGGCCTGCGAGGACGAGATCCGGAGCTTCAGCGGCCAGTTCGGCCACGAGAGTGCCTTGTCCTCTTTCACAGGCGGCTTCGGCATGATCTCGAACTGCGTCACGGACTTCGCGCCCTGCCGGATCGAGGTGCCGATGCAGTCGGAGCCGGTGTCGCCGCCGCCGATGACGATCACGTGCTTGCCCTTGGCGGAGATCTCCTTCGTGCCTGGAAGCTGCGCCTCGCCCGCGACGCGGCGGTTCTGCTGCGTCAGGAAATCCATGGCGTAGTGGATGCCGTCGAGATCGCGCCCCGGCGAGGTTGCGAAGAAGTCGAACGGAGTTTCGGAGCCCATCGCCAGCAGCACGGCGTCGTGCTTCTCCTCGAGATCGCGCGGCGACACGTCCGTGCCGACCTTCACGTTGCAATGGAACACGACGCCCTCGGCTTCCATCTGCGCCTGGCGGCGCGCGATGATGCTCTTCTCCATCTTGAAGTCGGGAATGCCGTACACGAGCAAGCCGCCCGGACGCGCGTTCTTCTCGTAGACGTGAACCTCATGACCCGCGCGCGCGAGCTGCTGGGCCGCGGCGAGGCCGGCGGGTCCTGAGCCCACGATCGCGACCTTCTTGCCGGTCTTGGTCTCGGCAGGCTTCGGCGTGATCCATCCGGCCTCGAAAGCCTTGTCGGCGATCGTGCACTCGATGGTCTTGATGGTCACCGGCACGTCGTCGATGTTGAGCGTGCACGAGGCTTCGCACGGCGCCGGGCACACACGCCCCGTGACCTCGGGGAAATTGTTGGTCGAGTGCAGGTTCTCCGCTGCCGTCTTCCAGTCGCCCTGATAGACGAGGTCGTTCCAGTCCGGGATCTGGTTGTTGACCGGGCAGCCGTTGTGACAATAGGGGATGCCGCAGTCCATGCAGCGCGAAGCCTGCGTTTTGACGTCGGGCTCCGACAGCGGCACGACGAACTCGTGCCAATGTTTGATGCGTGTCTCGACCGGCTCGTACTTGCGGTCTGCGCGCTCGAACTCAAGAAATCCCGTCGGCTTTCCCATCGTGGACTCTTCTTTCCATCTTGCTTCCCTCTCCGTCGCTCCGACAGAGGAGGGGTCAGGGTAAAGGGCAGCCCCTCGCTGCCTCGTGGTTTCGTCGCCCGCCCGTCATCGAGAAGTTTGCGCTTCGCAATGACGGGGCGAGCATGAGTTGAGGTGGCTTACGCCTGCGCACCGACAGCCGCGGCGGCCGCTTTCGCCTTCGCCAGCTCCGTGAGGGCGCGCCGGTATTCGGTCGGCATCACCTTCTTGAACTTCGGCACGGTGTTCGCCCAATCGGCGAGGATGGCCTTCGCCTTGGTCGAGTTGGTGTAGTGCGCATGACGCACGATCAGCGCATGCAGCCGCTCGAGATCCTGCTCGCGCATGTCGAGCATCACTTCGGCGAGTTGACGCGTCGTCTCGCCGTTGCCCTTGGCGAGCTTCTCGATCAGCGCGGCATCGCCCGTGAGCGGCTCGATCTCCACCATCTCCTTGTTGAGACGGATCTCGAGATCACCGGCCTCGTCGAGCACGTAGGCGACACCGCCCGACATGCCAGCCGCGAAGTTGCGCCCCGTGCGTCCGAGCACCACCACGCAGCCGCCCGTCATGTACTCGCAGCCGTGATCGCCCGTGCCTTCCACCACCGCGTAGGCGCCGGAGTTGCGCACCGCAAAGCGTTCGCCCGCGACGCCCCGGAAGTAGCACTCGCCCGTGATCGCGCCGTACATCACCGTGTTGCCGACGATGATGCTCTCCTCCGGCACGATGCCGGAGACCGCGTTCGGACGGACGATGATCTTGCCGCCCGAGAGACCCTTGCCGACGTAGTCGTTACCCTCGCCCACGAGATCGAGCGTGAGACCGCGCGCAGCCCACGCGCCGAAGCTCTGGCCCGCCGTGCCCTTGAACGTGATCCAGATGCTGTCCTCGGGCAGGCCCGCGTGGCCATAGCGCTTGGCGATCTGGCCCGAGAGCATCGTGCCCGCGGTGCGATCCGTGTTCTTGATCGAGACCTCGTGCTTGACGGGCTTCTTGGACTCGAGCGCAGGCAGCGCAACCTTGATGAGCTGGTTGTCGAGCACCTTTTCGAGGCCGTGATCCTGCTCTTCGCAATGGTGGATCGCGACGCCCTTGGGAACGTGCGGCACGTGGAACACCTTCGAGAAATCGAGCCCGCGTGCCTTCCAGTGGTTGATGGCGCGGTCCTTGTCGAGCCATTCGGTCTGGCCGACCATCTCGCCGAAGGTGCGGTAGCCCATCTGCGCCATGTACTCGCGCACTTCCTCGGCCACGAAGAAGAAGTAGTTGATGACGTGCTCGGGCTTGCCGGTGAAGCGCGCGCGCAAAACAGGGTCCTGCGTGGCGACGCCCACGGGGCAGGTGTTGAGATGGCACTTGCGCATCATGATGCAGCCAGCCGCGATGAGAGGCGCCGTCGCGAAGCCGAACTCGTCGGCACCCAGCAGCGCGCCCACCACCACGTCACGGCCTGTGCGCAGGCCACCGTCCACCTGCACGGCAATGCGTCCGCGCAGTCTGTTGATCACCAGTGTCTGGTGCGTCTCGGCGAGGCCGAATTCCCACGGGCTGCCTGCGTGCTTGAGCGACGTCAGCGGCGAAGCACCCGTGCCGCCCTCGTAGCCCGAGATCGTCACGTGATCGGCGCGCGCCTTGGCGACGCCCGCGGCCACCGTGCCGACGCCGACCTCCGACACCAGCTTCACCGAGACCTTGCCCTCGGGATTGGTGTTCTTGAGGTCGAAGATGAGCTGGGCGAGATCCTCGATCGAGTAGATGTCGTGATGCGGAGGCGGCGAGATCAGGCCCACGCCCGGCGTCGAGTGGCGCACCTTCGCAATGGTGGCATCCACCTTGTGGCCGGGAAGCTGGCCGCCTTCGCCGGGCTTGGCGCCCTGCGCCATCTTGATCTGCATCATGTCGGAGTTGACGAGGTACTCCGTCGTCACGCCGAAGCGGCCCGAGGCGATCTGCTTGATCGCCGAGCGCATGCTGTCGCCGTTGGGAAGCGGCTTGAAGCGATCCGCCTCCTCGCCGCCCTCGCCCGTGTTCGACTTGCCGCCGATGCGGTTCATGGCAATGGCGAGCGTGGTGTGGGCTTCGCGCGAGATCGATCCGAAGCTCATCGCACCGGTCGAGAAGCGCTTCACGATCTCGGCGGCGGGCTCCACCTCATCGAGCGGCACCGGCTTGCGCCCCATGCCCTCGGCCGAGCGGATGCGGAACATGCCGCGCAGCGTGAGAAGCTGCTCGGACTGTTCGTTGATCGCCTTCGCGAAGTCGCGATACTTCTGCGGGATCTTGCCGCTCATCGCGTCCGCGTTCTCGGTGGCGCGCACGGCATGCTGCAGGTCCGCCACCACGTTGGGCCGCCAGACATGGGCTTCGCCGCGCACGCGATAGGCATACTCGCCGCCCACGTCCAGCGCATTGGCCAGCACCGGCGCATCGCCGAAAGCAGCCGCATGGCGATCGAACGTCTCACGCGAGATCTCGCGCAGTCCGACGCCTTCCACCGGCGTGTGCGTGCCCGTGAAGTACTTCTTGACGAACGTCGAGCGCAGGCCAACCGCGTCGAAGATCTGCGCGCCGCAATAGGACTGGTAGGTCGAGATGCCCATCTTGGCCATGACCTTGAGCAGCGCCTTGCCCACGGCCTTGATGTACTTCTTGGTGACGTCCTCTGCCGTGAGCCCGGCGCCGAGCTGCGGGGCCATTCCGGCGAGCGTGTCGAACGCAAGGTAAGGGTTGATCGCCTCCGCGCCGTAGCCTGCGAGCGTGCAGAACTGATGCACCTCGTGCGCTTCGCCCGTCTCCACCACGAGACCGACCGACGTGCGCAGGCCCTGGCGGATCAGGTGATGGTGAACCGCCGACGTCGCGAGCAGCGACGGGATCGGAATCCGGTCTGGACCCGTGCGCCGGTCGGAAAGGATGATGATGTTGTATTCCTTCGAGCGCACGGCCTCCTCGGCCTCCGCGCACACCACGTCCACCGCGGACGCCATGCCAGACGGGCCTGCATCGACAGGGAAGGTGATGTCGATCGTGATCGACGCGAAGTGATTGTCGGGCACCTCGCCGATCTGGCGGATGCGCTCCAGGTCCTCGTTGGTGAGGATGGGCTGAGACACCTCGAGCCGCTTCACCTTCGACGTGCCTTCGAGATCCAGGATATTCGGCCGCGGCCCGATGAACGAGACGAGGCTCATCACCAGCTCCTCGCGGATGCTGTCGATCGGCGGGTTGGTGACCTGGGCGAAGTTCTGCTTGAAGTAGGTGTGGAGCAGCTTGGGCTTGGACGAGAGCGCAGACAGCGGGGTGTCGTTGCCCATGGAGCCGACGGCCTCCTCGCCTCTGGCGCCCATCGGCGTCATGAGAAACTTGAGGCTCTCCTGCGTGTAGCCGAACGTCTGCTGCAGATCGAGCAGCGACACGTTGCTCCGGCGCGCTTCCGCCTTCTTCTTGGAAAGCGGCAGGTCCGAAACCATGATCTGCGTGCGCTTGACCCACGTCTCGTAAGGGTTCTTTGCGCTGATTTCCGCCTTGAGCTCCTCGTCGGAGATGATGCAGCCCTTCTCGAGATCGATGAGCAGCATCTTGCCGGGCTGGAGACGCCACTTCTTGACGATGTTCTCCTCCGGCACGACCAGCACGCCGGCCTCGGAGCTCATGATCACCATGCCGTCCTTGGTCACGATATAGCGCGCCGGCCTCAGGCCATTGCGGTCGAGCGTGGCGCCGATCTGGCGCCCGTCCGTGAAGGCCATGGCGGCTGGGCCGTCCCACGGCTCCATGAGACAGGCGTGATATTCGTAGAACGCGCGCCGCTTCGCATCCATCTGCGGATTGCCGGCCCACGCTTCGGGGATCAGCATCATGGCGGCGTGCGCCAGGCTGTATCCGCCCATGGTCAGGAATTCGAGCGCGTTGTCGAAGCAGGCCGTGTCCGACTGGCCCTCATAAGAGATGGGCCACAGCTTCTCGATGTCGCCGCCGAACAGCGGAGACGAGACAGAAGCCTGACGGGCCGCCATCCAGTTCACGTTGCCGCGCAGCGTGTTGATCTCGCCGTTGTGCGCGACCATGCGATAGGGATGGGCGAGCTTCCACGAAGGGAAGGTGTTGGTCGAGAAGCGCTGGTGAACGAGCGCCATCGCCGACACGGTGCGCGGATCGGAGAGATCCTTGTAGTAGTCGCCCACCTGATAGGAGAGGAACATCCCCTTGTAGACCACGGTGCGCGACGAGAGGCTCACGGTGTAGTGGCCGATGTCGCGCCCCTTGTAGGCGTTGTGAATTGCGTTCGAGACGATCTTGCGCACCAGGAACAGGCGGCGCTCGAAGTCGTCCTCGCTCATGCCCTTGGGTCGGGCGATGAACACCTGCCGCTGCACGGGCTCCGTCGCCCGGACGAGCTCGGAAAGGCACGAGCTGTCCACCGGAACGCTGCGCCAGCCGATGAGGTCTAGCTTTTCCTCGCGCAGGATGCGTTCCCACACGCGCTCGCAATGCGCAGCAAGGCGCTCGTCCTGCGGCAGGAACAGCTGCCCCACGGCATAGAAACGCGGATCCGGAAGCTTGAAGCCCAACTTCGCGCAGTCCTCCTTGAAGAAGTCGTGCGGAATCTGGATCAGGATGCCCGCGCCGTCGCCGGCGTGCGGATCGGCGCCGACCGCGCCGCGATGCTCCAGATTGCACAGCATCTTGAGCGCGTCGGAGATGACGCGATGCGATTTTTCGCCTTTGAGATTCGCGATGAACCCGACGCCGCAGGCGTCACGCTCGAAGCTGGGGTCGAACAGACCCTGCGCTTGGGGACGCTCATAGCTGCCATGAAATGGCGTGTCGTTGGTCATGGAATTGGTCCTCGGGTGTCAACGCCGGACCGGCATCGCAATGCCGGCATCGTAACGCATCGCCTCAGGGCCGTGGGCCGCAATAAGCGTGTAGGCGATGCTTTCGGGTCGTGTGCGCCCGCGCCGAACTTAGCGGCGCTGAACGAGAGCCTGCGCAAAGCAAGCCGCCCCGGCATCCGGGGGGCACCCACTCACGAGACGTGACAGCTTTGCGACCACCGCAATTGATCTCCGCCGACAGTAGCAGACCCGCGATCCTCGCGCAGTCGGCTGCCGCCAAGCCAAAAAAACCCATCCTCGCTTTCGTAGCGTCGGAAGCAAGGACTGGACATAAAGGACAGCAATGCTGACCTTTCGATCAAATGTTGCAGATTTTCCCCTGCAACACAAGTGCGATTAGAAGCTCTCAAAGATAACAATGCGACGCAGAGAATATGCCTAAAAAATAGGCGGCGGCCCGAAAGCCGCCGCCGCCGTTGGGAGGGATTGGGAAGGTCTAGGAGTTACGCAGCTTGCTCGATCTGCTTCGGCTCGGAGCCGGTGCCGATCGGGATTGAACGCGGCCGCATCCGCTCGGGGATGTTACGGACGAGGTCCACGTTGAGGAGGCCGTCCTTGAGATCGGCGCCCTTCACTTCCACGTGGTCGGCGAGCTGGAAGCGGCGCTCGAAGCTGCGTGCGGCAATTCCACGATGCAGGAAACGCCGTTCGCCTTCATTCGCTTCGGCTTTCTTCTCGCCGCGAACGGAGAGAGTGGCCTCTTTCACGTCCACGTGGATTTCATCGGCGGTAAAGCCGGCGACCGCCATCGTAATGCGGTACTCGTTCTCGCCGAGACGCTCGATGTTATAGGGCGGATAGGGCGCATCGACCTCCGCGCCGGTCACGCTGTCGAGAAGCTGCGCGAGGCGATCGAAGCCGACGGTCGAACGATAAAGGGGAGTAAGATCGAAGTGTCGCATGACTTAAGTCCTCCATAAGAAGCGACTGATGGGACCCGCCCGCAATGGGCCGGATCTCCGGCTGCAACTCCCGGCCACGCTTCGAGAAGCGATGGCCGAAAGCCTCACTTTCCCGGGGCGCGGATGTCCGAGCCCCGGACGCGCACCCACTCCGTGGCGTGCGCACTCCAGCATTTAGGAGCGCTTCAGGCGGCTTCAAGAGGGGGCGAGTGAACGTGAGAAATCCGCCACAGGCGTTTCGCCCAAACTCTGCTCTCAAAAGAGAAAATAGCGGCCCTTCATCTCGCATTCATGTTCGAAGGCGGACCCTGTGCAACCCGGCGCCAGTCGGGCCAACACGGGAGTAGATTTATGAGAGCGTCATTCATCACGGCGAGCCTGATGACGGCCCTCGTCCTTGCCTCGTCACACGTTGTCGGGTCGCGCGCGGCGTCCGCTGCGGACCTTTATGGGGACGGCTACGGTAGCGAGCCGCCATACGACGAGCGAGGATACGCCGAAGAGCGCGATCCCGGGCCTTACGATGACGAGGACCTTCCGCCTCCGGGCCGCTACAGCGAGGCGCCTCCTCCTGACCGGTATTCAGCGCCCTACGACCGCGCTCCGCCAATCGAGCCGCCGCGCGGATCCATCAAGGATGGCTATCCTGTTCCCATGCCGCCCCCGCGCTATGGCGACGTGCGCCCCGGCCGGTATGCCTGCCTCGAGCGCTGGCAGATCAAGCGCCAGTTGCGCCGCGACGGCTGGGTCGATCTGCAGCCAGTCGGTGGTGACGGCCGCGAGGTCGGCGTGCGGGCTCGCCGCGTCGACTCGGGGCGGGTGTTCATGCTGCGCGTCGATCGTTGCTCGGGCGAGATCCTGGCAGCACGTCCGCACTATCTGAGGACCTTCGCCCATCGCGACAGATATTGGCCTGAGCGGCGCTGGGTGCAGCGCGGTTACTGATTTCCTTAAGGCGGCAGTCGGCAGGCGGGCGCGATTTCGGATCACCCGCTTGCCGCACTGCCGGCTTTCACCTGCCGTCGCGCGCTCGACCGACGCCGCTCCGTGCTATTGTTCGCACCGGTGATTTGCGAAGCGGGGTCTCTCATGAAGCTTGTTGCGCTGGCCAAGAATCCCGTGCCCGGCGGCGCTGTACCGGGAGAGCTTAAAACGCGGGACGGCGCGCGGCTGAGATTCGTGCGCTGGGAGGCGACGCGTGGTCCCCGGCGTGGAACGGTCTGTCTGTTCGGCGGCCGCGGTGAGTTCGCGGAAAAGTATTTCGAGGTGGTCGCGGACCTGCGCCGTCGCGGCTTTGCCGTTGCGACGATGGACTGGCGCGGCCAGGGCGGGTCCTCGCGTCCTCTCGCCAATCCCCGCAAAGGCCATGTCCACTCCTTCAGCGAGTACGACAGCGACCTCACGCTCTTCATGAAGGAGGTCGTGCTGCCGGATTGTCCGCCGCCGTTCATGGCGCTCGGCCATTCCATGGGCGCCAACATCCTCCTGCGCAATGCGGCCCGCCCCGGCTCCTGGTTCGACAGGATGATCCTCTGCGCTCCCATGATCGCCTTTGCCGACGCCAAGGTCGGCTATCCGCAGACGCTGGCACGCGCCTACGCCGAGGCTGGCTGCCTGTTCGGTTTCAGCCGCAGCTACATCAAGGGCGGGTCGGACGACGTGGTGGAGCAGGGACCGTTCGAAGGCAACCAGCTGACCTCCGATCGTGAGCGCTGGTTCCGCAACAAGGCGGTGCTGGATGCGGACCCGAGCCTCGCGCTGGGCTCCCCCACCATAGGCTGGCTGCGGGCGGCATACAGGTCCATGGGGCTCGTATCGGCGGACGGCTACGCCGCGTCCGTGCGGGTGCCGATGATGGTGTTCGTGGCCGGCAAGGACGAGATCGTCTCGTCGCGCGCCATCGAGGATTTCGCGGTAGGCCTCAAGGTTGGCACGCATGTTCTGCTGCCGTCGGCACGCCACGAGATCCTGCAGGAGGCGGATTCAATCCGGCTTCGTTTCTGGGCAGCCTTCGACGCCTACATGGGGCTCGACGAAGCGGCGGCTTGAGAAAAAGGACCGCCCAGATTGCGGCCGGTCAGCGGTTCAGCAGCTTCAGCACCTTGTCGTGCAGTGCCGGATCGCCGGAGGCCACGATGCGCCCGCCCGATGTGGCGGGGCGTCCGTCCCACGTCGTCATGCGCCCGCCCGCCCGCTCGACAATGGGGATCAGCGCGACCACGTCGTAGCTCTTGAGGCCCGCTTCCACCACGAGATCCACGAGCCCGTGCGCGAGCAGGCAATAGGCGTAGCAGTCGCCGCCGTAGCGCGTCATGCGCACTTCGCGCCGGATGCGCTCGAAGCCGCTGGCCTCCGCGCCTTTCTCGAAGAGATCCGGCGTCGTCGTCATCATGAGCGCATCCGCAACCCGCGAGCAGCCGCGCGTGTGAATGCGACGCGCCTTCTGGGCCGTGCCCTGCGTATAGGCGGCAGACTTCGCGGCCCAGAAGCGTTCGCCCGTGAACGGCTGGTCCATCAGGCCCAGCACCGGCGCGCCTTCGTAGAGCAGGCCGATCAACGTTCCCCACATCGGCGTGCCGGTGATGAACGAGCGCGTTCCGTCGATCGGGTCGATGACCCACTGAAACGCGGCGTCCTTGCGCTCCTGCCCGAATTCCTCGCCGATGAGCCCATGCTCCGGCGCGCGCGAGCGAATGAGTCGCGCGATCGCGCGCTCGGCCGCCCGGTCGGCTTTCGTCACGGGATCGAAGGCTTGCTCGCCCGCCTTGTTGGCCACCGCCATTTGCTTGCGGAAATGCGGAAGGATCACCCCCCGCGAAGCGTCCGCCAGATCATGGGCCAGGGCGAGAAGCTCTTTGAATTGCGCGTTGTTCGGGAAAGTCACAATGGATATCCGGGACTTAAGTTGAAGCCGATGTTCGGGCATTCTAAGTGCAGCAACGGTGTTCAGAAATACACCTGTTTAGAGTAGAAAGGTCTAGATGAGGCGGTTGTGTTGCGGGGCCGCATCATATTCACTATAAATAGAGCCACATATCGTGCGTGAAGTTGCTGCATTCAGCGAACAGGCGCATACAAATTATGCGGTTTCGAGGGACCACTTCTTCGCCACCGCAGCCCATTACGGGCGTTTCCTCCCTAGACTTGGGCCGTTCGCTCGCTCGAACGGCCTCTTTTTGACGGCTAGGGCAAGATTTCGAGCCGAGATTACTGTCGGCGCCGCGACAATACTAGATCTCGACCGGCGCGCGCGGCGCCTCTTGTGCAGATAAATCAGCCTGTTGATTGGGCACAACGTGCCCCACGCCTCTGTAATGGCAGCTCTGCAGTTTTTGCACTTCCTTTTCAGGGGTCACCGACGATATTTTGCAGTGCGACATCGCCGAGCAAGGCTTGGCCGTCGTAGCCCTCCTTGGGCGTTTCCTCCCTAGACTTGGGCCGTCCGTATCCGGACGGCCCTTTTTTCTTTTCTGTCGCTCGTGCGACGCTGTAGCGCATGGAAACTACAGCGGAAATTCCCTCGTCAAGATTTGCTTCGGAGTCTGGGATTTGGCCGGTTTGGGCTTATTTCCTCACTGTGGCCCAATAAGCGCGCTTGGCGCATCGCAGCAAAAATAGCTGAGGGCGGGGGTTGCGGATTGCGGCGCTGCAGCATAGATTTGAAGGGTGAGAACGTGGCCATGGCTTTCGCCATCCCCGCGTGATCACAAGCCCTCCTTGGGCGTTTCCTCCCTAGACTTGGGCCGTCCATTGGACGGCCCTGTTTTTTTTATTCCGTCCGATTTTTTTTTGAGAGGTCCTGCGCCCGCGCGCTATTCGGCGGCTGCGCGCTGCTCGATCATCGCCGGGATGGCCGAGAACAGCATGGCCGCGAAGCGCGTGAGATCCGTCTTCAGCCTGTGGAAACGCCGCGACGGCGTGAATGTCCGCTCATCGAGATAGAGTGCGCGGTTGATCTCGACCTGAACCGCCTGCACGCCGCGATACGGGCGTCCATAATGCTCAGTGATGTAGCCGCCGGCATAAGGCCGGTTGAGCTGCACGTCGTAACCTTCGCTCGCGAGCATGTCGCGGAGATAGCGCGTGAGCCGCGGATCGCAAGCGGCCCCGAACCGGTCGCCGATCACGAAGTCCGGGCGCGGACCGCTGCTCTGGGTCATCTGCGCCGACGGCATCGAATGGCAGTCGACGAGGATGGCATAGCCGAATTGCGCGCGCGTCTGCTCGATCAGTTCCTCGAGCGCTGCATGGAACGGGAAATACAACTGCTCGATACGCCCGAGCGCGTCGTCCACGCTGAGGCGCGTGCGATAGATCTCCTCGCCGTCGGCGACGATGCGGGCGATGGTGCCGAGACCGCCGACGACACGCACAGACTGGCTGTTGGCGTAGTCCGGCAGCGGGTCCGCGAAAAGCTCGGGATCGAGCTCGTAAGGCTCGCGATTGACGTCGAGATAGGCGCGCGGAAACTGCGCCGAAATGAGCGGAACACCGAGCTCCGCCGCCCCCTGGAACAATTCGTCCACGAAGCAGTCTTCTGACTTTCTGAGCGTCAGCGGGTCTAGGCGCGACTGCGCGAGGAATTCCTTGGGATAGACGCGTCCAGAATGCGGCGAGCACAGCACGAACGGCGCGCTCTGAACCTTGGGCGTCAGGATCGTGAACGGCGGCGCGAGTTCGGGGCTCAGCGTGAAAGGTTTCTGCGCGGTCATCTGGTCCTGATCACGTCGAGGGCCTCACCGTCTCATGATGGCACGTCCGAACGGCTCGTACCTGTCTATCAATCGAACCGCAGCGCCGCTGCCGACAGGACGACGCACGCATAGTGTGCCAATGCCGCACGGCCCTGTCCACGTCACGCGAGGCATTTCGCATACCCGCCGTGGAAAAATGAGCTAGAGTGCGCCCGCGGCACATCCTGGCCCACCTTTTGCTGTGCTGTCCGTTATGTGGGCAACCACCCCGACACTGTCGAGGCTTCACGCTCCGTTTACCAAACTGGCGTCAGATTCCCGTGCCATCTGGCGCTATCACCGATAAGTGGATATTTCGAGTAACAAATCCCATGACCGCCAAGCCCTCCCGCCTTCCGATGTGCAGAATCTTGCTCGCAGAGGACGATGACTCCATGCGTGGCTTCCTCGAGCGCGCGCTGGGCAAGGCCGGCTATGAGGTGATCTCGTTCGCCAACGGCGAGGAAGCCTACGAGCGCTTGCAGCAGGAGCCCTTCACGCTGCTGCTGACCGATATCGTCATGCCCCGCATGGACGGCATCGAGCTGGCGCGGCGCGCCGCCGAGATCGATCCCGAGCTCAAAATCATGTTCATCACCGGCTTCGCCGCCGTGATCCTGAACAACGAGGCCACCGCGCCCAAGGAGGCCCGGGTGCTCTCCAAGCCCTTCCACCTCAAGGACCTGGTGCGCGAGGTGGAGCGTCTCCTGGCGGCCTAGCTCCCGGCGCTTGAGCCCCGATTTTCGGGGTCTTTCGCCAAACCGGGGCGCCCTCCTGCGACCGCTTCGCGGATAATTGGTTTCCGCCCTTGCGGACCGCTGGCAATGCCAGTATAGGAGGCGCTTCCGAATGACTTTCTCGGCACGGATGGGCACTTAGCTCAGCGGTAGAGCACTACCTTGACATGGTAGGGGTCAGAGGTTCGATCCCTCTAGTGCCCACCATCCGTCCGCCGTGCCCTCAAACGGTTGAGAACAATGAAAGTAAGAAACTCGCTTAAGTCTCTTCGCTCGCGTCATCGCGACAACCGCCTCGTCAGGCGCAAGGGACGCGTTTACGTGATCAACAAGACCCTCCGCCGCTTCAAGGCGCGCCAGGGCTGATCGCGTATATCTGAATTTCTCGCGTGGGGGATGATCCGCCCGGCACCTCAAGGTGTACGGGCGGTTTCGCTTGTCTGGAGCCTTTTCAGCGAGCGCACTCTCCGCCGAAGCCCTTTGACGCCGCTGGTGCGCCTCCCTATCTTCGGCCTATGGCAAAAGGTAAGATTTTCCCAGTCACCGTCCTGAGCCGCGCGAGCGGTCTCCTCTGCGCGGGCCTCGCGGCAATGGCCGCCCCGTCCGCCGTCCTGGCCCAGCAGGAGCCGGGCGTCGCTCCACCCCAGCTCACATTGCCCGATCAAGGCCCTCCCGCCGTGACTGGCCCCGTTCCCGCGCCCGAGAAGCGGCCTCAGGCGGGTAAGCAGCCCGAGGGTGACAACAACGGAGCGCCGCCGGGCAAGGGCGCCGCCGGAGGGACCGAGTCGACGCCCGAGCAGCGCGAAAAGCTCCTGGCCGAGCTCTATGCCCGTTTGGCGAGCGCACCGGATGAAGCGACCGCCGCGCAGATCGCGACCGCCGTCGAGCAGCTTTGGCAGCATTCGGGAAGCGCCACGGCGGACTTGCTGGTTGCGCGCGCCACGGCCGCAACGGAAGCCGAGCGGCGTGATCTCGCGATGAAGCTGCTCAATGCCGCGATCGAGCTTCAGCCGGACTATGCGGAAGCCTGGAACCGCCGCGCGTACCTCTTCTATCTGGAGGACGACTACAAGCGCGCCCTCGGCGACATCCGCCGCGTGCTCGCTCTCGAGCCGCATCACTTCAAGGCCCTCGAAGGGCTCGCCAACATCCTGCAGCACCTCGGGGAGAAGAAAGCGGCCCTCGAGGCTTACGAGAGCCTGCTCAAGGTCTACCCCAACGCGCCAGGCGCCAAGAAGGCGCGCGACGACCTCAAGGTCGAGGTGGAAGGGCAGGGGATTTAGACCATGATCGCTTCGGACCCTATCAGTCCGAAGCGTGCCTCATCGGTCTCGCTAAAAGCCCCATGATCGCTTCGGACCCTATCAGTCCGAAGCGTGCCTCATCGGTCTCGCTAAAAGCCCCATGATCGCTTCGGACCCTATCAGTCCGAAGCGTGCCTCATCGGTCTCGCTAAAAGCCCCATGATCGCTTCGGATCCTACCAGTCCGAAGCGTGCCTCATCGGTCTCGCTAAAAGCCCCATGATCGCTTCGGATCCTATCAGTCCGAAGCGTGACTCATCGGTCTCGCTAAAAGCCCCATGATCGCTTCGGACCCTATCAGTCCGAAGCGTGACTCATCGGTCTCGCTAAAAGCCTCATGATCGCTTCGGACCCTATCAGTCCGAAGCGTGACTCATCGGTTTCGCTAACGAAAAGCGCAGCGCGTCAGGACGTGATCTTGGGCGGGGTGCGCCGTTCCACAGGCACCTTGCCGCCTGTCGGCACGTAATCCGGGCTGTGGCCGTCCGGAAGGCCGTGCTCGTCCACGAACGCGAGGCGGATCATGTTGGTCGCGCCGGGCGAGCCGAGCGGCACACCGCACGTGATGACCACACCCTGGCCCGGCTTCACGAACCCGCCCTCGTAGGCGATGCGCGTCGCCTTGCGCACCATGTCGGCGAGATCCTCGGGATCGCCGGTGAGCACCGTCTCGATGCCCCAGACGAGCGCGAGGCGCTGGGCCGTGCGCGCGATCGGCGTGAGGCCGATCACGGGCAGGTTGGGCCGTTCGCGGGCGACGCGAAGCGCGGTCGAGCCCGTCGCGGTGTAGCAGAGGATGGCCGCCACCTTGACCGTCTCGGAGATCGCGTGCGCGGCGGCCGCGATAGCGTCGGCGCCCGTCGGCATCGGCGGAAACTCGATGGCGTGCACGAAAGCGTCGTAGCTCGCGTCGTTCTCCACCTCGTGGGCGATGCGCGCCATCATCTCGATGGTCTCGACCGGGTACTGGCCAACGGCGGATTCGCCCGACAGCATGATCGCGTCCGCGCCGTCGAAGACGGCGGTCGCGACGTCGGAGACCTCGGCGCGCGTCGGCATCGGCGACGACGTCATGCTCTCCAGCATCTGGGTCGCGACTACGATCGGCTTGCCGGCGGCACGCGCCTTGCGGGTGATCTGCTTCTGAAGGCCCGGAACGCGCTCGACGGGCATTTCGACGCCCAGGTCGCCGCGCGCCACCATGAAGCCGTCACCGGCCGCGATGATGTCGTCGATGTCCTCAATGGCCGAGGGCTTCTCGATCTTGGCGAGCACCGCGGCCCGCCCGTCGATGATGCGCTTGGCTTCGATGATGTCCTCGGCACGCTGCACGAACGACAGCGCGATCCAGTCGGCGCCGAGCTTCAGCGCGATGTCGAGATCCTTGCGATCCTTGTCCGTAAGCGAGCTGATGGGCAGCACGGTGTCGGGCATGCTGATGCCCTTGCGGCTCGAAAGGATGCCGCCGGTCACCACTTCGGCCACCATGCTCTTGCCGTCCACGTCGGCCACGCGCATGCGCAACTTGCCGTCGTCGATGAGCAGCATGTGCCCGGGCCGCACGGCATCGAAGATCGCGGGGTGCGGCAGGCTCACGCGCTGAGAGGTGCCCGGCACGCCGGTCTGATCGAAGCGGAAATGCTCGCCAGCCTTGACCAGCGCCCGCCCGTCGACGAACTCGCCGAGGCGGAACTTGGGGCCCTGCAGATCGCACAGCACGCCGATCGAGCAGCGATGCTTCGCGGCCACGTCACGGATGGAGCGCACCAGCGTGTGGGCCGTCTCCGCGCTCGTGTGGCTCATGTTGATGCGAAAAACGTCCGCTCCCGCAATGAAGAGACGCTCGAGAACGTCGGGCGCGGACGACGCGGGTCCAAGCGTCGCAACAATCTTGACCCGCCGATTACGTCTCATTTCCCGTCCGCCTCTTTATCGTCTGGATCGGTGAGGCGAACCGTCCACTCTTGCGCCTCTCCCGTATCGACTTCGAAAAATCCCGTGCGCTTATATCCGCGTTTGGGGCAATCCTGCACCCCCCGGATGGCGAACGTCTTATCGGCTGTGCACATGAAGTTCGTGCCCGCCCATTCCCCCCCGCGGTCGTAATCCACGGCGTGGACGTAGATAAACCGGCTCGGTACTGCCCCTTTCAAGAGCGTTTCGCAAGACTGCGACGCGATGTTCCACCACCCCTCGGTCGCCCAGCCTTCCGGGTCCTGGTAGCCGATCGAGACGCCGACCCGGCTCTGCGTGGCATTGCAGAACTTGAGGTCTGCCAGCGCCGGCCGCGGGAGCATCGCCAGCAACAGGGCCGCTGCAAGCGGCGAAAGGAATGCTCTCAGATTCATGGTTTCACGGGATGCCGGCCTGTACGTGGGATCACGACACTGGCCGAGCCTTGCTGGGAGGGCGAAACGTTGGCAATGAAAGCGGGCAGCTTTGAGGAGTGCACGGCTGACGGCACCCCCACGAGCGCTGCGCCATTGAAGGCCGGGACGCGAATTTTCGCAAGCCCCCGGGGGAAAAGCCGAAACGGCGAAATAACGAGGCCGATACAAGATTAAGGTGCCGATGCGACCCGAGACAGCGCCCGCCGCCAGCGTCACCATCGAGGCGGAAACCGCCGAAGCGTTCGTCCGCCGTCCGGGCTCCCTGGACGCGGGGCTGATCGTGCTGTGCGACCACGCCGACAATGCCCTTCCCGGGGAGTACGGCAGTCTTGGCCTGCCGCCGTCCGAGCTCGAGCGCCATATCGCCTATGACATCGGGGCACGCGCGGTGACGGAGCGGCTGGCCGACAAACTCGGGGCCCCCGCCGTGCTGACGCGCTTTTCCCGCCTGCTGATCGACTGCAACCGGGGCGAGGACGATCCCACGCTCATCATGCGTCTCTCGGACGGCGCCATCGTTCCTGGAAACCGCACGTTGAGCGACGGCGAGCGCGAAAAGCGGATCATGCGCTTCTATCGCCCCTATCACGAGGCCATCGGCGCCCTTCTCGATCGCGCGTTGGCGTCCGGCATCGCCCCGGTGCTGCTCTCGATGCACAGCTTCACGCCGCAGTGGCGCGGAAAGCCGCGGCCCTGGCATGGCGCCATCCTCTGGGACAAGGATCCGAGGCTTGCCGGGCCGTTGATCGAGGGCTTGCGCGCGGACGCTGCCTTCGTCATCGGCGACAACGAGCCCTACTCGGGCCGCCTCAAGGGCGACTGCATGTGGCGCCACGGAACCTCGCGCGGGCTTTCCCACGCCATCGTCGAGGTTCGCCAGGACTTGATCGCGACGGAGAGCGGCCAGAGAGAGTGGGCGGATCGCCTGGCGTCCGTGATGCAGCGCATCCTTGCAGGTCGGGATGGCGATCCCGATCTCAAGCGGGTGAAACATTTCGGGTCTCACACCGATTGAGATACCGCGATCGGCCTCGGAGCCGGATGAGGAACAACAGATGACACGCGATCCAAGAACCACCATCGAGCTTGAGGCCGCTGCGTTTCGCCGTCTTGTCGCGCACCTGCGCGAGCGCGCGGATGTGCAGAACATCGACCTCATGAATCTCGCGGGTTTCTGCCGGAACTGTCTCGCCAACTGGTATCAGGAGGCGGCAGCCGACAAAGGCATGATCGTGTCGAAGGATGAAGCGCGCGAGATCATCTACGGCATGCCGTATGCCGAATGGCAGAAGCGCCACCAGACCGAAGCCTCCCCGCAGGCCCTTGCCGCGTTCGAGAAGAGCAGCGCCCACACCACGAAGAACAAAAACTAGGAGCCTCATCCACAGGAAATTATCTCTGGATGAGAAAGCGCCTCGCCTTGCCCCTGTCCCATCCGAGTTCTAGCCTCGGCTCAAGATCGCATCCGCAAACGGCGGAGCGCGAAGAGGGATCGGATATCCGTATTTGTTGGGGGTAGTAATGACGACGCTTCAGGCTTCGGCACAGAATCAGCTTCGCCAGATCATCGAAAGCATCGAGCGGCTCGAAGAGGAGAAGAAGGCTCTCTCCGGCGACATCCGCGACAAGTATCTCGAGGCCAAGGGCGTGGGCTTCGACGTGAAGATCCTTCGGCAGATCGTTCGCCTGCGCAAGAAGAGCCAGACCGAGCGGCAGGAAGAAGAAAGCCTGCTCGAGGTCTACATGCACGCTCTCGGAATGCTGAATGGACCGGTCTCGGCCGGTGCGGAGGCAGCTGCCGACCGCATGATCGCGGCGGAGTAGCTCGTCCGCGGGCAGATCGGCCATCCGTGGTGTGACGTGAAAATAAAAAACGTCTCGGGCCGCTTCGGCGCACGGCCCGAGACGCTAACGACGAGTGGAAGCCGGAGCTTCACCTGCCGTATTCGGGAACTGTTTCCCGGATCGCCGCGAAATCGCGGAACGATCACGATCGTTTGTTCGCTGCGACCATAGACCGCTGCCGATATCAGGGCTAATCGTTATTTGTTTCTCCCCTGATCAGGCTGTCTTATGACGCAGGTCACTATCAAGCAGTTACGCTATTTCGATGCGCTCGCGCGGGAGCTTCATTTCGGCCGCGCGGCGGATGCGTGCGCGGTCACGCAGCCAGCCCTTTCCATGCAGATCCACGAGCTCGAGCAGAACCTCGGCCTGATCCTGGTCGAGCGGACGCGCTCGGGCGTGCAGCTCACCGGCAAGGGTATCGAGATCGCCGCTCGCTGCGCGCGCATCCTGGGAGACGTTCGCGATCTCGTGGCCTACGCCCAGCACGCCAACCGCGTGCTCGCCGGCACGCTCCGGCTCGGCGTCATCCCCTCGGTCGCGCCCTACATGCTGCCGCCACTGCTGCCCCTGCTGCGCGAGGCCTATCCGGATCTGGAGCTGCATGTCCGCGAGACGCAGACCCAGGTGCTGACCGACGAGCTGCTCGAAGGCAAGCTCGACGTGCTGCTGCTCGCGCTGCCGCTCAAGCATACGGATCTCACCAATCGCAAGCTGTTCGAGGACAAGTTTCTCCTCGCCGTGCCCAAGGACCGGAAGCTCTCCGGCCGCGTGCGCGCAACCAAGGAGCTGATCGAGCACGAGCGCTTGCTGCTGCTGGAGGAAGGCCATTGCCTGCGCGATCAGGCACTCACCTATTGCAGCCTCCAGCAGGTGGATGCGGTGAACACCTTCGGCGCCTCGAGCCTCGCCACCATCGTCGAGATGGTCTCGGCGGGCTACGGCATCACGCTGCTTCCTGAGATGGCCGTGGGCATCGAGGAGCGCGGACGCGACATCACGCTCGTGCGGTTCGTCGATCCCGAGCCCTCGCGCACCATCGGCCTCGTGTGGCGGTCCACGTCTCCGCGAACGCAGGATTTCGAGGAGCTGGGGCGCCTCGTCACCAAAGCCTGGAAAGAGGGTCCTCTGGCAATCGCGCTAGGAGGAAGCCGCTCCCGCAAGCCAATCACCGCGGCAGGGTCTTGACCGCCCGCGAGACGAGCTGAGGGGCTGCTGGCTGCGGCTCAGGGACAGCCGCCATCGACTCGAGGTGCACGGCGCTACCGCTGAACTCCTGCGCCCACGCCATCGCCGTCTGCAATTGGCCCGCGCCGAACCGCATCGGCAGCACGGTGCCCTCGTCATCCAGCATTTCGAGCGTCATCGGCACGTCCGGATGCACGAGCGTCTGCAGCGCCGGGTCGTCGAACGAGGCGGTTTCCGTCAGCAGCGGGGCGAGCGCGAAAGGCCGGTAGGAAAGCTCGTCCGGATGGTCTTCGTCATATTCAGGTGCAGCCGTCCAGCCGCTCCGCCAGTCGGTTGAGCCCTCTCCGAAGGGATGCGCCGCGGCAGGAGCCGCTTTCGGTGCGGGCTCGTTGGCGACGGCTCGCTTCGGGAACGGCCAGTCCGGCGTCATCGAGGCGCGCATCGGCGTGGAGCCCGTGATCAGGGATGCGCTCTTTGCGGCGGGCGCCAGCGCAGCCGTCTCCTCGATTGAGGCGAGCTGGACCAGCATGTCGAGGCGTGAGCGGTCGGCATCGGGCAGCTTGGCGACGAACGTCGACGGCCGGTCGACGGGCTTCGGCGCACTTACGAGTTTGGGCTTCACGTCCTGAGCAGCCGTCTCGGCGACAGCCTTGGCGATCACGCCCTTGCTCTCGCCCGCTGTCCGATCGGAGGTGAGGGCCACCGAGCGCATCGTCTCAGGCGCGGTCTCGGAAGGCGGCGGCATCGGCGCGCCGACGGCCATGCGTTGATGCGGAGCAGGCGGGCGAACCGCCCGCGCCGGGCGCGGAGGCACTGGAGCCGGGTTGGTCACAGATGAAGCATCCGCTACCTGCACAGCCGCCTTGGGGCTGTCCCGCAGGGCGTAGAATTGCGCAACTTCTTGCGCGAGATCCTTGCGCCGCTCGCGTGCGGCGCGCACGTCGGCAGGTGTGATGGGACGGCCGTCAGATGGCTCGTGCTTCGAATGACCGGACGGGAACAGCAGCGCCAGCTCGTCGCGCACCATGCGCGGCCAGTGGCGCACGCGCGCCGTGTCCACATGCACGAAAGGAATGCCGGAGGTCGGATAGTAGCCGACGCCGCCGCGCTCACGGATCATGGCCGAGTAGCGCATCCGCTTCACGGGTACGTCCGGAAACGCGATGTCGATCGCCTTGCCGGTTATGTGCTGGCTCTGGCTCGCCTGTCCGCCGCGCGTCTTGCGCAGCATCTCGTTGGTGCCGCGCGAGCGATAGCCGCAGATGATGCTGACAGGCTGCTGAGAGCCCAGCTCCCGGTGCATCTCCCAGATGATGTCCACCGTGTTGGGGTCCATCTGGATGGATTTGTTCTCCCGCCAGTCGCGCATGATCCAGTTGATCTTCTCGAGCGCGGCGGGAACGAAGCGGCCGTCCTTCTTGTACTGGACGGTGAGCGTTTCCTTGGTGTGGATGTGGAAGAAGGAGATGGTGCGATCGTCACCGGCATGCGCCAGCGTGGCCTGCGAGGCGGCGGCCACGAGTGCGGCCGCGCCGAAGCCCAGATACCGGCAGGTGGACAGTCCCGCCTTTACGCCCAACAGAATTCCCCCATCGAGAATGCCAAGGTTAACGCTTACGCCCCGTTGCTTAACGGTTGGTAACCTCGGAATGCGCGATCAAGAGGGCTCGCCCGCGGCATAAAAAGGGCAAGACGCCCCGCGCCGCCAGTAAGACGCAGGGGAGGGTTAAGGAGCGAGGCTAATGCTCAGAAGCCGCCGAATACGTTGTTGAAGAACGTTTCGAGCGGGTTGCCGCCGCCCGCGTACTGCGATTTCGCATAGGTGACGGGCGCCAGGTGATCCGGGCCGCGCGCGATGGCATTGAAGCGCCCTTCGAGCGCGAGAATGACGCGCTGCTCGTGACCGTAGACGTCCTTGAAGCTTACGAGCTCGCCTGCGTCGTTCACCCATTGCGTGAAGTAGGCCGTGTGCACGGGGATCTTCTTCTCGAGCACGATCGGGTTTTCGACCGGGTCGGCGTTGACGAGGGAGGCGACCTGGTCCGGCGTCCAGCCCTTGTCGAACTCCAGCACCACCTCCGCGAACCGCGCGGGGTTACGCACGCGGATGCAGCCATGGCTGTAGGCACGGGTCGCCTGGTTGAAGAGGTGCTTCGTCGGCGTGTCGTGCATGTAGACGATATGCTTGTTGTGGAACGTGAACTTGAACTGGCCGAGCACGTTCGCGGCGCCCGGCGGCTGATGCACGTCGAATTGGCGAATGTCCGCAGAGCCCCAGTCGACATAATAAGGATCGACCGGCTTGCCGTTGCGCGTCATGCGCAGGCCCTGCTTCTGGAAATAGGTGCCGCCCCGCGCCAGGCTCGGATAGAGCTCCCGCACTTTGATCGAGTCCGGCACGTTCCAGCGCGGATGAATGGTGACCGTGTCCATGACCGCCGAGAACACCGGCGTCTGTTTGTCGACGAGGCCCGTGATCACTCGCTCTTCGTGCACCACTTTTCCATCCCGCACGAACTCGAACATGAACTCCGGGATGTTCACCCACACGTGCGTGGCGCCGAGATCCTCGGGCATCCAGCGCCATAGCTCCATGTTCGCGCGCACGCGATCCGGGTTCGGCACGTCGATGTCGTTGAGCGCGGCGCGCGAGCCCGCGCCCACGATGCCGTCGGGCGCGAGGCCCTTCTCGGTCTGGAAGGCCTTGACGGCGGTTGCGAGCGCGTCGTCGTAAAAGGCCTCATCTGCGGGCTGCTCGGCAGTGCCCGCCGGAGCTGGCACCTTGAGCCGCTGGCGGAGCAGCGCGACATGCGGATGAGTTTGCCCCGGCGAGAGTGCCGGTCCTTTCGGCAGGCGGACGATGGCGTCCGCCGTGCTCGCCGACTTCAGAAGCTCGAGATACTTCTGGCGCAGCTTTTCGAACTGCGGATGCTTCGGGTGGAACCCTCTCAGCGTCGCATCGGGCGGCGTCGATCCGGCAAGGTCCGCAAGCACGGCCTTGGGATCGAGGAGTTGCGGCGTGCGGTCCAGGTAGGACGAAAGCTGTTTGGCGGGCTCGGTAATGCGGCCACCGCGCGCGTGGCGCGCGTAGGTGAGGGCGGCGACGGAGAGCTTGCGCTCGGCGTCGGCAGCGCTCTCTTCGGTCAGCGTTCCGCCGACATCCGGCAACGCGAACGCCGAGGCGTCGAGCCCCCAGTCGTTGGCCTTCTTGATTTCGGCGATCACGAGCACGGCGCGATCGTTCAAGGAGCCGTCCGCGATCCAAAGCGGCGCGTCATTGCGCGCGAGATAGAAATCCTTGAGTGCGAGCGCATCCTGCCGCTCGGCCTCGGTCGCGGTCTTGGGAAGTGTGTCGAGAGCCGCGCGGACCAGTGCGCCGAGCTGCGGTTTCGTAGGCGCGGGCGTCGCCGCCTGCTCAGGAGCGGGCGAGGCGGGAGGAGCAGGTTGCGCGACAGGTGCTGCGGTGACGGGCGCAGCCGTGGCGTCGGCCGGTTGCGTGGGCGCTGCCGTGATCGGGGCCGCGGGTGGTGCGGCGTCAGGCGCTGCGACTGGATCTGCGAAGGCGGTTGCCGGCAGCACGGACGCCGCAAGCAGCAGAACGCAGGACGGGGCGATGCCCCTCAACCGGTGACGCATGGCAATTCCTCGTGGCCGCGCTGTAAAAATCAGGACGCGCGATCACGCTCGACACCTAAGCAGCAACCATGACCGATGCGCCGGACCGATAGGTTCGGATGCAATCATGGTCTAGCCGAGGCACTAAGCCTTGAGAAGCTGGGAGGGCCCGCGTCCCGCACGCAGGCGAACTTTTGCCCGTCTACTGTTGTGGAATTGTGATCACGGGGGCCGCGCCGCTCCGCCATCCTGCCACGCCGGCCGAACATCGAAGAGGAGGAAATGGAGGCCGGCTGATCAATGTCGTCCGGCAGCCTCGTCGCAAAAATGGCCGGGACGAGCCCGGCCATCGATCGATCTTCTGAGCGTTTTTGCGCGACCTTCTAGTTCACGCGCGGCTCGAGGCCGTACTCCTGCATCTTCCGGTAGAGCGTCGAACGGCCGATCTTGAGGCGCTTCGCCACTTCCGTCATGTGGCCGCGATAGCGCCCGAGCGCGAGGCGGATCATGTCGGCCTCGATGTCTTCGAGCGCGCGGATCTCGCCGCTCTCGGTCACCGCGGGAATGCCGAGCGCCGAAGGGCCGCCCGAGGGGCGCACTTCGACGGTCTGCGGAATGGTGTCCTCCGCGCCGAGCAGCGCGGGGCCCGTGTAGGCCGGCGGCTTCTGCAAGCCGGCCGGAGCGGGCGGGATCTCGGCGGTGAAGCCTTCGACCTGCGTTGCGATCTGCGGGAACTCGGCCACAGAAAGCTCAGCGCCATCGGCCAGGACGACCGCGCGGAAAATCGCGTTCTCGAGCTGGCGCACGTTGCCCGGCCAGTCGTAGGCCATCAGCATCCGCATCGCCTCGTCGGTGAAGCCACCGACGCGCTTGCCTTCCTCCGCGCCGAAGCGGGCGAGGAAATGCTGAGCAAGCTCGGGAATGTCCTCGCGGCGCTCGCGTAGCGGCGGCACCCAGATGGGGAACACGTTGAGTCGGTAATAGAGATCTTCGCGGAACTTGCCGTCCTTCACGAGCTGGATCATGTCGCGGTTGGTGGCGGACACGAGGCGGAAGTTGACCTTGATGGGCTTCTTCGCGCCGACCGGATCGATCTCGCCTTCCTGAAGCGCGCGCAGCAGCTTTACCTGCGCATCGAGCGGCAGCTCGCCGATCTCGTCGAGGAACAGCGTGCCGCCGTCGGCTTCCTGGAACTTTCCGACGCGCCTCTCGACGGCGCCGGTGAACGCACCCTTCTCGTGGCCGAACAGGATGCTCTCCACCAGGTTCTCGGGGATCGCGCCGCAGTTGACGGTGACGAAGGGCCGTCCCGCCCGCTCGCTCTCGCCCTGGATGGCGCGTGCGATCAGCTCCTTGCCGACGCCGCTCTCGCCTTCGATCAGGACCGGAATGGTGGAGGTGGCCGCGCGTTTGCCGAGCGCGATCACGCGCTGCATGCCTTCGCCGCGGATGATGAGATCGTCGAACGTCAGCGTGCCGTCCGTCTTCTTCTTGATCCGCGAGATCTCTTCGGAAAGCGCTTCGATCTTCATCGCGCTCTTCATGGAGACTTCGAGACGCTCCGGAGAGGCGGGCTTGATCACGAAGTCCACGGCGCCGAGACGGATCGCGCTGATCGCCGCATCCACCGAGCCGTTGGCGGTGAGCACGATGACGGGAGGCGAGGCTTTGCCCTTCAGCCGTTCGAGAACGGCCATGCCGCCGATGCCGGGCATGACGAGATCCAGAAGGACGAGGGAGATGGTGCCCCGCTCGGGGCCTTCGAGCACTTCGAGCGCCTGCTCGCCGGAATTCGTGGAGCGGGTCTCGAAGCCGAACCGTTTGACCGTTTCTTCGAGGATGCGGCGCTGGGCGGGATCATCGTCGACAATAAGAACACGCTTTGCCATGAAGCACTCGTACACAACACGAACTGGAACACTGCCGGCCTCGCCCCACGCGCTAACACAGCCGCGCGCGGATCGATCAGCAACTCAACTCGAGCGAATGATTGCCCGACAACGGTAAACAAGCTCTTTCGGCTATGCTCACCTTGAAACTTTTTTGCCCGCCTGTGGCCTCAGGTTGACGCTTTTCACCCGCGGAGGAGCCCAGACACTTCACCTTTGCCGCTTGAAACCGGGGGCGAGAGCCCGCAGATTAAGGATTGCTTTCTCCCATATTCACTGGAGCTACTGATGACGCCGACCACGCGCGCCCCGCTGTTCTCTGATATCGCCCGGGCAAAGGCCCAGAGCGGATCGACCCCGACGGAGGAGCGCGATCTCGGCCCCATCCCCGAGTGGGACCTTTCGGATCTCTACAAGGGAATGGACGATCCGTCGGTGACCCGCGACATCGATCGGGCGGCTGCAGAGGCAAAGCGCATCAAGGACGCTTATCAAGGCAAGCTCGTCGCGCTCGCGGGCGACGGCGCCAAGCTGGCGGACGCCATTTCTTCCTACGAGCAGCTTTCCGATCTGATGGGCAAGCTCGGCTCGTTCGCAGGCCTTCTCTATGCCGCCAACCAGGCGGATCCCGCCCGTGCCAAGTTCTATGGAGACATCTCCGAGAAGCTCACGAAAATCTCGACCGATCTCATCTTCGTCGAGCTGGAGCTCAATCAGATCGAGGAGGCGGCGCTCGCCCAGGCGGTGACGCATCCCGCGCTCGCCCGTTACAAGCCCTGGCTCGAGGATCTGCGCAAGGAAAAGCCCTATCAGCTCGACGAGAAGCTCGAGCAGCTTTTCACGGAGAAAGGCCAGACTGGACGCGGCGCGTTCAACCGTCTGTTCAGCGAGACGATGACCGGCCTTCGCTTCGATGTGGAGGGAGAACCCGCACCCCTGGCGCTCGAAGCGACGCTGAACCTGCTTTCGAACCCGGCCGAGCCGCGCCGCCGCGCAGCGGCGGAGGCACTTTCGAAGGTGTTCAAGGACAACATCCGCCTCTTCACCCTGATCACCAACACGCTGGCCAAGGACAAGGAGATTTCCGACCGCTGGCGCGGCTTCAAGGATGTGGCCGACAGCCGCCACCTTGCCAACCGCGTCGAGGCGCCGGTCGTGGACGCGCTGGTCGAGAGCGTGCGGGAAGCCTACCCGCGCCTGTCGCATCGCTACTACGCCATGAAGGCCAAGTGGCTCGGCATGGACCGGCTCTCGCACTGGGACCGCAACGCCCCGCTCCCCGACAAACCGGAGCAGATCTTCACCTGGGCGGAAGCCGAGGGAATCGTGCTCAAGGCTTACGGCGCCTTCGCGCCCGATATGGCGAACGTCGCGAAACAGTTCTTTGACAAGCGCTGGATCGACGCGCCGCTGCGTGAAGGCAAAACGCAAGGCGCGTTCTCCGCCGCAACCGTTCCCTCGGTGCACCCCTACGTGCTCATGAACTACCAGGGCAAGCCGCGGGACGTGATGACGCTCGCGCACGAGCTGGGCCACGGCGTCCACCAGATGCTGGCCCGCGACCAGGGCGCGCTGCTCGCGCCGACCCCGCTCACGCTCGCGGAGACCGCGTCGGTGTTCGGCGAGATGCTGACCTTCCGCGCGCTCCTCGCCGAGACCAAGAGCCCGCGCGAAAAGAAAGCGATGATCGCCGGCAAGGTCGAGGACATGCTGAACACCGTCGTCCGGCAGATCGCGTTCTACCTGTTCGAGCGCAAGGTCCATGAGGGACGCCGCAAGGGTGAGCTTACGAGCGACGAGCTGAATGCCTACTGGATGGAGGTGCAGAGCGAGAGCCTGGGACCGGCGATCGACCTCAAGCCGGGCTACGAGGTCTATTGGGCCTACATCCCCCACTTCATCAACTCGCCGTTCTACGTTTACGCCTACGCGTTCGGCGATTGCCTCGTGAACTCGCTCTATGGCCTTTACCGGGAGGCCCACCCCGGCTTCGTCACCAAATACTTCGATCTCCTGAAGGCGGGTGGCTCGAAGCACCACTCCGAGCTGCTCGCGCCATTCGGCCTTGACGCCACCGATCCGTCCTTCTGGTCGAAGGGGCTCAAGGTGATCGAGGGCATGATCGACGAGTTGGAGGCCATGGACCGCGCCACCGCCTGATGGCTGCCGATTTCTTGCCCCCTCAACACGATGGCCGCCCTCGAGGCGGTCATCCAGGGGTTGCGGGGCGGCGGGCGTTTTACAATCCGTACAACGGCCCTCTGCCTGTGTTGTACAATTTGTATAACGCAATGCGGAGCCGCCGCCATGAAGCTCGAAATCAAGAAGATCGGCAACTCGACGGGGCTCATCCTGCCGAAGGAGCTGCTGGCGCGCCTCGGGCTTTCCCAGGGCGACCACGTGCTCGTCACCGAGGGGCCGGACGGTCTCAAGATCTCGCGCTACGTTCCCGACATGGAGAAGGGGTTGGAGCTCGTAAGGCGATGAAGACCTATCGGGCCGCCCTTACCGAATTGCCCAAATGAGCGAGCCCGTCTGGCTGTTTCCGGAACCGAGATCGCGGAGGAGGGCCTGTCCCGTTGGATCCGCGACAACTGGCCCAAAGCCCCGTAAAACGGGTGCGACTGCAACTCGCCTTTGCCGCTGTCAAGACGGAACCACGCTCCGCCCTGCGAATTTGACCGCTTACGAGCCTGCTCGAACAGGCGTATAAGCGCCGAAATTTGCTGCGAAAGCAGCGGCAGCAATAAGAGGCCTGATCGTGGCACGCCCTAAGGCCACCGAGGTTGGTGGCGAGTCCGGCGAAACTTCGCACGATCGCCATTTCTGGACGCTCGTCGTCGGATCAGTCGGCGTTGTCTACGGCGATATCGGTACAAGCCCCCTTTATGCCTTCCGCGAGGCGGTCCGCGCGGCCAGCGGCGGAAGCCCGGCCAACTCGGAAGCGGTGTTCGGCGTGCTGTCGCTCATATTCTGGGCGCTGATCCTGATCGTCACGCTGAAGTACGTGATCGTGCTCCTGCGCGCCGACAACAAGGGCGAGGGCGGCACGTTCGCTCTGATGGCGCTGGGCCAATCGGTCGCCAAACGAAGCTCGCCCCTGCTGTTGGGGCTCGGCATCGCCGGCGCCTCGTTCTTTTACGGCGACGCGGTCATCACCCCCGCCATCTCTGTGCTCTCGGCGGTCGAAGGCCTCGCGCTCGTCTCGCCCGCCTTCCACAATCTGATCGTCCCGATCGCCCTCGTGGTGATCGTCGGGCTCTTCGCGGTTCAGAGCCACGGCACGGCCCGCGTCGCCCAGTTCTTCGGCCCCCTCACCATCGTCTGGTTCCTCTCGCTCGCCATCGGCGGGCTGCTGCACATTTTCGACAACCCGATCGTGTTCTCCGCCCTCAATCCGTGGCACGGCGTCCGCTTCATGGCGACCCACGGCATGCTGGGCCTCACCGTTCTGGGCCTCGTCTTCCTGGCGGTCACGGGTGCGGAAGCCCTTTACACCGATCTCGGCCATTTCGGCCGCAAGCCGATCCAGACCGCGTGGCTCGGTTTCGTGTTCCCCTCCCTGATGCTGAACTATCTGGGCCAGGGTGCACTCGTGCTCTCCGATGCGACGGCGCTCGAAAACCCGTTCTATCGCCTCTACCCCGAGTGGGCACTGGTGCCCATGGTCATACTCGCGACGACCGCCACCGTGGTCGCGAGCCAGGCGGTGATCACGGGCGCGTTCTCGCTCGCCCGCCAGGCCATTCAGCTCGGCCTCCTGCCACGCTTCGCGATCCGCCACACGTCAGAGAGCATGGCGGGGCAGATCTACCTCCCGCGCGTCAACTGGCTTCTGCTGCTCGGCGTCGTGGTCGCCGTGCTGATGTTCAAGAGCTCCTCGCACCTCGCCACCGCCTACGGCGTCTCCGTTACCGCGGCCCTCGTCATCGACACGATGATGGCGTTCTTCGTAGTCTGGAAGTACTGGCGCTGGCCGGTGTGGAAGGCGGCCATCCTGATGATCCCGCTTCTGATCATCGAGCAGACGTTCTTTGCCGCAAATATCCTGAAGCTGTTCGAAGGCGCCTGGGTTCCGCTCGCCATCGCGGGTGTCCTGAGCCTCATCATGTTCACCTGGGTGCGGGGTTACGCCATCCTCGCCAAGATCACGCGCCGCAACGAGGCCGATCTCGACTGGCTCGTGCGCAAGCTCGAAGCCAAGCCCCCGACGCGCGTTCCGGGCACTGCCGTCTTCCTGTCGTCCGATGTGAATGCGGCACCGACCGCGCTCATGCACAACTTGAAGCACAACCGTGTGCTGCATGAACGGAACCTGGTGCTTTCGATCCGCACTGAGGATACGCCCCGCGTGCCTCGCCACGAGCGTGTGGAGATCGATCGCTCGAACGAGACTTTCATCCGGGTGGTCGCGTCATACGGCTTCATGGAAACGCCCAGCATTCCGAAGATCATGGAAAGCTGCCGGCGCAAGGATCTGAATCTCGACGTGGGGGCGACGTCCTTCTTCCTCTCACGCCGCTCGCTGCGGCCGACCACGAGATCCGAGATGCCGCGGTGGCAGGAGCGCCTGTTCATCTGGCTCGCGCGCACCGCTGAGGACGCCACCACATACTTCCAGATCCCGACAGACCGTGTGGTCGAGGTCGGGACCCAGGTCGCGATATAGGAAACGGGTCCGGATGAGCCGCGGCCCTCAAGCCACGGCCTTCTTCCTTTCGACGGCGGGCACCGGGCGCCCGAAGAAATAGCCCTGCACCTTGTCGCAGCCGCGGCTCTTGAGGAAATCTACCTGCTCCTTGGTCTCCACGCCTTCCGCGAGAACGGGGATGGAGAGTGCATTGCCGAGTGCCAGAACGGCAAGCATCACCGCCCGCGCCTGCGCATCCTTGTCGATGCCGTCAACGAACGTCTTGTCCAGCTTGATCTTGTCGAAGTCGAACGCGCGCAGCGTCGAGAGCGAGGAATAGCCGGTGCCGAAATCGTCCATCGCGATGGAGATCCCGAGCTCCTTGAGCCTTTTCAGAACGTGGATCGCACGCTGCGGATCCTTCATCAGCGACGTCTCGGTCGTCTCCAGTTCGAGCCGCGAGGGAGGCAGGCCCGTCTCGATCAGGATCTGCTCCACGATGTCGGGCAGCTCGATCTGATGCAGCTGGATCGCGGAAAGATTGACCGCGATCGTATCCGGCTCGTCCCAGGTCGCAGCTTCCGCGCAGGCCATCCGCAAAACCCATTCTCCTATCGGGAGAATGAGGCCGGTTTCCTCCGCGAGCGGGATGAACTCGGTGGGAGACACGTAGCCGCGCTCCGGGTGACGCCAGCGCAGAAGCGCTTCATAGCCGACGCTCCGCTCGGTCGTGATGTCGACCTGAACCTGATAGCGCAGCTCCAGTTCCCCGCGCGGCAAGGCTTCGCGCAGATCGCTGATCATGCGGCGTCTCACGCGCAACGCTTCGTCCATCTCCTCCGCGTAGAAGCAGATGTTGTCGATGGGCGATCCCTTCGCGCGATACATCGCCAGATCGGCGTTGTTCATGAGCGTGGTCGCGTTCGGCGCGTGATCGGGATAAAGGGCGATGCCGATGCTGGCGCCGCAAACGGCCTCCACGTGATCGATCTGCACGGTCGAGAACAGTTGCTTCTCGAGCCGCACCGCGAGATCGAGCGCATCGTCGCGGCCGGAGACGCGGCAGGTCGCCACGAATTCGTCGCCGCCGAGGCGCGCGAGGTATTCCCGCTCGCGAAGCACGCCGCGCATGCGCTCCGAAAGCACCCGAAGCACGATGTCGCCCGCCGCGTGGCCTTGAAGGTCATTCACCTCCTTGAAGCGGTTGAGGTCGATCGCGAGCAAGGCAAGCGACGAACCCACCTCGCAGTCGGCGATGATATGGTCGAGATGATCGAGGAACGAGGCGCGGTTGGGCAGCCCGGTGAGCGCGTCGGTCCGCGCGAGATTGGCGATGCGCCGTTCCTGCTCGAGGCGGGGCCGGATGTCACGCAAGGCGTAGACGCGCAAACCCTGCTCGCCGCTTTCCGTGTGAGCCGCAATTTCGACCGCGACGCTGTCGCCGCAGGCGGCCTGCAGCGTGGTGCGCACGACGGCACCCTCGACGAGCGTGTCCACCCGGAACCCTACGGTCGAGACAGGCTGACCGATCAGGTCGTCGCGCGCGAAGCCGCTCAGCGCTTCGAACGCGGCGTTTGCCTCGATGATCTCGTCGTTCTGCGTGATGATCATGCCATCGGCCGAGCTTCCGGCCAGATGCCGGAGCCGCTGGGCGGCTTGCTCGCGCACTGCGCGATCCACGAAATTGCTGACCCAGACGATACCCATCACGAGCACGGCAACGCCCGTCACGGCGAACGCCAGCATCTCGCGGGCTTCGCTGCTTGTCGCCGCCGCATCGGAGGGCGCGAAAGGCAGGATCGTCATGGCTGCCATTCCGGTGAAATGGAGGCCGACGACGGAGCCCACGAGAAGGCCGGGTGCCCCGTAGCGCGCCCATGACGGGTTGGCGGACGCAACGCTTTGGAATGCCAGCGCCGAGACCACGATCGACCAGGCGAGGGAGGCCGTGAAATATCCGGAGTTCCAGAGAATGGTTGCGTCGACCGAGAATGCTGCCATTCCCACGTAATGCATCACGGCGACGCCGCCACCGAACGCCGCGCCACCGAGGCTTGCAGCGAACGGGACGTTCATCGAGGCGACGAGGAAGGCGATCGTGCTCGTGAAGATCACGAGGATAAGCGAGAGGGCGGTCAGTCCTGCTTCATAGCTGACGGGTGTCTGCGGCTCGAACGCGAGCATCGCCACGAAATGCGTGCACCACACGCTCGAGCCTGCGGCCACGGCCCCGAAGAAAACCCACGCCTTTGCCGTGCCTCCATGTCCGCCCCTCGCTTTGCCGAGAAGGTTGAGAGAGGTCCAGGCACCGAGGGTGCAGATCAACGCAGCGAGGGTGACGAGCAGCAGGTTGTGCTCGGTCGTCAGGCAGGAGAGAACACGCATACTGGTGGGGTCCGAATGGAGCGAAGAGCCCCCCAGATACATGCAGAAAATGAATATATTTCCTGACGTGTACTGTCGTGTTTGAGGTCGAAACAGAGCATCGCGCGCCGGAACTGACAGGGCGCGTTGCAAAAGGCGACGGGAGGAAACGGATAGCTAACCCTGACGGGCTCTTGCGCAGGCCGCTCAGTCGTTGAGGGCTTCGAGCTCGGACTTTCCGGCCGGCACGAGGTTCACGCTCTCGCCGCAGCCGCAGGCGCCCTTCTGGTTCGGGTTGTTGAAAACGAACGTGGCCGAGAGCTTGTCGGTCTTGTAGTCCATCTCGGTGCCGAGCAGGTAGAGGACGGCCTGCGGATCGATGATGACGCGCGCACCGTCCTGCTCGACGGTCTCGTCGAACTTTCCGACGGTGTCGGTCCAGCTCATCGTGTATTCCATGCCCGCGCAGCCGCCCTTCTTGATCCCGATCTTGAGACCCGCGACGTCGGGTCCCTTCGAGGCCATGATCGCCCGTACGCGCTCGGCGGCGCGAGGCGTCAGCGTCATCACCTTCGGCCGGGGCCGGCGGGGGGCTGAAGTGGTCTGGTCGGTCATCTGTGCGCGCGTCCTGGTTCGCCCGTGCTTCCGGAGGTCAACATCCGCTTTGGATGGTCACACGATCCCAATATAGCGTGACATGGATCAATTTACGAGATGGGCGCCCGGCAGGCCCGGCGGCGATCCGCCGGTTCCTGGAATGTTTAGAACATATTCAGTGCCAGCCGCGCCTCGTCCGACATGCGGCTTTGATCCCAGGGCGGATCGAACGTGAGCTTCACCTTCGTTCCGCTGACGCCGGGAACGGCGTTGACGGCGTCCTCGACCCAGATCGGCATTTCACCTGCAACCGGGCATCCCGGCGCCGTGAGCGTCATCTCGATCGCGACCTCCCGGTCGTCGTTGATGTCGATCTTGTAGATCAGCCCCAGCTCGTAGATGTCGGCCGGAATCTCAGGATCGTAGACGGTCTTGAGGGCAGCCACGATATCGGTCGTCAGCCTGTCCAGCTCTTCCGGCGGCAAGGCGGAGACCTCGGCCGGAGCGGTGGTCTCCGGCACGCTCGCCTCGGCCGGCGTCGTCGTATCCTGTGTCTCGAGCTCGCTCATTTCCTGTGCCTCACTCGCTCGTCACGCAAAGAAGTCTTTGGCCCGCCGCAAGGCAGCGGCCAGCGCGTCCACTTCCTGCCGGGTGTTGTACATTGCGAAGGAGGCTCGGCAGGTCGCCGACACCCCGAGCCGCTCCATCAGCGGCTGGGCGCAATGGTGGCCGGCCCGCACCGCGATTCCCGACCGGTCGATGATGGTGGCGATGTCGTGCGGATGCAGCCCGTCGATCGAGAAGGAGACGATCGCGCCCTTGTCCTTGGCCGTGCCGTGAATGGTGAGGCCTGGAATGTCGGAGAGCAGCTCGGCTGCATAGGCGCCGATCTCGGCCTCGTGTCGCGCGATCCGGTCGCGGCCCACCTGCATCATGTAGGAGAGCGCGGCGCCGAGACCCACAGCCTCGACGATGGCCGGCGTTCCCGCCTCGAAGCGGTGCGGAGGCTTGGCGTAGGTGACACGGTCCACCTCGACCACCTCGATCATGTCGCCGCCGCCTTCGTAGGGGGGCATCATGTCGAGATACTTCTTCTTGCCGTAGAGCACGCCGATGCCGGAAGGGCCATAAGTCTTGTGCCCGGTGAACACGTAGAAATCCGCGTCCAAGTCCTGCACGTCGATCGGCATGTGCACGGCCGCCTGGCTTCCATCCACCAGCACCGGAATGCCGCGCGCGTGCGCGATTTCGATGACCTCCTTGATCGGCACGACGGTGCCGAGCACGTTGGACATGTGAGTGAGCGCCACGATCTTCGTGCGCGCCGTGAGCAGGCGCTCGAACTCGTCGATCAGGAACTCGCCCGTATCCGAGATCGGGGCCCACTTGAGCACCGCGCCCTTGCGCTCCCGATGGAAGTGCCAGGGCACGATGTTCGAATGATGCTCCATGATGGAGAGCACGATCTCGTCGCCTTCGCCGATCTCGAGCGCGCCGAACGAGGAGGCGACGAGATTGATGGCGCCCGTCGCGTTGCGCGTGAAGATGATCTCTTCGGTCGAGGGCGCGTTGAGGAAGCGGCGCACGGTTTCGCGCGCTTCCTCGAACCGCTGCGTCGCCGTGTTGGAGAGAAAATGAAGGCCACGATGAACGTTGGCGTACTCGAAGCGATAGGCGTGATCCATCGCCTCGATCACCGGCAGCGGCTTCTGCGCCGACGCGCCGTTGTCGAGATAGACGAGCGGCTTCCCGTAGATGTCCCGATAGAGGATCGGGAAGTCCGTGCGCACCCGCTCTACGTCGAAGAACGCGGTGTTGGCGCGGGTCGGATGGGGCTGATCGCGCGTAGCCGTTGTCATCGTGTCGTCCTTCTCCTGGCGATCGGCGCTAGCTCTTGAGCGGCCGCGCGTGTCCGGCGAGCCATTGGCGCGCAAGGGTACGAAACGCATCCTGCACCACGTCCGGCTCCGCCTTGTCGATGGCCTCGCCGATGAAGCTTTCGACGAGCATCGCCTGCGCTTCCGCCAGCGGAATGCCTCGCGAGCGGAGATAGAAGATCAGCTCGGGATCGATCTCGGCCGACGTTGTGCCGTGGCCGCAGACCACGTCGTCGGCGTAGATTTCGAGCTCCGGCTTGCTGTCGAATTCCGCATCCGGCGAAAGCATGAGCGCCTGCGCCATCTGCTTGCCGTCGGTCTTCTGTGCGTCCGGGCGCACGATCACCTTGCCCTGGAACACCCCGCGCGACTGGTCGGCGAGCACGCACTTGATGAGCTCGCGGCTCGTGCAATGGGGCACAGCGTGATCGACGACCAGCGTCGTATCGGCGTGCCCGTTGCCGTTCGTGAGCAGCGCTCCGCCGAGATCGAACGTGGCGTGCTGGCCACCGAACGTCACCGAGAGATCGTTGCGCACCACGCCGTCTCCAGCCACGAGCTGGAACGGCCGGTAGCTCGACGACTTGCCGAGCCGCGCGACCGTGCGCCCCAAATGGATCGAACCGGCGCGCGAGATGACGAGCTTGACGTGCACGACCTCCGCCTCGTCACCGACGACGAGCTGCGTGAGCGTATTCGCCTGACGCGGCCCCTCGGAAACCACATGGCATTCGACGAGAACGACCTTCGCGCCCTTGCCGACGCGCACCACGTTACGGGTGACGACCGTGCGGGGCGTGGTGTCGGCATCGGAGAAGAGAAGCGCGATCGGCGTCTCGATCTCGCGGCCGTCGGCGATGTCGAGCACGGCCCCGTCCGAGAACAGGGCGGTGTTGAGTGCCAGCGCGCCGTCGCCCACATGCCCGCTCACCTCCGAGACCTCGCTTTCGAGCCAGGCCGGCGGATGATCGATGAGCTTGGTGAGGAAGGGACTAGCCGCTTCCGAGACCTCGGAAATGCCGCGCTCCGCGACGCCCGCGCCATCAACGAACAGCACGGCGGACTTCGAAAGGTCGGCTCCCGGCAGCGCGTTCTTGGCGACGGCGTCGAGCGCCGGCGCCGCGCCGGCCGCGGCCTTAGCAAGCGGAAACGCCTCTCGCATCAGCGCGCGCAGATCCGTGAATTTCCATTCCTCGACGCGCCGGTGCGGCAGCCCCTCGGCCTGGAACGCACCGATCGCGGCACGGCGAAGCTGGCGCAGCCAGTCGCCGCCCGGCAGGTGCGCTTCGACGGCCGCGAAAGCCTCGACGAGCGAGGTCTCCGCCTTCGTCTTGAGAACTTGCACAGTCATGGGTCGCCCCGTGGTCTGAGCCTTGATGGGTTGGGCCACGCTCATCGTCACGCCGCCTTGCCCTGGTAAGCCGCATAGCCGGCCTTCTCGAGTTCGAGAGCTAGCTCCTTGCCGCCCGACGCCTGGATCTTGCCGTTCGCGAGCACGTGCACGCGATCGGGAACGATGTAGTTGAGGAGGCGCTGATAGTGCGTGATCACGAGCATCGCGCGGTCGGGGCTGCGCAGCGCGTTGACGCCGTCGGAGACGATCTTGAGCGCGTCGATGTCGAGGCCGCTGTCCGTTTCGTCGAGCACGCAGAGCGTAGGCTCGAGAACCGCCATCTGCAGGATCTCGGCGCGCTTCTTCTCGCCGCCCGAGAAGCCGACGTTCACGGGACGCTTCAGCATCTCCGTGTCGATCTTGAGCGTCTCCGCCTTGCTGCGCACGAGCTTCATGAAATCGGGTGTGGAAAGCTCGGCTTCGCCCCGCTTCTTGCGCACGGCGTTTGCGGCCGTCCGCAGGAACGTGAGCCCCGCGACGCCCGGAATCTCCATCGGATACTGGAACGCGAGGAACACGCCCTTGGCGGCGCGCTCGTCCGGCTCCATGTCGATCAGGCTCTCACCGTTCCAGTTGAGTTCGCCGCTCGTCACCTCGTAGCCGTCGCGTCCGGCGAGCACGTGCGCAAGCGTCGATTTGCCGGACCCGTTCGGGCCCATGATGGCGTGCACCTCGCCCTTCGGCACGGTAAGCGAGAGTCCCTTGAGGATCTCCTTGTCCTCGTCTTCGAGCTTCACATGCAGGTTCTTGATCTCGAGCATTCTTCTTACCTCAGTCACTTCTGTTCGGCCTGCCGTCGGCCGTAAATTCCGGTCTCGTGTCGTCGCGCCGTTATCCCACGCTGCCTTCGAGCGAGACGCCGATCAGCTTCTGCGTCTCGGCCATGAACTCCATCGGGAGCTGCTGAAGCACGTCGCGCACGAACCCGTTCACGACGAGCGCCACCGCTTCTTCCTGGGAGAGTCCGCGCTGCATGCAGTAGAACAGCATGTCCTCGGAGATCTTGGACGTGGTCGCCTCGTGCTCGAAATGCGCGCTCGAGTTCTTGGCCTCGATGTAGGGCACGGTATGTGCCCCGCACTTGTCGCCGATGAGCAGCGAGTCGCAGTTGGTGAAGTTGCGCGCGCCCGTTGCCTTGCGATGCGCCGAGACGAGCCCGCGATAGGTGTTCTGCGAGTGCCCGGCCGCGATGCCCTTCGAGATGATGCGGGAGGACGAGTTCTTGCCGAGGTGGATCATCTTCGTTCCGCTGTCCACCTGCTGGCGCCCGTTCGAGATCGCGATCGAGTAGAACTCGCCGCGGCTGTTGTCGCCGCGCAGGATGCACGAGGGATACTTCCAGGTGATCGCCGATCCGGTCTCCACCTGCGTCCAGGAGATCTTCGAGCTGTGGCCGCGGCAGTCGCCGCGCTTGGTCACGAAGTTATAGACGCCGCCCTTGCCGTCCTTGTCGCCGGGATACCAGTTCTGCACGGTCGAGTACTTGATCTCGGCATCGTCCAGCGCGATCAGTTCCACAACCGCAGCATGAAGCTGGTTCTCGTCGCGCGTCGGCGCCGTGCAGCCTTCGAGGTAGGAGACGTGCGAGCCCTTGTCGGCGATGATGAGCGTGCGCTCGAACTGGCCCGTGTTGCGCTCGTTGATGCGGAAGTACGTCGAAAGCTCCATCGGGCAGCGCACACCCTCCGGCACGTAGACGAACGAGCCATCGGAGAACACGGCCGAGTTGAGGGCGGCGTAGAAGTTGTCGCCCTGCGGCACAACCGAGCCGAGGTACTTCTTCACCAGCTCCGGATGCTCGCGGATGGCTTCCGAGATCGGGCAGAAGATGACACCGGCCTTGGCAAGCTCTTCCTTGAAGGTCGTCACGACAGACACGCTGTCGAACACGGCGTCTACGGCCACGCGCGCACCCTGCACGCCAGCCAGGATCTCACGCTCCTTGAGCGGGATGCCGAGCTTCTCGTAGGTGCGGATCAGCTCCGGATCGACCTCGTCGAGGCTCTTCGGGCCTTCCGTGCCCTTGGGAGCCGAGTAGTAGTAGAGATTCTCGAAGTCGATCTTCGGATAGCTGACCTTCGCCCAGGTAGGTTCGGTCATGTTCCGCCAGCGCGCGTAGGCTTCGAGCCGCCAGTCGAGCATCCACTGGGGCTCGCCCTTGCGCTCCGAGATGAAGCGGACGATGTCCTCGTTGAGGCCCTTCGGCGCCTTGATCGACTCGATCTCGGTCTCGAAGCCGTACTTGTACTGATCGACATCGATCTTCTTGACCTGGTCGATCGTCTCTTGAACTGCTGCCATTCCATCCACCCAATTGCGTGCGGCCCGCCGAGGCCGCGCCGTATCTTCGAAGCTCGAAACCCATGAGGTCACTCATGGGCCTAATCTAAGCGGTCTGCCTGAGCGGCCTATCTAGGCCGCAAGCGATGCGCCGCCGTGAATCCGTTTCCATGCGGCGATGAACGCCGCGATATCCTTCTCCGTAGACCCGGGTCCGAGGCTGACCCGGATCGCGCTGCCAGCGATTTCGGGCGGAAGCCCCATCGCCGAGAGCACGTGGCTCTGTCCCACCTTGCCCGATGAGCATGCCGCACCCGCGCTCACCGCCAAACCCATTAGGTCAAGCTTGATGACGAGGGTTTCAGCGGAGATACCCGGAAGCGCGATCGAGGATGTGTTCGGCAGGCGGGGAGCCCCCGCGCCGATCACCACCGCCCCGGGCGTCGCCCGCAGCACCTCGCGTTCGAGCGTATCTCTGAGTGCGGTGAGGCGCGACGCATCTTCGAGGTCCGTCAGCGCCGCCCGTGCCGCCGCGCCGAAGCCTGCGATCGCAGCGACGTTCTCCGTGCCCGCGCGCCGCCGGCCCTCCTGGCCGCCTCCCGCGAACAGCGGCGGCAGCGGCGTACTCCCGCTGATCACCAGCGCGCCAACCCCCTTCGGTCCGCCGATCTTATGCGCCGAAAGGCTCATCGTCGTCGCGCCCAGCGTGCAGAAATCGATGGCGATGCGGCCTGGAGCCTGCACCGCGTCCGTGTGGATGTGCACGCCGTTTTCGAGCGCCCACAGGGCCGCTTTCGTCACGTCCTGCAGAACGCCCGTCTCGTTGTTGGCGAGCTGCAACGCGAGAAGGGTGCCGGGGATGAGCTTGGCCGCCTTGTAGTCGGCAATGCCGTCCGCCGAGACCGGCACGTCGATGACCGATGCGCCGCGTGAGGCCGCGATCTGCGCGGCGGGCGCACGCAGCGAGTCGTGCTCGATGCCGGCAAGCGCGATCGCCTTCCAGGGTCCGGAAAGCGCCCAGGTGTTTGCTTCCGTCGCCCCGCTCGTGAACACCACCTCGGCCGGCTTGGCATTGACCAGCCGCGCAACGGCTTCGCGCGCATCATCGATCAGGGCCCGGGCGCGCTGGCCCTCCACATGCACGGAGGAGGCGTTGCCGAACTGATCGAGAGACGCGATCACGGCCGCGCGGGCTTCGGGCCTCAGCGGGGCCGATGCGTTGTAGTCGAGGTATGTGCGCGCCGAGATCACTGCGCGGGTCTCTCCAATCCGGTTTCGAGAGCGGCGACGGCGGTTGCGCGTGAAGGCGCGCGTGGCGCAGCAAAGCGCGACATGCCGTCCACCACGTCGTTGAGGCTTACGCTCGCGAGGAACGTTTCGATCTGGTCGCCGAGTACGGTCCAGAGATTGTGCGTCAGGCAGCGGCTCTCGCCCAGGCAGCCCGCAGCCTGCTCGCCGAAGCAGCGCGTCATGCGCGTGCCTTCCTCCACGGCGTTCATGATCTCCGCCACGTAGATGTCGGCGGCCGGACGCCCGAGCTTGTAGCCTCCGTGCCGGCCGCGCAGACTTTCCACGAGCCCCGCGCGGCGGAGCTTCAGGAAAAGCTGCTCCAGATAGTCGAGCGAGATCTGTTGGCGCTGAGCGACGGCCGAAAGCGGCACCGAGCCGCCGTTGCCGTGCTTGGCGAGATCGGCCATGGCCATCACTGCGTAACGGCCTCGTGTGTTGAGTTCCATCGGCTCCACCAACCTTGAACGCGCCGCGATACGGCGCATACCGCTTGCAACCAACCACCCCACGTGTGCTAAGGAGACGCGACGCGCTGGGTGCAGTCGAAAACTGAGCCGACGACGGCACACTTTCGAACTGTTCTAAATTGTAAGCGGAATATGAAAATTCCGAGCGGGGAAATCAAGCATTCTCTTGGGCACGATGTCGTGAACTTTGGATAACACGCGTTGTCGCAGGCCAATGGGCGCCCTTCAGACCCCAGCAACCCCTTCTAAATAGAGCTAAAATAGCGAGCAGGACCTATGCCCGAGCTGATCATTAATGGGCCTGCGGGCCGTATCGAGGCCCGCTACCACCACGAGCCGGCCAGCGATAGCCCCATCGCGCTCATCCTGCATCCCCATCCGCAGTTCGGCGGGACGATGAACAATCAGGTCGTCTACAGCCTGTATTACACGTTCGCGCAGCGGGGCTTTTCGGTCCTCCGCTTCAATTTCCGCGGCGTCGGCCGCAGTCAGGGCTTCTGGGATGGCGGCCCCGGCGAGCTTGCCGATGCAGCCTCCGCGCTCGACTGGCTCCAGACCGTGAAGCCCGACGCGAAGTACTGCTGGATCGCGGGCGTCTCGTTCGGCACCTGGATCGCGATGCAGCTCCTGATGCGCCGGCCCGAGGTGGACGGCTTCATCTGCGTGGCGCCGCCGTCGAACCTCTATGACTTCTCGTTTCTCGCTCCCTGTCCGTCTTCCGGCCTGATGGTCAACGGCGACAAGGATCGCGTCGTGCCTTCGAACTCGGTGGCGGAGCTCACCGGCAAGCTCAAGACGCAGCGTGGCATCAAGATCGACCACGAGATCATCCCCGGCGCGAACCACTTCTTCGAGAACAAGACCGAGGAGCTGGAGACGGTCGTCGGCGGCTATCTCGACATGCGCCTTGCGAAGGCCCTCGCCGACCGCGAGAGCCAGAAGGAGCGCGAGAAGGAGCGCGAGGCAGCCCGCGAGCGCGAGCGTGAGCGTGAGCGCGAGGAAGCGAGCAGCGGCGTCGCTGAGGTCGAAGACGGCGACGACGAGTAGTCGCCCTTACATCCGCGCCACCGCCGAAAGCTGCGCACACTGCGCCGCGTTGGCGCGCGAGTTCCCTTCGGATAGCATCGGGCGCATCATGCGTTTCGCTGCTCTCCGAGGCCGCTCGTGATCCCGACGAACAACACCATCCCCTACACGGCCCGCCCCTGGGCGACACTCTCCATCGTCGGGCTCTGCGTAGCGGCGTTTCTCTACCAGATGAGCCTGTCTCAGCAGGCTGCGGAGACGTTCCTCACCCACTACGCACTGGTGCCCGCGCGCTATACGGGTAGCGCATGGGCCGAGACGCACGGCGTCGCCCGCTTCGACCTCACGCCCGTCATCACCAGCATGTTCCTGCATGGCGGCATCCTCCACATCGCGTCCAATCTCTGGACGCTCTGGGTCTTCGGCCCCGCGCTGGAGGACCGGCTCGGCTCCGGCCGCTTCGTGCTGCTCTATCTGCTCTCCGGCATTGCGGCCGCGGTCGTGCATGTCATTTTCAATTTCTCCTCGGCGGTGCCCACCCTCGGAGCGTCCGGCGCGATCGCAGGCGTGATCGCCGCTTATGCGCGCCGCTTTCCTTACGCGTGGGTGAACATCCTCCAGCCCATCGCCTTCATTCCGATCTTCTTCATGATGCCCGCGCTCGCCTTCGCCGGTCTCTGGTTCCTCACCCAGATCATGCAGGCGGCGGGCTCGCTCGCGTTGCCGTCGGGCGCGGGCGGCATCGCCTGGTGGGCGCACATCGGCGGCTTCCTTGCCGGATGGTTTCTTCTGCGCCGGACAGCCCCGCCTGCGGATCCGGTGGAAGAAACCCACGCTGCGGCCCGCTCGATGATGTGGCCGTGGACTGTCTGGATGCGCTGGATGTCGTGGTGGTGGCGGCGGTAATGCCGGTGTGAGCCTGCGCCGGAAACGGCGATATGTCGTCGAGGATCGAGAGCCGCCTGTCCTCCAGTCTGCGGAATCCTGTACGGATTTGTAAGTCAATGATCCGTCACGAGAGCTTGACGCTCCGCATGCTGCGCGGCCAACTGGCGGCGGCGTGTAGCCGATCGACGGAGGGGTCATGCTGGGACGAGCAGGCGGCCAGATTGCCTGGCATACGGAGACCGCGGCTCGAATTCTGCGGACGACGCCACCCTGGGTTCTGCTGGTTCCCGCGCTCGGCGCGGTGGTGATCTATCTGCTCAACACATTGCCGGCCGTCGCCCCCTATCTCTCGAAAGAGACGGCGGAGATAACCTCTCCGATCATCCTGGCCGTTCCGCTGGTGATCGCGGCAGGGCTCGCCGCCACGAGACCCCACGTCTACTACAAGTGGCTGGCCCTGTTCGCGCTGGCCCTGTTCCTGCGGGAGCTGCACTTCCAGGGCACCAACACCGGCTTCTATATCGCCATCGTCCTGCTGATCGGATGGGCCTCGTTTGCGCGCGATCGCCTGGAGCCCTTCATCTCCAACAAGGTGGTCGTGACCATCCTGATGTCGATGCTGTGGACGTATGCCGTCAGCAAGACCTTCGATCGGCGGATCTGGGATTCGCTGCTGCCGGCCGGCATCACCAATGATCTGTTCGAGGAAAACCTCGAGATCATGGGCCACATCATGTTCTTCCTGCTCGTGGTGGCGTCGCTGTTCGTGGACGGCGCCGCGGCGCCGTCCCAGCGAAACGAGTGAGCGGCGCACGAGCCCCGGTCAGGCCTTCGAGCCTGCGAAAGGCACGCTGACGATCTTCACGACGATCGCCGTGAGCGCGCCCGCGACGAGGCCGATGATGGCTGCCCCGGTCGCGCTGGCGAGCCACGCGAATACGCCGCTGGCCACCGGAATGACGGAGCCGACGCCCTCGGATAGAGCGTGCAGCCAGTGCTCGGGCTCGCTGATGCCATACTCCTGAAGCCCGTGCACCAGAATGCCGCCGCCGACCCACAGCATGGCGAGCGTGCCGACCACACTCAGCACCTGCAGGAACGGCGGCATGCCGTATACCAGCGCGCGCCCCACGGGACCGGAGAGGAAGCCGTTGCGGCGGGCGAGGGCCACGCCGAAGTCGTCAGCCTTCACGATCAGCGCAACCGCGCCGTACACCGCGCCCGTGATCAGGATCGCGACGGCGGCGAGAACGATCGCCTTCGTCACCAGATCCGGCACCGTGATGTTGGCGAGCGCGATGGCCATGATCTCGGCGGAAAGGATGAAGTCGGTGCGGATCGCGCCCGCAATCTTCTGCTCCTCGAGCGCCTTGTCGTCGAGCGCGGCGACCTTCTCGACCGCTGCGTGGGTGCCGGACGGGCCCGTCACCCAATGCAGCACCTTCTCGAAGCCTTCGTAGGCAAGATAGAGGCCGCCGAGCATCAGCAGCGGCGTGATGGCTGACGGCAGGAAAACCGAGAGCAGCAGCGCCGCCGGAAGCAGGAAGACGAGCTTGTTCTTGAGCGAGCCGAGTGCGATCCGCCCGATGATCGGCAGCTCGCGCTTGGCGGCAAAGCCCGTGACGTAACGCGGGGTGACAGCCGCGTCGTCGATCACCACGCCGGCCGCCTTGGTGCCGACCTTGGCCGCCTGTCCCACGGCATCGTCGAGCGTCACCGCCGCGACCTTCGCCAAAGCCACAACGTCGTCTAAGAGTGCCAACAGGCCGCTCATCGCGCCGATCCCCCAGTGTCTGCAGAAAACAAACCCGTCCTGAACGGGCCGAGCATGGCCTGATCCGCGTCAACCATGCAAGGCCATGCAACGCGGAGGGGAAGGCGCCCAAAGGCCCGTTTTGCCTAGGCCGGGTCCGCCCGCACGCCGCCGGTCAGCGGCCCGGATACGCCCGTGGTGCCCGGAAACGTGATCGGAAGGCCGAGTGCGCTCCGCACGGCCAGAAAGGCCCACGCCTCCGCCTCCACCCCGTCGCCGTCGATCCCGAAGTCCTCGGCGTGCTGGATGTCGATTCCGGTTCGCTGCGCGATCATGGCGACCATCGTGTCGTTGCGCCGTCCTCCGCCCGAGATCACCAGCAGTTGCGGCGGCTCGGGCAGGTGCGAAAGCGACTGCGCGATGGAGGCGGCCGTGAATGCCGCGAGCGTGGCGGCGCCGTCCTCGGGAGACAGGTGCGCGACGGCATCGAGGCTGAAGGCATTGCGGTCGAGAGACTTCGGCGGCAACTCGGCGAAGTGGGGATGACGCAGATAGTCCGCCACGATGGACTCGTGCACCGCGCCTCCTGCCGCAATCCGCCCATCCGCATCGAACGGCTTGCCGAGCTTCGTCTGCACCCAGTCGTCGATCATCGCCGAGGCAGGGCCGGTGTCGAACGCGATCAGCGTTCCGTCGCGCCCGATCCAGGTGATGTTGGCAACGCCGCCGAGATTGAGAACCGCGACGGGCCGCTCGGCAATGTCGGCGGCCAGCGCCCGGTGATAGACGGGGGCAAGGGGGGCGCCCTGTCCGCCCGCCGCCACATCGGCCGCGCGCAGGTCGTAGACCACCGGACGCCCGGCGAGCCGCGCGAGCAACGCGCCGTCGCCGAGCTGCACCGTGAGCCGCGCTTCCGGCCGATGCAACACGGTCTGCCCATGGAAGCCCACGAGGTCGATGCTCTCGGGCGCGATTTCATGGTCCGTGAGGTAGTGCGAGATCGCTTCGGCGTGCAGCTCCGTGAGGTACTGCTCCAGCATCCGGAGGCGCCCGGGGCGCGCCCCGCGGTCCGTGAGCGTGGCGGCTTCTGCCAGCCCCGCGCGCAGCTTTTCCCGGAAGGCGTCCGAATAGGGATAGGTGGCCGCGTGGCTCCGGGCGTAGATCTTCTCCCCGTCGGTTTCGATAACCGCGACGTCGATTCCGTCGAGCGAGGTGCCGCTCATCAGCCCCAAAGCGCGCCAGACCTCACCCTCTCGCTTGCTCACGCGCCCCTCCTCATGCATGGTCCTGCCGAAACCGCGACCCCGGGTTGACCCGGTCCGGCCCCCGAGATCGCCCGATCTCGCGATGGGCGGGCGACCAAGCCGGCGGCGAACAAAAGGTCCTCGCAGTCCAACATGTCGAATTTCCAATCAGATTTTCTGAACATCCTCACCGACCGAGGCTTTATCCATCAGACCTCCGACGCGCAAGGCATCGACGCTCTCGCCCGCGCCGGAAAGGTGGTCGCATATGTTGGCTACGATTGCACCGCGCCGTCCCTGCACATCGGTCACCTGCTGTCGATCATGATGCTGCACTGGTTGCAGAAGTCCGGCGCCGGAAAGCCGATCGCCCTGATGGGCGGCGGCACCACGCGCATCGGCGATCCCTCCGGCAAGGACGAGACCCGCGTGATGCGGACCATCGAGGAGATCGACGCCAACAAGGACAGCATCAAGAAGGTCTTCGCCCGCTTCCTCGCGTTCGGCGACGGCCCGAAGGACGCGGCGATGCTCGACAACGCCGAGTGGCTCGCGCCGCTCAACTACATCGAGTTCCTGCGCGATGTCGGCCGCCATTTCTCGGTGAACCGCATGTTGACGATGGACAGCGCCAAGCTCCGCCTCGAGCGCGAGCAGGAGCTGTCGTTCATCGAGTTCAACTACATGCTGCTGCAGGCCTACGACTTCGTGGCTCTCGCGCGCCGTTTCGGCTGCAACCTGCAGATGGGCGGCTCGGACCAGTGGGGCAACATCGTAACCGGTGTCGATCTCGGCCGCCGCATGGGCCTCGAGCATCAGCTCTACGCGTTGACCTGCCCGCTGCTCACGACTGCCTCAGGCGCGAAGATGGGCAAGACCGCCTCCGGCGCCGTCTGGCTCAACGAGGCGCAGCTTTCAGCCTATGACTACTGGCAATACTGGCGCAACACCGAGGACGCCGACGTTGGCCGCTTCCTGAAGCTCTTCACGCTTCTGCCGCTCGACGAGATCGCGAAGCTCGCAGCCCTCGGCGGCGCCGAGATCAACGAGGCCAAGAAGGTGCTGGCCACCGAGGCGACGGCGCTCATCCACGGCCGCGAGAACGCGGAGGCCGCGGCACTCACCGCGAAGCAGACCTTCGAGCAGGGCGCGACCGCCGCGGGCCTGCCGACCGTCACCATCAATCTCGCGGATCTCAAGGCCACAGTCGGTCTTCTGAGCCAGTTCGTGGAGGCCGGGCTCGTAGCGTCCACCAGCGAGGCGCGCCGTCAGATCAAGAGCGGCGGTCTCAAGGTCAACGACACGGTCGTCACCGACGAGAAGGCCAAGCTGTCGGAAGCCGATCTGACGCCCGACGGCGTCATCAAGCTGTCCCTCGGCAAAAAGAAGCACGTGCTGCTGAAGCCCGCCTAGGTCCGTCGCGTCGCGGCCTCTTCGCCGGTCTTGTTCCTGATTTGCGAGAGGTGCGCCGCTCGGCGTGGCCTCTGCATGGCGGGTGAGAACCGAGCGGGCGCAAGCAAAGTCCGACGTCACCCCGGCGAAGGCCGGGGTCCAGATACGCCCGCGTCTATCCACACAAGGCGAGGCGCTCAGGGTTGCTTCTTCTTCGTGCCCTGCTTCTGGCCACCGCTCGGCGTGGTCTCAGACGACCAGCCGTCGATCCCATCTTTCTTTCCGCCCTCGGTGCGGGCGGACGAGCTCGATGCGCGAACCCGGTTCTCGACCGGTGCGCGCTGCTCCTCGCGCAGCGGCTGCACCTGCGGGTTGGGGCTTGTCATCTCCATGATGCCGCGCAGGATGCCGGGCGTGAACATCGACAGCGGATTGACGAGCACCTGCGGCTGGCTCATCGAGCCCTGAATGGCATAGGTGATGCCGAACACGCCCTGGCAGTCGAAGCCCGCAACCAGCGGCCCCACGAGCGGGATGTCGCACACGGCGGCGTTGATGCCCTGCAAGGGAACGTAGGTTCCGCCGAGATTGACCCGCTGCGCATTGTAGTCGACCTTGCCGCGAATGGAGGCGCCGAGCAGCGGCCCGCGAATATAGGAGTCATCCAGCACGAACTGCCCGTGGCCCACGGAGAACGGCACCTTCATGCGCTGGAACTCGAACACCTCGCGCTCGACGGCGCGCTTCCTCTTGCCGCCGTCCGCCGCCCCGCTGTTGCCCTCGACGCTCGAATACACCTCGGAAACGATCGGGTCGCCGAGAACGCGGAAGTCCTCGATCCACAGCACGCCGCTCTTCTCGGCCGCGCCGCGCGCTTCGAGATTGACCTCGAGCTTGAGCCGCCCGCCCTGGATGTTGGGATAGAAGCCGATCAGCTTGAAGGCTTGCCCCGCGTCGGTGCTTTCGGCGTAGAGCTTGCGCGGCCCGCCGGGCTTCATCACCGCAACGAGCGGCTTTCCGCCATCCAGCGTTCCCTGCGCATCGAGCGAGACGATCTGGTCGTCGCGCTCCGAGAGCTTGATCTTGTAGCCGCGCAGCGAGACGTCCGAATGCCCGAGCACCGTGTCAACCTCGGCCGTGAAATCCACGCCCGCCGCCGGATGCAGCGGCTTGATCTCCGTGTCTGTCGTGTTGCCGAGCGCGAGCAGCGAGCGGAACAGATCCTTGGCGTCGAACGTCGAGCCCTTCGCCGAGATCGTCCAGATACGCTTGGAGTTGATCTTTCCCCGAACCTCGAGACGCGACACGACGTTGATGGAGAAATTCGGGAAATAGAACTCGCTGACCTCGCGTTTGTCGTCCACGGTCAGCCAGCCGTCGATCGCGATGTTGTCGCCGACGAGCCGGAAGTTCTTGAGATCGATCGTACCCGGCGCGGAGCTCGCCACATCGAATTCGAGCGAGGCGATGCGCCCCGGCACCTTGCGCCACGCGAGATCGTCGAACAGAAGCTCCGCGTTTGTGAGATCGGCGCGCAGATGGATGGCCGGCGCGTCGTCCGGCTTGTGCGCCACGGTAACCTCGACGGCCACGTCGCCCTGCACCAGATGGTTGACGTCGAGGCCGAGTTGCGTGCGGTCGGAGTTGTCCAGCGTTGCTGAAATCCGCAGCGGCGGCTGCATGTCCGGCGGCGCGTCGAGGATGCGATGCATCTGGAGCTTCGCGAGCACGCCGTTGATGATCAGGTCGCCCTTGGCGATCACGCCGATGTCGGAGACGTTGATGTCGATGGTGCCGCCCTGCAGGTCGAGACTGTGCTCCTTGCTCTTTCCCTTGAGATCGCTGATCCGCGCCTTGCCTTCGGCCTTCACGACGCTGGCACCGCTGACCAGCGGCATGGAGATCTTGATCTCGCCGTCGACCTTTCCGTTCACGCCCTCGATAGGCAGCGGCCCCTGGCCGGCCAGGTTGAGCTGGCTTCGGTTGAGCGTCTCGATCAGCGTCGCAAGCGACGTTTGCGATTTCAGCGCCAGCTCTGCGATCGGCGCCTCGTGCGTCACATCCACCACCGTGAGGCGCACACCCTTGAGGGGAAGCTGCTGGGTGGGGCTTGCGATGATGGCCGCATCCGGCACCGTGACCTCGAGCGAGCTGTTCTCGAGACGGATGAGAGCCTGCCCCGCTTCGATCGGCAGGCTGCGCGGCAGGGGCACCATGCGCAGATTGCTGATCTCGATGCTGGCGGAGAGCCGCTCGCCCGCGGTGGGCGGCAGGGTGTTGTCCGATGCCGCGGCGTTCTGCAGGAACTTGCCGGAAAGGATCTTGAGAGAGGCCGCCTTGAGATCGGCCTTGTCCACCTGCGTGCCCACCCAGGAGCGGGCAGTGGGAGCGGCAGCGCGCGGCCACATGGCCTTCAGCGTCGAGAGCGGCATTGGCGTCAGCGCCGCCTCCACGCGCGTGCTCCGGCTATCGGCGCCGCTGATGATGTCGCCGTTCGCCGTCACCTCGCCTCCGCCGGCCTTGAGCGAGAGCTCGGAAAGCTGCAGCAGGCCTTCGCTCGGGATGATGCGCCCTGTGGCCTTGAAGCTGTCGATCGGGATCGGCGCCACGCCGAACTCCTCGGCCGCGAGCACGCCGTCGATCGATTGAAGCCCGAAATGCCACTGTGGGTCGCCCGCCGCGGCCGGGTCGCTCGACAGCGCTCCCTCGACCGTGATGCGGCTGCCGCCCCAGTCCAGCGACGAAGGCGCCAGGCTGAGACGGCGCTGCTCGGCGTCATAGAGCATGACGAGCCGCCCGCCGTCGAGCAGAAGCGGCGTATTGGAGAGTGAGGGCAGCCTGACGAAGCCGCGCCCCACGTCGAGGCCGAGATCGGCGGACTTGAGATCGCCCCCGCTTGAGAGAGCGAGGGTCAGCTGTCCCGAGACCGGCATGTCGAACATGTCGAGCAGGCTGAGCGCCGGAGAAATATTGGCGAACGTGCTCGGCACGAAGTCGTGCACCGTGGTGGTGACCTTGAGCGCGTTGCGCCGGTCGGTCTCCTCGGTCCGGAAGCTGAGCGACCAGGGGCCCTTCGGAGAGGCAACCGTCGCCGTTCCCGAGATCACGCTGCGCCGCTTCATGTGCTCGAGATCGACCGACGCCTCGACGACGTTGATGTCGCTGATCTCGCCTTTGTAGCTGACGGAGACGAGGGCGTTGCGAACGCCGAACTCCCTCAACCGGGATGTCGCTGCGCCGCCGCGCCGGGCGCGAGCGGAGCTTTCAGAAAGAATGCGCGCGAGGTCGATGCGGTGGAAGGAAGGCGGCAGCGGCTGCGCAGCGCTTCCCCCGCTCTGCGCAGGCGGCGGAGTGGAGGAGGGCGCGAGCGGTGTCGACGGGCGGTCGGGCGCGATCCCGTCCGGGGAGGCTGCGGGCGTGTTGGCGATGCTGAGCGAGAAGCCTTGCGCCTCGGTGTAGATCACGGCGAGGCGCGGCTCGATGAGATAGACCCGCTCGGGCGCCGCATCGAGCTGCCACAGCGCGGATTTGTTGAGCTCCACGGCAGCCAGCGGCGCCGACGCCACGAGGTCTCCGTCCGCCTCGTTGATGCGCAGGTTGATGAGCCGGAGCTCCACCCTGTAGTCGTCGGAAAGCGTGATCACCGCATCGTCGATGTCGGTCTTGAAGCCATCCAGCTCCGCGTTGATGCTGGATTCGATCCGCTCACTGAATGACTTGAGCGAGATGGGGCCGTGCAGCAGCCGCACATACCCGATACCCGCCGCCGCCAGCGACAGCAGCACCACCGGGCCGACGATCAGCGCGAGAAGATGCAACCCTCGCAGCAGGCGCTGGAGGGCGGCGCTACGCGGGCGCGGAGCGCGTTGCCGGCGCGTGCTCACGTAGGGCGGCTCGCCGGGGGCTCTCGGAGGGGCCGTCTTGGGCCGAGGACTGCCGGAGCGTTGTGTCGTCATCCCCAAACGTTCTCCGGCGGACGAGGTTGAGAGAGGCTCCATCAGGGTCGCGCAGAACCATGAGGCGAGCCGATGGACTGTGTAATCCCGGAATGCGCATCCGGCCCGGGACGAGGCTGGAGTTTCTCCCGTTGTGGGCTGCGAGGCGCTCAGCGCATCGCGCGAAGGTTTTGCTGGCTCCTGCGGGTCATATCAAGCCCGTTTGCGTGCGGCGCCTTGCGCTTGGACAAGCACGGTCCCGGACAATCTTGGGATCGTGAAGCCGAGCTGTGGACCTGGGCCGAAAAACCATGCGAGCATGATTGGAGGAGCACGATATCCCCGGATCCCCGATCCCGGTCCGATGAACTCTGAGCCCCCGCCACCCAAGGCTGCGATGTGGCTCACCAAAAGCGACAAAAGAAAGGCACGAGACATGTTGAAAGAGGGCGATTTGGCCCCCGAGTTCGATCTTCCGGCGGATGGAGGAAAAAGGCTTGTGCTCAAGGCCTTCCGGGGCGGCCCCGTGGTGCTCTATTTCTATCCCAAGGACAACACCGAGGGGTGCACGATCGAGGCCAAGGAGTTCTCCGATCTCGCCCCCAAGTTTGCGCGTGCCGGCGTGACCGTGATCGGCATCTCGCCGGACAGCCCCAAGAGCCACGACAAGTTCATATGCAAGCACGAGCTGGCCCTTCTCCTCGCCTCCGACGAGGAGAAGACGGTTGCCGAAGCCTATGGCGTATGGGTCGAGAAATCGATGTACGGACGCAAGTACATGGGAGTGGAGCGCGCCACCTTCGCGATTTCACCCAAGGGTCACATTGCGCGCATCTGGCGCAAGGTTTCGCCGCGCGGTCACGCCGCGGAGGTTCTTGAATGGGCACGCGGCGCGGGCGGCGAGACGAGGAAACCCAAGCGCGCGAAAAACTAGGGGCCGCGGGCCGCGACCGGCATGGAATGCGGCCATCCCGTGGCGCGGTAACCTCAAATCGATTGGCGTCTCCGCGTTCGCGCGAACCGGAGTACAACCTGCTCGATGCTAAGACCCCGCGCCACACTGCCGCCTGCTCAAGAAATTGTCTGTTGAAGCTTTGTGTGGACGACATTCAGGCACTTGCGGAGGGTGACCACTGCATGAAATCGTGCTAGTCGACATTGTGCGGGAGGACGCCGGGCGATCGTTGCAGAAAACATGTCGCCTGGGGCGCCGGTCAAAAGCCGAGCCACACCACAAAGCCAAAAATGGCGATCAGAAAATTCGCGCAAGGTAGAGCGTAACCGCGGAGATTCAACGGATGCTGCCCCAATTCCGGAAGCCGGAAAACGATAGCGCTAGACCCCAGCTCCCTCAGCCGGCCATGACAAACCTCGCTGTCCCGAATACGTCCTCTCCGTCGTCCCTCGGTGCGCGCCCTAACGGGGCTTCGTTCCGGCCGGGCGGGCCGTCCACGGCCTCCGTCATCGGACCGGATCTCGTGATCCAGGGCAATCTCACCTCCAAGGGTGAGGTGCAGATCGAGGGCGAGGTGCAGGGCGATATCTACGGCACCCATATCGTAATCGGAGAGCGCGCACGCGTGACCGGCGGCGTCATCGCCGAGGAATGCGTCATCCGCGGCCACCTGCTGGGCACCGTCCGCGGCCGCCGCGTGTTGCTCCAGAGCTCGAGCCACGTCGAAGGCGATATCTACCATCAGACCATGGCCATCGAGCAGGGCGCCTTTTTCGAAGGCAAGTCGCGCCGCACGGACGATCCGCTGGCTGGCTTGGTCCGGCCTGATCGCGGCACGGCCCCGGCGGCGAGCGACGATACGCTGCCGCCCCCTCCACCCGACGCTGCTCCAGGCATCTGAGCCTTCCAGGATCTGCCGAACATGTGGCGTGCGCCGACGGAAAGTCGGCGTGCGCTTTTTTTGTGCGGCCGGAGTAAGAAAAAACGGAGGGCGAAATAAATTAGCTGAGTCGCCCCGCTATGTTCCATTTTTGTTCAAGTCGTCCCCAAATATGGTGAACGCCTGTGGATAACTTGTGAATAAAGCAGAGTAAGATGATGAATTAAAAGCGTGTTCCACGAGAGAGAATCATAAGAGAACAGTGTGAATTTCCCCCCTGCAAGACGGCACGAGACGCTACCGGACATCGAGACGGCTGTGATCGGAGCCGGCGTCGTCGGATTGGCGATCGCCCGCGCCCTGGCCAGCGCCGGGCACGAGGTCATGGTGCTGGAGCGGCATGATGGGATCGGGCGGGAAACATCAGGCCGATCGAGCGAGGTCATCCACGCGGGGCTCTACTATCCCTCCGGTAGTCTCCGCGCCAAGCTGTGCACCGCAGGGAGAGATCTACTCTATGCCTTCGCCGTGGAGAACGGCGTTCCTCACGTCCGCTACGGCAAGCTCGTGGTGGCCACGGGCAAGGGCGAGCTCGCGCGTCTCGACGCATTGTCGCGCACGGCCGAAGCCAATGGCGTGGCTGACGTCGTGCGTCTTGGCGAAGCGGACGTCCGCTCGCTCGAACCGGAAGTGTCGGCCGTCGCCGCGCTGTTCTCGCCCTCGACCGGCGTGATCGATAGCCACGCTCTCATGGTCGCGCTCGAGGGCCACCTCCGCGCAGGCGGCGGCGATGTTGTTCTCAACACTGAGGTCCGGCACCTGTCGGCGAGGAGCGATGGCCTCTTCGAGATCGAGGCACTCAGCGCGGGCCAGCCCATGACGCTCACGGCGCGCAATCTGGTGATCGCCGCAGGCCTCGGCGCGACGAAGCTCGGAAGGATGCTAGCTGCGGGCTCTCGCTACCAGCCGCCCGAGACCTATCCCGCACGCGGCCATTACTATGTCCTCGAAGGGCGCGTTCCCTTCCGCCACCTCGTCTATCCGTTGCCCGAGGCCGCCTGGCTCGGTCTGCATCTGACGCTGGATGTGGCGGGCCGCGCCAAGTTCGGTCCCGATCTCGAATGGTGCGGTCGGTCTGGTGCGGCTGAGGATACGTCATTCGATGGCCAGGGTGGAGAACGGCTCGCGTGTTTCGAGCGTGAGATCCGCCGCTACTGGCCCGGCCTTCCGGATGGCGCCCTCGCGCCGGGCTATGTCGGTATAAGGCCCAAGATCTATCGCAACGGCGAGCCAGCGGCGGACTTCGCGATCCATGGTGAGCGCGAGCACGGCATTGCGCGCCTCGTCGCTCTCTACGGCATCGAAAGCCCGGGCCTCACCTCCTCGCTTGCGATCGGCGAGCACGTGGCGGCGCTTTTTCGCGGCTGAGACGGCACGAAACGAAAAAGGGCGGCCCGAAGGCCGCCCTCTCGAATTCCAGGCTGTGCGCCCCTGCTAGGGTGCGGGTGCCGGAGCAGGCGCCGCATCGGGTGTCGGGACAGTGATGGTGGGCACTGCCACGCCCTCGCGATGCGCGATGAAGGTGAGCGATCCGAAAATCACAGCAAAGACGATCGCCGTGACGAGCGCATTCACGAAGCGGTTGGAGAACGACAGAATGTTGCCGATGAAGTCCACGACGAACACAACGGCGGATGCGATGAGCACGGGCTCGAGCCAAGCATATTCGGCCGGCAGGAACTGCGCCGGAATCGATTGAACTTCGGCCTTCGCGAGAAACGTGAGCGATCCGAAGATCACGGCGAAGACAATTGCCGTGACGAGAGCGTTCAAGAAACGGCTCGAGAAGGAGAGCACATTGCCGATCAGGCCTACAACGAAGACCACACCGGCGGCGATGAGCACAGGCTCCAGCCAGACGTATTCTGTAGGTAGAAACATGGATATTCCCCCAGCTTCACGCCACCTGATTTTGTTTTGATGGCGGCTAATCCTTATACCAGCAGGCTGGTTTTGTCATGCCGGTTCGAACACGGGGAAGATACGCAAGTCTCAGGAACGCACGCGGGAAGCGAGCTTTCGTTCCAGAGATGATGAGTATCGTGACATTGCAAAACAGAATATCCAAAACACCGCGCCTGCAAAGAAATACCCGGTTGCGGCTGTTTGCGGAGAGAACCATTTCGCATCAGCTTGAACGGATTGCTCAACAATTCCGATAAGATCGAAAAGTCCGATGATGAGTACAAGGCTCGTATCCTTGAACAAGGATATGAACGAGTTCACCAGGCCGGGAATCACCAGCCGAATGGCCTGGGGCAGAATGATGAGCCCCATTTTCTTCCAATAGCCGAGACCGAGCGCATCGGCGGCTTCGTATTGCCCGCGCGGAATCGCCTGCAGCCCACCGCGAGTCACCTCCGCGAGATAGGCGGCCGAGAACAGGGCCACGCCGACCAGCGCGCGCAGAAGCTTGTCGATCGTCACGTCCGGCGGCAGAAACAGCGGCAGCATGACAGAGGCCATGAACAGAACTGTGACAAGCGGCACGCCCCGCACCAGCTCGATGTAGCCGATCGCCGACCAGCGCACGATCGGCAGGTCCGAGCGCCGCGCGAGCGCGAGCAGGATGCCGAGAGGGAACGAGGCCGCGATGCCCACGCTCGCGATGACGAGCGTCAGCAGCAGCCCGCCCCACAGTGCGGTGTCGACGTAGGGGAGTCCGAGCACGCCGCCGCTGAGCAGGATGAACGCGATCACCGGAAACACCAGCAGCATGTAGAGAGAGAGGGCGAGCTTGTACGGCACGCCCGGCACCATCAGTGGCACGAGGCCCGCAAGCGCAAGTACGTAAGTGAGATTGACGCGCCAAAGCTCCGCATCCGGATAGCGCCCGTAGAGGAACAGCCCCATCTTGTGCGTGATGAAGGGCCAGCACGCCCCCAAGGGCGCCGCGCGGCAGGCGCCGCCGTCGCTTCCGCTGAACACGGCGTTGAAGACCGCCCATTCGAGGAACGCGAAGGCGATCCATCCGGCGAGAACGATGAGCGCGAGGCTGACGAGCGCCTGCCCCGGCGACGGAAACAGCGCCTCCCGCGCCCAGTCCAGAAACGAGCGCTGGGGATCGCCGCGCCGCGCGGCGTGAGGCGAGAGTTTCGAGGAGGAGCTTTCCTGCGTCATCGCTCGGCCCACGCAGTTCGGGCGTTGAATGCGTTCATCGCCAGCGCCGTCGCGAGGCTGATGAGCAAATAGACCGCCATGGTGATCAGGATCACCTCCACCGCCTGTCCGGTCTGATTGAGAACCGTGCCGGAGAACACCGAGACGAGGTCGGGATAACCGATTGCGACGGCGAGCGACGAGTTCTTGGTGAGGTTCAGGTACTGGTTGGTGAGCGGCGGAATGATGATGCGCAGGGCTTGCGGAAGGATCACCAGACGCAGCGCCTGCCGCCGGCTGAGGCCGAGTGCGGCGGCGGCTTCGCGCTGGCCACGCGGCACGCCGGAAAGTCCCGCCCGCACGATCTCCGCGATGAAGGCCGCGGTGTACGTCGTAAGACCGATCAGAAGCGCAAGAAATTCGGGCTCGATCGAAAGTCCGCCTTCGTAGTTGAAACGGCCGAGCACGGGATAGCGCACCGTCGCGCCGAGGCTCGACCAGATGAGTACGATGACCGGCACGAGCCCGGCCAGAACCCATCCGGCGGAGCGGAGCGAGGGAGAGTGCGCCGGCCCGCTCTTCTGATCCTGTTTCGCGCGCCGCTTCAGCCACCACGCCAACGCGAGCGCTGCGAGGATCGAAAGCGCGAGCCATCCGCCATGCGCGAGCGCGATGTGCGGCAGATGCAGCCCGCGCTTGTCGAGATAGGCGCCGAACGGAAGGGCGAGCGCGTCGCCGGGCGCCGGAAAGGCGCGCAGCACCGCCACGTACCAGATGAGAAGCTGGAGCAGCAGCGGCACGTTGCGCACCAGCTCCACGTAGGCGAGCGCCAGCTTCGAGGCGAGCCAGTTGGGCGAGAGCCGTGCGATGCCGAGCACGAAGCCGAGGGCGGTCGCGAGCACGACGCCGAGCGCCGCCACCAATAACGTGTTGGTGAGCCCTACCAGGAACGCCTGCCCGTAGGTGCTTTTGCTCGTGTAGGGCAGGAGCGATTGGGAGACGTCGAAGCCCGCTGTCCTCGTCAGGAAATCGAAGCCGGAGGCGATGTTCTGCTTCTTGAGGTTGGCAGCCGTGTTGAGCACGATCTCGGTTGCGACGAGCGCGAGCACGAGAACCAGAAGCGCCTGGAATACGACGGCACGCACCTGCGGATCATACACCGCGCGAGTCCACGCTTTCCGGTCGGTGAGGCGAGTGAGGAGATCCGCCATCGCCTGCCTCAGCGGATCGGCGGGGCATACATCAGCCCGCCGTCCTTCCAGAGCGCGTTGCGCCCACGCGCGATTTTGAGCGGCGAGCTTTCGCCGAGATTGCGCTCGAAGCACTCGCCGTAGTTGCCCACGGCCTTCAGGATGGAAACGGCCCAATCGTTGTCGAGGCCGATGCCCTTGCCGTATTCGCCCTCTGTCCCGAGCATCCGGCGGATCTCGGGATTGGCTGTCGTGCGCATCTCCTCCACGTTGGCCTGCGTCACGCCGAGCTCCTCGGCGTTGACGAGCACGAACAGCGTCCAGCGCACGATATTGGACCAGCCCGCATCGCCCTGCCGCACGACGGGCCCCAGAGGCTCCTTGGAGATCAGGTCCGGCAGCATTTCGTGGGAGTCGGGGTCGGGCAGCCGCGTGCGCTCCGAGACGAGCTGCGAGCTGTCGGTGGTGAAGGCGTCGCATCGCCCGCTGCTGTAGGCACCGAGCACCTCCACCAGCCGCTCGAACACCACGGGCCGGTAGTCGAGCCCCCTCGTCGAGAAGAAGTCGGCGAGGTTGAGCTCGTTCGTGGTGCCGGATTGCACGCAGATGCTCGCGCCCTTGAGGTCGCTCACCGAATGCAGCCCGAGTGACTTGCGCGTCATGAACGCCTGGCCGTCGTAGTAGAGCACGCCGGTGAAATTGAGCCCTAGCGACGTGTCGCGGCTCATGGTCCAGGTGGTATTGCGCGACAGCACGTCCACCTCGCCCGATTGCAGCGCCGTGAACCGCTCCTTGGCGTTGAGCGGCACGAAGCGCACCCGGTTTCCGTCTCTGAAGATGGCGGCCGCCACGGCACGGCAGAAGTCGATGTCGATGCCGGTCCAGTCGCCCCGGTCGTTGGGAGCGCTGAAGCCCGCGAGCCCTGTATTGACGCCGCACACGAGATGCCCCCGCGCACGCACCGCATCGAGCGTAGCGGACTGCGCGGCAGCGAAGCCCGCCCCGCAGATAGTCGCGGAGAGCAGAGCGAGAAGGCCGAGAAGAAGAGAGCGTTCGCGCATGTCAGTGCTCGAGGATCTGGGAGAGGAACAGGCGCGTGCGTTCATAGCGCGGCGCTTCGAACAACACCTCCGGCGGCCCCGCCTCCACGATCTCGCCCCGGTCCATGAACACCACCCGGTCGGCCACCGCGCGCGCAAAGCCCATCTCGTGCGTCACCACCAGCATCGTCATGCCCTGTCGCGCCAGCTCGATCATCACGTCGAGCACCTCTTTGACCATCTCGGGATCGAGCGCGGAGGTCGGCTCGTCGAACAGCATGATGCGCGGGTTCATGGCGAGCGCACGCGCGATGGCGACGCGCTGCTGCTGCCCGCCCGAAAGCTGGCTCGGATACTTGTTGGCTTGATCCGCGATGCGCACCCGGTCGAGCAGGGCGAGCGCCGCCTTCTCGGCCTCGGCACGCTTCATCCCGCGCACCCACTGGGGCGCGAGGCAGAGATTGTCGAGCACGGAGAGATGCGGAAACAGGTTGAAGCTCTGGAACACCATGCCGACTTCGGAGCGGATGGTTTCGAGCGTCTTGAGATCGCGCGTGAGCACGGTGCCGTCGACGACGATCCTTCCGCCATCGTGCGTTTCGAGACCGTTGAGGCAGCGGATCAGAGTGGATTTGCCCGAGCCCGAAGGACCGCAGATCACGATCTTCTCGCCCTCGGCCACCTCGAGCGAGATGTCTTTCAGCACGTGGAAGTCGCCGAACCACTTCTGCACGTCTTCAAGAACCACCGCGCGGGCATTGCCGGACGGTCTCGCGTCGGAAGGCTGCGATACGGGCGCGCTCATCGGTCCTGCAGATGTTGAGGCAACTTTTGTGAAGTATGCCAGAGAGTTGCAGCACTTCTCAAGGGTTGGCGATGAGATCGCGTCCGAGCAGCAGCAATTCGCGGCCCTCGATCGAGGCCGTCCCGCGCTCCAGGAACCCATTGCGCTCATAAAACCCGACATTGCGCATGCCGCGCGCCGTCACGACATGGAGACCGGGCGCGCCCGCGGCGCGCGCCTCGTCGGCGAAGGCTTCCACAAGCCGCTGGCCGATGCCGCGGCTGCGCCAGGCGGCATCCAGGTTGACGTGAAGATGCGCCGGATAGCGCTGGGTGAGCGCGCGAAAGTGGCTGAGGAATGTGAGATCGGAGAACAGGGGATCGCGTGCGGGATCCTCCATGCTGCCGATCACGTAGCCGACGAGACGCTTGCTGCCGTCGAGCGCCAGCAGGGCATAGTGGGGGAAATGGCGAAGATAGCGGCCGAGCCAGCGCTCGCGAAACGCGGCTTTTGCTTCGTCGCTGGGGAAAGATTGCGTGGCGCTCGAGGAGAAGAACACCTGATCGAGCTCGGCGATCCGGCTGTCGCGTGCCGGCCCCGGCTCAAGCCCGTCCCAGCGGCAAATCTCGACGTTCGACATAAGGGCGCCGCTGGGTGCTGAAGTGAGCCTCGGCCGACTGCTATTCCGCGGCCGTGCGAACCGCCTCCGGCGTGGCCGTCGAAAGAGCGGCGGCCGCGGCCGACCAATACCGTGCCTCGGCCTCGGCTGCGAGCCTTTCCTTGCGGAAGGCGTCGATCCACTCCCACACCAGGAGGGGGTTAGTCTCCGCGAGTGCGGCGAGGTCGTCCGGGGATTTAGCGAGCACGGTGCTAGCGAGGCGGCGAAGCTGGGCGGCCTCGATCAGGTCAGGAGCCGGAACGTAGTCCAATTCGCGTACCCGGCAGCCCGCGGCCCGAGGGCCGGTGGAAGAGGTGGTGAGCCGATGTTCACGCATGGTTTTGGCCTCCAATGCCCTGTCACAGTAGCGCTGGGAGCGCCTGCAAATTAGGCAGAAGCCGCGATGTCCACAGCTAGTTGATGTTGCGTCGCAAAATTTACTTGACTCGACTTTGTGCAATGCGGCTGCGCGTGTGCGAAATAAGGAATCGGGCGGACGCACCCGTGAGCCTGGCAAGGTGCTGCGCGATAAACAAAAAATGCAGCGATTTTTATGCCTGCGCTGATCCAGAGCAGTGCAGCAAAATGTACGCTTGGCCAAGCCTCGAGACGCCGCAATGGAGCGGCGTCCCGATGTCGGGCACCTGAGGGGATCCTATTCCGTGGCTGCTTTGACCGGGCGCGGAGGACGCCTCAGGAACGCCGGCACGTTTCCGGCGAACGCGCTCACCGCGGCCTTGGAGACCTCTGCTTCAGCCACACGCGGCTTGGCGCGTTGCGCAGTCTGCGGGCTTGTCCGCGGCTGCTCCTCGCGCTCGCGGCGTGCCTCGGGCTTTGCGCTATCGCTACGCTGCGGCCGTGCTTGCTGCTGGGGCCGTGCACCATCCCGGCGGCCTTCGCCGCGGCGCTGATCGCGCCCGCCTTCCCGTTGCGGCTTGGCTGCGCTGGTCTCCGAGGGGACCTGCGGCTGATCGCCCAGACCCGGTGCCTGCGGCGCACGCCGCTCACCGCGGGCCTGAGACGGAGACGAGCGGCGCTCGCCGCGGCCTTCGTGCCGCTCGCTGCCGTTCGCGCGTCCGCTGTCGCGCTGCGCACCTGCCCGCCCGCCGCGGCCACCGCGTCCCCGGCGGCGCTTGCCGGCGTCTGCGAAGTCCTGCTCGGAGGGAGGCTCGCCGATCCAGACGATATCGTCGCCGATGATCTTCTCGATGTCCTTGAAGCTCTTGAGCTCGTCGGGCGTGACGATCGACTGCGCCGTACCCTCGCGTCCCGCACGGCCCGTGCGGCCGATGCGGTGCACGTAGTCGTCGGACTGCCACGGCAGGTCGAAGTTGAAGACGTGCGAGACGTCGGGAATGTCGAGGCCGCGCGCGGCCACGTCGCTCGCAGCCAGGATGTTGATGTCGCCGTTGCGGAACTTGTCGAGCGTTTCCATGCGGCTCTTCTGGTCCATGTCGCCATGCAGAGCGCCGGCATTGAAACCGTGCTTCAGAAGCGACTTGAGCAGGATTGCCACATCGCGCTTGCGATTGCAGAAGATGATCGCGTTCTTCACGGTCTCCCCGCGGATCATCTCGCGCAGGATCTCGCGCTTCACCCAGTCCTCGCTCTCGCCCGTAAAGCGGAAGCTCTGCGTGATGGTCTTTGCTGTGGTGGCGGGACGCGCCACCTCGATCCGCTCCGGATCGCGCAGGAACTGGTTGACGAGACGCGTGATCTCCGGCGGCATCGTTGCCGAGAAGAACAGCGTCTGGCGCTTTGGCGGCAGCAGATTGCAGATCTTCTCGATGTCGGGAATGAAGCCCATGTCGAGCATGCGGTCGGCTTCGTCGATCACGAGAATGTCGACGCCCATCAGCATGAGGCGGCCGCGCTGGAAGTGATCGAGCAGGCGGCCCGGCGTCGCAATCAGCACGTCGACACCGCGATCGAGCTTGCGCACCTGATCGTCCATCGATACGCCGCCGATGAGCAGCGCTACGTCGAGCTTGTGATTGATGCCGTACTTTTCGAAGCTTTGCGCAACCTGCGCGGCAAGCTCGCGCGTGGGCGCGAGGATCAGCGAGCGCGGCATCCGCGCTCGTGCGCGGCCCGTTTCCAGACGCGTGATCATCGGCAGCACGAACGAGGCCGTCTTGCCGGTGCCGGTCTGCGCGATGCCGAGCACGTCGCGCCCTGTTACTGCAACGGGGATGGCTGCGGTCTGAATGGGTGTGGGTGTGGCATAGCCGGCTGTCGCGATGGCAGCCTGGACTTTCTGGCTGAGCCCGAGCTCAGCGAACGTCTTCGTTTCCAAAAAAATACGTCTCCATAGATCGATCTCAGGGCCCCGAGCGCAAACAGCCGGAAAGATGACCGACGAGGGTCTCCGGGAGCAGCTTCAAGGCGACGAGAGCGCAGGGGAATGGCGGATGCCGCAAGCGGGCAAATACAAGAATTGGGGGCTCGAAAAGGGACAAATGAGATCGAAGCCCCTGCGCCCGAGCCAACGCTTAGCTGGCATAGGCACCCATAAAAATCAAGAAAAAACAGGGACTTTCTTGGTGCTGAAAAGTCGCACTGAAAACTAAACTGTGATCGGCTCAAAACAAACGGCCGCCGGAATGCACGGCGGCCGCTGATTATGACGCTTTTTCAAAGCATTTTAATCTTGCCGGGCGGAGCCCTGCCTACTCGTCCATGAAACGGTAGATGACAGCGCCGATCACCGCGCCCGCGATGGGTGCGGCCCAGAATACCCAGATCTGGCTCAAATACTCTCCGCCCGCGAACAGCGCCGGCCCGAGGCTGCGCGCCGGATTGACGGAGGTGTTCGAGACCGGAATGGACATCAAATGAATGGCGGTGAGCGCAAGACCGATGGAAAGCGGCGCAAAACCCGCGGGCGCACCCGGCCGGGTGGACCCCATGATGACGATGAGAAAGAACGCGGTGAGCACAACCTCAATGAGAAATACGCTCGAGAGCCCCGCCTTGATCATCGAGAGATCGCCATAGCCGTTGGCCGCATAGGAGGCCGGAGCATTGCCGATCGCCGAGAAAACCGCGGTGACGGCGATCGCGCCGAGGCACTGCGCCACGATGTAGGGAATTGCGCTTGCGACGGAAAAGCGGCCGCCTGCGACGAGCCCCAGCGTAACGGCGGGATTATAGTGTCCGCCGGAGATGTGTCCGATCGCACGCGCGGTCGCGAACACGGTAATGCCGATCGAAAGGGCGACGCCAACAATTCCGGCCGCGCCGGAAGGTGCCCCAAATGAATAGAACGCGGCACCGAGAACGGCGCCCGTAAGCATGAATGTACCGATGAACTCGGCCAAAAGTGCTTTGATGTTCATCGCGGTCTCCCCTGTAGTTTTGTCATGGTACTGACAGCATTCCGATGCTCCCTCGTGCTGGTGATGAGCAAGCAGTCCTCACACGCAGCGAATCGGAACGGCGCCAGCAGGGAGATCATACCATCTCGTCGTCGCGCCCTTTGGATGCGTTTATGGGGCGTGCACCGATGGTACCGAGCCCGGACCAGTCAACCTTCAGTGTTGTGAACATCACGGCGGTAAGCGCAGCGAAGCCGAGCGCGGCGCCAGCCAGCAGCGCATAGTCCTCGAGCCGCAGGATGAGATAGAGAAGTCCGTAGAGCAGCGCGAAAAGCGCGGCCATGATGAGCCCGCTGCGCCCGCTTTCGAGCGACTTGCCCACATAGATCGAGAGCATCCCGCCGGTCGCGAGCGAGGCGATGAGATACGCCGCCGTGAAGCCGAGATGCTCGGCCAGCGAGAGCAGGAGCACGTAGAAGAACACCATCGCGAGGCCGACGAAGAGATACTGCACGGCATGCACGCGCTTGTGCGACATGAGCTCGAGAACGAACACGCCCATGAATCCCACAGCGAGGAACAAGAGTCCGTATTTCACGGCGCGATTGACGAGGCCGTAGAAGTCGACCGGCTGATAGAACGTCACGCCAAACTGGTACTGGAGAAACCGGTCCACGCCGCCGTCCGTCGTCGTCCACTGGTTGGGCACGCTGCGGGCGAGGTGCGGCACGCGCCATTTCGCGGAAAACCCGCTTTGCCCGACCTCGCGCTCGACCGGCAGGAATGCGCCCATGAAGCTCGGGTGCGGCCAGTCGGAGGACAGCTCCACGCGCGTCTCGCGCGCAGCCGGCGTGAAGGAGAGTGAGGACGATCCGGTGAACACGAGATCGGCGTGGAAGGAAAATGCCTTCGCCGCGCTTTCCCCCTCGATCACGGAGGCCGCGTCGTCGAGCTTCGCATGAATACCGCTGAGGTAGTTGCCGGGTATGCCGAGGCTCGGCGCGAACGGCAGCGTCTCGCGGTCATTGACCTTGAGCGTCGCCGCCTCCTTGAGGCCTGCGACGTCGCTCAAGGCGAGCGCGAAGATGGCGTCCTTCCAGCGGATGGAAATCGCGTTGGGATCAACATCGGCCACATCCGGCGCGCTGAAGCGGCCCTCGATGCGAAGCGATGCGGTGTAGACGTTCACGTCGAAGATGGAGCGCGTGAGCACGTTGGACTTGCCGTTGCCGGTGATGGTCAGCTCCTCCGGCAGAAACACCGCCCGGCGCTCTTGCGTCTGCTGCACGATTTTGTCGCCGTCTCTCGTCTCGACGCGCACGCTGTAAGGCACCACGAGATAGGGTCCCGTCAGCGTCTGCACGCCACCCCAGGTGCGCGCGATGTCGCTCATCACGGACCTGGAGCGCCCCTCGCGATCGGAGACGAGCGCGATCACCATGAGGAGGGGAATGAGGAGCAGAAGAACGAGAAAGGAGATCAGGAAGAACTTGAATGCGGGGCTGCGCGCGACGCGTCCTGCGGATTGTCCGATATCAGACATATGCTCGCCTTCCTGCTTGATCCATGCCTCGTCCTGGAGCTTTGAGGCTGTCGGAATTGGAGCAGGCGAATTTGAGGCGGAGCAAGGTGCACTCCCGGAGACTCCCGTTATCGGGGAGCAGTTTCACGGGTACGGTGATTGCCGGAACTTAGCTGAACTTTCCTCGCCGCAGGCGCGTGGAGCCGCCCGCCCCGGCTAGTGCCCGCACGTGAGATATCGGCATGCTGGAAACGACGGGAATTGGCGCGTCCATGGCGATACCGTCCGACGCCCGATCATGATAGACTGAGATTGTCTTCGGGCGAGAGCGCCAGGCCAGGGAGGCTTTGCCAATGACGCGGCGTGCCGTGAGAATTGCTTGGGTGGGCGTCGGGCTTTGCTTGGCCGTCGGCGCGATCGCCGGCCTCCTGACGCTCGTCGGCCCGCCCGATCAGCCTTGGCACCGCAGCCTGCGCGAGCTTTCGACTCTTATGGACGTGGCCGCTCTGCTGTTCTGGATCGCCATCTTCGCGATCTATTGGGCGCGCAAGCGCGGGCAGGGCTGAGGCCGTAGCCTGTGTAGCGCCAGTCGCGAAGCTGCCCCGCATCGTCTCCGCGAGCGCGAAGAAGCGGTCCTGAACCTCCGCCACGAACGGATTGTCGCGCTGGATAGCCGTGAACACGGCGGCGGCGTCGCTGCTCACCATCCGTGCGGCCGCGAGCAGATGATCGAAGCTCGGCGTCGTGATCGATGGAACCACGCCCATGTCTGCGATCAGCTTTCCGATCATGTGCGTCAGTCCTTGCGCGACCGCCATCTCGCGGTCGTGTTGCTCGGGTGTCCGGACGAGCACCCTGAGACCGAGGCTGCGTAGCCAGGATCGGACATCTCCGAGACCAGCGCCGCGCACCGGGCAGAGCACGATCTTGTGACCGTGAACGCCATCGGCTGCGCTCTGCGGGCCGAACAGGGGATGCGTGCCGACGATGGAAACGCCAGCCGGCAGCTCCTCGGCCAGAGCCGCGGCCGGAAGACACTTCACCGAGCCGACGTCCAGCACAAGTGCGCCCTCCTTCAGGTGCGGAGCGATGGCATGCGCGATGGCGCGCATCTCCTGCACGGGCGCGGCAAGCACCACCACGTCGGCGCGAGCCGCGTCCCCGAGCCCCGCGAACATCACGCTCGCAACGCCGGGCGCCGGGCTTGGATCGTGCACCACCACCTTGCCGAAATGCGCGGCGAGCAGCGGAAAGATCAGCCGCCCGAACGCGCCGAAGCCGATCAAACCGACGGTTTTGTCACGGGGGCGGGCGCGCAGGTTGAGGCGCGACGGCGAAGCTTTTCTCTCGGAGGAAATCGAGGACGGTGACATGAGAGCTCCTGGCAGCAAGGCCGCCAAGGCCACAAAAAACGAATGCCGCCTTGGCGGCGGCATCGTTTCGAACACAATCGATCCGTGCCGCTCCTATGGGGACGGCAGATAATACGCGCGGGTGCAGATCGGACCGGTGTTCATGGCCGTACCCGATAAGGCCGCTCACGCAGCCTGTCAATCTGAAGCAGGAACTCTGCGACGCCGTGGCGGTTGCAACGGGGTTTGCGATGACGAGAAACTGCAAGCTCCACATAAAGGCGGAGACGGCATGACACTCGAAGTCTTATCCACGCCGGGCCGCGGCCGCGCGCGCAACGTCGACGTCGTACTCGTGCACGGCATCTTCGTCGGTGCCTGGATCTGGCAACCGAACTTCATGCCGTATCTGGCGGAAGCCGGCTACAACGTGCACGCCATGAGCCTCCGCGGACATGGCGCGAGTTGCGGGCGTGATCGCCTCGCCACGGCAACCCTTTCCGACTACACCGCCGATCTCATGGAGGTGTCCACGTCGCTCGGAAGGCCGGTGGTCGCGGTCGGCCATTCCATGGGCGGCGCGGTCGTGCAGCATGCCATACGCTCCGGAGCGAGCTTCTCGGGCGCCGCCTTGCTGGCCTCCGTTCCGCCGGGGGGATTGATGGCGGCGAACATCGCCATGATGTGGGCGCGGCCGAAGCTGTGGCGCGAATTATCAGTCATGTTCACGTCGGGTGTGCTTCAGACGGATCTCGACGTGCTGCGCGACGGCCTGTTCTCGAACCGCATCGACGCCGGTGCGTTCGCGCGCTTCGCCGCGAGAGGCGGCGGCGAGAGCCCGCTGGTCGGCTTCGAGCTGCAAGGCATGCGTCCCTTCGCGCCTATGCCCTGGCAGGCGCCCCGCATGCTCGTCATGGGCGGCAGCGAGGACCGTTTCATCCGGCGCGAGGACCTTTGGGCCACCGCGATCTGGTATGGCGCCGACGCGCAGGTTCTCGATGGCCTCTCGCACACGCTCATGCTCGACCCCGACTGGAAGGCCGCAGCCGACGGCTTGCTGAGCTGGCTCGAAACCCTGGAAGCGCGTCCGGAGGGAGAAGCCGCCGCATTGTCGGCCTAGGGACAAAATCGCCCGGCAGGATAAGCGCCTCGTTTACCGCGACCCTGCAGATTGGGATGCATCCGGCCTCCGTTCGGGAGTAGGATCGGGCCGACTGAGAGGCGTCAAAAAATGGCCGATCCCTACAAGACCCTAGGCGTGAGCAAGACTGCCACGGCCGAGGAGATCAGAAGCGCGTATCGCAAACTCGCCAAGGAAACGCATCCGGACCTCAATCCCGGCAATGCGGAGGCCGAGCGCCGCTTCAAGGAAATCTCCGCCGCGAACGACATTCTCGGCGACCCCGAGAAGCGCAAGCGCTTCGATGCCGGAGAGATCGACGAAAGCGGCGCGGAAAAGCCGGAGCGCCGCTACTATCGCGATTATGCGGAAGCCGATCCGAATATGCGCTACGGCGGCCGCGCGACGTCGGGTGGTGCGGGCGATGCGTTCGACGCCGACGATCTGTTCGCCGACCTGTTCCGCTCGCGCGGCGCGCGCTTCCGCGAGCCCCCGAGCGATGTCCACTATACGCTGCCCGTCGATTTCCTCGACGCCGTCAACGGCGCGCGCAAGACCATCGGAATGCCGGACGGCAAGACGCTCGATATCGAGATCCCGGCCGGCATCCGCGAAGGCCAGACCCTGCGCCTCAAGGGACAGGGCAGGGCAGGCTCCGAAGGCGCAGCACCCGGTGACGCCTACGTCGAGATCCACGTTCTCCCTCATCCTGAGTTCCGCCGCGATGGCAACGATATCCGCTCCGAGGTTCCCATTTCCCTCGGCGAGGCGTTGAACGGAGGCAGCGTGCGTGTCGACACGGTCGACGGCCCCGTAGATGTGAAAGTGCCGAAGCGCGCCAAGTCCGGCACGACCCTGCGCCTCCGCAACAAGGGCGTGCGGCGGGACAAGTCCGGCGCGCGGGGCGATCACCTGATCGAGCTCGTGGTCGTGCCGCCTGAGAACCCCGACGACGAGCTCGCGGCGTTCATGGCGGACTGGGAAGCAAAGCACCCGCAGAACCCGAGGCAGAAACGCGGAGACCGCTCATGATCAGCGAGCAGCAACTCATCGCGCGCATGAAGTGCCTGGAAGCCAGCGTGCTCCGCAGGTGGATCGAGCTTGGGCTCGTGACGCCACATCGGGAGGCCGACGCCTTCGTCTTCGACGACGTGGATGAAGCGCGCATCGCGCTCGTCTGCGATCTCCATTACCGCATGGGACTCGAGCACGAGAGCCTGCCCGTCATCCTGTCGCTCGTGGATCAATTGCATCGCACGCGCCACTCGCTTCGCGCCATTTCGTCAGCGGTTGCGGAGCAGCCGGACGAGGTTCGCATCGCAATCGCCACACGAACCCGTATCGTGCTCGGACGCGATCCGTCGGACGGTGGCTGATCTTGGCAGAGCGCGCAGGATCGTGTTTCCTGCCGCTCTACAATCCCCCGTGTCTGCGCGCCCAATCAAGCGCGCAGGATCGGCGCAAATGCCGATTTCCGCGCAAAGCGGTCCGGCCGCTGTTCTCGATCCGGAAACGCCACAAATCTTGTTGCGCATCGCGGATCGAAGCCCCTTAGTACGCGCGCCACACGCATAGATGGCGCATGAACATATCGAGAGGATCACACTATGGAAATCTGGTTCCGCACGGGCGAAGCCACCGTTCTGGCGAAGGAAGGGCAGGCCACCGATGCCATGCCTGAGGTTGTCATCGGCTCGGTCAAGGGTCCGGTCGGAACGGCCTTCGCCACGATGATGGGGCAGGCGGTCGGCCACACCCGCTTCTTTGTCATTCGCGACCTGAACCAGATGGTTCGCCCGTCGGCCATCATGACCTCGAAGGTCACCATCTCGGGTGCGGCCTACATCGAGCTGTTCGGCGGCGTCGTGCAGGCCGCGATCGGCGATGCGATCGTCGATTGTCTGAAGGAAGGCACCATTCCCCGCGAGATCGCGAACGACATCTGCATGATCATCACCGTTTGGCTCGATCCGCGTTGCGCCGAAGATCCGAACCTCGACAAGAAGGATCTCTATCGCACCAACTACGAGGCGACGAAGATCGCCATCGGCCGCGCGATGCGCCTTGAGCCGAGCGTCGACGAGCTGATTGCCAACCGCGACAAGATCAGCCACTACGCCCTGGCTGGCGTGCTCGACTAGAGCGCTTTGGTCCAAACGGCGAAGGGGACGTTCCGCGGAACGTCCCCTTCTCTTTTGAACGATGCGAGTGCGGCGCGCCGGCTGCTCTCTTTAGATAACGAGTTAGATATCGAGGTCGGTAGCGAAAGCAGCCCGCTCCTGAATGAAGCGGAACCGCGCCTCCGGCTTCGAGCCCATCAGCGCATTGACGGCGTCCGAAATTGCGCTCCTGTCTCCCTCGCCGATCTCCACCTTGAGGAGCGTGCGGTTCTTGGGATCCATGGTCGTTTCTTTGAGCTGCTGCGCATTCATCTCGCCGAGGCCTTTGAAGCGGCTGATCTCGACCTTCGCGTTGGCGGCGAATTCCTTCTTCAGAAGCGCGTCACGCTGCGCTTCCGTCGTCGCGTAGACGGACTTCGCACCGTGCGTGAGCTTGTAAAGCGGCGGCACCGCCAGATAGAGGTGCCCGTTCTCGATCAGCTCCGGCATCTCCTGGTAGAAGAAGGTGATCAGCAGCGAGGCGATGTGCGCGCCGTCCACGTCGGCGTCCGTCATCACGATCACGCGCTCGTAGCGCAGATCGTCGTCGCGGTACTTGCTGCCCGTTCCGACGCCGAGCGCTTGGATGAGATCGGCAAGCAACTGGTTCTGCGCAAGCTTGGCCGATGACGCGTTGGCGACGTTCAGGATCTTGCCCCTGAGCGGCAGGATGGCTTGTGTCTCACGCACGCGCGCGCTCTTGGCCGAGCCGCCGGCCGAGTCGCCCTCGACGATGAAGATCTCGGTGCCGGCCGCCTGCTGGATGGAGCAGTCCGCGAGCTTGCCGGGCAGGCGCAGCTTGCGCGTGGCCGATTGCCGGCCGACTTCCTTCTCGCGGCGCCGCTTGAGCCGCTCCTCCGCCTGGTCGATGGACCATTCGAGCAGGCGCGTCGCCTGCTGCGGGCTGTCCGTCAGCCAGTGGTCGAACGCGTCTTTCACCGCGGATTCGACGATGCGGCTCGCCTCCTGCGTGGCCAGCTTGTCCTTGGTCTGGCCCTGGAACTCGGGCTCGCGGATAAACACCGACAGCATCGCCGCCGCCGTTCCCATCACGTCCTCGGCCGTGATCTGCGCGGCCTTGCGGTTACCGACGCGATCGCCGAACTCGCGCAGGCTCTTGGAGAGCGCGGAGCGGAAGCCGTTCTCGTGGGTGCCGCCCTCGGCCGTGGGAATGGTGTTGCAGTAGGAGCGGCAGAAGCCGTCCTCGTCGGAAATCCAGGCCACCGCCCATTCGACCGAGCCGTGCTTGCCCTCGCGCTCGATCGAGCCCGCGAACAGATCCTTGGTGACGAGCGTCTGCCCTGCGATCTCGGACGCCAGATAGTCCTTGAGACCGCCCGGGAAGTGGAACTCCGCTTCGGACGGCGTATCGTCTTTGATGAGAGCGGGATCGCAGCTCCAGCGGATCTTCACGCCGCCGAAGAGATAGGCCTTCGAGCGCGCCATCTTGAACAGGCGCGCCGGCTTGAAATGCGCGCCCTTGCCGAAGATGGTCTCGTCCGGATGGAAGCGCACCTTCGTGCCGCGCCGGTTCATCACCGGTCCGAGCTTTTCGAGCTTCGTCTGCGGAATGCCGCGCGAGAACACCATGCGATAGAGCTGCTGGCCGCGCGCCACTTCCACTTCGCACGTATCGGAGAGTGCATTGACGACCGAAACGCCGACGCCATGCAAGCCGCCCGAGGTGTTGTAGGCCTTGCCTTCGAACTTGCCGCCCGCGTGCAGCGTGCACATGATGACTTCGAGCGCGCTCTTGTTCTTGAACTTGGGATGCGGATCGACCGGGATGCCGCGGCCGTTGTCGGCCACCGAAAGGAACCCGTCGGCATCGAGCCGCACGTCGATCCAGTCCGCATGACCGGCGACGGCCTCGTCCATGGAGTTGTCGATCACTTCGGCGAACAGGTGATGCAGCGCCTTCTCGTCCGTGCCGCCGATGTACATGCCTGGCCGCCGCCGGACAGGCTCCAGCCCCTCCAGCACTTCGATGTCGGCGGCCGTATAGTTCTCGGACGCGTCGGTGGTCTTGCGGGCGCGGTTGGTCTTGTCGGTCATGCTTTGCGTAAGGCTCGAAAACAGATCACGAAATGATTGGGCCATGCGCTGTCACCCCTGCCTCTCGAAGGCGTGGCCCGGCGGCTGTACGCGGGACGGATGTGAGCGCGGAGCCCGAATCTACGATGGTCGTCGCTTGCCGCGACAGGTGGCACGGAGCGCTGTGGATTGGCAAGATAGGCATGCCAAGGGGCCACAGTGAAACGCATTTTCTCAAGTATTTGAGTGGCTAAAGTGCGGTGCTCATGAGATTTGGTGCGCTGAAACGCCGCCCGAGGGCCATGTTCCAATATTTTGGAGCACCTCCACCGATCCTGCTATCACCTGCCGGTCCGATCCGGCAGGCGCCGACTGCAATACGGGAAAATAGACGATGGCGAAAGAAGCTGAGGGCGGTTCGTTCGCCTTGGCCAAGTGGGTGCGCGTCCTTGCGGATGAGCCGCGCTTCCTCATGCTTCTGCCCGGCCTGTTCTGGGCCGGAAACGCCATCGTTGCGCGCTCCATCGCGGGCGAGGTGCCCCCGATCGGGCTGGCATTCTGGCGCTGGACGGTCGCCGCGATTGTCATCTTGCCGCTCGCCTGGCGCCATCTGCGCCGCGATGTCCCCATGATGCTGGCAAGCTGGCCGATCATGCTGCTGCTCACCACGCTGGGCATTAGCGTATTCAATACCTTCCTCTACATGGCGGCCCACACGACCACCGCAATCAACATCGTCATGCTCCAGACGGCGATGCCGATCGTCGTCGTGCTCGCCACCTATTTGATCTTCCGCGATCGGGTGAGCCCGCTCCAGGCCTTCGGCATCCTGGTGTCGCTGGCCGGAACGCTGGTGCTGACCGCGCACGGCGATCCCGCCATTTTGGCCCATCTCGACTTCCGGCCCGGCGATCTCTGGATGCTGGCCGCCGTGGTGAGCTACGCAATTTACACGGCGCTTCTGCGCCTGCGCCCCGCCGTGCATGGGTTCAGCTTCGCCTTCGCGAGCTTCGGCCTCGGCGCGATGCTGCTCCTGCCTTTCTACGTTGCCGAAACCGTCCTCGTCGGCCCGATGCCTGCGAGTCCGGGATCGTTGATGGCGATCGGCTATGTGGCCGTATGCGCCTCCATTTTGGCGTATATGGCCTTCAACCGCACCGTGGAGCTGGTCGGCGCCAATACGGCAGGGCTTACCGTGCACCTCATTCCGGTGTTCGGAATCCTGCTCGCCGTCTTGCTTCTCGGCGAGCGGCTCGAGGCTTACCACGCGCTCGGCATCGGCTTGATCGCGTCGGGTCTCTGGCTCGCGACGCGAAGCCCGAAGTCCGCCGCACTCTGAAGCCGAACTAGATCGCCACGTTGTCGATCAGCCGGGTTTTTCCGAGCCAGACGGCCGCGAGCACCCGCCCGGGCCGCCCGGAGCCGGGCGCAAAGGGCGCAAGCGTCTCGGCGTCCCGCACCTCGATGTAGTCGATCTTGGAAAAGCCCGCGGCGAGCAGGGCGTTGCCCGCGTCCTGCGGGTCGCGCCCGCGCGCCACCTCGGAGATGACCTTGTGAAGCATGGGCGCGATATAGCGCTCGTCGTCTGAAAGATAGGCGTTGCGCGAGGAGAGCGCGAGGCCGTCCTCCTCCCGCACGGTCGGCACGCCTTGGATCGTGACCGGCAGCGCGAGATCGCGCACCATCTGGCGGATAACCGCGAGCTGCTGGAAATCCTTTTCGCCGAACAGCGCGACGTTGGGCGTCACCGCCGAGACGAGCTTACAGACGACGGTGGCCACGCCGCCGAAGTGATGCGGCCGGAACGCTCCTTCGAGCGGAAGGGCCGCGCCTCCCGCCACGATCTGCGTCGCAAAGCCCTCCGGGTACATGTCCGCGACCGAAGGCGCCCAGACGAGATGGGCGCCCGCCCCCGCCAGCTTGGATACGTCGCCCGCTTCATCCCGCGGATAGCGGGCAAGATCCTCATGCGGGGCGAACTGAGTGGGATTGACGAAGATCGAGACGACGACGCGGTCGGCGATCGCGAGGCCCGCTGCCACGAGCGCGATATGCCCGGCGTGGAGCGCGCCCATGGTGGGCACCAGTGCCACCGTTTCCCCGGCCGAGCGCCACCGTGCGATTTCGGCCCGCAAATCTGTGATTGTCCGGACTACTTTCAAGACCTACCTCGCCTCCCCGTCAGAGAAGAAGGCTGCCCGGGGCTGCGGGAGGTGACGCCGCGCCGGCCTCCGCGTCAAGAGGTCTGTGCGGAGGTCTTTTCGAAGGGCAGGATGGAGGTGGCCGAAAGCTTGAACGTGTCCCGCAAAGACTGCGGCATGCCGGGCAGGGGGCCGCTCGGGCCGCGAATGAGCTCGCCGAGCACATCGGCGCGCACCGGCGGGCTGAAGATGTATCCCTGGATCTCGGAGCAGCCCTCTCGCGCCACGGCGGTGAGCTGTTCCTCCGTCTCCACGCCCTCGGCCGTGATGGTAAGGTTGAGCGCCTGACCGAGCGCGCAGATCGCCCGCACGAACGCCACCGCATCGTCGCGCTCGTCGCTGAGGTCGGAGATGAAGCAGCGGTCGATCTTGATCTTGTCGAACGGGAAGCGGCGAAGATAGGCGAGAGAGGAGTATCCCGTTCCGAAATCGTCGAGCGCGATGCGCACGCCCTGTGCGCGGATCTGCTGAAGCACGTCCACCGTCTGGTCCCCGTCGGAGAGAAGCGCGGTTTCGGTAAGTTCGAGTTCGAGGCAGCCAGGGGCGAGGCCGGTCTCGGCCAGCGTGTCCGCGACCAGCGAGACGAGGCCGCCCTTCTTGAATTGCAGCGGCGAAAGGTTGACGCTGATCCGCATGCCCGTCGGCCAGTTTGCGGCCTGCGCGCAAGCGGTCCTCAAAACCCAGGCGCCGATGTCGCCGATGAGGCCGCTCTCTTCGGCCACCGGAATGAACTCCGCGGGCGAGACCATGCCGCGCGTCGGATGGCGCCAGCGCAGCAGCGCTTCCGCGCCGCAGATCCTGCGTGTCGTCGCGCCGAGGATCGGCTGGTAGTGCACTTCGAGCTCGCCGTTGCTGAGGGCCGCGCGCAGGTCTCTTTCGAGCCCCCGCCGCTCGCGCAGCCGCTCTTCCATGCCGGCCTCGAACGCCTTCCAATGGCCCGGCCCCTCGCATTTCGCCCCGCGCAGCGCGACGTCCGAATGACGGGCCAGCAACTCGGTCGTGTTTCCATCCTCGGGTGCGATGGCGAAGCCGACGCTTCCGTCGATCTTCACGATTTGCCCGCCGATCTCGAACGGCTCTCCGACCACTTCCAGGATGCGGTTCGCAAGGCGCGGAGCGTCCTCGGCGGTGTTGTGTACGGTCTGCAGCAGCACGAACTCGTCGCCGCCGATGCGGAACACCATGTCGCCGTCGCCGATACATGCACGAAGGCGATCGGCGACCTGACGGATCACCTCGTCGCCCACCACATGGCCGAACGTGTCGTTCACGTCCTTGAAGCGGGCGAGGTCCAGGTGATGCACGCAGACATGCCCATGCGCCGGGAGCGACGCGAGAAGCCTGTCGAGCTGCGCGCGCAGCAACATGCGGTTCGGCAGGTCGGTGAGGGAATCGTGCCCGCTCAAATGCTCGATCTTGGCGGCACGGCGGCGCTCGTCCGTGATGTCCTCATGGATGAAGATCCATCCGCCGTTGGGGATTGGGCCTGAGGTGACCCGCACGATCTTGCTTTCGGAAAGCTCGCTCTCGGTGGTCCATCGCCCGCCCGAGTCCATCTCCACGCGGTGCTGCGTCAGGTGCTCGTCGAGCAGCTCGGCGCGGCGCGGATCTTCGTTGCGTGGGATAAGCCCCTTGATGGCTCTGAAGTGTGCGTCGATAGAGCTTCCAGCCTGTGCCATCTCGGGAGCGAATCCGTAAACCTCCAGGTAGGCCCGGTTACAGGTTACGAGGCGGCTCTCGGAGTCGAACCAAGACATGCCGATCGGCATGTGCTGCAAAGCGGCGTCGAACCGAGCGTTCTGAAGGATGAGCTCATCCTTTCGGATCATCTCCGCCTGCGCATCGCGAAGCTCTCGCACCTTGAGGGCAAGCTCGGAATTGAGAGCCTGGGTTCGTACGTTCGCGGCTGCGAGCTCTGCCGTGCGGTCCGCAACGCGCGCTTCGAGCGCATCGTTGAAGCTGGCGAGCTCGTCGTTCTGAGCCTGGAACAGGCGCGCGAGCCGGTTTCCGTAGATGGTGACGCAGCCGACCACGGAGAGCACGATGATAGCCAGCATCGCCTCGATGTAGCTCAGCTCATGCGAAATCTCGAGGCGCGAGACCTTCTCGGAGGCTTCGGCTTTGCGCATGGCCTCTGCGGCCTTGCCGATGGTGAAATGAACGTAACGGAGTTGCTGGTTGAGCCGCGCGCTGCGCGCGAGCGCAGTATCGATGTCGCCGGCCTGGTACGCGCCGAGCACGCTTCTCGCCTGGACGGCGAGCCCCAGGATGAGATCGTCGATCTTCCGGATGTGGACGCGCTGCTGGGCGAGCAGCCATTCCTCGTCGTTGTTCGCGAGCCCGGTCAGCAGGCTGTCGATGTGGTGACGCGTCTCCGTGATGGCCGATTTGAGCTGGGCTGCCTCGCGGGTGGGCTCCTTGCTCTGGAACACGTCGTTGCCGGGAGCGCTGACGCGGCCTGCGAGCGTGCGCAGCTCGTCGATGTTGGCGAGTAGCGCATTGCGCGTCAGCGTGGATTGGACGGCCCCATAGAGCAGTGTGTTGCCGTGATGGGCGAGCGACAGGCTCGCGACCATGACGAGGAGATCGATGGCCGCCAGGACGAAATAGACCCGGTGGATCTTTCCGCTCCAGACACGACGGCGTTTTGTGGGGGCGCCGGAAGCCGGCGCAGGATCCTCAGGTAGGACTTTGCCGACGGCGCCCGAGATCTCGTCCCGGTTTTTCACGAAGCCTCCCTGGCTTGCGGTGTCATCTTATCTTCAAGTCGTAAACAACTGATGGATCATATAAATTTAAGAAATTGCAGGATCAGGCATTCCGCGCCGCAACATGAGGGGGCGATCACGGAGATCGGTCGAGCGGGCAATCGGGCGGCCGAGGCCCGGAAAATCCCGCATCATACGGGGCCGCAGAGGCACGGGGGCGTTGTACAACTCACAGCCAAGTTCCATCTGCTACAGTGCAATGGCCGGAAGAATCAGGTGTGCTCCCGTCGAGAAGAGGGGACTTCATGGTCGCGCTGAGAAAATCCGAGTTCGCTGGTACAACCGCCGGCGAGGTCCAGGTTCCGCCGCGCGATGAGATCGCGGCCCATTATCTTTCGGACGAGACGCGCCTCGTAGGCGGTCTGGTGGAGCGCGCCGTCTTCACAGACGAGGAGCGCCGCCGCGTCTCCGAGATCGCGCGCACGCTTGTCACGGCTGCGCGCGCCGGTGTCGCCAACCACGGCGGCATCGACGCCTTCATGCGCGAGTACGGGCTTTCGAGCGAGGAAGGCATCATCCTGATGTGCCTCGCCGAGGCTTTGCTGCGCATTCCCGATTCCGAAACCGCCGATCGCTTCATCGCCGAGAAGATCGCGGGCGGCCAGTGGGAGCGCCATCGCGGGCATTCCGACAGCACGCTCGTCAACGCGTCGACCTGGGCGCTCATGCTCACCGGCCGTCTCGTGAAGCTTCGGGAGGCCCGCGGCTCCAATCCGTGGGAGGCCCTGAAGCGCCTCGCCGCGCGCTCGGGCGAGCCCGTCATCCGGCAGGCGGTGCGCCAGGCGGTCAAGGTGCTCGGCGACCAGTTCGTGCTGGGCCGTTCCATTCGCGATGCCTTGTCCCGCTCGGCGCCCTACGAGGCGCGCGGCTTCCGCTTCTCCTACGACATGCTGGGCGAGGCGGCGAAGACGGCGAAGGATGCCGAGCGCTATTTCGAGCGCTACATGGGCGCCATCGAGGCCGTGGGGGAAGCAGCCGGTCCCAATCCGCTTTCCCATCCCGATGCGCTGATCGCGCGCCCGGGCCTTTCGGTGAAGCTTTCGGCGCTCCATCCCCGTTACGAGCCCGGCAAGGAAGCCCGCCTCGCAGACGAGCTTTACCCGCGTCTTCTCGCCTTGCTGAGGGCGGCGGAAGCACGCGGCCTCGCCGTCACCATCGATGCGGAGGAGCAGGATCGCCACGAGCTGATGCTCGACCTCTTTGCGCGCGCCTACACCGATCCGGCCCTCGAGCGCTGGACCGGGCTCGGTCTCGCGGTTCAGGCTTACGGAAAGCGCGCGATCCCCACCATCCGCTGGCTGCGCCGGCTGTCGGAAGCGGGTGGAAAGCGCATCCCGCTCCGCCTCGTGAAGGGCGCCTACTGGGACAGCGAGATCAAATGGGCGCAGGAGCGCGGCCTCGCCGACTATCCCGTGTTCACCCGCAAGCTGCATACGGACGTCTCCTATCTCGCCTGCATGCGGCTCGTCCTGTCGGATTCCAAAGCCTTCTATCCGCAGTTTGCGACCCACAACGCCCACACCGTTGCCGCGGCCGTGGTCGCGGCCGGGCAGACGGCCTTCGAGTTCCAGCGCCTGCATGGCATGGGGGAGGCGCTCTATGAGGAAGTCTCCGCGCCCGGCAAGCTCATCCACCCCTGCCGCATCTACGCGCCCGTGGGCGAGCATGAGGACCTCTTGTCCTATCTCGTCCGCCGCCTTCTCGAGAACGGCGCCAACACATCGTTCGTCAATCGTCTGGCGGACGACGAAGCGCCCATCGCCCAGATCATCCGCGATCCCGTGGAGATCGCCGAGCGGGAGCGCCAGGATCCCGGCACCGCGAAACCACTGCCGCGCCCGCGCGACATCTATTGGCCGGAGCGCAAGAACTCGTTCGGCGTGGCGCTGACGGACCGCACCGCGCGCAGGGCGCTTGTGGCGGACATGGAGGCGGCGCTCGTCCACCCGTTCGACGCCGGTCCCATCGTCGACGGCGTGGAGACGATCGGCGGCCCGCAGGCGGCCTTGCTGACGTGCCCGCACGACAGGCGCGAGCGCCTGGGCAGCGTTCGCATCGCGACGCCCCGCGACGTCGATACCGCGCTCGCGAGCGCCGAGCGGGCGGCCCACGGCTGGAACAAGCTCGGCGGGCCTCAACGCGCGAAAATTCTCGACCTCGCTGCCGACATGATCGAGCGCGACCGCGCCCGCCTCATGGCGGTGCTCGTGCGCGAGGCCGGCAAAACGCTGCCCGCGGCCCTGGCCGAGGTGCGCGAAGCCGCCGACCTGCTCCGCTACTATGCGGTCGAGGCCCGCCGTCTCATGAGCGTGCCCGTATCCCTCAAGGGACCGACGGGCGAGAGCAACACCCTCGATCTGCACGGCCGCGGCCCCTTCGCCTGCATCGCGCCGTGGAATTTCCCGCTCGCCATCTTCGTCGGCCAGATCGCCGCCGCGCTCGCAGCCGGCAATCCCGTGCTCGCAAAGCCTGCCGAGCAGACGCCGATCACGGCCATGCTTGCCGTGCGCATCCTGCATGAGGCGGGCGTCCCCAGGGACGTGCTGCACCTTCTCACCGGAAGCGGCGCTGTGGGCGCTGCTCTCGTCAAATCGCCGAAGATCAAGGGCGTGGCCTTCACTGGCGGCAACGACACCGCCTGGGCCATCCAGAAGGCGCTTTCCGAGCGCCGTGGCGACATCGTTCCCTTCATCGCCGAGACCGGCGGCCTCAACGCGATGATCGCAGATTCGAGTGCGCTTCCCGAGCAGGTGGTGCGCGATGCCGTCCGCTCCGCCTTCGACAGCGCCGGCCAGCGCTGCTCCGCGCTGCGCGTGATCTTCGTGCAGGAGGAGATCGCGACCCGGACGCTCCGCATGTTGACAGGCGCCATCGAGGCGCTCGATGTCGGCGATCCCTTCGACTACGCGACCGACGTCGGCCCCGTGATCGACGAGGCGGCTCAGGATACGCTCGAAGCCCACAAGGTCCGCATGCAGCGCGACGGCCGCGAGCTGATCGACCTGCGGCTGCCTAACGACTGCCGCGCCGGCACCTACGTTACGCCCGCCTGCTACGAGATCGAGCGCATGGGGCTTCTCGAACGCGAGGTATTCGGTCCCGTCCTGCATGTGGTCCGCTTCGCAGGCGGCCATTTGCCGAAGGTGGTCGAGGCCATCAACGCGACGGGATACGGCCTGACGCTGGGTCTTCACAGCCGCATTGGCAACGTGGCCGATTACGTGGCCGAGCACGCGCGCGTCGGCAACCTCTACGTCAACCGCAATCAGATCGGCGCCGTGCCGGGAGTCCAGCCGTTCGGCGGCGAGGGCCTCTCCGGCACCGGCCCCAAAGCGGGCGGCCCGAACTATCTGGTGCGCTTCGCCGCCGAGCGCGTCCGCACGACCGACATCACCGCGACGGGCGGCAACGTCGGCCTCCTCACGGACGGCGTCGCGAGCAGCGACTAGAGCGGATCTCGCGGCCCGGGCCATTGTCGCGCCGTGCACGGTGCTCCATGTTAAGGTGGAGTGTCCGATCCAGGGAGCCGGCGACGCGAGGCCATGACGCGCGAAACCAAGACGCCTGACATCAAGCAAGGACCTGACATCAAGCAGGGAAAAGCGCCGGCCAATGAAGCCGGTGCCGCCCGCGCACCTGCCGCCGCCACCAGCGCCGAGGTGGCCGCCTTCGTGGCCAAGGTGAAGGCCCTCGGCCCCGCCAGCGGAGCGGCCCGCGGCCGCCTCCTGTTCGCGATGGATGCCACCATGAGCCGTGCGCCCACCTGGGACATGGCGCTGGCGCTCCAGTCCGAGATGTTCCGTGCGGTGAAGGAGATCGGCTCGCTCGAAGTGCAGCTCATGTATTTCCGCGGCGCCGGAGAAGCGCGCGCCTCGCGCTGGGTCTCGAATGCGGATGCGCTCGCGAGCCTCATGCGTCAGGTCGCCTGCCACGGCGGCTTCACCCAGATCGGCAAAGTGCTGGCGCACGCACGCCGCGAGTCGGAGAAGGCCAAGATCAGCGCCCTCGTTTACGTTGGAGACGCGGTCGAGGAATCCATCGATGATCTGGCAGGGCGCGCAGGCGAACTGGCGTTGCTCGGCGTCCCGGCGTTCCTGTTCCAGGAAGGCGACGACGCGAACGCCACGCGCGCGTTCAGGGAGATTGCCCGCCTGACAAAAGGCGCGCACTGCCGCTTCGGGCCTGGCTCGGCGGCCGAGCTGCGCGCATTGCTGACGGCCGTTGCCGTCTACGCGGCGGGCGGCCAGAAGGCCCTCCAGGCCCTGCTCGGGCGGCCGGAAGGAGAGGGCGCCCGCCGCCTCCTCGGACAGATGGGCCGCTAAATCCTTGTTGAGGCCAAGATTCCCGCGTGCGATTGATCGGATACGGCGCGGCCGCGACCGAAATCTGCCAGGGTTGCGTCGGATGGAAGTGGCCGGATCCGTCTACGAGATGCGCCGGTTCAGACAGAGACCGGATGAGACTTTGCCGAGAGTGATGCGCTGATGCAGTTTTTTCTACTCGGCCTTGCCGCCCTCGTCCTGGCGCTGCTGGCGGTCGGAGGCTTCACCCGCGCCAATCCGGCGGTCATGGCGCGCCAGATGCGTTTGGCTGGCGGCGCGCTGGCCCTCGGCGCGGCGACGATCTTGCTGGTGCGCGGGATGGCGGGGCCCGCGGCTCTGCTCGGCATGCTTGGCTCGTGGCTCCTGGGATGGAACGGCCAGACCCCGCGCTGGGGCGGCGGCTCCTCCACCAAGTCGTCGGGGCAGATGTCGAAAGTGACGACCGAGCACCTCGCCATGGAGCTCGATCACGATAGCGGCGCCATGTCGGGAAAGGTGCTGAAGGGCCTGTTCACCGGCCGTGACCTCGACAGCTTGAAGCCCGCCGAGGTCGCCCTTCTCTGGCACGATTGCCGCTTCGTCGATCCCCAGTCCGCTCAGCTTCTGGAAGCTTATCTCGATCGCATTCATCCGACCTGGCGAGAGGACGTCTCGCGGGGCGAGCGCGCCATGCGCGACCACGACGGGCGCATGCAGCCCGCCGAGGCTTACGAGATCCTGGGTATCGCTCCAGGCGCGAGCGACGAGGAGATCCGCCGGGCTCATCGCGATCTGATGCTGAAGCTCCATCCCGATCGCGGCGGCTCGACGTATCTCGCCGCTCAGGTGAACGAGGCCAAGGACGTGCTGCTCAACCAGCGCTCCTGAGCGCGATCACGGCAGAAGGCGGGAGAAGATCGGCCCCGGCAGCGCGCCTGCGAGCTGCAGCAAGGAGCCGAGCACGATCAGCGCGGTAGCCAGCACGAACACCTGCTTGCGGGACCTCAAGGTCGCCACATGCCGGTCGCGGGCACTGCGCTCGGCCATCTCGTCGTGAATGCGAGCCGAGGCATCGAGGTGCGACCGGAGCTGCTCGGACGCATGCGTATGGTGATGATGGCGCAGCGAGCGCTCCCACGAGCGCTGCTTCTCGTATTCGAGCGTCGCGGTTTCATGGAAGAAGGCGAGCCACCACTCGCGCAGCAGCAGCACGAAACCCATAAGATCGATGGCGATACCGGCTGTCGAAAGCCAACTCTGCACCAGCACGCTGTCCACGGCGCCCGCTACTCCGCTTTCATCACGAAGCAGTCGATGGCAAGCCGCCGCAGCTCGAGGCAGGTGTTGGACGCGGCTTGCTCGTTGAAGTTCACGAAACGCGCCCGGTACATCTGGCGGTCCGCGCGCTGCACGGGAATGGTGACGCCCGTGTGCCCTTGCAGCAGGGCGTTTGCGCGCGTGCGCACGGCTTCGAGTTTCGTCTGCGCTTCGACTGCCGTGCTGTAGGCGCCGATCTGGATCTCATAGGCAGACCCAGCGGGAGCGCGCGCGGCCTGAGGCCCCTGGAGATGAGAGGGTGGAAGCCCCGGAGGCGGAGAAGCGGTGCGACCGGCATCGGCAACCCGCAGAGATCCCGTGTCCTGGGCCGGCGCACGATAGGCGGCCGTGAGCGCACTTGCCTGCGAGTCGAGCGTGGACGGCGGCCGCGCGGTCGCTGCGTCGGCCTGCGGGTTGGGAAGCGTGCGCGCAGTGGGCGCCCCTTCGACGATGGAATTGCGGATCAGGCTCGCGATGTCCTGCGGGCCGGGCGCGGCAGACGCTTGGACGGGCGGGGCCGCCGCCGTTGCGGACGCGTCGCCCTGGGGTTCGTTCTCCTCGGACATCGCCTCACGCAGGGCCTCGAGATCGAGGCGCGGCGGGGAGGCGAGCGGCTGCGCGGCGGCCACTACGGTTCCGCCGTTTCCGGGTGGCGCCGAAGGCGGGGCGCTGTTGGAGAGCACCTGCGCGATCTGGTCTCGCCCAGCGGGCGGCGCGCTACGCTCGGCTGCGACCTGAGGCGGGGCCGGGCGAACTGCAGGGGTGGGCGGAGGCACCTTCGCGGCGGCCTTGGCCGGGGGCTTCACTGGCTTCTCGGCGGCTTTCTTGGGCGCCTTGGTTTCCGTGGACTTGGTTTCGGTCGACCACGCGACGTCCATCGTTTCGACCGCGGTCTGCTTGATCACGGGACGAGCCGACGCGACGAGCATCTGCGAGCCCTTGCGCGTGCGCTCCGTCGAGGCGCCCTCGAGCGCCCGGTAAAGCAGCATGCGCATATGCGCATTGCGGGCCGCTGCGGTCTTGCCGCCGAACACGGCAGCCACGATGTGCTTGTTGTCTGTCTTCACTGAGGAGACGAGATTGAAGCCAGAGGCACGCGTGTAGCCGGTCTTGATGCCGTCCATGCCGGGGAAGCCGTGCATCAGCGTGTTGTGCGAGCGATAGGTCTTGCCGCGGTAGGTGAAGGACGTGAGCGAGAACAGCCGGTAGTGCTTCGGAAAATCGTCCTGAAGCCTGAGCGCCAGCGTGAGCATGTCGCGCGCCGTCGTGATCTGACGGGGGTCCGGCAGGCCCGAGGCGTTGAAGAACAGCGTCGAGCGCATGCCGATCTGCCGCGCCCGCTCTGTCATCATGCGCGAGAAGGCCACCTCGTTGCCGCCGATATGTTCGGCAAGAGCAACCGCCATGTCGTTGGCGGATTTCGTGATGAGCGCCTTGACCGCGTCGAGCACCTCGATCTCGTCGCCCGCTTCCAGCTCGAGCTTGGACGGCGCCACGCCGGCGGCCTTGGTACTGACCTTGATCTTGGTGTCGTAGCTGAGACGGCCCGCTTCGATCTCGCTGAACACCATGTACAGCGTCATCATCTTGGTAAGCGAGGCCGGATGGCGGGGCGCGTCGGCGAATTGCTCGTGCAACACCTTTCCGGTGTTGGCATCGATCACCATGGACGCGGCCTTGTTCTGGGCTCGAGCGCTCTCGGCCGGCAGGACGGCCAGCCCACATACGGCGAGCAGCAGGAGCATCGATCGGATGACGACAGTCGCCAATGAGCCCCCCTTCCCCCGTGTCGCTCGTTGTCGAAAGGTCGAAGCCGGCGCGGCGCGATGCCGGAGCCTCAACCATATCTGAACCGGGCCTCAATGCCTATTCTTCTGGGCCACTTTACGGCCGGCTTCCGTCCACGGCAGGGCAAAATCCCCCGTGGATAGAATGGGCTGCCAACCTAGCCGAGGCTTGCTTCGATAAAGTTAACGTCTCGGTCACGCTTACCACCGGATTAGCCCTTATGTTGCGACGCAACAAAAAGACTTGAAAGAATGGTGCGGTGCGCCTAACGTAATAGGACGTCGTCCGCCGAATATCGCGGCTTCTTCAACCGATTAGCAGCAGTAGGCATCCTAATGACGAACAATTTCCAGGACTTCCAGAAGTTCGGCCAGGTCAACGTCGACACTGCCCTCAAGTTTTTCGGCGATTGGAACAAGGGCTGGCAGGCAATTGCCGCCGAGATCACCGACTACTCCAAGCGCGCGTTCGAGGATGGCACGGCCACCTTCGAGAAGCTCGCCGCGGCCAAGTCCGTCGAGCAGGCCTTCGAGATCCAGGCGAGCTTCGCCAAGCGCGCCTATGACGACTACATCCATCAGATGACTAAGATTGGCAGCCTGTACACCAATATTGCCAAGGACGCGTACAAGCCCGTCGAGAAGGCCTTCCAGAACGGCAGGTAAGGCGGCTCATGGACGTCGGTTTCCGGCTCCGCAGCGACGAAATGAGAGGCCCAGGCGCTCAGCCCTGGGCCTTTTTTATTTGCCGAGGCACCCTACTTTCATTTCGCCCGATTGGTTTGATCAGCTTCATGGACCTTGCATCTCGCCCTCGGGAGGTTGCGAAGGGCATTGCTGGCGCAAGCTAGCTGCGTAACATGTAGTGAGACGAACATGGGACGCCCCCACGGGGGCACGGAACCGATCAAACGACGGGTATGATGACACTAGGACTGAGAATGGCGGGCAAGAACGGCGCCGGGAACGATCGGGGAGGCGAGGAAGGCAAAACGGGCCTCGTCACCAAGACACGGCCCAAGACCAAGAAGCCCTCTCTCTACAAAGTTCTGATCCTCAACGACGACTACACGCCGATGGAATTCGTCGTGCTCGTGCTGGAGAAGTATTTCAGCAAGGGGCGCGAGGAAGCGACTCGCATCATGCTGCACGTGCATCACAAGGGCGTCGGCATTTGTGGGGTCTACACCTATGAGGTCGCCGAGACGAAGGTGACGCAGGTTATGGACTTCTCACGCCAGCATGGCCATCCTCTACAATGCACCATGGAGAAAGAGTAGGTCGAACGTGCCATCCTTCTCGAAGAGCCTTGAATCCTCTCTGCACCGCGCACTCGAGTTCGCCAACGAGCGCAACCACGAATTCGCGACGCTCGAGCATCTGCTCGCCGCCCTCATCGATGACCGCGACGCCGCGGCCGTCATGCGTGCGTGCAACGTGGACCTCGACCAGCTCCGCGCCCGCGTGAGCGAATACCTCGACACCGAGCTTGGCAACCTCGTGCACAAGGGCACCGCCGAAGCGCAGCCGACCACCGGCTTCCAGCGCGTGATCCACCGCGCCGTCGTTCATGTGCAATCTTCCGGACGCGAGGAGGTCACGGGCGCCAACGTGCTCGTCGCCATCTTTGCCGAACGCGAAAGTCATGCCGCGTTCTTCCTGCAGGAGCAGGAGATGACGCGCTTCGATGCAGTTCAGTACATCAGTCACGGCATCGCCAAGCGTGCTGGCATGACGGAGCCGAGAGGAGTGCGCGGCGTGGACGACGAGCAGGCGAGCGAGGCGGGCGAGGAGAAGAAGCCCGGCCAGGATGCGCTCAACACCTACTGCGTCAATCTCAACAAGAAGGCGCGCGAAGGCCGCATCGATCCTCTGATCGGACGCGAGCAGGAGGTGCTTCGCACCATCCAGGTGCTGTGCCGCCGCCAGAAGAACAACCCGCTGTTCGTCGGCGATCCTGGCGTCGGCAAGACCGCCATCGCCGAGGGCCTTGCGCGCAAAATCCTGCGCGGCGAGGTTCCGGAAGTCCTGAAGCACGCCACCATCTTCGCCCTCGACATGGGCGCCCTTCTCGCCGGCACGCGCTATCGCGGCGACTTCGAGGAGCGCCTGAAGGCGGTGATGAAGGAGATCGAGAACTATCCGGGCGCCATCCTGTTCATCGACGAGATCCACACCGTCATCGGTGCGGGCGCGACGTCGGGCGGTGCGATGGATGCCTCGAACCTGCTGAAGCCCGCGCTTCAGTCGGGCACGGTGCGCTGCATCGGCTCGACGACCTACAAGGAGTACCGCCAGCACTTCGAGAAGGATCGCGCGCTCGTCCGCCGCTTCCAGAAGATCGACGTGAAGGAGCCCACGATCGAGGATTCGATCGCCATCCTGAAGGGCCTCAAGCCCTACTTCGAGGAGTTCCACAAGCTCCGCTACACGGGCGAGGCCATCAAGGCCGCCGTGGAGCTGTCGGCGAAGTACATCCACGACCGCAAGCTGCCCGACAAGGCGATCGACGTGATCGACGAGACGGGTGCCTCGCAGATGCTGGTGCCGGAAGCCAAGCGCAAGAAGAAGATCACCGTGAAGGAGGTCGAAGCCACCGTCGCGACCATGGCGCGCATCCCGCCCAAGACCGTGACGAAGTCGGACGCCGAGGTTCTCTCCAACCTGGAGAAGGATCTGAAGCGTCTCGTGTTCGGCCAGAACAACGCCATCGAGGCGCTCTCCGCCGCGATCAAGCTCGCACGCGCGGGCCTTCGCGAGCCGGAGAAGCCCATTGGCTGCTACCTGTTCTCGGGTCCCACGGGCGTTGGCAAGACCGAGGTCGCCAAGCAGTTGGCCGCCCTCATGGGCGTCGAGCTGCTGCGCTTCGACATGTCGGAGTACATGGAGAAGCACACGGTCTCGCGGCTCATCGGCGCGCCTCCCGGCTACGTTGGCTTCGATCAGGGCGGTCTCCTGACCGACGGCATCGACCAGCATCCGCACAGCGTGCTGCTGCTGGACGAGATCGAGAAGGCGCATCCGGATCTGTTCAACATCCTGCTGCAGGTGATGGACCACGGAAAGCTCACCGACCACAACGGCAAGCAGGTGGACTTCCGCAACGTCATCCTGATCATGACGACGAACGCCGGTGCGAGCGACATGGCGCGCCCGCCGATGGGCTTCAACCGCGAGAAGCGGGAGGGCGAGGACACAGAGGCCGTGAACCGTCTGTTCACGCCCGAGTTCCGCAACCGTCTCGATGCGGTGATCCCCTTCGCCGGCCTCCCGCCGTCGGTCATCGCCAAGGTGGTCGAGAAGTTCATCTTCCAGCTCGAGGCGCAGCTCGCGGATCGCGGCGTCACCATCGAGCTGTCGGAAGGCGCCCAGAAGTGGATCGGCGAGAAGGGCTACGACGAGAAGTTCGGCGCCCGGCCGTTGGCCCGCGTCATCCAGGAGCACATCAAGAAGCCGCTGGCGGATGAGCTTCTGTTCGGCAAGCTCGAGAATGGCGGCACCGTGAAGGTGCTGGTGCAAGGCAAGGGCGAGGAGAGCAAGCTCACGCTCGAGGTCGTGCCAGCCGATCCCTCGAAGAAGCCGCGTCCGAAGGACGACGAGGACGAGGATGATGACGAGCCGACCGAAGCGGCCCTTGTCGAGGCTACGCCGCCCCGCAAGGCGCTTCCCGGTCCGAAGGACAAGAAGGAGAAGGCCTCCCGCTCGTCCGGCGGCGCTGTCCCGAGCGTGCCGAGGAAGAAGGAGGAGTAGAACGCTCCTCCGCCACACAAACAAAACGCCGCGAAGCTTGGGCTTCGCGGCGTTTTTCATTTCTGACCTTGAGACACCAACAGCGCCGTAGTCCTCGCTTGGCAGGCCGCTAGATCTCCACGCAGATCTTGCCGAAGTGCTGCTGCGTCTCCTCGTAACGGAAGGCATCCGCGAGGCCCGCGAGCGGAAACGTCTTGTCGATCACCGGCCGGATGCCGGTCGCATCGAGGCCGCGCACCATGTCGAGCTGATGCTGGCGGCTGCCCACGATGATGCCCTGCAGCTTGATCTGCTTGGCCATCAGCGCGAGCGTCGGCACTTCGCCCTTCACGCCGGTCAGGATGCCGATCATCGAGATGTGTCCGCCGATGCGGCTCGCCACGATCGACTGCGCGAGCGTGCCCGGCCCGCCGATCTCGAGCACATGGTCCACGCCGCGCTTTCCGGTCCAGTTGCGCACCGTGCGGCCCCACTCGGGATCGGACTTGTAGTTGACGGTGAAATCCGCCCCGAGTGACCGCGCGCGCTCGAGCTTCGCATCCGACGAGGAGGTGATGGCCACCGTCGCGCCCATGGCCTTCGCCATCTGCAACGCAATGATCGCGACGCCGCCCGTGCCGAGCAGCAGCACGCTGTCACCGGCCTTGATGCCGCCTTCCACCACGAGCGCGCGCCAAGCCGTCAGGCCCGCGCACGGCAACGTGGCAGCCTCCGCGTGGCTCCAGCCCTTGGGAGCGTGCGTGAACCACTGGTAGGGCGTCACCACGGCCTCGCGGGCATAGCCGTCGATGCCGTCACCCGGAACGTAGGAAAAGTTGCCGTGCGGGTCGGTGCCGTCCAGCCAGAGAGGAAAGAAGCCGGAGATGACGTGATCGCCGACCGCGAACTCGGTCACGCCTTCGCCGATAGCTTCGACGACGCCCGCGCCGTCAGACATCGGAATGCGCCCGTCGGGCACGGGAATGGCGCCGGCCGCGACCGCGTAGTCGTGATAATTGAGAGAGCTCGCGTGGAGCCTGACGCGGATCTGTCCCGCGCCGGGCTGCCCCGGGTCCTCGATCTCGGCGAGTTTCAGGTGGTCGAGGTTCTGCGGCCGCCCGACTTTGATGGCTTTCATGTAAAGGGTATCCCCGTTTTGGCGTTTCTCTCCCGAAAGCCTAGACGTAGGTTGCCCCCACCCTTATTGCCACCTGCACCAAAGGCCGAAAACGCAGCCGGCCGATCATGAGGACGCCGCTGCCGGACTATGCGGCAGCGACTGGTCTGCAGGGTGATTACTCCGCCGCGGCCTTCGTGTACCCGTACTTCTCGTTGAGCTTGTTGATGAGGTCGGCGGCGGCCTTCGGGATGTTGGTGCCCGGGCCGAAGATGGCTTCCGCGCCCGCCGCATAAAGCTCTTCGTAGTCGTGCGGCGGGATCACGCCGCCCACCACCACCATGATGTCCTCGCGTCCATCCTTGGCGAGGGCGCGCTTGAGCTCAGGCACGAGCGTCAGATGGCCCGCCGTCATGGTCGAGACGCCGATCACGTGCACGTCGTTCTCGACGGCCTGGCGCGCGGCTTCGTCGGGCGTTGCGAACAGCGGCCCGATATCGACGTCGAAGCCGAGATCGGCGAACGCCGAGGCGATCACCTTCTGGCCGCGGTCGTGGCCGTCCTGGCCCATCTTGGCTATGAGAATGCGCGGGCGCCGCCCGTCGAGCTTCTCGAATGCCGCCGCCATCTGGATCACCGAGCCGACATCGTCGTTCATGGCTCCCGCCTCCGATCTGTAAACGCCCGAGATGGCGCGAACCTCTGCGCGATGCCGGGTGAACACCTTCTCCATCGCTTCCGACATCTCGCCGACGCTCGCCTTGGCGCGCGCCGCCTTCACGCAGAGGTCGAGCAGGTTCGCGTTGCCTGCCGCGCCGTTGGTCAGCGCCTGCAGCGCCGCCTGCGCCTCGGCTTCGTTGCGCTCGCCGCGCAGCCGCTTGAGCTTGGCGATCTGCTGCTCGCGCACGGAGTTGTTGTCGACCTTGAGCAGGTTGATCTTGAGGTCTTCCGTCGTCAGCAGCTTGTTGACGCCGACGATCGTCTGCTTGCCGCTGTCGATGCGTGCCTGCGTGCGGGCGGCCGCTTCCTCGATGCGGATCTTCGGAATGCCGGCCGCGATGGCCTTCGCCATTCCGCCGAGCTTCTCCACCTCGTCGATGTGCTTCTTGGCCTTGAGCGCCAGCTCGTAGGTGAGGCGCTCGATGAAGTGGCTGCCGCCCCACGGATCGATCGGCCGCGTGGTGCCGCTCTCCTGCTGGATGAGAAGCTGCGTGTTGCGGGCAATGCGCGCCGAGAAGTCAGTCGGCAGCGCGATCGCCTCGTCGATGCCATTGGTGTGCAGCGACTGCGTGTGGCCTTGCGTCGCCGCCATGGCCTCGATGCAGGTGCGCGTCGCGTTGTTGAAGATGTCCTGCGCGGTCAGGCTCCAGCCAGAGGTCTGGCAGTGCGTCCTGAGCGAAAGCGAGCGCTGATCCTTGGGCGCGAACTCCTTCTTGATCAGTTCCGCCCAGAGCAGACGCGCGGCCCGCATCTTGGCGATCTCCATGAAGTAGTTCATGCCGATCGCCCAGAAGAACGAAAGGCGCGGCGCGAACTTGTCGATGTCGAGGCCGCCTGCAACGCCCGCGCGCGCATACTCGATGCCGTCCGCGATGGTGTAGCCGAGCTCGAGGTCCGCCGTCGCGCCCGCTTCCTGCATGTGATAGCCGGAGATCGAGATCGAGTTGAACTTCGGCATATTGGCCGAGGTGTAGGCGAAGATGTCCGACACGATCCGCATCGAAGGCTCGGGCGGATAGATGTAGGTGTTGCGCACCATGAACTCTTTGAGGATGTCGTTCTGGATGGTGCCCGCGAGCTTAGAGGCGGGCACGCCCTGCTCCTCGCCCGCCACGATGAAAAGCGCCAGCACCGGCAGCACGGCGCCGTTCATGGTCATGGAGACGGTCATCTCCGAGAGCGGGATGCCGTCGAACAGCGTGCGCATGTCGTAGATGCTGTCGATGGCGACGCCCGCCATGCCTACGTCGCCGCGCACGCGGGGATGGTCGGAATCGTAGCCGCGGTGCGTCGCGAGATCGAAGGCGACCGACAGGCCCTTCTGTCCGGCCGCGATGTTGCGCCGGTAGAACGCGTTCGAATCCTCGGCCGTCGAGAAGCCCGCGTACTGGCGAATGGTCCACGGCTGGGTGACGTACATGGTGGGGTAGGGGCCGCGCACGAACGGCGCGATGCCGGGCCAGGTGTCGAGGAAGTCGAGTCCGGCCGTGTCGCCCTCGGTATAGACCTGCTTGACCGGAATGCCTTCCGGCGTCGTGAACACCTCGCCTTCGCCGGCGGCTTCAGCCGGGCCAGCCGCCGTGCGGGTGCCTTCGAGCGCGATCTTGGTGAAATCCGGAATGGTGGTCATACCTTTAGCCATCTCTTGCTGGGCTCAGTAGGGCAATGGGCGACGACAAGTCTAATCAAGTCGGCGGCAGGATTGAACCTCGGGTTTCGCCGAGAGGAGCGCCGCGTCCGGCCAATAGCCAGAACGCCAGTCCGCCGGCCGCGCCCGAAAGCGCGTGGTAAACGCTCATGCTGGCAATTGCCACCGCGACGAGAGCGGGGTCGGAGGGCGCGAAAACGCCCATGAAGGGCACAAACCACAGGACAGCGGCGAGCGCCCCGAGGACAACGTAGCCGGTTGGGCCGCGGCGCCCGCCGAGCAGGCGGCGCCCTGCGAGCAGGGCCGGGATCCCGGGCAAGAGCGCATAGGCGAGCCCGGCGGGGATCAGCCCGGGAAGCTCGAACAGTCCCTGCCCGAACACGAGCAGGAGGCCGGTCGCGCCAGCCGCGAGCGAGGCCACGGCCGCCGCGGCGAGACGCTGAAGCGCGCCTTCTTTCGCTCGGCCGCCGGATGTCCGCGCCGTCGTTGCCTCGAGACTGCTCATGACGTGACGCCGAGCTTCTGCTGAAGGCCGGTGAGGGTCTGCACGGCGTCCGCGCCAGAGAACAGGAACTGGTCGACGCCCGCAGCCTTGAGCGCTGCTTCCTTGTCGCCCGGCCGCCCGGCCATCAGCACGAGCTTTGCCCCGGCGGTCTTGAGCGCCTTGGCGGTCGCCTCCGCGTGCTCGGCGTAGAGGGCGTCGGAGGAGCAGATGCAGGCCGTCGTTGCGCCGGAGGCGGCGAAGGCCTTGGCGGCTTCCTCGGCCGAGGCATAGCCATCGGTCGTCAGAACGGAGATACCGCCCGCGGCCAGGTAGTTCTTGATCCACGTCGAGCGCGCCGTGTGGTCGATCACCTGGCCGAGGCTCGCCAGGAACACGACCGGCGTCTTGCCGGAGCGCTTGGTGTAGGCATCGGCGGCATCGCGCAGCGCCTCGAACGGCTCAGCCAGGCGGTGCGGTGCGAGGGGGCGCACGGCCTGCTTCCACGTGACGGGCGAAGCCGCCTCGCGCGGCGCAACGGTCACGCCGTCGTCGCCCAGCAGCGGGAACGCCGAGACGCCCGTGAGATCGGAGCGGCCCGTCGCGATTGCCTTGGCACGCGCCGAGGCATCGGCCGCGATCTTGTCCTGCACAAAGCCCTGCTCGAGCGCGGCGAGGATACCGCCCTTGCTCTCGATCTCCTGCAGCAGGCCCCACGCCGTCTTGGCCACCTCGTCCGTGAGGGATTCGATGTACCAGGAGCCGCCCATCGGATCGAGCACGCGGCCGAGCCACGACTCTTCCTGCAGCACGATCTGGATATTGCGGGCGCAGCGCCGCGCGAAATCGTCTGCTTCGCCGAGCGCGGCGGTGAACGGCAGAACCGTGATTGCGTCCGCGCCGCCAAGCACCGCGCCCGCGCAGCAGAGCGTCGAGCGCAGCATGTTGGTCCACGGATCGCGCTGCGCCATCACGCGGAACGAGGCGCGCGCCGCGATGTGCAGGTTGGCAGCCGCGTCGCCTGCGCCCGAGGCGTCCGCGATGCGCCAGATGAGGCGGCGCGCGGCGCGCAGCTTCGCGACGGTGGCGAAGAGGTCGGTATCGGCGGAGACGGCGAACGAGATTTGCTTGAGCGCATCGGACGGCGAAACGCCGGCAGCCTCGAACGCCCGGAGATAGGCGATGAGCGTCGCGCCGAGCGCGGCGAGTTCGTAAGCCTCGGTCGCCCCGGCTTCATGGTAGATCGTGGCGTCCACGCGCACGGTGCGCGACAGCGGCGCCTTTGCGGCAGCTTCGCGCGCGAGCGCGATCGCATCGGCGAGCGCCTGCTCCAGGGAAACGGGCAGCGCGCCCCAGCGGGCGAGCGAGCCAATCGGATCGAGACCGAAAAGCACCTGCGCCGATTGCGCAGGGATGCCGAGGCCGGAGAGCGATGCGAGCAGATGGCGGGCGGCATCGGGAGCCCCGAGCCCGGCGTTGAGCTCCACCGGCGCGAGATCGAGGCGCATCCCCGAGAGGAGAGTCGTCATGTCGGCCGCGCTCTTGATGCGGCAGCCCGTCTGCCCGGGGGCTTCGACGTCGACCAGGATGCCGTTGCTGCCGCCTTCGAGCTCGGCGAGGATCTGCGTGTTGGCGCGTGCGGGATCCAGCGCACTGATCCGCTGGCGGATTTCCCAGCCGAGGCCGCGAACGGTGGAGGCCGCGCCGCGTGTGAAAGGCGCCTGGCCGGGGATCGCCGCCTGCAGCTCGGGAACGCCGTTGCTGCGCACGTAGATGGGCTCCACCCTGATCCCGTCGGCGGTGCGCGTTACGAGCTTCTTCTCGAAATCGGCGCCCTTGATCGCCTTATCGACGAGGGCCAGCCACTGCTCGCGGGTTGCTGCTTCGAAATCTGACGCAAGGGGTGTTGCAGAAACGCCCTGGGCAGGGTTAGCGGCCGTCATGTGGATTTCGGTCCTCCGTTGATCGGGCGGGTTTTTTCTGAAGCACCGCGGTGGGGTCTCTTCCTTGCGTGATTTCTATAGGGAAAAGCGTTCGCGCGCGCACGCAGAAAGCGGTTTTTGTGACGAAACCGCGACGGTTCGGCGCGCCTGAATTAGCGATCTTGCGGTGCCCGGAGCAACCGCGCCAACGGAATTTCCCCAGCTTGACGAGGAGGCTCATGCAACTGAATTTGCAATGAGACCAGAGCCATGCAAAGAGGGCCAAAGGTGCAGAGGGACCCGAGTCGGCCGACCGGCGTTCTGGCTGAAGTTGGGTTTGCGCCGGTCGCGGATGTCAATTCGGAGAGCGGGATGAGCCAGTCGGTGCTTGCGGACGGAAAGATTTTTATCGGCAAGAGCACGAAGCCCGAATACCTCGAGTTGCGCTTCGCAAACCGCCACGGCCTCATCACGGGCGCCACCGGCACCGGTAAAACGGTAACGTTGCAGGTTCTGGCGGAAGGGTTTTCCGCCGCCGGCGTTCCCGTTTTTGCGGCCGACATCAAAGGCGACCTCTCGGGCTTGGCCGCCGTCGGCGAGCCCAAGGACTTCCTGGTCAAGCGCGCAGCCGAGGTGGGCCTCGACGGCGACTGGAAGCAGCGCGCCTACCCCACCATCTTCTGGGACGTGTTCGGCAAGGAAGGCCATCCGATCCGCGCCACCGTGCTGGACATGGGTCCGCTCCTGCTGTCGCGCATGCTGGAGCTCAACGAGGTGCAGGAAGGCGTGCTCAACATCGCCTTCCGCGTGGCCGCCGACGAGAAGATCCCGATCCTCGACCTCAAGGATCTCCGCGCCATCATCTCGAATGTCGCCGAGCGCTCGAAGGAGCTGGTTCAGAAATACGGCAACGTGGCGACGACCTCCGTCGGCGCCATCCAGCGCCGCCTGCTGGTGCTGGAGGAGCAGGGCGCCGACCAGTTCTTCGGCGAGCCCTCGCTCGACATCAAGGATTTCATGCGCGTCGCGCCCGACGGTCGCGGCGTCGTGAGCATTCTCGCGGCCGACAAGCTGATGGAGAAGCCGCGCCTCTACACCACGTTCCTGCTCTGGATGCTGACCAAGCTGTGGCAGACGCTGCCCGAGGCGGGCGACCTGCCCAAGCCCAAGCTCGTCTTCTTCTTCGACGAGGCGCATCTGCTGTTCAACGAGGCGCCGAAGGCATTGCTCGAACGTATCGAGCAGATTGCGCGACTCATTCGTTCCAAGGGCGTCGGCGTCTATTTCATCACCCAGAACCCGCTCGACGTGCCGAACTCGGTTTCGGCCCAGCTCGGCAACCGCGTCCAGCACGCACTGCGCGCGTTCACGCCCCAGGAGCAGAAGGCGGTGAGGGCAGCCGCCGAAACCTTCCGCAAGAACCCTGCCCTCGACACCGAGCGCGTGATCCTTGAGCTTAAGGTCGGCGAGGCGCTGGTCTCGACACTCGAAAACAAGGGTGAGCCCTCCATCGTCCAGCGCACGCTGATCCGTCCGCCCGAAGGCCGCGTCGGCCCCGTCTCCGCCGACGAGCGGCTGAGCGTCGTCGAGTACAGCCCAGTCTACGGCAAGTACGAGGAGGCGATCGATCGCGAGAGCGCGCACGAGATCCTCACCAAGCGCGCCGACAAGACGGCCGAGGAAGCCGGCGCCGGCAGCGGCGGAGGATGGGGTGACATCATCTTCGGTGGCGGCGGCGCGAGCGGATCGGGCGGCACCGGCAAGGGCCGTCCGCGTCAGGGCATGGGCGAGATGATCGGGCGGGATCTTCAGCGCTCAATATCGCGGACCATCGCCACCACGATCAAGAACATCATCGTGAAGTCGATTACGGGCCGCAGCCGCTGAGACAGAGGCTGCGCGAGCGAGGAGAGTGGGTTGCGTAGCAAGGGCGTCGAGACGCCGTTTAAGCTGCGAGGCTCGAGGAAACAGACATGGCACGTATCCTCATCTGTCATGTGCCAAAAGACGGAAGCGTCGCCAGAGACCTGGGAGCCGCGCTCATGGGGCGCGGTCACTTCGTCTCGTTCGATGGCGAGCCTGACACGCTGCGCCCGGAGCGCGCCTCGCGTCTCAGGCAGTTCGAGGCCGTGATCGTCGTCTGGACGGAAACCTCCGCCCAGAGCAACGGCCTGGCGGAAATTGCGCGTGAGACGCTGCCTCTCAATCTCCTGATCCCCGTCCGCGCGGACGATCTGGAGACGTCGCGGCTGCCGCTCATGTTCCGCAAGCTCAATATGCTGGCCCCGCGCGATGTCGATGGCATCGCGCGCCTTGTCGCGCGGCTGAGCACGGCGGCCTCGTCTCTGCGCGACATGGCCGAGCGCGAGCAGATAAGGCGCTCCGCCGCCCCCGCGCAGCACGCGCCCGAGCAGCCGCGTACCTCCGCCCGTCCGCCGCCTCTCCCGAAGGCGCCGGATCGTACCGCTGCCGGCGGCTCTTCCGATCGCTATGCCGCAAAGCCCATCGTCGAGCCCGCCATGGCCCGGCGCGCCCGGCCTCTGTTCGATCTGCCGGAGGTCGAGGCGGATCTTGCCTCCGTCGTGCCGCGGCGAGATTTCGCGCCGGAGCCTCCGCGCGTCCGCGATCCGGCTCCCCCGCAGCGTCCTGTCGCGCGTGCGCCGCAGGATCGCCCCACCGCTCCGGTCGTCACGGCCGAGGATCTGGCGAAGGCGGTCGACAACGGCCTGCTCGTTTACCATATCCCCGAGGCCATGTGGCTGGGCGTGCCCACGACGGTCGAGCTGACGCTGGGGCGAGACATTCTCGCGGGCCTCATGCAGGCGGAGGTCGGGCACGGCGGCATCGCTGGCGAGGACCGCCAGAGCGTTGAGACCTTGTCGGTCAGCCTCTACGGCAATGCGGACGCGTTCGAGATCGAGCGCCAGTCCGAGCGCACCCAATTCGTCAGTACGAGATACGCGCAGTCCGTTCGTGATCCGGCGACCTTTGGGCGCTGGGCGTGGCTCGTCACGCCGCGCGCGGCCGGCCCTTATGAGCTCGTGGTGAGGATCTCGGCGCTCCTGCGCGATCATCACGGCGTTCCGGCGCCCGTGGCGCTGCCGGATCGCCGCTTCGGGATCGAAATCCGGGTTCCGCAAGGTGAGAGCCTCGTCTCCGCGCTTGCTGGCTGGCATCGCCGCTGAGCGGACAAAGAAAAAGCGCGGGCCCTTTCGGGTCCCGCGCTTCAGAACGAAGGAAGCGGCCCTGCGCGTTAGCCGGCTAGCTCTTCCACGTGCTCCCAGTTGACGAGATTGTCGAACCAGGCCTCGAGATACTTCGGGCGCGCGTTGCGATAGTCGATGTAATAGCTGTGCTCCCACACGTCGACGCCGAGGATCGGCTGCGCGCCGTGCATCAGCGGGTTCTCGCCGTTGGGCGTCTTGGTCACTTCGAGCTTGCCATCCTTGATGGCGAGCCAGGCCCAGCCCGAGCCGAACTGCGTCACGCCGGCGTTGATGAAGTCGGCGCGCACCTTGTCGAAGCCGCCGTAGCCGTCCACCAGCTTCTGGATCGAGCCCGGAAGCTTGTTGCCGCCGCCGCCCTTCTTCATCCACTTCCAGAAGTGGATGTGATTGTAGTGCTGGCCAATGTTGTTCACGAGCGGCTGGTTCTTGCCGTCATAAGCGGCCTTGCAGATCTCCTCGATCGACTTGCCCTCAAGGCCCGACCCGACGATCAGCTTGTTGCCGTTGTCCACGTAGGCCTGATGATGCTTGTCGTGATGGAACTGCAGCGTCTCGGCCGACATATAGGGGGCCAGGGCATCATACGCGTAGGGAAGTTCGGGGAGCTTGAAAGTCACGGCGGGATACTCCGTCTAGGGCGCGTCCGAAAAGGAGCACGACATTAAGTAAGGACGTGGGGCCGGCACGCCATTCAGGGAAGAAGGAGCGGACCAGCCTTTGGCGGCGTTCAGTTCGCCCAATGCCTACCGGCTCAGGAGGTTCCATTCAAGCTTTGTCATGGAGAATACGGTCGGCGGACCGGAAGGCCCCTGTTGGGCCCAAAAAGATAGGGGTGCACCGACCCTGAACGGTGCACCCCCGTGGATCACGCCGGGGAAGATAGGATCTCAGGGTAAGGGCACGTTAGCCCCCGTCCGCTGAACCGGTTCTGAATGGCGCATTCACCTGCGGTTCATTGTTGTGGCGATTTTGGGCCCGGCGGCTGCAAAGCGGCAGAAAGCCCCGCGGGCGCGACGGAAGTTTCGTCCCAGTCCGTCTTCCACTAGGACTAGTGGCACATATATCAGTCGGACCGGCCAAAGCGATGAAAAGACCTTTCAGCTCCCTGTTCACCCTTGCGGTCCCCGTGGCCGCGCTCGGTCTTGCCGTTGTATGGATGCTGGGCCTCAACACGCGCACCGCCGGCAATATCGTCTACGATACGGTGCCTGCCTCCAAGGGACAGATCCGCAAGATCGTCTCCACCTCCGGTCCCGTGCGCGCCCTCGTGACCGTGAGCGTCGGCTCGCAGCTCTCCGGGCAGGTCGACGACGTCCGGGTCGATTTCAATAGCGAGGTTAAGCCGGGCGACATCCTGGCAACGCTCGATTCCAAGACGTTCGCGGCGAAGGTCGAGCAGGCCAAGGCAGACCTCGCCGCCGCAGAGGCCGCGCTTGCGAACCAGGAAGCGGCGATGCAGAAATCCAAGGCCGTGTTGCAGGCTGCGGAAACGAACGTCGCGCGCCAGGAGGCCTTGGCCGAGAAGCGCCTGTCGCCCCAGCTGACCTACGAGACGGCGTTGCGTGACCGCGACGTCGCGAAGGCGGACATCGCCGTGGCCGAGGCGCAGGTCGCGAGCGCACGCGCAACCATCCAGCAGCGCAAGGCCGCCCTCGATCAGGCGTCCATCGATCTCGAGCGTGCGGAGATTCGCTCGCCCATCGACGGCACGGTGATCTCCCGCACCGTCGATCCCGGCCAGACGGTTGCCGCGAGCCTGCAGGCGCCCGAGCTGTTCAAGATCGCCCAGGATCTCTCCCGCATCCGCATCGAGGCCCAGGTGAACGAGGCCGACGTAGGTGCCGTCGCGGAAGGCAATGCAGCAACGTTCACCGTCGACGCCTATCCCGATCGGCAGTTCGAAGGCCGCGTCACCCAGGTGCGCCTAGCCGCCACCGAAATCAGCAGCGTCGTCACCTATACCGTGATCATCGAAGCCGCCAACGATGGCCGCAAGCTGTTTCCCGGCATGACGGCCAACGTTATGATCATTTCCGCCACCCGCGATGGCGTGCTGCGCGTCTCGAACGATGCGCTTCGTTTCAAGCCCAAGATCCCAGGTGCCGATACGCAGGGCCGCGGCGCCAATCGCGGTTCGGGCGGCGGAGACCGCACCGGCCGCATGCTGGAGCGCCTCAACACCGAGGTCGGCCTGACCGACGAGCAGCAGACGGCCGTCAAGGACGCACTCGCCAAGCTCGGCCAGGAGACGCGCGACAGCGCCCAGGGCGGCGGCCTCATGTCCGGCCCCGGCGATCCGATCGTGTTCCGCCAGAAGGCGACCGCGCGCATCGAGCAGGCGCTTGGCCCCACGATGACTGAGGATCAGCGCATCAAGTTCCAGCGCTGGAAGGACGGCCGCGAGACTGCCCGCTTCGCAACGGTATGGGTGCTCGGAAAGACTGGAGTGCCCGAGCGGCGCAACATCCGCACCGGCATTGCCGACGACCAGTTCATCGAGGTTCTGGGCGGCGATCTCAAGGAAGGCGAGCCCGTCATCTTGCGTGGCCGGGACGTGAAGTCATGACCGTGATCGAAAGATCTCCGTCATCGGTCCCGGGGCGCGAGGGGACTTCGTCCGCAACGCCCCTCATCTCGGCCCGCGACCTGAGCAAGATCTATCGGGTGGGAGAGCAGGACCTCGTTGCCCTCGGCAAGGTGTCGCTCGATATCGCGGCTGGAGATTTCGTGGCGATCATGGGGCCCTCCGGCTCCGGCAAGTCGACCATGATGAACCTCATCGGCGCGCTCGACGTGCCGACCTCCGGAAACCTCGTGATCGACGGACGCGACATCGGCAGCCTCTCCGCCGACGAGCTTGCCGATCTCAGGAACCGCTCGATCGGCTTCGTTTTCCAGCAGTTCAATTTGCTGCCGCGCACCAGCGCACTGAAGCAGGTCATGCTGCCGCTTCTCTACGCGCACCCCCGTCCCGAGAACATGGAGGAGATGGCGCGCCGCCGGCTGGAGCAGGTGGGGCTGGCAAGCCGCATGGACCACACGCCACGCCAGCTTTCAGGCGGCCAGCAGCAGCGCGTCGCCATCGCGCGCGCCATCGTAAACAATCCGAAGATCCTGCTTGCCGACGAGCCGACCGGCGCCCTCGACACCAAGACGTCGGAAGAGATCATGCAGGTCTTCACGGCGCTGAACCGCGAAGGCATCACCGTCGTTCTTGTCACCCATGAGCCGGAGATCGCGCTCTGGGCCGGGCGGCGCATTACGTTTCGCGATGGCCGCATCATTGACGACGTTCGGCAGACGCCGATCACCGCAGCCGCACCTCCGCCAGCCGGAGGCCAGCCGCAATGAACATGTGGGACTCGGTGCTGATCGCCGTCAACGCGCTGCGCGTCAATCTTCTGCGCTCCGTGCTCACCACGCTCGGCATCGTCATAGGCGTGGCGTCCGTCATCATCCTGGTGGCCGTCGGCACCGGTGCATCCAGCGAGGTGGACCGCCAGATCAAGGCTCTCGGCACCAACATGCTGGTGGTTTTTCCGGGATCGAGCCGCGTGCTCGGGCGCTCCCAGGGCGCCGGCACCGATATCCCGCTCTCGGAGGGAGACGTGACGGCCATCCGCGACAAGGTGCCGGGCGTCGTGGCCGTCTCGGGCCAGATCACCGAAACCGCCCCTATCGTGCGCGGCAACACCAACTGGACCACGACGATCAGCGGCGTTCATGCGGAGTATGGCTTCATTCGCGACTGGCCGGTGGAAAGCGGCCGCGAGCTCGAGGCGAACGACGTCAGGAGCGGAGCCAAGGTGGCGATCATCGGCAAGACGGTTGCCCAGGAGATCTTCGCCGGCGAGAACCCGGTCGGGGCGGCCGTTCGCATCAAGAACGTTCCCTTCGAGGTGGTCGGCGTTCTCACGTCCAAAGGTCAATCGGCCATGGGTCGCGACCAGGACGATATCGTTCTCATTCCCATTTCGACGGCCCGCGCCCGCATTTCCGGAAAGAGCCAGATTCAAAACGACAGGGTCGGGCAGATCTATGTGAAAATCGACACCGATAGCGATCTGGCCGTCGCGCAGGAGGATATCGAAAACCTGCTGCGGCAGCGCCGCAAAACAACGCGTGGCGCCGAGAATACCTTTTCTGTCCGCAATCTCTCCGAAACCATGAAGGCGAGAACGGAGGTGCTCACCACGATGAGCTACCTGCTGGCCGCCACCTCCGTCATTTCGCTCATCGTCGGTGGTATCGGCATCATGAATATCATGCTGGTGTCGGTGACGGAGCGCACGCGCGAGATCGGCCTCAGAATGGCGGTCGGAGGCCGCCGGCGGGATATCCTGCTCCAGTTTCTGGTCGAAGCCGTTTCCCTTTGCCTGTTGGGAGGGCTGATCGGCGTGGCCATTGGTGTTTCCGCCTCCACCATCATCGCTTTCGTGGCGGATTGGCCGGTTCTCGTCTCCCCGGCGGTGCTCGGCGGCGCCATGGCCGCGGCGGCGGCAACCGGAATATGTTTCGGATTGTTTCCGGCGCGGCGTGCCGCCCATCTTAATCCGATTGATGCGCTGCGAAGCGAATAGAGCGGTTTGCTATTCTTCTTCGCCTTGACGAAACCGCCGGAAATCTTTTACTGAACGGCACTGCGATGCGGCAGAACACTCTGCTTGGTCGCAACGTATTTCTCACCCGCGCAAGTTGCGAAAGTTTGTGGGCGTCCCTTTCATCAAGGACAGCTTTTTATCCATTTTGCAGATTTCGCATGCGTAGCGGAATTTGTCGCTCTATAAAGCGCCTATCGAACAGCCTTTGTGCGGCCTGGACGACGCATCAACGGAGTAACTAATGGCAAGCATCAACTACGATAAGATGTCGGTGAAGGAGCTGACGGATCACATTGCGCGCGCGCAGAAGGCGCTGAACGCGGCAAAGGATCGTGAGCGCTCCGAGCTGAAGCACAAGATTGCGTCTTTGGCTGAAAATGCGGGCTTTTCTGTTGGTGAGCTGTTCGGTGCGCGCGGCCGCGGCAAGGCCGTCGCCGTTAAGTACATGAACCCCGACAACCGCTCCGAGACCTGGACCGGCCGTGGCCGCAAGCCGAATTGGCTGGTGGCAAAGCTGAGCAAGGGTGCGAAAATCACCGATTTCGCTGTCTGATTTTTCTTGGTCGTAGAAGAGATTTAACGTGCGCCGCCGTAACCTCATTCGAAGGTCGGCGGCGCGTCGCTTTTAATGCGGCTCGTCGCGGCGATTGGACGCATAAGGAACATTGCGGAGCCGTCGAGTTGCTCTCGGATTGGCCACCCCCTTGGCAGGGCTGGCTGCGGATACAAGGACTCCGAAATAAAGGACGGGTTGGAGCATAAAAAAGCGCGGGTATTATTTACTCCGCCGACAAGGCGAGATGGCCATACTTCGGCCGCGCCCATTTCGGATCTGATCCACCCCACCCAGGGCTCGCGCATTGCCGGCTCGAGCAGGCCGGAAACGCCGAAGCAGGGACCGCCGGTAGGGCTCTCGAAAGAACGTTTAGCACTCACCGCTTGACACTGCTAGTACCCGTCCTCATATAGGCGCTGCGCAACGGGCGATCCTCCCTGACAGGACGCTGGCGCGTGCAACCTTCCAGGCGGCGACACCCGACCGTCCGCGGAATTTCTGCACAATATCAACAATTTCGTATCATGAGGGTTTACCCATGAAGTTCCGTCCCTTGCATGACCGCGTTGTCGTGAAGCGCGTCGAAGAGGACACCAAGACCGCTGGCGGCATCATCATTCCCGACACGGCCAAGGAAAAGCCCCAGCAGGGCGAAGTCGTCGCTGTCGGCCCTGGCGCCCGCGATGACCAGGGCAAGATCGTTGCCCTCGAGGTGAAGCCCGGTGACCGCGTTCTGTTCGGCAAGTGGTCCGGCACCGAGGTCAAGATCGACGGCGAGGATCTCCTCATCATGAAGGAGAGCGACATCCTCGGCATTCTCGAAGGCAAGTCGTCGGCCAAGAAGGCTGCTTAATCGAAATCCCCCCAAATTTCTAACGGAGTGCCAAAGATGGCAGCTAAAGACGTAAAGTTTTCGCAGGACGCTCGCGAGCGCATGCTGCGCGGTGTCGACATCCTCGCCAACGCGGTGAAGGTGACGCTCGGCCCCAAGGGCCGCAACGTCGTGATCGAGAAGAGCTTCGGCGCCCCCCGCATCACCAAGGACGGCGTGACGGTCGCCAAGGAGATCGAGCTCGAGGACAAGTTCGAGAACATGGGTGCGCAGATGCTGCGCGAGGTCGCGTCCAAGACCGCTGATCTCGCTGGCGACGGCACCACCACCGCCACCGTTCTCGCTCAGGCGATCGTCAAGGAAGGCGCCAAGTCGGTTGCAGCCGGCGCCAACCCGATGGACCTGAAGCGCGGCATCGACCTCGCTGTCCAGGCCGTCGTCGACGAGCTCAAGGCCAAGGCGAAGAAGGTCACCTCCAACGACGAGATCGCCCAGGTCGGCACCATCTCCGCCAACGGCGACACCGAGATCGGCGCCAAGATCGCCGAGGCCATGAAGAAGGTCGGCAACGAGGGTGTCATCACCGTCGAAGAGTCGAAGAGCCTCGAGACCGAGCTCGACGTCGTCGAGGGTATGCAGTTCGATCGCGGCTACCTCTCGCCCTACTTCATCACCAACGCCGACAAGATGATCGCGGAGCTCGACAGCCCGTACATCCTCATCCACGAGAAGAAGCTCTCGGGCCTCCAGGCCATGCTGCCCGTGCTTGAGGCTGTGGTTCAGACCGGCAAGCCGCTCCTCATCATCGCTGAGGACGTCGAGGGCGAGGCGCTTGCCACGCTCGTCGTCAACAAGCTGCGCGGCGGCCTCAAGGTCGCGGCCGTCAAGGCTCCGGGCTTCGGCGATCGCCGCAAGGCCATGCTCGAGGACATCGCGATCCTCACCGGCGGCACCGTGATCTCCGAGGACCTCGGCATCAAGCTTGAGACCGTGACGCTCGACATGCTCGGCCGCGCCAAGCGCGTGTCGATCGACAAGGAAAACACCACCATTGTCGACGGCTCGGGCAAGAAGGCCGACATCGAGGCCCGCGTGAAGCAGATCAAGGCTCAGATCGAGGAGACCTCGTCTGACTATGATCGCGAGAAGCTGCAGGAGCGCCTTGCCAAGCTCGCTGGCGGCGTGGCCGTCATCAAGGTCGGCGGCGCCACTGAGGTCGAGGTCAAGGAGAAGAAGGACCGCGTCGACGACGCGCTCCACGCCACCCGCGCGGCTGTCGAGGAAGGCATCGTTCCGGGCGGCGGCGTGGCCCTGCTCCGTTCGATCAAGGCCATCGACGCGCTCAAGGTCGAGGACGAGGATCAGAAGGTCGGCGTCAACATCGTGCGCCGCGCTCTTCAGGCTCCGGCCCGTCAGATCTTCCAGAACGCGGGCGAGGACGGCTCGGTCGTCGTTGGCAAGATCCTCGAGAACTCGAAGTACAACTTCGGCTTCAACGCTCAGTCGGGTGAGTACGTCGACCTCGTGTCGGCTGGCGTCATCGACCCGGCCAAGGTCGTCCGTTGCGCGCTTCAGGACGCGGCCTCTGTCGCTGGCCTCCTGATCACCACCGAGGCGATGGTTGCCGACAAGCCCAAGAAGGACGCGCCCGCCATGCCGATGGGCGGCGGCGGAATGGGCGGCATGGGCGGTATGGACTTCTAATTTAAGGAAGTTCACGCCTCGCTGCGATGCGAATGAAGGCCGGAGCGGTTCGCCGCTCCGGCCTTTTGACGTTCTTGGGCCCTCTTGCGATCGCGGGCAGGAGCCCCACATGCCAAAGTCAGTGAGATCTGAAACGAGCAAAGGGAGGTCACCATGCTCGCAATCGAGATCGAGGAGCACGCGCGCAAGCTGATGGAAGTGCAGGGCCCGAAGGCCATTGCCGAGGCCGCGCAGAAAGCCCGCACCTTCGAGGAGCAGGGTGCGGCGGAGCAGGCTGTGACCTGGCGCAAGATCGAGCAGGCCATGCTGCGCCTTCAGGGCCCGCGCGCGAAGTAGTCCGCGGCCTGCGGCCTACGTTCTATTCGCTTTGACAAGGTCGGAAAGCGCACGCGCAAGCAGAAGCTCGTCTTTCGGAAAATCTTCCGAGATCCACCAGTCTTCGAACGCGCGCACGACGCGCCCGATGGCCGGACCTTCGGAGAGTCCCACCTTCAGCAGGTCCGCGCCGCGAACCGGAAGCGTGGGAACCCGCCATCGGTTCGGCAGCACGAAGCGTCCGCGCCACCCGGAGTCGTCCGCGGCTGCTCCGCTCCGTGCCCACGCGAGAAGAACGCCGTCGCGAAAAGCCTCGACACCGAACCGGTAGAGATAGGCGCGCGCCTCGCGCTCCGCCGTGTCTGGGTGAAAGGCAGGTTCAGGGAGAGCGAGCCGCGAGAGCCGGTCCGCCTCCGCGTTCGAGAGGCGAAGCCTTGCGGCTAAGTCTGCAAGCACTCGCCCCGGCCTCGGATGCGCGAGAGCCGCGAGCCCGAGCACGGGATCGTTGTCGCGGGAAAGACCGGCCTCGATAGCGCAAAGCTTGGCGAACGTCGGCACGTCGCCCTCCGCACCGACGAGCTTCTGCACGAGACCGGCGTCCGCCATCACGGCAACAGTTTCCACCGCATGGGGTGCCGCGAGCAGCCGAAGCAGTTCTGCCCGGATGCGCTCGGCCGAAAGCTGATCGAGACCGGACGCGAGCGCGATCGACGCGGCGAGGCCGTCGGCGTCGGGCCGGCCCGATGCATATTCGGCCGTGAAGCGGAAGAACCGCAGAATGCGCAGATAATCCTCGCGAATACGGTCCTCGGCATTGCCGATGAAGCGAACGCGGCGTGCGAGCAGGTCCTCGTATCCGCCAAGCGGATCGTGAACGGTGCCGCTCGCGTCGCAATAAAGCGCGTTGATGGTGAAGTCGCGCCGCTGCGCGTCCTCGGCCCAGTCCGTGGTGAACGTGACGCGCGCCTTTCGCCCGAAGGTCTCGATGTCCCGCCGGAGCGTCGTCACCTCGATCGGCTGATGGTGGGCAATGACGGTGACAGTGCCGTGCGCCAAGCCGGTCGGCACGGCGCCGAGCCCGGCCGCTTCCGCGATCCGGATAACGTCGTCGGGGAGCGCAGTGGTGGCGATGTCGACGTCCTTCACGGGCTTCCCGAGCAGCGCGTTGCGGATCGCTCCGCCCACGACGCGCGCGCCGTATCCGCCCTGCTCGAGCGCGCCGAGCACGGCCCGCGTGCCTGCGCTCGAAAGCCACGGAGCACCCGCGAGGCTCGGGGGCACGGGATCACGCGTGTCGCTGCTCATCGTATGCTCACTCGATATGGCTCGGGACGATCTTTCCGTCCTTCATGATCGAGGGCTGGTAGTGCTGGCCGGGCTTGCCGCCCGAGGACGTCCCGAAGATCGCGAGCGTGACGATGACGAGCAAGGCCCCGCTCGCGAACAGCCAGAGGAGCGGAGCGTCATCGAGAATGCCCGAGAACGACCGGGACCCGTCCGTTTCGTCACCGGTCTCGGCCTTGGAGCGCGAGAACAGCACCCAGGCCGCGTAGAGCAGGGTCGGCAGCAGGAACAGCAGGAGGTTCTCGATAACCGTTCGGATCATTGTGCAAAGAGCCTCTCGCGCATGTTGCGAAGGATACCGGCAGTCGCGCCCCAGATGAAGCGATCGCCGAACGGAACGGCGAAGAAATGCCGCTCGCGGCCGCCGATCGTGCGTGTGTGACGCTGATAATTGCCCGGATTCATCAGGAATGGCAGAGGAACCTCGAAGGTATCGGCAACCTCGTTCTCGTCGAGCCGTAGTTTGGCTTCCGCGCTCACGAGCGCGATCACGGGCGTGATGCGAAACCCTGTCCCCGTGAGATAGCGGTCGAGAGTCCCCAGAGGCTCGACCAGCGCAGGATCGAGGCCGATCTCCTCCTGCGCCTCGCGCAGCGCCGTTGCCAGCGGATCGACGTCGAAGGGTTCGGTCTTGCCGCCGGGAAAAGCGATCTGCCCCGCGTGCGCCGTCAGATGGGCCGTGCGTTGGGTGAAGAGGAGCGTGATCTCGGGTCGCGCGATCGCCGGAATGAGGACGGCCGCCGGACGCGCCGCCTGCAAGGCGTCGACGCCGGGCCCCGCCGCTTCGGGCAGAAGCTCGGGATTGAGGTCGAAATCGCTGGGTTCGCGCCGCGATTCCCCAAGGGTGCCGTCCGCCGCGGGAAAGGCCACCGGAGGCGGGCTCAGCACCCGTTGCGTCAGGTCCCGGAAACCTTCGGGCGTAAAGACATGAAAATCGGAGGTCGTCGATTGAAGCATTGGGGTTTATTCCAGGATCGCCGTCGGGCCGGCAACTCATTCATTGCTTTGGACCCTAGCAGCTCGTGAGCCAAAACATGAGTCTCCTCAAGGGGCTGGCCATGACGCTCCCCTCGGGTCAAGGCTTCGAACTCCCGGCCGGCCGTATCGTGAGAGGCGGTGCAGGTAAATGCCGCATTCTCACGCTAACGCCCCATTTTGGTGCCACCAGAGTATTTTCGAACTGGAAACCTGTTCGCCCTAGATCTTGTTAGTGAGCTATCGGCCTCGTTATTGGCCACGGAGCGCGATCCCGGGCCACGGGACCAGACCTACGCTCCGATGCGTGCTGCGTTTCGTTCATGTGCTGGCGTGAAGGGCCGGACGCAGAGGTCCGCAAGTATCGCCTTCAGCAATTCGGCGCGCCGCGCGCCCTTTCGGAGGAATCCAACGCGATGATGCGCGTTTCGAGGATGATGAGCCCCCCGACCTTTTGTCCTGCGTGTGCGCGCGGTCTGCGCCCCGTTCTATCCGCTTTGCTGGCGATCGCGGGAGCTTGGCTCCTCATGGCGCCGGGCGATGCCGTCGCTGCGCCGCGCAGCCAGGAAGTTTTCCTGAAGTCGCTGTCTCCCCCAGACCGCAAGCTGTTCGAGGACTATCTGTCGGCCAAGGCCGTGCATGACTTCAAGAGCGATGCCTATTGGCGTGAGGTGACGGACAAGCGCGCTCTGAGGCGCGGCAAGAAGGGCCGCGGCGAGGAGATCACGAGCCGCGACTACGTCAAGACCTTCCCGCCGAAGTACGACGGCCCGGAGCTGCCTGCGGCGCTCGCCAAGCGCTGGGCCGCGTTCCAGGAGCAGGATCAGAAGGAGAAGGACAAGGAGCCGCCGAAGCCCAAGCCCGGCGTCGCCGAGTTCCTCGCCTTCGCCCGCGAGGAGTACGCCTTCACTCCGGAGCGCATTCCCGAGGCGGAGTTCAAACTGCGCTATGCGCGTGAGGCGACCGCGCTCGGCCTCACGGGCGATCAGGTGGTGCGCGTATACGCGCTCGAGACGAGCGGCCTCGGAACGGCCGACATGGTCTCGGGCATCCATCCCATCAAGAAGACCGGAACGCCGATCTCGACGGCCATCGGTTACGCCCAGCTCCTCGTCGCCAACACCACGGACGAGCTGGTGAAGCATGGTCCCAAGTTCCTCGCCCGCCTGAAGGCGATGGCGAGCGACCGCAACTATGATCCCGCCCGCCGCCGCGCGCTAGCCGAGAAGCACGACAAGCTCGCTACAATGCTGAAGTCGGCGCGCTCCGTGCCCCATCGCTGGGATGCCCACGTCGCCTTCGCGCGCACGCGCAAGGGCATGGGCATCCATGCCATCAACCTTGACGGTGACATCGGCCCCTGGTTGCAGGTTGTGAAGCTGCACGGTCTCAAGGACATGGCGGAGAAAGCGGGCATCGCAGCGCTCACGGGCGCCGAGATCGAGCTGATGAACCTCGCCGGCCCCGGCACCGGCCTCGAGATGATGCGCCCGGCGGCGCGCAATGCGCCCACGCCCAATTTCTTCGAGCGCGGCGCCTACTTCCGCAACACCATCGTCCGCGACAAGACCAGCGCCGAGCTTCTGGTCGCGCTGGATAAGCGCATGGACCAGAACCTCACGAACGCGGGTGCTATCGAGTTCGCGGAAGCATTCCGTCAGGTCTCGCGTGAGGTCGCGTCGGGCCGCTGAGGAGGGGCCGCCCTAGACATTCTTTCTAGGGCCACTTCACCACAGGCGGCAGCGACGAGAGAATGCTGTCCACGTTGCCGCCGGTCTTGAGACCGAACACCGTCCCGCGGTCGTAGAGCAGATTGTACTCCACGTAACGGCCGCGCCGGATGAGCTGCTCCTCGCGGTCCGCCTCCGTCCAAGGCATCGAATAGTTGCCGCGCACGAGCATCGGATAGACGCGCTGGAACGCCCGGCCCACGTCCTGTGTGAACGCGAACGCGGCATCCCATCCGCCTTTGTCCTCCTCGGGAGTGAGGTAGTCGTAGAAGATGCCGCCGATGCCGCGCGGCTCCTTGCGGTGCGGCAGGTAGAAGTACTCATCACACCACTTGCGCAGCTTTTCATAGTCCGCAATGGCCTCGTGTGCCGCGCAGGCGCCATACATGGCGGCGTGGAAGGCGAGGCTGTCGGCGTCGTCCTCCTTCCGCCGCCGGTCGAGCACGGGCGTCAGGTCGGCGCCGCCGCCGAACCACCACTTGCTCGTCACCACCATGCGGGTGTTCATGTGCACGGCCGGCACGTTCGGGTTCTGGGGATGCGCGATCAGCGAGATCCCGGACGCCCAGAACTGCGGGTTTTCCTCCGTGCCCGGAATTTGCTTGCGGAACTCCGGCGCGAATTCTCCGAATACGGTTGAGGTGTGGACGCCCACCTTCTCGAACACGCGGCCCTTCAGCACGCTCATTTTGCCGCCCCCGCCCGGCGCCCCGGTATGGTCCTTGCGCGACCACGGCGTCTGCACGAAGCGGCCGGGCGCCTCACCCCCGAGCTGGGCGGTGGCGGGAAGATCTGTCTCGAGCTGCTCGAAGCGCGCGCAGATCTCGTCGCGGAGCTGCTGAAACCAAGCCTCGGCTGCCGATTTGCGGGCCTCGATGTCGCTTGCCGTCTCGGCCATGGTTGTCTTTTCCTGGTGAGGCGCCCATCTCTCAGGGGCGTCGGGTGGACGAAGGGGTGCCTTGTTTCCGGCACGATAGCGGGTTAGCGCATAGCGCGATCCAGAAGAAACGAGAAGGGGTTTGCGGCGCTTGCAGCGGCAGCGGGCTCACGGATTGCAAAGAGAGACAAGAACGAGCCCATGTTCCGTTGGTTTGAGAGCCGGATAGACCCGTTTGCCCCAGGCGATGGCAGCCGCCCGCCCGAGAAGATAGCGGCTTTCTATTGGCATTACATCCGCCCGGTTTGGCCGCCCTTCGCCGTGCTGCTGGTCGTGGGCTTCCTCGGCTCTCTGATCGAGGTGATGCTCATGGCGTTCGTCGGCAGCCTCGTCGACATGATGCGCGACGCTGCCAACCCGAGGGCATTTTTCGCCGACCACGGCAGCACGTTGCTGTTCATGGCGTTCATCGCCCTGATCGCCCGCCCGGCCTGCTCCACGATCCACGATCTGGTGAAAAACCAGATGATCAGCCCGGCTGTGACGACGCGCATCCGCTGGCAGACGCACACCTACGTCCTTCGCCAGTCGCTGGCCTTCTTCCAGAACGATTTCGCAGGCCGCATCGCGACGCGGATCATGCAGACGGGCCCCGCCCTTCGCGAGTCCGTGGTCCAGGCGGTCGATGCCATCTGGTACATGACGATCCACGTGCTTGGCGCCCTCTACATCTTCTGGGAGGCCGATGCGCGCCTCGTCGTGCCGCTTCTCGTCTGGCTCGCGCTCTATGTCGTCGTGGTCGCCGTGTTCGTACCCCGCATCCAGAAGCTTTCGACGGAGGCCTCCGAGGCCCGCTCCTGGCTGACCGGACGTGTCGTCGACAGCTTCACGAACGTGCTGACCGTCAAGCTCTTTGCCCACGCCGAGCGCGAGGAGGGCTACGCGCGCGAGGCCATGGCGGAGCATCTGAGGCGCCATCAGGCCTCTCTCAGAAACCTCACGGTGATGGAGTTCGTGCTCTACGCGCTCAACGGCGCGCTGCTCGTTTCCGTCTCAGGGTTCGCGCTCTGGCTCTGGAGCAACGATGCGGTGACCATAGGCGCCATCGCCGCGGCGATGACGCTGGCGATCCGTATCATCGCCATGTCGGGATGGATCCTGTTCACCGTCTCGGGCGTGTTCGAGAACATCGGCATCGTGCACGAGGGCATGCAGACCATTTCGCGCGACTACGAGGTCACCGATCGGCCGGGTGCGAAGGACCTCGTCGTGAGCAAGGGCGAGATCGAGTTCGATCACGTCCGCTTCCACTACGGCAAGACCAAAAGCGTGATCGAGGACGTGACGCTCAGGATCGCGCCGGGCGAGAAGGTCGGCATCGTCGGACGCTCGGGCGCGGGCAAGTCCACGCTCGTGAACCTGTTGCTGCGCTTCTACGACGTGGAGGCCGGTCGCATCATGATCGACGGCCAGGACATCGCGGGCGTCACGCAGCAAAGCCTGCGCGCCAACATCGGCCTCGTGACGCAGGACACGTCGCTCCTGCACCGCTCGGTGCTCGAAAACATCCTCTACGGCCGCCCCGAGGCGGTGGAGGCCGACGCCATCGCTGCGGCGAAGCGCGCCCATGCCCATGACTTCATCGCTGGCCTCGAGGATATGCGCGGACGCACCGGCTACCACGCGCAAGTGGGTGAGCGCGGCGTCAAGCTCTCGGGTGGCCAGCGCCAGCGCATCGCGATTGCGCGCGTGCTCTTGAAGAACGCGCCGATCCTGATCCTCGACGAGGCCACGAGCGCCCTCGACAGCGAGGTCGAGGCCGCCATCCAGGAGAGCCTGGATGAGCTGATGGCGGGGAAGACCGTCATCGCCATCGCGCACCGTCTGTCGACCATCGCCGCCATGGACCGCCTCGTGATCATGGACAGCGGCCGCATCGTCGAGCAGGGAACCCACGCGGAACTGCTTCGCAAAGGTGGCATCTACGCAAGCCTCTGGGCACGCCAATCCGGCGGCTTCATCAAGGACGCCGCCGAATAGGGCGCTAAAAGGCTCGAGGGAGCAGCCTCAGGCCGCCTGAGGGCCCGGATCGTCATCCTCGGGCCCAGTAGTCGGTGCCGGATGGCGCATCGCAGCCGTCGGCGGCGGGAACGCCACGACCGACTTGTCCTTCTTCTGGCGGCCGAGGCTCCACTGCAAAGGCTGGATGACCTTCTCGAGACGCAACGGCTCGATGATGCCGCTCTCCGTCCTGAGTGCGAAAATATCTCCCGCTTTGAGACCGAGCAGTGCGAGGCCGCGCATCGTCGTGACCGGAAGCGGCACGGCCGGCCCCGGCGCGCGATCCTGCTCCTGGCGCGTCAGCACGCGATGCTCGCTGCTTCCCCCGCCGACGCTGAACGTGATCTGGCTGTCGATGGTGGCCGTCTGGGGATCGAGCAACTCGGGAAGCACCACCTCCGCCGTTTCGAGCTTCCGCCTCAAGAGCTGCGAGAACGGCGTGTCACGCTGCTGCGCGTGGAGCAGGGTTTCGAGATAGACGTGGTCTTTGGAGATCAATTGCAGGCTTGTCATAGGCAACCTCAATCGGGCCTGGGCGCGTTGCAGCCCGGCCTCGGTAATGTTCAGATTGGGGTGAGAGAACGGGTATCCCTGGCCTCGGCGCGCGAAGGCCCGGCCAGGGCTAAGCACCTGCGATGAGACAGCCTGGATTGAGGTCCCGCGGCGGGACGGTGACGTGAGGCATGGCACCCGTTTCCAATGACGACGCCATCATATCAGATCCGCCCGGAATTGCGACATCGCCGTCGCGCCTCGCGATCGGGGGCAATCGTCGCAGCGTGGAAAGCGGCGCAAAAGAAAAGAGCGGCGTTTCGATCTCGAAACGCCGCTCCGCATTTGTTGAGTCTTTCGCCAGGGATCAGGCGAGATCGAAGCGGTCGGCGTTCATGACCTTGTTCCACGCCGCCACGAAGTCCTTCACGAACTTGTCCTTCGCATCGGCCGAGCCGTAGACCTCTGCAATCGCACGAAGCTGGGAGTGCGAGCCGAAGATCAGGTCCACGCGCGTGCCCGTCCACTTGAGATCGCCCGTCGCGCGGTCGCGTCCCTCGTAAAGGTCCCGGGCGTCCGAAACCGGCTGCCACGCCGTTGCCATGTCGAGCAGGTTGACGAAGAAGTCGTTCGTCAGCGTCTCGGGCTGCTTGGTGAAGACGCCATGCGTGGACTTCCCGGCATTCGCGCCGAGCACCCTCAGGCCGCCGACGAGAACCGTCATCTCAGGAGCCGTGAGCGTCAGCAACTGCGCCTTGTCGACCAGAAGCTCCTCCGCCGAGACCGTGTACTTGCCCTTGAGGTAGTTGCGGAAGCCGTCCGCGATAGGCTCGAGCACGGAGAAGGAGTCGACATCCGTCTGCTCCTGCGACGCATCGGTGCGCCCGGGCGTGAACGGAACGTCGACGGCGAGCCCGGCCTTCTTCGCGGCCTGCTCGACTGCGGCGTTGCCGCCGAGAACGATCAGGTCGGCGAGCGAGACCTTCTTCCCGCCGGACTGCGAGGCGTTGAACTCCTTCTGGATCGCTTCGAGCTTCTGCAGCACGGTTGCGAGCTGAGCGGGCTGGTTGACCTCCCAGTCCTTCTGCGGAGCAAGACGGATGCGAGCGCCGTTCGCGCCGCCGCGCTTGTCGGAACCGCGGAAGGTCGAGGCAGATGCCCACGCCGTCGAGACGAGATCCGAGATCGAGAGGCCCGATGCGAGGATCTTCGCCTTGAGCGCGGAGACGTCGCTCGCATCGATCAGCGCGTGGTCGACCGCAGGAACGGGGTCCTGCCAGACCAGTTCCTCCGCCGGAACCTCCGGGCCGAGATAACGGGAACGCGGCCCCATATCGCGGTGGGTGAGCTTGAACCAGGCGCGCGCGAAGGCATCTGCGAACTGATCCGGGTTCTCGAAGAAGCGCCGCGAGATCTTCTCGTAGGCCGGGTCGAAGCGCAGCGAGAGGTCCGTGGTCAGCATAGACGGCGCATGACGCTTCGAGGGGTCGTGCGCGTCCGGCACCGTGTTGGCGCCCATGCCATGCTTCGGCGTCCACTGATGCGCGCCAGCCGGGCTCTTCGTCAGCTCCCATTCGTAGCCGAACAGGTTCCAGAAGAAATTGTTGCTCCACTTCGTCGGCGTCGTGGTCCAGGTGACCTCGAGACCGCTGGTGATCGTGTCGCCGCCCTTGCCGGTGCCGAAGCTGTTCTTCCAGCCGAGGCCCTGCTCCTCAAGGCCGGCTGCCTCGGGCTCGGGGCCGCAATGGGAGGCCGCGGCCGCGCCATGGGTCTTGCCAAACGTATGGCCGCCCGCGATGAGCGCGACGGTCTCCTCGTCGTTCATCGCCATGCGCGCGAAGGTCTCGCGGATATCCTTGGCCGCTGCGATCGGGTCCGGATTGCCGTCGGGGCCTTCCGGGTTGACGTAGATGAGGCCCATCTGCACGGCGGCAAGCGGGTTCTCGAGGTCACGGTCGCCCGAATAGCGGCTGTTGGGTTTGTCGCTGGTCGCGAGCCAGGCGGTTTCGCTGCCCCAATAGACGTCTTCCTCGGGCTCCCACACGTCCGCGCGACCGCCCGCGAAGCCGAAGGTCTTGAAGCCCATCGACTCCAGCGCGACGTTGCCCGCGAGGATCATGAGATCGGCCCACGAGATCTTCTTGCCGTACTTCTGCTTGAGCGGCCACAGCAGGCGCCGGGCCTTGTCGAGGCTGACGTTGTCCGGCCAGCTGTTGAGCGGCGCGAAACGCTGCTGGCCTGCACCGGCGCCGCCACGCCCGTCGCCGGTACGGTAGGTGCCGGCGCTGTGCCAAGCCATGCGGATGAAGAGGGGTCCGTAGTGGCCGAAGTCAGCCGGCCACCAGTCCTGCGACTCCGTCATCAGCGCGCGAAGGTCCTTCTTCAGGGCCTCGTAGTCGAGCTTCTGGAATTCCTCGGCGTAGTTGAAAGCCTCTCCCATGGGATCGGAGAGGGCGGAGTGCTGATGGAGGATCTTGAGGTTCAACTGGTTCGGCCACCAGTCCCGGTTCGATCTCATCGCGGTGCTTGAGGCGAGGCTAGCCCCGTGTGCCACCGGGCACTTGCCCGGGCCCTTGTCATCCGTTTTTGCGTCCATGTTTTTCTCCGATCGTGTCCGGTAAGTCTGTTGGAGTTGGTGCGAAATCCAGGCTGCCGTCCTTCGCGCGGGTCTAGGCAAAGGCTCTTCGGCGATATTGCCGTGGCAGGGTGACGGCGGTCATGACGAGCTCATCACGGGGGGCTTTAGACGGTGGTGCTCCCTGATGCGCTGGCGGCGCTGACGATCGAGCGTTCCATCGTCCTGGAAGCGGAGGGGCGGAGCGGAGCCATGGTCCGCACATCCCGAATATCCGCGACCGGCGCATCGGCGCGCGTCGTCGGCGTTGGCTTCCTCATTATGTACTCGCCTGTTTAGAGTTGTTCCAGACAAGTAGCGCACCGATGACATAAGAACAAATATTATTGTCGAATAAATACGATAAGAAAAACTGATCTTAAGGATTGGTTTTCCTGACATGTCTCAGACAGCAAAACGCCCGCGGAAGCGAACTTCCGCGGGCGTTTTGTCCGTAAGGTGGCGCGAGTGCGCTTTACATGTCGAAGCCGCCGCCGACCGGACCAGCCGAGGGGGCCGCGTCCTTCTTCGGTGCTTCGGCAATGGCCGCTTCCGTCGTGATGAGGAGGCTCGCGATCGACGCGGCATCCTGGAGAGCGGTGCGCACGACCTTGGCCGGGTCGATGATGCCCTTCTCGATCAGATCGCCGTACTCGTCGGCCTGGGCGTCGTAGCCGAAGTTGGCGCCCTTGCCTTCCAGCACGCGGCCGACGACGATGGAGCCTTCGGTGCCGGCGTTCTCGGCGATCTGGCGGATCGGAGCCTGCAGCGCGCGCTTCACGATGGCGATGCCCGCGGTCTGGTCGTCGTTGTCACCCTTGACCGAGATGGCGTTCGTGGCCTTGAGAAGGGCCACGCCGCCGCCCGGCACCACGCCTTCCTCGACGGCCGCGCGGGTCGCGTTGAGCGCGTCGTCGACGCGATCCTTGCGCTCCTTCACTTCCACCTCGGTGGCGCCGCCGACCTTGATGACGGCCACGCCGCCGGCAAGCTTCGCAAGGCGCTCCTGCAGCTTCTCGCGATCGTAGTCGGACGAGGTCTCCTCGATCTGCGCCTTGATCTGGCTGACGCGGGCCTCGATCTCCTTCTTCTTTCCAGCGCCGTCGACGATCACGGTGTTGTCCTTCGTGATCGAGACGCGCTTGGCGCGGCCGAGCATGTCGAGCGTCACGGTCTCGAGCTTGATGCCGAGATCCTCGCTGATGGTCTGGCCGCGGGTGAGAACGGCGATGTCCTCCAGCATGGCCTTGCGGCGATCGCCGAAGCCCGGAGCCTTGACGGCCGCGATCTTGAGGCCGCCGCGCAGCTTGTTGACGACGAGCGTGGCCAGCGCCTCACCCTCGACCTCTTCAGCGATGATGAGGAGCGGCTTGCCGGTCTGAACGACGGCTTCGAGCACCGGCAGCAGCGACTGCAGGCTCGACAGCTTCTTCTCGTGGATGAGGATGTAGGGGTCGTCCAGCTCCGCGATCATCTTGTCGGCGTTGGTGATGAAGTAGGGCGAGAGGTAGCCGCGATCGAACTGCATACCCTCGACGACGTCCAGCTCGGTCTCGAGGCTCTTGGCCTCCTCGACGGTGATGACGCCTTCGTTGCCGACCCTCTGCATCGCTTCCGCGATCATCTCGCCGATCGCCTTCTCGCCGTTGGCGGAGATGGTGCCGACCTGCGCGATCTCGGCGGAGTTCTTGACCTTCTTCGACTTCTTGCCGATCTCCTCGATCACCTGCACGACGGCCTTCTCGATGCCGCGCTTCAGGTCCATCGGGTTCATGCCCGCAGCGACCGCCTTGAGGCCTTCGCGCACGATGGCCTGGGTCAGCACGCAAGCGGTGGTGGTGCCGTCACCGGCAAGGTCGTTGGTCTTCTGGGCGGCTTCGCGCACCATCTGCGCGCCCATGTTCTCGAGCCGGTCCTCGAGCTCGATCTCCTTGGCGACCGAGACGCCGTCCTTGGTGGTGCGCGGCGCGCCGAAGCTGCGCTCGATCACGACGTTGCGGCCCTTGGGGCCGAGGGTGACTTTGACGGCGTTGGCAAGGATGTCGACACCGCGCAGAATCTTCTCGCGGGCATCGGCGGAAAAGCGGACGTCTTTGGCAGCCATGATGGCAAGCTCCGATGTGAGGGAAACGGAAAAAGGCCGAAAACGAACGGCGGGCCGCGAGTGTTCGGGGCCCTTGCCGTCGAGGTTGCGCAGGCGTCGCGCTTACTTCTCGATCACGCCGAGAATGTCGCTTTCCTTGAGGATCAGGACGTCTGTGCCGTCGATCTTCACCTCCGTGCCGCTCCACTTGCCGAACAGCACCTTGTCGCCCGCCTTGATGTCGAGCGGCACGAGCTTGCCGGTTTCGTCGCGCGTGCCCGGACCGGCGGCCAGAACCTCGCCCTGCTGGGGCTTTTCGGTCGCGGTATCGGGGATGATGATGCCGCCCGAGGTCTTGGTTTCGCTATCCACGCGCTTGACGACGACGCGATCGTGCAGGGGACGAAACTTCATGAGAAATTTGAACTCCAGTAGGGGCTTGGGGGAGGCCGCGCGGCTCAGCGCGATCTGTCGATGGCACTGTAACGAGTGGAGTGCCAGACGATCCGCGGTTCTAGAGGTCAGCACGCCGGAGTGTCAAGGCGAGGAGGGGGCGAAGGCGGGCGGGAGAGGCAACCTGTATAAAATCTAAGATTGCATAAAAATGATCTTGATTCGCCCTAAAGTTGCGTTAACGTGTTGGACGTCTCGCGCGGGAACTTAAAATTCAGAAGACGATCGGCAAGTAGGGGAACGCCGTTGAAGATTAGCCACAGTGAAAAAATACCCGCCAATGGAGGGTCTGCATCTCAAATTAGAGCGCAGATTGAGTACATGGCTGATCTTATTATAGAGTTGAGAGATATGGCGCGCAACAACAGGCTCGAAACCTTGGCGGGACTTCTCGATTTAGCCAATACCGAAGCCCGGTTGCGCGCCAAGGATGCGCGGTAGACACGGGCGCCTACCTGACGGCCCGTGACACCATTTGCGAACCATGGCGTGCAATTTCGCCGGCAAGATCCAGCTCCATGAGGACAATGCGCACCTCCCGAGCGTCAAGCGCCGTCGCGCGAACGACCTCGTCGATATCGATGGGGTTGGGGCCGAGTGCGGCCAGCACCCGCTCGCGTTCCCGATCTCCAGGCTCGGATGCGCGCGTCGTCTGAGGCTCGGGCGCGGGTTCAGGTGTGAAGCTGGCCAGGCGATCTTCCGTCAACCCCTTGTGTTGTCGTGCGAGTTGAGGGGCCAGCACATCGAGCACGTCACGCGGCTCGGTGACGAGGGTCGCACCTGATTTGAGGAGTTGGTTCGTGCCCTCTGCGCGGGGATCCAGAGGGTGTCCCGGCACGGCGAAGACCTCGCGGCCCTGCTCACCCGCGAAGCGTGCCGTGACCAGAGTGCCCGAACGCCGCGCCGCTTCGATGACGATCACGCCGAGCGAGATGCCGGAGATCAGCCGGTTGCGGCGCGGGAAATCCTTGGCGCGGGGAACGAAGCCCGGCGGCTGCTCTGTCAGCAGGCAGCCTTCCTCTCCGATGCGGGCCTGAAGCGTCTCGTGCTCCGGCGGATAGATGATGTCCACGCCGCCCGCGAGCACGGCAACAGTGCCGTAGGCCAGGCTCGCCTCGTGCGCGGCCGCGTCGATGCCGCGTGCAAGCCCTGACACGATGACGAGGCCGCCCTCCGCGAGCTCCCGTGCAAAGAGGCGGGAGAGCTTCGTGCCGGCGGCCGAAGCCTGCCGCGAGCCGACGATTGCGACGCACGGGGCAGCCAGCAGCTCCGGCCGTCCCTTTACGTAGAGCAGCGGCGGGGGCGCATCGACGGCGGCGAGCGCGGGCGGATAGCCGGGTTCGATCGTGAACACCGGACGCGCACCGACTTTCCGTGCAGCCCGAAGCTCGGCAACGGCGTCTTCCTCGGGGCAGATCTCGACCGCTCGCCCCGCACGCCGAGCGAAAGACGGCAACGCCTTGAGCGCATTTGCGGCGCCGCCGAAGTGGTTGATCAGCTCGCGAAACGTGACCGGGCCGACTTGGCTCGAGCGGATGAGGCGCAGACACGCGAGACGTTCCGCGTCGTCGAGCCGCGAGACGGGTAACGGCGCGGGAGTGAAGAGCGTCGGCGTATCACGCTTTGGCACCGATCTTGGGCTCCTCTCCCTTCAGAAGCCGGCTGATGTTGGCCGAATGTTTCCAGATGAGCAACAGCGACATCGGCAACGCGAGCAGGGCCTCGGGTACATGGCCGAGCGCGAACAAGGCGAGTGGGGTGATGACGCTCGCGGCAAGCGCGGAAAGGGAGGAGTAGCGCGTCGTAAAGGCCGTGAGCAGCCAGACTGCGCAGAAGATCAACGCTCCGGGCCACAACAGGCCCCCCACGACACCGATGTAGGTCGCGACGCCCTTGCCGCCCTTGAAGCCGAGCCAGACGGGAAAGAGATGGCCGAGGAACGCGGCAAGGCCCGCAAGCAGCGCGCCGTCAATCGCGAGCCCGAACCGCGCGCCGAGCCGGTAGCCCAGGAGAACGGCGGCGGTGCCCTTCAGCGCATCGAGCAGCAGCGTCAGCGCGGCAAGCCCCTTGTTGCCGGTTCTCAATACGTTGGTCGCACCGATGTTGCCGGAGCCGATGGAGCGGATGTCGCCCAGTCCGGCCAAGCGCGTGAGCAGCAGCCCGAAGGGAATGGACCCCAGCAGGTAGCCCACGATGGCCGGCAGAAGATACGCGGTGGCGGTTTCGGTCGTAGAGAGCGGCGGGGGGATCAGGACGGTGCTGCCGCCAGCGCCGCCCGCGAAGGCAGCCGGAGCCGCCATCACCAGGCACGCCAGCAAGGCGCTGCCGAACGAAAGGACGCCGACATGTCTGAGCATAATGTGCCCGCCCCGTATCACCCCTGAAAAGTGGGGCAAAGCTAGAGTGCTTCCGGAAAAGTGTGAAGCGGTTTTCCGGCGAGAAGCACGGGCGTGAACACGTGCTTCCGGAAAAGTGTGAAGCGGTTTTCCGGCGAGAAGCACGGGCGTGAACACGTGCTTCCGGAAAAGTGTGAAGCGGTTTTCCGGCGAGAAGCACGGGCGTGAACACGTGCTTCCGGAAAAGTGTGAAGCGGGTTTCCGATGAGAAAGGTGGCCGGGAGCCAGCGTCTGACGAAGCCTGCCCCCGCTTGCGCGGTCCCAGGACACATGGACCCGAGACCGATGCAAAGTTCAGAATTTTGATTCTCTAGAGGACGATGCGGGCGGCAAGCCCGGATGCGCGAAACGCGCTGGAAACGTGCGGCTCACGTCCTCGACGCCGCTCTTGGTCCGGCAGCGTGCGCGGGCCCCGATGATGCCGCGCACGTCGGACGAAGCACGCCTTACCGGCCACCCCGCGAAGGGCTCTGCGGCTCGACGGCGAGCACGATGCGCGTCAGCGAGCGCAGGAATGCGTCGCGCTGGGTGGGAGCGAGGGCAGACAGGATCTGCTCGTCGGTGGAGCGCGCGGCCGGCTCGGCAAGACGGAGCGCGCCTTCGCCCTTGTCGGTAAGGCGGACGGCATAGCGGCGAGCGTCGCGGCGCGTGCGGCGGCGCTGAACGAGACCGCGCGACGTCAGGCGGCGCACGATGTCGGCCATCGTCGAGCGGTCGATACCCGTGCGTTCGACGAGCGTCGTCTGGCTCGGTTCTTCGCTGTTGGCAATTGCCGTCATCACCGCATACTGGCGGGGCGTGAGGCCCACCTCGCCAACGCTCACGGCGAACATTTCATCTGCACACTGCCCGGCTCGATGCAGTAAGTGCAGTGCCGACGACATTTTGTCGTCTCCAGCATCGTGTTTCATTTCCTTGCCAGTCCTTCTTGCTGGGGTTGTGGGATTCGAGGACGACGGGGAGCTTCACATGCAGAAAATCCCGCGCGATGCAGGATCGGTCGTGCACGTCGTACGTTCCTGGAAACTCACGAACCTGAATATGCTCCCGCAGAATATCATCTTGAATAGGACGAAAGGTGAGGGAGCTTTCGGTCCCTTTCGCTATTGATTGAACGTCTGTCCGTACCCACATTGGGACGTCGCTTCGAAGAATGGGCACACGAAGACAATTGTTCGAGATGTTTGTCTGCGTGACGAGTGGTCACGTGCACTGCAAATGCAGTGTTTTGCGACATCGTCGTCGATGTGAACTTCGTCAAGTAAACAGCCAGGATGTAATGCCTGCGCGCCGCGCGAGTTCCGCGATGCCACTTTCAACCGCAGCAAAAGTTTCTTTACTCGGATGATCGGGAAGCCAAGGTGCGCCGTCTTTTCTCAGGCGATATGCCGCAATAAGAGCATTCCAGGCATCCGCATCGAATGGCCGCTCCGGCGCGGCGCCATTCGTCATGCGTTTGAGATCCTTCTGTGAGCCGAGCCATGCGTGCGACGCTTGCCAGGTTTCGGTACTGGCGGGCAGGTTATGGCGGGCCTTCAGTTGCGAGATTGCAAGCACGCCGGCCTCTCTCGGGTGCGGGCCGATCTCGAGCGTAGCGATCCTTGTGCCGCGTCTGCGCACCGAGAAAAGGCGGCATTTGTCGCGAGCCAGACGGTCGGCATACTGGTCCGCACAGTTCTGCATGGCATGTGCTTCCGCCAGGATGGCGCTGTGATCGAGCAGCGGCACGAACGTGTAGCCGCGCGCTTCGCCCGGCTCGAGCCACGGATCCGTCAGCACGCCCTTGCGGAGTTGCAGCACGAGACGCATGCGGTTGAGCCAGCTCTTTGCCGCGCAAGCCGCTGTGTCGAGGGCCATTTCCGGGCGCCACGGAACGACGATGAGGCCGTGCGTGCGCGACTGGTCGAAATTGGAAAACCACGCGTAAGCAGCCAGCAGGCCGAACAGATGTGCGGGATCGGCGGGCTCCATGAACACGGCTTGCTGGGCGAGCCACAGCGCAAAGTAGTCGTCACAAGCTTGTACGCCGAAGATGACCGACCTCAGCCAGAACGCGCTGTCTTCCGCGGAGGTGGGAAGGTGGTTCGCGATACGCCGCGCGAAGAGGTCAGAGCGCGGGAGAGCGCCGAAACGGCCCGCGAAGGCTTCCGGCGGAAGCCGCCGCAGCCATAACGGCAGATCGAGCGCTACCGCGACATCGCGAAGCGGCGCGCCTTCGATCGTGAGTTGAAGCGCTTTCTGCCGCCGCCGCTGTGCCCCTTGCCGGCTCGCAAGCGCATAGACGGCGGCGGGAAACGAAATGGCGAGATCCGCCAGGCGGGGGGAGGTTGAAACGAGACGGCGCACGCTGCGGCGGCGCGCGGCGTCGAAGCGGTCCACCAGCATGTCGATGTCGCGGTCTACGCCCGCCAACGGAGTGCCGAGGGAGAGGTCCGAAGGCTTTGCTTTGCTGCGCATCGGTGGTCATCCAGCCGGAAAGCAGCCCGCAGCACGCGCGGGCTCCGGTTCGGGTGACACTGTCCGCAAGTATTGCGGCGCAGGTGCGACCCGACTTTGACCAACATGAGATGGTGCGGCCCCCCGAAGTGGATGAGTGCGCCGGATCAGCGCGGTATGCGCCGCATCCGGTCGAGCGCGCCCTGCAGGATCAACGTGGCGGCGAGCTTGTCGATCACATCAGCGCGCCGCTTCCGGCTGGTATCCGCCTCGATCAGCATGCGCTCGGCTTCCACCGTCGTAAGGCGCTCATCCCAAAGCAGAATGGGAAGCGGCGAGAGCGCGTTGACATTGCGCGCGAAGGCCCGTGTCGCCTGCGCGCGGGGGCCCTCGCTTCCATCCAGGTTCGCCGGAAGCCCGAGCACGAAACCGGCAATCGCGTGCTCGCTCGCAAGATCGAGCAGCCGCTTCACGTCCACGCTGAACTTCGTGCGCCGGATCGTTTCGAGCGCCGACGCGATGGTGCGCGTCACGTCGCTCAATGCGAGGCCGAGCGTCTTGGTGCCCGCGTCGATGCCGATTAGCCGCCCCGGCACGATGAGATCCGCGAAAGCCTCGACGTCGCCTACTGTGACGCCCCTCTGCGCGGGTTTGCCGTCATCGGTCATGAATGAGCCTCGAAGTGTGCTGCGGCGCTGCGGCGGCGGTTGCGATCGCTTCAGTTAACGGTAAGCCTCCCGTAAGGAAAGACCGTTCAGCCGCGCCCCCTGACAGACGGATGCTTCCCGTCTATGGTCCGCCGCGACTGGACACCGGACCGGAGGGATTGTGACGACAGCTTCCGAAAGCCACGCGGCCGGCTCTGAACCCGAAAGCTCCGGCAAGTCCGCGTGGGGCGTGCGCTGGATCTTCACGGCGACCACGTTCCTGTCCGCTTTCCTGCTTTTCTCCATCCAGCCGATGTTTGCCAAGATGGTGCTGCCGCTTCTGGGTGGCGCGCCGTCGGTGTGGGCCGTGGCACTTCTGTTTTTCCAGGGCGCCCTGCTGGTCGGCTACGGCTACGCGCATCTCCTGGTGCGCCATGTGCCCGCGCAATCAACCGGCTTCGTGCATCTCGCGATCTCGGCGCTCGCCTTCCTCTCCCTGCCGATCGCGATCCCGGCGGGATGGTCGGAGCCGCCGGCGGGTGACCCGTACCTCTGGCAGCTCGGCCTTTTTGCCGTCGCCATCGGCCTTCCTTTCGTTGCGGTGTCGGCCAACGCGCCGCTGCTCCAGGCCTGGTTCGCGAGAACGGGCCGCAGCGACAGCGCCGATCCCTATTTTCTCTATGCCGCATCGAATCTCGGAAGCCTGCTGGCGCTTCTCGGCTATCCCTTCCTGTTCGAGCCGGCCTTCGGCCTCCGCGCGCTCGCGACGCTCTGGGCCTTCGGTTTTGCCTTCCTCGTCGTCGCGCTGGCCGTGTGCTTCGTGATGGTGCGTAAAGCTGTGCCCTCTGCGGGACAGCACGTCGAGGTGGCCGCGCCTGTCGCAGCCGCGCGTCCCGAGCCTACGTGGCGAACCCGCCTTTCGTGGGTTGGCCTCGCGCTGGTGCCGTCCGCGCTGCTCACTGCCTTCACGACGCACGTGGCGACCGATGTCGCATCCGCGCCGCTCATCTGGGTCATTCCGCTCGCGCTTTATCTCGCGACCTTCGTCGTCGTCTTCCGCGAGCGTGCGCTGATCCCGCGGCCGCTCCTGCTCGCTCTTCATGCCGTGGCTGTCGTCCTGGCCCTGCTGCAACTCGCGCAGACGGAGAAGGAAACCTGGTTCTACGCCGCAGGCTTCGGAATCGCGGCGTTCGTCACCGCGACACTCGTCGCCCACCGCACGCTCTACGAGGCGCGTCCCGACGCCCGCCATCTGACAGAATTCTACCTGTTGATGTCGCTCGGCGGCGTGCTTGGCGGCGTGTTTGCCGCCCTTATCGCGCCTCAGATCTTCCCCGAGGTGTTCGAATATCCCTTGCTGCTGGCCCTCAGCTTCGCCTGCCGGCCGGGCGCCCTCGACCTCGCGACGCAAAGCCGTAAATCGCAGGTGCTGCTGCTCGTGGTCGTCGCTGTCATTGCTGCGCTGATCGCCTGGGGGCCATCTGTTGCCTACACCTATCAGATCGGATTCGGCGGCTGGGGATCCACGGCCGGCATCGCGGCCGCGCTCGCGGTGCTGGCAGTCATCCTCGTTCGCTATCCCCCGCATCTGCTGGCGATCGCGTTGGGGCTCTATCTGGTGGTGACGCTGCTGCCGTCGGGCGTGCACCGGGGCGAGGCGCAGCGCAGCTATTTCGGCGTCTACAGGGTGATCCAGTCCGACGATGGCCAGTTCAACGTGCTTCAGCACGGAACCACGCTGCACGGCGCCCAACGCATTCGCGATGAAGCTGGCAATGTCGTCGCCAGCACCACGCCCGCCACGTACTACCATGCCCGCGGCCCCATGGCCTCGGCGGTGCGCCTTACGGGGATGCTCGCCGCCATCACCCAGCGGGAAGCCCGCTTCGGTGTCATCGGTCTCGGCGCGGGCTCGCTCGCCTGTCACTCCGCATCGGGGGAGAAGTGGCGCTTTTTTGAGATCGATCCGGTGGTCGTCGGCATCGCCAAGTCCAAGTCGTTCACCTTCCTCCTCAACTGCCAGCCGAACGCGGACATCGTGCTGGGCGACGCGCGCCTCACCTTCGCCAGGGAGCAGGACGACAGCTACGATCTCCTGATCGTGGACGCGTTCTCCTCCGACGCCATTCCCATGCACCTGCTGACGGCCGAGGCGCTGCGCCTCTACGCTGCCAAGATCAAGCCGGATGGCGTGGTGGTGCTGCACATCTCCAATCGGTATCTCGATCTGGAGCAGGTGCTCGCTGCCACCCTGCCGACGGTCGGCGGGCTGCATGGCCTCGTGATCGAGGACTCTTCGGACGACGGCTACCGGATGACCGGCTCGACCGTGGTGGTGTTCGGCAAGAGCTGGCAGGCTGTGGATCAGTTCCGGGCAATTCCCGGCGCGCGCAATCTTCCCGAGCCCACGCTCAGGCCCTGGACGGACGATTCCTCGGATGTTCTGGGTCCCTTCCTGTCCCAATACCGCAAGCGGCACTAGGGATTGACCGGAAGCAGGCCCGGCCGGGCGGGGATCGGCCGATGTTGCATGGATAGGGCGAGCCCGCTATGAGGAACACGCGGCTGCCCGGCCGCCGTTCCTTGAATAACTCGAGCGGAACCCATGCAGGTTGACGAGAAGACCGTGCGGCGCATCGCGCGCCTGGCACGCATCAAGATCACCGACGAGGAAGCCAAGAGCCTTGAGGGGGAATTGTCCGGAATCTTGAACTGGGTCGAGCAGTTAGACGAGATCGACACCTCCAACGTCGAGCCCATGACCCGGGTCGTGGCGCAGGAGCTCAAGAAGCGCGAGGATCGGGTAACCGACGGCGAGATTGCCGACCAGATCGTGAAGAACGCGCCGATGGTCGATGACCACTATTTCGTCGTGCCGAAGGTCGTCGAATAGCGGAACGGCCGCTTCCCGGCGCGCGCGTCCCAGGAGAACAAAGCGGAGACTCGGAAATGTCGAAGATATTTGCGTTGCTCGCCGTCGCTCTGATCGCGACAGGTCTCTTGGTTCTCGCCGTCCCCCGCGAGGAGGGCAGCACCGGAGCTCGCTCGCTTTCGCCCCAGGCGGTGAGCGACACCCCCGCCTATCTGCTCCGCGCCCGCGAGTTGGCCGAGCAGGTCAACGCGCCGCTCTCGATCCTCTTCGGGCTCGTGAGCCTCTACTACTCTCGCCGCTCCTACCACATCAACAAAGCCCGCGCCGAGGCCGAGAGAGGCCGCTCGGTCTGATGAGATCTGATCCGCACATGAAAATCCGCACACTGTTCCTCACGCTCGCCCTTGCCGTCTTCGCAACGGCGGCTGCCGAAGCCAAAGATCGCGCTACTTTTCTCACTGGCCAGTACGCCACTGACGAGCAGTGCGCGAAACTGAGGAAGATCGAGTCCGGCACGGAGAAGAACGTCAGCACCGTGCCCGAGCTGCTCGATGCCGAAGGCTTTCACAGCTGGGAAGGCGGCTGCGAGTTCACCAAGGTGTTCGAGCACGAGCCGGGCAGCTCGTGGCTCGCGTTCATGATCTGCAGCGAAGGCGCGTCTATCACGCCCGAGACCTACGTTTTCACCAAGCACGAGAACGAGGACGGCTTCGAGGTGTCTCACTCCAACCGCGAGGAAGCACCCGAGACCTACAAGCGCTGCGACGCCAATATAGGGAACTAGACTGTGAGCGATCTCACTGACCTGACGCTGGCGGAAGCGCGCGATGGCCTCAAGGCCAAATCGTTTTCTGCAACGGAGCTGACGAAAGCCCACATCGAGGCCATCGAGGCTGCAAATCCGGCGTTGAACGCCTACGTGCTGGCGACGCCGGAGCACGCTCTGGCTCAGGCCAAGGAAGCCGATGCGCGCCTTGCCAAGGGCGAGGCACGCCCTCTCGAAGGCCTGCCCCTCGGCAACAAGGATCTCTTTTGCACCAACGGCGTCCGTACCACCGCGTGCTCCAGGATCCTGGGCGACTTCACGCCGACCTATGAATCGACCGTCGGCGCCAATCTCTGGAATGCCGGCGCCGTGATGCTCGGCAAGCTCAACAACGACGAGTTCGCCATGGGCTCGTCCAACGAGACCAGCGCCTTCGGCCCCGTGGTCTCGCCCTGGCGGCGCACCGGCAAGACGGACAAGCTCGTGCCCGGCGGCTCGTCGGGCGGCTCGTCGGCGGCCGTCGCGGCCAACCTCTGCCTCGCGGCAACCGCAACCGATACCGGCGGCTCCATTCGCCAGCCCGCGGCTCTCACGGGAACGGTCGGCATAAAGCCCACCTATGGCCGCTGCTCGCGCTGGGGCATCGTGGCCTTCGCCTCCTCGCTCGATCAGGCCGGTCCCATCGCCAAGACCGTGCGCGATGCCGCCATCATGCTGGGCTCCATGGCGGGGCACGATCCCAAGGATACGACCTCGGTGGACGCGCCCGTGCCGAACTACGAGGCGGCCCTTGCCAAGGGCGTGAAGGGCCTGCGCGTCGGCGTGCCGAAGGAATACCGCGTCGAGGGCATGTCGAAGGAGATCGAGAAGCTCTGGGGCGACGGCATCGAATGGCTGAAGGCAGCCGGTGCCACCATTCACGAGATCAGCCTGCCGCACACCAAGTACGCGCTGCCCGCCTATTACATCGTCGCGCCCGCCGAGGCGTCGTCGAACCTCGCCCGCTACGACGGCGTGCGCTACGGCCTCCGCGTGCCCGGCAGGGATGTGATCGACACGTACGAGAACACGCGCGCCGCGGGCTTCGGCAAGGAGGTGCGCCGGCGCATCCTCATCGGCACCTACGTGCTCTCGGCCGGCTACTATGACGCCTATTACCTCAAGGCGCAGAAGATCCGCACCTTGATCAAGCGCGATTTCGACGAGGCCTGGAGCAAGGTGGACGTCGTGCTGACGCCGACGACGCCCTCGCCTGCCTTCGCGTTCGGCGAGAAGACGGGCGATCCCATCGCCATGTATCTCGAGGACATCTTCACGGTAACGGTGAACATGGCGGGCCTGCCGGGCCTCTCCGTGCCGGCCGGTCTCTCCTCGGAAGGAACGCCGCTCGGGCTCCAGCTCATCGGCAAGCCGTTCGACGAGGCGACGCTGTTCCAGGCCGCGCAGGCGATCGAGGATGCGGCGGGACGCTTCACTGTGGGCGATCGATGGTGGGCCGCGCCGAGCTCAGGCGCCAAGAAGAAGCCGGGAGGCAAGTGAGATGGATCCGAAGCGACCCTGGGAATGCGCGGACATGAGTCAGGTCCGCTCCGAGATCGACCGCATCGACGCCGCGCTGGTCGATCTCATCGCAGAGCGTTTCGGCTACGTCGAGCGTGCTTGGCAGCTCAAGAAGGATCCGAGTGAGGCCAGTGTGCCTTGGCGCATCCAGCAGGTGATCGACAAGGTCAAGACCCAGGCGCGCCAGCGCGGCCTGCCCGCCGAGATGATCGACATGGTCGGCGCTCAGTGGCGCAACATGATTGGCTGGTTCGTCCAGTACGAGGAAGAGAAGCTGCGCAAGCAGGAAGCGAGCAGCGGCGGGCCGCGGGAATGATTGCGATCAACTCGTTCGACCCTATGACGTTGATCCTGCTGGCGGCGGCCAACCCGGCGGTGATCACCGTTGCCATGATCATGGGCCGCAGCGCGGATCAGTGGCAGAAGCTGCCGGTCGCCGCCTTCGCGGCCTCGCTCGCGGGTTTCGCGCTCTATTGGATCGGCGGCCAGATCGGGGTTTTCGCCATTCATGCCATCGGCGGCGAAGCGGCGATCTTCATGCTTCAATTCGTATTCGGCCTGGTCTGGGCGGCGCTCGCGTATAGCCTGCGCGCCCGCGGGACGCGCTGAGAGGAGAAATTCAAGATGCGGGACGCGGCCAAGAGCGGCGGAAAATCCAAAGCGAGCAACCTGATCGCGGGCGCGACCGGCGATTGGGAGGTCGTGATCGGCATGGAGGTGCACGCCCAGGTCGCCTCCGCCTCGAAGCTGTTCTCCGGATCGTCCACGGCCTTCGGCGCCGAGCCGAACAGCCACGTCTCCCTGGTGGATGCGGCCATGCCCGGCATGTTGCCCGTCATCAACGAGGAGTGCATCGCACAGGCCGTTCGCACGGGGCTCGGCCTCAAGGCCGAGATCAACCTGAAAAGCGTTTTCGACCGCAAGAACTACTTCTATCCCGACCTTCCCCAGGGCTACCAGATCAGCCAGTACAAGCAGCCGATCGTGGGCGAGGGTGAGATCGAGATCGACGTCGACGGCGAGACGAAGCGCGTCGGCATCGAGCGCCTGCACCTCGAGCAGGACGCTGGCAAGTCGATCCACGACCAGAGCCCGGATTACTCCTACGTCGATCTCAACCGCTCGGGCGTTGCCCTGATGGAGATCGTCTCGAAGCCGGACCTGAGGTCCGCGAAGGAAGCGCAGGCCTATGTCACGAAGCTGCGCACGATCCTGCGCTATCTCGGAACCTGCGATGGCGACATGGAGAAGGGCAACCTTCGCGCCGACGTGAACGTGTCGGTCAGGAAACCCGGCGACAAGCTCGGCACGCGCTGTGAGATCAAGAACGTGAACTCGATCCGCTTCATCGGCCAGGCCGTCGAGGTCGAGGCCCGCAGGCAGATCGACATCATCGAGGACGGTGGCGCCGTTGACCAGGAGACGCGTCTGTTCGACCCCGGCAAGGGCGAGACGCGCTCCATGCGCTCGAAGGAAGAGGCGCACGACTATCGCTACTTCCCGGATCCCGACCTGCTGCCGCTCGAGTTCGATCAGTCCTACGTCGACGATCTCGCCGCTCATCTGCCGGAGCTGCCGGACCAGAAGCACGCCCGCTTCGTGAAGGAGTACGGGCTCTCTGCCTACGACGCGAGTGTGCTGGTCGCCGAGCGTGACAATGCCGATTACTTCGAGGCGGTCGCCAGGGGCCGCGACGGCAAGCTCGCAGCGAACTGGGTCATCAACGAGCTGTTCGGCCGCCTGAACAAGGAAGGCAAGGACATCGAGCACAGCCCGGTCTCATCCGCGCAACTCGGCGGCCTCGTCGATCTCATCTCCGCCGGCACCATCTCCGGCAAGATCGCCAAGGATCTGTTCGAGATTCTCTGGACCGAGGGCGGCGATCCCGCCGAGATCGTCGAGAAGCGCGGCATGAAGCAGGTGACGGACACCGGCGCCATCGAGAAGGCTGTGGACGAGATCATCGCCGCCAACCCCGACAAGGTGGAGCAGGCCAAGGCCAAGCCCTCCATGCTGGGCTGGTTCGTCGGTCAGGTCATGAAGAGCACGGGCGGAAAGGCCAATCCCGCCGCCGTGAACGAGATCCTGAAGACGAAGCTCGGCCTCTGACAGAGCCGGGCTGTGTCCCTCCTGGCGGCTTCCGGCCGAAAACCGCCCGCGTGAGCGCTGCGGCCTTGCTGACACACGCTGTCAGATTTCTGTGTTCGGCTGACCGCCGCCTGTTGCAAGCGCGAAGCGTCTCGGCAACCTGGACGAGGGATTCGGCCGGATAGTTCTCTGAGAGGACACATGAACCTCGTTTGGGCAGTGGTCAGGCGCGGGTTTGCGCGAGGAAGCCTTGCGGCGCTGGCGATGACGCTCGTCGTCACGACGGCGCCCGCGGTCGACGCGGCGCCTCAAGCCGTGGGGCCGTTCGCGAGCCTCGAAGGCTGGTGGGGCGGTGCGGGCCGCCTGCGCTTCAAGGACGGCCGCAACGAAGACGTCAAATGCCGCGCCACCTACATCATCGAAGGCGACGCCAACACGCTGAAGCAGACGATCCGCTGCGCTTCCGGGAGCGGAAAGATCGAGGTGAAGAGCACCGTCGCGCATAGCAACGGCAAGCTCAGCGGCGAGTGGACCGAGCAGATGTACAACGTCAACGGCGTGCTGGACGGTGAGGTCACGCCGCGCGGGTTCCGCGTCACGGTCAAGGGCACCAAGGGCACCGAGCTTTCCGCGAACATGGACATCATCGTGAAAGATACGAAGCAGATGGTGGAGATCCAGTTCTTCAGCGAGACGCTGATCGGACTCACGCTGCTCTTGAACAAGGGCTGATCCCGCCCTTCACTACTGCCTACTGCCTACTGCCTACTGCCTACTGCCCGCTCACGCGCTCAGCGGGAACCCGTCCGTCTGCCTCAGCGCCTCCCCGAGCACCATCGCGGCGGCGACGGCGATGTTGAGCGAGCGCAGGCCGCTCCGCATCGGGACGCGGATACGGGCGTCCGCACGCTGATGAACGGAGTCCGGCACGCCCGCGCTTTCACGTCCGAGCAGCAGCACGTCGCTTTTGTGAAAGTGGAAGCCGGTGTGGGTCTCGTCGGCGTGCGTCGTGAGCAGAACGAGTCGCGGCGGAGGGGAGGCAACCCTGAGCGCGGCGTCGAACGCGGCAAAGCTCTCGTGACGACAGACTTCGGCGTGATCCAAATAGTCGAGTCCCGCCCTCCGGAATGATCTATCGCTGAAATCAAACGCGGCGGGTCCGATTAGATCAATTGGAACGCCAAGACAGGCCGAAAGTCGAAGAATGGTGCCAGTATTTTGCGGTATGTCGGGCTGATAAAGAGCAACGCGCATTTGAGATCCTGTCGTAATTGAAAGTGTGCGCCACTTTGACCCGCGCGGCTCGAGTTAAGTCGTCTTGAGCAGCTTGGCAAACGGTGCAAGAAGAAGAGCCGATTGAGGCAAAGCGGTCGCTCGGGCCGTTGAAAGATCCAGTTTTACGCTGCGATCGGACGGCGCGCTTCTTGCGCAACAGGCAGGCCTCGGTTAGTGCTTCAAGTCCACAGGGTTTGGCGTTTCGTTCGACTGTAATCGGTGTTCGAACGCCGAACGCGACCTGAGATTGCTGAGTGTTACTAACCGATCTCCGGCTCCGCAAAGCGCTTCGCGCTGGTTGAACATCCTCGAAATTGGAGGGGTACGTGGCAAGTGAAGTCGAAGAGCCGAATCGCCGTGATTTCCTTGTCATTGCAGGCAATGCATTCGCAGCGGTAGGCGCGGCCATTACGCTGTGGCCGTTTATTTCGCAAATGAATCCCGACGCTGGCGCTCAGGCCTTGGCGTCCGTCGAAATCGATCTTTCTCCCGTGAAGGAAGGTCAGGCAATCACCGCCATGTGGCGTGGCAAGCCGATCTTCATCCGCAACCGCACGCCTGAAGAGATCAAGACCGCAGAGGCCATGAACCCGGCCGACCTGCCGGACCACTCGGCCCGCAACGATATGCTGCCCGAGACGACCCCTGCTCTCGACGCCAACCGCGTCAAGAAGGGCAAGGAGAACTGGCTGATCCTGATTGGCATCTGCACCCATCTCGGCTGCATCCCCAAGGGTCAGGCCATGGGCGACTCGAAGGGAGACTTTGGCGGCTGGTTCTGCCCCTGCCACGGTTCGCATTACGACACGTCGGGTCGCATTCGGAAGGGCCCGGCGCCGCGTAACCTCGAGGTGCCGCCCTACGAGTTCGTCTCCGACAACAAGATCAAGATCGGCTGAGAGGGTCGCGCCCGATGGAGCATACGTCTAGCTACGAGCCGAAATCCGCATTTGGCAAATGGTGGGATGACCGCCTGCCGGTCGCACGCTTGATGCACGGCCAGTTCGTTGATTTCCCGACGCCTCGCAACCTCAACTACCTCTGGACATTCGGCGGCATCCTCACGTTCTGCCTCGTCGCGCAGATCGTGACCGGCATCGTGCTCGCCATGCACTACCAGCCGAGTGCGCATGAAGCCTTCAACTCCGTTGAGGCCATCCGCCGCGACGTGAACTTCGGCTGGCTGCTTCGCAACTTCCACGCGGTCGGCGCGTCGATGTTCTTCATCGCCGTCTACATCCATATCTTCCGCGGCCTCTACTACGGCTCCTACAAGGCGCCGCGCGAGGTTCTCTGGATCCTGGGCGTGCTGATCTTCCTCGTGATGATGGCCACGGCCTTCATGGGCTACGCGCTTCCCTGGGGACAGATGAGCTTCTGGGGCGTCACCGTCATCACCAACCTGTTCTCGTCGCTGAACGAGATCATTCCCGGCGTCGGTACCGCCATCGTCGAATGGCTGTGGGGCGGCTACTCCGTTTCCGGCACCACGCTGAACCGCTTCTTCGCGCTGCATTACCTGCTGCCGTTCGTTCTCTTCGGCATTGTCGTGCTGCACATCTGGGCGCTGCACGTGGCCGGCCAGAACAACCCGACCGGCCTCGACATCAAGACCAAGTCGGACGCCGTGCCGATGTTCCCCTACGCGGTCGCCAAGGATGCCGTCGGCCTCTTCGCCTTCCTCATCCTGTTCGGCTGGTTCGTCTTCTATGTGCCCGACTACCTGGGTCACGCCGACAACTACATCGAGGCGAACCCGCTGGTGACCCCGCCGCACATCGTGCCCGAATGGTACTTCCTGCCGTTCTACGCGATCCTGCGTGCCATCCCCTCGAAGCTCGGCGGCGTCATCGCCATGTTCTCCGCCATCGCTGTGCTGCTCTTCGTGCCGTGGCTCGATACCAGCCGCGTCCGCTCGGCCAAGTACCGCCCGCTCTACAAGTGGTTCTTCTGGCTTCTGGTCATCTCGGCCGTGGCTCTGGGCTACCTCGGAGCAAAGCCCGCTGAAGGCGCTTACGTGACCTGGTCGCGCATCTTCACAGCCTACTATTTCGCCCACTTCCTGATCGTGATGCCGATCCTCGGTCTGATCGAAACGCCGACGGCGTTGCCGAAGTCCATATCGGCCTCGGTCTTGCCGGGAGGCTCCGGAACGCCCCAGGGCGCGGCCGCAGCTCCAGAGACGCGCTGAGCGAGGGACATCCGATGATGCGAGCCATGAAAAACGGACCCCTTGCCGCACTGGCACTTCTGGTCGGTGCCGCTGTCGCTCCCGCTGCTTACGCGGCCGGTGGCGAGCACGCCCACATCGAGCGCCAGGAGTGGAGCTTCGGCGGGTTCACCGGGCAGTACGACAAGGCCCAGCTTCAGCGCGGCTTCCAGATCTACAAGGACGTCTGCTCTGCCTGCCACGGCCTGAAGCGGGTGCGCTTCCGCAACCTGTTCGAAGCTGGCGGCCCGGAGTTCCCGGAGGACGCCGTGAAGGCCCTCGCCAACGAGTGGCCGAACAAGATCACGGACGGCCCGGACAGCGAAGGCAAGATGTTCGAGCGCGAGCCGAAGGCTTTCGATCCGATCTTGGGCCCCTTCAAGAACGACAATGAGGCGCGCGCGGCCCAGAATGGCGCGCTGCCGCCGGATCTCTCGCTGATCGCCAGGGCGCGCAACGTCGAGTATACCGGCACGTGGTGGGCGCATCCCTTCTCCATGCTCCGCGATATCGCAACGGGCTATCAGGAGGGTGGCGCGGACTACCTCTATGCTCTGTTGACCGGATATCACGAGGCGCCCGCCGACGTGAAACTCGGCGAAGGCATGTCCTATAACGTTGCCTTCCCGGGCCATCAGATCGGCATGCCCGCTCCGCTCGCGAAGGACAACTTCGTGACGTACCAGGACGGCACCGGCTCGCTGGATCAGAATTCGCGCGATGTCGCGGCTTTCCTGTCCTGGGCCGCCGATCCCTCGCTCAACGCGAGAAAGAGTCTCGGCTGGCTCGTGATGCTCTACCTCGTGGTCACCACCGGCCTTCTCTACGTCGGCAAGCGCCGGATCTGGTCGAGCATCCCTCATTGACGAGGGCCGCCACGGCCTCACGATTGATCACATGACGAAAAGGCCCCCTGCGCGGGGCCTTTTCTTTTCTCGGTAACTGGTCTGAATATCTGACACCGCCGCGTCGCAGAAACGTGCGACCAGCGGGCGTTAGAAGGACCTCCGACGCCAGCGCGGCCGGGAGCGTCGGAGAGGAAAGAGGACAGCACATGACAGAATCGGTGCTCGGCATCGTTGGCGGCAGCGGCTTTTACAACTTGCCCGGGCTCGAGAACCCCCGTTGGGAGAAGGTGATGACGCCGTGGGGCGCGCCCTCCGACGAGATCCTGTTCGCCGAGATCGGCGGGCTGCCCATCCGCTTCCTCCCGCGCCATGGCCGTGGCCATCCAGTCCCGCCGTCCGCGATCAACTTCCGCGCCAACATCGATGCCCTGAAGCGCGCGGGCGTCACGGATCTGGTCTCAATCTCCGCGTGCGGATCGCTGAAGGAGGAGTTCGCGCCGGGCCACTTCGTGCTCGTCGACCAGTTCGTCGACCGCACCTTTGCGCGCGAGAAGAGCTTCTTCGGACCGGGACTGGTGGCCCACGTGTCGGTTGCCGACCCGGTGAGCCCGCTCCTCGTGGATGCGATCGAAGCCGCCGCCAAGGCAGAAGAAATCTCGCACACGCGCGGCGGCACCTATCTCGTCATGGAAGGACCGCAATTCTCTACGCGCGCCGAAAGCAACCTCTACCGGAGCTGGGGCATGGACGTCATCGGCATGACCAACATGCCGGAGGCCAAGCTCGCCCGTGAGGCGGAGATCTGCTACGCGACCGTGGCCATGGTCACGGATTATGATTGCTGGCACGACGATCACGCCGACGTCGACGTTGCCTCCATCATCGCAATCATGAAAAGCAACACCGAGAAGGCTCAGAGGCTCGTCGCGACGCTCGCCAGGAACTTCCCGCGTGAGCATCCGGCCTGTCCCATAGGCTCCGACCGTGCGCTCGATGTGGCCATCATCACCGCGCCCGAAGCACGCGACGCATCGCTGGTGCGCAAGCTCGATGCAGTCGCGGGGCGTGTTCTTGGCAGCTAGCGCGAGGTGGATCTTGGCGGTAGCCGCAAGAGAGATTCCATGCGCAGGATGATCCGGCTCACGTCATAGGGCTTGCCGAAGAAGGCATCCGCGATGCCCACGATGCCCGTGCGCGGCACCATGCCGGACGCCACGATCACCTTGATCTGCGGCCTGTAGGCGCGAACCGTCTTCGCGAGGTCGAGCCCATTTCTCGGTCCTGGCATCTCGATGTCGGTGATCACGAGATCGATCGGCGTGCCCGCGAGCACAATTTTTTCTGCTTCGTCCGCGTTGGCGGCTTCCCGTACCCGGAACCCTGCGTCGCTCACCTCGAAAGCCAGCGTCGAGCGGAGGATCGGATCGTCCTCGACCACCAGCACCGCCGCGGAGGGGCTTTCAGGAGCATGAGTATTAAGTTTCGTTACTGTCATGGTTTTCACCTGTTCAGCCAACGCCGATCAGGGGGCGCGGGTTCCGCCGCGGAAAACCGTTCGGCCTCGAGGCCGCAGACACAAAAAAGCGCGGGCGCTGCGGCCCGCGCTGATTGGATGAGATGTGACGGCGGTCTTAGTGACCCTCGGCCTCGTTGGCGGGCTCCGACTGGAGCTGCCCGTAGTTCTCCTTGCCGATCTTGTCCATGAGATCGAGCTGGGTCTCGATGAAGTCGATGTGGCCTTCCTCGTCCTTGATGAGTTCCTCGAACAGCGCCATCGTCACGTAGTCCTTGGCGGCCCGGCAGATGTCGCGGCCGCGAATGTACGTCTCGTGAGCGATCTTCTCGCCCTTGAGATCGCACTCCAGAACCTCCTTGAGGTTCTCGCCGATCATGAGCGGCGCGACGTGCTGCAGGTTCGGCAGGCCTTCGAGGAAGATGATGCGCTGAACCAGCCTGTCGGCGTGGTGCATCTCCTCGATCGACTCGGCGCGCTCCTTCTTGGCAAGCTTGGTGAAGCCCCAGTTTTCGAGCATCCGGTAGTGCAGCCAGTATTGGTTGACGGCCCCGAGCTCGAGCTTGAGCGCTTCGTTCAGGATCTCGATGACTTCGCGTTTACCCTGCATGGGTCCTCCCTCTGACCGTACTGGCCGAAAAATCCGACGGCAGAGACACTAGCGATCCCGGCTCATCATTTAGAATAATTCTAATTTCAATAGTCGCACTGTGCAGCACGGTCAATCGCTATCCGCGCCCGGACCGCTGCAAAGACGATGGGAACAGTTCCAGCGCCCCCGGGGCAGCGGTCAGGCCGGAGGCCGCATGTCGCGCGCCGCGAAAGGCCAGAGCGAGGAAGCGTTCTTAAGCATAGCTTTGGCCCAACCGGTCGAAAACTTTCAAGCCTGCGTCACCAATCGTCACCGCTTTTCCTGTCACGGCAGGAACAGCGGCATCGTTCTTGCTCGTCTACGGTCCGGTCATTCCAAGTCGGGTGAAAACATTGGGGCGCGCTATGATGACGAGTAAGACGAATTCGGGAAGCAAGAATGGCCGGGTAGGCGTGCTCCTGATTCATGGCCTGTGCGGCTCTCCCAGCGAAATTCGCTTTGTCGCCAATGGCCTGACCCGCGATGGCTACACGGTTCTCTGCCCCGCGCTCGCCGGCCACGGCGGCTCGGAGACGGAGCTGCTCGCGACCACCTGGCAGGATTGGTACGAAAGCGCGGAAAAGGGGCTCGAAGAGCTCTCTGCCACATGCGACACGGTCATCGTCGGCGGTCTCTCGACTGGCGCAGTTTTGAGCCTTCTGCTCGCCGCGCGTCACCCGGACAAGGTCCACGCCGTGGCGCTCTACTCTCCGACCCTCTGGCTCAGCGGCCGTCAGATCCCCTGGTATGTCCCGCTTTTCCGTCTCATCGACAACAAGTGGTTCGCGAACCTCTTCCGCTTCCCGGTGCCGCTCCACGTCGGCATCAAGGACAAGCGCGTCCGCGACTTCATCCGCAACGCAATGGCCGCGGAAGGCTCCAAGGTCGCCCAGGTCTCGACGCCGGGCGGCGCCGTCCTTGAGCGCCGCCGGTTGGCCAAGCAAGTGATGAAGACGCTCGGCGGCATCAACCAGCCCGTGCTCATCCTCCATGCCCGCGAGGACGATTACGCGGGGCTCGACAACGCAGCCTATCTGCAACGCGAGCTGGCCGGCCCCGTCGATCTCGTGGTGCTGGACGACAGCTATCACATGGTCACCGTCGACCGGCAGCGCCACATTGTGCTGGAGCGTACCGCGTCCTTCGTATCGCGGATCGCGGCGTCGCTCGCGGAAGGCATGCGCGCGAAGGAACCGGCCCGCATCCGCCTCGGCGGCGGTCTGGCCACCTCGGTCGCCTAATAAGTTATTGAAATAAAGTTGGATTCGCCGTGGGAGACCGGGTGCAGGATGACCTGGCCCTCTCCGCGGCGAATTATTTTGATCCGGTCCGCAAAGTTTTCTCCGTTTGTTACACCCGGAACAGCGCCGGGAGCCTCCATCCGGCACATTGGGCGTCAAGAGAGAGCCGAGGGCATCAAGCCTGATCCGCTCTAGGCACAAGAGGATGGAGATCAAAATGGCCAAGAAGCTCACCATTAGCGTCATCGCAGCGACTGTGGCCGCCAGCCTGGCGATCACCCCGGCGGCCCAGGCCGGCGGGCGTGGCATCGGCATCGGGCTCGGCATCCTGGCCGTCGGCGCGATCGCCCACTCGGCCGCCCAGGCCAACAAGGCAAAGCAGGCCCAGGCCGCCCGCGCCCAGGCGCAAGCCAAGGCCCGCGCTCAGGCCCAGGCTAAGGCTCGCGCCCAGGCTCAGGCAAAGGCCCAGGCGGCCGCCGCCGCCAAGCGCCAGCAGCAGATCGCCGCCGCCGAGAAGGCAAAGGCCGCTTCGGAAGGCGACGAGCAGACCGATGAGAACGTCGCCGAGACGAGCACCAACAAGACGCCGAGCACCTACGTGGCGGCGCCCTCGAGCACGGCGGCTCTGACCCAGGTTGACGTCGCGAGCCAGTCCACCACCAGCACGGAAGCCGCCGACACGACGGTTGCCGCGACCGATACCGCCCCGGCTGCAACCGATAGCGCAGCGAGCAAGACGGCGGTGGCCGATGCCCCGGAGACCTGCAAGCGTTACATCCCCGCGCTCGGTGTTGCTGTGGATGTCGGATGCTAAGACGCAGCTCTCAAAGCCCTGAAACAGAAAGACCGGCTCTCGTCATGCGAGGGCCGGTTTTCTTTTTTGCTAGGCGCTTCGAAAAATGCGCTTTTGTCACGCCAGGAACAGCGCACAGCCGCGCCGAAGCGCATTGTTTCGTCAGATTTCATCGCTTGGGAGATCCCGGCGATATGGATTTGAGGAGACGGCCATGACCACGAAGCTTATCGCACTTGCCTCCGCTCTCACGGCGACCATGTTGCTGGCTTCGGCAGCCGAAGCTGGCGGCGGCGTCCGGCTTGGCTTCGGCTTCCCGCTCGGTTCGTTCACTGCAACGCCCGCACACGGCGGCGGCGGGAGCGCAGGCTATCAGAAGCAGGCCAAGAAGCGGCCCCCGGTGCAGCAGGCAGCGCGGCCGGAGAAGTCGACGCCCCGCGTCGCCAAGGCCGAGCCCGTGAAGGCGGAAGCCGCCAAATCAGAGCCACAGAACAACGATACCGCGACCGATGCCGCCCCGCGCGTGACCGGCAGCTCCGCTCTCGTCCAGGGCTCCATCCCTGTCGAAGATGAGACGAGCACGCCTTCTTCGGACGTGAAGGCCGAGGCCCCTGCGACCGACAGCACCGTCACGGCGGCTACCGAGCAGGCGCCCGATGCCAACGGATCGTGCAAGAAATTCATCCCCGCCATCGGCACGACGGTTTCCGTCGGCTGCGGCGAGTGACGAGACCGTAAAATCACCTAGTCGAAAACGATGACTATGTCAGACCAAAATTCGGTCTGACACGTCATGTTGTAATGGAATAAAAGCTCGATCGGGCGTGCTCTGGTGCTGGACGTAGCAACGACTTCAGCGCACAACTCTCCCGTTGCTGCCTCATTGGAGACGGACATGATGAAGAGGATCACAGCCGGCGCGGGAGCCTCAGCGCCGGCCGGGCAGGGCAAAGTCATCAAGATGGCGCCCAAGATTGCCTATCGTAACCTCTTCCACGATCGCATGAGCTTGATCGTCACGCTCGTCGGCATCGTCTTCTCGGTCGTTCTCGTCGCCATCGAGGTGGGACTCTATAAGGGTTCCGAGAACAAGATCGCGACCGTGCTCGACAAGGCGCCCGCCGATCTCTGGATCGTGCCGTTCGGAACGAAGAGCTTCGACGATCCCTCGCTCCTCATCGGCCATGAGAAATATGCGGCGCTCTCGACGCCCGGCGTGCTCAAGGCCGAGGACATGATCGTGAGCTTCTCCGCCTGGCGCAAACCCGAAGGCGGCAAAAAGACATTCATTCTCGTTGGCCTCGATTGGGCGAATGGCGGCACGCGTCCCTGGAGCATCGAAGAAGGCGACATCTCCGATCTCAACAATCCGAACGCCATCGCCGTCGATCGCTCCTACTTCAAGGATCTCGGTATCAACGAGCGCGGCGATTACGCCGAAATCAACAATCAGCGCGCCCAGGTTACTGCCGTGACCAAGGGCATCCGCTCGTTCACGACATTGCCCTACGGCTTCACCTCGATCTCGACGGCCCGCAAGTTCACGGGCGCGAGCGCGTCTCAATCCACCTATGTGCTCGTGACGCTCGAGAGCGGCGCGGACATCGAGGCGGTGCGCAAGCAGCTCTCCGAGCGCCTGCAGGGCACCGAGATTCTGACGCACGACGAGTTCACCCGTCGCAGCATCAACTACTGGATGTTCTCCACGGGCGCCGGTCTCGCGCTGATCACGGGCATGGTGCTGGGCGCCATCGTCGGTGTCGTGATCGTGGCACAGACACTCTACGCGAGCACCAAGGATCACTTGAACGAGTTTGCGACACTGCGCGCCCTTGGCGCATCAGCGAGCTACATTCACGCCGTCATTCTGATCCAGGCTCTCATGAGCGCGGTGCTGGGCTATGCGGCCGGCATGCTGCTCGCGATGCTGGCGATCTACAGGCTCTCGGTGAGAGTGCCCACGCTGACCATCGTGATGACGCCGAAGATAGCGGCCTATCTGTTCGCGCTGACGGTCGGCATGTGCATCTTCGCGGCGATCACGGCAATCAGGAAGGTGACGCGTATCGACCCGGCGGGCGTCTTCAACCGATGAGGGCCGCACGCGGCAGAACTGCAAGGCGCGGGTCCGGAGGATCGGAAGATCCTCCGGGCCTCACCCGTTCGAGGCTTGCGGAGTGTCGAATGACGTCTTCGGGTTCGAGTGCACTTGCAGAGAAGTACGGGGCTGCGTAGCGTCGGCCTTTTCATCGTCCGTTGCGGGATCTTTTTTTAATATCGGCAAGAAAATCGGCATCTTCCTGTGACAGGCGTAACAGCCACGGCGAGCTGATGATGCCAAGCTCTTGATAATGAGTACTGCGCTTCGGTTTCGGGAGACCTCACTGAAATGTCCAAAGCTCCAAGAGCATCGAACGGGCCTCGCCCGCTTCTTGAGGCTCGCAACATCGTCAAGACGATCGGCACCGGCGCCGGCGAGCTTCACATTCTCAAAGGGGTCAGCATGGATCTGCGCCCCGGTGAGCTGACGTTGCTGATGGGGCCTTCGGGCAGCGGCAAGACCACGCTGCTGTCGATCCTCGGCTGCATTCTTTCCGCCACCAGCGGCGAGCTTCATCTCGCGGGCCATCAGGCGGTCGGCCAATCGTCGGAAGATCTTGCCGAGATTCGCCGTCAGCATGTCGGCTTCGTGTTTCAGAGCTACAACCTGTTCCCCACGCTGACCGCCATCGAGAACGTGCTGGTCGCGCTCGATGTCCGCGACGCGCGCTCGGCCGATCCCATGGAGACGGCAGCGGAAGCGCTGAAGTCGGTCGGCCTTAGCCACCGCATGCACACCTATCCCTCGAAGCTCTCCGGCGGTGAGAAGCAGCGCGTTGCCATCGCCCGCTCGCTCGCTGGCCGCCCCTCCGTCGTGCTGGCGGATGAGCCGACCGCGGCGCTCGACAGCGAGAACGGTAAGGCGGTGATGGAGCTGCTTACAGAGGTTGCCAAGGACCCCACGCGTGCCGTGATGGCGGTGACCCACGACCACCGCACGCTCCACTACGCAGATCGGATCATCACCATCGAGGACGGACGTATTGTCGGCGACGAACGGCCACCCAAGAAGGGCGGACCGGGTGACGGAGCCGCGTCCAAGAAAAAGAACGTTGCAGCTTAAGGAACATCAAGCGCCATGTTGAAGCCCATTAATCTCATCCTATTGCTGGGGCTTGCCGGAGCCGGCGGCTATCTCGCTTACGACAAGTATCGTGACAGCAAGGCTGCCGACGAGGCGCTGCCGATCGTGACCAAGGACTACGAGGTCGCCGCGCCCGGCCGCGTCGAGCCGAAGTCAGGTGACATCCGCCTGGGTGCCACCTACCTCGGACGCGTCGAGGAGGTTCTGGTGAAGGTCGACGACAAGGTCGAGGAAGGCGAGCTGCTGCTGCGTCTCGACGATGCCGAGGCCCGCGCCAAGCTCGCCTCCGCCGAGACGGAAGCCGAAGCGCTCCGCGAGGATCGCGAGAAGGCCTTCGCCAGCGGCCGTGAGGATGTGAGAAAGGCCGAGGACGCCATCTACTCCGCCGAGCGTGCCGTGACGGGAGCCCGCATCGAGCTCGACTATGCGATTTCGGCCAAGCGCAGCGGAACCGGCAGCGAAGCTGCCGTCAGCGACGCGCGCCGCCGCCTGAAGGACGCCAACGAGCGCCTCGAGCGCGAGCGCATCGCTTATGTGAAGGCGCAGTCGAAGCCGAACCTGCCCGCGCCGAGCCGCGCCGAATCCGCCGTCAGCGCCGCGCGCGCCGAGGTGAGAATGGCCGAAGCCCTCCTCGACAAGACACGCATCCGTGCTCCTTCCGCCGGCACCATCCTACAGGTGAACCCCAAGCAGGGTGAGGTGGTCGCCCCGTCTCCGGATCTGCCGCTGGTCGTCATGGGCGATATGAGCGTCGTGCGCGTGAAGGCCGAGGTCGACGAAGGCGACGTGGGCAAGATCAAGCTCAACCAGACCGCCTACGTGAAGAGCATCGCCGTTCCGGACCAGAAGTTCGAAGGTAAGGTGACGCGTATCGCGCCGAGCCTCGGTCAGGCCAAGATCGGCCCTCGCGGCCCCCTCCGCCCGACGGACGTGGAAGTCATGGAAGTGACCATCGAGATGCAGGGGACTGCCACGGCGTTGAAGCCGGGCATGCGGGTAGACGCCTTTTTTCGTAAGGACTGAGGCAGCCACGCCTCCCCAGCCCCGCCGGCCCATTGCGCTTGCCGGGCTGGAGCTCGAAACCGAGCCTGGAAGTGGCCCTTGAGCCGAGGAGGGAATTGCACCTCTTGGGCATAAGTCCACCGAACGCCCTGAATGACCTGCGACCAATTGTGGGCCGCCCGAAAAGGCGGCCCTTTTCTATTGGTAAATGCCAGCCGGTTGGTTGACAGTCTTGAAAAGATTGGGAATGTACCTCCTGGAACAGCAAGCGCTGTCCATTTCCGTCATGGTTCTGCAAGGCGCCGCACGAGCGGCCGCGAACCGGCGAAATGGAGCGTATCATGCAAGGTCAGATCACCAAGTTCCAAGAGAGCATCGGCTTTGGCGTCATCAGCACGGATGATGGTCGCAAATTCCGGTTCTCGAAATCGGATATCCGCAACCCGAATGGCCGCCTGCTCGGTCTCGAAGTGGATTTCCTCGTCGAATCGCATAGTCCAAGAGACATCATCCTTCTGCATGGGTCGCCTTGGACAGTTTTTGGCCGCACCGGCCAATCCGTGAAGCGGAGCTGAATGCCATGACCAACACACATGACCAGCACGGTGCCGTAGACACCAGCGACGTACCCCGCGTCGGTGCCCGCGAGCTTGCGCTCGCCCTCAAAATTCTCTCGTCCGGCAATGGATTACTTTTGCCCGCCGTGACGCTTTCGGACGACGACCTGCGCCGAGTCGAGCAGGATTTCTGGCAGATCTCCCCTCGCGCCCGGGTGCGTAAGGTGGCCGTTCTTCTGCGCTTCCGTAGCTTCCTCGCGGCGTGCCGCACGCGCCATGTGAGCGATCTCATCGCCGTTCATGGCCAAGCTGCTCTCGTCACCGCACTCGAAGCAGCCGCCAATATGCGTCTCAACGCCAAGTGGGGTTTCAACCCGCACAAGATGGCCCGCGCCATGAGCGAGGCCCTGGCCGCCGCCACGGAAGGCCTCCAGGGACAACCCGCCGCAGCGTAATTTTTACGTTCGGACACCCTGACACGGTGATCCGAGCGAAAGACCTGCCCATATAAGAGGGCATGGTAGCCACAATCGCCCTCGTCCTGTCCTATCTCGCGGTCTTCTTGCCCGCGCTCGGACTTTTGCTTGTCGCCCTCGCCAAGATGTCGGGGGCTTCGGACTGATTTTTCTGATGCCTCGTTAACCGCCCCGGCCGATAAGGCCGGTTCGGATCCGCGTCTGCCGCCTTATATTGGAGGGCAGGAAGCGGACCTGCTCCATGAAACCGGCCGACGGCTTTTTGCACGAGATCCCGGAAGTCGATCTGTTCTCGGGGCTTTCCGAGACGGAACGGCAAGCCCTCGGCGCGCGCTGCGCCTTGCGCACGTTGCGCCGCGGCGATGTGCTGATGCGCCAGGGCGATCAGGCTGACGCGCTCTACGTGGTTCTCTCAGGGCGTCTCGCTGTGACGGTCGAAGGGCTTCGCGAGCCCGTAAGCGAGATCGGTCCAGGCCAGCCTGCCGGAGAGATTGCCTTCCTTACTGGCGGCACGAGAACCGCCAGCGTCACAGCCATGCGCGATACGCTCGTGCTTTCGCTCTCGCGCGGTGAGTTCGAGAGCCTGGTGGGTGCTCATCCCGGCATCTGGGGCACGCTCACAGCCATGCTCGCCAGGAGGCTCGCAGCGACCACGTCGAGTGCCGTCCACATCACGCACGCGCCGCCACGCCCCCGCACGATCTGCATCATTCCTGCCGGCGGAGCGCCCATCGAAGCGGCATTCCGCGCCCTGCTCGGCGAGACCCTCGGGCGCAAAGCGCGCTGCGCGACGCTGGATGGAGAGAATGCCCGCGCCGTTCTGGGCTGCGAGGGACCGCTCGAAGCGCCGGAGGCGATATCGCGGCTGAACGCGCTCGAGGCGCGCCACGAATACGTTCTTATGGTCTCCGACGACACAATCACTCCATGGACGGAAAAAGCGATCCGCCATGCGGATCTCGTTCTCGCCGTCGCCTGCAAGGATGCGGATCCGGAGCTGAACGCCATTGAGCGGCTGGCCGCACGCTTCGTCACCCCCGACGCGACGCGCCTCGTCCTGCTGCACCCGGCACGCGGTAAAATCACAGGCACCTCCCGCTGGCTCGCGCCGCGCTCGGTCGCCATGCACCATCACGTCGCGCGCGACAGCCGCGAGGACGTCGAGCGGCTCGTGCGCTTCATCGAGGGGCGCGCGATCGGCTTTGTGGCCGCCGGAGGAGGCGCGCTCGCGGCCGCGCATACGGGTGTCTTCAAAGGTCTGAGCGAAGCCGGCATCAAGTTCGACATCATGGGCGGCACATCGGCCGGCGCGGCGCTCGCCGCCGCGTTCATGATCGAAAGCCAGCCCGACGAGATCGACAGGGCGCTGGGCGAGATGTTCGTCACCAACCGCGCCATGCGCCGCTACACGCTGCCGCGATACGCGCTGCTCGATCACACCGTCTTCGATGCCGAGCTGAAGCGCCTGTTCGGCAACATCGAGATCGAGGATCTGTGGCTTCCGTTCTTCGCCGTATCCACCAACCTGTCGCGCTTCGGCATCGCCTGCCACCGCTCAGGTCCGCTGTGGCGTGCGATCCGCGCCTCGGCATCGATCCCCGTGCTCCTGCCGCCCGTCTACACGGCCGAGGGTGACATGCTGGTCGACGGCTGCCTCCTCGACAACGTGCCGGTGAAGATCATGCGCGATCTCAAGGAGGGGCCCAACGTCGTCGTGAGCTTCAAGCCGCCGGAGCTCGACCGTTTCGAGGTCGACTACGAAGCCCTGCCCTCGCGCACCGAGCTCCTGCGGCTGGTTCTCAACCCGTTGCGCCGCGATCGTCTTCCCGATGCGCCAGGGCTGGTGACCGTGCTCATGCGAGCGCTGATGGCCAACCGGCGCGATTTCCTTCGCGAGCTCAACGCCGACGACGTCTCGCTCGTCCCGCCGGTCTCGCCCGGCATCAGCTTCTTGGATTGGCATCGCCACGGCGAGCTGTTCGAGAGCGCCTACCGCTGGACGCGCGACGAGATCGCCTCGCTCGCGAGCACGGGCAAGCCCTCCTGGCTGGCCGACACGCTCTCCGCTCAGTAGGCGTTCTCCGATTTGAGCAGCGCGAGCGGCGTCATGGCGAGAATGTAAAGGTCGAACAGAACCGACCAATTCTCGATGTAGTAGAGATCGTGCTCCACGCGCTTCTCGATTTTCTCGCGCGTATCCGTCTCGCCGCGCCAGCCGCAGATCTGGGCCCAGCCGGTAATGCCGGGCTTCACCTTGTGGCGCGCGAAATAGCTGGCCACGATCTCGTCGTAGAGCCGCTCCTCGGCCTTTGCCGACACGGCATGCGGGCGCGGCCCGACAAGCGAAAGCTCGCCCTTGATGACGTTGAAGAGCTGCGGCAGCTCGTCGAGGCTCGTCTTGCGGATGAAGCGCCCGACGCGCGTCACGCGCGGATCGCCCTTCGTGACGAGGCGCGAGGCGGTCGCGTCGCATTTGTCCACGTACATCGAGCGGAACTTCAGAACCTCGATCAGCTCGTTGTTGAAGCCGTAGCGCTTCTGCCGGAACAGTACCGGCCCGCGCGAGTCGAGCTTCACCGCCAGCGCAACCGCCGCCATCACGGGTGACAGTGCAACGAGGCAGAGAAGGCCGATGGTCTTGTCGAAGAGCGATTTGGCGATGAAGCCCCAGTCCGCGATCGGCCGGTCGTAGAGGTCGATCATGGCGACGGGGCCGACATGGGAATAGAGGCGCGGCGAAAGACGGATCTGCGTAGCCTGCGCGGGGAGCCGGATATCCGCCGGCAGCACCGAGAGCCGGCTCGTCACGTCGTGAAGCCGCTTTTCGCCCGCCACGGGAAGCGCGACGATCACGAGATCGACGTTCATCGCGCGGGCGACCTCGAGGAGATCGTCGAGTGTTCCGATGCGGCTGTAGCCGACGGCAGGCGCCTCCGCCCGGCCGTCCGCCCGGTCGTCGAACACGCCGACGATGCGGATATCCGCGCCGTGGTCCTGTTGGAGCAGACGGATCATGTCGTCGGTGAGTGCGCCCGTGCCGTAGACGACCGCGCGGCGCTGGAGGCGTCCGCTACGCGCCATCGCGCGGAAGAGAAGACCGGCTGAGGCGCGCTCGACCGTCAGCGCGGTGCCGCCTGCGAGGAACCACAGCGCCATCCAGCCGCGTGACAGCTCGGCACCCGCCTTGAGGAAGAAGGCGGTGAGGCCCACGGCCGCGAACGCCGCGATCCAGCCGAGCAGCAGGCGAGGCATGTTGCGATGGAACGTCGCCAGCGAGCGGGGAGAATAGAGGCCGAGGATGTCCAGCATCAGGATGGTGCCGATCGCGGCCACCGCGATCATGGTGCCGTAGAGCAGATCGGTCGTGACGTCGGCTTCGCCGTGATAGAGCACGGCCATCACGAGACCGCTGAGAGCGGCGATCGAGAAGTCCGCAACCCGGACCAGGCCCGAGAGGACGACCGGCGACAGAAGCGTGCTCTTGCTGCGCGGTAGCGGCGGCAACCCGAGCCCGGAAAGAGACGAAGGAAGCGCGGCGGAGGTCAGAGGCGGCGTGTATGGGACATGCGAAAGCATGGAACTGGCTCACAATGCGACAGACGCCGGCCGAGGACCGGCAGATGACGCAAGAGGTGCAGCGGACATGCCACCGCGCACGGGTCTGGCGCGCGTCAGCGCTGCGCGGCGCCGAGCCTTAACAAATCGTTAAAGCAAGGGATTCGACAGGGCTGTCTGAATTCAGTGCGTTCTCTGACGATAGAAGTCGAGCACCGCATCGGTCATCGCTTCAACAGTGAACTTGCGCTTCACGATCTCGCGCAATTCCTGTCCGCGCGCGAGGGCGCCGTTCGGGTCCGCGAGCGTTTGCGTGAGCGCCCGCGCCAGCGCGTCGACGGAGCCCGCCTCGATCAACTCGATCCCAGTGCCCGCGACGATCTCCGGAATGCCGCCGACGCGCGTCGCAATCAGCGGCTTGCCCACTGCACCCGCTTCCAGCACGACATAAGGGAAGCTTTCGGCGCGCGAGGGCACGACGAGGCAATGGCCGAGCGGAAATGCGTCGGGCGCAGGCATGGCGCCAGGGAAGATCACGTGGGCGTCGAGCCCCAGCCGATGCGCGAGCGCCTTGAACTCGACGGCATCGGGACCGCCGCCGACGATCACGGCCCGCACGGGGTTGGCCGGGATGATCTTGGCCAGCGCCTGGAGCAGCACGTCCACGCCTTTGAGCGCGCGAAGCTCGCCGATGAAGAGGAAGTTCGCGGCATCCGGGTTTGTCGGACGCGCGTCGAAATCCTCGGGCCTGAGCCCGTTCGGGATCACGCGGCGCGGCGGCCCGCCCTGACCCGCGAGACGCGCATAGGCCTCACGCGCGAAATCGGATTCGAAAATGAGACCGTCGGTCATCATTCCCATGATGCGTTCCAGAATACGGAACACGTTGCCCGCCGCCGTGCCGGGCTTGTAGTGGAGGCTGCCGCCATGTGGCGTATAGAATGCCTTCACGCGATGGCCGCGAACGGAAAGCGACGTCTTTGCGAGACGCGCGTAGGCTCCGCCCTTTGCGCCGTGTCCATGCAGCACATCGAGATCCATCGCGCGCGCGATCTTGGCGACCGAGCGAACGGCCGAGATATCGCCGATCCCGGGCTGCCGTTTCATGGAAATGAGCGACAGCCCGAGCCGCAACTTGGGCTCGATGGCCGAGAGGCGTTTGACGGTGAGGCTGTCCGCCGACGTTCCGTCCGCCACGATGCCGACGTAGTGGCCGCGCCGCGCCTGCTCACCCGCAAGGTCGAGCACATGCCGGAACAGCCCGCCCACGGGCGCGCGCATGACGTGCAGAATACGAAGGGGAGCCTCAGCCGGCGCGTCGGTCACGGAAGCCTCAGAAGAACCGCTCGTTCACGTAGACGACGTCGCCCGGCAGCACCGGAAAATCGTTCGGCGCATCGATCTGCTCGACGAACCCGTTGATACGCCGCGTGATGCGGAAGCTGCGCGTGCTGGCGCGTTCGGAGTAGCCGCCCGCGACCGCAATCGCCGTCTCGACCGTCATGCCCGAGATGTAGGGATACTGCCCGCCGGTCTTCACCTCGCCGTAGATGAAGAACGGGCGGTTCTGTAGGATGTCGACGGTGACCTGCGGATCGCGCACGTATTCGACGGCGAGCCGCTGGCGGATGGCGTCTTCGAGATTGCGGGCGGTCCTTCCCCGCGCACGCACCTCTCCGATGAGCGGCACGGTGATCTGGCCTTCCTGATCCACGGTGTAGGCACGCGAAAGGTTGGGCTGTCCGTAAACGAACACGCGCAGCCGGTCGCCGGTATCGAGCAGGTAGGGACCCTCGCCGGGCGCCGCCATCGGCGCGCCATATCCGGCCGGATGCACGGCGGGCGGCCCCCAGGTCACCTGATCCGCGGCTTCGGCCGGCGGCGGCCCGTCGCCGAACACCACGGCGCTCCCCTGCCGCTCCATGTTCGTCAACGCCGCCGAGATGACGGTCTCGGGATCATGCGCACAGCCCGCCAGCGCGAGCGCGGCGGCGCACGAGAGAAATCGGATCCAAGCTGTAACGCCAGCGCCCATGATCAACCGCTTTACGAAACTCTGTTGGCGGCCAGTGTTAAGGACCCGTGGTTAAGAAAATCTGAGGAGCTGACCTTTTTTGGGAAACTTAAGGAAATTCTAACGCGCGTCCCTGTATCCCTCGGAGCAACGCAAGATGCGGACGAAAGCGAAATGGCCTCGAATACCCCCCATCGTCCCGACGACATAGATCTCCGCTCGCTGTGGCAGACCGCCATTCGGAGCGTGCCCCGGCTTGCCTTGCTCGCCGTTGTCACGGCCGCTGCAACTTATGGCGTGCTCACGCTCATTGCTCCGCGTTACGTGTCGGAGACGCAACTCGCGATCGAGTCCAAGAGCACCAACAACCCCTTCGCCGACCCGACCCGCTCCGGCGCCAACGACAGCGTCAGCGTCCGCATGGACAAGGAGGCGATCAACACGCACGTCCGCGCGTTGATGTCGACGGACCTCGGCGAGACCATCGTGCGCGACATGAAGCTTGCGGATCTTCCGGAGTTCAACAGCGCGCGCGGCTCGCCCGATATGCTGTCCGCTTTGCTGCGCCTTGTCGGCATCGGTGCCCCGCGTGCCTCCGAGAGCGATCAGGATCGCGCGCTTACCGCCTATTTCAACCGCCTCGAGGTCTACTCGCCGAAGGAAAGCCGCTTCATAGGCGTGCGCTTCTGGTCGAACAATCCGGAGCTGGCCGCCGCCGTCGCCAATCGCATCGCCGAGACCTATCGCGAGAACCTGGCGCGCCAGAGCATCAGCGAGACGGACGACGTCCAGAAGGCGCTTGAGCCCAAGATCGCCAAGCTTGCCGAGGAGGCAGCCGTCGCCGAGGCCGCGGTCGAGAAGTTCCGCGGCGAAGCCAACATCTTCAAGGGCGGTCAGCAGGCCACCGGCTTGAACGAGCAGCAGCTCGCGGAGCTTAACGCCGAGCTTTCGAAGGTGAAGGCCGCGCGCAGCGAGGCCGAGGCCCGCGCGAAGCAGGCGCGCGAGATGCAGGAGCTCGGCAGCGCGGAAACGCTGGCCGACGTGCAGAAGTCACCGCTGATCCAGAACCTCGTACAGAGCCGCGTGCGTGTCGAGCGCCAGATCTCCGAGCTTTCGGCAACGCTGCTGCCGGGCCATCCGCGCATGCGTCAGCTCCAGGCCGATCTCAAGGGCCTGAAGACTCAGATCGCCGCCGAGGTAGCGAAAATCGTCGATGGCATGGGTAAGGAAGCCAAGGTCGCCGCTTTGCGCGAGGAGGCGATCCAGCGCAACGTCAGCGAGATCAAGACGCGCATCGTCACCGCCGGTCCCGAGGAAGCCAAGCTCAGAAGCCTGGAAGCCGACGCCAAGTCCAAACGCGCCGAGCTGGACCGCCTGCGCGCCCAGTACGAGGCCAACCGCGTGCGCGCGGACGACAGCCGCGCCGTACCGGTGGAAGCGCAGATCGTATCGAGCGCCCGCCCGTCCAGCATTCCGGTGTTCCCGAAGAAGGGATCGACGGCGCTTCTGGTCGGCGTGGCGACGCTGTTGATCGGCCTCGCGCTCGTCATCACCCGCGGTCTTCTGAGTGGCGCTCGCGTCCCGCAGCGTCGCGCGGCGAGCGCGCGCGATCGCAGAGAGCGCCCGCTGCCGAGGTTGCCGGACCCGCCGCATCAAGGGCCGCCCCCGTCCTCGCCGCCGACGCCGCCTCAGCCTCCGCGCCGGGTGCCGCCCGCGCCGCAGTCCGACATCCGCACGAGGCCGCTCGCGCCTGCACCCACGCCCGCGCCGGCGATGGCGCAGGCTTCCGCGCCCGCAGCATCGGTCACCGCAGCCCCCGAGATGATCACGTCTGAAACCTTGGCAGATACGCTGGAGGCCATGCGCAAAGGCGGGCTCTCTGGCGTGCGCACACTCCTCGTCGGTTCATCCGACGTCTTCTCGCTCGCAAGCGAGGCGGCGAGCCTCTGCCGCCGTTTGGCCGACAAAGGACTGACCGTGGTCATGGTCGACTGGAGCTTTGACGGCACCGGCATCGCCGAGCCGCTGGGCCAGCCCGCCTGGCCGGGGTTCAGCGAGCTGATGGACGGCAAGGCCCGCTTCGAGGATATCGTCCGCTCGCTGCATGAGACGGACGTGCACTTGATCCCCTCGGGACGCGGCTTGCCCGATGCCGAGAGAGACCCGCTCGACGGCAACACCATCAATTTTCTTCTCGACGCGCTGGATGACGTCTACGAGCACATCGTCGTCGTGAGCCGCACTGAAGCCGCACGTCCTCTCTTCGAGGCCATCCAGGGCCGCTTCGATTGCGGCGTGACGCTGGTCGAAGACGAGAAGCAGAGGGCGCGCGTCAGCGCGGAGGAGGGCACGTTCCTGGGCTTCGACGTGGAGGGCATTGCGCTCTTCACGATGGAGAAGGCCAAGGAGCTGCCACGCAAGAAGCAGAGGTTCGCACGCACGGGCTGAAGCGGGACCTGCGGCAACTGTTCGTTAACGCTACGCTGTAACAGCGGGTTTCAGATTTAACACGATCTGAACGAACTTCGCTTTAGCTCGATGTTTCGGAAACCGCGACGCGAGCCGACGATGAGCCGTAAAACCACTGCTCTTATGCAGACTGCGCTTTCGGCGCTTCATTATTCGGGCCTGGGCGCGCTCCTGGCTCCGATGACGCGTGGCAAGGGCGTGATCTTCACGCTGCACAACGTTCGCCCCGAGCCGCCGGAAGCCTTCGAGCCGAACCGCATTCTGAAGGTCACGCCCGCTTTCCTCGAAACCGCGATCGAGACGGTGGAGAAGGCGGGCTATGACATCGTCTCGCTCGACGAGGCGGCCCGGCGCATGAAGTCGGACGAGCCCGAGCGGCCTTTCGCCTGTTTCACGTTCGACGACGGCTACCGCGACAATCGCGATTTCGCCTATCCGATCTTCAAGGCGCGCAATCTTCCCTTCGCCATCTACGTGCCGACCGCCTATGCAGACGGCGAGGGTGACCTGTGGTGGTTCGTGCTGGAGACGGCTATCCGCAACACCGACCGGATCGAGGTCGTTCTCGATGGCGCCCTGCGCGTCTTCGATGCCGGCACGCCGGAAGCGAAGGATCGCACGTTCTACGAGATCTACTGGCCGCTTAGAAATCGCCCTGAAAGCGAACTGCGCGCCACGGTGCGCAAGATCGCCGAGGCCGCGGGCTACGACCCGGCCACGCTCTGCCGCGATCTCATCATGGATTGGGACGAGCTGCGGGCGCTCTGTGCCGATCCGCTGGTAACGATCGGCGCGCACACCCGGCGCCACTTCGCCATTGCCAAGCTGCCGGAGGACGAGGCACGCGCCGAGATCGCCGAGAGCGTAGCGCGCATCGAGCGCGAGCTGGGCCGTCCCTGCCGCCATTTCAGCTTTCCCTACGGCGATGCCGGCAGTGCAGGAGCGCGCGATTTCGAGATCGTTCGTTCCCTCGGTCTCGAAACCGCGGTGACGACCCATAAGGATGTGCTGCGCACCCGCCATTCGGCGGTGATGACGGGGCTGCCCCGGGTGTCGCTCAACGGCGACTTTCAGGAGGCGCGCTACGTGCGCGCGATGATCACGGGCGTTCCGTTCCTGCTGTTCGATGGGGCGAGGGCCGTTCTCCGGCGCATCAAAGCCGCGCGTGGAGCGCGCGGAGCCGCCGATCTTGCCCCCGCCGCTACGCGTCCGGGCGCTGCATCCATTTGACCAGCCACATGGCGGGCGGCAGCCAGAGCAGCCCGGCCACCGGATAGTAGATCAGCTCCACCACCTTGCTGGCGCTCACCTGCAGGATGATCGCTGCCATCATCGCCATGAGCGCATAGAAGGCCAGGAAGACGACGAGCGCGATGGCGCCGACCAGCTTTCGCGTACGTAGGGTCATGAAGCCCCTGTTTTTCTTCGATCTCTACGGGTCCCATAACGTAAAGACCTGGCGCGGCATAGAGCGCCCGATCATCGCATTGATCGGCAGGCGGGTTCGCCCTATCACACATGCGGCGAAACTCTAGGAAATACAGAGCATGGCTGCGACCGGTACGGCGAACGGGAAGTCTTTGCGGGCAGCACACGCGGCCCCCTGGGATCGCGCGGTGCGCTATTGGCTTTACGCCGTCGCCGGCCTCGTGCTGGCGATGATTACCGTGGGCGGCGCGACGCGCCTCACGGATTCCGGTCTTTCCATCACCGAGTGGCAGCCCATCCTCGGCGCCATCCCGCCGCTGACCGATGCTCACTGGCAGGAAGCCTTCACCAAGTACAAGGAGATCCCCGAGTACCACCTTGTCAACAAGGGCATGTCGCTCGATGCCTTCAAGGCGATCTACTGGTGGGAGTGGAGCCATCGCTTCCTGGGCCGCATCATCGGCCTCGCATTCGCGCTTCCCCTTGCGGTCTTCTGGTATCTCGGCGCGCTGCGCCCCGGCTACCTGCCGAAGTTCGCAGGCGTCCTCGCCCTCGGCGGGCTGCAAGGCGTCATTGGCTGGTACATGGTGAAGTCCGGCCTCGTCGATCGCGTGGACGTGAGCCAGTATCGCCTGGCCCTGCACCTCACGGTGGCCTTCCTCATTCTCGCGCTCGTCGTCTGGCTCGCCCTCGAGCACGCCGTGCCGCATGAAGCGCGCGCCTCCTCGCGCGTCACGGCCACATCGCTGCCGGCGGTGATCGTGGGCTTCATTTTCCTGCAAGTCGTGCTCGGCGCCTTCGTGGCCAGCCTCAAGGGCGGCCTCGTCTACAACACGTGGCCCACCATGAACGGCGCGTTCATCCCCTACGACCTGATGACGCTAGAGCCCTGGTATCACAATCCGTTCGAGAACCCGGTGACGGCCCAGTTCAACCATCGCCTCGTGGCCTATGCCGTGGTGCTGCTCGTGGCGTTCGAGGCTTGGCGCCGCTTTGCGTCTCGCGCAGCCGGGGAGGTGCGCGTCTCCGCCGCTCTGCTGACGGCAGGCGTGCTCGGTCAGGCGGCGCTCGGAATCTGGACGCTTCTGGAAGCGGTGCCGCTGGGCCTCGGCATCGCCCATCAGACCTGTGCGGCCATCTTGCTCGTCATTGCTGTGCGGCACCTGCACGTCGTCTCGCGGGGAGCCTGACGCGAGGCGCGCTCAGCGACGAGGACCGGTCAAGGCAACCGTTTGCGGGTCTTTTCGTCGTACCCATCCTTCGGGTTGGTTTTGCCGAAATGGGCATCCGACGCGAGCACCGCGATTGCGAATGCGCCGCCGACGAGCACGATGAGAAATAGCAAGATCATGGCCAGACCTCCTGCGGGAGATGCCGGACGCTACGTCGTTCGCCGAGAGTGCGCTGTTACGCAGGTGACAGCAGGCGTGCTCAAACTCCGAGCATCAGCCGGATGTTCTGCACGGCCGCGCCGGCCGCACCCTTGCCGAGGTTGTCCAGCCGCGCCACCAGCAGCGCATGCCCGTGCCGCTCGTGCGCGAACACGTAGAGCTCCAGCTTGTCGGTGCTGTTGAGACCGAGCGCGTGAAGACGCCCGCCGAGCTTCGCGATCTCCTCGTGAGGCACTACCCGCACCAGCTCCGACCCCCGATAGTGCGCGGCGAGGACCTTTTCGAGATCGCGTGCCGAGGGCTTGCCCGGCAGCGTGTCGAGGTGGAGAGGCACGCTCACCAGCATGCCCTGGCGGAAGTTCCCGACCGAGGGCACGAACACCGGAAGCCGGGTCAGCCGGGAATAGCGTGTCAGCTCCGGCAGATGCTTGTGCTCGAGTCCGAGGGCGTAAAGCTCGAAGGCCGGCGCGGTCTTGGCGACCTCGTAGGATTCGATCATCGATTTGCCGCCGCCCGAATAGCCCGAGACGGCGTTCACCGTCACAGGGTGATCGGAAGGGAGGATGTCGGCATCGACGAGCGGGCGAAGCAGCGCGATGGCGCCCGTGGGATAGCACCCCGGGTTGGCCACATGGCGCGCTTTGCGAATGGCATCCGACTGCGCGCGGTCGAGCTCGGGAAATCCGTAGACCCATCCCTCGGCCACGCGATGCGCCGTGGACGCGTCCACGATGCGGGGTGCCTTGTCGCCGAGCGAGTCCGCCAGCGCGACCGCCTCGATCGCCGCGGCGTCGGGCAGGCACAACACCACGAGATCGGCATCGGCCATCATCGCCTTGCGCGCGTCCGCGTCCTTGCGCTTGTCGTCGGCAATGCTGATGACCTCGACGGCTGGCAGCGCTGCCAGCCGCTCGCGGATCTCGAGGCCGGTGGTGCCGGCCTCGCCGTCGATGAAAATCCGAGGTTTGGAGTGGCTCATCCGCCGGCACCCGGTCCCAGGCCGAGCCTGTGAAGCACCGCCTGCCACAGGGTCTCGGAGCAGCCGATGTTGTAGGCCGCGCACGTGATCTTATGGCTGTCGGTGTAGATCATGTCGAGCGCAACCCACACGATGATGAGGAGGCCAATCCACGCGATCCACGGATAGGAGGCGAGCAGCTTGGCGATGTACGTCGAAGCGACCGCCATCAGAATGATCGCGAGACCGAGGCCGATCACGAGCAGGATCAGCGGCTCTTCCGCGCCCTGCGCCACGCCCGCGACCGCGAGCACGTTGTCGAGCGACATCGAGACGTCGGCGAGAATGATAGTCCAGAGCGCGCTCCAGAAGCCCACTTCGTTCGGAGGCGTTCCGGTGGAGGCAACCTTGGCTTCCACGTCGTCGATCGAGTGCATGCTTCCATCGACGAGCTGGCGGTACATCTTCCAGGCCACGAAGAGCAGCAGCAGGCCGCCCGCGAGCGTGAGGCCGATGATTTGAAGAAGCTGGACAGCAACGCCAGAGAACAGCACGCGCAGGATCACCGCGCCTGCAATGCCCCAGAAGATGACTTTGGCTCTGAGATTTGGAGCCACGCGCGACGCTGCCATGCCGACGACGATGGCGTTGTCGCCCGCCAGCGTTAAGTCGATCATGATGATATTGAACAACGCGAGCGCGTGTTCTTGAAACCACTCGATCACCGTGTGCTCCCCGGCCAAGTCTCTCCTGAACAGAGTGGCATTAGGTGAGACGTCTGCCTTTAGTCAAGGTGGCCTGAAAGTAAAACAGCCCGCCTTTGGAAGGCGGGCTGTCATTATAATACGTAAGTAGGTGAGGCGAATTAGCGCTTCGAGAACTGGAAGCTGCGGCGAGCTTTGACGCGGCCGTACTTCTTGCGCTCCACGGTGCGGCTGTCGCGGGTGAGGAAGCCACCCTTCTTGAGCACGCCGCGCAGCTCCGGCTCGTAATAGGTGAGCGCCTTGGAGATGCCGTGGCGGACGGCGCCGGCCTGGCCCGAAAGCCCGCCACCGGCAACGGTCACGATGATGTCGAACTGCGTGGCGCGGTTGGCAGCCGCGAGCGGCTGCTGCAGCAGCATTTGCAGCACGGGGCGTGCGAAATACTGCTTGAAGTCCTTCTTGTTGACCGTGATCTGACCACGGCCCGGCTTGATCCAGACGCGGGCGACGGCGTCCTTGCGCTTGCCGGTGGCATAGGCGCGGCCGAACGCATCGAGCTTCTGGACGTGGACGGGCGCTTCGGCAGCGACAGCACCCTTGAGGGCGCCGAGATCGTCCAGGGACTTGGTTTCCTGTACCATGGCTATTAGGCCCTCGAGTTCTTGCGATTGAGCTTCGCGATGTCGAGCGTGGTCGGCGTCTGCGCCGCGTGCGGATGCTCCGCGCCCTTGTAGATCTTCAGGTTTCTCATGAGCTTGCGCTGCAGCGGGCCGCGGCGAAGCATGCGCTCGACGGCGAGCTCGATCACGCGCTCGGGGAAGCGGCCTTCGAGGATGCGCTTCGGCGTCGTGGTCTTGATGCCGCCCGGATAGCCGGTGTGGCGGTAGTAGACCTTGTCTTCACGCTTCTTGCCGGTAAAGACGGCCTTCTCCGCGTTGACGACGATGACGTTGTCGCCGCAGTCGACGTGCGGCGTGTAGATGGCCTTATGCTTGCCTTTGAGGCGAACGGCGATGAGGGTGGCCAGACGGCCGACGACGAGACCGTCGGCGTCGATGACGACCCACTTCTTGTCGACCTCATCCGGCTTGGCGACGTATGTCTTCATGGCGGGAAGCGCTCCTGCCCAATAGGGGGTTATCGGCGTGATGGAAAGTCTCGCCGTTGCGAAGCGCGCTATGTACGCGAGAGATCGAATCGCGTCAATTATCCTTGGAAATAATAAAATATAGCAAAATCAATAATATAAGTAATAAGGTAATATAAAACCACATTAGAGGTAATGAAGTACCGCATTTGAGGCGCCGGATTGGGCGGGGCGGCGCCGTTAACCCTCCTTGCCGCCATAGAATGGCGGGTGTAGCCCAGGGGTCGCGACGCGCCTCGAGTGCATGGAAGCCGCCAGGCCCCAATGCGCAAGCGGAACATCGAGCCCCGACGGCGGTTCTGAGAGCCGGAGTGTTCTTAGATCCGTCTCAGTTGTGAGCTTTGGTCCGCTCCCGAGCGACGCGCTGGGGAAGCAAACGATCGCGATGTGGTTAGGGAATGGGAGATTACGCTTCATGAGCATGTTCATTTCACGCCTTAGGTCGCTGGCATTCGTCCTCGGCTTGAGCGCGGGAGTGTTGGGAGCCGGAGCCCTGGGCGTCGCTGCCCAGGAATTCAAGCAGCTCGAGCTCACCGACCAGATGGTCACGTCGTTCATCGCGGCTCAGAAGGATTTCGCGCCTCTGGCCAGCAAGCTTGCGGAAGGCGGCGAGACGCCGGACGCGGCGCTGACCAAGGAGCTTGAGGACATTGCGAAGAAGCACGGCTTTGCGAGCTTTGCGGATTTCGAGGACGTCGGCGCCAACATCACTATCATTCTCGATGGTCTCGATCGCTCGACCGGCACCTACACGGATCCGGTCGAGAAGATGAAGAAGGAGCTCGAGGAGATCAAAGCTGACGCTTCGATCCCGCCGGAGGACAAGAAGCTCGCCGTCGACGATCTCACGCAGGAGATCAAGCAGGCGCAGCCGCTCAAGTACGCGGCCAACATCGAGGTCGTGAAGAAGCACATTGCGGCCATCGAGGAGCTTATTCCTGAGGAAGCTGGAGAGAGCGGTCCCGCCGACGAAGCCCCTGCGCCATAATCAAGACCTGATCGAGCGACGTTGACACCGTGACCACGCACACGAAGCCGGCAGATCTTGGCGCCCCCCGAAAGGAGGACGAGGATGTGCTGCTCGTGTCGCGGCCGGAGCCCGGCATTGCGCTGCTCACGCTCAATGCGCCGCGCTCCCGCAACAGTCTCTCGCGGCAGATGATCGCCGCTCTCGACGAAGCGCTCGCACGCCTGTCGGGCGACCGGGACGTAGCCGCCGTCGTTCTGGCGGCGGCTGGTCCGGTTTTCTCCGCCGGTCATGATCTCAAGGAGCTGTCCGCTCATCGCACGGATGCGGACGGCGGCCGCGCCTTCTACCAGGAGACGATGCTGGCCTGCGCGGCGCTCATGCAGGCGATCGTGCGCAATCGGCAGCCCGTGATTGCGGCCGTACAGGGCGTTGCTACGGCGGCTGGGTGCCAACTCGTCGCCACCTGCGATCTCGCAGTCGCCGCGGCAAGCGCAACCTTCGCGACACCCGGCGTCAACATCGGCTTGTTCTGCTCTACGCCCATGGTGGCGCTCTCGCGCAACATCTCCCGCAAGCGGGCGATGGAGATGCTGCTCTTGGGCGAAATGCTCGCGGCCGAGGACGCCATGAGCTACGGCCTCGTCAATCGCGTGGTCCCGGCCGACCGGGTTATGGACGAGGCGCTCGCGATGGCGCGCATCATCGCGGCCAAGTCGAAGCTGACTGTCGCCGTCGGCAAGGAGGCCTTCTATCGGCAGATCGAGGAGCCGCTCGCCGAGGCCTACGCCTATGCGGCGTCTGTCATGGTCGAGAACATGATGGCTGAGGACGCTGCGGAGGGCATCGGAGCCTTCCTCGAGAAGCGTCCCCCGGTCTGGAAAGGGTGCTGAGGTGGAGCCGCGCTTGTCCTTCGTGACGCTCGGCGTGGCCGACATCGCCCGTGCGCGCGCCTTCTACGAAAAGCTGGGCTTCAAGGCCTCTTCGGATTCGAACGAGAACGTCACGTTCTTCGATGCGGGAGGTGTGGTGCTCGCCCTATTCGGTCGCGCGGCCCTCGCCGCAGACGCGAAGGTGCCAGATTCCACACCCGGCTTTTCCGGCATAGCGCTGGCGCATAACGTCCGCGCAGAGAATGAGGTCGTCCAAGTCCTCGCTGAAGCCGAAGCGGCCGGAGCCGTCATCGTAAAACCGGCCGAGACGGCGTTCTGGGGCGGCCACTCCGGTTATTTCCGCGATCCTGACGGACATCTGTGGGAAGTGGCTTTCAATCCGTTCTTCCCCTTCGATGATGCAGGACACGTCGTTCTGCCCTACAAGTAATGATGACCTACGCGCCGCCCAGCGATCCCGCGATTGCTGACATCCTGAAAGCCGCGAAGACGTTTGCCGTCGTCGGCGCATCCAATAAGCCAGCGCGACCAAGCTATGGCGTGATGAGATACCTTTTGGCGAACGGCTATCGCGTCGTTCCCGTCAATCCGGGATTGGCCGGACAAGAGATCCATGGCCAGCCCGTCGTGGCGGATCTGGCGTCCATCTCAACCCCAATTGATGTCGTCGATGTTTTCCGCAATTCGGACGCCGCGCTCGACATCGTGCGTGCCGCCATCCGCGAGAAGGATCGCCTCGCCATCAAGGCGGTCTGGATGCAGATCGGAGTCATCAACGAGCAGGCGGCGAACGAGGCGGCTGCGGCCGGCTTCGCCGTGGTCATGGACCGCTGCCCCAAGATCGAGCACGCACGCCTCGTCGCTTAGCCGGGCACGGCTCCGTCAGTTGTCGGCGACGATACGGAACTCGCCCTTGAGGTCGGCTGCGGAGCTGCCGCCCACGAACACGTTGAACGGGCCGGGCTCGATCACCGGCTTGCCGTCGTCATCGTGATAGGCAAGGTCGGACGCATTGAGCGTAAAGCGCACCGTTTTGCGCTGCCCCGGCGCAAGCTCGATTTTCTCGAAGCCCTTGAGCTCGCGCAGCGGACGTGACCGCGAGGCGACGAGCTGGCGCGTATAGAGCTGTACAACCTCCTGGCCCGCGCGCAGGCCGGTGTTCGTCACATCCACCTTCACCTCGATCTTGCCGGTGCGCCGCATCTCGGGCGTGCCGATCCTGAGATCCGAATAGCTGAAGGTGGTGTAGCTGAGCCCGTGGCCGAACGGATAGAGAGGCGTCGGCTTCTCATCCACATACCCTGTCGTGAAGCGATCGCCGGTGAAGGGGCGGCTGGTCGGCAGCTCGTTGTACGAGAGCGGGATCTGCCCCACCGAGCGCGGGAAGGTCATCGGCAGCTTGCCCGACGGCGCGAACTCTCCGGCAAGAACTTCCGCGAGCGCCGTGCGGCCTTCTGTGCCGGGATGCCACGCGATCAGGAGCGACGCGACTTTCTCGGATTCGGCGGTGAGCGTGAGGGGCCGGCCCGTCTCCACGACGAGCGCGATCGGCTTGCCCACACCGACGAGCGCGTCGAGCATCTCTTCCTGCACGCCCGTGAGCCCCAGATCGACGCGCGACACGCCTTCGCCCGAAATCGCGCAATCTTCCGCCAGCACCAGAACGACGAGATCGGCCGCGCGCGCGGTTTCGAGGGCCTTGTCCTTGTCCGCGAACGATTGCCCGCATGCATCCGCGAAGGCCGGAGCGAAGAGCAGCTTCTGCGTCTTGCCTACGCGAGCCTCGAGCGCCTCGAGCAGCGTCTCCGTCTTGGGCTTTTCAAGTCCGGCCGGCCCGTACCAGGAATGATCGTTCGTGGACGTCGCCGCGGCTCCGATCAGCGCCACGGTGCCCGATTGCGGCGTGATGGGCAGAGTGGCCCCGCCGTTCTTGAGCAGAACGAAGCTCTCCCGCGCCACGTCGCGGGCCGCCTTGCGGACACCCGCTTCGCCGATGGCGGGCGGCACCTTGCGCACGCCGCCCGGCGAATCCGGGAACAGCCCCATGCGGTACTTCACGCGCAGCACGCGGCGCACCGCGGCGTCGATCTCGCTCACGGGCACCAGCCCCGCCTTGACGCCTTCCGCGAGGTGCTTGTCGTAGGCTTTGCCCTCCATGTCGAAGTCTATGCCCGCATGCAGCGCCTTGCGGGCCGCCTCGCCGAGATCGCCGGCCACGCCGTGATTGACCAGCTCGCTGATCGCCGCGAAATCGGACATCACGAGCCCGTCGAAGCCGAGCCGCTCCTTGAGCACGCCGGTGATGAGGCGACGGTTTGCCGTCACCGGAACCCCGTTCACGGTGTTGAAGGACGCCATCACTGTTTCCGTTCCGGCATCGATCGCAGCCTTGAAAGGCGGGATGTAACGGTCGAAGAGCTCGGAGAGCGAAATCTGCGCCCCGTTGTAGTCGCGCCCGCCTTCCGGAGCGCCATAGCCGACGAAATGCTTGGCGGAGGTGGCGAGCCCGCCCTTGTGGTAGCCGCGCACCCGCGCAGCCGAGAAGGCGGCGGCCAGAAACGCGTCCTCACCGGCCCCCTCGATCACGCGCCCCCATCTCGGGTCGCGCGAGATGTCGACCATCGGCGCAAATGTGATGTTGACGCCGATCTGCGCCGTCTCGTTGCCGATCGCCTCGGCCGCCCGCTCGGCCAGTTCCGGCCGCCAGGTCGCCGCCCAGGCGATCGGCGTCGGAAAGGCGATATGGAAGGCGTGAATCGCGTCGATGGCAAACAGCAGCGGAATTTTGAGGCGCGATGCCTGTACGGCCTCCTCGAACACGCGGACGTGATCGGGATGGGCGACATTGAGCATGCCGCCAATGCGTCCGCTCTTGACCGATGTGAGCTGCGGCTCCCGCGGGAAGGCGTAAGAAGGGAAATTGAGCTGCCCGATCTTTTCCTCGAGCGTCATGCGGCCGAGGAGCGCCGAGACCTTGGCTTCGATCTCCGCCGCGATGGCGTCGTTGGGCGAGGGGCGGGGCGAGGGAGTGGAGTGAGCGGCGAAGGGGGCGAGGCAGGCAATGACGGTTAAGAGAAAAAAGCTAAATCTCATCGAAAAGCCGCTCTGTCCGTTTGGGAGGAACCCATGGTATACGGGCTGGCAGCCCCGCGTCCAATTCGCATCTTGTGAATTGAGCGATGTGCTACAACATGTCCACCGGCCGCAGGGCAAGCCTGCCGCGGCCAGCCCCGCGAACAGCAGGTAAAGCATTTAGGAGAGCCAGGTGCCGTCCAGCGGCGTCCAAGCCAAGAAACTCGACGTCGACCGTTCGGCACGCACACAACTGCCGATCGAGCTCGATGGTGTCGAACTCGTGCTCGAAGCCCGTGCCTATCAGGGCAAGGACGAGCATTCGCAGGCCATGGCCCTCATCAACCGGGGCGTGGGCGACGAAGCTGGCGAGATCCCGCTGGTTCGCGTCCATTCCGGCTGTGTCACTGGCGATATCTTCCACTCGCTTCGCTGCGATTGCCGCGCTCAGCTCGAATCCGCGCTGAGACGCATCACAGTGACGCCCAACGGCATCCTCATCTACCTGCCTTATCAGGAGGGGCGCGGCATCGGCCTCTTCAACAAGATCAAGGCCTATGCCCTGCAGGATCAGGGGCTCGACACGGTGGACGCGAATATCGAGATCGGCGCGCCGATCGATGCGCGCGAATATGAGCTCGCGGCCGAGATCCTGCTCGATCTCGGATTTTCGAAGATCTGCTTGATGACCAACAATCCAACCAAGGTGCAAGCGCTCGAGGATGCCGGTATCGAGGTCGTGGATCGCATTCCCGTCATCGTGAGGCCGGGTGCGCACAACGAGCATTACCTCGAAACCAAACGCCGCCGCATGTCCCACAAGATCTAGGATCTGCAACCTGGATGGGGTGGCGCGTTCACGCTGCTCTCACCAGGCCAGAGCCGCCATCGCTGCGAGGGCGCCCGGCGTTCCCGCCGGGAACAACCGCGCGAGCTTGTCTGGATCGATGTCGGCGCCCACCATGGTGTCGTGCCGGTGAATGCCGCCCGCGATGAACAGGGCGTCGAGGCCAGCCCCGTGCGCGCCTGCAAGATCGGTGCGCACCGCATCGCCGATGACCAGCACGCGCTCTGAAAGTACCTCCGCCCCTCGTATCCGGCTCGCCTCGGCCTTGGCTGCTGCGTAGGCCGTCGCGTGGGGCTTACCCGCCCAATAGACGCGCCCGCCCATATGCGCGTAGGCATCCGCAAGCGCGCCCGCGCAAAGGAACAGGCGGCCTCCCACATCCACCACCAGATCCGGATTGGCGCACACGAAGGGCAGATCGTGCGCGCGGGCATCCGTGAGCAGATCGCGGTAGCTTTCCACCGTTTCGTTGACATCGTCAGTGAGCCCTGTGCAGACCACGGCCTCCGCCTCGCCGAGTCCCACATCGGGCACCGAGGCCTTCTCGAAGAAAGCCGCGTCGCGCGCGCGTGGTCCGATGAAATGGACGCGCCTGTAGCCCTTCTCGCGGATATGCGCGAGCGCGATCTCTCCCGATGAAACGATCGCGTCGTAAGTGTCTGGCGGCACATGCCGCGCCTCCAGCATCGCCTCCACACGATGCGTGGGCACCGGCGCGTTGGTCACGAGAACCACGGTTCCCCCGTGCGCCCGGAAGCGCATGAGCGCTTCCGTGGCCCCGGCATAGGCGCGAACGCCGTCGTGAACGACACCCCATACATCGCAATAAAGCACGTCGTAGCGCAGAAGCAGGTCGGCAGCGCTTGAAATGATGGGGGGTGGGCTGGCGTCGGGAGGTGGTGAGATGGTCATGATCATCCGAACGGTGAAGGAGAGCGCGATCCAACCGCAACCCGCCCCGCGTGTCTACCGCCCTTAGGCCGCAGCCCTGTTTGATTCTGCTTTGAGTTTTCCGCGCGAAATTTTCCAAAATTTATGACGAATAACAAAATTATTTAAATAAAATTTGAAATGAAATAATCCGAGTTAACGGTAAATGAGCGTTTCAATTTAATTCGCTTAACGGGAGTTATAAAAGCGTGCCATTCCGGAGTGTTGTTATTGGAGTTTTCCCAGTATTCACGCCTTTGGGCCCGCACTCCGCTCAGAAACCCAAGGTCGCGATTGACGTAGTGGAGTGATCCGTGGCGAAGAAAGTCAAGGTCGCAAAAGTTCTTTCGTTCGAGGAGTTGTGCGGAAAGGTCATCCCGGTCTTTACCACCTCGCCGCAATGCGCGACCGTCATAGAGCTGCGGGATAATCATCCTCAGGAGCGTACCTACGTTCACACGCAGCAGGCGACGCTGAAATTCTCGGACACGGCTGCCGACACCCACAAGGTCTCCTTCACGCCCGCCGGAAGCGGCTACCTCGGCACCTTCACGCTCGGCCCTGTCAACCAGGTTGCCGACACGGTGGGCTGGACCTTCAAGCTCCAGGACGGCGCCATCGACTATCTGCAGGCTGGCCAGACCCTGGTCCAGACCTACAAGGTCACACTCACCGACATCACGGGCCGCACGGCAACCACCTCGGTCACCATCAAGATCGTGGGCACCAACGATGCACCGGTGATCACGTCTGCTGTCCAGGCGGCCACTGTCACCGAGATCGCGGACGGCGCGGCGGGTGAGAACGCGACGACGCACGCCCGCACCGGCACCGTCACCTTCAACGACGTGGACAAGCTCGACACGCACACAGCCAAGGTCGCGCCGCTCGGCAACGGCTATCTCGGCGCCCTGACCATCGGCTCGGTCAACCAGAACACCGATTCCATCGGCTGGACCTTTAGGGTCGCCGACAGCGTTCTGGATTCGCTCGGCCCGAACGATGTGCGCGTTCAGCAGTACCGCGTCACCGTCGACGACGGTCACGGCGGAACGGCCTCGCAGATCGTCACCATCACCATTCGCGGCGCCAACGACGGCGTCACCATCAGCGATCTCACGCCCGCCGCCAGCGGCGGCGATGTCACCGTCGACGAGGACGACCTCCCGACGGGCTCTGACACCACGAAGGAGTCGCTGACGTCGGTCGGCACCTTCAAGATCACCACGCCGGACGGGCTGGACGATCTGATCGTCGGCGGCCGCGCCATCATCACCAACGGCGTATTCACTGCCACCTCGTTCTCTTCGCCCCTGGGCAATACGCTGCGGTTCACGTCTTTCAACTCCGCAACCGGCGTCGTTACCTATTCCTACACGCTGAACGGCGCCGAGCAGCATACGGCTGGCGCGGGCGAAAACGCTCTGTTCGAGAGCTTTACCGTCGTCCTCACCGACCGCGACGGCAGCTCCGCCAACTCTTCGCTCGCAGTCCGCATTATCGACGACGTACCCTCGATCCGCGCAGTCGGTGTAACCGGCAAGCTCATCGTCGATGAGACCAATCTTGCATCCAACGCCACGGCGAGCTTTGCCGGCAGCTTCGCGAGCGCGTATGGCGCCGATGGCGCAGGCTCGCTTGTCTACGCGCTGGGTGTGAGCGCCCAGGGCGTGAACTCCGGCTTGATCGACACCGCCACCGGAAACGCCATCCTGCTCTTCAACGAAAGCGGCGCGATCGTCGGCCGCGTCGGCAGCTCGGGGGGCGCCGTCTCCTTCCGCGCTACCGTGGACAGCGCGGGCAACGTCACGCTCGACCAGCAGCGCGCCATCGCCCACACGGCGAACGCTGGGCCGGACGAGGCTGTCTCGATCGCCGCCAACCTGGTCACGCTGACGAGCCGGATTACCGATCGCGACGGGGATTCCGCTAGCGCGTCCGTCAACATCGGCGCCTCGCTGATCTTCAAGGACGACGCCCCGTCCATCTCGGTCGGAAACGCCGGTGCGCCCGCCCTCGTCGTCGACGAGAGCAATCTTGCGGTCAACGCAACCGCCAGCTTCGCGGGCAGCTTTATCGGTTCTTTTGGTGCAGATGGAGCGGGCTCGCTCGTCTATGCGCTGGGTGTGAGCGCCCAGGGCGTGAACTCTGGCTTGATCGACACCGCCACCGGAAACGCGATCTTCTTGTTCAACGAAAGCGGTGCGATCGTCGGACGCGTCGGAAGCTCAGCCGGCGACGTCTCCTTCCGTGTCACCGTGGACGCCTCTGGGAACGTGACGCTCGACCAGCAGCGCGCGATCGTGCACACGGACAGCACGAATCCTGACGAATCTGTCTCGATCGCCGCCAATCTCGTTTCGCTGACCGGACGGATCACCGATCGCGATGGCGATGCTGCAACGGCAACGCTCGACATCGGCGGCTCGCTGATTTTCAAGGATGATGCCCCGGCCATCGGGGTCAGGAACGCGAGCATTCCCTTGCTCGCCGTCGATGAGACCGCCCTCGGAAGCGACGCGAGCACAAACGTCGCCGCCAATTTCGGCACCACCTACGGCGCCGATGGCGCGGGCGCAATCACCTACGCGCTCATCAACATCACCCCGGGTGTCGACACGGGTCTCGTCGATACGGCCAGCGGCGACAGCATACTGCTCTTCAGCGAGGGTGGCGCAATCGTCGGCCGCGCCGGCAACTCGGCGGGCGCAATCTCCTTCACCGTCACCATCGACAGTGCCGGCAATGTTACGCTCGACCAGCAGCGCGCCATCGCGCATACGCCGGATACAGGCCCGAACCAGTCGGTTTCCCTCGGCGCCAATTTCATCTCGGTCAGCGCAACCATCACCGACAGGGATGGCGACTTTGCCAGGGCGAGCATTGATATCGGCTCTTCCCTCGTGTTCCACGACGACGCACCGGCTGCCCGTAACGACGCAGACGCCGTGACCGCCGTGTCGAGTCCCGTCGCGACGGGCAACGTGGTTTCCGGGCTCGACGGCGGTCTCGGGACCGATAGCAACGGCACGGATGGCGTGGCCGATACCCTCGGCGCCGACGGCTTCGGCTCCATCTCCTGGGCCGGCGCCGTGGGGAGCACGGTTGCGGGCGGCTACGGCAATCTCACGGTTGATGCTGCTGGCAATTATTCTTACACCGTCAACAGCAACCACCCGACGGTGCTCGCGCTAAACAGCAACCAGTCCCTCACAGAGACGTTCACCTATACCATCCGCGATGCGGACGGTGACCCCGCGATCGCCACCCTCACCATCACAGTCAACGGCGCCGACGATCCGGTGACCATCTCCGGCCTCGACGTTGCGGGCGGAGAGCTGGTCGTGGACGAGGATGATCTCGCGGCCAGCCGTGGCGCGGGCGAGTCGGCCGGCTCGTCGCCGAACGCTGCGGCTCTCACGCAAACGGGTACCTTCACGATCACAGCGCCCGATGGTGTCGCTGCCATCAGCGTGCACAACACGTCCGTGCCGCTTACAGGGCCGTTCCCGCTCAACATCACGACGCCGCTCGGCAACACGCTCTCGATCACCGGCTTCAATGCGGCGACCGGCGTTGTCAGCTACGCCTATACGCTGCTCGACAATGAGGCGCATCCGGCCGGGCTCGGCGAGAACAGCATCACCGAGAGCTTTACGGTTGAGGTCACCGATACGGACGGCTCGCAGGCCACGGGTTCCATCGACGTCCGCATTGTCGACGACATCGTGAGCGTCGATATCGGCGGCGCCAGCACCGTGAACGAGAACGGCGCGCCGGTAAACGGAACCTATCAGTTCACCGCCGGTGCCGACGGCCTGCTCCTGGGCCAGCTCATGGTCAACGTCGACGGCACCAACGTTCAGGTGGTCGATGTGAACGCCCTGCTCGACGGCGAGACGATCGTCACGTCCGCGGGAACACTGGTGGTCGGCGCTCCGACGCCGGCCGGAACGGGAACGTGGACCTTCACGCCGTCCTCCATCTCGGCAACCGCCAACGTGAACATCACGATCAGCATGACGGATGGCGATCTCGACACTGCCTCCGACACCCACATCATCCGCGTCGTGAACGTGAACACGCCGCTGGTGATCAGCGGTGCTGCGAGCGGCCTCGTCGAGGAGGAGCACGGCCTTCCCGGCGGCATCGAAGATCAAGTCTCGGGTCCGCCGGACCTCGATGCCGACACGGCCGGAAACTTCGGCCTGACGAGCAACGTGCACCAGGGCAGCTTCGGTTCCGTGGTCACCGGTGGGATCGACGGAGCTTTGAGCTTCGCGTTCGCCGGGTTGAGCGGCAATCCCGCCGTGCAGACGGTCGCCAATGGCGCCCTCACCTCCGCCGGCCGTCCGGTGTACTTCGCGACCAGCGGCGGCAACCTGATCGGCTATACCAACGGAGACGGCGGCAGCGGTCCGTATGGTGCCGGCGATACCAAGGTGTTCGAGCTCGCGCTCACCGACACCGCAACCGGTGCCTACACCTTCACGCTCCTCGCTCCTGTCGATCATCCGGCGGGCGGCGGAGAGAACACCCTCGCCATCAATCTCAACGGACGTGTCGTCGTCTCCGACGCGGGCGGGCCGGTGGGCGATACCAACGTGCCGCTCAATGCGTCGATCACCGTGATCGACGACGTGCCGGTCGCAGTCGGCGACACGGCCTCCGTCGTCGAGGGTGAGGGCAAGGATTTCAACTGCGCCTTCGTGCTCGATTTCAGCGGCAGCATCGACAATGTCGAGTTGAACCAGATGTTGCAGGCCGTTGCGACGGCCGCCCAGCAGCTCTTCGATGGCACCAGCGGCGATGTGCGCGTGCACCTGTTCCCGTTCGCGGGCGATGCCACGTCGTACGGTCCTTTCACGACCTTTGCCGCGCTTCAGGCCCAGTTGAACGCCATCAATCCGCTGGCGGGCGGCACGGCCCCGGGCTCTATTGGCTTCACCACGGACTTCACCGCGGCCATCCAGCAGACGATGGCGGTCTACACGCCGCTCGCAGGCTGGAGCAATCAGGTCTTCTTCCTGAGCGACGGCAATCCGAACGAGCAGACCGGATCCACCGGCGGCTCGCTGAACGATCCGACCACGATCGCCTGGAACGCGTTCGTCAACGGCGCGAACCCGATCAACGTCACCACGATCGGTATCGGCGACGGCATCAACACTGCGCGTCTGCAGGATGTGGATGTCGATGGTTCGGGCGCGCCGATCAGCGTCGGCAACTTCGACGAGTTGATCGATACGCTGCTCAGCGTCGTGCTGGGCGGTGACATCTCGGGCAACGTGCTGACCAACGACGGCTTCGGTGCCGACGGCGCAGGCCGCATCGCCTCGATCGCGATCAACGGCGTCACCTATTCCTATAACGGCACCCAGATCACCTCGAGCGCAGGAGGCGCGCCGGTCGCCGGAAATCTCCTGAGCAACATCACGACCGAGATCGGCGGCAGGCTCACGTTCAACTTCGCGACGGGCGCCTGGCACTTCACCGCCCCGACCGGAATCGCGGCCGACCGCATCGGCACCTTCAACTACACGATCGTCGATCGTGATGGAGACAGCAGCACGGCCTCGCTGCAGATTACGGTGCAGAACGCCAACGAAGCGCCCGTCAATACCGTTCCGGCTTCCATCGGGGTCCAGGAGGACACGCCGACCAAGCTCTCCGGCATCTCTTTCGCGGACGCCGACATCGGAACATCGAACCTCACCGTAACGCTTTCGATCCCGGGCGCGAGCGGTGCTCTAACGGCATCGTCGGCTTCCGGCGTAACCGTCGGAGGAAGCGCGAGCGCGCTCACGCTCACGGGAACGTTGGCGGCCATCAACGCCTTCTTGCTGAACCCGGCGCAGGGCGTCACGTTCACGCCGCTTGCGAACTCCACGGCCGACGTCACGCTTACCGTCACCTCGAACGACGGCGGCGCGTCCGGCCTGGGCGGAGCCAAGATCGATAGCGACACCGTTCTCCTCGATCTCACTCCGGTGAACGACGCCCCGGTCGCGACCATCACGGCGGCAAGCTACGCGGCGATCGAGGACACCAGCCTCGCGCTTCATGGCACGGGCCTGTCGGTTTTCGATGTGGATGCGGGTAGCGCGTCGATTGTCGCCCAGCTCTCTGTCACCGCGGGTATTCTCAACGTGACGGCAGGCAACAGCGGTGCATCGGTGAGCGGCAGCGGCAGCTCGACCGTGACCATCACCGGCAGCCAGCAGCAGATCAACAACCTGCTCGGCGGCATCGACACCGGGCCGGGATCGGCAGGGTCCATCCACTACGTGGCCAACCTGGATACGCCGCCTGCCAATGCGACGCTTAGCCTGCACGTGAACGACACGGGAGACACGGGTGCGGGTGGCGCGCTGACCGATACCAAGTCGGTGCTCATCAACATCACGCCGGTGGATGATGCTCCGGTGGCACGCGACGACGCCATCATCACGAACATCGCGGGTAACCCCGCCTCGATCGTGATCCCGGACTATGCGTTGCTCTACAACGATACCGACGCGGAAGGCCAATCCATCACGCTCACCAACGTGTTCAGCGCCTCCGGCGGCACCGTGACGGATGGATCGGGAAGCGTCACGTTCTCGGACCCCAACCCGCGCGGCGGCTCGTTCAGCTACACGGCGACCGCCGGATCGTTGACGGACACCGCGACGGTCACCATCGATCGCGTCAATTCCAATACGGACCCGCTCAATGGCGACAACAACGCCAACATTCTCATCAGCGGAACCAACGGTGATGAAATCAATGGCTTCGGTGGAAACGACGTTCTGATCGGCAACTCAGGCAACGATGAGTTGAACGGCGGGCTCGGCAACGATCTCTTGGTCGGTGGCTCGGGAAGCGACTATTTCATCTTCAACACGACGCTCAACAGCACGACGAATGTCGATACAATTCTCGACTTCGACGCAAACCCTTCGGACGGCAGCCAGGACTATATTCTTCTCGACAACGGGGCAGGGATCTTCTCCGCACTGCCCGGAGGCACGCTGTCGTCGGCCGCCTTCGTTGCCAACACCACGGGCGAGGCGAGCGCGTCCAGCCAACGCATCATCTTCGACACCAACACGGGGGCGCTCTACTACGACGCCGACGGCAACGGCGCTGGTGCCAAGGTTCAGTTTGCTACGCTGACCCTATCTGGCATCTCCGGCGGTGCGGCCGCCGTGGATCACACCGATTTCTACGTGATCTAACCCGGCAGATATTTGGCCCGGCAGATATTTGGACTGCATCTTCGGCGGGGCCGTTCGCGGCTCCGCCTTTTTTGTTGAGCGCAGCAAAGAAATCTCTTGTGTGTTGCGAATCAAGCCCGAAGAGGTCGCGAATCAGTCGAGAATCGCTCATTGCTGGGGATTAGTCGTTTTCGTTACGCTCCGCCCGACTTGGGGGCGTCTATAGAATTTGCATGAGCGGGGGCCGGCGACGGCGCAGCGAGGGGGATAGCATGACGAGAGGTCGCGTAGCCGTAGCGATCGTCGCAGCCGCTGGGTTGTCTGCGATTTCGCAGCCATCTCATGCAGATATGGGCAAGGCCCCGGTCGGCCCGAATGGCTATACGCTGTCCTTCGACGGCGGCTATCTTCATCAGGACGGACCGGATGTGACGGGCCACGGTATCGTTGTGACGTCGGGCGGCCCGGAGCAGGACACCTTCGTTTCGCCCAATGACGGCTATTTCGTCGGCGGCCAGATCGGCTACGAGAACGGCACGCCGTACCTCTTCGATTTCAATCGCTTCGAAGTCTACCTGCTCTACGGCAACGCCGACGACAGCGCGCGCAACATCGCGCCGCCCCTCGCGGACATCATCCTGAAGAACGTGGACGGAACCCTTCTCGGCGCTGGCGGTGGCCTGACAGGGCGCACCAAGGTCGAGCGCGAGACCTGGGAAGTCGGCTTCCGCCTCGAGGATGATGACGTCGTCAACGCCACGACGACCGTGACGTGGGCCTTTGCGCCCTTCATCCGCAGCTTCGAGGAAGACACCAGCACGCTCGTCACGACGACGCTCTGCTGCGAATTCCGCCGCGGCGCGAGCGTGGATGCGCTGCTCTACGGTATGGCCGTCTCGGCTGAGCCGGAGACCTGGCTCACATCCAACGTCGCCCTGGTGGGGCGCGTCGGGGCCGGCATCTATGGCTATGACGCAGACGGCAAGTTCCGGTCGAGCTCCAACGGCACGCCCGACATTTTCGCCGCCACCATTTCCGATAATGACTCCGGCGTGGGCTTCCGTGGCCTGCTCGGCATCGGTCTGAAGGTGAAGCTCTCGCAGACGGCCAACCTCGAAGGTTTCGCCGAGGCCGATTACTTCTCCAACGTCCCGACCGCGCACCTGACCAGCAACAAGATCGTCGGTTTGGAATCCCACGTTCAGGACGACGACCTCTGGGAGTTGAGGACAGGCCTCCGCATCACCATCGGGCTCGGCTCCGCGCCGAACTGACGCGCGCAGGATCGGAAAGTCTGAAAGTAGGAGAAGGCGGCCGCATCTGCGTGCCGCCTTTTTTCATTGTCTCTCAGGGCGTGGCGCGGGTGCCTTGCAGCCAGTACCCGGCGCCGACTGCGATCTGGTGAGCCGCGAGCGTAGTGCCGAGGCGGCCGAAGGCAGGCTCCTCACCCCGCCACCACCGTTGGAGCTGCCGCAAGAGATCGCCCGGCATGTCGAAGTTGAGCCAGGACTCGTCGCCGCTCAACGCCGCCGAAATCCAGGCATAGCTGAACTTGTACTCGATGAAGTAGGCCATGCGCCCGGTGCGGATCTCGAACCCGGCCACCACCTGCGCGGCGGGCCCCGCGAACTGGTACTCGCTGGTGCGCCGGTCTCGCGCTTCGCGGGGAAACCACACCTCGACATGGGGAAGCGCAAAGCCCGCTCCGACGCCGAGGTAGGGTCGGATACGCGGCGTGATGTTGGCGAGGCGCAACAGGGGCGTGAACAGAAGCACATTGTGCCCGTGCGTGAACTCCAGCCGGTCGAACACCTCCGTGAGCTTCACGCGCCCCGGCGCCGGCCCGCCCTTGAGAGTGCCTTCGGTGTCCACGTCCTCGATCACCGGGTTCTTGAGCTTGCGCCCGTGCGCACCCTTGCCGAGGCGCGCCACCGCCTTGTTATGGAGGAAATCCACCATGAAGCTGAGCGGCGCGGCGCCGGAGACCGCACGCACGCCGCCATCGATCGGAAAGCGGAGAGCGTCGCCATCCCACCCGAGCGCCTTGAGCGTGAGATCCGTGCCGTCCGGCCGCGTCATGTGCACGTCGCTGCGCGCATAGAGCGGTTGCGCCACGTAGCCCGCGACGAACGTCTCGCGCGTAGCTGAGCCAGCGTGCTCGGGTGTGGGAGAGGAGACGCCCGCCCGCTCATCTGGCGTTTCGTTTGGCGCCGCTGCCTCGGAGAGGATGCTTGAGACCGCCAAGATGCCGAGCATTCCGGCAGCGAAGAGAGTTCCGGCCCGTTCCGCGAGCAGCGCTGGGCGTAGCGTCGGCCGCCCCTCTTGAACACAGGAGCCCGCCAGCGTCATAGGCATGATCGTATGTCCCCCAAGAGAACTCCCGCGCGTCCGCCCCGCGCAGCGGTGTCATAGGATTGTGTGCGCCCTCACACCGCTTCGTCCAGAACGGCGGTGGCGTTGGCGGCGCACTGCTTGAGCTCATGCATGTCGAGCACGTCGAAGGCGCGACGCCCCATCGTCGAGATGACACCGCGCGATTTGAGTTGCGTGATTTGGCGGCAGACCGTTTCGAGGCGCAGGCCCAGGCATTCCGCCATCTCCATCCGGGAGAGCGGCAGAGACAGACCGAGCGCGCACGGGCGCTCCTGGCAGCCGCGCACGACGGAGCGGGCCATCCGGTCTGCGATGACGTAAAGCAGGCTCGCCACTTTTTCCTGCGCGGTCGTCCGCCCGAGCAGGAACGCCCAGTTCCGCGCGCCGTCGAGGTCCGAAACAAGGCGCTTGAGAAGCGCCCGTTCGAGCTCGGGGTAGTCGCGCAGCACGTTCTCGAACGCGCGGCCGGAGCAGCAGCAGAGCTCGAGCGTAGTCGCGGCCTCCGCTGAAAGCGTCGAGCCGTCCGCGAACGGCCGGCCCACGAAATCCGATGGGAATTGCAGGCCGACGATCTGCTGACGGCCGTCAGGCTTGGTGATGACGAGCTTCACGACTCCGGAGACGAGGATCGCGAACGAGTTCGGCTGCTCGACGGCGCCATAGATGACGCGGCCGGCCGGAATGCGAACGCGATGCATGACGCGCGAAAGCGCATTGGCGGCGTCGTCGCTGATCTTGCCGCAAAGCGCGGCAGACCGGACAGGACAGGTGCTGCATCGGGCGGGAATGGTCATGGGGTCGTCTGCTGCTCCTGACGGCTCCAGGCATCCACCCGATGAATGGCCGCAGGGCCGCCACGAGCAGAACGCCGAAATGCCCTCGAACGCCCGTTCTCATCCCGTGAGATCGGCAAACGCACCAGGGTTGGCCGCAGTATGCACCCGGACTGGGGTCCCGGTGTTTGAGCAACGTCAAGTCGTCAGGAAGGAGGCGAAATTGGTGCCGGCTGAGAGATTTGAACTCCCGACCAACGGTTTACAAAACCGCTGCTCTACCACTGAGCTAAGCCGGCAGGCTTGTGCAACGGGTACGGGCAAGGCGCGCATGGCCAAGCCGACACGAAGCAGTGGCTTCTTTTATCGAACTCCCGGGCTCGGAAAAAGGGTCTTCGTGCCACGGCCTCAGACGCGTCCGCGCACCCGGTCCGCCAGGCGCTTGAGGGCGGGCTGCCGGCCCAGAAACGCTTTTGTCCTGAGCCCGGCGGCCAGGGGCAGGCCGGTCCAGGAGAGCGGCGCCGTCAGGTCGGCCAGCGGGGCGGGTACGGCGCCGAGCCGACGCTTGAAGTCATAATCGCCGATGCCGAGGTCGAAGGTGCTTAGCCCATCCGCGACAAGATGCTCCAGCACGGCGAGCAGCGTCATCCGGCCAGGCGAGAAACGCCCCCACTGCGTATCGTCACTCGCGATCCTCAGCACGATGAAGCGATCCGGCCCCCGAACTCCGAACACGGCTCCCACCGGAACGTCCCCGGAGAACAGCGTGAACACGTCCGCGAAGCCGGGGCCGGTTCCGCGTTCGATCACGGACCGGTAGAAGCGGCCATAGGCGGGCTGATCGAGGCGATAGCGCCGTTCCGTGCCGCTCCAACGCGCGGACTGAAGGGTTTCGAGCCGCTCGAAGGCGGCGGCGACCTCAGCTCCTCCTGCCGCACGGTTGAGCCTGAGCGCGCCAGCGGAGGCGATGTGGCGCTCGCAGCGCTCCACCTCCTTGCGCACCTTGCGGCCGAGCGCCGCCACATGGTCGCGCACGCTGCCCCCGAGCGAGATCACGTGACCTCTCATGCGGGAGGGAACGGCGGCCGGGTCGGTTGCGAGCGGGTTGGCTTCCGTGGCGACCTGCGGTAACAGGCGCTCGAAGCGGACGAGATCGTAACGCGAGAGGGCGGCTTTGATGGCTGCGTTGAAAGCCGGGCCATCGGTGGCGGCTTTCGGAAAGGCGGCCCCGATGAGGGGCGCGGCATAGTCGGTCACGCCGAAATCCGCGAACCGAACCGTCTTGAAGCCTTTTTCCCGCGTCGCGGCGAGCGGCAGAACGGCGGCGACGGCATCGTCGGCGCGCCGCCGGACCACCACGCCGAATGCTTCGGCCCCAGCCTCGGGCGCGAGTGTGTCGATAAGCGGACCGAGCCAGTAGGGCGACGTAAATGCGCTCTGCGCTCTCTCGGCTCCGAGGGCACCGGCCAAGGTCAGAAGATCTGTCGGCGGGCAGATCTCGGCACAATACATCAGGCGTTCCTGACCCAAATCAGCGGGCGACAGGCGCGATATCGCGGATTTCTCCGATGCGCTCGGTATCGAGCTCGAACTCGATGGGCCGCAGCGTCTTGCGCGCCTTCTTGAGGAGACCTGCGCGCTTCACGCCCGCCTGGAGAGCAGCCTTGGCCCAGAAGCCAGGCCCCTCGATCGAACGGCTGCGAGGCGTGACGCCCAGCTTGTGGCGCAGAATGCCGTTTGCGAGGTTGATCATCTGCGAACGGCGGATCGGCTCCGTCCAGTACTCGGTCGTCATCGACACGTTGAGGCAGTCGAGGTTCTCGACGCGGTGAGGAGCATTCAGCGGCCAGTGCAGCATCTCGCCGCCTTCGATCTCGAAGACCTGCGCATAGCGATCGTAGGAAGGTTCGAACGGAATGTCGATTTCGAGCTGGTAGAGCGCGATCCTCTCGAGATCCTCGTCGCGCCGGAACGGCGGCTCGGCAGGATAAACATAGACGCGCTTCTTGCCGTGGATCTGCCAGAGCGATTGGCCCGGCAGATCCATGTGATAGTAGACCTCGGCCTTGGGCGATGAGATGAGAATGCCCATCGTGCTCGAGAAGGCACTGAAGCCGGGCACGCGCTCGGCGATCTCGCCGAAGAGCTGGTCGAGCAGCGCGCGGAAGCGTTTGTCCACGGCGCTCACGTTGCGCAGGTTGAGCCACATGCGTCCGTTGCCGATGCTCTCGATCACGCGCGCACCGGAAAGCTTGCCGATCTCGCCTTCGCGCCAGAGACGGCGCTGCCCGGGCGTCCCCACCTGCACGAGCGAATAATGCTGCCGGGGATAGCTGTCGATCAGCTCGGCCAGCGTATCCATCGAGAACAGAGGATCTGTGTGCAGGCGGTGCTTCAGCCGCAAGGGCTCGCTGGCCCACCGGCGCGCCGTATCCGCGCTCCAATCGGTGAAGATGGCTTCGCTCATTGGATCAACTGCCACACTGAAGATGTTGAGAAGACAAATAGAGTTAGTGCTCTCGAATGGCGGTGTCAAACGGCCTTCGCTTGGGAGAGTAAACCGCCTCCGGCGACGAATGCGGGCGCGCCTCAGGCCAGAAAATCGATGACCTCGAGCCCGTCGGCCCAATTGATCGTGTGCGGACCATGTCCGGCAGGCTGGCCGCCCATGCGAAGGTCGGCAGCGAGCTCCTGAGCGAAGCCGTCCGCGTCGAGACGGGTCACGCGGGCGAGGCTGAGGCTGCCGCCGTAGCTGGCGCTGCAGTTCTGTGCGGGGCGCCAGAGGGCGCCGTCCCGATGGTAGAGCGCTCCCGCGGGCCTGCTCTCGCGCGCATCGATCAGCGCTGGGTTCACGGACACTGGCTGCCATGGCCCTTCGAGTTTTTCAGAGCGGTAGACGTTGAGCGCATCCCAGGACGAGCTTTGAAGGTCGCGCGTGGACGCGAAGAGATAGAAAGCCCCCGCGTGGACGGCGAGCGTGGCGTCGTGAACCTCCTCGTCCAGCAAGCGGAACGCGGGAACCCAGCGATGTGGAAACGGGTCCGCACGATAGACGTCGAGCGCGCCGGAGGCTGAGCATTCGGGCATCATGTAGATCTGCCCCTCATGCGCGAACACTTGCGGGTAGGAGAGGTGATGCCCTGTTTCGAGCACGGGACGCGGCGCGGTTGCCCTGCCGCTCGCATCCACTGTGAAATGCGAAATGAGCCCGCGTCCGGTTTGAAACGGCACCTCCTCGGCGAAGACATGGTGCAGGCCGTCGCGCAGCATCGGGAAAGGATCTGCGAAGTAACGCTGTCCGTCGTCCGGAAGCGTGCGATACGCCTCGGCCGGCGCCAGCCCCGCGAGATGGCTGCGCCCCTCAGGCGCGAGGCGCCATCCGACGCGCCAGCGCTCGCGCGTACCAAGAAGCCTGGAAAGAGCACGCTCGGTCTTGCGGGCGACTTTGCGCCACGCGAAGTCCGCAGCCGCGAAGGCTCCGGCGTCGGTGTGATCTTTGACGGCGCACGGCACTGGCACCTGAGGCAGCGCGTTCGGGCCTTCGAGAGCGGCAATCGCGAGCACCTGGATGAGGCGCGAGAGGACCTGATCCGCCGAGCGACGAAGACGCGTCGGATGCTCGACCGCGGGGAGGGCAGCGGGACGCGGCTTGGCCTCGCCGAGATCGAGGCCGAGTAGCGGCGATCTTCGTTCGAGCAGAGCCGACCACAGCGCCGCTTCCGAAGGATCGCCATCGAACGTCGGCCGGATGACACGGCCCGCCGCGGGGATACTTGCAACGTCCCAGGTGAGATCGAGCACCACGTCGAAGTCGCCTGCCGGGAAGGGGCCGGCCGTCGCGCGATGGCCAAGCTCGGCGGCGGTGATCGGATCGGATGCAGAAAGCCGCCGCCGGTCGAGCAGGCGCTCGCCGGAGAGCAGCATCTCCAGCGCCGCGCCCGGCCGCGCTCCCGCCGGCCCCTCCACGAGCGAGACATGCAACTCCACGCGGGCATCCGCCGCGAGGCGCGAAATTAACCATCCGTGCCAGCGCGCGAGCCGCTTTGCATCGAGAACAACGAGCGTGCGCATGGCGCCCCGTATTTGAACGATCCGCCGCGACCCTCCGATGAAGCCACCGCCGATGCCACCCCCAAAAAGCGGTTGCGGTTAAGGGAGCGGAGCGACGAAGCGCCGAATGCCACAAAGCCTGCGCTAAAAGGTAGGGATGACCGAGCTTCGCCCGGCGCCGCACGCGTGGCATCGCGACGAGGCCCGCATCAGATGGGACACGATGCTCCTACGCCAGACGCTTCTCTATCTGCCGGCCCAGTTTCTCGGGCCGGTCTTCCAGTTCGTGTCGATCCTGACATGGACCCATTTTCTGAGCCCGACCGACCTTGGTCTCGTGGCTTTGATCACGGCTGTCCAGGAGCTATCCCTCGCCACCACGCTCAACTGGTTCACGCACTACACCGTGCGCTATGCGGGCGGCGCCCCGAGCCCCGGCAAGGCGTTTCTCGATACGGAGACGTTCGTGCTTACGATCTCCGGGGTGATCACGGTTCTTATCGTGGTGGCTATGCCGTCGTTCATCGACGGGGTCTGGACCTGGGGCCTCGTCGCGGCCGCAATCCTGCAAAGTGTCGGACGGCTCGCCGTCGCGCAGCTCTCCGACCGCGCGCGAGCCTGTGGCGATCCCCTGTCGTATTCCATCCTCCAGATAGGCTGGCCGGTCGGCGGTTTCTTCGCCGCGCTCGCACTCGTGATGCTCTATGAGCCGAGCGCGGCCTCGGTCCTCGCCGGATACGCTGCGGCGCAGGCCATCTCGCTGGCCCTCGTCCTACTGAGGATCGAGATCGGCCTCGAACCCCTCCGCTTCGCGCGGGAGGTGATCGCGAAAGCCATGGCCTACGCTCTGCCGCTCGTCATCGGAGGCGTGCTCGTCTGGCTCGCGAACAACGGCGTGCGCTTCGTGGTGGAATGGCGCGATGGCGCCGCCGCCGTCGGCCTCGTCACGGTCGGATGGTCAATCGGTCTCCGTATCGCGAGCGTTGCGGCGATGATGGTGACGGCGGCCGGCTTTCCCTTGGCGCTTGCCCGCGCGCGCGACGGCGGACATGAGGCGGGACAGGCCCAGCTCGCCCGCAACGGGCTCTTGCTGCTGGCGACGCTCGCACCGGCCTCCGCGGGTCTCTGGATGATCTCGGACCTGATCGTACCGATGTTCGTGGGCGAGCCCTATCGGGCGGTGACAGCGGCCATTCTGCCGGCGTCAATTCTGGCGGGAGCCGCCCGCAGCTTCCGCGTCCACTGCGGCGAGCAGGTGTTCCTGCTGCACGAGCGCCCGGTTGTTCCACTGATCAACGATGCCATCGATGCCGTCGCGGCCCTGGTTCTGGGAGGCATCGGGCTGTTGTGGGCGGGCCTGCCGGGGCTGGTCGCGGGGGCCGCGATCGGTGCAGTGTTGAGCCTGATCGTGACCATGGCCTGGGGCTGGGCGCTTTACCGGTTTGCGCTGCCGCTCGCCGATGTCGTGAAGATCGCGCTCGCAACGGCCGCCATGATGGCCGTGATCGCGCTTGTCCCTGCGCGACCGGACATAGCATCCCTGACGCTCATCGTGGCCCTGGGTGCGCTGGTCTTCGCAAGCCTGATCGCGGCCCTTTATCCGCGCGAGCGCAGGAAAGCCGTAGCGCTCGCGCGAGAGATGGTTGTGGCGAGGCAGAAGCCGTGAAGCTCAGGCCTTGAGCGAGCGTTCCCACGCGAACGCATGGGCGACGATCTGATCGAGATTGGCAAGCTTCGGCTGCCAGCCGAGCTTGCTACGGATCTTCGAGGAATCCGCCACGATCGCTTCCGCGTCACCGGGGCGGCGCGGGGCGAGCTTCACCGGGAACGGGCCGCCGGAGGCGCGCTTCACCGCTTCGATCACCTCGAGCACCGAGTAACCCGATGAGTATCCGCAGTTGAACACGTCCGACTTGCCGCCGGCGTCGAGATATCTCAGCGCCGCCATGTGCGCGGCTGCGAGATCCGTCACGTGGATATAGTCGCGGATGCAGGTGCCGTCGGCCGTCGGGTAGTCCGTTCCGAACACGTCCATCGAAGCACGCTTGCCGAGCGCGGTCTCGCACGCGACCTTGATGAGATGCGTCGCGCGCGGCGTGGATTGTCCGGCTCGTCCTTCTGGATCGGCGCCCGCGACGTTGAAATAGCGCAGCGCCACGTAGCGGAAGTCATGCGCGAACGCGGTGTCCGCCAGCATCAATTCCGTCATCAGCTTGGAGGTGCCGTAAGGCGAGACCGGCCGAAGCTCGGCGTCTTCCTTGACGGGGATCTCCTTGGGGTTGCCGTAGACGGCGGCCGTGGAAGAGAAGATGAACGACTTGACGCCGGTCTTAACCGCGACTTCGATAAGCGAGCGCGAGTTCGACGTGTTGTTGAGATAGTAGCCGAGCGGATCGGCCACTGAATCCGGCACAACGATGGAGCCGGCGAAATGGATGATGATCCGGACGCCATGCTCCCGGACGACGCGGGACACCAGCTCCTGGTCTCCCACGTTGCCTTCCACCAGCACCGCCGGAGGGCGTACCGCGTGTCGAAAGCCGGTCGACAGATTATCGACCACGACAACTTTTTCACCGGCGTCCAGAAGCGCCAGCACCATATGGCTGCCGATGTAGCCGGCGCCGCCTGTCACGAGAACTGTCATGAGAGACACGCATACATGAAATTCGTTCACAAAGCGTGTTGGCAGTCTAGAGGCACGGCGGGGCACACGGAGCATTGGCCAGTCCGGCGCCGCGCCGCCTTGTTTGTCGCCGTTCTCGCCCTGCAGGCGCACATGCAAGTGGCCGTGGCCGCTGAGATGAATGTCGATGGCCGGCCAGCCAGCCGGCACGCCGCTGAGGAGCGCCCGTACGCCGTCACGGCGCCGCACGCCGGAGAGTTTCGTTTCGAAGTGCGTGCTGGCGACAGATGGAGCGTCGACCGCATCTTGGGCGCCGATCGCGAGCGTGCCGAGCTCAGTCTCGACAAACGCCCCGTGAGCTTCGGTGCGCTCTATCGTGTTTCCTACGAGATGCTGATCGAGCCCGGACCGCAAAGCACATCCGCTTGGCTCGTCGCGGGGCAGTGGCACGCGACGGAGGACGAGGGAGACGCACCGTCGTCGCCGCCGCTGGCGTTTGAGTTGACCGGCCGCGATCTCGTTGTTTACACGCAGTCCGAAATCGCGCGCCGCCATACCAAGAATCCGAAAGGTATCGAGCGCGCGCGCGTGCCGGACATTCAGCGCGGGCGATGGATCTCCGTTTCTTACGACGTGCGCTTCGATCCAAGCCATGGAACCCTCGCGGTCCGCGTCGATGGAAGGCGGGTATTCGCAGAGGACATTCCGATCGGATACGCGGACGACGTCGGGCCTTACTTCAAGTTCGGCATCTACCGCGCCAAAAGCCCCGAGCCGATCGCGATCCGCTATCGGAACGTTAAAATCACCGAGGCGGCGGCACCCTGAGCGTGCTCCTTACGCGAGCACGAACCGAACGACGGCTCCGGAGCTGCCGATGCGTCCTCGCCACGCGAGGCGCCAAGCCGGATGCTTGAGGCCGAAGGCCGGCGAAACCCACCCGCCTGAACGCTCCGGCGCCCCGCGCGCAAGCACGATGTCGCCCGGCGTCTCGAATGCGATGCGAACGGGCGCGCCGATAGCGGGCGTCACGGTCACCACCTGCCCGTCGCGGGAGGCTGCGCAATCCGCCGCAAGCTGAAACACGATCTCGACCGGAAGCGGCGTCTCGGCGCCGAGCAGCCGGTCCCGAATCGTGAAGCCGTCACTCGCCGCTTCCACGGTGCGCTCGTGCCGCACGCCGAACTTCGGAACGTAGCCATCGTGCGAGGCGCGAAGCTGCCAGGTGGCGCCGTCTTGGAACGCATCGAGGCGCGCATCCGCCTTTCGCCCCCAATTGAAAGGGCCTGAAATCTCGCTTTGATCCGCCCCTTCGATGGAAAGGGTGTTGTGGGCCGCGGTGCCGCGAAACCAGTCGCGCCACGCGCCACCCGAGTGATAGAGGTACGTGCCGGGATCGACGAGCAGCGGACGGCCATCGAGGGCAACGAGAAGCGAAAGCGCGTCCGCGTGCCCATGCGCCGCGATGGAAAGATAGCCGAGCGGACCGTGGTCGAGTGCGAGAACGAGGTCGCGCCCAGCACGCGTTTCCCGCACGACGGACAGCCCTCCGCTCGAAAACGTCGCGAGGCCGCGCGGAGGCGGCGTAGGTGCGGGCGGCGCGAAGAAAATCGCGTCGCGGAGATGCGGCGAAACCGAAACAAGGCCTTCTGGCGTCTGCGCGAGATAGCCGCTGATGGCGCGGGCAACCGACATGGCATAGGCCGGCTCGTATCCCGCGAGCGACAGGACGCGCCCCTCGTCGTCATCGCCGAATGCGGGGACAGCGCCGCTCGCGTCTGCAATCCATCCGACGAAACGCGCGAACTGCCCGAGCCTCTGATCGACGATGGCCGAAAGCGGCTTGTCCGATCCGCGCGCGGCGATGGCGGCGAGCAGCAGCAACTCCGCCGTGAAGGCACCATAGGTGGGCGATTGCTCGGCCCCCATGCCATCGGCCAGGATCTGCCGGGACGCTTCGGCCTCGAGCGCACGGCGCGCCTCCGTTTCGAGCGCGAACGCACGAGGAAGCTCCGGCATGGCGATCGTAAGAATAAGCTCGCCTGCCGCTTCCGCCACGAGATGGTTATTGGCGGAGGAAAAGCGCGACGGAAACCGCCGGAGCCAGAAGGCGTGGGCTGCGAGAATTTCGCGAATGCGCGCAATCGTCTCGTTCGAGAGGCGATCTCCGGCGAGCGAGGCGACCACGATCAGGCTGATCGCCCGCAACGAGCATTCGATGCCGGAATTCCAGGCGAGGCCGCGGAACGGCGGGTTGCTCGCGTGCCAGCTCCCGATCGTCTCCTCGATCAGGGCGAGCGCCTTCGGATCTCCGCCGAGAGCCACCTCGGCCGCGAGCGGCTGGAGAAACTGAAGCCGGTTGATTTCCCACACGTACTTGATGTCACCGAAGCGGCGCTCGTGGCGGTAGTTGATGTCGAAGGTGAACGTGTCCGCACCGGGCCACAGCCGTCCCGTGACGGGATCGAGCCGCCAGAGATCGGCAGAGAGTGGCACGCCCGGCCAGCGTCTCGGCCAGTCGCATCCAAGCGCGCTGAAGCGCCCTTCGATCGCACGCCTCGCAGCTCTGTGAATGGCATCGCGAACTTCGGGCGAGGCGCGCTCCACCGCCTCCCGCAGACCGGCAATGCGCGGCACGCCTCCGGGGCTCGCATAGCGCTCCCACCCCTCCGTGCGCCTGCGCGCGCTGGTTTTCAGAGCCAGCTCGCGAACCCGATGTGCAATCTCGGCTGGGCTCATGCTGCGAAGGCGGCGGATGTACCAGGCGAGCGACATCAGCGGCACGCCTCCGTCCAGAGTTTTGCGAGCCGCGCGACGTAGGCGCCGATTTCGAGATTGCGGCGGTGAAAATCCTGAGCCGCGTCCCCGAGCGCGTGACGAAGGCGCTCGTCCGCAACGAGCCGGCGCAGCGCGTCGGCGAGCTCATCTGAGTTTCCGGGAGAAACCAGCAGGCCGGTCTCTCCGTTTCGGACGATGTCCTCGACGGCACCCACCGGAGTTGCGACGACGGCGAGGCCGGCCGACATGCCCTCGATCACGGACATCGGTAGGTTCTCGTCGAAAGACGGCAGCACCAGAATGTCGGACGAGACGAGAAGCGCGCGCGCTTCCTCGGGGCCAACCCATCCCGGAAAGGTGACGTGAGCGGAGAGGCCGAGCGCCTGAGCCTGCTCGCGCGCCACCGCGACATCCCCATCGCCAGCGATGGTCGCGCGCCACCCCGCAACGTCCTTGAGGCGAGCAAGCGCACGGATCAGGTCTGGCACCCCCTTTCGGGCACCGACCTGACCGAGGAAGAGAATGCGAACGCCGTCACGGCGCTCAAGGGAGCGCGAAAGCGGCTGCGAGGCATTGGCAAGGATCACGATGCGCGAGGCGGCTTCCGGAACGCGATCGGCAACGAACGTCCGCCACGCGCTCCCAAGCACAATCACGCGCCGAGCTCCGGCAAAAAGCTGACGGACGGACGCCTGAGTTCCGGAATCGGCCGCATCGAAAAACGATTGGAAGCGAGAGCCGTGGAGGTGAACCACATAGGGGACGCCGAGCATGCGGGCCGAACGCGCGACGATCGATTTACGCCGCACGCTGCCGTGGCTCGAAAGATTGATGTGCACCACGTCGAGCAGCCCGCGCGCTCTGAGCCACGCCATGCGCAAAAGGAAGCTCGCAAGGTAAAGGGGCGAAAACCAGATGCTCCGTTGACCGCGTGTCGCCGCGAAGCGCACATCGCACGGGCCAATCTTTCCGCCGCGCGCTTCGTCCCTCACCGCATCCATCAGGCGATCGATGCCGCCGCGGCCGCCGTGGCCAAGCGGCGTCGCCACAAGGACGTAGACGGACGTTTTACCCGCTCTTGCCTGAGTGTTTGCGATGTCGCCGCTCATTATGCGCTGGACGCCCCCTGTCGGTCCGCTCTCTACCGCATAGGCGGCAAGTGACGGCCGGACGCAAGCATGCGTCAGCCTACAGTCTTAAGCGGCGTTGTTAACGGTATCTACCGTCTTGAGAGAGGTTGGCGCGGAGAGCCGGGTACAGTCACGTCGATATCCCCTCCGTTCGGACTGCTCCGGCACCCGTGCTGTGCCGGTCCTCCCCGCGCGCACGACTCTCGATAGGAAGACCCGGTGAAGATTGCGATTTTTGGTCTCGGATACGTCGGCATCACCGGCGCGGCCTGCCTTGTGCGTGAAGGGCATACGGTCGTCGGAGTCGAGATCAACGAGCGCAAGAGCCGCGCGGTCGCATCCGGGCGCTCTCCGATTTTCGAGCCGGGCGTGGAGGAGTTGCTCGCCGCGGGCGTGCGCGAAGGGCGGCTGACGGTGGTCGCCGATGCCAGGGACGCGATCGCGGATGCCGACATTGCGATGGTGTGCGTCGGTACGCCGAGCGCGCCGGATGGCGCGCACAATATGTCCTATGTCATGAACGTCTCGAAGGAGATCGCGACTGCGCTCGCAGATAGCGCGCGAGCGGAGCCGCTGACGGTCGTCTACCGCTCGACGATGCGCCCCGGATCCATCGAGGAGCTGATCGCGCCCGTGTTCGAGAGCGTGCTGGGCGAGAAAAACGCCGCGCTCGTCGAACTCGTCTACAATCCCGAGTTCTTGCGCGAATCCACCGCCGTGGCCGATTACCTGGCTCCCCCGAAAATTGTGGTCGGAACCAAAGACGGAAAGCCGTCGACCCGGATCGAGGCGCTCTACAGCACCATCGACGCCCCCACGTTCGTCACGCGTTTCCGGGAGGCGGAGTTCACGAAGTTCGTCGACAACACTTTCCACGCCGTGAAGGTGGCCTTCGCCAACGAGATCGGCCGCTTTTGCGTGGCGCTCGGCATCGACGCGTCGAAGGTGCACGAGATTTTCATCTCTGACCGCAAGCTCAATATCTCCCCGTACTACTGCCGCCCGGGCGGGGCGTTCGGCGGCTCGTGCCTGCCGAAGGACGTCCGCGCGCTCCAGTATCTCTCGGACGACACGGGCTCCAGCGCCTACCTCATCGAGTCGCTTCTGAAATCCAACGAGGCGCACAAGCGCTTTCTCTACGAGCTTGCGACAAAGGATCTGCCCAAGGGATCGCACGTGCTGATGATCGGTCTCGCCTTCAAGGCCGGAACCGACGATCTGCGCGAAGCCCCTCAGCTCGATCTCGCGCGCCGCTTGCTCCAGAACGGCTACCGGCTCTCGATCCTCGATCCCGCTGTGAAGCCGGATCAGCTTCTCGGCCAGAACCTTGGCTATGCCTTCGCGCATCTGCCCAACATGGCCAAGCTGCTGGTGTCGGAAGAGGTGGCCGCATCCACTACCTATGACCGGGTGATCGACACCAACGGCCGCGCGCGAGGCGTGGCTCTCATGCCGGCGCCGCTCATCAACATCAACGCTCTTTGACGAGGCACTTGGGGACTTCTGGGGACGGGGACATGCTGACAACCATCGAAGGCCTGGATGACCACCAGGTGGCACCACTCGCGGGCCGCAAGGTGCTGATCATCGTCGAGAACCTCCCGGTGCCGTTCGACCGGCGCGTGTGGCAGGAAGCGCGCGCTCTGAAGGAGGCCGGCGCGCTTGTCTCGGTGATCTGTCCCACCGGGAAAGGCCACGATGCGGCTTACGAATGCCTCGAAGGCATCCACGTCTATCGCCATCCCCTGCCAACGGAAGCGAGCGCGGCCGCAGGCTACCTCGTCGAATACGGCGCAGCCCTCTATCACGAGATGCGCCTCGCGCTGAAGGTGCTCAGGCGGCACGGCTTCGATGTCATCCACGGCTGCAATCCGCCTGATCTCATCTTCCTCGTGGCCCTGCCGTTCAAGCTGATCGGCAAGCGCTATGTGTTCGATCACCATGACATCAATCCCGAGCTCTACGAGGCCAAGTTCGGGCGGCAAGGCGGCTTTCACAGGCTTCTGCGCCTCTTCGAGTGGCTGACGTTCAAGACGGCGAACGTGGTCATATCGACCAACGAGAGCTACCGCAGGATCGCGATCGAGCGCGGCGGCAAGAAGCCCGAGGATGTCTTCGTGGTGCGCAGCGGACCCGATCTCACGCGCGTGAAACATGCGGAGCCGAACCCGGCCCACCGCAAAGGACGCCGCTATCTCGTGGGTTACGTCGGGGTCATGGGCGATCAGGAAGGCATCGACCTGCTGCTGATGGCCGCGCGCCATGTCGTCCACACCCTCGGTCGCGACGACGTGCAGTTCTGCCTTGCGGGCGGCGGACCCAGCACCGAAGCGCTCAAGAAGCAGGCGGACAATCTAGGCCTTGCGGACCACGTCACGTTCCTTGGCCGCGTGCCCGATGCGCTGCTGTTCGAGATGCTGTCCACGGCGGACGTGTGTGTGAACCCGGATCGCGTGAACGCCATGAACGACAAGTCGACCATGAACAAGATTCTGGAATACATGGCGCTCGGAAAACCGATCGTTCAGTTCGACGTTGCCGAGGGCCGCGTCAGCGCGGCCGACGCGTCGCTCTATGCCAAGGCCAATGACCCGGTCGATTTTGCCGCGAAGCTTCTCGAGCTTCTTGCAGACCCCGACGCGCGTGCGCGCATGGGCGCGTCAGGCCGAAAGCGGATCGAGACGCAGATGGCCTGGAGCTATGAGATCCCCCGCCTCATCGCCGCCTACCGGAGATTGGAGCACAAAAACGCTCGCGCCGTCGCAGGCAAGGTGCGCGATCAGGTCGAGACATAATGCTAGAACAGGTGCGGGCAGGCGCCGCGAGGTGCCGGGCGTAGGCGGGAGCGGAAGGGCGCTATGCAGAGGCCGAGCGGACCATCGCCGCGAATCGTGCACCTGATCTCGTCGCTCGGCGTCGGCGGGGCGGAGCGGCTGCTCGTGGATTTCGTGCGCGCGCTCGATGTCGCGCAGGCGCGCAACGTCACCGTGGTGGTGATGAACGAAGCCGATCCCGCTCTTCTCGAGAAGTTGCGCGAGGGACCTGCCCAAGTGCTCGCCTGGAACAGGCCGCGCGGCTCCCGCGACCCGCGCTATCTTGGCCGGCTTCTGAAGCTCACGAGCGACACGCGCCCCACGATCATCCACGCCCATAACCGGGGCAGCAAGATGTGGGCGATGCTGGCCAAGCTCGCGCAGCCGCGCCTGCGCGTTGTGTTCACGGTCCACGCCATGAACGTCGCATCAGGGTACGGCGCCCGCCACCGGATGCTGCACAACGCGCTGGTGGATCGCACCGTCGCCATTTCCAGGGCGGTCACGCGCGAGTGCGAGGAAAGCGGGCTGCGTAACGTCGTGCTGATCCCGAACGGCGTCGATCTGTCCCGTTTCCGGACGGCAGAGGAACCGTTGGCCTGCCGCCTGGAGCGGGAGCCGGATCGCGTACCTCTCCTCGTCACGGTCGCCCGCCTGGTCCATGACATCAAAGGCCAGGACGTTCTGATCGAGGCCGCCGCGCTGCTGAGGGCTCGCGGCACTCCCGTGCGCATTCGCCTTGTGGGATCGCCCTCGCGCGATCAGCCCGAGACGCCGGCGTTGCTGGCCTCTCTGGTCGAGCGTCATGGTCTGGCTGACAGTGTGGAGATCCTAGAAGGCGTGTCGGACGCGGCGGAGCACATCCGCGATGCCGACATCTGCGTCGTGCCCTCGCGCCAGGAAGGCTTCGGACTGGTGATCCTCGAAGCGATGGCAGCCGGCGTACCGGTCGTCGCCTCGCGGCTGGATGGTCCGGCTGAGCTCATATCCGACGGCATCAACGGTTACCTTGCGCACGCCGGAGATCCGGGCGACCTCGCGGACAAGATCGCGCGGATTCTTGAGGATCGTCCGGCGGCGTCCCGCTTCGTACAGGAGGGACGGCGCACCGCCGCAGCGCACGACATTGAGGTCATGCGCGACGCCTATCTCACGCTCTATCGCACGTTGACGGCCTGAGCGATCGCGCTCGTTCGGTTGCTGGACGAGGCTCGCAGTAGCACGAGGACGAAGAGCGTGACGACGGTCAGCACGTTCGACTTGCCCGCGAGGCTCAGAGAAAGCGAGGCGACGCCGACGAAATAGAGGAGCACCCAGGCGGCCCCCGGGCATGTGCGGCGCACGAGATCGCGGCAGAAGAAAAGCAGCGCGGCGAAGATCACGAGGCTGACGAGGAGTCCGTGGGAAAGGAGAAAGCTCAGCCAGAAGCTTTCGACGCCACGTTCGAGTCCCAGCAGAGATTGCCATGTCGCAACCAGCCGCGGATCGGGGCCGAACAGGAGATCTGGAAGCGGCACGTGCGAGAAGATTTCGAACATGTCGCTGCGCGTCTGGGCGCTGCCCGAGTCATCGGCGAAGCGGTCGAGGAAACGCTCGAGAAAGCCGGTCGAGAGCAGCGTCAGAAGTCCAGCCCCTGCGAACGGCACACTGACGAGGGCCGCGGTCACGGTCGTGACGTTGATGGGAGCGCCGTTCAGCACCGCCAGCACTCTACGTACCACGAGCGCGGCGAGCATGAGGACGACGAGAACGCTCGCCGCGCGCCCGCCATAGGTCACCATCGCCGCGAGACTGAGACAGAAGGCGGCGAGGCGCAGCCATCGCGGGAGATCGCGCCCGCCGCCCACGGCAAGCGTGAGTATGTAGCTGCCGGTGAGGATCGAGTTTGCCAGCGGATGGCCGAGAAGCGCGGTGGAGCGCCATTCATAAGCGAGATCCTCGCCCTTGATCACGAACGGCGTCAGCCGCCAGCCGCTGAGATACTCGAAAATGCCGAGCGCCGCGTTGGCGATCATGATGCCGTGGATCAGCAGCGCAAGCGTTCGCCCCCGTTGCTCAGGGATGCGGCGAAGAAGCAGCAGGGTCACGCCGGCCGGCAGGAAGGTCTCGATCAGCGGGGTGACGGGCAGGCGCGAGATGAACGCCGAGTGGAGCGTTCCGAGCAGGATCGCGAGCAGCATCAGAAACGCCACCGGCGCCTCGTGTAGCGCGCGCAAAATGGCGCCGAACGGATCTGAGGTCGCGAGCGCCGCCAGAAGCGCCAGCGATAGAATGTAGAGCGTTGCGGGATGAAATTTGGTGAGCGCGTTGCCGCCCGTCTCGGAGTAGTCGAAGCCAAGCGCGGTCAGTGCGAACGGTGACAGGGCGAGCACCAGAACGACGAAAAGCGCCAGAGCCGCCGTCAAGAGACGGCTTTCCGCGCTGCCTGTCGCAAGCGCGCCACGGGAGGCCGGGAAGGGCTGGGCGCGCAGAGAGGCGGCCATCACGCCCGCCCCACGCCCGTGCCGGTGAGGACCACGCCTGAGATCTTGTCTCTCACGGGTGCGAGCGCACGCAAGAGATCGTCGAGACGGTGCTGGGGAGTCTTTCCGCTGCGCGCAACGATCGCGACTTTGTCCACCAGCGGCAGAAGTGCGGACGCGGACTCGTCGCTCGCCAGCGCCCCGCCGTCGATGATGACGAGATCGTAGTCGAGCGCCGCCGCCGCGAGATTGGCGGCAAGCTGACGCCGCTCGCCGCGCTTCAGGAGCCTGAGATCGGCGCTCGCCAGCGGAAGGAAGGCGAGGCTCGATTTGGAATCGCTCACCGTATGCGCCGCGAGCGCTTCCGGCTTTGCGAGCAAGGTCGCCCAGCCTTCCGTGAGGTCGGGGGCGAGGGTGGCAGAAAGCGTCGCGTCCGTAGAGCAGGCATCCACCAGCAGCACACGCTCGCCGCGAAGTGCCCCGGATTGAGCGAGTGCGAGCGCGACCGACGCAGCCTCGCTTTCGCGATCTGCCGCGCACAGCATGATCGCGGAGGGATAGCTGTCATGGCGATCCTGCTCGAATGAAGCGAGCAGATGCAGGATGCTTTGGCGATAGGCCGTCTCCGCCGCGCTTTCGGGCTCGGACACGGCGACGAGGGCGCGGCCGAGATCCTCGGTCTCTTGCGTGGTGCCTCGAAGCGCCGGCAGGCGGCTCGAGACAGAGCCGATCCGCGAGAGGCGCGCTTCGCCGAGCGCAGGGATAGGGAACAAGGCGTGGTTGCCGAGTTGGAACGTGCGCGGCGTCAGCCGCACGGTGGTGTCGAGTTGGGCCCCGGCCAGCACACGCACGATGCCGAGCCCAAGTCCGCCGAACGCGCCGAGACCGAGCACGAGCCAGTTGATCGGCCAGCTCGGCTTGGAGGGCGCCGTCGCGGGCGACACGACGCGCGCGTAGGGAACGGAGATCTGCTCCTGCTCGCGCGTTTCCTTCGCCCGCTGCAGGAAGGTGCCGAGCACGTCACGGCTCGTCGCGACGTCCTGCTCGAGCTCCCTGAGCTTGATTTGTGCTGTGGATGTGCGTGAGACCTCGGCCTTGCTCGTTTCGATCAGGCGCTGCAACTCGAGCTCGCGGCTCGATGCGATGCGATACTCCGCGGCCAGCGCGTTGGCGATGCGCCGCAACTCGGCATCGATCTGCGCGCGGATCTCGCCGAGCTGCGAGCGCGCCTCGATCAGCACCGGATGGCGGGATTTCAATTGCGAGGAGAGCGACGCCACGCGCCGCGCGACCTGCGCGTGCTGCTCGCGAAGCCGCTGGATGGTGGCGGAACGCACCGCTTCCGGCATTGCGTCGAGCGCCGCGCCGGAGGAGGCGGCTGCGGATCGCACGGCATCGAGCCGGCCCTTGGCCTCCGCGGCCGTTGCCCGCGCGGCCACCAGCTCGCCGTTGAGCTTGCCGAGCTGTTGCTCGCCCACGATGCCGCCTTCGGACACGGTGATGCCGTTGCGGCGCTTGAAATCGTCCACACGGTCTTCCGCCTGGCGCACCTCGTCGCGCAACTCGCCGAGGCGGCCCGTGATAAGCTCGTTCGCACGCCGCTCGTCCTCCGCGCGCGCCGTTGCCTGGTCCGCGAGATAGAGGCTGATGAGCGTGTCGGTGATCTGTGCGGCTTTCGCCGGAGAGCTGGCCGTCGCCTCCACCTCGACGATGTAGGTCTTCTGTGCGCGAAGGATCTTGATGCGCTTGGCGAGCTTTTCGGCAGCAAGCGCTTTAGCGTCGGGCGCGGCGGAATTAGAGAGCAGGCTTTTGAGCTTCGTCAGCGGACCGGTGCCGGAGAACTCGCTGTCCTTGTCCAGGCTGAGCGTATCGACCACACGCCGCAGCATCGCGTCAGACGAGATGATGGCCACCTGGCTGTCGACGATGGCGAGATCGGCGCCCGTACTGTTCGGCGCCGGCGCTGTCTCGTTCACCACCCGGTTGGGGCTGGGATTGATGTAGAGGACGGCATTCGACGTGTAGCTCGGCGCGGCAAAGACGAGATAGAGGACGGCGAGCAGGAGTGCGAGCGCGGTCGTCACCAGGATCTGCGGAAGGCCGCGACGCAGGATGTCGACCAGTCCGGCAAGGTCGGTGGTTTCGCGCCCCGTTTCTTGTCCGGAGATCGAATACGGCGAGGTCATCAGCATCGTGTACGCGTACCTTGGAAAGCCTCTCGCGCTTCAGGGATGCTCCACCAATGTGCTCATTCGACGCCGAATGAAAGGCATCGTTAATCAATTGGTTACCGATGGCGGATCACAGGCGGTAATGAGGGCCTTCGCCCGCCGCGAATGAGATCAGACGGCTGATTGGCGAGCGAAGTTAAAGCAATTTTATGCGTTGTGCTTTAGGGTGATGGCGAAATCTGCTCATTTCGACCCCGAGGAGTTCCGTCCATGCGTTCTAGGGTCTTTGCCCTTTTTGCGGCCGCCATTGGGTTGGCCCTGATCCCGGTCGCCGCCGAGGCCGGCCACCGCGGTCACTATCACCGCCACGGCACGAACGAGTACTATCCCTTCTATCATCGCCATTACCGCTCGGACTACGAGTTGGATCGGTACGCCTATTATCCGTCTCCCCGGCGTTACTATCCCTATTACAACTCGGGCTACTGGCGCCCCACGGTAGAGCTGCGTTATCGCCGCGCCTGCTGCCGCCCGGTGGCACCGCTGCCTCCCTACTATCAGGCCTGGGGCTATCCGCGTCCGGCTTACGCCTACCGCAAGGGGCATCATCGTCACGACTATCGCGGTCACCACCGTCATCGCGATTGGTGAGCACAAGCAACCCAGTCATGCACGTCACGCAAAGGCCGCCATTAAGGCGGCCTTTAGCATTTTTCGGGCACGTCTCCTCCGCGTTCATGCCGCATTCATGCGCGACATGATTTTCTGATCGCATGAACTTTTTTCCGCTGAGGCGCGTTGTTGATCTCAGATCGGAAGCACACCCGAGGAGTGGGGAGAGAGACCCATGATGAAGAAGATTATGCATGCGCTGATGGCGCTCAGCCTGATCGCAGGCGTTACGGCGTCATCGATTCAGCCGGCCGAAGCAGGGCGCGGCGGGCGAGTGGCCGCAGGCGTGGCCGCTGGCATCATCGGTCTTGGCTTGCTTGGTGCTTACGGTCACGCGCGCGAGCGTGACTACGATCGCCACTACTACCGCTCGTCCGGCGAATGCTATCCGGGCCCGGAGGAGTGCGGCTGGCGCAACCGTCGCTGCTTCACCAACAGCTGGGGCGATACGGTTTGCCGCGGTGGCCGCTGGACCTGCTGGCGCCCGACCTATTGCGACTGATCGAGCCGCGAGAATTTCGAGATTGAGAAGGGCGGAGCCGGTTTCGGCTCCGTCCTTTTTATGTAATTCAGCCCGAATAAGAGCGGCGGGCGTATGCCGCCCAATGCAGCGCGACGGCGGCTGCGTTGGAAACGTTGAGGCTCTCGAGCGGCCCGCCCGTCGTGATGGAGACGAGCCTGTCGCAGGTCTGCTGGGTGAGCTCGCGGAGGCCCTTGCCTTCCGCCCCGAGCACCAGCGCGGTGAGCCCCTCGAACCGTTCGCTCTCGAGCCGGTCCGGCGCGCTCCCTTCGAGGCCGATCAGGCGGAAGCCAAGGCCCTTCAGCTCGAGCATCGTCCGCGCCAGATTTTGCGCGGGCAGCACCGGAAGCAGATCGAGAGCACCCGAGGCGGCCTTCGCCAGCACGCCGTTGAGCGGCGGGCTGTGCCGGCGTGTCATCACCACCCCGGCCGCACCGAACGCAGCAGCGGACCTGAGCACCGCGCCGCCGTTGTGCGGATCGGTGACATGGTCGAGCAGCACCAGCGGGCCGGTTTCCGCCGCGCGCTTCACCAGCTCCTCGAGCGTCGGCTCCGGCAGTGGCTCGGCCTCGAGCAGAAGTCCCTGATGCACGGTGTCCGCCCCGAGCAGATGGTCGAGATCGCCGGGCGTCGCGCGATCGATGGGAACACCCCTGGCGGCGATCACATCCGCCAAGCGGCGCTCCGCGTTCTCTGTCGCGAGCAGGCGCAGCACACGGCGGCGCGGATTGTTGAGCGCAGCTTCGACCGCATGGCTTCCGAAAAGGCGCACCATGCCGTCATCGGCGATCTCGGCTGCCCGTCCGCCCGGCGCCTGCCCGCGAGGCCGGCTTGCCCGCCGGTCCCCGCCCTTGGCGGGGCGGCCGAACCCGCCCTTCTTCGCTGATTTCTTTCCCGCCCAGCCGCTTGTCATTGTGTTCTGCTCCGGAATGCGGCTGTGCCGTAGAAAGGGGACGGATTGCCTGCGATAGCGCTGTCTCGCTCGCGGTTTCGCAGGTCGTTATCGATGTAAAAACAACATGTTCGGCCGCCCGTATCGCCCGCATGCCTTGCCATGCGCGGGCGGACTCGGCCTGACCCGGAACGCATACGGGTTTTCGCGCGCTTTTCCAATTGACATCGGTGGGCCGGATTACCATAAGGACGGGCGTTGCCCTGCCGCTCGGCGAGCGCAGGGCGATTTCGTTTACAGTGCTGGCGGATGAGGCGGCTCTTGAGCGTGCTGCCGCGCCACGCACGATGGGATTGGTCACGGAGGGGTGCCCGAGTGGCTAAAGGGGACGGACTGTAAATCCGTTGGCTTCGCCTACGCTGGTTCGAATCCAGCCCCCTCCACCAATCCTCCTTATATAATTGAAATAACAGCATAATTTTCAGCCTCCTTTTAGGCCCAGGTAGCATGGACTTATCCAGTGCCGAAAGCGCCGCTCAACTTGGCGGGTCTGCGCGGCCGGTGCGGCTGTTACTCCGCCAAGAATTGATCTCCCGAACTTGATTGGAAGAAAACGTCCCGGCGGATCGGCCTCAGAAAAGACAAGCGTCGTGCCACAGCTGGCGTCGAGACTGCGACCCGCTTCGCAGGACCTCTAGTGGTGGAGCACGAGATGGACGAGAGCAAAGTGGCCGTCGCCAGGGCCTGCCTTCAGGCCGCCGAGGACAACACGAAGACGTTCCCGGAGATCCTCGCAACTCTCACGCAGGAAGGTTTCGAAGCCTACCAGATCGATTTTCTCCGTTGTGCCGCGACCTACTATACGAAGCGCGGAGATAGCGTCGTTCTGGACATGCATCAGGTCGGTGAGCCGGTCGCCGAAGCCTTCGATGCGAAAGCCCTGCAAGCGGCAATCCGCGAGGCTCAACAGAATGTGCCCGGCTATACCTACACCGGTTTCTGCAAGAAGGCGGTTGCGGCAGGGTGCGCGAGCTACATCGTCTCGCTGTCTGGCCGGCGCGTCCTCTACATTGGGCGCACCGCGGAAACCCACGTCGAGATGTTCCCGAGCTGAACGCGGAGTTGTCGGCGCGCTCGCACTCGAGCTCCCGCAATGTCGCTGAATTATCGATGACGGCATAAATCCTCCATGCAGCCCGCGAAGAGCGGGCTGCATGGAGCCGTCGATCTCATGGTAGGCCGCATTCGCCGCCTGCTACGAGAGCATTCGGGCCTCGCCGCTATCCCTGGGCGACGTGCTCATAGATGTCATCCTCCTGCGCGTTGTGGATGCGAACGAGCGCCTCGATCGATCCAATGACGCGCTGGGCATCCCGCACCAGATATTTGTCGGCGTCCTCTGCGCGTAGATTGCTGGCAATCCGGGCGAGCAGCCTCGATTGATGCAAAATCTCTCTGTGAGCGCGGCTCATCGCAGAGAGCCCGTGGCCATCTGCCAGGTACCGCGTAAGGCGCGGGTAGATGATCGTCTCGTCCTCCCGCTCGTGGGTTACGACGCTGTCCTCGACAAGGCGATGAGCTTCGAGGATCAGGTCTACCGCCTTTTGACCCTCAACGTCGTCGAGCGCATCGGAGATCTGGAGGAGCTTGTCCAGAACGTCCTCCAGGAGCCGATGCTGTTCGCCAAGATCCTTTGCCATGTTCCCCGGAACGACGCCTCTTCCGGACCCCCATGGGGGGCGTAGCGCGCGCAAGGCATTCACAATCACTGCGACATCGATCGCCTCTTGCGTCAGCGCGCCTGCGACCGGCTCGAGCCATCCGAAGGCGGCCACGGCCATGGCGATGCCCGATAGGCCCATGCCGATGACAATGCTTTGCATGGCAATGCGGCGGGAGCGGCGGGCGATGGCCACCGCTTCGGAAACGCGGTCAAGGCGGTCGACCACAATGACCACATCGGCCGCCTCCGATGAAGCGCTGGCCCCCCGCGCACCCAGGGCAACGCCCACGTCTGCGGCGGCAAGTGCAGGGGCGTCGTTGATGCCGTCACCGACCATCAGGGTCGGATGCAGCCGGCTCTCCATGGCAACGGCGTCGACCTTGTCGGATGGATCCCGATCCGAAAGAACGGCGTCGATGTCGAGCGCTGCGGCGATGGTCTCGGCCGCGTCCGCCCGGTCACCGGTCACCATCACGATGCGCGAAATCCCCGCCGCGCGAAGCGACTGCACCGCGCGCGGGGTTTCCTTGCGCAGTTCGTCGCCCAACAGCAACGCGCCCGCGACGCGGCCGTCGATGGAGACAAAGACGCTCAGCGCAGATCGCCACGACGCGCGGCGCAATGCCCGGAGCGCCCAATCGTCGGGCCGATGCGACCCGAAGATCAATTGGTGCGAGCCCGCGCGGACGCGTTTCCCATCGACGATCCCCTCAAGGCCTGCCCCCGCGACCTCATGCACCTGCGATGGTGTCTTGAGAGAAAGCCCCTTGGCCGCGGCGGCGGACACGATCGCGCTGGCAACGACATGTTGGGACGCCTGCTCCAGAGACGCGGCAAGCCGAAGGACGTCATCGGCACTTTCTCCCGGTCCCGTCTCGACCGCAACGAGACGGGCACCGCCCACCGTCAGCGTTCCAGTTTTGTCGAAGAGCACGGTATGCGTCTGCGCCAGGGCGTCCAGGGGAGCCCCGCCTTTGATGATGATGCCGCGGCGTGCTGCCTGAGAGACACCCGCGATGAAGGCGACCGGCGCGGCCAGGATCAGCGGGCAGGGGGTGGCGACGACCAGGACAGCCAGGGCCCGGACGGCCTCGCCGGACATCACCCAGGCCAGCCCGGCAACGAGGATCGTAAGCGGCAGAAACCAGAGTGCATACGTGTCGGCCAAGCGGATGAAAGGGGCCTTGGCCGTCTGGGCGGCTGTCACGAGACGCACGATGCCAGCGTATGTGCTGTCCTCGGCCGTGGCGAGCGCCGTCATCTCGAAGGTATCGCCCGCATTGATGGCCCCGCTCCGCACGCTCTCGCCCCGAGGCCGCGTGACAGGAATCGGCTCGCCGGTCAGGGCGGATTCATCGAGAACCGCAAGCGGCGACGTAATGAGGCCGTCCACGGGCACGATCTCGCCCACGCGGACCGCGATCGTATCGCCGATGGCAATCGATGAGATCGGAACCACCTCGCTCGCATCGCCTTTGCGGCGGAGCGCGATGGTGGGAGCGCGGTCTATCAGCGACTTGAGATTGCGCTCGGCGCGTGCAACGGCGTAGTCCTCGAGGACGGTGCCGCCCGTGTACATGATGGCGATGACAATCGCGGCGAGCGACTGGTTGAGCGCGATGGCGCCCGCCATGGCCAGGAGCGCGATCGCATCGACACCCATGCGTCGCGCCAGAAGATCGCGAGTGATGGAAATCGCAAGTGCGATGACCACCGGAAGGGTGGCCCCGATCCAGAGCCAGTCTGCCGCCCGCTCTTGGGCCAATGCAAACGCCGCTCCTCCCGCAACGAGTCCAACCAGAACCGCAAGCAGCAGGACCCGCCTGACAAGACGTTCATCGATCGCGGAAACCCCGATCCGATCCAGATAGGAACCCATCCAGCACCTTTCGCTTCCAGGAAGCGAGCATACTCGGCAAGTCGGCTCTCGTCAGAGCGGGCTGAGGGCGCGACAGGACTTTGCGCCCCGAGCCCGTGCACCGTGAGTTGGAGGACTAAATATCGAGCTGAATAAATGCCTCTACGCTGAGATAGGCCGCCTTGTCTGTGATCAAATCACATCCGGTATCAAGCCCAAGTCCGAGCCTAAGACCGGAGCCCAGGCCCGAGCCCAGGTCCAGGACTAGGCGCGTGAGCATGAGCGAGGCGGCTCAGCCTCCCCATGACGGACAAGTCATGACGGAAGCTGAGCCTCTTTCCGAGCCTGCATGACCGAGTAGAGAAGTCCCACCGCCAGGATTGCCAGGGTGACGGCAAGAGACACGCTCGCCGGAAACTTCTCCCATCCGAGGGCGTCGGCAATGAAGATTTTCGCGCCGATGAAGATGAGAACCACAGCGAGCGCCGGCTTCAGATAACGGAAACGGTCGATTGCAGACGCCAGCGCGAAGTAGAGCGCGCGCAAGCCGAGGATCGCGAAGATATTCGACGTATAGACGACGAACGGGTCCGTCGTGATCGCGAAGATCGCGGGAATGCTGTCGACAGCGAAGATGAGATCGACGATCTCGATCATGAGGAGCGCAACGAAGAGCGGCGTAGCCCACAGCACAACCCGGCCGGTCCGCTCATCGGGCAGGCGCACGAAGAAGCGCTCCTTGTGGGGCTCGGGGGTGACGCGGAAGACGAGGCGGATGAGCTTCAACACGGGGTTGTCGGAGAGCTCCGGGGGCTTGTCCTCCATGAGGAGCATCTTGAAACCCGTCGCGACCAGGAAGAGCGCGAACAGGTAGAGGATCCACGAGAACTCGGAAACCAGCGCGGCTCCGAGGCCGATCATGACAGCCCGAAGCACGATGACGCCAAGGATGCCCCAGAAGAGCACGCGGTGTTGATAGACGGCGGGGATCGCGAGGTGGGCGAAGATGAGCGAGATGACGAAGATGTTGTCGAGCGCCAGCGTCTTTTCGACGAGAAACCCGGTGAAGTACTCCGACCCGGCCTGGGCCCCGAGACTTATCCAGACCCACACACCGAACGCGAGCCCCATAACAATATACCAGGCGCTCATGATGAGGCTCTCGCGTGTTCCTATCGCATGCGGCGTGCGGTTGAAGACACCGAGATCGAGCGCGAGCAGCATCAGCACCACGCTGAAGAAGCCTGCCCACATCCAGATGGGCTTATCGAGGAAGGTCTCGAATAGAAGGTCCAAGGATTTTTCCTAACGTCTCATAGGCGCAGGAGCCGCTGTCAGGCGCCATTGCGAAAAGGGCAGAGAAAGCCGTCGCGCGATCATGTATCGCGAGGCTCTTTCTAGCGTCTCCAGCGGGAGCCGCCTCGGGAGCCTCGCGAGTAAAGTCCGGCGTGCTTTTGCGTCGTGCTCTACAATGTGCTGTTTGCGTAGCGGATCGTTTCGCGCTCGAGCCGAATGACTGGATCGCGCTGGGGCCTCTCACCAGCCGGGGCGGCATTGTCGCGAGCATGCGTCCGATAGATCGCCTCGAGCGCTTCGGGGGTGTTGATGCGAACGGCGAGATCGCGCAGGAGACCGTCTTTCAACGCGTATATCAGCCCGTGCACGGAAAGCGGGTGTCCGCACGCCCAGGCGTTCTGCACGATCGTCGTGTGGCAGACGTTTTTTACCTGCTCGATCACGTTGAGCTCGCACAGGCGATCCTCCCGCGCTTGCGGATCGGATAGGGCATTGAGCTCGGCCTTGTTCAGCCGGTAGACGTCCTTGATGTTGCGCAGCCAGTTGTCGATAAGGCCGTGCTGTCCGGAGCCGCTTGCGGCATGCACGCCCCCGCAGCCGTAGTGCCCGCAGACGATGATGTGCTCGATCTTCAGCACCTCGACCGCGAACTGAATGACCGACAGACAACTCATGTCGGTGTGAACGACGAGGTTCGCGACATTGCGGTGAACGAAAACCTCGCCCGGACTGAGCCCCAATATCTGGTTGGCGGGCACGCGGCTGTCGGAGCACCCGATCCAGAGATATTTCGGCGCCTGGCCCGATGCGAGGCGCGAGAAATAGTGCGGATCGGCTTCCGCTTGCGCGATGGCCCAGGCCCTGTTGTTTTTGAACAGTCTTTCGAGTTCAGCCATTTCTGCTCCTTGATATTGGTGTTGGAGGCTCCGCCTTCGTGTTTCGCCGCACGCGATCGCTCTCCCAAGTCAGCTCTCGCCCAGGCGGGTGTTGCCCCCGTTGAGTGGCAAGATGGGTATTCTACCGATCGTCGTCCAATGGGTTTTAGCCGGTCTACTGATCGGAAATTCCGATTGATTTATTCGGCCTGATGACCTTCCTATGCGCGTCGTTCTTCGACGAAAGCCTGTGAGGAGAGGACGCGAAAGCAGTGCCAAGCCTGAGACAACTCGAATATCTCGTCGCATTGGCGGAGACGCGCCATTTCCGGCGCGCGGCGGAGCGGGCCAACACGACCCAGCCCACACTGAGCGAGCAGATCAAGGCGCTGGAGGACCGGCTCGGCGCTCAGCTCGTGGAGCGCACGACCTCTCGGGCACTGCTTACGCCTCTCGGAGCTCAGATCGTGGAGATCGCCAGGCGCATGCTGAAAGACGCAAGCGAGATCCGGAGTCTCGCTTCGAGCAGCAGCAAGGAATTGAGCGGCCTATTGCGGCTCGGGTTGCCGCCCACCATTGGTCCATACCTGATGCAGCGTGCCGCGCCGAAGCTGCACCGGACCTACCCGGATCTGCGGCTCTATGTGCGTGAGGACCTGCCCCAGCTTCTCCCGCGCTCGCTCGAGGAAGGGGTGCATGACGTCATCATCTGTCCCTTGCCGGTGAAAGGCGCGGAAATAGAAAGTGTCGTCCTGTTCCGCGAGCCGCTCCTGCTCACCGTCGCGGCGGATCATCCGTTGGGCAAGAAGGCACATGCGACGCTGGCGGACATCAAGGGAGAGGATGTCCTGGCCTTAGGGCCGGGCCACCAGCTGCACGAGACGGCCATCGAGCTCTGCAAAACCACGGGCGCCAGGCTGCGCTACGATTTCGAGGGGACGAGCCTCGACATGTTGCGCGAGATGGTCGTGATGGGCCTCGGCGTCACGTTCATGCCTGGCCTCTACGCAAGAAGCGAGCTCATTCAGGACAAGGACGTGAGGCTGCTCGAGATAAAGGATCGTCCGCTGTTTCGGACGATGGGCATGGCGTGGCGCAAGTCCAGCGCACGCAGGGAAACCTACGAGAAGCTCGCGGGCTTCTTCAAGAAGATGGTTGAAGCCGGGCTCGAAAGACGCCGATAAGCACTGGTTAGGCCGCGCTGAAGCACAGAAAGATCTGGCAGCGCTGGCGTCCCCAGAGCTCGGCTATGTGACGAGCTTGGCTATTCGACAGGCGTCACAGAGAACCCGCTCGACTTCAGGATCGAGATAAGGCCGTCCGCTCCCGGAAGGTGGGTTGCGCCAACGGCGACAAAGGCGCCGCCAGTCTCAAACAACGGCAGTCCCCGCTCGGCCATTCGCACGTTGCGCGCGGTGATCAGGCCGTGCCGGATGTCCTGCATACGTGCATCCGTGAGCCCCGCGTTCGGTGCAAGCTCACGCATGAGATCGAGCGAAGCTGAAATTTGCCGGCCTTTGTAGAGTTCCAGCATCGTGGCCGTCACGTCGTCGGCCCGGTCATTCATCTCGATGCTGGAGCGTAGCCAGGCAGCTTGAGCTTCGTCTGGTATGGAAGCCAGCGTTTCAAACTGTTCGAGAAGAGTTTCGAGCCCCACGATTTTCTTGCCTTGTGACTTGGCAAAGTTTGCGACGATGAGATCCATGGGTTCATGCGTCACATTCGGGCATCCAGCCGCCAGAAAGAGTGTGGCCACCCACGGCCGGACGCCTAGTGCGAGGTCTTCGGGATAGCCCGCGGCGGCGATCGCCTTTTCGACCACACGCAATTCGCTATCGTCCAGCATGCGCTGCAAAGGCTTGTCGCGGGCGCTCATCAGCTTTCCGGCCTGCGCCATCACATGACCGTAAGCGCCGCGTGACAATTGCTCTTGCTCGAGTGCGACCACACGCGAAGCGGTGATAGCGGATGTAACGGCCGGGCTAAGCTCTTGAAGGCTAGGGTGAGCGATGTGAAGCGTGCCGAGAACGTAGGACGGCGAAATGCCGTGCCTTTCGATGCGCCACAGGATCGCCTGACTGTTTTCCGCCTGCCTTGCATTTTCGAGCAAGGATGCGACCCCTGCCGGACGTTTGAGTGAGAGTTCGGCGATGAGACTGCGTCCCTCGCACCCGGGCTGCGGTGCCGCGTAGCTGTTCGATGGGCTCAAAGAGCTGACCAAGACCATCGCAGATACTGCGATTGCACGAACCGTCGCGATTGTTTTTGCCATTGCGTTCTCACTGAGCAAGCCAGCCGTGTTGAGATGAACAAAGGTCGCTTCGTAGAACGAAGCCGCGAGCGGCTCGGATCTCCGGATTGGATTTCATTTTCCAGCAAATCTGGGATCAGTCGAGGGCGGGAAATATTCCATGGAATTATTGCTCCATTTTCCAGCCCGCAGATCAAATCCAACACCGCCGCGTCGACGTTTGCGGGAGACTGCAAGGGGAGTACAGAGATGCCAAGCTGGCGTGCCTCATTGAATTGCAAAAGAAACTCGTCGCTCTCAAAGCGGGGCGTGTTCATTGTCATTGTGTTCGCGCCTCTTCTGAGCGCCTGCAGTGACGAACCGGCGGTTCAAGGTAAGCCAGCGAAAACGCCGCAATCGAGATCGGGCCTCGACCGGCAATGGCTGGAGATCCACAGCTCAATCAAACCTGCGCAGTGGGTTTTGGATTGGCGGCATCCGAAGGAACGGTCGGCCTCTGACGAGGAGATGCAGCGCGTACAAAAGCATCTCACGGCGGCGCATAACATCTACCGGGAAAGCGAGCGAATGATTGCCAATCGCGCCGTTCAGCTCGAGCAGATGCTGGCAAAGCTCAATGTGCAGGAAAGCGCGGCGAACATACTGGAGGATATTTCCTCGGTCGCTGGCGAAATCGGGCAGACCGAGGGCTTCGGCGCAGTTTCCCAACATTACTACATTTTGCGCAGCGGAAAGTACGATCGAGAAGCTGCGCTCGCTTTGCTGAAGCAGCGGTACGGCACCCGCACCGTCAAATCTACGGGCGATTGAGCAACCCTCGCGCACCAGGAGTGCTTCACATGATGATTGCGCATCGCCTCGTGATCCAGTTCGCGGCTTGCTAGCGTAACGCGAGCGCGGACGCTGAGTTTATGAGCACTCGGCCGACGCGGCCCAGTCGCGACGGCAACCCATCCCGCTGATCGCGGCTGGGCGGTGTATCTTGCAACGAGCCTTTGATTGATGGAGGAGGGAGCCGACGCTCCCTCCTGCTGGTAGCGGCGCTATAGGCTGACAGGCGCTTAGGCCGCGGGGACTGTCAGAGACGATGAACGTTCGACAAATGCCTTCAGTACGAAGTGCAGGGCAAGAAGGCCGGCGTAGGCCAGACCATTGAGCGCGAGAACCCAGCCGACGGTCTCGAACGTATAGGCTTCGGCTCCGCCGAGAACGAGAGCCGCGGCAAAGATGGCTCCCTGGAAAACGATGAAGGCCGTGGCAAACGCGAGTGCGGCCGAACCTGACGGTGAGGCGAGGCGCACCGATAGCCGCGCGGCGAAGAACCCCGCCACCATCGCTGCGCCGATCAAGGTGGACCAGACGAGTGACATCCCTTCCATGGGATATCCGAGGATCGCGAACCCAACCAGTTGATTGAGAAGCCATGCCACCAAGACGGTGAGCAGGCCTTCCATCCGGTTCAGGCCGACGGCGGCAAGCGCGGCGACTGCCACAAACGGGGCGCCGCAAGAAAATGCAAGCGTGCCTCCGAGGCCCAATGCGCAGATGAGAGCCATCCAGAGCATCGGAGCCGGTGTCCGGAGGGAGGTAGAGGCGTTTGCGTTCATATCCAGGTTCTCCTCAATGGAAATGTTAGGGGGTATCCGCACGACCAAAAGCAGCTTCGGTTCCGCGCTCAGTCCATTTTCGGTTTCGCGGCAAAACCGCGGGCTTTTTCGTCCAAGGCTTCAGGCTCGCGGCCGAGCCACTTCTTGGAGATCGCGCGCCATGCCTTGAGACGATCCCAAACAGGCTCTTCCTCAGCGGTGTCCTCGTCCGTGACGAAAGGGTTCGGGAAGAAGATCGAGATCATCGGCTCATCCTTGCCGTTCCACATCTCGAAACCCCATGTGACGGGCGAACCATCGCCCATCATTCCGCGATACATCACGGCGCGTGACGGCTTGCGATGCGCACGAACCTCGGGCGAGGTCGGAGCGAAGGAGGGGCCCATCGTCTCGCCAACGCAGAGGTGGAAATGGCCGCCCTTGCTGAAGAAAATAGTGAGATAGCCGTCATGCACGGTGATCCGGCTCGGTGGCGTTACGCACATGATCTCGTAAGCCGCGCCCTGAATAAGGGGCCCATATCTCAGGCCATCCCAGTGGTTTTCGAAGATGTCCGTGAGAAACGCGACCAGGAAGTCCTGCGTTGCGGGAAGTGCCCACTCCTGACGAGACGCGACGCCGCCGCAGCTTGGGGCTTTGATGAGAGTCGGCTCGGGATTGATGTTCCAGGTCTCGAAACTTCGGGGCATTTCCATGAGTGGCTCTCCCAATCGTTCTGCTTTGTGGTGAAACGAGCGGACCCGAAATGGCCGCTCGTTTCTATCTTCAGAGTCCATCCGGCGTCCGGGTCAGTTGCCAGGCAACGGCATCTTGAGGCCGCCGTAGACCGAGAGCCCAGCGGTGCCGTATCCGACGTAGGTTTGATAGTCCTCGTTGAGCAGGTTTTCGCCGCGTACGTAGGCTTCGACACCGGGAAGCAACTCGTAAGAGGCTTTCGCGCTCACCAACACGTAGTCGTCGAGTTCGACGCCGCCGCTACCGAGCGTATCGGTCACGCCCTTTGCGGTGACGTTGAGGGCCACCTTCTCCATGGGCACGAGGTCAACTCCGAGTACCACGTTGTTCTTGGGAACGTGGTTGAGCCGGGCACCCGACGCGGTCTCGGTGTCGACATAGGTGTAGCTCGCCGACACGGTGACGCCGGGCACGATCATCACAGCCGAGGTCAGCTCAACGCCGTTGCGTCGCGTCACGCCGGGGATGTTGGTGTATTTGTATTTGCCCGTTCCGGGGTTGTACTCGGTGGTGATGAGGTTGTCGGTATCGAGCTCGAAATACGTCGCGCCCAGTTGCACCCTGCCGTCCAGGAAACCCTGGTCGATGCCGGCGTCCCAGGTCTTGCTGGTCTCCGGCTCGAGATTAGGGTTCCCGTACTCCGAATAGGATGGATAGAGCGGGAATTCCCCGAACAGCTCGTCCAGGGACGGCACGCGGAAGCCGGTCCCATAGCTTCCCCGGATCTTCGTAGCGCTTCCCGGAAAGAGATAGGCGCCCGTCAGCCGGTGTGTTTTGAAGTCGCCGAAATTGCTGTGGCTATCGAGACGGCCGCCGCCCGTCAGCACCAAGCCGTCAATTGGCTCGATCATGAGCTGCGCAAAGTAGCCTGTCCAATCTGCCGATTGGCCGTTGACGGAGTAGGAGTCCGCCGTCGTCTTTTCCCAATCGACGCCGCCCAGCAAAGACAAGCGCTCGTTGAGTGTCACAACACCTTGGTATTCGGCCTTGACGCGCTCGCCGACGTAGCTCCCGGCCGAGCTGCCGAAATACTCGCGCTCGTTCCGCATCCCTTGCAGCGCGACGGTGTTCCGGAATGCCCCGTCGAGAAACGAGACCTCGGCGCCCACCCGTCCGGCATGCTGTACGACATCGACGGTATCGGCATTGTCGTTAAACGGAAATCCGCCGTCGATATCGAGATCGGCGTCGAGCGTGCGGGCGCTGAAGAAGACCTTCGCAGACGGGGTGAGATAGTATTCGCCTCGTCCCGAGAATGTCAGGTTTCTGTAGCCGTCATCCTCGGTGCCAACCGCGGCTGCGGAGAAACCGTCCGTGTCGACGCCTTGGGCGGTGACCGAAATGTTGCTGCCGTCGTTGGCGGCGTAGCCAGCGGTATAGGCGCCGCGAAAGGTATTGTAGGCGCCGTATTCCACGCCTCCCCCTTGGGAGAAGCCGGGCTTGGTCGCTTTTTTGGTCTCGATGTTGATGACACCGGCAACAGCGTCGCCGCCGAACAGCGTGCTCTGCGAGCCCTTCACCAGCTCGATACGTGACACATCGCCGACAAGCAAATGCTCGAAGGCGGTCTCGGTGGTGACGCCCGAGGGGTCGCTCAGATCCATCCCGTCGACGAGCAACTTTACGTACCTTCCGCTCGCCCCGCGGATGCTGATTCCGGCTTGCGTGCCCGGCGGTCCGAATTGTGAAAAGTTCACGCCAGGCAAGGTCTCGAGGTAGTCCTTGAGATAGGTCCTCGATTGCTTCGCGAGATCCTTCTCCGTGAGAACCTCCACGGTGGAGCCGACTTTCGAGGCGTCCGTCGGCGTGCGGTTGGCCGAGTAGATGGTTATGCCTTCAAGCTCCATAACTTGAGCTTTCGCCGAATGGCCGAATGCCGACGCGACAAGCAGCACGGTCGACGACACTAGCACCGCCCTGCGGGCAGTCCCGAAATCGCGCGCTGCCACGAAAGAAATTCGATACGTCACAAGTCCCCCGTCACGATTGATGGACGGGAGCCCGTGCAGACTCACCACAAAATCAAACAGCCCCACACGATGCCCACGCAGCCGCACATGCATGCAGCGGCGCGCGGCGTTGCAGCGCGAGACTTTGTTTTGTCAGAGGGTTGTTTCGACCCAAGGCATGCCTGACGTAGCTCCCAAAAGGTTGCACATCAGCCGCCACTACGGGTAACCGTTCCACCGAGCGTCCCGCACGGAGGATGGGCGACTCGTGCCGGCAGGTCTCCTGGCTCACGGCTCGAACGTCTCGCTCCGACCTTCCCGGTGATCCAACGCGGATCTCCAGTGGCATAAAAGGAGTAGACTTGCCGCTTACAGTTGCGGGAGCAGCCTCGGCTTCGGCGCAGTGACGCGCCTCACCGTGTTCCCTTTTCACCCGTCGCTCGCTTGCGCGCACTCCGGGAACCGTCACGCGTACTAAGACGCGGTAACTTGCGGCGGTTGTCAATCCCCCATCGCGAAGATGTGGTGACACCCGCGGCGCGCCGGTCGCGCGACGTGGCTTCTCTGGTTTCCAAACCGAGGGTGAGCGCGAACTCGGTGATGCTTGTTCACAGCAATGGAGCGAGGAGCGAAGTGCACTCGGCTAGGCACGCTCAACGATGCGCGGCGATGAGAGAGTGTGCCGTGCTCAGCGATGCCGTGGGTTCGGCACACCTTGTCATCACACGGGAAGATTTGTCAGATCTTCTGGGACACCCTTGTGTGGCCGCAAATCATCAGAGTACAAATTGGTATGTAATATACTTTTTGCATATGACTATTGGGGATACATCATGCCTCATCGTCTATTCGCATTTGTTGCGGCCTTTGCAGTTTTTCTATCGCTTGGACACAGCGCGCACGCGACGCAGAGAATAGCGCTGGTCATTGGGAATTCGAACTACAAGGTGGGGCCACTCGCCAATCCGATCAAAGATGCGGAAGCCATTGCCCGCACCTTCGAATCCTTGGGATTCGATAAGGTCCTTCTCAGAAAGGATGTGGGTATCCAGGGCATCAGAAGTGCGTTGGGAGAGATCTCGCGGCTTGCTGTTGGGGCCGATGTCGCGGTCATCTATTTTGCCGGACATGGCACTGAGTATTCCGGCAAGAACTATTTGATCCCGGTCGATGCCCGGCTTGATCGCAGCTCGGATCTCGATCTCGAGGCCGTGAGCCTCGACACGGTCCTCAATCAGCTCGACGGCGTTCGGAAGCTCAAACTTGTTATCCTCGACGCCTGCCGGAACAACGTGTTTCCGATGGCCGGCGGGCGCAGAAGCATCCCGCGCGGCCTGGCGCGCGTTGAACCTGACGGCAATACGCTCGTTGCCTACGCCGCCAAGGAGGGGATGACGGCGGACGACGGCAGCGGGCTTGAGCACAGCCCTTATACGAAGGCCTTGTTGCGCCACCTTTCTGCGTCGAGCACCGAGATCCGGCTGGTTTTCGGACGCGTCCGCGATGACGTGATGGAGCTCACGCACGGTCAGCAGATTCCGCATGTGTACGGGTCTCTAGGCGGAGGAGAGATTTACCTCGGTGGAGCGGGCGCTACGCCACCTGCGGCGGCTGCGCCGGCAGTAACCCCGCCTGTAGCACAGGCGCCGAGCCCAGAGCGGCCCGCCGTGAGCAAACCCCAGCCCAAGACCGCAATGCTGGAGACCGCGCCGCTGCCGAAGGACGATCGGTCCGTCGCGCCGATAGCCGCCAATCATCCCGATGCGAATTGGTCGATGCCGACGGGCGACTACGCCAACTTGCGTTACAGCTCGCTCGATCAGATCAATGCAAACAACGTGAGCACGCTGCGTCAGGTCTGGAGCTTTTCCACCGGTGTGCTCCGGGGTCATCAAGGAAACCCTCTGGCCATTGACGGCACTCTCTACGTCCATACTCCCTTCCCCAACTACGTTTATGCGTTGGACATGGATGAGGGGGAGGTGAAGTGGGTGTACCAGCCGCGCATGGATCCTTCCACGATCCCGGTCATGTGCTGCGACACCGTCAATCGGGGCGTCGCATATGAAAACGGCGTGCTGTTTCTCTACCAAAGCGACACCACGCTGACCGCGCTCGATGCGAAAACCGGCAAGGAGCTCTGGAAAGCGGTCAATGGCGACCCGAAACGGGGACAAACGGGAACCAACGCGCCGATTGTCATCAACGGGAAGGTGATCGTCGGCCTATCTGGCAGCGAATTCGGCGTGCGTGGCCATATCACCGCCTACGCCGCCGACACGGGAAAACGACTGTGGCGCGCACACGCGACAGGGCCGGACGGCGATATCCTTTTCGATCCGCAAAAGACCATGTCTCTGGGCAAGCCGGTGGGGCGCGACTCCTCGCTGAAGACGTGGACCGGCGATCAATGGAAGATTGGCGGCGGCACGGCCTGGGGCTGGTTCTCCTATGATCCGGACCTCGACCTGCTCTACTACGGCACCGCCAATCCCTCGACGTGGAACGCCGTGCAGAGGGCGGGACCGGATGGCAAGGCGATCGACCAGAAGTGGACGATGTCGATCATCGCGCGCAATCCGACTACCGGCACGGCCGCGTGGGCCTATCAGATGACGCCGTTCGACGAATGGAGCTACGACGGCGTCAACGAGATGATCCTTGCAGACATCGACGTCGAGGGCCGGGAGCGCAAGGTCCTTGTTCATTTCGACAAGAACGGCATCGCCTACACGCTCGATCGCGCGACCGGCGAGCCGCTCGTCGCTGCCAAGTTTCTCGAAGCGACAAACTGGACCAGCGGTGTCAGTCTGGATCGCGCGAGCCGCAACTATGGGCGTCCCGTGGTCGTCGCCTCGCGCTCACCGTTTCTCAACGGCTCCGATATCAATACGAAGGACATCTGTCCTTCCAGCTCAGGCGCTAAGAACCAGGGACCTGCGGCCTATTCCAAGCTGACTGGCCTCTTCTATGTGCCAGTCAATGCCCTGTGTATGGACTATGAGCCGTTTCGGGTCACCTACACGCCCGGCCAGCCGTACGTGGGAGCGGTGCTGTCGATGTTCCCTCCGCAGGGACAGACCACGCGTGGCAGTTTCATCGCGTGGGATGCGGCTCAGGGGCGCGCTGTTTGGGAGGCCCCGGAGGATTTTCCGGTGTGGTCCGGGGCGCTGGCAACCGCCGGCTCCATCGTTTGCTTCGGAACCGTTGACGGATACTTGAAATGCCTCGACCAGAAGGACGGGAAAGCGCTCTTCAAGTACAAGACGCCGTCCGGCATTGTGGGCAACGTCATGACCTACGCGCACAAAGGCAAGCAGTACCTGGCGGTGCTGTCGGGGCTTGGCGGCTGGGTGGGGATCGGCATGGCCGCGGGGCTGACGAATCCGACCGACGGCCTTGGGATGGTCGGGGCGACAGCGGATCTGCAGAGGCGCACAAGCCTCGGGGGTGCGCTCGTGGTGTTTGCGCTGCCTTGACCGTAGAACGTGGTGCGAGGTGGCGCGCGGGATTTCCTGCGAAGAGACAAGCATCCAACGAGCGGGCGCGGCTTCGGCCGGACGCCGTCGTGTTTTCATCGGGCATGAACCGGCTCTGTGGCGCGGACGAGGGGTGGGAGACATTGTTGCCCCCCTTTCGGCCTGTTGATACCCTTACTCGTCAATGGTTATGGAGGACTGGGTGCCCCGCGGCCCTGCTAAAAGTGCCGACAGTAGCTCATTCGCGTTCTCGGACGCGGCTTCCGACATCGCGTTTCTCGAGCGGATCCGATGGTTTCGGATGTCGTTGATTGAACGCATCTGCACCTCCAGCACAAGTCAGTCCGACAAGGTTCTGGTCCATTTGCGCCAGGAGCCGACTTCGCAGATGGCCGAGTTCTTCTATCTGCTGGATTGCCAGCAGATCCGCACGGTCGGCCAATTGCAGAGGCTTGCCGAATTGCACAACGCCTATGTTGTCGCCGTGACCAAGGACAAGAGCAAGATGCGCCGGCTTGGGCTGACGTCCGACCGCTTGCTCGACGCGATGTTCACCTCCGACACGATGCCGAGGCTCTTGCAGAACTGGCAGGAGGAGCCGGGGGCAATCGATCAATCAAACCTCGCACGCTTTCTCGGAGTCGTCATGTCGCCCGAGACGTGCCGGAAGACCGTGGTTGCCTGCGCCGAGGCCGGCTTCCTCGTCCGGAGAAAATCGCCTTACGGGACCTTCATCGTAAAATCCGCCGGGGATCTCGAGAGAGTATTTGGATCGACACTTCGTGAGGCTAGATCGAGGAACTCTAAATGAAGACGTGGCCGCTCCTGCCGCTGACGCTCGCGTCGTCTGTTCTCCTTTGTTGCCCTCTTGCGACGGCTCCCGGCTTCGCGGACGTGATCGCGCGGGCTAGCCCGCAGTTCACGGACGCCGAGTTGGCGATCATTGCTCGTAACGAGTCGCTGCGGCGGACCCGGGAGAGCGATCCTTGGGTGGTGAAGGGGTTTCTGGAGCGGTTGGGGAAGCTTGACGAAGAAGCCGGCGGGGCCGAGGGAAAGGGCCAGGATCCCGACATCGATCGATACCTTCGGTCGTCTCCTGAAGCGGCCCACGATCTTCTGCAGATTATCATGCAGGCGGGAAGCGCGGGGCAGGCTGATACGTTGAAGTCCCAGGCAAATGCGCAAGGCTCATCCGACGAGCAAAGCCTTTCTCTTCCTGCCGGAACTCACATCGAGATCGTGTCCTATGACAGCCAAAGCGGAACGTTTGCGGTTTCCTCCGTGGCCTTTCCGGGAGAAGGCCTCACCTACGCGACCGCGCGCGCGCTGGGAGAGGCGATCGCGGCGGGCGAATTTCAGGACCTCTTGGCGAAACCCGATCAACTGGTGACGAGACGCTTTACCCTTTCCAAGGACCTTGCCGCCGTCTTCTCGGACGCGATCGAAGAAGCCCATGATCGGCAGGAACAGTCTGCCCCTTGAAAGCGCGTTTTGGCGTTAGGGATGAGCGCGCTCCGGCGGGCTTGGCTCTGATGTTTCCATTTGCGGGGGCTCGGAGGTGCGCTCCTCCTTTGCGCTCGACGGGGACGCTTCCGGCCGGCGACGCACGGGGATGTCGAAAGACCGGGAACTCGCGCCCTGAAACGTGAAGTGCCACCACTCACGGGAATAGTTCGAGAAGCCCTGAGCCTCCATGGCCGATTTGAGCAAGGCGCGCGCGGCCTTCTGCTGAGAGGTCAGGCCCGAAGCGTGGGTGTGGCTCTTGCTGTCGAAGCAGTCGTAGCTCGTTCCCATATCGACGCTGCCGTCGGAACCTCTTTTGGAGACCTCCGCCGTGCAGGCCTCGAGGCTCGTTTCCTGTTGTGCTTCGGATGGAGGCGGAGACGGCGCGGGCGCGAAGGGCACGATCGTGAGATCGACGGCGCGGCCGGTCGAGTGCATTGAGCGCGAGGCGATATATCCCGCCTCGATGAGCGAGCGCTTGGCGACTTTGGGCATGTATGTCTTCGTGAGTGGCGTGCTCTTCCCGTCGGACACCCAGCGAACGAATGATTTGACGGCTTCCACCGGCCGATAGCAGTCGTAGACTCTCAAGGCATATTTCTGCGCTGCAAGCGCGGCCTGCACGCGTTTCAGAGCCGCGGCCGCGCCACGCGTGAGAATGCATTCGGGCGCCTCATAGCCCGGGACCCGCGCGCCGGTGAAGTTGCGCGGGCCTGCATAGCGCATATCCTGCTCGATCGACGCATCGATCTTGCCGAGGTAAACGAGGGGAGAAGGGAGGTCTCGCGCGTCCGCGGCTACGTCGCCAGCGTGGCCGAGGACGATGGCGGCGCCGAGAGCGAGCACGAGCCGCTGCATGATCCTTGCTTCTCCTCGGAGCGGATTATGACGGGATTTAGTTGCCAATCAGCCTGATCTCGTTGATCGCGAGGTCCTGGTATTTCCAGCCCGCATAGACGGAGGTTACCTTAAGCTGCATCCATGCGGCGTCTCCGCTGGATGCAACATCGATCACCTGCTGTTCGGCATGATCATCGAGCCGGAACGGGATGCGTTGTCCGTTCGAGAATACGAGCTCGCCGGATTGGACGCGGCCGTTCTTGTGGAAGATGTCGCTGTTCTTGCCGTAGCCGTTCTTGATCAGCACCTGACGGATCTTGCGCCGGCTCTGGAAATCGAACACCACCCATTGCCCCGTGCCGTCTCCGCGCACGCCCTCCACCCAGGCGGTCCTATCGTTACCGTCCAGCATATTCACCGGAAGGTAGGAGTTTCCGTATTCGGGGCTCCGAACTGAGCTTGCACACAGCGTGAAGTCTCCCTGGCTGTGGCAGCGTTCCTTCGCGGAGCGTGGCCTCTCCGCGGACGGCGAGGCGGGGGCGGGCGGGGCCAGCATCGCCTGCTGCTCCCGCGTTTCTCGCTGACGCTTGAGGGCTTCGATCTCCGCTCGCATTGTCTCGACCTTGGCGGCTTCTGCTGCAAGGCGCTCGGCATCGCCGCGTCTTCTTGCTTCGTCGGCCAATTGACGCTCAAGGCGACGTTTTTCCGCTTCCGACGCCTCTAGCCTATTGAGGACGTCCTGAGAGGGAGCAAGGGAGGCGTGTGTACCGCCTTCGCTCATGGAGAGAGAGATCGCCGATCCGCCGAGGGTGCCGTAGATGTGGGGGCGCTGAGTATCGGAAGTCGCCGAGATGACGTCGTCGCGAATACGGCCGAGCATCAAGCGAATGTCGATGTCCGGCGTCGCGATGTGCTTGAGCAGCGCTGCGGTGAACGGACTGTTCCTTTGGCCCGTGCCGTCATCGGCGGTGGTGCCTTCCTTGGCGGCATAAGCAACGAGCGTATTGTCATCCGGCTCGACGCGGGCGAGGCCCCGCTCGACGCTTCGCTTTCCTCCCGCCGGACGGAACGGATTGTTGCGGCAGGCGTCGAGAATGACCAGCTTGAGCCGCGTTGCACCCTCGAGCTGCTGGAGCACCGTATCGAGATTGATGGCTTCGAGCTCGACGTCGCTTGCGCGTTCGGGGTTTGCGTCGACTGGAATCAGATAATTGCGTCCATGCAACTCCAGCCCGTGGCCGGCAAAAAACACGACAACGATATCGGCGCCGACGGCGGCACGCCCTATCTCGCGCAACGTTGCGCGCATGCCGTCTCCCGTAAGGTCCTGTCTGAGAATGACCTCGTCGAATTTTATGTCTTGCAGCGCAGACGCTACGGCGCGCGCATCATTCACCGGGTTTGCCAGCGGCGCGATTTTGTAGGCCGAGTTCCCAATAACCAACGCCACCCGTTTCCCCGTTCCGGCGGAAACAGGCGCGCCTGCGAATGCACAAGCGCATAGCAATGAAAACACAGCGCAGATCCGTCTGTGCATTCACTCCTCCCACGACCGGGGATTCTGAAAGAATAGTATGTCTGCAGACGACCTCGTGCGCAAGCCCGTCAAAGTGATTATCATGCGAAAACGCCAGTTGTTTTGGACGTCCTCCTGAGCGGCGTTGTTTCGGCGAGGTGGTGGCCGCTAAGGGGCTTCCCAAAGCCTGGGAGCCCTTCCTCTGGACGGTCTCTTTGCTTTGGAGGATGTCTAGATGCCGTCCCGTTTGCCGGGTCGTTTTCCGGCAGGACCTGCACGGCACGACGGCCGGCTCTGCTTGGAGAGAAAAGCGGGCGGACGATTATTTGATGATTTGAGAGACGCAATTCAGAGACGCGGTGAGATGTAACTAACTGCACTCTTCTTCGGCCGTCAGAGTAGCGGCGGCTTGTTTGAAATCTTTTGAGAGACGGGTCCGTCACGCTTTGCCGGGCACGGATAAACCGCACGTGTTATCTCGGCAATGCCAAGGGCATAGGGGCGAGGCAAATGATGAAACGGCAGAGTGCACCTCGGCATTGGTTCATTTTACTGGCGGCGGTTTTCTTCTCGACTCTGGCGGCTTCTCACAGCTTGGCCGAGCCGGCGGCGTCTCCCTCCGAAGAGGTGCGGGCTCTGCAGCGGCAGCTCCGGGGTCTTGGCTATGTGGATACGCCCGACACGGGGCTTATGGACGTTCAGACCCGGTATCAGATCTGGTTCTTCGCGGAGGAGAACCGGCTGGACAAGAATGGTCTCTTCAACAATCTCCAAGTCGCCACAGTCGCCGATCTCTTGAGGCAGCACGCAGAACAGGTCGCCGAGGATCGAAAGAAAGCGCGTGTCGTCGTTCCGCGCAGCCATCCAAAAGATTCCTTCCTGGAGGTCGTGGCCTCGCCCGATGGGAAGTGGGCGGCGAGTTTTGCAGACCGGTTGATCAAGATTTGGAATCTCGAAACCGGCCTTGCGGTCCGCGACATTGAATTTGGTTGCTGCATGAAGGCAGCGGCGTTTCTGCCGGATTCCAAAAGTCTGGCGATCGGCACATCGGGCCCGTCTATCCGGATCCTGGATCTTGCAACCGGGGCGATGACGCATCGTGTCGTGATCGAGGGAAAGATCGACACGCTCGATCGCAACATCACAAAAATCGAGGTGCGCCCCAACAGTGACGAGTTGATTGTCGCCGACCAGGTCGGACAGGTGTTCGTGTTCGACTGGAAGAAGAACGCGGAGGTATCCAAGCTCGGACGCCATCCTCCCGCTGCGAACATGTTCGGGAACGACATCGAGGGCCTCGCGGTGTCGATGGACGGCCGCTTGGCGGCATCGGTTCGTGACGACGATCTCCGCATCGTGATCTGGGATCTCGTATCTCGTAAGCAAGCCAAGACGGTGAAGCTGCCGAAAGAATTCGATGGCGCGCGGTTCGCGTTCAACAGCGATGCGACCAAGCTTGTCGTCTGGTCACACTACAAGAACTCGATGGGAGAGCTTGAGCTATCCTCCGGCAAGTTCAGGTCCATCGCGCTTCCGGGCTATTTGAACGGACTGCTTTTCAATCCGGCTTTGACGAAGAACTATGCGGTGATCGTGGACCAGAAGGGAATTTCGCAGATCGGAATGCTGGACCCCGGCACCGGGAGTTTCGAGCCGGACTATCCCTTGTCGGAAACCGGCTTCGCATCGGGTAACGTTGAAATGGCCGGTGGCTCCGATGCGGGCCGATCCATCCTCGCCGGCAGCGAGGGGATGGTACGGATCGGAAGCCTCAAGGAGAAAACCAGTTGGAAGAACCGTGTCGATCCGCGATTGAAGATCGACAACGTGCTTCCCTGTGGGCCTGGCTTCTCGACGATCCAATACGATCGCTATTCGCAGAAATTGGGTGTGTGGGACTTCCAGAAGGGCACGCTGGCGGCGCAGCTCAGGATGGATGGCCAGCCCCTTGGCAGCCCTGATGCATCCGGCAGCGATCTCAGTGTCAGCTCCGCCGTCTGCTCAGGCGATGGCGAGATGCTCATCACAGGGCTGGGCTCTGGCGACGTCGTGCGATGGAGCCTGACCGGGGCGGAGCCCTCACGCCTGTCGACGATCGCCGGGCGGCCGACCGAGGCCTACGATAAAATGCTTGGCGTTGCGATTTCGCCCGACAAGCGTCTCATCGCGGTGAGCCGAGGAAATGGCATGGTTGAGCCGGAAGGGTCTCCCGGCACGGCGCGCAAGAACCGGTCTGAGATCGTCTTCTACAATGCCGAGAGCGGCGGAGCCGAGCGGACGATCGCCTTCGACAAGCTTACGACGGAGCAGACCTGGGGCCAGAACCAAACGCGCGTTGTGGCGCTTTCCAGCCGGTCGAACACCGGGCAGATGGCGTTCTCTCCGGATGGTGCCCGCCTCTTCGCTGCGCGTAGCGAATGGCGATTTGGGATGTGGAGCGTCGATTCCGGTCAGCGCATTCAGACCTATGAGACACTGCAGAAGTTCCAACGGTTCATGCCTGAGGTTGGCGTGAAGACCGCTGAGGACCGCCGTGTCGCCACCCATGCCGAACGGGGTTTCTCGCGGGTTCAGCAGCTCTTCGTGCCTCCTGAGACGAGCCGGATCTATGCCCTTCTGGATGCGTCCGATACAGGGTTCTCGCCCAGAAAGACCTTTCTTCTCGACTACAGCTACGGCTTCTCCCATCCCGAGCGGGTGCTGGAGGTGGAGACGATCCGCGTCGGCACCATCGATCGCAAGGGCACGCGCTTTTTTGGCGTCAACGGGCTGTCGGAGATCCTCGTTTACGAACTCCCCTCGGGCAAGCTCTTGCACCGGATGAAGACCACTCAGGGCGGGCTCTCGTCAATCGACGTGTCTCATGACGGCAGCCGGATTTATGGCGGCAGCGACGAGGGCATGGTGCAGACGTGGGATAGCGCGACGGGAGAGTTGCTCGCTACCAGCGTCCTGCTTGGGGACGGCGAGTGGCTGACCATGACGCCGGAGGGCTTTTTCAACGGGTCTCCGAAAGCAGGTCAGCTCATCTATCTCCGCACGGGACCGATGCAAATCTCGACCATCGATCAGCTCTATCAGTTCCTCTATCGCCCGGACCTGGTGCAAGAGAAGCTTGCGGGCGATCCCCAGGGGCTGGTCCGTGCCGCGGCCGTGAAATTGGATCTTGGCCAACTGGTCGCCTCGGGGGCTGCGCCGAAGGTATCGATCGTATCCCCCGCTGCGTCGGGATCCGTCGAGAGCGAGCGGATGACGGTTGAAGGCGAGATCACCGACCAAGGCGGCGGCGTCGGGCGTATCGAATGGCGTATCAACGGCGTCACGCAAGGCGAGGTGGAGGGGCAGCGGGGACTCGCGCGCGCCGAGGAGGCCACGACGTCAGCGTCTGCCGGCAGGAGCATCAAGGCGGCGCAAGCCTTGTCTCTCGAGCCTGGCGAGAACACCATCGAGCTCGTTGCCTACAACGCCGCCAACCTCATTGCGTCCGAACCTGTGTCGATCCGGCTGTCTCTTCCCGAGAGTGCTGTGAAGACGCCGCCGACTCTCTACGTGCTGGCCGTCGGCATCAACGACTACTACGACGGCCGATTGCGGCTGACCTACGCGGTGCCGGACGCGACCAAGTTCTCCGCGGCCTTGCAGCGTGCCGGAGCCGGACACTACAACAGCATAGACGTGACGACCCTGACCGACAGCGATGTGACGTCGGAGGGACTTGAGCGGGCCTTCTCGGAGCTGTCGAAGAAGGTGCGGCCGCGCGACGTGCTCGTGTTCTTCGCAGCGGGCCATGGCAAGACGGTGGATGGGCGCTACTACTACCTGCCGCGAGACTTCCGGTACCAGACAGAAGCGTCAATTGCGGAATTGGGCATCGGGCAGGACAAGTGGCAAGCGTGGTTTGCGAAGATTCCGGCCCGCAAGAGCATCCTCATCTACGACACCTGCGAAAGCGGAACTCTGACCGGCGCGAATGCCCAGCAGATCGCCATGCGCTCGGGTCTCGAGCAACAGGCGGCAGTCGGCCGTCTTATCCAGGCCACGGGGCGCACGGTTCTGACAGCGGCGACCTCGGACCGGCCCGCGCTCGAAGGATACCGAGGGCACGGCGTGTTCACCTACGCCCTGCTGGACGGCTTGGCCCGCGCCGACAGCAATGGGAACGGCCTCATCGAGGTCACGGAGCTTGCGGGCTTCGTCGACACGGCCGTGCCCGAGATTACGGAGAAGGCGTTCGGGTTGCGCCAGCTGCCGCAGATGAGCATTCAGGGATCCGATTTCGCGCTTGCCCGCAAAGTGGACGGGCTGGTTGCCGAGAGCGGGGCCGGACCCGCTCTTCCTGCCATTCCCGAAAAGCCGACACACGTAGCCTTGGAAGCGGTTCAGGTCTTCAAGGATGCTGGTCCGGCGGGTGAGGCGGTTCTGGAGCTGAAGCCCGGCATGACCTTTGCGGTAATCAAAACCGAGAACGGGTGGTCGCTGATTGCACGCGATGGCAAGGCAATCGGTTATGTCGAGGAGGCCAAGGCCCAGAAGCTGCAGTAAAAAGATTGACGAGAGCAGCGATGGCCGTGTCTCGCGGTCTTCTGCTTGCGAGTGTGGGGCTCGGCCATGCCCTGGGGTTTGTGGGTGCAGAGCCGGCGGGAGAGACCTCTCCTCCTTTGGAGATGCCGGCCCAATGCCTTTCCGTGAGCGACGGATGCCGGGTCTGCAAGCTCACCCCGCGGGGCGAAATCGCCGGATGCTCATGTCCCGGGATCGCTTGCAGCGTGGGGCCGTGGACCTGCACGGAGCCACTGGCGACCCCGGTCGGCCCGGATCCGAACCCGGCCGCGCCCCCGCCATAGTCTCTGTGTCCAAGAACAGATGCGCAATCTTCATCCGCAATCGCGCTAGTCCGATCCATCCGCTCTCTCCCGGTCGCTGGGGGGCTTCCAATCGGATGGGAAGGGGGCAAGCCGCTCGGGCCATTTTGCCAAACCGCTCCGTCAGCCATGGTGGGGACGGGCGACCTCGATCCATCGAGGCGAACAGCGGAAGGAGCGGCCCATGGCCCGGATCAGATTTCCTCTCTCTATCGTGACCTCTTTCATTTTCGCGGCAACCCTGTTGGCGCCTGCCGCTCAGGCCGCGTCTCTCCGCGACCTTGCTGTGGCGAGCGCGGAGCACGGCGCCAGGATCAGCGTGTCGGCGCTCAACGGGAGGCGGATGGAGGAGGGTGAGACAGCTCGTTTCAGGATCGAGAGCAACAAAACCGGCTTCGTGCACCTCTACGTCAGGAACGCGTCCGGCCGGATGCAGCTCTGGATGGAAAACGTTCCCATCCGTGCGGGCCGGAAGCTTCAATATCCGATGGACCCGTCGATCAAGATCCGTGCGATCGCGCCGTTCGGGGACGACGAAATCGTAGCGGTGCTGACGCGGTTCCAGGTTGATGGCTTCATCGGTCGGAGAATGACGTCCTCTCCCACGGAACTTGACCTGGATGTGCGGGAATTCGAGGACGAACTCGCGACGATCTTAACTGCCGATAGCAAAAATCCGTGGGTATGGGCGCGCACGGTTGTGACGGTACGCGAGTAAAGCTAGCATACTATCAGACGTCTGAGACATGTTCGGGATCGGTGGCATGTTTTATTCATTTCTCTGGTGGGGCGTTCTTCTCAGCTTGTTTGCCGCGCCAGCTTTCGCTGAGTCACACCCTAGCGCTTCCCAAACCCAAATCGAGATGGCCCAGGCCGCCGACGAGGAGTTCATGGAGCCGGATGCCGGAGCGTCAGACGATGAAGGAGCGGATGCGGCGGTGCCGCACACCGGGGAGGCAGACGACGCTTCTGACGAGGGCGCGAAAGAGGACTTTGATCAGTCTCTCGAAGCACATGGCGAGAGCGACGAGGAGCGGTCATCCGATGTGTGTGGAGCAGTCAAAAGCGGCGGCGATCGTGATGCGAAGATCATCGGCGGGTGTAAGTCCCGCCCCGGTAGCTGGCCGAGCTACGTCTACCTGAACATACAAAAAGGACAGTCGGAGTTTCTGTGCGGCGGGATTGTGATCGATAGCAACTGGGTGGTCACGGCGGCGCATTGCATTGCGGATGCGCCCTCTCCCGCTGAGAACTGCGCGCCGGGGCCGGTGACGGACTACGCGGCCACTTCGGTTACGGTCTTCGAAGGTACGGACACACGATACGGCGCTTCGAAGAAAAAGCTGGGACGGCGCCTCGCTGTCGACCGGGTGGTCCGCCATCCCGCGTACAAGGGATTGTGCGCTTCGCCAAAGGGGCATCACGACATTGCCCTGCTGCGGCTGAAAACGGTTGCCAAATCCCCCACGGGATTGCTCGACAAGAAGGATGGGGGTGGTCTCAGCTTTACCAAGCCTGGCGCCTTCGCGACGGTGATTGGCTTTGGTGACACCGGAGAAGGGATCTCGAACCATCTTCGTCAGGTCGACGTTCCAATTTTCAGCGAACGCGACTGCCGCAAGGCGTACTCCGACGCGGGCGTGGATTATGCGCTCCAGATTTGCGCTGGGTTCGACGCGGGCGGGAAGGACAGTTGCGGCGGCGACAGCGGCGGTCCCCTCTACATCCGCGATCCGTTGGGGCAGCAGGTTCTGATCGGGATCGTGAGCTGGGGCGCAGGGTGTGCCGAGGCAGGAAAGCCTGGGATCTACACGTCAGTCGCCGGGCATGAGGGATGGATTCGGCAATACGTGCCCGGCGCAGTATTCGCCTTGCCTTCCTCAAACGCGCCGTCCGGTGTCGATGCGTCGCTCGGTCAATTCGTAGGTCCGCCACCGGCCGACAGTCCGAGCGCCAATGGTGAGGTGACGGTCAGTCTGACCAACGGAGCCCGCGTCAAGATCGGCGAAGCGATCTCGATCCGCGTCACGAGCTCGCTGACGGGTGCGCTGGTCGTGCTCAACCAGGACCAGGCGGGTAAGGTCACGCAGTTATTCCCCAACAGCTTCAGCGCCTCCACGCAGGCAGGCAAAGCCCGCGAGATCATCCACGCCGGAGAGACCATCGAGATTCCGGGCAGCGATCAGAGCTTCATGCTGAAGGCCTCGCCGCCGGCGGCCCGCAACACCATCATCGCGATCGTGGCGCCTCCCGATGCGAAGATTGGGGATCTGGTCGATCCATCGAAGGCGCTGCAGGAGATTGCCGATCCCGTGACGCTGCTTACCGAAATCACGCAGCGGAGCAATGAGGCTGACCGTTCGCGCAGCGTCGACGTCGTGGGAGCGGCCAAGGTCGGGCGTGCAGTAGGGAAACGGCCGTTCGATATCGTAACCAATTAGCAGAACGTCAACACGAGTGGGCGAAAGGAACGTACGATGACACTCCATGGAGCTTTGAGGTTTGCTGTCGCGCTTTGTGGCGCTCTGGCCTTGACCTCTCAACTGTCTTGGGCGGGCGCGCAAAGAGACGCGCCGGTCACTCTGGCCGAGAACGCCGCTCCCGCTGAGGGCGCAGCCGCAACTGCCGAGGGTGACGGCGAGGCCAGCACGGAGGAGATCAATGAACAGAAGAGCGCAAGCAAGGAGCTCGAGCGCGATCTCGCCGCAGAGCTGAAGCCGATCTACGATCTTGGTGACGAGAACGGCAAGGGGCCGAAGATCGGCATCGACGCGTGGGTGAACAAGAAGAGCCTGACCTACGCCGTCGGCGATACGCTGTCGATTTCCGTGAAGCCGCAAAAAGATGCCTACATCACCATTCTCAATATCGGCTCGAGCGGCTCGACGACTGTCCTCTATCCAAATCATTTCCAGAAAGACGCTCGTGTGAAGGCCGGGTCCGTGGTCCGCATACCCGGGCGGAAGGAAAAGTGGCAGATCACGGTCGGCGGCCCTTCGGGAGTCGATCTGATCAAGGTGATCGCTTCAAAAAAGCCGCTCACGCTCAAGGAGTTGCAGACCCTCGCGGCGACCGACGAGAAGAACCCGCTGATTTCCATCGGACGCTCGAGCGAGGAGACCGCCAAGGATCTGAGCGCTGAACTCAAGCCGGACGGTGGAGATGAGAAGGACCCTGCGTTCGGCGTGCGGAACCTACTTGTTCGGGTCAAGAAGTAGGGGCTTCCGTGCGGGTGCCGGCCCAGACAGGCGAGCAATGACGGCGGTGGCTTCCAAGTGAAGACGATCCCATGACATCTGTCCAAGGAGAAGCCCGGCCCTCGCGCCGGACGGTCGTTGCAGGACTGGGCGCGCTGACCCTCTGGCCGGACGCATTGCTCGCGCAAGCGCCGGCAAAGGGAGCGAACGGTTCGGTCGTCAACAGGCTCGGCGTGTCGGTGCTGGACCGCATCGCTCGCAGGCACAAAGGGCAAAACGTCGTTATCGCCCCTCACTGCCTTCATTCGGCGCTGGTGGGCCTTGCGGCGGGCGGAGACGACAGCCTGCAGAAGGCCCTTTCCGGCACCATTCTGACGGGACCCAAAGCAACGGTCGAAAGTGTGCTCGCGGATTGTGCGATTCTCGGTAGCGAGCTCGCGAAATCGTCACGGGAGGGCGTCGAACTGAAGACCGCTGTCGGCGTCTGGGTCCACCAGGACGTCACCCCGGAGGCGGAGTTCAAGGACCGGCTGAATGCGGCGTTTGCCGCCGAGGTCGCGGGCGTGGACTTCCGGGGCTCGGATGCGCTGGCGAAAATCAACGGATGGATTGGCGAGAAGACCGAGGGCCAGATCCCGCAGATGATCGACCGGCTGGATCCGTTGACCGAGTTCGTTCTGGCATCGGCCCTCTATTTCAAGGGCCGGTGGGCCCAGTCGTTCGATCCGGCGCGGACGGCGCCTTTGCCCTTCCGCTTGCGAGCGGGAGAGACCAAGCAGACCCCGATGATGGCCGCCGAGATCGATGGTGGGATCTGGGAGGACCGCAAGCTCCGCGCGATCTCCATTCCTTTTGGAACCGCCGAGGCCCCGCGCTTCCAGTTCGTGATTGTGCAGTCAAAGGATAGGAGCCGGCCCTTCTCGACACGGCAATGGGATCTCGGCGCCGTGCTTTCGAAGGCGAGCTTCACGCCGGCCCGGATCGATGTGACGATCCCCAAGTTCGCGGTGAAGTTTGAAAGCGACATGCGCGAGGCGCTTGAGGCGAGTGGACTTCGGGCGCTGGTCTCCAGCAGTTCCAAGTACACTCGCATATCTTCGAATGCGGTGCGCGCGCCTGTCATCAATCATGCGGTCAAGATCGAGGTTGACGAGAGGGGCGCGACGGCCGCCGCTGCCACAACGGTCACGGCAACACGCTCTATGACAGAGGTCATGCGCGTTGTCGTGGACAGCCCATTCGCGTTCAGCATCTCCCATCGCGGCCTCAACCTAGATCTCGTCCAAGGGCTCATTGAGGATCCGGCGTCATGATCAAGCTGACAGACGACCACCTTTGGCCGAGCCTGCGTGTCATGATCCAGAAATTGCGGATAGCGCTGTCTCACCTGGTTGGTGCGCTGGCCCTTGTGCCGCTGATCGCCGCGCCGGTCGTGGCGGAAGGCGCAAACTGCCTTGACCTCGAAAGCAAAATGCGCGCCGCGCGCAGGGCCGGAGATCAGACGGAGGTTTCGGCGCTGGCATCAAGGCTCCTCTCGGGCAACACACCCTGCACGGCGTTGGAGCGCGAGTTGATTCTGAGACAGGCTGCGCTCGCTTTTTATGATCAGGCTATCGCGCCCTCGCTCAGCGACGAGCGGAGGGCGAGCTTGTTGCGGGACGGTCTCCGCTTGGCTGAGCCGTGGAAAATGTCGGCGATGCTCGGGGATCTAGAAATGGCGCAAAAGGGCTATCTCCGCGCTGCCGAGCTCTACAGGAACGCGCTGGATGACATGAGAGACACGGTGGTCAATCCAGAAGCGCCGTCTCTGGAGGTCCAGCAGGCCATATTCAAGAAAGCGGAGCAGGCGGCGCTGCTCGCACCCCGGCATGTCGCCCAGGTCAACATGCGCAGCGGAAAGCCAGGTGGAATTGCCGGTGGCGATGTACGCGGGTTCGTGCCGCAAAAGGTCGCTCATCCCATTCAGTTCGTTTATCGGGAAGCGACATTTACGGAAGCCGGCGCGCAGGCCGTGAAGGAGATGCTCGAGCTCCTGCGAGAGACTTCTCCACCACATGTCACGCTGACGGGGCATACGGATAGCCGTGGAGACGACGCGTTCAACAAGGCGTTGTCGATCCGCAGGGCGAAAGCGGTTGCCGACTATCTGCGTTCGAACGGGTACAGGGGCAAAATCCGCGTGGAAGGACGCGGAGAAGACGAGCCCTACGTCGGCGACGGCTCGGTCGAGCTTTCCGAGGACGAAATCCATCAGCAGAACCGCCGCGTGGAGCTCGAGGTGCCGAATGATCAAGCAGCACAAAAGTGAGGCATGAATCCATTGCTAAGACGGCTCATTGCAGCGGCTGTGGTGTGCACGCTTTGGGCCGTGGTGCCCGATGTGGCATCGGCGCGAGTTCACGCGCTTGCCATAGGCATCAACGACTACAAAACAATCAAGAAGCTGGAGGGCGCCGTTGCCGATGCCCAGGACGTCGCCCAGGCGCTTCGGTCCGTAGGGGCCACCGTGACACTGCTGACGGACAAGGAGGCCACGCGCAAGCGGATCGAGCGCGCTTGGCGTGAGATTGTGGGAGGTGCGGCGGCCGGCGACGTCGTCGTTTTTTTCTACGCGGGGCATGGAGGTCAGGAGCCGGATCGCGAGCCTTTCGACGAAGAGGATGGCAAGGACGAAGCGTTCCTCCTGGCGGGCTTCAGCACGAAAAAGGGCGATCCAGGTTTTTCAGAGCGCCTCGTAGACGACGAGATCCACGGCTGGCTGAAAGAGGCGGTGAGCAAGGGGTTCAAGGTCGTCTTTGTTGCCGATTCCTGTCACTCCGGCGGAGCGGGCCGTGCGACCTTCGGCGGTGGGCAGGTACGCTTCGTGCCGCCTTATGGGGAAGAGGAAGGTGCATCGATCGCGCAAGCGGTCAACGCATCGCCAAAACAAGATGCGGTCGAGGGGGGGCGCGATCGCGACATCCCGGGTGTCTTTCAGTTTCTGGCCGTCAGCGAAAAGAACCAATCTCCTGAAGTGCGCATTGACGGCGAAAGGCGCGGCGCCTTGAGCTACGCTTTCAGCCGTGCAATCGAGGGTCAGGCAGATGCAGACCGGGATGGGACGCTGTCGGGTCTCGAGCTGCAAACGTTCCTCATCCCTCAAGTGGCCTTGTGGTCGGAAGGACGGCAGATTCCGGATTTCGTTCCGCTCCGGCAGTCGGGAGATGGTTTGCTTCCGGCGGGAAAGGCGACGGCCACGGGCGCGGGACTGCACGCTCTTCCGCCGTTGTCCCTCAACATCGAGTCCGGTGGGGCTACGGCCTCTGCGAACCTGCGTTTGGACAACGCGACGATTGTCGCGGCGCAGAGGGACGCTGATCTCATCTGGAATGAAGCCGACGGAACCGTTCGCAGCAGCGCGGGCGACATTGTCGCCGAAGGCGTGCGGTTTGAGGAACTGTCCCAGATTGTCGAGAAGTGGCGTGTTCTCGGGATGCTGAAGCGAGTGTCCGCCGGGCATGCGATTGAAGTGAACCTGTCGGGAGGAACCAACAAGACCTACCGGACGGGGGAGGAGTTCAGGCTCGAGAGTGAGACATTGCCCTCGGGCAGCTACGTCACGGTCTTCGACCTCGCACCGGACGGGTCGGTCGCGTTTCTCCATCCCGACAAGACGCGACGAAGCCTCGCGGACAGCGAGGCGTCGCGATGGCCTGACGACATCCCTTTCTTCATTCCGAGGATTCGCGTGGAGGCTCCCTACGGCGCCGACCACATTGTGGTGCTCGCAAGCGATAAGCCGGTCGATGGATTGTACAAGGCTGCTTCTGCCGTGTCGTCTGCAACCCTTACGGGTCTGCTGGCGCAGGTGTTGGACGGCGCGACGTTCAGGATCGGGGTAGTGGGGATATACACGCGTGCAGAATAGCTCCTCGAAGCACCCTAGACACATCGGCCGGTGTGTGTCCGGATTGGTCTTGGCGGCCGCTCTTCTGCTCGGAGGCGCCACGGCGGGGCGATGCGAGGATCGAGCACTCATTATCGGCATCAACAAATACGCTTATCTTGGAGAGAAATCGCAGCTAAGCGGCGCTGTGAACGACGCCCGCGTCATGGCCAGCCTGGCGAAAACAAAGTGGGGCTTCAAGCCGCAGCAGATAAAAATGCTGCTGGATGCCGATGCGACGGCACAGGCAATTCGAAGTGCGCTTCGCGATTGGATCGTAGCCGATACGTCACCTGGGGACCGGGCGCTCATTTACTTCTCGGGGCACGGTTACTTTGTCGAGGATACCAGTGGGGACGAGGCTGACGGCCGGGACGAGGTGATCGTTCCCCACGACGGAAAACTGCTCGCATCCGGGTACGAGAATTTCGTGATTGACGATGAAATCGAACGGGTTCTCCGCGAGATGGCCGATCGGCAGGTCATGTTGCTTTCAGATAGCTGTCATTCCGGGACCATCGAGCGCTCGTTGGTCAGCGAGGACGAGGCCACCGGCAGTGAGGGTATGGTCCGTTCTCCCACGTGGACAACCGAGGGTATGCGCGGCGGCCCGGACAAAGATCTCGCCGTTGCACTAAAAACGAGCGAGCAAGCCTACAAGAAGCTGCGCCAGGCGAATTCGTTCATCGAGGCGCGCGATGTCACGGTCACGGGGCGAGGATCGCTGCTGGTATGGACCGCAGCCGCGGCCACGCAGCTCGCACAGGAGGATGCGTCCCTTGCGCCAGGCGCGAGACAAGGTGTTTTCACCCGGGCGTTCGTGGATGGCATCGGCGGAGCAGCCGACAGCAACGGCGACGGAAAGGTCACGGCATCGGAGGTCCTGACCTACGCCCGTGCCAAGGCCGAGAACTATTGCGCGAGCTTCGCGTGCAAGACGGGCATGACGCCAACCTTTGAGCCCGGAGGGTCCGAGCTCGGCAGAGATATGTCCGTTTGGCCCGTCGGCGCGGCCGCGGGAGATGCGGGCCAGGCTCCCCTTGATCCCACCGATGTCATTCCGGTTCCGCCAGAAGGGTTTTCCGTGAAGCTCGCGATCGAGCCCGGATCGACTGTCAGGCTTGGGCAGTCCATCAAGCTGCGGATCGAAAGCTCGCGGCCCGGCACGCTGATCGTGCTCGACGCGCGTGACGACGGGAAAGTCTTCCAGCTATTTCCGAGCGTTTGTACGCACAAGGAGCGCGCCATCCGCGCAAACGCTCCGCTGCTGATGCCTGACCCCTCTTATGGCTGCGTCTTCAAAGCCGATGAGGCCGGACAGGGAAAAATCATTGCCATCGTAGCAGAAGACAAGGTGCCTCTCGACACCCTGCTCGAGGGGACGCGTGCGAAGGGCATCGATGTGATTGGAAGGCCGTCGGAATATCTCGGAAGTATTGCAGAGGCCCTGTTGGCCGTATGGACCGGAGATCCGCGCAACCGCCCGGTGAAGTGGGGGCTCGCGACGGCCTCCTATGAGATTGTGAAGTAACGATTAGGCCGATGACCCATCGTAGACGTGGGCGCCTGGCCGGACCGCAGGGAGAGTGCTCGCTGACGTTCCGGCAAGTATGAGGGACGACAAGGCTTGCTCGCCGCGCCACTCATCGGCAAGCTCCGGGAGGAACAGGCGCCATTCTGCGGGGCAAGCACATGAGGTTGATCGTTGATCCTCGACGCGGCGACGTCGAAGACGATGCGTCCAGCACGAAGCACCGCTCGCTGCTCTCCATGGCGGGCAGTCTTCTGGTCGAGGTGAGCCTGCCCAAGCTGCTGCTTGCATGGCTCATTCTGTTGATCGTCCCGGCTATCGTGCTCGGCGTTGCGCCGCTGATCGCGACGAGCTGGGCCGCCAAGGTCGGAGGGCAGCTCGGCACGCAGCTCCTCGGGTTCGTGCCAGTCGTCATTCTTCTCGCCATTCTCGTCCTTGGCTGGTTGTTCGGGCGCAGGCTTTTCCATCTGGCGGAAAGCAGTTTCTGGTCGCTGAACGCGCTTGCGGTAGAGCCCGCTTACGCGATGTGCCGCGAGTCCCTGCGCCATGTCGCGGAGCTCATGCTTCCGGAAGCCGCGGAGGTCGCTCGCCGAGAGCGCCTCAGAGCGTGGACCGCCGCACTGTCGGGCATCCTCATCAGCGGGCTCGCGCTGGGCGCGGTGCTGCTCGCGTGGCCGGCCTCCCGTTGGATCGGTACGGCCGGCGATCTACTTGCGCCGCGTACGCTAGCCTGGATCGCGCTTGCCAACACCGTCGTGCTGGTTGGCACCTACCTTGCCGTGGCGTCGCTCGTGTGGGCGTTCGCCGATATGACGATGCCGCCTCCGCGCGACATCGAGAGCTTTCCGCGAGCTTCGCCGGGCGCACGCAGCTGGCGCATCGCGCATCTGTCGGACCTTCACGTCGTCGGCGAGCGATATGGATACCGGATCGAGAGCGGCAGGTCGGGACCGCAAGGCAACGCACGCCTGCATCGCCTGCTCGCAGGGCTCGACGCGCTCCATGCTTCAGAGCCGCTCCACACTGTGTTGATCACGGGAGATCAGACCGATGCCGGCCGCGCGGCCGAGTGGGCCGAGTTTCTCGATGCGATGGCGGCCTACCCCGCTATTGCCGAGCGCGCGCTCATCCTTCCGGGAAATCACGACGTCAACATCGTCGATCGCGCCAACCCCGCGCGCCTCGATCTCAACGTGGATCCGAACAGCCGCTTGCGCAAAATCCGCACGCTATCGGCCACGGCGGCAATCCAGGGCACTCGCGCCAAGGTGATCGACCGCGCAGGCAAGCGCGTCGGCGAAACGCTTCAGGATGCCCTGGCAGCGCGCGCGTCCGGCCTTAAGAGCTTCGCCGATACCGGACGTCCCGTCTTCTCGACGGCGATCTCGGACCTGTGGAACGATCTCTTCCCCATGGTCCTGCCGCCCGATGAGGAGGACGGGCTGGGCATCATCCTTCTCAACTCCAACGCCGAGTCTCATTTCTCCTTCACCAACGCGCTGGGGCTTGTCTCGGCGGATCAGGTGAGGGGCATCGAGACGGCGGCCGCGCAATATCCGCGTGCTGTCTGGCTTATTGGCCTCCATCACCACCCGATAGAATACCCGCGCGCCGCGAAGGTTTTGTCCGAGCGTATTGGCACGGCGTTGGTCAACGGCAATTGGTTCCTGCGCCAGCTTCGGCCGATGGCAAGCCGCGCCGTGCTGATGCATGGCCACCGGCATATCGATTGGATCGGCGAGTGTGGAGGAATGGCAATTGTCTCGGCGCCCTCTCCGGTGATGGAGGCGACCAACGACGTCGAGACGCACTTTTACATTCACACGCTGGAGGCCGGGAGCGACGGCCGCATTCGCCTGCTGAAGCCGCAGCGCATGACGGTCGCCGGGGACGAGACGCGCGAGGTATCGTAATGGCGCAAGCGCAGGAAACGGACCATCAAGCAGTGCCGCCGTCATTTGCGACCGCCGCAGAGGGCGCGGTTCTCGAAAACCACGCGACGTAGAGGGCGGGAAGAAACACGAGCGTCAGCAGCGTGGCAATGAGAAGCCCGCCCATGATCGCGAAGGCCATCGGTCCCCAGAACACGGTTGGCGCGATGGGGATCATACCGAGAACCGTCGAGACCGCGGTCAGCATGATCGGCCGGAAGCGTGTGCAACTCGCATCGATGGCGGCGGTGGTGACATCCTTGCCCTGAGACCGTTCGGACTCGATCTGCCCGATCAGGATGACGGCGTTCTTCGTGATCATGCCCAGAAGGGCGAGGATTCCGAGAATGGCAACGAAGCCGAGCGGCCGTCCCGAGACGAGGAGAGCGGCCACGACGCCGATCAGTCCGAGCGGTCCGACAGTCAGCACCAGCCCGAGCCGCTGGAAGCTGCGCAACTCCACCATCAGAACGGTCAGCATGATCAGCAGCATGAGCGGAACGACTGCGATCACCGAAGCCTGAGACTTCTGGCTTTCTTCGACAGTTCCGCCCTCCACGATGGCGTAGCCCTGTGGAAGCTCCTTTCGCAGCGCCGCGATGCTGGGCGCCAGCGCATCGACGACGGTCTCCGGCAGCGTGCCGCCGGAGACATTCGCCTGCACGGTAAGCGTCGGCACGCGATTGCGCCGCCAGACCACAGGCTGGTCCTGGGCATACTCGAAGGAGGCGAACTGGCTCAGGGGAACGGTTCTGCCGTTGGGGAGCGGAACCTGGATGGTGCGGAGAGTCGCGAGGGAGACGCGCTGCTCGTCCGTTGCCCGGGCGATCACGTCGACAAGATAGATATCATCGCGAACCTGGGTGAGCGTGTTGCCCGTAATGACGGTGTTGAGAACGGACGCCAGCGCTTCGGAGCTGAGGCCGAGCTGGCGCGCCTCGTCCTGGTTGACGGCGATGCGAACCTCGCGCGTCGGTTCAATCCAATCGAAATTTACATGCTCGGCCTGGCGGTTGGCGGCCACGACCGCAGCCAGCTTGAACGCCATGTCCCGGACGACCGCAATGTCCGGCCCGCTGACGCGATACTGAACCGGCCAGCCCACGGGCGGGCCCAGCTCGAGCGGCGAGATGCGGCCGACCACATTGGGGAAGTCGGTTGTCAGGAGCTTTTCGAGGCGCGCGCGCAGCCGTTCGCGCGCCGCGACATTCTTGGCGACGACCACGGCCTGCGCGAAGAACGCATTGGGGAGCTGGACATCGAGCGGGAGATAGAAGCGGATGGCGCCGCGGCCCACATAGGTGCTCCAGCGCGCGACGTCCTCATCGCCGCGAAGTGCCGCATCCAGCCGCTCGACGGCATCCTCCGTCGCGAAGATCGAGGCGTTCTGCGGAAGCCGCATGTCGACCAGCAACTCGGGGCGGTCGGAGGAGGGGAAGAACTGCCGGGGAATGAGAGGGAGCGCCAGAATGGAGGCCACGAACACGGCTAGCGTGGCGGCGACCGTCAAGCCCTTCGCCGCGACGGCGCGCGAAAGAAAGCCGCGATAGCTCTCCAGCACCTTGCTCGATTCGCCGCTCGCGGCGGGCGCAGGCGGCTTCAGAATGACGGAGCAGAGGATGGGGGCGAAGATCACAGCCACGACCCAGGAGACGAGCAGCGCGATGCTCACCACGGCAAACAGCGAGAAGGTGTACTCGCCGGCGGAGCTGGCGGCAAAGCCCACGGGAACGAACCCGGCAATTGTCACGAGCGTGCCAGCCAGCATGGGGAACGCGTAAGTGCGGAACGCGAAAGAGGCCGCTTCCTCCTTGCTGTCCCCCCTGGCGAGACGGGTGAGCGTTGCGTCAGTCATGGTCATCGCATCGTCGACCAGCAAAGCGAGGGCAATGATGAGCGCGCCGAGGGAGATGCGCTGCATGTCTATGCCGAAGAGCTCCATGATCGCGAAGACGATAGCGAGCGTGAGCGGAATGGAGAGCGCGATGATGAGCCCTGCGCGCACGCCGAGGCTGATGAAGCTCACGACGAGGATGATGCCGACGGCCTGCCAGAGCGACGACATGAACTCAGAGATGGCGCTCTCCACCGTCACCGCCTGATCCGCCACGAGCCGCGGTTCGATGCCGAGCGGAAGCGTGGCCTTCACTTCGTCCATTTTCGTTTTGATGTTTTGTCCGAGCGCGAGAATGTCGCCGCCGTCGCGCATGGCGATGGCAAGTCCAATCGCCGGCTTGCCGTTGACGCGGAACAAAGGCTGCGGCGGATCCGAGAAACCGCGCCTTACCTGCGCAATGTCGCGCAGGCGCAACATGCGGTCGCCAACCGCGAAGTTGACGTCGAGCACATCCTGCTCGGAGGTGAATGCACCGGACACCCTGAGTGATAGCGTCTCGTCTCCGGTTTCTATCGTGCCGCCGGGGCGCACGATGTTCTGGGATTGCAGCGCGCGGATCAGCGCCGACCGGTCGACGCCGAGCGTGGCGAGCTCCTTCATGGAGAACTCGACGAAGATCTTCTCGTCCTGTGCGCCCAGGATCTCGATCTTCGAGACGTCGCGGACTTTGAGAAGGGTGGAGCGCACGTCCTCCACGTGGTCGCGAAGCTCACGGTGGGTGAAGCCGTCCGCCGTGAAGCCGTAGATGATGCCGAAGGTGTCGCCGAAATTGTCGTTGAAGCCGGGACCGACGATGCCCATAGGCAAGGTGGATCTCATGTCGGCCACGTTGCGGCGCACCTCGTCCCAGATGTCGCGGACTTCGCGGGCGGTCGTGTCGCCCTGAAGGTTTACGAAGATGGTCGTGACGCCCGCCTTGGTGTAGCTGCGAAGAAAGTCGAGCTTTTCCGTTTCCTGAAGCGTGCGCTCGAGCCGCTCCGTCACCTGGTTGAGCGTTTCCTCGATAGTGGCGCCGGGCCAGGCGGCTTGCACCACCATGGTCTTTATGACGAAGGTCGGATCCTCGTTGCGCCCGAGCCGGGCATAGGAGAAGACACCGGCGATCACCGCCATGATCATGAAGTAGATCACCAGCGAGCGGTTGCGCAGCGCCCAGTGTGAAAGATTGACGCCCATTACGGTTCCGCTCCGAGGATGCGTATCCTTTGTCCGGGATGAAGCGCCTGAACGCCCGCGGTCACGATGACGTCTCCCACGTCGAGGCCGTCGGAGATCATGACGGTGGCCGGGTCGAAGCGGGCCACCTCGACGTTGCGGAGCGAGACGCTGTAATCGGCCGGGTTTACGATCCAGACGGCAGGCTGCAGATTGACCTTCGTCAGCGCGCTCGCCGGTATTTCGATGGTCGCCAGCGTGTCGAGTTCGATTTGGCCGGTTACTGTCGCGCCCAGCCGCATCGCTTCGGGCGGGTCCGTCAGCCCCACCTTCACCTCGAATGTACGGGTGGTCGGGTCGGCCTGGGGCGCCACGGTTCGCACGCGTCCGGCTGCCTTGACGGAGGGATCGTCGCTCAGCCGAACCTCGATCTCCACGTCGGCTGGAACGGAACGCAGCACCTGCGCCGGCACGTCGAACACGCCGTCTTTTCCGTCTTCGCGGGCGAGACGGACGATCATCTGTCCCGCCTGCACCACCTCGTGAGGCTCGGCTCCGGTCGCGGTCACGACGCCAGGCGCGTCGGCCTCGAGCTCCGTGAAACTCACGAGATCATGGGCCGCTTTGAGCTGAGCCTCCGCGGCGTCGAGTTGCGCTTCGGCGGTCGCGCGCGCCTTCTCCGCCTGATCGTAGAGCGCCCGCGTCGTCCAGCCCTGGGAGAGAAGCGTCTCCTGCCGCTCGAAGCGATTGCGCGCTTCCGTTAGCGCCGCATGAGCGGCCGCGAGGTTGGCCTGCGCGGAGCGCAACGCATTCATCTCGTTCTGAGGCTCGAGCCGCGCGACTACTTGGCCTGCCTCGACGCGATCTCCAATTCCGACCGTGCGCTCTGCCATGCGGCCGGAGATGCGGAATCCCAGTGCGGCTTCGTTGGCCGCCTCGACCCGCCCGGTGAGCGCCAGCGGCTGCCCGCCGACACGCTTCTCGACAGTCGTGGTACGCACGGGACGGGGATCGGGCGCCGCGCTTTCGGTGTCGTCGCTACAAGCCGACAGGGCGAGCGTGCCGAGCAGCGCGATCGCGGGAAGAGGCACGCCGAGAAGAGGCGCGACCTGCTGTGATGCTCGGCTCCATCTGCTCATCGGACAAAGCTCCCTCAACTGCCTGATCGGCGCGCGACCTCAGAACGATCCGAATAACGACCCCAGAACGATGACGGCCGCGAGGGCTATCATCGCGCCGAGGATGCAGACGACAACGATGTCCCGGTAGCTTTCGCGGTGTGTCGATCCGCACACGGCGAGCAGGGAGACGACCGCTCCGTTGTGCGGGAGGCTGTCGAGCGTTCCCGCCCCGATGACGGAGACGCGATGCAGCAGGTCCGGATGGATGCCCTGGTCCGCAGCAAGGTGCATGTAGGTGCCCCCGAGCGCATCGAGCGCGATGGTGAGGCCGCCGGAAGCAGAGCCGGTGAGGGCCGCGAGCACGTTGGTTGCGACCGTGAGAGACACCAGCACGCCGCCGCCGATGGAGAGCACCCAATCGCGCACGAACGCGAAGGCGGGTAGCATGGCGACGACGGCGCCGAAGCCGACGAGGCTCGCAACGCTGAGCGCGGGGAGAACGGACGCGTTGGCGCCGGCATCCATGCTTTTGCGCAAGGCGGGGAGGCGCTCGTAGTTGAGAATGATGAGTACGAGCGTCGCCGTGGCCAGCGCGATGGCCACCGACCACACGCCCCCCACGGCCTGGATGGAGGTTCCGCCCCACCGCTCCTCCTTGAGGAACGCGAAGTCGAGCGAGGGGAGAACGATCAAAGCCATCAGCAGATTGACGAGCACGACGACGAACAGGGGCAGCGCGGCAACCCAGATGGGCGGCAACGTCTCGGTGTGCTGGCCGTGAGAAATTTCGGCCGGGTCGAACTCGCGAGCCGCTGTCGCGCGCTCGCGGATGAACTCGTCGTCCGCCGCTGCAGCGCCCGCACCCCCAAGGTCCGCGCCCCCGAAACCTTCTCCTTTGAGCCGCGCCTTGTCCTCCTCACGGCGCAGCCACCACAACCCGAAGCCGAGCATGATGGCCGAGGCGATGATGCCGAGACCGGGAGCTGCGAAAGGCGTCGTGCCGAAAAACGGCATCGGAATGGCATTCTGGATCGCGGGCGTGCCGGGCAGGGCGGACATTGTGAACGTGGAAGTTCCGAGCGCGATCGCGGCCGGTATCAGGCGCCGGGGGATGTTCGCGGCCCGGAACAGCTCGATTGCCATCGGCGCCAGAACGAAGAACGCGACGAACAGGCTGACACCGCCGTAGGTCACCGCCGCGCCGGCTAGAATGACGGCGAGGATGGCGCGCGAAGGACCGAGCGTCTCCGTCATGTAGCGCGCGATGGCCTTCACGGAGCCGCTGTCGTCCATGAGCTTGCCGAACAACGCGCCGAGCAGGAACAGCGGAAAGAACTGCGCGAGAAACTGCGCCGCGTTGGACATGAACGTCTGGGTCCAGTGGGCGAGCAGCGGTTCGCGCGAGAAGGCGGCCGCGATCAGCGCGGCGGCAGGGGCCAGGAGAAGGATGCTCCAGCCGCGATAGGCGAGCCAGATGAGAAATCCGAGCGCAACGATGATGCCAAGAAGTCCCATTGGCTAGACCTGATGAAGAAGGGAGTCCAGATCGACCGATGACCGGCGCCCGAGATCCTGGCTGTGCTTGGTCATGAACTCATCCGCCGAACGCCGTCCCTCGTCGCGCAGCATTTCGAGGAAGGGCCACTCCGCATTGAGTTTCGATGAGTAGCCGAGTTTGCTCATGGTGTCGTTCGGCACCGCATGGACGCGCATCTTGCCCCACAGGGCTCCCTCGGTCGTGCCGGGATCGGCGACCTGCCTCAGTAGCGCGATCATCTTGAGCTCTTTGAGCGTAACGGCGTTGAACGCGACCTCGTTGATCCGGTCGAGGATCTCCCGCGCCGAGCGCGGCGTGCCGGGACGCTCGATCGGGTTGATCGGAACCAGGATGGTGTCGCGCGAGGTGCATTCGAGCACCAAGGGCATGATGCTCGGGTTGCCGGAATAGCCCCCATCCCAGTATGCGTCCCCGTCGATCTCGATGGCCTGGAAAAGCTGGGGCAGGCATGCGGACGCAAGAAGCACGTCGGGCGTAAGCTCGGCGTTGCGAAAGATGCGGCCGCGTCCCGTGCGGACATTCGTTGCGTTCACGAACAGCTTGATTGAGCCGCTCGCAAGGCGGTCGAAATGGACGCATTCGGCGAGCACGTCGCGGAGGGGATTGAAGCCGCCCGGATTGAGATCGTAGGGCGAGATGAGCCGCGCGATCAGGTCCATGGTGATGAACGCGGGCGAGTTGTCGAGTGTCCAGCGTCCGAGCATGACGTCGAGGGGGCTGCGCTGAAAGGGACTGAAACGGGCCGCTTCAGAGACTTTCCGCCAGAAGGTCTCCAGCGCAGCGCGCGCACCCTCCGGCCCGCCATCGGCATAGCCGTCTGCCAGCACTGCGGCGTTCATCGCACCGGCGGACGTGCCAGAGATCCCGTCGATCCGCAGGTTGGGCTCTTCGAGGAGCCTGTCCAGAACGCCCCATGTAAAGGCACCGTGCGCGCCACCACCCTGCAAGGCCAGGTCCACGAGAAGTGGAGTCTTGCGATCTTCGAGACGCACGTTGGGCATCGGTAGCTCCGAATCGGGATCTCAGCCATCCCCGATCTGCGGGGCTCGGCGCGCGGTCTAGGGTTCGACCGCGCGGGGTTCCCGACGGAGCTGCAGACCGAGTGCTATCCACCAGGCGCCATGCAGCAGCAGATCGATGCCGACCAGCGTGCCCAGCACCCACAGTCCGCTCACCGGCCATTTCGCGAGGATCACGAAGCCGGCGATGATGCCGATGACGCCGGACAGAAGGAGCAGCGAGCCGTACCAACGCCAGTACTGAAAGGACTGCACGACGCGCACGACGCCGGATGCGATGAGCGCCAGACCGAAGACGAAGGTGAGCATCACGGATGCCACCAGCGGATCGGAAATGAGGATCGCGCCGCAGACGGCGTAGAGTGCGCCGATGAGAAGCCGCAACGCAAAGCCGCTCCAATGCGGCGCCGTGAATGCGTGGAAGACCTCAGATCCGCCGGCGATGATCAGGAAGAAGCCGATCAGGATCGCGCTGATCACGGTGGCGAGTGCGACATCGCCGAGAACAAAGAGACCGGCGGCAACGAAGACGATGCCGAGCAGGAGTGCGCCCCACCAGCTCGTTGTCGCCAGATTCGGGCTCGAATGAATGACTGACTTGTCGACCATGGTGGACCTCTTGAAATCGAGTGTGAAAGAGAAATGCGAGAAAGATTTCGGGGCGAATTCCTTCGCCTCCGAAAACAGCTCTCCGGAGAAGCGAGTGTGCTGTTTCAAGTTTCAAGTGATCGGCAGCTCGAATGAAGCTGCCGATATGAAATCACTTTTCTTCAGGCGCGGGCCCGCGCATTTCGGGAACGGCACCGCTCACGGTGCCGGTCGCGGGAAGCTTTCCGGCTTCGTCACCCATTCTCTGCGGCGGGCCTTTCGGCGAGGCAGAACCTCCCGTTCCGGTGCTTGCGCCAGTGGCGGCCGAGCCCGTGCTGGGCCCCGTCATATCGGGCGTTGCGTTACGCATGGTCTCGCTGGCAGGGAGCTTTCCCTGATCGCCCATTGTCACGGGCGGCCCTTTGGGCATGGGGCGCTCTTCAGCAAGGGCAGAGGCCGAAAAGGCTCCGAAAGAGACGATTGCAATAGCAGGCGTAATCAAAAATTTCATTGCACGGACTCCTCAGCGATTGGTTCACTAAGTGTCCCCCGTGCTCGAACTATAGGCCCAATTCATCCCCATGAGAAGGAAATGTAATGAAGCGGACCAATTGGAGTTAATTGTTCAAAAATCAGAGCGCGCTTCGGCTCAATGAGTTTGCGCAGCGTCCATTTTTTAACCTGGACGTTCTGATCTGGAGCAGTAAGCGATCGGAATGCGAAGCCGTGCGGCGTTCGCTTTGATCGGGCTCACGAGCCGTCTTTCTCGCTCGGCGGATCGCCTGCCCGGGGAGCTGTCGCGTTAATTTTGAGGAAGAAAGTCAAGGCCGCTATCATCAGCGCGACGGCGATGCCGAGACCGAGGAGATCGAGGTCCCGTGTGCGCGCAACCGCTTCCTTGAGGAAGAGAACGGCAAGAACCGCGACGACGACGCTGATCAGATTGTTCTTGAGATCCTCGATGTTGCGAATGACGAGCCATGCCGGAAGAGGAATGGTGTCGTCGATGAACAGCGCAAACAATCCGACGCAGGTGATGTAGCCCACGATGGCAATCAGGAACACGTCGATGGCCGCCAGCAGGCCAACGGCCAAGAGTCGCGCGCCTTCTGGAGAGACGGACCCTATCCGGAGCGTGTCGACGATCGCAGAGCCGACAACGGCGATCTCGTAGAGGATCAGCGCAACGGCGGCGACATAGATGCCGAGGATGGCGACGACAACGATGTATTTGCTCGAGGCAAGCGTCGTGCGCAACATGGGTTGGCCTCTTCTGGATACGGTCCATCTCAAATTGTCCCACGCGCAAGAGCATAAGCACCAACCAAATAGCTGACAACGTGTTCAGAGCGAGGACGTGTTCAGGGGCAAGCCTGTGTTGGCCATCTGCGCAACTCTTGGGCAGAGAGTGCCGCTTTGCGGACGGTGCTCGACCAAAGTGGACTTGACCCTCGCCGCGAAGCTCACCATTTTCCCCATGTCGGCAATCGACTGCGGAAGAGACCGGTCATGTTCACGCATGACTGGCGCCGAAGGAGCAACCGCCCCGGAAACTCTCAGGCAAACGGACTGCAGCCGAACGACACTCTGGAAAGCGATGAGGCGGTAACCCGCTCCATCCACCGACGATGACAAGGGCCGGGACCGCCAGTGAGTTGGCGGGAAAGGCACCTAATCTTTCAGGTCTCACGACAGAGGGGGCTCGCATCTGTGCGCATAATGCGCGCAGAAGAGCTATGGAGCCCCGCGTGAGCGACGCATCGCACCCCGATCCCGCGCCCATTCTGAACCGTACCCCGCTCTATGCGCTGCATGTCGCGAGGGGCGCGCGCATTGTGCCCTATGCCGGCTACGAGATGCCGGTCCAGTATCCGTTGGGGGTTCTCAAGGAGCATCTTCACACGCGCGCCGCCGCGGGTTTGTTCGACGTCTCGCATATGGGCCAGATCGTCGTCCGCCCGAGGTCAGGTCAGATCGCCGATGCCGCGCTCGCGCTCGAGCGGCTCGTTCCCGCCGATCTCCTCAACCTGAAGCCTGGCCGCCAGTGCTACTCGTTCTTCACAAACGGAACCGGCGGAATCCTCGACGATCTGATGATCGCCCATCGCGGGGACCACGTCCTGCTCGTCGTGAACAGCAATTGCAAGGCGGAGGACGCCGCCCATCTTGCAGCCAACCTCTCCGGCACCTGCGAAGTCGAGCCGCTCGATCGCGCGTTGATCGCGCTTCAAGGCCCCAAAGCCGAAACCGCGCTGGCCCGCTTAGCACCGGCCTGCGCGTCGATGCACTTCATGGACGTGCGCGACATCGATATTCTGGGCGTTCCCTGCGTCGTCACACGCTCGGGCTACACGGGTGAGGACGGATTCGAGATTTCCATACCCGCCGACCATGCGAGCGCGATCGCCGCCGCGCTTCTGGAGGATCCGAACGTACAGCCTATCGGCCTCGGCGCGCGCGATTCCCTGCGTCTCGAAGCAGGTCTCTGTCTCTATGGCGCGGATCTCGACGAAACGACCACGCCCGTGGAAGCGGGGATAGCCTGGGCTGTTCCGCGAACGCGGCGCGCGGAGGGCGAGCACCCCGCCGAGTTTCCCGGAGCACGCATCATTCTCGACCAGATTGCGCGTGGTCCGGAGCGCTGTCGCGTCGGCCTGTTGCCCGAGGGGCGGGCTCCCGTCCGCGCAGGGGCGGACCTGTATCCCACGGAAGACTCGCAGCGTGCCGTCGGCACAGTGACCTCGGGAGGCTTCGGCCCCACCCTCGATCGTCCCGTTGCCATGGGGTACGTGCCGTCTTCGTTGGCGGCAACAGGCACCCGAATCTTTGCCGAGATCCGCGGAAAGCGCCTGCCCATGACTGTCACACCTTTGCCGTTCGTCGCGACCAGATTCAAACGCGGCCCGAGCCGCCAGCCGTGAGAAGGAGATCAACCGAGATGAAATTCACCGATGAGCACGAGTGGCTGACGCTCGAGGGCGACGTGGCGACCGTCGGCATTACCGAGCACGCCACCACCCAGCTCGGCGATCTCGTCTTCGTCGATCTCCCGAAGGTCGGCACGACGGTGAAAAAGGGTGACGGCGCCGCGGTCGTCGAGTCGGTCAAGGCAGCGTCGGACGTCTTCGCGCCGATCGACGGCGAGGTGGTGGAGATTAACGAGGCGGTGGTGAAGGACCCGGCGCTGGTCAATACGGACCCGCTCGGCAAAGGCTGGCTTTATCGCATGCGGCTCGCGAATGTCGCGGATTTCGACGGCTTGATGGACGAGGTGGCCTACAAGGCCCTGGTCGGTTGAGACACTTGCGCGCCTTCCGCTGCCGTTGAGACGCGGAAAGGCATAGGCACTGAATACTGTCGTGCTTCGCCTCGGAAAGGCGCCCGCTTTTCCGGAAGCACCCTCGCGTGGAGACAACGATGCCCGGCTCATACGATCCCTATGACTTCGCCAACCGGCGCCACATTGGCCCCTCGGCGGCCGAGATCACGGAAATGCTGAGTGTGATTGGTGCTGAAAGCCTGCACGCGCTCATCGACGAGACCCTTCCGGCGAGCATCCGCCAGACGTCGCGTATCGACTTCGGCAAATCGCTCACCGAGCGCCGCGCACTCGACAAGGTGCGCGCCACCGCGAACAAGAACCGCGTGCTGACCTCGCTCATCGGGCAGGGCTATCACGGCACCATCATGCCGCCCGCCATCCAGCGCAACATCTTCGAAAACCCCGCCTGGTATACGGCCTATTCGCCCTATCAGCCGGAGATCAGCCAGGGGAGGCTGGAAGCGCTCCTCAATTTCCAGACGCTCGTCTCGGATCTGACGGGGCTCGACATCGCCAACGCCTCGCTGCTGGACGAGGCCACCGCGGCCGCCGAGGCGATGGCCATGGCGCACCGCGTGGCGAGCTCCAAGGCCACGGCCTTTTTTGTGGACAAGGACTGTCTGCCCCAGACCATCGCCGTCGTGAGGACACGCGCCGAGCCGCTCGGCTGGACTGTCATCGTCGGCGATCCCTTCACCGATCTCGATCCAAAGGCCGTTTTCGGCGCGCTGTTCCAGTATCCGGGTGTCTGCGGCGCGTGCCATGATTTCTCCGATCCGATCGCGAAGCTGCATGCCGCCGGCGCCATCGCTGCCGTCGCCGCAGACCCGCTGGCACTGACGCTCCTGAAATCGCCGGGCGAGATGGGAGCCGACATCGCAATAGGGTCGATGCAACGCTACGGCGTGCCGATGGGATACGGCGGCCCGCACGCAGCCTACATGGCGACCCGCGATGCCCTGAAGCGCACGCTTCCGGGCCGTATCGTCGGCGTCTCGGTGGACAGCAAAGGCAACCGCGCCTACCGCCTCGCGCTGCAGACGCGCGAGCAGCACATCCGCCGCGAGAAGGCCACGTCGAACATCTGCACCTCGCAGGTTCTGCTCGCCGTCATCGCGTCCATGTATGCCGTGTTCCATGGGCCGCGCGGCCTGAAGGCCATCGCCGAGCGCGTGCATCGCGATGCTGTGCGGCTCGATGAAGGGCTGACCTCGCTCGGGTTCAAGGTGAGCCCTGCCGCTTACTTCGACACCATCACTGTTGAGGTCGGTGCCTATCAGGGGCTGATCCTCAAGAACGCAGTCGATAACGGCATCAATCTCCGCAAGGTCGGCGGAGATCGCATCGGCATCACCGTCGACGAGCGCACGCGTCCCGATACGCTGGAGGCAGTCTGGCGCGCGTTCGGCGGCTTCGACCTCCGGTACGACGAGGCGTATCCAGCCTCCCGATTGCCGAAGAACCTGATCCGCACGTCGGAGATCCTGACGCATCCCATCTTCCACATGAACCGCGCCGAAAGCGAGATGACGCGCTATATGCGCCGCCTCGCCGATCGGGATCTCGCGCTCGACCGCTCGATGATCCCGCTCGGCTCGTGCACCATGAAGCTCAATGCCACGGCTGAGATGCTGCCGATCTCCTGGCCCGAGTTCGGCGAGCTGCATCCCTTCGTGCCGGCAGATCAGGCGCTGGGCTACAAGGAACTGATCGGAGATCTCTCCGGCAAGCTCTGCGCCATCACCGGCTACGACGCCATCTCGATGCAGCCGAACTCGGGGGCTCAGGGCGAGTATGCGGGGCTGCTCGCCATCCGCGCCTATCACAGGAGCCGCGGCGACGTGAGGCGCGACGTCTGCCTCATTCCGGCGTCGGCCCACGGCACGAACCCCGCTTCCGCCCAGATGTGCGGCATGACGGTGGTCGTCGTCGGCACGGACGCGGGCGGCAACATCGATGTCGCCGACTTCCGCGCCAAGGCGGAGAAACACAAGGACCGCCTGGCCGCCTGCATGATCACCTATCCTTCGACCCATGGCGTGTTCGAGGAGACGGTCGTCGAGCTGTGCGAGATCACGCACGCCAACGGCGGCCAGGTCTATTTCGACGGCGCCAATCTCAACGCGCTCGTCGGGCTGGCCCGCCCCGGAGACATCGGCGCGGACGTGGGCCACATCAACCTGCACAAGACGTTCTGCATCCCCCACGGAGGCGGCGGCCCCGGCATGGGACCGATCGGCGTGAAGGCGCACCTCATACCGTTCCTGCCGGGACATCCCGAGACGGATGGCCGGGAGCACACCGTCTCGGCGGCGCCCTACGGATCGGCGTCGATACTGCCGATCTCGTGGAGCTACTGCCTGCTCATGGGTGGGCGGGGGCTCACCCAGGCCACCCGCATCGCAATCCTCAATGCCAACTACATCGCCAAGCGGCTTGAGGGCGCCTATCCGGTTCTCTACACCGGCCGCAATGGCCGCGTGGCGCACGAGTGCATCATCGACACGCGCCCTCTGCTCGAAAGCGCGGGCGTAACCGTCGACGACATCGCCAAGCGCCTCATCGATTGCGGCTTCCACGCCCCGACCATGAGCTGGCCTGTGGCTGGAACGCTGATGATCGAGCCGACGGAGAGCGAGACCAAGGCGGAGCTCGATCGCTTCTGCTCCGCCATGCTGGCGATCCGCGAGGAAGCCCGTGCCATCGCCGACGGCCGCATCGACCGTAACAACAATCCGCTGAAGAACGCACCGCATACGGTCGAGGATCTGGTGGGCTCGTGGGAGCGGCCATACTCGCGAGAGGCCGCCTGCTTCCCGCCTGGCGCCTTCCGCGTCGACAAGTATTGGCCGCCGGTCAACCGCGTGGACAACGTCTACGGCGATCGCAATCTCGTCTGCTCGTGCCCGCCCTTGGAGAGCTACAAGGAGGCCGCGGAATAGAATGCCAGCGTCTCGGACAGCTCGCGCACGCGCTGTCCGAGACGTCTGTCATGCATGTCAGACGTGTCTGATTACTGCGACTCGATCAGGAAGCTCTTGCTCGGGGCGGTGAGCGTGCTCGAAAGCGTCTCCGCCTCGTCCTTGAGCTGAACGCCGGAGTGTCCGCGCTTGCGGGCCTCCGTCATCAGGTAGAGCAGCTTGTGCACAGCCACGCCGTAGTTGAGCCCCTCGCGCCGCACGTTCGAGATGCAGTTGCGGGATTCGTCCGTGAGACCGACGCGGGGCTTCAGCGTCATGTAGATGCCCATGCTGTCGGGCGAGCTGAGGCCCGGACGCTCGCCGATCAGAACCACCACCATGCTGGCGCCCAGAAGCTCGCCCACCTCGTCGCCGACGGCTACGCGCGCTTCCCGCACCACCACGAGCGGGGCGATACGCCAGCCTTGCTGCACGAGCGGTGGCAGCATCACGTCGAGGAACGCCGTGGCGTTCTCCTCGATGGCGAATGAGGAAAGTCCGTCGCCGATCACGAATACGACGTCATAGCCCTCCGCGGGCCGCGCCACCTTCGTGAGCGCCTCTCGGGAGGCAGCCTCCAGGCGCCGGCCCTTGTCGGGCCGCTGGAGATACATCGGGCGATTTTCGGCGGCGCTATGCAGAACGAGAGGCTGGTGACCGAGCGCCACGAGTGACGCTTCGAGCCGCTTCACGTCGAGCTCATGATGCACGGCGTTGCGTGCCCGCGCATGCGCGAGCTGGAACTCGAGGTGCGGCTTCGTCGGCAGGCTGGTGCCCGCGCGGCCGAGCGCGATGCGCGCCGTCGTGTATTGGCGGAGCTTGCTCCACGGATTGGGAACGACGATGGGATTGTTATCGTCCGACATGCGGGGCTCCACCTCAATGCAGATGCGAGAGTGCGCGCTGGAAAGGCGTCGGCAGCGTATTGGCCAGCTTCAGCGCCTCGCTCTTCTCGAAGATGCCGACGTTGAGCAGCCATTCCTCGAACTCGGGCGACGGCTTGAGACCGAGCGCCTTGCGCGCATAGAGCGCGTCATGGAACGACGTCGTCTGGTAGTTCAGCATGATGTCGTCCGAGCCGGGGATACCCATGATGAACGTGATGCCCGCAACGGCAAGCAGCGTCAGCAGAGTGTCCATGTCGTTCTGGTCGGCCTCGGCATGGTTCGTATAGCAGATGTCGCAGCCCATCGGCACGCCGAGCAGCTTGCCGCAGAAATGATCCTCGAGCCCGGCCCGGATGATCTGCCGGCCGTCGTAGAGATATTCGGGACCGATGAAGCCCACGACCGTGTTGACGAGCAGCGGCTTGTACTTGCGTGCCACGGCATAGGCGCGCGCTTCGAGCGTTTGCTGATCGACGCCGTGATGGGCATTGGCCGAGAGCGCGCTGCCCTGTCCGGTCTCGAAGTACATGGCATTGTTGCCGACTGTGCCGCGCTGGAGGCTTTGCGCGGCGTCGTAGCCTTCCTTGAGCACCGCGAGATTGATGCCGAAACTGCTGTTGGCGGCCTCGGTTCCGGCGATGGATTGGAACACGAGATCGACGGGTGCGCGCCGGTTGATGGCCTCGATGCTGGTCGTCACATGCGTGAGCACGCACGATTGCGTCGGGATGTTGTAGCGCTGGATGATCTCGTGAAGCATGTCGATCAGCGTGATTACGGCGGAGATGCTATCCGTCGCCGGATTGATGCCGATCACCGCGTCGCCGTTTCCGTACATGAGGCCGTCGACGATGCTCGCCGCGATGCCTGTCGGATCGTCGGTCGGATGGTTGGGCTGAAGACGCGTCGAAAGGCGCCCCTTCAGCCCGATGGTGTTGCGGAACTTGGTGACGACACGGCACTTCTGCGCGATCAGCACCATGTCCTGCACGCGGCAGATCTTGGAGACGGCCGCGACCATCTCCGGAGTGAGGCCCGGCGCCAGCGCCGCGAGCGAGCGCTCGTTTGCCTCGTCAGAGAGAAGCCAGTCGCGGAAGGCGCCGACGGTCAGATGCGAGATCGGCGCGAACGCCTTCGCATCGTGATCGTCGATGATCAGGCGCGTCACCTCGTCTGTCTCGTAAGGCACCAGATGCTCGACGAGGAAGACTTTGAGGGGCACATCGGCGAGCGCCATCTGAGCGGCCACGCGTTCCTCGTCGTCGCCTGCCGCCACACCTGCGAGATAGTCGCCGGATCGCGCTGGCGTGGCTTTCGCCATGAGAACCCGGAGGTTCTCGAAGCTGAACCGGTGACCGGCGATGGAATAAGAGTAGCTCATGAGGGTTGCCCGCCGATTGCTGCTGTCCAAGTCTTTAGAACGGCTCTTCCTCGCCTGGTGCCGCCGCGACCAGATGATGGCGGCTGTAGAGTGCGAAATAGGCGATGAAGATTGCGTAGACGACCGCGGCGCCGATGATCACCCGGGGATCCACGAGGAACCCCGCGACCACAGCGACGCACGCCAGGATGAGCGCGATCCCCGATGTGAGGATTCCGCCCGGCGTCCTGTAGGGCCGGTCGAGGTTAGGCTCCCGGATGCGCAGCGCGATATGCGAGGCCATCATCATCACGTACGAGACCGTTGCTCCGAACACCGCGATCAGGATGAGGAGATCGCCCTGCCCGCTGAGCGAGAGCAGGAAGCCGATGATACCGGGTACGATCAGCGCAACATAGGGGGTTTTACGTCCGCTCGTCAGCGACAGCGCGCGGGGCAGATACCCGGCGCGAGACATGGCGAACACCAGCCGCGAGTAGCCGTAGATGATCGAGAAGAAGCTCGCGATGAGGCCGGCCAGACCGACGAAGTTGACGAACCGGCTCACCCAGGTCGGGCCGCCGAAGACTTTGGGAGACTCGAGTGCCGCCACCAGCGGATTGCCCGAATCCTTGAGTGCATCCGCCCCCGCGCCGCCCGGACCGAGCGTGAGGATCAGTGCACAGAATGCCAGCAGAACGAGGATGCCGCCGATCAGGCCGCGCGGCAGGTCCCGCTTGGGATCGTTGGTTTCCTCAGCCGCGAGCGGAACGCCCTCGATGGCGAGGAAGAACCAGATCGCGTAGGGGATCGCCGCCCAGATGCCGAGATAGCCGAACGGCAGGAACGGGCTCGCCCCGGCAGCATCGGTCACCGCGATGTCGAACAGGTTGTTCGTATCGAAATAGGGGATCATCGTGACGACGAAGACGATGAGCGCCACGACAGCCAGCGCCGTGATGGCGAAAATCAGCCGGAGCGCTTCGCCGGCACCATAGAGATGGATGCCGAGGAACACGACGTAGAAGGCCAGATAGACGATCCACCCGTCGATGCCGAACAGGGAATTACAGTAGGCGCCGATGAAAACCGCGATCGCCGCCGGCGCGATGGCATATTCGATCAGGATCGCGATGCCGCAGAGGAAACCGCCCCAGGGGCCGAAGGCGCGTCGCGCGAAGCCGTATCCGCCGCCCGCCGTGGGAGCGATGGTCGCGAGTTCCGCAAGCGCGAAGCACATGCAGGTGTACATGGTCGCCATCAGGATGGAGGCGATGAAGAGGCCGCCCCAGCCGCCTTGTGCGAGTCCGAAGTTCCAGCCTGCGTAGTCGCCCGAGATAACGTAGGCGACGCCGAGGCCGACGAGCAGCAGCCATCCTGCGGCGCCGCGCTTGAGCTGACGCTTTTCGAAATAGTCTTGCCCAACCTTGTCGTACTCGACACCTGAGTGTCCCACTGACTCCATGGTGATCCCCTTGAACTTGTGTTTGTTTATTGTATTTCCGCAGCGCAGCATCATGCGTTCGGAGCCGGCGGGGCCGGCGCCGTTGTAAAGCGCGATGGAGGGTTGCGGCGCACATCGCCCAAAAATGACGACGGCAATCTCACTCTTAGTGTTGGAAGACGCTAGTGATGCGCTATTATGTCGTCTATCCAATTTCGGCATGCGTGCTTGACGTCCGACTTAAGTCTCATTCGGCAACAGGCACGAGTAGTCCCGAAATAGCTCAAGTGGACGTTGCGCATGGTGGCTTTGTCGGATCGCCACGCCCCCCCGCCGAAGGGCTCGCCTGACGGTAATACGGCCGTTCACGCGGCTATCACGCGCGATATCGACGAGCAGGCGGCGCTTCTGCGCGGCTGGAACCAGACCTACGATCAGATCTCCGCCGGCGCCTTCAGCGGCTCGTTCTGGGAAGCCCGGATCGACGACGTTCAGTTTTTCCGTGAGATCACCAGCAATTCGCTTCATCAGACCGGAGACTTGCCGGAGGGGACGATCGCCGTCGGCGTGCCGATCGCGTTGCGCGGTAACGCGAGGTTCTGCGGTCAGCGGTGCGACGGAGCGCAGGTGCACGTCTTTTCCGGCAACGATGCATTCGAGTTCTTTTCGCCGAGCGGATTGGACATCGCGGGTTTCGTGCTGAGGGAGCAGGACTTGCGCTGCTCTTTGACCTCGGACGAGTTGGAAACGGTCCTGCCGTCGCTTGCAAACCCGCATCTTCGTGCGGTCGATGGCAGCGCGGCAGAGCACATGCGCCGCATCTTCGCCGACGTTTGCGAGGTCGTCACCAACTGTCCGGATCTCGAAAACGATGCGCCGCGCCGGGCGTCCATGACCCGCGATGTGCGGGCTGCCCTGGTAGCGGCCTTGTCGCGAACCGAAAACGACAGCTTCGACGTTCCCTCCGCGAAGCGCGCCCGCATCGTGCGCGATGCGCGCGATCTCGTGACCGAGTCGCCGGATGGTTATACGAGTGTGGAGGAGTTGTGCCGCACGCTGGGCGTCAGCCGGCGCGCGCTCCAGCAGTCGTTCCAGGAGACTCTGGGGCTCAAGCCCTCGGCCTATCTGCGGTCCCTGCGCATGAACGGGGCGCGCCGGGCGATCAAGCAGGCCAATTCCGTAGCGGAAGCGGCCACGCTCTGGGGCTTCTGGCACTTCGGCCGCTTTGCTCGCGACTACAAAGTGATGTTCGGCGAGCTTCCGTCGGAAGCCTTCCGCCGCTATCACGGACCGGCGGAGGCGGGCGAGCCGTGAGCGGCTTCACCGCGACCCAAAGGTTTTGATGCCAGAAACGGCGGCGGCAAACGCGGCGTGCCAGTCCGCGCATGGCGATTGTGGCTTCACGCGACGCCCGCTGCGCGTAAAAGCGAAAGGTCTGCCGACGGCTTCCGCGGCAAGCGCAGCCACGCCGACCGCCGTCAGCTCCGGTTGATCGGAGACGATCAGCTCCCGTTCGAGGCAATCGGCGAGAAACTGGCAGAAGTAGCGGTTGCGCGTCATGCCCCCGTCGATCGAGATGGCCTCGCCCGGCGCTGAAGCCTTGCTGATCGCCATCATGACCTCGGCCGTGCGCAGCGCGACACCTTCGAGCACCGCCTGCACGAGATCCGCCTTGGTCGAATCGAGCGAGAGGCCAAGCCACGCGCCGCGCGCCGACCGGTCCCAATGCGGGCACGCAAGGCCGGCGAGCGAGGGCACGAATGCTAGCCCACGCGAGATCGCGGGAGGGGTGTCGAAGTGGTCAATGTCCGAGAATGCATCGAACAGGCCGAGCGATCTCGCCCATTCCAACGCCGACGACGCACAATAGACGCCGCCGTCGACCGCATATACGGGCGCGCCGCCCGCGTTCTGCCAGGCCACGGTGGGCAGCAGACCGCCACCCGGGTTTTGGTGGAGCGTTCCGGTGATCTGCAACGCGAAGGCGCCGGTGCCGAACGTGATCTTCGCGTCGCCTTGTCTGCGGCAGCCATGGCCGTAGAGCGAGGCCTGCTGATCGACGATGCTGGCTGTCAGCGGAACCTTTTTGGCCCCGCACGCCAGCGAGCCGAAGTCGCCGCTGGTGGGCACGATCCGCGGCAAGGCCTCGATTGGCACGCCGAACAGGCGGCAGAGCTCCGGGTCCCAGCTTCCCGTCGTGATGTTCATGAGCGAGGTGCGTGAGGCGGTCGCGATGTCGGTTTCGAAACGGCCTGTCAGGCGATCGAGGAAGAAGGCATCGGTGGTTCCGAGCCTGAGGCGGCCTTGATCGGCAAGCCGCCGCGCCTCGGGGATCTCACGTAGGATCCACGCGAGTTTGGATGCCGAGAAATAGGGGTCGAGCGGCAGCCCGGCACGCTCGCGCACGATCGCTTCCGCGCCATCGGCCTTGAGCCTGTCCGTGAAGGCGGAGGTGCGCGCATCCTGCCACACGATTACGGGACCGACTGCGGACTTGGTTTCCGCATCCCAGCCGAGGCAGCTTTCTCCTTGATTGTCGATACCGATGGCCCCGAGATCGCCGATCGCACCCGCCGCGTCGAGGCAAGCCAGGATATTGCGGATCAGTTCCTCGGGATCGTGCTCGACATGATCGGGAGCCGGATAGAGCTGTTGGTGCGGCAGCGAGGCGATGGTCCGCACCGAGCCGTCGCCGTCGATGACCAGCGCGCGCGTGCTCGTCGTGCCCTGGTCGATGGCGAGCGTCTTCATGCCTTGTCTTCCGCGAACACGATGTGCACCGGCCCGTTGAGATCGATGGGAAGCCGATCGAGCGGGATGAGAATACGCCGCTCGGGTAGCGCGTCGATCCTTTGAGACCATAGGTTTTGGCCGGAGACAACGACCGAAAGCGTGCCTCGGGCCGGCCGGCGTACGCGCACTTGGAGAGTCCTCGGTGCACCGCTTGCCGCGACGAGCCGTTGCGGCACCACATACTTGAGCGCGTCTCCCATGAGGGCGAGGCCTGCGCGTGGGGTGGGCTCCGGCAGTGTCCCGGCGAGACTTCCCGCGATCATCCGCGCCGCAGCGCGGCCCTCGGCCCAGCACCAGCCAGCGGTCTCCACGGGGCGCAGCAGGTTCCCGGCAGCGAAGTATGCCGGATCGCTGAGGCGGAAGAACTGGTCCACGCAGGGACCACCCGACATGCTGTCCACGGCAAGGTGGCTGTCGCGCAGTAAAGAGGCCTCCGGCAGGAACTGCCCGGTGACGATCACCCCATCGGCCTCGATCCGCGAGGTCCGCCCGGAGCGATCGGCAACCTCGACTGCCTCTACCTGCGCGCGCCCCTCGATGCGCGTGATCGAGGCCCCGAGCATCAGCGGAACGCCAAGCGCGCCGGGCAACAGCCGGGAGGCGCGCCAGGCGGTGATGCGCGCGTTGGGCTCTATCATTGCCACGGGCTTGATTCCGGCATGGCGGCAGGTGAGCAAGGCCGAGAACGAGACCAGCTCCGTCCCGAGAATGACGGGACGGCTGAACGGCTTGAGTCCGTCGAGATACACGAGGCCTTGCAGAGCCCCGGTGGAGAGCACGCCGCTGGGTTTTGTTCCGCCGATCAGCCGGGTGGCACGCGTTTTCTCTCTCACGCCGGTCGCGACGAGCACACGGCGCGCGCGGATTGTTGCGAGCCCGTCCGGAGACGAGACGTCAATCTGCGGGCCGGGCTTGAGCGAGGTGACGGAAACGCGTGTCCTGATCTCGACGCCCACCCGCAGCGCCCGCTCGACGAGGCGCGCGGCATAGTCCGGTCCGCGAAGAACGCGCGAGAATTCGCGCATGCCGAACGGATAGTGGCCGCAATGACGCGGAATGCCCCCGGCCTCGCGTTCGCGCTCGATCACCACGACGGAGGCAACGCCGAGGCGTTTCAACTCCACGGCCGCGGACAAACCGGCCGGTCCACCGCCGATGATCGCGACGTCGTAAGCAGGGGCGGTGTCACCTGTCATCTGGTGCCCCGCTCATGGGATGCTTGAGGCGGTCCTTGGTCAGGCGCGCGAGCTCGGCCGAGCAATAGAAGCCCTGGCAACGGCCCATGGTCACACGGGTCTTGCGCTTCAATCCGGCGAAGCTACCTGGCGCGAGCGGGCCTTCGAGAGCGGCTTCGATTTCCGCGCGCGTCACGCGCTCGCAATGACAGACGACACCGTCGTTGCATGGTGTCTGCCAGCTTCGCTCTCCCGCTTCGCTGATCTGCGCCACCGTGGGCCAGATGGGATCGGTGAGAGCGTGAGGAGCGTGGCCAAGCTCGAGATACTGGGAGAAGACATGGCGCGCGATGCCGAGCGCCGAGCTCAGTCCCGTGGAGCGGATGCCGCCCACCGTGATGAGATTGATCTCGCGATGGGCACGGATCTGATAGTCCTTGAACTCGGTCGCAGGCCGGAGCCCAGCGTAGATCGCGGAGACCTCGATGCCGGAAAGAGCGGGCACGATTTGCGTGCCCCGTTCCTGCAACTGCGCGAGCGTCTCAGGCACCAGCACCGCCTCGTCTCGCGCCGTTTGTTCTTCGGCCGTCGGGCCGACCAGAAGATTGCCGAAAGCGGTGCGGCACACGACGATGCCTTTGGTCGTCGCGCTGGGGACGGGAAGCAGGATGCTCTTCACCAGCCCTGCAGCCGCCTTGTCGTAGACGACGAACTGCCCCTTGCGCGGGCGAATATGAAAATCGGAGGCGCCGCGAAGCGTCTGGTCGACGAGATCGCCATAGAGACCCGCCGCGTTGATTACGCACGTCGCTGCGATCTCTCCCGCGCTCGTCTCCAATCGCCAGGCCGATCCGTCGAACTGCCCCGCGAGGACTTCGCACTCGCGCCGAAGCTCCGCGCCGTTTGTGAGCGCCTGCAGCAAATAGGCGTGCGGTGCCGACCAGGGATCGATGATGAACTCTCGCGGAACGCAGAACCCCGCCCGTACGCGGCGCGAGAGATTGGGCTCCCTCCGCAAGATCTCGTCGGACGTGAGCGCCTCGACATCCCCGACACCGTTGTCGCGCGCCTGCTGCATCAGCTCGGGGAGGCGCGCTTCCTCCTCTTCCGTCCAGGCGAGCACCAGCGCACCGGACCGGATGAGCGGAAGGCCGAGACGCTCGCGAATGTCGAGATATTCGCTATAGCCGCTTGCAATGCACGATTGCTCCAGCGAGCCGCAAGGCGCGTCGAAGCCCGTATGAAGGATCCCGCTGTTTCCCTTGGACGCGCCGTCGAGAATGTCGGGAGCCTTCTCGAGCACGATCACCTTCGCGCCTTCGAGAGTGAAGCGCCGCGCGATCGCACAGCCGACGACGCCCGCCCCGACAACGGCGACATCGAAACCGGATTGTGCGTGCGAGCGCGACATAAATCTGTACTCGTTCTAATTTTGCAGCTGCGAAGCTTGCGAGACCCGGGCCAACCGGGATGATGCCTGTTTAGTCAATTTTGGCGCGGCATTAGTCAGAATGACTGCCTGAATGATCACAACTTCAGCACTATGAATGTTGACTCGGGCAATCTTCTCGTTTTCATTTATCGAACGCAAGGGGGCTCGGCATGAAACCGAAGCATCGGCAGGCGCACATCGCTGAGCTCGTCAGCCAGAGGGGGGAAGCCTCGGTCGACGCGCTTGCTCAGCAGTTTGGCGTCTCCGCGGAGACGATCCGGCGGGACCTCAGCCAGCTCGCGGAAGGCGGCGTCATCCAGAAAGTGCATGGCGGCGCGCGCCGCTCGCCCCTTATTGCAGAGGGCAGCTTTTCCGAGCGCATGGCGGAGAATGCCGGCGCAAAGGAGGAGATTGCGCGAAAGCTCGCTCCGCTCATCGAGCCTGGCGACACCCTCTTCATCGACACCGGCTCGACGACGCTTGCCTGCGCACATCAGCTTGCCGCGGTTCCCGAGCTTACCGTAATCACCAATTCGGTGCGCATTGCGCACGTGATGTCCTCGGGCGAGGGCCGGCCGAAGGTGCTGCTGCTCGGCGGCGAGTTTCGCAACGACAATGCGGAAACGGTTGGCCCGACCACGATCGAGCAGATCCGCGGATTTCAGGCAGATCATGCGGTGATCACGGTGGCAGCGCTCGATGCGTCTGTCGGTGCGATGGACGCGGAGCTCGATGAGGCGCACGTGGCGCGCGCGATGATCGAGTGCGCACACCGGCTCATCGTTGTCGCCGATGCCAGAAAGATGGAGCGCAAAGCGGCCTTCCGCGTCTGCCGGCTGGATGAGATCGATGTTCTTGTTTCGGATACTGCGCCGTCGCCCGCATTCAGGGCCGCGCTAGGGGAAGCCGATGTCGAGTTCAGATGAACATTCGCTGGCGCGCCTTGTGCGCGCCTTCTCGGTTGGGGGACTTCGATGCCGGCCGTGATCAGGCACTATGTCAGGATCGTAGACAAGATCTCGAACTATGTCGGCTACGCCGCCATGTCGCTGGTGTTCGTCATGATCGGCGTGCTCCTCCTTGATGCCGTCACGCGCAATGTCATCCGCATGCCGCTGCACTGGTGCGTGGAGTTCGCGCAATTCACGCTCGCTGCCTACTACTTCATGGGCGGAGCGATGACGCTCAAGAACGACGAGCACGTTCGGCTCGACCTCGTCTACTCCAGATTGTCCGACAAGGGCCGGGAGTGGATCGACATTCTCACGAGCGGCTGCCTCATTTTCTATCTCTCGATCATGCTCATCGGCGCCATCTCGAGCCTGAAGTACGCGATCGCGACCAACGAGAAGCGGTTCTCGATCTGGAATCCCTCGATGATCCCCATCAAGACGCTGATGGTCGCCTGTCTCGTGCTCATGATCCTTCAGGCAATTTCTCTGCTCTTCAAGCACATCGCGGCCGTCAGGGGTGTCGATCTCAAATGAGTCATGAGCTGATCGCACTTCTGATGTTCTCGTCGATGATGGTGATGCTGCTCACCGGGCAGCGCATCTTCGCGGCGATCGGCTTCGTGGCCTCCGTTGCCGCGCTTGCCCTCTATGGACCCGGCGGCATCGAGATGCCGTTCAGCGCCACCTTCAAGCTGTTCAATTGGTTTCCGATTCTCACGGTGCCCATGTTCATCTTCATGGGCTACATGTTCTCGGAGTCCGGCATCTCCGAAGAGCTTTATCGGATGCTGCACGTGTGGTTCGGCCGGTTGCGAGGCGGGCTCGCGATCGGCACCATGCTTCTCATGGTCATCATCTCCGCGATGAACGGCCTGTCGGTCGCCGGCATGGCCGTGGGAGCCACTATCGCGCTGCCCGAGATGCTGAGGCGCGGTTACAACAAAGTGATGATCTCGGGTGTGGTGCAGGGTGGCTCGTCCCTCGGCATCCTTATTCCACCGAGCGTCGTGCTCGTGCTCTACGGTATGATTGCGCGCCAGCCGGTGGGACAGCTTTGGCTCGCCGGCGTCGTCCCCGGCCTGCTGATGGCCTCGATCTTCATTCTCTACATCGTCATACGATGCCGGTTGAACCCGGATCTCGCACCCACGGTAGACGATGAAGATCTCAACATGCCGCTCAAGGAGAAGCTCAAGCTTCTGCGCGCGGGCATCATTCCATTTCTCATTTTCCTGTCGATGACCGGCTTGTTCGTGATGGGCTACACGAGCCTCGTCGAGGCCTCGGCGGTCGGCGTGACGGCGTCGATTATCGCGGCCGCGGCCAAGGGCCGGCTCACCTGGAAGGTTCTTTTCGAAACCTCCAAGAAGACGCTGAACATCTCGTGCATGTTCATGTGGCTCATTCTTGCCGCGCTCGCATTCGGCGGCATCTTCGACGGACTGGGTGCGGTGCGCGCCATCGAGCGGCTGTTCATCACAGACATGGGTCTCGATCCCTGGATGGTGATGTGCATGATGATGGCGACCTTTATCTTCCTCGGCATCTTCCTCGACGACACCGCGATGCTCGTGATCGTCGCCCCACTTTTCATTCCGCTCGTGAAAGCCCTCGGGTTCGATCTGATCTGGTTCGGCGTGCTCTACACGATCACGTGCCAGATCGCGTACATCACGCCGCCATTTGGCTACAACCTGTTCCTGATGCGAGCGCTCGCGCCCAAGGAAATCACGCTGATCGACATCTATCGCTCGATCATTCCCTTCTTCCTCATGATGGTCGGCACAATCGTCATCCTGATGATCTTCCCGCAGATCGCGCTGTGGCTGCCCAACTACATGTATGGCAAGTGACGCCGCGCCTCGTACCGCTCGAAATCGATAGCATCACAGGGAGTAAGGACATGTCGAAATCAGATTTGATCAAAGGCAGCACCGACGCCTCCAAGCAAAGCAGGCGCTCGTTCCTGAAGACGGCCGGAACCGGCGGCGCTGCGGCGCTGGCGGCGACGACGGTGGCCGCGCCCTACGTCAAGGCGCAGGGCGGCAAGATCAAGTGGCGCCTGCAGACGTACTCGGGCGCGCCGCTCGGCGCCCATGTCATCAAGCCGCAGATCGAGGCATTCAACAAGGCTGCCAACGGCGAAATGGAGATCGAGCTTTACTATGCCGACCAGCTCGTACCTACCGCCGAGCTGTTCCGCGCCATGCAGAGCGGAACCATCGACGCCGTGCAATCCGACGACGCGACGATGGCCTCGCCGGTCGACATCGCAGACTTCGGCGGCTACTTCCCGTTCTCCTGCCGGTTCAGCCTCGATCTTCCGGTCATGTTCAAATACTACGGCTTGGACAAGATCTGGGAGGAAGCCTATTCCGAGGTCGAGAACGTCAAGTGGCTCTCCGCTGGATCCTGGGATCCGCTCCACATCTTCACCAAGTCGCCGATCAAGAGCCTGGCGGACCTCAACGGCAAGCGCGTGTTCGGCGTGCCGACCGCAGGCAAATTCCTCTCGCGCTACGGTTTGGTGCCCGTCACCGTGCCGTGGGACAACGTTGAGGTCGCGATTCAGACGGGCGAGCTCGACGGCGTGGCCTGGTGCGGCTTCACAGAAGCCTACGAGGTCGGTTGGGCCGACGTCTGCAAGTACGCGCTCCTGAACAACATCTGCGGCGCCTGGTGTGGCTCCTACTTTGCCAACAAGCAGAGCTGGGAAAAGGTACCGCCGCACCTGCAGCAGCTCTTCCTCTCCACGATCGACCAGTCGCACTACTATCGCCAGGTCTGGTATTGGGGCGGCGAGGCGAAGCTGCGCGTCGAAGGCAAGAAGATGGAGCTGACCGAGATCCCGAAAGAGGAATGGGAGAAGGTGGTGAAGGACGCCGAAAGCTTCTGGGACGAAGTCGCAGCCAAGAGCCCGCGCGCGGCGCGTGTGGTCCAAGTCTACAAGGACTACACGGCCGTCATGAACAAGGTCGGCTATCCGTACCGCTGAGTATTCAGGACATGAGAGAGCGAGAGAAGGCGGCGGCCGTGTGCGCCGCCTTTTTCTTTGGAACTAAGGGGCCGCCCGCCATCACGACGGTTTGTTTTGCCCGAACGAGGAAAGCTCGAAGATCTCCGACAGCATCCCCCAGAAAAAAGTCTCACCGGGGTATCCGGTTATCCGTCCGATCTCGCGGTCGTCTTCGACGAGAATGAATGTCGGCGTCACCGTGACGGGTTTGGTGATGAACGAGGGCAGGGGGGCGCGAAGATCGATATGACGCAGCGGCGCGAAACGGCCTTCGTCTGAAACGGGATAGATAGGTCCGATCTCTCGATCCCAGAGCGCACACCAGGAGCAGCCCGTCTGCCGCACCATGATCAGCTCGGCCGCTTGGGCATTGCTAGCGAGAGCAAGCATCAGCGAGGCGCCCGCGAGAATGCCACGATGCAGCCACGCCGACCGGCCGAAGGAGACGAGAAACCGCGCGATGCTCATTTGTTGACGGGGCTATCCGGATCGAACAGATAGGCGACGACATCCTTGATCTGCTGCTCCGTCAAAAAGGCGTGCGCTCCGAAGCGCGGCATGTTCGAGCAGGCAACAGTGGCTTGAGGATTGTAGATCTTCGCGAACGTGTCACGCGCAGCCTCGGCGCTGAAGTTGCGCAGCTTCCCATACTCCAAAAGACTGGGTCCCAGCGTTCCGAACGATAGCTCCGACTTCGCCATTTGATGGCAGGCATAGCAGTTGCCGCCGTTCACGGTGTCGGCATTGTCGCTGAACTGTCCGCCACGCCCGCTCTGAGCGACCTTCTCGCCATCCCGCCATTTGCCGAGAACCTGCCCATCCTTCGGCAGGACGACGGTTGAAGCTTCCCGCGCTAGGATCTTTTCGGCGACATCGTCGGGAGGGGCATTGCGAAAACGCGAGCAGGAGGCCTGCGTCTCGTCCTGCTTCAGCCGCACTTTCCAGGTGGCCTCGGCGTTTCGCCACATCTCCTGAACGTAAGGCTCGGTGATCGATGGATCGCCCGCGCCGGAGCGTTGCGCCCCTTCGTCATGATGCTCACCGGTGTCGTGGGCGACGGCATTCATGGCGCCAGCGATGAAAAGGGCGGCGCAGAGTGTGAGTGTCCGCATGGGCGAGCCCCGGTTAGCGCTTGATTGAGGGGACATTGAGCGTTCCACCGTCGGCCTGCTTGGCCAAGTAGATCATGAGTGCGGTCAGTCCCGCCGAGCCGTATTCCGGCGGCGGCATGCGCATCTGACGATAACAGTCCCACAAGCGGTTCTGCATGGTCCGCATCTGGCTCTGAGAGACGCGGTAGGTGGGCCACGATCCCATCGTCTCTGTCGCGTCCTTGCCGGGCTTGGTCAGGTTCGGGAGCTGGGTGGTCCGAATGCGTGCGGAATCGGCGCTGTGACAGGTGGCGCAAGAGAAATCCAAGAGCGAACCGCGTCGATAGAAAAGCTCCTCGCCCACGGCGTAGGCGTTCTGCTCCTGCACGTCATCGAGCGGAATATGGAACGTCATTCCGCTCGACTTGTTGGCGATGTAGGCCACGAGATCCTCCATGTCGGAGGTCGTGCCGGGCGTGCTGAACTTGCGCGCGACGATTTCCTTCGTGTCGAGCGCCTGTATGGTCGTCATGCACCAGAGAAGCCGCTGCTCGAGATCCATCACACTGTCGGAATCGGCGAAGTAGCGGGGAAGCTCCGCATAGGCGCCGTCAAGAATGCCGGGACCTTTGCCGAGATCGCACGTTTCGAGCGAGACGTTCTTCTCACCTCGCGCCAGTTTCCACAGCGCTTCGCCCCGATCGACGTTGAGAAACGCCGGGTTGGCCATCGGGTCGTTGATCATTTCCCGGTAACGCTGGATCTCGTCCTCGGTATCGCCTGCATGAAGCCCCGCCGCTCCGAAGACGAGAAGGACAAGGGTCGCGGCGAGGGAAAAAACGCGGACGCGATGTGTCATGCGGCTGACCTGGGTGTGGCGGCGCGCTAGGCGCGCTGCATCGATGCGGCGGGCGTGGATGCGGCAGTTAATCTCTCCGCGCGCCGCGCAACAAATAGGAAGACCGAATGAGAGACATTGCCACTGCAAATGAGGTGCGCGGCACAGTCGCCGATATGATGAGCCGATGAGCGAGTGCTCCGCTGCCGGGTATGAAGAGAGGAATCATGAAGGCTCTGCGCGTCGTTCTTTCCCTGATCGTCTTGGCTGCCGGAGCCGTCTCCGCATGGGCCGTGGAATCGGAGGGGGCGAAAAAGTCAGCGGGCAATTCGGGGCCGGCGCGCCTCACGGTGCTTTTCGATGCGTTCGGTAGAAATCCGAGCCTCAAAAAGGACTGGGGCTATGCCGCCCTTGTCGAGATCGGAGGGCGCAGAATTCTCTTCGACACCGGCAACGATCCCGCCGTCTTCGAGCACAACGTCAAGACGCTCGGGGTCGATCTGCACACGCTGGACTTCGTCGTCATGTCGCATCGGCACGGCGATCACACGACCGGACTGTCCTACCTCCTGTCGGTCAATCCTAAAGTCCGCATCTATGCCCCGAAGGAAGGGTTCGGCGTTTTCGGATCATCCGCGCCGTCCGCCTTCTATCGCAAAGAGCCGGGACTGCCGGCCGGCATGCGCTATTTCGACGGCGCTCCGCCCGAAGTCATGAAGTTCGGAAAAGCGTGGCCGGGCGCAAACATAGAATTGGTGGAAGAAACCCGCGAGATTGCACCGGGCGTTCATGTGATCGCGCTCGTGTCCGACAAGCCGGGCACGCTCGAGATGAAAGAGCTGTCGCTAGCGATCGAGACGTCAGAAGGCATTGTGCTCGTCGTTGGCTGCTCGCATCCCGGCATCGATCGCATTGTTGCCGCGGCGGCGCGGATCGACCGGCGTATTCACCTCATAGCCGGAGGTTTGCATCTTCTCACGACCCCCGACGGTGAGATGATGCGCCAACTTAAAGCGCTGCATGAGACCTATGGCGTGGCCTGGATCGCTCCGGGGCATTGTACGGGAGAGCCGGCCTTCGCCGCACTCGCGCGTCTTTTCGGTGACCGCAGCATCTATGCGGGATTGGGAACGGCAATCGGGCTGGGATCAAACCCGCGCGCGGATCTGATTCCCTCGACACGCTACGCAATGGGCTCGGAGGACTTGCAGGGCTATCGAACCGTCCTGCGGCAGAGCCTCATACGGTTCGGGCGCCCCGCAACCGGGCGGCCCTGAACTCTGGAGCCGCCCCCATGTACCGAGTTCTAAAGGCACCAGTCGAAGGCCGACACGGGAGCCGGCACGTGCTTGTGCGACGTGGGCACCGTCTCGACCTGCAGCGTTTCCCAGATCTCGTTGAAAAGCGCCGTCGGAATCGTATTCGGCTTTCCAACCGCGAAATAGTCGATCTTCGCCGGCTGCCCGTCGTCCAGGATGGGAATCGCCGGATGTCTGGAGGACATCGAGATCTTAGAGGCGGGCAGGATACCGGAGCCGAGTCCCATGTCGGACCATTCCTCGACCACGGAATAGCTGCTGGCTTCGCCGAGATAGCGGTTCAACGTGCAGCAGTTGTCTTCGAACAGTCGCTTGGTGACTTGCGCCAGGCCGCAGGCGTTGGGAACGAGCACGAACTGCTCTTCCGCGATCTCCCGCACTGTCACATGGCTGGCGTGCGCCCACTTCTCCCGCACCTCCTTGCGGGGAATGAACAGCAGCGGCTCGCTGTAGATGCGTTGAACCATGCAATCGGGGAGCGCCTGCGATCGGGTATCGAGCGGCGAGAGGATGATGTCGATCTGCGAGCGACGCATGAGGTCGCAGAGTTCCGCCAGATTGCTCTCGCGATAGACGATTTCCAGATCCGCCCGCTGCGCTTTGGCGGGCTCGAATGCGACTTCTGCCATGCGGATGCCGACGCAAGGCGAAAGACCCACGCTCACATGCTGCGCCTTACCGGTCTGCTTCGCGAGATCGCGCACGCGCTCGAACGCCTTCAGCGCATCGAGGACGGCCGGGAGGATTCGCTCGCCATAAGCGGTCAGCGCGACGCTGCGCGTCGTCCGCCGGAAAATGCGGTGGCCCAGGTCCGCCTCGAGCTGGGCGATGCCGTTGGAGAGGGTCGGCTGAGTGACGGCGCAACGAGACGCGGCGGCAACAAAGGAGCCCTCCTCGGCAAGCGCGCGAACATACCTAAGCTGCTGAAGATTCATAGCAAAGCACCCGATAATGGGACGGTGGATTATGCTATGATATATATCAAACTCGACCTTGAAAACCTATATTAGCCCAACAAGGCGCAACCAAGTTTCCCGAGCGTGGGCATATATAGAAATTTTGAATGGTCAGCATTGCCAAATAGAATTTCACTTAACCAGTTCGGTGAGGGTAGCCTTCAGCATGTTTGCAATCGGGAACCGTTCGCGAGTAACGGTCGAGGAGGAAACAAGTGAAAAAGCTACTGAAATCAACTGTGTGCATGTTGGCTATGGTTGCGGCTGGGCCGGCAGTCACTCTTGCGGATGAGACCTGCAACTCGCCGTTCACTTCGGCGCTCATCAAGGGCCAGGAAGACTTCCTGCACGTTTGGACTTTGGGTGAGGTTGGTGTCGGCGACGAGTCCGACAAGCTGGTAACGATCGACGTTCAGCCCAACTCGCCGACCTACGGCAAGGTCGTGCATTCCGTGTCCGTTGGCGGACGCGGCGAGGCACACCACACGGGCTTCACGGATGACCGCCGCTTCCTCTGGGCCGGCCGTCTGGACGACAACAAGATCTTCGTTTTCGACCTGATCGATCCGTCCAAGCCCAAGGTCGTGAAGACCATCACGGACTTCGTGGATAAGACCGGCTTCGTAGGTCCGCATACCTTCTATGCCACGCCGGGCCGCATGATGATCCAGGCTCTGTCCAACAAGGACACGCACGACGGTCAGACGGGCATTGCCGTCTACAACAACTCGGGCGAGCTCGTCTCCGTGCACAAGATGCCGCTGGAGAACGGTGGCGACGGCTACGGCTACGACATCGGCATCAACCCGGCGATGAACGTGATGCTGACGTCGAGCTTCACCGGCTGGACGAACTACATGATGGACATGGGTCAGATGGTCAAAGACCCCGACGCCATGAAGAAGTTCGGCAAGTCGATGATCATGTGGGACTACAAGTCCATGAAGCCGATCAAGACCATGGAGGTTCCCGGCGCTCCGCTCGAGATCCGCTGGTCGCTGAAGCCCGAGGACAACTGGGCGATCACGGCAACGGCGCTGACGTCGAAGCTGTGGCTGGTCAAGCAGGACGAGAAGGGCGAGTGGCAGGCTAAGGACGTGGGCACCATCGGCGATCCGTCGAAGATCCCGCTGCCGGTCGACATCTCGATCTCCGCGGACGCGAAGGGCCTGTGGGTCAACACGTTCCTGGACGGCACCACGCGCTACTACGACCTTACGAACCCCGAGGCGCCCAAGGAGGTTTACTCCAAGAAGATGGGTAGCCAGGTGAACATGGTCTCGCAGAGCTTCGACGGAAAGCGCGTCTACTTCACCACGTCTCTGCTCGCAAACTGGGACAAGAAGGGCGAGGACAACGAGCAGTGGCTGAAGGCCTACGATTGGGACGGCAAGCAGCTCGTCGAGAAGTTCAGCGTCGACTTCCATGCTGAAAAGCTCGGCCGGGCTCACCATATGAAGTTCTCGGCCAAGACCAAGGCTGCAGCTCTCGGAGAATAGCGTTGCCGCTTCCCAGCAGTGTTTGGCGGTTCCTCCGGCGGCGTTCTAGCCGCGTGCAGGCCGGCTATGTGGCGCTCTCTCTGCTAGCGTCCACAATCCCCGTAGCGGGGAACGAGCAAAGCGTAGCCGGCCCTGTCCATCCCAAGGCGGGCACGTACAAACTGCAGAAGATCCAGCCGGCTCCGTCCGGCTGGGTCCTCGAGGACAGCGTCTGGATTCCACGCAGACTGTCCAGCTACACGAAGGACAAGATCACACTGTTCTCGTTCTTCTATGCCACGTGCCGGGATCCTGAAGGCTGCCCGAAGTCTTGGGACGCATTCAACAAGGTTCACGAGGCGATCAAGAAAGATCCGAGGCTGCAAAACAAGGTTCGGCTCGTCTTCCTGAGTCTCGATCCCAAGGTCGATACGCCGGAGATGATGTCGTTCTTCAAGACCTCGATCAGCACTCCGCAAGCTCCCTGGTCGTTCCTGACAACGTGGAACGACACTTACCTTGCGCCTATCCTCAACGATCTGTACGTGCCGGCTTCGCGTGAATTCGACGACGCGGGCAAGCCGACCGACGTGATCAATCATCTGGTAAAGGTGTTTCTCATCGATAAGGATTCCTGGGTGAGGGAGATCTATACGACCAGCTTCTTGAATCCCGATGTCGTCCTTTCCGACATCGGAACACTCCTGCTTGAAGAAGAGTGACAACGCGATAGGGATGAAATGAGAAGAAAGCGACGGCTGCCTCTGGCAGTTCCAATATGCACCTCGGTGCTCACAATCCTCCTCGTCGGTCACATTTGGCCGAACTCTGCCTCCGGCGGCGCCGATGATGCCGTGCCGCTTGGCCTCCCGCCCCTAGAAGCTCACCAGCGGCCCGTGAAGGCCCAAGTGGAGCTCGGGCGCAAACTCTTCTTCGACCGCCGGCTCGCCTTCAACAACACGAACTCGTGTGCGATGTGTCACATCGAGTCCCAGGGCCTCACCTCCAACCAGTCCGCGAGGGCCATAGGCATGGAGGGGCGCAGTCTCAGCCGCAACGCGCCTGCCCTCTACAATGTGGCTTATCAGGACACGCTGTTCCACGACGGTCGCGAATCCGATCTCGCCCAGCAAGCCTGGGCGCCGCTGTTGTCGCCTTTGGAAATGGCGAACCCCTCAATCGGCCATGTCGTCGACAAGATCCGCTCGTTCGAGGACTATCGGGGGCTGTTCGAAGCAGTCTTCGACGGTCATGGCCCATCCATGCAGACGATCGGCGACGCGCTGGCCTCGTATCAACGCACGCTGCTCTCCGGAAACTCGCGCTTCGACAAGTGGTACTATGGAAAGCAGGATGATGCCCTGAATGCCGATGAAAAGGCCGGCTTCGAGGTCTTCATGGGCAAGGGCCAATGCGCGACGTGCCACACTGTGGGCGAGAAATCCGCGCTGTTCACCGATCACAAATTCTACGTGACCGGCATCGGCTACTATAACGCGATAGGCGCTGGATCGCGCGTCGCGAAGGTGGAACTGGCCCCCGGCTACTTCATCGACATGAAGTACGAGGACATGAAGTCCTTCAGCGCGCCGCGGATCAACGACATCGGGCGTTTTGCGGTCACTTTGGACGCAAAGGATCGCTGGGCCTACAAGACGCCGAGTTTGCGCAACATCGAGCTGACCTATCCCTACATGCACGATGGCTCACTCTCGACGCTTGAGGATGTCGTTGCGTTCTATGACAAGGGCGGACTCGAGCACGATGGAGAGCGTGCGCTCCAGCCGTTGCACCTGGCGGAAAAAGAAAAGGCTGATCTCGTTGCCTTCCTGAGAACTCTCACCACTGCGGAGGATCAGGCCAAGCACGAAGGCTACAGGTAGCAACGCGATACACGGCGCTCACGGCGCTTGCTGTGCGTATTGATTTTCGGTGCGCGGCACCCGGGGAACCGGGTGCCGTTTTTTTTGCTCCGAACGCGTCCCCATCCCGCTGCGAGCATCCGTGCGATCTCAATATATTTGAAATCCGAATAGGCGAAGTAAGGGGTCTGAATAATCTCAGCTCACAAATTCGCAATAAAAATATCAAGAAACAGGGGGTGCCGGTTAATGTGCGATCGAACTTGCCGATCGCACGATCGGAATAATAGGGCGTCGAAAAATCCAAGAAGGAAGAGGCAAGGGGTGGGTGAGAGATGAAGGCACTGACGAGTGCGAGAACGCGCCGCGAAGTTCTCGTCGGAGCGGCAGGTTTTGCAGCGATTGTCGCGCTTCCTGCCGGACCGCTTCTTGCGTCGGGCTCCGAGGTTGATGAGCTGATCAAGAAGGTTGCGGGTGAAAAGAAGGTCGCCGAAGGGCGCATTTCTCTCGACCTTCCGAATATCGCTGAAAACGGATTGGTCGTTCCGCTGAATTTCGATGTCGAAAGCCCTATGACGGCTGAGGATCACGTCAAGGCCGTCCATATATTTGCGGACGGAAATCCAAATCCGCACGTGGCGGATTACACCTTCACGCCGCTGAGCCCGAAGGCCGCGGCTCAGTTGCGGATCCGCTTGGCGAAGACGCAGACGATCACCGCTCTCGCCGTGATGTCGAACGGAGAGATCTTCTCCACCCGTAAGGAAGTCAAAGTCACGATCGGCGGCTGCGGCGGCTGACGCCTCCGGTGCGACCGAACGTTTCGAAAGACCAAAGGATATTCAGTCATGGCCGCAAAAGTCACGCCGCGCGTTCGCATGCCTGCGACGGCAAAAGCCGGTGAGATCATTGAGGTGAAAACCCTGATCAGCCACGAGATGGAGAGCGGGCAGCGCAAGGATGCGTCCGGAAAAATCATCCCGCGGCACATCATCAACAAGTTCACCGCCACCTTCAACGGTAAGGAAATTCTGAGCGCCGATTGGCATCCGGCGATTTCCGCCAATCCCTACCAGTCGTTCTCCGTTCGGGCGACCGAAAGCGGCCTCTTCGTCTTCAGTTGGTTTGATGACGACGGCTCCGTCTACAAGTCCGAGCATCAGGTCACGGTGTCCTGACGCGCCCGATTTAGAGCTAGCGGAGCAAGAAATGATATCGCGGCGTGAATTTTTCGTGGCTGCAACGGCTGCGGCAACGCTGGTCGCCGGCACCGGAGTTCCTCTCAGCCGGCTCTCGGCGGAGGGGCGTTTGACGCAGGATGATCTGCTCGCTTTCGAGCCGGTCGGAAACGTCACGCTCGTTCATGTCACGGATCTGCACGCGCAGCTCGTGCCGATCCATTTTCGCGAGCCGTCCGCCAACTTCGGCGTCGGCGAGTCGCGGGGACGCGTTCCCCACCTCGTCGGTGCGGAGTTTCGCAGGGCGTTCAAGCTGACGGATGGCTCGGCGCTGGCGTACGCGCTGACTGCCGATGACTTCGAGGGGCTGGCGCGCGCCTATGGCGCTATGGGCGGCCTCGACCGGATCGCGACCGTCGTCAAGGCGGTTCGCGCCGAGCGCGGCGATCGGATGTTGCTGCTCGATGGCGGCGATACCTGGACCAATAGCTGGACGTCTCTGCAGACCAAGGGGCAGGACATGGCGGATGCCATGCGCATGCTCAAGACGGATGCGATGACGGCGCATTGGGAGTTCACTCTTGGCGAGGCTCGCGTGCGCGAGCTCGCGGACGGCATGGGCTTCCCGCTTCTCGCGCAGAACATCCGCGAAGCCGAGTTCGAGGAGCACGTCTTCGAGGCTTCGCGGATTTTCGAGCGCAACGGCGTGAAGATCGGCGTTGTTGGCCAGGCGTTTCCCTATACGCCGATCTCCAATCCGCGCTGGATGATCCCGAACTGGACCTTCGGTATTCGTGAGAAGGAGCTCGCAGCAGAAATCGAGTCGCTCCGCACGAAGGGCGCCGACTTGATCGTGCTTCTTTCGCATAATGGCTTCGACGTTGACCGCAAGGTCGCGGAGCGCGTTCCGGGGATTGACGTCATTCTCTCGGCGCATACCCACGACGCGGTGCCCGAGGTCACGCAGATCGGGCGCACGCTGCTCGTGGCATCCGGCTCGAACGGCAAGTTCGTGTCGCGCCTCGATCTCGACGTGCAGTCGAAACGCGTCGCGTCGTTCCGTTACCGTCTCATCCCGATCTTCTCCGATGCGATCACGCCGGACGCGGAGATGAAGGCGCATATCGAGGCTGTGCGCGAGCCATTCCAGAAGGATCTCTCCCGCGTTCTCGGAACGACGGACGGACTTCTGTATCGGCGCGGAAACTTCGACGGAACGCTGGATACGCTTATCTGCGACTCGATCATCGAGCAGCGTGATGTCGAGATCTCGCTGTCTCCAGGCGTGAGGTGGGGACCGAGCATGCTGCCCGGCGCACCCATCACGTTCGAGGATATCACCAACGCTACCGCGATGAGCTATCCCGCCTGCTACCGCACGACGATGACGGGAGCGCGCCTCAAGGAAGTGCTCGAGGACGTGGCCGACAATATCTTCAATCCGGATCCGTACTACCAGCAGGGCGGTGACATGGTGCGCTGCGGCGGCCTCGGCTACGCGATCGACATCGCGCAGCCCGCCGGGCAGCGCATTTCAAACCTCACCGCACTGAGGACGGGTGCCCCGATCGACGCATCGAAGGAATACACCGTCGGCGGTTGGGCGAGCGTCAACGAGGGAACCGAGGGGCCGCCCATCTGGGATGTCGTCTCGGATTACATCACGAGCAAGAAAGTCGTCAGCGTCCGTCCGAGCACGGCGGTGAACGTCAAAGGCGTGTGAGCAGGCAGCGAGCAATGAGCGAAGATAACGAGCCGCAAAAGAATACGCGCTCCCGGCGCCAATTCCTCAAATCAGCCGGTTTGACGGGTGCCCTTGTGGCCGCAGGAGCAAAATCGGCATGGCCGCAGGCGTCGAGTGCCGAGGCTAAGCCGGAGAACCTTCCGCCGCATGTCGCGGACTGGTCGAAGCATCTGGGCGCTGGCGTCGCGGATCGGCCCTATGGCAAGCCGTCGAAATTCGAGGCGCACGTCGTGCGGCGGGAGGTCGAATGGCTGACCGCATCGCAGCAGAGCTCCGTCAACTTCACGCCTTGGCACGAGCTCGACGGCATCATCACGCCAAGCGGTCTGTGCTTTGAGCGCCATCACGGTGGCGCGCCGGATGTGAGCCCGGCCGATCACCGCCTCATGGTGCACGGCCTCGTCGACAAGCCACTGGTCTTCTCGATGAGCGATATCATGCGCATGCCGCGCGTCAATCGCGTGTTCTTTCTCGAATGCGCAGCCAACAGCGGCATGGAGTGGCGCGGGCCGCAGCTCAACGGCTGCCAGTTTACCCACGGCATGATCCATAACGTCATGTACACCGGTGTGCCGCTGAGGACAGTGCTGAACGAGGCCGGCCTCAAGCCGAAGGCAAAGTGGCTGCTGGTGGAAGGCGGCGATGCGTCCGGTATGAACCGCTCGCTGCCGGTCGAGAAGGCGCTCGACGATTGCCTGCTCGCGTTCAAGATGAACGGCGAGGCGCTGCGCCCGGAGCAGGGCTATCCGCTGCGTCTCGTCGTGCCGGGCTGGGAAGGCAACATCTGGGTCAAATGGATCCGGCGCATCGAGGTCGGCGACAAGCCGTGGCTCGCCCGCGAGGAGACCTCGAAATACACCGATCTGCTCGCGGATGGACGCGCACGCCGCTTCACATTCGTGATGGATGCGAAGTCGGTGATCACCAATCCGTCGCCGCAGGCCCCGCTCCGCTTCAAGGGACAGAATGTTCTGACTGGCATCGCATGGTCTGGGCGCGGCGCGATCACGCGGGTGGATGTGACCCTGGACGGCGGACGGAACTGGCGGGAAGCCAGGATTGACGGGCCGGTGTTCGAGCGCTCCGTCACGAGGTTCTATGTCGACTTCGATTGGCAGGGCGAGGAGCTGATGATCCAGTCGCGGTGCCACGACTCGACCGGCTACCTGCAGCCGACCAAGAACGAGCTGCGCGCCGTCCGCGGCGTGAACTCGATCTACCACAACAACGGCATTCAAACCTGGCTGGTTCGCTCCAACGGCGAGACAGAGAACGTGGAGATCTCCTGACGTGCGCCCCCTCCTTTTCACAGCCGCAGCTAGTGCGCTCGTAGCAATGGGCGCGGCGTCACTCTACGGCGCCGGGCCGAGCGCTGCCGCGCCCGCGCAGCCCGAGAAGCCGCTGGGTCTCGGAACGCCCGCTACGCCCGAAGAGATCGCGGGATGGGACATCGACGTGCGCCCGGACGGTATGGGCCTGCCACCGGGCAAAGGAACGGCTACGCAAGGGGAGGCGATCTTCCTTGAGCAATGCGCGGCGTGCCACGGAGATTTCGCGGAGGGTCGCGACAGGTGGCCCGTGCTCGCGGGCGGTCACGGCTCGCTCAAGGCGGACCGGCCGGAAAAGACCATCGGTTCCTATTGGGAATCCGCCTCGACAGTTTTCGACTACGTGCGCCGCGCGATGCCCTTCGGCAATGCGCAGTCGCTCAGCAACGACGAGCTCTACGCGGTCACCGCGTTCCTGCTCAACATGAACGACGTGATCAAGGATCCGGAGTTCGAGCTCAATCAGGGGAACTTCACCTCGATCCGCATGCCGAACGCTGATGGCTTCTACGACGACGACCGGGAGACCACGGAGCGCAAGTTCTGGAATGCCGAGGCGTGCATGAAGAACTGCAAGACCGAGGTCGCGGTGACAGGCCAAGCGGCGATTCTCGACGTCACGCCGGATTCCAAATCCGCTCCGAGCGTCGATTGAGCGAGGAGAGCGCATGATGAGGCGGCTGATGTCACTGTCTCTAACGGCTCTTGCGGCGGCAATGCCTCTCACAAACGCCAGGGCGGACGACGCGACGGAATACGGAGCCTATCTCTCGGGCGAGTGCGTCACCTGTCACCGCTCGGGCAACACGGACGGAAAGATCCCAACGCTCGCGGGGCGCGAGCGGGGAGAGATCTTGACGGCCCTCGCCGCGTTCAAGACGGGGGAGCGGGCGAGCCGGGTGATGCAGGATGTCGCTGCGCGGCTTGCGGACGACGAGATGCAGGCCCTCGCGGCTTATTTCTCCTCGCTCACAACATCGATCGAATGCCGGCAGGAGCCGTCTCAAGAAAAGAAATGCTGAGGAAGCAGGGAGGATTTTTGCACATGACACTTACGCGTCGTCAGTTCAATTCAAGGGTCGGGCAGGCTGCTGCCGCGGCCGCAGTTTTCGGCATCTCGGCACCAGCGCTTGGAAACAGCAAGGCGAAGGTCGTCGTCATCGGCGGCGGCGCGGGCGGCGCTACTGCCGCGAAGTACATTGCGAAGGATTCCGCAGACAAGATCGAGGTCACTCTGATCGAGCCCGCGAAGACCTACGTCACCTGCTTCCATTCGAACCTGGTGCTGGGCGGCGTCAAGACGATCGAGAGCATCTCGCATTCCTATGACAAACTCGCGGGCAACTACGGCATCAAGCTTGTTCACCAGAAGGCCACCTCCATCGACAAGGCCGCCCGTCGCGTGACGCTCGCCGACGGAGCGACCATCGACTATGACGCGCTCGTTCTTTCGCCCGGCATCGACCTCAAGTACGACAGCGTGCCGGGATGGGGACAGGAGCACGAGGAGGCGATGCCTCACGCCTGGAAAGCCGGTCCCCAGACGCTGCTCTTGAAGAGCAAGCTCGATGCGGTACCGGACGGCGGTCTGATCGTCATGCTTGCCCCGCCCAACCCCTATCGCTGCCCGCCTGGACCCTACGAGCGTGTCTCGATGATGGCCCATACGCTCAAGCGCGCGGGCAAGGGCAAGTGCAAGATCGTCGTGCTCGATCCGAAGGAGAAGTTCTCGAAGCAGGCGCTCTTCCAGGAAGGCTGGGACAAGCACTACCCCGGCATGGTGGAATGGTTCAGCAAGGATCTCTACGAGGCCATCAAATCCGTGGATCCCAAGACCAACACGGTCAACACGGGGTTCGAAACCTACGCGAACGCGGCGCTCGTGAACGTCATTCCCGCTCAGATGGCAGGAGCGATCGCACGGGATTCCGGCCTCGCCAACGAGACCGGCTTCTGCCCCATCGACGCCGAGACCATGCAATCGAAGCTCGATCCCAACATTTACATCGTTGGTGATGCCTGCATTCCCGGCGACATGCCCAAGTCCGCATATGCCGCGAACAGCCAGGCGAAGGTGGCAGCCGCCGCAGTGCGCGGAAGGTTTGCTGATGCGAAGACCTTCCCCCCGCGCTTTCAGAACATCTGCTGGAGCATGCTCGACGACGACGACGCGGTCAAAGTGGGCGGCCGCTACGCGCCGAAGGAGGGCAAGATCGCATCCGTCGAGGATTTCGTGTCGAAGCCCGGCGAGGATGCTTCGGTCCGGAAGATGACTCAAACGGAGAACATGGGCTGGTACGAGGGTATCACCGCGGACATCTTCCTCTAGATCGCCGGCGAACCGAGGCACGATCAAGGCGCCCCTTCAATGCTCTCCGCTCCAGTCTTCTCCCGGAGTTCACAGCTTGACGCGGCACGCGCGTTTGCCGAGGTTTCGGCGGTTCTCCCCCTTGGGTCGCGGTCCTCCTTAACGGGGCCCAAGGGGGATCTTCTCGCCGTAACGAGAGTGCGACGCATGACATCTAAGGATTGGGTGGCGCATTTCCCGGGCCTCAAGGCTCTCGCGCCGGAGATCGCAAAGCCGCTTGTCGAGACGAGTAGAGTAGTCGTGCTTCCAGCGGGGACGAGGATCTTCGGTCCGGGGCAGGCGCCCGACGCGTATCTTCTGCTCATCGACGGCACGGTGCGCGTTCAGCAGGCCTCCAGCGCCGGCCGGGAGATCGTACTTTACCGCGTTTCGGCCGGCGAAAGCTGTGCGCTCACCACCGCGTGCCTCATGGGCTACGAGGAGTATCAGGCCGAGGGCATCGCCGAGACCGACGTTGAGGCCGTCGCCATTCCGCGGTCGACCTTCGACGATCTCATCGCACGCTCCGCGGAGTTCCGCCGTTTCGTGTTCACCGCCTTCAGCGTGCGGGTCACCAATCTCTTCCGCATCATCGAGGAGGTGGCCTTCTCGCGCATCGATGTCCGTCTCGCCCAGAAGCTGCTCGAGCTCGCTGGCCCCGGCGCCCAGGTGGAGCGCACGCACCAGCAATTGGCTGCGGAGCTCGGCTCTGCCAGAGAGGTCATCGGCCGCCAGCTCAACGAATTCCAGCGTCGCGGCTGGATCGCCACGTCCCGCGGCGTAATCAACATCGTGCGGGCGGAGGCCCTCAAAAATTTAGCTGCGGCACCGTGATCGGTCTGTGACTAGGTCACAGACGCATGGGACCGGCACTCATATGCAAGTCTTGGGCAGAAAATGGAGCACGCTCATGACATCAAACGTCGGTAGCTGGGACCGCAATCTCCGCATCCTCCTGGGCCTCGCCTTGCTGGCCCTCGTATTCGTTGGGCCCAAGACCCCATGGGGACTTGTCGGCCTCGTTCCTCTCATTACGGGTCTTGCCCGCTTCTGCCCCGTCTATCGTGTCGCAGGCGTTTCGACCTGCGGCCATCGCAAGGCGTGACAAAGGCAGCGCAACCGATGCTTTCCATCTTTCTGATCCCCGGTGATCTCGTCTGCAACTGGGCCGGAATCCCAGCTTCCAGCGATCACCGGATGATTCTGCGTTCCTTCATCAATACGATGGTCTGGGGCGGCGTCGCGATTGCGGCGGCGCTCTGGATTTCGCTGTAAGAGCGGGACCTGAAGCGGATGAGCCAAGTTAAAGAGACTAGCCCTGGCAGTCGGCGCGGCACCTGGGGCGCGACTCTCCGCGAAGTCCAATATCGAGCCCGGTCTCCGATCGGACGCAACACACCTGTTTCTAATCGAGGTTCACCATGATCCCTCACCCCGTAGATCTCTCGGTCAAACCCGAGGTCACGGCATTCTTCGACGAGCAGACGAACACGGTCAGCTACGTCGTCAAGGATCCGAACTCCACGTCCTGCGCCGTCATCGACAGCGTGATGGACATCGACTACGCCGCCGGCCGCATTAGCTACGGATCAGCCGACAAGATCATTGCCTTCGTGACGAAGAACGGCCTGCACGTCGAATGGCTGATCGAGACGCATGCCCATGCCGATCATCTCTCGGCCGCGCCCTATATTCAGGGCAAGGTGGGCGGCAAGCTCGGCATCGGCGAGAACATCAAGATCGTGCAGGAGGTGTTCGGCAAGATCTTCAACGAAGGCACCGAGTTCCAGAGGGACGGCAGCCAGTTCGACCGCCTGTTCAAGGACGGCGATACTTACGAGATCGGCGGCATGAGCGCATTCGCGATGCTCACGCCCGGTCACACCCCGGCTTGCATGACGCACGTGATCGGCAATACCGCTTTCGTCGGCGACACCCTGTTCATGCCGGACGGCGGAACGGCGCGTGCGGATTTTCCCGGCGGCGATGCGCGCGTGCTCTATCGCTCCATCAAGCGGGTGCTCGAGCTGCCACCGGAGATGCGCCTCTTCATGTGCCACGACTACGGGCCCGGGGGACGCGACATCAAATGGGAGACGACCGTCGCCGAGGAGCGCACAAACAACATCCATGTGCGGGACGGCGTGAGTGAGGATGAATTCGTGAGGATGCGGGAGGAGCGTGATAGGACGCTCGCCCTGCCGAAACTCATCATCCCATCGATCCAGGTGAACATCCGGGGCGGAAACCTTCCCGAGCCGGACGAAACGGGAAAACGACATCTCAAAGTTCCGATCAACGAGCTCTGATTGAAATGCGCGCATTTCAAGGATGAGCCCCAGCCAGAAGAGTTCCCCCAAGATGAATGCCAAGAAGCTCTCCGAAGAGGTCTCCGTCTCACCGCAGATCATGCCGGCCGATATCGCGGCGATTGCCGCCCAAGGCTTCAAGTCGATCGTCTGCAACCGGCCGGACGGTGAAGGAACCGACCAGCCTCTCTTTGCAGAGATCGAGGCTGCGGCGCGAGCGGCGGGCCTTTCTGTGCGCTATATTCCAGTCAGCACGGGGAAGGTGACGGACGAGGATGCGGCAGCGTTCGGGGACGCGCTGTCGCAGATGCCGAAGCCTGTGCTGGCCTATTGCAGAACGGGCACCCGCTCGACCACGCTTTGGGCGTTGAGCGAGGGCGCGCGCCGCCCGGCGGCGGAGATTGCCGAAAGGGCAAAAGCCGCGGGATATGATGTTTCGGGCGTGTTGAGCCGCATCTCGAACAAGGGTCTCATCGATACCGATCATCCGGTAGCCTCCCATGACATCGTGATCGTTGGAGGCGGTGCGGCCGGCGCGGCCGTTGCCGCGAGCCTGCTTCGGCGGCGGCCCAATCTGGATATCGCCGTCATCGAGCCGGCCGAAACGCACTACTATCAGCCGGGCTGGACGATGGTGGGCGGCGGTGTATTCCAGAAGGAGGAGACGGCCAAGGCGATGGGCGCCGTCCTTCCGCGTCGTGTCACATGGATCAAGGCGGCGGTCGCTGGCTTCGAGCCCGAGGCGAATTGCGTCGTCATCGAGGGATGCCGCACCATTCGCTACAAGCACCTCGTGGTGTGCCCCGGCATCAAGCTCAACTGGGACGGCGTGGAGGGCCTGTCGCAGACGCTCGGAAAGAACGGTGTCACCTCCAACTACCGGTACGATCTGGCCCCTTACACGTGGGAGCTGGTTCGCTCACTCCGCTCAGGTCGCGCCATCTTCACGCAGCCGCCGATGCCGATCAAATGCGCGGGCGCGCCGCAGAAGGCGATGTATCTCTCCGCCGACCATTGGCTGCGCAAGAAATGCCTGAAGGACATCGATATCGGGTTCTACAACGCGGGCGGCGTTCTGTTCGGCGTCGCGGACTATGTGCCCGCGCTCATGGAATACGTGAAGCGGTACGACGTGACCCTGAATTTCAATCACACGCTGCTCGCGGTCGATGGTCCGGCGAAGAAGGCGTGGTTCAAAAAGGCAGGCGCCGACGGAGCGGCGGAGACGATCGAAACCTCCTTCGACATGATCCACGTCTGCCCGCCCCAGCAGGCCCCCGATTTTGTGCGGTCGAGCCCGCTCGCCGACACGGCAGGCTGGGTCGATGTGGACCCCGCAACCCTGAGGCACAAGCGCTATCCCAACATCTTCGGGCTTGGCGATGCCTCGAACACACCGAACGCAAAGACGGCGGCAGCCGCACGCAAGCAGGCGCCGGTCTGCGCCGAGAACATCCTCTTCGACATGGGGCTGGGATCGGCGCTTTGTGCCTACGACGGCTATGGCTCGTGTCCGTTGACCGTGGAGCGCGGTAAGATCGTGCTGGCCGAGTTCTGCTACGGCGGCAAGCTGGCTCCGTCATTCCCGAAGTACATCATCGACGGCATGCAGCCCTCGCGGGCTGCCTGGATCCTCAAGGAACGGATCCTGCCCCCGATCTACTGGAAGGCCATGCTCAAAGGCCGTGAGTGGATGGCGCGTCCGAAGGTCATGGCGTGATCGTAATCCAGGACCTGTTGGCCGTCGGCTCTGGTGCCCTCGTCGGGTTCGTGCTTGGCCTCATCGGCGGCGGCGGGTCTATTCTCGCTGTTCCGCTGCTCGTCTATGTCGTCGGCGTGAGTTCGCCTCACGTCGCGATTGGAACGAGCGCGGTCGCCGTAGCCATCAGCGCGCTGGTCAATCTCGTGGGGCACGCGAGAGCCGGGCACGTCAAGTGGCGCTGCGCACTTGTGTTCGCGGCGGCGGGATCTGCAGGTGCCGCGCTGGGCTCCACATTCGGCAAACAGTTCGATGGCGAGCGCCTGCTGGTTCTGTTTGGCGTGCTGATGATCGTGATTGCCAGCCTCATGTTCTTCAAGGGGAGCGATGCGAGCAACGGCGATGTCAGGCTGACGCGTGATACCGCGCCGAAGCTCATGCCGTTGCTCTTGGCCTACGGCGCGAGCGTTGGCGCACTCGCGGGCTTCTTCGGCATCGGAGGTGGGTTTCTGGTTGTGCCGGGCATCGTGGCGGCAACCGGCATGCCTTTGATCTTCGCGATTGGCAGCTCTCTCGTGTCCGTATTTTCTTTCGGGCTCACGACGGCAGGCAACTACGCCCTCTCGGGCTTCATCGACTGGACGCTCGTCGCGTGGTTCGTCGGCGGTGGCGCGGTCGGCGGCTTCGGAGGGCAGATGCTCGCCACACGGCTCGCGGGAAAGAAGAAGGCACTTTCGAATATTTTCGCAGTCATCGTCGCGCTGGTCGGCGCCTACGTCGTTTGGCGAGGCCTCCGATGACAGGCGCGTCCTAAGGAACATGAGCGATGCTCGCTGAAGCCCATCTTTATCTCGGTGTCGCGCTGGCGGGTCTGGTGAGCTTCCTCTCACCCTGCGTTCTGCCGCTGGTGCCGCCTTACCTGAGCTACCTCGGCGGCACCACCTTCGAGCAGCTTTCCGACGAAAAGGGTCTCGAGCGCGCGGTCTGGCGCCGCGTCGTGCTCGCCTCCGTCTTCTTCGTGCTCGGCTTCTCCACCGTCTTCATCGCGCTCGGCGCCAGCGCCTCCTTGATCGGCCAGGTGATCCAGACCTGGCGCGCCGAGCTCTCTTTCGCCGCCGGCCTCGTGATCATCCTGTTCGGCCTGCACTTCCTCGGCGTGCTGCGCATCCCCTTCCTGCTCACCGAGAAGCGCTATCAGGCCGAGCAGTCGAGCGCGAGCCTCGCCGGTGCCTATGTGATGGGTCTCGCCTTCGCCTTCGGCTGGACGCCCTGCATCGGCCCCATCCTCTCGACGGTGCTCGCGCTCGCCGCCAACGAGGCGAGCCTGGGCGCGGGCGTGCGCCTGCTCGCGGTCTATTCGGCCGGGCTCGGCGTTCCGTTCGTGCTGGCCGCGGTGGCCATCCGCCCGTTTCTGTCGTTCATGCACCGCTTCCGCCGCCATCTGGGGCTGATGGAGAAGATCATGGGCCTGCTGCTGGTGCTGACCGGCATCGCCTTCCTCAACGTGTTCGAGTGGTTCAGCATCCAGGCGCTCGGACAATGGCTGATCGAGACGTTCCCGGGCCTAGCCCGCGTCGAGGAGCTGATGACGCCCGAAAAGCTCCAGCACGATCTCCGCACGCTAACGCCCGGAGGTTGAGGACGTGGACGGATCAGGTCGAGGGGCGGCTGCAAGGAAGGCGATATATAGGAATAGAAAATAAATGCGGACCCCGTCTTCGATGATGCGCAGTCGTCGCTAGAATGCCGCGAACGATGCGTCGATGCGCGGCGCGTCCCGGAGGATTGCTGGGGGATGTCTGGTTCTGGCGAATACGCACTTCTCTTGCTTGCGCTCGCCATGCTGGCCGGTATGTCGATCTACAGCGCGAGTGTGAGCCTCTCGTTGCGGCGGGCGAAGCTGGTGCTGAGAGATGAAACGTCCAATCGGCTGAGCGTCGAGGAACGGCTGGCCGAAAGTGAGCAGCGGCTCCGCCAGATCATTGCCACCGAGCCCGAGTGCGTGAAGATACAATCCCTCGACGGGATCATTCTCGAAATGAATCCTGCCGGCCTCTATCTGGTGGACGCGGACCGCGCCGAGGACATCGTGGGAACGTCCGTCTATCGGGTCGTGGCGCCGGAGTATCGCGATCCTTATGACGAGATGACCCGGCGCGTGTTTCTCGGAGAGCGCGTCAAGATGGAGTTCCAGATCATATCCCTCAAGGGACGCCAGCGTTGGCTCGAGACGCACGCGGCGCCTTTGAAGGATCAGGACGGTACGGTTAGGGCGCTCCTTGGCATCACACGCGACATCAGCGATCTCAAGCGCTACGAGGACGAGATCCGCCTGCATTATCGGGAGCTGTCTGTCGCGTCACGTTTGAACTCCATGGGGCAGATGGCGACGGCCCTCGCGCACGAGCTCAATCAGCCCCTGGCTGCGATCGCGAATTACTCCCGAGGCTGTCTCTATCGCCTGGAGAACGGCTCGAAAGGTTCTGAGCTGAAAGTCGCGATGGAGCATGTGTGCAGGCAGGCGGAACGGGCCGGCGATATCATCACCAGCGTCCGCCGGTTTCTATCGAAAGGCAGCGCGACGTTCCATCACCTCGATCTGCGCGCGCTTGTGCTCGACGCCCTTCGGATCGTCGCGCCGGAAGCCCATGCGCATCAGGTCAAGGTTTGCACCCGGGGCGTCACGTCGGTCCCACGCGTGATGGGAGAAGCCATACAGATCGAGCAGGTCATCCTCAATCTGGTTCGCAACGCCATCGAGGCGATGGATGCGATGGGGCCTGGCCAGGACAGGCTGGTTACGATCACGCTCGAGGTTGCCGAGCCGAGATCAGTGCGCCTCCTCATCGAAGATCGTGGCCCCATTGCCCCCACCATCGATTCGGACAAGATGTTCGAGGCGTTCTTCACCACAAAGCCCACGGGGATGGGCATGGGGCTTCCCATCTCGCGATCGATTGTGGAAGCCCACGGGGGACAGCTTGCGGTGAGAACCAACGCGCCGGAGCCCGGTCTCACGTTCATCATCGAGCTGCCTATTCGTGACGGAGGGGAGAATGCGGGCTAACGAATGGGTGTTCGTCGTGGACGACGATCAGGCGGCCAGGGAGTCGCTCGAGTACTTGCTCACGTCCGTGGGCTATCGCGTGTGCACGTACACGAGTGCGAACGAGTTTTTGGACAAATATGACGACCGCCTGGGATGCGTGATTCTGGATATTCGCATGCCGGGCATGAGTGGCCTCCAGCTTCAGCTCGAGCTTCAGAAAAGGCAATCTCCGCTTGCCAGCATCGTCGTCACCGGGCATGGCGATGTTCCGATGGCGGTGACGGCCATGCGGCACGGGGCCATCGATTTCCTGCAGAAGCCCTTCAACAACCAGGTCCTGCTCGACAGGACGGAGGAGGCGCTTGCGCGCGCGAGGGGGCTCTACAAGGCGGAAACCGCGCGCTCCGAGGTCGACGCCAGCTTCAACCGGTTGACGTGCCGCGAGCGCGAGGTCGCGTGGCTCATCTACTCCGGCATGCCGAACAAGCGTATCGCCACCGAGCTTTCGCTGAGCTGCAAGACAGTGGAGGTCCATCGCGCCAACGTCATGGCGAAGATGTCGGCCCACTCCGTCGCCGAACTGGTGCAGAAGCTCGGCGTGCTCGTCACCCCAAAGCCCTGCTAGACGCTTAAAATGAGCTTCTGACCGGCCATGCGCGACCGCGTTCGGATCGGTCGGGCACACGCGCGCGACGACGGATAAGCGCCCCACGGACGATCCGGTTGTCCGTGCCTTAGGGAAAGTCCCTAGGTTCGCTCGGAATGCCCCCAATTGTGGCGTCCGGCACCGCAAGCGTAGCCTTCCCACACAATCAACACGGCAAAAACCACAGGGAAGGAAACGGGCATGTCTCAAGAGAAAATTAAGCAGATTCTCCTCGCGGCCATGGGCAACATCAAGGAGAACCCGGGTAGCGCGAAGGTGGTCTTCCGGGCTTCCACCGAGCTCGGCGAGGGCATGCACTGCCTTGGCAAGATCCGCGACTTTCCGGCCATGAGCATCGATGAGCCTGCGGACCTCGGCGGCACGGACCGCGGTCCCAATCCGGTCGAGATCGTGCTCGTTGCGCTGGGAACGTGCCAGGAAATCGTCTATCGCGCCTATGCCGCCGTGCTCGGAATCGAGCTCGAGAGCGTCAAATGCAATCTTCGCGGATACATCGATCTGCGCGGCCTCTTCGCGCTGCAGGACGACATTCCCGCGGGCTACCAGAAGATCATCTTCGAGACCGAGGTGAAGAGCTCTGCCAGCCGCGAGGAGCTCTGCAAGCTCGCGGAAATGGTCGAGAAGCACTGCCCCGTTCTCAACACGCTGCAGGCCCCGGTCGAGGTCGCAGGCAGCGTGGTGATCAACGGCCAGCCGATGGCTCTCGAGACAACTGCCTGAGCATGCATCACCACATGGTCATACTCGGCGGCGGACCGGCAGGGTACGTCGCCGCTTCTCACGCTGCCGCGCACGGCGCGCGAGTGACACTCGTCGAGCCGAAACCCCTTGGGGGAACCTGCCTAAATCAAGGCTGCGTTCCCACCAAGGTTCTCGTCGAAAGCTGCGGTTTGCTCGAAAAGCTGAGGAGAGCCGATGAATTCGGCCTCCAGGTTGCGGGCGCGGTCTCGGCCGATTGGACCTCCATCAACCGGAGGTCCGCGGCCGTCATCGCGATGCTCGGAGAGGGCATCGAGCGCCTGATGGAGGATCGCAGCGTCACCTGCGTTCGCGGCTACGGCGAGTTCCTGGACGCGAACACCATCGGCGTGAATGGCGAGCACATCCAAGCCGACAGCATTCTGGTATGCACCGGCTCCAAGCCAATCGCCGATCCGCACTTCAACGTGGATGGGGAGATCATCGGAACGTCCGACGATCTGCTCGCCTGGGAAACCTTGCCGCGATCCTTGATGATCGTCGGCTCGGGCATCATCGCCTGCGAGTTCGCATTCATCCTCGACAGCCTGGGGGTCGAGGTCACGCTGCTCGCGAGCGGGTCCCGGCTGATGTCGAGCGCCGACAAGGATGTTTCCGCCGTCATGCAGCGGGAGATGCGCAAGCGCTCGATCAAGGTCGAGTTGAACTGTCGCATTCAGTCTCTCGTGCACGCCGCAAACGGCGTCAGCGCATTTGCCGGCAACAGGATCGTCTGTTCCGCGGAGCGCGCGCTCGTTGCCGTCGGCCGGAAGGCGAATACGGCTGATCTCGGCTTGGAGCGGGCTGGAATTCGCACCAACGAGTGGGGCGAGATCGTCGTGGACGAGGTGCTGAAAACGAGTGCCCCGCGCGTCTATGCTCCCGGTGACGTAAATGGCCGGTCCGGACTGGCGCACGCCGCTTCCGCCCAAGCCAAGCTCGCGGTGGACCACGCCCTCAGGCGCGAGTTCAACTTGATCTACGACCGCGCGATACCCGTCGCCGTCTTCACCAATCCGGAGATTGCCTGGGTCGGCCGTACGGAGGACGAAGCCAGAGCCGATGGCCTCGATGTGGTCAGCGGCAAGTTCGATCTACGGGGCCTCGGCCGTGCGCACGCCCTCGGTGAAATCTCGGGCTTCGCCAAAGTGGTCGTCGACAAGAGCACGGGAGAGCTGATCGGCCTCCACATCATCGGGCCGCACGCGTCTGAGATGGTGCATGAGGGAGCGATCGTGCTTCAGCGCAACGGAAAGGCGGCGGAGCTCTTTGCGACCGTCCATGCCCATCCCACGATTTCCGAAGGTGTTCTGGAAGCCGTGGAGGATGCACTCGGGCAGGCCACGCACAAGCCGCTCGCGGCCGCACGAAAGGAGCACAATGTCCTGCAATTCTCTTGATGGTGCGCTCTTTCACAGAAGCCACCTGTGGATTCGGCCGTCCGCGGGATCGCGCGAGGCGCATATCGGCGTCTCGGACTTCGCGCAAAAGCAGCTCGGAAAGATCCTGTACGTTGAGCTTCCCCGGGCGGGAGATCACATCGAGGCCGAATCTCCCTTTGGAACTGTCAGATCGTACAAGGTCGTTTCCGAATTGATCGCGCCCGCTTCGGGTGAGGTTCTGGCCGCAAATCAGGATCTGAGCAAAAAGGCAGGCTTGCTGAACGAAGACTGCTATGGAGACGGATGGCTTCTCACCATTCGCCTGGCCGAATCGGCCGACCTTTCGTCGCTGATGGCGCACGAATCGTATCTCGCCTTTCTCGGGGAGCGAGGGAGGTAACGGGTTAGCGCCCGCACGGCTCACCGGATCAGGCGGCCGGGCTGGATTTCGACACCTGCACGTAATAAATGATGCGGCCGGATAGCGATGATCCGGCCGTATTATTTTTTAAATCTATTAATAGCATTCACAAATAAAATAAATGGCGGCCTACCTATTTCCTGTTGTTCTGCAATATATTGACTGCCTCAATTTGTGTGACTGAATGTAGACATTTGCGTGTGGAACTTTCGTCTACGGACATTTTTTCCGATTTCAGTTTCCAGCTTTGTGATAATCCGAAAATCGATGGTGTGAAGTTTGGCGTGCGGCCGTTTTGAATTCGGCCGTGGGGATATTGGGCCGCACCACGAATGACGCACAATTCACGGGAGAAACAAAAGATGAAAGTCAGGGGCAAAAGTGCGCTTGTGGCTGCGGGGCTCGTTGCCGGCGGATTGCTTTCCGGTGGCGCCAACGCCGCGGACCTCGGGGGCAATTGCTGTGCTGATCTCGAGGAGCGTGTTGCCGAGCTTGAGGCGACCACGGCGAGAAAAGGCAACCGGAAAGTGTCGATGACGATCAGCGGCTGGGTTAGCCAGCAGCTCATGTATTTTGACAACGGCGCGGTTGACGACGTCTACGTCACGGATATCGGCTCCACCATCGCCTCCCACGTCAAATTCTCGGGAAGCGCCCAGGTGACGCCGGACGTCACTGCCGGTTACGTACTCCATCTCGAGGTGATGAACGCGGATCCGATCACGGCGGGCAACCCCGCTTGGCGCGATAACGGTCCCTATGCCTATGGCATCACGAGCGACGATACGCTCCAGAACAATGCCGTGAAGTCGCTCTATTCGTACTGGTTCCTGAAGAGCAAGAGCCTTGGCCAGGTGATGGTCGGCCACATCCCGCAGGCTTCCGAGCACGCGGCCATGCTGGTGGATGGATCCGGCTCGCTTCTGCAGGCGAACTGGACGCCCCTGAACGGCCTCGGCATCGCCTTGGCACGCAACGGCCGCGAGCTTCTTCTCGACGCCGACTTCGGCCTGCCCACGCTCGTCCCGAACGTCGGCTTCCCGCTTGGCGCAGCCATGTGGTGCGGCTCGAGCTCGCTGCCGACCGGCGGCAACTGCGCGCCGGTTCCGATCAACGGCGTGCGCTACGATTCGCCGACGTTCGGCGGCTTCTCCGCGTCGGCCACGTGGGGTGAGGACGATTTCTGGGATGTCGCCCTTCGCTATGCCGGCGAGCACGGCGGCTTCAAGGTGGCGGCAACTGCGGCCTACAACTGGAACGGCGACGAAGGCATGTACACCGGCTTCAATACGGTGACCGGCCTCAGCAACGTCGTGAAGCGCGACGCAAGCTACTTCCAGATCGGCGCCTATCTGCAGCACGTCTCGTCGGGCCTCTTCCTCTATGGCTCTTACGGCAAGGAAGAGAACGACAACATCCTCGTCACGCAGGCGCTGACGGATGCGCAGCCGAGCGGCGATGTCTGGTATCTGAAGGCGGGCATCCGGCGTAACTGGGTACCGCTTGGCGCCACGGTGCTCTACGGCGAGTATTCCGAGCGCAACGACATGTACCATCCCGATCTCAGCGCATTCGGGGTCACGGGCAGCAACCTGACGCAGTGGGGCCTCGGTGCCGTCCAGGAGATCGACGCAGCCGCCATGTCTCTGTGGCTGACGTACAAGAACTATGACGCGAGCTTCGAGGGTGCTCCTCCGGCCATCAGCAATCTCGACGACATCAACGTCGTTGCTGCGGGCGCCATGATCTCGTTCTGATACGACCACTCCCAACTGGTTGACGACGAAGAGGAGAGAGAGCCGCAAGGCTCTCTCTCTTTTTTTTTGCGCCTCACGCGGTGCGGAAGGTCTCGAAGCTCGCGGCGGCGAAAAGACTCACGCCTCGAATCGCGAAAGCCGGAATGGCGAGAGATCGAACCGCAGCGCGCGCCCCATCGCCATGGTGGCCAGGATCTCGCCGATGGCGCTCGAGAACTTGAAGCCGTGACCGGAGCAGGGCGAGGCGACGATTACCTCGGGGAAGCCCGGGAGCGTATCGAGGATGAAGTGCTCGTCTGGGGTGTTGGTGAAAAGACAGGTTCGGAGGGCCAGAACGTCCCCATTCGCTTCCGGGAAGAAGCGCGCGATTCCCTCCCGCAGCACCTCCTCGTCCTGCTGGGTGGGTACGCGCGAAAGCGTATCGGCCTCACCCCGCTCCCGCAGATGGTGATAGAGACCGATCTTGAAGCCCGGCACGGTCCACATCGGAAACTGGTAGAAGTGTCCGAGGTCGCTCTTGAGATTCGAGACCGGAAACGCGCCAAGGCGATAAAGCTCGGGCGTGCGCGGCCGGAACCAGCCGAGCACCTGCCGCTCGGGAACAGCGATCTCCTTGAGACGGGGAAGCATCTCGCCGATCCACGCGCCAGCCGAGGCGACGAGCCGGCCGGCCTCGTAGGTGCCCCGCGTGGTGCGGACGCGAACGCCGCCGCCCGGAGCGGGCGAGACTTCGAGAACCGGCTCATGGCCGCGGATGATGGCACCGCTTTCGAGCGCAAGCCGCGCAGCCGCCGTGACCGCGCGCTCCGATGCGACGAAGCCGCCGTCCATTTGATAGACGGCCTGGAAGGTGTGGGGCAGCAGATATCCGGGATAGCGCCGCATCACCTCCGCCGCCGACAGCAGCTCGTGATGGAGATGATGCTCCCGGCAGCTTGCGAGCGAGCCGTTGATGACCTCGGAGCCTTGCGCGCCGATGTCCATGGATCCGGTGACGAACAGGATCTGCTCGCTCGAGAGCTGCTCAAGCTCCCGCCAAAGCTCATACGCCCGCCGGAGAATGGGCACGTAGAGCGGATGCTCGAAATAGGCGAGCCTGATGATGCGATGCTCTCCGTGGGAAGAGCCCATCTGGTTAGGGATGTCGTACCGGTCCAGCCCCAGTACGCGCAGGCCACGCTTGGCCAGTTGCCAGCACGTCTGGGCACCCATGGAGCCTACGCCAGCTACGATGACGTCGAATGTATGCACGGGGATGCTCGTCGATAATCGGGGGGTGGGTGATCTAAAACAAAATAATAGAATGGCAGCATGAATGGGAACGGAAATGGCGGGGCCGGAAGGGACCCTATCCGCCCAAATGGGGGGATGCGCGGAGCCCTATCCTCGGTAAGGAGGTCCGTGGGCGCCTGCCGCGATCTCCGTTGACGGTTCGGGGAGTAGAGTCTCGGCCGTAATTCGCTGATCCGCATCAGCAAAATGATCCGCCATGAGATCGTGCAGTGTCCCAACGGACACATCCAAACGTGCGATCCCCGCCAGGTTATCAGAGATCAACTGAGTTCGGTCGGTGCCGGGGATGATGCCGTACTGGCAACTGGACATATCAATCGGTAGGCGAGATCTGACGAGGCGATGCGGCACGTCCTGCGCATATGGATGATCGTAGCGTATGCGCTGTACAGCATCGTGCCGGTGGGATTCATGCTCGCGCCGAAAGCGGACAAGGATGCGGTCGCGATGACAGTCGTCATCTGCACCGGTCACGGCCCAGAGCAGGAGGCCGCCGAAGGCGAGGCACCCGTCCCTTCGAAGAAAAAGAAGCGGGACAAGGATATCTGCGCCTACGCGTCTGTCGGCTCGGCGAGCATCGGCGCGGGCCCGTCTTCGGTCGTCGCGTCGCAGGCAGCCTACGCCTCGATCACGTATCGCCTCACGCGCGGCATTTTTCAGGAAACGCCGCGTCCCTCGGCCCATTCGGCACGAGGCCCACCGGAACTCTCCCTCTCGTAGTCCACCACAAAGCGCACCGGCTGCCCTCGTTTTGGGGAACGCCAGCCTGCGCACAGGCTTCACGACACACTGGAGAGTTCCTATGTCCTCATCACGCTATCGGCTCGCGCCGGGCAGGGCGGCCGCTGCCGCCGTTGCATCCTTGATTCCGTTCTCCCACGGCGTGGCTCAAGACGCGGCCAGCAACACGACAGCAAGCAACAAGGGCAGCGTCTCGCTGCCGCCCGTGGTCGTCGTCCACAAAGAGCACAAGGCCGCCGGAAAGAAAGCAAACCATTCCACGCCGGCGGCAGCTAACTCCGGCCCCGGAGTCGAGGACCACGAGGCCCCTCGGCAATCGGAGATCGGACTTCGTAACGACGGCCTCGCCGTTCCGCTTTCCGCGACGCAGAGGACGAGCCGCGATTTCCAGTCCATGCAGCCCGGAACGAGCAGCACGGCGGATCTGATTGCGGATGCGCCCGGTGTCAGCATTTTCAGGGCTGGCGGCGTGTCGGGCATCCCCGCGCTCAACGGCCTTGCCGACGATCGGGTGAAAGTCCTGCTCAACGGCATGGTGGTCTCGTCGGCCTGCGCCAATCATATGAACCCGCCGCTCTCCTACGCAGACCCCGCACAGGTCGGATACGTCGAGGTGCTGACCGGCGTGGCCCCCGTCTCCAAGGGCGGCGATAGTCTCGGCGGTACCGTGATCGTCGAAAGCCATCCGCCGCATTTCGCAAGCCCGGAGCAGGGCGTCCACACGGCGGGAAGCCTGTCGGCCTCCTATCGCAGCAACGGCGACGGCATCGGAACCGCCGCCACCGCTCATGCCGCGACCGAGACGGTGAGCGTCAACTATGCGGGCGCGTGGAGACGGTCCGGCAACTACGACGACGGCCGCGGCACAGAGGTCTACTCCACCGAGTACGAAGCCCAGAACCATTCCGTTCAGCTCGCGATCCGCAACGGAAGCGATGTCTTCATCGTCCAGGGCGGTCTCCAGTACATCCCCTACCAGGGCTTCGTGAACCAGCGCATGGATATGGTCGACAATCAGGCCTGGTTCCTGAACACGCGCTATGTCGGAACCTTCGGCTGGGGCAAGCTGGATGCGCGCGCCTTCTACCAGCACACCGACCACGAGATGAACTTCCTGTCCGACAAGAAATACAACAAGGCGCCGCCCTATCGGAACATGCCGATGCTGACCGAAGGCGAGGACATGGGCTATGCGATCAAGGCGGAGATACCCCTTTCGCAGCGCGACCTGCTCCGCGTGGGCAACGAGCTCCATCACCAGGCGCTCGACGACTGGTGGCCCGCCACCATGGCCATGGTGAGCATGATGGGTCCCGATACGTATCTCACCATCAATGACGGAACGCGAACCCGGCTCGGCACCTTCATCGAGTGGGAGCGCAAGTGGGATCACGCTTGGTCCACGCTCTTCGGCGTGCGCAACGATGTCGTCTGGATGGATACCGGCGACGTGCACGGCTACAACGCCGCCGTGGGAGGCATGGGCGGCGTCTATGCCCTCGATGCGGCAGCCTTCAACGCCCGCAATCACGAGCGCACCGACACCAACATCGATGTCACGGCCCTGGCGCGCTACGAGCCGAACCGCAACACGAGCTATGAGGCGGGCTACGCCATGAAGTCGCGCGCGCCCAATCTCTATGAGCGCTACGCCTGGAGCCGCGTGGACGGGCCCATGGACAACGCCCAGATGGCAATGAGCATGATCGGCTGGTTCGGAGACGGTAACGGCTACGTAGGCAACCTGGATCTCGAGTCGGAAACCGCCCATACGGTCAGCGTCACGACCGGCTGGCACGACGGCGCGCGCAAGGATTGGGAGTTTAAGGTCACGCCCTACTACACCTACGTGGAGGACTACATCGGCGTGAGAAAGATCGGCAATGCCATCGGCCAGCCGGGCTTCGTCAATCTCGAGTTCGTCAACCACGATGCGGAGCTGTACGGCATCAACTTCGCCGGAAGCGTGCGCTTGCTGGCGAGCCGAGACTTTGGCGAGATCGGCCTCTCCGGGCGCGGCGGCTATGTGCACGGCGAGAATGTCGATACCGGCGTCAGCCTCTATCACATGATGCCGCTCCATGCCCGGCTGGCGCTCACCCATGCGCTGGGCGGCTGGTCCAGCGCCGTCGAGCTCGATCTCGTGGGCGGCAAGCACAACGTCGATACCACCCGCAACGAGCTGGAAACTGCGGGCTACGCGCTCGTCAATCTGCGCACGAGCTACGAGGTCGACAACTGGCGTTTCGATCTCGGTGTGACCAATCTGTTCGACACTTACTTCGAGGACCCGCTGGCCGGCCACTATATCGAGCCGACTATGTCGGGTCACATCGGCGGCGTGGCGGCAAAGGGAAATGTGCCGGGCGAGGGACGCTCCTTCAACGCGGGCCTCACCGTGAAGTTCTAGGAGCAGCACCGGCATCACGGCATGAGGGAGGGAGGACGGGGTACCGCCGTCCTCCCTTTTTTTATGTCCCTCGAGGAGGAAGCCTCAGCGCGCGAGGAGCGGCAGCCCATGGCGCTCCCGCGCCATGTCGCAGGCATGGTCGCCGGGCTCGCAGGCGCGGCATACCTCGGGCCGGTCGGCGTAGATCGCGCAGGACGTCGCAACGCCGATCTGACCGACGAGGGCCAGGCAGCGCACGCCATCGCAACGCATGCCCGAAAGCTGGTCATTGACCATCTCGGCGGGAATCCGGTCCAGCGTGGCGTCGTCCTCAATGGTGAAGCGCGGCCATTCGTCGGAGTAAGCGCAGCACGCCCCGCACACCGTGCAGGGGGAGGAGTTTCCGCCCTGCATCACGGGGGCGGCGCCCAAAATTCTGCTATCTTCCTGCTCTTTCATCGGGATGTTGGGTGTCGATCGAGACTGGCGGTGCGGCCGCCTGAGCTGTAGCCTTGGCAACGGAAAAGAGCGTCTGCTCAGAGGTGCCGGACATGGACCAGCAGAACAGGGGCCAGCAGAGCACACGGATACGATTACGCCGGGCAGAACGTAGCGGGCAAGTCCCGCGTGCAGTATGCCTCTTTCTCGTCGCCGTTTCGCTTGGCGTCTGTGCGGCAGTATCCGCAACTCACGCGACGATCCAGGAGGAGAGCTGCATCGAGCCGGATATCGAGTATCCGGTGCCGTGTGACGACGAAGAGTGATTTCAACTATAACGGTGCGCGCGGCGAACGCGGAAGGAGGAGCACGTGATCCAATGGAAGCCTGTGGCCGACTATGTCGAGCCCGAATGGGACAGGCCCGGGGTGGCGTTGCCGCCGCTGTTGTTCTGGCGCCCGAACAAGGGAGCGACCCTCGGCTACATTCGCGACGAGGAGCTGTTCGATGCCAAGTGGGTGTACGTGAGCGACGCCAACAAGGTCACCCATTTCTCCGCGGTGAATGCGCCGGGCGACAACGTAGTGGATCTTGCCGCCCATAGAAGCGAGGCCAAGGGCTGAGGATCTTCTGAACTCTGCGCAATGAAAAAAGGCCCCGGATGCGATGCGCATCCGGGGCCATTTCTTTAGAAGACCGATTTAGTTCTCGTCCCACCCTCGCCGTGAGAGCAGCGGCGTGATGCGGCGCACGGAGACGCGGCGGTTGATCCGAGAAGGCCCGTCAGTCATGACCTTGAGATACTGCTCGCCGTATCCCTGCGTCGTGAGGTTCTCCGGCGGAATGTCGAACGTCTCCGTCAGGATGACGGCCACCGTTTCCGCGCGCCGGTCGGACAGCGAAAGGTTGTCGATGTCGGAGCCGACGGCATCCGTGTGCCCTTCGATCAGGAACACCTCGTCCGGCGACTTGTCGAGGATCCGCCGCATGGCGTCGGCGATGCGCTCGAGCTTGCGATACTGGTCCTCGCCGACATCCCAGGATCCGAAGTCGAAATTGATCGCATCGAGGTCGACGCGGCGCATGCGCTCGAGCACGCGGTAGCTGTGGCGCACCTCGTCCAGCGAGTAGCCGCGGTCGAGCCGCTCGATGGGCGGCGCGCTGAGCGCATCGTAGATGTCCTCCTCCGAGGCGTCGTCATAGTCCACGATGTACTTGTCGCGCGGAATGCGAACATCCGGCGGCGGCAGATCCACGTAGGAATCGTAGTAGCGGCCGGGGCCGAACTGCGAGCCGCGACGATCGTGATAGAAATTGCGGTTGTCGATGAGCACGATCTCGCGCCCGTCGCGATCCTTGCGCGAACGTCTCAAAAGCCGGCCTTGCTCGTCCTCGAGCGTATAGATGAGAGCGCCGGCGAGGCCCATGTACACCGTGAGCAGCGTGCCATCCTTGCGCCGCTCGCGCCGCAGCTCGCGGCCCGACTTTGCAAACCGGCGCGTCTCGTCGTGCCGAATGAAGGCACGGTTGTTCTCGCGCACGATCACGCGCTTGTCCGGCTCCACGATCACATTGCGGGCACCGCCGAGGTCCACTCGCTCCCGCCGTCCCTTACGCAGAGCTTCGAATTTGCTTGCCGATCCTTCGCGCCAACGCTCGGTGTCGCCGGGGCCGCCGCGACCGCGGTCTCCGCCGCCCTGGCGATCGCGCTCGGCTTGCTGGCGCGCGCGTTGGTATTCCTGGTCCGCCTTCGCGCGGTCGAATTTGCTCGGCCCGCGATCGCCGTCCCGGCGGCGCTGGGCATCCAGTTGCTGCTGGCGGATCTCGTTTTCACGTGCGAGGTCGGCGTCGCGGTTCGGACTGCCGCGTCCCGCCTCCATCTCCTTCTTTTTGATGATGCCTTCGCGGATCCGGTCGATGTCCCGCTTCGGCGGAGGGGCTGCGTTCTCTCTGGCCCGCTGATCGTCGATCTGCTTCTGCTTGATGGCGTTCTCGCGAGCCAGGTCCGCGTCCTGCTTTTGCTTGAGTGCCTTGTCACGCTCCTGCTGCGCATCGAGCTGCTGACGTCTCAGCACGTTGTCACGCTCGCGGTCGGCGTCCTGTCTGCGCGTTGCAGCGTTGTCCCGCGGCTGCACGGCGTTCTGCTCCTTACCCTGCATAACGCGTTCGCGAATGCGATCGATGGGGCGCTTGGGTGGGGCAGCGTTCTCCTTGGCTTTCTGTGCGTCGAGCTGCTGCTGCTTGATGGCGTTCTCGCGGGCTAGGTCCGCATCCTGCTTCTGCCTGAGCGCTTTCTCGCGAGCCTGCTGGGCCTCGAGCTGTTTCTGCTTGAGAGCCTCGCCTTGGGCGCGGTCGATAGTCTTGTCCGGCTTACCCGCAGGCTGGCCCTGCGGTTGCCCCTGCCCTTGCCTTTGCGGCGGAGGCCCGCCCTCGCGGCCAGGCGCACCGCCTTCGCGGCCAGGCCCGCGCTCGCCTCGGCCCGGTCCCTCCTTGCCTGGGGTACGCTTTCCCGGGCGGGTGTTGTCGCCCTCTTTATCTTCCCCCTGATTGGCAGCGGGGCCGCCCGGCCCTTGCTGCGCGATCCGGTACTCGGGGTCCCGCGTCGGGGTCTGGGCGTGCGGAGCGGATGGCGCGATGGCGGACGTGAGGAGAAGGGAGAGGGCCGCGGTGAAGGCGCGATGGGTCATGTTCTATCCAAAGTTGATCCGGGGCCGGTCGACATCGTCCCGGAACAAGGCCGAAGGGTGCCTGGAGCGTCGTCCCGGCAAACAAGGCTTCGCTTGAGTCCTAGACACCCATTGACCCCCGTTTAGTTCGGGAAACAGCGCAAATGATGGCGGTAAAAGGCCCTTTTCGGTCCTGGATGGACGCAGACGGTCGCGACCGCGTCCCCGCAGACCGGGGATTTCCTCCCGGATTGTTCTGCCATGACACGGCATGGTGAGGCGCGCAAAGAGCTATGCAAAACAACTCATACTGGGAGAAGACCTCGTGATCCGTGGTGTACTTGTGGTTGGACTGCTCCTTGCCTCTGGCAGTCACGCCTTCAGCGCTGACTGCAAGGAGGAGGTGAGCCAGGCGTTCTCGAAGCTGCGCAGCGGACCGGGCTTCCGGCTCCAGACGAAAATTGTCAACGAGCAGCAGGGAACCCTGCATATGACGGTAGACTACCTGCTGCCGGACCGCATGCATCAGCGCGTGAGCCTCGGCGATCAGGCAACTGCCCAGATGGAGACCATCGCCATCGGCAACAAAGTCTGGTCGAACCAGGGACAAGGATGGTCCGAGGTTCCGGCTAATTTTGCCGAAGTGATCGCCAAGCAGCTCAAGGAATCGGTGGCTGAGCCCTCGAAGAGCCAGCTCGCCTACGAGTGCCTGGGTGAGACGACGTTCGAGAGCAAGCCCTATCTGGCCTACAAGGCTACCCTTCCGCCCGTGACCGAGGAGCGCGCGAAGGGAGACAAGGAAAAGCCTGCCGAGCCGGCCAACATTCAGACGCTCTACGTCGACAAGGCGACCGGCCTGCCGGCGCGCAATATCGTGACGAAGGGCGATGGATCGGATACGCGCTTGTTTGACGGCACGTTCAGCACGCCGACAGACATCGCGATCAATCCGCCGAGCTGACGAAACCGCGACAGCTACCCGATAGAAAAATGCGCAAGCCCTCAGTCGAGAGCTTGCGCAATTTCTTTTGCGGCTTCTATTGGAGTTTAGTCGCGATTGCGCCGTCCGGAGGGACCCGGCAGATGCTGGATCGCAATGCGCATCAGCTCCGGCAGGCTGCGTGCGCCGAGCTTCATCTTGATCTGCGATGTGGTGTTGGCCACGGTCTTGTAGCTGATGCTGAGCTCTTCCGCGATCACGCCGTAAGACTTGCCTTCAGCGATGAGCGAGAGCGTCTGAAGTTCGCGCACCGTGAGCGCCTGAAGCGGGCTCGCATTGAGCCGCGTCTCGCTGAACGCGATCTCCGAAGCGACCTCGTGGCTGAGATACGGCCGGCCCTGCCGCACGGTATGGAATGCCTTGAGGAACTCGTCCGAAGGCGCATCCTTGAGCAGATAGCCCGTGGCACCCGCCTCCAGTGCGCGGCGGATGATCATGGGATCGCTGTGCATGCTGAGCACGAGGATCGGCGTCTTCTTGTCGTGCAGCCTGAGACGCCGCACGAACGACAGGCCGCCGAGCGCCGCGGTCTTGATCGAAAGGTCGACGATGATCACGTGCGGATGATGAGCGCGGTATTGTCGGTAGCCGTCAGCCAGGCCACCCGACTGCAGAACGCGCGCGACCTCGGCTTCCTCGAGGATGCGGGCGCACCCCTGAAGCACGAACGGATGGTCGTCGATGATGAGCACTCGGAGCTGCTCGACGCTTTGCATAACTGGTCCCATGGGTCGTCTGTCCTTGCGGGCTAGGGCGTTGCGCCATAGCGGGTCTTGAGGGTTGCGAGCGCCTCCGTGCGGGTGACGCTCGAGACCCGGAGATTGAAATAGTACTGGCTCACGGCGCCGAAGCCTTCAGTCTGGCCCATTTTGCCGCCGATGCTGGTGAGATCACCGAGAATATCTGTCGCACGTTCTTTTATTCCGTGCGGCTCGAGCATCTCGGAGAGCTGTGCGGAGCGGTTGGCGATCATCCGCTCGCTCTCCCGATAGCGCGTATGCGCGGTCGCCAGCAACTCCGCCACCCGCTGAACCTCGGGGTCGGTGATCGGTCGCGCGTCTTCCTCGCCGCGGCTTGCGAGCCATTGGGCGGGAGAAAGGGGACTGGAAAGCTCGAGCCAGGCGGTCTTGTGAGGCGCCGCTTCCGCGGGATCCACGCGCTTCGCCTCCTGGCGCACGGGCTCGTCTCCGCATCCGCCGAGGCCCGCGCACGCGAAGAGAGACGCTGCGAGGAGGGCGGCGAAAGAGGCGGAGCGCTTTACGCGCTGATCGGAGCCGTTTTTGTGCACCACGATCGCTCTAACCTCCCTCTTTTGGATCGGAATCGAGGCTCGAAACGAGCCGCGAATGAAAGTGAAACACCACAAGACGGTGCTTCGCGGCGATCACAATAACGTTACATAGTTACGTTTTTGCCCGTTGCCGGGGCAAGCCCGGCTTCTTTGCAATTTTATCCCGTCGATGTCTGCCAGTCGGACTAGAGACCGCACCGAATGTCGCAGTCTAGCGTGCGGCCACGGTCCGAGACGCAAAGCCGCAACGGGCGAGAACAAGCCCTTGGCGGTGCAGCAAATCGGGTCGTGAGCGTGATGTCCCCCGACGTGGTCAGCGGGACATTGCGACACTGGATAGAGGCAGGCTGCGGATGCGCACTCATGGCTAACCGTGAGGCTCTCCGCGGGAACTGTCTCGGCCTTGGGATGGATAACGCGAGGTTTTGGGAATGATGAAGCACCTGGGTAAGGGGCTGTTGGCTGGCGCGTCCTGCGCTGCGCTGATGGTCGCCATGGGTTCGGCATCCTCTTCGTTCGCCAACGACAAGCTCAACGAGCTGTCGAAGAGCAACGAAAACTGGGTGATGCCGGGCAAGAACTACAGCTCACAGAACTACAGCCCCAACACGCAGATCAACACCGAGAACGTGAAGCAGCTCCGCGCTGCCTGGTCGTTCTCGACGGGTCTGCTGCACGGGCATGAGGGAACGCCGCTCGTCGTGAATGGCGTCATGTACGTCCACACGTCGTTCCCGAACAACACGTTCGCTCTCGACCTGAACGATCCCGGCCACATCCTGTGGCAGCACAAGCCGAAGCAGGATCCGGCCGCTCGCTCGGTCGCTTGCTGCGACCTCGTCAACCGCGGTCTGGCCTACTGGCCGGGCGACGGCAAGGTTCCGGCTCTGATCATCAAGACCCAGCTCGACGGCCACCTCGTGGCTCTCAACGCTGAGACGGGTGAAGAGTACTGGAAGGTTGAGAACGGCGACATCAAGGTCGGCCAGACGCTGACCCAGGCTCCGTACGTGATCAAGGATCTGGCTCTCGTCGGTTCCTCGGGCGCCGAGCTCGGCGTTCGCGGTCACACCACCGCTTACAACGTCAAGACCGGTGAGCAGGTCTGGCGCGTGTACGCAACCGGTCCCGACAACGAGGTCGGCCTGGCTGACGACTTCAACAGCGCAAACCCGCACTACGGCCAGAAGGGCCTTGGCACGGGCACCTGGGAAGGCGACGCCTGGAAGATCGGCGGCGGCACGAACTGGGGCTGGTACGCCTATGACCCCGAGACGAACCTCTTCCACTATGGCTCGGGCAACCCGGCGCCGTGGAACGAGACCATGCGTCCGGGCGACAACAAGTGGACGATGACGATCTGGGGCCGCGATGCCGACACCGGCAAGGCCAAGTTCGGCTACCAGAAGACCCCGCACGACGAGTGGGACTACGCTGGCGTGAACGTCATGATCCTTTCGGAGCAGACGGACAAGGCTGGCAAGAAGCGCAAGCTTCTCACCCACCCCGATCGTAACGGTATCGTCTACACCCTCGACCGCGAGAACGGTGACCTCGTCTCGGCTAACAAGCTCGACGATACGGTCAACTGGGTGAAGCAGGTCGACCTCAAGACGGGCCTCCCGGTTCGCGATCCTGAGTTCGGCACCCGCATGGACCACAAGGGCAAGGAAATCTGCCCGTCGGCCATGGGTTACCACAACCAGGGCCACGACTCCTACGATCCCACGAAGGAACTCTTCTTCATGGGCATCAACCACATCTGCATGGATTGGGAGCCCTTCATGCTTCCCTATCGTGCCGGCCAGTTCTTCGTCGGCGCCACGCTGTGGATGTACCCGGGTCCGAAGGGTGATCGCCAGAACTACCTCGGTCTCGGTCAGATCAAGGCCTACAACGCGATCTCCGGCGACTACAAGTGGGAGAAGATGGAGCGCTTCTCGGTCTGGGGCGGCACGCTCGCGACCGCAGGCAACCTGGTGTTCTACGGAACGCTTGATGGCTTCATCAAGGCCCGCAACTCTGACACCGGTGAGCTGCTCTGGAAGTACAAGCTTCCCTCGGGCGTGATCGGTCACCCGATGACGTATGAGCACAAGGGCACCCAGTACGTCGCCATCATGTACGGCGTCGGTGGCTGGCCGGGCGTTGGTCTCGTGTTCGACCTGCAGGATCCGACCGCTGGCCTTGGTGCCGTCGGCGCCTTCAAGAATCTGCAGAACTACACGCAGATGGGTGGTGGTCTCCAGGTGTTCTCGCTCGACGGCAAGAACCCCTACAACGACCTCTCCGTCGGTGAGTTCGACACGAAGGGCTGATCTAGCCTGAACTAAAGGCCGCCGCAGCGCCGATCATCCTCTCGTGGCAGAGAGGCGCTGCGGCGGCCCCCACGCCGGAATGGCGGACCCAAACACACACCGCGATCGCCCGGAAGAGATGCAGGCCAATGCATCCGAAAAAAAGGGGGATCGGAAGAGCCAAGCCGCAAAGCTCAGAGCGAAATCTGAAGCGAAAGAGACGGCAAGCTCGACACATCAAGAGGAACCCAAGGTGAAAGTCATGAAGCGTTTCGCGTCCTCCCGCTTCTCTTCCATGAAATCTGCGCTCGTCGCGCCTCTCTTCGCGGTTGGCCTCGTGGCCACGCCCGCCCTGGCCGCTGACGACGCCAACTCCGAAGCCTCCGCCATGCTCCGCATCTGCGCAGCGGCGGACGAGCTGCCCTATTCGAACCGCGATGGATCCGGCTTCGAGAACAGGATTGCGGTCGCTGTGGCCGACGCCATGGGGCGGAAGCCGCACTTCGTATGGTTCTCGCGCCCAGGCATCTATATCGTCCGCGATCAGCTCGACATGAAGATGTGCGATGTCGTGATGGGCATGGACACCGGTGATCCGCGCGTCCTCACCACCAAGCCCTACTATCGCGCTCCTTACGTCTTCATTCAGCGCAAGGACACCAAGCTCGACATCAAGGATTGGAACAGCCCGGATCTCGCGAAGGCTGCCAAGATCGGCTTCACGCCGGGTACGCCCGCCCAGATCATGATGGAGAAGCTCGGGCTCTTCCGCGAGCACTTCAACTACATGCACTCGCTGACCAACTTCCAGGATCGGCGCAACAAGTTCACGCGCGTTCCGCCCACCCGCATGGTCAACGAGGTCGCCGACGGCACGGCGGACGTCGCCGTGAACTTCGCGCCGGAAGTGGCGCGCTACGTCAAGGCGTCCGACAAGCTGATGCTGACGGTCATCCCCGACGACAACGTGCGCAGCGACGGGGAGAAGGTTCCGCATCATTTCGATCAGTCGATCGGCGTCCGCAAGGACGACACTGCACTCCTCTCGGCACTGGATCTCGCGCTCGAGAAGGCGAAGCCGAAGATTGAGGAGATCCTGAAGGACGAAGGCATTCCGCTCGTGACGGGACTGCCGCGCTCGTGAGTGAGGAGGCGGGAGGCGGACGTGGACACCGCCTTTCCGGTTTGGGAGTTCAACGAAATATAACAACGGGTAGCGACGAGAGAATGACGAGGAAGAGCAAGGCGATTTTTGCGTCTGTCCTGCTGGCGGCAGGCGCATTCGGAGGTGCTGTCGCGTGGGCGGAAGATTTTCGGCACACGATCACGGGTGAAGACCTGAAGGTGCCTGAGACTGCGAATCCGGAAGGCCGGGATACCGAGGCGGTCAAGAAGTTCCTTGAAAGCGGCGTGAACCTCTACACCGAGGTCAAGGCGTGCCTCCCCAAGGGTGAGGAGGTCTATCTGACGTCGTGCTCGGGCTGTCATGGCCATGTCGCCGAAGGCAAGGTCGGACCCGGTCTCAACGACGCCTACTGGACCTATCCGAAGAACAAAACCGACAAAGGTCTCTTTGAGACGATCTACGGCGGCGCCCAGGGCATGATGGGACCGCACAACGATCTGCAGCTCGACGAGATGCTGAAGCTGATCGCCTGGATCCGCCATCTCTACACCGGCGACATCCAGGAAGCCGATTGGCTTACCGAGGAGCAGAAAAAGGCGTTTACGCCTTACAAGCTCGAGGAACACGCATCCGCGGACGACAGCGCAAAGGCTGCGGACGCAGGTGAGTGCAAGGTATCCGCAAACTAACCGGCCAGGGCGCCTTCGCGGGCGCCTCCCGGGGGATATGCGGGTGTCAGGGCGGATTAAACCGCCCGAAGTCGAAGACGCTGATTGGAGGAACTGACCCATGACGAAGACCATTGTGACGCTCGCCGCAAGCGCGGTGATCCTCGCAGTTGGTGCCGGCGTTGCCGGCGCCTACGATGGAACGAAGTGCAAGGCCGCGGGCGTTTGCTGGGAGCCGAAGCCCGGCTACCCGGAGAAGGTCGCCGGCTCGAAGTACGACCCGAAGCACAACCCCGCCGAGCTTGCTAAGCAGCAGAAGTCGCTCGACGACCAGGCCGCTCGCAACGCGAAGCGCTCCGCGCACTTCCAGAAGACGGGCAAGTGGGTCTACGACGTATCGAAGATCCAATAGTCGTTCGATTGATTCCTCGGCTGCAGTGCCACGCTTGCAAGAGTGCTCTGCTTCCTCTCCGAGGGTTCTTGGGGTGCGGCTTCGGCCGCACCTCCTTTTGAGCAAGAACAACAAGGCTCCGGTTCGGCTCCGGGCGCCGCGAGGTCCTGATGCCGCACGATAAGATCGAATCCGGTCAATCCACCGGACGCATTGACTTGCCCGGATGGCGTAGCCGGGCCGCCAAGTTCGAAACCGAAATTGCAAAAGCGGTGGTGGGCCAGGAGCGCGTCATCCGCTTATTGACGATTGCCCTTTTTGCGCGCGGTCACGTGCTGCTGGAAGGCGACGTCGGCGTGGGCAAGACGACCTTGCTGCGTGCGGCCGCGCGCGCGGTGGGCGGTGCCTACGAGCGCATTGAAGGCACGATCGACCTGATGCCGGGCGATCTCATCTATCATACTTACCTCGCCGAGGACGGGCGCCCGCGGGTCGACGAAGGCCCCGTGCTTCGCGCAGGCGAGGATCTCGCCATCTTCTTCTTCAACGAGATCAACCGCGCCCGCCCGCAAGTGCACTCACTTCTCCTGCGTCTCATGGCCGAGCGCAGCGTGACGGCGTTCAACCGCGAGTTCCGCTTTCCGCACCTCGTCGTGTTCGCGGACCGCAACCGCGTGGAGCGCGAGGAGACGTTCGAGCTGCCTGCGGCGGCGCGCGATCGATTCCTGATGGAAATTGCCATCACCACGCCAGCCGATCTCGCAACGCGGCGCGAATTGGCTTTCAGCACACGTTTCCATGACGGCGATCGTCTCATCGGCTCGATCGAGGAAGGCATCCTGCCTTACGACCAGCTGAATGATGTCGGCCGCGCCATCCAGGAAGAGATCAAGACCAGCGACGCGTTCGAGCGCTACGTGCTCAATCTCTGGCAAGCCGTGCGCTACCCGGCCGAGGCCGGCATCCAGATCCCGGGCGTCGATACGGCGCGCCTTGTTGCAGCAGGCGCAAGCCCGCGCGGCCTGAGCTATCTCGTCCGCGCAGCCCGCGTCGCAGCCTGGCTCGACGGGCGCACGATGGCGGTTCCGGAAGACGTACGGTCCGTCTTCTTCGAGACGATGGCGCACCGCATCTTCTTCGAGCCCGTCTACGAGCTTCGGCGCGAGCGGGTGGCGCGCGAGTTGATCGACGCGCTCTTCGAGACGGTGCCCGTCCCATGACGACGAAGCCCATGACGTCGCCACCTCCGGTCGATCTGCCCTATCGGATCGTCTGGCGGAGCCGCTCGGTGCGTCAGGGGTCCCACCGCAGCACGCAGTCGGGTGCGGGCGGCCTGTTCCGGGACCTCGCCACCCTTATGGAGTACCGCGATCCTCGCCGCATCGACATGCGCCAGACGTTGCGGGATCCGTTCGGCACGCTGCATGTGCGCCGCTTCGAGGAGAAGAGCGAGATCGGCGTCACCATGCTGCTCGATGTCTCGGGCTCCATGGCCTTTCACGGCGCCTCTAGAAAGATGGAGATCGCGGCCGAGCTCGCCACCGTTCTCGCCACCTCGGTGCGCCGCGCAGGCGATACCTTCGCTCTGTACGCGGCTGACAGCGAGGTGAGGGAGGAGCTTTGCGTTGCGCCGACGCGCTCTCGCGCGGGTGAGGCGGAGATGGTGGCCGCCCTTCGGGCATACGTGCCTGCCCACCGGGGCGCGGCCGGGCTCATCGAGGCCGCCCAGAGGATCGGCCGCAAGCGCAATGTCGTCTTCGTCGTGTCCGATTTCCTGCTCCCCGAGCAACAGCTCGAGGAGCTGTTCGACGCCCTAACCGGGCACGACGTTGTCCCGATCAGGATCTCGGATTCGAGAGAGAACGCCGAGCTTCCGTCCTGGGGCCTCATGGAGCTCACGGATCTCGAAACTGGCCGGCGACGCCTCGTAGCCATGAGGCCTTCTTTAAAGGCCGAGTGGCAAAGGAGGATCGAGGCCCGCCGGTCCTTTTTTCGATCTCTGGCCTCGCGCTACGGTCGCGAGCCGTTCGAGATCACGGATTCCATCCGATGGGATCTGCTGGGCGCCCATCTCGCGACGGGAGCATGAGCCATGCTGCGGGCCATCTTCGCTCTACTGTCGATCCTTGGGCTTGCGCAGGGCGCCGCTGCGGGTGTGCGCTCCATTAGCGTCGAGGACCCGAGGCCATTCGGATACTTCCTCGGCGATACGCTCGTCCGCACCATCGAGATCGAGACTGGCGCTGACGACGAGATCGTTCCCGCGTCCCTCCCGCGCACCGGGCCGTCCAACTATTGGCTGGAGCTGAGGTCGCTCGATCTCACATCCTCGCTTCACGGAGACGCGCGCCGGCATCGGCTGACGCTGACGTATCAGACGTTCTACGCGCCGATCGATCCCAAGAAGGTCACAATCCCGGCAACAGAGGTGACGGTGCGCAGCCCCGAGGGCAGCGAGACGGCGACCTTGCCGCCGTTCACGTTCCTCACCTCCCCGATTCGCGAGATCTTTCCGGAGAAGAGCGGCGAGACGGCAGAGACGTTCCTGCGGAATGACAGTCCGCCTCCGTTGCGAAAGTCTGGCAATTTGCGCTCCGCCGCTTTGATAGCGGCCGGCCTCTCGGGCCTGCTGCTCGTTCTGCTCGCACGTGATCTCGCCTGGTGGCCGTTCGATCGCCGTGCCGCACGGCCGTTCTCTCGCGCCGTGCGAGATGTGACGCGCGCGCTCGCGTCCGGAAGCAATGGTGACGGCTATCGCAGCGCGCTGCTCGCCCTGCATCGCGCCTTCGACACTGCCGCCGGCCATCGCCTGCTTGCCGCGGATCTCGACGGATTCCTCGCGGCCCATCCGGAGCATTCAGAAACGCGCGCCGAGGTCGAGCGCTTCTTTGCAGCTTCACGCTCCGTATTCTTCGGAGACGCGCAGAGGGAAGGCGAGATCGGCCTGCCTCCGTCCGATCTGAGGCAGCTTGCCGCCGTCCTTGCCCGGCAGGAAAGGGCGGCCTGATGGATCTCGCCCTCCAGACGCCCTGGGTGCTGGCGCTCCTTCCACTGGCGCTGCTCCCACTGCTGCTCTCGGCGCAGAGAGCGCAGAGCTATCCCTCGATCGAGGGCATCGAGGCGGACCCCTTGTCGGTAGCCCTGGATTGGATGCTCCGGATCGTGGGGAGCATCGCCATCGTGGCGCTGATCCTCGGCATCGGCGGCCTTCACCGGCTGGGTCGTACCATCGAGAAGAGCGGCGAGGGCGCCCACATCGTTCTGCTCATCGACCGCTCGTCGAGCATGGACAACACCTTTGCCGGACGCGCTCCGGAGGGCGGTGAGGAGAGCAAGTCTGCCGCCGCGCGCCGCCTGCTCAAGGATTTCATCGTGCACCGTGACCATGACCTGGTCGGTGTTGCAGCCTTCTCGACGTCGCCGATGCACGTGCTGCCCATGACCGAGCACAAGGACGCGGTGCTGGCGGCGGTCGACGCCATGGATCGTCCGGGCCTCGCCTTCACCAACGTTGGGCGCGGCCTCGCCCTTGCGCTCGACATGCAGGAGGCAGACCCGTCTCCCGCCGCGCGCGTGATCGTGCTCGTGTCGGACGGTGCGGCCGTCATCGACAGGAAGGTGCAGGAAAAGCTGCGCGCCGCGTTTGCCCGCAGGCCCATCAATCTCTATTGGCTCTTCCTGCGCACCGCCGGAACCCCCGGAATCTCCACCGTGCCCGCGCCTGGCGAGGAGGATACGCCCCAGGCCATGCCGGAGCGCCATCTCGACAAGTTCTTTAAGTCTCTCGGCATCGACTATCGCGCCTTCGAGGCAGAGAACCCGGAGGCGATCGCCCTCGCCATCGCCGAGATCGGCAAGCTCGAGCGCAGCCCGATCACGTATCTCGAGCGCATCCCGCACGAGGATCTGAAATCGCGCGCCTTTGCGGTCGCCGCTGCCGCGCTGCTGGTGCTGTTGGCGGCCAAGCTGGCCGAGGTCCGTCTCGTTCCTTCAAGCGAGGACGCATGAGCATCGCATCTGAGCCCATCACTCTGTCGCGCCTTCTCGCCCCCGTTTTTGCCGCGATCCGCAAGGTGCGCACGTTTCTCCTGGCAACCGCGCTCATCGCCTCTGTCGCGACATTGGCGGTGCTCACCTGGCGTATCCACGAGGTCCGCCGCGACAATGCAATTATCGCGGCATTGAAGGAGGGCGAGGACGTCCCCGTAGATGCGCGCAAGGCCTCGGGAGAGGTGCTGGTCGCCCGCTCTCATTTCCTCCTGCAGCGTGACCGGCGCGAGGAGGCCCAGACGCTGATCGACGGCTCGTCCGCCATGACGGATCCGAAGCTCCGGGCGCAACTGCTCTACAACCATGCCAATGCGCGCGTGCGCAACGCCATCGACCTCGTCCAGCGGGGCGATATCGATAAGGCGATCCCTCTCACCCGGCTGGCCAAGGATGAATACCGGCTGGCCCTGCGCCTCGATCCGCAAGCCTGGGACATCAAATACAACTACGACGTCGCCATGCGCATCGTGCGCGACTTCCCGGGCTACGAGCAGGAAGGCGAGGATGTGCCGCCGGATGCGCCGAAGCGCCTGTGGACCGATCTTCCCGGTGTGCCGAAGGGGCTTCCATGATGCGTGAGCGATTGGAGGATGTGCGCTTCTGGGTCTTGCTCGCGGCACTCGTCTTGACTGTGCTCGCGATGATCCTTCCGCGCATCAAGCTGACGCGCAACGCCTACGATATCGTCGCCGTGGTCGACATCACGGGTAGCATGAACACCCGCGACATGACCGTATCGGGGAAGCCGGTGAGCCGCCTCGAGGCATCGAAGGACGCGCTGGAGCGGCTGCTCGCCACGCTTCCCTGTCAGTCGCGCCTCGGTCTCGGCGTCTTCACCGAGCGCCGCTCGTTCCTGCTCTTCAATCCCGTGGAGGTCTGCGAGAATTTCGCGCCGATCGAGACCGCGATCCAGAACCTCGACTGGCGGATGGCCTGGGAAGGGGACAGCATGGTCTCCAAAGGCTTCTACAGCGCCGTCGCCATCGCGGACGATCTCAAGGCCGACCTGCTGTTTGTGACCGACGGCCATGAAGCGCCTCCTCTTCCGCCCGGCGGCGGCATTCCGGATTTCGAGGGCACACCCGGAAAGGTGATGGGTCTCGTGCTCGGTATCGGCGGCAAGGACAAGGTGCCGATGCCGAAGTACGACGACGAGGGCAACGAGATCGGAACTTACGGCCCCATGGATGTGCCGCAGGAAAATCACTCCGGTCCGCCTCCGCCGGACGCCCATTTGCGGCCCGGTTACCATCCCAAATGGGCGCCCTTCGGCACCGATGTGCAGAAAGGCGAGGAGCATCTGACGTCCGTTCGCAGTGAGCACCTCGACAGCCTGTCGGCCAAGGCCGGCCTCGCCCACGCTGATCTGGTCGACACCAAAGACGTTCTGGGCGCGATCGCATCGCACGCCCACACCCGCCCGGTGGAGGTCTCGGTCGACATTCGCCCTATTCCCGCAGCCCTGGCTCTCGCGCTCCTGGTCGGGCTCTACGCCATACCGCGCCTTGCGCAACTACGCAGGGATCTCAAGGAGGCCGCCACCCGCAGGGCGGATCGCACGAAAGATTTGACACGCCCAACACCGCTCGGAATTTGAAAAGCAACACGAGGATGACAATGACACTGTTCGCACGCGTGATGGGCGTTCTCGCCCTGTGGATCGGCGCAACGGCTCCGGCTCTTGCGCACGGCCCCACCCCTCAGAAGGCGGAGGAGAAGATCACGATCGCAGCTCCGCCCGCGAAGGTCTGGGCCGCGCTGAAGGAGTTCGCCGACGTGAGCTGGAACCCCGGCATCACCAAGACCGAGGCCACTGGCGGCAACGACTCGGGCGCAAGCCGCTCCATCACGTTGAAGAACGGGAAGGTGCTCGTCGAAGGCCTCGACGAATACAGCGCCGACACCATGTCCTACGGCTATCGCCTCTCGACCGAGAACCTGGAAGCGCTGCCCGTGAGCTTCTACTCGGCAACCATTGCGGTGACCCCGTCCGGAGACGGCAGCGAGGTGACCTGGATCGGCCGCTTCTACCGCGGCGATACCAGCAACTTCCCGCCCGAGAACCTGAACGACGAAGCTGCCGTAAAAGCCATGACCGAGTTCCTTCAGGAAGGCCTGAAGGGCCTCAAGGCCAAGGTCGAGGGCAGCGGCTGAGACAAAGCATCGGAGTGCGATCATGAGATTTCTCTGCCTCCGAGGGAGCGCCGTGGCTGCCATGCTCGTGACATGGCTGGCCTTTGCGAGCGCGTCTCTCGGGGCAGAGAAGCTCTACGTGTTGAGCCAGACAGGCGCCAAGCTGACCGAGATAGATCTTGCGACGCATCAGCTCGGCGCGTCTGTCGCACTCGAAAAGGCGCCCGCGGCCTTGACGTTCTCGCGAGACAGCAAGCTGGCCTACGTCACTCACCCCGATCTCGGAAAAATATCGGTGGTGAGCCTCGGCGGGCAGAAGGTTCTCCGCACCATCAGCGTCCCCGGCTCACCGTTCGGCATCGCCGTCGCCGGGAATGGACGCATTTACGTCGCGGATTGGAACGGCGCAGACGTCGCCGTCCTGGAGCCTTCCGATAACGGCGCGACACAGCCTCGTATCTTGAAAGTCGGGCGTGCACCGGCCCACGTTCTTCTCACGCCCGACGAGACGACGCTGTTCGTCGCCAATCGTGAGAGCGACAGCGTCAGCGTAATACGGGCCTCCGATCTCGAGGTGGTCGCGACCATCGCGGTGGGGCGGGCGCCTTTCGCGATGGCGCTCTCGCCGGATGCCAAGCGCCTCTACGTCGGCAACGTGCAGGGCGGCTCCGTTTCCGTGATCGATACCGCTGCGCTGGCCGTGGTCGAGACGATCAAGAGCGGCGCAATGCCTTACGGCGCGGCGGTGACGCCCGATGGCGCCCGCGTGCTGGTCACCAATCAGCAGAGCAGCACGGTCGCGGTCCTGGAGGCTGGCGGTGCCCCTCGTCCGGGCGTTCGTGTCGGCGGATATCCCGAAGGCGTCGCGATCGACGCCAGTGGCCATTTCGCATATGTCGCCAACTGGTTCTCGGATGATGTCTCGGTGCTGGATCTCGCAAGCCTCAAGGAAATTCGCCGCATCAAATGCCCCGGCGGTCCGCGATCGGTTGTGATCGCGCGAGATCCGTGACGAAGGCGAAAAGAAAAAATGACAAACGAGGGAGAAAGCGGCGCATGCAATTCGGATCACGCCTGAGGGCGCCAGCGCTTGCGGCGGCGCTGATCATCCTCTCGTCCGCGGCCGCAGAGGCCGGAAAGTTCTGCGGAGATCCTGTGGAGGGTGGAAAGTCGTCGGGTTCCACGCAGGAGGAAGCCGCACAAGCGGCCCAGAACTGGTGGTCGTCGCGCGCCGGCTCGCTCGGCCGTGGATACGAAAGCTGGGACAATGCCGACGACCGCGGGCTGGAATGCAGCAAGGGTGGCGATGGAACCTTCTACTGCAAGGCCACAGCCCGCCCCTGTCTCCCGGAGGGCGTGCTGCCCGAGAACGTGCCTAAGCTCGATATGTAAGCGTCCTCAGCGGAGGCGGCGTCAGCGGAAGTAGAACGGCACCGCGAACCCGAGCCGACTCGACGGTGTGCCCGCCGGCGGCGGCGGGAACGGAGCGGCGCGCCGCACGGCCGAAAGCACTGCCTGGTCCAGAGCCGGCACGCCGGAGGATCTCCCAAGACGCACATACGTCAGCCCGCCTGAAGACGAGACGCCGAACGACACCACGACGGTTCCTTTTTTTCCGCCGCTCGACGGGCGATTACCGGCAACGCGGGCGCGCACGCGGGCAGCATAACCCGCGATGTCGCCTGAGCTCGCCGACACACGTCCGGATCCCGCCTTCGTCGAACTGCTGGCGCGCGAGGCGGCGCCACCCTTCTTGCTCGGATCGGTCTCGGCCTTCTGCGTGGGCTGCTTGGGCTTTTCCGAAGCTTTCTCGGCTTTCTTTTTTGGTTTCTCCTGCTCCTCGCGCGCAGGTTTCTTCTCCTCTTCCCGCTCGGTCCGCTTCTCCTCAGCTGCCGGGGGAGGAAGGCTGTCCTCCACCTCCGCGGTTCCCGCCATCACTGTGTCGGAAGGCTCGACCGCTTGCGCGAAGGGCACGGGAGGGACAGACGGATGCAGAGCGTCTGTCACCGGCTCGGCCTTGAGCGTCTCCTCGGCTTTGACCTCCTCCGCGGTGGAGGCGGCGGCGCTTTCGGTCTCCGCGCCCGCCTGCTGCGCGACGGAAGCCGTCTCGCCGCTCTGTGTCTGGGTCACGTCGACGAGAGCCTGCTCGAGAACGGGGCTCGCGATGAACTCGATGCTGATGGCCTCGGTCGGCTGTTGCAGAACGCCGAGCTCGTTGCGCTCCCACGTCATCATGAGCGCGATCGCGGCCAGCGCATGCAACGAAAACGAAAGAACGCCGGACGTGGCGATGGCGGCGCGAGGCCGCGTGGAGGTGTGGACGGTACGGGACAGCAGTGGGCATTCGAAGGAGCGCGGAAGCGCGAGCGCAACCCCATCATCGTGGGTGAAGGCAAACTCGCACGCCGCGTCCATCGGCAGCCTCAATGCAGCCGCAAGCTGGGCGCTGGCATCGCACCTTGCCGCTTCCCGGGATCGACTGCCGCGGCAAGCGTGCTGCCGAATCGGGCGGCGGCAGCCGCGAGGACGGGCGCGCGGGAGCGGCGCGCAAACTCGGCCGCGGCCTCGTCGATGTCATGAGGCTCGCCGCGATACCCGGCCTGCATGAGCGTAATGAGCTGCCACTCGTCCTCGGTCACGCGCAATCGGCACGAGGGGCAGAACGGTGAGAGATAGCCGAAGCCGCCACGGCGCTCTTCGCGCATGGCGCGAATGAGAACGGCGATACGCGAGGCGATGCCCGGCCCGTTGTCGGCGCCGAACTTCACCTCGGCATGGCTGATCGCGCGGTCCCAGCCCTCCGCATGATTGTGCTCGTAGCTCATGCAATGGAGCCGGACGAGATGCAGCCACTCGCGTTCCAGATCCCCCAAGCCGGTGGACTGGATGTCGGTCAGGGAATCGCGCCCTTTGCACATCACGGGCCTCCAAAGATCTTTCAAGCCATGCGAGAAGTGCCGCCGTTCAAAGGCTGGCTCTCAACGTATCGAACCGCGCGACCTGATCGGCGATGAGGTTGCGGGCTTCATCGCGGCGGACGAAGATCTTGAACATTGCGTCGCCGTCCAAGTTGAAGAACTGGATCGAGCGCGACTCCCGACCCATGAATGGCCGCGAGACGAACGCGATCTCCTTGCACCGCGAGGCACGGATATGTCCGCCGATGGGGCTGTCTCCGTGCAGATTGAAGTAGCCGCGCCCGAACGTGCCGGGCGGCAGAGGCCCTTCGCATTCGAGCACGAGATCCGGCGTGTGCACGATGAACAGAATGGAACCCCATCCCGTCACCGCTTCGAATATTGTCTCGAACCGATCTCCGGCAACGATCGTGCGGTGCGCCTCGGGAAGAGCGCGCACCACATCGAGCGTGCTGACGCAGTATGTGCGGGCGATGTCCTCGAGAATACCGTCTGGATTGGTTGCCAGCCGCTGCTGGAGCGGCAGGAAGACGTCGTCCTTCTGTTCTGCTACGGCGTTCATGGAAGACACCTCCGCTCGATCGAATTACTCGGCAGCGACGAGGCGCGTTCCATCGCTCGTCACGGTTTGCAGCACCTGGAATCCCTCGAATTCGGGATGGCCCACATAAAGCGGCTTGCTGGAGCCCGCGCCCGAGTGGGCTTTGCGGAACTGCTCCGACTTCGTCCATGCCTCGAAATCGGCCTTCGAGCGCCAGATCGTGTGCGACGAGTAGAGCACGTGATCCTCGCGCTCCGGTCCCTTGAGCAGATGGAACTCGACGAAGCCCGTAAGCTCGTTGAGATGCGTCTCGCGCGAAAGCCAGACGTTCTCGAAGTCCTTCTCTGCTCCTTTGATCACCTTGAAGCGGTTCATTGCGATGAACATCGCGGGGGGTCCTTTCGTAGTTTCCGAACGGTGCGATCATAGACGAATTAGAGAACGGCGGCAGCGTCCGATCCGGCCTCGGAAGAACGACCGGAAAGGCACGCCGCCGCCAACTTGGGGGTCCCAGGCAGTGCGGGAGGAGTTACTGGGCCCCAAGACGCATGGTCACTCCAACCCGGGCATTGAAGCCGGGGCTGTTGTATTGGTCGAGATGCTGGCGATAGGTCTCGTCGAAAAGGTTGTCGATATTGGCGTTGACGGTGAGCTTGTCGTTGACCTGATACTCTCCGAAGAGATCGACCACGGTGTAAGCATCCGCGAACTGCGCGGCACGAATCTCGCCCGGCTCGAAGCGGTCTTGTTTGGCTACGAAGCGCGTGCGTGCACCAGCCGTCAGCTTGTTGTCGAAAGCCCGGAAGCCTGCGGTAAGCGTGACCTGGTCGGCCGGAATGGTCATGAGACCGGTGCCGGTATCCTCGTTCGTGCCCCGAATGCGATGAGCACCGATCCCCGCGAACCAGGACTGCGCGTCGTAGTAGGACTCGAACTCCACGCCTTCGATAGTCGCGTCGCGCACGTTCTGGTACTGCAAGTTCACGCCGTCGAACATCGGGACGAACGAAACCGGGATACAGCCTACCCCCGGGTTTACGCCCGTGCAGCCTGGCCGGAAGAACAGCAGGTACCCGTTCGTGTCTCCAGTCGTCACTTGGTCGATATAGTTCTCGACCTTGTTGTGGAACGCAGTAAACTTTGCCCGGAACTTATCGCCGGTCGTGACGACGTTGTCGTACTTGAGGTTGATGCCGCCTTCCCAGTTACGCGCGACTTCCGGCTCGAGGTTGGGATTGGGAAGAAGCTGGAAGTGCGCGAAACCGGGATGGAACCCGCTGAGCAATGTCTCGGAAAGGGCTGGCGCGCGGAAACCTTCGGCATAGGTGCCGAACACCGTAAAGCCTTGCAGCGGCGTGACGCCGAGCGTGACCTTCGGCGAGATGCGATCGTCGGAAAGCTCCGTGCCGCCGCCCTCCAGTTTGTAGCTGTCGTAACGCACCGCCGTGATCAGATCGACCATGTCGTTGAAGAACGTGAGCTGGCTCTGAACGAAGCCGCCATAGACTTCACGTTGACCCGACGGCGTGAACTCGTCGCCATTTCCGGTCGGATCGGCGGTCTTGACGGTGTCGCGGAACCCGTCGATGCCATAGGTCAGCGCCACCTTCATGCCGGCAGCGTCGAAACGCGAGGTATTGTAGATGTCGGCGCCTTCGGTCTCGATATTGAAGCTGCGCTGCGAGCCGACTGGGAATGCGTCCGGGTGGAAGAAGCACGGCGAGCCCACCGGCAGGAAGACGGTCGGAAATGCCGTTGTTCCGAAGCGCGCGAGATTCGAGGAGTTACATGCGACCCCGCCGCCACCCGGATTTGCCGTATAGTAGGAATTGTCGCCGCCCGAAAGGCGCGTCTGATCGAGCGATGTCTCGTTGTAGTAAACCTTGCTTGAGAAATCGATCAGCGGGTTGGTCGGGCTGGTGAAGGTGTAGCCGAGGGTGTACTGGCGATTTTCGACGTTGGTGTCGTAGTCCGTCGAGCCCTGCTCGACCTGATCCATGAAGCTCGAATTGTAGTCGATGATGGTCGCGGTCACCTCGTGGCCCTGTTCGGGACGAATCCGCAGCTTGGCAAACTTCGAATCCGTCTCGTCGTTCGAGCCCGGCACGACGTTCCCGCTGCCGTCCTCGTAGTCGTTGGACCAATGGCCGTTCACCTGCCCGATAATATCGACAGTGCCGCTGAGAGAGCGGGCCGCCGCGGTGAAGCTCGCAAGCTTGCCGTCGTCGTTGGTGCCGTAGCGGGTCTTCACCTGTCCGGCCGCGTACTCCCCGGACCGAAGGATGTCGCCGGCATCGAGCAGCGAGAACTGTGCGACGCCACCGATGGCACCCGAACCGTAGATCGTCGCCGTAGGACCGCGCGTGATGTCGACGCTCTTGATCATCTCGGGATCGATGTAGAACATGCCGTTCGCGCTGTGGCCGGTACGCTGGAAGTTCTGCCGCGCACCATCGATCAGCACGTTGACGCGTCCAAAATCCTGCAGGCCGCGAATATTGATCGCCGTCGCGGTATCGCGCGCCGTCTCCTGTGTCGTCACGCCTGGGATCGTTCTGAGAACCTGCGAAATACGGTCCGGCTGGAATTGCGTATCGATCTCTTCTCTGCTGATCGCCGACGAGCCCGAGAGCGCGTCGATCGCACTCTCCTGAGTCTTGGACGACGTCACGACGATGCCGTCGAGCATAATTTCTTGCGCGTTTGCGTATTGCGTTAGCGATATCAACGAAACCGCTGACATCAGGCCCCCTGCCCACACTCTTACCATCACAGCCCTCGCCCCAGTTGTAGCTTGCGGTTCACTGGCTGGCTGGCTCGGGACCCCCTCCCGAAAGGCTGGCTTGCCGTTGCGGCGACGATATTGCGTCTGCCGGAACATCCGCGATTGCGATGCGGACTTGCGCACAATAGTAATGTGGAATTACATAGTCAACAAACAAAAGGCGATCCGAAAACATCCGCTTCTACGACGCGTGAACGGCTGCCGATTTCAAATAATTCTAATCTGGACGTAGGAATGTCACCCGAGCAACACGAGAAGAAGACTGAAATATCGGCGCCCCTGCCATCGGCACGTGGATCTGTTGAGGCGTTGATCCGTTACAGCGTGGCGGATCTTCTGCAAGGAAGGCGTGAAGCCATCCTCGAGCACGACGGCGCTGAATACCGTCTGCGCATCACCGCCAATGGCCGCCTCATTCTAACAAAATAGGAACCAAGATGTTCGCTCTTCTGAAACGCGTTCGTCGCTTCTTGTGGATTGCCGGCATCGGCTCGCTCGCGGTGTGTGGTGCGCAGCTCGCGCCCAAGGCGCATGCGGAAACACCCAAGGCCGCAGGAGAGCAGCGCATCGTCTCCATCGGTGGCGATGTGACGGAGATAATTTTTGCGCTGGGCCGCGGGGATAGCATCGTGGCCGTGGACACCACGAGCCACTATCCGCCGGACGCCGTCGCCACCAAGGAAAGCGTGGGCTACATGCGCGCGCTTTCGACCGAAGGCGTGTTGTCCATGAGCCCGACGCTGATTATCGCGTCCGGTAATGCGGGACCTCCCGAGGTCGTCGCCGCACTGAAGGCGTCTTCCATTCCGATGATCGAGATATCGACGCCAGAAACACCCGACGGCGTTGCCCAGAAAATTGGCGCCGTGGCGGACGCTCTGGGCCTCAAGGAGGAAGGTGCGAAGCTCGCAAGCCGCGTCAAGGCGGAGTTCGACGCCGTTGCCGCCAAGAGGGCCAAGGTGACGAAGCCCGTGCGCGCGCTGTTCGTGCTGGCAAATCAAGGCGGCCGCGTCGTGGTAGGAGGCACCAAAACGTCGGCCGAGGCGATTTTCGGGCTTGCCGGGGCAGAGAATGCGGTGAAGAGCCTCGAAGGCTACAAGCCCCTGAACGACGAGGCCGCTGTAACGGCGGCTCCGGACATTATCGTCGTCATGCTGCGCAGCGACGGCGCCAACAAAGGTGAGATGGGCAAGGAGATCGGCTCCATGAAAGGGCTTGGCAGCACGCCTGCCGCAAAGGCCGGCCGCATCATCGAGGTCGATGGAAGCTACGCCTTGCAGTTCGGCCCGCGCGCAGCGGCGGCAGCGTCGGACTTGATGGACCGCTTCTATCCGGAGCTTGCCCAGAAGCCCGCCACAGCGGAGCGGCCATGACGTCGAAGCTTCCGGCTGGAGCGATCGTGTCCGCTGAGCATATGAGAGCGGCGGAGCCGGACAGGGCGCAGCAACGCTTCGTTCTGTTCGCCGTCTCTGCGCTGGCTCTTGCCGTCACGGCCGTGCTGTCTCTCTCGATCGGAGCGACCGGCATATCGCTCGACGCGCTTCCATCCGCCATCACGGCGATGTTCGGTGACGGCGACGCCGAGAGCGCACGCTCGGCCCTCGTGCTACTCGACATTCGTCTGCCGCGAACGATCCTCGCCGCAATGGTCGGCGCGTGTCTCGCTGTTGCGGGCGCCATGATGCAAGGCATCTTCCGAAATCCGCTCGCTGATCCAGGCTTGATCGGCGTGTCGTCGGGCGCGGCGCTCGCCGCGGTGACCGTGATCGTCCTCGGGCACGGAATTGCCGCGCCCGTGGTGGCGGCGTTCGGAGTGCACGCGCTTCCCGTCGCGGCCTTCGCAGGCGGTCTCGCCGTGACCGGAACGCTCGTCGTGCTCGCGAGCAGCCGTCGCACGGTCTCGGTCGCAGCCCTGCTGCTTGCGGGCCTCGTCCTCGGCGCGTTGGCACAAGCGTTGATGGGGTTGCTCGCCTATCTGAGCGATGATCGCGAGCTGCGGGATCTGACGCTCTGGACACTCGGAAGCCTCGCGGGATCGAGCTGGACCAAGGTCATCGGCGTCGCGCCGTTTGCAGTGCTCAATCTGCTTCTGCTCCCCTATCTCGTCAGGGCTCTGAACGGCCTGCTGCTCGGGGAGGCGGAGGCGTTCCATCTTGGGATAGATGTCGAGCGCATCAAGCGCCTCATCATCATCGCCACAGCGGCATCCGTCGCGGCCGCGGTGGCAGCGGCAGGGATTATCGGCTTCGTCGGCATCATCGTGCCTCACGTCGTACGCCTCGTCGCAGGCCCCGATCACGGAACCGTCCTGCCTGCAAGCGCGATGCTCGGCGCCGCCCTTGTCCTCGCGGCCGATATCGTGGCCCGTATCATCGTCGCGCCTGCCGAGCTTCCGCTCGGCATCGTCGTCGCGCTCATCGGCGCGCCGGTCTTCCTGCATCTGGTGCTGAGGCGAGGGGCTTATGTCTGATCGTGCCGACGTATTGGCGGCCCAGTCCGTAAGCTATCGGGTTCATGATGTGAGCCTCGTGAGCAAGGCCGATCTCGGCGTGGCCGCGGGTGAGGTCGTTGCAGTGTTGGGGCCGAACGGAGCTGGGAAGTCCACGCTTCTTAAAGTGATGGCGGGAGAGCTCTCGCCCGCATCGGGCCGCGTTGTGGTCGACGGACGGGATCTGGCCATCTTGAAAGCCGGCGAGCTGGCACGCCTGCGCGCGGTCGTCGCCCAGTCGAGCAATCTGAGCTTTCCGTTCACTGTGCGCGAGGTCGTGCGCCTCGGCGTTTCGGTTCCGGGATTATCCCGGGAGAACCCGCGCATCGAACGGGCAGTGGGAGACGCGATCGGCCGCGTTGGGCTGGCGGCGTTCTCGGGCCGCCTGTTCACCGAGCTTTCGGGCGGCGAGCGGCAGCGCACCCATATCGCGCGCGCTCTCTGCCAGCTTTCTGTCGCACGTGATTTGGCCGGCGGCGGAAAGATCTTGCTGCTGGACGAGCCGACGTCCAGCCTCGACGTCGGCCACCAGGTCGTCGTCCTCGAAGCGCTCCGGCGCGAGGCAGACGCCGGCACCGCGATCCTCATGGTTATGCACGATCTCAATCTGGCCGCTGCCTTCGCCGATCGGGTCGTGATCATGAGCCACGGATGCATCATAGCGGACGGTCCTCCGCGTCAGGCGATGACGGAAGCCATCCTGAGCCGGGCCTACGAGTGCCCGTTGTCGGTTGGACGGCCTCCCACCGACGGAATTCCATTCGTTATTCCAGCACTGGGGCAGGCAAAGGCAGCCAAAGGCGCCCGCCTTTGACCTGAATCGCCCGAAACACCTGTCATCCCCCATGACGGACCCATTCCTCTGAGCTAGAAGACGGGCTGTCGCGATGCCGCGGGCCACGGTGGCCCACACCCGCGATCACACCGAATGCCAGGAGGAAGAGCCGTGACCGACAAGGATGTTTCCAGCAAAACGCCGCGCACCGAGACCGTGGTGCTCCATGCCGGCTGGCGTGCTGATCCGTCCACGGGTGCAGTCGCCGTTCCGATTTACCAGACGACGTCCTACCAGTTCCGCGATACGGCACACGCCGAGGATCTGTTCGCTCTGAAGGAGCTCGGCAACATCTATACGCGCATCATGAACCCCACGACCGACGTGCTCGAGAAGCGCGTTGCGGCGTTGGAGGGCGGTGTTGCGGCGCTCGGCGTTGCGTCGGGGCAGGCCGCATCCGCCTATGCCGTGCAGAACCTGGCTCGTGCCGGCGACAACATCGTGAGCTCGACCGATCTCTACGGCGGAACCTGGAACCTGTTCGCCAACACGCTCAAGGATCAGGGCGTCGAGGTTCGCTTCGTCGATCCCACCGATCCGGAGAACTTCCGCCGCGCGACGGACGAGCGGACGCGCGCCTACTACGCCGAAACGCTGCCCAATCCGAAGCTCGCCGTGTTTCCCATCGCGGAGGTCGCCGAGATCGGGCGTCCCCTCGGCATCCCGCTGATCGTCGACAACACGGCCGCGCCCGCCTTGTGCCGCCCGCTCGATCACGGCGCAGCCGTCGTCGTCTATTCTTCGACCAAGTATCTGGGCGGCCACGGCACCTCGATCGGCGGCGTGATCGTCGATGGCGGCAATTTCGACTGGGCCGCGCATCCGGTGCGCCAGCCCGTGTTCAGCACGCCCGATCCGAGCTATCACGGCGCCATCTGGAACGAGGCGGTGAAGCCGCTCGGCCCGATCGCCTACATCATCAAGGCGCGCGTCACGCTGCTGCGCGATCTCGGCGCCGCGCTCTCGCCCTTCAACGCGTTTCTTCTCCTGCAGGGCATCGAGACCTTGCCGCTGCGTATCGCGCGCCATTCCGAGAACACGTCTGCCGTTGTGCGCTGGCTGACCAAGCATCCCGCCGTGACGCGCGTCATCCACCCCTCTCAGCAGACCGGCGTTCAGCGCGCGCGGGCGGAGCGGTATCTCTCGGGCGGAGAAGGTGGACTTCTCGGCTTCGAGCTGGCGAAGGGACGCGAAGCGGGCCGCCGCTTCATCGATGCCCTGAAGCTCTTCTATCATGTGGCCAACATCGGCGACGTGCGCAGCCTGGCCATCCATCCGGCCTCGACCACGCACTCCCAGTTGAGCGGTGAGGAGCTGTTGGCCACGGGCGTGACGGACGGCTATGTACGGCTCTCGATCGGCATCGAGCACATCGACGACATCATCGCCGATCTCGACCAGGCGCTCGCCGCGGCGACGGCCTAGTCCCTTGTCATAGCCACGGCCCTCAGAACAGCCAATCCCCGAGCCTGATGCCAGGCTCGGGGATCGCTGCACCTTCTGGGAGAAGGGTTTGCAGTTAGTCGAACTTGTAAGAGAAGCCGCCCATGATGGTGCGTCCCGGTCCCGGCTTCATGCCCTCGTCGATGTCCGACAGGTAGAACTCGTTCGTGAGGTTCGTACCTGAGACGAACAGCGAGAGGTTGTCCGTGACCTTGAGGTTGGAGCGGGCCGACAGAAGCCAGACGTCGTCCACAAACCCGGACTCCACCTCTCCATCGTCGACTTCGATGTCATAATTGTTGCCGACGTCGGTGAAGAAGCTGCCGCGATAGGTCCACGTCACGCTGGCATCCCAGAACGCCTTGTAGGCGACGCCGAGCGTGAGGTTTGCGTAGTGCTTGGGAACCTCGGGCACGATGTTGCCGGATACGTCGTCACCGTCGCCGTCCACGCCGCGCTCGATCACGGAGTCGGCGTACGTGTAGATCGTCTCACCGAAGAAGTTCCACGGGCCGCCGGTGATCGGACGGCTGTCGAGCCGGGCGCCGATCTCGAAGCCATCGATCTTCACCTCGTCGGCCGCGCCATAGATGTTGTTGCCTCCGTCCGGAGCCGACGGCGATTTGACCTGATAGTTGTCGATGTTGCTGTGGAAGTAGGCGAGATCGAACGAGAAGCCCCGGATGGCTGTCGAGCGCACGCCGACTTGGAAGTTGTCACCCTTCTCGTCGGGAAGAGGGAAGGCGACGCCTCTGGTGACTTGAGGCGTGAGGCCCTGGTGATATCCGCCGTATACGGTCGTGCGCGGCGCAACCTCCCACGCGGCGGCGATCATCGGCAGAACTTCACTGTGATCCGAGCTCGAGCGTCCCGGCTGCTCCGAGGTCTCATCGTCGGGGCGGATCGAGTTGCGATTGATGCGATAGTCCTCGAAGCGGAGACCCGGTGTCACGGTCAGGTTCCGCGTCACGTGGATCGCGGTCTGCACGAACGCCGAGAAGGCATCCGCATCGGTGTCAGAGCGGCGAGACCGGTCCTCGTTGAATTCCGGAAGGCGGGTGAAGATATCGCAGCGTCCGCTGGTGTCGTCGTCCAGAACCTGGTTCTCGAGACCCACCGTGTTGCAGTTCGTGAATTCGTGACGCTCGTAGCGAATTCCGGCCTGGATATCCTGGCGCATGCCGGCGATGAACGGCCGGTCTGCAAACTCGATCCGCGATTCCGCGCCGTAGAACTGATAGTGCCGTTCGCGGCCGCGCATGAAGAACGAATTGGCGTCGTAGTCGCCGCGATCGGCATTCACGTAGAAGCGGTTGCGCTCGTTGTCGGAGTAGTACGCACGCGTCGTGAGCGTCGTCGTATCGTCGATGTAGAGGTTGTGCGTCGCCTGGATACGCCAGTAGTCGGCGTTATAGCTGCTCAAGCCGGCAAGCGAGGCGATGCCGTCGAAGAAGTAGGGGCTGCCCGACTTGTTGCGCCCGTTGGCAAAGAACTCCTGGTAGCCCGTGTCCTCGTCGTTCGGAACGAAGTTGATCTCGTCATACTGGTCGCGCTGGCGGAAATAGCCGCCGGAGATCGTGAGATCCTGGTTGGTGCCCTTGAGGCCGATTGCGCCATAGAAGTCGTTGTAGCGCAGCTCCTCGTTGTCCCACGCGCCGCCGCCTTCCGCACCGGAATAGGAGACGACGATTCCGGCGTTGCCGATGTTCTGGCGCGTATGAACGTGGCGGTAGTTGTTGAGATCCTTGTCGGAGCCTTCGGTGTAGCCCAACGCGCCCTTGATCACCGTCTCGTTGGCGCCGAATGGCGAGATGTTCCGGAAATTGATGACGCCGTGGTTGTTGAGCGGCCCGTAGTTGACGACGGGGCCGCGCATGACCTCGATGCTTTCGACACGGTCCGTCGGCGGTGTGTAGTGCGTCGAGGGATCGAGATAGGTCGAGAAGTTGATCGGCAACCCGTCTTCCATGACGAGCACTTTGCGCGAGCGGCGCATGGGCGAGCCGCGCACGCCGATGCCCGAGTGGCGCGCCATGCCGTCGTCCATCACGGTGACGACGCCAGGCACGCGGGCGAGCGCGTCATGATTTGTCAGCGGGCGCTGCTCCGCCAGATCCGCGGCGTTGACGCGCGTTCCCGCGCTGGTGAAGTTTTGCAGATCGCCGGGAAGCGCTTGGCGCGCGTTGATCGGCGAAAGCGGCCCGGATTCGGCACGTGCTGCCGCCCCGCCGCTTGCTGCGGCCCCATAGGGTGAGTTCGCGGGTGCTTCCTCGGCAACCGGGGCCGGCGCCGGCGGCTGAGGTGCGGGAGGAGAGTAAGCCTGGGAGGGTGCGGATTTCTTTTTCGCCGCCGGAGCGGATTTCTTCTGGAGCACCTCGACCTGCGGCAGCTCGCCTTGATCTGCAGGCTGCGCCGCAGTCTGTGCGTTCGCGGGCGAGGCCATAAGGCCGACAGCGCTCGCCATCACCGTAAGTTTGAGTTGGTGTTTGAATTGCATTCTGCTTCCTCCCCGTCCGCGCCCATGCCGGAGCGCAGCCCGTAATCCCCACCGTCGGTTCTTTTGCCGAAGTAACCCGGGTCCCGTTGCCGACAGCGCACGCACAACGGAAGGGCATAGTGTTGTTATAAAGTTGCAGCATGTTCTCGATAGCTGGGGGCCGCAGCAACTCGGGATGGTCCCATGCGGTGGCATTGGTCGGGGTAAGTGCCGCCGTATAATTACGAAAAAACAAATAAAATCAGGAAGTTATGAGCGGATATACGGGATGATGTGGCATCAAAGCGGGGAGTAATTCCTGGGAAGCGTCGAGGTTTGGCTTGGCGCCCCCTGGCAGATCGGATTTGCCAATAGTCCACCGGCTGGAGGCGCCGATTTCGGAAGGCTTCGGGCCCATGCCGGCAGATCCGCCATGAGCCCGAACTTTCGCGGGAGAAGTTCGTGTAAGTCGTAAACGCGAGATGATCAGTCGAACTTGAGCGTGAAGCCTCCGTAGATGGTGCGCCCCTGGCCGGGCTTGGCGCCATCCGAGAGATCCGCGATGTAGAGTTCGTCCGTCAGGTTGGTGCCGGCAACGAACAGCGTCAGCTTGTCGGTGAGATTGAAGTTGCTGCGCGCCGACAGCAGCCACACGTCGTCGACCTTGCCGCCGACCATCTCGTCGCCGCCGTAGCAGCCCGTGAAGACGCCATCGCCTTCGGCTTCGGTCGCGGCTTCCTCATCCACGCAGAGCAGCGGGCTCGTATTCTGCGCGTTGGTGAAGAAATCGCCGCGATAGGTCGCCGTCACGCTCGCATCCCAGAGCTTCCTGTAGGCCACGCCCACGGTCAGATTGGCGAAGTGCTCGATCGTGAACGGAAGGCGCTTGCCGGAGACATCCTGATCCACCGCGGTGAAGTTCTCGAAGTCGAAGATCGAGTCGCTGCCGCGTTTGATCTTGCCGTCGGTGTAGGTGTACGTCGCCTCGCCGAAGAAGTTCCACGGTCCGCCGGTGAACGGGGCGCTTTCCATGCGAGCAGCCAGCTCGACGCCCTTGATCTCAACCTCGTCGAGCGTGCCGTAGAGGCCGTCGCCCGCCGCGTTCGAGTAGGCTTCCTTGAGCTGATAGTCGTCGATGATGCTGTGGAAGTAGGCCACGTCGAACGTGAAGCCCTTGATGGCGGTCGAGCGCACGCCGATCTGGAAGTTGTCTCCGACCTCCTCGTCGAGCGGGAAGCCGTCGAGGTCCACGTCGCGCACGATGTGCGGAGCAAAGCCCTGATGGTATCCGCCGTAGAGGGTCGTGCGGTTCAAGGCCTCCCAGGCAAAGGCGATGCCCGGCAGGACGTGATCGTGATCCGACTTGGCGCTTTCCGTGCCGGGGAATACTTCGCGGCCGGTCACGTCGTAGCTCTCGAAGCGCAGGCCGGGCGTCACCGTCAGGCTCGGCGAGAGGTGGATCGCGGACTGGATGAACGCAGCGAACGAATCCGCCTTGTACTCGAAGATCTCGCCGTCATCCTCATATCCGTCGACGCCTTCCTCCGAGCGGCAGTTGCCGCTGTTGCTGCCGTCGAGCACCTCTCCGACGCGGCCGAAGCTCGTGCAGTTCGTCAGCTTGTGACGCTCGTAGCGAACGCCCGCCTGGATGTCCTGCCGGATGCTGGCTGCGATCGGCACGTTGGCGAATTCGATGCGGCTTTCGGCGCCGAACACTTCGTACTCGCGCTCACGTCCTCGCATCCAGCCGCCCTCTGCCGGGCCGTCCTCCCGGCTGGAGAAGCGCCGGCGATCGTGATTGTGGCCGTAGATCCGCGTCGAGATCGTCGTGTCGTCCGTAACATAGTAGTTGTGGGCGAGCTGCAGATTGTAGTGCTCGGCGTTGTAGGTGTTGAACTGGAGACCTTCCTCGTCGAACAGCGCGGACGGCTTGGCGTGTCCGTTGGCGAAGAAGTCCGCGGCGGTGCCGACGAAGTTGTCCTCGTCGTAGTTGTCCCGCTGGCGATTGTAGGAGCCGGAAATCGTCAGATCCTGCTGCGAGCCTCTGAAGCCCAGTGCGCCGTAGAAGTCGTTGTAGCGCAGCCGCTCGATTTCCCACGAGCCAGGCGCTTCCGAGCCGGAATAGGATGCAACGACGCCCACGTTGCCGAGGTTTTGCCGCGTGCGGACGTGACGATAGTTGCCGATCTCCTTGTTGGAATCGTCCGTGTAGCTGAGCACGCCCTTAATTACGGTTCCCGGGGTGCCGAACGGATTGAGGTTCTGGAAGTTGATGACACCGTGGTTGTTGAGCGGGCCGTAGGCGACGACCGTGCCGCGCAGCACCTCGATGTTCTCCACGCGGTCTGTCGGCGGCGTGTAATGGGTCGAGGGATCGAGGTAGCTCGAGAAGTTGATCGAAGCGCCGTCCTCCATGACGAGCACCTTGCGCGAGCGGCGGAAGTTCGAGCCGCGGATGCCGATGCCGGCATGATGGCCGAGACCGTCGTCGGTCACGGTAACGATGCCCGGCACGCGCGCGAGGGCCTCGTGGTTGGTGAGGGGGCGCTGCTCCTCGAGCTGCTCCGACGTGACGCGCGAGGCGGCTCCCGCGAAGTCTTGAAGATTGCTGGGCAGGAGCCCGGTGGAAGGACTCACAGGGCTGAGGCTCGGCGAGTTCCCGGCGGGACGTCCGTCGGCGCCGCGTGTAGCGCCCCCAGGGCCGGCCTCCGCAAAGTCACCCTCTGGTGCCGGCTGCGGCGCAGGCGAGGAGGCTTGCGCCGGCGCGCCCTTCTTTGCAACCGGAGCGGGCGAAGATTTCTTCTTCTGCACCACCTCGACTTGCGGAAGCGCACCCTGATTGGCTGGCTGCGCGGCGGTCTGAGCCGCCGCCGGAGTCGTCAGCAGGCCAACCGCGCCGGCCATGACCGTAAGTTTGAGATTTTGGCGTCCCAGCATTCAATCCCCCTCCCATGAACTCTCGCCCGAATTTCCCGGCACGCGAGCCTTTATCCCTCGGGCAAATATTCCTAAATTCCCCGTGCTCCGTGCCCGTTTATCCGGAGGCGTCCCGTGTTCAGGCTTGTGTTTTGATATAAAGTTTCACTTTCTGGACACGGACGACGGCGTCTTTTACTCATGCGCATCGTCTCGATGTCCGAGCACGGCAGCAATTGGGGACGCGCACGTGAGGTGGCATCGATCGGGAGGATTTCCTGAGTAAAGCACCGGATATTCCTGGCTGGAGAAGTCAGATGTATGAGTGGAGGCAGGAAGCAATGGCGAGAAACCTTCCCGTCTCGGTCCTGTTCTCATGGCCTCCGGCCCTGGCTGGGCTGGCGTACCTCGTCGCCTACGTCGCTATCGACTGGCTGAGTTACATCAGCCCCATAACGCCGATCGGCGTCACGCCTTGGAACCCGGCGACCGGCCTGAGCTTTGCCCTCGTGCTCCTGCTGGGACGCGACTACATCCCGTGGCTGTTCATCGCCCCCCTCATCGTCAATGCGTTCGTGCTGGGGCTGCCTTTGCCTCCGGCGGTGCACGTGCTCGGGGCCGCGGTGGTCGGCGTGGGCTATGGCGCCGCGACCGCCTTCCTGACCATGCCGAGCTTGGGGTTCGACCGGACGCTCAGCACCAAGCGATCGCTGATGATGCTGATCGCGGTGGCAGCCGTGAGCACCGGTGTCGTCGCGGTGGTCTATGTGGGACTTCTCGCAGCCTTCGGGCTGGTTGCGGCCGCAGACGTCACCGTGACCACCGCGCAGCTCTGGATCGGCGACATGATCGGCGTGACGGTGCTCACGCCGTTCCTGCTGATCGGCTTTACGCGCCGTCGCATGCTCGTTCCGTCGCTGGAGCTCGGCGCGCTCGTCATCGTTCTGGCATTGACGCTCGCCGCCGTCTTCGGCCTCTCGGATACCTTCCGGGTAAAGCAGTTCTATCTGTTCTTTCTGCCGGTGATGTGGATGGCGGTGCGCTTCGGCCTCGAAGGCGTCACCGCAGGCCTTGTGCTGACGCAAGTGGGCCTCATGGCTGCCATGCAGTATGCGGGCGTCCAGGACAGCGAGGTCACCGCGTATCAGGCCCTGATGATCGTTCTGGCGCTCACCGGTCTCACCATCGGTGCCGTCGTGAACGAGCAGTTGAGAACGCAGGCGCAGCTTCGCCAGAACCAGGAGGCGCTGGAGCGGGCTGCACGTCTCGACACGATGGGGGCTTTCGCCGCCGTCCTCGCGCACGAGATAAACCAGCCTCTGACGGCCATTTCGAACTACACGCGCCTCACCAAGATGGCGGTCGAGAAGCAGCCCCCCGACAACGAGGCGGCCCGTCAGGCCGCGGGCCACGCGGTGGCCCAGGTGGACCGGGCGGCGGAGGTTGTGCGCCGTCTCCGCGACCTCATTCAGCTCGGCCACAACGAGATGGTTCCCCAGTCGGCGGCGGAGCTGATCCGCGAGGCCGTCTCGCACTGCCGCTTCGAGATGCAGGCCAATCACGTCGCGCTCGAGACGAGACTTGCGCGCAATCTGCCGTTGGTGGTGTGCGATGGGCTGCAAATTCAGCAGGCCCTGATCAACCTGATCCGTAACGCGGCGGAATCGATAAAAGGGGGCGGCCGTCCGGATGGCCGCATCCTCGTCGAGGCCGATACGTCGGAGCTGGGTCGCGTAATCGTGACGGTTCGTGACAACGGCCCCGGCTTCGATCCTGTTATCCTGGAACGCGCCCTGACCCCGTTTACCACTACGAAACGCGAGGGTCTTGGGCTCGGATTGGCGCTCGCACGTTCGACCGCCGAGGCTCATGGCGGCCAGTTGCTGATCGAAAGCACTGGCGGCGGGGCCGCTGTTTCCTTTACTCTCCCGACATCAATAGAGAACGACCAAAGGATGCTGAAGTGACCGTAGCTTTGATCGACGATGATGCCGCTGTCCTGCACTCGATGCGCCTTCTCATCGAGAGCCGCGACATTCCCGTTGCCTGTTATGAATCCGCCGAAGCCTTCCTGGACGATTTGCCCGAATCCAAGCCGTCCTGCGTTGTGGCGGATGTGCGGATGCCCGGCATGACGGGGCTCGAGCTTCAGCGGGAGCTCAAATACCGCAACAGCGATGCGCCCCTGATCCTCATTAGCGGCCACGCCGACGTTTCGATGGCCGTGTGCGCGCTCAAGGAAGGCGCGTTCGACTTCTTCGAGAAGCCTTACGATGGCGAGCGGCTTGCCACCAGCGTGTGGGACGCGGTGCAGAAGGGCCGCCGCCAGAGCACGGAGAACAGTGAACGTATCGACATCGCAGAGCGGCTGAAGGCGCTCTCGCCGCGCCAGCGCGAGGTGCTGGAGTTCGTGGCTGCCGGAATGTCCAACAAGCAGATCGCAGCCAAGCTCAGCATCAGCCCGCGCACGGTTGAAACCTATCGGGCCTGGGTCATGGAGCGCATCGGTGCGCAGAACGTGGCTGACCTGGTTCGCAAGGTCAGCGCCTTCCTGCCGTCGGATCCGAAATAACGGCCACATAAAGGCGCGAGCGGAACTTCCGGAAGGGTCGAGTGTTAGTGGAGGGATCCACTTCGGACGCAGAGGTAAGAGCCTCGCGTCCCCTCGATAAGGAAGACCAAAAATGCGCTACGTCGTACTCTGGGCCTTGGGCGTACCGATCTCGGGCCTCATCGTGCTCCATCTGCTCGGAATGATCTGAGCAAGCAGACGAGTAATGTAAATAATGAAGCCGGCCTTCGGGCCGGCTTTGTTATTTTCGGAAACTGGTGCGAAAAAAAGCGCTTTGTCTCTTCGATCGACCGGCTGGGCAAGGGATCAATGTAGTGCGCCGCGCTCCGTATGAACGAGCGCCTCGTCAGCAGCATCGTCGCCGAAAGCAAGCTCAGAGAGAATACTCGCCTGCACGAGTTCTTCCGCAATCGAGCGGCGGATGTTGGGAATGATCTCGTCGAATTCGTACTGCTCCGACCAGCGCAGGAGCGCTTCATAGAGGGTGATCTCGTAGCGCTTGATGGCAAGCAACGCTGCCGCGCATCCGCGCGTGCCGCTTTCCGGGCGGCTCGAAGCCGAATCCCACGCTTCTCGCAGCAGCGCTGTGGTCGCCCAAGACGCTTCGCCGCGCGCTTCCAGATACAGCGTGTCGAAAATCCCTTCGATACGCGTCGCCTGGCTCTGCGATTGGGCCTCGATCTCTCTGAGCGCGCTCATCAGCTTGAGGTTCGTGACCGATGACGAGAGCATCCGGATCGAGGCGATGAGCTGTTTCTCGGTGTCGTAGATGTGACGCAGCGTGCGCATGTAGACGCGCTCGAATTCCTGCATGTTGGGCTCGCTGTCTCGCTATTGCATCGCACGATGGAGGTAACGCAACAGCGAGGGGAGAGGTTCCTCTGCCGCGAGCGGCCGGCCCTTGTTTTTCGGTTGGGGTAAGCGGGAACAGACGATGATCTCGCGTGTTGAGCAGTCCAATACAACCCCGCGAGCAAATGGAGCCAAGCATGTCAGTAAAAACGATGGAGGATCTCTTCGTAGCGACCCTCAAGGATATCTATTACGCCGAAAAGCAGATCCTGAAGGCCCTGCCCGGAATGGTGAGCAAGGCAGACAACGCCGACCTCAAGAAGGCGCTCGAAGCGCATCAGAAGGAGACGGAAGGGCAGGTTGATCGCCTCGAGAAGGTGTTCAAGCTGATCAAAGTGCCGGCGCGCGGTAAGAAATGCGACGCCATCGAGGGCATCATCGGCGAGGCCAAGGAGCACATGGATGAGATCGACGACGAGCGCGTGCTCGACGCCGGCATCATCAGCTCTGCGCAGGCCGTCGAGCACTACGAGATCTGCCGCTATGGCACCCTCGTCGAGTGGGCGAAAGATCTCGGCTATACCGAAGCCGCCAAGCTTCTGGCCGAGAATCTCAAGGAGGAGCACCACGCCGACACGCTGTTGACCGAGATCGCACGCGGCTCCGTCAACAAGGATGCCGAGCAGGCTGCTTGAAGAACCCAGCCTTTCGAGCCAAAGCCGGGCGCAGCGCGCCCGGCTATTTTCGAACGAAACGATTGAACGTCGCTAGCTGCGATCATGGCGCGTCGTGAAGCGCACGTTGCCGAGCCCCGTGCCGATCGTCAGCGCGCCCCAGTGATCGTAGGTGCGCATCGCCGGAAGCTCGCTCAACCCCTGCACGACGGCATCGTTGTGCATCACCACGGCCGTCTCGTGCTTCCCGATCTCCGGAATGGCTTCCTTGAGGCAAGCGGGAAGATTGAAGCTCTTCGTCTCCCAGTTGCCCGGTAGATTTTGAGCGCCGGTTTCGATCGAGCCGTCCGGCCGGATGAGCCCTGGGCATCCGATGCCGATCAAAGGTGCCAGGTTGATCTTCGCCTTGCTGGCAGCCTTGATGAGATCCTTGAGCATGTCGATGAGGCGGTCCACCGCCTCGTCGCGCTTCGTCTTCTCGTCGCCGTGGCGCCAGAGCTCGGATTTCCACACCTTCGCCTTATCGAGCTTCGAGGATTTCTTGAGGTTGAGCTCCACGACACCGGCGCGGATGTTCGTGCCGCCGATGTCGACCGCGAGGATGCCGTCGAAGCCTTCGAGCGTCCAGGAGGGCATGAGGTGCGCCGCGCCGATTAGGCCCGCTTCGTCCGGATGGTTGCGAATGAGGTTGAGATCGATGTCGATGCCGCCTGCCTTGAGGAGCACGGCAGTTCGTCCGATCGCGAGCTCTCCAACACGGCTCTTTCGGAAGCCTCCGCCGATCACGATCGCTTCCGTATCGCGCCAGCTCGCGCTCTTCAGGAAGCGGCGGATCACGTGATCCAGCTCTTTAGCAAAAGCCTCGATCGCGCTGTGGACCAGTCCCCCGGCTTCCGGATCTCCGTCGGCGAGCAGGGCATCGAGCTGCTTCTTGCTCACATCCTCGATCGGCATGTCGCCGAGTGGATCGGCGCCGAGCTTGCGCAAGGGTTCGCGCCACTCCTCGATGATGCTCTTGAATGCACCGTGGCTGGCGCGATCGCCGACGAAGCCCTCCTCGTCGCGGATCTCGAGGTTATAGCTGTCGATCTCCACGCTCGGGAGCACCTTCGCGCCGTGTTCTGTGATGACGGGCAATTTCGCGATCCATTGAGGCACAAGGGAAGGGCCTGCGGCTCGCCACGCCGGAGGCCCCTGACTGTCACGATGACTGGTCGTGATGATCAAACGCCGATCACCAGGGAAAGATCGCGGAGAAAGCAAAAATTTTCTTCCGCCCGCGCTGAAGGAACGCTGTCAGGAGCGCGAAATTGGACGGAGGGTCATGCTTTGGTCCATTTTCAGGGACATAAATCCCATTGATAGAAAACAAAAATCTGGAACAGAAAGAGGTACGCGAACGATGCAGCAAATCGTTCAGGCCCGCTCTTTGTCGAGGGCGGTAGTACGTGGCGTTGTGTTAAGTTTGACAACGTTGGGTATGCAGGCGGCAGCGGCCGGATCGGCCTCCGCCAATGCAAGCGCAGGGTGTGATGCCGCAAACGGCGGCGCCCTCAATGTCAGTGTCTCGGGCGGAGCAAGCGCGCTTCGCGAGGCAGCCCTCTCGGAAGGCGAAACCTTGAGCCTCGATCTTTCGACGCGCGGAACCGCGAGGCTCGCGGTCTCGAGCGGAGGCGGCGCGTTGCGCACGCTGCACGCGGGACGTGCCTCGACGCTGATGTTCGTCGCCCCCGCATCCGCGACCTATGGCTTTTATCTCGACGCGAACGGCGCCGCCGACGCGACGCTCGCTGTGACGTGCGCGTCCGTCGCCAAGCTCAACGTGGAGCGCAGTCTTCTGGAGCGGCGCAAATCGTTCCTGACGAGCAAGGATCCGGATCGCATTCGCATCGATCGCGCGCCCGCCGAGCCGAAGCCGCTCGACTCGGCGGTGCAATCGTCGGAAGCCCCCCGTGACGTAACCGCGTCGATCAGCATGTCCGAGCTGGCGGCGGCCATGAAGCTCGGCGGCAAGAAGGATCCGGGCATCCTCGATTTCTGGTTCGAAGGCCGCTATCTGACCTACGATACGGTCGATGCCAACGCGAAGCCCGGCGATGGAAATTTCAGCGTGATGTACTTCGGCAGCAAATACATGCTGGGTCCGGACATTATGCTCGGCGCTCTCGCTCAGTTCGATCAGGCGGGAGAAAGCAGCCGCTATGGCGACCAGATCTCCGCAAACGGCTGGATGGCGGGGCCTTACATGAGCGTCCGCTTCGGCCCAGGCGTCGTGTTTGACGGGCGTGCGGCTTGGGGCGTCGCGGAGAATGCAGCGCGTGGCGTGATGCTGGATATGGCACCTGCCGATCGCAAGCTCCTGCGTGGCACGCTGCGCGGATCGCGGCAGGTCGGCGGCTGGACGGTCGCGCCGAGCGTCGGTCTGAGCTATGTGCAGGACACGCCCATGGTCGACGGTCTCGCCATGGGGGAGACGGCTACGGCCACGCCGTCCGGAACCGGCCGTCTCGATGTGCTGCCCGAGGTGAAGCGCAGGTTCAGCCTCGACAGTGAAACTTATATCGAGCCGCGTCTTGCTGCTGGAGGCTTTCTCGCGTTCGACGATCTCTCCAAGATCGGCCCCGGAAGCATGAGCTCTCAGGTGCCGGAGATGCAATGGAAGGCGGAAGCGGGTGTGGCGGTCGGCATGAAGGATAGCGTCAACGTGCAGGCCACGGGCGGCGTCGAGACCGGCGCGCAATCAGCAGCGGATACTTGGTCCGGACGGCTTCAGCTCAACATGCCGCTTGGGAAGTAGTCGGCTGCGGGGCGGTCACGTCATGACTTGGCTCAAGGCGTGACCGGTGTGCCGTCCTGTTTGCTCAGGCTGGCCGCTTGCTCGATGGCGTCGCGCGAGAGAGAGGTTTTGACCTCCAAGTGATCCGGATCGGATTGGCTGATCACGAGGTTTCGCAGGCCGATGGCAACGCTGGTCTCGCCGAGGCCGAGGAAGCCGCCCACGCGCACGAGAACCGCCACCACCTTCCCGTCGCTGTCGATCACGATGTCGTCCACCTTGCCGACGGACTCGCCGAGCGTGTTGGTCATGGTGACGCCGATCAGCTTGCCAGCGCGCCAGTCGCTGGACGTGCGTGCGCCAGGAAGCGGGCCTGGAACGATCTTGCTCTCTTCGTTGCGCTGGGTCTCGGGACGCGGAGCCTTCTGCTGCGCCTGGGCCGCGCCGAGCGTTCCAGCCGCCATAAGCGAGACGGCCGCAACGCCGAGCGTCAATCTTCTGAGCATGATGTGACCTCCGCGTTCCGATTGCTGCAGGCGCGCGTGCGTTCGCAGCGCGCATCTGGTGAAAGCAACGGCTCGTCGCGCCCGATGGTTCCGGACGAAGGGAGCACTTCGAGAAGCTGGAGGGCGGTTAACGGCTCTCGTTGGCGCCGAGGCCGAACGCGCGGTCGCCGGAAGGGGCAGGCGAGGGCGATGGTGCTTTGGCGGGCATCGCGGGCGCATCCATGCCCTTGCGTCCGTAGAGCGCGACCGCGCCAGCGACGTCGCCCGGCTGCAGCGTGCGCGACTTCTCGACGTAGCGGAACGACATAAGTTGTCCCTCGGGGCTCGGATGATCGAGGCCGATGGCGTGGCCGATCTCGTGGGTCACCGTGAAGCGCAGATCGTAGACGTTGAGATTACCGTCGAAGCCGATCTTCCAGGGCTGATCGGGATTGAGACAGATCAGCGACTGGCGGATGTTGTCCGGGCCACTCTTGACTTCCGCGCGCGCGAGACCTTGGTGCAGCGCCACGTTCGTGAACGCGCGTCCGCGGGACTTGGCGTCCGCCCCGATCAGGATTCCGGCGTCGTGTGCGGAAGACACCTCCTTGAAGACGATGTTCGCCGCCTGCTCCCACTGGGAGAACGCGGCGCGAACCTCACCGCGAAAATCCTCGAGAGAGACGTGTGAGCGCTCGAGGGCGGCGTCCGGTGCCAGCATCGCATCGCAGTTGCGCGCGCCGGGGAAGCTCGCCGGCTCCGTGAGGAAAGCGTAGGTGATCGTCGCGGGTAGACCTGCCGCCGGCACGTTCCAGCGCACCGTGTGTCCGCCGAGTACGAGCAGGCGGAACTCGGGGTCGGCGGCCTTCGGCGTCTCGCCCGCGCGCGCGCTCAATGCTGCCGACGCGACAGCCAGCCCCAGGCACGTTGTCAGAACGAAACCCCTCAACGGTCTCCTGCTCCCCCGGATCGACACCCCATACGGCGACATTGATTGCTTATGCATGCTTTCTAAAAGCAGCAATGAGGCGGGTCAATGTCGCCTGGGTCGCATCCCCAGAAATGCTGACGCCAAGGGCTTTTGCTCAGAAGCGTGCAAGGCCGCGCAGACCCCTCCGTAGGCGTCGCGTGGGAACCCTGCGTGCCGCCGGGCGTTAACCCCGCAGATCACGCAAGATCATAGTGGAGACCACACGCAATGACTTACAAGGCGACGATCCTCGCGGCGGTGTTGGCCGCAGCTTCGCTTCATCTGGGAGGCGCGTCCGCGAACGCAGCACCCGTAGGGCCGATCCAGAAAGCAGCCGACATTCAGCGCTCCGATCTTCAGCAGGTCGACTGGCGTCCCTATCGCCATTGCCATCGCCGCCACGGCCGCAAGTGGTGTCACGGCGGCGCCGCCAATCGGGGCTACGGATATTACGGATATCGCCCGGGCGTCTCGCTCTACATCGGCCCGCGCTACAAGCATCACCGCCATTACAGACGTCATCACCGCCATTAAGAATTTAGTGGCGTGACCGGAGGAAGGGTCTGTCCGAGAAATCGGAACAGGCCCTTTCTCGTAGCGGCACGACGTTGCGGGAGCGCCTACCTCAAAAGAGGGAGCGGGCTCGCTCCGCAGGCTGCTGCGTAGCCCCTGCAATCCGTTCCAGCCACGTGAGCACCGAACGGGGACCGGAGAAGTCCGCCATCTCCTCGTGGTAATGCTCGCCGGCGACACGCAGCCCAAAGCCTTTCATGCCCTCGGCGGCCGCGAAAGCCGTTTCGTCGCCGATATCGTCTCCGATCATGATGGGAACGCGGCCACGGAAGGCTGGCAGCGACGCAAGGGCCGCAAGCGCGGTTCCCTTCGAAAGACCGGACGGGATGATTTCGTAGAGCCGCTTTCCGGGCAGAAGCTCGAACGCGCCGGCGTGCCGGTCGAGAAAATCCTCGATCACCGCGAGAATGTTGGCCTCTGCATGAGGGGCGAGACGATAATGGATGGCGAGGCCAGGTCCCTTCGGCTCTGCGATCACGCCGGGAATGCGCGCCGCGAGCTGGCGCATCTCTTCGACGATCTCCAGCGGAAGAACCGGTGTCACCCGCTCGATGTCGCGATCGGGCGCCTTGCGCAGCTCCGCCCCGTGTACGCCGGACGCCGTGAGCTTCAGCGGCGAAAGGATCTGGTCTATCTCCGAGATCAGGCGGCCTGAAATGATCGCCACCGCACCGTCCAGGCGCCGGGTGAGCTGCCCGAGAAGGTCGCTGAGCCCATCCGGCACGCGCACGCTTCTTGGAGTCGCGGCAAGCTCGAGCAAAGTCCCGTCCACATCGAGAAACAGCGCAAACGCACCGGGATTGGCGAGGATGGAGTTCGTGCACGTGCTGAGACGCGGCCGCAAGGGCGGTATTCTCTCCGCTACCATCGTTCTCTTCTAACCTCGTTCAGCGTGTCAGAAGGATGCCGCTCCGGACATCCGTGCGAGCCTCTTCTCTTTGGAACATGACGTTGATATGGCCATCGGCAGGTTCACAGTGGCCAGCCTATCACATTTGGTATCGATTTCTTGCTGCTCAGGAATTTTTCGAGATCGGCACGCCGCATCAGCCCCGTTTGCGTATCGACGTGCTGCAGCACGCCTGCGGCGTTGATCGTTGCGGCGCGGATCGCGGCTTCCGCGTCTCCGCCGTCTGCAAGATACGCCGAGAAAGTGGACGCGAACGCATCGCCGGCACCCGCCGTGCCCGCCACCTCTGCCTCGTGCGCCGGACAATAGATCATGCGATCGCCGGACGCCGCGAAGGCCCCATCGCGCCCGTCCGTCAGCACGACCGAGCCGACGCCGCGGTCCATCAGCGCACGAAGGAAGTTGCGGACACTCATCCTGCGCCCTTCATGCTTGAGGCCGCACTCGGCGAGCGGCGGAAGCCTCACGTTCGTCGGATAGGTCAGAGGCGCGCTCTCGTCGCTCCTGGGTGCGTCGAGCAGGATCAAGACTTCCTCCGCCTCGCGCCGGTTAAGGGCGAGGATATCGAGATGCGGCAGCGTCTCCTTGAAAGCGTCGCCATGGGCATGAAGCTGGCGCAGGCCGGGATTGGCTGCCACCAGCGCACGGGCGCGCTTGGCCTTCTCCACGATCAGCGGAAAGCAGGTCGCCGCCTCATTTGAAAGGTTTGCGATGTAGACGAGATCCACTTCGAACGCGCCGTCGTGAAGATCGGGAGGGGCAAGCAGCGTGTTCGCGCCGCGGAACGTGAAAACCGCCGCGTTGCGGTCGTGGGAAGAGACGTGGACGGAGGCGCCGGTCGGCGCGCGCGAGTCGCGTGAGACCCATGACACGGATATGCCTTCATCGGCCAGACGCGCCAGGATTTGCTCGGCGCGCAGATCCGCCCCGAGCTTGATCAAGACCGAGCACGTGACGCCGAGGCGCGCCAGCGCCACGGCCGTGTTGATCGCGCCGCCTCCGCAATGGGTCGAGACTTCGAGTGCTTCCGTCTTGCGCCCCTCTTCGAGCAGCAGGAAGGAGGTGCCGGCATTGAGCAGCTCCATGCGCTCGATGGCGGAGCTCTCGATGATGGCGATCGTGTCGATCATGGCGCCGCCGACGCAGAGAGCTTTCATGAGGCCGATCTCCGCCTTTGGATTGCGGGCCTAACTGCGCCTCTGTACGCGCCGTGCGTCATTCCGGTCTGCTCGGTTGGGTCTTGTGCGATTTGTCGCGATTGGAAGGCGTTTTCAGAAAGCTGTCTCCCGGCGGCCGGGACGTGCGGCGCGAACTTCTCGCGAGCTTGTCCATGGAGGAGCGGATCGAGGCGTTGGACGGTGCGAACGACAGAGACCGCTCGCGTGCAGTGGCTTCGAGCGTGTTGAGAAATGACGATGACCACGTGGCGGAGTCGTAAGCCCGGATCACCGCCATCAGCCGGTTGTAGCGATCGATCCGCTCGGATTTGTCCATTTCGAGGGCCGTTTTGATCGCGTCCGCGATCTCCTCGATGTTGTAGGGATTGACGATCAGAGCATCCACGAGCTGCTCCGCCGCCCCTGCGAAGCGCGACAGTATTGGCACGCCCGGATCGGCCGGGTCCTGTGAGGCCACATATTCTTTGGATACCAGGTTCATGCCATCCCGTAGCGGCGTGAAGAATCCGATGCGCGAGCCGCGATAGACGTCTCGAAGCTTGTCCCGCGGGGCGGAGCGATGGATGTAGTGGATCGGCACCCAGTCGAGCTCGCCGAACATGCCGTTGATCTTGCCCGACAGTGCTTCCAGCGTCTGGCGGATGTCGGTGTAGGCTTCCACGCTCTCGCGCGTTGGCGGCGCGATCTGCGAGAGCACGACCTTGCGCTGGTACTCGGGATACTTTTCGAGGAAGCGTCCGAACGCACGGAATTTCTGGGGAAGGCCTTTCGAGTAGTCGAGGCGGTCCACGCCGATGATGCGGTCCGCGCCTTCGGTCGCCTGCACGAGCTTTTCCTCGGGCGCCCCACCCGCAAACACGTCCGCGTCGATGCCGACGGGAAAGCGCTTGATCGAGAGGCGATGGTCGAAGGCACTGACGCGCCCGTCCTGCAGGATGCGCCCCGAGACGCTGTCCTCCAGGAACTGGATGAGGTTTGCGACATCCGCCTGCGTCTGCAACCCGATGAGGTCGTAAGCGGTGAGGGCGCGTGCCAGCTCGCGATACTCTGGAATGGCGAGAAACGTCTGCGAAGGCGGCACGGGGATGTGCAGATAGAATCCAATCGGATTGTCCACGCCCGCCCGTCTCAGCTCTGCCGCAAGCGGAATGAGGTGGTAGTCGTGAATCCAAATGATGTCGTCGGGCTGGATGAGGGGGCGGAGCGCGCGGGCGAAACGCTCGTTCACACCGATGTATCGAGCGTAGAAACCGGCATCGAATTGCGCGAGATCCAGCCGGTTATGAAATACCGGCCAGAGGACGGAATTCGAGTATCCGAGATAGTAGTCGCGATGCTCCGCCGCCGTCAGCGGAAGCGTTGCAATCGCGCTGCGTCCCGCGGATTTCGCGGTCCGGAGTTCGGGAATGTCGGTGCTGTCGTGCTCTTCGACGACCTTTCCATTCCATCCGAACCACAGGCCCGGCCGCTCGCGCAGAAGTTCGGCAAGCGCAACGGCGACGCCGCCCGCTTGCGCGGCTTTGCGCAGCTCCATCACCCGATTTGATACGAGAACAATCCGTCTCAAGCCCGCCTCCGCGTGCCCGAGGGCAAACGCTGTATCTCACTCTGTTTGTGACCGCCTTGCGGCTATTGCCGAAATTGGTCCCGTAGATCAAACGCTTGAGGTCGCGCTGGGTTCCGGCGCGGGTGAGCGGGGCCACGCATCGGCCCAATTTCGCGAGAGGTTCATGCAGGAATTCACGATCCCAGCCATGGAATAGGTCTGCGGCAGGTTGCCCCAAAGCTCGCCCGTGGTCGGGTGAATATCCTCGGAAAGAAGCCCGAAGGCATTGCGCCGACTGAGGAGATCGTCGAGCAACTCGCGCGCCTGCTCCACGCGTCCGGCCGCGGTCAGCGCATCGATGTACCAGAACTGGCAGGCGAGGAACGACGTTTCCGGAGCACCGAAATCGTCGTTGGTATAGCGCAGCATGAAGCCATTGCGGCCGAGCTGGCCGCCGATGGTGTCCAACGTCTTGAGAAAGCGCGGATCACGCGCCGAGATGAGGCCGAGCTCCGGCAGCAGCAGCACGCTTGCGTCCAACTCGTCCTGATCCAGCGCGCCGGCCAGCGCGCCCACTTTCGAGCTCCAGGCCCGCGTGAGGATTTCGGTCCGAACGGTGTCCGCCTGGCGCCGCCACTGCTCCGCGTCGCCCGAAAGCCCGAGCAGCGCCGCGATGCGGCCGAGCCGGTCGAGCGTGACCCAGCACATGGTGGCCGAATGCGTGTGGATGCGCAGGCGCCCGCGATATTCCCAGATACCCGCATCGGGTTCGAGAAACACGCGCATCGCATGACGGCCGAGAACCTCGAGCCGCCGGTAAAGCGCCTCGTCACCCATGCGCGGCAGACGCTGGTCGATGAACATTTGCGAGACCCCGAGGATCACGCTGCCCCAGGAATCGTGCTGGATCTGCTCGGCTGCCTGATTGCCGACGCGCACAGGCCCCATGCCGAGGAATCCCGGCAGATGCTCGGCCACGCTCTCGTCCAAAGGCTGATCGTGCACGATGCCGTAGACCGGCCGCAGCGTGCCCTCCGAGCCGACCGCGAGCGTGGTGATGTAGTCGAGATACGCTTCCATCGACTGCGTCGCACCGAGCCGGTTCAACGCCATGATCACGAAATACGCGTCACGCAGCCAGCAGTAGCGATAGTCCCACGTGCGCTGGGTTCCCGGAGCCTCCGGCAGCGAGGTCGTGTGCGCGGCGACGATGGCGCCGGTCTCGTCGAAGGTGCAGAGTTGAAGCGTGATGGCGGCGCGAATGACATCCGTTTGCCAGTCGAGCGGTACCGCGAGACCGCGCACCCAGCCGAGCCAGTAGTCGCGCGTCCTTTCGAGCGCTTCGCGGGAAACCGTGTCCGCCGCTGCTTCGAGCGACTCGTCGGGGCCGAGCACCAGCGTCACCGGACGGGCGAGCGCAAAAGCCGTTTCGTGAACGATGTATGAGAGTGGCGCGTCCGTCGTGAGACGCAGCGTGATCTCGCCGCCGCTGTAGCGGATGTGGTTTGAGCCGACCACTTGCGCGGGGCGCGGCTGGCCGTAGTTGAACGTGGGGCGCACACGAATTTTTATGCGCGGCAGGCCGATGGGCTCGATGCGCCGGATGATCTGCGCGGGATGAAGCATGCGCTCGAAGCGCGGGTAGCGCGGCGCGAAATCGATGATACGCACACCGTTGCCGCTGTTGTCCTCGATCACGGTCTCGAGGATGGCGGTATTGCGCAGATAGGCAGACCGCGTGCGAACGGCGCCTTCCACAACCACGTCACAGAAGCCCTTCTCCTCGTCTCCGGCGAGGAGCCGCGAAAACACCGGATCTCCGTCGAAACGCGGGAAGCACCACCACACGATGCGGGCGGAGCGGTCGAGAAGCGCGGCGATGCGGCCGTTGCCGATCACGGCGAAATCGAGCGGTTGAGCAGGACGCTGTTCAGCAGTCATGGAAGCCTGCTCGTTCGTGAGAAGCGGGATATTCAAGAGACAGCGCACCCCCGTGCCAATTGATTTCGGGAGTGGCCGAGGCCCGTACTGCCCGAAAAACGGTTGCGTGGATTGCCAGATCGGCGCGAGCGGCGCGCGAGAGCGCGGCTGCCGCCGAAGATCGACGATCGATCAGTCGCTTTCGCTATGGACGAACCAAGCGAGGACGCCAAACGTCATAATGACCATCATGGCATATAAGACAACAACGAATATGGTGATTGCTCCGTCCTGGCTCGCCTCGCCTGGGCGCTCGCTCCGTTGCGAGCCGGCGGGAGGACGGCTCGCAACGGAGAGCGTTGAACTAGTAGTTTTTTGCGGGGGGAGACTGGCCGGAGCTCGAAGAGCCCGAGGCGCCTTCACCCGCGCCGCTGCTGGCGGAATCGTGCACGAGGCCCTTCTGACAACCGGCCAGGAATTCCGCACTTGTGAGCTTGCCGTCGCCGTTGGTGTCGACTTTGTTGAAATTCGTGACAAAGCCTTGCGCCTGGGCGCTGGTGAGCGATCCGCCGCCCGCAGCATCTGCGCGGCCCCAGATGCTCTGACACTCTGCCTTGGACATTTTGACATTTGCGCCCGGAGCCGTTTGGGCGAAAACTGTTGCTCCAGAGGTGGCAAGGAGAGCTGCGATACTAACGGTGCACAGCTTTTTCATTGATTATACTCCTCTTTCCATTTCAAATGGGCCAGGCTTCAGACTCACCCAGCCGCCGCATCAACGCATGGCGAAAGGGGCGGTTCCGAGAAGCAGCCCGTGCTTGGGGAAGCACGGGCTCATCGAATGAGAGAGTGAGACGAGCGAGCAGCACGCGACAGCGCGGAATGAAAGCACGGACGGGGCACATTTTTTGATGATCGGGGCAGCGCGGGGATTGCGCGCCAATAGCGGCGCGACACGAGAATTTCTTGGCTCGAAGCGCCCGGGTGTCATTGGCGCCATCCGCGGCCCTGTGATGCGCGGCGTCGTGATGCGCGCCGCGGCGACGCTCGCAGCGGCCGCCTGCGCTGGGTTGTTGTGCTCAGCCGCCGTCATGAGCGCTCCCGCATACGCCGAAGCCGCGTCTCCGAGCCGCGCTGCCATGTTGGGACCTTTCGGTCCGGAAGGGCCGCGCCTTCGCGAGCAGCTCTGGCTCTTGCCCGGCGGAGATCCGCAAAATCCGCTGCGTGCGACAGTGTTTCGTCCGGCAGACGAGCCGGGCGCTGAGGGGGACGCTGCGCGCCGCCCGCTGGTCGTCATCAATCACGGCACGTCGGATGCGACGCGCCTCGCCGTCGCCATGCCGGTCTACTATTGGCTGTCGCGCTGGTTCGTCGAGCGTGGCTACGTCGTGCTCTTGCCCCAGCGGCGCGGACATGGCGCAACCGGAGGCACGCTCGCGGAATCGATCGGAACTTGCGCGGATCCGGATCACTATCGCTCGGGGCTCGCCGCAGCGGACGACATCGAGGCCGCGATTGACTACATCTCGCGCGAGCCGTTCATCGCACCGGGCCAAGCCATCGTCGTCGGCATTTCGTCGGGCGGCTGGGCGTCCCTCGCTCTCGCCTCGCGCAATCCCGCCAACGTGCGTGCTGTGGTGAACATTGCAGGCGGTCGCGGCGGCCGTCCATGGGACAGTGATCCTGAGCGCGCCGTATGCGGTGAGCGGCGCCTGCTCGAAGCGGCCCATAGCTACGGTGTGAGCGCGCGTCTGCCGACGCTCTGGCTCTATGCGGCAAACGACAGCCTCTTCCGCCCCGAGCTTGCGCGCGGGCTCGCAGCCGCTTGGCAGGACGGCGGCGGACAGGCTGAGCTTCACATTTTCCCGCCTTATGGCGCCGATGGACACAACCTCGCCGACGATCGCGCGGGATGGGACGTCTGGGGTCCCGCGATGGATCGCTTTCTCGCGGCGGCGCATGCGCCTGCGATAGCTGCCACGACACCGAGCCTGCCGGCTCCTGGTGCCGAAGCAAGCGATGCGCCTGCGGACTCTTTCGCCGCCGCAGTGTCGGTCGAGGGCGCTGGCGACCAGTAATCTGCCGCTTTTCCAGGCACCCGGAACCATTGCGAGAAACGAAAGTTGACCTCGGCCGGCCCACAAGGGCAAGCGGCAACATCGCTGCATGCCGAACGCGCGGCAAAGTGAAACGCGGAACCGCCAGGAGCCCACGCCGGATGAAAAACTTTGCCTGCACGGCCTGCGGAAGCCGCGTCTACTTCGAGAATGGCACCTGCCTCTCGTGTGGCCACAGCCTGGGGTTCGACGCCGGCACATTGACGCTGGTGGCAGTGGAGCCGGTCGCACCCGACGGCGGTCTTTACCGCAAGATCAAGGCCAATCCGGGCATCAAGGACGCAGTGAGCGATGTGCGCTTCTGTGAAAACGCGATGCACGGGGCCTGCAACTGGCTGGTTCCCGATGGCGCGCCATCCACGCTTTGCAAGGCCTGCGCCTGCAACAGAACCATTCCGAACTTGTCGGAGCCCGGCCGCCTCGATGCATGGCGCGAGGTGGAGCACGCGAAGAAGCGGCTGATCTATTCGCTGTTGCGCCTCGGCTTGCCTCTCGACGGCGGCACGGCGCGCAGCGGAACGCCGCTCACGTTTGACTTCGTGGCCAAAGCTGTCACCGGGCACGACAACGGCGTCATCACGCTCGATGTGCTGGAAGCGGACGATGTGGAACGCGAACGGCGTCGTCAATTCCTGGACGAGCCTTATCGCTCTCTTCTGGGGCACTTGAGGCACGAAAGCGGGCATTACTATTGGATGCTTCTCGTCGATCGCGACGAGTCGATCGAGAGTTTCCGCACCATGTTTGGCGACGAGCGTCAGGATTATCAGGCGGCACTCTCCTCGCACTATGCAGAAGGCGCGCCCGCGAACTGGGCCGAAAATTTCGTGTCGGCCTACGCCAGCGCACACCCGTGGGAAGATTGGGCGGAAACCTGGGCCCACTATCTGCACATGGTGGATGCGGTGGAAACGGCAGAAGCGGAAGGCATGGAGCCACGCGCGGCAGGCCTCCTGTTCGGTGCGGCGTGGCCGTTCAAGAAATACGATGTCTACCGGCAGGTGAGTTTCGAGAGCCTGATCGAGCGCTGGGTGCCGCTGTCTCTCTCGATGAACAGCCTCAGCAGGAGTCTCGGCCACCGCGATTTTTATCCGTTCGTGATTTCCGCGCCGGTGCGCGCGAAGCTCGCGTTCGTGCATCGCGTGGTGCACGCGGGCGCAGCGTGAGTGTGACACGCAGCATTGTCGCGCTCGGGAGAACATCGCGCAATGCCGCACCGGATGCGCAGTTCGTTAAGCAACGCAAAGCATGCGAACAGCGTATTTCCGAGAGGAACCAACCGCCCGCCTCGACGTTAGATCTCCAAGCTGGCCGATGCCCGCTGCAAGCACGGAAAATCCGAGACACACGCTACTTGCGGGCATTGCGCCCAACACGTCGAGGACCGTGCGAGATCAATAAAATATATTCAAAGGAGTGAATCCGATGAAGTCCAAGTTGCTGTCCGCTGTAGCCATGCCGGTGGCCCTGACGCTCGGCGCGGCATCCGCTTTCGCGCAGACCCCCGCACCGTCGCCGTCCGAGGCTCCGCCTGAGAGGATGCAGGAAACGGCCCCGGCTCCGACGCCTGCCCCGTCGCCGTCCGTCGCGGTCCCCGCACCTTCGAGCGAGCGGACAGCGGGAGCCTTCTCGGCCAGCCAGTCCGCTGACGAGTGGCGTTCGTCGAAGCTCATCGGCTTGACGGTCTACAACGCCGCCAACGAGAAGATCGGTGACATCAACGACCTGATCCTTGGACCGGATGGCAAGATTGCCAACGCCGTGATCGGAGTCGGCGGCTTTCTCGGTATGGGCGAAAAGCTGGTGGCGGTGTCGTTCAGCGACCTGCAGCTCAACCGCGACGCCAATGGCACGATGCGCGTGACGCTGAACAGCACGAAGGATGCGCTCGAGAACGCGCCGGAGTTCAAGTACTACGCGCCGTCGGCCACAAAGGCCAACTAAGCGCGCTCAAAAGAACGAGAAAGGGACCATTCGCCGGTCCCTTTCTTTTTTGCGCTCCGTGTCCGGGCGATCATCGCTTCGCGGGAGGCAGGTCCGTACACACGCCTTCGAACACTTCCGCAGCCATGCCGATCGATTCCGACAGGGTGGGATGGGGATGGATGGTCTTGCCGACGTCCACCGCGTCGGCGCCCATCTCGATCGCGAGCGCGATCTCGCTGATGAGATCGCCTGCGTGAACGCCGACGATCCCGCCGCCGATGATGCGATGGGTGTCCGCATCGAACAGCAGCTTTGTGAAGCCTTCGTCGCGCGCCATGGCGATGGCGCGACCCGATGCGGCCCAGGGGAATACGGCTTTTCCGAACGTGGCGCCTTCCGCCTTGAGATCGTCCTCGGTGCGTCCTGCCCAGGCGATTTCGGGATCCGTGTAGGCGACAGACGGGATCTGGCGCGCATCGAAGTGAGAGGGTTTGCCTGCGGCGGCCTCGGCAGCAACGTGCCCTTCGTGAACCGCTTTGTGCGCGAGCATCGGCGCGCCTGCGATATCTCCGATGGCGAAGATGTTGGGGACGTTGGTGCGCATCTGCCGATCGACCGTGACGAACCCGCGCGCGTCGACGGCGATACCGGCGCGCTCGGCGCCGATCAGCCGTCCGTTCGGCACGCGGCCGACGGAAACGAGAACAAGATCGTAAGCCTCAGTGCTTTCCGGAGCGCCCTCGCCTTCGAAGCGGATGTGAATGGCATCCCGCTTCGCGTTTGCTCCCGCGACCTTTGTCTTGAGCATGATGCGGTTGAAGCAGCTGGCGTTGCGTTTCTGCCAGACGCGCACCAAGTCGCGATCTGCGCCCGCCATCAGCCCATCCAGCATCTCCACGATGTCGATCCGGCTGCCGAGCGCCGCATAGACCGTGGCCATCTCGAGACCGATGATGCCGCCGCCGATCACCAGCATCCGTTGCGGAACCTGCGGCAGCGCGAGCGCGCCCGTCGAATCCACGATGCGCGGATCGTCCTTCGGTAAGAACGGAAGCGAGACAGCCTCCGAGCCAGCGGCGACGATCGCCTTCTCGAAGCGCACGGCCGCCGTGCCGCCCTTCGTCAGCGCGATGTCGAAAGAATGCGCGTCTCGGAAGGTGCCTGTCCCCTGAACCACCTCCACCTTGCGCGCCTTCGCCATGCGGGCGAGCCCGTGCGTGAGCTTTCCCACAACACCGTCCTTGTGCGCGCGAAGCTGGTCAAGGTCGATGCGCGGCGAGCCAAAATCGATGCCGTGGGCGCGGAACGCTTGGGCCTCGGTAATCAACGAGGCAGCGTGGAGAAGCGTCTTCGAAGGAATGCAGCCCACGTTCAGGCACACACCGCCAAGGGTGGGAGCGCGCTCGATCAGCACCGTTTTGAGCCCGAGATCGGCGGCACGGAACGCGGCCGAATATCCTCCGGGTCCCGCGCCCAGCACGGCAACGTCGCAGGTGATGGCGTTTGCGTCTGACAAGGAACCCTCCCGAACGCTCAAAGCACGAGCTGGCGGACGTCTTCGAGAATCTCGGCAAGCCGCCGCGTGAAGCGGGCGGCCAGGGCCCCGTCGATGACGCGGTGATCGTAGGAGACGCACAGCGGCAGCATGAGGCGCGGGGCGAACTGCGCGCCGTCCCACTTCGGCTTCGTCTCCGCGCGTACGACACCCAGTATCGCCACCTCGGGCGCGTTGACGATAGGCGTGAAGCTCGTCCCCCCGATGCCGCCGAGGCTCGAGATGGAGAACGTTCCGCCCTGGATGTCGGCCGGTGCGATCTTGCCTTCGCGCATGCGTTGCGAGACGTCACCCAGCTCCTGCGATAGTTCGATGATACCTTTCCGGTCCACCTCGCGGATCACGGGCACGACGAGGCCGTCCGGCGTGTCGACGGCGATGCCGAGGTGATAGTAGCGCTTGAGAATGAGCGACCCCTTTTCCGGTGAGAGCGACGCATTGAACTCGGGAAATTCCTTGAGCACCACGACGGAGGCCTTCATCAGGAAGGCGAGCAGCGTCACTCGGTATCCCTTCTCCTTGGCAGCCGCATCGAGTGTCTTGCGGTAGCTTTCGAGATCGGTGATGTCGGCTTCGTCCGTGTGGGTGACGTGGGGAATATTGAGCCAGGCCCGCGTGAGATGCGGCCCCGAAAGGCGCTTGAGACGCGTGAGCGGCTTGGTTTCGATCGGGCCGTACTTGGCGAAATCCTGCGGCGGAATTTCGGGAATGCCACTCCCGCCGCCTGCCCCGCCCGAGAGTGCGCGCTTCACGTCTTCCTTGGTGATCCGTCCTTTTTCGCCCGTTCCGGTCAGCCGCGTCAGGTCGATGTCGAGCTCACGGGCGAGACGGCGCACAGAGGGGCTGGCATGAACTCCTCCGAAATCTGAGCCGAGCGGAAGCGGCGTGCGCGGCGCCGTCCCCTTGGTCGTATCGGGCGGCTCTCCCGGTCCGCTCGCGCTCTGGGGTTCCGGCGCGGTCTCCGTCCGTGGAGGAGGGGGCGTAGAAGATGGCGGGTTCGCGCTTTTGGTGTCGGAAGGTGTCGCAGCGTCCGAAGTGAGCCGCAGGATCGCTGATCCCTCGCTAACCTTGTCGCCCACGCGCACCAGCACTTCGGCGACCTGTCCACCTTCCGGCGCGGGGACCTCCATCGCGGCCTTGTCGCTTTCGAGCGTGACCAATGGATCGTCGCGCTTGATCGCGTCGCCTGGCTTCACGTGCACCTCGATGATGGGCACGTTCTTGTAGTCGCCGATGTCGGGAACTTTCACTTCGATGACGGACATGCAGCAGGTGTCCCTGAGTTAAGCGCGCGCCGGAGCAGCCTTGTCGGGGTTGATCCCGTACTTGCTGATGGCCTCCACGACCTTCGTAGAGGGAATCTTGTTGTCGTCTGCGAGCGCCTTGAGCGCGGCCACCGCGACGAAGTGGCGATCGACCTCGAAATGGTGACGAAGCTTGCGCCGGTAATCGGAACGCCCGAAGCCGTCCGTGCCGAGAACCTGATACGGGCCGCGCACGAACGGGCTGATCTGATCCGCAAACATCTTGACGTAGTCCGTCGAGGCGACGACGGGTGTGTCGCCCCGTGAGGCGAGGCACTGCGTCACGTAAGGCACCTTTGGAATTTCCGCGGGATGCAGCAGGTTCCAGCGCTCGATCTCGAGCGCCTCGCGGCGCAGCTCCGTAAAGCTCGTCACGCTCCAGATCTCGGCCGAAATGCCGAAATCCTGCTCAAGAAGCTCGGCGCCTGCGATCACCTCGCGCAGGATTGCACCCGAGCCGAGCAGTTGAACGCGCGGCTTGTCGGCCGTGGGCGCCGCCCCTGCCTTGAGCAAGTACATGCCGCGGATAATGCCGTCCTCCGCGCCGTCCGGCATCGGCGGGTGCTGATAGTTCTCGTTGAGGCTCGTGATGTAATAGAACACGTCCTCCTGTGCATCGAGCATCCGCGCGAGCCCGTGCTGGATGATGACGGCCAGCTCGTAGCCGAACGCGGGATCGTAGGAGACGCAGTTCGGAATGGTCGAAGACAGGATGTGGCTATGCCCGTCCTGGTGCTGCAACCCTTCGCCGTTGAGCGTCGTGCGTCCGGATGTTCCTCCGATCAGGAACCCGCGCGAGCGTATGTCGCCCGCCGCCCAGGCCAGATCGCCGATCCGCTGGAAGCCGAACATCGAATAGTAGATGAAGAACGGCACCATCGGCACGTCGGAGGACGAATAGGAGGTCGCTGCCGCGATCCACGATGCCATCGCGCCCGCTTCGTTGATGCCTTCCTCGAGCACCTGACCGCTCTTGTCCTCCTTGTAGTACATGAGCTGATCGGCATCCTCGGGCCTGTAGAGCTGGCCCACCTGGCTGTAGATGCCGAAGGTGCGGAACATCCCCTCCATGCCGAACGTGCGGCTCTCGTCGGGCACGATGGGCACGATGTGCCGGCCCAGCTGCTTGTCGCGCAAGAGCTTCGTCAGGAGCTGCACGAATACCATCGTCGTGGAGATATCGCGCCCCTCGGAGCCCTTGAGCTGCGCTTCGAACAGAGACAGAGGCGGCGCCGCGATCGCATAGCCGGTCTTGACGCGCCGTTGCGGAAGGGAGCCGCCGAGCGCTTTGCGATGCTCCCGGAGATAGGCAAGCTCCGGGCTGCCTTCCGCGAACCGCAGGAAGGGAAGCTTGTCGAGTTCTTCGTCCGAGACCTTCACGCTGAAGCGGTCGCGGAATTTCTGGAGGGCGTCGAGCCCCATCTTCTTCTGCTGATGGGCAATCATCTGCCCTTCGCCCGCCGAGCCCATGCCGTAGCCTTTGACGGTCTTGGCCAGGATCACGGTCGGTTGGTCCTTGTGTGCCACGGCCGCCGCATAAGCCGCATACACCTTGCGCGGGTCGTGTCCGCCGCGCGTCAGCGTCCAGATCTTGTCATCGGACCAGTCGGCCACGAGCGCGGCCGTCTCGGGATAGCGGCCGAAGAAGTTCTTGCGGATATAGGCGCCGTCCTTGGACTTGAAGTCCTGGTACTGCCCGTCGTTGCACTCTTCCATCAGTTGGCGCAGGCGCCCGGACGTATCACGGGCGAGCAGGGGGTCCCAGTTCGAGCCCCAGATCACCTTGATGACGTTCCAGCCAGCGCCGCGGAAGCCGCCCTCCAGCTCCTGGATGATCTTGCCGTTGCCGCGCACCGGCCCATCGAGGCGCTGTAGGTTGCAATTGATGACGAAGATCAGATTGTCGAGCTTCTCTCGCCCGGCGAGAGAGATCGAGCCGAGGCTCTCCGGCTCGTCCATTTCGCCGTCGCCGCAGAACACCCACACGTGGCGGTTGGAGGTATCCGCAAGCCCACGATCGTGCAGATACTTGAGGAAGCGGGCCTGATAGATCGCCATCAGCGGACCGAGCCCCATGGACACGGTCGGAAACTGCCAGAAGTCCGGCATCAGCCACGGGTGCGGGTAGGAGGATATTCCGTGCCCATCCGTCTCCTGGCGGAAATTGGCGAGTTGCTCCTCCGTGAGCCGTCCTTCGAGAAAAGCGCGCGCATAAATTCCGGGCGAGGAATGACCTTGAACGAACACGAGATCGCCGCCGTGGCCCTCGTGTGGCGCGTTCCAGAAATGCATGAAGCCCGTGTCGTAGAGCGTCGCCGCGGACTGGAAGCTAGCGATGTGCCCGCCGAGTTCGCTCGACGCCTTGTTCGCCCGAAGCACCATCGCGAGCGCATTCCAGCGAATCAAGGATCGGATGCGGTTCTCGATCTCGCGATCGCCGGGATGCTGCTGCTCTTTGTGCGGGGGAATGGTGTTGATGTAGGCGGTATTGGCTGCGAACGGCAGGCGCGCGCCTTGCCGCCGCGCCATGTCGACTGCGCGGCCGAGCAGGAAGTCCGCGCGTTCGCTGCCCTCGAAGGCCATCACCGAGGAGATGGCGTCGACCCATTCGCGCGCCTCTGCATCCGGCTCGCTGACGTCGTTGATTTCGAGAACTGTCCTGGTCATGGAGATCGGCTCCTGAGCGTCGGAGTGAGCACCCAGGGCCGAACTCTAAACTAGAAATGTATCAGACCCTAACGATCTGAGCGGTAAATCACTCGTCAACCAACAGCTTGCCTTTGCGCGCCACGAGGCGGCGCATCAGGCACTGTGAGCAGTGCGACATCGCTAGTGCTCCGACGTCGCAAGCCAGCTTTGCACGCTTTTCGACTTGCGCTCGACCTCGTTGAGGCGGAACTCGAGCACGTCACGCATGCTCAGAATACCGACCACGCCGGTCTCGTCTGCAACGGGGACATGCCGGATATGATGCTGGTGCATGAGATGCATCACGTCCGACAAGCTGCTCTCGGGCGAACACGTCACGACTCTGCGCGTCATCAGCGCCGAAACCGGCAGCAGATGCAATTCGCCCCGCCGCTCCGCCAGGCTGTAGGCGATATCCCGCTCCGAGATGATGCCATCGAGCGACCGGCCATCGTGGCTGACGACCATCACGCCGATCCTGTTCTGCTGCAGCTTGCGGGCGAGACTCCCGATCGTCTCGTTGGGCTTTACCGTCAAAAGGCCGGGGCTTTTGCCCTTAAGGACGTTTGCAACCCTCATGCGTTCCTCCACCTGATGTATTTTTTCGGTCGAGCGGATGCGTACGCGAACATGATCGACAGATTTTCGGAGCGCTCCTGATCTCGCCGGATTTTTGGTGCGGTGCGTAACGCTCGTCGCGAACCGCGCGACAAGGAATCCATCGGCGCGGTGAGGGAGCAATCGTGCGCATGTCGCGCGACATTTTGGACCAAGCATTTTTGTGGCTCGAGCCCCCGACGGGCCGGGCGTGCTCCGGAAGTGGCCCTTCACTTTCCGGTTCGAACGAAGTATGCGTCCGAGGCTCGCGCGCGGCCGCGCAGCACGCTGATGGACCGCGCCGCCCTGCCTGCCTGAGACACAGTTGCCGCCTGAAAGTTCAGCAGCAGCCTTCCAAGCCGGATGAGCCAACGCTAGAGTTGAGCCGCGCCGATTGCGGCGGTTCGGCGGTGGAAGTGTGGTCTAAGTGCATGATTTTGGTGCTGAATTCATGAGTTTCTGTAGGCCGGACAACAAGAGATCGCGCGCGCGGCAACGGCCGGCGCGAGCAGCCTCCCGCGCGCCGGGTGCCGCTGTGAAAGCGCGGCAGAGCTGGTGAAGCCCATTCATGGTCGCTAGAGCGAAAAGTCCGGTTGCGTCCGCGCTGGGGATTGCCCTGCGCAACTTCGGCCTCGAGTCCTCGAAGGTCCTCAAGATCGGATTCCTCGCGCCTCTTACGGGTCCTCTGAAGTCCTGGGCCGCTCCGGGCTTGAACGGGAGCACCATCTGGATCGACCGGATCAATGCCGCCGGTGGCGTGAAGGTGGGCAGCCGCAGGTACATGCTGGAACTCGTCCAGTACGACACCATGTACCAGCCCGAGCTGGCCCTCAAGGGTGCGAGAAAGCTCATTTTGGAGGATGGCGTGAAGCTCATCCTCATGATCGGCGGCAACGACTTCACGCCCGAGGTGCGCAGCCTCGTGAGTCAGCACCGCATGCTGGTGGCGACACTGCTGCCGAGCGATCTGTCTCCCGATGCGCCGACGCTCGTCGCGCCGAGTGAGGTGCATCCGATCTACAATGTTACGGGCGTCGACTGGCTGAGGCGCAACAAGCCTCATCTCAAGACGGCGGCCATGTGTGCGCAGCGCGACATGCTCGGCCTGCCGTCGATCGCGACCTACCGCGCAGCTTTCGAGGCAGCCGGTATCGAGCTGATTGCCGAGCGCCTGTTCGAGCCCGAGACGAGCGATTTTGGCCCAATCGTCGACGAGCTGATGGCAGGCTCGCCCGATATTCTCTGTTGGGACACGGCCTACGAGCCTTTCGTTCACGCGCTCACCATCGAGGCCTACAAACGCGGCTTCAAGGGGCAGCTTCTCTCCTGCACCTGTGACAACTACGCGGAGCTGATCCGCCGCACGAGCCCCGAGTTTATGGAGGGGTTCGTCTTCCAGTTCCCCGATTTCGACGATCCGCGCCTCAATGATCCGCAGATCAACTTCGCGGAGCCGAACGCCTTCTACGAGGAGTTTTGCCGCCGCTTCCCCGGCACATGGAGTGCTGTGTCGTGGGAGTACGCCTCAACGCTCGAGCTTTGGAAATCAGCCGTCCAGCGCGCGCGCACATTCGAGCCATTTTCCGTCCTCGCTCTGATGAAGGTCGGCGGCGTCGGCCAGCACGCCTTCGGCGAGGCGATGTGGTGGGGCAAGGATTTGTTCGGGATCGACAACGCCCTCGTGGGCGATTGGCCGGTCGTGACCATCGTGGACGGCCGCGCCCGTATTCAGGAGTTCGGCTCGATCACTCAATGGTGGTCGGAGCACAAGCCGGTGCTGCTGAAGCACATGCGCGCCCTGGATCTCATGTGGGACCAGCGCGAGCATCTGGCCGCCTCGTCGTAACCCGGCCGCGGGATTATGATTCGTAGATCATGTCCTCGTGCGTGCTGGCGACGTGCAGCTTGATCAGCTCCACCGCAGTTTCCACGTCGCGCCGCTCGAGCGCATTGTAGAGCGATCGCAGCAGCAACTGAATGCTGCGGATCTTCGACGGGGTGAGCGCCTGGCGCCGGCTCGCAGCCCACTGAGGCTGACGTCGCACCTCGTGCAGGATCGCGTACATCGCCACGATCAGCGAATTGTGCGTGCCGCGCGCCACCGTCATCATGAAATCCTCCTCGAGAGAGGCGAACTTGTCGGACTCGGTGACGATGGTCTCGAGAACCGCGAGCTGGCCACTGAGCTCCGCGAGATCCCGCGTCGACATGTAGATCGTCGCGAGCCGCACCATCTCCGGCTCCAGGATGGATTCGGCAATGTTCATCGCGAACGGCGAGGCCGTCTCCGCAAGCTGATTGATGTTGAGATGATCGGGTAGAACCGCGCTGCTGCGGGGCGGTGGAGGCACCAGCGCACGCTCATAGGAGACGAAGGTGCCACTCCCGGCGCGCCGGGACACGATCTGATAAGTTGCCAGAAATTCCAGCGCCTGACGGATCGTCGCACGCGTATCGCGGAACTCGAGCGCCAGCTCGCGCTCGGCCGGGATGCGCGTGCCGAATGGATAAACTCCTGCCGCGATGCGCGCGAAGATTTGGGTGGCGATCTCCTTCACCTGCGGAGTGACGAGCGGGTGCTTGGAGGGATCGCTGATCCAGGGCGGACTGAGTGCGGAAATGTCGTTCATGTCACGAGCTGCTCGAGGTTGCCGTCTGCGGGGAGGCCGGGCGATCACCCGGCTCTTCGCGTGCCACGGTGTGAGGGAAGGGATACCAATCGGGCGGGAACAGCGCCGTCATGGCGACGGCCGTTTCGAGGTGGAGGCACACGGACGGAGAGGCAGCCGATGGCGCCGCGGCGTGCCGAGCCACCTCGGCAAGTTTGTCGGAATAGGGAGACGGGTCGTCGCTGGATGTCACCAGCCCACCACCGTACTGCGAGAGCAGGCGCGCTTCGGGCGATTGAGCGCCGAAGGTGTCGGCGAGGAGCGCTGTCAATGCCGTGCAGGCGTCGAGAATAGCCGTCTCTCGCGTCGTCGTCGTGCTTGCGAACAGGCGGTTGAAGCGCGTGATCGCGAGCCCCGCTTCGCATAGCTGCTCGTAACGCCGCCGGCGCGCCGCCTCGAACGCCGCGAGGTTCTGCGCGGCGAGCCGAAAATGGAACGAGGAGCTGCGTCCCGAGAGGGGGATCTCGGCGGTGCGGAGCGCTGCGGCCACGTCGAGCCAGCTTTGCTCGGCGGCATCGAGCGCGCGTAACGCGTCGCGCATCCGGCTTTGCAGGATCAAGCCCACACCGGCATTCGAGTGCGCAGCCGCCGATCTGGCATCCGCAGCATCGGTCTCGCCGAGCGCATCGCGGGCGTGCAGCAGGTGTCGCGCTGCTTGCGAGCGTTGTGCTTGGGCCATGGCGTCAAACCCGGAAACGGTCGCCTCTGCCCATTTTTTTACCGAGCCCATGGCCCCAGCGAATTTCATCGTCCCCAGCCCATTTAGGTCGCAACACCATAATTCAACAAGGAATTCTCAGAATGCCACAAGCTTGAAACCAAATCAAACCAAAAAAGACCAAAATAGGTTCGCAACTGCGACATAGTATCTAACTACTGAGAATACAAGAAATTTATCGATTGTGCACTTGCTCAATGCGCAATTTCCTTGCGCTTCGCCTGATTTTTATCACTTGCGAGGGAAATTAGATTTCATAAAATGAAAGGAGTTGGGCCGATCTGGTTTCAAATGGTTGAAAGTGGTTTCACGCATGAGCGCCGCACAATCAGCACTGGGGGATCGCGGTCGTAATGCCTGACGGCTGGCACGCAAAGCGAGCCGGCAAAAGAAACGTGCACGGAGAGCTAGGGCTGAAACAAACAAGGAGCCGAGCATGGCAACGGGACAGGGAACGCTGACTGCGGATGGCGCGCTGGACGCCTCATCCAGCCAACTAATAAGAGCCATCGACTGGCGGGGGCCTTTTTGGGTCGCCAGCGGCGTTCCGGCTCTTGTGCTGTTTTCGATCGGAGGTATCGCCGGCGTGGCGGGAAAGGTTGCCTTTCTCGTCTGGACCGTTTCGATGCTGATGGGTCTTATTCAATCGTTTACGTACGCCGAAATTGCGGGCCTGTTCCCCAATAAATCCGGCGGCGCTTCGGTCTACGGTGCAGCGGCGTGGGTGAGATATTCGAAGCTCATCGCGCCGCTTTCCGTTTGGTGCAACTGGTTTGCCTGGACGCCCGTTCTTTCGCTCGGCTGCTCCATCGCCGCCGCCTACATCCTGAACTCCTTGGCGCCCATTCCTCCGGCTGATGCGCCGCACGTGCTGGCTTGGGTCAGCGCGCATGCGTCCTCGATCGCGCAGGATAGCCCGCGCGTCGTCGAGTGGCTCGCAGCCAACCAGGGCAAGACGGCCGCCGATGCAGTGTCGGCATTGCTCTCGGCCGATGCAGTCGCGGCTCTGACGCCGACGATCCGTAACTGGTCGCTGTTCCACGGCACGCTCGGTCCGGTGTCGTTCTCGTTCAACGCCGCCTTCTTCATCGGCGCCGTTCTGATGCTCATCACGTTCGCGATTCAGCATCGCGGCATCATGGGCACCGCCAGCGTCCAGAAGTTCATCGGTCTCGCGGTGATCATCCCGATGTTCATCGTCGGTATCGTTCCGATCGTCACCGGTCAGATCGAGTGGTCCAACTACACCCCCGTCCAGCCGTTGGCAGCCGCCTACGCGCCGGAGATGGGTGAGTGGAACATTCCCGGCTGGACGCTGATCCTCGGCGCGATGTTCATCGCGGCGTGGTCGACCTACGGCTTCGAGACGGCCATCTGCTACACGCGCGAGTTCCGCGATCCGGGCAAGGATACCTTCAAGGCGATCTTCTACTCGGGCCTGCTCTGCCTCGCTCTCTTCACGCTGGTGCCGTTCACCTTCCAGGGCGTGCTTGGCCTCGAGGGCATGCTCGCTCCGTCCATCGTCGACGGTTCGGGTGTGGCTGAAGCCATGGGCAACATGGTGGGTCACGGCGGTTGGGTCACGAGCCTGCTCGTGATGATGATGATCCTCGCGCTCATGCTCTGCCTCATGACGGCGATGGCCGGTTCCTCGCGCACGCTCTACCAGGGCTCTCGCGACGGCTGGCTGCCCCGCTACCTGAGCCACGTGAACTCGCATGGCGCGCCGACGGCTGCCATGTGGACGGATCTCATCGTCAACCTGGCGATCCTCGCGATCGCTTGCGCAGACGCGACGAGCTTCTTCTTCATCCTCGCTGTGTCCAACTGCGGATACATCATCTTCAACTTCCTCAACCTCAACTCGGGCTGGATCCACCGGATCGACAACGCACACGTGAACCGTCCGTGGCGCGCTCCCACCTGGGTTCTGGCTGCGGGCACGGTCCTCGCTTACGTCAACGCCGTCTTCATGGGCGCCGGTGCGAAGGTGTGGAATCCGATCGCGCTCTGGGCAGGCCTGTTCACCGCCTTCCTGATCGTCCCCGTGTTCTGGTACCGCCACTACGTCCAGGACAAGGGCATCTTCCCCGAGCACATGCTTGGTGACCTCGGTCTGACGCAGGCTGACCTCAACCAGCGCAAAGCCGGCATCCTTCCCTACCTCACGCTGATCGCCGGCCTGATCGTGGTGTTGGCCGCTGACTGGATCTTCCAGCTCCCAGGCTGAGTCCAACCGAGCGGGCCGGCGAGGTTTCCTCCGCCGACCCGGCCCGCTCGGATCGCAAGTCGAAAGTCGGTTTTTGAATCGAGGTGCAGTCGATGCTTGTAAGCGGGATCAAAAGTCGGCCCGTCTATCCCGGCCTCAGCCCGGATCCCAACGCGCGCCGGAACTTGATCGTCTGCGATCGTGCGGGCGCTGAAGCCGTTGTCGAGTTGGTGGCACTCGCCGGCGAGGACTTCGTGAAGCGCGCCTCCGTCATTCTCGTGGCGGACGATGCCTCCAGCGAGGAGGCGGCTGCGCTACAGAAGAAGCTGGATCCGGTCCATGTCGAGGTGGCGTGCAGTCTGGACGCGGCCATCGCCCAACTTCGAGAGATACTCTCAGGGGCTTCTATGGGGCTCCGCCTTTACGCGGCTGGCTCCGAGCCTCTGATCGGCTCGGTCGTGCAGGCCGGCGCCGAGAATTTTATCGATCCTCTGTCCGTGCGCACCGAGCATCGCGGCTCGCTGATGCGCCGCGTTCAGTGCGTACACTGCAAAGGCATGACGGAGAACGTCGTCACCAATCCCGTCAAGTGCGCGCACTGCGGTCTCCTCCTTCTGGTCCGGGATCACTATTCCCGCCGTCTCGCAGCCTTCCAGGGCGTGTGCATCAACGCCGAGGATCCCAGCGACAGCCCTGAACCGAAGGTGGAGTTTCAATGACTGCTTCCTATCTGCGCCGGGTCAAGGTCGCCGAGGTCGAGCGCGTCGCGAGCCGCATCAAGCGGTTTCGCCTGGTCGACGTTGAGAACAAGCCGCTGTCGGAGTTCTCCGGCGGCTCCCACGTCACGGTGTGCATGAGGGCGCAGGATCGCGTGATCCGCAACCCGTACTCGCTGATGGGATGCCCCTCCGACACGTCGAGCTACCAGATCAGCGTGCTCAAGGTCGACAATTCGCGCGGCGGCTCGCAGTTCATGCACGACAACGTCGTCGTCGGAACCGAGCTCGAAATCAGCGAGCCGCTCAATCTCTTCCCGCCCGCGAAGCTCGCACGCAAGCATATCCTGGTTGCTGGCGGCATCGGCATCACGCCGTTCATGTCCATGATGAGCGAGCTAGACGCGCTGGGCTCGGACTTCGAGCTGCACTACGGCGTGCGCTCCGCCGCAGAGGGCGCGTTCTGCAAGCTGCTCGAGGCGCGTTACGGTTCACGCATCCGCCTCTATCTGCAGGACCAGGACCAGATGGTCCCCCTGGAGCGTATTCTGAGCAACCAGCGGCTCGGCGCGCACATGTATGTCTGCGGCCCGAAGCCGATGATCGATTGGGCGCTAAGGACGGCGACGCTCGCGGGCTGGCCCGATGAGAGCATCCATTCCGAGCAGTTCAACGCCCCGCCGATCGGCAAGCCGTTCGTTGTGAAGCTCGCCCGCTCCAGGCGCGAGATCACCGTCGGCGGCCACCAGAGCATCCTGGAAGCGCTCGAGCAGAATGGCATCGATGCGCCGTTCCTGTGCCGCGGCGGCGCATGCGGGCAGTGCGAGACCGAGGTGAGCGGCTGTGACGGCTTCATCGAGCACAACGATCACTACCTGAGCGAGGCCGAGAAGGCGAGCGGGCGCAAGATCATGATCTGCGTGTCCCGCATCTCGGGCGACGCCGTCACGCTCGACCTTTGATCCGAACCATCAACGACACCGCATTACTCGGGAGACCCGACATGGTCATTGCATTCAAGAACGAGACGTTCCGGGACGACTTCACGTTCTCGAACAGTCCGGCAGCGATCCGGCGCTTTCCCTTCCCGTTCCACGAGGACAAGTACATGTACTCGGTCAACATCGAGCCGCATGTTCCGGGTCCCAAGGGGTCCGTCTACGAGTTCCCGATCGATATCGACGAGCACTACGTCTCCGAGATGCGCGATCGCGAGCTGGTTCTGAAGGCGGATCCGGGCCGCTGCCAGGCGCTGCCGCACATGATGACGGCGCAGTGGGACATGCTCGAGCTGCTGATGACCTCGATGGCGCGCGACTATCCCGAGCACTTCTCGCTCACGCAGGATGGCGACCGCTGGCACTGGATCAACCGCCCGCTCGGTATCGACCAGAAGTTCACGTTCGGCGACGTGAAGACGCTGCCGTATGAGCCGATGGAGTACATCGGCCGCCAGTGCCAGGGCGACTTCTCGATCCAGGACCAGCGCGACGGCCAGCTCTGGATGGATGCCGGAATCATCACCACCCAGGCCGACTGGTCGCTTGATTTCGACATCGGCATGAACTTCTTCGAGTGGCACGGCCCCGTTCCGCTCGCTCATCAGGCTGGCGTGTTCGACCGCGCCCTGAAGTTCCTGCTGAACCTCCAGCACGGCCGTCCGGTCCGCCGCCTCAACTGGACCATGACGATCAACCCGCGCCTCGATACGAGCCCGGAGAACTATCACAAGTGGGGTGTCGATCGCACCACGGTCACGCCGGAGAATGTCGGCGACAAGGTGCATCTGCGCGTCGAACTGCAGGGTCTGTGGCGCCTCCCGCGCTCGAACACCATCCTGTTCTCGATCCGCTGCTACATGATCAAGATGCGCGAGCTCGTCACGGTGCCGAAGTGGGGCCGCCGTCTGCCGCGCGTGCTGCGCACGCTGCCGCCCGAGCTCGTCGACTACAAGGGCCTGACCCGCTACCGCGATACCACCCTCGAGTGGCTGTCGAAGTACGACGATGGCGCGCCGACCACGCTCGGATGCGGGCCGGATTGATCCCCAGAACCAGAGACTGCTTCCCCCGATCAGTATTTTTCAACGAGGTGTTTTCCGATGAGCCTGAACAAAGAGACCAGACAATCGGTTTTGAACGATCGCCACGCGGCGCTCGGCGCGGACCTCACGACGACGTCGTGGAACGACATGCCGATTCCTCAGAACTACAAGACCGATCCCTATGAGGAGACGGCCGCCGTCCGCTATCGCGCCGGATTGTTCGATGTCTCGGCACTGAAGATGCTCAACGTCTCCGGTCCCGACGCTCTCAAGTTCCTGAACCAGCTCCTGACGTCGGACGTCTCCAAGGCGAAGCCGGGCGACTCGCACATCTCCAACATCGTCAACGAGGACGGCGCCCTGATCGACGACGTTCTCGTCTACGTGGACGGGCCGAACGAGTTCCGCGTCTCTCATGGCGGCGGCGCGTTCGAGGAAGGCATGCTGCCGCTCGCGGAGAAGTACAACGTCTCGATCCGGCGCGACAACGACGTACATATCCTCTCCCTGCAGGGTCCGGTGGCGCTCGAGGTGCTGGCCCCGCACACGCCGATGGATCTCGCGGGCCTGCCGTACTTCCAGCACCGCAAGACCACGATCTTCGGAAAGCCCGTGAGTATCGCGCGCGGCGGCTACTCCGCGGAGCGCGGATACGAGGTGTTCTGCTCCGCGAAGGATGCTCACTTCATCTGGGATTCGATTCTCGAAGCGGGGAAGGACAGGGGCGTTATGCCCGCGTCGTGGTCCTGCCTCGATATCGTCCGCGTCGAGGGCGGCCTGCTGTTCTTCCCCTTCGACATGACCCACGGCGACACGACTCCGTGGGAGGTGCGCGCCGACTGGACCGTCGATCTCAGCAAGCCGGATTTCGTCGGCAAGAAGGCCCTCGAAGCCAAGAAGGGCAAGGAGCGCTCCTTCATTGCCGGTCTCGACGTCGAGAGCGACCGGGCTATCGAGCCGCTGTCGAAGATCACGGTCAACGGCAAGCAGGTGGGCGTCGTCACCAGCACCACATTCTCGAAGCATCTCATGAAGTCGATTGCCATGGCGCAGATCGAGCCGGCCTACACCAAGCTCGGCACCGAAGTGGTCATTCACGACAAGGGCGAGGTGCCCGCCGTGGTGGTGAGGATGCCGTTCTACGACCCGCTGCGCCTTCGCACGCATCCGCGCGACGCGAAGTGAGCGCATGACACTCAAGCGTGCGGGAGAGATCCGGAAAGCCCGGTAGCGCCGAACCGGATTGGCGACCGCACAGCAGCTTTCAAAATCAAGAGACAAGTGGAAGGAAACAGGAAATGGCAAATCAGAGAATTGCGATCATCGGCGCAGGACCCAGCGGCTTGGCCGTGCTTCGGGCATTCGAGAGCGCGCGGCGCAAGGGCGCGGACATTCCCGACATCGTCTGCTACGAGCGCCAGAAGGACTCGGGCGGCATCTGGAACTACACCTGGCGCACGGGCACCGACGAGCACGGCGAGCCGGTTCACGCCTCCATGTATCGCTATCTCTGGTCGAACGGCCCCAAGGAGTGCCTCGAGTTCGCCGACTACTCGTTCGAGGAGCACTTCGGCCGTCCGATTCCGTCCTTCCCGCCGCGCGCCGTGCTGCACGACTACATCAAGGGCCGCATCGAGCGGAACGGCATCTCGCACTACATCAAGCTCAACACCGCCGTGCGTGGCGTGACCTATGACGAGGACACCAAGAAGTTCACCGTCACCGTGAAGGACCTCGTCGACGACAGGCTGACGTCGTCCGAGTTCGACTACGTTTTCGTGTGCAGCGGCCACTTCTCGACGCCGAACGTCCCCGAGTTCCCCGGCCTCGACAAGTTCCTTGGCCGCACGCTTCATTCGCACGACTTCCGTTCCGCCGACGAGTTCGCCGGCAAGAACGTGCTGTGCGTCGGATCGAGCTACTCCTCCGAAGACATCGGCATCCAGTGCTACAAGTACGGCGCCAAGTCGGTGACGTTCTCCTGGCGCACGAAGCCGATGGGCTTCAAGTGGCCGGAGAGTTTCTCGGAGGTTCCGCTCCTCGAGAAGGTCGAGGGTAAGGTCGCCCACTTCAAGGACGGCACGAAGAAGGAAGTGGATGCCATCATCCTCTGCACGGGCTATCTGCATCACCATCCGTTCCTGGACGACACGCTGCGCCTCAAGTCGCGCAACCGTCTCTACCCGCAGAACATCTACAAGGGCATCTTCTGGCTGGACAACCCGAAGCTGATGTACATCGGCATGCAGGACCAGTTCTACACCTTCAACATGTTCGACGCGCAGGCATGGTACGCGCGCGATGTCGTGCTCGGCCGCATCAAGCTGCCCTCGAAGTCCGACATGTTCTCTGACATCCACACCTGGACCGTCCGCGAGGAATCTCTGGGAGATGCATCGGACGCCATCGACTATCAGACCGAGTACGTCCGCGACCTGATCGCGCCGACCGACTATCCGCGCCTCGACGTGGACGGCGTCGCAAAGATGTTCAAGGACTGGGAACACCACAAGATGGATAACATCCTGACCTATCGCGATAAGTCTCATCGCTCGCTGCTCACCGGCACGGTCGCGCCGGTTCACCACACGCCGTGGATGAAGGCGCTGGATGACTCGATGGAGGCGTTCCTCAATCAGCCCGACGCCAAGGTCGCGGCCGAATAAGGCCCTCGCGGTCGATCATGAGCAAGCCTGTGCTGGCTGCGCCTCTCGGCGTGGCCGGCACATCATCTTCTCTTTTACTGCGAGAAAGACATGAGCGAGACAATTCTCACTTCCCCTGCGAAGCCCAAGATCTTCGTTCCGGGACGCCCCTCGCTTGAGCCTGGCGTGGAACGCTATGTTCTGAAGGGCGGGGGAACGGCAGCCTTCGAGCTTGAAGCAGGCGATCGCATCCAGATCAGCGCGCTGGAAGGCGGTCAGCTTGTCGAGGTTGCCGCCATTGGCGCCAAGGGCAAGAGCGATCTGGAGGCACTCGGCCTCAACGGGCGCGTGAAGCCGGTCGGCATCCAGCGGACGCTCGAGCGGGACGACGAGGATGCGATGCGCGTCCGCTTCGGTCTTTATCGCCGCGGTCTGGATCTCGGCCGCGTGAAGGCTGCGCGCCTGCTAGGGCCCGATGCGGGCCCCGGAGAGATCGTCGCGCTGCAGGCAGAGCGCAACGTTTTTGCCGTGTTCGGAGCCCCCGCCGAGCCCATGGTCGTTTGGGAGCAGACGCCGCCGAGCGACGTGCTGATCTTCATTCTGCGCGCCACCCCGCGGCTTATGAATACGGCCCGGCTTCCGGATCCGCTCGCCGAGCCGCGCCTCGACATCCGCGTGAACATCGCAAGCGCGGAAAGCTTCGAGGTGTACGAGGGCGAGTACATCCAGATCATCGACGTGCAGGGACGCCAGTGCTCGGACTTCATCGCCTTTAACAGGAAGGCGCTGGACGAGGGCCGCGAGCAGGGTCTCGACTCCACCACCACCCGCACGATGAACGGCGCCGCCTATCCGACGCCCGGCCTGCACTCGAAGTTTTTCGACCAGGATCGCAATCCGCTCGTCGAGATCGTGCAGGACACCGTTGGACGCCACGATACGTTCAACCTCGCGTGCACGACGCGCTACTACGAGGACATGGGCTACTTTGGCCATCCCAACTGCACCGACAACTTCAACAACGTATTGAAGCAGTACGATCCGATCAGCCAGTTGAGCGGATGGCCGGCAATCAACTTCTTCTACAACACGAACGTCGACTGCCATAACCACATATGGTCCGACGAGCCGTGGTCGCGTCCGGGCGATTATGTCGTCATGCGCGCGCTCACCGATCTCGTGTGCGGGGCCTCGTCCTGCCCCTCCGACATCGACCCCTCCAACGGCTGGCACCTGAGCGAAATTCAAGTGCGGGTCTATGCCAAAGACACCCCCTTCAAACGTTCGATCGGATACAGAATGTCACCTGACGCACCCCTCCAGCTCACGCGCGAAAGCGGGTTCCACCCGCGCACGTCCGCGCTCACGCGCGCATTCGGAGACTACCGCGGGTTCTGGGTTCCGCATCACTTCGCGAATGCCGGCGCAATCGAAGAATACTGGGCCTGCCGCGAGAAGGCGGTGATCATGGACCTGTCGCCTCTGCGCAAGATGGAGGTGCTGGGTCCCGACGCCGAGCAGTTCCTGCAAGGGATCGTCACGCGCGACGTGCGCAAGCTGTCCGTCGGCCAGGTCTTCTACACGCCCATGTGCTACGAGCACGGCGGTATGGTGGACGACGGCACGCTGTTCCGCCTCGGCGAGAACAACTTCCGTTGGGTCGGTGGTGACGACGCAAGCCTCATCTGGCTGAAGGAGCAGGCTGCGAAGTCCAACTACAACATCAATCTCAAGACGGCGACGTCGGAGATCCACAACGTCGCGGTCCAGGGTCCTCGCTCGCGCGAGATCCTGCAGCAGGTTGTCGAGACGCCCGCGGGCCGTCCCACGATCGCGGAGGTGGGCGTATTCCGCTTCACCATCGGCCGCATCGGCGGCGTCGCGGGAATTCCGGTTCTCGTCTCGCGCACCGGCTACACCGGCGAGCTGGGCTACGAGGTCTTCTGCCATCCGAAGGATGCGCCGAAGGTATGGGATGCCCTCTGGGAGGCAGGCAGGCCGCTCGGACTCCAGCCCTTCGGGTTCGACGCTCTGGACATGGTGCGCATCGAGGCCGGTCTCGTTTTCGGCGGCCATGATTTCGACTCGACCACCGATCCCTTCGAAGCAGGGATCGCATTCACCGTGCCGCAAAAGAAGGAAGAGGACTACATCGGCAAGGCTGCTGTCGAGAAGCGCAGGGCAAACCCGCTGCGCAAGCTCGTGGGCCTCGAGATCGCGGGCAACGAGAAGCCGTCGCATGGCGATCCCGTGTTCGTTGGCCGCGCCCAGGTGGGCATCGTCACCAGCGCGATGCGCTCGCCGCTTCTCAAGAAGACGATCGCGTTTGCGCGCGTGGATGTGACTCATTCCGCACTCGAGACGGCACTCGAGGTCGGCAGGCTCGACGGCATGCAGAAGCGCCTCAAGGCGACCGTCATTCCGTTCCCGTTCTACGATCCCGAGAAGAAGCGCGTCCGCATGTAACGGCGCGCCCCGTCCCTTGGCCAAAGCAACTCCCCTCCACGGTATGTGCGCTGTGGATTGCCTGGACACCTCAAGTCGCTTGAGGTGTCCTTTTTTATGCGCGCGTCAGGAGGGTTGAGCGGGAAAAGGTGGTCGCCTAGGCGATTTTCATCAGCACGAGGCCGGTCAGGATCAGCGCGGCCGCGGTCACACGAAGCGCATCGAGCGACTCGCCGAGAAAGAAGGCGCCGACGATGAAGGTGCCGACCGCACCAATACCTGTCCAGACGGGATAGGCGGTCCCGAGCGGCAGCGCTCTCATGGCGGCGGCCAGAAGGGCGAAGCTTGCGAGCATGGTGACGATGGTGACGGCGGTGGGGCCAAAGCGGGTGAAGCCGTCGGATTGCTTCATCGCGTAAGCCCAGACGACCTCGAGAACACCCGCGATGATCAGATAAATCCAGGCCATAGGAGCCTCCTCCATGTCGGTCCGGGCCGTCCCGGAAATGAAATGCCCATGGTGGGGGAGGTCGTGGCCTCGCGCTGGTCAATATGCGTGCAGGTTGACCGCAAATCAAGCAAACGCCGTGTCGCAGCCCCCCGCTGCGAATGGCATTTCGCGCGCGATTGCTGGTGGGATGACCGAGCCTAGCTCGGTTGCGATTCCGAGGCGGCGGCGTCGAGCCGCGACAGCGCCCATCGGACGTTCTTGCGGACGTCAGCGTCGGGATCGAGTGCAGCCTCTTCCAGGAACGGGCGCGTTTCAGGCCGCGCGATCTGCCCGAGCGCTGCAGCCGCCTCCTTGCGCAGGTTCGGCTCCGGATGCGTGAGGCTTTGCGCAATGCGAAGCGCCGCCTCGCCGACGGCGCGCTGGCCGAGACTGCGCACGGCCTTGAGCCGCACCTGCCAGTAGTCGTCACCGAGCGCCTCGATCAACGGGGTCACGTCTATGGCGTCGGCCTTGCTGATGCCGAGTGTCTCGGCCGCACTTTCGCGCACCACCCAATCGGAATCGGAAACTGCACGCGCAAGTGTCGCGCCCGCGCCTGCCGTGCGCGAGAAGCCGAGAGCCGCCACGGCAGCGCGGCGCACCAGCGGATCGGAATCTCTCGCCACCGCCTGAAGCGCGGGCACGGTGTCCTCGCGCTTGAGATAGCCGATCACGCCGACGGCCTGAACGCGTACGCTCGCATCGCTGTCCTTAAGTGCCTCGAGCGCTGGCCCCCAGGCATGGGGAGAGCGAAGCTCCTTGAGGCTCCTCAGCACCGCGCCGCGAACGAAAGGAGAGGGATCCGCGAGCGCATCCACGAGGCGCGGCGCGGACGCCGGATCCTTGAGCTCCGCAAGGCTGTCCGCTGCGGCCGTTGCAACTCCGGTGTCGGCGTCACGAACCAGAGCGACCAGGTTCTCCGCGACGATCGGCCCGTCGAAAGTTCCGAGCCCAATCGCCACCTGCCGGCGCACGTCCGCATCCGGATCGCGAACGAGACGGCTCAACAGCGAGACGGCTTCCGGCACCCCGCTGTCCGCAAGAGCAAGCACGGCGACGCGGCGGCGGGACGGATCGTCGGATGAGATGTCGTCGGCAAGCTCGTCGAGATCGACGAATTCCTCAAACAGGTTCGACATCACGTAGCCGTCCTCTGCTCGGCGCCTTCGAGCGGCGTCATGCGCTGCCGGTAGTAGAGATCCTTCTCACTGTCTGCGATCGGTACGATGTAGGGATCGATCGCACGCTTCTCGACAGTCATCCGCCCGTCCGTCTTGCCGAGCAGTGTGTGGCAGAGCCAATCCGCATCGTTCCTCTCGGGATAGTCGGTGCGGAGATGGTAGAGACCCCAGCGGCTCTCGGTGCGGAACAGAGAGGCGGCGGCCGCCATGTCCGCACAATCGAGAATGGAAGAGGCTTCTAGCGCCCGCAGCAACTCGTGCGAGTTGCGCGCGACCATGCCGGTTTCGAGATCCTCGCGCATTTCTGCGAAGCGATCCTGCGCGAGGCGGTATTTGCGCGGAACCTTGGGCGGCTGCAGGTAGTCGTTGACCAGTCGGCGTGTCTTGTATTCCACTTGGTTGGGCGGAATCCCGTTGTCACGCTGTGTCGGCGCGAGCACGCGGGCACGTTCCCGCTCGACCTCCCCGGGATCGATCTCGGCATGGTCGATCTCTCCCGCGAAGTCGGCGGCATGCTCGCCCGCGATCGAGCCATTGGTGAACGCCCCCAGCATGTAGCTGTGCGGCACGCTTGCCATGTCGCCGGCCGCATAGAGGCCCGGAACCGTCGTGCGCGCGAACTCGTCCACGAACACACCCGAGGCGCTGTGGCCCGAGCAGAAGCCGATCTCCGAGATGTGCATCTCGATCATGTCGCTGCGGTAGTCCGTGCCGCGGCCTTCGTGGAATTTACCGCGCGAGGGCCGCTCCACCTTGTGCAGAATGCTCTCGATCTCGGAGATGGTGCTCTCGTGCAGATGGTTGAGCTTGAGGAACACCGGCCCCTTGCCCGACTGAAGCTCGTTGTAGAACTCGAGCATCATCTGCCCGGACCAGTAGTCGCAATTGATGAAGCGCGTGCCCTCGCTGTTGGCCGTGAAGGCACCAAACGGTCCGGCGACATAGGCGCAGGCAGGACCGTTGTAGTCCTTGATCAGCGGATTGATCTGGAAGCACTCGAGATTGGCTAGCTTGGCGCCTGCGTGGTAGGCCATCGCGTACCCGTCGCCCGAGTTGGTCGCATTCTCGTAGGTGCCGAACATGTAGCCCGATGTCGGCAGCCCGAGCCGCCCGGCCGCTCCCATGCAGAGGATGACGGCTTTGGCGCGGATGATCAGGAATTCCGCTGTTCTCGTATTGACGGCGATCGCCCCCGCAATTCGCCCGTCGGAGCCCGTGAGCAGGCGCGTGGCCATGAAGCGGTTCGAGATCAGAAGTTGCGCGCGCCGAAGCTGCCGGTAGAGCGCTTTCTTCACTGTGTCGCCGTTGGGCATCGGCAACACGTAGGTTCCAAGATGATGGACCTTCTTGACGGCAAAGTCGCCATTCTCGTTCTTCTGGAATCGGATGCCGTAGCGATCCAGCTCCTCGATGATGCCGTAGCAGCGCTCGGCATATTTGAGCACGGGCTTCTGGTCGACGATGCCATCGTTGGCGATGGTGATCTCGCGCGTGTACTGCTCCGGCGTCGCGTGCCCAGGGATGACCGCGTTGTTGAGGCCGTCCATCCCCATGGAGATCGCGCCTGAGCGCTTCACGTTCGCCTTTTCGAGCAGGATCACCTTGGCGTTGGGATTGCGCAGCTTGGCTTTGAGCGCGGCCATGGGCCCTGCAGTTCCGCCTCCGAGCACGAGAACGTCACAGGTAACCTCGGAGGTGCGGTCGACGAATTCATCAAGGGCCACTGCGTCTCTCTCGTTTCGTTTGATGCAATCCGCGCGAAGGTAGTGACACGCCGGGCGGAGCCTAACGAAAAAATTCTGATGAGCTTATTCCGTGTATGCGTGAGGCGCGGCCTTCTCCAGCATGAGGAATAAGTATCGAGGAAATAGTTGGTAGACGCCGATGCACATCAGATCGCATCTTTTCACCGCGCCACACGCGAGGTCGCGCAGCCGAGGCGTAGAGGGAAGGACGATCGCACATGACGGGACATCGCAGTTTCCCGGTCTCTTTTCAGAGCCGATGTAGGGGCGTCTGAGCAACGCCGGCCGCGTCATCCGGCCCATCCGCCACCTGAAAACCCAGTTTCATCGAAGGATTTCGAACATGAGCTTCACCCGCAGAGGGTTTGGCGCGCTGGCGCTCGGCGCGCTCGCGCTTGGCAGCACGGCACTCTCCGCCTCCGCCGAGGATAAGGTTATCCGCATCGGCTATCAGAAGTACGGCAACGTCATCCTGTTGAAGGCGAAGGGCACGCTGGAGCCCAAGCTCGAGGCCATCGGCTACAAGGTCACCTGGGCGGAGTTCCCGTTCGGCCCGCCGTTGCTGGAGGCGATCAACGCAGGGGCGATTGATTTCGGGCACACGGGCGAAGCCCCGCCCGTGTTCGCCCAGGCGGCCGGCAGTGCCATCGTCTATGTCGCTCACGAGCCGCCGGCACCGGGTGGTGAGGCTATTCTCGTACCGAAGGACAGCCCCATCAAATCGGTGGCCGAGCTCAAGGGCAAGAAGGTCGCCTACGCCAAGGGATCGAACGCGAACTATTTCGCCGTAAAGGCGCTCGAGAAAGCCGGCGTGAAGTATGGCGAGTTCGAGCCGGTGCATCTGGCGCCCGCCGATGCCCGCGCCGCGTTCGAGAGCGGCAAGGTGGACGCCTGGTCGATCTGGGACCCCTTCTATGCCTCGGCGGAGGCGACCGCCAACGCTCGCGTTCTTCAGGATGGAACGGGTATCGTGTCCAACCATCAGTTCTATCTCGCGGGCAAGTCTGCGGTGGAGAAGCACGCCAAGGCGATCGAGGTGGTGCTGGCCGAGCTCAACGCCGTCAACGAGTGGGTCAGGCAGGATCCGAAGGCGGCAGCCGAGCAGTTGGCGCCCGGAACCGGCGTCCCCGCGGCAATTCTCGAGACGGCGCTCAAGCGGCAGTCCTATGGCGTGAAGCCGCTCGATGCGAAGGTGATCGAGGAGCAGCAGAAGATCGGCGACCTGTTCCATTCGCTCGGGCTGATCCCGAAGACCATCAAGGTCGACGAGATCGTCTGGAGGGCCGGCTCATGAGCAAGACGGCCGCCCAAAGGGCCAATGTTCTCTGGTTCCTGCCCACTCACGGCGAAGGCCGATACCTCGGCACGTCGATTGGCGCGCGGGCGGCCGACTTCAAATATTTGCGCCAGGTCGCTCAAGCAGCCGACGATCTCGGCTACTATGGGGTCCTGCTGCCCACCGGGCGGAGCTGCGAGGACTCCTGGGTGGTCGCGTCCGCGATCGCCCCTCATACGGAGCGCCTGAAGTATCTCGTCGCGGCCCGTCCGGGTCTCACGTCGGTCACCGTCGCGGCCAGAATGGCCGCGACGTTCGACAGGATCTCGAACGGACGGCTTCTGATCAACATCGTGACCGGCGGTGATCCGGTCGAGAACAAGGGCGACGGTCTCTTCCTCGGCCACACCGAGCGCTATGAGCTGACGCAGGAGTTCCTCGACATCTTCAAGCGGCTGCTCGCCGGGGAGACGGTCAACTACACCGGCAAGCACATCTCGGTGGAGGAGGGGCGCGTGTTGTTCCCGTCGGTTCAGCCAGGCGGGATTCCTCTTTATTTCGGCGGCTCGTCCGCCGCTGGCATCGATGTGGCCGCCAGCAGCGTCGACAAGTATCTGACCTGGGGTGAGCCGCCTGCCGATGTCGCGAGGAAGGTCGAGCAGGTGAAAGCGGCGGCGCGGGCCAAGGGCCGCGATGTGAGCTTCGGCATTCGTCTTCACGTCATCGTGCGCGAAACGAGCGAAGCCGCGTGGAAGGCTGCGGACAAGCTGATCTCCTATGTCAGCAACGACACCATCGCGGCAGCCCAGAAGATCTTCTCCCGAATGGATTCCGTCGGCCAGCAGCGCATGAGCGCGCTCCACGGCGGAGACCGCGGCAAGCTCGAGGTGAGCCCGAACCTGTGGGCGGGCGTCGGCCTCGTGCGCGGCGGTGCAGGCACGGCGCTCGTGGGTGATCCAGAAACGGTCGCAGCCCGGATCAAGGAGTACATCGATATCGGCATCGATACCTTCATCCTCTCCGGATACCCGCATCTCGAGGAAGCTTACCGCTTCGCCGAGCTTGTCTTCCCGCTGTTGCCGCTCTCGCACGCGAAGCAGACCTTCACGGCCAAGGTCAACACCGGACCGTTCGGCGAGACCATCGCCAACGACATCCTGCCCGAAAAGCAGGCCGCTCAGTCATGAGCGCGCCCCGGGCATCACGGCGCCTCGATGGGCTGGTCCCGTGGCTATTGCCGCTGGGCCTGCTCGCCGTTTGGGAGGCGGCTTCTCAGGGGGGCATCATCTCGAACCGCGTCTTGCCTGCTCCATCCGCAGTAGTCATCGCGGGGTGGCGGCTCGCATCAACGGGAGAGCTGTGGGTCAACATGGGCGTCAGCGGCCTGCGCGCGCTCATCGGCCTCGCGATCGGCGGCACCTTCGGCTTCGTTCTCGGATTGACCAACGGTCTTTCGACAAAGTTCGAACGCGCGACCGACACCCTCCTGCAGATGGTGCGCAACGTTCCGCACCTGGCGCTGATCCCGCTCGTGATCCTGTGGTTTGGCATCGACGAGGCCGCCAAGATCTTCCTCGTCGTGCTCGGCGTCTTCTTTCCAATCTACATCAATACGCTTCATGGCATTCGCACCGTCGACCCCCATCTTATTGAGATGGGGCGCACCTACGGCATGACGAGCTTCGAGCTGTTCTGGCGGGTGATCCTGCCGGGCGCGCTGCCTTCCATCTTCGTCGGCTTGCGGTATGCGCTCGGCTTCATGTGGCTGACGTTGATCGTCGCCGAGACCATCGCGGCGTCCTCCGGCATTGGCTACATGGCCATGCAGGCGCGCGAATTCCTGCTCGTGGATGTCGTGGTGCTCAGCATCTTGATCTACGCCCTTCTGGGCAAGCTCGCCGACAGCACCGCGCGGCTCCTGGAAAGGCTATGCCTCTCCTGGCATCCCGCCTTTCAATCGAAGTGATAGAACGAGGCTCCAATGACCGCTGGCGCACTTTCACTTGGCCGGGTAGCCCCCGAGTATTGGCGCGAGGCGCGGGAAACAGTCCCGGTATCGTCGGCCGGCTTGAGCCTCACCGTTCGCGATCTCAAGAAGTCGTTCGGATCGAACGAGGTCCTGAAGGGGCTCGACCTCTTCATTCCGGCGGGTCAGTTCGTGTCGATCGTGGGCAAGAGCGGCTGCGGAAAGAGCACGCTGCTGCGCCTGCTCGTCGGCCTCGACAAGCCGACCGGCGGCGAGTTCTGGTATGGGGCCGCACCCGAGGAGCAGCACGACAAGAGCGCTGTGCGCGTCATGTTCCAGGAGCCGCGGCTATTACCCTGGGCGCGGGTTCTTTCGAACGTGGAGGTCGGGCTTGGCCGCGCCCGCAGGGAGAAAGGAGCGCGCGAGCGCGCGCTCGCGACATTGAGCGAGGTGGGGCTCGGAGACCGGAAGGGCGAGTGGCCCTCGGTGCTGTCCGGCGGCCAGCGCCAGCGCGTTGCGCTCGCCCGCGCCCTCGTCTCGCAGCCACGTGTGCTGGCCTTCGACGAGCCGCTCGGCGCCCTCGACGCTCTGACCCGCATCTCCATGCAGAATCTGCTAGAGCAGGTCTGGCGCGATCAGGGCTTCACCGCCCTCATGGTGACGCACGACGTGGCCGAGGCGGTCATGCTGGCTGACCGCGTTCTCCTGATAGAGAACGGCGCCATCACGCTCGACCTTCGGGTTGATATCCCGCGTCCGCGCCGGCGAGGCTCCGCCGAGATCGCGGCGCTCGAGGGGCGCATTCTGGACGCGCTCTTCAAGGACGCGCGGGCCGGCGAGGACGCTTGATAAGGGACTGAAAGACGAAGGCCATGGGGAACGGATGTCAGGCGGCGGTTCTGGCAGGAGGCGCCGGGATCGATGCGGATACGTTCCGCAGCGCTATGCGCCAGCTCGCAGGCGGTATCTGCGCCATCACCGTCGGCCGGGGCGATGAGCGGACAGGTTTGACCTCGACCTCCGTATCCTCGCTGTCCGCCGAGCCGCCTGCGCTGGTCTTTTGCATCAACAAGACGGCGTCGAGCTGGCCCATTCTCCAGGCCCGCCGCGCTTTTGCCGTCAACGTCCTCCCGCCGGGGCACAGATCCGTAGCCGACCGCTTCAGCGGACGGAATGGAGTGAAAGGTCTCGATCGCTACGAAGGCGCCCGCTGGTCCGAGCTTGTGACGGGGACGCCCGTACTGCTGGATGCGCTCGCCGTTCTCGATTGCGAGGTCGAGGATCTCATCGAGCGCTTCGGCAGTGCCGTCGTCATCGGCCGCGTCGTGGCTGCGCGTGTCCGGGGTGAGGATGCCGAGCCGGAAGCGCTGACATATTGGCGGGGCGCCTACAACGTCATCCGCCGCTAGCCTCTTTTCATCCGAACGTCTGAGACCTTGCGTGATGACCGCCCTTGGGCGCGAGCACGAGCGGCGCTGTCATGCGGCCGCGCATGGCCAATCCTGGCGCGCTTGATTCCACGAGAGCCCGGCTTGAGACGAGACAGCGCGCGAGTCGCGAGCAAATCCCTGTAGCTGCCGGGCCACAGCAAGGCGTCAAACAAGAGACAACAACGTGAGTGGCGCTCGATCCCGGTCTGAGCACGCCCCGCTCTCATTGGACAAAAAATGCTTTGGGAAGAAGCGGCCGGATCGCTTTTCGGCCAACATCGTCGAGCGCCGGACGACATCTCGGAATTTGAGACAAGGAGCATCGCCAGAAGCGCCATTCCAATGATTTTCAAATCACGGAATTAGGGGTTTCGAGAAAATCTAAAATTTTCTTCTAAGCAAAGAACGAAACGTCTTCTATCGAGCGAAGTTATTTTCATTTCACGCGCAAACTGGCTTGCGGTTCAGTGCTCTTCATCGGGGCCCGAGCAATCGGAAAAACGGTGTTTCACACACGTTTCGTGCTCAGGCCTGAGGCGCCCACGGAAGGGGTGCTCTCAGGTTCGTCGGCCGACCGAATGCTGGACTAAGTGGAGGTAGAAGATGATTGGGGGCACTATCAAGAAGCCTGGCATTGCGCTTGGGATCGCAATCGCCGGCTTGGCGTTCGGCGGGGCGACGTCCGCCTCGGCTGCAGACCTGGGCGGCGGCGGTTACGCCGACCTGGAAGAGCGCATTGCCGAACTCGAGGCCACGACGGCGCGCAAGGGCAACCGCAAGGTTTCGCTGACCGTTTCCGGTCTCGTGAACGAAGCCATCCTGTTCTGGGATGACGGCCAGGAGAGCAACGCTTACGTCATCACCAACGAGGAAGCGCAGACCCGCGTCCGCTTCCTGGGCGAAGCAGAGATCACCAAGGGCTGGAAGGCCGGTTACCTGATCGAACTCGGCATCCGCGGCTCGCGCGGCGACCGTGTTGATCAGGATACCGCTGACGGCGGATCTGCAACCGACCAGATCTTCACCCGCCACAGCGCCTGGTGGTTGAGCAGCAAGGACTACGGCAAGCTCTGGCTTGGCCTGACCTCGGACGCCGCCGACGGCATCACCGAGATCAACCTCGCCAACACCAACCACTTCGCCAGCTCGAACAAGCAGTACGCCGGTGACGGCGGAAACGGCTTCTTCATCAAGAACAACCTCGGAAACAACATCGCCATCGCGCCGGGCACGTCTCTGAGATGGGGTCACGTGTCCTCCCCGCCGGGTGCCGCTCAGCAAATCGGCGAAGGCCACCGCGAGAACCTCGTGAAGTACGAAACCCCGACGATCGCCGGCTTTACCGGATCGGCCTCGTGGGGTGAGGACGATATCTGGAACATCGCACTGCGCTACAAGGGCGAGTTCAGCGGATTCAAGTTCGCAGCCGGCATCGCCTACTCGGAGATCAACAAAAACAACCAGAACACGTGGCGCCGCGGCGCAGGCGACACCGACGAGCTCGGTCTCAGCGCCTCGCTTCTGCACACGGAAACGGGCCTCTACGTGACCGGTGCCTACGGGCATCTCACAGATGACGGTATCAGCGCCATCTCGGCTAACCTCGACGACGAATCCGACTTCTACTTCGTCCAGGCTGGCATCGAGCGGAAGTTCTTCCCCATCGGCAAGACCACCCTCTTCGGTGAGTACTGGCAGACCGAGCGCGGCGCGTGGGGCGTTCCTGTCGCTGGCGGCGGCGGCAATGTGATCTCGATCGGCGGCAACTTCGTTACTGGGTCGACGTATGAGGGTTGGGGGCTGGGTCTCAACCAGAACTTCAACGAGGTCTTCGATCTCTACCTCGTGTACAATCACACCACGGCCGACATCTCGACCACCGGTGGCAAGTTGACCGGCATCGAGGACCAGTTCGACTACGTCGTTGGTGGCGCTCAGATCAAGTTCTGATCCAAGACCTTCTCCCGAAGACGAGGAACAGACGGAGCCGCACCCTCACGGGTGCGGCTCTTTCCCTTTTGGGATGGCGTTTAGGTTGCGATCGTAAGGGCGGCTCGCGAGACAATCAGCTCCCGTTTTCGCGGAGCGTATCCCAGAAATCGACGGTTTCCCGACGAAGCGTATCGCGGCAATCCGGACCGCAATCGATCACGGTTCCGCGACGCAGCACCATCTTGCGGCCGACCCGGCTATCGAACACGCGCGCGGTATAGCAATTGAACCCGCCGCGCTCGCTGCAGGCGGTGACGGTGGTGGCAGACTTCCGGCTTTGCTTTGCATCTGCCGTCGTCGTGCTCGCGACGAGCGGAGCGGCGCCAAGGCCAACCAGAAGGGCAAAGGTGAGCACTTTGTGCATCGGATGAACTCCTTGTTGTTTGCTCCCAACGTTTTTTGCGTTCTATTGCGCATTTATGAATATACATATTCCAAATCGGCGGGCAAATGATTATGTGTCTTAGATAGCGTAATTTAATCTAATATAACGGATATAACACGCGTGCGTATTCATCGCTGGTGGCACATGCGTGACGATCTGATCGCTGGCTGCGACAAAAGTGATTTAAAAAGCACGCGTGGAAACAAGTTCTTCTGACAAATGATTATTTCCCGCAAATCCGGAACGCGCGTAAAAATAGCGTCACGAGATGCGTAGCGCCCTACGAACAAGTTTGGATGCACTGCCGGGCCCGGCAGTCATAAAGAGCGTCGGCAAGTGAACCCAACCCACTTGCTGGCGCTTTTTTCATGCGCATGTCGCGATCGCGAGATGGATCCGCGCTCGGCGACCTGCTCTAGCGGGTGGGTAGGATCTTGAGCGTGACCCAGACGCCCGCGAAGCTCGCGGCGAGAAAGATCCAGCCGGAGGCGGCGCCCGCGATGGTGCCCGAAAGAAGCGTGCCGACCGTGCAACCGATAGCCGTCATCGCGCCCCAGCCGAGCAGAATGCCCCCGCCCACGCCGCGCAGCGCCTGGCCCGCAGTGGGCCAGGCAGGCGTGAACTGGCCCGCAACGAGCGCGCTGGCGAAGCTCGCGAGAACGAGGCCGACGACGAACGCGCCATTGGGCGAGAGGCCGGTGACGAGCGCCGTGCGGCAGCCCGCAAATCCGTCGAGCCCGTGCAGTGTCTCCGGCAGGAGCTCCGCATGGGCGAGCAGCGAGCGCGCTACGCTGCCGATCGCCGCCGTCACACCCAAAGGCTGCACCTGGAAATAGGCAACAGCCGCAATCACGCCGACCGCTGCCCCGCCGGCGGTCGCTGGCCAGCGCGCGATAAAAATTCGGTGCAAGGCATGCCTGAGCGGTGTCGCCCCTCTGGTGTCCGGCTGAGAGACAGGTGGCGACGCGAAGCGCGCGAAAAGTGCTGCGAGCGCAGCAAGCAGGGCGAGCTGGCCCAGCAGCCATCCCGCATACCCCGTATAGGCCGGAAGCCAAACCACGGGTGTCGTCGCGATTGAAGCCACATAAAGCGTGTTCCAGGTGAGAAAGCCGGCCCCGAACCCCGCGAGCGTGCCGAGCAGGGCGAACGGCGCCGTCGGCGATCCTTCTCCAAGCCGGTAGAGGTGCCCGGAAATGCACGAGCCGGAGATGGCCATGCCGATGCCGAACGCAAAGGCGGCAAACGCGAGCAAGGGTCCCGCAGGCCCGATATGGGCATCCGGCGGAAGGCGTCCCGCGCCGGGATCCGGAAGCCAGGTCGTCAGAATGACGTGATAGCCGAGCGTGCCGACGCCGAGGGCGAGCAGGATGGCGGCGATGCCACGCACGTCCCTGTTCGAGAAAAAGTCGCGCGTGTGGCAGAGGAAACAGAAGCGCGACCTCTGGAGCACGAGGCCGAACAGCGCTCCGAGGGCGAGCGATTTCGAAAGCTTGCCGCTGTCGAGCGCGAACGCGGCGAGCGTCAAGCCCACCAGGATGATGAGCGATAGAAAGAGCTCGATCGATCGCGGCATTCGGGATCTCCAGACAGCAAAAAATGCCACCAGCGGCATGAGCCATGCCGCTGGTGGGGGATGGTGAGCGTGAGACGAGGAGCTACTTGCCGAGCCAGACCGTGCCGGCGAGGTTAGTGACCGGGGCTCCGACCGAGTTGCCGTACTCTGTCCACGAGCCGTCGTAGTTCTTGACGTCGTAGCCGAGGATCTGGGTCAGCAGATACCAGGTGTGGCTCGAGCGCTCGCCGATGCGGCAGTAGGTGATGATCGGCTTGGAGCCGTCGACGCCGGCGTCTGCGTAGAGTTTCTTCAGGTCGGCAGCCGGCTTGAACGTGCCGTCCTCGGCGTTCACGGCCTTGCTCCAGGTCACGTTGACGGCACCCGGCACGTGTCCGGCGCGAACCGACAGCTCCTTGGAGCCTTCCGGCGCGAAGATCTTGCCCTGGTATTCGTCGGCCGAGCGGATGTCGATCACGTGTACGTCGGTCTTCTTCTCGGCGGCGGCGAGAACGTCGCTGAGACGCGCGCGCAGGTTGGGCTTGCCGTCCGGAAGCTTGTAGTCGGTCGCCTTGACCTCGGCAGTCTTGGTGTCGAGCGGAAGCTGCTTCAGCTCCCAGATCTTGCGGCCGCCATCGAGAAGGCGCACCTGCTCGCCGAGGCCGTGAACGTGGAACACCCAGGCGCCCCAGGCGGCGAACCAGTTGTTGTTGTCTCCGTAGAGGACGACGGTGGTGTCTTTGTCGATGCCGGCGCCCTGGATGAGCTTCTCGAAGTTTTCACGCGAGACGATGTCGCGCGAGACCTTGTCCACGAGATCCGTGTGCCAGCGGAAGTTCAACGCGCCGGGCACGTGCCCGCGTTCGTACACGCCGGGATCGACGCTCACCTCGATGATGCGAACTTTCGGATTGTCGAGATTCTTCTGGACCCACTCGTAGGTCACGAGCGGCTCTTTGGCCGGGGCGGCGAACGCCGTGACCGAGAGGGTGGTGGCCGCAAGTGCCGCCACGGCAGTGATGAGGTGTCTGAGTGTCATAGGAACGGTTCTCCTCTTTGGGGGCGCGTCTCTGCCGCGACCCACAGGGCCGAACGAACCGAGGCCGCAGCGCCGCGAAACTAGGGAGGCCGCATCGCGTTCGGAAATAAGAAGAATGCCTTTCGAATGCAGCCTGCCGTTGCTTTGCAAAGCTTCCTGAAGACCCGGGATAGTCCCATCCGTATCGATGCGGATGCGGCCGGTTTGCGGCCCTGCGCAACTAATTGCTTTTCCGCGCGCATGCCGGATGCGAGCCTCGCTTCGTTCCGAGCTTGTGAGGGAGTGTCTCTGCTGTGGACGTCGTTTCTGTCGAGATCGCGGACGAGGGGCGTGCGCTCGTCGTCCTGTGGAACGCAGGACGGCGCCGCTCTCTTTCCGCGGAATTTCTGTGGGCGCAGTGCCCCTCTGCGGCGGGGCGCGTGCGCCGCCTGCGGGGAGGGCACAGGTCACCGCCGGCCGCTCTCGCTATCGTAAGGGCGGCCGTGATCGGCACCTACGGCGTGAACATCGCCTTCTCGGACGGCCATAACCGCGGCATCTACCCCTGGAGCTATCTGGCGGAGCTTGCCGAGGCGCCCCAGCTCGAGGATTTCCTGCTCTAACGACGACAAGGCTCGGAGGACGAATGCCGCTTGCCGCCACCTACACCGCCGTTCCTGTCGAGGTAGACGACGCGAAATGCATCGCCGACAAAGGATGCACCGTCTGCATCGACGTGTGCCCGCTCGACGTGCTGAGGCTCAACGAGCTGACCGGCAAGGCATACATGGCCTACGACGAATGCTGGTACTGCATGCCGTGCCAGACCGATTGCCCGACGGGCGCGGTAACCGTGAACATCCCCTACCTTCTGAGATAGCAACGGAGCCCGGGGGGCGCGGTTCAGCCGGACGCATAGGCATCCCGCAGTCCCCGCGCATTGAGGATGGCAATGGAGTCCGGCTTGACGGACACGAAGCCGTCGCGCTCGAAACGGCCGAGCGTCGCGGTCACCCATTGCCGGGTGGAGCCGATAATCGCGGCAAGCTGCTCGTGCGTAACGTGCCGTGGAACTTCGAGATCCTTGCGTGCGCCGGGAATGGCACTTCGCTCCGCAAGCGTCAGCAGAAGCTCCGCGAGCCGCCCGCGCGCGGGCTTCGTCGCGAGAATCTGGGCGAGCGACGAATAGCATCGCCCCTTGACGATGAGCGCATCGATCAGCCCCATTGCGAAGCTCGAGTTCTGCAGCGCGAGCGCCCGCAGCAGGTGTCCCGGTATCCACGAGAGAACGCATGCGCTCGCTGCCTCCGCAGACCAGACGTGAGATCCGCGTCCGAACAGCTCCGGTCCGCCGACAAAGTGTCCCTCGGTCCAATAGGCGAGCGTGATCTCCTTGCCGTTGGGGGATGCGTAGAACGTGCGCACCGAGCCCTGCTCGATCACGAAGATGCCCGAGTGCGGCCGCCCCTGCTCGAATACGAGCGTGTCCGGGCTCAGCCGCAACGTCGTCGCATTACGCTTGATCAATTGGCGCACGTTGACCGGCAAGGTTTCCATGAGAGGCGCGTTGTCCTCGAGGATCTCGTGCTCGTCGATGAGGAACAGCGCATGGCCTTTCGGGCTCTGCGCGGTCGCTGCTGTTCCGTGATGCATGATGCCCTCCGATGACAAGTGCGTCCGCCATTAGAGGCTGTTCGCCCGTGAAAATCCTAAGAAGAAAATCTTCTTTGCATTTGCCCGCGCGTGACGTCAGTCAGGATGGATCTATCGAAGGCGCAAGATGACAGACACGAATTCACCGAAACGCACGCGCGTCACCCTCAAGGCCCTGCACCGGAAAAAGGCTGAGGGTGTCCGCATCACGGCCATCGGCGTCTACGATGCGCCCATGGCCGCGATCGCCGATCGCGTCGGCTTCGACCTTCTGATTGTTGGAAATGCCGGACCCATGTCGCTGCTCGGGCATCCGGATCCCACGAGCGTTACGTTCGAGGAGCAACTTTTTCTGACCCGCGCCGTTAGCCGCGTAGCGAAGTATGGCATCATCGTCGGCCATCTTCCCTTCATGACCTATCACGCGTCGAAGGAGCAGGCGATCACCAGCGCCGCACGGATGGTGCGGGAAGGCGGCGCCCATGTCGTCAAGTGCGAAGGCAACGCGTATACAGCAGCTTATATTGCCGAGATCGTGCGGGCTGGCGTGCCCGTCATGGGGCACATCGGAATGCAGGCCTCGCGCCGCGTCGAGCAGAGCGGCTTCGGCATCAAGGGGCGCACGGCCGCGGAAGCCCGGGAGATCGTCGCAACAGCCCGAGCCTTTGTCGCGGCCGGTGTGTTCGGCTTTATCGTGGAGCAGGTGCCGACCGAGCTTGCCGCCTATCTGACGCGCACCCTGCCGGTTCCGGTCATCACGCTCGGCGGCGGCCCGATCAACGACGGCGTCTATCATATCAGCGGCGATCTGGTGGGTTACACGGCATTTCCCACTCCGCGCAATCGCGGCGCTTACGCCAACATCAGCGCCGATATCGAGACTGCCATGACGCGTTTTCGCGACGATTGCCTGGCGCACGCCTATCCGTCCGACGAGCAGTCGGTCCACATCGACGCGGAGGAGTGGGCGCGCCTCTCGCAGGATTTGGCGTAAAGGACAAAAGCCTCCGCGACAGATTGGCTCAGCGCAGCATCGGACATCTGCGCCCGCTCGCTGAACAAGCTCACGCCGGGGGTTTCGGCGCTTTTGCATATAAGCAAAGTAGTTCTTGTTGTTTGTCGTTATGCAAAATCATCGAGCAACGTACGGAGCAGCATAACCCTAGGGCATGAATCCTGCGCCGTGCCGGCGGCAGGACAAGGCAAGGCACCGTCGATGAACCTTCAGCAGCTTCGGATTATCAGGGAAACCGTTCGCGCAAAGTTCAATGTCACCGAAGCGGCAAATGCGATCTACGCGTCGCAATCCGGCGTCAGCAAGCAGATCCGCGACCTCGAGGAGGAGCTCGGTGTTGCGCTGTTCCGCCGCCGTGGGAAGCGCCTTCTCGGATTGACGGAGCTTGGGGAGCAAGTCGTCAAGATTGCCGATCGCGTGTTGCTCGAAGCCGAGAACATCAAGCAGGCGGCCTCGCAGTTCGCGGTGAGCGACAGAGGCCTGCTCGAGATCGCAACAACGCATACGCAAGCCCGATACGTGCTGCCGGACGTCATCGTGAAGTTCAAGCAGCAATACCCTGGCGTTCGCCTTGTCCTGCACCAGTCGAGCCCGCGAGACATCGGCACGCTCCTGAAGTCGGGCTCCGCCGATCTCGCCATCGCAACGGATGCTTTCACGGACGAGCGTGACCTCGTCTCTTTCCCGTTCTATTCCTGGCAGCACATCGTTGTGGTCCCCGCGGGTCATCCCCTCGACGGCAGGGAGAACGTCACGCTGGAGGAGCTGGCGAACTATCCGATCGTCACCTACGACACGGGCCTCACCGGGCGTCCGCGCATCGATGAAGCCTTCGACGCGCAGAACCTGAGCCCCGACGTCACCATGACGGCGCTCGATGCCGACGTGATCAAGGCTTACGTCGCGCTGGGTCTCGGCGTCGGCATCATCGCGCCGATGTCGTTCGATGCGAAGCGGGACGCGGGTTTGCGCCTCGTCAACCTGAAAGAGCCGTTCGCGCCCAGCACCACCAGCATCGCGCTGCGACGCGGGCGTCTCCATCGCGGCTACGTCTACCGCTTCATCGAGCTGTGCACGCCGACGATCACCGAAAAGCTCATCCGTGACACGGAGGCATCCGGACAGGGCGACGAGGACTGACACACGGAAACAAGTGTGGGGGTCGAGTAGACTTTTTGCGTATTTGCTTAGCGAAACTTCATATTGGAGAGCACGCAACGTCCGTCCTCATAGTGCGCCTGACGGGCCACGCCTTTGGCCCCGGCAGAACATGAGGAGATCACGATGCGATATTTGAAACGCCTGTTGCCGTTGGCTGCCGTGCTGGGCACGTCGCTGGCCGCACTCACGCCGGGCAACGCGGCGGACGAAACCAAAACGGTTCGGATCGGCTTCCAGAAGTCCTCGACGCTGGCGACTGTCCTGAAGACGAACGGAGAACTCGAGAAACGCCTCGCGGCGCTCGGCTACAAGGTTTCGTGGTCCGAGTTCGCGAGCGGACTGCCGCTGCTGGAAGCCTTGAATGTGGGCGCCATCGAGCTTTCGGCGGATGTCGCCGATACGGTTCCGGTGTTCGCCCAGGCCGCGGGCGCCAAGCTCACCTACGTCGCGCAGGAAGCGCCATCGCCCACTGCGCAGGCCATCCTCGTTCGTCCCGACTCACCCCTGAAAGAGCTTGCCGACCTCAAGGGAAAGAAGGTCGCCGTCACCAAGGCCGCCGGCGCGCACTTTCTTTTGATTTCCGCGCTGAGCAAGGCCGGCCTGAAGTTCAAGGACATCGAGCCCGCTTACCTCTCGCCGGCCGACGGACGCGCCGCGTTCGAGAAGGGCGCGGTCGACGCCTGGGTCGTCTGGGATCCCTTCGTTTCCGCCGCGCAGAAGCAGGCCAACGCGCGCGTTCTTGCAGATGGAACAGGCATAGCCAGCTATCAGCGCTACTATCTGGCCGCCAGCGCCTTCGCCGCGAGCGACCCCAAAGTGATCGAGACGTACTTCGAGCTTCTCCAGTCGACGGGGCAGTGGGTAAAGGCCAACCCGGCGGAGGCCGCGAAGGTGCTCGCCCCGGTCTGGGGACTCGATCCCGCCATTGTCGAAACGGCGAATGGGCGCCGCAGCTATCAGGTCCGCGCTCTAAGCGCCGCCGATCTCACCGAGCAGCAGCGCATCGCGGACGTGTTTTTCGCCGAGGGCCTGTTGCCCAAGGAGGTGAAGGCGACGGACGCGGAGATCTGGTCGCCCACCGGCAAGAAGAGCTCGGAGGTTGAAAAGCGCTGACGATCAGAGCTGGCCACGCGCGCCAAACGCGTGGTCAGCTTACTTCGGCGACATCGCGCGCCGCCGCCGCAAGCGCGTTTGAGACTGTCTCTGCAACACGGCGCGCATGCTCCGAAACTTGCGGAAGACCCATCAATTCGCCGAACCGCGCGCGGGCAAGCGGGCCTGCGATGAAAAGCGTCGGGACGACGCCCCCCTTCCGTCCAATGGCGCGGCTCTCTCCGTCGCACGCGATGCCAAGCCCCAGATGATCGGCTATGACGTAACCTGCAGCCTTGAGCGCCCCGAGATAGGGGTGCGTCGAGAGGATCTTCGCGTGCGCTGGTCCCGTTGTCACGATGATACGGTCGGCCGAAAGAGTTGCGACCTCATGCCTGGCTCTCCGGCGAACGGAGAGGGTAAGGGCATCCAGGTCTTTTCGCGCGTCGAGGAGCGAGGCCGAAAGGATCGTGAGCGAGCCGTCCGCGAGCTTGCGGTCGAGGACGTCCTCGACCTGCGGCGCGATGCGGAAGCGATGCACATCCCAATAGACGCGCAGATGCCGCACGATAGCGCCTTGTGCGTCGGGAGAGAGGGTCGGCCAGAACGTCTGCGCCTGCGCGCGCACCGCATCGATCACCCCATGCCAACTGAGGCCGCTATCTGCCGCCTCGCCAATTGTCTGCCTTATCTGACGTAAGAACCGAGAGGCGCGTGCAGGCGGCATCGTGAAATCGCCGAACGGATCCGACGCGATCTTTGAGTGCCCGCGCGAGCGCAATCCGCGCCGCGAGATCGCGACGAGCGGACCAAGGTGGCCGAGCCGGTCGAGTGAGGCCACCACATCCGCCATCGTGAGACCCGTGCCGAGAATCACCACCCGCTCCTGTGGCGCGATCTGGTTCAGCGCGCCCGGCAAGAGCGCGTCCGCAATCACTCGCGGGTCCGAGGCGATCGGGGCGAGCGGCTGGGGAGGATCGGGAGAGGGGTGCGTCGTGGCGAGAACCACGATCTCCGCGCGCACGGTCGTTCCATTTTCGGTCGCGAGCGTCCACCGGTCGCCGGAGTAGGAGATCTCCTCCACGCGGCCCCTGATATGCGCGACATGCCCTTCGGAAACGAGCGGCTCGATGTGCGCGGCCACATACCGTCCGAACACCGCCCGCGCCGGATAGAGAGCGCCGTCGCGGCCAGTGATGGCCTCGTCCCCGCGTCCCGCCTGCGTTGCGGAGAGCCAGCGCGCGAAGTGGGTATCGTCGCCCGGAACGAGCGACATGCGCGAAGCCGGCACATTGATCCGGTGAGCGGGGTCCCGATCGTCATAGGCAAGCCCGCCGCCGAGAAAGCTGCGAGGTTCGAAAACGGCAACCGAGGCGCCGGGACGGTAGCGGGAGAGATGATAGGCGACGGCCGCGCCGGTAAAACCTCCTCCCACGATGGCCACGTCGAACGGTCGGGCTTCGCTCATAGCGCCTCATCCTCTGGAAAGAGCGCCAAGCTACGGAGAATACGGCCCCGCACAACGAAGAAGACGCGCAATGCAAATCGTGAATTTGCATTTCACATATTCATCGTTCCGCGCCGCGGTGAAGATCCATACGTTGAGCCGAATCTGTCTTGCACGGGGAGCGAGTGATGAACGATATCGTTAAGATCAAGACGCTTGAGGCCACAGCGGGCTGGGGCCGCGGCCGCGTTTATGAGAACATTACGGAGACCATCGGCCATACGCCTGTCGTGGCTCTGAACCGCTTCCAGGCTGCGGACGACATTCCCGCGCGCATTCTCCTGAAGCTCGAATTCTTCAACCCGCTCTCCTCGGTGAAGGATCGCATCGGCGTGTCTCTCGTCGATGTGCTTGAGCAGGAAGGTAAGATCACGCCCGGGAAGACCGTGCTCGTCGAGCCGACATCGGGCAACACCGGCATAGCGCTCGCGTTCGTCGCCGCCGCGCGCGGCTACGAACTGATCCTCGTCATGCCCGAATCCATGTCGCTCGAGCGCCGCAAGATCCTGGCCCACTTGGGCGCCAAGCTCGAGCTGACGCCGGCCGCAGGCGGTATGGGCGCCGCCATCGCCCGCGCGAAGGAGCTCGCCGGGAGCCTGCCTGATGCGCTCATTCCCGGCCAGTTCGATAACCCCGCCAATCCACTGGTTCACGAGCGCACGACGGCCGAGGAGATCTGGAAGGATACCGGCGGCAACGTCGATGTCATCGTCGCGGGCGTCGGCACAGGTGGCACTATCACCGGCGTCGGCCACGTTCTGAAGCAGCGCATCCCGCATCTCAAGATCGTTGCGGTCGAGCCGGATGCGAGCCCCGTTCTCTCGGGCGGCCAGAAAGGCCCGCACAAGATTCAGGGCATCGGCGCGGGCTTCGTACCGGCGGTTCTCGACACCAAGGTGATCGACGAGGTGGTGACGGTCTCAAACGACATCGCGTTCGAAACCTCACGCCGGCTCGCAAAGATCGAGGGCATTCCGGGCGGTATCTCGACCGGCGCCAACGTGGCGGCTGCCGCCGCGCTTGCTAAGCGGCCCGAGCTCAAGGGCAAGACGGTGCTGACGTTCGCGCCGTCGTCTGCCGAGCGCTACTTCTCGAGCGATTTGTTCCTGCCCACATGATCTTGGCGGGCCTGAGCTGCGTCCCCGCTCGCATCTCGGGCACGCGGGCCATAAGGCCCTCGGCCCCGATGCATGGTCTCTCTCCCGAGGGCCTTGCGTCGGGGCCCGCAAGCCAAAGAGAAGAAGCGCGCCGGGCCTCTCGTGATCCGGCGCGTTTTTCTTTGAACGCAGTTTGTCAGGCGGATGCGCGCTGAGCGCTGTCGGACAACGCGCCGGACTTCTGAAGCGTCGCTATTCGCTATCCCCCGTTCCAAGGCCGAGAGGGGACAGTCGCGGCAGCGGCACGCCGTCCGGCCGCACGCGCAACAGCTCGAGGCAGTGATGCTTGAGCCGTCCGAACTCCTGCGAGGCGACGATGTCGGTCGAGCGCGGGCGTTTGAAGGGAACCGGGATCTCCTCCAGAATACGCCCAGGCCGGGGGCTCATCACGATGATGCGGTCGGCGAGAAACAGCGCCTCGTCGATGTCGTGCGTCACGAACACGATGGTCGTGCGCACGCGCGTCCAGATGTCGAGCAAGAGCTCCTGCATCATCATGCGCGTCAGCGCGTCGAGGGCGCCGAACGGCTCGTCCATCAGCAGGAGGCGCGGCTTGTTGACGAGCACGCGTGCGATCTCCACGCGCTGCTGCATGCCGCCGGAAAGCTGCTTCGGATAGCGCCCGGCGAAATCGGCCAGGCCGACCAGATCGAGGATCGCGTCGGCCTGCCGCCGTCGCTCTCCTTTTGCGACGCCGCGCATCTTGGGACCGAACGCGACGTTGTCTCGCGCGGTCTTCCACGGGAACAGCGTATGGTGCTGGAACACGATGCCGCGATCGGGATGCGGACCCGTGACAGGCGCGCCATCCACATGCAACTTTCCCGAAGCCGGCGCGATATGCCCGGCCAGAGCGCCGAGCAGCGTGGACTTCCCGCAACCGGACGGCCCGATCACGCAGACGAGTTCGCCGGGCTCGATGGAGAAGCTCACCTCTTGCACGGCTTCGAATGCCTGCGCACCGCGGCCGAGCCGGATCGAAACGTCCTGCGCCTCGATGCGGCCAAGCTCCGGTCGGGCCAATCTTTCGCGTCCGCTCATCAGCGTGTCTCCCCCACCGTGTGCCAGGGCGTGAGACGCGCGCCGATCCAGCGCAGGAGCGCGCTCGAGCCCATGCCGAGCAGGCCGATCAGGATCATGCCGACGATGATGTCGGCGTAGTTCTGGATCGTGTACGCTTCCCACGTGTAGTAGCCGATGCCGAACTGACCCGAGATCATCTCGGCGGTGACGAGGCAGAACCAGCTCGTGCCCATGCCGATCGCAAGTCCCGTCACGATGCTCGGGGCCGCGCCGGGAAGCACCACCTCGCGCAGGATGGCGCCCGGCGTTCCCCCAAGGCTTTTGGCCGATGCCACCAGACGCGGATCGACGCTCTCGACGCCATGAATGGTGTTGAGGAGAATGGGGAACAGCGCGCCGATGAAGGTGATGTAGATCATCGAGGCCTCCGACGAGGGAAACAGCAGGACCGCGAGCGGAATCCACGCCACCGCCGGGATCGGACGCAGGATCTCGAGCGGCGGCAGGAGGATATCGGCCGCCCGCCGCGAGCGCCCGATCGCAAGTCCGAGCGCGATCCCTGCGAAGGCCGCGATCGCATAGCCGGCCGTGACGCGGGCCAGGCTGCTCCTCACGTGGTCGACGGCCTTCGCGGACTGCACGAAGGCGATCGCCGCCTCGAGCACTTCGGTCGGCGGCGGCACGTTCACGAACGTGACGAGGCCGAGGTTGAGCCGCAGCGTCGACGCCGTCTGCCACACGAGGAGGAAGACGGCGATCGATGCGGCTCGGAGTGTCCACCGGGCGAGCCCGGTATCGCTCGATGAGGCCACGCCTTTGACCTCAGTTGCTGGCCAGAACCGCGGAGCGGGCGCCGGGGAAGTCGAGAACCTTCCCGCCCTTCTCCTTGGCCCAGGCTTCCGCCTGCTCCTTGAGCAGGAAGGCGCTCACCTCGCCGGTATCGGCGCGCACGAACCAGGCCTGGTTGCCGAGCAGCTTGATGCCGCTGTTGCGATCCTGGGCGTAGAGCACGCGGATGGTCTTGCCCTCGGCCTCGATCGTCTTGAGGGCCTTGAGTGCGTTCTCGGCCGAGGCGTAGTGGCGAACCAGAGGCTCGTCCTTCACCCAGATCTGCGCGACCCGCTTCGGATCCTTGATCTCTTCGCCCGTCACCGCGTCCTTGGCCTTGAGCGGGAGCTGGTCATAGTTTTTGAGCGCGGCGTCGTAGTCGCGGCCCGAGGCTTTGAAAGCCTCCTTGATGAAGCGATCCGAAACGAAGCTGTCGACGTCGATGCCTTGGTCGGCCTTCTTGAGCAGCTTCAGCGTCTCGATGGAGGTGCCGACGGCCTTGCGATACTCGGGCTTCCAGGTGAGGTCGCGCGTCTGAAGGCCGAGAGGCCCGTGGAACAGGTAGTTCACCTCCGCCTCGACGCCCGTGATCTTCGCCACCAGCTCGCTGTACTTCTCGGGCTCCTCGGCGAACAGCCGGTCGGCTTCGAGCGCGGCCTGCAGGAACGCGACGACGATCTCCGGGTACTTCTCGGCATAGGCCGCATCCACGAGGCCGCCATGGAACGTGGGCCCGTCGGCCTGCGAGCCGTCATAGATCTTGCGCGCGAAGCCCCGCCACGGGAACAGCTCGGCGAAGGGCACGAAGTCGGCATGCGCCTCGATCTGGTTCGACTGCAAGGCAGGCCCTGCCACTTCGGGAGCCTGCGTGATGATCTTCACGTCCTTGTCGGGATCCCAGCCCTGCGCCTTGATGGCGCGTAGCAGCAGGCCATGCGAGGTCGAGGCGAACGGAACCGAGATGGTCTTGCCCTTGAGATCGGCGATCGACTGCACCTGGGAGATGGCGGGAACCACGATGCCATTGCCGGAGCCCTTCACGCTGCCTGACAGCACGGTAATGAACAGGCTCTTGCGCCCCGCTTTCTCGTGCGCGACGCCGTTGAGCGAGCCCGGGAAATCCGCCATCAGGCCGAAATCGAGCTTGCCCGCGATCTGCTCGTTGGTGATCGGAGCGCCACTCGTGAAATTCTTCCACTGAATGTCGTAGGTGACGTCCTTGTACTTGCCGTCTTTCGGCAAATATTTCTCGAGCAGCTTGAGCTCGCGCACGAGCAGCCCGCCGGTTGCGGTGTTGATCGTGGTGTCCTGGGTGCCGATGGCAACCCGGACGGTCTCGGCTGCGTTAGCCGTCGTGGCGAAGCTGCTCACGGTGAGCAGCAACGCCGAGAAGAGCGTTTTCAATCGCATGGATATCCCTCGTGCCAAGCCCGGTTCCAAGTCCGGTTCAGGTTTCCGCAGACGCGCGCAGGGTGATGTCCACGCGCTCGCAAGGTTGCGGTGAGGGAGTGACTGTGCAGGTCGTCCAAGGGACCATGAAGCAATTAGTTTACAGGCCTATTAGACTGTTTTCTCATATGATTTTTTAGATAAGCATATCGGAAATGCTGGCAAGAGGGCGGGCGCTCCGGCAAGGCGAGGCGCCCGCTCGAACACGAGGGATGCAAAAGATGAGACTGCTGAAGGCGATGATCGTTGGCGCGGTGCTCTGTGCCGGATCGGCGGCGCATGCCGACGATCCCGACCTGATCTTCAGGAAGACGACCGTATGGAAGTTCCTGTCGCCGGATCACAAGCTCGGCACGTATGCCATCGACGATCCGGACGTGGAAGGCGTGGCCTGCTATTTCACGGTGCCCGAGAAGGGCGGCTGGATCGGCTGGCTCGGCCTTGCGGAGGAGCTGAGCAACGCCTCGCTCTCCTGCCGCCAGGTCGGTCCCATAAAGTTCAAGCGTAAGCTGCAGCAGGGCGATGAAGCCTTCAGCCAGCGCCGCTCGCTGATTTTCAAGCGCATGCAGATCGTGCGCGGCTGTGACGCCAAGCGCAACGTGCTGGTCTATCTCGTCTACACCGACAAGATGATCGAAGGCAGTCCGGAGAACTCCACGTCGAGCGTGCCGATCAGTCCGTGGGGCGAGACGACACCGCCCGCCAAATGCGCCGACTGGATCAGCAACTAAGAAGCGCCGCCGCTCAGTCGACCTTTTCGGTGGCCTTCAGCCTCTTCAGGATCTCGTCGGCGATCACTTGATAGTTGCCGTCGAAATGGTGGCCGCCCGGACGTTCGATCCGGGTGGCGCCATCCATTCCGGGCAGCACGCAAGCCGTGCTGTTGTCGTCCTTCTCCTCGACGCCGTAGAAGCAGAGCACCTTGGATTTCGGGAGCCCCGCGAGGTACGGCTTCACATCGATGTTCGTCGAGGGCGCCATGCCGAGCCAACCCGATACCGACACTTCGAGATCGAACGTCGGCTCGAAGCCAAGCAGCGCGATGACCGTCGTCCGCTCTTGCGTGTTGGGTTCGAGCTCCGGCCAAGCCATCGGCAAGACGTCCGCGCCGAACGAGTAGCCGGTCAGCGCCAGCGATTGCAGTTTCCATTTTTCCCGATAGTGATCGGCGATCCGCTCGATGTCGGCCGCGATTTGGCTCGGCTCCTTCCGGCTCCAGAAGTAGCGGAGCGAGTCGAGCCCGACTACCGCGACGCCCCGCTCCGAGAGATACTCGCCGATCTGCTTGTCGATATCGCGCCAGCCGCCGTCGCCGGAAAGCAGGATGAGCAGCGTCGTCGCCGTGCCTTTCGCGGGTAGCTCCGTCAGCGGCAGGTCTGCGAGTGCCTGGCCGGTCGGCGGCTTCATGTCGAACAGGGCTTTTATCGCCGCATCGAACCGCGTCGCATCGTCCCCGGGAACGATCTGGATCGCCGTCTGCTCGGGCTTCGCCGCAAAGGCCTTCACCGCGTCCGAAGGCGCATTGTCCACCACCAGTGCCCAGGGCGCGGGCAGATCGTCCTTGGGATCGTAGGTGATGCTGCCGCGGTTGTCGGACGCCACGGGCGCGCCGTCGCAGATCGGACGTTTGGTCGGAAAGCTCGGGGAGAAGCCGAGGCTCACGGCGCCGCCCGCGGTGTTTGCAGGCGCCTGCGCGAGGGCGAGATAGGCGAGCGTGCCGCCCTCGCCGGTGCCGAGCAGCAGCGGCCATTGCCAGTCCGTCATGCCGAGCTTGCGCTGGGCATTGCGCGAAAGGTCCTCGAAATCTCCGAATACATAGTGGCAGGTGTCGTCGTTGTGCTTCGCGAACACGGCCTTGAGCGCTGCGAGATCGATCAGCGCAACCGCCGCGTTCTGCGCGACGAGCTTGTCGGCTTCCGCCAGACGCTCGCTGGTCAGCCCGTCCGTTCCCGAAATGAAGATCACGAAATGCTTGGGCTCCTCGGCGGGCGCGAGGATCTTGATGGTGCCGAGCGTGTCCTGGGTGAGGCTGATGCTGCGCGTTTCGGCAAGCGCCGGGAGACTGAAAAAGCTCGCGAGCAAGGCCGCGAGCGGCAGGACAAGACGCCGGAGATTGAAACCGAGCGGCTTTGGCTGGGGCGTCATCAAGTCGTCTCCTCGGTGCGCGCCCGGGAAGGCGCGGTGGCGATCAGCGTCGTCACGTCGATCAGGATTTGCGGCAGAAGCACGCCGCTGGGATAAGCGAGGTATTTGGGGCGCCATTCAGGCCGGAATTTGCTCTTGAACGAGCGCAACCCTTCGAATTTGTAGAACCTGTCGCCGTGGCGTGAAATCCACGTCGCCATGCGGCTCCAGAGCGGCGCGAGGCGGTGTCGCGGCAGGCCCGACAACGGTGCCATCCCGAGATTGAACCAGTGGTATCCCTCTGTCTTGGCGTAATCCATGAGCGCGGTGAATAGGAAGTCCATGGTGCCGTTGGGTGCCTCGTGGCGAACGCGCATGATGTCGATGGACATCTCGTTGCGGTTGGCGCTGCGCCAGATGTTGGCAAAGGCGGCGATCCGGCCGTTGATGCGCACGATGGCGATGTCGTGTTGCGTCATGTATGCGTCGGTCCAGTAGCCGAGCGAGAAGCCCTTCTCCTTTTGCTTCCGTTCCTTGAGCCACGCATCCGAGACGCGCCGGAGCTCCGGTAGAACCGGCGTGACGTTGGCCGCAGGCACCACCTCGAAGGTGGCGCCCGTGCGCTGCGCCTTGGACATGGCGTGTCGCAGCTTGCGGCCTTCCGCGCCGTCGAGCGTGAACGCGCCGAGATCGACCCACGCCTCCTCGCCGAGTTTCACCATGGAGAACCCGGCATCGAGATAAATGGGAAGGTTCTCGCTCGAGACCTGGTAGAACGCCGGCACGCCGGAGTTCCGGTCCACAAGCTCCTTGAACTGCCAGACAAGCGCCGCGACCTCGTCGTCGTCGCCGTTGACGATGGGATCGCCCATTGCGATCCAGCTCGATCCCTGCGTGCCGAACATCACGAAGCCGGTCTTCTCGGCGTTGAACAGGAAACGTTTGTCGCCGATCAGCGCCAGATTGGCATGGGCGAACTCGGACGCCGCCGCGATCGAGCGCGCCGTGTCGAGCTCCTCCCGCGAGGCCGTGTTGCGTGCGGGCGCGGCGCGGTTGATCAGTCGATAGACGACCGTGATCAGAACGGTGACGGCGATACCGACGGTGGCCCGGAGGAAGCGAGACGCGTCCCCTCTGTACGCGAAATCCCACCACAGCGTGTCGTCATAGGCCACGTCCCGGAAGGCGATGAAGCCGATCCAGATCGAGGTGATGGACGCAAGCCCGATCGCCAGGATCTCGCTCGGCTGCAGCGCGCCCGAGAGAACGCCGCCCTTGCGATAGAACCACCGGTTGCCCGCGATCAGAAGGCCCGCGATAGTGAGGCACACCACGGCCTCCTCGTAGTCGATGCCTTTGAGCAGCGAGAACGCCGCCCCGAGCAGCAGGAGCGTCGTCGCGACGCGCCAAGCGCTTTCGAGCCGCCGGGCGAGACCATAGGCGACGATCAGCAACAGCGTGCCGGCTATGCTGGCGACGAAATGCGAGGCTTCGACGAAGGGCAGCGGCACCGCATAGCGCAGGATGGCCATGCGGTGATGCTCGGCGGGTAGCGAGCCGGACACCATGAGGATGAACCCGCCGAGGAAGACGAGAATGGCCGACACCAGCGGAATCGAGGCGCCGAGCGACGAGCCGAGCCGCTTGGCATGTTTCGCGAGCGCCTCCTGCCGTTCCCTGAGTTCCAGAAAGGCGAGGGCGCCCGCCGCGAGCCCCATCGGCAGAAGGTAATAGAGGAAGCGGAACAAGAGCAACGAGGCCAGAAGGCCGCTTGCGGGTGCCGTGGGCAGGGCCAGAAGGATGATGCCCTCGAACACGCCAAGTCCACCCGGAACGTGGCTGATCACGCCGAGCGCGATGGCGGAAACGAAGATGACCAGAAAAGCTGGAAAGCTGAGCGTCACTTCGGAGGGCAGCAGAGCCCACAGCGCGAAGCCCGACGCCACGATGTCGGTTGCGCCGACGAGCAGGGCGAGCCCGGTGACGGTGCCGTCGGGAGCAGGCACGTCGAGGCCTGGAATCTTGGGGCGCCGCGTCGCCGTATACCACCAGCTCCACAGGACGAGACCAATCAGGGCGAAGCCCAGGGCCCGCGCGCCGGCTTCCGGCATGGAGAGAACGGTCTCCGCGACGTCCGGCGCGATCACGAGCGAAAGCCCCGCCACGGCGGCGATGCCGGTCCAGATGGCGAGCGCCGCGAACACGCTGGTCGCCAGGATGTGGTCCGGCTTGACCCCGGCCGCGCCGTAGAGGCGCATTCGCACCGCGCCCCCCGTGAGAATTCCGAAGCCGAAATTGAACGTGAACGCCTGGCTCACGAACGACGTGAGCGCGACCGTGCTGAACGGGATGCGCACGGCGCCGAGATGGCGGAGCGCGAGCACATCGTATCCCGTGAGCGCGAAATAGGAGATCGCGGTTCCGAGGAGGGCGAGCGCGATCTGATCGCTCCGCGTTTGAGCGAGCGCCACGCGCACCTCGTGCCAGGAGGTGACCTCGATCTCGTGATAGAGCGCGAAGCACACGATGGCGAACAGCACCAGCACCACGCCCGCTCGCACGCGTGAGTTTCCGGCGAGCCGGGCGAGGCGGCTGCCTGCGAGCACCGGCGCGTCGATGGTCGCCGCCTCGCCCGCGTGCGGGTCCGCTCCGGGGCTCGTCACGCGTTCTGCGGTTGCATTCGAATTATGCTTGGCCATCTGGTTCGCTTGGTCTTCTGCCGGCTGGATGCAGCCTTGACGACACGCCTCAATCGCACAACGGGCAAATCGCGCAAATGTATCAAGTCCTGCCTGCCGGCGCCTTGCTGTCCGTGAAACCGCGGGGCGGAGGGGAACGCCGCCGCACGCCCCTGGTTATTCTTCAAATGCGACCTATGTGTTGGAAGGATGCACGAGGACGTGCCCGGTGAAAAACGCGTTCATAAATCGTAGTAATTGGCTCGGCATTTTGGTCGCCCTGGTCTGCGGCGCGGTGGCGAGCTTGGCGTTTGCCCTCGGCGAAGCCGACGGGCGATCCTCCAGCACTGGCCGCGCCTCCCCGGAAACAACCGCCATTGCGAGCCTGACAGAGGGCGGGTCCCTCTGGCTCGATCCATGGGCTAGCCCTGAAACCGGGGGTGATCCCGGCCTGGCGGTGCTCGGCAGCCTTGCCATCGCGGCCCTGTTCGGCACTGCCTTTCTGCGCGCGGCGAGGCCCGCACGCATAGCCCTCATTCCGGTCTGTCGCGTTCGCAATGGTCCGACGCGCGGGCCCCCTTCAGCCTGACCTCACTTTTTTGCGACTGGCCTCTGGCAGCGGGAATGTCCTGGTTGCCCGGAGCCTGCCCTTTCGCCGGGGAAGGAGATTTCGCTCCACGCGAACCAAGAAGGAGTAAGGCAAATGAATGCAGTCTCGAAAATAGCCGCCGCTTGCGCGGGTGGCGTTGTAGCGATCGGTCTTGCCGCGGGAGCGGCGGGAGCCGCTGGCGGCCATATGCCGATGGGCGGCATGGGCATGCCGCATATGAGCATGGGCAGCCCTCACATGGGGCACGCGATGGGACACGCGCCCATGGCACACCATATGGAACATCACATGGGGCCGATCCACACGGCTCACATGCATCCCGGTCACGACCATCATCATTTCCATCACCGCCATGGTGTCGTGTTCGGGCTCGGCGACGTCTATGTGGGAGACTACGGCTACTACAGCTGCGGCTACGAGTATTCCCGCTGGAAAGCCACTGGCAGCCCGTATTGGCGTGAGCGCTACTACGACTGTGTAGACTAGCAGGTAGGAGATGCGGCGGCCCGGCCAGAACCTGCGAGCCGCCGCATGAGGTAAGTTTCCGCGCCTCCGACACGATCCGGGGCGGCGCGGCCGCAAGATGATATCGTTGGAGCTTTCGCCGCCATGATGGGATCCTGGTCACGCGCCACGCGGCGCTGCGTGATAGCCGCAATGATGGCGGCGTCGGTAGGCGCCACGCTGAGCGTGGACGCTTTCTCAGCATCGAAATCAAAGCTCGATCGCGAGCTCAATCTCTTCGGCGAGGTTATCCAGCAGATCCAAGCCAACTACGTGGACAAGCCGGATGACGCCAAGATGATGGAAGGCGCCATCAACGGCATGCTGGCCGCGCTCGATCCTCATTCCTCGTACATGAGCCAGAAGGAATACGAGCGCATGAGCGAGGAGATTTCCGGAACGTTTGGCGGCGTCGGCCTCGAGATCCAGGCGGAGCATGACGCCATCCGCATCGTCACGGTGATCGGAGGAACGCCGGCCGCGAGATCCGGCCTCAAGTCCAACGATGTCATCGTGAAGATCGATAACGACGAGACTGACGGCATGCCGCTGGAGAAAGCCGTCGATCGCATGCATGGTGCGCCCGGTTCGAAGGTGACGCTCACCGTCACGCGCAAAGGTGTGGACGCCCCGATCTCCGTGACGTTGAGGCGCGAGATCATCAACGTCAGCCCTGTCGAGCAGCGTGCGGAAGGCAACGTCGCCTACATCAAGGTCACGACATTCAACGGCCAGACCGCCGAGAAGCTTGCCGCCGCCATCGCCGCGACGAAGAAGGCCATCGGCCCCGGTCTCAAGGGATACGTGCTCGATCTCAGGAACAATCCAGGCGGCTTGCTGGAGCAGGCCATAGCGGTGACGAGCGAAGCCGTTGCGAAGGGGCGCATCGTCAGCATCAAGGGCCGCAGCAAGACTGACACGACCGACTTCGACGCCGATGGCGCCGACCTCATGAAGGGCAAGCCGATCGTCGTCCTGATCAACGGTGCAACGGCGAGCGCCGCCGAGATCGTCGCAGGCGCCCTGCAGGACGACAGGCGCGCCATCGTCGTGGGCACACGCTCGTTCGGCAAGGGAACCGTCCAGACCATCCTTCCGCTCGGCGGATCGAAGGGCGCCCTGCGCCTAACCACGGCGCGCTACTTCACTCCGTCGGGCCGGTCCATTCAGGCCAAGGGCATCGATCCCGACGTTCTGGTGGAGGAGAAGGTCCCGGACAGCGTGAAGGCGGCCGCCGCCGAAGGGGCGCTGACCGGCGGGGAGCAGTCCCTCGCCAATCATCTGAGGAACCCGGATGGAGAGGCTGCCGAGGCTGGGACCGCGCGCTCAATCCCCTACGTTCCGGAGAGCTCAGCCGACGATACGCAGCTCCACTATGCGCTCGACTTCCTGAACCGGCTCCCGGCCGGGACGCTTCAGGTCAATGTGCCTCGCCCGGCGCCTGAGCTCGCGTCCCGAGCGCCGGCTCCACCAGCGCCGGCTGTCGTGCCGAACTGAGAGAAGCTGAGGAAGTCGTCCCGCAAGCTGCGCCAGCACCTTCCCAATCGCGCCGATTACACTTATAGAAGCGGGCCGAGCATCGGGCGGCGAGCCGCCAGTGCCCCTTCCAGGGGTAAGGCGTTATGAGGAAGCGTCCTCAAGCCGCTGTTTCGACTGAGTTTCGCGGGTGTAGCTCAATGGTAGAGCAGCAGCCTTCCAAGCTGAATACGTGGGTTCGATTCCCATCACCCGCTCCAATTTCCACAACATAATCAGCAGCTTATTCAACGCCTTGCGTCGCCGTTACATTGTTTCAAAAGACTGATGCTCTCGCGCTATTGCGATTTCCACACGCTGATTTTGCTGGTGATTTGCATCCTACCAAGCGTCAGCGAGTGCCAAAAGTGCCAAACCGGATATGCACAGTGCCAGGCTTGCTTGCCGAGTGATGCTGCGTACACTGAAAGCATATCAGATAGCGACATCACTATGGGACCATCAGAAACGTTAGGTGAGCAGCGGGTTCGTATCAGCTTCAATCCGGCGAACGCCGAGCGCGGGGGCGAAGTGGCCGACCGGGTGCGCGAAATAAAGGTCAAGAGCGCTGAACTCATCGACCTATGCGAAGCGCTCAAGCCGGAAGACCCACGGCTCGCGTCCCTCGCGCAGACAGCTTACGAGGAAGCCGCAATGTGGGCCGTGAAGGCGGCGACCGCCGCATAGGCGTCCCTTGAAAGTTCTGTGTGCTGTTCCCACTTCGCTGTCACGGAACAGCCGAGGCGTGTAAGGGGTCACGGGCGTACACCCAAAAAATCCCAAACTGCTAGCCTGGCGTGCGAAGATCGGCTGCTACATGGGCCTTCGCACATTACTTCGAGGAGACTGACCAATGACCTTGGTTGTCTGTCTTGAAGCCAGGCGACCGTGCGGTAGAAGCTACCGCCTCGCCCTCGGGTGCGCGTTGCATCTCGAATGGCTAAGATGGTGGCCGCTTTCGCGCGGTTGATCTAAGGGAAGGGCACCTCAGCGATGAGGTGCCCTTTTCCGTGTTCAAAGCACACCATACGCGCGCAGCATTCTCATCACTGCCGCGCCGGCGGCAACGATTGGCGCCCAACGCCGCACATGCTTCCACGCTCTCAACCACCGACGCTTCATCAGTCCCTCCAGCGCACGACCGAGCGCACGCAATGCGCCCTTTAGTCGTGAGACCGGAACCGAATCGAAGATTTAAGGGAGAGAAGTAGCCTGCACGCTGCTTGCGAAGGGTCAAGGGGCAATCGTGGGGAGTATGGGCTTTAACAGTCGAGAGGATTTTGTTCGCTACAGTTGTTGCACGCGTGAACCTCAACAAACGACACTGTATGCACTCCAGCGCACTCTGGCGCACAATATGGACGACGGATCACTTCGTCGGCGAATCGCGGAAGTCGCGCGGTCAAGAAAACAATGCGAGTATCGCCAACTCACGTCATCCTGCATCACCTTTTGTTATCTTGTTGCGTAAAGTCGAGTGCCAAAAGAGTGCCACGAGGTCAGTAAGTCATTGACGAGATTGAAGAGCATAAAGCCTTCCAAGCTGAATACGTGGGTTCGATTCCCATCACCCGCTCCAGTTTCCCGGCGCATGAAACGCGCCGTGGTCTGAGCCGCCGCGGAGCGCTCCTCATGATCGTCACCACCACCAACGAGCTTGAAGGCTATCGGGTCGTTCGCCACCTGGGCGTGGCACGGGGGCTGACAGTCCGGTCTCGATCCGTGGTCGGAAACATAGGCGCAGCCATACAAATTCTGTTCGGCGGCACCATATCGGTTTACACCAAGCTGGCCGAGGAGACCCGGCAGGAGGCGTTCGACCTGCTGATCAAGCAGGCCGAGGCCATGGGGGCCAATGCGATTCTCGCCATGCGCTACGATGCCAACGAGATTGCCTCGGCGGTGACCGAGGTGCTGGCTTACGGCACCGCCGTCGTCGTTGAAAAGACAGGCTGAACGGCGAAAAAACTCCCCTCCGTAAAGCCCGGAAAATGGGCCTGTTGGGGCGTTTGGACAGGCGCATGACCGGCCCGCAACGAGCAAGTCCAGAAAAAGGCGCTCGATAAAGTGTCCACAGGCGAGTGACAAACGTAAAAAGTTCAGCTAAGGATGCCGCCCCCGCATAAGGCATGTGCGCCTTTCGCGTCGACGAGGCGTGTACGAGCCGTGCGATAGGGGAGTAGCTCAATTGGCAGAGCGTCGGTCTCCAAAACCGAAGGCTGGGGGTTCGAGACCCTCCTCCCCTGCCAGCTGTTTGGGGCGGGATCGAATGAAGAGGGCGCGTGATCCGGCTCATAAGACGAACCCTTTAAACACAGGGCGCGTCAATCTGTCGCATGGCGCTTAGGAAGCGGTTTTGATGTCGAAGTTCAATCCGTTTGAATTTGTTCAAGAGGTACGGCAGGAGGTCTCCAAAGTCACCTGGCCGACGTGGAAGGAAGTGTGGATTACCACGCTGATGGTCCTCGTCATGGTGTCGTTGGCTTCAGCCTTTTTTCTCGTTACGGACCAGGCCCTTGGGCATCTGGTCAACATGGTGCTTGGACTCCGCGGTTGATCGGGCTTCAAGTGAGCCGGGTCGCGAGCGCCTTCACTGCGAAGGCAGGACATAGAGACGAATTGAGAATGGCCAAGCGCTGGTACATCGTTCACGCCTACACCAACTTCGAGCGCAAGGTGGCCGAAGCCATCAAGGAGCGCGCGCGGTCGGCTGGGCTCGAGCACCTTTTCGAGGAGGTGGTCGTGCCGACCGAGGAGGTCGTGGAGGTCAAGCGCGGCCGCAAGGTGCAGGCTGAGCGGAAGTTCCTGCCGGGCTACGTGCTGGTCAACATGGAGATGACCGACGCCGCCTTCGTGCTCATCAAGAACACGCCGAAGGTCACGGGGTTCCTGGGCGCCGACAACAAGCCGATCGCCATCTCCAACGAGGAGGCTGCCCGCATCCTCAACCAGGTGAAGGAAGGCGTGGAGCGTCCGAAGCCCTCGATCATCTACGAGGTGGGCGAGCAGGTGAAGGTCGTCGATGGACCGTTCGCCTCTTTCCAGGGCGAGGTCGAGGAAGTGGACGGAGAGCGTTCGCGTCTCAAGGTCGGCGTGTCGATCTTCGGGCGCAAGACGCCGGTCGAGCTGGAATTCGGGCAGGTGGAGAAGGTGCCAGCCTAAAACGACGAGCTTCCGGCGTAACCGCGCCGGTTGAGAGAGGTGAGCCGATGGTTCGGTCATCTCTCGAATGTGCGGGAGGGTTTGGGGCGAAAGCTCGGATCCGTGGACCGCTAACCCTGGGAAGCCTCGAGCTTCCTGCAGAACTTAGGGGATACGATGGCAAAGAAGATAGACGGCTACATCAACCTTCAGGTCCCGGCAGGAGCGGCCAATCCGTCTCCGCCGATCGGCCCCGCGCTCGGCCAGCGCGGCGTAAACATCATGGAATTCTGCAAGTCCTTCAATGCGAAGACGAAGGACCTGGAGCAGGGTACGCCGATTCCGGTGAAGATCACCGTGTTCTCGGACCGCTCCTTCACCTTCGAGATGCGCACGCCGCCGGCGACGTTCCTCATCAAGAAGGCCGCAGGCATGAAGCCCACCGGCAAGCCGGGCTCGGGCTCCAAGAACCCCGGCCGCGACGTGGCTGGCTCGATCACCATGGCTCAGCTCCGCGACATCGCGAAGGTGAAGCTCAAGGACATGAACACGGACAATCTCGACCAGGCCACCAAGACGATTGCCGGCTCCGCCCGCTCGATGGGCCTCAAGGTGGTGGAGTAAACCGATGGCGAAAGAAGCAGCAAAGAAGTCCGTTTCTGAGGACGCAGTGAAGGCGACGCGCGAAGCCGGCGGCAAGCGCAACGCGGCCGTCCGCGAAGGCATCGATCGGAACAAGGCTTACGGCGTTGACGAGGCCGTGCGTCTCATCAAGGCCCGCGCCAAGGCCAAGTTCGACGAGACCGTCGAGGTCGCGATGAACCTCGGCGTCGATCCGAAGCACGCCGATCAGATGGTGCGCGGCGTTTGCAACCTGCCGAACGGCTCGGGCCGTACCTCCCGCGTCGCCGTCTTCGCGCGCGGTCCCAAGGCCGAAGAGGCCAAGGCAGCCGGTGCCGACGTGGTTGGCGCTGAGGATCTGGTCGACATCGTCTCGAAGGGCACGATCAATTTCGATCGCTGCATCGCGACGCCGGACATGATGGGCCTCGTCGGCCGTCTCGGTAAGGTGCTGGGCCCGCGCGGCCTGATGCCGAACCCGCGCGTCGGCACGGTGACCATGGATGTCGCCTCCGCCGTCAAGGGCGCCAAGGGCGGCTCGGTCGAGTTCCGCGTCGAGAAGGCCGGTATCGTCCACGCCGGCGTCGGCAAGGCGAGCTTTACCGAGCAGGCCCTCGTCGAGAACATCAAGGCATTCGTCGAAGCCGTGTCGAAAGCCAAGCCTGCGGGCTCCAAGGGCACCTATATCAAGAAGGTGTCGCTGAGCTCCACCATGGGACCGGGCCTCAAGATCGAGACCGGCTCCGTCGTTTCGGCAACTCCGGCGGCCTAAGCCAGCCGAGTTGCTCGCAAGAATTCCGGGCCGCCTTTCGCAAGAGGAGCGGCCTGGGATCTCGGCAGAGAAGCCCCCGGGCCGATCTGCCGAGGACCTGTCCGAGATTGATGGGCGCCGATCCGGCTTGCCGGTGACGCATAATCCTCAGATGAGGGCCCGCATGAGACGGGAGACCACCCGGTTTGACGCCCGAATGGGCGCCTTGCCGGTATGAGCCTTCTGGGTCAGCACCGTGCCGTATTGCATGCGCGCGGTTGGACAGGACTAGCGTCGCGGCAACCTCCTCGCGGAGAACGCTGCGGCAGGGTGCAACCCGCGACCGGCCCGCGAACGGGCCAGTCGCAACCAGGAGTGAGCAGGTGGATAGAGCCGCAAAACAGGCGCTCGTGACGTCGCTCCACGAGGTGTTGAAAGACACCGGTGTGGTCGTCGTCGCCCACAACACCGGCATGGTGGCCGCTCAATCGGCAGAATTCCGCAAGCGCGTCAAAGAGGCGGGCGGGTCTGTCAAAGTGGCCAAGAACAAGCTGGTGAAGCTCGCGCTCAAGGACACGAAAGCCGAAGGTATCGCCGATCTCTTCGCCGGGCCGACAGTGTTGGCCTACTCGAAGGATCCGATCGCCGCGGCCCGTGCTGCCGTCAAGTACGCCAAGGAGAACGAGAAGCTCGTGATCCTCGGCGGCGCGATGGGAGCGTCCGTCCTCGACGCGAACGGCGTCAAAGCACTCGCCGACCTGCCTTCGCTTGATGAGCTGAGAGCAAAGCTGATTGGTCTCTTGAACGCGCCGGCGACGAAGATCGCCCGCACGGTCAAGGAGCCCGGTGCAAAGCTCGCACGCGTCATTCAGGCCAAGGCATCGCAAGGTGGCGAAGCAGCTTGAGCCTAATGTTGGGCATCACTGAACAGGCGCTCTCGGCACAAATGATGAAGCTGAGACAAAGCGCCCCTCTCGAAGGCTAAACCGGAAGGACTATATACATGTCGGATCTTGCAAAGATTGTTGAAGACCTGTCGAAGCTGACCGTTCTCGAGGCAGCCGAACTCGCCAAGCTTCTCGAAGAGAAGTGGGGCGTGTCGGCTGCTGCTGCCGTGGCCGTTGCTGCTGCTCCCGCCGCTGGCGGTGCTGCTGCTGCCGCTGAGGAGCAGACCGAGTTCACCGTCATCCTGAAGTCGGGCGGCGACAAGAAGATCAACGTCATCAAGGAAGTGCGCGCCATCACGGGCCTCGGCCTCAAGGAAGCCAAGGACCTCGTCGAGGCCGGCGGCAAGACGGTCAAGGAAGGCGTGTCCAAGGACGAGGCACAGAAGATCAAGAAGCAGCTTGAGGACCAGGGCGCGGTCGTCGAGCTCAAGTAAAGCAACTGGCAGCAGGCGGCGGGCATCAGGATTTTCCTGCTGCCTGTTGCCTGCGACCTGCTGCTTGGCCCGCGAAGCGGGCGCCGAAAGACGGTTCACCGGAGGTCCTCCGAGGGTTTCCCCCCTCGAAGAGGCCCTCCGGCGAGCCGTTTCAATGGTTCAAGACCACGAACGCTTCGGAGTCTGAGGCGGGAACGTCGGTCTGACGAAAAATTGGGGCGAAGCCGCTTTTCCTGGAAAAGCAACTTCGCTCGAGAACGAGGCGCAGGGGAGGGCGACCCCGGCGCTGGGCAAGAAAGTCGAGCGGTCGTGCAACCCCTGGCACGGCCCCGGGCGAGATGAGGAGCGGACATGGCTGAGACGTTCAACGGCCGCAAGCGTATTCGTAAGCAATTCGGGTCCATCCACGAAGTCGCGGAAATGCCGAACCTCATCGAGGTTCAGAAGAGTTCCTATGACGACTTCCTGATGGTCAAGGAGCCCCCGGGCGGCCGTCCTGACGATCATGGCCTTCAGGCTGTCTTCAAGTCCGTGTTCCCGATCTCCGACTTCTCCGGCCGCGCGACGCTGGAGTTCGTGCGCTACGAGTTCGAGCCGCCGAAGTACGATGTCGACGAGTGCATGCAGCGCGACATGACCTACTCCGCGCCGCTCAAGGTCAAGCTTCGCCTCATCGTATTCGATGTGAACGAGGAGACCGGCTCCAAGTCGATCAAGGACGTCAAGGAGCAGGACGTCTACATGGGCGACATGCCGCTCATGACGCTGAACGGCACCTTCGTCATCAATGGCACCGAGCGCGTCATCGTTTCCCAGATGCATCGTTCGCCGGGCGTGTTCTTCGATCACGACCGCGGCCGCACGCATGCGTCGGGCAAGCTGCTGTTCGCCGCCCGCATCATTCCCTATCGCGGTTCCTGGCTCGACTTCGAGTTCGACGCCAAGGACAACGTCTATGTCCGCATCGATCGCCGCCGCAAGCTGCCGGTGACGACGCTGCTGTACGCCCTCGGCCTCGACGACGAAGAGATCCTCTCGACGTTCTACAAGATGATCTCGGTCAAGGAGAGCAAGCGCGGCTGGAAGATGCCGTTCATGCCCGAGAAGATGCGCGGCATGACGCCTCTCGCCGACCTCATGGATGCCAAGTCGGGCGACGTCGTGGCCAAGGCCGGCGACAAGATCACGGCCCGCAAGGCACGTGAGCTCGCCGAGAACGGCCTCAAGGAAGTGCTCGTCTCGTCCGAGGACCTCGCCGGCCGCTACATCGCCGAGGACATCGTCAACCTCGAGACCGGACAGATCTACGCCGAAGCCGGCGCCGAGCTGGACGCGAAGCTGCTTGCCGAGCTCAAGGATCAGAAGGTCAAGGAATTCCACGTCCTCGACATCGATCACGTCAACATTGGTCCGTTCATCCGCAACACCCTCAACATCGACAAGAACTCGAATGGTGAGGAAGCGCTGATGGACATCTACCGGGTCATGCGCCCGGGTGAGCCGCCGACCATCGAGGCGGCGACCAACCTGTTCCACAGCCTGTTCTTCGACGCGGAGCGCTACGACCTCTCGGCCGTCGGCCGCGTGAAGATGAACATGCGCCTCGAGCTGGATGCGCCGGACACGATGCGCGTGCTGCGCCGCGAGGACATCCTCGCCGTCATCAAGACGCTGGTCGACCTGCGCGACGGCCGTGGCGAGATCGACGACATCGATCACCTCGGCAACCGCCGCGTCCGCTCGGTGGGCGAGCTGATGGAGAACCAGTACCGCGTCGGCTTGCTCCGCATGGAGCGCGCGATCAAGGAGCGCATGAGCTCGGTCGAGATCGACACGGTCATGCCGCAGGATCTGATCAACGCCAAGCCGGCGGCTGCCGCCGTGCGCGAGTTCTTCGGCTCCTCGCAGCTTTCGCAGTTCATGGACCAGACCAACCCGCTCTCCGAGATCACGCACAAGCGTCGTCTCTCGGCGCTCGGGCCGGGCGGCCTCACGCGTGAGCGCGCGGGCTTCGAAGTCCGCGACGTGCATCCGACCCACTACGGCCGCATCTGCCCGATTGAGACGCCGGAAGGTCCGAACATCGGCCTCATCAACTCGCTCGCGACGTTCGCGCGGGTGAACAAGTACGGCTTCATCGAGAGCCCCTACCGCAAGGTCAAGGATGGCAAGGTCACCGACACCGTGTCCTATCTCTCCGCCATGGAGGAGATGCGCCACCACGTCGCCCAGGCCAACGCCGACATCGACGCCAAGGGCAACCTCACCGAGGATCTCGTCACCGTCCGCTATCAGGGCGACGTGATGCTCGTGCCGAAGGACCGCGTCGACTACATCGACGTGTCGCCGAAGCAGCTCGTGTCCGTTGCGGCGGCGCTCATTCCGTTCCTCGAGAACGACGACGCCAACCGCGCGCTCATGGGCTCGAACATGCAGCGTCAGGCTGTGCCGCTCGTGAAGGCCGAGGCGCCGCTCGTCGGCACCGGCATGGAGGAGCGCGTAGCCCGTGACTCGGGCGCCGCCATCGCCGCCCGCCGCTCCGGCATCGTCGATCAGGTGGACGCGACCCGTATCGTCATCCGCGCGACGGACGAGACCGATCCGTCGAAGCCGGGTGTCGACATCTACCGCCTGCGCAAGTTCCAGCGCTCGAACCAGAACACCTGCATCAACCAGCGTCCGCTCATCAACGTGGGTGATCGCGTCGAAGCCGGTGAGATCGTGGCCGACGGCCCCTCGACGGACCTCGGCGATCTGGCGCTCGGCAAGAACGTGCTCGTCGCGTTCATGCCGTGGATGGGCTACAACTTCGAGGACTCCATCCTCCTCTCCGAGCGCGTCGTGTACGACGACATCTTCACCTCGATCCACATCGAGGAGTTCGAGGTCATGGCTCGCGACACCAAGCTCGGGCCTGAGGAGATCACGCGCGATATTCCGAACGTCTCGGAAGAGGCGCTGAAGAACCTCGACGAAGCAGGCATCGTCTACATCGGCGCCGAAGTGAACCCGGGCGACATCCTCGTCGGCAAGATCACGCCGAAGGGCGAGAGCCCGATGACGCCGGAAGAGAAGCTGCTTCGCGCCATCTTCGGCGAGAAGGCCTCCGACGTGCGCGACACCTCGCTGCGTCTGCCCCCGGGCGTGACCGGCACGGTCGTCGAGGTGCGCGTGTTCAATCGCCACGGCGTCGACAAGGACGAGCGCGCGATGGCGATCGAGCGCGAGGAGATCGAGCGTCTCGCGAAGGACCGCGACGACGAGCTGCAGATCCTCGACCGCAACGTCTATGCCCGCCTGAAGGACTCGCTCCTCGGCAAGGAGGTTGCGAAGGGTCCGAAGGGTGCGCGCAAGGGCACCGAGATCGACGAGCCCATTCTGGCTGACATTCCGCGCAGCCAGTGGTGGGAGATCGGCCTCAAGGACGAGAAGGCCCAGGCCGAGGTCGAGGCCATCAACAAGCAGTACGAGGAAGCCAAGAAGAGCCTCGAGCGCCGCTTCGTCGACAAGGTCGACAAGCTGCAGCGTGGCGATGAGCTGCCTCCGGGCGTGATGAAGATGGTCAAGGTCTTCGTCGCCGTGAAGCGCAAGATCCAGCCGGGCGACAAGATGGCCGGCCGTCACGGCAACAAGGGCGTCGTCTCGCTCATCGTGCCGTGCGAGGACATGCCGTTCCTCGAGGACGGCACCCACGTCGACGTTGTGCTGAACCCGCTCGGCGTGCCCTCGCGCATGAACGTCGGACAGATCCTCGAGACGCACATGGGTTGGGCGTGCCGAGGTCTCGGACGCATCATCGATGAGGCGTTGAAGGAGTTCCACGCTTCGGGCAAGGCCGATGAGCTGCGCGCGGAGATGGAGAAGATCTACGGCAAGGAGGTCATCAAGCCGGCCATCAAGGACGACGACCTCGCCTCCGTCGCCGAGAAGCTCACCAAGGGCGTGCCGATTGCGACGCCTGTGTTCGATGGTGCCAAGGAGCCGGACATCGTGCAGATGCTCGACGCCGCGGGCTTCGACAGCTCCGGCCAGGTTCGTCTCTACGACGGGCGCACCGGCGAGCAGTTCGATCGCAAGGTGACCGTGGGCTACAAGTACATCCTGAAGCTCCACCATCTTGTCGACGACAAGATCCACGCCCGGTCGATCGGTCCCTACTCGCTCGTCACCCAGCAGCCGCTGGGCGGCAAGGCCCAGTTCGGCGGCCAGCGTTTCGGCGAAATGGAGGTCTGGGCGCTCGAAGCTTACGGCGCGGCCTACACGCTGCAGGAAATGCTCACCGTCAAGTCGGACGACGTTGCGGGCCGCACCAAGGTCTACGAGGCGATCGTCCGCGGCGACGACGCGTTCGAGGCCGGCGTGCCGGAAAGCTTCAACGTGCTGGTCAAGGAGATGCGGGCGCTCGGCCTCAACGTCGAGCTTCTGAACTCCGATGCACCGGCCGTCGAGGCTCCGCCCGAGGCTTCGCCCGAGCGTCCGCGGCTTCCGCCTGCCGCCGCCGAGTAACAGGCGGCTACGACACCTGAGTCTCCTCCCTCCCTCGCAGGAGGGAGGCTGATTGCCAAGAATTTTGAGGATCGCGGCCCCCACCCACCGCTGATCCCTGGAGAGAGCCGATGAACGAGATCACCAACCTCTTCAAGACGCAGCAGTCGATTCCGACCTTCGACGAGATCAAGATCTCGATCGCGTCGCCGGATGATATCCATTCGTGGTCGTTCGGCGAGATCAAGAAGCCCGAGACGATCAACTACCGTACCTTCAAGCCGGAGCGCGACGGTCTGTTCTGCGCGCGCATCTTCGGACCGATCAAGGACTACGAGTGCTTGTGCGGCAAGTACAAGCGCATGAAGTACAAGGGCCTGATCTGCGAGAAGTGCGGCGTGGAAGTGACGCTCGCCAAGGTGCGCCGCGAGCGCATGGGCCACATCGAGCTGGCCGCGCCGGTTGCCCACATCTGGTTCCTGAAGTCGCTGCCCTCGCGCATCGGCCTGCTTCTCGACATGACGCTCAAGGATCTCGAGCGCGTCCTGTACTTCGAGAACTACATCGTCACCGAGCCCGGCATCTCCCCGTTCAAGGAGAAGCAGCTCCTGACCGAGGATCAGTACAACCAGGCGATCGAGGAGCACGGAGCCGACAGCTTCACCGCTGGCATCGGCGCCGAGGCCATTCGCGACCTCATGACCAACATGGATCTGCCGAAGATCCGTGACGATCTGCGTCAGGAGATCGCCGAGAGCACCACCGATCTCAAGCCGAAGAAGCTCGGCAAGCGCCTCAAGGTTATCGAGAGCTTCATCGAGAGCGGCAACCGTCCGGAGTGGATGATCCTGACCGTGGTTCCGGTCATCCCGCCGGAGCTGCGCCCGCTGGTCCCGCTCGACGGTGGCCGCTTCGCGACCTCCGACCTCAACGACCTCTACCGCCGCGTCATCAACCGCAACAATCGTCTGAAGCGGCTGATGGAGCTGCGTGCGCCGGATATCATCATCCGCAACGAGAAGCGCATGCTGCAGGAGTCGGTGGACGCCCTGTTCGACAACGGCCGCCGCGGCCGGGTCATCACCGGCGCCAACAAGCGTCCGCTTAAGTCGCTCGCCGACATGCTGAAGGGCAAGCAGGGCCGCTTCCGCCAGAACCTGCTCGGCAAGCGCGTCGACTACTCCGGCCGCTCGGTCATCGTCGTCGGTCCGGAGCTCAAGCTGCACCAGTGCGGCCTTCCGAAGAAGATGGCGCTCGAGCTGTTCAAGCCGTTCATCTATGCGCGTCTTCAGACGCTCGGCCAGGCTGCCACCGTGAAGCAGGCGAAGAAGCTCGTCGAGAAGGAGAAGCCCGAGGTTTGGGACGTCCTCGACGAGGTCATTCGCGAGCATCCGGTGATGCTGAACCGCGCGCCGACGCTGCATCGTCTGGGCATCCAGGCGTTCGAGCCGCAACTCATCGAAGGCAAGGCGATCCAGCTTCACCCGCTGGTGTGCGCGGCCTTCAACGCCGACTTCGACGGCGACCAGATGGCCGTCCATGTGCCGCTCTCCCTCGAGGCTCAGCTCGAGGCACGCGTGCTCATGATGTCGACCAACAACATTCTGCATCCCGCGAACGGCCAGCCGATCATCGTGCCCTCGCAGGACATCGTTCTCGGCCTCTACTACCTGTCGATCGTTCGCGACAAGGAGCCCGGCGAAGGCATGGTCTTCGGATCGGTGGGCGAGGTGCGCCATGCTCTCGAGGCTGGCGCCGTGACGCTGCACGCTAAGATCAAGGGCCGCTTCCGCACGGTCGGCCCTGAGGGCGAGGAGGTCATCGAGCTTCTCGAGACCACTCCGGGCCGCATGATCCTGGGCGAGGTGCTGCCGAAGAAGCCGGGCGTGAAGCCCGCGCTCGTCAACCAGCTCCTCACCAAGAAGGCCATCTCGGCCATGATCGACGCCGTCTACCGTAACTGCGGTCAGAAGGAGACGGTCATCTTCTGCGATCGCATCATGGCGCTGGGCTTCCACCACGCGTTCAAGGCCGGCATTTCGTTCGGCAAGGACGACATGTTGATCCCGGACACCAAGACCAAGATCGTGCACGACACGACCGAAATGGTCCGCGAGTTCGAGCAGCAGTACAACGATGGCCTCATCACGCAGCTCGAGAAGTACAACAAGGTCGTCGACGCCTGGTCGAAGTGCACCGATCAGATCGCCAAGGAGATGATGGATCGCATCTCGACCGCTCCCAAGGACAAGGACGGGCGCGAGAAGCAGGTCAACTCGATCTACATGATGAGCCATTCGGGTGCGCGTGGTTCGCCCGCGCAGATGAAGCAGCTCGCGGGTATGCGCGGCCTCATGACCAAGCCCTCGGGCGAGATCATCGAGACGCCGATCATCTCGAACTTCAAGGAAGGTCTCTCGGTTCTCGAGTACTTCAACTCGACCCACGGCGCCCGTAAGGGTCTGGCCGATACGGCTCTCAAGACCGCGAACTCGGGCTACCTGACGCGCCGTCTCGTCGACGTCGCCCAGGACAGCATCATCACCGAGGAGGATTGCGGAACCGATCGCGGCATCAAGGTGCAGGCGGTTGTCGACGCAGGCCAGGTCATCGTCTCGCTCGGCGCGCGCGTTCTCGGCCGCACCGCGGCAGAGGATGTCGTCGGCACCGGCCCGAACGGCGAGGAAACCGTCATTCTCAAGACGGGCGAGCTGATCGAGGAGCGTCACTCCGACGCCATCGAGAAGGCGCAGATTCAGGAAGTCCGCATCCGCTCGGTGCTGACGTGCGAAACCGTGACCGGCGTTTGCGGCAAGTGCTACGGCCGCGACCTCGCGCGCGGAACGCCCGTCAACATCGGTGAGGCTGTCGGCGTCATCGCCGCCCAGTCGATCGGCGAGCCGGGCACGCAGCTCACGATGCGTACGTTCCACATCGGTGGCACCGCGAACGTCGTCGACAGTTCGTTCATCGAGAGCAACTTCAACGGCAAGGTGAAGATCAAGAACCGCGCCATCGTGAAGGACGGCCAGGGCCGTCTCATCGCCATGGGCCGCACCATGTCGATCGTCATCGTCGACCAGTCGGGCAAGGAGCTTGCAACTCACAAGATCCAGTACGGCGCCCGCCTGCACGTGGACGAGGGCGATGAGGTCAAGCGCGGCACCAAGCTCGCACAGTGGGACCCCTACACCCGTCCGATCATCACGGAAGCCTCGGGCAAGGTCGAGTTCGAGGACCTGATCGAGGGCGTGTCCGTGCGCGAGCAGACGGACGACGTAAAGGGCACCACCAACCGCGTCATCGTCGACTGGCGCGCCACTCCGCGTGGCGCGGAGCTCAAGCCCGCGATCGTCGTCAAGGACGCCAAGGGCAAGCACATCAAGGTCGCCCGTGGCGGCGATGCCCGCTACCTCTTGACGGTCGAGGCCATTCTCTCGGTCGAGCCCGGCCAGGAGGTCAAGGCTGGCGACGTTATTGCGCGTATTCCGCTGGCATCCGCCAAGCAGAGCGACATCACGGGCGGTCTGCCGCGCGTGGCCGAGCTGTTCGAGGCGCGTCGCCCGAAGGATCACGCGATCATCGCCGAGGTCTCGGGCACCGTCGAGTTCGGCAAGGACTACAAGAACAAGCAGCGCATCACCATCAAGCCTGATGACGAGAGCCAGGAGCCGGTCGAGTACCTGATCCCGCGTGGCAAGAGCCTGGCTGTCCAGCCTGGCGACCACTTGGAGCGCGGCGACTACATCTACGACGGCAACCCGGCGCCGCACGACATTCTCGCCATCAAGGGCGTCGAGGAACTCGCCAACTACCTGATCAACGAGATCCAGGACGTCTATCGTCTGCAGGGCGTGACCATCAACGACAAGCACATCGAGGTCATCGTCCGGCAGATGCTGCAGAAGGTGGAGATCACCGAGGTCGGCGACACCGGCTTCATCAAGGGCGAGCAGATCGATCGCATCGAGTTCGACGAGGAGAACGCCAAGATCGAGAAGGCGGGCAAGCGCCCGGCCTCCGCGACGCCGGTTCTGCTCGGCATCACCAAGGCCTCGCTGCAGACCCGCTCGTTCATCTCCGCGGCCTCGTTCCAGGAGACCACGCGCGTGCTCACCGACGCGGCCGTCATCGGCAAGTCGGACACGCTCGAAGGCCTCAAGGAAAACGTCATCGTCGGCCGTCTGATCCCGGCCGGTACGGGCGGAATGCTGCGCGGCCTGCGCCGCATCGCCCAGAAGCGCGACGAGTTGATCAGCAAGGAGAAGGCTCGTTCCGAGGGCGACAAGTCCCTGTCCGCACCTGGCATGGAAGCGGGCGGGTTGGCCCGCCGCCGTCGCCGGGTTGCCGAGTAGCGGCAGCCGGATCGAGCAAGAACTTCGGGGAGGCGGCTGGGAAACTGGCCGCCTTCTTCTTATCTGAGGTTCGGAGGGGGCTTCTGGAAACGCAAGAGGCAGGCTCCGGGCGGCGGCGTCTTCCTTCGCAGGCCTGCCCGTCGGCTTGCCCGCTGGCTATCGGCCGGCTCTTGCCCTATAAGCCCAGTTAAAATTGAGGGGTATCAAGGACAGGGCGCGCGAGCGGCTGTCTCATAGGCCCCCGGAAAAACGTGGAATAGGCCGCCTGAGGTCCTCATGCGGCGGGTGGAGAAGGTACATAAGACAATGGCCGCAACCTGGTCCCCAGAGAGCTGGCGCTCGCTTCCGATCGTCCAAGTTCCCGATTATCCCGACGCCGCCGTGCTGAAGGACGTCGAAGGCCGTCTGTCCACCTTTCCCCCGCTCGTTTTTGCAGGCGAAGCGCGCGAGCTGAAGAAGGCCCTGGGCGAGGTCGCGCTTGGCGAAGGCTTCCTGCTGCAGGGCGGAGACTGTGCCGAGAGCTTCCTCGAGCACCGCGCCGACAACATCCGCGACTTCTTCCGCGTTTTCCTGCAAATGGCGGTTGTGCTCACCTATGCGGGTGGCAGCCCGGTGGTGAAGGTCGGCCGCATTGCTGGCCAGTTCGCCAAGCCGCGCTCTTCGCCCATGGAGAAGAAGAACGGCGTGGAGCTGCCGAGCTATCGCGGCGACATCATCAACGGAACGGACTTCACGCCAGAGGCCCGCATTCCCGATCCGCAGCGCCAGCTCGAGGCCTACCGTCAGTCGGCGGCGACGCTGAACCTGATCCGCGCCTTCGCGACCGGCGGCTACGCCGATCTCGAGCGCGTGCACCAGTGGAACATGGGCTTCGTCAAGGATAGCCCGCAGGGCCACCGCTACCAGGAGCTCGCCGATCGCATCGCCGAGACCTTGGGCTTCATGCGCGCCTGCGGCATCACCAGCGAGAACACGCCCCAGCTCCGCGCCACGAGCTTCTACACCAGCCACGAGGCCCTGCTGCTCGGCTACGAGCAGGCGCTCACGCGTCTCGATTCCACGAGCGGCGACTGGTACGCCACCAGCGGCCACATGCTGTGGATCGGCGATCGCACGCGCCAGCCGGATCATGCGCATGTGGAGTTCTGCCGCGGCGTGAAGAATCCGATCGGCATCAAGTGCGGTCCGTCCCTGGACCCGGACACGCTCCTTCGCCTGATCGACATTCTGAACCCGAAGGACGAGGCGGGACGTCTGACGCTGATCTGCCGGTTCGGACATGACAAGGTCGGCCAGCACCTGCCGAAGCTGATCCGCGCCGTGAAGAAGGCGGGCCGCACGGTTGTGTGGTCGTGCGATCCCATGCACGGCAACACCATCAGCGCGGCCAACGGCTACAAGACGCGTCCGTTCGATCGCATCCTGAAGGAGGTCGAGGCATTCTTCGACGTGCACCGTGCGGAAGGCTCGCACGCGGGCGGCATCCACGTCGAAATGACGGGCCAGAACGTGACGGAGTGCACCGGCGGCGCGACCGCGATCGCCGAGAACGATCTCATGGATCGCTACCACACACTCTGTGATCCGCGTCTCAACGCCGATCAGTCTCTGGAGCTGGCCTTCCTCGTTGCCGAGCGCATGAAGCTCGAGCGCGAGACCCGGGGGGCGCCTGCCCGACCGGAGGTCGCTTTCGGATAAAGTGCCCGGAGGTCGCTTTCGGATAAGTACCGGAGGTCGCGTGCGGTAAAAGTCGCGGCCTTTTACAAAATGACAGGAAAGGGTTCCGATGCAAACGCAGGCATCGGAACCCTTTTTCATAAGGGGATGTACTGGACGGAGCCCGTAGGTTAACCGAGGGGAACCTGCCGTCTGCCGGGGCGTTTCTTCACACGAGGTTTTGCGGCCTGAATGCCGCGACCCCCAGCAATAGCGGAGAAACCCATGGCAAATCTCAGCAGACAGGGGAGCGCGATGCTCTCCAACTTTCTCTCGCTGGTCTCGTCTGACGGGCGCACCCTGGCCGACAGCCCCTTCGTCGGCACGTGGAAGGTTTCGGACAGCGCCGGCAACCCCTTCGAGATCACGCTCTTTCCGTCCGGCACCGCCGAGGCGAACCGCGCAGGCGAGGGCATGAGCGGAACCTGGACCGAGGACGGTCAGGTATCAGCCGTCATTGAGTGGGACACTGGCTGGACGACCAAGATCACGAAGACAGACGATGCCTACGTCAAGACGGCCTACGATCAAGCCGCCGCAACACCCGCCAACACTTCGGCGGCCGTGAAGGTCTCGTAGGGCGGTCTCGCCGGAGCGGCTGGCTCTGATCAGCCTTTGCCCTGCTGTTTGGCGCGCGCAACCGCCTCCTCGATGAGGCGTTGCGCCTCCGCGCTGTCACCCCAGTGATGGATCTTCGCCCACTTCCCGGGCTCGAGATCCTTGTAGTGACTGAAGAAGTGCTCGATCTGATGCACCGAGATTTCGGGCAGATCCGAATAGTTCTTCACCTTGTCGTAGCGCTTCGTGAGCTTGCTCGAGGGGACGGCGATCACCTTCTCGTCCCCGCCGCCTTCATCTTCCATCACCAGCACGCCGACCGGCCTGCAGTTGATCACCGCGCCGGGTACGATGGCGCGCGTGTTGCACACCAGCACGTCGATGGGGTCACCGTCGTTGGAAAGCGTGTGCGGCACGAACCCGTAATTTCCGGGATAGCGCATGGGCGTGTAGAGGAAGCGGTCCACCACGAGGGTGCCCGACGCCTTGTCCATCTCGTACTTGATCGGCTCGCCGCCCACCGGCACCTCGATGACCACGTTGATGTCGTGGGGCGGGTTCTGTCCGATCGGAATTGCGTCGAGGCGCATGTGCTGAGGATTCCCAGGAATGATGATGATCAAGCTGTGCCCCATGGCGCGGGCCCGCACAAGGGGGAGACGCAACACGTCACACCATCATTTGGTCGAAGCGGTAAAGAGGGGCATTGCGCTGCTTGCCCGCCGGGGCTGTCCCGGGCCCGCAAGTCCGATGCCGGATCGAATGAAAACCGGCGGATTCGGTCAGGGAGCGTTCCCGGTCAGCACCATCAGGATCGGCAGCGTGATGAGCGCGCCAATCGTGGACATGAGAATGACCGCTGACGTGACGACTGCCGGAAGCCGGTAGTACTCGGCCAGCATGAACGGCCCCGTGCCCGTGGGGAGCGCCGCCAGCAGCACGGCCATGGCCGCGAGGCGCGGGGGCACGGCAAAGGCCATGGCCAGTACCCAGGTCAGCGCCGGATGGACGAGAAGCTTCACCGTGGTGAGCACGACGGCCGTCTTCGTATCCTTCGCGGCAATCGGCCGGGGCTCGGCTAGGAAAAGACCGATCACCACCAGCGCGAGCGGGCTCGCTGCGCCGCCGAGGAGCTTTAGAAACGCGTCGGCCGGAGCTGGAAGCCCGAGCCCCGTCGTGCCGTAGGCGACGCCGAGCACCGGGGCAATCAGCAGCGGATTGCGCACCAGCGATCCGCCCACCTTGCGCGCGAGCCTCAGCGGATTGCGCTCGTTGTGGCTTGCCACCTCGATCAGCACGATGGCGGAGGCGAACAGTACGCATACCGTGAGGATGGAGGCGATGGTGACCGGAACAAGGCTCTCCTTGCCGTAGAACATGAGCAGGACGGGAAAGCCGATGTAAGCGGTGTTGGCATACGAGCTGAGCAGGCCGTCGATGCTGGCGGAGGCGAGGCGCTGTCCCGCGAGCAGGCTCAAACCGACCGTCAGATAGAACACGATCCCGCACGCGAGGCCGAATGCGCCGATGAAGGCGGGCTGGGCTAGGTCGCCCCAGCTCGCGTGCGCCATCACGTCGAAGAGCAGCGCCGGAAGCGCCAGATAGACGACGAAGCGGTTGAGCTCGGAGACGGCCGCCTGCCCCATGACTCCAATCTTGCGCGCGGCATAGCCGCTCGCCATCAGCGCGAAGACAGGGGCAATGATCGAGAGGATTGAGAGCATCGAAAAAAGACCTGGACCGGCCAGAACACCCCTCTCTGATACTGTCTACCTGCGAGAAGTCCACCTGCCAAAGCGGCGGCCTCCCGGAAAGCGAGGGGGTGGTCCGCGCTTTTCGCGGGCCAGTACGCGACGAGGCCAGCGGACTTGTGCGAAAGGCGCGCGCTCGATGCCGCTGGACCCCGGGCGGCGGGACACGTAAATCTTGCCCGCATGAGCACAGTTCTGTCGACCCCGCCCGCCGCACCCGCCTCCCTCAAGATCGCTCTTGCCCAGTTGAACCCCATCGTGGGGGATCTCGCGGGCAACGAGCGCAAGCTCCTCGATGCGCGCGCCGCTGCGGCCGCCCAGGGCGCGGATCTCGTCGTGTTTCCGGAATTGTTTTTGACCGGCTATCCGCCGGAAGACCTCGTCCTGAAGCCCGCCTTCCACAATGCCGCGCGCGCCCAGGTGGAGGCGCTCGCAGCCCGTCTCGGCCCTGGCCCTGCCGTGCTGGTCGGCACCGTCTGGCCGGACAACGGCGCGATCTACAATGCGGTTGCGCTTCTGGACCAGGGCGCAGTCGTTGCCGTTCGCCGCAAGGTCGATCTGCCGAATTACGGCGTGTTCGACGAGAAGCGCGTCTTCACGGCGGGTGATCTGCCGAGCCCGATCGCCTTCCGCGGAGTGCGGCTCGGCGTGCCCATCTGCGAGGACATCTGGAAGGACGAGGTGACGGAGTGTCTGGCCGAGTGCGGGGCCGAGATCCTGCTCGTGCCGAACGGCTCTCCGTTCGATTGGAAAAAGCCGGACGTGCGCCTCAACGTGGCGCTGGCGCGCGTCACCGAGAGCGGCCTGCCGCTCGCCTACGTCAATCAGGTGGGCGGCCAGGATGAGCTGGTGTTCGACGGCGCTTCGTTCGTGCTCAACAGCGACCACAGCCTCGCCTGCCAGCTTCCGGCCTGGGAGGAGCATCTTGCGGTAACCGAATGGACCCGCACCGCTGACGGCTGGCGATGCGCGGGCGCGCCCATCCACAAGCTCACCGAGGGCGATGCCGCCGCCTATCACGCCTGTGTGCTGGGATTGCGCGACTACGTGGAGAAGAACCGCTTCCCGGGCGTCGTGCTTGGCCTTTCGGGCGGCGTGGACAGCGCGCTCGTCGCCGCCATGGCCGTTGATGCGCTGGGGCCTGAACGGGTTCACGCCGTGATGATGCCTTACCGCTACACGTCGGACCAGAGCATCGCTGACGCCAAGGCATGCGCGGCCGCGCTCGGCATCAAGCTCGACACGGTGCCCATCGAGCCCGCGGTAACGGGGTTCGCGGCGGCGCTCTCCGCTGTGTTCGCAGGCCGCGCGCCCGACATCACGGAGGAGAACATCCAGAGCCGCGCACGCGGCGTCATCGTGATGGCCATCTCCAACAAGTTCGGCGCCATGGTGCTCACCACCGGCAACAAGAGCGAGATGAGCGTCGGCTACGCCACCCTCTACGGCGACATGAACGGCGGCTTCAACCCGGTGAAGGATCTCTACAAGATGGAGATCTATCGCCTTTGCCGCTGGCGCAACGCGCATGTTCCAACGGGCGGTCTCGGCCCGGCCGGAGAGGTCATCCCCGAGAGCATCATCGTCCGCCCCCCCACGGCGGAACTGCGCGAGAACCAGAAGGACGAGGACAGCCTGCCGCCCTATCCGGTGCTGGACGATATTCTGTCGTGCCTCGTCGAGCAGGAGATGCCGATCGTGCAGGTCATCGCGCGTGGCCACCCGGAGGAGGTGGTGCGGAAGGTGGAGCGGCTGCTCTATCTCGCCGAGTACAAGCGCAGGCAGGCTGCGCCGGGCGTCAAGATCTCGAGCCGCAACTTCGGCCGCGACCGCCGCTACCCGATCACCAACCGCTTTCGCGAGTAGGGCGGAGGAGCCGCGTTATCGAGGCGGTCATCCACGGGCAACTTGTCTGAATGGCGGAGCGCGTAGCCCCCTGGATGGCCGGGTCAAGCCCGGCCACGGAGTTGGCGGATGGGCGCCGGATCTAGCCTCGAACGTGCCCTGCACGAGAGGTGACTGGACCCCGATCTTCATCGGGGTGACGTTGAATGTAGGCTGTCAGCCTGCCTACCCCTGACGTCATCCCGGCGTCACGGCGAAGCCGAGTTCCGCGCGGAGGATGGCCGGGATCCAGACACGCATCCGATCTTGCACCCGATGAGGGACGGTCCGGCCTGGGCGCAAGCGGAGAGCGAAGCTCACTTCCCCTTGGTGCCGTCGGCACAGAAGGTGAGGGCAATCTGGCAGACGCCGTAAGCGCGCTCGCAGTCCCAGCGGGCGTTGGTCTCGGCGAGCTGAATCGACTTGCCGGAGGCAGCTTTCCAGCGTGTCGGATCGGCAGGCATCTCCGCCAGCGCCCAGCACTCCTGCTTCGAGATGGTGGCGATCACCTCGCAGCCCTGCGCTCCGAACTTGTCCGTGCATTTCTTGAGAGCCGCGGCCTCCGCCGCTTCCTTGCTGCGCTCCTCGACGCGCGCGAAGATGTTGCCGCCGTGATCGACCACCGCGCCCCAGCAATCGGCCCCGGAGAAGAGCCCGCCGCACTCCGCGAACGGGCTGCGCTTGCCACTCATGAGAAGCACGGCGCCACCCGCGAGGAGCGCAGCCGCGCCCGCCGCGATGGCCCCCATCACGAGTTTACGTTTCCCCTTCGCCGCGCCGATTTTCGACAGGCTCGTGGTGATGAGGCGCGTGTAGACGTTGGGCGCGCGCATGGGCACGCTGTGCTTCGAGGAGATGTGCCCGCGCTGGGAGGCGGTCTGCGGCTCGGGCGAGACGACGTGACTACCCCCGAGCAGCAGCGGACGCCACGCCCGCACCGACTGAGGCCGCGCACTTGGAGGCAGCCTGAGCGCCTCGTCGATGGCGGCGAGAAAGCTCTCGCGGTAGCCGCCCGCGGCTCCGGCTTTGACGGCCGGGACGAGATCGTCCGAAAGCTGCCGCGATGTCGCTTCCATCGGACGCTCGCCCGTGACCGCCCGGTAGAGCGTCGCGGCGAAGGCGTAGATGTCCGTCCAAGGCCCGTAGCGATCGGCATTGGAGGTGTACTGCTCGGGCGCCGAATATCCGCTCTTGAACACGAGCGCGGACACGAGCTGCGAGTGCTGCTTGATCTCGAAGCGGGAGGCGCCGAAGTCGAGCAGGAGCGGCGCACCGTCAGCGGCGCGCACCATGATGTTCTCGGGCGAGATGTCGAGATGCCAGGTGCGGTTCTCATGCACGAGCTCGAGCGCGCTGAGCAGAGGTTCGGCCACGAGGTCCAGCTCGTCCTGCGTCGGCCGGCTGTCGAGCCCCCTCAGCCATTTCTCGAAGGTCATGCCCTTGACGAGATCGAGCACCATGTAGGCCGTGTCGTTCTGCTCGAACACGCGCCGCACGCCGATGATGTTCGGGTGGTTGAACTGCGCGAGCAGCCGCGCCTCGTCGAAAAACTTCTTGAGGCCCCAGCGGTAGTCGGCTTCGGAGTTTGCCCGCGCCAGAAACTTGAGACTGTTGCCGTCGCGGCGGACGAGATCCTCGGGGAAGAACTCCTTGAGCGCGAATTCCTTGCTCAGCATCTCGTCGTTGATGAGATAGGTGATGCCGAATCCGCCCCGCCCCAGGAGGCCTGTGATCACGTACTGATCGATCCGCGTGCCGGGTGCCAGCACGGCATCGTCCTGACCGTCCATGGATCGGCACCCTCCTCGCACCCCCGCGGGCCTTGAAGGCCCTACAATGCCCCATTCGCTTTACGGCGGAAAGGGTTACTCTGGCGTTCGCGGCGCCGTTACACGCTAACGCTAACAGGATAGCTGCTGTGGGCCGAGCCTTGGCGATGTTGAACCCCAAACATCGTCAGCGTAAGATGATTTTCCTTTCCCATCTGGGACGACACTTGGAGACGCAAGCATGCGGCGCCCCACGAGGCAGCGCGAAGCGATTGTGGCGATCGGCTTGCTGCTCTCCGTACTGGGATCGTCCGGCGCGAGCGCTGCCGAGACCAAGCTCATTGCCAAATGCCAGCCGCCTGAGGCGGCCGCGGGCACGGCAGGCAGCCCCACGCTGTCCTGCGATGTGCGCGCCAACGGTTTTGCCGTCTTCAACGACGTGAAAGCGGTCCTCAAGGGCGAGGCCGGCGAGCTCGAGACCAAGTTCGAAGCCTTCGATCCGGCGAATGAGGGCGCCACCACCGCCTACCTCATCCAGCTTCTCCCCAACAGTCGCCGCGGCACGCTCTCGCAGATGGGCGATGCGGTCGTGACATTCGCCGACCGGCGCGACAGCAAGCGCCGGTTCACGGCCTACACGTTCGCCAACGACCTGACGCTGGTGTCCGATTCGGGCGCCTCGAAGAACGAGTTCGCGCGCCAGATCATCGCTGTGAAACCCGCGTCGGCGACCATACAACTCTACAAGGTGCTCCTTCAGGCCATCGAGGCCCTCGCCAAGGAGAGCGGAGAACGCAAGGCGCTCGTGCTGCTCGCCGACGGCACCTCCGACGACACTGGCTACAGCCACGACCAGGTGGTGAAGGCGGCAAAGGATGCCGGCGTCATCATCCACGTGCTCGGCTACTACGACGACCGTGCTGAGCGGCCGAAATTTCAGAAGCTGTTGCGGCTCGCAGAGGATACGGGCGGCTACGCGACGGAGGTGAAGCAGGGCTCGGGCAAGGACTTCACGAAGGATGTCGTCACCCCCCGCTTTGTCGGAGAGGTTTTGGAGAACGGCGGCTGGGTGAAGGCGACCCTCAAAGGTCCGGCCGGTCCTCAGACGGTCGAGCTCTCTGCCACGCTCTCGGAAGGCACCGTTCTCAAAGCGGAGGAGAAGGTCGAGGTCCCGGCCGCGGCGCAGCCGGGCTTCGACACCACGATCGAGCGTTCGGTCGGCTCCGACACCAAGGATCGCGCTGACGCGCCCGGCGGGATACTCGATTGGGTTTCCGAGAACGCGCTGCTGCTCGCAGGGCTCGGCGCACTCGCAGGGCTTGGCATCGCGGGCTTCCTTCTCTACCGGCCGAAGGCCACCGTGAAGGAGACCGCGGCCGATCCTCCTTCCGGGGCGGAGCCCGCGGTTCCCGGGGACGAAAGCCACGGCGAGCTGCTGCGCGATGCCGATGGCCGCCCCGTGATCTACGGATGGCTCGAAGGGCTCGACGGAGACGCGGGCCGCCATCCCTTGCGCACCACCAACGTGCGCGTGGGTCGCCATCGCGACAACGACATCTGCCTGCAGAACGATTCCATTTCGCGCCGTCACGCGGTGCTGCACTACAACGCCGACACGCGCCGCTTCGTGATCACCGATCTCGGTGGCGGCAATGGCGTGCTCGTCAACAAGACCAAGTACAAGTCGCGCGAGCTGAACGACGGCGACACGGTTGAGCTGGGCGAGGTCCGGTTGCGCTTCCGGGCCGAGACGGAGTTTCTGACATGACCGCCGCCGCCCGGTGCGAAAACCATGGCCGTGCGGCCTGGCGATTTGGCTGCCGAAAGATCAAGGAGACCTGACGATGAGCAACGATCCACGGTATCCGGGAGACGACGACAGCGACGGCAACAAGAAGACCCGCCTTGTCATGCGTCCGGACGTGGCGGAGGGCGGTTTCGGCGTCGACCCCACGCCCCCGCGTGGCGGCTCCGTGATCGGCACCACGCGCCTTGTCGGCAACCAGGGCCAGGCAGGCGGCGGTCCCCTGCCCGCAAGCCCGGCGCTCAAGCCTCAACAGCAGGCCAAGACGCAATACGTGCGCGAAGGCGTGGTCGATACGAACGATCCGGTTGCTGGCTGGATCGTCGTCGTCAAGGGACCGGGCCGCGGCGGCTTCCGCCCGGTGTTCGTCGGCATGAACTCTGTGGGCCGCGCGCCGAGCCAGCGCATCTGCCTCGATTTCGGCGACGAGAGCATCTCGCGCGAGGAGCACGCGTTCATCACTTACGACGACGAGACGCGGACCTTCTATCTCCAGCACGGCGGTAAATCGAACCTCGTGCGGCTGGGCGGCAAGCCGGTGCTCGCTCCCACGGTTCTCATTCCGAACGATCTCTTCCGCATCGGCAACACGACATTCCGCTTCGTCGCGTGCTGCGGGCCGGACTTCGATTGGTCGAGCGAGGTTCACGACGCATGACATGGCTCGTGGCAGGCGCAGCCCGAGCCACGACCGGAAGCCGTGCCAATCAAGAAGACGCCTTCGAGATCTGGCCATCCGGAGCCCAAGCCGCCACCCGACGCGGCGACGGCCTGCTCGCAGTGGTCGCCGATGGAATGGGGGGGCACGCCGGCGGCGAGATCGCGGGTGAGCTGGCCGCGCGCACGTTCGTCGAGACCTTCACCGGCGCCGATGGCGAAACCGGAGAGCGTCTCCGGGCCGCGCTGGAGGCGGGGAATGCCGCCATCGCCGCCTGCGTCGCCCGGAACGGCAATCTGCGCGGCATGGGATGCACGCTCGTCGCCGCATGGGTCGATCGCGCGGGCCTGCATTGGACGAGCGTCGGAGATTCGCTGCTGCTGCTCTTTAGAGCGCCCGAGGTGCTTCGCCTCAATGCCGATCATTCGCTGGGCGCCTTCCTCGACGAGCAGGCACGCCGCAACAAGATCTCACCCGCCGAGGCGCATAAAAATCCCTATCGCAACGCCTTGCGCTCGGCGCTCACCGGCAAGCCGATCGAGATCGTGGATCTGCAGGCCGAGCCCTATCCCCTCGCAGAGGGCGATTGGCTGATTCTCGCGAGCGACGGCATTGCCACGCTCGAAGGCGATGAGATCGGCGATATCGTCTACGCCAACCGCGAGGCCTCGCCCGAGGTCATGGCCGAGCACCTCATCGCGGCCGTATCGGCGAAGAAGATACCGGATCAGGACAACACCACCGTCCTCGTGGTGAAGGTCGTCGCGGATCCCACGGCCGTCGCAGCCGACGAGGCACCGACCCGCATCCTGAAGCCGGAGCATGCGCAGGCGACCGTCAGGCTTCCGGTCGAGGACGACATTGCAACGACGCAGCGCATCGTCCAGCCACCGGCCGTCCACTCGTTCTTCCGCCGCTACCGCAGCCTGATTCTCGGCGTCGGCATGGGGCTCATGTTCCTGATCGGCTGGATGCTCCGCGCCGCGCTGGGGTGACGGATCGCCCCTTTGCCCCTTTTGGATGGAAGCTCTTACCTCTGTGACTGCGGCGTGTCCGAACCCCGATTTCCATAGGGGTGGACATCGGGGTGTGGACTGCGGTTCCTTCGTAGGAAAAGCCGTCATCCCGGCGCAGGCCGGCATCCAGACACTGCGCGGTCAGAAGACAGTTGCAAGCCTAGCGTGACAGCAGCTTGCTCGCGGCGACGTCCGGGCTCACGCGCCCCGACAGCACGTCGTCGGCGAGGCCGTCTATCTCGCGGCCAACGTCCTCCTTCACGCGCCGCGCCACGATATCCGCAGCCGCCCGCGCGATCAGGTAGCGCGCACGCCGGCGGCGCCGCGCCATGGGGCCAGCCGCGCCGCCGCGCGAGCCGACCTCCTTCATGGTCTTCACCAGCTCCGGTACGCCGTCTCCGGTCGTCGCGGTCGTCTTGAGCACCGGGATGTGAGATCTCATCGAACGAATCGAAAGCGCACCGAGAAGCTGCTGCAGCGTGAGCTCCGCGCCCTCGCGGTCGCCCTTGTTGACGACGAGGATGTCCGCGATCTCGAGAAGGCCGGACTTCATGGCCTGGATGTCGTCGCCGAGACCCGGCGCAGAGATGACGACCCGAACGTCGGCCACTTCCGCAACGTCCATCTCGCTCTGGCCGGTGCCGACCGTCTCGAGCAGCACGAGATCGAAGCCCGCCGCATCGAGCGCATCGATCACGCGAACCGCTGCAGGAGAAAGACCGCCGAGGTAGCCGCGGCTCGCGAGCGACCGCACGAACACGCCGTCGTCGTCGAGCGCGGCCGTCATGCGAATACGGTCACCGAGAATCGCGCCGCCCGAGATCGGACTCGACGGATCGACCGCGATAACGCCGACAGTGCCGCCGAGCGAGCGCACGTGCGCGATCACGGCGTTGACCAGAGTGGACTTGCCCGCGCCGGGCGGCCCCGTGAAACCGACAACCAGCGCCTTGCCGAGGTAGGGCTGCAGCGCCTCGAGCAGCGGCGGCGCGCTAGCCGACAGTTTTTCGAGCTCCGTCACTGCGGCCGCAATGGCCCGGCGTTCGCCGGCGCGCAGGCGCTGAACGAGATCGGGAATCGCTTCGAGCTTCAGCGTCGAGCGGGGCGGCGGCGGGGCGGCGTTGTTCTGACTGTCCATGTGGCCGCTGATACGCACAAAAGTGCGCGCCCGCAATGGCCACGGCCGTCACATCCCCGGTTCGCCCGCCCATTGCCGGCGGGGAGCAGGACGCGCGCTGCGGAGGGTCATAGGCGGAAAGTCAGAACCACAGCCCGGGCCACCGGTAGCGGGGGCGCATATCGCCCGGACCGTAGCCCACCAGCGAGAACATCGGCTGCTCGACGATCACGAGCGGCGCATGCCCTCCGGACGCGGGCTGGGGCGCGCCCTCCAGGGCCAGAAGCCGCCGAATCCGGTCCTCCGTTTCGGGATGCGAACGCAGGAGCGAGGGATGCGGCACCCGCCGGGCCGGAACCGGGAACATCAGATCCTCCCAGAAATGCCCCGTATAGGTCTCGAGCCGCTTCAGCGCCGACGCGAGCGAGGCCGGATCGCCGGTCAGCTTGGCCGCCTGCGCATCGGCCTCGAATTCGCGGGCGCGGGAAAGGCCAAGCTGCAAGAGGCTGGAAAGGGCGGGCGCCAGATAGAGAAGCAGCACGGCCCACCACGAGATCATGTCCTCGCCGCGCAGGTAGGCAAACACATTGAACAGCGCGAGGCCGAGCGCGACGTAGCTCAGGAGCTGCAGAACGCGCGTGATGACGTCGGCGAGCCCCATCACCAGGAGGTCGTTGTTGCGGATGTGGGCCATCTCATGGGCTAGCACGCCCGCCGTTTCGGGAAGCGAAAGGCGTCTGAGAAGCCCTTCGGTGACAGCGATCGCCGAATGATCGCGGGATCCGGCCGCGAACGCGTTCAGCGTCATACTCGGAATGACGTACAACTCTGGGCGGCGCGGCAGGCCGGCCCGAAACGCCAGCACGTCCACGAGACTCGAAAGCTGGCTCTCGTCACGCGGCACGCGAGTCGCCTGATAGAGGCGCATCACCGCTTCGGGAGGCATCCGCGTCGCCAAAGGGCAGATGAGGGCGACGAGTAAGCCTGCGGCTAAAGCGCCCGCTGTGCCACAAAGCAGCACCGTCGGAATGGTTACGAGAACGATAAAGCCCAGAATGAGCAGTCCCGCCTGCCAGAGATTGGGCCGCGTCTGCCCGGCCAAGGCCGATGCGTCGAAGAAAGGAGGCATGAGCGCCCTCCGTGCCGATAAGACCCTATCGGAAATGGCGGGGCGCGCACCCCCGGCGGGCAAGGCCCGCAATTTTCCAGTTCTACGGGCAGAACCCGCAATTTTGCTGCGTTCACGAGGCGAGCCCCGCAGGATTCGTTAAGCGCCGCGGGCGAAACACCGATTTGGCTGTCCCCACAGCCCACCCGCGCGGGCGGATTTGGCGCGGAAAAAACGTCATTCCTATGATAAACGCCACGGGCCGGGGGCAATGTTTTCCGCAAAAATGCACATCACGCACGCGTCTGTGCGAAACCGATCATCACTTCTTGCAATCGCATCGCCACAAGGTGTTGACCCGGAATCCGCGTTTGTATATAGGAACGCCACTCTCACGGTTAGGTGGTAGGCCATCTCCGCGCATTGTTTGCGCTTCGCGCCTAAACGCTACCGTCCCAAAGCAGAGGACATTTTCGGACCACGATCGCCGGCAAGCCGAAAGGTAAGCTGGAGGATCCTCTGGTTTTTTCCGTGCCAGGCTTCCGGGGCTCCGGGGCTCGGCAGTTTTCGTTTGGCGCATGCGTTGTCATGGACGCGCAGCACGAGCGAGACGAAGAGGCAGCATTCGGTTGCCACACGCGGTTGGAGCCGAACGAGAAGCGGGGCGTTTTATGCCGACGATACAACAGCTGATCCGGAAACCCCGGAACCCGAAGGTCTACCGCGAGAAGTCGCGCCACATGGAGGCGTGCCCTCAGAAGCGTGGCGTCTGCACCCGCGTCTACACCACGACGCCGAAGAAGCCGAACTCGGCGCTTCGTAAGGTCGCCAAGATCCGCCTCACCAATGGCTTCGAGGTCATCGGTTACATCCCGGGTGAGGGTCATAACCTTCAGGAGCACTCTGTGGTCCTGATCCGCGGCGGCCGCGTCAAGGACTTGCCGGGTGTTCGCTATCACATTCTCCGCGGCGTGCTCGATACGCAGGGCGTCGCGAACCGCAAGCAGCGCCGTTCGAAGTACGGTGCGAAGCGTCCGAAGTAAGCGGACGCTTTGCAGAGTATCCCGGACGAGCCGCCTAGGACGCGGTGAGACGGGATCTCGGAGTTCTAGGTGGCTCGCCCGGGTGTGAGCCGGAAGAGATTAAGAGACAGGAAGACGTCATGTCCCGTCGCCACAGTGCAGAGAAGCGCGAAGTTAATCCGGACCCCAAGTATTCTGACTTGGTGATCACCAAGTTCATGAATGCGGTGATGTCTCACGGCAAGAAGTCGGTCGCCGAGCGCATCGTTTACGGTGCTCTGGAGCGCATGGAGCAAAAGGCGAAGTCTGATCCGATCGCCATGTTCCACCAGGCTCTCGACAACGTGATGCCGGCCGTCGAGGTCCGCTCGCGTCGCGTCGGCGGCGCCACCTACCAGGTTCCGGTCGAGGTTCGCTCCGAGCGCCGTCAGGCACTCGCGATCCGCTGGATCATCACGGCTGCGCGTGGCCGCAACGAGAACACGATGGTCGAGCGTCTGTCGGGCGAATTGCTCGATGCCGCCTCTAACCGCGGCACGGCCGTGAAGAAGCGTGAAGACACTCACAAGATGGCGGACGCCAACCGGGCGTTCTCCCACTACCGCTGGTAAACGAGCGCGGTTGCGCAAAGGAAACAATGCGCGGTTGCAGAATGTGCAGCCGAAGCGCGAAGGGAATGACAGATGGCCCGGCAATACGCCATTGAGGACTACCGCAATTTCGGCATCATGGCCCACATCGATGCTGGAAAGACGACGACGACCGAGCGGATCCTCTACTTCACCGGCAAGTCCTACAAGATCGGCGAGGTGCATGATGGCGCCGCGACGATGGACTTCATGGATCAGGAGGCTGAGCGCGGCATCACCATTACGTCCGCCGCTACGACCTGCTTCTGGACCGGCCGTGACGGCAAGAAGCGCCGCCTGAACATCATCGACACGCCTGGCCACGTCGACTTCACCATCGAGGTCGAGCGCTCGCTGCGCGTGCTCGACGGCGCCGTCTGCGTGCTCGACTCGAACCAGGGCGTCGAGCCTCAGACTGAGACCGTCTGGCGCCAGGGCGACAAGTACAACGTTCCGCGCATCATCTTCTCCAACAAGATGGACAAGACCGGCGCGGACTTCTTCATGTGTCTCGCCGACATCAAGGACAAGCTGGGCGCCCGCGCGGTTCCCCTGCAGATTCCGATTGGGTCCGAAGCCGACTTCAAGGGCGTCGTCGACCTCATCAAGATGAAGTCCGTCATCTGGGAAGGTGACGGCAAGGACGCCAAGATGGTCGAGGGTGAGATCCCTGCCGACCTCGCCGACAAGGCCGCTGAGTTCCGCGCCGCCATGATCGAAGCCGCCGTCGAGATGGACGATGCGGCCATGGAAGCCTACCTCGAGGGTAAGGAGCCGGACGAGGCTACGCTGCGCAAGCTCATCCGCAAGGCCACCGTCACGCGCGCTTTCTATCCGATGCTGTGCGGCTCGGCGTTCAAGAACAAGGGCGTCCAGACCCTTCTCGACGCCGTCGTCGACTTCCTGCCGAGCCCGCTCGATCGCGAGGCTTACAAGGGTATCGACCCGAAGACCGGCGAGGAGAGCCCGCGCAGGCCGTCCGACAGCGAGCCGCTCGCCATGATCGCTTTCAAGATCATGAGCTTCGAGCACGTAGGCTCGATCACGTTCTGCCGCATCTACTCGGGCAAGCTCGAGCAGGGCATGGCGCTTGCGAACACCTCGCGCGACAAGAAAGAGCGCGCGGGCCGCATGTATCTCATGCACGCCGCTGACCGCGAGGAAATCAAGGAAGCCTACGCGGGTGACATCGTCGCTCTGCAGGGCCTCAAGGACACGCGCACGGGCGAGACGCTCTGCGATCCGAACAAGCCCGTCATCCTCGAGAAGATGGAGTTCCCGGAGCCCGTCATCAATCTCAAGATCGAGCCGAAGACCAAGGCCGACCAGGAGAAGATGGCGATCGCTCTCAACACCATGGCTGTCGAGGATCCGTCCTTCCGCGTCTCCGTCGATCAGGAGAGCGGCGAGACCATCTTGAAGGGCATGGGCGAGCTTCATCTCGACATCAAGGTCGACATCCTGAAGCGCACCTATAACGTCGAGGCCAACGTCGGCCAGCCGCAGGTTGCCTATCGCGAGACGCTGGCTCGTCCCGCCGACATCGACTACACGCACAAGAAGCAGACGGGCGGCACGGGTCAGTTCGCTCGCGTCAAGCTCAAGCTGGAGCCCAACGAGACCGGCAAGGGCAACGTCTTCGAGAGCTCTATCGTCGGCGGCTCGGTGCCCCGCGAATATATTCCGGGCGTCGAGAAGGGCGTGAAGTCCGTCTGGGACAACGGCGTGCTGATCGGCTTCCCGCTCGTGGATATGAAGGTCACGCTGTACGACGGCGCCTTCCACGAGGTGGACTCTTCTGCGATCGCGTTCGAAATCGCGACCCGCGCGGCCATGAAGGAAGGTTGCGAGAAGGGTGGCGTCAAGATTCTCGAGCCGATCATGGACGTCGAGGTGGTGACGCCGGGCGATTTCGTCGGCTCGATCATCGGCGACATCAACTCTCGCCGCGGTCAGATCCGCACGCAGGAGATGCGCGGCAACGCAACGGTCATTCGTGCCTACGTGCCGCTTGCGAACATGTTCGGCTACGTCAGCCAGCTTCGGTCCATGTCCACGGGGCGCGCGTCCTACACGATGCAGTTCGCGCACTACTCGGACGTTCCGCGGAACGTGGCTGACGAAGTCAAGGCGAAATACGCCTGAGGCGGCGGCTCCTGATGGAGCCCTGACGAAGGCAGAGAGATCCGGTTTGACCCGGGCAAGATGAGAACGAGCTTAAGGAGAGCCTACGATGGCCAAAGCTAAATTCGAGCGTAACAAGCCGCACGTCAACGTCGGCACCATCGGTCACGTCGACCACGGCAAGACGACGCTCACGGCAGCGCTGACCAAGGTTTCGACCGACAAGGGCTGGTCGAACTCGTTTGTGTCGTACGACGACGTCGCCAAGGCATCGGCCGCACAGGGCCGCCGCGACGCTTCGAAGATCATCACGATCGCGACCTCGCACGTCGAGTACGCCACCGAGAACCGCCACTACGCACACGTCGACTGCCCCGGCCACGCCGACTTCGTGAAGAACATGATCACCGGCGCCGCGCAGATGGACGGCGCGATCCTGGTCGTGTCCGCTGTCGACGGCCCGATGCCGCAGACCCGCGAGCACATCCTTCTCGCCCGTCAGGTCGGCGTTCCCTACATCGTCGTCTTCCTCAACAAGTGCGACATCGTCGATGACCCCGAGCTCCTCGACCTCGTTGAGATGGAAGTTCGCGAGCTTCTCTCGAAGTACCAGTTCCCGGGCGACGACGTTCCCGTCATCCGCGGCGCTGCGATCAAGGCTCTCCTCGGCGAGAAGGGCGAGCTGGCTGACGAAGCCATCCTCAAGCTCTTCGACGCTCTCGACAACTACATCCCGCTCCCCGAGCGTCCGAAGGATCAGCCCTTCCTGATGCCGATCGAAGACGTGTTCTCGATCTCGGGCCGCGGCACCGTCGTCACCGGCCGTATCGAGCGCGGCCTCATCAAGGTCGGCGAGGAAATCGAGATCGTCGGTCTCACCGACACCAAGAAGTCGATCGTCACCGGCGTCGAGATGTTCCGCAAGCTGCTCGATCAGGGCGAGGCTGGCGACAACGTAGGCTGCCTCCTGCGCGGCATCGACAAGGACGCCGTCGAGCGTGGTCAGGTTCTGGCCAAGCCGGGCTCCGTTAAGCCGCACAAGAAGTTCAAGGCCGAGGCCTACATTCTCACGAAGGAAGAGGGTGGCCGTCACACGCCGTTCTTCTCCAACTACCGTCCCCAGTTCTACTTCCGCACGACCGACGTCACCGGCGTCGTGACGCTGCCGGAAGGAACCGAGATGGTCATGCCGGGCGATAACATCGCTGTGGATGTCGAGCTCGTCTCGCCGATCGCGATGGAAGAGAAGGTTCGCTTCGCTATCCGCGAAGGCGGCCGCACCGTCGGCGCCGGCGTCGTCACCAAGATCGTAGAGTAGCAGAAGACGAGAGGCGCTCGAGAGGGCGGCGGTATCGCCGGGCTGGAGCGCTTCTCTCATTTAGCGGGTTCGAACAATGAACGGCCAAAACATCCGCATCCGATTGAAAGCGTTCGACCATCGAATTCTCGATGCGTCGACGCGCGAGATCGTGAACACGGCGAAGCGGACCGGTGCGGAGGTACGGGGCCCGATCCCCTTGCCGACCCGTATTGAGCGCTTCACGGTCAACCGCTCTCCGCACATCGACAAGAAGAGTCGCGAGCAGTTCGAGATGCGCACGCACAAGCGCATGTTGGACATCGTCGATCCGACTCCGCAGACGGTCGATGCGCTGATGAAGCTCGACCTGGCCGCTGGCGTGGACGTGGAAATCAAGCTCTAGAGGATGCCGCGCTGACCGGGTCTCCCCCGGGTTGGCCGCGAATATAAAGGAAGGAATGCGAACAAATGCGTTCCGGAGTGATTGCACAGAAAGTCGGCATGACCCGCATCTTCACGGATGCGGGTGAGCATGTGCCTGTGACGGTCCTGAAGCTGGAGAAGCTGCAGGTCCTCTCTCAGCGCACGGCCGACAAGCATGGCTACACGGCCATTCAGGTTGGTGCCGGTACGAGGAAGCCCTCGCGGCTCACCAAGTCCGAGCGCGGCGATTTCGCCGTGGCGAACGTCGAGCCCAAGCGCAAGCTTGCCGAGTTCCGCGTGAGCCCGGACAACCTGATCGAGGTCGGTGCCGAGATCACCGCTGATCATTTCGTCCCCGGCCAGTTCGTGGACGTCACCGGCACGAGCCAGGGCAAGGGTTTCCAGGGCGCCATGAAGCGCTGGAACTTCGGCGGTCTGCGCGCAACGCACGGCGTGTCGGTTGTCCACCGCTCGCACGGCTCGACCGGTCAGCGTCAGGACCCCGGCAAGGTGTTCAAGGGCAAGAAGATGGCCGGTCATCTCGGCGACGAGCGCGTCACGACGCAGAACCTCGTCGTTGCGAAGATCGATGTCGAGCGCGGTCTGCTCATGATCCGCGGCGCCGTTCCCGGCTCCAAGGGTGGCTGGGTTGTCGTGCGCGATGCCGTGAAGAAGAAGGCTCACGCCGATGTGCCCAAGCCCGGCGCCTTCAAGCCGGCTAACAAGGAGAAGGCGTGATGAAAGCCAACGTCACCACGCTCGAGGCGAAGAAGGCCGGCGAGATCGAGCTCGCTGACGCCATTTACGGGCTCGAGCCGCGGAGCGACATTCTGCATCGCATCGTTCGCTACCAGCAGCTCAAGCGCATGGCTGGTACGCATCATGCCCAGGACCGTTCGGAAGTGTCGGTCACCGGCAAGAAGATGTACAAGCAGAAGGGAACCGGCGGCGCCCGTCACGGCGACAAGTCGGTCCCGCAGTGGCGCGGCGGCGGCAAGGCGTTCGGTCCGAAGCCCCGTAGCCATGCCATCGACCTGACCAAGAAGTTCCGGGCGCTCGCGCTCCGTCACGCACTGTCCGCCAAGGCCAAGGCCGGCGAGATCGTCGTGATCGACGAGGCGGCGTCGAAGGACGGCAAGACGGGCGCGCTGAAGAAGCAGTTCGCGACGCTGGGCTGGAAGAGCGCGCTCATCATCGATGGCGCGGCGCTCGATGATGCGTTCGCCCGCGCGGCGCGCAACATCCCGCACATCGACGTGCTGCCGATCGCCGGTATCAACGTCTACGACATTCTCCGTCGCGAGAAGCTCGTGCTGACGAAGGCCGCGGTCGAGGCGCTGGACGTGCGCTTCGCCGACGTGAAGGCCAAAGCCGCGGAGGCGAAGTGATGAACAAGCTCAAGGCATATGACGTCATCCTCTCTCCGGTGATCACCGAGAAGGCGACGCTTGTATCGGAGTCGAACCAGGTGATCTTCAAGGTCGCCTCGGGCGCTTCCAAGACCGACATCAAGGGGGCTGTCGAAAGCCTCTTCAATGTGAAGGTCAAGGCCGTGAATACTCTGGTGCGCAAGGGCAAGCGGCGGACGTTCCGCGGCATCCGCGCCCAGCTCAGCGATGTAAAGAAGGCTATCGTGACGCTCGAGGAAGGCCACTCGATCGACGTCACGACGGGCCTTTAAGGGAGCGCCGAACCCATGGCACTGAAGACATACCGTCCGACATCCCCGGGTCTGCGGCACCTCGTGCACGTTGATCGCAACCACCTCTGGAAGGGTGGTCCGGTCAAGATGCTGACCGAGGGCAAGCGCAAGACCGGCGGTCGCAACAGCGATGGCCGCATCACCACGCGCCACATCGGCGGCGGTCACAAGCAGTCGTATCGTCTGATCGACTTCCGTCGTCGCAAGCACGACGTCGTCGCGACGGTCGAGCGGCTCGAGTACGATCCGAACCGCACCGCCTTCATCGCGCTGATCAAGTATGCGGACGGCCACCTGTCCTACATCCTGGCGCCGCAGCGTCTGGCCGTGGGCGATCAGGTTGTCTCCGGCGCCAAGGTCGACGTGAAGCCCGGCAACGCCATGCCGCTGGCCGGCATGCCGATCGGCACCATCGTGCACAACGTCGAGCTGAAGCCCGGCGGCGGTGGCCAGCTCGCGCGCTCCGCAGGCGCTTTCGTGCAGCTCGTCGGCCGTGACTCCGGCTGGGCCGTTCTGAAGCTCAACTCCGGCGAGACCCGCAAGGTCCGCGCCGAGTGCATGGCTTCGGTTGGCGCCGTGTCGAACCCCGACCACACCAACGAGGTGACCGGCAAGGCTGGCCGCACGCGCTGGAAGGGCAACCGTCCGACCGTTCGCTCGATCGCCATGAACCCGATTGACCATCCCAACGGTGGCCGTACCAAGGGCGGTAAGCACTGGGCGACGCCGTGGGGCAAGCCGACCAAGGGCTTCAAGACCCGCAAGAACAAGCAGACCGACAAGTTCATCGTCAGAAGCCGCTCGAAGAGCAAGTAACCGGGGTGCTTCCGGAAAAGTGTGAAGCGGTTTTCCGGAAAGAAGCACGACCAGGAATTACTTAAGCATCGAGCAGGACGATCGAGGAGATACGAGAGTGACACGCGCAGTTTGGAAAGGCCCGTTCATCGACGGCTACATTCTCAAGAAGGCTGAGAAGGTGCGTTCGTCGGGCCGCAATGAGGTCATCAAGACCTGGAGCCGTCGCTCGACGATCCTGCCCCAGTTCGTTGGTCTCACGTTCGGTGTCTACAACGGTCAGAAGCACGTTCCGGTGAACGTCACCGAGGACATGATTGGGCACAAGCTCGGCGAGTTCTCGCCGACGCGCTCTTTCCATGGCCATGGCGGCGACAAGAAAGCAGCGGTGGGTAAGAAATAATGGGCAAGCCGAGCCGGGAAAGAAGCCTCTCCGATAAAGAGGCACGCGCGATCGCGAAGAACCTTCGCGTCTCGCCGCAGAAGCTGAACCTCGTCGCGGGCCTGATCCGTGGCAAGAAGGTCGACAAGGCGCTGGCCGACCTCGAGTTCTCGAGGAAGCGGATTGCCCAGGACGTGCGCAAGTGCGTGATGAGCGCCGTTGCGAACGCCGAGAACAACCATCAGCTCGACGTCAACTCGCTGGTGGTGGCCGAGGCTTACGTCGGCAAGAACCTGGTCATGAAGCGTTTTGCGGCCCGCGGCCGTGGACGCGGCTTCTCGATCATGAAGCCCTTCTCGCAGATCACCGTCGTGGTTCGCGAGACGGAAGCCGAGGCCGAGGCACCCAAGAAGAAGTCCAAGGACGCCAAGTCCAAGGCCGGCGCCACCAAGGCGAAGGCAGCCAAGACCGGCGGTAAGTCCAAGGCTGCTGCGGCTCAGAAGGAGGCCGAGTAATGGGTCACAAAGTCAATCCCGTCGGCCTGCGCGTCGGCATCAATCGGACCTGGGACAGCCGCTGGTTCGCCCGTCGTGGCGAGTACGGCAAGCTCCTTCATGAGGACCGCGCCATCCGCGCCCACATCATGAAGCAGCAGCGCACGGCCGGCATCTCCAAGGTCGTCATCGAGCGCCCGCACAAGAAGTGCCGCGTGACCGTTCACACGGCGCGTCCCGGCGTTCTCATCGGCAAGAAGGGCGCCGACATCGAGAAGCTGCGCACCGAGCTGTCGCGCTTCACCTCCTCCGAGGTTCACCTGAACCTCCTCGAGGTGCGTAAGCCCGACATCGACGCGACCCTGGTCGCCGAGAACATCGCCCAGCAGCTCGAGCGCCGCGTCGCGTTCCGCCGCGCCATGAAGCGCGCAGTGCAGACCGCGCTCCGCGCAGGTGCGGTCGGCATCCGTATCAACGTCGCCGGCCGTCTCGGCGGCGCCGAGATCGCGCGCACGGAGTGGTATCGCGAAGGCCGCGTGCCGCTGCACACGCTGCGCGCCGACATCGATTTTGGCTACGGCGTCGCTCAGACCGCTTATGGCGTGATCGGCATCAAGGTCTGGATCTTCAAGGGCGAGCTCATGGAGCACGACCCGATGGCCTCCGAGCGCCGTGCAACGGAAGGTGCTGGCGACGGCCAGAACGCCCGCCCCCGCCGCGACGATGGCGAGCGCCGCGAGCGTCGCGGCCCGCGCGGCCCGCGTGGCGGTGCCGACGCAGGCAAAGAAGGACAGGAGACGGCCTGATCAGGGCTGATGGAGCAGGACCATGCTGCAACCTAAGAAGACCAAGTTCCGCAAGCAGTTCAAGGGTCGTATCCACGGCACTGCGAAGGGCGGCACGACACTGAACTTCGGATCGCATGGCCTCAAGGCCGTCGAGCCCGAGCGCGTCACCGCGCGCCAGATCGAGGCAGCACGCCGTGCCATCACGCGCCACATGAAGCGCGCTGGCCGTGTGTGGATCCGCATCTTCCCGGATGTGCCGGTGACGAAGAAGCCCGCCGAAGTCCGCATGGGCTCGGGCAAGGGCGGCATCGAGCTGTGGGTCTCGCGCGTCAAGCCGGGCCGCATCATGTTCGAGCTGGACGGCGTTCCCGATCAGATCGCGCGCGAGGCACTTCTGCTCGGCGCGGCCAAGCTCGGCATCAAGACACGCATTGTGACGCGCATCGGCTAAGCCAGGCTGCGCAGAGGATAAGGATTACGACGATGAAAGCGGGTGATTTGAGGAGCATGTCGCTCGATCAGCTCGACGATCAGTTGGCCAAGCTCAAGAAGGAGCAGTTCAACCTGCGCTTCCAGAAGGCGTCCGGCCAGCTTGAGAACACCTCGCGCGTGCGCCAGGTTCGCCGGGATATCGCGCGGGTGCTGACGCTCGCCGGCCAGAAGCGGGGTGGTTCCTCCGCGAAGGCGTCCACCAAATCGAAGACTGGCGCGTAAGGAGATAGAGCGATGCCGAAGCGCGTCCTGCAGGGTGTGGTTGTCTCGAACAAGAACGACAAGACCATTGTCGTCGAGGTGGAGCGTCGTTACACGCATCCGCTTCTGAAGAAGACGGTGCGCCGCACGAAGAAGTACCACGCTCACGACGAGAAGAACGTCTTCAAGACGGGCGACCGGGTGGAAATCCAGGAGTCCGCGCCGATCTCGAAGCTGAAGCGTTGGGTCGTGCTCGAGAAGGCTTGAATTTTGAGTGGTGCTAGGCCGCACGGCGGAACCGGCACCGGGACGAAACACGATTTGAAGCCGCGCGAGGCGGCAGGAAGAGAGACGATGCGATGATCCAGATGGAGACAAATCTCGACGTCGCTGACAATTCGGGAGCGCGTCGCGTCCAGTGCATCAAGGTGCTGGGCGGATCCAAGCGCAAGTACGCCACCATCGGCGACACCATCGTCGTGTCCGTCAAGGAGGCGATCCCGAAGGGCCGCGTCAAGAAGGGTCAGGTCATGAAGGCCGTGATCGTGCGTGTGGCCAAGGGCGTTCGCCGCCCGGATGGCTCGCTGATCCGCTTTGACCGCAACGCCGCCGTGTTGATCAACAACCAGGGCGAGCCCGTCGGCACGCGTATTTTCGGACCCGTGACGCGCGAGCTTCGCGCCAAGAACCACATGAAGATCGTCTCGCTCGCTCCGGAGGTCCTCTAATGGCGTCTCTTAAGATCAAGAAGGGCGACAGCGTAGTCGTCTTGACCGGTCGCGACAAAGGCAAGCGCGGCGAAGTGATCGAGGTTCGTCCGAAGGAGAACCGCGCGCTCGTCCGTGGCATCAACGTCGTGCGCCGCCACCAGCGCCAGACTGCTTCCCAGGAGGGCGGCATCATCTCGAAAGAGGCGGCGATCCAGATTTCCAACCTCGCCCTCGAGGACCCGAAGGATGGCAAGCCGACCCGCGTCGGATTCCGCACCCTCGAGGACGGCAAGAAGGTCCGCTTCGCCAAGCGCTCGGGCGAGATCATTCCGGAGAAGAACTAAGCCATGGCTGAGAAAGAGAAACCCGTGAAGGCGGCAAAGGCGGGCGGTCCCCCCGCCGGCAAGCCGGGTAAGGAAGCCAAGGGCGCGAAGGCGTCGAAGGCCGATGCCGCGCCGCGTGAGTGGAAGCCGCGTCCGGCTGACTACAAGCCGCGCCTCAAGACGCACTACGAGAAGGTCGTCCGCGGCCAGCTCAAGGACAAGTTCGCCTACGCGAACCCGATGCAGATTCCGCGCATCGAGAAGATCGTGCTGAATATGGGCGTTGGTGAGGCTACGGTTGACCGCAAGAAGGTCGACAGTGCCGCTGGCGATCTCGCGCTCATCGCCGGCCAGAAGCCGCTGCTCACCAAGTCGACGAAGTCCATCGCGACCTTCAAGGTTCGCGAGGGCATGACGCTCGGCGCCAAGGTGACGCTCCGCGGCGACCGCATGTACGAGTTCCTGGACCGCTTCGTCACGATCGCGCTTCCGCGCGTGAAGGACTTCCGCGGCCTGAACCCGAAGAGCTTCGACGGCCGTGGCAACTTTGCCTGCGGTCTCAAGGAGCACATCGTGTTCCCCGAGATCGACTACGACAAGGTCGATCAGGTTTGGGGTCTCGACGTGATCGTCGTGACCTCTGCCAACACCGACGACGAGGCGCGCGAGCTGCTTCGCGCTTTCAACTTCCCTTTCCGTAGCTAGAGGACCTCGGCCACCCAGATCGGGACCCGAAAGGCCTTTGGAGGACAATGAATGGCTAAGACGAGCTCAGTAGAAAAGAACAACCGCCGCCGGAAGCTTGCTGCGCAGCACGCTGCTAAGCGCAAGCGCCTCAAGGCGATTGCCGACGATCTCAAGCGCCCGGCCGAGGAGCGCTTTGCCGCCCGCCTGAAGCTCGCGGAAATGCCCCGCAACGGCTCCACCGTGCGCATCCGCAACCGCTGCGAGATCACGGGCCGCGCCCGTGGCTACTATCGCAAGCTGAAGATGTGCCGCAACCAGCTCCGGGAACTGGCCTCGCAGGGCCTCATCCCCGGCATGGTCAAGTCGAGCTGGTAAGGAGGGCATAGGCAATGGCAGTGAATGATCCCATCGGCGATATGCTGACACGCATCCGCAATGCGCAGCTTCGTCGCCGTCCGAAGGTCTCGACGCCCGCTTCGAACATGCGCGCCCGCGTGCTCGACGTTCTCGTCGAGGAAGGCTACATCCGCGGCTACACGCGCGTCGAGCAGAAGGGCAGCCTGCCCGAGTTCGAGATCGAGCTGAAGTATTTCAACGGTCAGCCGGCGATCAAGGAGATCAGCCGCGTATCGACCCCCGGCCGGCGCGTGTACTCGCCGGTTCGCGATCTGAAGAGCGTTGCCAACGGTCTCGGCGTCGCCATCCTGTCCACGCCCAAGGGCGTGATGTCGGACGCGCGCGCCAAGGAAGAGAACGTCGGCGGCGAGATCATCTGCAACGTATTCTAACGAAAGGTCCCGGCTCCGGCCGGGAGCTTGAGGAAAGCGACCATGTCACGCATCGGAAAAAAGCCGGTTCCCGTTCCTGCCGCAGTGACGGCGACGGTGTCCGGCCAGACCGTCAAGATGAAGGGCGCCAAGGGCGAGCTTTCGTTCACGCTGCCTGAGGAGCTCAAGGTCGAGAAGACCGAAGACGGCATCGAGCTCAGCCTCGTCGAGGACACCAAGAAGGCACGCTCCATGTGGGGCATGTCGCGTTCGATGGTGCAGAACCTCATCGTCGGCGTCACCGAGGGCTACACGCACACGCTCGAGATCCACGGCGTGGGCTTCAAGGCGGCTCTCAAGGGCAAGGATCAGTTGACGCTGTCGGTTGGCTTCAGCCACGACGTCGTTCACACGATCCCCGCCGGCGTCGAGGTCAAGGTGGGCGGCGCGAAGCAGGAGGTCGTGACGGTCTCCGGCATCGACAAGCAGCTCGTCGGCCAGGTCGCCGCAGAAATCCGCGCCTCGCGCAAGCCGGAGCCCTACCAGGGCAAGGGCGTGCGCTTCAAGGGCGAGCACGTCTTCCGCAAGGAAGGCAAGAAGAAGTAGGACCAACGTCATGGCCAATGCAAACCAGCAGTTCGAAAAGCGCCGCGCGCGCGTGCGCCGGACGTTGAAGGCCCGCGCTTCGGGTCGTCCGCGTCTCTCCATTCACCGCTCTTCGAAGCACATCTACGCCCAGATCATCGACGACGCGGCCGGCAAGACGATTGCCTCCGCCTCGAGCCTCGAGAAGGATCTGCGCACGTCTCTCAAGACCGGCGCCGACAAGGCTGCGGCAGCAGCGATCGGCAAGCTCGTCGCCGAGCGCGCGGTCAAGGCCGGCGTGAAGGACGTCGTGTTCGATCGCGGCGGCTACATTTATCACGGGCGTGTCAAGGCGCTCGCAGATGCTGCCCGCGAGGGCGGTCTCAGCTTCTGATGAAAGGAATTTGACAGTGGCACGTCCATCATCGAGAGACCGCGGCCGGGAGCGTGAGCGCGAGGAGCGCGAGAGCGAGTTCTCGGACAAGCTGGTCCACATCAACCGCGTCGCCAAGGTCGTTAAGGGCGGTAAGCGCTTCGGCTTCGCAGCGCTCGTCGTCGTCGGCGACCTCAAGGGCCGCGTTGGCTTCGGCCACGGCAAGGCTCGCGAGGTGCCGGAGGCGATCCGCAAGGCAACCGAGAGCGCACGCCGCAACCTGGTTCGCGTTCCGCTGCGCGACGCCCGTACGCTGCACCACGACAGCGAAGGCCGCCACGGCTCGGGCAAGGTGGTGCTCCGTTCGGCTCCGGCAGGTACCGGCATCATCGCAGGCGGCGCAATGCGCGCCGTGTTCGAGATGCTCGGCGTCCATGACGTCGTCGCCAAGTCGCTGGGCTCCACGAACCCCTACAACGTCGTGCGCGCCACGTTCGATGCGCTGAAGGAGCAGGAGAACCCCCGCTCCGTCGCCGCACGCCGCAACAAGAAGGTGTCTGAGATCGTCGCGCGTCGCCGCGATGGCTCGGCTGCCGACGTCGCCGCCGAGGCCTAAGTGACGGATGACGTGCGGATCGGAAGGCAACCGGCCATCCGATCGCAGCACGCCGCTCGCTGGTCCGCCGGACATAATTCGAGAAGGTAACGAGAAATGGCAGCCAAGAAGACGATCACGGTCGAGCAGATTGCGAGCCCGAACCGTCGGCCCGAAGTCCAGACCAAGACCCTGATCGGTCTCGGTCTCAACAAGCTGCATCGCCGCCGCGTTCTCGAGGACACGCCGGCTGTTCGCGGTATGGTCAACTCTATCCCCCATCTCGTCCGCATCGTCGACGAGAAGGGCCAGGCCTGAGACGAAACTGCCGGTGCCGCTCGAGGCCCGGCGATGAAGTCTCCAGTCAAAGACGAATAAGGAGCTCGGGGTCCCATGCGGCTCAACGACATCAAGGATAATCCCGGCGCACGTAAATTCCGCGTGCGTATCGGCCGCGGCATTGGCTCGGGCGTTGGCAAGACCGGTGGTCGCGGTGGCAAGGGCCAGACGGCTCGTACCGGCGTCGCGATCGGTGGCTTCGAAGGCGGCCAGATGCCGCTCCATCGCCGCCTGCCCAAGCGCGGCTTCAACAAGTTCGACCGCAAGTCGTGGAACGAGATCAACGTCGGCACGCTGCAGAAGGCCGTCGACGAGGGCAAGCTCAAGGCTGGCCAGTCGGTGGACGTTACCGCGCTCGTCGACGCCGGCATTCTCCGCCGTCCCAAGGACGGTCTGCGCCTGCTCGGCACGGGTGAGATCAAGGCCAAGCTCGCGCTGACGGTCAACCACGCGTCCGCAACGGCCAAGGCCGCCATCGAGAAGGCCGGCGGCTCCGTCAGCCTGATCGAGAAGAAGGTGCTGGCGGCCGACGAGGACAAGCGCAAGAAGTCGGCGGCGAAGAAGGCGGGCTCCGCCAAGAAGCCCGCTGGCGAGAAGTCCGAGGAATAGGCTGCTTCGGAGAGGCCTTCACCGGCGCGCGGATGACGCGAGCCGGCCGGAAGGCCTCTTTGCCGCGTGCCGATCCCGAGGGGGCTCGTCAAGTCGCGTCCGTGACACCAAGTAAAGGCCGTTCCAGGGGAGGAGCGGCCGAAGCCATGATCGGATGAGGCCACTTGAGGTCGCGCTGATCACGGTTCACGACCTTTGATCGAGAGCGCGATCGCCGCTAGAGTGCTTCCGGAAAAGTGTTAGAGCGGTTTTCCGACAGGAAGCACGGCAGGCCGGGAAGCAGGGGGATGTTATCGCCCCGCTTTTTGAAGGCGGTACGCTCGAGACCCTGATCGTTCGTGAGGCGGACGCGTACGCGTCGCGGACGAGAGCCAGACTCTAAGGCTTACGCAGCCGGGAGAGAACGACAATGGTATCCGCTGCCGAGCAGCTTGCCTCGAACCTCAACCTGGGCGCCTTCGCCAAGGCCCAGGATTTGAAGAACCGCATCTGGTTCACGCTGGGCGCGCTGATCATCTATCGTCTCGGCACCTTCATTCCGATTCCCGGCGTCGATGCCGGTGCATTCGCGGCCGCGTTCAAATCGCAGTCGTCCGGTATTCTCGGCATGTTCAACGTGTTCGCTGGCGGCGCCGTCGAGCGTATGGCGATCTTCGCCTTGAACATCATGCCCTACATCTCCGCCTCGATCATCATTCAGCTCATGACCTCGCTGTCTCCGAAGCTTGAGGCGCTGAAGAAGGAAGGCGAGTCGGGCCGCAAGCAGATCAACCAGTACACCCGCTATCTCACGCTCGTGCTCGCAGCCTTCCAGGCATATGGCATCGCCATCGGCCTCGAGGGCTCGCGTTCCGAAGCCGGCGCCGTCGTGGGCGATCCCGGCTGGTTCTTCCGTCTGACGACCGTGATCACGCTGGTCGGCGGCACCATGTTCCTGATGTGGCTCGGCGAGCAGATCACGCAGCGCGGCGTCGGCAACGGCATCTCGCTCATCATCTTCGCCGGTATCGTCGCCGGTCTTCCCTCTGCCCTCGTGGGTCTCTTCGAGATGGCCCGCACCGGCGCTCTCTCGACGTTCCTGCTTCTCGCGCTCCTCGTTCTCATGCTGGCCGTCGTCGCCGCCATCGTGTTCATCGAGCGCGCGCAGCGCCGCCTGCTGATCCAGTATCCGAAACGGCAAGTCGGTAACCGCATGTTCCAGGGCGATGCCTCGCATCTGCCGCTGAAGCTCAACTCCGCGGGCGTCATTCCGCCGATCTTTGCCTCGTCGCTGCTGCTGCTGCCCATCACGGTCGCGCAGTTCTCGTCGACGCAGGGCGGTGGACCCGAGTGGCTGCAGGGAATCGTGGCCTCTCTCGGCCATGGCCAGCCGCTCTATCTGGCGGTCTATGTCTCGCTGATCATCTTCTTCGCCTTCTTCTACACCGCCGTCGTCTTCAATCCGAAGGATACGGCCGACAACCTGCGCAAGCATGGCGGGTTCCTGCCCGGCATCCGCCCCGGCGAGAAGACGGCCGAGTATATCGACTACGTTCTGACCCGTATCACGGTGGTCGGTGCGATCTATCTGGCGGCCGTGTGCGTCATGCCTGAGATCCTCACCTCCTACGCGGCCGTGCCCTTCTACTTCGGCGGCACCTCGCTTCTGATCGCAGTCAGCGTGACCATGGATACCGTGGCCCAGATTCAAAGCCATCTGCTGGCTCACCAGTATGAAGGCCTGATCAAGAAGGCGAAGCTCAGGGGCGCGACGGGGCGGGGGCGGAGATGAAGCTGATACTTCTGGGACCACCGGGCGCAGGAAAAGGCACGCAGGCCGAATCCCTCGCCAAGCGGCGAGGTCTTGTGCAGCTCTCCACGGGAGACATGCTGCGCGCGGCGGTGAAAGCCGGCACCGAGATCGGCCGTAAGGCCGAGGCCATCATGAAGAGTGGCGGCCTGGTGTCGGACGAGATCGTGATCGGTATCATCGCCGAGCGTATCGAGCAGCCCGACTGCGCAAACGGTTTTATCCTCGACGGCTTTCCGCGCACCTTGAAGCAGGCGGCAGCCCTCGACGAGCTCCTCGATTCCAAGGGCACCATCCTGGACGCGGTGATCGAGCTCAAGGTTGACGACAACGCGCTGCTCGCCCGTATCGAGAACCGCGCGCGTGAAACGGTTGCAGCCGGCGGCACTGTTCGTGCCGACGACAACGCAGAAGCCCTCAAGACCCGTCTCATGGCTTACTACCGGGAGACGTCCCCCTTGATTGGTTACTATTTCGCCCAAGGCAAGTTGAAGACCATCGACGGCATGGCCCCCATTCCGGAGGTCGCGCGGAAGATCGACGAGCTCACGGGCGGAGCTTGAGTTAACGGTTGAGTAACGGCCCGGAGGCCGGCGCGCTTCACGAAAGCGCGGTGGCGGCCGGGAAAAGATGTCACAAGATCAAGGCGCAGGTTGACGAAGTATTATGACCAAGCTACAACACCGCGCTTTCAGGACGATGAAACGGAAGGATTGGTCCGTGTGGCGATCTTCGCCCGGGTCAGTTCGGTCCGTGTTTTTTCGTTGAATAACAGATGGATATCGCCGCTCTTTGCGGTCGATGAAGAAGCCTCCAGGAGACGGACGTGGCTCGTATAGCTGGTGTGAATATCCCGACGCAGAAGCGCGTTCTGATTGCGCTTCAGTACATCCATGGGATCGGGCCCAAGTTCGCAGACGAAATCTGCAAGCGCGTCGGCATCCCTGCCGATCGCCGGGTGAACCAGCTCACCGACGCTGAGGTTCTCCAGATTCGCGAGACCATCGACCGCGATTACGTCGTAGAGGGTGACCTCCGTCGTGAAGTTGCGATGAATATCAAGCGCTTGATGGACCTGGGCTGCTACCGCGGCCTGCGTCACCGCAAGGGCCTCCCCGTTCGCGGCCAGCGCACGCACACCAATGCGCGCACCCGCAAGGGCCCGGCCAAGCCGATCGCCGGTAAGAAGAAGGCCTAAGCGTCTTATCCGTTTCTGCGGCCGGCTCAGCCGGCCGTCCCACGTTCCGGCTGTCGCGGACAGCTTTTGATTTGGCCCGGCCGCCGGGCATGAGGAGTTCGATCACATGGCGAAAGAGGCACAGGGGCGTACGAAAGTCCGCCGCCGCGAGAAGAAGAACATCACGTCCGGCGTCGCCCACGTGAACGCTTCGTTCAACAACACCATGATCACCATCACCGATGCCCAGGGCAACACGCTGGCCTGGTCGTCGTCGGGCACCATGGGCTTCAAGGGCTCGCGCAAGTCGACCCCCTTCGCCGCTCAGATGGCCGCCGAGGACGCCGGCAAGAAGGCCATGGAGCACGGCATGAAGGTGCTCGAGGTCGAGGTTTGCGGTCCTGGCTCCGGCCGTGAGTCGGCGCTCCGCGCTCTCCAGTCTGTTGGTTTCCAGATCACCTCTATTCGCGACGTGACGCCGATCCCGCACAACGGATGCCGGCCGCGTAAGCGTCGCCGCGTTTAAGTAAGGCAAGCGAGTCCGGGACACTTCGACGGGTGGAATAGCGGCGCCACGCTCCCGTCCCCGGCCCCGGACTCATCCTCTGTTGGAAGCGTGCCGCCCTCCGGCGAGGCGGCGCCCAGAACCGCTACGAGGACCCCCCGTGACGAACGTACTGCAAAAGAACTGGCAAGACCTGATCAAGCCGTCGAAGCTCGAGATCACTCCGGGCCGCGATCGCACCCGCACCGCGACCATCGTCGCCGAGCCGCTCGAGCGCGGATTCGGCATGACGCTCGGCAACGCGCTCCGTCGCGTGCTGCTCTCCTCGCTCCAGGGCGCGGCCATCAAGACCGTGCAGATCGACGGCGTGCTGCACGAGTTCTCGTCGATCCCCGGCGTGCGCGAGGACGTGACTAACATCATCCTCAACATCAAGGAAATTGCGCTCCGCATCCATTCGGAAGGCGTGAAGCGCATGGTGTTGAAGAAGGAAGGTCCCGGCCCCGTGAAGGCTGGTGACATCGAGACCGGCTCTGACGTCGACATCCTGAACCCCGAGCACGTGATCTGCCATCTCGACCAGGGCGCGCAGATCCGCATGGAGTTCACCGCCGACATGGGCAAGGGCTACGTGCCGGCCGAGCGTAATCGCCCGGACGACGCACCGATCGGTCTGATCCCGGTCGACAGCCTCTACACGCCGGTGACGAAGGTCTCCTACAAGGTCGAGAACACCCGCGAGGGCCAGATCCTCGATTATGACAAGCTGACGATGACCATCGAGACCGATGGCTCGGTCAAGGCCGAGGATGCCGTGGCACTCGCCGCCCGCATCCTGCAGGACCAGCTCGCTGTCTTCATTAACTTCGAGGAGCCGAAGAAGGCCGTCGAGGAGAGCCGCCATCCGGAGCTCGCCTTCAACGCCGCTCTCCTCAAGAAGGTGGACGAGCTCGAGCTTTCGGTTCGCTCGGCGAACTGCCTCAAGAACGACAACATCGTCTACATCGGCGACCTCATCCAGAAGACGGAAGCCGAGATGCTGCGCACGCCGAACTTCGGCCGCAAGTCGCTCAACGAGATCAAGGAAGTCCTGGCCGGCATGGGCCTGCACCTCGGCATGGAAGTGCCGAACTGGCCGCCGGACAACATCGAAGAGCTCGCCAAGCGCTTCGAGGATCAGTACTGATTTGGTGAAGGGCAGCGGAACCAAAATCCGCTGCCTTAAGCCCACGAACGAGGTGAGGCCAAAGAACCTCCCCGTAACAACCATAGCGAAAAGAGAGATAGACGATGCGACACAAGAAGCTGGGCCGCCGTTTCGGCCGTCAGAGCGCGCACCGCCAGGCCATGTTCTCGAACATGGCGGCCGCGCTCATCAAGCACGAGCAGATCGTCACCACGCTGCCGAAGGCCAAGGACCTGAAGCGCGTGATCGACAAGTACATCACGCTCGCCAAGCGCGGAGACCTCAACTCCCGCCGTCTCGCCGCAGCCCGCCTGCGCGACGAGGATCAGGTGAAGAAGCTCTTCGACGTGCTCGGCCCGCGCTACAAGGATCGTGCCGGCGGATACTCGCGCGTTCTGAAGGCCGGCTTCCGCTACGGCGATAGCGCGCCGCGCGCCGTCATCGAGCTGGTCGATCGCGACGAGTCGGTGAAGGGCGCCGAGGACAAGGCCCGCCACGAGGCCCAGAAGGCCGAAGAAGCAAACGCGTAAGCCGGCGCCTGTAACCAAGAAATTCGAACGGCCCCGTGCAATGCGCGGGGCCGTTTCTTTTGCGCTGACGAAGAAGCGAGAGGCCACGACGAACAGCGCGTGGCAGGGACGGCTCCGAAGCGGTGACGTATCTGGCGCGGGCCTTCGCCGGAGTAACGTCAGTTTGCAGGCCTTCGGTCTCCACACATTCACGTCATCCCTGTGATGGCCGGGATCCGGACATGCCGCCGCATCCCGCACCGCTGCCTCCGCAAAGAACCAAGTGCGCTAGGCGACCAGCGTCGACGGCTGAGGCGTCTGCTGATCGAAAAGCGCCTTGAATTCCTCCACGCCGAATGTGGTGACGATGTTGAGGTTCTCGTCCAGGATTTCATAAACGACGTTGTCGACGTTCCGGTTGCTGAAGAACACGATGACGTCCTGGTCTCCGCCGCCCTCCGTATGCGGCTCGCCATCCGCCTTTCCGGTCACGTAGCTGCCGACCGGCCGAACCTCTTTTAGCTCGCCGTTGGCGCGATAGATGCGCAGCTCCCCCTGGAGCACGAGCGTGATGTAGTCCGCGCGATGCCGGTGCCGCACGATTTTCGCGTGCGCGTCGAACTTGAACAGGATGTCGACGATCCGCTTGTCCTCGTCGACAGCGCAGACATGAAAGGCAACGTGGTCGAAGCCGTCGATGGTGTTCCAGCGGATGTTGCGGGTGTCGAAGGGAAGCGTGCTCATCGGGTTCCTCTAAAATGTATCCATTATTGGCTGCGGCCGGGCGTCTACCCGCTCCGCAGAGGAGTGATCTCCATAACGCCAACGTGACTTGTTCCGTGGTAGGCCGCTTGCCATTTTGTGCCACAGTCACGTAACGCCAGAGCATCGCGAGAGCCATGGCCGCCCGAATTTCCGGTGTCACCCGGGCCAGCTCCCTGGGGCCGATCTCAGAGTTCATGGAACGGCACGGCGGATCCATCGCCCGCGTGCTCCGGGATGTCGACCTGCCGTTCGCGCTTCTGGAGCAACCCGAGATCATCGTGCCGCTGCGGGAGCAGTTCCGGCTGCTCGAGCGATCCGCGCGCGAAACGGGCGACGCCTATTTCGGCGCGCGCCTGGGCCAAGCCGTGAGTAGTCCCGGGCTCAGCGCTTACGGTGCCTGGGTCTGTTCCGCGGATACGTTGCGCAACGCCATGAAGCGCGCGGAGGCGGGGCTCGCGACTATGCTGCAGACCTCGACGAACCTTCATGTGGCGCGTGAGGCAGGCGCCATCCGCTGGTCGATCGAGTTCGTCGAGCCCGAGACTGACGGGCGCCATCACAACGAGCTGCTTGGCGTCGGATACATGATGGACCTAGTCCGCGTGTATGCCGGCAGCAAATGGCGCCCGGACGTCGTGATGACGGCGCTGCCGTCGGGCGAGCCGCGCGGAGAGCTCGAGCGCATTTTCGGCACCAACGTCTCGAATGGCCACGCCATGTCGTCGATCGTGTTCGACGCGGCGTTGCTCGACCGGGGAGCATTCCGTCCCGTGCCCGGATCCACGCCGGAAAATGCGGCCCACGAGCCGCCGGTGCCGGAGAACGGCGATACGCTTGCCGCGCTCGCGGCCGTAACGGAGCTTGCACTGCACGAAGGCTATCCGCGTATCGATTGGGTCGCCGCAAAGCTCGGCACGACGCGCCGCACCCTGCAGCGCCACTTGAATGCCCACGGCAAGACCTTCAACGGCGTTGTCGAGGAGACGTTGTTCCGGCATGCGAGGACACTGCTTGCCGAGGATATCCTGCCGGTCACGGAGATCGCATTCCGATTGGGCTATGCGGATGCGGCGCACTTCACGCGCGCATTCCGCCGATGGGCAGGCGTCGCGCCGAGCGTCTACAGGGAGACGGCCGCAGGCGCCGCGTGACTAGCCGGCCAGAGCAGGCTAGAACGCCGCCTTCAGCGAGAAGGCACGATGTCCATAGACGATGTCGGCGACCTGCCAAGAGCTTCCGGATTTCACCATTTTCAGATCGACCGTTCTCGGCTCGTCGAAGTTCTTGAACGTCGCCCGCCCGGTCGCGCTATTTGCTGCCCCGTCGACGATCGCAAGCTGCAGGTCGCTGACCTTGCAGTCCTGCCCGTCCACCAGCACGTCGAAGTCGAGATCACCGTTTTCGGCGGCCTTCGAGACCTTCTTCGCAAGTCCTGGTGTGAAGTAGGTGTTCGCGATGGCCTCGAAATCGTAAGCCGCGCCTTGTCCGTCTCCGCCACACATTTCCGCGACCTGCCCGTAGATCTCGTCCAGGACCACCTGCGGATCGCTTCCGCCAGCCAGGGCCGCGCTCGTGGTGACGACGGCACAGAGGACAAGGGATGCAAGGCCGATCAGATGGTGTCGCAGGGAAAGGGTCATCGCGTATCGCTCCATGGCCGGAGGGGTGTCAGCTTAGCATACCGTCGGAGAGGATCTTCTGCAGGCGTGGGTCTTCGATTTCGAAAAACGCAACCTCGATCCGCTGGTTCACTTCGGGTCGCGTGAGGAAGGCGCCGATCATGTCGGCCTCCCGGTCGTGGCTTCTCTCGAGATAGGCGGAATGCAGATAGGTCCGCCCGCCGGATACCAGCAGGCGGTCGCGCAATGCCGCCATATGGACCGCGGCGCCCGGACTTTCCGCTTTGTCCCATACGGCAAGCTCACGGCCGAGATCTCCGGCGGCCGTTACGACCAGCGTGAGCACGTCGGTGAGATCGAAAGAGAGCCGCCAGCCGGCCGGCCAGAGCGAAAGATCGAGGCGCGAAAGGCTCGCGACCATCAGGGCATCGAAGAAGGCGTCGATGAGATCCACTTCTTCGCTCGGCCATTTCGCACGCCACCCAGCGTTCCCCATACGGCGCAGGCAGATGTCCACGCCCATGCTGTCAGGAGGGTCGTCCTCAGCGAGAAGCTCGAGGTAGCGGGGAAGAAAATAGCGCATCTGGCACGCCACCGGACCGTCGTCCCAGTCGTGGGCGGAGTTGGTGTATTCGGCCAGAAGATGAGACGAGATCTTGCGCAAGGGCGTGCGGATCAGCTCGCGCTCCGTCTCCTCCGTCATGCAGCAATTGCAGTGGCACACGGTGAGCGTCCGCTGCAGCTCGTAGCCGCTGAACACGCGGTACGCGTCATCGACGATGTGCCTCAGTTCCGGCGTCATGCTGCCAGCCCATTCATGCGATCCCTCGACCCCGAGTAGGAGCAGGAACGGCAGAGAGCCGGCTGTCCCCGGCGTTACAGCTCGAGAGACTTTCGCACCTCGAACACTTCCATGATGCGAGCGCCCCTGTGCGGGCCATCCACCACGAAAGTCCAGCGCCCTTCAGTGAAGGTGTCGCACATCTTCACGCCCTTGATCAGGATCCAGTGGCCTTCCTTGCCTTTGTGGATCGCCAGGATGTAGTGCGCCCAGGCGTTGCGCGGCTTCTGCATCCACGTCCACACGGTGGGGCGCTTCTTGCGCTCCAGATGCATGTAGGTTTCTTTGAGCACCATCTGAAAGCCGTAGACGGCGAGCGCGCCTTCCACTTCGTCGGCATAGGTGCCCTTGACGCGATACTGCAGATCCGCCGGAAGCTTTCGATAGGCATTCACAGCCATCTCGACCTTGCTGATCGGATAGCCCGTGATCGCAGACAGCACATAAGGCCCGCAGAACGCCACGCGCCCGGTATCGTTGCGCGCATCGTTGAGCGAGGATGTGAGTGTCGGCGGAAGGCTGTTGAGATCGGACATCGCACGAGACCGAAGCAGCAAGATTAAGGAACTCTTGCCGGAAACGGTTTACGAAAGGTTAACGACCTAGTGGACGTCTTAGCGCAGGCGTGAAGCTGGCGCGACGGAGGCCGTCGCCGGGCATCCGAGCGTCTCCGAAAGAGCGGAGGCGAGCTGGTCGGTCGTGTCGGCCGTCGCATAGATGCCCCCGGTCTCGTCTGCGAGGCAACGCTCGATGAACGCCGGTGCCGGGCCTGTCATCGGCTTGAGCCTCCATCCGATAACGTGCACGGTAATCGAGGGATGCTGCGATTTGAGTTCGCGCGCCAGCGCGCACGCGTCACCCCCGCAAGTGTCTTCGCCGTCTGTGAGCGCGACGATCACTGCGGGCTTGTTGCTGTGCTGGAGCAGGGCCGCGGCCTGCCGCACCGATGTCGTCAACGCGGTGCGCCCCTGCGGACGCAGTTTGTCGATCTCCTTCATGATGCGCTCGCCCGCGTTCGGCGAAGGCGCAAGCCGCAGATCCACGTTCTTGCAGGTGTCGAAATTCCGCCCCGGCCCGTAGACCACGAGGCCGAGCCTCCGCGCGCGCGAGGCGGCGGGCAGGACTTTGACGAGCGCCTGGCGCACGCGATCCATGCGCGAGGGCGCGCCGTCGGGGAAGTCCGTGGCGGCCATCGATCCCGATGCGTCGAACACCAGCATGGCGTCGTCCACGCACGACGGCTTTTTGTCGTCGGCCGCAAGGGCCTGAGGCGATCCGCAGAGAAGCGCGATCGCCGTGATCGTTTGAAGATGCCGCCGCACTGTCGCTGTCTGCCGAGCCCGCTGGTGTACGATACAGGGCGGCCATTAGAGGCTGGGCGGGGCGAGGGGGCAATCGGCTTTGCCGCGGCGACACGGCCTTGTGATGAAGCGCGAGGTGGAGTGCCGAGTATTCCGGTGAGGGTTGCCAATGATCCCGTGATGCCCTGGGGCGGCGGCAGCCCGCGGCCTCAGCTCCAGCGGCGGTTGGACCACATCCACTGCTCGGGGGCTTCGCGCACCCAGATCTCGAACTGCTTTTGCATCTCCACCATGATCCAGCGGACATCCTCGCCGATGTTCTTGGTGCGCGGGACGCGCAGCTCCTTGATCTCGATCTCGAACCTGGATGAGGTGCCGATGCGCTTGCAGCACGACATCCACACGCGGCTGCCCACACGCCGCGCGATCATGGCGCCGATCGCCTGTGTTTTCGCGTCATGGCCGAAGAAGGGGACCGGAAGCCCCGTCCTGTCGTAGAGATCGCACACGAGGCCGAGGCGCCCGCCATTGCGGACGAAGTCGGTGAGGATGCGTGCGGTCTTCTGGTCGTCGCCGTGCTCGCCCTCGACCTTGCCGCGCCCGAACAATCCGCCGGGATAGAGATTGCGGCGCTGCCAGCGGAGGTAGCGGTCGATGTAGGGATTGTTGACCGAGCGATAGACCGCGGCCGGATTGGCGCGCGCTTCCACGAACGGCCAGATCGAAAGCTCCCAGTTGCCCATGTGCAGCGACACGCCGATGGCGGGCCCGAGCTTGTTCTTGTAGCGGCTGAAGAGGCGTTCCGAAGCGATGCGGATGCGCGCGGGATCCTGGATGATACGGTCGATCTGCATCGTCTCCGCCATCACGCGGCCTAGGTTTTCCCAATGCGCCATGCAAATTCGCTGGCGCTCCGCTTCCGGCATGTCGGGAAACGCAATGGCGAGGTTCGCAAGCGCCCGCTTGTGGCGCTTGGGATTGATGCGGGGCGCCAGCACCCGCCACGCCTTGGCCGAGAGGGCGGTCGCGGTCTCGAGCGGCAACAGCCTCACCAGTCCCACGATGAGACGGAGGAGGGCGTATTCGAGGCGAAACTGAAGATCGCGGCCGAAGCTGATGCGGTTGGAAGACATCAAGGTCCTGAAAAGCTTGGCTCCAAGGAGCGCGCTGGGCGTATCCCAGACTGGGTGCCAATTGGCGCGGAGCGCGTCAAGCGGCGGAATGATGGGAAGGTGATGCGCGTTGGGCGAGCAGCCTCGCGCCATCCGGCAACAGCAAAGCCGGAAGCTCGCGTGAGGGCTGGAGCCCTTCGCGGATGGCGAAGCGGCGGAGCGGGCCGAGCGCCTTCAGCGCGACGATGCCAAGTCCGCGCGCGAGATGAACCGGCACCAGATCCGAGATCAGCGAACGGTTCAGCACGTCGATCGTGGTGATGCGAGACGACACATCCGGTTTTCGCCGGGCGCTATAGGCGTCCAGCGTGGCGGCACCGCCGGGATCGCGCCCCTGGGCGAGCGCATCCGCTACGCAATCGGCGAGCGTCGCGGCATCGCGGAAGCCGAGGTTGAGCCCCTGCGCGCCAATCGGCGGGATGACATGCCCCGCTTCCCCGACCAGCGCCACGCGGTTGAGGCCGAAGCGTTTCGCGGTGAGGCCGGAGAGCGGGAAGACGGCGCGAGGTCCAATCTCGCCCACGGTTCCGAGGAGGCCCTGCAGGCGCTCCTCCAGGATTGCGCGGAAGTCCGCTTCCGAGAGCGCAGCGAGGCGCTGGGCTTCGTCCGGCCGCTCGACCCAGACGAGGCTCGACCGCAAACCGGGGAGCGGCACCGTCGTGAACGGACCGGCCGGCCGGTGGAACTCCGTCGAGATACTGCGGTGAGGCCGCGTGTGATGAAACGAGGTGGCGATTGCGGCCTGCTCATAGCGCCACGTTCGCGTCTCGATGCCAGCGGCTGTCCGGCAGAGCGAGTTGCGTCCGTCGGCGCCCGCGACCAGCGCGGCGTCGAATTCATCGCCCTCCCGCGTCGTGAGGGAGATGGTCTCGGCGCCCGGCGTCACCGTCGCCACGCCTTGGGTGGCATGGAGGGCGACCCGGCTGCCGGGCTGCGCCGCAGCCGCCAGCAGACCCGAGACGAGCGCTCCGTTCGGGACATTCCACCCGAAGACATCGAGCCCCACCTCGGATGCCGTGAACACAACCTCGGGGGCCCGTAGCAGCGCGCCCGTGTCGTCGATGATGCGGATGCCGGTGATTGGCGCGCTCTGGGGTGCGATGGTCTCCCAGGCGCCGACGTTCTTCAGAAGCTCGATGGAGCCCGCGAACAGTGCCGCGGTGCGATTGTCCGGCGCCTGGCCCTCCGTGCGGTGGGGAGGCGCCGCGAGCACCACGTCGGCACCGGCTCTTCCGAGCGAAAGCGCGGTGGCGATTCCGGCCGGTCCGCCGCCAACGACTGCCGCTGTAACACGCCGCCTCATCCGACCTCTCCTAGCCCGAGAATACCGACCATCGACCTTACATTTTGGGCGCGATGTCGATGATGACAATCAATCCCGTGTCCGCGCAAAACCTTATGCCGCAATAAAAGTGTCACGAAAATACCGAGGTAAAAAACCCGGCGGGTGCGAGCCCGGCACTGGGCCTTCGTAGTGAAACTGTCACAAAGGCTTTTGCGCTTACGCCATTGGAAAGTTTGAGTTTATCTCCGCCCATCCACAGCGGTTGGGCAAGTGGAGATTGCTCGCCCAGGTCCGCTTCGTGGGGAGGGTCAAAGATCGGAAGTTCGTGCCTGAGAGATGAGGCGCGGCGAAATTTATGAGGAGTTGGGCATGACTGGGGGTTTCATGGTGTCGGCAGGACGGCTGTCGCTGCTCGCAGCGGCAGGCTATCTGCTGCTGGGGGGTGCGTCCGCCCAAGCTGCCGATCTCGGGGGCAATTGCTGCGCGGATCTCGAGGAGCGCATTGCCGAGCTGGAAGCAACCACCGCGCGTAAGGGCAACCGCAAGGTTTCGCTGACCATGTACGGTCAGGTGAACGAGGCGGTGATGTACTGGGACGACGGCTTCGAGAGCAACGCCTACCAGGTCACCAACGACAACTCGCGCACGCGCATCGGCTTCAAGGGCGACGCGAAGATCACGGGCGACTGGAAGGCCGGTTACGTCATCGAGATCGGCATCCGCTCGGCGAGCTCCAAGCGCTTCACGCAGGACGAGGATGATGTCGACGCTGGCCTCGATCTCCGTCACAGCTACTGGCACATCGGCAGCAAGACCTACGGTAAGGTCTCGGTCGGCCAGACTGGCGGCGCCAGCGAGAGCATCACGGAAATCAACCAGACGCAGACCTCGTCGATCGCCAAATTCTCGGATCAGGAGGATACCGGTCTCGGCCTCGGTCTGCGCCAGGCTAACGGCAACATCCTTCTCGACGCCGGCACGGGCAACCCGTTCTTCACGTGGCGCCGCCTGATCCGCGACTACGGCGATCAGCCGGGTGAAGGCCGCCGCCACAACCTCGTCAAGTACGACACCCCGGAAATCTCGGGCTTCCACGGTACTGCGAGCTGGGGCGAGGACGACACTTGGGAAATCGGCCTGCGCTATAAGGGCGAGTTCGCCAACCTGAAGGTCGCTGCAGGCATCGCCTACGGCGAGAACAGCGAGCAGAAGTCCAGCGCCGGTGCCGTTGGCTTCGAATGCTCGGCTCAGACCTCGCAGGTCGTTGGAAGAACCGGCAAGGATGCCGAGTGCAACCAGTTCGGCGGCTCTATCAGCATCGTGCATGAGCCGACCGGCCTCTTCCTGAACGCCGCTGGCGGCACCGCCACCGACGAGCTCATTCTGCGTTCGAACCGCTTCGTGGGCGTCACCGGCGCCGATGACGAGAGCACCTTCTGGTCGCTCGAGGCCGGCATCGAGAAGAAGTTCTTCGATCTCGGCAAGACCACCATCTTCGGTCAGTACTACGAGAACGAGGGTGGCTCGAACGCTCGCCGCCAGGTTCTGGTGGACGGCGTCGGCACCTCGCGCATCCTCGGCACCGAACTCACGTCCTACACCCTGGGCGTGGTGCAGGGTCTCGATGCGGCAGCCATGCAGCTCTACCTGTACTACCGTCACTACGAGGCCGACGTCACCACCAAGGCCGGCTCCTCGGGTAACGGCGGCGCTGTCACCGATCTCAACCTGGAAGATCTGGACGTCGTCACCGCTGGCGGCATCATCAAGTTCTAGTCTCGCGCAAGCCGAGGCAGGGATAACTGAAGGGGTCACCGCGAGGTGGCCCCTTCTTGCGTTTTCCGGGGCCTTGCACGGCCGTTTGTTGCGTAGGGGCAACTACCGAGGGGTATAAGCTCGTTTGTGACAGCCGGAAGGGCCTGTTGTTACAAAAGTCTCATACTGCTCCCGTAGAGCTACCTAGGTATTTTCGTTTTGGGCAGTACTTAGGTTGGGGAATTCGTTATGACGAAGACGACGAAGGTAACGGGCAGCTTGGCGGCGGTCGCCGCGAGCTGTCTCGTTTGGGGGGCATCCGCGGTCCAGGCCGCCGATCTTGGCGGCAACTGCTGCGCGGATCTGGAAGAGCGGATTGCCGAGCTTGAGGCCACCACGGCACGCAAGGGCAACCGCAAGGTCAGCCTGACCATCTCGGGCTGGGTCAACGAGGCCGTGTTCTTCTGGGACGACGGGCGCGAGAGCAATGTCTACGTCGCGACGAACTCGCTCGAGCAGTCTCGCTTCAAGTTCGCGGGCGAAGCCAAGATCACCGACGGCTGGTCGGCCGGCTATGTGATCGAGATCGGCGTCTGGGGCTCGGCTTACAAGGGTGTTGACGCGAGCACCGACGACGGCAAGGACAACGGCGTCACCAACGGCCTCCTGGTCCGTAAGAGCAACTGGTTCATCAAGAGCAAGGATCTCGGCAAGTTCACCGTCGGCCTCGACGGCACGGCCACCTATCACTTGCTGGACGACGCGAATACGACGGTCACGCGCAACTACGCCGACGCCGAGGCCGCCGCCGTTGCCCTGGCTTCCTTCAAGGAGGTCAACACGGGCAACAAGTGGACTGATATGATGGGTGGCTTCAACGGTGCGACCCCCGGCCAGAGCGGCCGCCGCAACGTCGTTCGCTACGACTCGCCCACCATCGCCGGCTTCGTTCTGACGGCCGCCTGGGGCGAGGACGACATGTGGGACATGGCGCTGACCTACAAGGGTGAGGTCGGCGACTTCAAGCTCACCGCCAAGGCCGGTTACGGTGAGAGCACGGACCCGGTCACCAACAAGGGCCGTTGCGCGGTCGGCACGGGTGATTGCCAGTGGTGGGGCGTGGCGGGCACCATCCAGCATGCGCCCACCGGCATCTACGTCTACGCAGGCTACGGCGCCGACTCGATTGACCTCAAGGCCTCGCAGGCGGGTGAGGATGACGAGAGCAACACTTGGTTCGTGCAGGGTGGTATCGAGAGCAAGCTCGTTGCGATCGGCAAGACCACATTCTTCGGCGAGTACCGTCACGACGACGTCGGCATCTCCGCCAAGGCTTCCAGCTCCGACCTCAACTTCTGGGCCGCGGGCGTCATCCAGAGCATCGATAACGCCGCCATGGATCTCTACGTGATCTACCGGCAGGCCGAAGGCGACGTGCATCTGACCAAGGGCGCGGCCAAGACCGAGCTCGAGGATTTCGATGTGCTGATGACGGGCGCGCGCATCCAGTTCTAAGTCGCTCGGCGCGTGAAAACATGGGAAGGGCTGCCCTGAGGGCGGCCCTTTTTCATGGGGCGAACACCCGGCTTGAACCCGTTGCCGGTGGACAAGTGTGGAAAACCTGTGACGCCCGAATGTGCAGCCGCGAAATAGCGTCCGCTTCGCCGGGGGCAGGGGAAAATGTGGCGAACTCAAGCCCTTGCAAGGGTAATCAAAAGACGCTCGGCGATCCTAAGACGCTGTGACCGCAGCGCCACATTGCAGAGCAACCACACCTGGATCGGGAAACGTTCATCGCCGCTTAACTACGCTCGAACATTCTTGTCACGGGCGGTCTGAAGCCTCATCTTCACGAGTCAGAAGAGAGCGGCACTGCGGGGAATTCGATGAAGTTGGTTGGGTATATCGCAACGGGATTGGCGCTGGCGCTCGTCAGCAGCTCGACCCTTGCCTTCCAGGAGCAGGGTGGCGCTCCGGTTACACCTGCCCCGTCCGAGCCCCAGGCGACTGCGCCGGCCGGCAAGGATCTTAACTTCTCCGTTCCCAAGGTCGAGGGCGAAAGCGCAGGTACGGAAGTCCGCATTCCGGGCCTCGGTAAGCTCGGCGTTCTCCCGAAGATGGATTTTGGCCTCGAGCTGCTGTACGGCGCTAACGACAGCAAGCCGCAGAACGAGCCGGAGCAGCCGGCAGAGGATCTGACGATCCGTGGCTCCGTGAAGCACAATTTCTAGCTGCTTGAGCGGGTTATGCAATTCAAAGGAGCGCCTCGAAGCGCTCCTTTTTTGTTTTTGGGAGCGTTGCGCCCGCTTTCAGAAAAGCGTCATGCTGGGCGGATAGCGTCCCTCGGCCGGCACAGGTGTTACCATCCTCGGAACACCTGTGACTCTTAAGCATTTTTCGACGAATCCAGGACCGTTCCGCGCCGGAAAATGCAAGAAACGGAGCATGACACCTTGGAGACGGACCAGCCCGAATTGCGCGGCGGCGTCTCAATCAGAAGGGCTCGAAAATGCGCATAGCCGTCGTTGGCTCGGGATATGTGGGACTTGTCTCCGGCGCCTGCCTCGCCGATTTCGGCCACGAGGTCACCTGCATCGACAGCAACGACGACAAGGTCAAGGCGCTGCAAGACGGCATCATGCCGATCTATGAGCCCGGCCTCGACCAGATCGTCGCCCGGAACTGCCAGGCCAAGCGGCTGGTCTTCACCACCGACCTCAAGGAGCCGGTGAAGAAGGCCGACGCGGTGTTCATCGCCGTCGGCACCCCCTCGCGTCGCGGTGACGGCCATGCCGATCTCTCCTACGTCTATGCGGTCGCGCGCGAGATCGCCGCCAACGTCCAGGGCTTCACCGTCGTCATCACCAAGTCGACCGTTCCCGTGGGCACCGGCGACGAGGTGGAGCGCATCATCCGCGAGGCCAATCCCGAGGCCGATGTGGCCGTGGTCTCCAACCCCGAATTCCTGCGCGAAGGCGCCGCGATCGAGGACTTCAAGCGCCCCGATCGCATTGTGGTCGGTATCGAGGACGAGCGCGCCCGCGCGGTGATGACGGAAGTCTATCGCCCGCTCTATCTCAATCAGGCGCCGCTCATGTTCACGGCGCGCCGCACCTCGGAGCTGATCAAGTACGCGGCGAACGCGTACCTCGCCATGAAGATCACCTTCATCAACGAGATGGCGGATCTCTGCGAGGCCGTCGGCAGCAACGTTCAGGACGTCGCTCACGGCATCGGTCTCGACAAGCGCATCGGCTCGAAGTTCTTGCACGCAGGCCCCGGCTACGGCGGCTCGTGCTTCCCCAAGGATACGCTCGCGCTCGTCAAGACCGCGCAGGACTACGGAAGCCCGCTGCGCCTGATCGAGACGACGGTCGCAATCAACGATCAGCGCAAGCGCGCCATGTCCCGCAAGGTCGCGCGCGCCATCGGCACCGACATGCGCGGCAAAACCATCGCGATCCTGGGATTGACGTTCAAGCCCAACACCGACGACATGCGCGAGAGCCCCGCGATCTCCATTATTCAGGGGCTGCAGGACAACGGCGCGATCATTCGTGCGTTCGATCCCGAAGGTATGGAGGCCGCGAAGGATTACCTATCCGGCGTGACGTTCGGCTCTGACCCCTATTCCATTGCCGAGGGCGCCGACGCCCTCGTTCTCGTGACGGAGTGGGATGCGTTCCGCGCGCTCGATTTTCCCCGCTTGAAGGGCGTGATGCGCGAGCCCCTCCTTGTCGATCTCCGAAATGTCTACCGGCGCGAGCAGATCGCGCGGCACGGTTTCCGCTACATCAGCGTTGGCCGCCCGAGGGAGGACATTGCCGCGGCTCTGAGCGCGGCGGCCGCCGAGTAAGGTCCGCCGTCCCCTTCTGGTGTGTGTCGCGCCTTTTGCGGCGCAAAATTCTCGTGCATGATACGGATACGCACAAAAAGACGGCAAATAGAAGATTTTATTAGAGTTTTGCTGATTATGCTCGTTCGCGCTAATGCCTCGGACGACATGCCATGGAACAAGCCCGTTATTTTACGGCGCTGACAGACAGCATTGAACGAGCCAGAACGCATCGCGATGCCCCTCTCATCGTAGGGACAGCGGTTGCGTATGGTGTCGCTGTCTATTTGGCCATCAGTCTGACGCGCAACTCGACCTACGTCGCGGCCATCTGGCCGGCCAACGGCATTTTGCTGGCAGCGCTTCTCACCTGTCCGAGACCGGTTTCGCGCTACATCCTCGTGGCGGCCTGCTTTTTGGCGAACGCCACAGCCCTGACGCTCAACGGAGACCAGTTGGCCACGGTGCTGACCTTCGCCAGCGTCGGCCCCACTGAATGCGTCCTTGCCTTCTACCTTGTGCACCGCGCTTGCGGGCGGCATGTCGAGCTGACCGAGGTCTGGAGCGTGATCAAGTTCGTGGCCGTTTGCCTGGCCGCGCCGATCCTGCCTGCCGCTTTCGGTGCGGCGGCTGCGATGCTGATATTCGGCGCTCCGTTCGCCGAGGCCTGGACTACTTGGTACCTCTCGGACAGTCTGGGTCTTCTGATCGTCACCCCGACCATCGTGCTTCTGAACGCGAAGCCAAATCCGTACAGCGTCGTTCCCTCTTCCGAGAGCGTGCTTCGCCACTTTCTTCTACTCACGGTCGCTTCGCTCACCGTGTTTCTCCAGTCGTCGGTGCCGCTCCTTTTCACGCTCGTTCCTATTTCCGTTCTGATCGCGTTTCGCCTGGGCTCCCGCTATGCGGCCATGGCGACGCTATGGCTCACGGTCGTGTCCCTGACGTGCACCTACCAGGGTTGGGGACCGGTTTCCTTGATGAATGAGCAGAGCACGAGCACCGGCATTTGGGTGGTGCAGCTCTTCAGTTTCGTGAGCGTGCTGACGTCTCTCCTCGTCGCGGCGGAAATTGCCGAGCGGGATCGGCTCAAGGGGGAGCTGGAGAGAGTGTCCAGGCTGGCCTCGGAGCGGCGCGAGCAATTGGATACGGCCCTCGATGCCATGTCCCAGGGCGTATGCCTGTTCGACCGCGACGCCCGTGTCGTCGTGCGCAACAGTCAATTCCTGGAGATCTACGGCCTGACCAAATACCAGGCGCCGCCCGGTACGTCGCTGATCGATCTGCTCGACATCTGCCGGAGTGCCGGAGCGGTTCCCGAAGAGGGATCGACCATCGAGCTGGACATCGACAGCGACACCGAACAGCACCTCGTTGGCGGGCGCTTCGTGCGCATCAACCAGCGCGTCCTGCCCGACGGGGGCGTCATCTGCACGTATACGGATTTCACCGCCGAAAAGCAGGCGGAGACCGAGCTGCTCCACCGCACCCTGCACGACGTTTTGACCGGCTTGCCGAACCGCCGCCTGCTGGTCGAGCGCATCGACGAAGCGCTTGAGAGCGCCAGAACCGGCAAGCAGGCCGTCGTCATGCTGCTCGACATCGACTACTTCAAGTCCGTCAACGACAACCTCGGGCACGCAGCCGGAGATGGCCTGTTGCGAGTGGTTGCAGACCGGCTTCGCTCCTGCGTCCGCGAGGATGATACGATCGCTCGTCTGGGCGGCGATGAATTTGCCCTGCTTCTGCGAGACGGCGATCAGCCGTGCGATGCATCGGCCGTCGCCCGGCGCATTCTCGACGTCGTGAGGCAGCCGGTCGTGCTGGAAGGCAAGCTGACCCGTGTCGGCATGAGCATCGGCATCGCGCGGCCGCCCGAGGACGGCACGACGACCGACGAGATCCTGAAAGCGGCCGATGTCGCGCTCTACAAGGCCAAACGCAGCGGACGCGGAAAATTCGCCTTCTTCGATGCGGCAGCCGATGCGGGCGCCTGCTCGGCACGCCGCCTGGAAAGCGAGCTGCGCCGCGCCATCGACGAGCAGGAATTCCACATCGTCTACCAGCCGATCACAGCAGGCTCGTCGGGTGACATCGCCGCCCTCGAGGCGCTTGTCCGCTGGCACCATCCCGAGCTTGGCGTCATCTCGCCCGCGGAATTCATTCCGCTCGCCGAGCACAACGGTCTCATCGTCGAGATCGGTGATTGGGTGCTGGAAAAGGCCTGCCGGGATGCCGCCAGCCTGCCGGCTGGTATCAAGATCTCCGTCAATCTTTCACGAGTGCAGGTTTCGGATCGTGATTTCGTGGCGCGGGTGGCGCAGATCCTTGAACGCACAGCGCTTCCGCCGGGGCGCCTCGAGCTCGAGGTCACCGAGACGGCGATCCTCGACAACGAGACCAACGCCTGCCGCGTCCTGGAAGAGCTGCGCGAGCTTGGCGTCTCGGTTGCGATCGACGATTTCGGCGTCGGCCAGTCTGCCTTGAGCTGCCTCAGGAGCTTGCCGATCGGCCGCATCAAGATAGACCGCTCGTTCGTGAACGACCTCGCAACCGACCTCAGGGCCCGCTCGATCTTCGTCGCAGTGGTGTCGCTCGCAAAATCGCTTGGCATCAAGACGACGGCCGAGGGCATCGAGACCGAGCAGCAGCGCATTATCGCCGCTCTCGCCGGATGCGATCACCTGCAAGGCTACCTTCTGGGCCGCCCCCAGGCGCTCGAAAACTTCGACTTCGACAGGGGGCCGGCACCGCGCATCAAGGCGCCGCTCGACATCGCGAGCTGAGCGCGCGTCCGCGCTCTCCGTCTAGAGCCCGAGATCCGAAAGCCCCGGATGGTCGGCAGGCCGCGGACCCAGCGGCCAATGATATTTGCGCTCGCTCTCCATGATCGGCTTGTCGTTGATGCTGGCAAAGCGGCGGCGCATCAGGCCGGCTTCGTCGAACTCCCAGTTCTCGTTGCCGTAGGAGCGGAACCACTGGCCGCTGTCGTCGTGCCATTCGTAGGCGAACCGCACGGCAATGCGGTTGCCGCCGAAGGTCCACACCTCCTTGATCAGCCGGTAGTCCAGCTCGCGGGCCCACTTCCGCGTGAGAAAGGCGATGATCTCGTCGCGGCCCTGCGGAAACTCGGCGCGATTGCGCCATTGGCTATCCGGTGTGTAGGCGCCAGCGACGCGATTGGGATCACGCGTGTTCCAGGCGTCCTCTGCCATACGCGCCTTCTGGGCAGCTGTTTCGGCCGTGAAGGGAGGAAGTGGTGGGCGCGGTGTCATGGGCGGCTCCTTGAGGCGGATCGAGCAGGTGGCGGCGATTGGAGAATAGCGAATTCGGCGCGCCTGCGCATGAGCTCATCCAGCCCCAATCTCCGATGCTCTGCGGGCGCACGTTCGATGGCGGATCGCCGCGTGGACGATGAGGTGAGTACTGACTTTAGAAAACAGGTTTTTGAAATTGCAAAGGCAACGCTTTTGCGTTGCACAATAGAAAAGCAAAATTAGGTTGATTAGAAAATTTCAAAACGCTTTCGACGCAAAACGTATGCGCGTCAAATAAGGATTGGAATTAAATCAAAATTGAGCGGCGTGCGCAAATTTTAGGCATTCGAACTTCACAAGAGGGGAACGCCTGTCATGCACGCAATCCAACTTTTTCAGAAAGTCTCGATCGGTAGCCGGCTTACAGCCGGGTTCTCGCTCGTGGCCGGTGTTATGGCTGTCGCCGTGGGGGCGACAATCTGGACGGTTTCCGGCCTTTCGACATCCTTCGACCGTATGACGGGGCTTCGCGTGCCGGTGGCCTTGATCAGCACGGAGCTCGAAAGCGACGTAAGCGCCACACTTGCGACCCTGCGCGGATACCTGCTGACCGGCGACGAGAAGATGAAGGCGGAGCGCGCGACTGCGTGGAAAGCGCTTGGAAAAGCATCGAGCAATTTCGATACCTATGCCGAGCGTTTCACGAATGCGGAAAACAAGGCAAAATGGGCCGAGGTGAAGGCGCTTTTGGAGGAGTTTAGAACGGCCCAGGAGAGCGCCGAAAATGTAGCTTTCACCAGCGACGCGTTTCCCGCGACGAAGCTTCTCGTCGAGGAAGCAGCTCCCCGCATGAGCGCGATGCTCGCCGAAATAACGAAAATGATCGATGAGGAGGAGAACCTCGAAGCCACCCCCGAGCGCAAGCGCCTGCTGAAGAGCATGGCCGATGTGCGCGGCAATCTGGCGGCCTCCGCCGCGCAGCTCCGCACGTTCCTTCTCTCCGGTGACGCCTCCGCGAAGGCGGAGTTCCAACGCTTCTTCGGCGTCTTCAACCGGGCTTTGGAAGCCTTTGCGCCCCAGAAGCACATGCTCTCGGAGACACAGAAAGCGTCCTACGAGGCGTTCGTCGCGGCCTATGCCAGCTTCGCGCCGCTGCCGGCCCGCATTATTGCCGTTCGTGAATCTCCCGAATGGAACCGCCCGGTGCACATTCTTGCCGCCGAGGCCGCGCCGAGAGCCGGTAAGATCCTGGATATCCTGGTCGGCACGAGGCAGGAAGACGGCGTTCGCCGCGGCGGCCTCAAGGGCAACCAGCAGAAGCTCCTTGCGGAGGATACCGAGGCTGCCACGAGCGGCATGTCGTTCCTCAGCACGCTTCAGTGGGCGCTCCTGGCGCTCGGGCTTGGCGGCGCGGGCCTCGTCGCCTACTTCACCAGCGCCTCCATCGTTCCCCCGATCCGCAAGATGACGAGCACCATGGGTGTTCTTGCCCAAGGTGATACCTCGGTCGAGATCCCGGGCAGGTCGCGCGGAGACGAAATCGGCGGAATGGCTGCCGCCGTGCAGGTCTTCAAGGACAACATGATCCGCACCCGCGAGCTCGAAGCCGAGGCCGTGGAGCAGAAGGCGAAGGCCGAGGCCGAGCGCCGCCGCGCCGTGCTGGAGCTTGCCGACAACTTCGAGAGCGCTGTGGGCACTGTTGTGAATGCGGTGTCCGACGCGGCAACCGAGTTGCAGGCAGCGGCACAGTCGCTCTCCGCGTCCTCTGCCCAGACGTCGACGCAGTCGACGGTCGTCGCAGCCGCGTCTGAGCAGGCCGCATCCAACGTGCACGGGGTCGCGAGCGCGGCGGAAGAGCTGTCGGGATCAGTCCGCGAGATCAGCCGCCAGGTCGATCAGTCGACGAGAATTGCCGAGAAGGCCGCACAGGAAGCGCGCCAGACTAACGCCCAGGTCCTGGAGCTTTCGGAAGGCGCGCGCAAGATCGGCACAATCGTCGAGATGATCAACAACATCGCGCGTCAGACCAATCTGCTCGCTCTCAACGCCACGATCGAGGCGGCGCGCGCTGGAGAGGCCGGGAAGGGCTTTTCCGTCGTTGCCCAGGAGGTCAAGGCCCTCGCGGACCAGACCACGAAGGCCACCGCCGAAATCGCGTCCCAGATCAGCACCGTTCAGGCTTCGACGGAGCACGCGGCCGGCAGCATCCTCGTCATCAGCAAGACGGTGGAGGAAATGAACGGCATCGCATCCGCCATCGCCGCAGCCGTCACGGAGCAGGGGGCTGCCACGGAGGAGATCGCACGCAACGTGCACGAGGCCGCGAAAGGAACGACCGAGGTCACCAGCAACATCACGGGCGTGAACCAGGCAGCCGAGAGCTCGAGCGTTGCGTCCGGACAGGTGCTGCTGGCCGCGACGGATCTTTCGCAGCAGTCCGAGAAGCTGCGCGCAGAGGTCGGCCGCTTCCTGGCTACTGTCCGCGCCGCCTGATTTTGCGGCTCATCAAGGCAAGATCGCCCTCGGACGCGGAAGCCTCCGGGGGCGATGTCGTGTTCACGGGAAGCTCATCCGAGATCCAGCTCTGCGAGCGCAAGGCGCGCGATCTCGAAATCGACCGCTGGGGTCTCGCCGTCCTCGATGTACCAGGCGGCCGAGAGGCCCGCCCACGCCACGATCCACTGCAGGAGCCGGCGCCGATCCAGCCCCGCCTGCTGGCACACGATTGCAAGACGGCTTGCGAAGCGATCCGGCAGAACAGCCACCCGATGCGCCGGGCTTTCCACATCCGGGTTGCAGAAAAGGTTGGCGTAGTCGAAGCCGCGCTCGCCGTGGATCCGTTTGGGATCGATGGCAAGCCATCCGCGCTTCCCGAAGTCCAGCACATTGTCGTGGTGGATGTCGCCGTGCAGCACCACGCCGTCCCGGGGATCGGCAAGCAGCAGGCACGCGACCTCGGCAGACTGCTTCAGGATGCCTCCGTGCGCCTGTGATGCGGGCTCAAGCGCATTGAACCAGACGGGCAACGGAACGAGACCGGGCGGTGGCGCGGCACGCGGCGCGTGGAGCCGTCCGATGGCATCGCAGAGAATGCGCGTTGCCTCATCGTCGCGCCCGTCGCGCGCGTAGTCGGAGAGCGAGCGGGTCCCCTCGGCCCGTTCGAGCAGGATGGCATTGCCCTCGAGCGCGAGCACGCGGGCAGCGCCCTGGCCATCCCACCACGCCATCACGAGGCCGCCCACCTCCTCGTCGTGATCGAGGGCGATCTTGAGCATGGCGGCCTCGCCCAGATGACGTACCGGCAGAAGGCGGGCGCCGCGCGTGACGATCGGATCGCCATCGGGCGTGAGCGCCCAACGGGAGAGAAAGGGCTCGAACATCGAAAAAATGCGTTTGGCTCCAAAAGTCAGCAGGCCCGCCGTTGTGGTGCAAGTGCCTGTTCTACCACGAATTTTCCTTCCGGAGCTGCGCGGCAGGACCGTCTTTACATCGTCTTTATACGCGCAACCAAAATTCCGGATCGAGAATTGATGCAGAGCCCCCGATGTTCCTTCTGAACAACTCCGGAGGAGCCCCATGCTCGATCTTCTGTTTCTTGCCCTCGGCCTGGGCGGCTTCGCGCTGATCGGCGCGTATGCCGTCCTCTGCGACCGCCTGTGAGGCTGCCATGAGCGATCCACTTATCGGACTGGCCGTCGCCATCGGCCTTGCCGCCTATCTCGTCTACACGCTTCTCCGCCCCGAGAAGTTCTAGGCTCGGGAGAATGATGACATGACACTCGATGGTTGGCTCGAGATAGCGCTGGTGCTCGGCGCTGTTCTCATCGCGGCACGGCCGCTCGGCCTCTACATGGCCCGGGTTCTTCAGGGTGAGAGAACCCTGCTGGCGCCCGTGCTCCGCCCGCTCGAACGGCGGCTCTATTCTGCAGCTGGCATCGATGCCGGGAAGGAGCAGGGCTGGCTGGCCTATACGCTGGCCATGCTGGCCTTCAGCGCGGCCGGCTTCCTGGTCCTCTATGTGTTGATGCGCTTGCAGGCGAGCCTGCCTCTCAATCCACAAGGCTTCGCAGGCGTCCCCCCCGACCTCGCCTTCAACACCGCCTTGAGCTTCGTCACCAACACCAACTGGCAGTCCTACGCTGGCGAGACGACCATGGCGCACATCGTGCAGATGGCCGGTCTCACCGTACAGAACTTCGTCTCCGCGGCGACCGGCATCGCGCTCGCCGCGGCCGTGACCCGCGCCTTTGCCCGCAGCGGAAGCGCGACCATCGGCAACTTCTGGGTCGATATGACGCGCGCGACGCTCTATGTCCTGCTGCCGCTCTCGATCGTCGTGGCGCTCGCCTATGTGATGTCCGGCGTGCCGCAGACGCTTCTCGCGAGCACCGGCGTGACGACACTGGAAGGCGCCAAGCAGACACTTTCATTGGGGCCGGTCGCCAGCCAGGAGGCCATCAAGCAGCTCGGCACCAATGGCGGCGGCTTCTTCAACGCCAACGCGGCTCATCCCTTCGAGAACCCCAACGCTTGGTCGAACATGCTCTCGATCTGGAGCATGCTCGTCGTCTCGGCCGCCATGACGTTCGCCTTCGGCCGCATGGTTGGGGATGCGCGCCAGGGGCACGCGCTGCTCGCCGCGATGGGTATTCTGCTGGTCGCAGCCGTAGCCTTGGTCTACGGGGCGGAGGCCGCAGGCAACCCCATCCTCGCCAAGCTCGGGATCGATGCGTCCGCCGGCAATCTGGAAGGCAAGGAAATACGCTTCGGCCAGGCCCTCACCGCCCTTTACATCGCAGCCACCACCGGCCTGTCCTGCGGCGCCGTCAACGCCATGCACGACTCGTTGACGCCGCTGGGCGGCCTCGCCCCGATGTTCTTGATGCAGCTTGGCGAGATCCTGCCAGGCGGCGTTGGCTCCGGCCTCTACGGCATGATCGTAATGGCGATCCTCGCCGTTTTTGTCGCGGGCCTCATGGTCGGCCGCACGCCGGAATATCTCGGCAAGAAGATCGAGGCACGCGAGATGAAGCTCGCGATCCTGGCACTGCTGATCCTGCCGTTCGCGATCCTCGGCTTTGCGGCGGCCTCCGCCGTGATGCCGAGCGCCCTCGAGAGCCTCGCGAACGCGGGCCCGCATGGCCTGTCGGAGATTCTCTATGCCTACAGCTCGGCCGCGGGCAACAACGGCTCGGCCTTCGCAGGCCTCAACGCCAATACGCCCTGGTACAACACCACGCTTGGCCTCGCCATGCTGCTCGGACGCTTCGCCTACGTCGTCCCGGTGATGGCGATTGCGGGATCTCTGGCCGCCAAGCGCAAGATCGCGCCGTCCGCCGGCACGTTCCCGACCCACGGCGGCCTCTTCGTCGGTCTTCTGGTGGGCGTAATCCTGATCCTCGGCGGATTGCAGTATTTCCCCTCGCTCGCGCTGGGGCCAGTCGTCGAGCATTTCCTGATGCAATCCGGCAAGACGTTCTGAAGGAGGGCGTCTCATGAGCAAGACATCGTCAATTGCCCTGTTTGATCGGGCTATCCTCGAGGAGGCCGCCTTCGGCGCGGTCAAGAAGCTCGCACCGCAGAAGCTGGTTCGGAACCCTGTGATGTTCGTGACCGGCGTGGTGGCAGCCCTCGCGACCACGATCTTCGTGCGTGACCTCGCAACCGGAGAGGGCGGCGTCGCCTTCACCGGCCAGATCGCCGCGTGGCTGTGGTTCACCGTCCTGTTCGCGAACTTCGCAGAGGCCGTTGCGGAGGGGCGCGGCAAGGCGCAGGCCGATGCGCTCCGCCGCTCGCGCAGCGATACGACGGCGAAGGTTCTCCTCCATCCGGACGATCCGGAGGACGAGCTGTGGGAGCCGAAACCCGCGCTCGACGTGGAGGTGGGCGATGTCGTGCTGGTCGAGGCGGGAGACACGATCCCCGCCGATGGCGAGGTGATCGAAGGCATCGCGTCGGTGAACAGATCCGCAATTACCGGTGAGTCCGCCCCCGTGATCCGCGAGTCGGGCGGCGATCGCTCGGCCGTGACCGGCGGCACGGTCGTTCTCTCGGATTGGATCAAGGTACGCGTCACCGCGACGTCCGGATCGTCCTTCCTTGATCGCATGATCGCGCTTGTCGAAGGCGCCGAGCGTCAGAAGACTCCCAACGAGCTGGCTCTTTCCATCCTGCTCTCCGGCATGACGCTGATCTTCCTTGTCACGGTCGCCACGCTGTGGGGGCTTGCGGGATATTCCGGAACCGTGCTGTCGCTGACCGTGCTGGTGGCGCTTCTCGTCACGCTAATCCCGACGACGATCGGCGGCTTGCTGTCCGCGATCGGCATCGCGGGCATGGATCGGCTGATCCGCTTCAACGTGGTCGCAACATCCGGCCGCGCGGTCGAGGCCGCGGGCGATGTCGACACCTTGCTGATCGACAAGACCGGCACCATCACCTTCGGCAATCGCTTGGCGACGGCGTTCATCCCCGTGCCCGGCGTTTCGGAGCGCGAGCTGGCGGAGGCCGCATTCCTCGCCTCCTTGGCCGACGAGACACCGGAAGGCCGCTCCATCGTCGCACTCGCCAGGGGGCATTACAGTGCGCCCGAGCCGAGCCATGAGGAAGCCTCCGCAAAAGCTATTCCGTTCTCGGCCCAGACGCGGATCTCGGGCATCGATTGCGGCGGACGCTCGATCCGCAAGGGCGCGGTGGATGCGATCCTCGCCTTCGCAGGCGTGCTGATCGAATCCGCGTCTCCCGCATTCCGCAAGGCGGTGGATGAGATCGCTCAGTCGGGCGGCACGCCGCTCGCCGTCTCCGAGGGGCATCGCTTACTCGGCGTCATCCACCTCAAAGATGTGGTGAAGCCCGACATCAAGGAGCGCTTTGCCGCCATGCGCGCCATGGGCATCAAGACGGTTATGGTGACGGGCGACAACCCCGTGACGGCCGCCGCCATTGCATCCGAGGCGGGTGTCGACGATTTCCTGGCCGAAGCGACACCGCAGGACAAGCTGGCCTACATCCGCACGGAGCAGGGGAAAGGCCGTCTGATTGCCATGTGCGGTGACGGCACCAACGATGCACCCGCGCTCGCGCAGGCCGATGTCGGCGTGGCCATGCAGAGCGGAACCCAGGCCGCACGTGAAGCCGGGAACATGGTGGACCTGGACAGCAACCCCACCAAGCTCATCGAGATCACCGAGATCGGCAAGCAGCTGTTGATGACGCGAGGATCACTCACCACCTTCTCGATCGCCAACGATGTCGCGAAGTATTTTGCGATCATTCCCGCGCTGTTCGTCGCGACCTATCCCGAGCTCGGGACCCTCAATGTCATGGGACTCGCGACGCCCGAGAGCGCCATCCTGTCGGCCGTAATTTTCAACGCGCTCATCATCGTCGCCCTGATACCGCTCGCCCTCAAAGGCGTGCCCTATCGGGCGGTGGGCGCCGCCGCACTGCTCCGCCGCAACCTTCTGATCTACGGCCTCGGCGGTCTCGTCGCGCCCTTCATCGGTATCAAGATCGTCGATCTCGGCGTCTCGGCGCTGGGCTTGGCTTGAGGAGACGTCACATGTTTACACACCTGCGCCCCGCCCTGGTCATGGTTGCGGCTTTGACTGTCCTGACCGGCGTCGTCTACCCGCTGGCCATCACTGGCCTGTCTCAGGTTCTCCTTCCCGCGCAAGCGAACGGCAGCCTGCTCACCCGCGACGGCGCCGTGGTCGGCTCGTCGCTGGTCGGCCAGCTCTTCACGGGCGACGGCTATTTCCATGGGCGCCCCTCGGCTGCTGGAAGCGACGGATACGACGCCAGCGCTTCGTCGGGCTCGAACTTGGGCCCCACGTCGGCAAAGCTCGTTGCGCGCGTGGAGGCGGCAATTCCGGCTCTCGCCGTCCCTAACGGGGCAAGCGTACCGGCGGATGCCGTCACGGCCTCCGCGAGCGGCCTCGATCCCCACATTTCCCCGGACTACGCGGCGCTCCAGGTTGAGCGGGTCGCCAAGGCCCGCGGCGTGCCGCCCGCCCGTATCCGGGAGATCCTGGCCGGTGCCGCGGAGGAGCCCCTCGCCGGAGTGGTCGGCGAGCCGCGCGTTAATGTGCTTCTCCTGAATATTGCGCTTGACGCCGCGCTGGCGTCGGGAACCGGATAGGGCATGAGCAACGACACGCGCGCAACCGGCGAACGCCGCCCGTCGCCGAAAGAGCTTCTCGAGCTTGCCCGGAGTGAATCCCGCGGCAAGCTCAAGGTGTTTCTCGGCATGGCGCCCGGCGTGGGCAAGACCTACGCCATGCTCGCGGCCGGCCGCGCGCTCAAGGGTGAAGGGGTTGATGTGGTGGTCGGCGTCGTGGAAACCCACGGCCGCGCGGAAACCGCCGCCCAGCTCGAAGGGCTAGAGGTTCTGGCGCGGCGCGTGGTGCAGTATCGCAAGCGCACGCTGATGGAGTTCGACGTCGACGCGGCGCTTGCCCGCCGTCCCGATCTTCTTCTGGTCGACGAGTTCGCCCACACCAATGCCCCCGGGCTTCTTCACACCAAGCGCTATCAGGACGTGGAGGAGATCCTGCAGGCGGGCATCGACGTCTGGACCACGCTCAACATCCAGCATCTCGAAAGCTTGACCGACGTCGTCGAGCGGATCACGGGCGTCGCAGTGCGCGAGACGGTTCCCGACAAGGTGCTCGAAAAGGCCGACGAGATCGTCGTCGTCGATCTGCCGCCCGAGGAGCTGATCAAGCGGTTGAAGGAGGGGAAGGTCTATCTGCCGGACAACGCACGCCGCGCGGTGGACCAGTTCTTCAAAGCAAGCAATCTGACGGCCCTCCGCGAGCTTGCGCTCCGCCGCACCGCGGATCGCGTCGACGAGCAGATGATCAAGCAGCTTCGCCGCCAGGGCATCGAAGGCCCGTGGCCGACGGCGGAGCGCCTGCTGGTCTGCGTGGGCGGTGACGAGCGGTCCGAAGCCGTGGTGCGGGCTGCCGCGCGCATGGCCGCCGCCCTCAAGTCCGATTGGGTTGCCGTAAATCTGAAGCGCCTCGATCGCGCTTCGGTCACCAGAAGCGAGGAGCGCAGGGTCGAGAAGGCGCTCCGCCTCGCCGAGCGGCTGGGCGCCACCACGGCGCGTCTCAACGCGAAGGACGTCGCCGACGAGATCCTCGGGTACGCGCGCCGCAACAACATCACGCAGATCGTCATCGGCCGCTCGCGCGCCGGGCAGGTCGGGGAATGGCTCGGGCGATCGCTCTCCGATCAGCTCGTCTCCCGGGCGCGCGATCTTTCGATCACCGTGCTTGCCCAGGAGAGCGAAGCCCCGAGGGAGCCGTGGATCAAATGGCCGAAGCCTCACGTCGCGCTGTCTACAACTGCTTCCGTCGTGGCGGCGGTCTCTATTGCGACTGCGATCGGGCTCGGCCTCGAAAAGATCACGACGCTGCCGAACCTGTCGATGGTGTTTCTGTTCGCCGTTCTGCTCTGCGCCCTGCGCCTCGGCGTGCTGCCGGCCGTGGGCGCGGCGGGACTGTCGTTTCTGGCCTACAACTTCTTTTTCATCGAGCCGCGTCACACGTTCACGATCTCGGAACCTTATGAGCTGTTCTCGCTCCTCATCTTCCTGATCGTGGCGGGCGTCACCGGCGGGCTCGCGGGTCGCCTTCGGGAATATGCGACCTCGATCCGCGAGCGCGCGGAATCGACCCAAGCGCTCTACGACTTTTCGAGAAAACTCTCCGGCACGGCACGCCTCGATGACATCCTGTGGCTGCTCGCGGCGCAATCCTCGGCCGTGATCAAAGGGCGCTCCATCATCCTGCTCGAGGGAGAGCAGGGCCTCGAGATACGCGGCGGCTGGCCGCCCGAGGACCAGCTTTCGACCTCCGACTGGACGGCGGCCCGCTGGAGCCACGAGCGTGGCGAGCCGGCCGGCAAGATGACCGGAACGCTACCGTCCGCGCAGTTCCAGTTCCGCCCACTCATGTCGAGCAAAGGTGCGGTCGGCGTTATCGGCATCGACCCTGGCGGCGAGGAGGAGGCGCTGCCCTCCATGACGGAGCACGTGCTGCAATCGTTCATAGATCAGTCGGCGCTCGCTATCGAGCGCACGATCCTGGTCGAGCAGGCTGCAAAGGCGGAGACGGCGGCGGAGTCCGAACGCCTCCGGGCGGCGCTGCTGTCGTCGATCTCCCACGATCTGCGCACCCCCCTGGCCTCCATCGTCGGCTCGGTGACGAGCCTGCGCCAGCTCGGCGATCAGATGCCGAAGCGCGATCGCGCGGATCTGCTGGCGACCATCGAGGAGGAGGCCGCGCGCTTGTCCGCGTTCGTCGGCAACCTGCTCGACATGACGAAGCTCGAAGCCGGAGCGCTCGACATTCGCCGCGACTGGGTCGATGTCGGCGATGCCATCCACGGCGCCGTAGCCCGTGCGGCCAAGGCGGTGCCCGCCCGCAAGGTCTCTGTCACGGTCGTGAAGAACCTGCCGCTCATTCGCGGCGATGCTGTGCTTCTGGAGCAGGTTCTCTACAACCTGATCGACAACGCCAATAAATACAGCGAGCCGCAATCGATCACGCGCGTCTCCGCCGACTTCGCACCCGGCCATGTCGAGATCAGGGTCACGGACGAGGGGATCGGCATTCCCCAGGATGCGCTGACGAAGGTGTTCGACAAGTTCTATCGCGTGGCGGGAAGCGACGGGCGTGCGCCGGGCACGGGCCTCGGGCTCTCCATTTGTGCCGGCCTCGTGAAAGGCATGGGGGGCACGATCCGCGCAGAAAGCCCGGTTGCGAACGACAGGGGCACGCGCATCGTGGTACATCTCCCGATCCCTGCCGACGAGCCTCGGAGAAAAGAAGGATGAGCGGCACACGCGTCCTCGTCGTCGATGACGAGCCACAGATCTTGCGCTTCCTGAAGCCGAGCCTGACAGCAGCCGGCTATGAGGTCATCACGGCGGAGGCGGGGCGGGACGCGCTGAAACTCGCAGCGAACGCCTCGCCGGATCTCATTCTGCTCGACCTCGGTTTGCCGGACATGGACGGCAAGGACGTGATCCGCGAGTTGCGCACGTGGTCCAAGACGCCTGTCATCGTTCTGTCTGCCCGCGACCGGGAGGCGGAGAAGATCGCGGCCCTCGACATCGGCGCCGACGATTACATCAACAAGCCCTTCGGCATCGGCGAATTGACAGCGCGTCTGCGCACGGCCATTCGCCACGCCGCCCAGAGCAAGGGCCAGGAGACGCGCTTCTCGTCGGGGGCGCTCACCGTCGATATCGCGGCCCATCAGGTTGCGATTGACCGCGTGCCCGTCAAGCTCACGCCGAAGGAGTTCGAGCTGCTGGCGATCCTCGTGCGCAACGCAGGCCGCATCGTCACCCACCGCCAGATCCTGACGGCGGTCTGGGGTCCCGCTCATACCGAGGATCTGCAATATCTCCGCGTTTTCATTGGTCAGCTGCGCCAGAAGCTCGAAGGCGCGCAGGCTGCTGACCTGATCGTGACGGAGCCAGGTATCGGGTATCGGCTCGTCGCTGAAAATACTTAGAGGCTGCCGGAAGCTCCGGTGCATCGGCGCAACACGTCGTGCGCCGCCGCGTAGCCTTTTGCGCGCAGGCGCGCTCGGGGTGCTCGCGTTGGCTTATTGGGTGCTCGTGAACGCCTATGGTGCCCGATCGGAAGCACGGTCTGGGCAGGCCCACTGTCCGTGGGGGCGCTTCTGGCAGTGCTCGCGCTCACCTATCGGCCTTCGGCGGCGATGATCACCGCGGGCGTGGCCGGCCTGGGTGCGACAGTGCAAGCGCTGCTCGCAACCGTCGGCCAATAAACGGCAATCTCTGGATGTAATGGACTGTTACAAGATCGCGGCTTGGCGGGCCACGCGACTCCGCCTTATCGTCCCCCTCCGGTCGCGATCCGCCGGGTAACGGACAACACTTGAACGCCACGCCTCACATTCTCATCGTCGACGATGATCAGCAGATCCGCTCCAGCCTGAGCCGGTTCCTGACCACGAACGGCCTGCGCGTCACGCAGGCGCCGGGCGGCGAGGCCATGTGGAGCGCCCTCGATGCGGGCAAGTTCGACCTGATCGTGCTCGACATCATGATGCCGGGCGAAGACGGCCTGACGCTGTGCCGCCGCCTGCGCGAGACGCGCGAGATTCCCATCGTGCTGCTCACCGCCATGTCGGGAGAGACGGATCGCATCATCGGCCTCGAGCTCGGGGCAGACGACTATATCTGCAAGCCCTTCAACCCGCGCGAGCTGCTGGCCCGCATCCGTGCCATCCTTCGCCGCACCGGCGAGCGTCCCGCGCGGAGCCCCGGCTCACAGTCGTCCACCTACTTCTTCGAAGGCTGGATGCTCGACACGGTCCGTCGCGTGCTCCGCAATCCGGAGAACGCCCTTGTCGATCTCACCTCGGGAGAGTTCGATCTTCTCGTCGTCTTCGTCGAGCGGCCGCAATATGTGCTGAGCCGCGACCAGCTCCTCGACCTCGCGCGTGGGCGGGCGACATCAGCCTTCGACCGCAGCATCGACGTGCAGATCAGCCGGCTGAGGCGCAAGATCGAGGCGGACCCGCAGCAGCCCGCTTTCATAAAGACCGTGCGCAGCGGAGGCTACATTTTCTCCGCGAAGGTGACGACGAGCGCGCCGGGAGCCGAGCGATGAAGCCGAACAATCTCGCGCGTCTTGGCTCGGTTCGGCTGGGAACACGCATCGCGCTCACCATGCTCGGCGCGATGCTCGCTATTCAGGCGTTGAATTCGGCGATCTTCTTTCTCCTGCCGCGCCCCACGCCCAAGATCTACAGCGCCCGCTGGATTGTGGCGGAAACGCAGAAGGTTGTGGGAGACCTCACCGCTTCGCCGCAAGAGTCTTACCAGGACGTCGCCAAGCGCTTCCAGGAACGCACCGGCCTCACCCTTCGCCAGAAGCCGGAGAAGTCCGAGGAGCACAAGCGTAAGGAGTTTCCGGCCCTTCAGCGCGTGACCGACACGTTGCAAGCGGCCCTTGCCGGCAAGGTGAGCGGCATCGAGGTGCAGAGCTTCCTGAAGCCGCACGGGCCGCCGCCCGATGCCGCGCCCGTGACGGTGCCGCCGGAGTTCGAGTTCTCGTTTCCGAAAGGGCCGTTGACGGATGGCGAGCCGGACATCCCAATCTGGAGCCAGTTCGCCATCTCGTTCCAGACATCCGATGGCCGGCACTTCGAGATCTCGACGCGGCCCCCGTGGCCATTCGGGCAGTTTCTCAATCCGATGGTGATCAGTGCCGCGAGCGCAATTCTGCTGGTCGCCTTCCTCTCCGCATGGATCGCCACGCGCTCCCTGCGCCCGCTCGACGAGATGGTCGCGGCTGCGCGCCGCCTCGGCTCCGAGCGTGAGCCGACGCCCATCGAAACCGCGCATCTGCGCGAGTATGCGGCCATCGGCGAGGCAATGAACGAGATGCAGGTGCGCATCAAGGATTTCGTGGATGAGCGCACGCAGATCCTGGCTGCGGTCTCCCACGATCTGCGGACTGCGTTGACCCGGCTTCGCCTCGAGTCGGAGCAGTTGCCTGAGGGCGAAGCCAAGCAACGGCTGATCCTCGGCGTCACCGAAATGGAAGGGATGATCTCGGCGACGCTGACGTTCGCCGGAGACGATCTCAAGGGCGAGCGCTCCGAGCCGCTCGACGTGGCAGCCCTCCTCATCACGATTTGCGACAACTTCACCGACGTCGGCGCCGTGGCCAGCTACGAAGGGCCCGATCATGCGCAGGCCATCTGCCAGCCGACCGCCATCCGCCGGGCCTTCACCAATCTCATCGACAACGCGATCAAGTACGGCAAGGAGGCTGAGGTGAACCTCACGCGGGAAGCCGATTTGCTCGTCATCACCATCGCGGATCGCGGCCCCGGAATCGCGCCCGATCAGGTGGAGCTGGCGTTCAAGCCGTTCCGCCGCCTCGAGCAGTCGCGCAATCGCGAGACGGGCGGCGTTGGACTTGGGCTCACCATCGCCCGCGATATCGTTCGCGCGCACGGGGGCAGCATTGCTCTGGCAACACGCGAGGAAGGCGGATTGGCCGCGACGGTCAGGCTGCCATCGGCTCAGCAGTCTAGATGAAACGCTTCGTAACAGTGTGAAACCCGCCCGACATCACGATGGGGCCGGCGCGCATTATAGTGCGAGCTAGAACGGCGCCCGCGCGTTCGAAATTTCCGTCCGATGCATGGCGAGACGGAAAGAGGCGCCGCCGAGGCGACAGCGTCAAACAGTGAGACCGCTTCTTGTTCCCATCCGCTGGGTGCGGATGGGGCGCCCCGGTCTGTGGCAGTTCCCTTGCGTGTCGGTATGCGTAAAGGCGGGTTCGGTTATGTGGAGCCGTGCGCCTCTCGCCACCGCAAACGTCCTCGCCGCATCCGGCAGAATAGGGCTTGAAGCATGACGATATCGACATTGAGCTGGGCGAACACACAGGGCGCCAGCTCGCAACAGAAAAGCCGCAAGACCGAAGCGACTGAGCAGCAGGCTCTGCTCGCCGCGCAGCTTCAGCAACTCGCGAACGCGTCGCAAACCTCGTCGTCGGACGGCAGCACCCCGATCCCCGCGATAGAGGTCGCGGGCTCGAGCAGAAGCGGGCTCTCCGCTCTTCTCGGCTCCAGCGCCGCGTCCGGGCCGCCGCCGCCCCCGCCGGGAGGCGAGTCCGCCAGCGAGTTCATGGACAATCTCGGCTCGCTGCTGTCCGCGTTGAGCTCGGGCGACACGGAGGCGGCTTCCAATGCCGCCGATGCCTTGCAGTCCCTCATCGATGGCCTGTCAGGCACCGGCAAGACGCAAGGTGAGCAGGCGAGCGGTACGGCCGGTGCGTCTGGCTTCATCTCGGACGTCCAGTCTCTCCTTGACGCCGTGGACTCGGGCGACGAGCAGGCGATCACCACGGCCGCGGGCAATCTCGCCGAAGGCATGAACCGCGCCATGGGCGCGGGCGCGCCGATGGGGCCGCCTCCGCCGCCTCCCGCGGGCAGCGAGGAGTCTCAGTCCGTCATGGATGGTTTGGGCGATCTCCTTTCGGCTCTCGAATCCGGAGACACCGAAGCGACGAGCGATGCGGCCACGGCCCTGCAGAAGGTCCTGGACGATCTCAAAGCCGCATCCGGCGAAACGAGCGAGACCGGCGCGAGCGAAGGCCGATCGGGCTTCCTCACCGACGTGCAGTCGCTTCTCGATGCGGTCAAATCAGGGGACAGCGCTTCCGTAGCCGGCGCGTCGCAGACCTTGAGCGACGGGCTGAGCCGCGCCGCGCAGGGCCGGCCTCCGATGGGACCGCCTCCGCCCAATGGTGGCCCGCCGCCATCAGGCGTGACCGACAGCGGCAGCACCACTAGCAAGACGACCGCCGAGTCGAGTCTCGAAAGCGTGCTCGCGACGCTGACCGATCTCGTCGGCGCGGCGTCCAATGAGAGGAGCGAAGGAAGCTCTCAGATCGCATTCCTCGACAGCCTGAAGAGCCTCTTCGAAGCCATGCAAACCGGCACCGACGTAAGCGATCGGCTCAACGCCGTGATCACCGCGTACGCCGAGAACGGGGCCTCGGCAGACGCCTGAAATGTGGCGTGACACGCGTACGGCGAGGCTGCGCAGTCCCAAGATGCAAGGCCTCGCCGCGTTCGTCGTGAACGCCTGACGCTCATCTGCCTTCCGGCGATTTCCGGTACGATTTCCGAAGCATCGAACCTGAACGCCCGTTCCGGAATTCCATTCGCGATTGGCGCGATATCCTGCGCTGCCGGGAGGGATTTGAGGAATGCACAACTCTTGACTGTGCGTGCGTTGCAGTCGACGCCCTGTCTGTTAGGATCAGCCCAAGGATCACCGCTACGGTGGGGTAGGGCCGATGATGCGGGCATTGCTCGCTTCAATATTCGTCATCTTAATCCTCGCTTCGGGGATTTCGAGTGATGCGCGCTCGGTTGCGGCGGAGCCCGGCAACCAGATCGCGGTCAAGCTCAAGGCGCAGCCTGCTCATCATCAGGGCCAGGACACGCCGGACGTCCGCCGGCAGCATTGTTTTTCTGCCCGCTATTGGGACAGCAGCGCCGCAATCCCGCCGCTCGTCACGACGGAATTACGGAATGAAGCATCGGCTGCCGGGCCAATGCTTCCGCATCATCAGCAGTTTCTGACTCACATACTTTTCTTGTATGCGTGCGCCCCGCGCGCGCCACCGTTCCTTTTCAGAACGTAGCCGTTCCAAATCCAATTTTGCTTCAGAGCAACGAGCTGTGTCGGAGGTCCCATGCTGGGTCTGCGGGCAAGTCGTGTTGGCCAGGAGTATGTCGATCAATTTTCAACGCGCCCGCCGAAGGCGCGGAAGGAATCGTTTGTGCTATTGAAGGCAATAAAACACCGTATCGAGTACGGGGCGGCAGCCATCGCCATCGGCGCGATGGGGCTGGCCGGCATCGATACGTCAGCCAGCGTATTCGCGTGGATCAGCCGCACCATAGGCCCGCGCACGCGCAGGCATCAGCGAAGTCTCCGCAACCTCGCCATCGCATTCCCAGAGCGCAGTCCGGAAGAGCTGAACACCATCGCGCTCGAGATGTGGGACAACATGGGACGTGTCGCGGCCGAGCTCATTCTGGTCGACAGGATGATCGCGGACCCCTCCCGCATCGCCATCGCGGAGACGCCCGCGTTGGAGGAGGCAGTCGAGAAGCGAGCCCCGCAGATCGGCGTGACCCTCCATTCCGGCAACTGGGAGCTGGTGATCTGGCCGGTGCGGAAGTTCGGCGGCGCGCCGGGCGGCGTTTATCGTCCCCTCGCCAATCCGCATATCGACCGCATGATCCGAAGCCGCAGAGAGAGCCTCTTCAGCGGCGGCCTGTTCGCCAAGGGCAAGGAGGAGGGACCGAAAGCCGCGAAGGTGCTGATCGATTTCGTGCGCGGCGGGGGATGGCTCGGCTTCGTGTGCGATCACGTCGACAGGCGCGGCATTGAGGTCGATTTCCTCGGCCAATCCACCAGGGTCACGCATGTGCCGTCGCTAATTGCCCGCCACACCAGCGCTCGGGTCTGGATCGCGCGCGCCATCCGAGACGGCAAGAAGAGCCGCTTCCGGATCGACATCAAGGAGATCGAGCTTCCTTCGGGCGACGACAAGCGTGCCGATTCCCATCTCGCCACGAGAAGGATCTTCGAGCAGTTCGAAGCCTGGATACGCGAGTACCCCGAGCAGTGGCAGTGGTGGAACATCCGCCCGCTGGGCGATCGCTGAGGTATGCCGGGCCGTCCGTCTCGAAACGCTCCAGCACGGAGCGGCTCCAGGCGGCGGCCGTCTCACTCGCGGGTTACGGCCACAACCGGCTGTCGCGCGGCAGCCGGATCGCGGAGTTCCACGCCTCCAGCCGGTCGCGGTAGAGCTTGCAGAGCTCGTCTCGTGCAGCGGGAACCTTTCCGTTCACGGCGATGTCGAGGCCGATGTCGAAGTAGTCGTTGAGGTTCGTATGGTCGGGTTTTGGCAAACGTCCTTCCACCGCCTCGGTCCACATATGACGAAAGAGCTCTTCGAGGTCCCGGACCAGGGCGGGCGTGTCGAACAGGCGCGAGGAGGAGCGGCTCGACAGAAGGCGGGCCTTCAGGGTCTCGATCTGTGCACGATCCTTTCCGAGCGCGATGGCGCGCGCCACGTAGCTGTTCTCGCTGTCGCAGACGAGATCGCCGAGCCCCGCCGCGTGAACCAGGCTGGCGCAGACGCGCGAGGCAAACGTCTTACCCGGATAGGTGAGAACCGGAACGCCCATCCACATCGCGTCCGATGCCGTCGTGTGGGCGCCATAGGGTGAATTGTCGAGGAACAGGTCCGCGAGCTGGTAGCGGGCCAGATGCTGCGGGTTGGGCATCTTCTCCGCGAAGATCAGCCGTTCCGCCGCAATACCCCCGTTCGCCGCCAATTGGCGGAGGCGCTTGTCGGTATCCGCGCCGCCGCTGAGCAGCCAGAGCACGCTGTCGGGAACCTGGCGAAGGATCGTGAGCCAGCTTGCGAACACCTCGGGCGTGAGCTTCTGGCAGCCATTTAGACAGCAATAGACGAAGCCATCGGCGGGAAGCCCGGCGCCCTCTCGCGACAGGGGCTCGCTGGCAACCACGCGCTTGCGGTCGTTGGGCTGATAGCACGCGAGCCGCAGGACCTTCTCTGAGTAGAAGATCTCGTCCTCTTCCGGAACGACGATCGGATCGGCGATGATGTAATGATGATGGGCGCTTCCCATCGTGCCGGGAAAACCGAACCAGTTCACGGTCACCGGAGCCGGGCGGTAGGAGAAGATCCGCGACCGCGCATCCTTGGTATAACCATTGAGGTCGATCAGGATGTCGATGCCGTCCTCGCGGATGCGCTGGGCCGCCTGTTCGTCCGAAAGGCGTGTGATGTCGACCCAATGATCGACGCTCTTTTGCGAGCGATCCTTCGTTCCATCCGGCCGGTCGATGCCACAATAGTAGGCCGTGATCTCGAACGCCTGCCGGTCGTGCGTCTCCAGCACATCGGCCATCGCGAAGCCAACGGCGTGCTCGCGCAGGTCCGAGGAAACGTAGCCGATCCTGAGCTTCTGCCTGAGAGAGGCCCGCTCCTTCGCGGCCGTCGCATGACACAACGGCCGGCGTGGCGGCCCCGTCAGCTCCTTGCTGTATTTGAAAGCCCGCGCCAGTTGGAACATCGGGTCGTCGCTGTGAACCGCAAGCGATAGCGGCGAGATGTGCGTGAATAGCGCCTTGAGGCTGACATGCTCAGAGGGAGTGACGGCGGGCCATTTGCACTGGCGCTGCCGCAGCGCGATCCAATGCTGCGCCACTTCCGGCTGGTTCTCGTTGATATCGAGCGACTGGCGCAGCGCATCCTCCGCCGGCTCGTCCTGCTGGAACGTCTCGAGCACGCGCCCGATCTGCTGGAGCGCGACCAGCTTGTGCTTCACTGAGCTGCCGTCGATCAGCCCGGTCTGCGAGACGAGCGTGAGCCATTGCGTGACGGCCGCATCGAACTGTCCGTCATCCTCCAGAAGGCGGCCGAGATTGATATGCGAGGGCATGAAATCCGGCTTGAGCGAGAGCGCCGCACGAAGGGCGTTCATCGCGCCATAGCGGTCGCCGGATTTGTTGAGGGCGACGCCGTAGTTGAAGTAGGCCGCATGCAGTAGCGGATGGGCCGGGTTCCGCGCCACCCAATTGCGGTAAAGCGCGACGGCGCCCTGAATGTCGCCCTGCGCTTCGCGCGTCTCCGCAAGGCCGAACAGCGTGCCGATATCCGCGCCGATGGCAGCCTCGGCGTTGGCATCCGCGACGATGACGGGATCCTGGTTGGGATGTTCGATGTAACTCATGCTCGTCGTCCACTCTCACAAAGCCGGAACGTCCTGGATCAGCCTCGGCGGATGCCCCGCAGAGACTACGAGATTGCCGATTGAAGCGCTGCGAGCTGCTCGGGCGTCATGCTGTCGAGCTGCGTCTGCGTAAAGGCCGCGATCTGGTTGCCGTTGAGGGCCTCGATGCCCGTGGTTGTCAGGCCGCTGATAGCGGTTGTCGACAAGGAGGAGATCTGTGTCGTCGTCAGGCCCGCGATCTGGTTGGCGGTGAAGGAACCCATCACGCTCGGGCTCAAGCTGTTGAGCTGCTGCGAGGAGAGGCCGCCGATCTGTGTCGACGTCAAAGCGCCAAGCTGAGACGAGGAGAGTAGCGCCAGCATCGTGGTGGTCAGGTTGACGACCTGCGAGGTGTCGAGCGAGGCGATCTGCGTCTCCGTAAGCGCCGCGATCTGCGGCGTCGTCAAGGCACGGATCTGGACGCGCAGCAGGCCCTCGATCTGCGCGGCGGACAGCGAGGCGATGTCCGTCGTCGTCATGGCCCGGATCTGCGTCGTATCCATTGCCGCGATCTGTGTCGCGCGGAGGCCGGCGAACTGCGTTGCCTCGAGCGAGCCGATTTGGGTTTCCGTCAGCCCCAGGATGGCCGTCGTCGAGATGGCGCTGATCTGAGTGGAGGTCAGCACGTCGAACTGCGTCGAGGTCAGGCTCGAAAGCTGGGCAGCCGTAAGGCCGCCGATGGACGTGCGCGAGAGCAGGCCGATCTGCGTGGTCTTGAGGCTCGAGAGCTGATCCGGCGTCAGAGCCGCGATTCCGGTCGCCGAGAGGCTCGCGAACTGCGTGCTGGTGAGCGCGTCGAGCTGCGTAGTGGTCAGCCCCGCTATGGCCGTCGTCGAAAGGCTCGCGATCTGGGTGGCGCGGATGCTGCCCATCTGCTCGCTCGTCAGCGAGGAGATCTGCCCGTTGGTCAGGCCGGCTATGGCACTGGTTGAGATCGCGCCGATCTGCGCGGTGGTGAGCGCACGCAGTTGCGCCGTGCTCAAGGCCGCGATGCCGGTTTGCGTCAGGCCGCTGATTTCGTCAGGCGAAAGCGCCTGGAGCTGGCGTGTCGAAAGCGTGCTGATCTGGCTGGCGCTGAGGGCTGAGATCTGCCGGGACGTCAATCCGGAAAGCTGTGTCGTCGTCAGGCTCGAGAGGCGTGTGGTCGAAAGTCCGTTGATCGCGGTTGTCGAGAGCCCGCCGATCTGAGCGGCGGCCAGCGCCGAGAATTGCGAGGCGCTGAGGGATTCGAGCTGCGTCGCGGTGAGACCGGCCAATCCCGTCGCGGCGAGCGCCTTGATCTGGCTCGTGGTGAGCGCGCCGAGCTGCGAGGGCGTGAGGCTCGCCGCCTGCGTCGATGTCAGTCCGGCGATTGCCGTGGTGCTCAGGACCCGCACCTGGTCCGAGGTGAGGCTGGCGAGCTGTGTGACCGACAGCGCTGCGATTCCGGTGGTCGAGAGGGCGGCGAACTGGGTTGTCGTGAGGGCCGCGAGCTCCGTCGTCGTGAGGCCCGAGATCGCCGTGGATGACAGCGCGCCCATCTGCGCCGTCGTGAGGCTCATGAGCTGTGTCGTCGAGAGGCTCGCGATCTGAGAGCCAGTGAGCCCGCTGATGGCGGTCGGCGAGAGCGCCCGGATGTGGGTGGTCGTCAGCGCCCCGATCTGCGTGCTGCTGAGCTCGGCCAACTGGCTGGAGCTGAGGCCCGCCGCCTGCGTTGCGCTGAGGCGCGAGAGCTGGGTGGTGCTTAGGCCCGCGATCTGCTCGCCCGTGAGGGCCTGGATCTGCGTAGAGGTGAGCGCGGCGAACTGGGTGCTGGTGAGGCCGGCGATCTGCGTGCTGGTGAGCCCCGAGATCGCGCTCGTGGAAAGCGCGGCGATCTGCGACGTGGCGAGCGCCGCGATCTGCTCGTCGCTCAACGTCGGGCTCTGCGTTTCCTTGAGACCGCCGAGAGCTGCCGTCGTCAAGGCCGCGATGCGCGCGGCCGATTGGCTCGCGAGCTGTGTGGTCGTCAACGCCGAGACCTGAGCCGAGGTGAGCCCGCGAAGCTGTGTCGTCGTCAATCCCGAAAGCTGCTCGACCGTCAGGCTGGAGATCGCGGCCGTCGAGAGGCCCGAGATCTGCGTCGAGGACAAGGCGTCGAGCTGGCCGGTGCTCAGAGCGACGATCTGCGTTTCGGAGAGGCTGGCGATTTGCGATTGCGTCAGGCCTTTGACCTGCACCGTGCTCAGGGAGCCAAGAGCCGTCGTCGACAGCCCCGAGATCGCGGCGGTGGAGAGGCCGCTGACCTGGCGCGACGTAAGCGTGCCAAGCTGCTCCGGGCTCAGGCTGGACGCCTGGGCCGCGCTGAGCCCCGCGATCTGCTCGGGAGAGAGCACCGCGAGTTGCGACGTGCTGAGATAGCTGATCTGCGTGGTCGTGAGCGCGCCGAGCTGCGCCGCGGTCAGGCCGCGGATGTGCTTGGCGTCGAGCGCGCCGATGCTCTCCGCCGTCAAGGCCGCGATCGCGGACGTGGAGAGACCGCCCAATTGCGTCGAGGTCAAGCTCGCGAGCTGCGTCGTCGTAAGGCCACCGAGCTGCGTCTCGTTGAGCGCTCCCATCTGCGTCGCGGTCAGGCCGTCGGCCTGACGAATGGAGAGAAGCTCGATCTGCTCGCCGGTCAGCCCGGAAATTGCCTCGGGCGTAAGCGCGCCGATCTGCGTCGAGTCGAGGGCAGAGAAATGAGTGCTGGTGAGGTTCGCGATTTGCGTCGACTTGAACCCGCGCATCTGCGCGGTGGTCAGCGCACCGATCTGCGAGGTCGAGAGAGCGGCGACTTGCGTGGTGTCGAGCGCGCCGATCTGCGTTGCGGTAAGCGCCCGCACCTGGCTGGTGGAGAGAGCCCCGAGCTGCGTCTCGCTGAGCGCCTTGATGGCGTCCGGAGAGATGCCGACCATCTGGGTGGTGACCCAGCGGGACATCTGCTCGACGGAAAGCGAGGCGATCTGGTTCGCGTCGAAAGCCGAGATCTGCGCGGCCGTGAGCTTGCTGAGCTGCGTGGCGGAAAGCGATTGCAGCGCCGTCGTCGAGAGCCCGCTGATGGCCGCCTTGGAGAGGGCCGAGATCTGCTCGGACGAAAGCGCGGCGAGCTGTGCGGGGCTGAGCGAGACGATCTGATATTCCGAAAGCGCGCGGATCTGCGTCTGCGAGAGCCCTGTGAAGAAGCTCAGGGAGAGAGACGTGATGTCCTCGGCCGCGAGCCCCGTGATGCCGTCCGCCGACAAGGCGCCGATCTGTTCAGACGACATCGCAGCGAGCTGCGTTGGAGTGAAGCTCGCGATCTGCGTGTTCTTGAAACCGGAGATCGCCGTGGTCGTGAGGTTAGCGATCTGCGTGTCCGAAAAGGCCTCGATCTGCGTATCGACCAGCGCGGAGGCCTGCGTCGCGACCAGCGCGCCAACCTGGGTTGTCGTGAGGGCCGCGATGTCGTCCGCCGAAAGGCCCTTGATTGCCGAGGTGGAGAAAGCCGCAATCTGCGTCTCGGCGAGCAGGCCGATCTGCTGCGGCCTCAGTGCCTCGACCTGAGCCTCCGAAAAAGCCCTGACCTGGGAAGCCGCGAGCGCCCCGATCTGGTCCGCGCTCAGGGCGCCGACGGACGTGGTCGTGAGCCCCGAGATGCCAAGTGTTGAAAGGGCCGAGATCTGGCTGGGCCTGAGAGCGTTGAGCTGGGCGACCGACAGAGCCGACACCTGAGTCGCGCTGAGGCTCGCCATCGCAGTCGTCGAGAGCGCCGCGATCTGCGATGTCGTAAGCGCCGCAATCTGGTCCTGGGTGAGGCCGCGCACCTGCGTGGCCTTCATGGCGGCGATCTGCGTCGTGGTGAGGTTCGTGACGCCGGTCGTATCGAGCCCGCCGACGGCGGCAGCCGTCAGGCTCGCCATCTGGACTTCCGAGAGTGCGCTGAGCTGGGACGACGAGAGCACGGCGATCTGCGTGTCACGCAGGCCCGACAGCGCCGACGGCGAGAGCGCGCGGATCTGATCGGTCGTAAGCGCGGCCACCTGCTCCGTTCCGAACGTCGCGATCTTGGCGGAAGTCAATCCGCTGATCTGCGTCGTCGTGAACGACTGGATCTCGGCCGGCGACAGGCTGTTGATCAGCGTGGAGCTGAGCGAGGCGACCTGGCCCGGCGTGAACGATGCGATTTGTGCCGGCGTCAGCCCGCGGAAATTCGTCGTGGTGAAACGGGCGACCTGCGTTGTGGAAAGGCTCGAAACCGGGAGCGCCTGCAGTCCCGAGCTCGACAACGCGTTGATCTGCGACGAGGTGAGCGCCTTCACCTGCGTCGCGGTCAAGGCCTGGAGTTGCGACGGATCGAGCGCAGTCAGCAGTGACGTTGTGAGAGCGGCGATATGGGCGGGCTTGAGCCCGCGTATCTGCGTGGCGGTCAGCGCGCCGATTTCGCCGTCAGTGAGCCGGTTGAAATTCGTCGTCGAGAGTGCAGCCAGCTGGGCCGGCTTGAGTTCCAGGATCTGCGTTGGCGACAGATTGTCGAACGCGGTCGTGCTGAGACCGTTCAACTGCGAGACGGAGAAGTTTGCCGCAGTCAGCGCCTGAAGGGACGAATGCGCCATCTCGCTGAGCTGCGCCGGCTTAAGCCCGCTCATCTGTGCGGTCGTCAGGAGGCCGAGCTGCGATGGAGAGAAATTTGCGAGCGTCGTGGCGGTAGCTCCCGCCAACTGCCGGGCCGTGAGCCCCGAAACCTGTGTGGCGGTGAGCGATTGGAGTGCCGTGGGCGACATCCGGTTGAGCGAGGTCGTAGAGAGCGCGGAGATCTGCGTTGCGCTGAGAGCCGCCAGCTGCGAGGACGTGAGGTTGTCGAACGCAGTCGTGGAGAGCGTCGCGATCTGCGTCTGCGTGAAGCGCTCGGCGGGCAAGGCCTGAATTGCTGACGGCGAGAGTGCAGTGAGCTGCGTCGATATCAGCGCCGCCATCTGCTGGGTCGTCAGCGACGCGAGCTGGCTTGGCGTGAACTTGGTGATCGTAGTGGTGGGGAGGTTCGAGATCTGGCGCGCGGTCAGCCCGCCGATCTGGCTGGTGGTGAAGCCCTGGATCTCGCTCGTCGACAGAAGCGAAAGCGACGTCGCCGAAAGCGCGGCGACCTGCGCCGGGGTGAACGCCGAGATCTGCGCCGCGGACAGGTTGTCGAATGCGGTCGCGGAGAGGCGCGAGACCTGGAGCGGCGTGAGCCCGGAGACATCGAGCGCCTGCATCTTTTCGGGCGTAAGAGACGTGAGATGCGATGCCGTGAGGCCGCTCACCTGGGTGGAGGTGAAAGACGCGATCTGGGTCGCGCTGAACTTCTCGAGCGTCGTGACGGTGAGACCGGCAATCTGGGTCGAGGTGATGCCGCCGAGCTGCTCGGGGGTGAGCTGCGCGATTTCCGTCGCGGTCAGGCTGTTGAGCTGCGAGGCGGAAAGCGCCGCCATCTGCGTTGACGTGAAAGCCGCGAGATCATCGCCGACGAGCACCTCGAACAAGGCGAGGCTGAGCTTGTTCAGGTTGACCGGTGCCAACGCCGATACCGCGGTGGAGGTGAGGGCTTCGATATTGGTCGTGCTGAGACTGTTGAGCTGGGTAGCCTTCAACGCGGCGGCCTGCGTCGTCGTCAAGGCTTCCATGTCGGTCGTGTCGAGGCTGCGCATCGTCGTTTGCGACAGCTTCGCGATCAACGATGCGGTGAGACCGGAAAAGATCGACGTCATCGCTGGCTACCGTCGCGGGTTCCACGGATCTGCATCATCGATTTGGCCTCGTTCCCTCTCGACGGCATCCGGGCGCCATGGCGGCGGATTCGCTCCTCTCCATCAAGCCTCTACGGTGAGTCCGCCTGCTCTCGCCAGCACGCTGTCGAAATAGGCGATCGTCCGGCGCAATCCCTCCTGGAGATCGACCGTGGGTTTCCAGCCGAGCGTTGCCTTTGCAAGCCCGATGTCGGGGCGGCGCCGCTCAGGATCGTCTATGGGCTTCTTGAGGAACGTCAGCTTGGAGCCCGAGCCCGTGACATCGATCACGCGCTCGGCGAGCTCTCGAATCGAGATTTCTGCCGGATTCCCAAGGTTGATAGGCCCGGTCAGCGCGCTGTCGCTGGCCATGAAGCGCAGGATGCCTTCCACCATGTCCTCGACGAAGCAGAACGAGCGGGTCTGGCTGCCGTCCCCATAGATCGTGATCGGCTCGTCCTTGAGCGCTTGTACGATGAGGTTGGACACCACCCGGCCGTCGCCGACCTGCATCCGCGGTCCGTAGGTGTTGAAGATCCGAGCGACTTTGATCTCGAGGCCGTGCTGCCGGTGGTAGTCGAAGAACAGCGTTTCAGCGCAGCGCTTGCCCTCGTCGTAGCAGGAGCGCGGCCCGATCGGGTTCACGTTGCCCCAATAGTCCTCGGTCTGCGGATGGACTGCGGGATCTCCGTATACCTCGGACGTGGACGCCTGAAAGATCCGGCAGCGCAGCCGCTTGGCCATGCCGAGCATGTTGATGGCGCCGTGGACGTTGGTCTTCGTCGTCTGGACCGGATCGCGCTGGTAATGGATGGGGGAGGCGGGACACGCGAGATTGTAGATCTCGTCGACCTCCAGATAGAGCGGGAAGGTCACGTCGTGCCGCATGAGCTCGAAGCGCGGATTGCCGATCAGGTGCTCGATGTTCGTCTTTGAGCCGGTGAAGAAATTGTCGACGCAGATGACGTCGTTGCCCGCGCCTATCAGCCTGTCGATGAGGTGCGATCCGATGAAGCCGGCACCTCCCGTGACTAGGACACTTTTCCTCACGTCGAACTCCCCCGCGCGCCAGACCCCGTGGGCGCCGCAGGCGAGTGAGTGTCTCTGCTGCCAGCCCCTTGAACCCTCTAACGGAATCGAGCTTGTGTCAAACTGACGGGCCGCGCAGAAACACGGCAGTTACAAATACTCTGGGGATAAACGCCGAAGGCGTTCCCGGCATCACTCGAACGATCCTCGAACCGCGTGCCCGCAGCGGGATAAGGCCCGCGAGAGTTGCCCGGCAAGCGTGGCCGCAACCGAATCCTCATCCAGAATGTTGGACGTGGCCGGCAGAGCGCCGCAGCGGCTTCGCTCTGCCGCCTTCGCACGGAATTATTGCGCTCGGCCTCGGATAAGCGGCTAGCACATGGCGCGTCATCTGAACGGCATTATTCAATTTGAGGCGTGTCCCAAAGAAGTCGGTCCCTTTTGGGCGTGCCGTGCGATTCGCTCAATTTCCCAAGCTTCATCAAATGGGTGCTATCGCCGATCGCGAGTGATGATCCATGTTCTTTTTAATTGCGCGATAAGGAATGGTTAATGGCGGGCGCTCTATTCGACATTTATTTATTCTGTTTATTACCGCAAATGCCCTTGGCGAGCGTAATAGAAATGGTATGTTTCAACCAAATGGCGGGGTAATTAATTACTATATGTGTCGGGTTTTCTGCGGGAAATTCTGAACAGCGAAAATAAATTGAAGAGGCTCGTTGCTGAGCGCGGAAACTTGCGCGCTGACGGCGGCGTGAAGGGGCTCAGTACGAATTTCAGTCGCGCGATTTGCCATGGGGGGTGAGCGTTGCGAAGCATATCGAGCATCGCGGTCTTCGAGACCGCAAGTCCCGCGAGTTATGACGAGCGCGGGATCACATGGCCGCTTTTAGCGCCCCACGCTGTCCTCCTCTACCTTTCTGGATGTTTGGTCGCCTGCACCCAACTCATTGAAGCGGAACCGATCCCGCTTTTGAGGCTCTGCCACATTGGGATGGCTGGAGCGCTAATGCTGGTGCTCGCCAGTCGCGATTTCCGGCGCGGATTTTTCAGCTCCTACATCAAGGACTGGGGAGCGATCCTGCTGGTGATGTTTCTCCTGTATTTCATTGTCCTGGCGAGCATTTACCCGAGCGCTCGTATTTCGGCGGAATATCAGAAAATATGGTTCAGCCGCCTTTGTGCAGGGCTGGCACTCGGATTTGTGCTGCTCTACGCAACTCGGACATCTAAGAGCAGTGCCGGCGACACAAATTTCCGTTGGGAATTGTCGGCGCTGGGCCTTGCGCTCGCGTCGTTGGTGTGGATCACCGCGCGGCTGCTCCTTATCTGCCGCTCGGATATCTTTCTTGTTCAGTACAGGGCCGGCGCGCCCGTCATCTATCAGGCATTCGGTGACTATCTCTTCCTTTGGTACTTCTGCGTCGTCGCGTCCGCCCGTCGATTGTTCGCCGCTCGCAACACGCTGCCCGCGCTTGCGGCGCGGGCGAGCGTTTACCTGGGCCTCGCGGTGTGGACTGTCTTCATCGCGCAAGTTGTCGGCTCCAATGGAGCTGCAATCGGGATCGCTCTTCTTGCCGTCTTGATGTTCGGGTGCGATTTGTTCGTCGGAGTGCGCAGCATTGAGCGCCGGTCAAAGTGGGCGGTTGGTGCAGTGCTTGCCGGAACGGGAGTGCTCGGTGCCGCTCTGGCGGTGAGCATTGCCATCAGCGTTCCGCCGCTCAGGATGTTCAACTATGAGCCGTTCCTTCGCGTTGCCGCTCTAGACCTTGCGTCGGACAGTTCCGACGATATCCCGCCGCTGACCATTGTTGCCGGCAGCAGCGTATCCTCGCGCTGGAAGATCATTTACGAGGACGCGGTTGATCAGCTTGCGCTCGATCCAATGTTCGGCGACCTCGGCGCCGAGGTGAAAACCTTTCGCCCCGGCGGCTATATTCACTCGTTGATTTCGGTCCAATCGCACACCGGCCTTATAGGCTCCATGCTCCTGATCGGTTTCCTTTTGAGCCGGGCTAAGGTCGCATGGCGCACCTTGGGTGCCGACGACATCCCGGCCGTAGCATTTCTGATCGTGGTCCTGCTCGTCGCTCTGACAGCGAGATTTTTCGTCTGGCTTCCCCTCTGGTTTGCGATCGGCATGCTGTTGGCCTTGCGAGGACGCGTACCGCCCGGCGAGCGTCCACTGGCGCAACGTCGTTTTGCGCTGGGGCTGTCCAGCCGTCGGGTGCCCCCAGGCTGGCCCCCCTTGTAATCCTGGTGGAGGATCGGACGGGCCGTACCCGGCCAATGGCGTGCCGTTGCCTCCGCTCTTGCTGCACACGCGAAAACGAAGAGTGTCGCGGGCGCAGCAGGCATGCGCTATTCTTGACAAATGTCACGGATCGGGCGGGACGTCATCGATGTCAGCGAACCGCCCGAGAGGCGGCTTTGGCGAGGCGGCGCGGCGGAGGGGAAGCATGGGGACGGCATCGCTATCGGGCAAAATTGATCCCGTCGTTCGCGAGATCTCCACCAGCGACGTCATAGAGGCCTTGGCGCAAGGCGTGCGGGATTTCCAAGCCGCGCCCTGGTACGGCATCCTGCTAGGCGGTCTCAGCGCCATCACGGGGATCGCGATCGTTGCGACCTTGCAGATTCTCGGGATGCCTTACCTTGCCTACCCGATCGGGGCGGGCTTTGCTCTCGTCTGTCCGTTTGTCGCGGCCGGGCTCTACGAGGTGAGCCGCCGTTTGCAGACGGGAGAGCCGCTCTCGGCAGGCGAGATCTGGCGCAAGGTGAAAAGCCGCAGCGAGGTCCGCTGGATGGGCTTCATGACGGTCTTCGTGCTCATCATGTGGATGTATCAGGTGCGCCTGCTCATGGCCCTGTTCCTTGGTTACAGCGGGATGGGCGCGTCCCTTCACGACTTTGTCAATATCGTGCTGACGACCACGAACGGTCTTTTGTTCCTGCTGGTGGGTAATGTCATCGGCGCGGTGCTGGCAACCATCCTGTTCTCGCTCTCGGTGGTGTCCTTTCCGCTCGTCCTCGATCGCGATGTGGACTGCGTGACCGCCATGATCACGAGTGTGCGCGCGGTCGCAATGAATCCGCTGCCCATGCTGCTGTTTGCGGTGGTGATCGTCGCATTGCTGGTTCTCTCGGCTTTGACGGGATTTTTGGGACTGCTGGTCGCATTGCCGGTTCTCGGTCATGCGACGTGGCACCTTTTCCAGCGTGTGGTTGCGCCGGAGCCGGCACAGGCTCTTCAAGGCGCCTAGCCGGAACACGAAGCGCGGCCCGCTCATCAAGGCATTGTGATGCGCGCTTTCGCGACCACGGAGATTGAGTTCGCGCGCCCCGAACCTCCCACCTGACGAAGAAGCCCCCGAATTACGCAAATGTGCGGAACCGCGCCAGCAACGCTGGTTGATCGGCGGTGCTGATAATGGGCTTCTGCCTAGGATTTTCCCTCAGCGTGTGAAATCGCAGCAGATCCGCGCAGCGCACCAGTCATCCAGCGCAATTCGGGAACGCCTCGAAGCTCGGCGGCGCCTTCAGCAGCGGGCGCGAGCTGCATCGGCGGAGAACGCTCGAGTGCCCGCACGCCTGATCCGGGTCATTACGCGCTATGTTTTCCGACGAATCACACCAGAATAACCCACAAGAAAATGTACGGACAGATACAATCAGATAGCTGAGTTATTTATATGCCAAAGATCATTTCGGCCTGCTTGGCTCTCATGTGCGGACCACTGATGATAGCTCTGGCGCAGTCGGCCGCTTACGCGGAGCCGACACCTGCAACCCGCGCCGCAACGGTGCCCGCGCCGGTTTCGTCCGATCCTCACGCGACGTCCGCGACGTACGGGGATTGGGTTTTGGTCTGCCAGAAGGTTGCGGATGAGGCGGGAACGGCAAGCCGGCTCTGCGAGGTCTCGCAATCCGTTCAGGTTCAGGGCCAGTCTGGCCCTATCGCGCGGCTCGCGATTTCAAAAACCAAAAGCCCTGCTGCCAATGTCCTGACGATTGTTTTGCCGACCAACGTATTGCTCACCGAAGGGCCGAAAGTGGCAATCGATGAAAGCGATCCGATCGCCCAGAATCTCATCTGGGCGAGATGCTTGCCTGGCGGATGCTTTGCGGAGGTCGCGCTGAAAGACGACGTTCTCGCGAAATGGCGTGCGCAATCCGAGCGCGGTCGCCTTGATTTCAAGGATGGCTTGGGCCGCAGCGTCGCGGTGCCATTCTCCTTCCGCGGGCTGGCGCCCGCCTACGATGCGCTGAGCAAAGAATGACGATATGCAGGATGTGAAGCAACAAGACACCTGTCCGCCGCGCGCTTTCCATCTCGTCTCCCAGCGGACGAGGTGGCGATGAGCTGTGAGCGGGGCCGATATCGGAAACGGGCTGGAATACTCGTCACGCTGTTGGCGCTCGCGCCGTTGAACGCAGGTGCCCAGGCGCCACCTGCAAGCCAGGTCACGCCGGAGACGCTACGTCCCCCGGAGGACTTTGGCGGCGGAGGCATCGTGATGTCGGGTGCCGCGCCTCTCGATGTGCCCGCAGGCGCAGAACGGCTCACGGTGACGATTGCGAACGTACGCATCGAAGGTGGTTTCCCGGAGCTTGCCGCTGTCACTGCTGAACTGTCGCGTCAGATCGTGGGGCGGCGCACGACTGCCGCGGAGCTCTACGCGTTCGCGGGCGTGGTAGAGCAAGCCTACGCCGCCGCGGGGTATGTGCTGGCGCGCGTGGTGCTCCCGCCGCAGACGCTTCTCGATGGAGGAGAACTCAGGCTTCTTGTCGTCGACGGTTATGTCGAGGATGTCGACGTTCAAGCCTTATCGCCGCGCGTGCGCGATGTCGTCGTGTCTCGCATGGCGCCGCTCATCGGCCAGCGCCGCATCAAGCTGGATGAAATCGAACGCCGGCTGCTTCTCGCGTCTCACGTGCCGGGCCTACGGCTGCGCAGCACGCTCGCGCGTGGGCGCGAGCAGGGCGGCACGCGGCTGATCCTCAATGGCGAGCATAGCATGGTTGGCGGCACGCTCGGCGTGAACAACCACATGAACGAGAGCTACGGGCGCTGGCAATACGCGTCGTCAGCGGAGGTGAACAGCGCATTCGGGTTCGGCGAGCAGGTCTACGGTACCTACATCGGTTCCGACGAGCTTGGCGCCACGCTGGACGGCACGGCGCCGCTTCGCATCGCCGGCGTCGGCGCTGTCATCCCGATCAGCACCGATGGTCTGACGCTGAACCCCGAATACACGCATTCGAGATCGCGCCCGATAGATCAGCTTTTTGCGACGCAGGACGTGTTCGAGCGCTTTGCGCTTCGCGTCTCCTACCCTGTTGTCCTGACGAGAGCGCGCAGGCTCGATGTCGAGGCGCTCTACGAGCACAACGAAGCCATCTCCGAGGCCATCGACTTCGGGCTCGACCTCGACCATGACCGCTACAGCGTCGTTCGTCTCGGTCTCGATCATACGTCCTATACGTCGCGCGGGGCGCCCGTTTTCCTGTCGGCGACAGTCTCCCAGGGGCTGGGCGGCCGGGACGAAAGCGACGCCATTGCGTCCGGCGTGCCGCTCTCGCGCATGGGCAGCGATCCGGACTTCCAGAAGCTGGTCGCGGAGATGCACTACATCCATCCGCTTCCGGAAGACCTGCGGGTAAGCCTGCTCGTGCGCGGTCAGACATCCTTTGGCACACCGCTGTTCGCGTCGGAGCAGTTTTCTCTGGATGGCCCGCAATCGATCTCTGGCTTCGAGAGTGGCACGTTCAGCGTCGATGAAGGTCTCCTCGCGCGCTCCGAAATATCGAGATCGTTTTCGCTCCCCACCGTGGCATGGGCAACGGTGGTAACGCCGTACGTGTTCGGTGCGGCGGGGCGCGGCTGGCTTGTCGAGCCGACAATCGTTGAACCTGGAAGGATCGACGTTGCATCCGTGGGCGTCGGTACGCGTGCCTTCGTGGAGGGGCCGGACGGATTGCCCTTGGGCTCGATGAGCCTCGAGCTCGCTCGGCGGTTCACGGACGACCCGAGGGCCGAGGAAGGGTATCGCGTGATGTTCAATGCTGGCGTGAAATTCTAGAACTGGATTTTGACACCATGTCAGCGAGACGTTTCCGCCGCATCTCCTACATCGCTTTGCTGGCCGTGCTCGGAGTGCACCTGGCGCCCGTCACAGGCGAGGCGCAGCAGCACGCATTGCCGCAAGGCCCGAGCGTCGTTTCGGGCGGCGTGACTGTGGGGGCGCCGAGCGGCGGCGGCCTGACCGTCACGCAGTCCACGCCGCGCGCGATCGTCAACTGGAATAGCTTCTCGGTCGGCCAGCCGAACTCGGTCACGTTCCAGCAGCCGGGATCATCGTCCGCGATACTCAATCGCGTGACTGGCGGGACCACATCGACGATCGCAGGCAAGGTCAGCGCCAATGGACAGGTGTTTCTCGTAAACCCGAACGGTATCGCGATCACGCCGACGGGCAACATCAACGTCGGCGGCGGCTTCGTGGGATCGACGCTCGACATTCGCGATCAGGATTTCCTCGGCGGCGTGCTGGACTTTTTCGGTACAGGCTCGTCGGCAGGGGTCGTCAATCAGGGCTCCATCCAGGCGGGCTCAGGTGGCTTCGTCGGCCTGTTGGGCGGCAACATCTCGAATGCCGGCACCATCTCGGTGCCGCTCGGACGCGTCGGCCTCGGTGCAGGCGAGCGGGCAGCGCTCGATCTAACCGGCGACGGCTTTCTGCAAGTCGCCATCCCGCCCGGGACGGTGAGCGCGCGCGCCCTCATCGACTCGAGTGGACGGATCAAGGCGCCCGGCGGACGCGTGGAGCTCAAGGCTGCAACCGTTCGCCGCGCAATCCGCGACGCCGTAAATGTGTCGGGTACGATTGCCGCGAAATCGGTTTCGGGTGTCGATGGCGCCATCGTTCTTGGCGGCGGCGAGGGCGGCAACGTCAACGTAACCGGCACGCTCGATGCCGGTGGTGCAACGAAGGGCGGCGCCGTCGACGTCAGCGGCCGCTCCGTCAGGATCGACGGCGATGCGAGAATTTCGACGAGGTCCGAAGCGGCAAAAGGCGGCGCCGTCACCATAACCGCGAACGACAAGATTACGCTCGGCAAGGCCAAAATCGATGCATCCGGCGCAACCGGCGGCGGGCATGTTCGGATTGGCGGCGACCTGCAGGGCGGCGGCACCCTCACGCGTGCGCATGATGTCGTGATTGGAGCCGATGCCGAAATCCGTGCCGATGCGGCGGTCGACGGAAACGGCGGCACGATCATTGTCTGGTCCGACAGTCTGACCTCGTTTGAAGGGCGCATTTCGGCGCGAGGAGGCGCGCTCGGGGGGGACGGCGGTTTCGTAGAAGTGTCCGGCAAGCAAGTGCTCGACTATCGCGGACTTGCGGACCTGACGTCTTACAAGGGCCGTTTCGGCACGCTGCTGCTCGACCCGTATGACATCACAATATGGTCGGGCGCTTCTGCGCGTGTGAGCGGTCTCACGCCATCCGCAAACGACAGCCTGATCAATGTGTCCACGCTGCGGGATCAGATCGAGCTGGCGAACGTCACGCTGACGACAGGGGCCTCCGGCTCGCAAAACGGTAACATCACGCTTCTGGCTCCGCTGAGCTGGACTGCAGATACGGTGCTGACGCTCTCGGCGGCGGGGAGCATTTTTGTTCACGCGCCTATCGTTGCAACGGGCACGTCGGCGGGGTTTGCCGTGAACCACGGGGGCCAGTTCAAAGTCTCGCCGGGCGCCTTTGTGTCGCTGCCGGGCGCCAGCTCAACGTTCTCCGCCAACGGCGAAAGCTACACCATGATCCGCTCCGTAGCGGATCTCCAAGCCATACAAAACGGTCTGGCTGGAAAGTATGCAATTGCGGTTGCCATCGACGCGGCTGATACGGCGACATGGAATGGCGGTGCCGGTTTTAAGCCCATCGGAAAGGATTATCCGTTCTTCACCGGCAGTCTCCAGGGCCTCGGAAACCCGATCGTAAACTTGACGATCAATCGGCCGGGCGAAGACCGGGTCGGTCTCTTTTCTGTAACTGACGGTGGGGCGTTTATTTCCAACGTTGCCCTCGCCGGAGTCTCCATTACTGGACAAAGCAAAGTTGGCGGGCTGGTGGGGACGAGCTATGGGGCCTCCACCATCTCATCGAGCTATGTAACCGGCAGCATCTCGGCAAATGGCTGGGAGAGCAGTGTCGGCGGTATCGTCGGTTACGCTTGGAACGGGGGCGTGATCGCCGACAGTTTTTCGTCTGCCGACGTCACTGGAACGGGTGTTGTTGGCGGTCTTGTTGGTTTCAATCAGGGAACGATAACGCGAAGTCACGCGACAGGCACGATAACCGCAACGAACTATATCGCCGGCGGTCTCGTGGGATCGAACTACGGAACCGTACAGTTTAGCTATGCAACCGGCGTTGTGCATGCGGCCAGCATGATGGCTGGAGGTCTAGTCGGAGACAATACCGATGGCAGAATTGATTACAGCTATTCAACCGGGTCTGTAACAGGCGGCGACTCGGTCGGCGGGCTGGTCGGCTACATGAACAGGGCTGCGGTTTTAGGAAGCTATGCGACCGGTTCTGTAGCAGGCCAGAGCAGTGTCGGCGGGCTCGTTGGAGCTAGCGCCAACAGTTCTCACGTCACGCAGAGCTACTGGGACATCCAAACCACCGGGATTTCATGGGGCTATAGCTATGCGAGCGGCACGTTCTCCGCGACCGGCCTGACAACGGCTCAAGCAACGTCGCAAGCCAGCTACACCAGCTTTGATTTTACCAACACATGGGTCAGCTTCGACGGAGCGCGGCCGATGTTGCGCCATGAGTATTCGCAAGGGATCTGGAACACCAACCAGCTCCAGCTCATGGGGTTGAAACTCGGCGGACGATACGTCCTGACACAGGACATCGATGCAAGGGCAACAGGGGTCGCCTCATCCGTATGGGGCACGAGCGGCTTCAGTCCCGTCGGCACATCGTCACAGAATTTTACCGGCTCGTTCGATGGGGCAGGATTTGAAATCTCCGGCTTGACGATCAATCGCGCGTCGCAAACGGACGTAGGTCTCTTTGGGCGGGTACGAGGCAGCTCTGCACGAATTTCCAATGTTGGCCTTGTCGGCGGCTCCATCAGGGGCGGGACGAACACAGGCTCGCTCGTCGGTCAACTTGAGGTAAATGCCACCGTCTCGAATAGCTATGCGTCGAGCACGGTCGCTGGCACTACGGCTACGGGTGGTCTTATTGGAATAATAAGCGCGGCGACGGTGGAAGGAAGCCATGCGACTGGCGCGGTCACGGGACAAGCGTCTTCGGGAGGTCTAGTCGGAAGCGTTACCGGTACGATCCGCGACAGCTACGCGACTGGCACCGTGACGGGTGACGGGTCGATGGGAGGGCTCGCCGGAGGTGCCTCAAGCGCTACGATCAGCGGCAGCTACGCGACGGGAAATGTCACCTCCACCGGCAACTCGGTTGGAGGTCTGCTCGGTGGCGGAACACAGACGACCGTCTTGTCCAGCTATGCGAGTGGGACCGTGCAGGGCGCAGAGAGCGTTGGCGGCTTGATCGGATCGCTGGCGTATGGGTCCACGCTCTCCAAGAGCTACGCGACGGGTGCCGTCTCAGGCACGACGCAGGTCGGCGGCCTCGTGGGTTATCTACGGGAAACCAACCATTCTCCATTGACCTCCGTGACCGAGAGCTACGCGACCGGAAACGTCACGGCGACCGGGTCGAAAGTCGGCGGGCTCGTCGGGTACAGCAACTACTACACCACAGTGGCCAAGAGTTACGCGACCGGAAATGTATCCGGCCTGACGAACGTAGGCGGGCTCATCGGCGAGAGCTGGCAATACACGAAAATTTCGTACAGCTACGCGACTGGGACTGTATCCGGCACGACCAGTGTTGGTGGATTGGTCGGAGTGTTGCAGCAGGCCAGCACGACCCTGAATTCGTATGCCACGGGCGCGGTGACTGGAAGCAGCCGGGTCGGCGGATTGGTCGGATCTCTGTCCGGAAGCACCGTGATGCAAAGCTACGCCACCGGCGACGCCAGCGGTCCGGAGTCGATCGGCGGCCTCGTAGGATATCTTTACCAAGGCTCGGTTTATTCGAGCTACGCGAGAGGCAACGCGACCGGAACTGGCGGCAGCAGCAATCTGATCGGCGGTCTCGTCGGAGTGAGCCACGGCTCTTACCTCGAGTCCAATTACTCGACGGGGACGGCGCTGGGGACCACCAATGTGGGCGGCTTCATCGGCTTGAACAACGGTTCGAGCTTGTCCGCGAACTATTGGGACACGCAATCATCCGGACGCGCGACCGGTGGCAGCGGCGTCTCCTACGGGGTGACCGGCCGCACCACAGCGCAGATGCAGGACATCTCAAATTTCGCCACCAACTTTGTCGGTTGGGATTTCAGCGGCATTTGGGTTCCGCCAAACCAAGCGGGCCAAGGCGGCGATACGACTGCCCACTATCCCGAACTCTATGCCATGGCGCGTGCGATTGCCGTGAAGGCAGATGACGCGTCTGTGACGTACGGCGACGCGAGACCATCCTTCACATATGGGCGGTATGGCGGATACGATGCCGTCACAGGGGTGACCGCGTATGTGTTGGCGGGACCGGAAACGATAACGCCGAGTGACATTCCGGGCGCGTTCTCGTTGGCCGATCCAAATGCGAGCTCGAAGAGCTCGACCGGGCACGATAACGCCGGAAGCTACGCCATCACCGCCAACGCCGTGGCGAGCCCCGGTATCTCGGCTGCATCGCCGGCAGGCACGGAAACCTATCGTTTGATCGTCGTGCCCGGAACTCTGACCGTCGATAGAAAGGCGCTGACGGCGACCGCGACGGCAAACAACAAAGTCTATGACGCGACGGCGGCCGGCAGCGTGACCTTCGCGGACGACCGCCTCTCCGGCGATGTGTTGACTGTCGACAGCACAGAAACCGTGTTTGCCGACGTGAATGTCGGGACTGGAATTGCAACAACCACTTCGGGGATCACTCTCTCTGGAGCAGACGCTGCAAACTATAGCGTCAACGCAACGGCGACATCGTCGGCCGACATCACAGTGCGGCACGTAACGGTCACGGCCGATGCCGGTCAGTCGAAGGTCTACGGCACCACCGATCCCGTTCTCGCGTATGCGATCAGCTCCGGCTCTCTGGTCGGGAGCGATGCGTTCTCGGGTGTTCTGTCGCGAGCCGCAGGCGAGAATGTCGGCAGCTATGCCATCGGCCAGGGCTCGCTGGATCTTGGCGGGAATTACAGCCTCACCTTCACGCCCGGCACGACCTTTGCCGTGACGCAGCGGCCGATCACCGTGGCGGCAAACGGAGGTCAGTCGAAGGTCTACGGCAACGCCGACCCGGTGTTCGCTTACGCAATCAGCTCCGGCTCGCTGGTGGGGAGCGATACGTTCTCGGGTGTCCTGTCGCGAGCCGCAGGCGAGAATGTGGGCAGCTATGCTATCGGCCAGGGCTCGCTGGATCTTGGCGGGAACTACAACCTCACCTTCACGCCGGGCACGACCTTCGCCGTCACGCAGCGGCCGATCACTGTGGCGGCAAACGCAGGTCAGTCCAAGGTCTACGGCACCACAGATCCCGTGCTCGCGTATGCGATCAGCTCCGGTTCTCTGGTGGGGAGCGATACGTTCTCGGGTGTCCTGTCGCGAGCCGCAGGCGAGAATGTGGGCAGCTATGCCATCGGCCAGGGCTCGCTGGATCTTGGCGGGAATTACAGCCTCACCTTCACGCCGGGCACGACCTTCGCCGTGACGCAGCGACCGATCACCGTGACGGCAAACGCAGGTCAGTCCAAGGTCTACGGGAACGCCGACCCGGCGTTCACTTACACCATCGGCGGCCTGGGCTTGGCGTTCAGCGATACGCTTTCGGGCGCCCTTGCCCGTGCAGCCGGAGAGAACGTCGGAAGCTACGCCATCGGCCAGGGGACCATAGCGGCTTCGTCCAATTACAGCCTCACCTTCACGCCGGGTACGACCTTCGCGGTCACGCAGCGGCCGATCACTGTGGCGGCAAACGCAGGTCAGTCCAAGGTCTACGGCACCACAGATCCCGTGCTCGCGTATGCGATCAGCTCCGGTTCTCTGGTGGGGAGCGATACGTTCTCGGGTGTCCTGTCGCGAGCCGCAGGCGAGAATGTGGGCAGCTATGCCATCGGCCAGGGCTCGCTGGATCTTGGCGGGAACTACAACCTCACCTTCACGCCCGGCACGACCTTTGCCGTGACGCAGCGGCCGATCACCGTGGCGGCAAACGCAGGCCAGTCCAAGATCTACGGCAACGCTGACCCGGCGTTCGCTTACGCAATCAGCTCCGGTTCTCTGGTCGGGAGCGATACGTTCTCGGGTGTCCTGTCGCGAGCCGCAGGCGAGAATGTCGGCAGCTATGCCATCGGCCAGGGTTCGCTGGATCTTGGCGGGAATTACAGCCTTACCTTCACGCCGGGCACGACCTTCGCCGTCACGCAGCGGCCGATCACCGTCACGGCAAACGCCGGTCAGTCGAAGGTCTACGGGAACGCCGACCCGACGTTCACTTACACCATCGGCGGCCTGGGCTTGGCGTTCAGCGATACGCTTTCGGGCGCTCTTGCCCGTGCAGCCGGAGAGAACGTCGGAAGCTACGCCATCGGCCAGGGGACCATAGCGGCGTCGTCCAATTACAGCCTCACCTTCACGCCGGGTACGACCTTTACCGTGACGCAGCGGCCGATCACCGTGGCGGCAAACGCAGGTCAGTCCAAGGTCTACGGCAACGCCGATCCCGTGCTCGCGTATGCGATCAGCTCCGGCTCTCTGGTCGGGAGCGATGCGTTCTCGGGCGTTCTGTCGCGAGCGGCAGGCGAGAATGTCGGCAGCTATGCCATCGGCCAGGGCTCGCTGGATCTTGGCGGGAACTACAACCTCACCTTCACGCCCGGCACGACCTTTGCCGTGACGCAGCGGCCGATCACCGTGGCGGCAAACGCAGGCCAGTCCAAGATCTACGGCAACGCTGACCCGGCGTTCGCTTACGCAATCAGCTCCGGCTCGCTGGTGGGGAGCGATGCGTTCTCGGGTGTCCTGTCGCGAGCCGCAGGCGAGAATGTGGGCAGCTATGCCATCGGCCAGGGCTCGCTGGATCTTGGCGGGAACTACAACCTCACCTTCACGCCGGGCACCACATTCGCGGTCACACAGCGGCCGATCACCGTGGCGGCAAACGCCGGTCAGTCGAAGGTCTACGGGAACGCCGACCCGGCGTTCACTTACACCATCGGCGGCCTGGGCTTGGCGTTCAGCGATACGCTTTCGGGCGCTCTTGCCCGTGCAGCAGGCGAGAACGTCGGAAGCTACGCCATCGGCCAGGGGACCATAGCGGCGTCGTCCAATTACACGCTCACCTTCACGGCGGGCACGACCTTCGCCGTCACGCAGCGGCCTATCACCGTGACGGCGGATTCCGGTCAGTCGAAGATCTACGGCCACGCCGACCCGGCGTTCGCTTACACCATCGGCGGCTTGGGCTTGGCGTTTAGCGATACGCTTTCGGGCGCGCTGACCCGCGCAGCCGGAGAGAACGTCGGAAGCTACGCCATCGGCCAGGGCACCATAGCGGCGTCCTCCAACTACGCGCTCACCTTCACGCCCGGAAGCACATTCGCGGTCACGCCGCGAGCGATTGCGGTCACGGCGGACACAGGCCAGGCCAAGGTGTACGGCAACGCTGACCCGGTGTTCGCTTACGCGATCAGCTCGGGCACGCTCGTGGGAAGCGACGCGTTCTCCGGCACCCTCGACAGAGCGACAGGCGAGAACGTCGGAACGTATTCCATTGCGCTGGGTTCGCTCACGCTCGGTCCAAACTATACCCTGACGGTTACGCCGGGCACGACCTTCGCCGTGACGCAGCGGCCGATCACCGTGGCGGCAAACGGAGGTCAGTCGAAGGTCTACGGCAACGCCGACCCGGTGTTCGCTTACGCAATCAGCTCCGGCTCGCTGGTGGGGAGCGATGCGTTCTCGGGCGACCTGTCGCGATCGGCAGGCGAGAATGTCGGCAGCTATGCTATCGAGCAGGGCTCGCTGGATCTTGGCGGGAATTACAGCCTCACCTTCACGCCGGGCACCACATTCGCGGTCACGCAGCGACCGATCACCGTGACGGCAAACGCCGGTCAGTCGAAGGTCTACGGCAACGCCGACCCGGTGTTCGCTTACGCCATCGGAGGCCTGGGCTTGGCGTTTAGCGATACGCTTTCGGGCGCGCTGACCCGCGCAGCCGGAGAGAACGTCGGAAGCTACGCCATCGGTCAGGGAACCATAGCGGCGTCCTCCAATTACACGCTCACCTTCACGCCCGGAACCACATTCGCGGTCACGCCGCGGCCCATCACCGTGACTGCCGACGCAGGCCAGTCCAAGGTGTACGGCAACACTGACCCGGCGTTCGCTTACACCATCGGCGGCATGGGGATGGCGTTCAGCGATGCGCTTTCGGGCGCGCTGACCCGCGCAACTGGAGAGGACGTCGGAAGCTACGCCATCGGCCAGGGCACGATAGCAGCGTCCTCCAACTACGCGCTCACCTTCACGCCCGGAACCACATTCGCGGTCACGCCGCGGCCCATCACCGTGACTGCCGACACAGGCCAGTCCAAGGTCTACGGCAACGCCGATCCGGTGTTCACCTATCACATCAGCTCGGGCACGCTCGTGGGAAGCGAGGCGTTCTCAGGAGTACTGGATCGCGTTTCTGGCGAGAACGTCGGGACGTATGGCATCGGCGCAGGCTCCTTGGCGCTGAGCGCCAACTACACGCTGAGCTTCGTTCCGGGCACCTCATTCGCGATCACACCGCGGCCCGTGACGGTTGCTGCAAACGCGGGTCAAACCAAGATCTACGGCAACGCCGACCCTGTTCTCGCGTATGCGATCAGCTCCGGCTCGCTGGTGGGGAGCGATGCGTTCTCGGGCGACCTGTCGCGATCGGCAGGCGAGAATGTCGGCAGCTATGCTATCGAGCAGGGCTCGCTGGATCTTGGCGGGAATTACAACCTCACCTTCACGCCGGGCACGACATTCGCCATCACGCCGCGCTCGCTCACTGTCACGGCGTTGAATGTCACGCGCGTCAACGATGGCGTCGCATTCTACGGTGGCAACGGCGTGAGCTACGCCGGCCTCGCCGTTTGGGACACGCCGTCGGTCCTGGGGGGCACGCTCCTTTACGGCGGAAGCGCCCAGGGTTCTCACAAGACCGGGAGCTACGACATCACGGTCTCCGGCCTGTCATCGGGCAACTATACGATCGGCTACATGCCCGGCATGCTCGTCATCGATCCCAAGCCCCCGTCAGGTCCGAGCCTGAGTTCGATGACGCCGCAAACACTTGTGGCTGGCCAAACAATGGAACGGTGGAGCAGCGACAAGACTTCGCCTCTCTTCCCCGTCGAATTCAACAATCAGGTCGCCGCCGACGAAGATAGTGAAAACGACTGAAAGCAGCTCGCCCGAGTGATCGTCCGTTTGGGCAGTGAGGCATGGTGAGGTGAGGGGCTTTTGCTACGATGCCGCTTGTCTCATCCGCGCGGCAACGCTTGCAGGCTATTTGACTTCGAGAAGATAGAGCGCCCAGACCCACGTCGCTTCCACCTCCTGCGAGACCGCTTTTCCGTCTGTGCCGTGGATCAGCCAGACCGGGCCGCGCCCGCCGATCGACAAAGGCACCCCGTCGGCGCTGACCGCCAGGATCCAGTCGTGTGAGGCCATCTCCTCCGGCGTCAGCTCGACGTTGTAGCCGTCGAGCGCGGTCGCCGCGATCGTGGCATCCGGGGCGACGCCGGCTGCAGCCAACGCGTCGCGCAACCGCGGTCCTTCGAGTTCGATCTTCCCCGGCCAGCCTTCGACGTTGGTTGAAATTTTGGTTTGCGGCAGGGCAGCGAGAGCGGAGAGCGTGAAGGCAAAAGCCTTCGCAAACGTCTTTTCCTTATGCATCAGGAACGCGTCGCGGAACGGGTCGAGCGCCCCGCGATTTGGATGCGAAATCTCGCCCGTGATGGTCAGGATCGATGGTTCTGGCCCAGCGGAGGCGTTCGATGCTCCACCGATCAGCAGCGCGAAAGCGGCCATCGCGACCGAAAGAAACTTCTGCACCCGTGCCTCCTCAGATCACAGTCCCTTACGACTCCAGTCGCGAAGCAAACACCTTGCTGTTCGACGTATCCCAGCCTAGCAGACAATTGCGAAGTCGATCACGGCCTTCGTCACGCTTGGCTGCCAGAGATGCTCGGTTTGAGGCCGTAGGCGGCGGCGATGAGCGCGGCCACGCCGGCGACAACAGCCACCGCAATGTAGCCGAAGGCCGCTGCCACCCACGCGACAATGCCTAGGCAGATCACGTAGAGAATTGCGACGGCGCCTCTACGCGGCTCTTTCCGGAAGGCGAGATAGGCCGCGCTCCCCAGCAGCGGGAGAAAGAGCACGAGATCGACGCGGATGTTGCAATCTGTATCGCACAGGGTGCCGTTGGCCACATAGTACTCGTAGACGGAGTAGGCCCCCCACAAGACCGCGGCTAGGATTCCGGCAGGCCGCGGCCGCTGCACCGCCGCCACCACAAAGTAGAGGGCCATTGCCCCCGCCGCGATCGCAAACGCGTACATGCCTCGTCTCCAGTCAAACGCCAGCGGAACCCAGAATTGTTCGTGCCCAGCCCCGTCGCACAAGCGGGAGGTATTGCTTGCTTTGTTTAAAGCCTTTAGTCCGTCGCGAGGAGCCATAAGTTAACGCCGGATCAACAGTGACCTCTGCCAAGGGAGTCTTCAGATGACGCGGTACCTGATCTCGTTCGACGATGGCACGATGAAGATCCCCGAGGAGGAGTTGGAAGCCGTGGGTGAGGCAGCTCACGCGGTCGTCCACGCCGCGCAGGAGGCAGGAGTATGGATCTTTGGCGGCGGGGTGCAAAGGCAGAGGGCGAGCATTGTGGCCACCGATGGAACGGTTTCTGACGGCCCGTTCCCGGAGACAAAAGCCGTTATAGGCGGGTTCGTCATTCTCGATGTGCCGTCACACGCTGCCGCGCTGGAGTGGGCTGCCAAGTTCGCTGTCGCTTGCCGCTGCGCGCAGGAGGTCCGGGAGATCATGTTCGACCCACTCGTCTGATGGCGGAGCCCGTGATGCCGCCGAACGACGCGAGGGGTGTGACCTTCCGACAATCGCGTCTCTACGGGACTCGCGAAATTTCGGCTTTATGCTAGGCATGCGCTCCCCATGTGGCATGCGAGATGGAGAGAAAATGAAGCAAGGCATGCTGTCCCCATGAAGCGACGCTTCGTACCGGGGGCCTTCCAGCTCAAAGTACTTCGGTCGCACAGTGGCCGGGGTCTTTTCGCCCAAGAACGCATACCCAAGGGATCATGCGTCATCGAATACTTCGGGCGGCCCGCCACGGCCAAACAGATCAAGGAGAACCGCGGGAAATATCTCTTCTGGACAAGCAACGAGAGCATGATCGACGGCAATATACCGGCAAATACGGCTCGCTTCATCAATCACTCGTGCGCACCGAATTGCGAGATCGTTCTCAGCAAACGTCGCATTTATGTCTTCGCGCTCCGCGCGATCGAGCTTGGCGAAGAGCTATCTTACGACTACGGAGAGGAGTATTTCGAGATACATCTCGCAGGAGCCTGCCGCTGCGCAAAGTGTTCCAGGTAACGAACCCCGATGCCGCCGTAGACGGCGCATGAGTCGCGCTTCCACCGGCATCTTCCCATTGCCAATTTCCGGAGAGGCTCGTGGAAGGCAGACCTGTTGCCGCTCGCCGCGCGCAGATGACGATCCTGCTGGGGCTGCGCGCTTTGCATGCCAACCCTGGAGGCGCCAGGGCCGGCGACCGGCGGGAGCAGGGCTCGTCATCGCATGCGAATAAGGCGGCGGTGTCCGCCGCGCTTCGCATTGATTGCCCCGTTAGCTTGCTACGACAAGCTTTTTCATGAGATGCAGATTGCCCTCCAGTTCCTCGAGACGCTGCTCGAGGACGTCGCGCATGCCGACCATGCCGACCACCTTTCCGCTGTCGACGACGGGAACGTGCCGAATATGGCATTCGCCCATCTGGCGCACCACGTCGTAAACGCGATCATTCAGTGAGCAGGTTATGACCTTCCTTGTCATGAGCGCGCCCACGGTCATCTCGTGAAGATTGCTTCGATGCAGCGAGAGCGCATAGGCGATGTCGCGCTCGGAGATAATTCCGGCGATGGAAGTGCCATCGTCGCTGACGACCATTGCGCCGACCCGCTCTTTCTGCAGCTTCCTTGAAAGAGATCCGATCGTTTCGTCGCTCTTGATGGTGTGTACCGGCTTTTTGGAAATGATATCGGAAACCTTGGAAATGCGTCGCTTCATCGGGCCTTCTCCCTTGCGTTTTATGTGATTGGTGCTGACTGGGCTCATGACTGAGGTCCTCAGCCGCGAGCGATGGCGTAATCGCGTAATACGTTTGCCTCCAGCTCGAGTTCGCCAAGCCTGTGCTTCAAGACGTCACCGATGCTGATCACGCCAATCAAACGATTGCCATCGCGGACCGGAAGATGGCGGATGCGCCGCTGCGTCATCACGCTCATGACCTGTGCGATGCTGTCACGCGGTCCGCACGTAATGACGGAACGGGTCATGAGATCGGCAACCGGGATGGCGTAGAGGCCTGCGCCATGAGCGGCGAGGCCAAACGCAATGTCGCGCTCGGAAATGATCCCGTCGAGGGACCAGCCGTCGTCGCTGACGACCAGAGCGCCGACCCGCTCACTCTTGAGCCGCTTGGCGACACACATTGCTGTTTCGTCGGATCGCGCGGTTTTTACCTCGCCGCCCTTATGCTTCAAGATGTCGGAGACCAACATGGTTCACCTCATTTTGCAGGAATGCGCTCGCAGGAGAAAAAATATCCGAGGGGTAGAGAAGCCGGCATTGCATGCTGTGCACGTCGCGGATGTAGGAAAGCAGGTCACGGGGAGGCGCACAGTCCCAACGGTTGAGAAGGAAGATGAATGCGTCCGCGATGGATGTTGTGAGGCCTAGGTTGCGCGGCGACGTGATGTCGTCCATCCGAGGGTAGAGACCCCAGGTCATGAGCCCCGCGATCCCGGCCGCGCGCGCCTCCGCGAGGCTCGGAGCCGAGCTTTCCACGACGAGACAGCGACGCATGTCCATATCGAGCGCGGTGGCAATATTCGAATATGTGCTGGGCCCATTTTTCATGTCGCAATGCGGCTTGAGCGCGATAATCTCTATCGCTCCGCTCAACTCGGCTGGCAGCCGCGTTTCAAGAAGCGTGCGGCAGTTCTCGCTATCGTCGCGCGCCATGATCGCGAGGGTAATCCCCTCTCTTGCGGCCGCATGTAGAAACGGTGCGATGCCGGCGCGAAGTTGCACGCGCCGATGCGCAAAGCGGTCGCGCAATAGAGACGCGTGCCGCCGTTCCATGGCGGCAATCATGTTGGACAAATCGCCGAGATGTCGCGGGCGCACGACGCGTTCTCTGAGGAACGCCTCGATGAGGGCACTGGCGGCCAGCTCCTGGCCGCGGGAATCTCTGAGGAGCTGAGCGTAGCAGGCTCGGTCCCAATGCCACCCGACGCCCGCTTCGGAAAACACGTCGTTGAATGCTTCGCGCCGCGCTTCATGCGTCTCCGCGATAACTCCATCAAGGGCGAAGATTATTGTCCCGAGCGTCATGTGCGGCCCTTTTCCCGTTCGGTTGCCTCAATTGGCGAAGCGCTGATGCCATTCGAGACGAGAAAGCTGGAGAGCGATCGCAGTGCGCGATTTGGACGTCCAATTTGGCTGACAACATGGACGGACAGGGGTACGCTCACACCTGTCAAGTTGGTGCGACTGGGCGGGCTCGTGAATTTCAAATTGCTTTGTAGCGATGAAAGAAAAACTTAGAGGGCCGTTTCAGCGAAATGCCACCTTGAAACAACTGCGCGTTCTTGCTGCAGTTGCGAATGGCGGAAAAATCACGGGCGCAGCCAATCAGTTAGGAGTGACGGCTCCGGCCGTCGCCCTTCAGCTCAAGATGCTCGAGCAGAGCGTCGGATTGCCCCTCTTTGATCGCGCTCAAGCAGGCATGCGACCAACCGACGCTGGGAAATGCGCTCTGCAGTTACATGCCCGGATCGAGGCTGCGCTGGAAGAATGCGATGACATGGTGCGCGCCTTGAAGGGGCTTGAGAGCGGCAAGGCCTCACTCGGTGTCGTGAGCACAACCAAGTATTTTGCGCCCATCGCCTTGGCTGCATTCGCCCGCGACAACCCAAACGTCCAACTCGAATTGCTTGTCGGGAACCGGCAAGAGACGATTGCAGCGCTTGAATGCTTCAAGGTCGACATGGCGATCATGGGCCGGCCGCCGGAAACCGTGGCGCTTGAGAAGCAGGAAATTGGTGACCACCCGCACGTCATTGTCGCCGCGCCAGCTCATCGCTTCGTATCCGCGAAGGGAATTCCCCTAAGGGCGCTCGCTGACGAGACGTTTCTTTTGCGTGAGCCCGAGTCCGGCACGCGCATTCTTAACGATCACATCTTCGCAAAGGCCGATGTAGCGCCGCGGCTTGCGATGGAGTTCGGCAGCAACGAGACCATCAAGCAGGCGGTGATGGCCGGGCTCGGCGTGGCGTTCATTTCGGCCCACACCGTCGCTGCTGAAATTGCGGAGGGACGTCTTGTCGTATTGGACGTCCGGGGGCTGCCGGTCGTCAGGAAGTGGTACCTTCTTCGTCCGAAGGCAAAGAAGCTTCTTCCGGCAGGCACTGCGCTTTGGAAATTCCTGGTGAGCAACGCCAGGGATTTCCTGCCCGACGTTTCGGTGCTCATTCCCCGCGCCAGCCGGCACGCCAGAACGGCTCGCAGCCGGCAAACTTGATCAGGGCTCTCTTTGCGGATCGGAGCTTGTGCTCATGCGCAGCCGCAAATCCGCGATGTGTGCCACGAGAGAAGCAAAAAGAAAGAGAGCGACGATCGTCCAGTCTTGTCCGGCCAGTGCCGCGCGAAGAGCAAGCAGGAGCCCCAGCCCCGGCATTAGCACGCTCACTGCGCCGCGCAGAGACAATCCGACACCGGTTCGCGACTTCGCGAGAACCAGCAGCACGCCTTCCACGGCCATGAAGAGAAGGATCAGGTCGACGATCCGGCCGCTGTCGAAAAGATCCTGCATCGTTTCACCCAAACGGACCGTTCAATTGCACGACCCTGTAATTGAGGAATGCGGCGAAAGCCACCCACGCGAGATAGGGTAGTAGGAGCAGGCTTGCCAGGCGGGAATAGCGTCCGATAACGACAATCGGCACTAGGATCGAAATCCAGAGGATCGCGACCTCGAAGAGCGCCCAATCCGGCCGTTGCGCGGTGAAGAACAGACCGCTCCAAAGCACGTTGAGGACACCGTTGGCCGCAAACATTGCGATCACCCACTCTCGATCGGCGTCAGTCGGCGCATCGCGCCAGGCAATGGCTGCGGAGAGTGCAGCAAGCGCGAATATGATCGTCCACGCGGGTGCGAAAGCCCATCCGGGCGGCTGCCAGGCCGGTTTCGTCAATCCCTGGTACCAGGGACCGGTATCCGTCATGCTGCCGCCGAGGAATGCGATGACGAGCGCGGCCGACCCGGCCGCGAGGACAGGAAGCCAGAGACTGGATCGTGTCACGGCGACACCACCCCGAAAAGGTGCGCAAGATCCTTGAAGAATATCCGCACGTGGGCGAGGGGTTCGCGACGAACGAGCCGCTTGTTCATGTAGGCCTCCCAGGTTAGCCGCTGGACATCGCGGTCCTGACACATGGTAACAAAGCGCTCGCGCCGCTTCTCGTTCCCGTACCAATACTTCTGCATGATGCCGAGGATCCAGAACACGCGGCCGTGCACGCCCATGAAGCGCCGGCGCGCGCTTCGGAGCGCTCTCGCGTCGCCCGTAGCGAGGAACATGGCGGCGGCATCGGCGGCCAGACGCCCGCCCGTCATTGCATAGTAGATGCCTTCCCCCGAAGCCGGTGCGACGACGCCCGCGGCGTCTCCTGCCAAGACGACGTCGCGACCGTTGTCCCAGCGTCGGAGCGGGCGAAGCGGAATGGGAGCCCCTTCTTTTCGGATGGTTTCGGTCGCCGCCAGGCCGGTTCTTTCGCGCAGCGTTCCGACCGCGCTCCGCAATGAGAAGCCTTTGTTGGCACTGCCCGTTCCGATGCTGGCGGTGGTGCCGTGCGGGAAGACCCACGCATAGAAATCCGGCGAGTAGGCGCTCTGATAGTAGATGTCGCAACGCGCGCCGTCGTAGTTCGAACCGTGGACCGCGCGCAGTCCATCCGGAACCTTGACGATCTCGTGGTAGGCGAAGACATAGCGAATGCGGTCTGCTCCGGGCACGGTCTGCCGCGCGACCGCCGACAAGGCACCGTCTGCGCCAACGACGCATCGCGCGCGGACGGTTGTTGTTTCTTCGTGACCCTCCTCGTGGCGGCTTCGATAGGTGATGAGAGGCGCGCCGTCCTCGCTGCGCGAGAAGGCCAGGAATGTTCCGTTGCGGCGCTCTGCGCCGGCCGTCCGCGCGCGTTCCCGCAGCCACTCGTCGAACACGTCGCGATCCACCATCCCGACGTACCCGTTGGCATCGATCGGCATCTCGACCTTGCGCGCGCTGGGAGCGAAAATCCGCGCACCTCCGACCTTCGCAACGATCAGATGATCGGGAATCTCGAATTCGGCGATGAGCTTGGGCGGCACGGCGCCGCCGCAGGGCTTGATCCGTCCGGCGCGATCCAGGAGCAGCACCGAATAGCCCGCGCGTGCGAGGTCGGTTGCGGCCGTCGCGCCGGACGGTCCACCTCCCACGACGACGACATCGAATGCCTCATGAATGCTGGCCATGGCTTCACCCCCGTCCAGATTGAAACGCGACGCTTGCCTTGATCGGTGGTTTGCCCTGAGCGCGTTCCTCCCTGCGAGCAAGCCGCGCCGCCAAAACGGCCGACACGATGAACAGCAGAGCCTCCGCTGCGAACACGAGCGCGTAGGCGCTTGCAGGCTCGGAAATCAAAAGGCGCGCCACGTCGACGGAAGCTGTGCCAGCCAATCCGCCGAGGCCAAACGCAATACCTTGTGCGGCGCCCCAAAGCCCCACGCGGATGCCTTCCTTGCGCTCTCCGCCGGAGGACGCTAGCTCCATCATCGAGCCGATGGCAGCAACGGCGAACGCGCCATTAGCCGCGCCGAGCGCGAACACATTGGCGGAGAGCGGCCAGGAATCGCCCGCGCTGGCGCCGAACGACAAACCGGCCAGCGCGAAAGCCGAAGCGATGCAGCCCCCGATGCACCAGGAGCGTAAGCTCCCCACGCCGCGGCGGGCCGCATACGTGCCGAGCGTGCCCGTCAGAAGCATGCCGACGAGAACTCCTGCATGCTGCACACCGGAAAGCTTGGTCGATTCCCCCGGCGTGTAGCCGAAGACATGCCCGGCGAACGGTTCGAGGATGAGATCCTGGGCGCTATAGGCCAGCATAGAAACGAACACAAAAATCGTGAACGCGCGGGCTTGGTGGTCGGCCCACACATCTGCCAGAGCGCGCTTGAAGGAAGAAACGGTAGCGTTTGGAGCCGCCGGTCTCGCCTCGACAACGTGGCCATCGGCAGGCTCGAGCCGCCAGAGCGCAATCAAAGTTACGGAAATTGCGATCATCGCTACGCCCGCCGTGACAGCGATGAGGCGAGGTGGCGAGTAGGGATCGAGCAGATTTCCGGCACAGATCGTCGTGAACACGATCCCGGCGATCATCATCATCCAGGTGACCATGGCCGCACCGGCCCGTTTCGCGGGATCGGTTGCCGTCGCGAGCAGCGCAAGGAGCGTTGTCCCGGCGGCTCCGACACCTGCGCCGATGAGCAGGAACGCCAGAACCGCGGCGAGTACACCGGCGGTCAGAGACACCCCCATGAGAGCGGTCGCCCCGGCCGCTGCGATTGCGCCGATTGCCAGCACCAGCATACCGGCGATGAGCCAGGGGGTGCGGCGCGCGCCTCGATCGGAGCCATGCCCGAACGCGGGCCTCAGAAGCTGGGTCGCATAATGCAATCCGACCAGCGCTCCCGGTAGTATGGCTGGCAAGGCGAGTTCGACCACCATCACGCGGTTCATCGTCGACGTGGTCAGAACCACGATCGATCCCAGTGCGGCCTGAACAAGACCCAATCGCGCGATGCCGAACCAGCCGAGCTTTTGATGGCTCATGGCGAACCTCCCGGGAACGCGCGGAGCGCAAACGCTGTGACGAGCATGCCTGTGACGTAAAGGCTAACGCCAGTCGCGTTGTACCAAGGGGCCAGAGCGCGAGGATCTTTGAGCAGTTTCCTCATCAGGAACACTTGGAAGGCGAGCGAAGCCAGGACGATCGCGGCATGGACGGGACGATCCCATGCCACCAGCAGGCCGACGACGATGGCCTGCGGCACGGCCATCACGATGCACGCGAAGCGAGCGGCGCGATCGGCGCCGAGTTGAACGGGCAGCGAGCGGACGCCGCACCTCTTGTCCCCTTCGATCGACTTGAAGTCGTTCAGGGTCATGATGCCGTGTGCGCCGATGCTGTAGAGTGCCGCAACGGCAAAGACGCGCCAGTTGGGAAGAGCCCCGGCCATGACAGCCGCGCCGGTGATCCACGGCAAGCCTTCGTAGCAGGCGCCCACCGCCGCATTTCCCCACCATCCGTTCCGCTTCAGGCGAAACGGCGGCGCGCTGTAGGCCCACGCGAGTGCAAGCCCGATCGCCGCAGCGATGAGAACCTCAGTTCCCAGCAATGCCGCAACAGCAAGCGAAAGTGTCGTCCAGACGAGAGAGATATAGAAGCCCCAATCGCCGGGCACGCGACCAGATGGGATGGGTCTGCCTGGTTCATTGATCGCATCGACGTGCCGATCGTACCAGTCGTTCACAGCCTGGCTCGTGCCACACACGAGTGGACCTGTAAGAAGAATGCCCACCGCGATCAACGACCATCGGCCGTCGAGCGCTACGCCGGAACTCGTGACACCACATCCGAACGCCCACATCGGCGGAAACCAGGTGATGGGCTTGAGCAGCTCGAGCACGGCCGAAGCGGACGGTATCGGCGAGGTGGTTGTGTGGAATGCACGCTTCATAGTGTCAATCTATGATGACACTCGGCGTGACGAAAGCGAAAAGTGTCGAACAGCGCGCACACTTTCGTGCAGGCGCGCGTCGGCTGAATTCATGAAAATGGGAGTCGAGCGTGGTGGCGCTCAGTCCTGCTCGTCGTCGGTGAAATCGATACCGTGACGTCTCAGCTTCGAATAGAGGCTTTGGCGCGACAGCCCCAGAACCTCCGCCGCCGAAGCGCGATTGTCGCCTGTCAGCTCCAATGCTGCTTCGATACAGAGCTTCTCGATGACATCTGTCGTTTCGCGCACGAGCTCCTTGAGCGAGACGCGGCCGACAAGACCGGTGAGCTGCTCCACTGAGCGCGGAAGCTCTTTCTTACCCTTTGCCCTCGGGAATTCTTGTCGATTGACCCGGCGAATGGTGAACCCATAGCAGGGGTGCTCGCCGGTCAGCACCGACACAGCCGATATCTCGACATCCTCATAGGAGCCGAATTGGCCGCGAAGGACCGTTGCGAAGTTCTGGACGGCGCCATGCTCGCGCACCGCGGTCGTGAGCGCGTTGACGTCGACACCCGAACGGCCCACCCAGCGATCGAAAAGCTCGCCCTTCGCCTGTTCTTCAGTGGCGAGCTGGACCATGTCGAGGAACGCGGCGTTCACCTTCAGAACCCGGCGGTCGAGATCGGTGACGACGAAGCCGTCTGGCAAATTCTCGACCACCGAGAACAGCTTCGAGACGCCTTTCGGCGCGGTCGCGCCGTCCGCTCGGGACAAGCGAACGAGGAAGTGGGCGCTGGTGTCCTGGCGGAACAGCGACGCAGAGACGAGGCAATCCGTCTTTTCACCATTGAGCTTGACGCTCACCTCGTCCCCGCTGCCGGCCGTGCGCACGGCGGACAGGTGTGCCTGGACCCGTTTGCTCCCTTCGGCGTCGAAAAGTTCGAGGAAATTCCTGCCCGTCAGGCGCTTCGCCGTCTTGTTGAGGAGCTGTGCTGATGCCGGGTTGGCTTCTACGATTTTGAGACTAGTCGAATCCACGATCAGCACCGGCTCGGAGGCGATCTGGAACAACAGCCGGTAGCGAGTTTCGGCATGCCTCAGGCGCGCGTATTCGCGCTCCATCGATTGTTGCGCCTCGACGAGGCGCTGCTGCAACGCAGCGACAGGTCGCAAATCGCGGCCCACCGCGACGAGGCGCGCGCCAGGTCCGATACGAACTGCAGTATAGCGGATCGGGATATCGCCGCGCTTGGTGGGATGGTTGACTTGGCGCCAGCGCGGCACTTCGTTTGCTGCGTTATCCGCCAGCAATTCTTCAATCTTTTGACGGCTTTCCGTCGTTACCGTATCGACCCATGGCCGACCGACCCATTTTTCGAATCCTTCCTTGGCGAGTTCGTCGTTGCCGCACGCGACATCGCGAATGACGCCCTTGGGATCGACCACGAGCGCAATATCCGCCGCTGCCGCTATAAGCTTAGCGGCTATTTCGGCGTCCAGATCTCCCAGAGTTCTTTTGGGGGTCCGGAACACGACTCCTGGATCTCGAGCAAACACAGGGCCAATCCCCACACCAAAGACATCATCGTACTTGGTGGGTTATCAACTTCAGACAGCTTTTGTGTCAAGGAGACTTGATAGTTGACGCGTCGCCGTCTGTGCATCCGTTGCCATGCCGTCCGCACCCACGACCCTCGCGAGATCGGGTTGCGCCAGGAACAAGCGTCCGCCGACGACGATCTGGCATCTGGGATCGGCGGTGGCGCGGCGCAGGTTCTTGATGAACGACTTCAAATCGTCTGGGGCGGTATCGCAGGAAGCCGAGATCCCGATCAAACGGAAAGGCGCGCTGCCCGCGATATCGACAAGGTCTTGTCTGCAATTGGGAATGTCGCCGCAGACAGCCCATCCGTCGCGGCGGAAAAACTCCTGCAACATCGACACGCCAAACGTATGCTGGTCTCCCGGCATCGCAGCCAGCAGAGCCTGTGGGCTTCGACGGCTGACGCGTGTGTCGGCTTGAAAATCGGGCGCCAGCTCGCGCAGGATTTGCTGCAGGCGCGAAGTGGCGATTGTAACTGTGGCGAAATCCGCCGTGTCGTCCACCCACCGTTCCCCGAGAAGACGGGCCGCTGGTGTCAGCAGATTCAAGAAAATCTCGGCGATCGATACGCCTCGCGCTCTTATTCGGCGGACGTGCGCAAGAGACAGGCTCACGCTCTCGCTCGAGACCAGCCGCACCATTTCGGCGATTTCCAAAGCGCTGGGTCGAGGCAGATCTCCCGCTAATGTCTCGGAAGATATCGGCAATATGTCTGAAGAAGAATAGTGGCCCAGCATGAGCCGCGGAACGATCTCTCGTTCGACCGTGTCCTTGAGCACGCGCCGGCGGCTTTCGGTCCAAGGTGATTTGCGGGCACGGGATAGAATGGGCACTGGGCTCTTCCAGCCACTTTCACTATGCGCGATCGGCCACCGCTCGAACTCGACGAGATGCCGTGTGCTGGACATTTATCCCTCCCCCATAGCCGAATACGAAATAACGCTTTGGCTTTGGCTCAGAGGTAGCGCCACGTCGCGTTACCGCTCTGGGTCATGCAGGCAGCAGGCTCGCCGCACGCTGCGTCAGTTAATCACACTTGACACTTCATGCGCAACTTCAATTGGACACAGAGTTGCCCCGTCCATAATTTTTGTAAAGATAAAATTACGTCCAAAATAGTTGACACTCTTTGTGTCCCGGCCGTACTCTGTCTCGACTGTGTGCACCCTTTTCGGGAGCTCGCGCGGGAGGGAAACGAGCGATGCCAAAATCGCCGAAGCCTCGGAGAACACCGCTTTACAGCGTAGCGGAGCGCGAGCGGAGAGATTCGTCCCCGTGGACGAAAGTTCAGGGTGTCCTGGCTATCGTGCAGTTCGCTGTTTTCCTTGTCAGCTTGTCACTGGTGCTCCGCTATCTCGCGACCGGTGACGGCTACTTGGCAGCGACGGTCTCCATCGTCACGAAGACCCTTGTGCTCTACGCGATCATGATCACGGGGTCGATCTGGGAGCGGGATGTCTTCGGTCAGTACCTGTTCGCTCCTGCCTTCTTCTGGGAAGACGTCGTCAGCATGCTCGTGCTGGCCCTCCACACCGCGTATTTGTTCGCTGTATTCACCCATTTCCTCGATGCAAGGGGGCAGATGCTCCTCGCGCTCGCCGCTTACGCGACCTACGCGGTCAATGCGGCTCAGTTCCTTTGGAAATTGCGGTTGGCCCGGCTGGATGCGGGCATCCCATACACGCAGCCGATGACCGGAGGTGTTCGATGAGCTCCTCCTTCGGTCAGCAGGAATCAGGCGTGCCGACTCTGTCCAAGCCCGGATGCGACCGCACAATTCTTCGTGAGCGGGGCCAGCGTGAAGTCTTCTGCGGCCTGACTGGCATTGTCTGGCTGCATCGCAAGATTCAGGACGCCTTCTTCCTGGTCGTCGGATCGCGCACCTGCGCACACCTGATCCAGTCGGCAGCGGGTGTCATGATCTTTGCCGAGCCCCGCTTCGCAACGGCGATCCTGGACGATCGGGATCTTGCAGGGTTGGCGGATGCAAACGACGAGCTCGACCGGGTCGTGGCGCGCTTGCTCGAACGCCGCCAGGACATCAAGCTTCTGTTTCTGGTGGGCTCTTGCCCGTCGGAAGTGATCAAGCTCGACCTCGCGCGGGCGGCCCACCGTCTGACGCGCAGCTACTCTCCCGCCGTGCGCATCCTCAACTATTCAGGCAGCGGCATCGAGACGACCTTTACGCAAGGCGAAGATGCCTGTTTGGCCTCGCTTGTGCCGGAGCTTCCGGAAGCAGGAACCCAAGAGCGATCGCTTCTCGTTGTCGGTGCGCTGTCCGACATCGTCGAGGATCAGTTTCGGCGTTTGTTCGAAGACCTTGGCATATCACCGGTGCACTTCCTGCCGCCGCGCCGCGCCGCAGACCTTCCACCTGTCGGGCCGGGGACGCATTGCCTCCTGGCACAGCCGTTCCTTTGCGATACCGCGCGCGCGCTCGAAGCCCGCGGCGCGAAGATCATTCCCGCGCTATTTCCGATCGGCTCCGAAGGCACGACGGAATGGCTGAAGGCCGCGGCCGACTGCTGGGGAATACGGCATGATCGCCTTGAGGCCGTTACGGCCCCTGGCCGGGCGCGGGCCGCCGCGGCGCTCGCGCGGCATCGGGCGAAGCTCGAGGGTAAGCGCATCTTCTTCTTCCCCGACTCTCAGCTTGAAGTGCCGCTTGCCCGTTTTCTTTGCCGCGAGCTTGGCATGAGGGCGACCGAGATCGGAACGCCGTATCTTCACAAGGATCATCTTGAAAGAGAGCTGGCACTACTTCCGGCGTCCGCCCGCATCAGCGAAGGCCAGGACGTCGAGCGGCAGCTCGACCGATGCCGTCAGGACGATCCCGATCTCGTCGTGTGCGGGCTCGGGCTTGCCAATCCGCTCGAAGCGGAAGGCATCACCACCAAATGGTCCATAGAGCTGCTGTTCACGCCCATCCAGGGTTACGACCAGGCAGGTGACGCCGCAGAGCTCTTTACCCGCCCGCTGTCACGGCGCGAAAGGCTGGAGGTCTAGCGGATGCAGCTCACCGTCTGGACATACGAGGGACCGCCACACGTCGGGGCCATGCGTATCGCGACCGCTATGAAGGGCGTGCATTACGTTCTCCACGCTCCGCAGGGCGATACCTACGCGGATCTTCTTTTCACGATGATCGAACGCCGTGATCGTCGCCCGCCCGTGACCTACACGACGTTTCAGGCGCGCGATCTCGGGAGTGACACGGCCGAACTGTTCAAGACGGCGGCGCGGGAGGCCTATGAGCGCTTCCGCCCTGATGCGATGCTGGTCGGCGCCTCGTGCACGGCCGAACTGCTGCAGGATGATCCGGGCGGACTCGCGCGCGCGCTGGGCCTGCCAATTCCGGTCATCCCGCTCGAGCTGCCGGCCTATCAGAAGAAGGAGAACTGGGGCGCGGCAGAAACATTCTATCGCGTCGTAAGGGCATGCGCCGCGCCGCACGCGCAATCGCCCGCGGTGCAACGCCCCCGTCGTGCCGATGGTCTCAGGCCCCGCTGCAATCTGTTAGGACCAACAGCGCTCGGCTTCCGGCATCGCGACGATGTCGTCGAGGTGACAAAGCTGCTCGATGAGCTCGGCATAGATGTGCATGTGACAGCCCCGTTGGGCGCATCGCCTGCGGATCTGGCGAGGCTTGGGGACGCGGATTTCAACGTCGTCCTATACCCGGAAATCGCTTTGCCGGCAGCGAAATGGCTCGAGCGGACATTCAATCAACCTTACGTCAAAACCATACCGATCGGCGTGACGGCGACACGCGCTTTCATTGCCGAGGTGGCGAAGGTGAGCGGAGTTAGCCAGCCGATCGCCGAAACGGACTCCCGGCTGCCGTGGTATTCGCGGTCAGTCGATTCGACCTACCTGACCGGCAAGCGCGCCTTCATATTCGGCGATGCCTCGCACGCGCTTGCGGCCGCGCGCATTGCCTCCGAGGAGCTAGGCTTCAGCATCGTGGGTCTCGGAACCTACAGTCGCGAATTCGCGCGCGAGGTTCGGGAAGCTGCGGCGGGCTATGGGCTCGAGGCGCTTATCACCGACGACTATCTCGAGGTTGAGGCGCAGGTCACGGCGCTGCAGCCGGAAATCGTGCTCGGCACGCAGATGGAGCGTCACATCGCCAAGCGGCTCGGCATCCCGAGCGCTGTCATCTCTGCCCCGGTCCACGTGCAGGATTTCCCGGCCCGCTACTCCCCGCAGATGGGGTTTGAGGGTGCGAACGTCATCTTCGATAGCTGGGTCCATCCGCTGATGATGGGCCTCGAAGAGCATCTTCTCGGCATGTTCCGCGAAGATTTCGAGTTTCACGACGGCGCCGCGCCGTCCCACCTGGGTCACCACGATGCGGGGCCCGCCGAAGCGCCGCCGCCTGCGCCTGCTCCGATTTCGATCGGGTGGGCACCAGAAGCCGAAAAGGAGCTTGGAAAAATTCCGTTCTTCGTGCGCGGAAAGGCGCGCCGGAACACCGAACGATTTGCCGCCGAGAGCGGCGTCGCAACCATAACCCTCGAGACGCTGTACGATGCAAAAGCACATTTCAGCCGCTGAGCGCGTGCCGGTCCGCGTCGCCATCATCACGCTGGATAGTCACTTGGCAGGCGCGATCGAGCGGGCGCGCCCGGCGCTCGAGCGCGACATTCCAGGCTTCGAGATAACGCTTCATGCGGCAACGGATTGGGCACGCGACGCCGAAGCGCTCGCCCAGTGTCGCGCCGACATCGCACGTGCCGATTTCATCATCACCACCATGCTGTTCATGGAGGACCACATCAATCCCGTGCTCGCCGACCTTGCGGCGAGGCGTGACTCTTGTGATGCGATCCTGTGCGGCATGAGCGCCGGCGAGGTCATCCGCCTTACGCGTCTCGGCGGCTTCACCATGACAGGGTCCGACAAGGGCGTCCTGTCGCTTCTTAAGCGGCTACGCGGATCCAAGAAGGGCGCGACCTCGGGCGCCCAGCAGATGGCCGTTTTGCGCCGTATCCCGAAGATCCTGCGCTTTATCCCCGGCACTGCGCAGGACGTACGCGCTTATTTTATCGCGCTGCAATATTTGCTGTCGGGCTCTGAAGAAAACATCGACGCTCTCGTCAGATTCCTGATCGACCGTTACGCCGAAGGTCCTCGCCGCGTCCTCCGCGGTAAGCTGGAAGTGCCCCAGCCGGTCGAGTATCCCGACGTCGGCGTCTATCATCCCCGATTGGAGCGCCGCGTCGATACACGGGCGGATGTCCTTCCGTTGCCTGAAGGCCGAGTGATGGGCACGGTGGGCGTTCTCATCATGCGCTCCTACGTCGTGGCCAAAAACAGCGCTCATTACGATGGTGTGATCGCGGCGCTCGAAGCGCGCGGCTTGCGGTGCATCCCGGCATTCGCGACCGGTCTCGATGCGCGCCCCGCCATCGAGCAGTACTTCCTGAAGGACGGCCGGTCGACTGTGGATGCCGTCGTTTCTCTGACCGGGTTCTCGCTCGTCGGCGGTCCTGCATACAACGACGCGAAAGGTGCCGAAGAAATTCTCGCGCGCCTAGACGTGCCCTATGTCGCCGCGCACGCGCTGGAATTTGAATCCATCGAGCAATGGCAGGCATGCGAGCGCGGACTGATGCCCGTCGAAACGACGATGATGGTCGCCATTCCCGAGATCGACGGAGCGACAGGTCCGATTGTGTTCGGAGGGCGTTCGGAAATCGCCAAGAACGCGCGCGACATGCACGCCCACGGCGAGCGCGCTGCCATGCTCGCGGCGCGCGTGGAGAAACTGGTCGCGCTGCGGGCGAGCTCGCGGGCCGACCGCCGGATCGCGATCGTGCTCTTCAATTTCCCGCCGAACGCGGGAGCGACAGGCACGGCGGCCTTCCTGTCCGTCTACGAGTCTCTGTTCAATACGCTCACGGCGCTCAAGCAGGGCGGCTACACGGTAGACCTGCCGGACAGCGTTGAGGCTCTGCGCAACCGCATTCTCGACGGCAATTCATCGCGATACGGTGCAGCGGCCAACGTCGCCGCGCGCATAGCCGTGGACGATCATGTCAGGCGAGAGCGCTGGCTTGACGAAATCGAGGCCCAGTGGGGACCGGCACCCGGCAAGGTTCAAGCCGATGGGCGGTCGATCTTCGTGCTCGGCGCTCAATTTGGTAACGTCTTCGTCGGCATACAGCCGGGTTTCGGCTACGAAGGCGATCCCATGCGCCTGCTGTTCGAGAAGGGCTTTGCGCCGACGCACGCCTTCTCGGCGTTCTATCGCTGGCTGCGGGAAGATTTCGCCGCGCACGCCGTGCTGCACTTCGGCACGCACGGTGCGCTCGAATTCATGCCCGGCAAACAGTCGGGAATGTCAGCGGCATGCTGGCCGGACAGGCTGATTGGCGATCAGCCCAACTTCTACCTTTATGCGGCGAACAACCCCTCCGAAGGAACCATCGCCAAGCGGCGCGCCGCAGCCACGCTCATCAGCTATCTGACGCCGCCCGTCGGGCACGCCGGGCTCTACAAGGGTCTCCTCGAGCTCAAGTCTACGATGGAGCGCTGGCGCGGGCTTGCCCCGCACGAGGCGTCCGATCGCTCCGCACTGGTTTCCGCAATCCAGGCCCAGGCAGCAGAGCTCAACCTCGCCCCGGCAGAGCCGATTTGGAGCGATGGCGAATCCGAAGCCCACGTCGCTGCCTTGCAGGCCGCTGTTCTGGAACTTGAATACGAGCTCATTCCGCAGGGCCTCCACATTGTCGGAGAGCCCCCTAGCGTCGCAGAGCGCTTGGAGCTTCTTGGGCTGCTCTCTGAGACCGAGCTCGGAGCGCGGCTCAACGATCACGCGCTCGAAGCTTTGATCAACGGCGAACCGGCGAAGCGCGTCCTTGCTTTGTCCGGGTTGGCCAAAACGAGCGAGACCGTGCAGTCCCTGGGTTCACTCGCGAACACGGCGCTGCTGCTCGCCGAAGACCACGAAGTCGCCGCGCTCGTGACAGCGCTCGACGGTCGTTTCGTCCGGCCGACGCCCGCGGGTGATCTTCTCAGAACACCGGCCATTCTGCCCACCGGACGCAACATTCATGGGTTCGATCCATTCCGCATGCCAAGCGCATTCGCCATGGAGGACGGCCAGCGCCAAAGCGGAAAGCTCCTCGCGCGACACCTGGATGAGACTGGCAAGCTGCCGGAATCGGTGGCGATCGTGCTTTGGGGAACGGACAACATAAAAAGCGAAGGCGGTCCGATCGCGCAGGCGCTGCATCTCTTGGGCGCACAACCGCGCTTTGATTGCTACGGACGATTGACCGGTGCCGCTCTTGTTCCGTTGGCTAAGCTGGGCCGTCCGCGCATCGACGTCGTCATGACGCTCTCGGGGATATTCCGGGATCTCCTCCCGCTGCAGTGCAAGCTTCTCGCCGAAGCGGCCCTGCTTGCTGCCGAGGCAGAAGAGCCCCTGGAAATGAATTACGTGAGAAAGCACGCGTTGGCGTTTCTCGAAGAGCACGGCGGCGACCTGGAAACGGCAGCGCTGCGTGTGTTCTCGAATGCAGAGGGTGCCTACGGCTCGAACGTCAACCAGGTTATCGACGGCGCCCGCTGGACCGAGGAAGACGAGCTCGCCGAAGTTTACACACGTCGCAAGTGCTTCGCATACGGGCGCGACGGGAAATCGCGCCAGAACTCGACGTTGCTCAACGCAATGCTGTCGAACGTCGATCTTGCCTATCAGAACCTGGAATCGGTTGAGCTCGGCGTCACGACGGTCGATCACTACTTCGACACGCTCGGCGGCATTAGCCGATCCATACGTCGTGCCCGCGGCACCGACATCCCGGTCTACATCGGCGATCAGACGCGCGGCGAAGGCAAGGTGCGCACGCTGGCCGAGCAGGTAGCCATCGAAACCCGGACGCGCGTTCTCAATCCCAAATGGTACGAGAGCATGCTTCGCCACGGATACGAAGGGGTGCGTCAGATCGAAGCCCACGTAACGAACACAGTCGGGTGGTCGGCGACCACTGGTCAAGTGGCGCCGTGGGTCTACCAGAGCCTCACGCAGACTTTCGTCATCGACGATGCGATGCGCCGGCGGCTGGCAGAGCTCAATCCGGTCGCCTCTGCAAAGTTTGCGAACCGGCTGCTCGAAGCCCACGAGCGCAACTACTGGACGCCGGATGCCGAAACGCTGGCAGCCCTTCGCAAGGCCGGAGAAGAACTTGAGGATCGCGTCGAGCGTGTCGGCGGCATGGAGGTTGCGGCATGACGGCGGGTGTACAGACTCTCTACAGAGCAGCGAACCTCCCGAACCGCCCCGACGGCGAGGGCAGCGTTCAGGTCGCGCTCGATCCGAACGTCGCGATCGGCAACGCGCGGGTGTTTTCGATCTACGGTAAAGGCGGAATTGGCAAGAGCACCGTCTCGTCGAACCTGTCGGCCGCGTTCTCCAAGATCGGCAAGCGGGTGCTGCAGATCGGCTGCGACCCGAAGCACGACTCGACGTTCACGCTCACGAAGCGGCTGGTCCCGACCGTGATAGACGTCCTCGAGTCGGTCAACTTCCACAGCGAGGAGTTGCGCGTCGAGGACTTCGTCTACGAAGGCTACAACGGCGTAATGTGCGTCGAGGCTGGCGGGCCGCCGGCCGGAACCGGATGTGGCGGCTACGTCGTTGGGCAGACGGTGAAGCTTCTCAAGGAGCATCATCTCCTTGAGGATACCGACGTGGTGATCTTCGACGTGCTGGGCGACGTTGTGTGTGGTGGTTTCGCCTCACCGCTTCAGCACGCCGACCGGGCGCTGATCGTAACGGCGAACGATTTCGACTCCATTTTTGCGATGAACCGCATCGTGGCCGCAATCCAGGCGAAGTCGCGGAACTACCAGGTTCGCCTCGCCGGCTGCATCGCCAACAGGTCGGACGCGACCGACCAAATAGACCGCTTCAGTGACGCGATCGGCCTACGCCGCCTCGCTCTCATTCCGAGCCTCGACGTGATCCGCCGCAGCCGTCTCAAAAAGTCGACACTGTTCGAAATGGAGGACAGCCCGGAGCTTCGTGCTGTTCAGGCCGAATACCTCCGGCTCGCCGAAACGCTGTGGGCCGGAGCGCCCGCTTTGTCTGCGCAACCGATGAAAGATCGCGAGATCTTCGATTTCCTGGGGTTCGACTGATGCCTACGCTCTCATATCTCGAACGGCGCGGTGAGCTTGAGACGTATTTCGACCGCACTGCCGTCGATGCCTGGAAGAAGCTGACGTCCGACGCTCCGCTCGGTCGCATCCGTAAGCTGGTGCGCGCGGGACGCGACGAGATGCGGGCCGCGATCCTCTCATGGCTACCAGAGGATCTCAGCGGGTTGCGGATTCTCGATGCCGGCTGCGGCACAGGCGCGCTTGCGATCGAAATGGCGAAACGGGGCGCGGATGTCGTTGCCGTAGACCTCTCCTTGAGTCTCATCGAACTCGCACGCGAAAGATCGCTAGAAGCGTCGCCCGGCCGCGTGACGTTCGAGGTTGGCGACATGCTTCACCCCGGCTTCGGCCGTTTCGACCATGTCGTGTGCATGGATTCGCTGATCCATTATGCATCGAACGACATGGTCGAATCCTTGACGCGCCTAGCCGCACGGGCCGACCGCAGCCTCGTCTTCACCTACGCGCCACGTACGCCGATGCTGGCCGTCAAGCACGCGATCGGCCGCGCGTTTCCCCGCAGCGACCGCGCGCCTGCGATCGAGCCGGTTTCGTCTGGGAAGATTGAAGCGCTGATCGAGAAGGAGCCGCGGCTTTCGTTCGTCGAGGCGCGGCGCACGCGCCGGGTTCAGAACATGTTCTACATCTCGCAGGCATTGGAGTTGGCCAGGGTATGAAGCGTCTGAATGCGAGATTGGCGCGAGGCTGGGCACTTCTGGACCCACGCTTCCTGCCGTTCGCGGACGCCGCGACGGAGGAGTTGCCGCTAGGCCGGCTTCTTCGCCTCTCGCTGTTCCAGGTAGCCGTGGGCGCGGTTCTGGTTCTGCTCAACGGCACGCTCAATCGCGTGATGATCATCGAGCTTGGAATGCCGAGCGCACTCGTGGCCTTCATGATCGCGCTCCCGTTGGTATTTGCCCCCTTCCGCGCGTTGATCGGCTTTAGATCCGACCACCACAGATCCGTTCTCGGTTGGCGGCGCGCGCCGTACATCTGGTTTGGAAGCCTGCTCCAGTTCGGCGGCCTCGCTATCATGCCGTTCGCATTGATTGTCTTGTCGGGAGACGCGAATGGACCGGTTTGGATCGGTTATGCCGCATCGGCGCTGGCGTTCCTCCTCGTAGGTGCTGGACTGCATACCGCTCAGACTGCAGGGCTTGCGTTGGCCGCCGACCTCGCACCTGAGCGTGCCCGCCCGCGCGTCGTGGCGTTTCTCTATGTAATGCTGCTGTTCGGAATGGTCGCAAGCTCGATGACGTTCGGCGCGATCCTCAGCAATTTCTCTCAGGTAAAGCTGATCCAGCTCATTCAGGGTGTGGCGGTCCTCACGATGGCTCTCAACGTGACCGCCCTCTGGAAGCAGGAAATGCGTGATCCGTCGCGGACGGCGAGTGCCGCAGAGCGGCCTGTCTTCAGGGAATCTTGGCACGCGTTCCGCACCGGCGGCCGGTCCGCTCGCGTGTTGGTGGCAGTGGGTCTAGGCAGCGCCGGCTTCAGTATGCAGGACATTCTGCTGGAGCCGTACGGAGGCGAGGTCCTGATGCTGGGCGTAGGTGCCACGACTGCGCTTACAGCTCTGCTTGCCGCCGGAACGCTGGCCGCCTTCGCAATCGCTGCAAAGTCCCTAGAGTCCGGCATGGATCCCTATCGGCTGGCGGGATACGGAGCGCTCGTCGGCATCATCGCCTTCTCCGCAGTTATCTTCGCTGCGCCCTTCGATTCCGCTGCGCTGTTCCGGATCGGCACCGTGCTGATCGGTTTTGGCGGCGGCCTCTTCGCCGTCGGCACGCTCACCGCTGCCATGACTCTGGCTGAGGAAGGCCATAGCGGCCTCGCGCTCGGCGCATGGGGAGCGGTGCAGGCTACCGCTTCCGGCGTCGCGATCGCCTTGGGTGGCGGCATCCGGGACGTGATGTCGGGACTTGCGGTCAGCGGCAAGCTGGGCCCCGCCCTGGTCGGCCCCGCCGTCGGCTACGGCTTCGTCTACTACATCGAAATCATGCTGCTGCTCGTCACGTTGGCCGCGGTCGGCCCGCTCGTGCGGCCTCGCAGCGAGCAGCGCGGCCATTCTACGAGTTTCGGACTATCTGAGTTTCCCGGGTAAACCCAATCGCTAGGTGGAGAAAATGGAAAAGGGTGCCATCACGCAATACATCGACGTCGCCCAGGTCGTGCTCTACTTCTTCTGGGCATTTTTCTTGGGGCTGATCTGGTACCTGCGCCGAGAGGACAAGCGTGAGGGGTATCCCCTTGCATACGAGCGGATCGACACCGCGCCGTATCTGAACTTCCCCGCCATCCCGTCACCGAAGACGTTCTTCCTCGCGCATGGTGGATCGGTCGAGGCGCCACGCGCATCCGACCCGCAGATAGACTACCGCGCGGAGCCTGTGGCCCCCTTCATCGGGGCGCCGCTCGAACCCGTCGGAGATGCGATGCTTTCCGGGGCGGGGCCCGGCGCCTATGCGCTGCGCGCCGACACCCCGGATCTGACGCTCGAGGGTCTGCCGAAGATCGTTCCGCTCCGTATCGCATCGGGCGAGAAACTCGTGACCCACGCGACGCAGGGCACCGAAACCGCGCCCGAGCCGCCGAACTCCGGACATTACAAGCATTATACCTTGAGCCCGAGAGACCCCGATCCGCGCGGAATGACTGTGATAGGCGCGGATGGCCGGGCGGCTGGCACCGTTCAGGACGTATGGATCGACGTTTCGGAAGTTCTGATCCGCTATCTCGAAGTCGCGCTCACAGGAACCAATACGACGGTCCTTCTGCCGATGACGTTCTCTTCGATCGATGGCCGCCGCCGCCGGGTGAACGTCGATGCGATCCTCGCCTCGCAGTTCGCACAGGTCCCGAAGATCAAGACCGCGAACCAGGTCACCTTCCTCGAGGAGGAGCAGATCTGCGCCTACTACGGTGCGGGCACGCTTTACGCAACGCTGCAGCGTCGGGAGTCCTTGCTGTGAGAGAATTCGATAGCGAGCCCGTTCCTGGATTACCCGAGCACCTGCCGGAGGGAGAGCGTATCCTCTGGCAGGGGCGGCCGGAATGGGTCGCACTGGCGCGGCGCGCTTTCCATGTGAGCGGTGTCGCGATCTACTTCGTTGTTCTGGCGGTCGTGCTTGCGTGGCACGAGCTGTCGGCCAGCGGCACCACCCGCGATGCCGTGCAAGCTGCCGCCGGTGTTGTTCCGGGCGCGTTGGTGGCGCTCGCGCTTCTCGCCGCTCTTGCAGCCCTCACGACCCGATCGGCGCTCTACACGATCACCACCCGCCGTGTCGTCATGCGGTTCGGCATCGCGCTCCCGATCGTGCTCAACATTCCCTTCAAGCAAATCAAGTCCGCCGATCTCAGAGTGTATTCCGACGGCACCGGCGACATTCCGCTCGTCGTCAGCGCGCCAAAGCGCCAGTCGATGGTTGTCCTGTGGCCCCACGTACGGCCGTGGCGGGCCCGTGATCCCCAACCGATGCTGAGATGTATTCCCGACGCGTCTCGTGTCGCCGAGATTCTGGCTGCGGCGCTCCGCGTGGAGTTCCCGGACGCATTCGCCGTTCCTGTCCGCGTCGAGACGCCCGCGCCGGGTGGCGCGCCCGTGGCGCACGGACAAGCGGCAGCGTGAGGTCACCATGACAGATCATGTCGCAAATCGCTTCCCGACGCTCCCGCTCACCGGAGCAGGCGCCTTGATCTTCGTAGCACTCTGTGCCGTGGCCTTCGCGCAATTCTTCGATGTCGGCACAACGCGGCTGAGCGAGGATACGCCGCTCGAGCAGCGAGAGCTTCGCTTCATGGACCGCGCCGACGGCGCCGTTGCCGTCCACGCCGCCGGAAATGGCGAGCTGATCGCGCTGATGGAGCCGGGATCCAACGGCTTCATTCGGATCGTCATGCGCGGACTGGCGCGAGAACGGCAGTCCAAAGGCTTCGGCGAAGAACTGCCCTTCATGCTGACAAGGTGGTCGGATGGCCGCCTCACGATTTCCGACCCCACGACAGGCCGTAAGATCATGCTGACCGGGTTCGGGAAGGACAACGTCAATGCATTCGCAAAACTGCTTCTGGCTGGGAGTGAGGCGAAATGATTGCAGAACTGATTGCACCACGAGAACGGTTCGACGTGCTGTGCACGGTCGAAATCGAGAACACTTTTGAGAGCCTCCACGCTCACGTGGATCTCGATGGCAAGATCGCGATCGAGGTCGGTGACGAGGTTCTTGTGCATGGCGACGAGGTAACGGTGCCGTACGGCGAGAAGCTCGTGCTTCGCCGCCTCGCAACCGTCACGCGCGCCAACTGGCTCGATAAGGCCTGGACGCGCCTGCTCGCGCGTCTCGAGTTTACCGAGCTTTATGAAGTGAGCTTCTCGTCTGGGAGGAAGCTATGACCATTGAAACCATCGGCCGCCCGAATGACACCACCCTCGAGGCGCAGAAAAATACCATTCTAAGTCCGCGCTTCTATACAACCGACTTCGATGAGCTGGATGCCATGCAGGTCGACAGTGTTCGCGGCGAATGGGATTTGCTGCTGGCAGAGATGCGAGCCGATCCCAACAAGGGCCATTTCCGCCGCAACGCTGACTGGGACAAGATCGACCTCGAAAGTCTGCCATTGGGCTTGCAGAAGGAATTCCTCGACTTCCTCGTAAGCTCGCTGACGGCAGAATTCTCCGGGTGCGTGCTCTATGCGGAGATGAAAAAGCGCGGCAAGAACCCGGACATCGTCGAACTGTTCAAGTTCATGAGCCGGGACGAAGCGCGTCACGCCGGTTTCATCAACGATGCCTTGCGCGATTTCGGCATCGGGATAGACCTCGGTTTCCTCACCAAGACCAAGAAGTACACGTTCTTCCGCCCCAAGTTCATCTTCTATGCGACGTACCTATCCGAGAAGATCGGCTACGCGCGCTACATCACGATCTTCCGGCACCTGGAGCGGAATCCGGACCGCCGCTTCCACCCAATTTTCAAGTGGTTCGAGAAGTGGTGCAACGACGAGTTCCGGCACGGCGAAGCCTTCGCGCTGCTCATGCGCGCGAACCCGCAGTTCTTGTCCGGGATCAACAAGCTCTGGGTCCGCTTCTTTCTGCTCGCGGTCTACGCGACGATGTACGTCCGTGATCACGCGCGCCCCGAGTTCCACAAGGCGATCGGTATCGACCCGACGGACTACGACTACCGCGTTTTCTCGATCACGAACGAGATCTCGCGGCAGTGCTTCCCGGTCGTTATCGACATCGACAATCCGACATTCCGCCAAGGCTTGGACCGGCTCCACCGGATCAACGCCAGCATAGCGGAAATTGCGGATGCGACGGACGTAAAAAGCAGGGTGAAACGCGCGTGGCTCTCGGCGCGAGCCGCGGCCGTGTTTGGCCGGCTCTTCCTGCTGCGCCCGCTCGACAACACGCTGCCGGCTTCCAGTCACCTGTCACCGATCTGGTAGGAGTTCGCGTTGGATTTCGCCGCCGCCATCGCTCTCGTCGTGTTCGCCTGGTGGATCAGCACGGGCGCGGTTCTCTATCTCGTGGGAATGCCGCGCCTGACTTACCCGCTGACGATGGGCGCGATCACGCTTGCGCTAGCGATGGCGTTTTTTGGCCTGTGGGCGATCGGAGACATGCAGACGCCGGCCGCCGCGTATGGCGGATTCCTCTGCGGGCTGGTGATTTGGGCCTGGAACGAGTTGAGCTTTCTCACGGGCCTCGTGACCGGTCCGCGGACAAGCGAATGCCCGGTTGGCGCGAAAGGATGGGCGCGGTTCTCGGCGGCTGCCCAGACCGTCATCTACCATGAGCTTGCCATCGCCGCGTCTGTGCTGGTCGCCTGGCTCTTGACCTCCGGCATGCCCAACCAGGTCGGGCTGTACACGCTGTTGATTTTGTGGATCGCCCGCCTCAGCGCAAAGCTGAACGTCTATCTCGGCGTCGCGAACCTGACAGAAGAGTTTCTGCCGCCGCATCTGCGGTATCTGCCGAGCTATTTCCGCAAGCGCTCAATGAACTTCCTGATCCCGGTCTCGATCACGGTCGCGACCGCGACGACGGCGGTCCTGGCGCTGATGGCGTTCGAGCCCGGCGCAGACCCGTTTCAAGTCGCCGCATTCACGATGCTGGCCGCGCTGATGGCGCTGGTCGTCGTCGAGCACTGGTTTCTCGTGCTGCCGATGTCGCCGGCGGCAATGTGGAGCTGGGGCCTGGCGTCGCGAAGCGAAGACGATGGGTCGCCGGCAGTAGCAACGAAATTTGCAGAACCTGCCCCGATCGCGCGTCGCGCACCCGCTTTGCGGCAGAAACTCGGAATCAAGACGTCATGACGTCGGGAGGGAAAGATGACCTACAATAATATCTTCGAGCGGCATCTGGATCAGCTCCATCAGGAAGGGCGCTACCGCGTGTTCGCCGACCTGAAGAGGCGTCAGGGCAGCTTTCCCGTTGCCGATCATTATTCCCAGTCGGGACGTCGCGAGATTACCGTGTGGTGCTCAAACGACTACTTGGGCATGGGCCAGCACCCAAAGGTCGTAGCGGCAATGCACGAGGCGATCGACACGGTCGGCGCCGGATCAGGCGGCACCCGCAATATCTCGGGCACGACCCACTATCACGTCGAGCTCGAGCAGGAAATTGCCGATCTGCATGGCAAGGAGGCAGCGCTCCTGTTCACGTCGGCCTACGTTGCCAATGACGCGACGCTCTCCACGCTCGTCAAGCTCATTCCTGGCACGGTCATTTTCTCCGACGAGAAGAATCACGCGTCAATGATCGCCGGCATTCAGCATGGTGGCGGCGAGAAGGTCATCTTCCGCCACAACGATCTCGCAGACCTCGAAGCAAAGCTTCGCAAGTACCCCAAGGGCACCCCGAAGATCATCGCCTTCGAGAGCGTCTATTCTATGGACGGCCACATCGCGCCCCTCGGATCCATTGCAGACTTGGCCGAGAAGTACGGCGCAATGACCTATCTCGACGAGGTGCATGCCGTCGGCATGTACGGCCCACGCGGCGGCGGCATTGCGGAGCGCGATGGCGTCATGGACCGCATCGATATCGTCAACGGCACGCTTGCCAAAGGCTTCGGCGTGATGGGCGGCTACATCGCCGCAAGCGCCGCCTGCTGCGATGCAATTCGCTCGTTCTCTTCCGGATTCATCTTCACGACGTCGCTCGCTCCGGCAATTGCCGCCGGTGCCCTGGCCAGCATTCGCCATCTGAAGTCGAGCACGGTCGAGAGAACGTCTCATCAGGAGCGGGCCCGGCGCCTCAAATCTATGCTCAAGGCGCGGCGCTTGCCTGTTATCGACAACCCGAGCCACATCGTCCCGGTTATGGTCGGCGACCCAACTCACTGCAAGGCCGTGACGGACGTCCTGCTGCGGGAGTACGGCGTCTACGTCCAGCCGATCAATTATCCCACAGTCCCCCGGGGAACTGAGCGGATGCGCTTCACGCCGTCGCCCGTTCACAGCAACGTGCAGATGGATCAGCTCGTTGACGCGCTCGAGACGCTCTGGATGGCGTGCCCGGTGGCCAATGGCACGTACGTCCGTCTCGCCGCCGAATAAGGAACGGCCTGCAGCACCATTGTTTACTCAAGCGGGTATTGGGGGCGCAGTCACGCATTCGCGCGCCCCGCTTGCACTGCCGTCAAGCGCCAAGAGCGCCGGCCACGAGAACACCGATCTCGCTCAGCGTCCCTCATGCACATCCCTCATACAGTCATAAAAACGGCGGCGACCGGAATGCGGGCGCCGCCGAGTTGGATGCACGTTCAGGGGAATTTCGATGAACCGCCGGAGTCTGTGGCCGGGCGTCTCACCGAGTTGCTACCGGAGCGATGAAGAGCTGATCGCTCCGGTTGCGGGTGTGAGCCGTAGATGCCTCCGCACCTGGGCTTAAGGCGTATAGGTCGTGGGTCCGAGGCCGTGCTTCAGGCCCCAGTCGTACCAGTTGTCGACCACGGTTCCGGTGAGCAGGATGCCGATGCCGCCGGTGAGCGGGCAGAGCACCGCGAACCACCAGGCCCAGCGATGGATCGACTCCGCCGTCGCGTTGAAGCCCATCGTCCACCTCCAGAACAGCGCGCCGCGCTCGAAGGCAGTGCCACGATCCGTGATCTGCTCGAGCTCGCGATCGCCGCCGTACCTGCTTATGGCGAGCACGGTTGCACCATGCATCGCAAACAGAAGTGCCGACCCGTAAAGGAAGGCGATCGAGAGCATGTGGAACGGATTGTAGAAGAGGTTGCCGTAGTCGAGTGAGAGCTGGTTCGTCCAATCCAGGTGCCGGAAAATTCCGAACGGAACTGCATGATGCCAGCTTCCCATCAGGATCGGGCGAATGAAACCGAGCACGAGATAAAGCCAGATGGCCGCCGCGAAAGCCCAGGCGACGTGAGTGCCCATCTTGAGGTCGCGCGCTCGTTTGTACATCCGCACCCACCACAGCAGGATCGATGTTGTGAGGAAGAAGCCCGCCATGAGCCACCAGCCGCCTTCCTTCAGCGGCGGCAGGATCGTAAGGCCGTGCTTGGCAAGTGGCGGTTCGAGCGACAGCCAGAAAAGCCTGCGCATGAACTCGATCGGGCTCCAGTTCACGGACGCCAGCATGTTGAGGCCGATGATTTCGATCGCAATCACGCCGCACACGATCGACAGGAAGCCGGTCGTGCCGAGGTGAATGGGGCCGACCTGCGCATCGCCGATCTTACCCAGCCAATAGGAAAAGAAGGGCTGGCCTTGGCGTGGCCAGAGTCCCATGCGTGCGGGCACGCCGAACTCCACGGGACCTCTGACCTGTACCTGATGGAAGATGTTCTGATATTGGGTCATTTGTCGTTCCTCGCATCAAGACCAGATCGGAATTTTGAGCCACCAGTCCCACCAGTTGACCCAGGCATCGCCTTCAGCCCAGAGCGGGCCGCTAATGATGATGCACACGGCGCTGAAGAACACTGCGGACAGTGCAAGGAAGAGCCCAAGCCGATGGATGCCGACAGTGCCGATGGAATAGCCGATGGTATCCCGGAAGAACGTGTTTTCATGGTCGGGCGTCTTCACGGGCTCGTTTTCAATTCCGTGGCGGCCGGGATTGACGGCCGACAGGATGACGCTTCCGTGCAGCGCCAGCGCCAGGCACGTCGTGAAGAAGAACGTGATGGCGATCATGTGCGCGGGATTGTAGTGGAAGTTTCCGTAGGTGTAGCCCGTGTTAGACACCCAATCGAGATGACTGATGATGCCGTACGGGAAACCATGAGACCACGATCCCATGAGAACCGGGCGGAATACCACGAGCGTCACGTAGGCCAATATGGCGAACGAGAAAGCGATCGGGACGTGATACCCGATGCCGAGCTTCCTGCAGATCTCAACCTCTCTCAACGCCCACGAAACGAATGCGCCGATCGCGCACACGGTGACGATCTGCCAGATTCCACCCTGCTTGAGCGGGGCGAAAGACAAGCCGAACTCTGGCGGCGGTGGATTGACGCTGATGCGCCAGATGCTCCACGTCGGTCCAAGCGATGCCTCGAAGAGGATCATGGCCACGCCGACCATCGTGAACAGTATTGTCGTAACCCCGAAAAAGCCGACGTAGAACGGTCCCACCCAGAAATCGAACAGATCTCCGCCGATGAGAGTGCCACCACGGACGCGGTATTTTCTCTCAAAGCTTAACATTGCCATCGGTGGTCCTCCCCGATTGCGTTAGGCGCTATGCCAATCTTCCAAGCCGGTTGAGTTACGGACGGGCCCCGCACGATGGGTCAAGGCCACCGGAAGGGCCGCGTCCGTGGCGCTAGCCGGCGTTAAACCGGCTTCACCGGAAGCTCGATTGCGGCCTTCGGTGCGGGTGCCGCGCCGGGGCCATCGAGCCAGTTGAACCTGTTCGTGCTGAGCAAGATGAAGTGAATGATCAATGCCAGCGCGAACAGAAACGTGAAGAGTGCGACCAGCGTACGCCGCGGATCGAACAGAAGCCAAAGTCGCCACATGTCCATTTCCTCCTATGTGGCTAGCGTGGTGATCAGAGTAGCCACGTTCGTCAGGCCGTCCGTCAGAGACGAGTAGCCTCCGGGTCCGGGCAGCCAAGGGCGCCACATCCAGACGAGGATGTGAGCAATGATCGCGACGATCGTGAACAGGATGAAGCTCGTCATGAATATCGAGTGGAATTCCTTCGCTTCCTGTTCAGTCAAACCGGATAAAGATCCGGCCCGCCTGTCATCTACTGCCATTCTCAGTTCTCCCTTCGAGTTCCTCCTAGTCGTTACCGCGCACGTCCGCGCGGCTGGAGTGACCGCCTGAGTTTCAGGCGGCCCTTTCGTCCGGAGAACGTCTCCGGATGAAATGCTCGCCTAGCCCTTGAAGGCGTAGGCCGTGCAGGTTCCCGCTGCTCCCCAGGCTTGTTGCAGGAGCGTGAGCGGGGGTCTCATGTCGCGCGTTGACGTTCGCCAACTCGGCGGCAAAAGACGTTCTATGAATCCGGCCAGCAGGAAGACGATGAAACAAACGCCGAATATGAGGCGGTACTCAAGGCTCTCGCGAGAAACGTGGCGCGCGTGAGTCGTGGCTTCTCTCAACAACGTGTCTGCCATTGCGACCTCCCAGTAGAACCATGTGAGCCGACGGAACACGGATGCTTCGGCGCCTGTGCCTTGGATGGAGAAGGCCGCGCCGTTGAAGGAGTGGGCGGTGAGAGCCGGGGAGACTTCATAGGGAGTGGCCCTCCATGAGCGCAGCATGAGCCTGGCCAACTCTGGCTGCGGTCACACGCCCCTCACCGGCTTGACGCACACCTCTCTCGGCGGCGTCGCGAAGACGCTTGGCTGCAGAGATGCGCACCAGCACCGGGTGAGCTTCGAGAATGTCGTCGAGAGCGGTCTTCGCCTCCTCGTCCCATGGAATTTCGGGAGCAAGGCGCGCCGGAGTCGCTTCGACCTTGTCGAGATCGGTTCCCAGCGGAAGGATGTTGAAGAGAGCATCGAACAGCGCGTTGCAGACCTCCTGCAGGAGGTAGGTCGCCCCGGCGTATCCCATGAAAGGTGTGCCCGTGTGCCGGCGCACGATGGCGCCGGGGAACGACGCTGGAACGAAGATCGCCTTAGCGCCGGCTTCGGCTAAGTACATGCGCTCGTTGAAGCTGCCGAAAAGGACCAGCGGGGGCTTCTCTCGCACGGCTCTTCGCACCGAGTCGTTGTCGGTTTTGCTTCCAGCCGACCGGGCGAAGGCAAAGGTGCAGGGCAATCCGAGCTCGGTTTCGAGAAAATTGCGCACGCCGCGCGCATAGGTCTCGTTTGCGACGATCGCGAAGGTCGCTGTGCCGAAGAAATCCTGCGTCACGGACCGCCAAAGATCCCAAAGCGGCTTGATCGTCGTATGCTTCTCGCGCTCGATGAAGGGTTCGGGATCGAGGCCGGTCAAAGCGCCGAGTGTCTGCAGGAACTTCGTTGTCGAATGAAGACCGATCGGGGCCTGCAGGTAAGGCCGCTCGAGCGCCTCGCAAAGCATGCGTCCGTATTCACGGTACATGCACACGTTGACGTCCGCGTCGACCAGCTTGCCGACATCCTCGAGATGGCTTCCGAGGGGAAAAACCATGTTGATCTCGGCGCCGATTCCTTCGATCAGACGCCGGATCTCAGCGAGATCGGAGGCGGTATTGAACGTACCGTAGATCGGGCCGATGATGTTGACACGGGGCTTTTCGCCCTCCTTGCGCGGCTTGCGCTCGGGGATTTTTTTGCGCCCATACTGCGTCCACAGCCAATAGATGGCGCGATTGGCGCTCTGCCACTGATCCTCGTCGATCGTGCGAGGCAGGAAGCGTTGTATGCTGGTTCCTTCGGGCGTCACACCGCCGCCAATCATCTCGGCAATCGACCCTGTCACGACGACGGCCGGCAGATCGTGATCGAGCGTCTTGTGCGCGCGGCGCATCGCGTCTTCCGTGCCGGTCTGGCCGAGCTCCTCTTCGCCCAATCCGGTCACGACGATGGGCAGCTCGTGCGGCGGCAATGCATCGGTGTAATGCAGAACCGAGGTGACGGGCAGGTTCTCGCAGCCGACAGGTCCGTCGATAATGACCTGAAGGCCCTTTATGGCCGTGAAGGCATAGACCGATCCCCAGTATCCGCCTGCGCGATCGTGGTCGAGGATGAGCATCAGATCATCTCCTCGGCCTTGCGTTTCTTTGCCTCTTTCTCGAGGCGGCGGCGATACTCGGCCCGGAACTGCGGGCGCTCCTTGGGAACCTCCTGCCAAACTCCGGCAGTGAAGCCTTCGCCCACGCCCTCGAAGAAGGCTTTCATGGTGTCGAAGCGCGCCTTGCCCGCGATGGCGGCGTTGACGACTTGCGCAAGCGATCCGGCCCCGGCGATGCCCATCAGCGGCCGCGCGGAAATGAGGTTGGTGAAGTAGAGCCCGGGGATGGCTTTCTGCTTGGCCATCTGAACGACCGGCGTCGTCCCAATGGCAAGGTCGGGCTCGAACTCCTCGAGCGCAGCCAGATCTTGCTCGAGCGAAGCCCTGCATGCGACCCGCACGCCTTTGCTCGAAAGCCAATCGCGATCGGCTTCGGACCATTTCGTTGCCGGACACGCGGTGCCGACGTAGCGAAGATCCGCGCCGCTTTCGACGAGCAGTCGCGCCACGAGAAGCTCAGAACCCTCGTAGCCGGAGAGCGTGATGCGTCCTTTGATCGGCTTGTTCGATAGAGCCCCGTGGATCGCGGGCAGAATCCGGTTTTTGGCTGCCGCGATCCGTTCGGCCGGAATCTCGCAGGCGGCGCCAATGGCATCGAGCCAATCGGCGGTTCCGTCGGCGCCCACCGGAGCCGATCCAACGACCGGTCGCCCGGCGTGCTCGAATTCGCGGATCGAGGCGGTGTAGAACGGATGGATCGCCGCGACCGCCGCGCAATCCAGGGCACCATAGAGCTCGCGCCACTCTCGCGTAGGCACCACCGGCCCAGCGGCAAGACCGAGCGGTTCGAGCAGCATGCCGATGCCGATCGGATCGGCCGGGAACATCTCACCCAGCATCGCCACGGTGGGACGGGCGCTTCTGCCGCCGCGCGGAGCCTGCACCGGGCCCTGTTCGGCTTCGGTGCGCGCATACTTCAGCATCGCCCCTGCCAGCACGTCCTTCGCTTCCGCGTGGGTTGGAACGCCGAAGCCCGGCACGTCGATCCCGATGATGCGCACGCCGTCGATGTTGTCCGGCAGCAGCTTCAGCGGCACGCCGGACGCGGTGGGCACGCAAAGATTGATGATGACGACGGCATCGTAGAGCGCCGGATCTGCAAGCTTGTAGACCGCCTCCCGGATATCCTCGAACAGCTTCCCTGTGACGAGCGTCTCGGAGTTGAACGGCACATATCCCACGGAGCGCTTGGCTCCATAGAAATGCGATGTGAAAGTGAGGCCATAAACGCAACATGCGGACCCGGACAGCACCGTAGCCGTGCGACGCATCCGCAGGCCGACCCGGAGCGATCCGAAAGCCGGGCACATGCTCTGCGGCTGGTCGTGCGGACCGGCCGGATAGTCTGCGGCGTAGCGTTCAAGCAGTTCGCTGTTTCCAGCCTTCTCGGCCGCACGCCGCATCTCTTGCTTGCCGGCATGACAGCCGACGCCATCACCTTGGGTCGCCGCGAGATTTATCGGCGGCGCATCTTCTCTCGGCGCCGCGAGATCGGCATCGTTGCTTAAGGCGGCTTCGCCGGCGCGATCATAGATGACCTCGCCGCTCTCATGTGGCGTCGACGATTGATCTGGCAGGCGGTCAGTCATGGGTGTGACCGGTTCCCTGGTTCAAACGGTGTCGTAAAAAACTTCGAGTGAAGGCTTCGTGATCGCTATTCCGCCGCGCATGTCTTCCTGCGACGCGGGTTCGAGCACGACGCCGCGGCCCACCGCATCGCCCTTGAACAGTCCGAGAAGCTGGTCTTGCGAAAGGGGATGCGGCCTCACGGGCGGTGCTTCGGCGACGTTCAGCGCCAGGCCTTCGAACAGCGGAGCCCAGTGAGACTCGGGCCGCCCGATGATTTCGTAGTTCGCGCTCTTCTTGCGGATGTCGTCGTGTGCAGGAATGGCTGCGAGGATCGGTATGCCGACCGATTTGCAGAACGCCTCGGCTTCGCCGGTGCCGTCATCCTTGTTGATGACCATTCCCGCCACGCCCACGTTGCCGCCGAGCTTGCGGAAGTATTCGACCGCCGAGCAGACGTTGTTGGCCACATAGAGCGATTGCAGATCGTTGGAGCCGACAACAATGACCTTCTGGCACATGTCGCGGGCGATCGGCAGGCCAAACCCGCCGCAGACGACGTCGCCGAGAAAATCGAGCAAGACGTAGTCGAAGCCCCACTCGTGGAAGCCTAGCTTCTCGAGCAGCTCGAACCCATGAATGATGCCGCGCCCGCCACAGCCTCGCCCGACTTCCGGGCCTCCGAGCTCCATGGCGAACACGCCGTCGCGCTTGAAGCAGACGTCGCCGATCTTCACGTCCTCGCCGGCAAGCTTCTTCTTCGAAGAGGTCTCGATGATGGTTGGACAGGCGCGTCCGCCGAACAGAAGCGATGTCGTATCGCTCTTCGGATCGCAGCCGATCAGGAGCGTGCGCTTGCCTTGCTGCGCCATCATGTAGGAGAGGTTCGCGAGAGTGAAGCTTTTGCCGATACCGCCTTTGCCGTAGATGGCGATGATCTGTGTCTCCTTGGTGGGCGGCGACGTCGACACGGGGTCGGGCTCGATGGCCGCCTCGGCTCGCAGGAAATCCTGCACGGCAAGCTTCCCCGGCGTGAACGATATGTTTCCGCAGCCGCTCATTGGCAGGTTCTCCAATCCAGGATCATCTTGAGGCAAGCCGGGTCTTCGAAAGCCGTCAGGTAGGCAGCCTGCGCGTGCTCCGGCTGATGGCGATGGGTGATCAGGCTGGCGAGCGAAAGCCGCCCGGTCTCGACGAGCCCCTTCACCGCGACGAGGTCGTCGGGTTGCCACTCCGCTGCGACTCGAAGCCGAGCCTCTTTCATGAAGGCGCCGGGGAATGCGAACGAGATCGGATCGGCGTAGAAGCCGGCGAGAACGATCTCGCCGCGCGGAGCGAGCCGCTCGATGAGCTTATCTATGATGCTGCAGCTTCCGCTGACGTCGTATACGGAACTATAACGCCGCGCCGGTTCGGACGAAGGGTCCTCGACCTGATAGCCAGACGAGCCGGTTCTGCGATCTGGATTTGTCTCCCAGACGATCGGGTTGCCGCCGAGGGCAAGGGTGAGGCGCGCGAGCAACCGGCCCAGAACGCCATGACCGACGATGAGGTCAGGCAGGCTTCCGCCCTTGATTGCATGGTAGGCGGTAGCTGCGAGCGCAAGCAGGATCCCCTGCTCGCCGATCTCGTCTCCGATCTCGACGACACGGTTGCCAGGCACCACGAGCCGCGATGCGGCGCCGCCGAAAAGCGCATTCACGTCGCTGAAGCAGCGCGCACCCGGAACGAACACGCGCACGCCGGTCTCGTGGCCGGACGCCGATCCGGCAGCCGCGACGCGACCGACGGTTTCATAGCCTGGAACGAGTGGATATCCCATGCCGGGGAATGGCGGCATCCGGCCGGACCACAGCAGGCGTTCGGTGCCGGTGCTGATGCCGCTCCATTCGACATCCACCACCACGTCCTCGTCGCTAGGAGCACGCAAGCGCAGGTGGCTCAGCGCCAGCTGCCTTGGTTTCTCGAGAACGATCGCGATGCTGTCCATTGCCATGTTCCGCGACGTTTTGGGTGCCGACAGTGTTCTGTCACCCAAGCTCAGTTGGTGTATGTTGGGACGGACAACACAAAGTGTCAAGCAAACTATACAGTCAATCCGGTCTTCGCCGCTATTATTCCGGTGCCAAGCACGCCGCGTCCGCGCATGTGTGTCACGTCACGAAAGCCTGCATCCTTGCAAAGGCTCTCTAATTCGCCTCGTGTGCGGGCACGGCCACGCCCCATCGCCATAAGATAGAATCCGAAATAGGCCGCACCCATGCGCTCGCCTGCATCCGGGTCTGACATCGCCTCTGCAATGAGAAGGGTGCCGCCCGGCGTCAACGCGGCGCGGGCATTGCGTAAAAGGCGCAAAACTTTCTCGTCCTCATGATCGAGCGCTACCCTCACGAGGGTTATGAGGTCGGCCCCACCCGGAAGTGTTTCGCGGAAAAAATCGCCTTCGTGGACCTGGCACCTTTCATCGATCCCGCGTTCTCGAAGGTAGGCGATTGCACGCTGCGCGACTGCCGGCAGATCGAAAAGCTTGAAATGCAGGCCAGGCGCGCGCTCGGCCGCCGCGGCAATGAATGCGCCTTCTCCACCGCCGACATCCATCAGCACGCGATGCCGGGCCACGGGATAGGCGTCCAGAACTTCGGCAGCAACCAGCGGCTGGGACCGCGTCATCAGAATGCTGTAGGCCTGCACCTCTTCCGGCGCCAGGGCGACGGGTTGTGCGCTGCCTGCGTAGGCCCAGTAGCTGGATAGCCCCGTGTTCCGCGCCTCGTTTCGCAAGAGCGCCAAAGGATCGGAGAGATCCCGATAGAGCACCGAATGATGCTCTATCATTTGTGTCAGGGCCGGATTGTTGGCGAGGGCGGCGCCGAGCGCGCCTAGTCCATAGCGTTCGCCATGTCGCTTTTCGAGAAGCCGCAAGGCCGTTGCGGCGGTTGCAAGCCGGTCGCACGCCTCGGGACGAAGGCCGCTCCGCGATGCGATCTCCGGGATCGTGAGCGGCCCCTCGAGCAGCAGATCGAAAAGCCTGAGCTGGACGCAGGCGGAAAGGATTTGCGAATAGACGAAGCCGGCGCAAAGGTCGAACAAGGCGCTGGCTCTGGCGCGCGCGATAGGCCGCGACAGGGGAAACGCGGCAGCAGCGGACTGGAATTTCTCGCTTGCGAGAAGGCGGTCGCGCGCCCGCAGCAGGCGATCCATAAGGCCGGATCTCGGAGCGCTCTCTTGCACGGCATGTCCGAGCTTGGAGTTTCGGGCCACACTTGGCCTCTCAGGCTGCCGCGCGCGCGAGCTCCTTCGGCAGGTAAGGGCGCGCGGAATCGAGGATGTGGGATTTGAGCTCGGCCTGTCCGGGGCAGGGGGGCACCGAGTCCATGGCGTTAGAAAGCAGCCGCTTGAGGCGCGCAACCGCGCCATCGATCCCGAGTTCCGCCACGGCGTTCGGTCGGCCGAGCAGGCTATCCTGGTGAACCGGCTTCCCGAGCTGTTCTGCGCTTGCAACCAGATCGCAGATATCGTCTGCGACTTGATAGGATTCTCCGAGCAGTTCGCCGAGCCTGCTCCAGGCCTCGGCATCATGTCCCGCCGCCATGGCGCCGGCACGGGTCGCCGCCGCGAACAGGGAGCCAGTCTTCGAGCTGTGATAGTGCGCCAGCGAAACCTCGTCCTCGCACTCCCATGCCTGCCCCGCTACGATGCCTCCGGGCCCGCCGGAAGCCTTGGCCAGGATGCCGATCAGGCCGGCGGCGCGTGCGCATTCCGTTGCGGCGCTCCTGCCGAGCGTTTCAAATGCTGCGACGATCAATGCATCGCCGACGAGCAGCGCGAGCGGCTCTCCGTAGGCGCTCTGCACAGAAGGTTTTCCGCGACGCATAGCGGCATTGTCGAAGCATGGAAGGTCGTCGTGAGCGAGCGATGCACAATGAATGAGCTCGATCGAGGCCGCGGCGGCATCGGCAAGCGCAGGCTTGTCATCGCCACATGCTGATGCAACGGCGAGGCAGAGACGCGGACGGACGCGCGCGCCACCGGGAAAAACCGCGTATCTCAGGGCCGCGGAAAGCCGGGGAGGGCAAGGAGCAGAGCACGGGCCAAGCAGAGAATTCTCAAGTGCAGCTTCGATCCGGTCGATCGGAAACATGTCTGTCACCTATGGCTGTCCATATTGCAAGTCATCAATATATGTCCAATAATATTGACAATCGTTGAGCGCATTGGCAAATGCTTTTTTCTTTCTGGTGTGGAGCGTGGCTCAGGCCCCGAAGATCATCGTCGTAGGCGCAGGGATCGGCGGGCTTGTCGCTGCGCTCGATCTCGCGCGGCAGGGGTGCGAGGTTCTCGTAGTCGAACGCGCGGCGTCGCCCGGCGGGAAGATGCGGGAGATCCTGATCGACGGGCGCGCGATCGACTCGGGTCCCACAGTCTTCACCATGAAGTGGGTGTTCGAGGCGATTTTCGAGGATGCTGGAGCCGTCCTCGGCGACGAGCTCGATCTTGTAAGGGCTGAAATCCTTGCGCGGCACGCCTGGAATGAGACGGATCGCCTCGATCTCGTCGCTGATGTCGAACGGAATGCGGAAGCGATTGGGGAGTTTGCAGGCCCCGCCGAGGCCAAGCGATATCTGGAGTTCTGCGAACGGGCGAGGTTGACTTACGATGCGCTCGAAAAGCCGTTCATCCTGTCCCCGAAGCCGAGTCCGGTATCGCTCGCGATGAGTGGAGGACTCAAGGGGATCGGTGATCTCTGGCGAACCTCTCCGTTCGAGACGCTATGGCGAGCACTCGGGGATCACTTTCACGATCCTCGCCTCCGGCAGCTCTTCGGACGCTATGCCACTTACTGCGGCTCGTCTCCGTTCGAATCGCCCGCAACGCTGATGCTTGTCGCGCACGTCGAGCAATCCGGCGTTTGGCTGGTTCGCGGCGGCATGTACAGGCTGGCGACAGCGCTCGCACGGCTTTGCCAGCAGTGGGGCGTCTCTTTCCGCTACCGAACCGAAGCTGGTCAGATCCATATGAGCCGGGGCCAGGCCGCCGCGGTCGAGTTGTCGACCGGCGAACTTATGAGTTTCGACGGCATCGTTCTGAACGGCGATCCGGCTGCTGTCCACGACGGCCGGTTCGGTGACAGTGTCGCGCCGGCCGCGTACGTGCCGCGGTCGAGCCGTTCACTTTCTGCCGTCACTTGGTCGATGGTCGCTGAGACGAGCGGCTTTCCGCTCTCGCGCCACAACGTCTTTTTCTCGCGCGACTACGAGCGCGAGTTCGCCGACGTCTTCCGTCGCGAGCAACTCATCGCCGAGCCTACGGTCTATGTTTGCGCTCAGGACAGAGACGATCGCGGCGGCACCTCGTCTGAGGGTGAGGAACGTCTGCTTGTCCTCGTCAACGCTCCGGCTATCGGGGACACCCGCAAGTTCGAAAAATCGGAGATCGAGCAATGCCGAACGAAGGCTTTCGCGGTGCTGGAGCGGTGCGGACTTTCGATCCAGGCCCGCGCCGGCCGGACGGAGGTGACGACACCATGGGACTTCGAGCGGATGTTTCCGGCCACGGGCGGGGCTCTCTACGGCCAGGCGTCTCACGGCTGGACGGCGTCCTTCACGCGGCCAACGGCCAGGACGCCCATTCCGAGGCTCTATCTTGCGGGGGGAGGGACGCATCCGGGGCCGGGGGTGCCGATGGCAGCCATTTCGGGTCGGCTGGCCGCGGCGCAGGTGATTTCGGACCTGGTTTCGACGTCGAAGTTCCGCACGGCGGTTACGCCTGGTGGTACATCGATGCGTTGAGCGACGACGGCCGTAACGCATTGACGCTGATTGCCTTCATCGGCAGCGTGTTCTCCCCTTACTATGCCTTCAACCGACGCTTCGGCAGCGGCGATCCCGCGCAGCATTGCGCCGTCAACTTGGCCCTGTACGGAAACCACGGAAAACGCTGGTGCATGACGGAACGGCCTCGCGCCGATCTGATGCGATCGCCCGCCAGTCTCGCTATCGGACCCAGCGGTCTCCAGTGGGAGGAAGGCAGGCTCACCATCTCGATTGACGAGCGCACCGTGCCGCTGCCCCGGATCATCAAAGGCACTGTCACGGTCACAGACTTCACACCCGGCTGCGCGTCCGTTGCGCTGGACGGTCGGGGAGCCCATCTTTGGCGGCCCGTAGCGCCTCACGCCCGAATTCACGTCGCCTTCGAGCAGCCGCTCTTGAGCTGGACCGGCAACGCGTATTTCGATCGCAACTGGGGTAGCGAACCCCTTGAGCGCGCATTCAGGCGCTGGACGTGGGCGCGCGCTCACGCGGGGCGCCGCACGCACGTGATCTACGACGCGGAGCGCAGGGACGGTGCGCGGCTTTCAATCGCCCGGCAATTGAGCGAGACGGGTGAGCATAAGGATTTCGAGCCTCCATCGGAGGCAGAGCTGCCGCCGTCGATCGTCTGGCGCATGCCGCGCGCGATGCGCTCCTGCCGGGATGCTCCGCCCCGTATCGTCAAGACACTCGAGGATACGCCGTTCTATGCCAGGAGCCTGATTCAAAGCACCATGGAAGGCGAGCGCTTGTCGTGGATCCACGAATCCCTTTCGCTGGATCGTGTCAGCAATCCGGTGGTGCGGTTGATGTTGCCGTTCAGAATGCCGAGGTTCAAAAGCCGCCCCCGCTGAGCGCTGCCCCGGCCCGCCAGCGGGTCGGCTTTCCTGACGTCTCGTTGGCTTGACAGCCGGGCAAATGACGATGACGATACGTCACGGGCTCTCCAAAAGAGCCCCCTCGGAGGAGACGAACTTGCGCCGAATTTGGCCCGACGCGGTCGCACGTGCCGACGCCGGCCTGCGCTTGCAGGCTTGAGGCTGCCATGTCCCGCGCAAAATCACCGTCGAGCAGCGATCTCGTCACGGCTCGCAATGTCGATTTCTCTAACTGCGACCGTGAGTTAATTCAATATCCCGGTGCTGTGCAAGGTCACGGCGCTATGCTCATCGTGGACGAGCCGGACTTTCGCATCCAGCAGGCGAGCCTCAACTGCAGGGAAATCATAGGCGTTGATGCAAAGGACCTTCTTGGCAAGTCGATCGCCGATGTGTTCGGCCAACGCGCGCCGGAAATGCTCGAGCGCATGCACCGTATGGCGCTGGAGTATGGCCCCGTTCATGTCGTGCGCGAAAGCTTCGCCGGCTCGACCAGTGGCGTGAACATCTTCGCCCACCGTTGCGACGGTGTGCTTATTCTCGAGCTCGAGGCGATTACGAGCGCCACGGAGCCGGCCAGCACACAGCTCTATTCCGACGTTCGGGAGAGCATCGCGAAGTTGGAAAAAGCCCGGGGGATTCAGCAATTTCACGACCTTGCCGTAGACCGTATTCGAGCCTTCACGGGATACGACCGCGTCATGGCATACAAGTTCGCGGAAGACGGCAGCGGCCACGTCGTCGCGGAGGCGAAGCGAGAGGATCTCGAGCCCTATCTTGGCCTGCATTACCCGGCGACCGACATTCCCGCGCCTGCCCGGCGTCTTTTCGGGCTGAGCTGGCTTCGGCATTTGCCTGACGTCAACTACACCGCCGTCCCCCTCATTCCCGATGTTCACCCCGTCACGGGGCGCCCGATCGACATGAGCTTTTCGATCCTGCGCAGCGTTTCCGTCATGTACGCCGGATACCTGAAAAATATGGGCGTGCACTCGACGATGGTCATGCCGCTCATGAAGGAAGGGGTGCTGTGGGGATTGATATCGGCCATGCATCACAGCGGTCCTCGCCACGTGCCCTACGAGGTCCGCATGGCGGCCGAGTTTCTCTCCCACATGGTTTCGCTGCTCATGGCGGGCAAAGAGGATTCTGAATTCTACGAAACCCGCTTCCGCATGAGCGCCGTCGCGGACCAATTGGTCGAGGAGGCGCGGCAGGACCCCGACCTTCACAGCTCGCTCGGATCTCAGGACCGCAATTTGAACCTTTTGAGCCTGCTTCCGGCGCAAGGAGCGGCTGTAAGCTCGCGCGGGAAGTTGTCCTTGATCGGACTGACGCCGACATCCGAGCAGACCGCTGAATTGGTGCGATGGGTTGCCGACCAGAACCTTCCGGTCATTGCCACTGACAGGTTGTCGGAAATCTATCCCGCAGCGGCGGCTTACAAGTCCGTGGCGAGTGGCGTCCTTGCAACCCGCCTGGCCGCGCACACCACAGAAATGCTCCTTTGGTTCAGGCCCGAGCATATCGAAATCGTGAATTGGGCTGGTGACCCGAAAAAGCCGATGCAGATCTGCGAAACGGATGGAGAGGTTAGATTGCAACCTCGCGCTTCGTTTGCGCTGTGGAAGCAGAGCGTCACCGGCCGGAGCGAGCCATGGCGCAAAGACGAGAAGGATGTTGTCGAGCACCTCCGGCAGGCGCTGATGAGCTCAATAGCGTCCCGCGCCGAGGAGATCGAACGCCTCAATCGGCAATTGGCTGATGCGAACGTCGAGCTGGATAGCTTCGCCTATGCGGCATCGCACGATCTCAAGGAGCCCCTCCGGGGTGTGCATCACTTGGCGAGTTTCCTGAAGCGGGGCGAGCAGGACCAACTCACGGAGGAGGGCCGTCAGCAACTGGATGCGATCCTGCGGCTAACCCGCCGGATGGACGATCTTATTGAATCGCTTCTTCAATATTCGCGAACCGGGCGCACCGAGCTGTCGCTTCAGAATGCCGACCTGGATGTGCTGCTCGATGAAACCCTTCTGGCGTGCCGGCGGTTGATCACTGATACCGCGACGGAAATTCGGCGTGCGGAACAGCTCGGAACTGCGTTGTGCGATGCGGTAAGGCTGAAGGAGGTTTTCGCCAATCTCATCATTAATGCAATCAAGTACAACGACAAACCAAACCGGATCGTCGAAATCGGCGTAGAGGAGATTGTCGTAGAGGAAGCGCCACGGAAACGGTATTTTGTGAGAGACAACGGCATCGGTATTACCGACGCGGCCAAGGAACAGATATTCGAGATCTTTCACCGCATGCATGGGCAAGACGAGTTCGGCGGCGGCACAGGGGCGGGGCTCACGATTGCCCGCCGCACGATTGAGCGTCACGGTGGGAGGCTGTGGGTGGAGTCGTCGGTCGGCGAAGGCTCGACGTTCTTCTTCACTCTCGGCCCGGAGGCATCCAGATGACAGCTGGCAAGGGCAAGATCATTTCCATTGAGGACAGTGACACGGATTTCATGGCCCTGAGATTCGCGCTGAAATCCTCAAAAATCGACGCTGAACTCGAACGCTTCACGACCGGCGGCACCGCCATCAGCCAATTCGGCGCGAGTTGCCCGCTCCAGCGAAAATCGACGCTGATCCTGCTGGATCTCAATCTGCCTGGTATCGACGGCCGCCAGGTTTTGAAGGCCGTGCGCGATCACGATCCCAAGCGGCAGGTGCCGGTCATCGTGCTCTCGACGTCGTCCCACCCCCGAGACATCGAGTTCTGTCAGCATGCCGGCGCCGATGCCTATGTCGTGAAGCCGTTCGAGCTGGACGATTGGGAGCGCAAGATCGGGCCATTGGCGAGCTATTGGCTTGAGAAGGCGTCGCGCACGTCGGCCACCTCCAGCAGCAAAGCCGACTCGCGCACGCCCGGCCACCTCCCGGTTCTGGATCGCTCGCAGCTGATCCGTGCCATCGAGGCCGAGATCATTCCGAGGCTGCTTTTGGCGCACGGCCATTCGTCCTCCGAAAACGCGGCAGCGGCTCTATCGGACGAGATTGCGGAGCTTGCGCGGCTTGCGCTCTCCCAGGACACGGCCGCCGCGACGGCGCTGGTCGAGCGCTTGCAAACTCCCAGCGTAACGCTGGAGATGCTATTCAAGTCGCACGTCGCACCGGCGGCGCGACTGATCGGAGATCTCTGGAAGGCTGAAATGTGCGCGTTCAGCGAGTTCGAACGCGCATTAACCTGCCTTCAGGATCTGTTGGTGCAGGTCAATCCGCCCAAAGCCTCCGACGAAACGCTTCACTGACAACTCTTCTGACGATTGCCTTCGCAACACTTGGGTCCCCCTGGATTCCGGTGACAATGAGTTTGTGTTCGGGCGCGCGCGCCCGAACTGGGCGAGCATTTTTTTTGGCAGGTGACGAACGGCGCGCGCCGATGCTATAAAAGCGCATGTCAGAGAAGTTGACACATATAACTGTCATACTATCTAGACCCCGAGGGTTTTGTGCGGGCGTGGTTCGCGCGATTGAGATCGTAGAGCGTGCGCTCGAGCTCAGCGGACCGCCGGTCTACGTTCGCCACGAGATCGTCCACAACAAGAGTGTCGTCGAGGACCTGCGCGCCCGAGGCGCGATTTTCGTCGATCGGATCGCTGATATCCCCGAAGGCGCGACGACAGTTTTCAGCGCGCACGGCGTTTCGCCATCCGTGGAGGAGGAGGCCAAGCAGCGTTTTCTCGACGTCGTCGATGCAACGTGCCCTCTCGTCCGCAAGGTCCATAGTGAGGGACGTCGCTATGTCCAACAGGGCTATGACGTCGTGATGATCGGCCACCGCGGCCACGCCGAGGTCGAGGGCACGATGGGCCAAATTGGCGTTATGGGGAAAATTCACCTCGTGGAAACGCCGGCGGATGTCGCCGCGATAGACGTCGCGGACGCCACGCGAGTAGCTTACGTCACGCAGACGACGCTCAGTCTGACTGACGTGAGGCAAACCGTCGAAGCCTTGAAGGGGCGCTTTCCTTCCATCGTCGGGCCGGACACCCGCGACATCTGCTTTGCGACGCAGAACCGCCAGGCGGCCATCGCCAGCATCGTCGACCGCATCAACCTGCTTCTCGTCTTAGGTTCGAAGAACAGCTCGAACGCCAATCGGCTGCGAGAAATCGGCGAGGCGCGGGGTGTGCCCACCTACATGATTGAGGACGCGCTCGCGTTCGATCCGGACTGGCTCAAGGGCGTCCGTACTGTCGGCGTGACCGCAGGAGCATCGGCGCCGGAGCGGCTGGTGCAGGATCTCGTCGTACGAATGAGCGAGCTGAGATCCGTGAGTGTTGAGGAAATGGACGGCCGGAAAGAGACCGTACGATTTCGCCTGCCGGACAGGTTCTTGGATGGAGCCGTGCGGGCGGCGAGCGGCATCGGAAGGTGACAGGCATGGCGAAGACCTATCCGTTCTCTGCGATCCTCGGTCAGGAGGAAATGAAACGCGCGCTCATGATAGCGGCCGTCGATCCCGCAATCGGGGGAGTCTTGATTTTCGGCGATCGCGGAACGGGCAAATCGACGGCTGTTCGTGCGCTGGCCGAGCTGCTGCCGCCGATGCGCGCCACCGCTGGCTGTCGTTACCATTGCGATCCTGACGCCAACGGATCAGGGTGTGCCGAATGTCAGGGGCGCGGACACGGTGGGCCGCTCGAGAGGGAGATCATATCCGTTCCCGTCGTCGACCTTCCGCTCGGCGCGACGGAAGATCGGATCGTCGGAGCGCTCGATCTCGAACGGGCACTGACGCAGGGCGTCAAGTCTTTTGAGCCGGGACTGCTCGCGCGGGCGAACCGGGGATTTCTCTACATCGATGAAGTCAATCTGCTTGAAGATCACATTGTCGACCTCCTGCTCGACGCCGCGGCGTCCGGAGAGAATGTCGTCGAGCGCGAGGGCCTGAGCATTCGCCATCCGGCACGGTTCGTGCTGGTCGGCAGCGGCAATCCCGAGGAAGGAGAGTTGCGGCCCCAATTGCTCGATCGCTTTGGTCTTTGCGTGGAGGCGGTGACGCCGGAGGACGTGGAGACGCGTGTCGAGATCGTCCGCAGGCGCGATGCCTTCGAACGCGATGGATCCACGTTCCTCGCGGCTTGGCAGTCTCAAACGGATGAGCTGCGGCGCGGGATCGTGGCTGCTCGCGAGAGACTGCATGAGGTTTACGTCGGCGACGCGATCCTGCGGCAGGCATCCCAGCTCTGCGTGCGAGTCGGCGCGGACGGGTTGCGCGGAGAGTTGACGATCGTGCGCGCTGCGCGGGCGCTGGCGGCGCTGCAAGGTAATCATGCCGTGGTCGTGGAGCACGTCCGCGAGGTCGCGCCAGCAGCATTGCGGCATCGGCTGCGTCGCGACCCGCTCGACGAAAGCGCTTCGACGGTGCGCATCGGCCGTGCGATCGAGGAAAACTTCAGAGCGTGAGGCCATGGCGGGCGAGGCAGTCAACGCGGATTACGATGCTGCGTTCGCCGCGGCTCTTCTCGCTGTCGATCCAGTGGGCCTTCGCGGTCTCGTCCTCTTGGGACCGCCCGGTCCCAAGAGAGAGCACTGGTTGGCGCATTTCGGCTCGCTCCAGTCTGATCGATCGCGCGTCACACGACTGCCGGTTCACGCGACGTCGGCCCGGCTTCTTGGAGGACTCGACCTGGCGGCGACGCTTGCAGCCGGGCGGCCTCTTTTCGAGCGCGGCCTGCTTGCCGCAGCCGACGGCGGGACCCTTCTGATCGGGTCCGCGGAGCGTCTCGACCGCCACGCAGCGTCGCTGCTCTCGTCTGCTCTCGATCGCCGTGAGTTCGTCGTCGAACGCGATGGTTTTACGGAGAGACATTCTGCATCGTTCGCGGTTGTCGCCTTCGATGAAAGTTTGGACGACGATGAGGGGGTGCCTGCAACCTTGTCCGATAGACTGGCGATGATTTGCAGTCACGATGATCGCGCGCCGCTAACCGCAGCGAGCTGGACGATCGACGATGTGGCGCAAGCGAGGTCGCGCCTTGAGGTTGTGCACATCGGAGACGAATGGCTGCGCACGTTGGACGAGGTCGCGACCCAGTTTGGCGTGAGGTCGCTTCACGTTTTTTCATCGGCGGTCCGCGTCGCCCGGTGTAGCGCGGCGCTCGCGGGCCGCACGCAGGTTTGTGAAGACGACGTCGCTGCGGCTGCGCGCCTCGTCATTGGTCCGCGTGCAATCGTACTGCCGGTCGAAGGGACGCCAGACCGGCCGGAGCAGGAAAGTGCTGGCGACCAGCCACGGCCCGACGACACCGATCCCTCAAGCAGTTCCTCCGCACGGGATATGATCGTTGCGGCAGCGAAGTCCGCTCTTCCTCCCGGTCTTCTAAGCAGCCTGGACAATGGCACTTCGAGCAAGCGGTCCCTGCGATCCGGCCGCGCAGGACAGCCGATAAAAGCAACGCGCCGGGGTCGTCCTGCCGGCATACGCGCCGGGCGCTGGGACCGTAACGCGCGTCTCAACATATTCGAGACGTTACGCGCCGCCGCGCCATGGCAGAAGATCAGGCGAAAAACCTCTCCAGGGTCCCGTCGCATTCTTGTCAGGCCGGACGACTTTCGCGTCACAAGGCTGAAACACAAATCCGAAACCGCTGTTATTTTTGTGGTCGACGCCTCTGGATCGACGGCCATCGCCCGTCTGGCCGAGGCGAAGGGTGCGATTGAACTCCTGCTGGCGCATTGCTACGTCCGTCGAGACCAGGTGGCCTTGATCGCCTTCGGGGGGCGCGGCACCGATCTTCTGCTGCCTCCAACGAGATCGCTGACAAAGGCCCGGCGGGATTTGTCGGATCTGCCTGGCGGAGGCGGAACGCCGCTGGCGTCGGGCATCTGCGCAGCTGGAAAGCTTGCTGCACAGGTTCGTCGCAGAGGGCAGTCCCCGTTGCTGATTTTGCTGACCGACGGGCGCGCAAATCTGGCGATCGATGGAACCGCGGACCGGCCGCGCGCTATGTCGGATGCCCTGGCAGCCGCGGCGGCGATCAAGTCCGGTAACGTGCCCGGCATTCTGATCGACACGTCGAACCGTCGTGCAAGCGAGCCGGCTCAGCGGGTTGCCGAAGCTCTGGGCGCGCGATATCTGCCGCTGCCGCACGGAGATGCCGAGACGCTTTCGCAGGCCGTACGCCATCACGCCCGCCGGAGCGGACTGTGACAGCCCCCCTCGATTGGCAGCGCGACGGCCGTGACTGGCCTAACCGCGATGCCAGCAGTTTCGTCTCGGCGGGAGGGCTCGTCTGGCATGTGCAAATGATGGGGGCCGGCCCGACGCTGCTTTTGATCCATGGCACAGGCGCGTCCACACATTCGCTGCGCAAGATCATGACGTTGCTGGCCCGACAGTTCACGGTAATCGCCCCTGATTTGCCCGGTCACGGGTTTACGGCTGTGCCAGCCGATGCAACTGGACTGAGCCTCCCCGCGATGGCAGGGGGCATTGGCAAGTTGATGCGCAAGCTGGGCGCAGAGCCCGTTCTAGCGGCGGGTCATTCGGCGGGGGCGGCGATCCTGATCCGCGCGGCTCTGGACGGAGAGATCAAGCCCGCGAGCATCGTGAGCATCAACGGCGCGTTGCTCCCGTTCAGGACACCGGTCGGGCGGCTCTTTTCACCGATTGCCCGGATGATGGCGCTGTCGCCCGTCGTGCGACACATCATGGCGTGGCGCGCTCAAAGCCCGTCCGCGGTGGAGCGCGTGCTACGCGGAACAGGCTCGAAGCCGTCACGTGAGGACGTGGCGTTCTATAGTCGTCTGTTTGGCAATCCGGGACACGTCCAGTCGGCACTCGGCATGATGGCGAGCTGGGATCTCGACAGCCTGGTCAGCGACATGCACCGCCTCGGCCCGGAGCTCGTGCTCGTCGTTGGAGAGGATGATCGCGCGATTTCTCCTGCGGATGCGGAAAGAGCCGCGTCTCTCGCGCCGTCGGCTCGCATCGTGAGAGTCGCAGGCGCCGGACACCTCGCGCACGAGGAGAAGCCCGAAGAGATCGCGGAAATCGTAGTCGAAACGGCAATGCGGTTGTCGCTTCTGAGCCCTCCGGCGCGAAATGCGTGATTTCCCGCCAAGATGGTTGCGAAGAATGTAATTACAGTATTTAATGTCCAACTATGTTGACACTTCCGTCACGTTCCCGCAATGCCGCGTCTTCTGATGGCCGCCCACATGCGATCGTGATCGGCAGCGGCTTTGGCGGGCTGGCTGCAGCCATCCGGCTCGGTGCACGGGGCTACCGCGTGACCGTCCTGGAAAAGCAGCTGAAGCCCGGCGGTCGCGCTGCCGTCTTCCGCCAGGACGGCTTCACGTTCGATGCTGGCCCGACAATCGTCACAGCGCCGTTCCTGTTTGAAGAGCTTTGGGGGCTCTGCGGACGGCGCATGTCGGACGACATCGATCTGAGGCCGCTCGATCCCTTCTACCGGATCCGCTTCCACGACGGACGGACAGTAGACTGCAACAGCGATCCGGCCGCGATGCGGGAGGAAATTCGCCGGATCGCTCCCGAAGACGTCGCCGGTTACGACCGCTTCATGCGCTTCTCCGAGGAGATCTATACCACCGGCTTCGAGAAGCTTGGGCATGTTCCGTTCTCTTCGTGGACCGACATGGCGCGCGTTCTGCCGTCTCTCCTCCGCCTGAAGAGCTTTCGTAGCGTTTATGGGGTGGTGTCGCAGTATGTACGCAACCCACAGGTCCGCATCCTTCTGAGCTTCCATTCGCTGTTCGTGGGCGGCAACCCGTTCGACGTCACGTCGATCTACGGCCTCATTTCATTCCTGGAACGTCGATGGGGCGTGCACTTTCCGATGGGTGGAATGGGATCGCTGGTCGAGGGACTTGTGCGTCTGATCGCGGGGCAAGGCGGCCGCATCGTCTACGGCGCCGAAGTCGCAGAGGTGCTCCTCGATGGTCGCAGGGCGATTGGCGTGAAGCTCGCAACGGGCGCCATCATGCGATCCGACATCGTCGTCTCTAATGCCGACGCTGCGTGGACCTACCACAAGCTCGTTCCATCCCACGCGCGTCGTCGCTGGACGGACCGGAAGCTCGAGCGGGCCCGCTACTCCATGGGCCTCTTCGTTTGGTACTTCGGGACGACGCGGCGCTATGCGGATGTCCCGCACCACACTATCCTGCTCGGCCCCAGGTACCGGGAGCTTCTGCGCGACATCTTCCGAAAGAAGACGCTCGCAGAAGACATGAGCCTATACCTTCACCGGCCCACGGCGACGGATTCCTCCATGGCTCCGCCCGGCTGCGACGCATTTTATGTCCTGTCGCCCGTTCCAAACCTCTGCGCATCCATAGATTGGAACAGCGAGGCAGAGCGGTATCGCCGCGCGGTGGCGAACGTCCTGGAGTCGACAGTGCTGCCCGGGGTCGAAAAAAATCTCGCGACCTCTCGCGTGGCGACGCCGCTGCATTTCGAAAGCCAGTTGTTGTCGTTCAAGGGAGCCGGCTTCAGCTTCGAGCCGATCCTCACCCAAAGCGCTTGGTTTCGCCCACACAATGTCAGCGAAGATATCGACCGCCTCTATCTCGTAGGAGCGGGCACCCATCCGGGAGCAGGAGTCCCGGGCGTTCTCTCGTCGGCTCGGATTCTCGACACGGTGGTACCTCATGCAGCCGCACTCGCTTGAACTCGCGCACGGCGCGCATTCAGATCTCATGGCCTGCCGCGCTCTGCTCCGCGACGGATCGAAATCCTTCTACTCTGCTTCGTTCCTTCTTCCCCGCTCTGTACGGGAGCCCGCGACGGCGCTCTACGCCTTTTGCAGAGTGGCGGACGACGCCATCGACGTTGCGGCGCGCCATCCGGGCGCGATAGAGATGCTTCATCAACGCCTGCATCAGGCCTACATCGGCGAGCCTTGGGCGATCGCATCTGACAGGGCTTTCGCGCGGGTAGCGCTGCAGCATCGCATTCCGCAAGAAGTACCTAGAGCGCTGATCGAGGGCCTTGCGTGGGATGCCGCCGGGCGGCGCTACGAGACCATCGATGATCTCATTGCCTATGCGGTGCGCGTCGCAGGGACGGTGGGCATCATGTTTGCGCTCGCAATGAACGTTCGATCCCCTCAGCTTCTGGCGCGTGCCTGCGACCTCGGCATTGCGATGCAACTTACAAATATCGCGCGAGACGTGGGCGAGGACGCTGCTGCGGGCCGCATCTATCTTCCGTTGAGATGGATGCGCGAGAGCGGGCTTGATCCGGGCGCTTGGCTTGCTGCGCCGAGGCCATCCTCAGCACTAGCCCGGGTGGTCGGGAGACTGCTTCTTACGGCAGACGAATTCTATCGGCGGGCCGACTCGGGCATCGCGGCCCTGCCGGCGCTCTGCCGTCCAGGCGTCAATGCCGCCCGCCTGATTTACGCCGAGATCGGTAAAGAGGTCACACGCAACAGGCACGATTCCGTCTCGCGTCGCGCCGTCGTGTCCAAGGAACGTAAGCTTGCGCTGATCGCCCAAGCGCTTGTCCCGCCAAACGAGGCGCCGCTCGCGCGCGATCTTCCGCCCGCGCCGGCGGCGAAGTTTCTGATCGACGCCGCGTCTCACCTCGAGCCCGCAGATACGCTGCCTGCATGGTGGAATCTGAATGGGCAAGCCGTCCGGCTGATTGAAATCTGGGAGCGGCTCGAGAGGCGCGAGCGCGCGGCACTATGAAGAGAAGTAGTTCGTTCGGTCCGGGCAGGGCCGGGAATGGGTGCAACACATGACGTCGATGGAAGGCACGCCCAAGAAACGCAGCACGCCGGTTTTGGATCGCGTCTCAATTCCGGCCGACCTCCGCGCTTTGCCGGAGAGCGACCTCGTTCAACTGGCTGATGAGCTCCGGCAGGCGACGATCGACGCTGTGTCGGTCACCGGGGGGCATCTCGGCGCCGGCCTCGGTGTCGTCGAGCTCACCGTCGCCTTGCACCGCATTTTCGACACGCCCAGAGATCGGCTGATCTGGGATGTCGGGCACCAGGCTTATCCGCACAAGATTCTCACGGGCCGGCGAGAACGGATTCACACGCTGCGCCAGCCCGGCGGGCTCTCGGGCTTCACGCGCCGTTCCGAAAGCACGTACGATCCGTTCGGCGCGGCGCATTCCTCGACGTCGATCTCCGCCGGTCTCGGCATGTCCGTCGCTCGCGATCTCAAAGGCGAGACGAACAATGTCATTTGCGTGATCGGGGATGGCGCCATGAGCGCAGGCATGGCGTATGAGGCCATGAACAACGCGGGAGCGGCGGATGCGCGTCTTATCGTCGTTTTGAACGACAACGATATGTCTATCGCGCCGCCCACGGGGGCGCTGTCTCGCTATCTCACGCGCGTCACCTCGGGTGGCGTGTATTTGCACGTCCGCGATCTCGCGAAGCAGCTTGCCAAGAGACTGCCGAAGCAATGGGAGCGGCGCGCCGCGCGGATCGAGGAACTGTCGCGGACCTACTGGTCCGGAGGCGCATTCTTCGAGGAGATGGGCTTTTATTACGTCGGCCCCATCGACGGACACGATCTGTCTCAACTTTTGCCCGTGCTGCAGAACGTCCGCGACGCCGATCGCGGGCCGATCCTGGTGCACGTCGTGACGCAGAAGGGAAAGGGCTATGCCCCGGCCGAGGCATCGCCCGACAAATACCACGGAGTGGTCAGTTTCAACGTGCTGACCGGTGCACAAGCGAAGCCGAAGCCGAAGGCACCATCTTACACGCGCGTGTTCGCCGACAGCCTCGTGGCGGAAGCTCGCAAGGACAGTCGCATCGTCGGCATAACGGCGGCGATGCCCGATGGGACCGGCATTGACGTGTTTGCTAAGGAGTTCCCGGATCGCGCGTTTGACGTTGGCATAGCCGAGCAGCACGCCGTAACGTTCGCGGCTGGTCTTGCGGCCGAGGGCCTCAAGCCGTTTGCAGCCATCTATTCGACATTCCTGCAGCGTGCTTACGATCAGGTCGTGCACGACGTGGCGATCCAGCGGCTCCCGGTGCGCTTCGCGATCGACCGCGCCGGGCTCGTCGGTGCGGACGGGGCGACCCACGCCGGGTCGTTCGATTTGGCGTATCTCGGTTGCCTGCCTCACTTCACGATCATGGCACCGGCTGACGAGGCCGATCTGGTCCACATGGTGGCCACTGCAGCGGCCCTCGACGATGGGCCCTCGGCAATTCGCTACCCGCGAGGCGAAGGAACGGGAGTTCCACTTCCGCGAGAGGGCGCCCCACTGCCGATTGGCGTTGGGCGCGTGGTTCGCGAAGGTACGAAAGTTGCGCTGCTCTCTCTGGGCGGGCGCCTGAAGGAATGTCTCGCCGCAGCCGATAAGCTATCTGCGCTCGGACTATCGACAACAGTAGCGGACGCGCGGTTCGCAAAGCCGATAGATCACGCGCTCGTGCGCCAGCTGGCGCGCCATCACGAATTGCTCGTCACCGTTGAAGAAGGCTCGATCGGCGGCTTTGGCAGCCAGGTTCTCCACTCCCTCAGCGGAGAAGGCCTGCTCGACGGCAAGCTGCGCATCCGCTCTCTGGTCCTCCCTGACGTGTTCATGGAGCACGGAGCGCCGGACGCCATGTACGCGGCGGCAGGGCTGGACGCGGCAGGTATTGTCGGGGTCGTTCTTGCGATGATCGGCAACGATGTGCTGACCGGGGGCGCCGCCCTTAGCCAGCTCTGAGAGCGGACGTGGATGGTGGGTTATGGCCTGATCGAACTGGCGTTTGTCTTCGGTGTCGTGCTGGCGGTGGCTGTGTGGGAGCTTTATGCGGTGCGCAAGAGCCTTGGTCGCCAACGCAAAGACAAGGACGAGGGCGATGACGGGCGGCGGCAGCCATGACCGCATTTTCGCCACTTGCGTTCATCGAACTGGCCGTCGTTGCCGCGTTCGCCGTCGCCTGGGCCATCCTCGAGCTGGTCTGCAGGCGGCTCGACCGGCAACGCAGTGCGAGACCTGAAGTCAAGGAAGATCAAAACGCAGCCCCGAGAAGAGACGCCGACATCGAGAATTGACGTGCGCTGCGGGCATTGACGGGCCCCCTAAAAGGGGAAAGTCTGAGGTCAACCGGCGGGGTGCAGATTGGGGATCGGAGATCGGACATGATACTATCGACGAACGCCAACCTTTGGGCCATCGCTGGGATGGTTTACGCTCTCGCTGGAGCATGCCTGCTCTGCAATTCGTTGTTTCTTACACCCGCTCCCGAGAGAGCCGGCGCACCGGGAGATGCCTTCGCCAGACGCAAGCTCTACGAGCAGTGGCTCGATTCCCGCGTAGGTGGCGCGCTTGTCGTTGTCGGGTTCTTTCTGCAGGCGACCGGTTCACTCGGCTCCAATTCTCTGAACGTTCCAGCCGCGTTCGTCCTTCTTGGCCTCGCACTCGGCGCTGTCTACTACGCGATGATGAAGGGCTTGTTGGTTGAAAACCTTTTGGAGAAGGCGGAGCCGCAACGGACGGAGCGCCCGCTGGCGCTCGTGTATCGTGCTGAATGCCCGGAGCCGGCACCTGCCGTTTCGGCGGATCCGGTCTTCGAGCAGAAAGCACCGTCGTCAGCCAGCACGTCAGAGCACAAGCACGGCTGAGCCCTTGGCACAGCGCGTTGACGTCACAAATGTGCACGACTGGGGCGCAAAGCCTAGCCCGCCCTCGCGGAGTGCCCATGGGCGCGTGATTGATGCGCTTGTCAAAGCCCGCTGCGAACATGTCCTTCTTGACGAAGGAGTTTCTGGCGCCCGGGGGAAGCCGCCCTGCCCTGGACCGAGCTTTGGGTCAACTTCGGCCAGGTGACGTGCTGGTGCCTTGGAGGCTAGATCGCTTGGGGCGCAGTCTGTCCCATTTGATCCATGTCGTAGCGGCACCCCCCGTTCATCCCCGCGTGTGCGGGGAACACATGTCTCGTCTCCCGCTCTCCAGGTCGTACTGCGGTTCATCCGCGCGTGTGCGGGGAACACTCGACCTGAAGCTGAGCCCGAGCCTTCGCCCACGGTTCATCCCCGCGTGTGCGGGGAACACAAGCCGGATGAGCGGCGCCGCCAGGTGGCAGACGGTTCATCCCCGCGTGTGCGGGGAACACATCACCATCGTGTCCCACACGTCACCCAGCGGCGGTTCATCCCCGCGTGTGCGGGGAACACTAAGGGCACTCCCGCACCATTCCCGTTGATGCCCGGTTCATCCCCGCGTGTGCGGGGAACACCGCAGTACGGAGGGGCTGCGGAGGGGCACGAACGGTTCATCCCCGCGTGTGCGGGGAACACCGGATTGACGATCTTCATATAGGGCATGTGGTCGGTTCATCCCCGCGTGTGCGGGGAACACTGCTCATGAAGCTGCGCGGCGAGCTGGTAATTCGGTTCATCCCCGCGTGTGCGGGGAACACAACGCAGCTTCGTGCCGAACGATGTCCTCCGGCGGTTCATCCCCGCGTGTGCGGGGAACACAGCATCGAGCCCGCCCCTCCGCATCGTGGGCACGGTTCATCCCCGCGTGTGCGGGGAACACGTCGGTGAGATCCAAGGGAGCGGCCGCTGAGCCGGTTCATCCCCGCGTGTGCGGGGAACACACTTGCCCATGAACCACGGGCTCGAGCTCTCGCGGTTCATCCCCGCGTGTGCGGGGAACACGTGCAACCCTGATCGGCACGCCGCACAGCGTGCGGTTCATCCCCGCGTGTGCGGGGAACACCTTGCTCAGCGGTGCGCCCGCCACCGTGCCGACGGTTCATCCCCGCGTGTGCGGGGAACACGACGCCAAGCGGTCTACCGAGACGATTTCGGGCGGTTCATCCCCGCGTGTGCGGGGAACACATGGGTCGAGGCATCAATCTGCTGTCTGCGCGCGGTTCATCCCCGCGTGTGCGGGGAACACTCTAACCTCGGCATTCTTCTCCGCGCGCACATCGGTTCATCCCCGCGTGTGCGGGGAACACAAGGCACTCCCCTTCCGTAACATCTAGACCAGCGGTTCATCCCCGCGTGTGCGGGGAACACTAGCGCTTTGCGGCCTCGATCAGGTCAACCGCCGGTTCATCCCCGCGTGTGCGGGGAACACATGGCTTTCAGAATGGAGACTGTACCCAGGGGCGGTTCATCCCCGCGTGTGCGGGGAACACGCGCCGGCCGGAAGGGGCATGGTGCGCCGGATCGGTTCATCCCCGCGTGTGCGGGGAACACTTTGTCGCGATCGATCAGCTCGCGCCTCAGAACGGTTCATCCCCGCGTGTGCGGGGAACACAGGTGTGGGGGATGCGACCTGGCTGTGTCGAACGGTTCATCCCCGCGTGTGCGGGGAACACCCGCGCTCGCGCAGCGCTGCGAGAAGCGTGGTCGGTTCATCCCCGCGTGTGCGGGGAACACTGAAATCCAGAGCGCCGCCGTCGTCACGCAGTCGGTTCATCCCCGCGTGTGCGGGGAACACGACGTCGCCCCGCGAGAGCCGTGGTCCGGACATGGTTCATCCCCGCGTGTGCGGGGAACACCACGCCTCCCGCGATGCGCAGGAGGTGGCGGACGGTTCATCCCCGCGTGTGCGGGGAACACAAATCGCCACGAAACTCTGCCTCGAAGCCAGACGGTTCATCCCCGCGTGTGCGGGGAACACGGAGGTGAAGGGTGCAGCGGGGGAACTACACCCGGTTCATCCCCGCGTGTGCGGGGAACACAATTTGAACACGCGTGTTATCACCTAAAGCAGCGGTTCATCCCCGCGTGTGCGGGGAACACCGGTGACCATCACGCAAGCGAGCGTTGCACGCCGGTTCATCCCCGCGTGTGCGGGGAACACGTGAACCCTATAGACGACATCTGGGACCAGGACGGTTCATCCCCGCGTGTGCGGGGAACACTTCCGGTAGTCGGCCATAAATCGGGCGTGGAACGGTTCATCCCCGCGTGTGCGGGGAACACTCTTGTTGGCAACGCATTGATCTAACGATCAAATTAAAATGTCAAAGAGCGCACCGACGTTCTTGTTTTGTCTTTATGGTGTCAGGGAGCTAGCACTTGGCAGCGTCGATGTCAGGAGACTGGCGGGGGAGGTTTAAAGCGCACCAGCGTCAAACCGTCGAAATCGGCGGCCTCTCGCCTGTTTTCGCCAATGCACTCGAACGCGAAGCCGCTGTCGGTGGGAGCGCTCCACGCCATCACGGCATTTCCGCTCTCGATCATGATCTTCGTTTCTTCCCAAATCCGTTCGCGCACGCGCCGTCCGTAGACGCCCACATATACGCCCGCCCGCACCTCGGCGAGCCAGAGTGACAGGCGTCCGCGTAGGCGCGGCGGCGCATTCTCAACCACGATGACCATCATCCCCCGAGACCTCCTCGCGTGGAATTGCCGGCGCTGATGCCTCCGGTGCGTCTTCGGGCGGGGCGAGGCCGCCAGCGTTCAGCATCTCCTCAATAGAGGGGATGATCTTGTCGAGTAGTCCGGTCCGGCGAAAAAGGTCGCGGCATCCGATCCGAACCTGCCGCTCCGGTGAGCTGCCATCGCCCTTGCCTTTGTTGATCTTTGCTGCCGTCTCAAATGCAGCAGGTACGACGGTGTCGAACTTGAACACATCCGCGACATCGTAAACGAAGCTCTGGGCTTTCCCCCGATGCAGAAACCCGATTGCCGGTGCGTAACCGGCGGCCAGAATTGCGGCTTCACTCAGGCCGTACAAGCAGGCGGTCGCCGAGGACAGGCACCTGTTCGGGATGTCTGCCGCATCCCATGATTTCCGATCGTAGTTTCGAGACGACCACTCGACGCCGTACTTGCGCGCCATAAGCTTGTAGAGCTCGCGAACTCGCGCTCCCTCGATGCCACGCAACTGTTCGACAGAGCGGCGGCTTGGCGCCTCTTCGTCGAAACGGCGACGATACATCTCGCGCACGACTTTTAAACGAGCATCCTCATCGAGCGCGAGCCTCGCCTGATAGAGAAGCTTATCGGCACGCGCGCCGCCTGGTTGGCCGGAAGCATATAGGCGAACTCCGGCCTCTCCCACCCAAACCAGCAAGCAGCCTGCGCGCGCCGCCAACACGACCGCGGCATGGCTTACGCGCGTCCCCGGCTCCAGCATGATACACGCCAAGCCCCCGACGGGGATCTGCGTGCGAACGCCGATTTTATCGACGAGGACAAATGCGCCATCGAGAACATCGAGTTCTCCGTATTCCAGAAATATGATGCCGGCGCGATCCTTGATTGGGATCGGACGTAGAGGAACGTAGGCCGGATCCGAGGCCGCCATTCTAGGCGCGCCTGATGAGCATCAGCCCGTTACCGAATGCTTTGGCAGCTCCAAATCCCGGAGCAATCTCACGTCCTGCTTCGTCGTGTCCGCCAAGGAACGCCTTACGCAGAAACCTTTCCGGATCGACGACTTCGATCTCCCCTTTGAGATCGAGCACCGAATAGCTTGCGGGACGGCGCCTATCCCTGCGCCGCTCCACGGGGACCTGCGCGTACCCGTCGACCACGAGGTGGCTTCCGTCCCCCTCCACCAGCCTAAAGCCGGCCTTTTCGCCCTGCGTCGAAAGCCAAGCCGCTCCTGCCTCTCGCGCAATGCGCTCGCGCTCGAGCTTTCGATCGGCCCGAGGGATGCTCCACAGCGCATGCATGACGATGTCGACGCGTTTACCGCGCGCCTTTTCGGATTTGATGTAACCGGCTTCTGGGCTTTTGGTCGTCACGACCGGATTTGCGCGCAACACGAATTTGAGGCGATCCCCTGGGGACAGAGCCGGAGAGAACTCCTTTGTCTCGATCTCGAAAAGCCGATGCGGATCCGCAGGCTTCCGGCGCGACAAGATCATGAACCGGCCCGCCCCTTCGTCGCGCCAAAGAAAATCTCGAATAGACTCCGCGTCGCTCTGAAACAGAAGCCAGAGAATACGGTGGGCATGGCCCGGACGAGCTTTCCTGTCGTCCGGAATAAGCAACGGGGCCACGGCAGAAAGCGCTTCGCCCCGTCCTGCGCAAAGACGGACCCGGGAGAGAAAAGCCGATGATCCCGTCACCTTGTGCCTCCGTCGGTAGGATCGTTACGCAACAGCAATTCGGAACGCAGACCGAAACGCCACTTGTCTCGGCTTTCGGGATTATCCCGCCGCTCCACAACCTGCACCACGCGTGCCGCGTGCTCTGCCGCCGGTACTGCGTCGGCGTCAGCGAACAGCGGGCTCGATGCTGCCCGCGCGGTCCGAAGATCCTGCAACCCGTCCAGGATGGATCTCACTTTGGGATCCATCCCATCGTCGAACAATGAGAAAGCCGCTTCGACACGATCCGCCTCGACGAGACGGGGCGCCATCGGCAGCATGAGGGCGTGGGCCTTGCGGCCGGCATAGGGCGTGAACTTCGGTGACGCGAGGCTCTTCTGAATTTCCTCCAGCGAGATCGAGGTGCCTTCCGACGCACACCACAGACAGATCGTGTAGCGGCCGCCGACACGAAACTCACGTTGGGACAGGATGGTCTTGCGGTCGGGACGTGCAAGCTCGTCGGCACGCGTCCGGATCGGTCCGTGGCGCTTCGTCCAATCCTTGTTGATCTTGCTATCCCGCGGCGACTCCGCGGTGTGATAGTCGGACGCGACAGTCCCTGGGTCATCGATACGCACGGCGAAGCCCAACCCAAGCGCGAGCGCTTGCTGGTCGGTTTCGTTGCTGCGCTCGATACCGAGGCACGCCGCGACCAGGCCCGTGATTTGCGATTTGCTCGGACGATCCCAGGTCGGACGTCTTTCGCCGACCGCTACCGTGCCGAACGACGCCAATGGAGCGGAGTGGGTGAAAAGGAGATATCGGGTCACGGATTTTATCCCCCCGATGCGAATGCGATGACCTCCGCGAGCGAACCCTTACGCTGCGGAAGGCTCATCGCAGTGTCGCTGTCGTAGCACGCGCCGTAGGCGTCGTTCATCGAGGCGGCGAGGTCTTCGATCCTGTCGATCGATTGCGCGAGCAGATCGTCGCTCTTCGGTGGATTGAAGAAGGCGGCAGCGAGACTGCGCGGCTGCTGGTTTCCTTTTTCGGCACGCAGATAGCTCGCGCGTGACCGGCTCGCGAAGCTCGCCTGCTTTCCGGTTGGAGAAGCTGTGGCAAGTCCCTCGACGAACGCGGCGATGGCCGTCGAGGCGAGCCCCTTATCGCCGCCGAGGTTGGCTTCGAGCAGGTCGCGATCGATGCAGGCATAGAGATAAAAAACGCCGGACCCGAAGCCCAGTTCGCCGATGAAGCCCGCGCCCGCGTCCTCGGCCGGCCTCTTGAGATCATCGACTGCGGTGTAGAAGTCATCCTCGATCTCGACACGATGCGTGGTGATCGCATGCGCCACCTGCACCGCAGCCTCGCGGTTGAAATCTGGGGCCGAGGCGATCATGCGGCCGAACATGGCGATATCGGCGGCGGTATCGGTCTTGCGAAGGATGGTGTCGATCAGATCATCCGGCTTTTCCGGGATCGGCTCTCCGGCGGCGAACTTGTCGGCAAGAGCGAGCGCAGCTTTGCGTTCTTCGGGGGAGATGAAGGCGAGCTGCTCGATGTAGGCCGGGTTCTTGTCCTTTTTGTCCTTCAGTTTTCCAAAGATGGCGGCAGCGCCTCGAGCGGCCTCCAAGGCTAAGTCCGCCGCCACGTTCTTGCTGACGAGATAATCGCGTATTTCTTCGCCGAGCCGCTGAGTGCGCTCACCCCTGTGATGCTTCAGATGTTCCTTGAATGCCTCGCTTGTCCGGATTGCGCGTTTGAGCGCCTGGGACGAGATACGCAGCCGCGTCACGCCGCCAAACTTCGCCGTTTTCGGCCGCCCCGTATCGTCGCGGTTGAGATTGGAGGGAGCGTAAATGGTCAGCGCATGAAGCTGTATGAAACGGGCCATGGATCAGTCCTCGTCGGTATCGTTCGATGCGGAAGGAGTGGCGTTCGGCGCGGCGATGCCTGCGCCGTGATAATCGAAGGCGAAGATCGTGCGGGTTCTGTCGCCGGCCTCCTCGTCGTTCCAGGCGAGAAGAAGACGTGCGAGGTCCTTGATGTCTGCCGTTCGATCGAGCAGAAGCACGGCGCGCCGGAATGCGGTCAGCGTCTCGTCGTGCGTGCGCGCAGCTTGGAGACGTACGAAACGCACGGGCGACAGCAGGGCGGTCGACCCTGTCCCTGCTCGCGGCGTGCCGAGAAGGGTTGCGAACCCCGATCCGTTCGTTTTTTTGGGCTCGTCCCGAACATGTGCAAGCACCGCCGCCAGCACGGCCACCCGTGGCAGCATGTCAATTTTCCGGAGCCTATCCGCGTCGGGAAACATGCGATCCAGAAGATCAGCGACCGCAGGCTCCGCGGCCGCCTCCAATGCCGTTGCGCAGCGCTTGAGACGGGCGACCGTGGCGCGATCGCCGGGAATATTGCCGCGCTCAGTCACTCGTGGCTGCAGAGACCTCCACCACGAGATCGCAGCCCCCGCCTCGTCATCGAAGGGCCTCGTGCTCATTTCCCCTTCCCCCCATTCTTGCCTTTTGTCTCGGGCACTGTCTGGTGCAACTGGTGGAAAAGCGCCTTGCCGGCCGCGCCATACCCCTTGAGCATTAAGACCAGCAGCTTGCGCCCGTCGATCACATCCCTGATGCGATCGCTTTCCGCATCGTCGAGAGGAACGGTCTCGTCGAAAATGCCGAGCGCATGCCGTGTGAGCGTTCTCAGCCAGCGGCCTCCGGCTGCCGATTGAACGTCGAGGAGGTGATCGCTCAGCTCGTCCGCCTTCGCTTCGATTCCGTCCGCCGCTGCACGCAGGTGCTGAAAGAACTCCGGCTCGGTTTCTGTCCAGAAGCGAGCCCTCACCGGCCCCAAAGTCGCACTGTCCCGATCCGCCTTGCCTTTCGGTCCGTAGAGCGCGACGCGCACAGCGGTGACGAGCTGGCTTGACACGCCATCGGCCGCCTGAACCCAGGCCCTGGTCAAATCCTTGATTGCATCGTCCGCTTTATCTGTACGGGCGACGAGAAGCGGCAGCATCGCCTCGCCGAAATCGAGCGGCTTCATATTGTCCATCGCATAGCCGGCGACGAGCAGCCGGGAACGCCGCCCCGCGTTGGGCTCGTCCTCCGCGATCTCTCGCGCGCGCCGGCGGAACGTTTCGATGCACGCAGCCGGAACCGTTCTATGGTTCGCGACCACCATGCCCAGCCAGTCGCGATAGCCGACGTGCGAGGACTGCAGGTGAAGCGGGAGATATTCGGTATCTGTGGGCTTCGGCTTGTAATAGGGCGAGAGCGGATGGCCGCGACTCCAGGAGACGTAGTTGGTGCCCCACGGCCGCGTGATGTATCCGGTCACGACTGTGTCGTCGACTTGTCCGGTGAGATCGCAGGCGCGTCCGTTCGTGTTGGGCTCGAAGACCAGCCGGATGCGACGCGGCATGCCGAAAAAACACTGCGCCGGGTCAACATCCTCCGGAGCCGTGCTGACACCGCCGTTCTTGAGATCGGAGGTACGTGTATTTCCGAGCCACGGAAAGACGCGCGACAGCGTGCGGCCGTCCTCGGTCTTCATATCGTCCGGCACATTGGCCCATAGGCGCTGCCAGAGCGTCGGCTCCCGGTCATTGGCGGTACCTGGAACGGCAAGGGTCGAGAGTGGTCCCCCGCCGCGGAGAGACGTCCGGTGGCCGGCCCCACCGGCCGGAGCACTCGTTTGCAGCGTCAGAAGGGCGATGGCGGCGCCTGTCCGGGAGAGCACGCTGATGCGTCCCGGTTTGACGAAATGCTCCGCAGGCGCATCCATGAAAAGCGCTTCGACAGGGGTCGTTGCGCCTTCCAGCGTCTCGCTGTCCTGAAAGAAGCGGCAGCCGTCGCCGTCGAGCCTGAGCGCGGGCTCGAAGCGCAGCAATGCCGCCTCCAGCTCCGCCTTCGAAGGCGGTTTTAGATAGAGATCCGCCCACTCTCGTTCGCCCGAAGGCCCGACGCTGGCGGCAAGCAGGCCGATCAGCACCTCGGTGAGGCTGACATCGCAATCCGGCCGCCCGGTTGCGATGCGCAGGATCGCCTTACCCTCATAGGGCTCGGAAATTTCGCACGGCCGCACGAACGCCCGCTGCCCATCTTCGAGGGCGACAGGAATCCATCTCTGCCGCGCGAGCGAGAAGTGCTCAGGCATGATGAAACCTCAAGTTGTTCCCAGTTGAGGACCGAACTGCGGAAGACGCAACGCATCGCAGCGCGTTCTCCACAGAAGGAGCGACTTGTTCACTGGCGTCGATCAGGAAAAGCACGAATGAAACGAACAAAGAGGTTCAGTACACGTGATCGTGATGGAGTGTGGTTCATCCCCGCGTGTGCGGGGAACACCAGCCGTGCCCGCGAGCACCGCACCCATTGCGCGGTTCATCCCCGCGTGTGCGGGGAACAACTGAATGTCCGTGATAGCAGTGTGTATAGCACATTACGGGCGTTCGTAATCTCTTCGCGTGCATGGCGGCACCACGCTTACCCGGCGACGCGCCCCGTCGCCGTGTAAGCGCACACACGGCGGCCCTCGGCAATGGCGAGCTCGGCGAGACCAACTTGACCGCGCTCGAGCGCAGCCCTAAGTTTTTCAGTAGAGAGATCCTTTGCGAGCGCGGAACCTCGACGCATAAGGGCGAGAATTTCAGAAGCGGCCTCCGGGTCTCTCCCCCTCACCGCATCGTCGTCATGTTTCGGTTCATCCCCGCGTGTGCGGGGAACACGAGAGGGTGAGGCTCACCTTCAGCGGGAGATGCGGTTCATCCCCGCGTGTGCGGGGAACACGGCCTCCGCCTGCCCGATCTGGGTCAGGCGGTCGGTTCATCCCCGCGTGTGCGGGGAACACGACATTCTCGAAGCCGCATACGCCACTCCGGACGGTTCATCCCCGCGTGTGCGGGGAACACGTGGTATCGATCAACACTTCTGTTTCGGAAACCGGTTCATCCCCGCGTGTGCGGGGAACACGCACTGACCGCGATCGAGAACCGGCGCGACGACGGTTCATCCCCGCGTGTGCGGGGAACACTTCGCATTCCCGGAGAACACCAGCCTTGGCGTCGGTTCATCCCCGCGTGTGCGGGGAACACCAGCCGTGCCCGCGAGCACCGCACCCATTGCGCGGTTCATCCCCGCGTGTGCGGGGAACACTGCGCGGCGTTGTCGGCCCGCTTGACGAGAGCCGGTTCATCCCCGCGTGTGCGGGGAACACTCGGCGCCGTCCGTGTCCATCAGGCGAATTGCCGGTTCATCCCCGCGTGTGCGGGGAACACCACATGGTCACGCCGGAAGAGCTACAGGCGTTCGGTTCATCCCCGCGTGTGCGGGGAACACCTGTTCGCGATCTGCGCCGGCGGGCTGCTCAACGGTTCATCCCCGCGTGTGCGGGGAACACGCTAGGTTATCGACGATCGCGGCAATGGGAACCGGTTCATCCCCGCGTGTGCGGGGAACACTACCGGCCCTGCTTTATGCGAAAGGGTTCAAGCGGTTCATCCCCGCGTGTGCGGGGACACCTCTCAGAAGAAAAATATCTGAGAGCCGTCTTCGGTTCATCCCCGCGTGTGCGGGGAACACCGGCCCTGCAGGAGGCCGGCGCATGACCCGGCCGGTTCATCCCCGCGTGTGCGGGGAACACGCAGCCCGTTGCTCGGGTTTTAACTGGCTGATCGGTTCATCCCCGCGTGTGCGGGGAACAACTGAATGTCCGTGATAGCAGTGTGTATAGCACATTACGGGCGTTCGTAATCTCTTCGCGTGCATGGCGGCACCACGCTTACCCGGCGACGCGCCCCGTCGCCGTGTAAGCGCACACACGGCGGCCCTCGGCAATGGCGAGCTCGGCGAGACCAACTTGACCGCGCTCGAGCGCAGCCCTAAGTTTTTCAGTAGAGAGATCCTTTGCGAGCGCGGAACCTCGACGCATAAGGGCGAGAATTTCAGAAGCGGCCTCCGGGTCTCTCCCCCTCACCGCATCGTCGTCATGTTTCGGTTCATCCCCGCGTGTGCGGGGAACACGAGAGGGTGAGGCTCACCTTCAGCGGGAGATGCGGTTCATCCCCGCGTGTGCGGGGAACACGTCGCATCTTGAATCTGGGAGAGAATGCGTACCGGTTCATCCCCGCGTGTGCGGGGAACACATGACCCTCAAGAAGCCGAATTCAGGCGCTGCCGGTTCATCCCCGCGTGTGCGGGGAACACCAACTGCGGCTCACGCCTGGATTTGCAACGGCCGGTTCATCCCCGCGTGTGCGGGGAACACGAGGGCAGGCCGGCTTCAGGGGGGTTGGCGTACGGTTCATCCCCGCGTGTGCGGGGAACACTCTTGTTGATAACGCTTTGATCTGGCAATCAAAATACAAATGTCAAAGAGCGCACCGGCGTTCCGGGTTTGTCCCACCCCCCAGATGATGCTTCACTGTGCGCCCGCGTCAATCAGCAGGCCAATACGCCGTCGCGCTTTTCAACCGAAAGTCGATATCCAGTCGGCACCTGCGGAAACGCTTATGAAAACCGCAAACCGGCATAGGGATCGTATCGCACGCTCCTGTGCTCATTGCCCTTGTCGATCTTGCCGCTCCAGCACTCATTCTCAGGTTCGAGTACGAGTAAGGGAGTCTTGTCGCGCTCCCACTCCGGCCAGTGTGCCTTGGCGGCTGCGATGACATCCGTGTGCACACCGGATGGCACACCATCGGCCAGCGCTTTCCGCACACTGATCTCCGAAAGCGCCCATGAGCGCGCTGGGTCGTCATCATCCGCTCTGCACCAAGGAACGAGGCGGCCGTTCTCGATCTTGCCCAATCGGAACACCGTGACGGGCTCGCCGAGCCGGGTTGGCGTGATCGTGTCGCTCGTCCAGAGTAGCGGTTCGCCCGCATAGCCTTTTTCGACTTTCAGTACATTTGAGCGCGCGGTCCCGGTCGCAGCGTGGCTGCGCCCGATCGCATCTTGCGATTTGGCAAGGAGGGGCGCAGGAATATCTTCGAGCTCCTCGGGAGCATAGACGCGTTCGATCAGATCGCGTACGCCGTTCGGCGTCGCAATACATCCCGTCTCGAAGAGTACCTTGGCACTACGCCACACTATCCCATGATGATCATAGACCGTGGCGGCGCGAGGCAAGAGTGCGTGATACCAGTCCTTGTCCTGCACAGTCGCAGGATCCGGTGAAAGGACGACGAGCTCAGGCGAGACGACCGGGCGGGTTCCGCGCGCGTGTCGCCACAATCGCCCGGCGCGCTGGATCAGAAGATCAATCGGAGCGAGATCCGTGATCATGACGTCCACGTCGTAGTCCAGGCTCTGCTCGAGGATCTGCGTTCCGACTACGACGAACCCGCGCCGGGCAGTGTCCTCTCCCTGGCGGCCGAGGGTCGTTGCAACGCGCGCCTCGATAGCCAGGCGGTCGCCCATGGCAAAGCGTGCGTGCAGAACGCACGGCGTGATCCCTTGCGCTTTTAGCAGATCAGCTGCATCGAGCGCATCGTCGACGGAGTTGCGGATCCAGGCGACCGCGGCCCCCTTGGCCGCCATGGCGACGACGTAGTCTAGGGCTTCGGCAGTGCTCGCGATGCGCCGCACAGGAAGTGCGCGCGTGCGATCTGCCCGGGACGGCAGCGGCTGGGCTGATACGCCCTCCTCGGAAGCAACGGTCAGAAGAGGATAGGCCCCACCCGCCGTATCGATCTTCACGCGCTGGCCTCGACCTTTTGCGAAAGCCGAAATGAGCCCCGCCCGCTGTTTCGCTGGCAGAGTCGCCGACAGAATGATCGCCGAGCCGCCGAGCGCCGAATGAAATTCCAGCAACGCCTCGATCTCGCGGTTCAAATAAGGGTCATAGGCATGTGCTTCGTCGATGATGAGCACACGGTCGGCCAGCCCCCACAGCCTGAGGGCCTGATAGCGCGAGGGCAGCACACCCAACACTGCCTGGTCGATCGTGCCGACGCCAATATGAGCGAGAAATGCCTTGCGCCTGTCGTCACCGATCCAGGCTGCGCACACGGCTTGCGCGCTTTCCTCATAGCTGCGATCCGGATCATCCTTCGCGTCCTCGTCCTCCAGGATCGAGCACGAGAAACCTTGATGCAGCTTGCGCTTGCCATGAGCCAAGACGAGCGAAGGGCATGTGCCATCCGCAAAAAGCTTGCCATAGGTTTGATATAGACGATCGTACATGGCATTCGCCGTTGCCATGGTCGGCAAGGCAAAGAAGAGCCCGTCCGCCCGCCTTTCGGAGATGAGGCGAGCAGCCATCAGAACTGCCGCCTCTGTTTTTCCGCTGCCCGTCACGTCCTCTACGATGGCGAGAACAGGTCCTTCCGAAAACGGATGGTCCCACGCCGCTTGCTGCAGGGGACTAAGAGCATCGGCCACATGCGCCGGTAGAAATCTCCCGGGCGAGACCACCTCGTGAGGAGAAACAGGAAGAATGCCAGCTCGCAAGATGGCTCTCTGTGCAGCGATGCGCGCGTGCGCCCAGTAGTCCGCCAACGAGAGAGCGGGCGGCACGTAAGGAAACCACACGCGATTGGAGCCGATCCAATCCGAGATCACGGTGAGGCCAGCGACCAGCCAGGAGAGCATTGCGATGCTCCGAACCGGCGGGCGCGGCAGCGCGATGTCGGCCGCAAACAAGGTGGCGATCTCCCGGCAGAACGCGGCCGCTGCCTGCTCACAGCGCGCGGGAAGTTCCCCACAAATTTTGCTCGGATCTTCATATTGAGGAGAACCGTGATGGCCGCTGACCGCATGCCACAAATGGTCAAAGTCAGACGCGCTCCAGTAGCGGAATGCTGGACCGAACACAGACCTGAGACCGAGAATATCTCGGATCTCGGAGGCGAGCGCGTCATGCCGACCCGTACCGCGTGGGCGCCGATAGTCTCCGAGAGCGTCACGCGGCCATGCGCTCTCGCACTTCGCCTGAAACGTCTCGGCAAACTTGCCAATATCGTGAAGCGAGATCAGCGCGACCAGGATGTTGCGCGCCTGATCGGGCGTTGCCTCCATGAGGCGCGCGATGGCCCTCAGCTTGCGCGGATTTGACGTCAACAGCGCATCGGCGACCGCAGCGACATCGAGGCAATGATACGGCAAGGGGTGCCAGCCCGGTTGGCCGTCCCGCGCTCCGCCAGCCTTCCCCCAGAAGCTGAGATACGCCTCCGCCATTCGCGCTTAATCTCTCAAGACAATAATGATTCGCGAGCGAGCGCCCTGCGGTGCCTTAGTCTTCACCGCGCTTCATTCGCAAGCTGGCGTTGGTCAAGCCAGCGTCGGTGTATACGGATGATCATGCTCCGATGTCTAAAGTGGGATGGATCAATAATCATGCCATAGCTAGCCGTGTTTAACCCTTCTCGACTTTGACGCTTTACCTCACTTCGACCGCAGCCGATTACGATGCAGACGTTGTATCACCGCTTGGCGTGTGAACAGCACAAATAGTGTTTGAACCGATAACGTCGAATGTAGGCCGGTAACTCATAAGAGAACTTCTCGCCGCCCTCGGGACTGACGTGACGGGCGAGCGGAATGCGTCGCGATTGTCAATCTTCGTCGCCCGGCTTCGCGGAGGAGCCTTCCAGCACTTGCACCGAGCCGGCCCGGAGCGCCAGCGCCTGGCTAGGACATAGCCCTGGATAAGATCGACACCCGTGTCCCGTAGCGTCTCGAGTTCCCGGCGGGTCTCAACCCCTTCACAGATCGGAATGATGCCAAGGTCAGCCAGCATCTGCAGGGTCAACCGCACAATGACTTGCTTTCTGGAATCGGAGTCGATGCCGCGAATGATCTCCATATCGAGTTTGACGATGTCACGGGCGTCATCATCCCCAGCATGGAGCACGGAGAGAATCTGGCCAAGGGTATGTTCACCGGACGCAAGCGACCTGAATGAGCAATGCCCCGGATTTCCAGTGCCTGCCTCCCACATATGCCAATCGTCGCCGGCACGCGCCTAACACCGTCACATCATGCAGCAGCCTGCACCCAGCAGCAGGTCGGCCTTCTTCTTTTGCTCATCGCTCAACACCTTGTAGAGCGCCTCGGTAGCCGGGGAGAGGGCCTTCAGAGTCTCGACCATGCTCTCCATCGCTCGAATGTGCGCCTGCAAACGCTCGACGGCACTGCCTGACTGCATGGTCTGCATCATCGCTGCGTATGTGCTCTGCATAGTGGAAGCACGGGCTTTGACGGCGTTCACGTACCCGTTCCAGGCTTCTGTCTGGGCCTCGGAGATGCCGAGCTCGGCTTTGAGATACGCAAGCCGCCCCTCCATCATTGGGCCGTTTCCCATCATCATGCCGGGGCCCATCATCTCCTGCATTCCGGGCCCCATCATGCCCCGCATGCCCCAGCCCATCATTCCTGGTCCCATGCCTCGACCCATCATGCCGGGTCCCATCATGGGCGCCGAGTGGCCACCTTGGTCCTGCGCAAACGCCACCGAACCCGCTGCCGTAGCCAGGACAGCTGCTGCCGCGATCGTCCGTCGAATTGAGTTGGTCATTTTGCGTTCCTCCTATGCGTCCCGGAGCGGAGGTCACTCGGATGAGCACCTGATGACAGATGCCACACTCATTTAGTAATTCTGCATCTGCATCCCTCGCCGGCCGGATTCAATTTGCGAAATCGCTGCGCTATCAAGCCGCGACCCCGAAGACCGCCCCGATCCCTGCCGTCAGAGCCATGGCAAGCGCGCCCCAGAAGGTCACGCGAAGGGTGGCTTTGAGTACATTTGCTCCACCCGCCTGGGCACCGATCGCGCCGAGAATCGCCAGGAACAGGAGCGATGCCACGGAGACACCCGTCACAAGCATCGCGGCCGGCAGGAGCAGCGCCATAAGAAGCGGAAGGGCCGCACCTACGGCAAAGGTCGCAGCTGAGGTCAGCGCCGCCTGGATCGGGCGAGCTGTCGTCACTTCCGATATTCCCAGCTCGTCGCGGGCATGTGCCCCGAGCGCGTCCTTCGCCATGAGCTGGTCCGCCACTTGATGCGCCAGATCGGGCGACACTCCCCGGCCGATGTAGATCTGCGCCAATTCCTCGCGCTCGAACTCAGGCTGGGTTGCGAGTTCGGCTCGCTCGCGGGCAAGATCCGCCTGCTCGGTGTCCGATTGCGAGCTGACCGAGACGTACTCACCGGCAGCCATCGACATCGCCCCGGCGACAAGCCCCGCAAGCCCTGCGATCAATACCTCCGCCCGTCCTGACCCAGCCGACGCCACACCAACGATCAGACTGGCAGTCGAGACGATACCGTCGTTGGCGCCGAGAACTGCTGCCCGTAGCCAGCCGATGCGGGAGACGAGATGGGACTCGGGATGGATATGCAGGCGCGACATATCTTCGTTCCAGGACGGGTCATTCCTAATTTACCGCCGACGCTCCCGCATTCATAGCTGGATCGATAGAACTCAACGAAGGCCTCCCGACAGCGATGTCGCCCACCAGCTGCCGAACCAGACCAACGGGTCATAAGCGGAAATCTCGCGTGCCGTCCGCAGTCCGTGCGGACTGCGTTTGGCAGGCAGCCGCTCCTGACGCTCAGATGATGATGTGTCTTCTCGGAGTGAATTATCTTGCTATTCGGATGTAAATAGCATCAATAGCATTATCGGTTTTGGCCAGACAATCGGGCCGTCTGCCCACGCTGTTGGGCGTACGCTTAGAACATCTCAAAAAATCGTTTACCGGATGTGCCACGCTTTTGAGCGTGAGCATTGGCTTTTGCTTGGCAAAATGAGGAACTAAAATGCAAAATGGTACCGTGAAATTCTACAATACCCAAAAGGGCTTCGGTTTCATTCAGCCGGACGATGGCAGCAAGGACGTCTTCGTCCACGCCACCGCGCTTGAGCGCGCAGGACTGCATGGTTTGAACGAAGGCCAAAAGGTCTCGTTCGACACGCAGGAAGATCGCCGGTCGGGCAAGACCGCCGTTGCCAACATCGCAGCTGCATAAGCTGCGTGTTCGGGCCGGTTTGATGTGAACTCTTGGCCGTCCCTTGCGGGACGGCCATTCTCCCGGTGTGCGACAGCCTTATCAAGGCGGGCCAGGAAGCAAGTGACATTCTGGTAAAATCGCATCTGACGCATCGAACGCCTTCGTTCCCAACCAACTCAACGAGGCCGCCGACCAGGTGCTCTCAACTATTGCCTCTGACTTCGGAAGCCAAGGCGCTCAGTACTGATGTAAGCTGACGCGGAAGTATGCCCGATCTTGGCCTGCAAGCGGACGCGGGTCTGTAGAGCCGTCTCGGCACGACCATGGATGCTGGCGATTTCGCCTAATGGGACGAACCTGCTCCATGGGTTTGGTTAGCCACGGGCCAGAAACTGACGTCTCCTCAATTTGAATCAATTCATCCACATCGTGAAAATTAAATGTCAGCAAGCGCGCGCTAGACTGGCCCCTACGTATGGAGGCCGCAATGATCACGAGTGTAAGTTCCCCGACTTTCACACGCACCCGCGAGATCGCGAGTTCGGACAGGTCCGCCGCGTCTGAAGTCGCGGTATCGAATATCGACATTTCGCGCCTGACGGACACGGATCTCGATAAGGAGATTTTGAACCGCTACATCAAGGCGGTCGATGACGCGCTCTCCGAGCTCACTCTGTCCGCGTCAGTCGTCGGCGCCACGAAGGCGCGGATTGAGGGCAACAACGCCTTCGTAAAAAATCTCATCGACTCCAACACCCGCGGCATCGGCCAGCTCGTCGACGCAGACCTGAGCGAGGAGGCTGCCAAAATGAAGGCCCTGCAAACGCAGGAGCAGCTAGCGATTCAAACGCTTGAAATTTCGAATAGCGGCTCTCAAAACCTGCTGCAGATACTCGGGTAGAGGCTCACCTCAAAACCCGATCTCGCCAGCAGCCGTCAACGCCCCGAACGCGCCATCCCGGCGATGCGGTCTCCCATTTTACAGGAATGAGTGACAGCAACAGGACGCCACCGGTCTATCTCAGCACTGCTGAACTGGCCGAGTTGTTGAAGATGTCGACCCGCGGGCTGGAAAAGATGCGGTGTACCGGGCGTGGGCCTAGGTATGTCCGTCTTGGAGAGGGCGGCAAGGCAAAGGTTCTCTATGATTTGGCCGATGTGAAGGTCTGGCTTGAAAAGCACAAACGGTGATGGCGAGAGCAGGATGTTGCCGACGGAGCGCTGGAGCTGCTCTTGGCAATTCGTTCTGCCCAAGTTGGGTTAGCAGCATCATTCGGCCCAGGAGTTCGCTGAGCTGGGGCTTGAGGGATGGCGCTTCGATGTAATCGCAGCCGAAGCTGCGGGCGGTGTCCTGCGCCTTCTGAAGCCGGTTTCGGGATTGACCAACATTGCCCATCGCGGCATCGCGCCAGGACAGGAGCAGCTCGGCATCGATAATATCGACGGCGTGTTGGGCTCTGATCCCGCGCGGGTCATCGGAGATACGGATGTTGGTCGATAGCATCACCACACCGGCGTGCTTCGAGGCGTTGAAATTCCTTCGGCACGCGGCGGACGAGGCACCAGTATCCGTTGACGTTGCGGGGCCGAGCCGGTTCGCGTTTCCTAGACATGGGGCATCCGTTGAAAATGGACCGGCCTCCCATCAATCACACGGGATTTGGCTAGTCATTGTGTGTGTAGGAACCCCTCGTAGCTACGACATACGCCGCTGCCGGAAGGAGTGCGCTTAACAATTTCAACGATGTAGGATTGGACGCTATGGCGGAGGGAGTGGGATTCGAACCCACGGTGGGCTTGCACCCACGCCGGTTTTCAAGACCGGTGCCTTAAACCACTCGACCATCCCTCCGCAGGGTCCGTCTCGGCGCGCGCCGAAGCCAGGGCTGTTCTGGCCGCGAACGTCCGAAGCTGTCGAAGCCTCCCGCCGAATGGCGAGCTGCGAAGCTTCGGCCCAGTTTCAAAACGAGCTGGCACATCTGCCGGCGCGCCGGTCGCCGAGCGGCGTGGGACCCTATACACACTCCGGCCTTGGCCCTCAAGGACAGGTTAACGCGGCATGAAGGCCCCCGGCCGCCCCACTTAACGGGATGGCAATCGCTTTCTGCGATGCTGCGAGGGCTTATCGGTGAAGACCGCGCAAACAGCGGCACCCGGAAGCGGCTAGGCAGGAGGGCTCGCGTTCGGAGCCCGTGGGGTGGCGTCATGTTGAGTGTGTACAGCCAAGGTGCGTCCGCGCCTCGGTTTTTGAAACCGATTTCTCGAGAGATCCCCGCGCGCAAACTAGGTCCGGCGCCGTTCGTCGCCCTGGCCGCTGCGCTGGTTGCGAGCGCCCTGGGCGGCTGCTCCAGCACGCAGAGCGCGGTGTCGAGCGCCTTCTCACCGCTCGCCTCGTCGTCCAAGCAGCCCATGTTCCCCGAATCCAAATGGGGCGTCTCCGCCAGCCGTCGTGTCGCAGGCGAGAACGAGCGCATTCCCAAGGGTGGCGGCCGCTACAAGGTGGGTGAGCCCTATCAGGTTGGCGGACGCTGGTACAATCCGCGCGAGCAGCCCGACTACGATCGCATCGGCGTGGCCTCGTGGTACGGCAGTGACTTCCACGGCCGCCATACGGCCAACGGCGAAGTCTTCGACATGAATGCGCTGACGGCCGCCCATCCGACGCTGCCGATGCCGAGCTACGTCTACGTGACAAACCTCGCCAACGACCGCACCATTCTGGTGCGCGTCAACGATCGCGGCCCTTACGTGGGCGAGCGCATGATCGACCTTTCCAGAGCCTCGGCGCGTGAGCTGGGCCTCATGTCCGGCGGCACCGGGCGGGTTCGCGTCCGCTACGCCGGACCGGCCCCCCTCGACGGTAACGATGCCCGCGAGCGCCAGTATCTCGCCAGCCGCTCGGGGAATGGCGGAACCGACATCGCCGCCTACGAGCGGGATCAGTCCGCGCGGGAGTGGGAGCAGTACCGACGCAAGGCATTCGGACCGCAGGGCGTGGCACAGGAAGCCCAGCCGCCCGTGGGGGTGCCGCCGGTTGCCTACGCCGACGGCGCGTTCAACCGGAACGCGGCAAACCCAAGCTATGCACCCCGCAGCTACGCGGCGGCCGAGCCACAGCAGGATAGCGGCTGGTCGCCTTCGTCCTATCGCGCGGGGCTGGTCGCCCGCTAAGTCTCACGGGCAACGGCGGCGAGTTCTGGGTACCTCAAGAAAAAGACTGAAGGAACAGGCGTTTGCAAGGGCGCCTGTGCCATCTTCCGCACGTCCCATCCCTGTCCTATATCCACGGGCGGAATCTGGAACATTTGTAACGCGAACCGCACCCCGGTTCGGCGTAGAAGATGCGACCGGAGCAAGGGACAGGGGCAGGATTTATGTCTCGCTATTTCAAGGAATTCGCCGCTCTCGTTGCGGCTGGCTTGCTCGGCGTCGCGGGCGCCTCGATGTTCGATCGGGAGGCGACCGCGCAAAGGGCGGAGATCGGCGTCGCGCGTGAGGTGCCGCCGTCGCGCGAGGTTGCGCAGTACTCGTTCTCGCCGATCGTGCGCCGCGCCGCGCCGGCGGTCGTCAACGTCTACGTTCAGCGCCGCGTGCAGACCTTCTCCTCGCCCTTCGCCAACGATCCCTTCTTCCGTCAGTTCTTCGGCGATGCATTCGGCCAGCCCTCCGAGCGTATTCAAAGCTCGCTCGGCTCCGGCGTGATCGTGAGCCCGGAAGGCATCGTCGTCACCAACACGCACGTCATCCGGGGGCGCGGCGAGACCGAGATCCGCATCGCGCTCGCCGACAAGCGCGAGTTCGACGCGAAGGTTCTGACCCAGGACGACAAGACGGACATCGCGATCCTCAAGATCGAGAACGGCGATCATCGCTTCCCGACGCTCGAGTTGGAGGATTCCGATACGCTCGAAGTGGGCGACATGGTGCTCGCCATCGGCAATCCGTTCGGCGTTGGCCAGACGGTGACGAGCGGCATCGTGTCCGCGCTCGCCAGGAGTGAGATCGGAAACTCGGATTCCCAGGTGTTCATTCAGACCGACGCGGCGATCAACCCCGGCAACTCGGGCGGCGCGCTCGTCGACATGTCGGGCAAGCTCGTCGGCATCAACACGATGATTTTTTCCCAATCCGGCGGCTCGCAGGGCATCGGCTTCGCGATCCCGTCGAACCTCGTGCGCCTTTACGTGCAGGGTGCCGTGGAGGGCCGCAAGGTCGAGCGGCCGTGGCTCGGTGCGCGCCTGGAGACGGTCACGCGCGACATGGCCGAGGCGCTGGGTCTCGATCGTGTCGCAGGCGCCGTCGTGGCGCGCGTGTCCGATAAGGGGCCGGCCGCAGGCGCTGGACTGATCGCGGGAGATGTCATCGTCAACGTCGATGGCTTCGAGGTGGGAGACGCGCGCGCGGTCCACTATCGCCTGACGACGCGCGGCATCGGCAGCCAGGTCAAAGTGGGTGTCATCCGCAAAGGACAGCCGCAGACGCTCGAGCTGACCCTCGTGGCCGCGCCGCAGCCCGGCCGCGACGACGTGCGTAACCTCGCCGGGCAGCATCCGCTCGATGGCGCCCGGGTTTCCAACATTCTGCCCGCGGTCGCCGACGAGCTCGGCATCGATGAAGGCGAAGGCGTCGTCGTTCTCTCCGTCCGCCGCTCTTCCACCGCCGCGCGCCTTGGCTTCCAGCCGGGCGACATCATCGTGCAGGTGGGCCAGGTGCAGGTCTCGACCGTGAGCGACCTGGAGAAGCAGCTTGCCGTTCGTCAGCGCATGTGGCTCGTGGCCGTGCGCCGCGGCGACAAGGTGTTCAATCTCCAGGTGCCGGGATAGGCGAAGCGTCCCCTCCAGGCTAACATCGGATCCATGAGCAATCTCTTTGAAGCCGCCGGGCTCGAAAAAAGCGCGCCCCGCCCGCTGGCCGATCGTCTTCGGCCGCAGAAGCTGTCGGAGGTGGCAGGGCAGGCGCACATCGTCGGGCCCGAAGGCACGCTGACGCGCCTGCTCGCAAGCGGCCGTCTGCCGAGCCTCATCCTGTGGGGACCGCCCGGCTGCGGAAAAACCACCATCGCGCGCCTTCTCGCCCATGAGACCAAGCTCGAGCTGGAGCAGCTCTCGGCGATTTTTTCCGGCGTTGCGGAGCTGCGCAAAGCCTTCGACCGGGCCAAGGCCCGCCGTGAGCAGGGTCGCGGCACGCTGCTCTTCATCGACGAGATCCATCGTTTCAACCGCTCCCAGCAGGACAGCTTCCTGCCTTACATGGAGGACGGCACCATCACGCTCGTCGGCGCGACAACGGAGAACCCGTCGTTCGAGATCAACGCCGCCGTGCTCTCCCGCGCGACTGTTCTGACGCTGAACCGTCTCGACGAGGATGCGCTGGAGGATCTCGTGAAGCGTGCCGAAGCCGAGGAGCGTCGGCCCCTCCCGCTGGACGCGGACGCCCGCGATGCCCTGAAGTCGATGGCCGACGGCGATGGCCGGGCCGTCATCAATCTTGCCGAGGAGGTGTTGCTGGCGGTGAAGCCCGGCGGCAAGCCTCTGGACCGGGCGGCTCTCGTCAAGCTCGTGCAGCGCCGCGCGCCGCTCTACGACAAGGGTCGCGATGGTCACTACAACCTGATCTCTGCACTCCATAAGGCCGTGCGCGGATCGGATCCCGATGCCTCCCTCTACTGGCTGTGCCGGATGCTTGACGGGGGAGAGGATCGCCTGTTCATCGCCCGCCGTCTCGTGCGCATGGCCATCGAGGACATCGGCCTTGCCGATCCCCAGGCGCTCGTGATCGCCAACGCGGCCAAGGAGACGTTCGATTTTCTGGGCAGCCCCGAGGGGGAGCTGGCGCTTGCGGAGGCGACCATCTACCTGGCCACCGCCCCCAAATCGAACGCCAACTACGTGGCCTACAAGGCGGCCATGCGTGCCGCCAAGGAGCACGGCTCGCTGAGCCCGCCCAAGATCATCCTCAACGCCCCCACCAAGCTGATGGAGGAGGAGGGCTATGGCGACGGCTATCTCTACGACCACGACCAGCCGGACGCCTTCTCGGGGCAGAACTACTTTCCCGACGAGATGCGCACCCGTCCCAAGTTCTACGATCCCCCCGAGCGGGGCTTCGAGCGGGAGCTTGGTAAACGCCTCTCCTACTGGGACGGCCTGCGCAGAAAGCGGCAGGACAGCCAATAGGCTCATGCAGCTCAGATAACCGGAAAACCGTGGCCTGGGCGATCTGGCCAACCTCGCGGCCGCCCCCTATAGTCCGTGGCGCGACGGCCGGGGAGGGACTGAGCGCTCTGGCCGCTCGACGGGGCGGATCGAGGTAGGGAAGCGTTTCATGATTGAATTCAACGATCTTTGGCGCGGGCATCCGATCAACGAAAGCGTGTCGACCCCGTGTATCGCTCCCCACAATCTCACCAATCTTGAAGGCAAGACGATCCTCGCGGGTTTTCCGGTTTTCTCGAACCAGTGCGCCATCCGCATGGGCGTCGCGCTCCGCAGGGCGGGCGTTCAGCCGTCGCAGCTCTCGGGCATCTCGCACTGCTCCGTCCATCCGCGCGATGAGATGCACTTCATCAACGCCAGCCAGCTCGCCCAGGGCATCGCGCGGGCGAAGATCGACGGCATCGGCCCGACGGAGAAGTTCATCGGCGCGGACGCCGCCGAGTTCTACCCGAAGATCTTCGGCCGCACGGGCATCATCTACATCCAGGACTATTGGCGCCGCTCCTCCGATACGGGGCGCCCTACCGGCGACCACATCGACGTGTGGAACGGCTACCGCTCCTCCGCGAAATGGCTGATGGAGTGGTTCTCCTGGCTTGGTTACTATTCGAACTATGCCGGCGCCGGAGAGATCTGGTTCTGGGAAGTTAAGTGAGCGCGAAAGAAGACGACCAAGAGGGGTGGGGAGCGCAAGCGGAGACACCCGAGGACGACCGGAGGGGTTCATGCGCTATCTCGTTGCAATCATTTTCGCCATCGTGGGCGCCGCCCTCGCCATGAAGTTTTTGAGCGGCCCCGTGGCGGATTGGGCCGCCCTCCAGTTCAAGTACGAGAGCTCGGACGAGGCCGAGAACATCAACCAGCTCGCTTATATGGTCGTGAACCTCGCCGGCCTCATCGTGGGCTGGACCATCGGCTGGGTGATCGGCGGCCCGCTCCGCGGCGGATCGCGCCCCGACTGAGCCCTCGCGCGCGCCCGGCAAGGGTGCTATCGGAAGTCCTCCGGCGAACGGAAACGGCTGCGACAGGCATGAAGCGGCCGAGGATGGAGTTTGCGGCCCATCGAAGCTTGTCCGCACGAAGCTGAAAGACCCCATTCCCATGACTGACCGCGCGCAGGAGCGCGTTGAGACGATCGAGGTGACGGAGCGCGAGGCGGGCATGCGCCTGGATCGCTGGTTCCGCGTGCACTTCCCCGAAATCACCCACGGCTACCTGCAGAAGCTGCTGCGGTCCGGGCAGGTGAGGGTGGACGCGAAGCGCGTCGAGGCCAAGGAGCGCCTCGAAGCCGGTTCCAAGATCCGCGTGCCGAAGGCCGCGCGCACGCCGCGCGAAGGAAGCCCCGCCGCCGCGCAGGCTTCCGTTCCGTCTGCATCGAAGGCCGATCGCGAGCTGATCGAGAGCATGATCCTGTTCGAGGACGACGACGTGCTCGTCCTCAACAAGCCGTTCGGCATCGCGGTGCAGGGCGGCACGGGGACGCGCCGCCATATCGACGGCATTCTCGCCGGTATGGTCGACCGCTTCGGGGACCGCCCCCGTCTTGTCCATCGGCTCGACCGTGACACCACGGGCGTCCTGCTGGTCGCGAAGCATCGCGCCGCGGCGGCGAAGCTCGGCCGCATTTTCCAGACACGCTCCGCCGCCAAGACCTACTGGGCTCTCGTCAAGGGCGTGCCCAAGCCGCCGCAGGGCAAGATCGAGGCCGCACTCGTCAAGGCGTCCGGTCCCGATGGAGATCGCATTCGCAAGGCGCGGCCCGGCGAGCAGAAGGAAGCCATGCACGCCACCACGCACTACTCGGTGATCGACCGGGTTGCGCATAAGGCGTCGTGGGTCTCGCTCAAGCCGGTCACCGGGCGTCAGCACCAGCTCCGCGCGCACATGGAAATGATCGGGCACCCGATCGTCGGCGACAACAAATATGACGGCGGCATGGATCTGGTGGCGGAGAACATCGAGCCGAAGCTGCACCTTCACGCGCGCAGGCTCATCATTCCGCACCCGGCCGGGAAGGCGAAGATCGACGTTTCCGCACCCCTGCCGCCCCACATGCTCGTCACCTGGGATTTGCTGGGTCTCGATCCGCGCCGTTTCGACAAGGACGATGGCTGAGGCATGACGGCCGTGAAGCTCGTCATCTTCGATTGCGATGGAACGCTGGTGGACAGCCAGCACGTCATCGTGGGCGCTATGCAGGGCGCGTTCGCATCGGAAGGGCTGATCGCACCCCCGCGTGACCGCATCGTCGGCGTCGTTGGCCTGTCGCTCGACATTGCGGTCGCGCGCCTCGTGCCGGAGGGGACGGACTTCGAGCGCGTCGACCGGCTGGCGGAAGCCTACAAGGCCGCCTTCGGCGAATTGCGCCGTCGGCCCGATCACGTGGAACCCTTGTTCGCTGGCGTCCGCGAGACGCTGGCGAAGCTCGCGGCACGGGACGGCGTTCTTCTGGGCCTCGCCACCGGTAAATCGCGCCGTGGCGTGGACGCCGTGCTCGAGCGCGAGGGGTGGGGGGATCTGTTTGCCACCATCCAGACGGCCGACACGCACCCCTCGAAGCCACATCCGTCCATGATCTACGCCGCCATGGATGAGACGGCCGCCGAAACGCCGGACACCGTGATGATCGGTGACACCACCTTCGACATCGAGATGGCACGAGAGGCCGGCACCTCCGCGATCGGCGTAAGCTGGGGCTACCACCCGGAGGATGCGCTCCGGGCGGCCGGCGCGCACCACGTCTCGGCCGATTGCGCCGAGCTCGAGCAGGCGCTCGATCGCATCGTATTCCATCGGGAGCGAGCTTGATGACGGGTGACGAGACGAGGTCCAACGGCAAGGCCAATGGCGCGCCGGGGCCCGAGATCAAGGATTCGCTGCGCGCTCCGCTTCCGAAGCGCTTCTACAAGTCCGTTTCCGTCGAGCAGCAGCCGGAAGGCTTCGCGATCCTGCTCGATGGACGCGCCATCAAGACCCCCGGCAAGCGCGCGCTCGTCGTTCCGGCCGAGGCGCTGGCGGACGCCATCGCCGCCGAATGGGCAGAGCAGGGCGAACGCATCGACCCGGCCACAATGCCGCTCACCCGCATCGCGAACTCCGCCATCGATGCCGTGTCCGCCCGCATGGCGGAGGTCGTGGGCGATGTGGTGGCGTTCTCGGGCAGCGATCTTCTGTGCTACCGCGCCGAATCTCCGGAGGCGCTGGTGCGCCGGCAGGCCTCGGCATGGGATCCTGTGCTCGCATGGGCGCGCGAGGAGCTGGAGGCGGAGTTCAAGCTTCAGAAGGGCTTGATGCCGATCGAGCAGCCGCCCGAGGCTCTGCAAGCCATCGGTCGCGCGCTGGGCAGCTTGGATGCGCTGAGCCTCGCAGCGCTTCACGTGCTGACCACCATCGGCGGCTCGGCCCTGTTGGCGCTCGCTCATTCCCGGGGACGTCTGTCTCTCGACGAGGCATGGGCCGCGGCAACCGTGGACGAGACGTGGCAGCGCGAGCAGTGGGGCTATGACGCCGAGGCCGAAGCGCAAGCCGCCGCCCGCTTCGCCGAGTTCAGCGCCGCAAGTCGGTGTCTTCGCCTTCTTCATCCTCTTCGATGATAAGAGCGGACTCCCGCGAGCTGTCCGGGCTGGACCGCGGCGATTGGATGAACCTCAAAATCACGAACGACAGAAGCGCGGCCACGATCGCGAGCATGTAATGGCCTGCGCCTGACGCGACGCCGAGTGCACCGGCCATCCACATGCCAGCACCCGTGGTGAGCCCTCGCACGCTATTGCGTCCCTGGATGATGGTGCCCGCCGCGAGAAACGCGACGCCCGCGGTGACGGCTTCGATGATACGGATCGGATCGGACGCGCCCTCGGAATGGCTGAGGCGTACCGTCTCGTAGATTTCGAATGTCAGCACTGTGAAGACTGAAGCCGCGAGCGCAACCAGCATGTAGGTGCGGATGCCGGCCGGACGATCTCGCTCTTCCCGATCCCAGCCGAGCAGCGCCGCAAGCGCCGCTGCGAGCACGAGACGAAACACGACCTCCACATAAGCGAGAGACCCCGAGGGATAGAGAAGCTCGAGAGCAGTCACGGCTGAGTTCCTCCGGAGGACGTGAAACGGGCAGGAGGATAAGCCAAGTCGCTCTTCAGAGAAATGATAAATTCAAACTATCAGTCTTCGTCATTTCTCTTCGGAACGGTGATGTCGACTCCCGGCGCTTGAATGCGAGTCTTCTCGTTGTCGGACTCGACGGTAGTGCCTGGCGCGTCGACGCGCGTTCCTTCGCCACTCGAAACAGCAGGGCCGGATGCATCTCTCTGTGCAATTGCGAGAGCACCTCCCATCAGCACGACGGCCGCCACGAGAATGAGAAGCGTAGTGCGCGACATGAAAACTCCTGTGAGAAATCCACTTGCTCGTGAAAAAACGCTCGCGGTGCGAAAGCGTTCCCTCATGTGCAGCATGCCGCGCCCGTTTCGAAGCGCGCGTTAGATCTTCGTTTACCTAATCGGCCGCAGATTGGTGGCAATCTGGAACAGGAGGAGTGGGCCATGGTGCCGACTGCAGCCATTGCCGTGCGCACAGATGCCCCCGTTCGCCGGGCAATGCTGGCAACGGGCGCGCTCATCGTGCTTGCCGCTCTTCTCGTGTCGGCAAAGGCGAGAGCTTCGGATCTGGTCGTCGCCTACGACCAGTCGCAGCTTCTGCGTCTGCCGCGGCCGGTGGCCAGCGTCATCATCGGCAACCCATCGATCGCCGACGTTGCGATCCAGGGCGGCAACTTGCTCGTGGTGACGGGCAAGACCTTCGGTGTGACGAACATCATCGCGCTCGATGCGGAGCGTAACATCATCCAGGATCAGCGCATCGTCGTTCAGCGCGACGAGGTCCGCACGGTGAATCTGACCAAGGGCGGATTGCGCCAGTCCTATAGCTGCACGCCGAACTGCTCGCCGACGCTCACGATCGGCGACGATAGCGCGTACTTCGATACCATTCAGAAGCACGCCACGGCGAAGACGAAGTTCTCCGACGGCCGCAGCGGCGAAGGCGGCGCCGGAGAGGGTCAGTAAGACCTGAAGAGAAGGACGCCCTAGGCGTCCGCGCCGTTTCTTGGCGTGCACATCGAGCGCTTGCCGCCAGCCTTGATGAAGGCCACGATTTCCATCACCGTCGCATGGTCCTTGAACTCGTCGGCCACGTCGGCCACGCGCTCGAGAAGCGTGCCTTCCTGCGCGAACAGAAGACGGTAGGCGCGCCGCAGGTCGTGGATCTCGCTGCGCGAGAAGCCGCGCCGCTGTAGCCCCACGATGTTGAGGCCGGAGAGATAGGCGCGATTGCCGAGCGCCATGCCGTAGGGGATGAGATCCTGCTCGAGGCCGCTCATGCCGCCGAGGAAGGCATGCTGGCCCACGCGGGCGAACTGGATCACGGCCGCCCCCCCGCCGATGATGACGAAGTCGCCGACCTCGACGTGCCCGGCAAGCATCACGTTGTTCGAGAGGATGACGTTGTTGCCCACGGTGCAGTCATGGCCCACGTGAGAGTTCGCGAGGAACGCGCACGAGTTGCCGACCACTGTCTTGAGCCCGCCGCCTTCCGTGCCGGGGTTCATCGTCACCCCTTCACGGATCAGGCAATCGGTGCCGACCTCGAGGGTCGAGGCCTCGCCCTTGTATTTGAGATCCTGCGGCTGGTGCCCGATGGACGCGAACGGGAAGATGCGGGTCCGTGCGCCGATCGTCGTGCGCCCGGTCACCACCACATGGCTCTGAAGCTCGACGCCTTCTCCGAGCGTGACGTTCGCGCCGACCACCGAGAACGGCCCGATCGTCACGCCGTCCGCGATCCGGGCCCCGTCCTCGACGATCGCGCTGGGGTGTATCCTGGTCTCAGCCATTCTTGCTCGCCGCGAACGCCCGAGCCTCTGCGGTGTCGGCGAGCATGGCGCTGATCTCCGCCTCTGCCACCGTGTGACCGTCCACCTTCGCCTCGCCGTAGAAGCGCCAGACGCGGCCGCGGTTCCGGATCTTTCTCACGTGGTAGTGCAGCTGATCGCCCGGCAGCACCGGCTTGCGGAACTTGGCCTTGTCGATGGCCATGAAATACACGAGCTCGGTCTTGTAGTCCTCGCCCAGGCTGTGCACGCAGAGCGCGCCCGCCGTCTGCGCGAGGCCTTCGATGATCAGCACGCCCGGCATGACCGGGTACTGGGGAAAGTGCCCCTGGAAGAACGGCTCGTTGATCGTGACGTTCTTTATTCCCACGCACGTCTCATCGCCGTTGATGTCGTAGATGCGATCGAGAAGAAGGAAGGGGTAGCGATGCGGCAGCAGCTTCAGGATCTTGCTGATATCCGCTGTCGTCGCTGAAGATTTCTTCGTCGCGTCGTCCATCCCCATTACACTCCTTTTTGCCCAACCGGTCTCGACTCTGGCGAGGGCATTCGATCCAAAAATTTCAGGTGCTGCTCGCGTCGTCGTCGGGGCGATCCCCGCCGCGCTTTGCGAGCCGCGTTACGGCGGCCACTTCACGCGCCCATTGCTTGAAAGGTCGCGCGGGAGTACCCGCCAGCACAGCTCCCGGCGGAACATCGTCCTTCGGATGAGAGCCGCCTGCGATTTGCGCTCCGTTGCCGATCTTGATGTGTCCGACAGCGCCGGACTGACCGCCCATGACGACGTAGTCACCGAGTTCGGTCGATCCCGAAATACCGACCTGCCCGACAATCACGCAATGGCGCCCGATGACTACGTTGTGCCCGATCTGGACGAGATTATCAATTTTCGTCCCCTCACCAATGATGGTATCCTTAAGCGCCCCGCGATCGACGGTTGAATTTGCTCCAATCTCGACGTTGTCCTGGATAATGACCCGCCCGACCTGCGGCACTTTGAGGTGCCCCTGGGCGCCCATCGCGAAGCCGAAGCCGTCCTGTCCGATCCTCACGCCCGCGTGCAGAATGACCCGGTCTCCGATCAGGGCATGCATCACGGATGTAAGCGGGCCGATGTAGCAGTCACGGCCGATCGAGACCCGGTAGCCGACCACGGCACCGGCGGCAATGCGGCTTCCCCGCCCGATCCTGGCCTCGGGGCCGATGATGGCGCCCGGCTCGATCTCGGCCCCATCCTCGATCTGCGCCGAGGGAGAGATGCGCTGCTCCTCGCCCGCCCCGGCCGCCTTGCTGCGGATAGCTTCCGGATAGAAGAGCCCGAGCGCCATTGCGAACGAGCGGTAGGGAGACTTGACGATGAGCGGGATGGTATGCGCTGGCACGCGATCGGCGAACTGCGCGGAGACCAGGCACGCCCCCGCCTGCGTCGCGAGAAGCTGGGGCAGATACTTGCGGTTCTCGAAGAACGAGAGGTGACGTGGTGAGGCCTCGGAGAGCGGCTGCACGCTGTCGACCTTACGCGTCTTGGCCGCATCGTCGCCCCGCACTTCAGCCTGAACCGCCGCAGCGATCTCAGCCAGCGTGAAGGGCCCGGCGTTATGGAAGAAACCGGGGTGGTTCATGGCGTGTGGACCTCGATAACCTAGATCTCGATCGCTTCGGATGCCGCTGGCCCGGAGCGTGACTTGAGGGCGCTCTCGCGAGTGGCCCGGCAGGGATGACGCGGCGGCACGGGACGTCCGGTGCGCGCCGGATACTCGAAGTTGGGCCCCGGTTTTCCGACAAAAAGCGCGCTTTAACAAGCGCCAGGGCCGGGAGAAGCGCGCCAATTCAGCGGAAAACCCGACGGAGGCGGCCGGCGGCCCAAATCTCAAAGCCCACGGCATACACCCCGTAAACAGGCCGCCAAGGGCGAGACCTATGCAACGAAGAGGAGGGGCTGAGGCGGGGGGGGCCCAAAGGAAACGCCGCGCAGAGCGCGGCGTCGCCTTCAAGATGGGTATGTCTCTTAGAACTTGGTCGAAGCACCGAAGCGGAAGAACTGTTCCTCGTCGTACTTCTCTTTGGTGAGCGCCTTCGCGAAGTCCATGCGGATCGGGCCAACCGGCGAGTTCCACATGATGCTGGCGCCGACCGACGAGCGGATCGAGGAGTCGTCCGCGAGAACGATGCCGTTGTCTGCTACCGGCTTGCCGTTCAGGCTCTTAGCGAGATCGTTTGCGTTGAACAGGGAGCCAGCATCCGCGAACACCGCGCCCGAAAGGCCAAGGTCGTCCGGAATGAAGGGCAGCGGGAAGCGAATTTCCGCAGTCGATGCCCAGTAGGTCGTGCCGCCGATCGCGTCGTTCGTCAGCAGGTCGCGCGGGCCGAAGCCGCCCCGATCGAAGCCGCGGATCGTCTCACCACCGCGATAGTAGAGGTCCGTCAGACGGATGTCGTCGCCGCCCCAGCCTTCGATATGACCACCGATGAGGCGGCCGACGAAGGTTATCTTCTCGGAGATCGGATAGTAAGCGCGGCCTTCACCGTTGACGCGGACGTACTGAACGTCGCCGCCGAGACCAGCCATGTCGCCCGAGACCTGCAGATAGTAGCCGCTGGTCGGGTTCTTCGGGTGGTTACGCTTGTCGTAGGTGAGCGAGGTGCCGAACGAGGAAGTGAGCAGATCTTCGCCGCGGGTGTTGATTTCCTCGATCACGAGGTTGGACACGCGGTTGAGGTACTTCGCCTCCACGTCGATGGTGCTGTAGTCGAGCGTGTAGCCCGTCTGCATCCAGAGGTTCTCGGAGAGCGGGAAGCCAAGGCGAACGGTGCCGCCGGTGCGCGTCGACGAGAAGCCCGACTCGTCCGTCTGATCGACTTCCTTATGGAAGAGATCGAAGCCGGCCGAGAGGTTGCGGTCGAGGAAGCGCGGTTCGGTGAACGAGAGGTCCACCTGCATACGCTCCAGAGAGCCCGCCAGCTTGAGGCGCAGGAACTGGCCATTGCCGAGCAGGTTGCGCTCGCTGATGCTGACGTCGCCGATCACGCCTTCGGAGGTCGAGTAGCCGGCGCCGAACGAGAGTTCGCCGGTCGACTGCTCGACGAGATCCACGTCGAGCACGACGCGATCCTGTGCAGAGCCGGGACGGCGCTTGATATCGACGGACTTGAAGAAGCCGAGACCGTTGAGGCGCTTCTTGGCGCGGTCGACGAGCAGCGGGTTGTAAGCATCGCCCTCAGCGAGGCGGAACTCGCGGCGGATCACGTGATCCTTGGTGCGCAGGTTGCCGCTGATGTTGATGCGCTCGATGTAGATGCGCGGACCTTCATCGACGATGTAGGTGAGCGCGATCGTGCGCGTTGCGGGGTCCGGCACCGCGCGCGGACGCACGCGGGCGAAGGCAAAGCCCTGCTCGGCGGTGAGAAGCGTGAGCTTCTCTGCGCTCTTGTCGATGTCGGCGCCGTTATAGGTTTCGCCCTGATGGGTGAGCACCTCGCCGATCAGGCTCTGCGGATCGGCACCAGGAAGCGAGCTTTCGATCGTGACGTTGCCGAAAGTATAGAGTTCGCCTTCGTCGATCGCGAAGTTCACGTAGAAGCCCGAGCCCTCACGATCCAGCTCTGCGTTGGCTGCCACGACCCGCACATCCGCGTAGCCGTTCTTGAGGTAGAACTGGCGCAGAAGCTCGCGGTCTAGGTTCATACGATCGGGGTCGTAGATGCTCGTGCCCTTGAGGAAGTCGAACCAGCCGCTCTGAGTGGTCGAGACGATGTCGCGGAGCTGTGCGTCGGAGAAGGCGTGGTTGCCGACGAAGTTGACGCCCTGAACCTTGGTGGCGCCGCCTTCGTTGATCTCGAAGACTAGGTTCACGCGGCTCTGCTCGAGCTCGATGATCTTGGGCTCGACGGACGCGGCGAAGCGGCCCTGCCGGCGGTAGACGTCGAGAATGCGCTGCACGTCGCCCTGTACGCGGGCGCGGGTGTAGACGGAGCGCGGCTTGAGCTGAACTTCGGCGCGCAGCGTGTCGGTGTCGACTTCGCTGTTGCCTTCGAAGGCCACCTGATTGATGACCGGATTTTCGACGACGTAGATAACGACAGCCTGGCCGTCCTGATCGATCGAGACGTCTGCGAAAAGGCCCGTAGCGAAGAGAGCCTGCAGCGAGCGGTCGACCTTGCCGGCGTCATAAGCCTCGCCGACGGAGAATTGGAGATAGGAGCGCACGGTCTCCGGCTCGACGCGCCGGTTTCCTTCCACGCGAATTTCTCGCACGACACCCTGCGCCTGCGCAGGGCTCGCCATAGTCACGAACTGCGTGACAAAAGCTGCAGGGGTTACTGCTGCCAGCCAAAAGAGGAGGCGCATTCCCCCCAATGACATGATCCGTAACTGCACCATGTGCGGATCTGCCTCGCCTTTCTTGTGCCGATCCCCCTCGGCTCCTGAACCCGTCGGCAATGGTTCAGCGCCGTAGTCCCGTCGTGATCTTGTCCGAGGTTGATCCCCCGAATAAGCGACCCAAATCGGCGCAACAAATATCGAAGCCCCCAGCCTCGAATCGCGCCGCCTAAGCCGTTCACTTAGGCCATTCTTAACAACTGGGTAAGAGGCTGGGAAGTGGCAAGTTTACGTCACTCAATTCAGATTCTAGCCGCCACCAAATAGCCACCTTTTCCCAAGGCGCATCAGGTCATTGAGGTTGACGAACACGACCAGCATCAAGACCACCGCGATGCCGATCTGGAAGCCGATCTCCTGCACGCGCTGGCTCAGCGGGCGGCGCCGGATGGCCTCGATCGCGTAGAACACGAGATGACCGCCGTCCAGGACGGGAATCGGCAGCAAATTCAAAAGGCCGATGTTCGCGGAGATGAGGGCGGTCCAGCGCAGCAGCGGCTCCCAGCCGAGCTCGACGACACGGGCCGTGACCTCGGCCATCAGGATTGGGCCGCCAACCTGATCGGCCGACTGGCGCCGGGTGACGATGTCCGCGATGCCGGTGATCGTCTGAACGATGTTTGCATAGGTTTCGCGGATTCCCAGGCGAACGGCCTCCGGGAAGGAGACGGCGACCGGTTCCGGGCGATCGGGTGCGACGCCGATCCGTCCGCGATCTACGGTTGTCCCGTCAGGCTGCTTGGTCTGGGTGGTCTCGGGAATCACGTCGACCGTCTGGGGCGTACCCTTACGGTCGATGGTGAAGGCGAGGGAACGTCCGGCCGCGGGGCTCACCGCTGAGATCACGTCCTCGAACGAGTTGACGCGCGTCCCGTCGATGGCGACGATCACGTCGCCTGCAGCAAACCCGGCCTTCGCGGCTGGCGAATCCGGGATGACGGCGCCGATCCGGGCCGGAATGTTGCGCCGGACACCGATGTCGCCGAGGCTGACCGTGACGCCGAGGTCGTCCTTGTGTTCGCGCATGGCGGGGTGCACGGGGAACGTCAGGCTCTTGCCGTCGCGATCGACGGTGACGGAGAGCGTCCGCCCACTGCTCGTGGTGACGATGCGAACGACATCGTCGAAATTCTCGATCGACCAGCCGTCGATTTCGGTGATGAGGTCGCCGGCCTTGAGGCCCGCCTTCTCGGCCGGCATGCCCGCGACCACCTCGTCGACGCGCGCGCTGACCATGGAGACGCCATAGGCTGCATTGACGCCGGTGTAGATGAGGGCCGCGATCAGGAAGTTCGCAGCCGGACCGGCGGCGACGACCAGCGCGCGCTTCCACACCGGCTTGCCGTGGAACGAGCCGGCCTGCTGCTCGGGGGAGAGTTCGACGGCGGTGCCGGGCTGGCTCGCCGCGTTGGCGTCATCCAGGAACTTGACGTAGCCGCCGAGCGGAATAGCCGCGATCCGCCACCGCGTTCCGTGGCGGTCGTAAAATCCGAAAAGCTCACGCCCGAAGCCGATCGAGAAGGTCGTGACGGTGACCCCGCACCAGCGGGCCACGAGAAAATGGCCCAGCTCATGGAAGAATACGACCACGCTGAGCACGAACAGGAAGCCGAGCCCCTGAAGGATCCACGTGAGAACCTGGCTGAGTAAGCCTTCCATCATTCTGCTTAATTCCCGTTGCTTAAGTCGTGCGCACCCCGCTCCCGGCGGGGACCTTTTCCGGCCGCTTTGCGCAATTTATCCCGGAAGCATCATCCGTGCCATGTTTCGCGCTTCGCCGTCGACGGCGAGCACGTCGTCCAGTGTATCGACACCATTAAAGAGACCCCGAGCTTCGGCCTTTTCAAGACAAGAGGCCACGGTGCTGGCGATTTCCAGGAAACCGATCCGCCGTTCGAGGAATGCGGTGACGGCTATCTCGTTGGCAGCGTTCAGAACAGCGGGCGCGGCGCCGCCGCGGCGAAGCGCCTCGATCGCGGTACCGAGTGCGGGGAAGCGGTCGAGATCCGGCGCCTCGAACGAGAGGCTGCCGAGCGTCACGAGATCGAGGCGGGAGACCGGCGTCGCAAGCCGCTCGGGCCAGGCGAGCGCCAGCGCGATCGGCGTGCGCATGTCCGGTTGCGAGAGCTGCGCCATGACCGAGCCGTCCTCGAGCATCACGAGGCAGTGCACCACGGATTGCGGATGCACGATCGCCTCGAGCTGGTGCGCGCCGACTGGAAAAAGGTGGAACGCCTCGATCAGCTCCAGCCCCTTGTTCATGAGCGTCGCGGAATCGATGGTCACCTTCGCGCCCATCGACCAGTTGGGATGCTTGAGCGCCTCCTCCGGCGTCACGCGCGAAAGCCGTTCCTTGTCGAAAGTACGGAACGGCCCGCCAGAGGCCGTGAGGATGATCTTCTCGATGGAGCGGCCCGGCGTCTGCCCGATCGATTGAAAAGCGGCCGAGTGCTCGCTGTCCACCGGCAGCAGTTCCGCGCCGTGCTGTTCCACCTCGCGCAAAAAGATGTCGCCTGCGCAAACGAGGCATTCCTTGTTGGCGAGTGCCACGCGCGAACCCTGCCGCGCGGCGGCGAACGTGGGCCTGAGCCCTGCCGCACCGACGATGGCGGCCATCACGCAGTCGGCGGGCTCGAGCGCGGCGGCTTCGATGGCGGCGGCGCCGGCCGCGGCGCGAATACCCGTCCCGGAAAGCAGAGACTTGAGTTCGTCGTAATGAGCTTCCTCGCCGATGACCGCGATCTTCGCCCGATGCGTGATCGCAAGCTCGGCGAGACGGCGCGCATTGCACTGCGCGGTCAGGGCCACGACGTCGAACTTCTCGGGATGGTGTCCGACGAGGTCGAGCGTGCTCTTGCCGATGGAGCCGGTGGCGCCGAGGATCGAGATCCGCACTGGCCCGCCGGATGCGCTGAGCGCCGCCCGCGCAAGATCGCCAGGCCGGTCCTTACGGTCAGCCGCGCCGTTCGATACGCTGACCGCCTCGGCCATGCTACGCCAGTCTCCATCCGTTGCGCGGACGCGTTATGCGTCACATCGGGTCATTCTACCAGCACAGGCCGGCGCCTGCCGCCTCATTCGCCGCCGATCGGCAGCCCTGCCAAGAGCGCGCTCGCAGGCGCCTGTGGGTCGAGAAACAGCGCCGCCAGCGCGACAGCGACGGCCACAGTCACGAGACCGTCCATACGATCCATGAAGCCGCCGTGCCCGGGGAGCAGTTGGCTCGCGTCCTTGACGTTGAAGGCCCTCTTCAGCGCCGATTCCGCAAGGTCTCCCGCCTGCGCGATGAGCCCCATGAGAACGCCTGCCGCTGCGAGGCCCAAAACCGGGCTTCCGATCACATACCCGAAGGTGCCAGCCGCGAGGCCCGCCGTCGTGATGCCTCCGATGAGCCCGCTCCACGTCTTGTTGGGCGAGATCCGGGCGGCGAGACGCGGACCGCCGATCAGGCGCCCGAAGGCGTAGGCGGCCGTATCCGTCGCAGCGACCACGAGCACGATGAACAGCACGGCATGGAACCCATTCGGTTCGTCGCCGCGAAGCCAGAGCAGCGCCACCGCCGGGAGCCCGGCATAGCCAACGCCCGCTGCGGACAAAATCGGGTGCCCGCCGAATTCGAGCGCGAGCACGATGATGGTGCCGATCAGAAGCACGGCGACGCCGAGCGCGGCGAACCCGAAGCTCGCGAGCGCGACGGCCGCGATGATGGAGAGGCCCTGCACGATCAGGCAGATGTCGATGCCCTCGCCACGCACGACACGGCACCATTCCCAGCTCATCACCAGCGCCACGACGAGCACGAGCCCCGCGAACGGGAGCACGCCGGCCCAGGCGAGGCCGAAGGCGACGACAGCGAGCGCGATGGCCGAGGCGGCTCTCGACCAGAGGTCGGAAGACTTGGGTGGTGGCGCGATGATCCGCGGTTCTGCAAGAGTTCCATCTTCTTCCATGCGGGCCGGCCTCTAAGCCGTCGACCGGCAGGGCAGGCCGCCAAACCGGCGCTCGCGCGCCTTGTACTGAGAGACGGCTTCCAGAAGCAGCTCGCGGCCGAAGTCGGGCCAGTAGGCATCAAGGAAGACGAACTCGGTGTAGGCGCACTGCCAAAGCAGGAAGTTGGAAAGACGGCATTCGCCGCTCGTGCGGACGAGAACGTCTGGGTCCGGAACGTCGCCGGTGTCGAGCGCGGCTGTGATCCGCTCCGGCGTGATGTCCGCAGGCGTGAGGCGTCCCGCGGCCACGTCCTCCGCCAGCCGGCGCGCGGCCCGCGTGATCTCGCTGCGCGCGCCGTAGTTGAAGGCGATGATCAAGGTCAGGCGCGTATTCTCGCGCGTTAGTTCGCACGCCTCGTCGATGAGGGCCTGCATCTCGGGATCGATGTTCTCCCGCTCGCCGATCACGCGGACGCGCACGTTGTTCTGATGCAGCTCCGCGAGATCGCAGCGGATGAAGCGCTTCATCAGCCCCATCAGGTCGTCGATCTCGGCCTGCGGGCGCGACCAGTTTTCCGAGGAGAAGCTGTAGAGGGTGAGATAGGGGATAGAGAGATCGATCGCCGCCTTCACCGTGCGCCGCACCGCCTCCACGCCTGAGCGATGTCCGAGTGCGCGGGGCAATCCGCGCTCCGCCGCCCACCGACCGTTGCCGTCCATGATGATAGCGACGTGCCGAGGCATGATTGCTGCGCTGGGCGTCGCCTCGGAGGATATCGATCTGTCTGCCACGGGCATTCGAGCTTTGTTGCGGCTTCAGGTGGTCGGATCGTTGCGGCCAGCCCTGCGCCGAGGGCGCGGGCCGTACGTTCGGAACAGGGACACTAGAGCATTTTCGAGCGAAGTGGACACACGTTCATCGTAGAAAAATGCAGCAAAAAACAAACCATCGGGGCGCTGTCCGATCCGGCCGGGAAGCGGTCTGACCGGAAAACGTCCCAAAGGCCTGTTTCCTGGGGGCGCGTAGGGGAAGCACCGGAGTCTTCCGGGTGCTATCCAGCGCGCTCCGAGGCCGGATCATAGGCCGCTTCGACGGCCCACGTCAGTACCGGACGGCACATCGAGACCCGGGAAACTGTGCTTGCGGGCGCTACCGTGCCAGTTTCATCACTCTGGCACGGGAGCTCCAGTCTTCGTATGGAATTTGGAGAGTAAGTCACATCTTTATTGATGGGACGGAAGCAAACCGCCACTCAGACCTTGTGGATCTCGGCTTCCTTGGTCTGCAGCGTCTGGTCGATCTCCTTGATGAGCTTGTCGGTAAGCTCCTGCACCTTTGCGGAGTTCTTGTGGTGCTCGTCCTCGCTGATCTTGCCGTCCTTCTCGAGCTTCTTGAGAAGGTCCATGCCCTCGCGCCGCACGTTACGCACCGCCACGCGGTGGGCCTCGGCATATTTGTGAGCCTGCTTGGCGAGCTCCTGGCGCCGCTCGGCGGTGGGGGCGGGGATCGGCAGGCGGATGATCGTGCCGTCCACGACGGGGTTCACGCCGAGGTTGGCCTCACGGATCGCCTTGTCGACGGCCTGAAGGTTACTCTTGTCCCAGACCTGCACGGAGATCATGCGCGGCTCCGGCACCGTAACGGTCGCCACCTGATTGATCGGCATGCGCGCGCCGTACACGTTGACCTGCACGGGATCGAGCAGATGGGCGCTTGCGCGGCCGGTGCGCAGGCCTGCCAGCTCGCGCTTGAGAGCTTCGAGAGAAGCGCGCATCCGCGCCTCGATATCCTTGGGATCGAAAGTCGTGATCGACACCGGGGTGTTCTCCTTCTTGTCTTCGCCGGCCGGCGCAAACGCGCGCGAGCCTGGATCGGGACTCTCGAGACCGGTCCGCGCCGCGGGGGTCTCTCGATCGGATGTGGCGCGGGGGCGCGTCTGAGATGCTCGATCCCGGAGACGGGCGCGCCCGGCCGTTTGAAACCGAGGTCCTTGCGGCTCAGTCGTGAATGACCGTCGCCCGTGCGGATCCCGTGAGCAGCTTGTTCAGATTGCCCGGCTCCTCGATGGAAAAGACAATTACCGGAAGATGATTGTCCCGGGCAAGGGCGATTGCCGCGCCGTCCATGACCCTTAGGTCGCGGGCGAGAACGTCGGAATAGGTGAGCCGCTCGAAGCGCTGGGCGTTGGGGTCCTTCTTGGGGTCCGCGGAGTAGACGCCATCCACCTGAGTAGCCTTGGCGACCGCATCGCAGCCCATCTCGATCGCCCGCAGCGTGGCGGCCGTATCGGTCGTGAAGAACGGATTGCCCGTTCCGGCAGCGAAAATGACAATTCTCTTTCGTTCGAGGTGGTAGAGCGCCCGGTGGCGCACATACGGCTCGCAGACCGTCGGCATCGTGATGGCCGAAAGAACCCGCGCCGGCGCGTTGGCCGCTTCCAGCGCGCTCTGAAGCGCGAGCGCGTTCATGACCGTGGCGAGCATGCCCATGTAGTCCGCCGTCGCGCGGTCCATGCCCTTGGCGGCGCCCTGCAAGCCCCGGAAGATATTGCCGCCGCCGACCACGACCGAGAGCTCGCATCCCGCCGCCAGCGCCTGCGACAGGTCGGCGGCCAGGCGGTCCACGACAGCCGTATCGAGACCGTATCCGTTACGCCCCATCAGGGCTTCGCCGGATAGCTTGACCAGCAAGCGCTTATATTTCAGCGATCCACCATCCGTAGCCATGCGGGCCTCCGCAATCTCGAACCTTCGTCGTGTCGACGTGCGAGCGAGTTAGCGCGTTCCGGCCGAAAGCTCGACAGCCAAACGCGCGCACTCGCAAAAAAAAGCCGGCGCTCTCGCCGGCTTTTGATCTTGCTGCGGTCAGCCCGCTTTGGCTGCGCCGACCGTCTTCGCCACTTCCGCGGCGAAATCCTCGGCCTTTTTCTCGATGCCCTCGCCGAGGGCATAGCGCACGAAGCCCGCGACCTTGACGGGAGCGCCGACGTCCTTCTCCGCCGACTTCAGGATCTCGGCGACGGTCGCCTTGCCGTCGATGACGAACACCTGCTTCAGCAGAACGGACTGGTTGATGAACTCCTTCTGCAGGCGCCCTTCGCTTGCCTTGGCGAGGATCTCGTCCGACTTGCCGGCGTTCTTGGGCTCGGCCTTGGCCTGCTCGACGTAGATCGCGCGCTCACGCTCGATGGCTTCCTTCGGCAGGTCCTCGACGTTGACGACCATCGGATTAGAGGCGGCGATGTGCATGGCGAGCTGGCGTCCGAGCGCCATCAGGCTATCGGTGTCACCGGCGCTCTCGAGCGCGACGAGCACGCCGATCTTGCCCAGGCCGTCGGCGGCCTTGCTGTGCACGTAGTCGGCGACAACGCCTTCCTTGACGGAGAGCGCGGCCGTGCGGCGCAGAGCCATGTTCTCGCCGATCGTGGCGATGGCGTCCTTGATCTGCTGGTCGACGGTGGCCGACGTGCCGGGATAGGTGGCGGTAAGCAGCTTGCTGACATCGCCGTTGGCGGCCAGCGCCAGCGACGCGATGTTCTGCACCATCTCCTGGAACTGGGCATTGCGCGCGACGAAGTCGGTCTCGGAGTTGACCTCGACGACTGCGCCGGACTTGACCTTCGAGAGAACGCCGATGAGGCCCTGAGCCGCAACGCGGTCGGACTTCTTGGCAGCCTTCGAAAGGCCCTTCTTGCGCAGGAGATCGATCGCGGCTTCCATGTCGCCGTTGGTTTCGGTCAGCGCCTGCTTGCAATCCATCATGCCCGCGCCGGTCTTGTCGCGCAGCTCTTTGACGGTGGCGGCGGAAATCGTGCTCATGACTGCTCCTTTTTGCACCGGGCTCGCAGGGTGCGGTGTCTCTGGGGGTGCTTCGGAAAAGCGTGAAACGGCTTTTCGGTGCGAAGCACGTTCACTCGAGTGTTCGGGCCTTTGGCGTGCTTCGGCGAAGCGCGGGAAACGACCCGGTAAAATGGCAACCGGCGGGCCGAGGATCGGCCCGCGCGGGAGAAATCGATGCACGAGGCGGGAACCCCGCCTCGCGCTGACTTACCTGCCGTCTCAGGCGGCCGAAGCTTCGACGAGCTTCTTGGCCTGGCCGACCCAGCCTTCCTGCTCGATCTGGCCCTTGAGCTTCAGCTTGCGGTCGAGCGCCGAGAGGTTGTCGGCGTCGAGGTCGGCGATCTGCCAGAAGTGGAAGACGCCAGCGTCATTGAGCTTCTGCTCGATCTTGACCGTGATGCCGGTGATGCGCTTGAGGTCGTCGGCCTCGCCGCGCGGCCCGTCGATGCCGCGGAACACGGTGACGGCTACCAGATCCTCTGAGGGCGGCTCTGCCGAAGCGCCGATGTCGATGCCGGAAGAGCCCTGGCCCCGCTCGAGGCCGTCGAGAGCAGCGCGTGCGATCAGATCGCAGTAGAGCGTGATAGCGCGGCCGGCGTCGTCATTGCCCGGAACCGGGAAGTCGATGCCGTCGGGATCGCAGTTGGTGTCGACGATGGCGACGATCGGAATGCCGAGCTTGCGGGCTTCCTTGATCGCGATGCCTTCCTTGTTCGTGTCGATGACGAACAGGAGATCCGGCACGCCGCCCATGTCCTTGATGCCGCCGAGCGCCTGGTTGAGCTTGTCCCGCTCGCGCTGGATGTTCAGGATTTCCTTCTTGGTGCGGCCCTGCGGATCGGCCAGGATCTCGTCGAGCTGACGGAGACGGCGGATCGAGGTGGAGATCGTCTTCCAGTTGGTCAGCGTGCCGCCGAGCCAACGATGGTTGATGAAGTACTGAGCCGACTTCTTGGCGGCTTCAGCGATCGAATCCGAAGCCTGGCGCTTGGTGGCGACGAACAGCACGCGGCCGCCCGATGCGACCGTATCCGAGACCTTGTTCAGTGCCTGATGCAGCATCGGCACGGTCTGGGTGAGGTCGAGAATGTGGATGTTGTTGCGGGCGCCGTAGATGAAGGGCGCCATCTTGGGGTTCCAGCGGTGAGCCTGGTGACCGAAGTGCACGCCGGCTTCCAGAAGCTGGCGCATGTTGAATTGCGGCACGGACATGTGCGACGTATCCTTTTCCGGTTGATCCTCCGCGTACCCTGAGAAGAAAAATCAAGCTCGATCAACGAGTTGAAGTTTCCACCGGAGCGACCCTGCGGGGCTTTCAATCCGCAAGGCGCATGGAAGTACGCGTGTGAGATGGGGCGGCTTCTACTGTGCTTGACTTGAATTGGCAAGCCTTTCCCGAGAGAAGCGCCCATCGTAAGCTTGCTGACTGACGTGATGGGGGGAGCCTGAATGCGTATCCTGGCCTTTGTGGTGCTCGCCTTTGTGGTCGGCGCGGTTGCCGGGTGGGTCCTCTCCATGTGCGTCTACATTGCGCAAACCGAGTGGTTCGGCGTCCATGACCAGGACGGCGGGGGCGCCATGGCCTACGGCCTCATCATCGGCCCCGCCGTAGGCCTCGGGCTGGGCATCGTGCTCGCAGTGCTCACCGCGCTGCGGCTGACCAGCAGACCCAAGCAAGACGCCGCCCGCTGAAGCGAAGCAGCAACCCGCAGGATCGAGATGGACAAGCCCGTCACCGTGCGCGCCCTACAACTCGGGGAGCGGATCGATCTCAGGGGCCTCGAGCGTGAGGACACGTTCTCGACCAGCCCGTTGGCGTTCCGCACGCCCGAGGGGGGCGCCGTCGTCCTGTTCAAGAGCGGCACCGCTGTCTTCGTGGGTCTCACCCCGGTCGCCGAGGACGCGCTGATCGACAGTCTGGCGGGACGGATCGCCGAGCCCATTGAGGAGAGCGAGCGCGAAAGCGAAACTGCGCACCTCGTCGTCAAACCGGACGCCGACGACCTCGCAGGCCCCGCTGGCACGCTTCACATCCGAAGCCTGGACGCGAACCGTCTGGTGCTGATTGCGCAGGCGCTGGCGACGAGCGTGGCAATGGCCTACGACGAACGGCGCATCGCCCAGGCTTTCGAGCGCATCGCGCCCCTCGCCGAGCGTTTGAAGGGCGGGCGCTTGCCGGAGCAGCCGCAGGCCGAGCTTCTGCGCCAGATTGGCGATGCGCTCCTGATCCAGCAGCGCCTCGCCGGCCGTGTCGATCTCGATGAGAAACCCGACGTTCTCTGGGATCATCCGGAGCTGGAACGGCTCTGGACTCGCCTGGTCGACGAGTACGATCTCACTGTGAGAAGCCGCGCGATCGCGCGCAAGCTCGAAGCCATTCAGGAAACCTCGGCGACACTCACCGATCTCGTGAGCACGCGCACCAGCCATCGCCTCGAATGGTACATCATCGCGCTCATCCTGCTCGAGGTCGTGCTCGGGCTGTACGACAGGATCTGGAAATAGCTGCCCCGGAGCGATCGCGGAGTATGGCGAGCGCGCGGAAGTCGCCCGCAGCGCGACGCGAGTTCAGTTCGGCTTTCTGGGATGAAGGGGCGGTCGTCTATGCGATCGCGGCGCAGCGCGCGAGTCTGCGGGATGTGCAGCGGCTTTCAATAGCGAGAAAGCAGCCTCGTCGGAGATGTCGGGAAATTGGGCCACGATAAATCGGGCCGTGTTGATGATGTTCCGGTCGGAAACCGGAGCGTGGTGCTGGGAGCTTTGTTTTATCGTTCGCCGCAAGGTCATTTGGCATCTATCCCGCCAGATGTGCACGAGCTGAGGTCGTGTCGCCATGCAATGTGCTATCGCAGCATGAGATTGACGCAGTAGCAATCAAGCTTTGGATCAACAAACGAGCATGCATCTAGATTAGATAGTGAAAATAGATAGTTAGATCTCGTGACGCAGTGCAAAAAAATAGTGCAAAATCCAGCCGCCGGGGAGCAAGTGTCCGTCTGGAAGCGTTCGATCGGCAGGCAGGAGAGGCTGCCTGCTTCGAGAGACTCGAATTGGAAAGGGACGCTACGCGGGATCCTCTGAAAACCCGATAGCGCTAGGATCGGTTTGATAAATACCGGTCTCCAGAAGGCCGACGATCGATCTCAGATCGAGCTTTGCGATTTCGATCGCCGCTGCCGTGCGGTTGATGACGTCGAGTTTCTTCAGGACTTGGCTCGAGTGAGCCTTCGCGGTCGATTCTGTGATTTCGAGTTCATGGGCGATTTGCTTGTTCAAATAGCCCTGATGGATCAGCTTCAAAACGCGCAGCTCCTGCCTCGATAGCGACATCACCTTTCTGATTGCGCCGTCGAGGTTGGGGCTCAGCTCGGTTTGTAGCCCCGGAGAGCCCCCTGGTATGACCTGGTCCCCGGCGAGAACGGAATGAATGGCCTCGACGAGAACCTTCTTGCTCTCAGCCTTTGAGACGAAGCCGGCTGCCCCGCAGAGCAGGGACGCGTGCACGAGGGAGTCGTGGTCGGAAGCCGATACGACGATGACCGGGAGGTTGGGAAAGCACACGCGCAGTTCGAGCAGGCCGGTGAGGCTCTGGCTGTCGGGGAGCCAGAGATCCAGAAGAGCAAGGTCGAACCGCTGGGATCCGGCCAGCACGCGCAAGGCCTCGGCGATCGTGTACGCACACGTGACCGACGTATTGTCCATGGAGCTGGTGACGGCGAGTTGGAGCGCCTCGGCGTAGATCGGATGATCTTCCACGATCAGAAGCTTCGTCGTCATTGCGGCGCAAGAACCTCGACGGAAAAAGCCTCCCGGAGCGGCTCGCCGGTCTCGAGTGCTGCGTTGGGCGCGTTCTGGATCAAGGTTTCCTCCTGGGAGATCGCGGAGAGGTCCCGACGCGCCGCGTCATCGGCGCAGTCATGGCCCCGGAGCATCCCGAAGCTAAGCCGAACTGGCTTGGCGCAATGGTGTGTGCGCACCGGAGGTTCGTGTCACCAGTCCCGCTGCGTGTGGCTGGCGGGATGTGTCTCAGTCCTGAGACAGAAAGGCCCCTCCCCGTGGGCCGGAGCGATCCCGAGGGGGATGTCTGGGATCTCGGAGTATTCGGACAATCCCGCGCGGCGCATGCGGCGGTAAAGCGTGGCGCGGCCGATGCCGAGCTCCCGCGCGGCCGCGGAAACATTGCCTTTTGTGCGCGCCAGCGCGCGGCGGAGCTCCGCCTGCTCGGCGATGCGCAGGCTCGACGCCTGGCTGCCGTCGCCGATCAGGTCTGCGGCGGGTCTTTCCAGCCAATCCGTGGTCAAGCCCAGGGCCTGGCGGGCCATGCGCGTTGCGCCCACCACCAGGTCGTAGCGGTCGACGGCCAGCAAAGCCGATGGGTATTGGCTTTGCGAGGGGATCATGAGGATGCGGCAGTTCGGAAATGCGGCGCGAAAAGCCGCGCATTCGATGCGATGCGCCGCGTCGGCAATGAGCGCGCTGACGAGAGGGGCCAGGCTCGCGATCACGTCATCGCGGCAGCAGGAGACGTCGAGCACAGCCGCCAGCCGCCCCGTATGGTCGAAAACGGGGCTGCTCATACAGCTCATTTCCGTGTTGCGCGCGCGGAAGTGGTGATTGCGGAGAATGGCGACGGGACGCTGCTCGGCCAGACATGTTCCGATGCCGTTGGTTCCTTCCTTCGCCTCGCTCCAGATTGCTCCCGTCCAAAGGCCCCAACCCGAGAAGATGTCATCGTCGGACGGCAGGCCGCGCCGATCGACGATCACCCCGTCGGTGTCGGTGAGGAGGACGCAGAAGCCCGATTGGCCGAGGGTTTCCAGCATCCGATCGATGACCGGGCCGGCGGCGCCTACCAGTATGCCGAGCCGCTCGCGAGCTTCGCGCAGCCCGGCTTCCTCGATCCTTTCCGGCGGAGAGGACGCTTCGGGATTGAGCTGATGGTAGAGCAGCGACCGGCGCCAGGACGCCGCCACGGCAGATTGGGTGGCACACGACGATAGCTCCACTGTCGCACGCACAACGTCCGCGTGTCGAATATGCGGGCCATTCCTCCCGGGCTTGTTCATTCTCAGTGCCCTGCTGCTGCAGATAGGTGCCCCTGCGACATTAGATCTCACCCTTTGGTAGGGTGCAAGCTTCAATGACGGCCCGGCCTTGCTTTTTTGGGGGCCGCCAGGTCGGGGAAGAGGCTTTGGGAAGGGCGGTCTGGTTCCACGTCGGAGGGGGCGAGGGACCCCGAGCGTGCGGATCTTGGAGCAGGGCGCGCCGGCCTACTGGGTTGGCAGCTTCGTATTCATGATCGGTGTGGTCACGCCGTTCACGTGATAGCTGTGGCACAACAGGCAATCCTGACGCGCCATGCCACTGGTGTGGCAGCTCTGGCAGAGGTCCTTCTTCACCGCACCGAAGTTGGATGAGAAGGTGTGCGGATTGCCCTGCTCGTAGCTCTTGAGATAGGGGCGCTCCTTCTCGAGGTTGTGGCACGTGAGGCAGCCGCGTGACTCGACGCTGCCGAAATGCGGCTCATGGATGAAGGACGTGAAGCGTCCCTGCTTGCCCGCCGCCGACGCCGGAGAAAAATTGACGAGCCGCCCCTTGCCTTGGACGTCGTCGATGCTGTGGCACTTCGTGCAAGATCCCTGGGCGTCCTTGCCCGTGAGAGCATCGAAGACTGCCGTCGCGGGGCTCGCATTGCCCTTCGACGCGTGAGGCCCTGTCAGAACGAGCCACGAATAGACGAATTTGTCCTTGTGGCCCGTGGGGCGGTAGTAGATCGCGTAATCCTGTCGGTACCAGCCGCCATAGTCGGCCCAGCTCTCCGGATCGACATCGCTTGCGATGCTGATGACGGGCGCCGCGCCCTTTGGAGACGCCCCTGACCCGGAGGCCGGGCTTCCGGCTTCAGCGTCGGCACGTGCCTCGATGGCGGCCTCCTTGGATGCCGCGCGATCCGGCTTGGCGTCTCTGGCCTCGGCCTTTCCGTCTGCGCGTTCGGACTGCGCCGCTGCCACCGCGGGGCTCTTTGTGCCCGCTTTGATCGCGCGAAGCTCATCCTCCGTCGGGAACAGCAGATCGTCGGTTTGCTCGGTAGCTTTTCCTGGAGGCTCTTCGGCCGGAGGTTGTGCCTCCTTGGTGGCATCGGGCTTCGGCGCGGCGTCGGCGTTTCCGACGCCACCTTCCTTTAAGCTTGGTTTGTCTGCGCGATCCGGGTCGCCCGCGCGACGCACGTCATCGTTGCGATCTTCCTTTTCGGTCTTTCCGCTCGGCGGTTCGGCGTCGCCCGCCTGCTCCGCGTCCTTTCTGCGAGCCTCGATCGCGCGAGGTGTTCCGCTCGGCAAGAGCGAGCGCCCTTTGATGGGACCGCCGGTGTCCTCTCCGGATGCCCCATCGCTGCTGTCTTCCGGCCCGGCGTTCGTGGTGTAGGTCTTCACCTCCACGCCTTGGGGCTGGGCTGGTTTACTCCCGGAATCCTGCTGGCTGGGATTCTTAGCGGCCGGGGCCGCATCCTCCGAGGCCCGCGCCTCGCGTTCGGACGTTGCCCCGCCCGGGCTCGCGTCCTCGATCGTTGCGCTCCAGCCGCTTTGCTTCTGATCGCGCGCCTGCGGCCGGTTCGCCATCTCCGTCGCGAGGTTGGGAAGCCACTGCTGTTGCGCGCTGACGATCACATCGCGTGGAATGCTTGCGGTGAGGTCGGTGACGAGACCGGGGGAGAGCGTCGCACCGCCGCCGATGTTGAATGTGCCGAGCACGTCCGAGGCTTTTCCCGAGATGAGAGCGTGGAACAGCCCCTTGATCTCCCACGCGAGCGTGGTCACGGCCCGGATCTGCTCATCGGTGGCGGCCGTCAGGTCCTGCAGGTTGAGGCTGTCCACCGCCTTGATCAACGCGCGGCCGTCCTCGTTCCGGCTGATCATCATTTTCATGAACGGCGTGAGATCGGCTTCGGACGCATCGGGCCATTCGCCGACCGAGGCTTTCTTCTTTTTGAGCGTCACGAGGTCGAGGCCGGGCACGCTGAGGAACGCGATGCCTTTCGGTCCGCTGGCCCGCTCCTTGCCGACGATCTGGTCGAGATGACAGCCGATGCAGGTCTGCTCGAAGGGCGCGACCGCCATCACGCGCTTGTCCTCCCGGCTGTTGTGGCAGGCCGAGCAGGTGTCGGGGATGCGCCGTGCCGGGGTCTTCTTCGCCACTTCCGGGAAATGCTTACCGAAATGTCCGGCATGATCGTAGATGATGCGTGAGCGCCGCTTGAATGGGTAGCTCTCGAACTCCGGGTGGCGGCCGTCGAAGCTGTCGAACTTCACCACGTGGCAGGAGCGGCACTGCTCATTGGAGATCTTGGCGAGATCGAAAGTGGCGCCCCGATGCTCCTGATGACAGGTCGCGCAAAAGAGCCCCCGTTCGACCACGTCATGGGTGGGAAAGGCGGCGGCCTGCGCGCGCGCCGCGTGCGGCTGAGGGGTTTGCGCTGCGATTTTGGTCAGGCGTCTCGTGCTCTGCTCCAGCACGCCGGCCGAAGCTCCATGCGCATTGAAGGCCGTGTCCGGCATTTTGTGGCAGGTGAGGCACGCCTTGCTGTCGGCAAGCGGATCGCCGGCGACGAGACCATGGACCCAGCTTAATTTGCTGTCGCCGTTCTTGGTGTGGCAGGCGCTGCATTTCTCGATGCCGCCGTGAGCGCTCGCAAGCGGCCCCGGCATGAAAAGCTGCGTCCCCTTGGAGAGCAGCAACGCCGCGCCCACGCAGACGACAGTCGCGAGCGCGAGCGCTTTGGCAATGCGATCGCGGGAAGCGCCGGGCGCCGCCTGTGCCTCTGACTTCAGCGGCCAAACCGAGCTGATCCAGTCGGGGCGCCACATCACCAGGCTCCCGATGAAAACGCGTACGCGACGAGGACGTGCAGCACCCCGAGAACCGTCAGCCCATAAGTGACGGGCACATGGAGGAACAGCCAGCCTTTGGTGAGCGAGAGATAGACACGGGCGAAATCGAGCCGGTCCTTCTCGACGACCAGACGCCTGATGGCACCCAGTTTCTCCTGGCCCTGCTGGCCTACATAGCGCGAGAGGGCGTCGATCTCGTCGGTCATCCGCCTGAGCGGACGCTGCGAGCCGACGAGATGGGCGAGCATGTTGCGCGGGCCCTGGAAGAAGGCGCTGAGATGGGTGGAGTAAAGATCCGCGATCCACGCATCATGCGGCAGTCCCGGCAAGGCGATTGCGGTCGCTGCCGGATCGGGTGTCGCGACGATGGCATAAACCTTCTGCGCGATCTCGGCGCGAAGGGCCGGGATGCGATCGTAGCTCACGCCCTCGTCGATATGGCCCTTCGCCTTCAACGACCAAGCGAGATAGGTGCCGAATATGCCGCTCAGCGTCACCAGCACGAAGCCCGCCCACAGCGCCCATTCGAAGCCGGTATCCGGCAGAGAAAAATCCGAATGCGAGATGAAGGCGGCGATTAGCAGATATCCGGCGAAGACATGGATCTTCCGCCAGCGCGTGGCGGATTTCGGCGGGAACGCGCCCCGTTTGATGGCGACGTGGAAAGAGAGCTGCAGCCCCATCCCGCCCGCCAGAATCCAGCCGTCGAGATAGCGCGGATCGCGCAGCCCGTTGCCATAGATCCACACGAGCCAGAACAGCGCGCCCGAGAGGGCCGCGATCAGAGCCACCTGAACGATCTGGCTTGCGGGATATTTCGCCGGGCGGCGCCCGATGGCGTCAGGTGTCACGGCAGCACCTCAGGACTTACTCAAACGCGTGGCTCTGCTCCCAAAGGGATCAATTCGGCGGCTTTCTCGCTGTGCCCTTGTATTTGTCCGGCCCGGGGATGAGGCTATCGAGCCCCGTCATCGTGCTGCCGTCGTACTTCTCGGTAATGAGGACGAGTTGCTGCGAGACGCCGTCGGCTGCGGCGGTCAGGCGCCGCTCATTGTTCAGCCTCAGCCCGGCCGACTTGGAAAACTTGATGATCTCCGCGATCTCCGGCACGCCCGGCTCGGCCTGCGCTGCCGCGGTGAGTTGCTTGCGCGCGCGGTCGGCACGCTTGGCCATCTCGAAGGCGTAGAGCCATCTGACTTTCGCCCGGCCGATCCCGCGTAGCGCGGTCTCGAGCTCCACGCCGAGGCCAACGAGATAGAGCATCCGCCTGCGGGCCGCGCTGGCCGCCACGTTCTCTCTGCCCTTCGAATACCAGGTGTTGTGCCGGACCTCGCCCTGCGACCAGGACACCAGCTCGAAGTCGCTCCCGGACTTGTGCCCGCCTTTGTTGACGAGATCCTCTTGCGGCACCACGTGGCAGCCGTAGCAGTTCTTCGCCAGCAGGTAGAACGAGCGCGGCCGGATCATTCCCTTTGAATCGGAGAGCTTCCAGCGCTCCTTCTCCTCGGCCTTGCTTTCGAACAGAACGGTCTTGCCGCTGAACCCGCTGTGGACCTTGATCCAATCCTGCCCGGCGCTGTGGCAGGATTCGCAGGAGATGCCTGCGATCGGCTCCTCCCTGTTGGTCTTCTGCTGCGTCGTGAAGTGGCAGCTCTTGCACAAGTTGTCCGACTTGATGCGCCGCACGCCCATTTTATCGGCAATCTCGTTGGCTTTCGTGTTGCGCGGCAACTCGCGGAATGTTTTGAAATGATGCGTGCCTTTCCAGGCTTCGGCTTCTTCCTTGTGGCATTCCGCGCAGGCATTAGGCCCGACTGTCTTCGCTGGGTCGGACGCAGTTGCGCCCGCCGCGGCGAAGCCGAGAAGCATCAGCAAGCCGCAGACGAGAAGAACGGAAGACCGGACAGGCGAGCCAGCGCCGAGCCGGATCGACCGAAGGCTATGCGCTCTGAGGACGATAATGACTTCTCACCCTTGCGTCGGCCAAACTTGCAGCCTCCATAGGCAGCTCTCGCGGAGTGCGGAAGCGATTGAGAGCGAGCCACCCGAATGTGCGGCTCAGCGCGCTTTGCGCGGACGCGCCGTCTGTGGTCGGCAGGAAAGGATCCGCATGGCAGGTCACACCGGCCGCAGCGGCGATGCCTTTGACGGAGCCCACCATCTCCGGCCCGCCGCAGGCGTAGATCACGTCGCTCGGCAGCAGGCGCGGCAGATAGTCCGTCGGCCGGCCTGGCTGAACCGCTGAGATCGGCGCCTCGAGCGTGCTGCACACAGGCACCACATGGACATTTGGGAAGCTCGCGAGCCGCACGAGAGCGGGAGCCATGTAGAGCGATCCCAGGGCGCGTCCTCCGGCGATGATCATCATCATGCGCGCTGGGTTCTCGCGAAGCGCGGCGACGGCAATCGACCAGATCGGCGCAAAGCCGGTGTTGGTTGCGACGAGCAGCAGCCGGCCATTCAGATTGGGCCGGAAGTGCGCCGAGCCGTAAGGTCCGGAAAGCGTCACCCGATGACCGGGCTTGATGCGCTTGCCGAGCGACGAGGTCACCAAGCCGTTGCTCATGCGCCGGACGTGAAACCAGATCGACGCGCCGCTTGCATCGCCGTGCAAGGGGTGGGTGATGCTGAATGGACGGCTCGGATATCCGTTGAAGCGCATCTGCACGTACTGTCCCGCGTGATAGGGAAGCGCGCGCTGGGTCCGTATGCCGACCTCGATCACCTCCGGCGAGAGGGGGCGCAACGAGCTCAGCACACCCTCGACCGTGCGAGCACCCGAAGGTTGCTTTTTCTCGATCACCACGTCGTCGACGATGCGGCACTGGCAGGCATGAACAATGCCAGCCTCGGAGCCCGCGCCACCGCTCACCTCGCCCGCGACCAGCCTGACGCAGCATGTGCCGCAATGGCCAGCTCGGCAGTCGTGAGGCAGGTTGACGCCATTGCTGAGCGCCGCATCCAGGAGAAGCTCGCCGTGGTGCGCGAGGAAGCATTGTCCGTTGATCGTGATTTGATGACGTCGCGTCATTGTGCAGCCCCGGCAGGATTGAGGAGCGCGCTCCGAGAAATGTGTCAGGCGCAATGATTATAGGGATTTACCTAAAGACCCATCGTGGTCGGAGAATGACATTTTGTTGGCGATATACGTCTATTTGCGGAAATGAAGATTTCAAGAATAACAAATAAAAAGAAACAGCAATGGCTGTTCATGTGTCAATTGTGGCGAAATATCGGTGCCATATGAATAAGCAGATTCGCAATAACGAATTGAGCGGCGCTTTTATTCCATGCAGGATTTTGAGCGTCCGCGCGGGCGTTTGCGATGCCCAGAGTGAACCGTGTTTTTGATGCTCCGGCATGCGATAGGTTTTATCATGGATGAACAGTGTTGTGTTCATTCTGGCTCAAAGACGAAGCGAACAAAAAGCTTCTTGGAGTCAGGCGATCGCGTGGCATCTGCTCAGCGAATTGTTTTGTATGCGTTCTTCCGTTTTGGATGCTCGGATTGAACGTTGCGCGACGGTGGGTGGATGATCGTCTCAGTTTTTGCATTTTTCGCGTAATTTCTATTTTATTCGCAGCCTTATCGCCGACAATTTTCACGTACTAATTTTGGATCAGAAATTCCATGCGGCGGTCGGGCGCCGTTTTCGCGCAGGCGAGTTGAATGGGATGCTGCCCTGAAATTTATCGAGATGGTAAGGCGATGAAAAGATTGCCCGATGCTTCGATTGTTTCGTGCGTTCTCGCGAGCGCGATGCTGCTGAGCCCAGCAGTCCTTGCCCCGGAGATCCTCGGCCATGCTATGGCCGGATCAGCCGGAGCCGGGCCGGTGAAGACCGCGGAGACGCAGCGTGGAGCACCGCTCGCGCGAAGCGACAAGGCAGAAGCCAACGCGGCCGATGTGCGCACGCCACCCCAGGCGGCCAGCAAGGGGGATCAGAAGAGTAAGCTCAAGGCGGAGGAGAAATCCGTCAAGAAGGCCGATCTTGATAAGGCGAAGCCCGAGGGGCACGACAGCCTCCTCAACGACGAGACGCTCTATCCCACCGCCGCGCAATGCGGTGAATGCCACAAGCAGATTTACGAGGAGTGGGCGTCGTCACAGCACGCCTACGCGTCGATCTCGCCGATGTTCCACAAGTTCGAGCAGAAGTTCCAGGACTTGACCCAGGGCACGGTCGGCACCTTCTGCGTGCGCTGCCATCAGCAGGTCGGCACCCAGCTTGGCGAGAACCGTGAAACCCCGCTCTGGGCGCGCAGCCAGATATCGCGGGAAGGCGTGAGCTGCATCACTTGCCACCGCGTGAAGGAGCAATACGGCAAGGTCAACGGGGAGCGCCGCGTCGAGCCGGGCAAGATCTACGAGCCGGTCTATGGCAGCGGTGAGAAGAGCGTCATCAAAGACGTGCTGGCAAACAAGGAGACCTTCGCCGTCAAGACCAGCCCGAAGGGGCGCGGCAACGACATTCACAAAGGCATGATCACCAACGATCAGATCACCAAGTCGGAGTTCTGCGTGAGCTGCCATCAGGTGGCGGTCAATCTCGGGATCAAGCTCGAGATCGTCTGGGACCAGTATCGCGACAGCCCGGCGCGCAAAGCCGGCGTCACCTGCCAGGATTGCCACATGGGCAAGGTGCCAGGAAAGCCCGAAGGCTATGCGACGGCGCCCTCCGCCATCGTCGGCGGCAAGGAGGTCAACCCGGGGCGCAAGCACGCCAACCATCGTTTCATCGGTCCGGGCTACTCCATCGCTCACCCCGGCGTCTTCCCGCACAACACTAAGGCGCAAGCGATCAGCATCAAGGATTGGCTGGAGTTCGACTGGCGTGCCGGATGGGGCACCTCGGAGTTCGAGGACAAGGTCGCCGACGGCAAGGTCAAGACCGCGTTCCCGAAGCGGTGGGCGGACGCGGCCGAGCGCGAGGACGCGCGCCAGATCATCGACGAGAATCTGAAGCGACTCGACGAGCGCGACGAGATCCGCCAGCAGGTGCTTGAAAACGGCAGCCACGTCGACGGCCCGAACATCGAGGGCACGCCAGCGGTCGGCAAGGATTTGGCGTTCTCCTACAAGATCAAGAACACCAACTCCGGCCATAACCTGCCGTCTGGATCGCTGGGTGCGCAGCCTCAGCTCTGGGTGAACGTCGCGCTCCTCGATCCCGATGGCCAGAACATCTGGGAGTCGGGCTATGTCGACAGCAACGGCGACATTGCCGACCTGCACAGCCTGGACGTCGCGGCAGGGCGCATCAAGACGGATCAGCAGTTGGTGCACTTCCAGACCAAGTTCCTGACCACCAACGTGAAGGGCACGGAGCGTGAGATGTACCTCCCGGTAAATTTCGACATCGATCCGCTGCCGCATCTGCGTCCGCCGGGTGTGCCGACCACCGTGCTCAACCATCCTCCGCTCGTGCGCATGGAGAACCGCTCGTTGCCGCCGTTGGCCGAGAAGGCGGCGCGCTACAAGGTGCCGGGCAACCTCATCACCAAGCCCGGCAAATACCGCCTGGCGTTCCGCATGCGCAGCCGCGCCGAGCCGATCTACTTCATGCGTTTCGTCGGCTCCACCAAGGAAATGGAGCAGAGCATGAACGAGCGCATCATGAACTTTCACGCCTACGCCGTGGAGTTCGACGTGAAGGGCTAGCCCCGAGGGCCGGGCGTTTCGAATTGGGTGAGTTCAAAGACGCGCGTATCCAGCCTTGCTCCGCTGGTTAGTGCCACGGCGTGGAGTTCCACATGATGTGTATTGCGTACCGTGCGAGCACAACGATTGCCGGTGTCGTCCTGTCGGTGGGCGCTTATCTCGCCATATCCGGTGCGACGGCCGGTGAAAGCGCAGGCGGCGCCCAAGCGCAGGGATGGTCGACCGAAGTGTTGCCGCGGACCTCCTGGGTCGATGCCGGAGAAGGCCGCGCCGCTCCCCAGCACCTGGGCGCTGCGCCAGAGGAGGAAACTGCGGAGAAGAAGACCTCCGACAAGGCCCCCGGCAAAGCCAAGACCAAGACCGCAGCAAAAACCAAGGCCAAGGAAGATTTGTTCCGCCCCGATCCGCAATACGAAGGCGGCTACAATCCGCAAGGACAGGTCGACATCTATGGCGCGAAGAGTGCCGTCGAGCCCCCGCGCCCGCCGGTGGAGATCGGGCGTCAGCAGTACACCTCCGGCATTTATGACGAGAGCAGCACGCTCTTTGGCGCGAAGAACCCGCTTCTTCCCGGCCTTGCGGTTTACGGCGATTGGCGCACGGCGGTCGCCTACAACAACAATAACGGCAAGGACATCGCGCAGATCGCGACGCGTCTGAACCTCGACGTGGACTTCAAGATCACCGGCACCGAGCGCATTCACGCGTTCTTCACGCCGCTTCAGAAGGCAAACAAGGAGTTCACGCGCTTCGAGTTCGGCGGCGCCGACGGAAACGGAAAGTTCAACGACGAGCTCGACCTCAATCCGCAGACGCTGTTCTTCGAGGGAGACTTCGGCTCGATCTACTCCGGCCTCTCCGGCACGGAAGCGAGTTTCGATCTGCCGTTCACCGTGGGTCTCTTCCCGCTGTTCCTGCAGAACGGCATCTGGGCCAACGACGCAATCCTCGGCGGCGCCGTGAGCCTCCCCGCAAAGAACTCGGCGGCGCTCGGCCTCTCCAACTTCGACGTGACCTTCTTCGCGGCCTTCGACAACGTCGACAACGCGGGCCTCATCGGAAACGCGAAGGGCGACAACCACCTCGCCAACCTCTATGGCGTGACCGCCTTCATCGACGCCTTCGACGGTTACGTCGAAACGGGCTACGGCCTGATCCAGGGGCGTGACGAGCAGGAGGATCTTCTCACGCACTTCTTCACGGCCGCCTATACGCACCGCTACTACAACACGGTTTCGAATTCGACCCGCGTGTTCGCGAACTTCGGTGATGCTCCCAACGGAGAGAGCGATGGCGTCGCCGTCATTTCGGAAAACAGCCTGGTCACGGGCCTGCCGAGCACGCTTCTGCCCTACGCAAACTTCTTTGTCGGCTTCGGCAATCCGCAGCCTCTGGTAGACGGCAACGGCGCCGGCATCCTGAAGAACGTCGGTATCAACTTCGAGACCGATGCCCTCACCGGATACCCGAAACTCGACGACACCGGCTCCAACGCCTTCGGTGGCGCGCTCGGCTTGCAGTATCTGTTCAACCTCGACCAGCAACTCGTCTTCGAGGTGGCAATGGTGGAGCCGTTCGATAACGACGGTGTCGGCGCCAAGGACACGCAGTATGGCTTCGGCGTTCGCTATCAGATCCCGATCGATCGGGCCTGGCTGTTCCGCGCCGACGCAACCTATCAGATCCTCGAAGGCGAGGATGAAGACAACTTCGGCATCCGCGCCGAGGTCAGGAGAAAGTTCTGACAGGGGGAGGCCAGGCCATGACGTACACGAGTTTGTTCGCGAGGGGCGTGATGGCGTGTCTGCTGCTTGCGTGTCTCCTCGGAACGCCGCCGGTGATCTCGCCCGCGTCGGCCGGTCAATCCGGCGCGAAGGCGCGGGAGAGCAGGAGCTACGTTCTTGAAAGCAGGAGATACGCTCACAGGCGCGCTCGTGCCCCGCGCATCTGGTTGCCCGTGGGGCCGGCATACATCTACTACGACTATCCCTACTACTACGCCCGCGGCCACTATCCGAAGCACATCGGCGGCTATGTCTACTACATCCCGAGATCCGGAGGCGGCTGCACCGAACGGAGCCGGAAGTGTGTCGCCAAGGCGGGCTATCACCGCGCCGCGTCGTGGCGCCAGAGGAGGGCTTGCGGATGTCGTTGACGCTCATCGGATGGCTTCTGATCGTCTCGTCCGTCGCCGTGTCGGCGCCGTTGATGGTCTCGCTGCTTACAAAAGGCTCGCGGAAAGAGCGGCTGGATCTCGCCTGGAGCGCGCTTCCGCAGGATATTCACGCGCGGCTCAAGCTGCGGAAGCTGAACACTGCGACCTCCGGAAGCCTCGTCGCGGCGGCAGCGGCATTCCTTGCCGTGGCTGGCATCGGCACAGCCACATCCTACGTGGCGAAGGGGCCTGAGCCCTCTCCCGCGGAGGAGAGCGATGGCGCAATCCTCGCGCGCCTCGACGACTACACCCGCTCCATCGGGCCTGTGCCGACGGCCTCGGCAGACACCTCGGCGTCGACGTCGGACAAGATGCTTCCAGATGTGAGCACCATGATCGAGCAGCTAGCGGCTCGGCTCGAGGCCGCGCCGGGCGACGTCCAGGGCTGGCGCATGCTCGGCTGGTCCTACTTCAACACCGGGCGTTATGCCGAGGCGGCAGGCGCCTATGCGCGGGCGGTAGAGCTTGATCCGAGTTCGGAGGAGCTGAAGCGGGCGCTGGACCAGGCGAAAACGAAAGCGTCCGAAAGCAACGGAGCGGAGATGAGAGCGTCTTCGCAAACGGCGCCCGAAGGCACGGGCAGCGGCACACCGGACGCCGGGAAGGAGCACGCGCCCGAAGCAAGGCCGTCGGGCGAGCAGGGCGCCGCCATCCGGTCCATGGTCGATGGCCTGGCGGAGCGACTGGAAAGCGCTCCGCGCGACATCGAGGGCTGGACACGCTTGATGCGCTCTCGCGTCGTGCTGGGCGAGAGGGAGGCCGCCACGGCGGCGTTCCGCAAGGCGCTCGAAGTCTTCAAGGACGACGCGACCGCATCCGGCCAGATCATGGCCGCGGCGGCTGAGCTTGGCTTGAAGACCGAATGAGCGTGCGCGCTCCTGTCGAAAAGACGGAGGTGGATATGAATTTCGAAGACATGGTCAAGCGACGCCTAGAGGCCCTTCACCGGGAAGGCCGCTATCGCGTCTTTGCGGACTTGAAACGCCGCCGCGGGTGCTTTCCGGTTGCAGACTATTTCGCGACGGAAGGGCCGCGTGAGGTCACGGTTTGGTGCTCCAACGATTATCTCAGCATGGCCCAGCACCCGGCGGTGTTGGCGGCCATGCACGAGGCGATCGACGTTGCTGGAGCCGGCTCCGGCGGCACGCGCAATATCTCCGGTACGACACGCTATCACGTGGAGCTCGAGAGCGAGCTCGCCGACCTCCACGGCAAGGAAGCGGCCCTTCTTTTCACATCGGCCTACGTCGCCAACGACGCGACGCTCTCGACCCTCGTCGCGCTCGTCCCCGGTACAGTCGTCTTCTCCGATGAGAAAAATCATGCCTCGATGATCGAGGGCATCCGCCGCGGGCGGGGTGAGAAGCAGATATTCCGCCACAACGACGTGGCCGATCTCGAAGCGAAGCTCAAAAAATTTCCCAAGGGCACGCCGAAGATCATTGCCTTCGAGAGCGTCTACTCCATGGATGGGCATATCGCGCCACTCGCGGAGGTCTGCGATCTCGCCGAGAAATACGGGGCGATGACCTATCTGGACGAGGTGCACGCCGTCGGTCTCTATGGCCCGCGTGGCGGCGGCATTGCCGAGCGCGACGGCGTGATGCACCGCATCGACGTCATCAACGGCACACTGGCCAAGGGATTCGGCGTGATGGGCGGCTACATCGCAGGCTCTCGCACGCTCTGCGATGCCATCCGCTCATTCGCCCCCGGGTTCATCTTCACGACCTCGCTTCCGCCCGCGATCGCGGCAGGCGCGCTCGCCTCCATCCGCCATTTGAAGAGCAGCACGATTGAGCGGGCCCGCCATCAGGAGCGGGTGCGGACGCTGAAGAGCGCGCTTCACGCCAGGCGCCTGCCTGTCATGGACAACCCGAGCCACATCGTGCCCGTGGTGGTCGGCTGCCCCGTTCACTGCAAGGCCGTGACGGATGCGCTCCTCCACCGTCACGGGATCTATGTGCAGCCGATCAACTATCCCACGGTGCCGAAGGGTACCGAGCGTATGCGCCTCACGCCGTCACCCGTGCACACCGACGAGCAGATGGCGTGTCTCGTCCATGCGCTCGAACAGCTCTGGGCCGCTTGCCCCGTGCCGAACGGCACCTACGCCCGTCTGGCGGCGGAATAGGACCAGCGCCTCAAAGCCCCTCGGGAAGTTTCGACGCCATCATCTTGCGGCGATCGAACCGGCGGCCATCCGCGACAAAGGTGCCGTCGCCGACCGCGTGGATCATGCGCTTCTCCTTGTGCGTGGGATCGACGTAGGCTGCGACACCTTCCAGAACGACGATGTTGTGCTTGTCGACCAGGTCGACGACCTTGCACTCGATGTTGGCGACGCACTCCTTGATCAAAGGCGCCTTGACCAGCTTGCCCGGTACGGCGGTCAGCTTGAACTTGGCGAACTTGTCGGTGTCCGTGCCGGAGCATGTCCCGATCCCGACGACCCGATCCAGCAGGTCCACAGCCGGAACGGCGATCACGCACTCCCGGGTTCGCTTCAACGCCGCGAAGGAATGGTTCCACGGACCGGTGGTGAGGGCGAATACCGGCGTGAAGTCCATCACCATGGTCCAGGAGATGGTCATCACATTGTTGGTGTCTCCGTCGCGGGTCGTCACGAGGACCACGGGGCCCGGCTCGATGAGGGTGAAAGCCCGGCTCAGCTTGAGCTGGCGCATGACGGATCTCCAGTCGGCCTGCTGCGGCCGCGGCCGATGATATCAAAGCCAGCCCCACTTTGCCGAGCGTCACGCGCATCTGCCGAGCGTGACGCCTCGACACCATGCCTGCGGCCTTGGGATTTTTCCTACGACAACGACGCGGCTATAGCTTTGAGCCCGCAAGCGTGGCTTGGTGCGTGATGTAAGGCTTGGAGAAGGGTGATGGAGACGCTCTACAGATCGCCATGGGCAGATCAGACGTGCGGAGAGCTCGCGTGGGGCGCCGCCGGGTGGGCGGTTGTCCTGGTGCCGCTGATCATGGCGGGTCTCTACGCAATCCTGCGTCTCTTCACGCGCAGGGACGTGAACCAGCTTCGCGTGCTCAACATCCTGTTCCTGGTGCTGTCGCCGGTCTTGCTGATCGCTGTGGTGTGGGTGTTCCTCACCACGCTGCACCAGCTCCAAAGCATCGAGGTATCGGACGGCCGTATGGTGGTGGACACGTGCACGGGCGCGAGTGCGGGGACGCGCGTGGTGGAAAAAGCTGGCGTTGCCGGGATCGTGCACCGCGTTGGGCAGAGTGGAGGGAAGTCGCCCAAGCCGCTGGATGAGATCGTGGTCAGCGTGAAGGATGAAGCTCCCGTGATCATCCCGGCCTGGGATTTCGGCAGAATGAACTTCACGGTGCTCCAGCGCCTCGTGCCACGCGAGCAGCTCGCCGCGTGGGCCAACGCCATGCGGGCGCGAGGCGAGACGCCGCCTCCCGAGATCGCCTGCCTCGTAACGGGAAGCGAAACGGATTGCGCAGCTCGCTAGCGCGACTTCTCCCCCGCCGCGCCTTCACGCACGCCCGAAAGCGTCTCCATCGGGTTGATGGCCTCGGGATCGAGCTTGAGGTCGATGACGAACGGCCTGTCCGCGTGGAGTGCAGCGCGGAAGACACCCTCGAAATCCGCGCCACGCGTCACCGTTTCGCCGTGCGCGCCGTGGCTCCTGGCAAGCGCGGCAAAATCGGGATTGACGATGCTGGTGCCATTGGGGCGCCCCGGATACGCGCGCTCCTGATGCATGCGGATGGTGCCATACATGCCGTTGTTGGCGATCAGGATCACCATCGGCAATCCATACTGGACCGCCGTGCCGAGCTCGTTGGAGGTCATTGCGAAGCAGCCGTCTCCGGCGAAGCAGACGACGGGTGCCTCCGGATGCTCGAGCTTGGCCGCGATCGCTGCCGGAAGGCCGTAGCCCATTGTCCCCGACGTGGGCGCGAGCCCGCTGCGGAAGCGCTTGAACTCGAAATAGCGGTGCACCCATTGCGAGTAGTTGCCCGCGCCGTTGGTCACGAGCCCGCTTTCCGGCAACACGCGCGAAACCGTGGTGACGACGTCCTCCATTCGCACCGCTCCCGGCGTGGCGCGTGGCGCGAGGCTCGCTTCGTAAGCGGCCCTGAGATCGGATCTGAACCGGCTCCAGCGCCGCTCGGGAGGCGTGCCGCCTGCGGGGCCGCGCAGATTGGGCGCGAAGCCGGGCAGCGCTTCCGCGAAGGCTTCCGACGTTGCGGCGATGACGAGCGAGGCATCGCGATAGCCGAGAATGGCGCTGGGCTCCGGATGCACCTGCACGAACGTCTGCCCCGGCCCGCCGAGCAGCGAATAGCCGCCGGTCGCGATGTCGCCCAGTTCCGCGCCGATCGCGATCACGAGGTCGGCCGCGCGCAGCCCGTCCTTGAGCTTCCGGTCGGTCGTGAAACCGAGATGCCCCACGTAGCAGGGATGGCGGTTGTCCACGTAGTCCTGGCAGCGGAACGAGGATGCGATAGGGAGGTCGAAGGCCGCCGCGAAAGTCCCGATCGCGCGGCCCACGTCCGCACTCCAGCCAGGCCCGCCGACGACCAGAAGCGGCCGTTCGGCTGCTTCGAGGCGCTGGGCGAGCTCGCTCATGTCACGGGAGGTGGGGGCGCCGCCAGCAAGCGACGTGGGCGGAACGAGCGGCGCCGTGCTGGGGGACGACAGCACGTTCTCCGGCAGCCCGATCACCACAGGTCCCGGACGGCCCGACTGCGCTACGCGGAAGGCGCGCCCCACATATTCGGAGATCCGGTCCGCCGAGCGTATCACCGCCGTCCACTTGGCGATACCCGCGAACAGAGCCTCGATGTCGATCTCCTGGAACGGAGCCCGTTCTTCGAGCGGCGTCGTCGGCAGTCCGACGAACAGGATCATCGGGGTCGCATCCTGTTGCGCGACGTAGACCCCGGCCACGGCGTTGACGACGCCGGGCCCGCGCGTCGCAAATGCGATCCCAGGCCGGCCGGTGAGCTTGCCGGTCGCTTCCGCCATAAGCGCCGCGCCGCCCTCGTGACGGCAGATGATGGTTTGCATCGCGGGCATATCGTAGAGGCCGTCCAGCGCCGCCAGGAAGCTCTCGCCCGGAACCTCGAAGATGCGGGAGACACCATGGGCCGCGAGCTGATCGATCAGGATCTTTCCACCGTGCGCCATGAAGTTCCGCGGTCCGTTTGTTCGAGGTTTACCTTCACACATAGGACACACGAGCCGCCGGGGCTACCTCTTGAGGCGGCGCAGCTCGGCGAGCGGGCCGCGCGTGGGCTCGTTAGGTAAATACCGACGGTAAACAGGCGCGCAAATTATCCACACTGCGCTGTGGCCAAAGCGACGCTAGCCGCCTCCCGCATCCAGCCGGTATTCTGCTCTGGAACAGGAGAGGTGATGGCGGGGTCGATGAGAACGCTTGCGCAAGCGCTCGCGAGGACGGGCGGTCTGCTCGCCGTGGCGATTGCGCTGGGCGCGGGTGCGGCTGTGCCGGCCGCCGCCAAGCCGGACACGGCCCAGGACGCGCCTTCATCCGCCGCGTCGCCGCCCGAGCCGACGAAGCCGCTGCCCGAACGCGCGCGCGCCGTGCTCGAAGCCCATTGTCCGGCCTGCCGCGACGCATCTGGGGTTCAGGGAGCGCCGCTCGATCTCGACACAATCGCAACAAATCCGCGTCTCGTGACGCCGAAGCGGCCGGACGCCTCACGCATCTATCAGCAACTCCTCGCGCAGCAATCGCTGACCTTGGGCCAAGCCAAGGAGCCCGCCCAACGGGAGGGGAACGGCAAGAAGGCGGAGGCGGGTGGCAAGGACAAGGCGCCGGATACGGAGGAGACGGCCCCGCCTAGTCCCGCCCACGCGACGCCCGACGAGATCGAGACCGTCCGCGATTGGATCGAGAGCCTGCCTGCGCGCGACGAAGGATGCCGCGACCGGGCGGTGATCGGAAAAGCCGACATGGAAGCGCAGATCGACCGCTGGATGAAAGCGGCGGGTGAGGCAAAAGCCGCCGATACGCGCTTCGTTGCGCTGGCCCATCTCTGGAACGCCTGCACCTCTCCCGCCCGCATGAAGGAGTTCCGCGAGGCCGCCACAACGTTCCTCCAGGCGCTGGCGCGCCGGAACGGAGCCATGGATATCGAGACGGTCGGCGAGGAAAGCGCCATCCTGACCTTCCGGCTGAGCGAGTTCCACCGGCCGGCGGACGAGGAGGACGTGCTGATCGATCCTCCGCCCACGGTCGTGAGCGGGGATGCAATCCCGATCGATTGGTTCGCAGCCCAGTTTCTCGGCAACGCGCGCCCGGGTGGCGCGCTCGAAAGAATGGTGAAGAGTTTTGATGGCGCCGCGCTCAGCGCGGCAGAAGAGCTCGCCCGCTCGTGGAACGGCGACGTGGATCTCTTGCGCGCCGCCGCCGAGCGTGGCCTCCCTCCGGCCGATCTCGCGAACACGCTCTCCAAGATGGAAGGCGATCTTCTCCTTCCGGCCCGGCGCCTTCTGCATGGCGTACTGACGCGTGCGGCCTGGAATCGCCTCGCGGCCGCTCTCGACGGCCGGCGTCCGACAGACGAGGCGGCAACCGCACCGGCGGCGGACGAGATCGACGTCGTGCTCTGGACCGACAAGCCGGCCTACAGGCCGCGCGACCTCGTCACCCTCAACGCCTCGGTCAGCACGGCGTGTCATCTCACGCTCATCAACGTGGACAAGGCGGGCAAGGCGATCGTGCTGTTTCCCAACGAGCTGGAGCCGGAAAATCTGGTGGCGCCCTCCGTCACGATCCAGGTTCCCGGCCACGACGCGGGCTATCAGCTCCGCTTCGACGAAAGCGGCGAGGAGGAGATCGTCGCCATCTGTCAGCGCAAACGGCGCGATCCGTTGGGCATCGCCTACGACTACGAAAAGCAGCGGTTCGCCGTGCTGGGAGACTGGCGCACCTTCCTTCGCACCGCCCCCGAGCGTGAGCGGGAGGTTCGCGCCCGCGAGGCCGCGGAGAATGCGCGCCGCACGAGGCGCAGGGGCCGGTCGGCGCCTGTCGCGCCGCCCGAGGCGGCCGCCGTCGATCCGGAGGGCCCCGCCATCGAAGGTCGCGCGGCCATTTATGTGCCCATTGCGCCCGCCGGAATGGCCAACCGTTGAGCGCTTCGCTCCGCGCCGAATTTTCAACAGCCGAATCGGATAATCGCAAAGGCTATGGTGGAACCGAGCCCTTCTTCCCTGGCTGACTGGCTTGCCGCGCTTCGTGAGGTTCTCACCGCGGCTGCGAGCGGCCTCGACCCCGCGTTGGTGGCCGGCGCCGCCGTCGTGCTGGCGGTGGTGCTGCTATGGATCGCGCTGGGGTTGAGACGCGCTTCCGAGGCCCACAAGCGTGAGGCGCTCGCCGCAGCCGAGTTCGCGGAGATCAAGGGGCGCCTCACCGCCATGAGCGAGATGACGGTGCGCCGCCAGTCGGAAGAAGCGCGTGCGCTCGACGAGCGTGTGGAGCAGGTGGCAGCCCGCCTCGGCAGCGCGCTCGATGGCGTGAGCCGCCGTCTGTCGGACAGCCTTGCCGAGACGCAGCGCCAGAACGGCGACACCGTGGCCCGCCTGTCTGAGCGGGTCGATACTCTGTCCCGGCACATGGCGCAGAGCCTCGATACGGTTTCGGCTCGGCTCGGCGACAATCTGGCGGAGGCGGGACGGCGCACCACCGAAACCCTCTCGACGCTGAACGAACGCCTCGCCGTCATTGCGGAAGCCAAGCAGAGCCTCGCCGATCTCTCGTCCGAGGTGGGCTCGCTCTCCGGCGTCCTCGCCAACAAGCAGGCGCGCGGCGCTTTCGGGCAGCTTCGCATGGAGACCATCATCCGCGATGCGCTGCCTGCCGGCGTCTACGAGTTCCAGGCCACGCTTTCCAACGGAAAGCGGCCGGATTGCGTGATCCGCCTGCCGAACACGCCTGCTGCCCTGGTCATCGATTCCAAGTTTCCCCTCGAAGGCTTCGAAGCCCTGCGCGTGGCCCGCGCTCCCGACGAGGTGAAGGCCGCCCGCGATGCCATCCGTGAAGCCGTCGGCCGCCATATCGACGACATCGCGGAGAAATATCTGATCCCGGGCGAAACCCAGGACACGGCGCTGATGTTCGTGCCCTCGGAATCGGTCTACGGCGATCTGCACGAGCATTTCGCCGACCTCGTCCAGCGCGCGCACCGGGCGCGTGTGGTGATCGTCGCGCCCAACATTCTCATGCTTGCGGTGCAAACCGTGCAAGCAGTTATCAAAGACGCCAAGATGCGGGATCAGGCCGGGCTCATCCAGCGCGAGGTGGGTCTGCTGCTGGCCGACGTGTCGCGCCTGGTCGAGCGCGTGTCGGAACTCGAGCGCCATTTCTCCTTGTCGGGCAAGGCGCTCGAGAAGGTCTCCGCCTCCGCGTCCCGCATCAGCGGCCGGGGCGAGCGCTTGGTTTCGCTCGACCTCGAGGACAAAGCTCTCGAAGGAGAAGCCGCCACCTCGTCCGCCGCACAGTTGACGCAGCGCGCATCCTAGATCAATGAAGCCATCGCATTGCCGGAATCCCGTCCTCTTGCATAGGTGTTGCGAAGCACGAGTCCGGACAAAATTTACCTGACTTATCTGGATCTAAGCCTCGTCGATGGGTGTCCGGATCCAGATACGTCTCCGATTGAGCCAAGTGTCCCTTTGAAGGTTCAGAGGGATGCCGACTGACTGACCTTTCTCCGAGGAGGAAGGGATTTTTCGTTCTGTAGGTAGGCCATGGACAAGATCAATCAGCGTATTGCCGACGAATTGCGCGTTGCGGCCGGGCAGGTTGCCGCCGCCGTGACCCTTCTCGATGAAGGCGCGACGGTTCCCTTCATCGCCCGCTACCGTAAGGAGAAGACGGGCGGGCTCGACGATACGCAGCTCCGCACCCTGTCCGAGCGCCTTGTCTACCTGCGCGAGCTCGAGGATCGCCGCGCTTCGATTTTGAAAAGCGTGGAGGAGCAGGGCAAGCTCACTCCGGAGCTCGCCCGCTCGCTCAACGCGGCCGGCACCAAGGTCGAGCTGGAGGATCTCTACGCTCCCTACAAGCCGAAGCGGCGCACCAAGGCGCAGATCGCGCGAGAAGCGGGTCTCGAGCCGCTGGCGGAAGCGCTGCTGGCCAATCCCGCGCTCGACCCCGTTGCAGAGGCCGAGAAATTCGTGGCGGCCGACAAGGGCGTGGCCGACCAGAAGGCAGCCCTCGACGGCGCCCGCCACATCCTGATCGAGCGCATCTCCGAACGCCCAGACATCGTTGGCGGTCTGCGCGAATGGGAATGGGGCGAAGGCACGCTCACCTCCAAGGTGAAGAAGGCCAAGGAGACGGAAGGCGCGAAGTTCTCGGACTATTTCGACTTCGGCCAGGCCATCAAGGAGATGCCGAGCCACCGTGCGCTCGCCCTGCTTCGCGGCGTGAACGAGGGTGTCCTCGACATCGATCTCGACGTCGCGCACGACGAGACCAAGGCGCATCCCGCGGAGGCAAAGATCCGCGCGGCGTTCGGCATCGCCGACAAAGGCCGTCCTGCGGACGCCTGGCTAGGCGAGACGGTGCGGCTCGCCTGGAAAGCGCGCCTAGCCACCACCATCACGTCGGATCTGCTGACCCGTCTCAAGGAGCGCGCGGACTCCGAGGCCATCACCGTGTTCTCGTCGAACCTCAAGGATCTGCTGCTGGCCGCACCCGCGGGCCCCCGCGTCACCATGGGCCTCGATCCCGGCTTGCGCACGGGGGTGAAGGTCGCCGTCGTCGATCAGACCGGCAAGCTCGTCGACACCACGACAATTTATCCGCACGAGCCCAAGCGCGATTGGCAGGGCTCGCTGGCCGCGCTCGCGGCGCTCTGCGCCAAGCATAAGGTCGATCTCGTGAGCGTCGGCAACGGCACCGGCAGCCGCGAGACCGACAAGCTCGTCGCCGAGCTGATGAGCAAGATGCCTCAGCTCAAGCTCACCAAGGTCATGGTGTCCGAGGCTGGCGCCTCGGTCTATTCGGCCTCCGAGCTCGCCGCCAAGGAGTTTCCCGGTCTCGACGTCAGCTTGCGCGGCGCCGTTTCGATCGCGCGCCGCCTCCAGGATCCGCTGGCCGAGCTGGTCAAGATCGAGCCGAAGGCCATCGGCGTCGGCCAGTATCAGCACGACGTCGATCAGACCGGCCTTGCGCGCTCGCTCGACGCGGTCGTCGAGGATTGCGTGAACTCCGTCGGCGTCGACGTGAACACGGCCTCCGTTCCGCTGCTCACGCGCGTGTCCGGCCTTAACCAGACGCTCGCCGCCAACATCGTCGCCTTCCGTGACGAGCACGGCGCGTTCAAGACACGCGCCGCATTGAAGAAGGTGCCGCGCCTGGGGCCGAAGGCGTTCGAGCAGGCGGCGGGCTTCCTGCGCATCATGAACGGCACGAACCCGCTGGATGCCTCCGCCGTTCACCCCGAAGCCTACGAGGTGGTGGAGCGTATCGCCGAGAAGACGAAGCGCCCGCTCAAGGCCATGATCGGCGACCGCGCGTTCCTGAAGTCGCTGCGTCCCGCAGAGTTCGCCGACGACAGCTTCGGCATTCCGACGGTGACCGACATCATCGCGGAACTCGAGAAACCCGGCCGCGACCCGCGTCCCGAGTTCAAGACCGCGACCTTTGCCGACGGCGTCGAGAAGATCTCGGATCTCAAGATCGGCATGCAACTCGAGGGCACGGTGACGAACGTCGCCGCTTTCGGTGCGTTCGTCGATATCGGCGTGCATCAGGATGGCCTCGTGCACATCTCGGAGCTGGCCGATCGGTTCGTGAAGGACCCGCGCGAGGTGGTGAAGGTGGGCGACGTCGTGAGCGTCCGCGTGAAGGAGGTGGACGCCGAGCGCAAGCGCATCGCGTTGACCATGCGCTCGGGCACAATCGACCGCAGCGCCGCGGCGGGCGCCGGCGCGCAGCGCCCCTCGGGAGCGTCCTCCCCGCAGGGTGGATCCCGGAACTTTTCCCCGCCCCCGCGCAAAAGCGCGGAGCCCGCAGGCGAGAGCGCCCTCGCTGCCGCCTTGCGCCGGGCTCAGGAGAGGAAATAGCGGCAATCGCAGGGCGACGTCTTCATGATTGGCGCCCTGTCTCGGGTCAGCCGAATAACGTCATGAAAACGTCGCATAATCCTTTCTGCAGCAAGGGTCTTTACATCGCGGCCCATAGGCCCTAAATCCACTTTACGCACGGCGGCGATCTCGCTTCGCACGGCGCTTCTTTTCCAACCCGATTGTTGGTGGAGGTCCGTTGATATGGAGCGTTTTGCCTCAGCGGCTGATCTTGTCGCCGCACGTAAGCCGGAGCGTCCCGTTCTCTGTGCCCGTCCCCACGCCGCCGCCCGCGCGGCGCGCTGGTTCGTCGAAAATTTCGACGGAGACGTGGCGTATGCTTACAAAGCGAATAGCTCGGTCTTTCTGATCGGTGCCCTGTACGGCGCCGGCATCCGCCATTTCGACGTGGCGTCGCTGCCCGAGATCGAGGATGCGGCCACCATTCCCGGCGCCGAGCTGCATTTCATGCATCCCGTGAAGTCGCGCGAAGCGATCCGTCGCGCCTATCACCAGCACGGCGTCCGGAGCTTCTCGCTCGACACCGAGGACGAGCTGAAGAAGATCGTCGAGGAAACCGCGGGCGAAGATGGCACCGCGCGTGATCTCGCGCTGTTCGTGCGCGTGTCCGTGCCCGCCATAAACAGCCGCATTCCTCTCGAGCGGAAGTTCGGCACCGGCGGCCAGAAGGCCGCCCGCCTCCTGGTCAAGGCACGCCAGGTCGCAGCAGAGCTCGGCATCACCTTCCACGTCGGCTCGCAGACCATGACGCCGGACGCCTACGTCAACGCCCTTGCCGAGGTGCAGCGCCTCATCGGCAAGGCGGGCGTCGTCGTGGACCGGCTGGATGTCGGCGGCGGCTTCCCGTCGATCTATCCCGGCATGAAGCCTGCCCCGCTTGCGCGCTTCCTCCAGGCCATCCGTGAGAGCATCGACAAGCTTCCGGTGCGCGAGAATGTGCGCCTGATGTGCGAGCCCGGCCGTGCGCTCGTCGCCGAGGCCGAAAGCCTGATCGTGCGGGTGGAAGCCCGTCGCGGCAACGACCTCTTCATCAACGATGGCGGCTACGGCGTGCTGTTCGATGCGGCCCATCTCGGCTGGATCTATCCGGCTCGCCTGATCAACCGCGAGCCCGCAGGCGGCGAGGCGCCCATCTCCTACGAGCTGTGGGGACCTACCTGCGATTCCATCGACCACATGAAGGGTCCGTTCGTGCTGCCGGCCTGCATCAAGGAAGGCGACTATCTGGAGATCGGCAACGTGGGGGCCTACGGCCGCGCCATTGCCGGTGACTTCAACGGCTACGGCAAGTACGAGGAAGCGATCCTCGACGACGAGCCGATGATGACCATGTACGGCGAGGCCGACGCGGCCGCCGCTCTTCTGGGCTGATCGCCTGGCTGCCTCTCTCCGTCTAAAGCCGGAGGGAGGCCCGCCTAAAGACAGTCTGTGCAACCCATAAAACTGAGCAAAACTCTGAACGCCGTGCGCGCGACGGCTCGGAATCGCACTACCTCGGTCCTGTGGATTAGGGGGATAACTCCATCATGGACGCAGATGCGGCCTTCGCGGTCATCCAGCGCGCGCTCGACGACTTCAACACCGAGATCGGTAAGGTTCGCGCTGAAACCGCGCAGACGGAGGAGACCATCGCTTCGCTCGAGTACGAGATGGAGCAGCTTCGCAAGGCCATCGCGGAGAATGCCCTCGACATGCCGGCCGCGCGGGCAAAGCCGGAAGCGCTCTCAGATGTCGAGATATTTGGCGAGAACGTCGGAAGTGGGCTGCGGCAGCGTTTCCTCGGCCGCGCGGCCTGAAGAATCCTCGGCCATGAGCTGATCCACGCGTGCAGAATCCGCCTCGATGTTATCGAGCAACGTCTGGGCGAGTTCGGCCCGCTCTTCAGGAGAGAGCTTGAGAGCGGTTATCAGGATTGCCTTGACGCGCTCGTTCATCAGCCACCTCGCGGCCTGCCGACTCATTCCGCGAGCCTAGCACGGCGTGCGCTGATTACGCGTATGCCTCATTCGGAGGCGGCTTGCCTCTGAACGCTCTTTAGCGCGTCCATCACGGGCGACGAGAACTCGCGGCGGTAGAGCACGAGGGTGACGAGCAGCGTGGCGCCGAGGAACAGCAGCGGATCGACCAGCCAGGCCATCAGCGGGATCGAAAAATAGTAGGCCCGCACGCCATTGTTGTAGGCCTCTCCGGCGAGCGCGGCCACGTCCCCGGCCGCCGCGATGTAGGTCTTGCGTTGCGGGCCGTCGTGATCGCGATCCGGCATGGCGCCCACGAGGATCGACAGCACGTTGTACTGCCAGGCGGACCACGTGAACTTGAAGAAGGCGTAGACGAAAACCAGGATCAGGATGAGCGCCTTCAGCTCCGCGAGCGCGGGATCGGAAGACCGCACGAACGGCAGGTGCGAGGTGAGCTCCGCCACTTTGCTCGCCGTGCCGAGCAGTGCCAGCAGGCCGCCGAGGATGAGCACGGTGGTGGAGGCAAAGAACAGCGCCCCACGCAGCAAGTTTCCGAGAAGCGTCGCATCCGCGACGTGGCTTTCGCGCTGGCCGATCCGCTCGATCCACTGATGGCGGAATTTTTTGACGAGAGACATCAGGCTCGGGCGGCGCGCATCCACATGCCGCGCGGCCCAGTGGTAGCCCGGCCAGCACACGAGAAACGTGGTGAAGGCCACAACGTCATAGAGCGTGATGCCGGTCATCATGTCGGATCCTGAGGGGTAGGACGCGGCTTTGCCGTGTGAAGGTCTGCGATCGCGGTCAGGCTGTATAGAGGGCCTGCGCGCGGCCGCATACTGCGACACGTGGGAAACGAGCTGCGACATGAAGACAAAGAAGTGCGACGGGAAAAGGATGTGACCGGCAAAGGATCGGGCCGGGACCCCGCAAACGGGACCCCGGCCCTTTTTTCTACTCCTGCACCGCGACGACGGAGCCGAGCGAGCTCCAGAAGGCCGCAAGGTTCTCAATGTCCTTGTCGGTCAGTGGTTTCGCCATCTCCACCATGGTCGGATCCGTCCGCACGTTCCCCGCGCGATAGGCGTTGAGTGCGGCCATGAGATAGTCGCGATCCTGGCCCGCAAGGTGCGGGATGCCCGGCACTTGGCTTCGGCCTTTCTCGCCGTGGCAGGCCATGCACACCTCCGCACGCTTCTGACCTGCGGCGATATCCGCAGATTGCGCGTTCGCGCCATGTGCGAGAGCGGTTTGTCCGATGAGTGCGAAAGCAAACGCGATCTTGATCTTTATAGAAAACATGGGTTCCTCCAATTCCTATGCGAGTAGCGCGTTGCGGATCCAGATCGCGACGCCGTAGACGAAGAACACGCCGATCCACACCACGAGCACGGCGACTGCAGCCGTGCCGAGACGCGCGATCGGGGGCTCGGCGGTATAGGTGCCCTGCACACGGCCAGCGCGGTAGAGGAGCGCCAGGTAGTAGCCGCCAACCAGCCCGCCCACGCCGGCCAGCGTGGAGAAGAACAGGACAAGGGACGGCCAATCCGCATGGACCTTGTAGTCCGATGCGATGTAGCCGAAGGGCGTGAGGTAGGTGATGCGAACAACCTCTCGCCAGAAGGCGAGCAGCGCCAGAACGCCGAGGCCGATCCCGAGAAACGCATAGCCATGAAGGCGCTGGTATCCCGCTGCCGTGAGGCCTGCCAGGACGAGAAGGAAGCCCGGCAAGAGCCAGCCCAGCGGTTGCTCCGAGAGCCCTGTAGCGGCGGGATGGTCGAGCTGCCACCACGACGCGAGAAGCGCGGAAACGGCCAGTCCCGGGACGGCGATGGTGCGGCCGAGCAGGCGGCCGAATGCGCGATACTCCGGCGTCTTGTCGGAACGCGTGGCGAAATAGTCCGCATACGCGATCAGATAGAGACCGACGGCCGGCGCCGACAGGCTCATGATGAACAAGTAGCGCGGCCATTCGATCGCATGCAGCTTCGAGCCGCTCGTATCGACGACCCCGCCCGGCGCATACCACTCCATCCACCTGTCAGGCAGGATCGCCTGATAGGCGAGCGCGTGCATGATCAGACCGTCCAGAATGAAGAGAGCTAGGCTCAGCACCGCATAGACGCCGATGTAGCGCTTCGCGCCCTCGTGGTTGCCCCAATAGAACGCGAACCACAGGCAATAGCCCGCGATCAGCGTGAAGATGAAGCCGATCGCCCACCCCGCCGATAGCACGTTGGAGGTGTACCACTGCGGATCGTAGATCACCTGCGTGAACAGCAGCGGCGCCACGCCGAGCACGATGAGAAGCGAGACGCCGACCTTGGCGACTTTCGTCATCGCGATCGACATCTGCTCCCAGTAGGGTCCGGCCTCGCGCTTGTAGAACGCGTAGATCGCAAGACCCGCCGCCCCGAGCGTGAGGTGGACGAAGGCGATGTGGAAGACCCAGGTCCCCACCGCGAGAACCTGGAAGAGCTGGGGCACGGCCGGCACTCCTGCCGGATCGCGCATCGTATTCATGATTGTGCCGATATCCATGATGTCACTCCTTGCTTGGCCCGGAGGCGGGCGCGATGTGCGCAACCGGCGTATCGCTCTCGGTCCCCGCCTGCGCCGCTGCATTCACGGTCGCGATGTAATGGGCAATCGCACCGATCTCCGGCTCTGGCAGATCGATGCGCGGCATGTAGGGAATGGCGCCGTGCTTCAGCGGTCCTCGCAGAAACGCGGCGATCAGGTCTTCGTCCGTCGAACGCCGGAACTTGTCGGGAATGCTCCGCAGAGGCGCTCCCGGATCGAGCGAATGACAGTTCGAGCAGGCGATCTTCGCGAGAAGCTCGCCCACCTCGTACCGGTTCTCGTCCGTCACCGTCCTCAGCCGATCGGGCACGAAGGGATGGAGCTTGAGCAGTCCCTTCTCCGCGATCGTCTCGACCTCTGCCACGATCTCCTTGCCCGGAACGTCGCGGGCGATCACCTGATTGCCGTAGATATACTGCCCGGCCACATAGGGCTTGCGCATGCTCTCGCGCATGCGTTCTTCCGGCCAAACGCCGACGACGGCGATGAAGGTGAACACCGGTACCGCGATCCAGAGCCGAACGATCTGCGGTCTTGCCCATGCGGCGATCAGATAGAGCGACGCCACCGCGACGACGGCCATCATGCCGGCCGCGTAGGACGGCAGAAGGTGCGCCTTCAGCATCACGCGTGCGTTTTCAGGCAACGTCTGCAGATAGTAGAAGAACATCATCACGGAGAAGAGACCGCCGACCAGGCCGACCGGCGCCAGCATGCGGATGACGCCGTGCTTCAGCTCTCTGTCCTTCATGCCGGCCGCGACCATGAAACCGACGACGGCAGCCATGACGAGCATCGAGCCTGTCCTAACCCCGAGGTGGGCAAAGAAGTTGAGATTGTAGAAGGCGTCGTTCGTGGAGCCGGTCATGTACCAGGACTCCGAACCCGGCCACATCATGAACGAGAGGATGCCGACGATCAGCAACATTGTCGCCCACGAGGCGAGTGCGAAGGACCACGTGAGCTTGAGATGGGAAAGCGGATCGATCTTTCCGATGAGGTAGACGAGCGCGTAGACGCCGATCACCTCGACGGTGAAGTAAACCCACTCGGCCGCCCACACCCACACGAAGTTATGGATCAGGCCGCCGACGCCGCGCGGGCTCGCAACCGTGATGGCATACCAGATGCCGGGACCCGTGATGGAGCCGATGATGTAGGAGAAAACCAGCAGGAAAACGCCATACCGTTTGATGAAGGTCATCAACTGAGGCTGGTTGTCCCTGTAGGCTTTGGTTTCGAGTAGAGCGAAGAGAAAGGCCGCGCCGACCGACGTGTGTGAAGCCACAACGTGGATGACGCCGATGATACCCATGACCCAGGCCGTGCCGATGTAGGGCACGTAGAAGGTCGGGTACATGCCGAGCATGTCCATGAGCTGTTTCCTTTGTTTTCAGGCAATAGGACCTCTCCTGCGCACGCGCGTGCGTGCCAGTGCGCGCCGGCCTTGAGCCGGACGAACGGGAAGGAGAGGGAGAAACGCGCTCAGGCTCGGGGTGGTCCGCGCGGCCCCAGCACCGGCAATGCCGGATTGACGCCGATGGATGCGATGCGCGGGAAGTGCCGATTGACGGCAGCGCACCGAAGGGAAAGCCACGCGGAGCCGGACCGTGACGGCGGAAGGCCCGGCGCGGCGATCAGGCGGCACGCTTTGCAACTGCTCTTAGAGGCACCGGCACGGCCCGAGGTGTCTCCTTTGGTCAGACAGAGGACGGGTAGCGTGCCGTCCGGCATGGCGAACTCGGCCAGATCCGCGGCCGATGGCTGCGCTGGTCTATGCGCAAAGCCGATCGACAGGCTGGCCAGTGCATAGAGCACCAGCACCAGACAGCGCGCAGGTTTGACCCAGCCGGCTCGTCTCATGACGCGTCCGTCATGGCTGTCCGCTCCGCGATCATGCGAAGAAATAGTAGTAGGCGAGGGGCGCCCAGACGAGCGTGGTCGTGATCAAGCCCTTGATGGTCTGGTATGCGATCCACGCCCAGAAAGCAGCCGACGTCGCCCGCCCGGCTCCTTGCCCGGCATGAGCGGCGGCCGCGCGGCCTCGGCGGCCGAGCGAAGCAAATCGCCGAAACATGATCGTTACATCCTCGCTGTTGATCGTCCCCGTCGCGCCGATGGCGCGCGGGTTCCTCACGGTGCGTACGGCCCTTTGGTGAGCAGGGCCCATCCCGGCCCGGTCTCGATGCGTAGCGGCACCGAATAGGGGCGCAGAGCGTCGACGAAGGCCGTCGAAAAGGCTTCCCGCTCGAACGGGGAGAGGTCGCGCGCGATCTCCACGCTCTGTTTCCGCAGCTTGAGGATCAGCCGCCGGCACCCAAAATCCGGATCGTCGCAGCGCAAGACGCTGAGGCCGTAGCACGGCAGATGTTGCTCGGTCATCGCGCTGCGAAATGCGAACCGTCGGATCGAAATGGTGCCATCCGCAACCTCGATCTCCTCGCGGCGGTGTCGCTGGCACAGCCTGAAAACATGAAGCACGAGAATGGCCCCCGCGACATCGAGGGAGACGAACATCGAAACCGGCCACCACCCGTGGGTGAGCGCCGGAAGCTGAATAGCGATGCCGAGCATAAGAAGCGCGGCGTAAAGGACGAGAGCGGCGTTGTCGCTCAGACTCTGGTGCGGCGTGATGATGAACGAAGCCGGAGCGCTCGCGCGCGCGGTACCGGCTTGCGAAGACGCAAGCGCATCCGGTGATGGCATGGTGGCCTCACGATCTATCCAATCCAAATCGGGATTGCGCGCAGGCATGGCGTGCCAGCACGCGCAAATGTGCGATCAGGCAGGAAGAGACGGAGGTGCGCGCGAGCGGATATTGAGCGGCTTGTTCTGGTCGCCCGGCGCGCGCAGGCGCGTCGGCAGAACGGCGGCAGGCGGCGCAGCATCATAGGTGAGGCTGTCGCTCTCTCCTGGCAGGAGGCCGGGCGCAGAGGTCAGAAGACACGCGTCGCAGACGGCTCCGGCATGGCGCTTGGCGGGCAGCGAGCCCGGCTCCGTGCTTCCTGTTCCGCAAATGACCGGAAGCGTGCCGTCTGGCAACGCATAGGCCGCGAGATCGGCCCCGGACGCCAATGCGAGCGGGCGATGCGCAAAGCCGACCGTCACCGCCGCCAGCACGTAGAATGCCAGCAGGAAGTGTCGGGCGATCATGTTTCTGCGCAAGCGTCGCATGGGCGCACGATCTGCAAGGTTGAGACACTGGTCAAGGCGATTAATCGTCGCGAGGATAAAGGATCATCTGCATTCAACCGTTTTTCGCCGCCGCACGCCGGGCGGCCTCTGCCGCCTTCACGAGGAACGGCGCGAACATCGCCGTCATCATGTCGAGGTTAACCCTGGACGCCTTGGCCGGTGAGCCGGAGTCGAAGGGAGGCGCGGGATCGTACTCGCCCATGAGCTGGACGCCTTCGGCGTATTGGCGGTCTCGCAGCTTGCCGACGAGGGTGAGCCCGAAATCGATGCCGGCGGTGACGCCGCCGCCCGTGATGCGATTGCGGTCTTCCACCACGCGGGCATCTATGGGCTCGGCGCCGAATTCGCGCAGAATTTCGCGCGTGGCCCAATGCGAGGTCGCCTTGTACCCCTTGAGAAGTCCCGCAGCGCCCAAAACCAGAGACCCCGTGCAGACGCTCGTCACGTATTTCGCACGCGAGCCTCGATCCTTGAGGAAAGCGATGGTCGCCTCGTCTTCGATGGCAGCAAGGGTCCCGTCGCTTCCGCCTGGAACGCAGATGATGTCGAGATCTGCCGGACACTCGTCGAACGTGACCGAAGGCATGAAGACGAGCTGTTGATCGCTCACGACCGGCTCTTTCGTTTTCGCCACGATATGCACCGTGGAGCCCATCAGGCTGGCCAGCATGTAATGCGGACCAACCATGTCGAGCGCGGTAAACTTCGGGTAGATCAAAAACGCGATCTGCTCCTTGCCGTACCAGGAGGCGGGCATCTCGTGCATGTCGCCGTGGGCCGATTGGGCGCCGCCGGCTTGCTCGGCCGCACCGGCGGTCGCGGGAAACAAAGTGCTTCCCACGCCGCCGGCCAGCATCATCAGAACGTCTCGTTTGGAGAGCGGCATGTGGACCTCAATATTTGTAGACCAACGTGCCAAAGAACTGCCGGTCGGCACCGGGAGCCACCTGTCCGTCGAACCAGATGTACGGAACGAAGTAGTCTTCGTCCGTGAGGTTCTTCACGTTGAGGCTCGCAGCGAAGGTCTCGTTCTCGTAGCCGATTTTTGCGTCGATCGTGTAGTAGGAGCCGGTTTTGTAGATGTTGGCGGTGTCCACGTATGAGCCGGATGCCGCGTAGATGCCGGCACCCGCACTGAAGCCCTTGAGCGCGCCGTCGAATTCATAATTGACCCACAGCCTGCCGGAATGCTCTGGCACGCCGGGAGGCGTGGTGCCGGCCGGTACGACGCTGAATGACGTCGCGTCGAAAAAGTCGTCACTGAACTCGATGTCCGTGTAGCCGTAGTTTGCCAGCACGGACCAATTCCGGTTGGGCTGCCATAGCAAATCGAACTCGTAGCCACGCGACGACTGGTTCGTGAGGCTGGCAACACCCAGCGGGCCGGTAGCTGGCACGTTGCTGCGGTCGATTTCAAAATAGGCGGCGGTGCCGCTGAGCTGATTTCCGAAATTGAACTTGATGCCGACCTCGCGCTGCTCCGATTCTTCGGGCTTCGGTTCGAGAACCGCCTGCGAATAGCCCACCCAACGCATGCCCTCGCTGTAGCTGGCATAGACGGACAGGTCTCTTGTCAGATCGACCACCGCTCCGGCCCTCGGCAGAACCTTTGTTTCGTCGGTCCTGAAAGTCGTCGGTGTGGGCAAGCCCGTCATCGGGTCGAAGATGGCCTGCTCATTGTACTCGATGTCGATGTTGGCGAGCCGCGCTCCGGCAAGGAGGTGGACGCGATCGTAGATCGTCGACTGGAGCTGAACGTAAGCGCCCTTGGTGACGTAGGTGTTGTCGGCGTCGAAGGCAGGGAAGAACTCACCCGTTCCGGGGGCAGGATCCTTGTATGGAACCTGGAAGGAAGGGTTCTTCAGGTCGATGGCTGGAAATGGAGACGGCGGCACACAGGCAGGGAAAGGAGGCGCGCCGCCCAGGCATCCAAGGTAGCCCATCAGGCCAAGGGTATCGACAAACATGTAACCCTTGTCCGTGACATGGCTGTAGTCGGCACCGATGAGCGCGGTGTTCTTGGTTTCGCCGAGAGCAAATCTGGCCTGCAGGTTCGGATTGATCGTGAACTCTTCTTGCTGTTGACCCATCAAGACATTCAGCAAAGTCCACGTCGTCGGCCCGACATCGGGCGCGGCTGTCGTTGGCCCTTGCGAAGGTTGCACCGCATCCGTCTTGCTGTAGCGCGTCTTCACGTTGAAGGACCACACAGGATCGAACCTGTGATCCAAGCTGACGGTAACTCCCTGTCGCTCGACGTCGGTGCGAGGGATGTTCGGATCGCCCGTGTACAAGCTCGGATCGATCCGGAAATCTCCAGCCACGGTGCCGACTGCCGGCAAGCCGGGATACGCCTGCTGCTTTGACTTCGCGAACGAGCCTTGAATAGTCAGCGTCGTGTCCGTCTTGTTCGTGATCGTAAGAGTAGGATCGATGGCATAGCGGTCGGACTCGAGGACATCGATGTAGCTGTCGGCGCCGCTGTACTCGCCGGTCAGCCGGAACAGAACAGTGCCATTCGATGTAATCGGCTGATTGATGTCGAAGAACGTACGGAGATAGTCGTGACTCCCTACGGCGATCCCGAATTCGCCGCCCGCGACATCAGTCGGCAGCTTCGAAATCAAGTTCACTGCGCCAGAAACGGGAGCGCCCGCGCCGCCGCCGTAGAGGATCGCGCTCGGTCCCTTGAGCACTTCGACACGCTCGATATTCGAGTAGGCATCGCGATGAGTATTGCCGAACAGAACGGGCATCCCATCGATCCACAGGTCGGCGCTGAAGCCTCTGATCTTGAAGGGCGACATCTCCGCGTTGCCGATGGCGCTGGGATGCGGGCCCTGCGTGTTCGAAACGTTCTGAAGCGCCTCACCGATGGACGTCGGGCGCTGATCGTCGAGCACGGCTTTCGGAATGACCTGGATCGCGTGGGGGATTTGCTCGATCGGCGTCGCGGTCTTGGTCGACGACATGGCCGAGAGCGCCTGGTAGCCGTACACCGGGCCTGCCGTGGTCAACGTCGTGCCGGGCGGAAGCTCCATGTCGGGAAAGTCGAGCGCCGGATTGTAGCTGCCGAGCGCGGTTGCGGGATCGCTCGCCTCGGCGGCCATCGGGGCCGAAGGCGCGGGCGCAGTCATGGCGGAAGACTGCGCGCTGCTCTTCTTGCTCGAGCTTGTCGCTTTTGCGCTTGGAGACGTCGTGACTTCCACAGGCGGGAGCTCGGCCGGCTTGTCTGGCGCTTGAGCGAGGACTTTCGCCGCCAGCGCGGCAAGCGCCAGCAGCGAGAGCACGAGGGCAAATAGGATCGATACGAAATTTCGATACAAGCGGTCGAGACGCGCCGCGTGAGGCAAGGCAGCCATGGATTTTGCTTTCGAGATGATCTGACGGGTCAGCGAGGCGCGCGCCGCTCGGACAAAAAGGCCGGCTCGGAACGCACGCTTCTGCTTCGGAGAACGTCGCTAGATCAGCTCGATGGGCGGGCCGCGTGCGGACGTGGCACCCGGCTTAGGCGTCTCGCGGAATATCGCCCGCGTGATGCGATAGGAAATCGACGCGTAGAGAGCCTGCGTCTCGAGGCGCGCTGGTTCGCTTGCAAGCGCCACGGCACCGAACGTTGCGTAGTCGCAGCGCTTTTCTTTCTGCGGCTCAGGGGGAAGCTGGTGTCCCTCGGAGTCGAGGGTGAGCGTCTCGGGGCCATACCCCGTACAGATAACGACGGTCACGGCGTCGGCGCTCTGTGCACGAACCAGCATGAAGCCGGACGGGAGCAGGGCGTTCACTGCTACCGCGATCGTGCACAGCAGTGTGATCAGGCGTTGTGCCATCTGACCGCCAATCGCGCCCCCCGAATGCGAGAGAGCCGACGGTAGGTTCGGGTAGGACCGCGAGCAACCCAATGCGAGCCACTCGGGGAATAATCTTGTCTGGCATGTTGCGAATTGGACACTTCAGAATTCGTCCGCCTACGGCAGGCGATCCAATTATTCACGTGAGAGCGCGGCACCAATTCATTCGGGAAATGTATGCACGTCGTCGTGCTCTGACTGCCACACTGCCTTGACTTTCGCCAAGGCGCGGGAAACCGAAGTTGCTATCGCTGATCTAGCACTGCATCTGTCACAAAAGCTCGATCCTCAGGACCCAGCGAAGCCGTGATCGTAAGGCGTGTCATCCATCTGCTCTTCCTGGCGGTGTTTGCCGCCCACGCTGTCGTGCCGGCGGGGTTCATGGTTGGCACCTCTGCCGATACGGGCTCTACGACGCTCGTGATCTGCACGGGCTATGGGCCGCAAATCGTGGCGGACGATCTCGGAGACAGCCAGGCTCCTCTTCAAAAGCAGAAGCGCGACGTCAAATCTTGCGATTTCGCGACGATGGGCGCTCTGGCTCTGCTCTCTGATGCGCCGTTCCGGCCAGCGTCCGAAGCGGAATTTTCCGCCGTTGTATACCGGATCACCCGGGATCTTTATTGGGCTACACCGAAGCCTGGCGCCGTCTCCGCGCGCGGCCCCCCTGCTGCGCTCCTAGCCGCTTAAGCGGACCCGCTTTTCCTCACATCGTCCTGACCCTTTCGGCTGCGTCCGCACAGTGCGCGTCTGCGCAAGCGGCGGCTGATAAACATCTCGAGTTGCATCATGACCAAGCTTCATCCGAGCCGCGCAAGCAAGGCCCTCGCGGTCAGCCTGCCATCCTTGTCCATCGTGTTCTCGGCATTTCCGCTCTGCTCGGCGACCGCGCAGGAAACCGGCGGTAAGCCTGTCGATCTCCCGCCCCTCGTCGTCGAGACGAACAAGGCGGCCAAGTCGAAGAAGGCTGCCGCCAGCAAAAATGCGCCCGCAACGGCCGTATCGCAGCCGGAGCAGCCGCCTACTGAGCCGCAGCGGTCTCCCTCCGACATTGCCAACGATCCGAAGGTCGGCACGGCACAGGCCGCCGCCGCAAAGCTTCAGATCCAGAACACGACCGGCAGCGCGCTGGGCCTGACGCCTGAGGAGACACCGGCTACCGTCAACATCGTGAGCCGGCGCGACATCGAGGAGAAGGGCGCACGCGGGCTGGTCGAGACGTTCCGTACCGTTCCGGGCGTCGTCGTCGGCAACAACCCGGGTGAGGTGGGAACGACGGTCACGCGCGGCTTCTACAAGGCGACGGGCTTCTCGGTGGACGGCTCGCGCACCGCCGACCCTGTTTTCCTGCCTCGCGATTACAGCTCCTTCCACTTCGAAAGGGTCGAAGTGCTGAAGGGACCGGCCTCGGTCGTCTCCGGCACCAGCGGACTGGCGGGCTCGTTCAACATCGTCACCAAGCAGGCGACCACCGAGCGGAGCTTCTCCGAAGCCATGGTGAGCTATGGAAGCTTCGACACCGTGCAAACCGGCATCGGCACCAACATCGTGCTGAGCCCCGACGCCGCGATCCGCTCCACCTTCACGTTTTCGGGCGCGAACGGCTACGTCGATGACACAGGAAGCGAGAAGTACGGCTTCACGAACAACATCCTGCTGAAGCCCACCGACGATCTGAAGATCACCGCGTCGGCCGACTACTTCAAGGATGACATATCGGCCTACTACGGAACGCCGCTCATCGACCGCAGCGTCGCGCGCAGGCCGACCGATGCGGTCTCGAGCCCCAACGGTCTCGTCCTCGACCGGAGCATTCGTTACAAGAACTACGATTTCGAAGACAGCGTGATGGAGTCCGAGAGCCTGTGGCTGCGTGGCGCCGCCGACTACAAGCTCTCCAGCAACTGGACCTTCAGAAACGAGCTCAACTACTACCACGCCGACCGCCTGTGGAAGGATGCCGACTTCTACACCTATTCGGCCGGCCTGATCACGCGCGGCACCAGCTACATCTCGCACGATCACGAGTTCTGGTCCGACCGGATGCTGCTCAGCTTCGATGGCTATGTGGGCGGCTTCCGCAATCGGTTCGCCGCTGGCGCCGAGTACATGGAGACCACGTTCGGATCGACACGCCGCTTCGGAAGCACGCCAGGCGTCGACATCTTCGATCCGGATCGGGGCACCTATCCGGCGGGCACGCTCGGGACGCAGCAGGCGACCGAGCACGTGACCAAAGCCGTGTTCGCGGAGAACGCGATCAACCTCACTCGTGAGTGGCTGGTCTCGGCCGGTATCCGCTATGAGACGATCGATCTCGATCGAACAATCTTCAATGAGGCGACGCGCGCGACGCAGCAGTTCGGCAACGATTTCGAGAGCACGACGTGGCGCATCGGAACGACCTATGAGATTGTCGAAGGAACCTCTCTCTTCGCACAGTATGCCGAGGCAGTCGTCCCCATCACAGCGCTGATGCTCTCGAGCTTCACCAACTCCCAGTTCGAGCTTTCGACTGGAACGTCGGCGGAAATCGGCATCAAGTCCAAGCTGTTCGACGGTCGGGTCACCACAACCGCCTCCGTGTACGAAATCACCCAGGACGACATCATCACGCGCAATCCCGCGAACCCGGCCGTTCCCGTGCAGGGAGGCAGCCAGCGCAGCCGCGGCATCGAAGCGGAGGCGGCAATCGACCTCACAAGCAGGTGGAACCTCGCCCTGTCGGGAACGCTGATCGATGCCGAGTTCACGGAGCTGCGGACTGCGAGCGCCGACCTCACCGGCAATCGCCCGCTCAACTCCGTGCCCTGGGCTTGGTCGGCGCTGACCACCTACCGGCTCGAGGGACTGCCGGCGACGGTGGGCGCGCAGCTCTCCGGAGTAGGACCGTTCTACACCAGCAACGCGAACCTCTATGAGGCAAAGGAGCGGACGGTGCTGGATGCCTGGATCGCGTTCGATGTCGGGAGCGGCACGCTCGCGGTGCGCGGCAGAAACCTCACGAACGAGTTCTACGCCGAATGGGCGGATTACAACGAGACCTCGCTCTACGTTGCTCCTCCGCGCAGCTTCGATGTGACTTACAGCGTCAAATGGTGAGCAATCCCGGCGGTCCGCCCTTGTGACGGGCCGCCGATTTCAATCGAAGGCGAGCCCGATGTCATCATCCCATATGGCCCTCTATCGCTCGGTGTGGCGTTGGCATTTCTACGCGGGGATCTTCGTCGCGCCGTTCATGCTGATCCTTGCCGTAACCGGCGCGATCTATCTGTTCAACGACGAGATCAACGACGCGCTCCACGCCGACAAGCGCTTTGCCGTGGCGGAAGGTGCACCCGTTCCACTGAGCCGGGTGGCGCAAGGGGCCCTCGCAGCGTTCCCGGCCGGCACGGTCACGCGCATCGACACGCCGACAGCGCCCGGCCGCACCTATCAGGTGTTCGTGACCCCCTCGGAGGGCGAGCCGGTCCGCGTGTTTGTCGATCCCGCGAACGGACACGCGCTCGGCTCCTATGTGTATCCGAAGACGCTCATAGGCATCGCGGATCTTCTGCACGGCTCGTTGCTCATGGGAGATTTCGGCGATGGAATTGTCGAGCTCGCCGCCTGTTGGGGTATCATTCTCACCGTCACCGGCCTCTATCTCTGGTGGCCGCGCGGTCAGGTCCGGCTTCACCGCGTCTTGTTTCCCCAGTTCGGCCGCCAGGGCCGGAGCTTCTGGAAATCGCTCCATGCGTCGATGGGATTTTGGTCCGCGTTCCTCATTCTATTTCTGATTTTTTCGGGACTGCCCTGGGCCACCATTTGGGGTGACTTGTTCCGCCAGGCCACGAAGGCGGCGGGTATCGGATACCCCGATAGCGTTCGCGCGCACGGCGCCCCGGTCAGCACGTCGCAGACCGTGGGCGACGTCGTCGGTAAAGCGATGGCACCCTGGACGGTCGAGGGAATGCCTGCGCCGCAATCCGATCCGCACGCCGGTCATCATGCGGGGGGACCGAAATCGGAAGCGATCGGTCATGCCGCCATCGGCCTCGACGAGGTCGAGCGCATCATCGCCGCGCAAGAGATGCGCGATCCATACCGCCTCAGCTTTCCTAAGGATGCCACCGGTGTCTATTCCGCCTTCACCTATCCGGATCAGCCGGAGGGGCAGCGCACGCTTTACCTCGATCAATATACCGGGAAGGTGATCGGCGATGTGGCCTTCCGGGACTATGGGATTGCCGCAAAAGCGGCCGAGCTCGGCGTGCAGATCCACATGGGCAACTATTTCGGACGGCTCAACCAGATCGTCATGCTTGTGCCTTGCATCGGGATTGTCGTTCTCGCGATCACAGGGCCGTATATGTGGTGGCAGAGGCGGCCGAAGGGCGCGTTCGGTGCGCCGAAGGCCGTTTCGCCGACATCCATGAGGGCGGTCGCGCTGATCGTGCTGGCGCTGGGGCTCTTGTTTCCCCTCGCAGGTGCGTCTCTCGTGGTCGTCTTGGCCGGCGACTGGATGGCGGGCAAGGTGCTCGGTCGCGTGGCTTACTCAACCTGAAGCGGCGAAGGGGCAGTATGCCCTACGTACCGCGCCTCGATCTTCTCGCGCGGCGACAGCGCGGACTTTCCCGTCCGTCGCGAGCAGCGGCGCGAAACGGGCGTCGGTAAGTTTCTAATTTTGCAGTCAAACCAGGTCGCAGAAGTTCCTCTGTTTCGGCGTCGCGGAGAAACCGCCTTTGCTCACGTGCATTGCCGCGACATTGGCATGCTTCAGAGCGTTCGACAGATCCTCTGTATCGCTGAACGAGTGCGTAGCATGCGCGGAGAGGTGCATGCTCCAGACCTCACCAAGTTACATTTTTGATCGATGTCACCGTAGCGGTCGATTGTCAGTCCTCCTAGTAAATTGCAAACTGGCGTTGCAGGTCGTTCCGCGCTGCAATGCACAATGGAGGTGAGGCCGTGGCAAACGACAAGAAAAGCGGCGTAGACCGCCGAAAGCTCATGATAGGCGGCGCCGGAGTTTTGAGCGCTGCGCTCGCGGCTTCGGGATACCCGCGGACGGCCATCGCGCAAAATGGCGATGCCAAGCCGGCGTCTCAAAAGACGCCTCACGCGAAGCGATCGACCAAGCCCAACATCCTGTTTGTTTTCACGGATCAGGAAAGATACCGCGCGAAGTGGCCGGCCAAGCTGAGCCTGCCGGGTCACGAGTGGCTGCAGAACAAGGGCGTGACTTTCCACAATCACTACTGTCCAGCCACGATGTGCACGTCCTCTCGCGCAGTGATGATGACGGGGCTGACGACGCCCGACAACGGCATGTTCGAGAATTGCGACATGAAGTATGTCGGCGATCTTTCACCGAAGATCCCGACGATCGGCCATCTCCTCGGTAAGCTCGGGTACTACACGGCTTACAAAGGTAAGTGGCACCTTAACCGGGACTTCGACAACAACGAGGAAAAGCTGCTCACCACCGAAATGCAGCAGTATGGCTTTTCGGATTATTTTGGCCCGGGTGACATCATTGGCCATACCCTGGGCGGCTATCAATTCGATCATCTGGTTGCGGGCAGCGCCATCTCCTGGATGCGTCGCAAGGGCCGCCCCCTCCACGACGAGCAGAAGCCCTGGGCGCTGTTTGTCAGCTTGGTCAATCCGCATGACGTCATGTACTTCAACACGGATGCGCCCGGCGAGAACGTGCAGGATTCCGGCTACCTCATGAAGCACGCGGCGCGAGCGCCCGACCATCCGCTCTATCGCGCGACGTGGGATGAGCCGCTGCCGAAAAGTCTGCGCGAGCCGATGAACACGCCGGGGCGGCCGCAAGCTCACGGCGAGTTTCTCAAAATGTGGGACCATGTCCTCGGCCACATTCCCCTCGAAGAGGAGAGGTGGCGGCGGTTCAACGACTACTACATCAACTGCATACGCGCCGTGGACATGCAGCTTGCGAACATGTTCGCAGAGCTCGAAGCGCTCAGTATGGCCGACAACACCATCATTGTGTTCACGTCGGATCACGGAGAGGCGGGGGGCTCTCACGGCCTTCATGGCAAGGGGCCGTTTGCCTACCAGGAGACCATGCACCTGCCAATGTACATCGTGCATCCCGACGTCAAAGGCGGGCAGGATTGCAAGTCGCTCACGAGCCACATCGACTTCGTTCCAACTCTGCTTTCCATGGCAGGAGCGAGTTCCGAGCGTGCGAGCGAGGCTGCCGGCCGCGAACTTCCGGGCAAAGATTTCTCACCGGTATTCACGAACACCGCGCGCGCAGGCGTCAACGAAACGCGAGACGCGGTGTTATTCACCTATAGCGGTCTCGTCACCAACGACAGCGAGATCTTCCGCATCAACACCGAAGCGAAAGTAGCCGGAAAGAAGCCGATCGTGCAGCTGATCAGGGAAGGCTACATGCCTGACATGAAAAAGCGTGGCAGCGTGCGGACCATGTTCGACGGCCGTTACAAGTTCTCCCGCTATTTCTCCCCGCTCGAAAGAAACTCTCCCAAAAGCATCGACGAGCTCTTCAAGTGGAATGACGTCGAGATTTTCGATCTCGAGACGGATCCCGGCGAAGTGGTCAACATCGCCAACAAGAGGGATGCGCAGGGGGAACTGATCTCAGCGCTCAACGGCAAGCTCGAAGGTGTCATCAAGGCCGAGATCGGCACCGACGACGGCCGCGAGATGCCCAATATCCCAACGGTGGATTGGACCATCGAACGGCCGGATCTCTAGAATGGGCTACCCCGTGCGAAGCAGAAAGTTCGGGGCGCCTTTTGACGGTACGACACGCGGCGCCCCCGGGGCTTTGGTGATGGGCGCCAGTAGGTCCAAAAAATCTCCCATAAAGGAGGTGTGCGTTAGCGCCGATCCGCTGGCGGATCGATAAGGCGCAGGATCAAGCCGAAAAAATGTAATTGAGCGAAGGGCATGGTGGGCGGTACTGGGATTGAACCAGTGACCCCACGCGTGTGAAGCGTGTGCTCTCCCGCTGAGCTAACCGCCCATCTCGGCAACGACTTTCCGGTCACGGGGACCAGGAAGCGACGTCATGCCGGACGTCGCGCGGGCTCTAGAGTGCTTCCGCAGGCCTGTAAAGCCAATTTCCGAAAAGAAGCACGAAAACAACGATCCTAGCGCCCGGCGCAGGAAGGCGCCCTTATGCGGGGTGTGCGCCCATCATGTCAAGGTGGGGCTGCGCATGCGCCGCAGTCAGGGGCTCAGCCGCCGTCTGTGGCGGCCTTCCGGATCAGGAAACGGTGCACGGGCCCGGAGGTCGTCTGCTCGATCAGGAGATGCCCCGTCGCCCGGCAGAAGACCGCGAAATCCTCGATGGAGCCGGGATCGGTCGCCAGAACCTCGAGCAGCGCCCCCGCGGGAAGCGTGGAGAGCGCCTTGCGCGCCTTGAGGATGGGGAGCGGGCAGGTGAGACCAGTCACGTCGAGGGATGTAGCGGCCGGACTGAGAGGCATGGCAGAGCGGTCCTTCTGAGTCCACGGCCGGAAAAATAGGTCATTCAAGGCATTGCTGCAACGCTGTGGGTGCCCCGGAGATCCTATCAAACCGGCGCATGAATCATGGAATAAGAGACCGATCGGCGGGCAAAATCGGCCCTTGCGAAGGCCGTCGCCGCAACGGATGGGGGAAGTCCGGCCGAGGCCGGCAAACGCATGGCCAACAACGACACACCGCGTCGCTCGTTCCTGTTCTCGTTCGGCCTCGATCGTCTCGGATTGTTCGCCCTCGAGGCCCCCTATTTTGCCGCCTTCCTCATCGCTATTCTGAGCGCGCTCGCGGTCCTCGGGATCTCGAAGCTGCGGGTGGACGACAGCCTCTCGGAGCTGTTCCGGACTGATACGGCGGAGTTCCGCAAATACGAGGAGATCGACCACCGCTTCCCGTCGAGCGAGTACGACGTGCTGGTCGTCGTGGAAGGCAAGGAGCTCCTTTCGCGCGAGAAGATCGAGAAGTTTCGCAACGCCGTCGTGGAGCTGCAGTTGACGGACGGCGTCGGCGGCCTGGTGTCGATGCTGTCCGCCCGCAATATTCCCGATGCCACAGGATATGCCCCGCCCGTGGTGCCCGACGAGCTGCCGCAGGACGAGGCCGAGTACGCAGCCGTGATGCGGGCGCTGGCCGAGAACGACATCGTCAAAGGCAAGTTCCTGTCGGACGACGGCGAGCTTGCACTGATCGTCATCGCGCTAGACCGAAAGATGGTGGAGGAGCGCACCGCGCGCACCGTGATCACCGGCATCAAGGAGGTCGTCGACAAAGAGCTCGAAGGCTCCGGGCTGGCGGCAAAGCTCACCGGCGCGCCGGTCATGCAACTCGAGATCCGCAACGCGGTCGAGCGTGACCGGCTCGTCTACAACGGTCTCGGTTTCGCGGTCGGCTTTGCCGTGGCCTATCTGTTCTTCCGGCGCCTCTCGCTCACGCTCATCGCGGTGCTTGGCCCAACGGTCGCCATCCTCTGGACCCTCGGCGTGCTGGGTGGCCTCGATTTCCGCTTGAACCTCTTCATCAATGTCATCACGCCTCTGATCCTGGTGTCAGGGTTCTCGGATTCCATGCATCTCGTGTTCGCGATCCGCCGGGACATTCTGGCTGGCGTCGATCGTATCGAGGCGGCACGCAACGCCGTGCGTGAGGTCGCGCCCGCTTGCCTGCTCACGGCCATGAACCAGGCCATTTCCATCGTCTCGTTCGCCTTTGCCGAGTCCGCCTTGATCCGCACGTTCGGCTTCGCGGCGCTGCTGGCGGTCGGAATCTCCTATACCGCCGTCGCGGTCGTCGTGCCGACGCTCGCCGCCATCTTCGTGCGCCGAGAGGCCCCCGCCGCCGTCGATCCGCACGAGCGGGAGGAGGGGGGCGTCGGTCTGCTGCAGCGTCTCAGCGAAGGCGTGATGGGTTACGTGGGCGATCGTCCGCGGGTGTTCGTGGCGCTGGGCCTGATCGCGGTGCTCGGAACCGGACACGCGTTCATGAGCCTGAAGCCCATGTACCGCCTCGCCGATCAGGTTCCGGACAAGGAGCAGGCGCTGGCCGCGACCGGCAGCCTCGACCAGAAGCTGACGGGTGCCAATCCCGTGCACGTGATGATCGAATGGAAAGGCGCCGGTCCCGAAGGCGCAGCCCCCGGTGCTCCCCCGCCCATCGCCCTGTACGACGTCGGCACGCTTGCCGTAATCGCTCAGGCGCACGACGTGCTGGAGAAGGAGGCGGGACTCGGCAATGTGTGGTCGCTGGAGAGCCTGCGGCGCTGGCTCCAGGATGCCGGAGACGCCAGCATCGAGAACATCCAGCGCTATGTGAAGCTCCTGCCGGAGCATCTCGTGCGCCGCTTCATCGCCGCCGACGAGAACGCCGTGCTCGTCACCGCGCGCCTTCCCGACATCGACTCGAGTGAGATCCTTCCCGTGGTGGAGAAGATCGACAGGGCGCTCGAGCCGGTTCGCCAGCAGCATCCAGGCTTCGAGATCTCGGTGACGGGACTTCCCGCCATCGCCGCGCGCAATTCGGCAACCCTCATCAGCGAGCTGACCTGGGGCCTGGTCGGCGACATCTTCCTCGTCTTCATCTTCCTGGGATTGGCGCTGCGCTCCCTGCTGGTCGGCGTGTCGAGCATCTTGCCGTCGCTGTTCCCGATCTTCACCACCGGCGCGCTGCTCTACTATTCGGGCCAGGGTCTCCAGTTCGCCTCCATCGTGGCCATCACCGTCGCGTTCTCGCTCGCCATCGACTCCACCATTCACTTCCTCAACCGCTTCCGGCTCGAGGAGGATCGTCAGCCGCCCGGCGACGCGGGCGCGCGCGCGGCCCTGACGCAGACGGCCCATCACATAGGTCCCGCCGTCATGCTGACAACCATCGTGCTCACGCTCGGTCTCGGCGTCACCATGCTGTCGGACCTGCCGTCGCTGCGCCTGTTCGGCCAGTTGGCCTCCGCTTGCCTTTTCGCGTCCCTCGTCGGTCAGCTCGTCATCCTGCCGGCGACCGTCTCCCTGTTCCGCCGCTACTTCCCCCGGAATCCATAAATCCACGCACTTGCGTAAAATCCCGATTGCCTCTCCCGGCGCGACTGGAATCCTGTTCTAATGATGGGATCGAATGCGCAGCTATCGCGTTCCAGCGACGAGGCGTGGTCGCCATGCCTCTATGCGATTAGAGGAGGCCGTCATGCCCAAGCCTTCGAAGAAGCTCGTCATCGTCATGGCCAACAGCGATCCTCGCAACGGCGAGGAGCTTGGTGCGCCGATTTTCCAGGCCGCCCTCGCCGCCGCCATGGGCTATGACGTCGAGGTGCTGTGCACAGGCACCGCAGGCAAGCTCATGAAGCGAGGCGTGGCCGAAGGACTGCACCTCAAGCCCGGCATGAACAAGAGCATCTATGACTTCATCCGCGAGGCACATGAGGCAGGCGTGCGTTTCTGCTGCTGCTCGCCCGCGCTCGACATGTTCGCGATCCACCACGAGGATCTGATCCCCGAGTGTGATCGCGTGGTCGGCGGAGCCGCGCTGATCGAGGCGGTGATGGAGACGGACGCCCGCGTGCTCACTTACTGAGGAGGCGCAAGCCTCACCAGTCCTCGCGCCACAGCGGGTAGGCCATCGCCCCGCGCGGGATGGTGACGATGCCGCTCGCATCACGCCCCCCGCTCACGCCCAATTCACCCGCGAACTTATTGGCGATATTGGCCTTGAGGCCTGCGTCGGCATTCGCGGTGTAATTGATCTTGTATTCGAACCGCCCCACCGCGAGGCGCACGATCTGGAACTGAAAGCGGTTCTCGTCGCTGCGCGGGTTGGAGGAGCCGAGGCACGAGCGGCGAAGCTGCTTGAGCTTGTCCTCGGGGTACTCGTAGATCGTGCCGGTGAAGGTCAGCGACACATCCGAGACGTAGGCACCCTTGAACGAGGCGTTCAGGATGTTGGCCCAGCCCGCGGAGAGGCCGAACGTCTTCTGATCGTGGGTCGAGAAGAGCGCCCCGTCGATGTTCTCCTCGAACCCATCCTTGTCGAACGGCGGACGGCAGCGCACCACGTTGAGCTTCAAGAGCTTTTCACCCGTGCGCTGGAACGTGCGCTTGTCGAAATGTCCGCGCGCGATGGTGCCCGGCGTGTAGGACGCCAGCGGAGGGCTCATCCGGTAGACATTGAGATTTTCTGAGATCGCGTCGGCGCGCGCACCCGTGGCGAGCGAAAAACACAACAAAAGAGCGCAAGCGCCCCATCGCGCACCACGCATGACATCACCCCCGCAACACAACAAAACGGGGGCGATGTTAGTCGCCCCCGTGGAAGATGAGCAATCGGCAGCGAACGGATTTGTGATCCGGTGTGCTGCCTGCGCCACGAGCCTTACTCGGCGGCCTTCCAGACCAGCGTATCCGGGAAGATTTCCAGGAGGTTGGCCTTGCAGTAGTCCACGTCGGCATCGAAGTAGGTGCCATCGATGAAACGGATCTGCGTGCGCACCGTGCACTTGCCTTCGTCCGTTTCGAAGTCCAGCGTGACCTTGTCACCAGGCTCGATGCGGCTGGAAACCCAGTTCTCGCTCCACTCGCCTTCCTCCTGCGTGCGGAACTCGATCACGGGTGAGTTGCCCTTGTTTACAACCTCGAACTCCCAGCTCTTGTCTGCCGCGAAGGCCGGGCAGAATGCGGCGAATGCTCCGGCGAGGCCAAGAGCGAGCGCCGAACGTGCGAACGGGCGGATCATTAGATTTGCTCCGTGAGAGGGTTCAGTGTCACGGACGCGGGCTCTATCACGAGTCGGAAACGCCATCCGCAAGATGGGAAAATTACGGAGGTCAGTGTCCGCACTGTCACAGATCTGAACGATGCGGCGCAGCAAAAAGGGCCGCGTCTCCGCGGCCCTCTGCAACAGAAGCGTCGACCGCGTCAGTTGACGCGGCAGACCTCGACGAGGTTGTCCGAGAAGGTCGGCGCACGCCCGAGGCCGCACCATTCCTGCGACGAGATGCAATTGACGGACCCGTCCGAACGGTTGAGCGAGCGCCAGTATCCGAGCGTCGCGACCACCACGCCGTCCGGCACGTCGTCAGTCACGCGCGCGACGCCCTCGAAGTCGCCGCGGTCGTTGTAGACGCGGACGGGATCGCCTTCGCGGATGTCGCGCTTGGCGGCATCGCCCGGGCTCACCATCACGAACTGTTCGCCCTGTCCTTTGATCTTGTGCTTCTCGTTGGCGTAGCACGAGTTGAGGAACCCGTGGCTCTTGGGTGAGATGATGTTGAGCGAGTAGAGCTTGGCGCGCTCGGGGTTCGTCTCGGGCCGTTCGCGTGCCGGCACATAGCCCGGCAGCGGATCGACCGGCTCGCCCGACTGCTCGCCGTCGTACATCGCGCGGAACGGGCCCGCGACGAAGTTCTTTGCGTCGTGCAGCAGGAATTCGCACTTGCCTGACGGCGTCGGGAATTTGCCTTCTGCGTGGGGCGTGCGCGTATCCGCCGATCCCACGTCCACTTTGTAGTACCCGTGCGTCTTGAAGTACTCCATGTCGATGCCGCCCATCTTGGGATCGGCCCATTGGATGTACTCGGCGCAGAGCTCGCTATCCGTCATTTTGAAGACGGGATCGTCGAAGCCCATCTCCTTCGCGAGCAGTCTCCACATGTCGCTGGTCGGCTTGCACTCGCCCGGCGGATCGATCGCCTTCTGATTGTACGTAAAGTAGAAGTGCCCCCACGACCACATCATGTCCTCGGCTTCGCCCGCCATCGCGGCAGGCAGCACGATGTCGGCATACTTCGCCGTGTCGGTGAGGAAGTGCTCGGAGACCACCGTGAACAGGTCCTCGCGCTTGAGGCCCTCGACGATCTTGTTGGTTTCCGGCGCCTGGCTCACGGGATTCGTGCAGAACACGAACAGGCTCTTGATCGGCGGATCGAGCTGCATCTCGCCAGTGAGCGCCGCGCCGAGGCGCAGGTTGTTGACGACGCGCGTGCCCGGCTTGATCCAATCGGGGCGCGCAGCCTTCACCCAATCGACGGGGAAGTCCCACAGCGGCATCTGCAGAAGGCCGCCGCCCACGTGGCGCCAGGAGCCCACGAGCGCAGGGAGGCAGCAGGCGGCACGGATCGCCTGGCCGCCGCCCGCGCTGCGCTCGAGCGCGACCCCGAGACGGATCACGGAAGGTTGTGCCGTTGCGAACTCGTGGGCGAAGCGCGCGATATCCGCCGCCTTAACACCCGTGATCTTCTCCACGTATTCGGGCGTGAACTCTGCCGCCCGCTCGCGCAGCTCCGGATAGCCGTGCGTGTATTTGTCGACGTAGTCCTGATCGACGAGTCCCTGCTGGATGATGGAGTTGATGAAACCCATGGCGAGTGCGCCGTCCGTCCCGGGCTTCGGGCAGATGTGCCAGTCGCCGGCTTTCGCGGTGCGTGACTTGTAGGAATCGATGACCACGACTTTCGCGCCGCGCTTCTGCGCCTCGAGCACGAACGGCCAGTGATGGAGATTGGTGGAGATCGAGTTGCACGCCCAGATGACGATGTAGCGGGAGTGCACGAAGCTCTCCGGATCGACCGCGCCGGTCGGCCCCACGGTGAGCAGCCACGCCGTCGATGAGCCCGATGCGCAGAACGTCTTCTCGTTCACGGTAGAGCCGAGCTTGTTGAAGAATGGATCGCCCGAGTTGATGCCTTGCACGAGGCCCATGTTGCCGAGATAGCTATAGGGCATGATGGCCTGGCTGCCGTAGGTGGCGATGATTTCGCGCCAGCGTTTGCCGATCTCCGCGATGGCCTCGTCCCAGGTGATGCGTTCGAACTGCTTCGAGCCCTTGGGTCCCGAGCGGCGCAGCGGATAGAGCAGCCGGTCCGGGTTGACATGATGATCGTGGAAGTCCTTGAGTTTGACGCAGAGCCCGCCGCGCGTCATCGGATGGGATTTCTTGCCGCGAACCTCTACCAGCTTGCCGTCTTGCACGAGGTAATCCATCGAGCAGGTATCGGGACAATCGTGGGGGCAGGCTCCGTGAAACACTTCGGGCTTCAATTGCTCGTTCATTCTGCGTCCTCCGTCGCAATTTTTTTTGGATCCGGTCGTTCGAACCCCTCTTCCGGAGGGCGCCGGTCTCTGTTCTTGTGGTGCGACACTCTGACATCGGGCGCGGAAACCATCAACCATCTTGTTTAGGATGTGAAAAAGATAAAAAAGTCTGCGTATTCAATGAGAAATGCCGCGATCATCATCTCGTAATGACTCTAAAGATATAGCGGATGTCGTCTGAGCTCTTTCCCGGGAGACGTGTTCTCTGGATGCCGTTGCATGTGCCGTGGACGCCGCCCACAGAGGCGGCCGTCTTGTGCTGCGCTGCAATGTCGGCGGCACTCGCGTTCACCTGCGCGCAGCATGCAGATCCGTTCGACTGCGCGGACAGTCTCATCGTCTATAACGAGACGTTCGACGAGTTCGGTCTCGTCGTGCATGACGGCGGCGCGTCCTACGTGCTGATCGCTTGCTGCCCGTGGTGCGGGGTGCGCCTGCCGGAAAGTCAGCGTGATCGCTGGTTCGAGGAGACGGAGGCCAAGGGCTACACGGACGAGACCCTGCCGCCCGAATACCTCACGGGCGCTTGGCGCCGCCGCACATGAGGCTTAGAGCCCAGGTTTGCCGTGTGCACCTCTCTGCAATTGGCCCCTGGATGGCCGCCTCCAAGGGCAGCCGTGACGCACCGCGGAGAGATCAGTCTACGGCGCGCAAACCGGCCGAAGCGCAACTGCCTTCGCTTCGACGCGCCTGGATCCCGCCTCTGCCGGGATGACGCCGCGTGTGCGCTGAGCCGGTTTTCCCAAAGCCTCCGTCACTCCGGCGAAGGCTGGAGTCCAGCCGCGTGACCGCATATCGCCGCTCCGCGATCGGGGAGTGGCGCGCTAGCGCATTTTCCGACCAAGTGGATGCCAGTTCGTCTCAAGAAAATGCGGCAAATCAAAAATATAGAGCGCGCGATCCGGCTCCATCCGATCGCAAAACGCCCTAGGGCGCGCACGAGCCGTCGGTAAGATGGAGGCTCCCGCTCGGATCCGCCACCACGTCGCCGTCGAGATAGGCAGGGCCCACCGGCACCTTCCCGAAGCCGCCCGGGATATCGAGCACATAGGTGGGCATCGCGAGCCCCGATAGGCGCTGGCGCAAACCGCGCATCAGCGCTTGTCCCTCGGCCACGCTCGTCCGGAAATGCGACGTCCCGGGCGCCAGGTCGCCGTGATGCAGATAGTAGGGCTTCACGCGGGCTTCCACGAAGGCGCGCATGAGCGCTTCGAGCGTCTCGACGGTATCGTTGACGCCGCGCAGCAGCACCGACTGGCTGACGAGTGGAATGCCCGCATCGACGAGCCGCGCGATGGCGTCGCGCGCCGCGCCGGTCAGCTCGCGCGGATGATTGGCGTGCAGCGCGACGTAGACCGTTTTTCTCGGTGCGCGAAGCGCGGCGACCAGCTCCGCAGTCACCCGCTCCGGCGCCACCACCGGCACGCGCGTGTGCCAGCGCACGATCTTCACGTGATCGATCGCGGAGAGCGCCAGCGTGATCGCCTCGATGCGCCGCGGGCTCATCACGAACGGATCGCCGCCGGTGAGGATCACCTCCCAGATTTCGGGATGCGCGCGGATGTAGGCGAGTGCGTCGTCGATTTCCTCCTGGGAGAGATTGGCCTCGGCTGCCGGGCCCACCATCTCGCGGCGGAAGCAGAAACGGCAATAGACCGGGCACACGCCGACGATCTTGAGCAGCACGCGATCGGGGTAGCGATGCACGATCCCCTTCACCGGGCTCTTTGCGTGATCGCCGATGGGATCGGCACGCTCCTCCGGCCGCGTATCCAGCTCGCGAACATCGGGCACGAACTGCAGCGCGATCGGATCCAGAGGCGCCTTGGCGTCGATCAGCTCGGCGACAGCGGGCGTGAGGGCGATGGCATAGCGCGCGCCGACGCGGGCGAGATCGGCCTCCGCCTCGGCGGGCGCTAGCCCGGCCTCCACGAGGTCCGTTGCCGTCCGGAGAGTGTGACGCAACCGGGTCATGCGGGCGGCCATGTCAGCGGCGGCCAGCTTGCCGTGTCGTGATCGGGATGCTGGCGCGTGGTGAGCTTGGCGAGATCTTCCGGCGTTCGATCTTCCGCGGTCGAGTGGGCGGGCAGTGAAGGCAGTCCGTCGAACCACGAGAGCTTGCTCTCGATGCCCACCTGCTCCGAGGGCGGCGCCTCCTCCGGATTGTCCAGCGAGCCGATCGCGATGTCATAACTCTGCCAGCCGTCCTCCTGCATGTAGAGCGGGGTGCCGCACTCCTTGCAGAAGCCGCGCGCGACACGCGGCGAGGAGCGGAACTCGGCGGGCCGGCCGCGTGTCCACGAGAGCGCAGCGATCTCCACTGACACAAGCGCGGCGCCCCAGGAGCCGAACGCCTTCTGGCACATGCGGCAATGACAGATGCCCGCGCGGCCGAGCGGTCCGTCGATGCGGTAGCGCACCGCGCCGCACTGGCACCCGCCGCTATGGGCCTCGCTCATGGGTCTCTCCGTGGCTACCCCGCGCCTGATGGAGCCGGGAAACCCTACTTGCTCTCATCGGCGAGCGGTGTCCAGATCACCTGATCCACCTGCGTCGCTCCGGCCGCCAGCATGACGAGACGCTCGAAGCCGAGCGCGCAGCCGGACGCGGGCGGCATGTGCGGAAGCGCCGCCAGGAAATCCTCATCCAACGGATAGCGCTCGCCGTAGATCCGCGCCTTCTCGTCCATCTCGTGCGCGAGGCGGCGGCGCTGCTCGCTCGCGTCGCCGAGCTCTCCAAAGCCGTTCGCGAGCTCCACACCCGAGACGTAGAGCTCAAACCGCTCCGCCACTTCCGGACGATCCGGAACGGTGCGCGCGAGGGCGGCTTCCGGCGCGGGATACTCGGCAAGGATCGTCGGGCGCGGAGAACCCAGCACCGGCTCGATCTTCTCGACGAGCACGCGTGAGAAGATGTCCGGCCAGGTGTCGTCCGGCGCGATGCGGATGCCGGCGGCCTGCGCGCGCGCTGCCAGAGCATCGCGATCGGGTTTGCCGCCGCGGCAGGTGTCGAGCAGGGCGAAACCCGCATAGCGCTGAAACGCTTCGTCGAGCGTGATGCGGTCGAGGCCCGCACCAATCTCGGCATCGCGTCCGCGGAACGTCCAGGCGGCATTCTGAGAGATTTCCGCGGCAAGCGAGAGGATAGTCGCGCAATCGTCCCACAAGGCCGTGTACGGCGCGCCCGCCCTGTACCATTCGAGCATCGTGAACTCGGGGCTGTGAAGCGCCCCGCGCTCGCGGTTCCGGTAAACGGAGGCGAAGGTGAAGATCTTGTCCTCGCCTGCCGCCAGAAGCTTCTTCATGGCGAATTCGGGCGAGGTGTGCAGGTAGAGGCGCCGCCGGTCGAGTGCGGTGCCGATCTGCTCCGTGGCGAAGGCGTGCAGATGCGTCTCGTTGCCGGGCGACACGGCGAGCGCCAGCGGATCGACCTCCACGAAGCCTTGCGCCTCGAACCAAGCCCGGATCGCGGCCTTGATGCGATTGCGCAAAATGAGCCATGGCCGGCGGTCCCGGTGGCGATCGTGATCCCACCAGGGGGAGGGGGCGGACATGGTCTGGCAATCCTCGAAATGGGGCGCATCGCAGGATGACGCGCCGGCACCATATCGAGGCGGGAAGGGTCCCCTCAAGCCGATTTCCGGAAAGGTGTGTTTGTTGGGTTCCGGCCACCTTGCGGCTGTGGTGAAGCCCTGATTAACCTTCGCCGGCAGGGCGGGCCGCAACCGAAGGGGGATCGCATGACCGCTACCCAATCCGACACCGCGACACTGACCGCGACGCTCGACGCGCCGACCTTGTGGGCCGCAGCCTTCACCCTCGTGTTCGCCGTGGCGGCGGGCGTGGGGCTGAGCGCGCTTCCGCAGGAGGGCAATCTCGGAGGTGCGCTCGATGCCCTCAAGAACCTCATCTATGTGCTGACGGTCCCCCTGTTCGATCTGTCCCGCCGCGCCTTCTCGCGCAGGAAGGTGCAGGCCGCCGCCACCGCGCCGCCCTCCGGCAGCGCAAACCTGCTCGGCACGGCCTTTGTGACGGCTCTCGTGCTGTTCGTGATCATCGAGCTGATCAGCTGGCTCACGGGCTTCGGCATGGGCAGCACGTGCGTGATGCTCGGCCATTCGCCCGAGGGCGGTGATTTCGGAAAGTGCCTTGCGCTCGGCATCGGCGTGTTCGGCAGCGTGGTCGTCGCGCCCATCATGATCGCCCTCGGCATCAGCGCGGGCTGGATCTGGAAGGGCATCCTCCATTCCGGCTTCGTGACCACGCTGCTCATTTTCATGGCAGTGGTCGCCCTGTTGTTCGGGCTCGATTTTTTCATTCTTCTTCAACAGGCCGCCGGTCCCGCGCAGGCGGTTCAGGACCAGTTCAACGCCATCGGCCCGGTGCGACAGGTTGGCCTGCAGGTGGCTATTCTGAGCGTCAGCGTGCTCATCGGCTATGGCGCGCGCCGCCTGTGGCACGGGATAGCGAGCCTTTTCGGCTGACGCGGGTCCAGCTCCCCGGATCGGGGGCCGATTGCCGTCTTAACGCATCGGCCCTTGGCCTCTCACCCGATACAGAGTATGAGAGCGCCCATATTTCCTGCCCTGCACGGACGTATGGCGAGCTGCCGCGAGGCAGCTTTCGTGGTTTCCGCCGGGCACGATCTGAATTCATGGGAGAAGACCGTGGTTAAAGTGATCGCCAGCTCGATTCGTAAGGGCAATGTTCTCGATCTCGACGGCAAGCTCGCCGTCGTCATCTCGGCGGAGAATATCCATCCGGGTAAGGGCACGCCCGTCACGCATCTCGAAATGCGTCGCATCGCCGATGGCGTGAAGGTGACCGAGCGCTACCGCACCACCGACCAGGTCGAGCGCGCCTACCTCGAGGAGAAGGACTACAACTACCTCTACGAGGACGAGATGGGTTTCAACTTCATGCAGCCCGAAACCTTCGACCAGATCCCGGTCTCGAAGGAGGTGCTGGGTGATCAGGCCATCTGGCTCCAGGAAGGCATGACCTGCACGATTTCGATGTTCGAAGGCAATCCGATCGCCATCGAGCTGCCCGCCCGCGTCGTCCTCGAGATCGTCGAGGCGGATCCCGTCGTGAAGGGCCAGACCGCGTCCTCCTCCTACAAGCCCGCCAAGCTCTCCAACGGCGCGCGTATCATGGTGCCCCCGCACATCGGCAGCGGCACGCGCGTCGTCGTCATGACGGCTGACGGCTCTTACGTTGAGCGCGCAAAGGACTGATCGGAACGATCGTCGGTGAAACGAGAAGCGCGCCCGGAGCAGTGCTCGGGCGCGCTTTTTTGTGGGCGAAGCTGGCGCGGACAGGTTGGCCCGGCCTGGCGCCGTTAGAATAATCCGGGCGGCCCCGGGAACGGACCCCACGGGCTATTCGGATAGGCGTAGGAGCGATCGCGCTTGACCCGCTTGTGGGCATGGTGCTTCCGGTGGGCGCGCCTCGGCTCATAGGAGCGGCTCACGCGTCCGTGCAGGTCATAGGTCTCGCCGTAGGCAGAAACGGCCTGAGCCTGATCTTTTCGCCCGGCATGAGCGTCGTGCGACACCATAAACAAGACGCTGACGGTCATCAGAGCGGCGAGCATGAATGAATACGGCACCGCATCACCTCCAGGGTGAATGTCGACTGTCATGCATAAACGCGCCAGCCGCCGATTAGGTTCGGATGCCTTGGTCCGTATCCTCGGCGTCCCACTCGTCGTCGCGAGGGCCGCGGGCATCCTCGTCGTCGCCGTCACCGTCCGGATCATCGAGATCGGCCGATCCGCCATCGTCGTCGTAGGCGCCCCCGCCATATTCGTCGTCGAATGCCAGCGCTGGATTGTCGGGGGCCGAGGGAATGGCAAACGATTGTGTGCCCCCGAGCGGTCCGGCGAGAAGCAGAAGGGCGGAGAGGAGAGCGAAAGTACGCATCGGCACCTCCAGACGAAATCTACCGTCGTCATGGATGAACCCCAAATGGGGCCATCGGAAGGTGGGGAAGGGGGACCGGGGTCGCACCCTGTCGCAGCCGTGCGAGGCACGCCGAGAAAGCCCGTAAAATAGGGGCTGAAAGAGGGGCTAAGCCCTCAGAATTTGATGAGCGTCGAGGGCTTGTGCTCGCCCACGCTTTCGGCAAACAGGCTCTGAACGCGCGGCACGATCTCGCTCGCCTGGGTGACGACGCCGAAGCGGACCTCGAGCCCCGGACGGATGAAGGCTTCCTTGCGCATATGTGCGAGGAGGTTCAGGAACGGCGTCCAGAAGTCCGCGATGTTGGCCACGACGATGGGCTTGCTGTGCTGGCCGAGCTGCGACCAGGTGAGCTGCTCCACCAGCTCCTCGAGCGTGCCGATGCCGCCGGGCAGCGCCACGAACGCATCGGACCTTTCGTACATCTGCCGTTTGCGCTCGTGCATGTCCCGCGTGACGATGAGATCGGTTACCTCGCGCAGCATGTGCTCGCGAACGGTGAGGAACTCGGGAATGATGCCGGTCACGCTGCCGCCCGCCGCCAGCGCCGCGCGCGCAACCTCGCCCATGAGGCCGAGACCGCCGCCGCCATAGACGAGGCCGATGCCGTTTTCTCCCAGGGCCCGCCCCAGCGTGTGCGCGGCCTCGGCATAGATCGGGTTCTCACCCACGCCGGACCCGCAGTAGACGCAGACGTTCCGCAGCGCCCTGGAGGACGAAACAGCGGCGCCATTCGTCGTCTGCTCGTCCTTTCTCACGCGCTGGATGTCGACAGGTTTGAGTGGGGTAATGTTTGTTTCTGAAGGGCTTTTCAAGTCGTTTCCTTAATACGGATAAGATACGGACCTAGAACATGGTCTGTTCCATTTAGATGGCGTTCCGGTGACTGTCTGCCAATAGGGGCCGGCGACCGGGACTGAGGATGCGGCGTTAACTTGCGGTCGGGCTTAAGCAAAGACCGGAAGTTCGTTGACCCCGCCCCCCTGGAATGGCCTAACCTGGGGGTAAGCCCGCGGACGGGAGCCCGTGGGCATGAGTGGAGTGCCGGAGTGAGTGCGTCGATGCTGGATAGGCAACCCGGAAGGCTGGCCGCGATCTCGGCCGCTGCTTTGCTTGGATGCATGGCGCCAGGCATCGCCGCAGCCGGGTCGGCAAAGCCGTCAGATAACTCAGACACCGCAGAGACCAAGGGCGCCGAGACGCGTAGCGCGCCTGAGCCCAAAAGCGTTCTGCCCGAAGCGCTGACCGAATGGCTGGAGCGCGCGGCGCATGCCTATCAGGCCGATGTCGCAGACAAGCTGTCGGTGCCGCGTGAAACTGGGGCAGTGTCGTCCGGACAGCCCCCGCAAAGCTACTCCGCCAAGGCCTACGATGTCCTGCGCACCGGAATCGCGGCCGCGCTGGGCTACGTGTCTTATTGGATCGAGCGCGCCTATCAGGTCGCGGGTCTCCCGCCGCCCGATCTCACAAATCGCCTCGCTGGTGATCAGTCTGCCCGCGACGCCAAGGAATTCGTCGAGGCACGCCGCCGGGCCGAGGCGGAGTGGAAGGACGCGGTTGCACGGGCTGACGCAGCAGCCGCGGCGGCGGCGCGTGAGGCGGCGGCAGCGCCAGGAGCGATGGGCGATAGCCCCGCCGAAGCCGAGCGCAAACGCGCAGAAGCCCGCAAGAAGGAGCTCGAGCAGATCAAGCGTGATCTCGATCAGCGGATCTCTGACGGCCTCGCCAAATTGGAGGCGTTTGAGAAAGCCGAGACCGCGCGCAAGGCCGAGGAGGCCCAGAAGGCTCAGAGGGAACAGGAAAGGCTGGCCCAGGAAGCTGCCCGGAACGCCGAGGACGCCCTGAAGACCGCCGAGGCGGAGCAGGCGCGCGCGGAAGAGGCCCGCAAGGCCGAGGAAGCGCGTAAGGCGGAAGCCGAGCGGAAGGCTGCCGAGGAGAAACGTCTCGCCGAGGCCGCCGCCGAGCAGGCGCGCGCGGAAGAGGCCCGCAAGGCCGAGGAAGCGCGTAAGGCGGAAGCCGAGCGGAAAGCTGCCGAGGAGAAACGTCTCGCCGAAGCCGCCGCCGCCGAGCAGGCGAGAAAGGCGGAAGAGGCCCGCAAGGCCGAGGAAGCGCGCAAGGCGGAAGCCGAGCGGAAGGCTGCCGAGGAGAAGCGTCTCGCCGAGGCCGCCGCCGCCGCCGAGCAGGCGAGAAAGGCGGAAGAGGCCCGCAAGGCCGAGGAAGTGCGCAAGGCGGAAGCCGAGCGGAAAGCTGCCGAGGAGAAGCGTCTCGCCGAGGCCGCCGCCGCCGAGCAGGCGAGAAAGGCGGAAGAGTCCCGCAAGGCCGAGGAAGCGCAGCAAGCCGAGGACGCACGCAAAGAAGCAGAACGCAAAGCAGCGGAGGCGAAGGCTGCGGAGGAAAAGCGCATCGCCGACGCCAGGATCGCAGCGGAGCAGCACACGAGGAGTGAGACGGGCCGCTCGGCCCCAACAACGTCAGAGCCTTCCACCCGTTCGAAATTTGCCGAAGCCCGCGTTGCCGATGTCTTGCCGCGCCGTAAGGCCGCTTCGCACAAAACGAATGTCCGCCCGGCGCGCAAAAGCGAGCGGGCAGGCGTCCGCCAGTCGCGCCGCTACGCGGTAACTCACAAGTGTAAAGGCAAGAATTCGGCGCGATCGCGAAAGAAGCGGCTCTACGTCGTCAAGCGCGGCGAGACGCTCTGGAGCATCTCGCGTCGCGCCCTGAAGAAGGGCTCGCGATACGCCTCGATCGTGGGCGCGAACGGCAAGCGTATACGCCACCCTCATCGCGTCTATCCCTGCCAGAAGCTGCGCCTTCCGCGCACCTGATGGCCGGCGAGGGGCGGGCGGCTGGCCACCCGCGCATAAACCGGGTAAGTGTCCCGCCTGCCTCGATCCACCCCGCACCTGCGGGCGAGTGATCGGAAACGCTCTCGCTTTCGTATGTCTGAAAGAGACATGAGACCAAGAAACATCGCGACTTCCTCGGCGAGCCGCAGCGAGCGGCCGGATTTGTTGGGCCTTTCAGCCGACACCAGCCATTGGATAGTGCTGAAAAGCCTGCTGCCGTTCATTTGGCCGGCGGGCCGGAGAGACTTGCGCGTCGAGGTGGTAGGCGCGTTCGCGGTTCTCGTCATCGCCAAGATCGTGACTGTCGCCGTCCCTGTGGCATTCAAGGCCGCGACCGACTGGCTGGCGTCGGATCTCGCGAATCCCGCCGTGGCCGCTACAAAGAGCCTCGCGCTCGGCGTCGCGATGCTGATCGTCGCCTACGGCACCGGGCGCGTTCTCATGATGGTGCTGAACCAGGTACGCGACGTGCTGTTCACGCGCGTTGGCCAGCACGCCATCCGCGAGCTCAACAACCGCACATTCCGTCACCTGCACAGGCTCTCCCTGCGCTTCCACCTCGAAAGGCGGACCGGCGGCTTGTCGCGTGTGATAGAGCGCGGCACGCGCGGCATCGATCTCATCGTGCGCATGGGCGTGATGCAGCTTGCCCCCACGATCATCGAGCTGGTGCTCGTCGCAGGCCTTCTCGTCTACTATTTCAGCTGGATCTACGTACTGATCCTGCTTGGGACCATCGTGATCTACATGTGGTTCACGTTCTCGGCCTCCGAGCGGCGCATCGCCATTCGCCGTGAGATGAACGAGAGCGACACCGAGGCCAATACCAAGGCCATCGACAGCCTCCTGAACTACGAGACCGTGAAGTACTTCGGCAACGAGGACGCCGAGGCGCGCCGCTACGATGCCTCCATGGCGCGCTACGAGAAGGCCGCGGTGAAGACCTATTACTCGCTCGGCGTGCTGAACTCCGGCCAGGCCCTCATCTACACCGTCGGCATGACGCTGGTCATGTGGCTTGCCGCGCGCGGCGTGATCGCGGGCACCCACACGGTAGGCGACTTCGTGCTGATCAACGCGGTGATGATCCAGCTCTACATTCCGCTGAACTTCATGGGCATGGTGTATCGCGAGATCAAGCAGGGTCTCGTCGACCTCGAAACCATGTTCGCGCTTCTCGGCGAGAAGCCCGAGGTACTCGACAAGCCGGACGCCAAACCGCTCGATGTGCGTGAAGGTACCGTCCGCTTCGAGAACGTCTCGTTCTCCTATGACAAGGATCGCGAGATCCTGCACGACATCTCGTTCGAGGTTCCGGCCGGAAAGATGGTAGCGATCGTCGGCCCGTCGGGTGCAGGCAAATCGACGATCTCCCGCATTCTATTCCGCTTCTACGACATCAACTCCGGACGCGTGACCATCGACGGACAGGACATTCGCGATGTCACCCAGCAGTCTCTGCGCCGGGCCATCGGCGTGGTGCCGCAGGATACGGTGCTGTTCAACGACACCATCCTCTACAACATCCGCTATGGCCGGCCCGACGCCACGGACGCGGAGGTACACGAGGCCGCGCGCCTCGCGCAGATCGACGGCTTCATCGCGACCCTTCCTCAGGGCTATGCAACCATGGTGGGGGAGCGCGGGCTCAAGCTTTCGGGCGGTGAGAAGCAGCGCGTCGCCATTGCGCGGACGCTGCTCAAGGGGCCGCCCATCCTGATGCTGGACGAGGCGACGAGCGCGCTCGACAGCCACACCGAGAAGGAGATCCAGGACGCTCTGGATCGCGTGTCGCGCAACCGCACGACACTGGTGATCGCTCACCGCCTCTCGACCATCGTGCATGCGGACAACATCATCGTGCTCGAGAAGGGCCGTCTCGTCGAGCAGGGCACCCATGCCGAGTTGATCGCCAAGGGCGGGCTCTACGCCAGCCTGTGGAACCGCCAGCGTCAGGCGGAGCGGGCAAGAGAGGAACTGGCCGCCGCGCTCGAAGCAGGCGGCGCGAGCGCGTCCCCGTTGCCCGGCGAAAAGAAATTGCCCGAGACCGCGTCCCGGGCAATCGCACCCCCGTTGGATGAGCCCACGCCCTTCGGCGCGGCCTGACGTAATCTCAGGGCATTTGCGCCTTGAGTTCGTCAAAGCGCTTCTGCGCCGTGCCCGCAGGCTTGTAGCTGTCGAGCTGGGCTTTGTTGGTCGGCTCGCCCGCCACGATCAGCGCGATCATACCCATCGGATAGTGGGGCAGGCACTTGACGCCGTAGACGCCCGGCTTCTCGATCGTGAGCACGACTTCCTGGTTGAGGTCGCCTTTGAACTCCGTGGCGCCTTCGGGCCAGATGTTGGGAATGGTCTCCGCGTTGTGCCCCTTGTTGGTGGGCACGAACTTCACGGTGTCGCCGACCGAAGCTTTCACGAAGTCCGGCTCGAAGAGCATGAACTTCCCCTTGCCGTTGTTGTTGAGCATCTTGACCACGTGCTCCTCGGCGGAGGCGGAGCCTGTGACCGAGCCGAGCAGCAGCGAGGCAGCAGCAATCAGAGCGAAACGTGATGTCATGTTCCCTACCTTTTGAGGTTTCTTCAATTCTTGAAGAATTTAGTATAGAATATATTCGCGGCTGTCAAACATGGCCCTCCGCCGCCATGCTTGGCCAAAATGTCGCGCATACGGAAGATGTCATCCCAGTCACGAGGCGGGGTCGCGGGAATGACGCGTTAAGCGGATGCCGGTAATCTCGGTCCCGGAGCAGGATCGGGACCAGGAACGCGATGTCGGGGCAACTCCCGGACGAGATCAGGGCCTTGTGGGAGGAGATGCGGCCGCGTCTCCGCCGCGCTGCCGTGCGCGTTCGCCTCGCGCTGCGTGCCCTGTGGTCCGCTGTGAGCCCGCCGCTCGGCTTTGCGCTTCAAGTCGTTCTGGCGCTCATCCTGCTGTTCGAGGAGTGGGGCTGGCGCCCGCTCGTCGCGGCGCTGGAGTGGCTCTCGCGCTTCAAGGTGTGGGCGCGCCTCGAGCTGTTCATCGCCGGGTTGCCTCCTTATGCGGCCCTCGCGGCATTGGCGCTTCCCACGTCCATTCTCTTTCCGCTGAAGCTGCTCTCCATCTATCTCTTGAGCAACGGGCAGTTCTTCGCCGCGGGCCTGCTGTTCGTCGGCGCGAAGATCGCGTCCACTGCGCTCATCGCGCGCCTCTTTCTGCTGACCAAGCCCGCCCTGATGCGCATCGGCTGGTTCGCCGTGCTCCACGACTGGATCATGCCGTGGAAGGAGGCGCTGTTCGCCAAGATCCGTGCCTCGTGGGCCTGGCGCTATGGACGGATGCTCAAGAACCGCGTGCGTTTGGAAGTGAAGCAGGCGTGGCAACGGCTGAGGCCGCGCATCGAGCCGCTGGTCGAGCGTGTGCGTCTCGCCTTCAGGCGCGCCCTCGGGCGGACATGACCTCGGAAGACGATCTTAAGCAGGTGGCGAAAGCGCGGCTCGCTGGCCGAGCGCACGCCGCACATCCGCATCGGCATAGCCTTGGAGATAAAGCAGCGCCGTGAGGTCGCCATGCGTGACCACGGCCCCCGTCGGCGAAGCCTGCGCGGCATCCCGCAGGATCGGCTTGGCACGGAAGGCAACGCCGAGCCCTGCTGAGGCCAGCATGGTGAGATCGTTCGCGCCGTCTCCCACCGCGATCGTCTCTGAGAGAGCAAGGCCATGCTCGCGCGCAAGCCGCGCGAGGGCATCTGCTTTGCCCTGCGGCCCGAGGATCGGCTCGCGCACACGCCCTGTGAGGCGTCCGTTCTCGATTTCGAGCACGTTGGCGACGACGTGGTCGAAGCCGAGACGCGCGCCGATGCGCTCCGCAAACAGCGTGAAGCCGCCGGAGATCAGCGCTGTCCTGGCGCCATTGGTGCGCATCGTGTGTACGAGCGTTTCGGCGCCGGGCATCAAGGTGGCGCGTTCGAGGATGGCGTCCAGCCGCTCGACGGCGAGGCCCTCGAACAATGCGACGCGACGCACGAGAGAGGACGCGAAGTCGAGCTTGCCCTGCATCGCGGCGGTCGTGATGGCGGCGATCTCGTCATGCCGCCCCGCGAGCTTTGCGATCTCGTCGATCAGCTCCTGCTCTATGATCGTGCTCTCCATGTCCGCACAGAGAAGGCGTTTCCGGCGCGGCCCCGAAGCCTCTGTGAGGAGGTTGATATCGACCGAGGCGGCGGCCACCGCGTCAGAGAGGAGAGTGCGGAGGCCGGAGATCCGCCCCGGATCCGCAAGCTCGAAACGCGTCTCCCAGGCATCTCCGCGTGAAAGCCAATGCCCCGTCGCAGAGACACCGGAAAGCGCTTCGGTGGCCGATTGCGTCACTGCATCCGTGAGTGCACCCGATCCCGGCTTCGCCGTCAGAGTGAGCGTCGCGATGTGAGCTGCGGTCATGAGCCGGTCTGTCCGTAAAATGCGAGGTCGAGCCGCCCCACATCGCCTGGATCGCGCGGGACGGCAAGCCCGGAGCGAGATGCGCGATGAGGAATGAGCGCTGGTGCTGCGTGCGCCGGCCAGGGTAGGAGTGCACACCGGTACATGGAAGCAGAGATCCGCCCGCTGCGGCCTTCGTGGCATTGTACGTTTGGATGAGAGCACGTTCGGATGAGGCAAGGTGCCGGGGACAAGGCGCCAACGGCTTGGAAGGAAGGATGACGATCCCCGCCCCCATACTGATCGCTGGGCCGACTGCCTCGGGCAAGTCCGCGTTCGCGCTTGCGCTCGCGGAAAAGGTCGGCGGCACGATCATCAATGCCGATGCCATGCAGGTCTATCGCGAGCTGCGCGTGCTCACCGCGCGCCCGTCCGACGCCGATACGCGCCGCGCGCCGCATCTGCTCTACGGGCACGTCGCGGCGGCCGATGCCTATTCGGCCGCGCGTTACGCCAGCGAAGCTCGCCGCGCCATCGACGAGGTTATCGAGACCGGCCGCGTGCCGATCATCGTCGGTGGCACGGGGCTCTACTTCAAGGCGCTGACTGAGGGCCTGTCGCCAATTCCTCAGATTCCGGACGAGATCCGGGCACGCTGGCGCCAAGCGGCCGGAGAGGAGGGGGCTGCCGCCCTGCACGCCGTTCTTGCCGAACGCGATCCTGAGATGGCTGCGCGCCTGCGTCCCACGGACCCGCAGCGCATCGTCCGGGCGCTCGAGGTGCTGGAGGCGACCGGCCGTTCGCTGGCGCGCTGGCAGGAGATCCCCGGCGAGCCGGCGATCACGATCGGGGAAGGGCGCGCGTTCGTCGTGGCGCCATCGCGAGAGGAGATGAGGCGCCGCATAGACGCCCGCTTCGATGCCATGCTGGCGGAAGGCGCGCTCGATGAGGTTCGCGCGCTCGTCGGCCTGGGTCTCGATCCGGATCTGCCGGCCATGCGCGCGCTCGGCGTGAAGCCGCTGGCCGAGCTTCTTGCCGGGCGGATGGCGAAGGAGGAGGCCGCCGAGGCCGCCAAAGCCGAGACCCGCCAGTATGCAAAAAGGCAGGTTACGTGGCTTCGTCGCAATATGATTACGTGGAAATGGATATTAGCGCAAGAAATGAAAAGTTTTGCGACAGAAATCAGAGATTTTATTAATTCTAAAGCTTGACCCTGCAGGGTGTGGCCCTTAGGGTGCCGCCGGAACCCACGACACTTGTGATGACATCCCCGGGGATCGACCCGGGGTAAGGCCCCCTTTGAGTGCTGCGGAAGAGTGGGAACCCGGCTTCCGAAAGGAAGCGCGGCCGGGCGAGGCGCAAAGGGGCACGCGGAGGTTTGAATGGCACGGACGATGACGGGCGCCGAAATCGTGATGAAGGCGCTCCAGGATCAGGGCGTCGAGCATATTTTCGGCTATCCGGGCGGCGCCGTTCTCCCGATCTACGATGAGCTGTTCCAGCAGGAGAAGGTGAAGCACATCCTGGTGCGCCAGGAAGGCGGCGCGCTGCACGCTGCGGAAGGCTATGCGCGCTCGACCGGCAAGGTCGGCGTTGCGCTCGTTACCTCGGGACCCGGCGCCACCAACGCAGTCACCGGCCTCACCGACGCGCTGATGGATTCGATCCCGCTCGTCTGCATCACCGGCCAGGTGCCCACCCACCTGATCGGCAACGACGCGTTCCAGGAATGCGATACGGTTGGCATCACGCGCCCGTGCACGAAGCACAATTGGCTCGTGAAGAACGTCAACGACCTCGCGCGCATCATTCACGAGGCGTTCTACATCGCCAAGGCAGGCCGGCCCGGTCCGGTTGTCATCGACATTCCGAAGGACGTGCAGTTCGCAACCGGCAACTACGTCGGTCCCTCGAACATCGCGCACAAGACCTACAAGCCGCGCGTGAAGCCTGAGCCGACCGCCGTCCGCGACGCGGTGGACCTCATCGCGTCCGCCAAGCGCCCCGTGTTCTACACCGGCGGCGGCGTGGTCAACTCGGGCCCGAAAGCGAGCCAGCTCCTGCGCGAGTTCGTGCGTCTCACGGGCTTCCCGATCACGTCCACGCTGATGGGTCTCGGCGCTTATCCCGCATCCGACAGGCAGTGGCTCGGCATGCTCGGCATGCACGGCACCTACGAAGCCAACCTCGCGATGCATGACTGCGACGTCATGATCAACATCGGCGCGCGCTTCGACGACCGCATCACCGGCCGCATCGATGCCTTCTCGCCGGGCTCGAAGAAGATCCACGTCGACATTGATCCCTCCTCGATCAACAAGAACATCCGCGCCGACATTCCGATCATCGGCGATTGCGCCTATGTGCTCGAGGAGATGCTGCGCGTCTGGAAGGCCAAGGCTCCGCAGATCGACAAGATCGCGCTGAAGTCGTGGTGGAAGGAGATCGACAGCTGGCGGGCCAGGAAGTCGCTCGCCTACACCAACTCGACCGAATACATCATGCCGCAGTACGCCTGCCAGCGTCTCTACGAGCTGACCAAGGATCGCGACACTTACATCACGACCGAGGTCGGTCAGCACCAGATGTGGGCCGCGCAGTTCATCAATTTCGAGGAGCCGAACCGCTGGATGACCTCCGGCGGCCTCGGCACCATGGGCTACGGCCTTCCCGCCGCCATCGGCGTGCAGTTGGCCCACCCCAAGTCGCTGGTCATCGACGTGGCGGGCGACGCCTCGATCCTCATGAACATCCAGGAGTGCTCGACGGCGGTGCAGTACCGCCTGCCCGTGAAGGTGTTCATTCTGAACAATGAGTACATGGGCATGGTGCGCCAGTGGCAGCAGCTCCTGCACGGCAACCGCCTGTCGGAGAGCTACACCGAGGCGCTGCCCGATTTCGTGAAGCTCGCCGAGGCTTACGGCTGGACCGGCATGCGCTGCGATCATCCGGCCGATCTCGATGACGCGATTCGCGAGATGATCAACACTAAGGGTCCGGTGATCTTCGATTGCCGCGTCGCAAAGCTGGCTAACTGCTTCCCCATGATACCCTCGGGCAAGGCCCACAACGAGATGCTCCTCGGCGAGAACGTTTCCGACGAGGAGGTCTCGAAGGCGATCGGCAAGGAAGGAAAGGTGCTCGTGTGACGCTCACCGGCGGTCTTCGCTTCGCTGCTCTCTCGGTCGCGGCGGCTGTGCTTCTATGCGCAGCCGGAGCGCCGATGGCCCATGCCACGGGCACGGAGCCGGAGAAGCCGGACGGGACCGCAAATCAGGCGGCATCGGAGGCCGCGACCTGGGATCAGGTGGCGAGCATCCGCGGTGCCGCCGAGAGGCTCGGCCGTCTGCACCGGGCGCGCGGCGCCAAGGCGGCCTACGAGCTGATCGACAACTGCTACAAGACCCACAGCCTCGCCTCCACCTACGGCGAAGGGTTCGAAGCCTGCATCGCCCAGGACTATCTGGAGACGCGAACGCTGATCCAGGTCTACTCGCGCATGCCGCCGGAAGCCCTTCACAAGCTCGGCGTTCCCTCGCCGCAGGAGCTTGCCGATAGCATGGGCCAGCGGATCTCGGCGGCGTTCCAGCGGTACAAGAAATCCCAGGCCTATGCGGACGAGGTAAGACGGCTCGTCGATACGCATGGCGCTCCGGTGTTCTTCGCGATCGTCTTTCCCGAAGCGGTGAAAGCGATCGAGGATAAGAAAGCTAAAGAGAAGAAGTAAGCGGCGATGATCAACACCAATCCTCAGACTCACTACGCAGGCCCGGCCCTTCGCCAGGAGGTCGAAACGCGCACGCTGTCCGTGCTGGTCGACAACGAGCCGGGCGTTCTCGCACGCGTCATCGGGTTGTTCTCAGGCCGCGGCTACAACATCGATAGCCTCACCGTGACTGAGACGGAGCACGAGAAGCATCTCTCGCGCATCACCGTCATCACCCGCGGGACGCCCGCCGTTCTGGAGCAGATCAAGCATCAGCTCGAGCGTCTGGTGCCCGTCCATCGCGTGCGCGATCTCACCTTCGAAGGCATCTCCCTCGAACGCGAGCTGGCGTTGGTCAAGGTCGCTGGCAAGGGCGAGAAGCGCATCGAGGCCATGCGTATCGCCGAGATCTTCCGCGCGCAGGTCGTAGACACCTCGCTCGAGCACTTCGTTTTCGAGATCACCGGAAAGCCCGGCAAGATCGACACCTTCATCGGCCTCATGACCGAGCTCGGGCTCGTCGAGGTTTCGCGCACCGGCATCGCCGCCATCGGGCGCGGCGCGGCTGCGATGTGACGATGAGAGCCGAAGCGAAAGAGTGCCGCGGAGAGCGGGGCGCCTTAGAGGCTCGGACGCCGTCCGCCCTTCTTGGGCGACGCTTGCATCTCCGCGACCGAAAGCGCGAGCCGCGAGAAGGTCACGCTCTGATCGCTAGCGAGATAGGTGCTCTTGTCGGACGATTGGAAGCCGACGGCGCCATCCTTTGCGGGATAGAGCGGCTCGGCGCGCGGCGAGGAGCCGAGCGACACCATGAAGGCCGAGAGCTTCTGCCGGTATTTGCCGGAGGCCGCGCGTTCGCACTTGTTGGCGCCGACCGCCTTCTCGCAGGCTTCGATGTTGGAATAGGTCTGGGACGAGGCTTCATGGCGCGTCACCGCGCGCTCGATCGCCGCCGCGCAGGCCGTAACAGCCTCCTGTCCGAACGACACGCAGTCGGAGGCGCTCGCGATCACGCCGCGCATGGCGGGAGACTGGGGCGCGTCGGCAGAGGTGGTGTTGGCGTTGCCGCAGCCGCCGAGCAGGGCGGCGAAACCGAAAAGGGCGATGACGCGGGCAAATACAAGGGTACGCATGGGTTTGCAGCTTCCGGCCAGAAGACGACAGGCCATTCTGCTGTCCCACCTCTTTCGGATCTGTTAATCACGTCGCGGCAGCCGTTTTCGGCCTCCCGCGGCGCAAATCCGCCCATCTCCGTCTTGGCCGTTGAAACGGCGCCGAGCGGCGGTGTAACGTCCGGCGACCTTTCGGGGATGCCCGGTTTCCACTCCTTCCGGGGCGTTCGTCCCGTCTCCTTCACCCTCCGATAATCACAAACCGCAAGAGAGAACGATGCGCGTTTATTACGATCGAGATGCCGACATCAATCTGATCAAGTCGAAGAAGGTTGCCGTTGTCGGCTACGGCAGCCAGGGCCACGCGCACGCGCTCAACCTGCGCGACTCCGGCGTCAAGGACGTGGCGATTGCGCTCCGCAAGGGCTCCGCCTCCGCTCAGAAGGCCGAGAAGGAAGGGCTGAAGGTTCTCGAGGTCGCGGAAGCGGCGAAGTGGGCCGACGTCATCATGATGCTCACCCCCGACGAGCTCCAGGGCGACATCTACAAGGAGCACCTCGGCCCCAACATGAAGCAGGGCGCAGCTCTTCTGTTCGCCCACGGCCTCAACGTGCATTTCAACCTGATCGAGCCGCGCGCCGATCTCGACGTCGGCATGGTCGCTCCCAAGGGCCCCGGCCATACCGTTCGCGGCGAGTATCAGAAGGGCGGCGGCGTTCCGTGCCTGATCGCCGTGCACCAGGACAAGAGCGGCAACGCCCACGACCTGTTCCTCTCCTATGCGTCGGCCATCGGCGGCGGCCGCTCGGGCGTCATCGAGACGACCTTCAAGGAGGAATGCGAGACCGACCTCTTCGGTGAGCAGGCCGTGCTTTGCGGCGGTCTGGTCGAGCTGATCCGCGCCGGCTTCGAAACGCTGGTCGAAGCAGGCTACGCGCCCGAGATGGCCTACTTTGAGTGCCTGCACGAGGTGAAGCTGATCGTGGATCTCATCTACGAAGGCGGTATCGCCAACATGAACTACTCGATCTCCAACACGGCCGAATACGGAGAGTATGTCACCGGCCCGCGCGTGATCACGCCCGAGACGAAGGCAGAGATGAAGCGCGTGCTCACCGACATCCAGACCGGCCGCTTCACGCGCGACTGGATGCTCGAGTGCAAAGCTGGCCAGCCGAGCTTCAAGGCCACGCGCCGCCTGAACGACAGCCACCAGATCGAGGAAGTGGGCGCCAAGCTGCGCGCCATGATGCCCTGGATCTCGAAGAACAAGCTGGTCGACAAGGGCCGCAACTAAGCGCGCCCTTGGCTTAACCGCCGACCTGTCAGCAGCCCGCCTTTTGTTGCGCGAATGCCGCGCCCGGAAGGCGGGCTGCTGCGTTTGCAGCGTCAACTCTGGAAAGGCGCCCCGATCAGGCGCATCGTGCGATTGCGCATGCAAGTAACAGGGAGCGCAGAACAATGAAGCGGACTATCCTGACTGTGGGGTTTGCAGCGATCGTTGCTTTGGCCGGCACCATTGCTTTCGATGCCATGAGAGGTCCGGAGCAGGGCGCGGCAATTGCGGCGAAGGGCTATAAGACCTGCAAATCGAAACTTTCGACCGGAAAGACAAAGACATGGCGCTGCGGCCAGGATCAGGCTTGCTGCGTGAACAAGTCCTTGAACCTTTACGTCTGCGGCTATCCCGGACTGGGCTGCCTCTAGAGCTCCAGACGGTCGAGCTGAACGCTCTGCCTGCGGTCACGGCGCAGCGAAAGCGCGCTCGTGGCCGTTTGGTCCGCCACATGCGCGCGTGAGCGCTCGCCACGCCCCGCCGGCGGCCCGTCCGGGCCCGGCCTGCGTCGTCCAGCGAGGAGCCGCGATCCGACGGCTTGTCCGTAGTAGGCAAGGCGTAGAAAAAGCGGCATCGCAACCCCCGTTACGCATAGAAAAAGAGGACGACCGTCCGGAGTTTTGCGCTGCAAAACGCCGGCATTCCGTCATCGCATTCTCAATGTGAATGGCGGGTTAATGGCCCTCTGAAACAGGAGTGGCATCCGCAGCATAAATAGAAAAGATCATTAGGCCAATGGGTTGCTGAATTTGTAGGCAGTCTGATGAAGTTGACTGATCAAATTTGAGGACATGTGCACCGCCCAAAAGGAAGTGCCAGGCGGAGCTTGCACTTTGTTTGGTCAGTGAAGTTATAAATTCAGCAACTGTTCATATGGGATAAAAATCCCAAACGATGTCCTCTGAGACCAAAAGGCAGGGTCTGGGAAATTCGCTCTCGGGAAAGAGAAAGCCCAGGCGATTGGCTGAGGGGGCAAAGGAGGAAGCGGTGGGTGTCAGGAAAGTATCGCGGAGCCGGACGGTCGAAGACCGGCTGAAAGACATTCAGCACGAGATCCTGATTGCCGTTGCATCCGGAAAGCCGCTGCCGGAGGTCATGGCGCTTCTGTGCAAGCGCGCCGAAAAGATTGCTCCCAACGCGATTTGCTCCATCCTGCGCGTGGATTCCAGCGGCCGCCTGCGCCCGCTTGCGGCGCCCTCGCTGCCCGACGCCTATTCCCAGGGCATCGAAGGCGTGGAGATCGGCCCGATGGTGGGCTCGTGCGGCAGCGCCGCCTATTATGGTGAGCCGGTCGAGGTTACCAGCATCAAGACGGACCCGCGCTGGGCCGTCTACAGAGAGCCGGCGCTTGCCCTCGGCCTCAAGGCCTGCTGGTCGAGCCCGATCAAGTCTCACGACGATCGCGTCATCGGAACGTTCGCTTTCTATTTCCGCACCACCCGTCGCGCCAGCAAGCTCGAAAAGCGCATCGTCGAGCGGTGCGCGCATCTCTGCACGCTCGCCATCCAGCATTGGGCTGCACAGAACAGAATTCGCCGCCTCGCTTTCCGTGATCCGCTGACCGGGCTCGGAAACCGCGCGCTTCTGGTCGAGAAGTTTCCGACAATTCTCGAGCGCGCCAGGAGCCGGGGCAAGGAGGTCGCGGTCTTCTACGTCGACATCGATGGCTTCCGCACCATCAACGCCCAGCAGGGCCACAAGATCGGCGACCAGCTTCTGACTAACATCTCACGCCGCATCCGCAATGTGGCAGCCGACGCCGATCTCATCGCGAGGCTGGGCGCCGATGAGTTTCTGATCGTGCGTACAGCGCGCGAGAGCCGCGCCGAGTTCGAGGCCATGGCTGTCGAGCTGACCGACGCGCTGCGTGATCGCTATGTGCTGGAGGCTGGCCTCGAGGTGAGGGCCGCCGCGTCCGTCGGCGTGGCGTGCTTCCCCGATGACGGCGAGGATCTCGATGCCCTGATGGGGCATGCCGATACGGCGCTCTCGCGCGTGAAGAGTGGCGGCCGGGCTGGACACGCGTTCTACACGGCTCGCATGGACGCGGAGAAGCGGGCGCGCCGCGCATTCGAGCGCGACGTCTCCGCCGCAGTCAAGGCAGGTCAGCTTTCTCTCGTCTTCCAGCCGCAGGCCGATGCGCACTCGTGCGCCGTGCGCGGTTTCGAGGCACTGCTGCGCTGGAACCATCCGATCCACGGCTTCGTCTCGCCGGCCAAGTTCATTCCCGCCGCCGAAGCCTGCGGCGCCATCGAGGACATCGGCACGTTCGTCCTGCGCGAGGCCCTGCTGCAAGCCGCGAAGTGGCGGAAGAACCTGCGCGTGGCCGTGAACGTCTCGCCCGCCCAGATCATCCGTGCGGACTTCGCCAAGCATGTCGAAGGCCTGCTGGCGGAGACCGGCGTCGATCCCGGGCGTCTCGAGATCGAGGTCACCGAGAGCCTATTCATCTACGACGCAGGCGCGGCCCTCAACACGCTGCAACGGGTCAAGGCACTCGGCGTAAGCGTGGCCATGGACGATTTCGGCACGGGCTATTCGTCGTTGAGCACGTTGCGCGCGTTCCCGTTCGATCGCATCAAGATCGATCGCAGCTTCATTTTCGACATGGTGACGAACGCGGACGCCGCGGCGATCGTCAACTCCATCATGGGGCTGGGGCGCGCCTTGGGCCGCCCTGTTGTCGCCGAAGGCGTGGAAACGCGCGATCAGCTGGATCTTCTGCAGGTCCAGGGTTGCAACGAGGTGCAAGGATATCTGATCGGCAAGCCGTTGCCGATTGGAGCCTACTCCGACATCACGGGTGTCGAGGAAGAGGCCTCGCAGGCCACTCCACCCCAGGAGCCGGAGCGTCCGGCCGTCGTGGTTGCACCGCCGCGCCGTGGCGGTGATATGCTCTCAGTCGTTGCTCCCAAACGCGGCCACGCGATTGCGTCCGGCTGATTTGGCGTCGTAGAGCTTGGAGTCCGCCCTCTGCACGAGCATCTCCGCGTCGTCGCCCTGCCTGAACTGCGCTACGCCGAATGACGCGGTCAATTGGCCGATCTTTTGATTGGTTTCACGGATCGTGAGCTTCTTGCTTTCGAACTGTCGGCGGATGCGCTCCGCGATCGACTTCGCCGCATCCAGCTCTGCCATCGGCAGGATGATGGCGAACTCCTCGCCGCCGTAGCGGATGACTGTATCGCCCTCGCGGACGCCGGCCTCGATGACGCGCGAGAACATGCGGATGATCTCGTCGCCGACTTGATGTCCGAATGCATCGTTGACGCGCTTGAAGTGATCGATGTCGCACATGACGAGCGAAAGCGACGACTTCTTCTGCTTGCAGTCGAGGATCGCCTTTTCCATCGTCACGTCGAAGCAGCGCCGGTTCCCGACGCCCGTCAGCGGATCCTTGAGAACCACTTCCTCCGCTTCGCTCAGGCTGGACCGAAGCGCCTCGATCTGTTTGCGCAGATCCTCGAGCTTGGATTTGAGCTCGGTGCTGTCCTGGCGCATGCGCTCGTTCTCAGCGACGAGCAGGCTCACGATGACGCGAACCTGCTCGGCTTCCGTCAGACCGGACAAGCGCGCCTGCGCGTTTGCAAGCGACTTGGCATAGCTGTCGTTGGTCGTGATGTGCGCGCGGATCAGGCCGAGAACTTTTGACAACTCGCGGTCGAGCGTCTGGCTCGCCTTTGCGATCTTCTCGGCAGAAACGCCGGACTTGCCGCCCGAGAAACCAGCGGCGAGCTTCGGCCCGAGCCACGACACGAGCAGACCGAAGCCGGCGATGACCGCGAAGCCGATGGCGGATATGCCGAGGATGCCGAGCGGATTGTATTGCGTTTCGAGGACAGCGCCTCCGCCCATGCGCTCGGCACGCAGGGTGCGAAGAGGCGAGAGATCAAGATCCGACGCAGCCAGGAGAGCCACGAGAATCGCGCCAAAAATCACTCCCCCAGCGGCCAACAAACCGCGCTGGGTCGAGGACAAGTCTCGGAATGAAATCATGAGGAGACACTTTGTCGAGCGATACGGAAAGTGATGCGCAATTACGCCCCACACCTACAACTTATGGCGTCATCCGAACATGTGATAAAGTAGACCATAAGTCGAGCTTACGGCCGAAAACACGCAGATTCAGATCGCCGATCCGTATAGGCACGGAGGATCTATTGGCATTGCAGTGTGACACTGCTCACCGCTGCGGGTGCCGAATCCCGCATCAAAGAGCCGCTTAATAGGAACGCCTCCGTCCGGATAAATCCGTCGGAGGAGATATGAACGACGCCAGCCTAAGCGATTCTGCTTGGCCTAGGAAGAAACGCCGAGGAATGCAAGTTTAGTACGGCACTTCTGTCTAGGCGAGCCGAGATGAAAAAGCCGAGAGGAGGGAGATGTGCGCCGGACACGGCGGCAAACGCGTAGCTGTATAGAGCCAGGGCTCGGTTCTCGCAGGGAAATTCGTGCTTTTGATCGCGCTGATCCGACGTCGTGCGATCAGCGCGTGCGAATTTTTTCTGCCCGATGTGTCCACGCGAGCGCGCTCTCCAGACGGTCGTTCCCCCAAAAGACTTCGAAATCTTCTGTTACAAAACTCGGCGCTCCGAACAGTCCGAGCTTCGCCGCCATTTCGGTCTCGCTCCGCAGTTGTTCTTTGATTTCGGGGCTTTGCGCGCGCTCGAGGATCCCGTCCGCATCGCTGGAGAAATGATCCAGAACAGAGCGGATCACGGCGGGATCGGAAATCTGGCGCCCGTGGGCGAACTCCTCGCGGAACACCTGCGCACAATAGTCGCCGGCCCAGCTTTCCTCTGAGACCGCAACCGCCACGCGCGCGGCGATGAGACTGTTTTGCGGAAAAGGATCCGGCCGCACCAGGGCGAGCCCGAGCTCGTCGCAAACACGCTGAAGGTCGCGCCACATATAGGCGCCCTTGGCCGGATAGAGATTGAAAGGCGACGTGTTCCAGCCCTGCGCTTTGAAGATCGCCCCAAGCATGAACGGGCGAAACCGCACGTAAACGTGCTGTTCCGCGGCGAGCGCCTGAATGCGTTGCGAGGCCGGATAGGAATACGTCGATCCGAAGTCGAACCAGAAATCGAGTTGGGGGAGGCTCATGGCGGAGGCTGCGTCCTGCGAACGTTCAAACGGCTTGGATCAGGTCATAGGCGACGGGCGCGGCGCTTGCGACCAGCAGCAACGCCATCGCCACGTTGAAAACACGTGTCTTTGACGGCGTGTCGACGAGGCGGCGCATGAACGTGCCGAACGCGGCCCACGCAGAGAGGCAGACGAACGCCACCGCGGTGAACACGAGCGAGATCAGCGCAAGGCTTCCCGTCGCCGTGTCCGGAACGGTGAAAACCGCCGTTGCGGAAAGCGCCACCGCCCAGGCTTTCGGGTTCACCCACTGGAAGGCTGCCCCGTCGAGCGCCGAAAGCGGGCGCCCGCACGCATCGTTATCGAGGGCGGCCGGTGTCGCATCGCTGACGGCTACTTTCCACGCGAGCCAGAGCATGTAGGCGAGCCCGAGGATTTTCACGCCGGTATGGACCCATGAGCTCGACTGGATCATGGGTCCAAGGCCGATCCCGATCGCAATCAGCATGACGACGAATCCCAGCGTGATGCCGGTAACCAGAGGCAGCGAGCGCGGCACGCCGTAGTTGAGCCCTGACGTCATCACGAGCAGATTGTTCGGACCGGGCGAAATGGACGATACGATCGCGAACCCGATGAGCGCGATCAGAAGATCGGACGACATGCAAACCCCGAGGTCGGTTATCTGCGCACTATAGCCTATGGCCCACATATGCGCCGCGTCCATCAAGGACCAGCGTTCCAGTTTTTCATGAGCACCATCATCTTTCGCGCGGAAGATCCCAGAACGAGCGGCTCCATTCGCCGTGCGCATCGGCCCTGCTGAGGCCGATGTCCTTGAGCGCGCGCTCGTCGAGCTGCATCAAGGCTCTCCGCTCTCGAAGCGTTCGGAATACGCGCTCGATGACGAGAAAGGCCAGCAGCGCACGCTGTTTGTAGCTCGCTCTCGGAGCAAGGGAGTGCAAGATGTGCGAGGATTGGGCCATGAGATCGCTCCCGGGCTTGAATGGGAGCGTTTTCTAGGGCAGGAGATGGCATTAGAGAAGAAAATGTATTTCATGAGAATTATAACGTATCGTTATGATGGGTGGGTGCTGTGGTTCGCAACATCGACACGGGGCTGCTGAGAGCCTTCACCACCGTTGTGGAAACCGGCTCCGTCACCAAGGCGGCCGCCGCGTTGAGTCTCACGCAAGCCGCCGTCAGCCAGCAGATCAAGCGTCTCGAGGACTTGTTCGATAAGCCTTTGTTTGCGCGCAAGCAGCGCAGGCTGGTGCTCACGCCCGAAGGCGATCAGCTTCTTCCCCTCGCCCAGAAGCTGATTGCTCTCAACGACGAGACGTGGCGGGCGATGGCGGCACCCGCGTTCGACGGAGAGGTGCGCCTTGGCGTGCCCTACGATCTGGTGGCGCGCTTCCTGCCGAAAGTGCTTCGCCGCTTCGATAAACGCTTTCCCAATGTCCGCGTGTCGCTGATAACCAGCACGTCGCGCCTGTTGCTGGATGCCTTGGGCCGGGGCGAGCTCGACCTCGCGCTCGCGACAGAAGCCTCGCGCCCGGCACGGGCGGAAAGCCTGCTCGTCGACCGGCTGGTCTGGGTCGGAGCGGCCGGTGGAGACGCCTGGCTCAGGGACCCGCTTCCGGTTTCGCTCGGCGCCGAGACGTGCGCCTTTCGCCCTTATGCGCTGGCGGCCTTGGCCAAGTGGCATCGCGGCTGGCGGCCTGTCAGCGAGTCGAACAGTCTCGAGCCCATGGTCGCCACCCTCGAAGCTGATCTTGCTGTGGCGCCGATGCTCACCTGCGCCGTGCCCAAGGGGCTCGTGATCTTGAGTGCAGCGGCCGGCCTCCCCAAATTGCCGCTGTGCCATGTCAATCTCTACCTGCCACGCAACACCCAGAACGACATGGCGACGGAGCTGGCGTCCGTCCTGCGCGAGGAGTTCGATCTGCGGGGCAGGGACACACCGCTCCGGGCCCGGCGCAAGGCACCTGCAAACACCTGACATAGCCTCGGATCGGCTGAATTGAGGAGCGACACATGAACTTCGATCTCGCGAATAAGGTAGCCCTGGTCACCGCGTCGTCCGGCGGCATCGGGCTCGAGATTGCCCGCTCTCTCGCCGCTGAGGGCGCGCGCGTCGTGATCAACGGGCGCACCCAGGCGAGCGTCGACAAGGCGATAGCCGACATCCGTGCCGGGCTGCCCAAGGCCGACCTGGTGCCCCTTGCCACTGACAACGGCACTGCGGAAGGATGCGCCGCGACCATCGCGGCAATTCCTTCCGTCGATATTCTGGTCAACAACCTCGGCATCTACGAAGCAGTCGGCTTCTTCGAAGAGACGGATGCGGACTGGCAGCGCTTGTTCGAGGTGAACGTGATGAGCGGCGTCCGCCTCACGCGGCATTACCTGCGCGGGATGCTCGATCGCGGCAAAGGCCGCGTCGTCTTTATCTCGAGCGAATCCGGCGTGAGCCCCGCGCCTGAGATGGCCCACTACAGCGCCACCAAGACCACGCAGCTCAGCATCTCGCGCTCGCTTGCGGAGCTGACGAAAAACACCAACGTCACCGTCAATTCCGTGCTGCCCGGCCCCACGCGCACCCCGGGCGTCGAGGAGTTCATCGGCGGCATCTATCCGGGATTGAGCCAAGCCGACGCGGAGCGCAAGTTCATCGCCGACAATCGTCCGACCTCGTTGATTGGACGCCTGATCGATCCGAAGGAGATTGGCGATACGGTTGCTTTTGTCTGCTCTGATCGCGCCTCCGCCATAAACGGCTCGTGCATCCGCGCCGAAGGCGGCCTCGTCCGCACCGTGTTCTGAAGCCCGGTTTTATTGGCTTAAACGATGCGAGCGTGCAGCGGCCAAAGCGCACTGGGCCGCCGCACGGCTTGCCATGTGCAGGGCGAGCTGTTATACGGCGCCTATGTTCAACTCAGCCGGGGAGGGCTGCATGACAACCACACGCTCGCTTCTTCGCCCGGTTTGGATCGTCCGGCACGTTTGAGTCGGCAATCCGCTGGCCGCATGTGCGGCTTCCTCGATCGTTCGAGGCAATTCCCAAAATCTGGTTCTGGCCACTGACGCCCGATCTGCGCGCGTTTTTCCTCGCGCAAAAAGGCAGTCGTCGCGGTCGATAATGCATGGAGACGGCGCGGTCCTGCGCCGGAATGGAAATGACAACGCAGCACCGCAATAGCGGGCGAGCGGCCATGAAAGCCGTGTTCGCCTACACCGCGCGCCATTGGCGGCGACGCAGGCTCCTGTTGGCTCAGATCGCGGGCGCGATCCTGCTCGCAACGTTCGCCGACGTATTGATACCCTTGTTCTCGGGCCGGCTGGTCGATGCGCTTCTGCTGGCCGGCGAGACGCGCGACGTCGCGCTGTCTCGCGCCCTCGAAGCGTTCGCCGTCATGGTCGCGCTCGGCGCCGGAATGGTCGCCCTCCGTCACTTTGGATGGATGCGCGTCATCCCGCTGTCGCTCGGCATGATGTCGGACATTGCAGAGGAGACGTTCGCGCGCGTGCAGCGCTTCTCCACCGATTGGCACGCCAACAGCTTCTCGGGCTCGGTGATGCGCAAGGTCACGCGCGGCATGTGGGCCGTCGACCAGTTGAACGACACGCTGCTGCTGGCGTTGTTGCCGTCGGCATTCGTGCTCGCGAGCACCACGATCCTGCTCGCGGTGCAGTGGCCGCTGATGGGTCTCGTCGTGGCGCTGGGCGCAGTGGCCTACGTTGCGATGACGGTGTCGCTCGCGATGTACTACATCGCGCCCGCCGCCAAGCTCTCGAACGCGTGGGATACGCGCATCGGTGGCACGCTGGCCGATGCGCTCGGATGCAATGCCGTCGTGAAGGCCTATGGCGCTGAGCACCGCGAGGACGCGCGGCTGATCAACGTCGTCGGCAGATGGCGCAAGCGCAGCGCGCGCACCTGGTCGCGCCACACGCTGGCCGGCACGAGCCAGCACGTCGTACTCCTCACCATTCGCTCGACGCTGGCTGGCGTTGGTCTGTGGCTGTGGTGGAACGACAAGGCGACGCCCGGCGACGTGACGTACATGCTCACGACGTACTTCGTCGTGCACGGCTATCTGCGCGACGTGGGCATGCACGTGCACAATCTCCAGCGCTCGGTGAACGAGATGGAGGAGCTGGTCGAGCTTCATGACGCGCCGATCGGAATCGAGGATCGGAAGGGTGCCGTTCCCATGCGGATCACGGCGGGCGAGGTGCGCTTCGACAACGTGGCGTTCCACTACGGCGCGCACGAGACGCCGCTCTATCGCGACCTCTCGGTCACGATCCGAGGCGGCCAGCGCGTTGGCCTCGTGGGGCACTCTGGTTCGGGCAAGACGACGTTCGTCAAGCTGATCCAGCGCCTTTACGACGTCACGGGCGGGCAGATCCTGATCGACGGCCAGGATGTGAAGCGCGTGACGCAGCAGTCGCTGCGCTCGCAGATCGCCATCGTTCCGCAGGAGCCGATCCTGTTCCACCGGACGCTCGCCGAGAACATCGGCTACGGCCGGCCGGGCGCCTCGCAGGCGGAGATCGAGCGTGCGGCACGCCTCGCCAATGCGCATGAGTTCATCGCCCGCCTGCCGAAGGGCTATCAGACGCTCGTGGGTGAGCGCGGCGTGAAGCTCTCGGGCGGCGAGCGCCAGCGCATCGCGCTTGCGCGCGCGTTCCTGGCGGATGCACCGATCCTGATCCTGGACGAGGCCACATCGAGCCTCGACTCGGAATCGGAGCAGCTCATCCAGGCGGCGGTCGAGCGCCTGCTGCGGGGACGAACGGCGATCGTGATCGCGCACCGCCTCTCGACGGTGAGAAGCCTCGATCGGATCCTCGTGTTCGATCGCGGCCGCATCGCCGAGGACGGCACACATGCCGAGCTGATGCGCCGCCCCGACGGACGCTATCGTCATCTGTTCGAGCGTCAGTTGGGAGACATCCGCGGCGCCGCGGAGTAGAGCGGGCTCCCCTCCCTGCAACGCAGGGAGGGGACGCGCTCAATGTTTGACGGCCGGCCTTGCCACCTCGGCGGCCGGTTTGTCCTCGCGCAGTCCTTTGAAGGACGCGTGACGCAGCAAGCCGTCGCGGGTCCAGGCGCGATAATCGATCTGCGCCACGAGCTTTGGCCCTGCCCAGACGACGCCGCGCCGTTGCGCCGCCGTAAGCGAGTCCCCGAACGCAGACGTCTTGCGCTTGAGTGGCTGCAGCTTTCTCCAGAGTGCGCGCGCGGTCTCGTGCGAGAAACCCGTGCCGACACGGCCCGCATAGACGAAGCGCCCGGCCTCGAACGTACCGAGCACGAGCGCGCCGATCGCCGTTGCATCGACGCTCGACACCACGTAGCCGCCGATCACGAACTCGTCCGTCTGGATGCACTTGGACTTGAGCCAGTCTCCATTCCGTCCCGAGCGGTACGGAAGATCCGCGCGCTTCGAGACGATACCTTCCAGCCCGAGCTTGCACGCGTTTTTGAGGACGGCCACCCCGCTGCCGGAAATATGGGCGCTGAAGCGCAGCCGTTCCGGATCGGCTGCCCGCTCGATCACCGCCTTGAGGAGATCCTTCCGCTCGATGAGAGGCGCGCGGCGCATATCGACGCCGTCGAGATAGAGCAGGTCGAAAGCGACGAACGTCATATCGCCGGACCGGCCCTGCTCGAGCGCCTGAACCAGCGCGGAAAAGCTCGAGACGCCCTTCTCCGTCAGAACGACGGCTTCGCCCTCGACGAGAGCGGATTGGACAGGAAGCTCGGAAAGGGACTTTGCGAGGGAGGAGAAGCGCGCCGTCCAATCGAGGCCGCTGCGTGTGAGCAGTTGGGTTTTTCCGCCCGTGATGCGTGCCTGCAGGCGGTATCCGTCGAGCTTGATCTCGTGCAGCCACAACTCACCGGCGGGCGGTGCGTCCGTGAGGGTTGCGAGACACGGGGCGACGAAAGCGGGGAGGGCATCGCCGCCCCGGGTACGCGTCGTCTTTCCCCTGCGCGCGCCTTTCCTTTCCGGCGTTTGTACGGAACTCTTGCTCATCGCTCTGCATTCGCCCTGTACGAGCGGCCGGTCAGCGCCGCACGCACGGCGCGTTCTGCGCCAACGAGGAGAGCCCAATGCCGATCATCACCACCGCCATCATGACGTTCATACTGCTGATCCTCATCGGCATCGTCGTCGGACTGCTCTTCAATCGGCGTGGCCGGAGCTGGCTTGGCCGTCAGGTGGCGGACGCGACCGGCGCAGGCGACGTCACCTACAGTCTCGTCGGCATCGCCGGATCCTTCATGGGCTTTCATATCGGCGTGATCCTTGGTCTTCTTCCGTCGGTTCTTCTCTATGTGACCGCCATAATCGGAGCCGCGCTCACGATCTGGCTGTGGCGCGGCCGTTGATGCCTCTCAGCGCGCAGCCGCGACCAGCCGCCGGATCGCCTGCTTGAGCGGCTGGCCTGCGCTGTCGTAGTCAGCCCAGGCTTTCGTGGTCGCGAGCAGTGCCGGCACGGTGCGCATCGTGAAGCGCATGGGGTCGAGCCCCTTGCGCACCTGCGCCCAGGTGAGCGGCATGGAGACCGGAGCGCCCGGCCGTGCCCGCGGCGAGAGCGGTGCCACGGCGGTCGCCATCCGGTCGTTGCGGAGATAGTCGAGGAAGATGCGGCCCCGGCGAAGCTTCTTGGTCATGGTGGTCAGGTAGAGGCCTGGGCTGTCGTGAGCCATCTCCTGGCACACCGCCTCCGCGAACATCTTGGCTTCCTTCCAGCCGAGGTCGTTCCCGCGCCCGGCTTTGAGCGGCGTCACCACATGCAAACCCTTGCCTCCCGTCGTCTTGCAGAAGGGCACGAGGCCGAGCGCTTCGAGCCGCCTGCGCAACTCGTTGGCGGCGGCGACGACGTCGTCGAAGGCGAGATCCGGCGCCGGATCGAGATCGAACACCAGCCGTCCCGGAATCGCAGGCTCGTTCGGCATCGAGTTCCACGGATGGAATTCGAGCGCGGCGACCTGCGCCATCGCGATCAGTCCCTCCATGCTATCGATCTGAATGTAGGGCTGGCGGTCCCCGCTGACGCGCACCATCGTGACGAGATCGGAGGTGCCGCGCATGGCGTGGCGCTGGAAGAACGTCTCGCCCTCGATGCCGTCGGGCCCGCGCACGACGGAGCAGGGGCGTCCCGCGATATGGGCGAGCATCCGCTCCCCCACAGCCTCGAGATAGCGCGCGAGATCCATCTTCGTGAGAGCCGCTTCTCCGTCGTGCGCAGGCCACAGCGCTTTGTCAGGGCTCGAAATCGCGACGCCGAGCACGGTATTTCCGCCCGCTGCGGAGGAATGCCACACCGCGTCGGATCCGTGTGCGCTGGGCGTATCCAGCATGAACGTGCTCGGGTCGTTTCCGCGTCCCGAGGCGATCGCGCTCATGCTTCGCCCGGAAGCGACGGACCGGTCCTTCTTCAGCAGCGCGTCCTTGTCCCCTGGGCGGGCATAGGCGTCACGATGCTTGATGAGAAGCCAGTTCGTCCGGCTCCCGCCAGACCTGTCCCGCTTCATGCGCACCAGCACCCAGCTTCCCTTGAGCTTCGTGCCGGCCAGCAGGAATTTGAGCTCCCCGTTTCGCAGGGCTTCTCTCGCGGGCTTGTCGCCCTCGGGCATCCAGAAGCCGCGGTCCCACACCATCACGGTGCCGCCCCCATATTCGCCTTCCGGAATTGTGCCTTCGAAATCGCCATAGTCGAGCGGATGGTCTTCCACCTCGACGGCGAGCCGCTTGTCCGCCGGGTCGAGCGAGGGACCGCGCGTGACGGCCCACGATTTGAAAACCCCGTCGACCTCGAGCCGCAGATCGTAGTGCAGCCGCGTCGCGTCGTGCTTCTGGATTACGAAGCGCGGGTAGTCTGCCGCGCGGATCGTCTGCTGACCCTGGGGTTCCTCGGTTTTCGTAAAGTCACGTTTCGCGCGATACTGTGAGAGTTGCTTCTTTCCCTTCGCCATCGAAGACCTCGCGCCCCGTCACATCTCAAGCGCGTTTTTTGGTTGCACGCGGCGTCTTGGGCTTGCCCCCGGAGGGTGAAGCAACGCTCTTCTTGAGTGCTTCCATGAGGTCGACGATGTTGCCGCCCTTGGGTCGGTCCTCCTCGTGCGCCACAATCTTGCGCCCTTTGAGCTTGTCCTGAATGAGGGCCTTGAGCGCCGTGGCGTAGTGGTCTTCGAACTTCTCGGGGCGGAAGGCGGCGGTCTTCTTTCCGATGAGCTGCACGGCGAGATCCACCATTTCCTTGTCCGGCTTCGCGGTCGGAACCTCGTCGAAGAAATCGACGGGCTTACGCAGCTCCTCCTCGTAGCGGAGCATTTCCATCACCAGCCCATCGTCCAAGGGAGCGATGGCGACAAGCCACTCGCGCCCCGAGATGGTGATCTGCGCGAGGCCTACCTTGCCAGTCTTCCGCAATGCGTCGCGGATCACGACGTACCCCTCGCCCGAAAGAGAATCCGTCGGCGTGATGAAATAGGGACGCTCGAAGTAGCGGTAGTCGATGTCCTTGGCGTCGACGAACTGAACGAGGTCGATCGTTTTCTTGCTCTCGAGCTTGACTGCGTCGATCTCCTCGGGATCGAGGGTGACGTAGGTGTCCTTGTCTACCTCGTAGCCCTTCACGATGTCGGAGCTTTGGATCTTGCCGACGCCGGCGACCGTCTTTTCATAGCTCACGCGCCTGCCGGAGGGCTTGTGGATCTGGCGGAACGTGATGTCGGCTTTCGATTCCACCGCGTTGTAGATTTCAACGCCAATGGTGACCAGGGAGAGCCTGAGGAATCCCTTCCAATAGGCACGTGCAGACTTGGGCATGACGCAACACTCTCACGCTCTATGCACAAACAATGCGCACGGAGAAGCTTCGTTCCACTTTGCGCCGAACGCAAGAGGCGGTGAAAGGTTTCTTACGCGCTGCTTCGGCTGTTGACCTCGATCCAGACCCTTGCGACGGTCTTCAGCAGGCGGGAAATGGTTAAGGGGGATCAGTATGACTGAGGCAGGCAAGCCGGCGGAGGCTGCATCCCCGTCCTCAGGCCCGCCCCCAGGTGAAACGAGCCTACACAGGGTGATGGGACCCTGGCTCCTGCTGCTCTTCATCGTCGGCGACATTCTGGGAACAGGCATCTACGCGCTGACGGGAAAGGTCGCGAACCTGGTCGGCGGCGCCGTCTGGCTCCCGTTCCTGCTCGCCTTCGTCGTCGCGCTTCTCACGGCGTTCAGCTATCTGGAGCTCGTGACGAAATACCCGCGCGCCGCCGGAGCCGCCCTCTACACGCATAAAGCGTTTGGCATTCATTTCGTGACCTTCCTGGTCGCCTTCGCCGTGATGTCGTCCGGCATCACCTCGGCGTCCACCGCATCGCGCGCCTTCGCCGCCAACTTCTCCGACGCATTCGGGCTGGGGCTTGCGGGCGGGATCGGCATCACCGTCGTGGCGCTTCTGTTCATGGCCGCCGTCGCTATCGTGAACCTGCGGGGCGTCGGCGAAAGCGTGAAGCTCAATGTGCTGCTGACCTGCGTCGAACTCAGTGGCCTCCTCATCATCATCGTCATCGGGTTCTGGGCCATCGGTGCCGGACAAGGCGACGTCTCCCGCGTGCTGGAGTTCAAGACGGAGGACAGCGGAAGCATGCTGTGGTCTGCCGTGGCCGCGACCACGCTCGCTTTCTTCGCCATGGTGGGCTTCGAGGACAGCGTGAACATGGCGGAGGAGACCAAGGATCCTGTCCGCACCTTCCCCAAGGTGCTTCTGCTCGGCATCGCGATCACCGGCGTGATCTATCTGCTCGTGTCCATATCCGCCATCACGCTCGTGCCGCCTGCCGAGCTCGGCGAGGGGGAAACGCCGCTTCTCAAGGTGGTCGAGGCGGGTGCGCCGAATTTTCCAATCGAGCTGTTCGGCTTCATCACCATGTTCGCGGTCGCCAACAGCGCGCTGATCAATATGCTGATGGCTAGCCGTCTCGTCTACGGCATGAGCCGCGAGCATGTCCTGCCGCCGATCCTCGGGAAGGTTCATCCGAGGAGGCGCACGCCTTACGTCGCCATCGCGTTTACGACGGCGATCGCGATTGCACTGATCACGTTCGTGGGCGAGGTGCCGGCGCTTGGCGGCACGACAGCGCTTCTGCTCATCTGTGTCTTCGCCATCGTCAACGTCGCCGTGCTCGTTTTGCGAAAGGACGCCGTCGAGCACGATCACTTTCGAACACCGACGGTCATACCGATGGCTGGCGCGGTGAGCTGCATGTTCCTCGCCGGACCGTGGACGGGCCGCGATCCGGTTCAATATAAAATTGCGGGCGCTCTTCTGCTCATCGGCGTTGCGCTCTGGCTTGTCACGGTGTTCATCAACCGCGCGACGAGGCAGCATCCTGCGGATCATCGTGGCGATGATGCAGGCACGAGCGCACCTCGCAATTGAACGCGAGAGCTGCTGAACGCCGGGCATGAGCATGGTCGCGCCGGAACCCTATGGCCGCCACGCGCGTTTCAAACGGACACCATCCCTGAAAAATCCATCTCCAGAGTGGAGGCGTCCCAATGTCTAACGAGAATCGGAATCCCGGCCAGCAGGGCGGGCAGTCTCAGCGCGATCAGCAGCAAGCACAGCAGGATCGCGACAAAGAGCGCCAGAACCAGCGCAACAATCCCGGCAACCCCGCGAAGCCCGGGCAGGATCAGCAGCGCAGCCGCGACCCGCAGCCGGGCGATCAGGATGACCGGAGCGGCGACCAGCGTCAGGCTCAGGATCAGCGCCGCGACCAGCAGCGTTGAGACTAAGAGAATAAGAAAACAAGAAGCGTTTTCGAACTCCTCAGGGCTGCGAACAGGCAGCCCTGATTTTTTGCCGGTTTGTGGGGATTTAGATTTGAGACGCCATGTCAAGCTCGGTTGGCTGCGTAGCCCGCCGAGGGTTGACCTCATGGGACACAGCGCGCAGCATGCGCGCGCGTTGAGGTGCGCGCTTTGATCGTAAATCCGGCCCTTTTGCTCTGGCCGGAGGCAAGAGGAGGTTAGCGAGATATCGCTTCAAGCCAATTTTCTATCGCGCCCATGGCTACGCCGGCCGTTTCTGAAATCTGCTACGGGTCATTCCGCGAAGCTCGCGGCGCGCTACGGCATGATCGCGTGCGCCGTCGCGCTCTTCGCGCTGACGCTCCTGGGTCCGCTCGTCACCTCCCTCGTCGATGACTGGTCGCGCCGAGATGTCGAGTTGCGCGCAACTCTCGTATTCAATTCTGTGAGCGGCCCGCTGTCCGCAATGCTTGAGAACGGGCAGACCGATCATATCAACGAGCTGTTCGAGCGCGTCGCGACGGACTCCCGCATCGTTGCCGTCGCTGTCTGTAGAGACGGGAAGGAGCCCGCACACGCCACGAAACTGATGCCCTCATCCATTTCCTGCGAGAAGATCGCGCGATCGGATACCGAGAGCTTCTCCTCCGTCATCGTCAACGGGCGGCGTATGCTCATCGGCGCCTACCCCATCGTTTCGCGGACAGATCCCTCGCGCGAGATAGAGGGACACTTCATCATCGTGCACGACCTCAGCTTCGCGGAGCATCGCGGGCAGGAAGCGCGCAACTATCTCACGCTCATGCTGGGCGGCATCATCCTCGCAAGCGGGGCGTTGGCCATCGGCCTCGTGCTCTACCTGATCCGCAACTGGCTGCGCACGTTCAAGCAGGCGGTGACGAGCGCGACATCGCCAGGCGTGAGGAATGCAGCTGCCAGCTACGGCCCCTTGGATAAGGAGGTGCGCCAAGTCCTTCGCCAGCTCGAGATGAGCCAGTCCGCCATTGATCGCGACCAGGCGAACTGGAGCAAGGAAACCCTGCGCGACATCATGCTGGCCGAGCTACCGGGCGTGGAAGTGCTCGTCGTAGCCAATCGCGAGCCCTACATCCACAATCATGGCCCCGGTGGCATCGAGCTGCAGACCCCGGCGAGCGGACTCGTGTCGGCTGTGGAGCCGGTCATGCGCGCATGCGGCGGCACATGGATCGCCCACGGAAGCGGAACGGCCGACCGCGAGACGGTCGACGCCAACGACTGCATCGGCGTACCGCCGAGAAGCCCCGAGTACACGCTGCGCCGAATCTGGATTTCGGAGGAGGAGCAGGACGGCTACTACTACGGTCTCGCCAACGAGGGGCTTTGGCCCCTTTGCCACATCGCCTTCACGCGACCCGTCTTTCGCGAATCCGATTGGCGGACCTACCGCGCCGTGAACGAGCGCTTCGCCGATGCGGTTGCCGCCGAAGCCAAGACATCCTCGCCCATCGTTCTGATCCAGGACTATCACTTCGCCCTGTTGCCGCAGATGGTACGCGAGCGCATCCCCGACGCCACCATCATCACCTTCTGGCACATACCCTGGCCGAACGCGGAGACCTTCGGCATCTTCCCGTGGAAGGAGGAGATCATCCACGGCCTGCTGGGAAGCTCGATCATTGGCTTCCACACGCAATTCCACTGCAACAACTTCCTGGAGACGGTGGATCGCTTCGTCGAGAGCCGCATCGATCGCGAGCAGGAGTCGGTGACGCTCAAGGGGCACGAGACCTTCATACGTCCCTATCCCATCTCCATCGACTGGCCCCCGGCTGCGCTTGCGAACCAGAAGAGCATCCAGGACTGCCGGGACGCAGTGCGCAAGCGGCTCGATCTGCCGCCCGAGACGAAGATCGCGGTCGGCATCGAGCGTTTCGACTATACGAAGGGCGTGCTCGATCGCATTCGCGCCGTGGATACGCTTCTCGAAACGCACCCCGAATGGCGTGGGCGCTTCGTTCTGGTGCAGGCGGCCGCGCCCACCCGCAGCAAGCTGCAGACTTACAAGGGGCTGCAGGACGAGGCGATGGCGCTCGCCGAGGAGGTCAATGCGAAGTATGCCGATGTGTCGCCGCAACCCATCAGGCTGATCATCCGCCATCATGAGCCGAGTGAGGTGTTCGAGCTGTTCCGCGCAGCCGACGTTTGCATCGTCTCGAGCCTGCACGACGGCATGAACCTCGTCGCCAAGGAGTTCATCGCAGCGCGCGACGACGAGCGTGGCGTTCTGATGCTATCGCACTTCGCGGGCGCCTCGCGCGAGTTGGCCGAAGCGCTCATCATCAATCCCTACGATGCCCACGCGACGGGAGAGGTGCTCCATAGCGCGCTCGTCATGCCGGAGACGGAGCAGCACGAGCGCATGAGGCTCATGAGGGCCTACGTCAGCACCCGCAACGTCTACCGCTGGGCCGGGCAGATGCTGCTCGATGCGAGCCGCCTCCGCAAGAAGCAGCGCATCCTGGAGATCGCCGCGCTCGATACGGACCGTGCCGGTTAGGGCGAGAGGGCGGTTACGCCTCGGACGGTGCCGTCGCGAACAGGCTCGCGATCGCGGCTTCTGCGCGAGCCCGGTCCGCATCCGCCATGTGAAGCCCCGCCTTCGTGCGACGCCAGAGCACATCCTCGGCCGTTCGCGCCCATTCGTGATCGCGCAGGTAGATAACCTCCCGTTCGGTAAGGCCGCCGCCGAGGGCGGCGCCGAGATCGTTCTCATGCAACGCGCCGCCGAGCACGAGTTCGGCGCGTGTTCCGTAGAGCGAAGCGAGGCGCGAGAGCGTGGCCGGTGCAAGGCCGGGATGGCGGCGTTCGAGACTTTGGCGATAGGCTGAAAAGCCGTTCGCACTGAAATTCCCGCCGGGCAGGGGCTGCGTCGCGGTCCAGGGCGGCGGAAGGCCGGGAAAGAACGGCGCGAGGCGTTCCATCGCCGCTTCCGCGAGACAGCGATACGTCGTGATCTTGCCGCCGACGACATTGAGGAGCGGAGCTTCCCCGTCGCCGTGAATGAGATCGAAGCGATAATCCCGCGAAACAGCGGACGCGTTCGCGGCCCCATCCTCCACCAGAGGGCGCACGCCGGCGAAACGCCACGCGATGTCCTCGCGCGTGAGGGCGCGCGAGAAGAACCGTCCCGCGGCAGCGAGCAGGTACGCCTCCTCCTCTGCACTGGGTTTCGCGCCGTCCTCAGGCGAAGGGGCTGTCACCTCTGTCGTGCCGATGAGCGTAAAGCTCTGCTCGAACGGCAGCGCAAAGACGACGCGCCCATCCGTGTTCTGCAACAGGTAGGCGTCGTCCGCGCCGGAAAGACGCGGCACCACGATGTGCGAGCCGCGCACCAGCCGCAGAGCCGGTGCCTGTCCGGCAGGGCTCGCGAGCCGCGCGACCTCGCTGCACCAGGGCCCGGCCGCATTGACGAGCGCCCTCGCGGCGATGGTGCGCATCCCGGATGCCGTCTGGGCCGTCACCTCCCACAGGCCGCCGCGCCGCGCGAGGTGCGTGACGGGCGTGCGCGTCAGGATGGTGGCGCCGCGCTCGGCCGCATCGAGAGCCGCGAGTACGACGAGACGCGCATCGTCCACCCAGCAATCGTAGTAGGAAAAGCCCGCCCGGAACTCGGGCTTCAAGGGGCGCCCCATCGGATCGCGCGTGAGGTCGACCGAGCCGGAGCCCGGGATCCGGCGCCGTTTCGCGAGGTGGTCGTAGAGAAACAGCCCGAGGCGCATGAGGACGCGCGGGCGCATGCCAGGCGCATCCGGGATGACGAAACGCAACGGCCGTATCAGATGGGGCGCCCGTTCGAGCAGCACCTCCCGCTCCGCCAGCGCCTCCCGCACCAGGCGGAACTCCCAGTGCTCGAGATAACGCAAGCCGCCATGGATGAGCTTCGAGCTGGCCGAGGAGGTCCCGCTCGCCAGATCCGCCTTTTCGAACAGAACGACCTTGAGGCCACGTCCCGACGCATCAGCCGCGACGCCTGCACCGTTGATGCCGCCTCCGACGATCGCTAGATCATAGACGCCGTCAAGCATCCGAAAGGTGCTCCCTGAATCCCGTATCTGCGCCGAACCCTACTACGAATGCGGACAAAAAAGGATCGGTTCGGCACAGGGCCCGGCCGCCCAATGGCTTGGTCCCAAAGGGCCGGACTCCATGGTATGAGTCGCCGCACCCAGAATAGCGCGAACGGCGGGATACGCGACGCACAAGAACCTCGCGCGAAGGGCCGCCAATCGGCGCAACTTGCCACGATGCCGCCGTCTTCCAGCACCAGATCTTCAGCCCATGATGAGACACATGATTGAAAAACTTGCGGCGCTCCTCGCCCTTGCCTTGCTCGCCGCGCCCGCGCACGCCTCCGATCTGCCGCCGCTCAAGACCGGCGACATCGTGTTCCAGAAGACGGAAACCAGCGCCAGCGACGCCATCATGCTCGCGTCCGGTACGCAATATACCCACGTCGGCATCGTCGAGCTCGACAAGGCGGGCAAGCCCCACGTGATCGAGGCGGTGGGGCCGGTGCGCGTCGTTCCCCTCGATCAGTGGATTGCGAACGGTAGGGACAAGCGCGTAACAGTGAAGCGCCTCAAGGGCTTGGATGAAAAGGCCGCCAAGCAGGCGACACAGCGCGCCCGCTACTATCTCGGCCGCCCCTACGATCATTTCTTCTACGAATCCCACGATCAGATTTATTGCAGCGAGCTCATTCACCTCGCCTTCAAGGAAGGGCCGAAGATCTCGGTCGGCGAGCAGCAAAAGGTCCGCGACCTCAAGATCGACACCGCCGCTGCACAAGGCCTCATCAAGCAGCGCTGGAAAGCCCACCCCCTCTGCAAGGCCAAATCCGCCGGAAGCTTCAAGGCGTGCTATGGCCTCATCATGGAGCAGACGCTGGTGACGCCGGCGAGCATCGCCCGCGATCCGCGCATGGAAATGATCTACACCAGCTTCGGGGCCAACGCCGAGTAAGCCCCAGCCCGCCCTTTCGAGATCCGAACGCTCAGCCTCGCGGGTTACCCGCTGTACCGAGCCGGCCGCGAAGCTCGCGCGCCGCGAACTCGACGAACTGGCGCACCTGCGGCTTGGGCATGCGCACGGGCCGGCGCACCAGATGCACCGGCACTTCCGTATCGTCGAAAGCCGCGAGCACGGTCTTGAGACGTTTGCGGGCAAGCGACGCCTCCGCCTGATAGGAGAGAATGCGCGTAAGGCCGAGCCCCGCGACGGCCGCGTCGACGGCCGCCTCCGCCGTATTCACCGCAAGCCGCGCCCGGATGCGGACGGCATACCGCCCATGGGCTGCGCTCCTGAAACTCCAGCGTCCCTCCCGAGGAAGGCCGGAGAACACGATGCAATCGTGATTGACGAGGCCGTCGGGCGTCTTCGGCTCGCCGTGCTTTCGGATATAGGCGGGCGACGCGCAGGTGAGGAGACGCAGCGCGCCGACTTTCGTGGCCATCAGCGATGAGGCCGGCAACGCCCCGATCCTGAGCGCGACGTCGAGGCCTTCCTCTGTGAGATCGACAACCCGGTCTGCGAGGTGAAGCCGCGCATTGAGGCCCGGATGAAGCACGAGGAAGCGCGTAATGAGCGGCAGCACGTAGAGGCGTCCGAACACCACCGGTGCCGTCACGACGATCTCGCCATCCAGCGTGTCGTCGCGCCGCGCGAGACGGCGTTCCGCTCCATCGAGCTCGTCGAGCACGCGGCGGCAGATTTCGAGGTACGTGCGGCCTTCCTCCGTCACGGAAAGGCGCCGCGTCGTCCGCGCGATCAGGTTTGCGCCCACATGCGCTTCGAGGCTCGCCAGTTGCCGGCTCACCGTCGTCAGCGGCAAGCCGAGGTGGCGCGCCGCCGCAGATAGGCTCCCGGTTTCGGCGACCGTTATGAAGACCCGCATGGCGTGAAGGCGGTCCAAATCATTATCCTGAAAAACGGTAGGATGATTTCCGATTTTACCGTCTGTCGCAGAGCTGTCCAGACATGCTTCCATAGAGCCAATGCAACGCGATCTGGAGAGGAGCCGCCCCCGTGCCGAAACTTTACGACCTCGAGCCTTCGGGCAATTGCTACAAGGTGCGTCTGATGTGTGCCGTTCTCGGCGTGCCGCTCGACATCGTGCCCGTGGATTTCATGGCGGGCGCGCACAAGAAAAGCCCCCTGATTGACATGAACCCCTTCGGCGAGATCCCGATTTTCGTCGATGGCGACGTGGTGCTGCGCGACAGCCAGGCGATCCTGGTCTACCTCGCGCGCAAGTGGGGCGGCGAAAGCTGGCTGCCGAGCGAGCCGGCCAAGATGGCCGAGGTCGTCGAATGGCTGATGGTGGCCGAGAACGAGATCGCGCGCGGCCCCAACGATGCACGCCTGCATGACAAGTTTGGCTACAAGCTCGACGTCGCGGCCGCGCGGGAGAAGGCGGCGCGTATCCTGGGCCTGATGAATACGCATCTCTCCAAGACGCAGTGGCTCGCGCTGGGGCGCCCCACCATCGCGGACATCGCCTGCGCGCCTTATGTGGCCATGAGCTACGAAGGCGGCATTTCGCTCGAGCCCTATCCGGCCGTTTCCGCCTGGCTCGATCGCATCAAATCCATCCCGGGTTTTGTTCCGTTTCCGGCGTGAACGCTGCGCCGGCTCGAAGCGCCGCGAGGTTTCTCCATGACCCGTCTTCCGTCAGACTTTGCGTTCAGCCCGGCCGTCAAGGCCGAGCAGGAGCGGCTCGGCTCGCGCGAGCAGTATCGCCGCGTCGAGGAGGGGCATGGCTGGCCGGACCGGATCACACCCGATCTCGCGGCCTTCATCGGAACGGTACGCTCGTTCTACCTCGGAACGGCGAGCGCTTCCGGCCAGCCCTACATCCAGCATCGCGGAGGGCTGCCCGGCTTTCTCTGCGTGCTGGATGAGAAGACGCTTGGCTTTGCCGACTATCGCGGCAACAGGCAGTACATCACCATCGGCAACCTTGCCGAGAACCCGCAGGCGTTCATCTTCCTGATGGACTATGCAAGCCGCCTCCGCATCAAGTTGTGGGGTACGGCACGCGTCGTCGAGAATGACGATGCGCTGCTGCGGCAGGTGAGCCGTATCACCAGCGCGCCGCCCGAGCGGTGCATTCTGTTTCGGGTCGAGGCCTGGGATCGCAATTGCAAGCAGCACATCCCCCGCCTGTTGGCGGCCGAGGATGTCGAGGAGCACGTGAGCGCTCTCGAAGCGCGCATTGCGGAATTAGAGGCGGAGAACGAGCGCCTCAGCGCGGCTGCGTCCTGACGGCGCTTCAGCTCTCGGCACCTGCAGTCTGCGTCAGAAGGTGCTCGGCGCAGAAGGTGGACACCGCGCGGCGGGCCGGCTCGTGATCCGCATCGAGGCACAGGTGCCCTTTGCCCGGGATGATGTCCATCGACACATGGGGGTTCTTGAGCGAGCGGATGAGGAAGCGGTCGACCTCGTCCATCAGGCAGGGAATGACGGGCTGCGAGCGCACCGGAAACAGAGGGCTGTCGCCGGTCAGGATGCAGGCCGGGATTTTGACGGCCGAAACCATCGAGTAGTAGACGCGGTCTCCGTCGATGCCCTGGGGCGTATAGCCGAAGGTGTTGAACATGAAGGTCATGAGATAGTCGCCGATCGGGTTCTCCCGCGCGCGGCGCGTGAAGTTGCCGTAGATGGGCCACTGCTTCGCGGTCGAGAGCGGCGGATCGGCGGCGATCACGGCCTTGAGGCCCGGCGTGCGCCCGTTCGCAAGGCCGAGCGCGACGAGCCCGCCCACGGATTCCCCCACGGCGACGATCTCGCGATCCGAGAAATGCCGCAGGATCATCTCACGCACACGGTCCGTGAAGGCGCGGATCGTCGGTTCGCCGTCCGCCGGTGTTCGCCCGTGACCCGGAAGATCGACGAACAGCAGGTCGAAGTGCTTCGACAGCACCGGATACCAGCCGCGCAGGTTGTCGGAGTTGCGCAAGGCGCCGTGCAGGATGATCACAATCGGCCGCGTGAACGTCCTAGGATCGCGATCCATGAGGAAATACAGCGCGCCGTGTGACGTCGTGGCCGTGCCGATCTTCAGATCCGAATCATCCATCGCCAAAGGCTAGAGCGGGATCGGCGGAGATGCGAGAGCGCTCTCCAAACGCCGCGCGTGAGGCCGAGGGAAGGGACTGCCGCGGCAGGCAGATGCCGATCCATCATGGCTGCCTTGCAGCACACGCCGGTGTCGCGCTTACGGTTTTGTCATGAGAGGAACCGCGCCGCCGAGCGGCTGTTCTCTTTACATCGGTAGAGGGTGGCGGAGCGACAGAGGAGAATGCTCATGAAGACCGTGATGATGGGCATTGCGCTCGCAGCTCTGCTTGGTGCTGCACCCGTCGCAATGGCCAAGGACACATCAAAGCCGATGAAGAGCCAGAGCCAATCAAGCCTGGAGAACGCGAACAGGATGCAGAACCCTGACGGCACCTTCCAAGGCAAGCCTGTGGTTCAGGGTCCCGCACATTGGCAGGATGCCGACCGCTCGGCCAGCTCCGGCACATCGAGCGGCGAATCCGGCTCGCGCTCGGTGAGCGGATCACGCTCGAAATAGCCCTCAGCAAGCCCTTGGCCCAACTGGATCCGGGGCTTGCCTCATCGTCGCACGTTCAACTGAGTATGCGTTTAATCCCCTTCGGGTTCGTGAGGATCGGGGAGTGGCTTCTTGGGCCGCTTTCCTCCGGCAAAGCCGCCCAAGTCGTTCACGATATCCGCTCCTTTCGAGCGGTCTTCCTTGCGGTACCCGTAACCTTCTCCGTAATCCGCGCGCGGCCCTTCCCCATAACCCACGTGCTTTTTGGATTTCCTGTCGGCCATAGCGCGATCTCCGGTGCTGTGCGGCTGGCCCCGAATGCAGTGGGCACGAGCCGATGTCCGAGAAAGCCAACGCACAAGCCAACCGCGCGTTCCGCAGCAGATTGCGCAGCGCAGAGATGAGGGAAGGGCTTTAAGGAGAAGAATGGTGGGTGATCACAGGCTCGAACTGTGGACCCGCTGATTAAGAGTCAGCTGCTCTACCAACTGAGCTAATCACCCATCTTCTTGAGACCGAACGTCGTTTGGTGTCGACGCGGCGCCGTCTTGGAGCCCGGAAGCCTCATATAGGACGGCAAAGGGACCCTGAACGATTGTGCCGGGCCATGATCGTGTCAGATCCTGTCGGTCTGACGCGTAAATCATTGGCCTACACAGAGGAAGGGCCCCAATGCCGGTTCATCTATCACCAGCCGCACCCCCTGTCCAGAGCATTTTCGGACTAAGTGGATGCCGGGTTCGTCGTTAGAAAATGCGCCAAAACAAAAGGCTAGAGCTTCTGGTCCGATTGGACCGGATCGGAAGCTCTGGCCTGATGTCCGGGCAGAGACAGCTTTTCTTGCCGCAAACACGGCAGGGCCGCGTCTGATCAGCCAACCTGCTCGGCTTTGGCGGTTTTCTGCCGCTTGAGCATGAGCTTGTTGAGGGCCGCCACATAGGCACGCGCCGATGCAACCATGGTGTCGGTATCGGCTCCGCGGCCGGTCACCACGCGCCCATCCTCGGCGAGGCGCACCGAAACCTCAGCCTGGGCGTCGGTGCCCTCGGTCACGGCGTGCACCTGGTAGAGTTCGAGCTTGGCGGTATGCGGCACCAGCATGTGGATGGCGGCGAAGATCGCGTCCACCGGGCCGTTGCCGTTCGCGTGTACCGTCTGCTGGTTGCCGTCGACGTCGAGCGTCAGCGTCGCGGACTGCGGGCCGCTCGTGCCGGCGATCACCTGCAGCGCCACGACCCGCATCCGGTCGTGCGCGTGCGCGATCTCCTCGTCCACCAGCGCCTCAATGTCCTCGTCGTAGACGTGCTTCTTGCGGTCGGCGAGCGCCTTGAAGCGGTTGAACGCATCCTCGAACGCATTCTCGCCGAGCTCGTAGCCGAGCTCTTTCAGCTTGGTGCGGAACGCGTTGCGACCCGAATGCTTGCCCATCACCAGCGACGTCTTGCCGACGCCCACCGATTCCGGCGTCATGATCTCGTAGGTCTGCTGGTGCTTGAGGATGCCGTCCTGATGGATGCCGCTCTCGTGCGCGAACGCGTTCCGGCCGACGATGGCCTTGTTGTACTGCACCGGGAAGTTGGTGACCGCAGAGACGAGCTTGGAAGCGCGCGCCAGCATCGTGCTTTCGATGCCGGAGCGATAAGGCAGTGCGTCGCCGCGCGTCTTGATGGCCATCACGATCTCTTCGAGCGCCGCATTGCCCGCGCGCTCGCCGATGCCGTTGATGGTGCACTCGATCTGCCGCGCACCCGCCTTCAGCGCCGCGAGCGAGTTCGCGACCGCGAGGCCGAGATCGTTGTGACAGTGGGTCGAGAACACCGCCTTGTCGGCGTTCGCCACGCGCTCGCGCACCGCCCGGAACATCTCGTAGTATTCCTCGGGCGTGGCGTAGCCGACGGTGTCGGGCAGGTTGATGGTGGTGGCGCCTGCCTTGATTGCGGCGTCCACGCACTGGCAGAGATAGTCGATGCCGGTGCGCGTCGCGTCCATCGCGCTCCACTCCACGTCCTCGACGAGGTTGCGGGCGCGCGACACCGTAGCCGTGATGATCTCCAGCACCTCCGCTTCCGACTTCCGCATCTGATGCGCGAGGTGGATGGGGGAGGTCGAAACGAAGGTGTGGATGCGCCCGCGCTTGGCGTGGCGCACGGCTTCGCCCGCGCGGTCGATGTCGGCGTTGATGGCGCGCGCGAGCCCGGCGACCGTCGCCCGCTTTACCCGCTTTGCGATTGCGGTCACGGCCTCGAAGTCGCCTTCGGAGGCGATGGGGAAGCCGGCCTCGATGATGTCGACGCCCATGGTGTCGAGGCAGTCCGCGACCTCGAGCTTCTCCTCGAAGGTCATGGTGGCGCCGGGGCACTGCTCGCCGTCGCGCAAGGTGGTGTCGAAGATGACGACGCGGTCGCCGGATACGTCTTGCGGTGTGGTGGTCATGAGAAAATCGGTCCTTCCTCGGGGCCAGGCCGGTGGTCCGGTCGCTGGCGGAATCCTATCAGCGTGCGGTCGGCGATCCCCTGAGCACCTGCCCGGCAGCGCGCCGGGCCCCCGGTTCTCAGGGGCTGATAAGGAGGAGGGTCAGGAGAGAGGACGCGCGCATCACGATGCGCCCGCACCCGTTTCCGGTGCCGGCAGCCATCAGATCAATGCTCGCAGCGAATGGGCGCATGAGCCTTCGCGACATCCACAAAATTTGTCCGATCTCACGAATAAGCCAAATCGCGACAAAAATGCAAGCGCGGCAGTGCCGCAAGGGCAAGGCACCCCCTGTAAGGCCGCTGTCAGCGCGAGGCGCGTAAGTTCTCTTCGGAAAGGCCCTTTATGGCCTTCCGGCTGCGCTGGGCCAGCCGCCGCGTGACGGCGGCCGCTCTGTGGCGGGGTCGGCAACTTGCGAAGGGGTACCCCATGACTGGATCGGCACACTCGGAAAAATACCCGTTTACGATAATCGCGCTGCACTGGATGACGCTTCTGTTGATGGCAGCCGCGTATGTCACGATGGAGTTTCGTGACATCTTCCCGCGCGGCAGCGTCCCGCGCGATCTGATGAAAAGCACGCACTACGTGATAGGGATCACGATCCTGGCGCTCGTCGCCGTTCGCATCGCGGCCCGCTTCATGGTCCGGACGCCGCCGATCACGCCCCCCTTGCCGGCGTGGCAGAAGGTAACCTCGCGCACCGTGCACCTCGCGCTCTTCGCCCTGATGATCGTGCTCCCGCTGCTCGGATGGCTGATCTTGAGCGCCGAAGGCGTGCCCGTCTCCTACTTCGGGCTCGAGCTTCCTGCCCTCATCGGCGTGGACAAGTCGCTCGCCGAAGGCTTCGAGGAGGCGCACGAGACCATCGCACGGATCGGCTATGGGCTCATCGGCGTACACGCGGCCGCCGCTCTCTTTCACCACTACGTCGTCCGCGACAACACGCTCGCGCGGATGCTCCCGCTGCGGCCGAGCGCCTGACGCATTGCTGCCGGGTGTCAGGTCGCGAGCCACTTCTTTTGCTGTCGCTGGAACGGGCGCTCCAGCCAGAGATGGATGAGGCACCCGGCCGCCACGACGGCCACGAACACGACGCTGGTCATCCAGAAGGAGCCGAACGGCGAGGCTCCCGTCATTTTCCCAAACACGCGCAACACCACCGAAATCAGCAGGAGGTGCGTGAGATAGATAACGTAGCTGGCCTCCGCGAGCAGGAGAAGCGGCGCCGGCAGCGAGATCGCGAAGCCGAGCAAGCCGTACAGAATGAGGGCGCTGGCTACCCCTGCGCCCCATTCCTGTTGATTGCGCTGCCGGACAGCTCCTGCGCACCCGCGAGCCACAAGAACATCAATCCCAGACCAGCCGCAAGCAAGGGTACATGGAACGCATGTTGGCCGCGCAAGAACAGGCGGGCGATGATGGCACCAAAAAGGAATTCTACGACACCGCCGTAGAGAGTGAATGAAAGCCACGGGCTATGGGCCGCGCCCGTCAGGGCGTAGAGCTGTGCCGCCGCCGCCCACGCAATCATTGCCAGAAAAAACCCACGCGCGCCGAACCGGAAGAACGTCGCGCAGAAGACCGCGTAGAACAGCACTTCGATCGTGAGCGTCCAGGCAACTGGAATGATCTGGTTGGGAAAGGGGAAGAGTGCGATCGACGAGAGCGCACTGAGCGGGGTGACCTCGAACGAGACCGGGACCGAGAGCTTGCCGAGGGCATTTAGGAGCCAGATCCCGAGATAGAGTCCGAGCACGGCCCAGTAGGTTGGGAAAATGCGCAAGAAGCGCGAGACGGCAAAAGTGCGGGCCGTGAGGTTTTTCCGCGTTGCCGACGTGTAATAGATGATGAACCCGCTGATGACGAAGAACAGATCGACGCCCGCTTCGCCGTGCCGGAAAATCGAGTAGAGGGTTTCGTATCCCTGCTCGGCGGCCGTGGCCCAGATATGGAATGCCACCACCATAACCGCCGCGATCGCTCGTAGGAGTTGAACGGATTCGATGCGCGCCGGGCGGCGGCCGGATACATCTGTAGTGGCGTGAGTTCGGGTGGGTACGAGTTCGACCATAAAAGGAACCGGCGAGAACGGAATTTGCGCACTAGAGCGCGCTTGTTCCGTCGTCGTCCAGCAGGCGTCCCGATCTAGCTTGAAATCGGCCAGAACCGTGATGGTAATGCTTAGATTTCGATCGTCCCCTCCGACACGCGCACGGAGGAGCCTCCGATACGGACGGTGGTGAGCTTGCCGCCGTCCACCACCAGCGTCAGCACGATCTGGCTCGGCCGGCCCATCTCGTAGCCCTGCTCCACGATCCGCCTGTGCGTACCGTCCGGCAGGCGGTCGAAATGATGGACGATGCCCGCGAGCCCAACGGCCGCAGACCCGGTAGCGGGATCCTCAGGAATTCCGACCTGCGGGGCGAACATGCGGGAGTGGAAGGCGCTCGCCGTGTGCTCGCATTGGCGCGTGTAGAGGTAGACGCCCACGATCCCCTGCTGCTCGAACCCGCGCTCCCAGTGCGCGCCGTTTACGCGCGCGCGCCGTATCGCCTCGATGGAAGCCACGGGGACGAAGGCGAACGTGTTGCCCGCCGCGAAGCAGAGCGGCCTGTGATTTTCGAAGCCGATCTCGCTCGGGATGAGGCCAAGGCCGGCCGCCAGCACATCGTCGGGCGGCAGCACGCCGGCCTCGGCGGGCAGCTTCGGCGCATCGAACTCGGCGAAGGCCGGTGACCCCGCGCGCACCCGCGCGCCCACGCGCACCGTGCCGATACCCTGTTCCAGCACGATGAGCGCGTCCTGCTCGCCGTTGTGGATCGGCGCCTTGAGCTCGGCCAGCAGCGTCGCCGTACCGATGGTGGGATGCCCCGCGAAGGGCACCTCGCTGCGCGGGGTGAAGATGCGGATCTTGGCGGAATGGGCCGGCCGCTCGGAGGCCTGCACGAACACCGTCTCGGACAGGTTGAACTCGCCCGCGATGGCCTGCATCTGCTCGCCGGAAAGCCCATCCGCGTCGAGCACGACCGCCAGCGGATTGCCACCGAAACGGCGGTCGGTGAACACATCGAGCGTATAGAACTTGAGCGCCATGGAGCCTTCCTGAGAGCCGCGGAAACCCGGCGCCGCCTTGGGAGGGCACTGGGCACGTGAGAGCGCGCGCACTCTGCCTCATCCAATGCTCCGCTCCAAGCGGCGAGAGCACCTAGGCGGAAGTTTTCAAGTCCGGAAGGTCCCGAAGCAACGCCCGCGCATAGTCCGGCATGGCGAGTGCGGCAGAAGCCTCGCCAGGCGCGGTGAGCACGACGCTCGAAAGCTCCCCGTCGGGATCCGCCGCGATGAAGCGGCTTACCTCATCGAGAAGGGCGGGTCCGGACAGGTGGGACTGCCACGGCACCGCGATCGAGATAGAGGGACCCGCGAGTGTAACAACATAGCCGCCGCTGCGGCGGAGCACGCGAGCATCGAGCCCCGTTTCCTCGGTGATCTCTCTCAGAACGCTGCCCTCGATGTCGATCACCCCGTCCGGCCCCACGTCGCGGGGATCGATGAAGCCGCCCGGCGGATAGCAGAGCCCCGCGTTGAGATTGCCCGCGCGTTGCCGCCCAAGCAGCACATCCCCCTCGGCCGAGAGGATCAGCGCGGATCCGAAAGCGTCCATCACGCTGCGATCCTGCCAGCCGGTCTCGCGCCAGTAGAGGAAGCTCTTGAAATCGGTCCGTAGGAACCGGCCGGCCAGAAGGGCGCGGCCGGAGAGGGTGTAGTCGGCCAGGATATGGACGGTGCCGTTGAAGAAGTTCGGGCTTTCGTGAAGCCGGCGCTGCCAGTGGGCATTGATGTCCGCGGCATGGCTCTCCGCGAAGGCCCACGGTCCCTCCGACACCTGGAGCGAGACACGCTCCACGGTGAATACCCGTGTCTCATCGTGACGCCACATGCCGGATTCCGATCCATTCATCAGGAGGCTGGAGGCAATGCAGGGCGAGATAGCGGATCGGCAGGCCCGTGAAAAGACGGCCAAATGTGCCGCTTGGGTAACTGGGGCGGACCAATGGGTGATGCAACCTGAGCGGCGCAATGACCCGCCTGCGGACGGCCACTTAGGCTCCCGCAAGTCATTACAATGACATAAGGTCCGCTATGTGTTCGCCGGGTGGACCAAATGAGATCAGCCCTCGATGTTGCAGCGTGAGGATCAGAAGGGAGCGCGCCCGGGCGGCTCAGTCCGCGCGGCGGGTAGCCGCGCGCGAAGCGGGAGCCGGTGCAAGCACGTCTGCCTCGCGCTCGCGGGGCTCGTCGTTGCCGCGCTGCTCTCCGCGTGCGCGACGCTCGAGCGCCTGCCTGCCGTTCCGCTCGCGCTCGCGTCCGAGATACGACCCCTCGACATTCCCTATGCGCGTTTCTACGCCGACGGCGATCCCGCGCAGTTCCGTGCTCTCGCGTTCGAGGTAGTGTCGAAGGCGCGTGCGGCCCGCGCCGCCGCCGGACAGAAGCCGGACGCTTCGACCACCACCACGTTTCTCGCCATATCGGGCGGCGGCGACGACGGCGCATTCGGCGCTGGCCTGCTCGTGGGATGGACCGCCCGGGGAGACCGTCCGCAGTTCAGCGTCGTCACCGGCATCAGCACCGGCGCGCTGTCGGCTCCGTTCGCCTTCCTGGGCCCCGAGTACGACGACAAGTTGAAGAGCGTCTACACCGAGACCAGCTCGGCCGACATCTTCAACAAGGAGCCCATCCTGAGCATCCTCTCGGGCGATGCGGTGACCGACTCCACGCCTCTGAGGCAGCTCATCGCCAGGCACGTCGACCAGCAGATGATCCGGCGCATTGCCGAGGAGTATGACAAAGGGCGTCTGCTCCTGGTCGCCACGACCAATCTGGATCAGGCCCGCTCGGTGATCTGGAACATCGGAGCCATCGCAAAAAGTCCGGACCCGCGCGCGCGCGATCTCATCATCGAGGTGCTGCGTGCGTCCGCGTCCATCCCGGGCGCTTTCCCGCCGGTCATGCTGGACGTGACGGTGAACGGCAAGCGCTACGAGGAGATGCACGTCGACGGCGGTGCCATGACGCAGGCGTTCCTCTATCCGCCCTCGCTGAGGCTCAAGTCCGTCGAGCGGGTGGTCGGCACGGCGAAGCACAAAGACATCGCTTACGTGATCCGCAACGGGCGCCTGTTCCGGCCAGAGGAGCAGGTCAAGCGACAGACGCTGGCCATCGCGGGGCAGGCCATCGCCACCATGACTGCCTCGAACGGCGTCAACGATCTCTATCGCATCTATCTCACGACACAGCGCGATGGGGTGGAGTTCAATCTCGCCTATCTGGACGACGAGTTCGGAGTTCCTTATGTGGGGCCGTTCGACAAAACCTACATGAACACCCTGTTCGAGTTCGGTTATCGCAAGGGCGCCGCCGGCTACTCCTGGCAAAAGGCTCCGCCGGGCTATCAGAACTGACTATCGAAGAAAGACAAATCCGGCATGAGCAGCGAGTCTCCCGGTCCTCCGCTCTATTTCGAGGACCTCCCCGTCGGGCGGCGCTTCATCACCGCGAGCGTGCGTCTCGACGTCGAGGCCATCAAGGCGTTCGCGGCGAGCTTCGATCCGCAGCCGTTTCACCTCGATGAGGAAGCCGCCAAGAAGAGCTTCTTCGGTGGTCTTGTCGCCAGCGGCTGGCACACTGCCGCGCTCACCATGCGGCTTCTGGTGACGAGCGGGCTGCCCATCGCAGGCGGTGTGATCGGCGCGGGCGGCGAGGTGCAGTGGCCCCGGGCCACCAAGCCGGGAGATGAGCTGAGAGCCGTCTGCGAGGTGGTCGCTGCGAAGGCATCCGCCTCGCGCCCGGAGCGGGGAATGGTGACGGTGAGGACCGAGACGCTCAATCAGCGAGACGAGGTCGTGCAGATCATGACGGCGCGTCTCGTGGTGCCGCGCAGGGCTGGCGCGACCGCGTCTTGAACCATCCGTATTGAGCCTGATTTCGACGAGAGAACTGTTACACCATAGCATCAGGGCCACTTATTGGGCCTCACGGAAAATACGATTGGCCGGAACCGGGGCGCTTCGCTACCTTCAAGCTCAGAAGACCGGCGGCAGAGGAACCCGCCCCCAACCCAAGGAGATCACAACATGAAGACCTGGATGAAGCCCTCGGTTCGCGAGCAGGAAGTTGGCCTCGAGGTCACCTCGTATCTGCCGGCTGAGATCGACCTGATCTAAGCTCACGGCGTCGAATACGCCCTGCATTGAACGTGCGGCGGTCGCGGAAGCGGCCGCCGCTTTGTTTTTGGGAAGCCCTGACGAGCGTGCGCTCATCCGCTGGGGGTGAGGCTGCAGAAGAGCTTGGTCACGGGCTCCTGGCTCTCCCATCCCGCGCTCGCGCCGAGCGGCACGAAACAGGTGTCACCCGCAACGAAGGTTTCCTTGCGCCCCCTCCCGTCATCGAGCGTCACGCTTCCTTCGATGATGTGCATCAGCTCGTGACGCGCGAAAGGAACGGCTTTGCGCCGATAGGGCGTCGCGGACCAGAGCCCGGCCGTGAGCTGTCCGGTGAGATCGGTGAAGGCGAGCGCTTCCTTGCAGGAGGGCGCCGGTCCGGCGAGAAGCGCGGGGTCCGGGCCGTCGGCGGGAGTGAACGGTGTTGTTCGCTCGATCTTGCGCGCGCGGAGTGAAGAAGGGGCCGCGCTCGTCAATCCCGAGCTGTCGTTGTGGATGGCAAAGAACTTCTTAAGGTCGCCCTCCTGACGCCAGGAGCAGACAGTTCCCTTCGGAATGAAGAACGCCTCTCCGGCCGCCACATCGAGCGTGCTGCCGTCGGCGTGATCGATGCTCACTGCGCCTTCGAGCAGGATCATCACTTCGTTGGTGGACCACGGTCCCATGCGGCCCGTCATCGGCGAGCATTGCCAAACACCGATCATCAATCCCGTGGCCGCATCATCGAGCCAGAGGTAGCCGTATTGTTGCCCTGTTCCCGAGATCAGATCTGCGCTGGGCATCGGCCCCCAGTCCTCGAGTTCGCCTGATCCGAGCGCGGAGAGGCGCACAAACTCAGTCATTTTTTCTGGTCTCCAGGCCGGCGCGGGCAGATCTCGACGAGCAATGAGCGAACCACCGAACAGTGTTCGATTTGCTTCGAATCCCGTGAGCAGGCACGTCGCGATTATGGTGCTCTGCGCCATGACAGGGATGTGAACACTATAGCAGTTATTTTCACTTTGCCTTGCGTCGCACCGGGTATTAACTCAACCGGCGTGGGGCAGACACAGAGAAGCAGGAAAAGGGGAAACGAAGACGAGGGGGCCGGCATTGAGCTTGAACGTTCCGGCCGGGCAACTGAGCAAATGAAGCGTAACGGAGTAATCGCCTCATGAAAAACTCAGCCGCTCTTTCCAAGGCAGTCGCAACCGTCACGTACCTGCCGAAACGCGATCGGTCCCAGAACCCGGTCGAGCTGACTCCGATCCGCTATCCTTGGACAGAAGAGCTTGAGCTTCGCCGCAGAGCCGTGGCGCGCTGGAGAGGCAACGATACGGGCCTCAAGGAAACAATGATGCGCGACGTCTCGCTCTGATCGCGCTTTCTGATTTCACATTCTGCCGTGTGCAACACAAATCCGATGCGCGCCGAAGCGCGCATCGGAGGATCGTGGCGCCTCAATCGATCAGTGATGGCTGTGTCCAGTGGAGCTGCCGCTGCTGCTACCGAGCGCGCGGATCGGCAGCTTGAGCTCTATCACCGCACCGCTCTTGAACGTCAGCTTCACCGGTACCGTCTCGCCCGCCACGAGCTGTTTCTTGAGATCGATGAACATGAGGTGCATCCCGCCCGGCTTCAGCTCCGCGCTGCCGCCAGCCGGAATCTCGAGTCCCTCGGCGAGCCGCCGCATACGCATGACGCCGTCCGTCATGGTCATGTCGTGAATCTCGCCCTTGTCGGACACGGGCGTCTCGACGGAGACGAGCGTATCGGCAGCGCTCCCGCTGTTCTGGATCGTCAGATAGCCGGCCGCGACCTTCGCACCGTCTGCGGTTGCCCGTGACCAGCCGTCCTCGACGGCCAGCGAGCCGGCGGTTGCCGAGCCCGTGTCGGCGCCGCCCGTCGCCGCGCTCTTGGCGTCGCCCGCGATCTTCAGCACCGCGGCGGGGGCTTCGAGGTCATGCGCATCGACGCCGGGGCCCGGAACCTCGACCCACTTGAGCTCGCCCTTGGCGCAGAGCTGAGTGACCTTGAAATAGAGCGAGGAACCGGGATCGAGCTCCTTGGCGACGAATCCCGAGGCGACGAACTCGTCGTAGTAGGCGTCAGGCAGGTCGCCGCCCGACCACTGGATTTCCTTCACGCCCTCCTTCAGCGACTTTCCATGATAGAAGGCATACGTCTTCGCGTAAGGGCCGCTCACGGTGTCGATCTTCCAGCCCGGCTTCGGCATCGGCTTGACGCTGATGAATCCCTCGGGGATCTCGACCCGAACGGTATGGGTGGACGCGCCGTCGCAGCCATGCGGGATCTTGAGCACGGCTTTGTACGAAGTGCCGCGAGCCGCCTCGCTCCGCTCGAGGCTCACATGCGCATTGGCCGCGCCGCTGACGAGCGGAACCGCGAGCAGGGCCGTCGCGGCCGTGGAGAAAAGAGACGTTTTCAATGACATGGTGACCTTCCGACTTTCTAGGGGGTATGGTGCTTGTGCATCTCGTGACCGGGTGATGTCGGCCCATGATGGTCTTTGCCTTCACCCATGTCATTGATCGTGGCTAGGCCCTCGAACAGGGAAAATTGAGCGCGCCTTGCCGCTGGCACGCGCGCTTCGGCCTCCGCCAGATCGTCCGCGATGCGCTGGGCGTCCATGTGAGGAACACCCGCTTCCTCGAGCGTGGATGCCGCCTTCAGCGGATCACCGCTGCAGAGAACGACAGTCCACCTTTTGGCTTCGCGCCGGAGCAGGGCGCGTCCGCCGCGCTCGCCTTGTGTCCAGCTCGCCACCGCATGATCGCCGGAAATGGCGATGGGATCGGTAACCACTTTGCTGTCGGGTTTATCCCAGGTTGATCCGATAAGAGAACGGATCTCGTGCGCATCGTCGTGCGCGAGAGCCGGCAAGGGGCTGTGGATGGCGCCGAGAACCGGGAGAATCAGCGCCATCCACGTACGCACAATCAGCGCCGCGAACGATCGGGAGGAGAGGTCGTGACGCTGAAAGCGCATATCTCTCACCACTTGACCTGCACGCCGCCGTAAATCGCGCGTCCCGTTCCGGGCTCGAACAGCGTTGACGCTGCGTTCGCCTGATCGATGATGCTCGCGCTGGCGATGTAGGCTTCGTCCGACAGGTTACGGCCTTCGATGTAAGCCGTGATCGGTCCGCCGTTGTCGAAGCCGAGCTTGGCGCCCCAGATGGCGTAAGCCTCCGTTTCGAGCGTGTTGGCGCTGTCGACGTAGTACGCCTCGGGCACCCATTCCACGTTGGGCCCGAAGTAGACGCCCGAGGGATGCTTGTAGAGCAGCTCCGCGCGCAGGTAGTGGCGCGGCGCGCCCGGCAGCTCGTTGTCGCCGAACGTTGCATCGTTGTCGAAGAAGAAATCGTTGAACGTATAAGCCGTGTTCAGCCACAGCTTGTCCGGATTGCTGCCGTCAACGAAGAGCGACTTCATCACGGCGAGGCCCAGGCCGAGCTCGATGCCCTGATGAACGGTTTTGTCGGCGTTGCTCACGTTGCAATTTCCGAATGCGCTGTAGAAGCACATGAGCTCGTTGTCGATGTTGGCCCGGTAGAGCGCGACATCCCAGCTATAGTCCTCTGTCGCGCCGCGCGTGCCGATTTCATAGGTCGTGGCCCGCTGCGCCCGGATGTCATAGAACGGAATGACCGTCGGTCCGACGTTCACGCTCTCGCCGAAGCTCGGGACCTCCGCACTGCGCGAGATATTGCCGAACACCTGCCATTGACGCGTGACATCCCACACGATGCCACCCTTGGGGCTCCAGAGATTGAACTCCGTCGATCCGCTGACCGCGCCGAGATGCGCATCGCGATCCCGTTCGGCATGCAGGAACTGGGTTCCTGCGATGAGCGCAACGTTAGGCTGCACGTAGAAGTGGTTCTCGAGGTAGGCACTGAAGTTGCGCGCCGTGTCGTCGGCGTCGACAGCGAGGGCGCCTTTCCGGCCCAGCACGTTCACGTACTGCTTGGTATCGATCGTTCCGTTGTGCAGGTTGACGCCCGCGATGAGCCGGTTCTTGTAACCGCCGATGGTGCTCTCGTCGGTCAGCCGGGCAAACCCGCCGTAGTCGTCATAGCGATAGTCGAGCCACTGGAAGATGGGATGCATCAGGTGGCGGTCGACGTTGAAAGCGCCGAGTTCGAGAAGGGTGCCGGGCGCGAGCCGGATGGCTGTCTTGTTTGCGATGCGCACGGTGTCGATGTTGCGCTGATAGTCGCGATCGACGTTGTCATTGCCGTTGCCGTCCCACCCTAAGCCCGGCCTGACGAATGCCCCCTTGGGATTGGTGAGAGCTTCCTCTCTCGTCACGCTGCCCGGAATGCGCTGGTCCACGCTGGTGGCGTTGACGTAGAAGCGGGTCTCCACGTTTTGCGACAGGCGGTAGCCCACGTTCATGGCCCCGCGCACGCTCTCTCCGTCGCTGTGGTCGCGGAAGCCATCCTGCTCCTGCCACGTGCCGGTGATGAAGTAGTCCGCTGCGCCGTACACCCCGCCGGAGCTCACGGAGAGCTTGTGGAAGCCGAAACTGCCGACGTCGATGCGCGCGCCGAACAGATCGGAATCATAGCCAGTCGGCATCACGAAGTTGATGGCGCCGCCGAGCGAGTTGGCGCCGAAGCGCATCGCATTGGCGCCCTTGAACACCTCGATGTAGCGATAGGCCGTGGGATCGATCTCCTGGAAATCGCCGTAGCCATCCGCCGTGTTGATCGGAATGCCGTCCATGAAGAGCTGGATGCCGCGCAGATGGAAGTTGCGCGAAAGGCTCGAGCCACGGATCGAGATGCGGCTGTCCTCGCCCCACTTGGGCTGCACCCACACGCCGGGAACATAGTCGAGCGCGTCTTTGATCGTGACGGCTGGAGTGGACGTCTTGAATGCGGTGTCGGGCACAACCTCGACCGCGCCCGGCGTGAGCTGAATGTCGGCGGTGGCTTCCGCGGTCGTGGGCGAGCTGAGACTGCCCGAGCGGGTGCCGGGTGCCGGGAGTGAGGCCGAATCCGTCGGCGGCGCGCTGGCGGAGGTCTGCTGGATGGGGGCAGGTGCCTGCTGCGGCTTGGCCTTCGCCGCCTTCTTGGCGCTGCCCTGAGAGGTCGTCACTGTCACGGCAGGAAGTTCGGTGACAGGCTTGGCGGCTTGCTGAGCCACGGCTGGCGTGCAGAACGCAGCAGCCGAAAGCGCCGCGAGAGAGCAGGCCGTGGGAACGGAAACGAAAAGCCGGGACGAAGCCAGCGGGCGGAACGGCGATGTCATGACACTAAGTCCGAATTGAATCTGCGAGGAGAGGTCGTCGTGCACCGGAAACGGACGCAACGCGAACCACTGTCGGACGCTCTAGCGAGCGGGATCAGATCAAGACGGAGGGAGGACCACGCGCGGATGTCGCGCCAGGTTTCGGCGTTTCGGAGAAAAGCGCGACCGCGAGCGTGTAGGTGATCGCGGCATACTCGGCCTCGCTCGCAAGGCTTTGCGATGCGGCTTCAGCGAGCGCTGCGGCGCCTGTGGAGGCGAACGGGCAAATCCCGTTCTCAACGTGCTGCGGCTTCTGCGGAGATGAAGGCTCGTCGTGATCCACGCTCAGGAGCTTCTGGCCCGCGCTCGTGCAAATCACGATCTCGAGCGAGCCATCGGCGCTTGCGGCCTGCACCATGAAGCCCATCGGCAGCAGGCTGCGCAGAGCCACCACCAACAGCAGAAACACGGTTATCGGCGCGCGAGTAAGCACGTAGCGAAGCCTTTCCATCTCGCCGTCGGAAGTGAGCCCTAGGGCGAGCCGGGTCACGGTAAGGGCCAAGCCCTACCTTGGCAAGCGACCGAATTACGCACGTACCAACTACGCGTGTTTCCAAAGCCACAGGGAAGCGGCCCCGTGTCGGCGCCATGTCGGCACCAGGGAGACTGGCGGGCTGGTGCAGAGCAAGGCTATGATGAAAGAAAGATGATCTGAGCAAGATGAGAAGAATGCGATGACGTCATGGAGATCGGCCCGGCTTTGGCTGGGATTTGCCGCTGCTGCGCTCGCGGGCATGTCTCTCGCACATGCACAACTCGCCGACATGCCGGCAGAGGTCGACACCGCGCTCATCGTGTCGGTCGACGTCTCCAATTCGGTGGATGAGCATCGCTACAAGCTGCAGATGGAAGGCATCGCCAAGGCGCTCGAGGATCCCGAGGTGCTGAAGGCCATACTAAACGGCCCTCAGGGCGGCATTCTCGTCTCGATGGTCACCTGGGCCGACAAGCCCCGCCTCGCGCTCCCCTGGCAGCGCATCTCGAATGCTGCCGATGCGGCCGCCGTCGCGGCCAAGGTGCGGGCGCTCCCTCGTCAGACAGGTGAGTTCACATGTCTTTCGGGCATGCTGCGCACGATCTCCGACAAGGTCGTTCCGCAAATTCCCGCCAAGGCCCTGCGCATCGTCGTCGACGTCTCGGGAGACGGCCGCGAGAACTGCAACCCGGACGAGCCGCCTGCGAGCGTGCGGGATGAGCTGGCCGCCTCCGGCGTGACCATCAATGGCCTGCCAATTCTGGAAGGCGACGAAGGGGCCACGCTCGAAGGCTGGTATCGCGAGAACGTCATGGGAGGCCCGGGCTCGTTCATTCTGCCGGCCAACGGGTTCGGCGATTTCGGCCGCGCCATCCGCCAGAAGTTCATGATCGAGATAAGCGGCCAGTTCCCCCGCAAGGAAGCGCATCTCGCGCACTGACGCGCCGGGGAGCTTGCAAGTGCTCTCCGGGCGCTGTGCCTTGATCAGGTGTCGTTCAAACCAGCGGGCTGGCATTTCCAGCGCCGCACCTGCCACTGCGGGTGCTCCTCCATCCACTGCGCGAAATACGGCGGAGCGGCCATCGCGCACTGAAGCGTGTCCATGTCCACGTCGAGCGGGATCTTGAAGTCCCGGCACTGGCCCGGATCGGCCACGAGGCAGGCAGAGAGTATGATGCTGATCATGCTTTGATTTCCTCTGGGACGGGCCGGTTGAAAGAGGCCGCCGGTTGAGCCCGGCGGGTCCGATCCGCTCTCGGAGAATACGCGCCGCCCGCCGCCACGGATCGGATGGCGCACAAATATTTCGGGCGGGGACCGAAAAGGCGCCCGCCCGAACCTGGAAACAGAATGTTGAGCGCGGCCTAGGCCGTGAGCAGGATCTCGCCCTTGCCGATCGTCGCGCGGTCGCCGGCGAGCTTGCGCACCATCGGCGGCAGAGCCTTGGGAGCGAGCGCGCCCAGCGTCTCCGCCACATAGCGCGAGAGAATGCGCAGGATCACGGGGTCGATGCGCCCGCAGTCGGCGAACGTCGGAAGCAGTTCGTCGACCGAAGGGCCGATCAGCGTGCCACGCCGCAGCAGCGGGCCGGGACGGGGACCGAAGCCTGCCTCCGTCCAGAGCGTGCCGCCCACCATGCGCGAGCCGGCAGCCGGGCCGAACTTCCCGCGCGTCACCACCATGCCGCGCCGCATCCGCTCACCGGCGCGCTGGCCGATGTTGCCCTCGACCACGACCGTACCCCCGAGGAGGCCGAAACGATCGCCCGGGCGCGTGCCGCCGAGGAAGTCTCCGGCGGAGCCCTTCACGTGGACGAGACCGCCCGTGGCCGTGGACGCGAGGTAGCTGCCCGCATCGCCCGCGATGACGATCTTGCCGCCCTTCATGCCGCGTCCGGCATGATTGCCGACGTTGCCTTCGACCGTGATCGTTCCGGCGTCGAGGCCCGCGCCCACATAGTCGAGCAGAGGCGAGGCGCCCGAGATCGCAATCTCGTCGCCCGGCGTGCCGGAAACGGTGAAGAGATCGCCGACACGCGGTGCGTGCGCGCCGTCGCCGAGCACGATCTGCTCGATAGCGCCGTTCGAAAGCCCCGCGAGCTTGCTCGGAATGAGCGCGGACAGGTTGACCGCCTGCTTCGGTGCGGAGCGCAGGGTGAAGCTCAGCGTGCTCATGGCAGCAGATCCTTCAGGTGATAGTGATGCTGTCCGAGCTTGCCGCCGTAGTTGCCGGCGGAGACCCGCGTGACGCCCTTGGCGGCGCCGATTTCGATGATGGTCTTGAGACCGGCGCGCATCGCGTCGGCGACAGACTTCGAGGTGAGGCCATCGATGACGATCTCGAGCACCGCGATGGTATCGGGGCTGCACTCCGTCTTCACCGCGCCCTTGAGCGTGGGGCAGAAGGCGTCGTTGGTGGAAGCGATGGCGCCCTTGTACTTCGACCCCACCTTGGAGCCCGAGCGCACGATGCCGCCGGGGAACGGCGTGATCACATCGTCCACCTTGGCAATCGCGGCAACGGCCGCCTCTGTCGCCTCGAGAAGTCCGGCCCGGTCGCGGCCGAGGATCAGCAGATTGCCGCCGCCGACGGCTTCCGTCGTCACGCCGCACTTGTCCTCGATCACGAACTCGCCGTCCATGACGGGAACGCGCCAGAAGCGCCGCTTGCCGAGCTTCTTCGCCGTCTGCCAGCCGTCGCCGAAGAAGCGCGGACCGGAGGCGAGGCCCATCTTGGTCTTGCTTTCGAGACCGTTGTAGCAGGCCGAGCCGGGGCTGGTCAGCACGCACTGGCCGACGCGGTTCAGAAGCTGCGGGACGAGCGCGTCCGGCGAGAAGCCGAACATCAGCACCCGCACGCCGGGCCGCCCGTCAGGCGTCTCCGAGGGCGACAGCTCGCGGTCGATGCCGCATTCCGCGCCGCAACCGATGACCGAGGTGCCGAACCCGGTCATTACCTGGGCGGAGATCATCGCCCACTTCGGCGTATCTGCCGTGATCACGAGTCCGAGTCCGCTCATGCCGAAAGCTTCGGCGAAGGTGTCGTCGATCGTGACGCCGTTTCTTGTCATGGCGCTCATTGTCAGGAGGTCCTCGGTCCGCACGGCTGAACGATGACGCAGCCGCATTCCCCACCGGTATGGCCGCAGTTGCTGTCGACGATCTCCTGGTCGGAAAGACGGAAGTTGTCGAGCTTCACGGTATGATAGCGTTCGAAATACTCACGCAGCGGCTTCTCGATGGCGCGGTCGTACTCGGGCCGCGCCACGTGGGTGGCGCCCGCCACGACCTTTACAACCTGTCCGTTGCGCACGATCAGCTCACCGTTCTTGAACACGAACAGCGGCGTCTTGAACATGGCCTCGCGGTCGGCGAGGTCCTCGTACACCGTGATGTCGGCGGTGGCGCCGGCGCCCAGGTGTCCGCGGTCCCGCAAGCCGAGGCTCCGCGCCGGACCCGCGCGCGTCATGATCGCGATCTCGTAGAGCGAGTATTCGCGGTCGAGCGACTTGAGGATGGTCGCCGCCTGTGCGCCCGGATGCAGCTTCTCCAGCATCTCGTTGCGGAAGGTGCGGTCCATCAAAAGCCGGATGAGGTGCGGATAGTAGTAGAACGGCGCGCCGTTCGGATGGTCCGTCGTGAGGAAGATGCGCCACGGGTCGTTGACGAGGAGGAACAGCTCGAGGCCGATCGCCCACTGCAGCGCGTTGACGTAGCTCTTGTCGCGATAGGTCATCGGCACGACGCCGCAGCCATTGTCGCACTCGATGTCCATCACCACCCACTTCTTGGGGTCGGCAGACTTCGTGTTGCCGTACTGGCGCATGCTGTCGCCGGATGCGGTGCACGTCTGGCCGAACATGATCTGGCCGATGTCGATGGAGACGTTGCTGTGCTGGTTCAGAAGCTCCGCGATCTGCGGCGCGCCCGACGAGAACTTCATATCCCCTTCCGTGCCGTAGCTGTGGAACTGGATATGCGTGAGGTGGAGCGGCAGACCTTCCGCGGCCCGGATCGTCGCCAGCGTGGAGTGCATGCTGCCCGGAACACCGAGGTTGCAGCCGTGGATGTGAATGGGATGGGGAACGCCGAGCTCCTTCATGCCGCGCGCCAGCGTGAGGATGATGTCGCGCGGGGTGAGGCCGTAGAACTGGTGACGCTCGTCGAGGTCGAGCTGGCGCTGGTTGAACTTGAAGGCGCTGATGCCGCCCGGGTTCACGATCTTGACTGCCAGCGCCTGCGCCGCGTGCATCGTGAAAGCGATATAGTCCTTGATGAACGAGAAGTCCTTCTTCTGCGCGAGCGAGCGCAGGAAGAAGTCGTCGTTGCCGAGCATCACGAACGCGCCTTTGTCGATCATGGGCGTGTCGCCCATCTCGAGGTGCGCCTGGCGCGCGTTGGCGGGCAGCATCGCGGGCTCGAACGCCGCCGTGTACCCCATTTCCGCGTAGCGGTAGCCCGTGGTCATCGTCGAGGGAACCGCATGGCCGCAGCCGGAGCGCGTGAGATCCGTGCGCGCGACTTCGTGGCCCTGATGATCCTCGGGGAGCAGCATGCGCCCGATGGTGACCTTGCCGCCGCCGATATGGCTGTGCGGATCGATGGCGCCAGCCATCACCGTGCGGCCCTGGAGCGAATACTCCTGGTCGATCTTGGTGCCGGGCGGCGGAGCGGCGACGATGCGTCCGTCGCGGGCGTAGATGTCCCGGACCTCGCCGTTGACCCCGTTCGCGGGGTCGTACACGGTTCCGCCGGTGAACTTGATAAGCATCTTTTTAGGTCCTCGAGGCGGGATGTCTAAAGGGCGAGTTCGATGGCTGCGAGAACGTCCGCAGCCTTGGGCAGGCTCGAACGGCCGAGGTCGCGCAGCGGCAGCGAAACGACGTTGTCCACGCGGATGATGCGCCCGCCATGGTCCACGCCGGGCGTGCCGATGGGAATGTACACGGCCGGTGTGCCGTTGAGCTTGATGCCGGGTGTGCCGAGCACGATGGTCGGGATGCTCGCGGGCGGGGGGCCGAGATCCGGCGTGAACGAGGCGAGCCACACCAGAAGATCGCCTTCGCCGCCGGCCAGCATCTTCGGGATCGCATAGCGCGTGAAATCGTAGTCGGGCTTGCCGCTCGAGAAGCTCACGCGAAGCGGATAGCCGCTCTGCCACGAGCAGACGGCGCCGGCCGAGATCGCGCCCTCGTTGCCGCCGAGCGCGAGGCCCGCCGCACGGCCCTTGACGTTGAGATCCTTGACGAGGTCCGAGACGGTGTTGACGACGAGGTCGGCGTTGGGGAACGCGAGGCTCGGCGGAGCCCAGACGAACACGGGATAAGCGGAAGCCTTGCAGCGCTCGGAGAGCGCGCGGATATCCGCAGTCGGCACACCTGCGACGCTGTCGGCGCCGACTGGGGTGCCTTTGATCTCGGCAGCGAGTGCGGATACGACCTCGTCGATGCGCTCGAGCTCGCAGGGAAGCGTGATGACCTCGCCGATGCGCGGACCCTTCACGCCCGACTGATCGAGCCCCTTGCCGATGAAGTAGACCGTGCGCTTGGCCGGCGTTTCCGTGAGCAGCGACTGCTCCACGTTGACGATGCGCTCGAAGAAGCGCGGGTGAAGCTTCTGGATGTCGCTTCCCACGACGATGATGACGTCGGCGCGGTTCCGCGTCTCGGTGAGCGTCGTCATGATCCAGCCGGTCGTCTGGAGCACCCGGAAGTTCCGGTACTGGCCCTCGGAGAGGGCGTGATCGACGACGCCGCCGGACTTGTCGGCCAGCGCCATCACCGCGCGGATGCCATCCACGTCGGTTCCGAGACCGCCGTATAGCGGCAGCGAGGATTTGCGGATCAGGTCGGTTGCCGCCCGGATCGCGGTCTCGATATCGACATCCCGACCGTCGACCTGGGGACGTGCACCGTCGACTTTGCGCTCGAAGCCGGCGACGGCCTTTTCGCAGCCGTTCTTCGCCACCTTTAAGCCGGTCTCGTCGCGTACCATCTCGAGATCGTCACAGACGAGACCACAGAAGGGGCAAGCGACGTCCGTAATCGCGTTGGACTTCGGGCTGTCGCCCGGGCCCTTGGCTTGGGTCCAATTCGTCATTGTTGAGGTCTCGTGATTTGATTTGGCGCGGAACAAAAGCATGGACGGCCGCTCAAAACAACATCGGAAAATGCTGCGTTGCGGGGTGGCGAATGCGCGCATCGATTGCGTAGGATCATTCTCTTCCCTATTGTCCGGCGCCGGCGCGCGATCGCCAGCCCAAGACGGAATCCCGGAGGACTGCTGATGGTTAGATTGTTTGCTTCATTCCTGGCACTTGTAAGCCTCATGCCGCTAGCTGCAATGGCGCACGGACCCTCGCGACAGAAAGTCGTCGAGCAGATCGAGATCAACGCGCCCGCGGACAAGGTCTGGGCCGTCGTCGGCAACTTTCAGGACATGAGCTGGCATCCGGCTGTCAAAAAGACCGAGGGCAAGGGCGGCAACGATGTCGGCGCGACTCGGACCCTGACGCTCGATGGTGGCGGGCAGATCTTCGAGAAGCTCACAAAATACAGCGCCGAAGGCAAGACGCTCTCTTACGAGATCACCGAGGTCGACACGAAGGTTCTGCCGGTTTCGAACTACGCCGCGCATCTCACCGTCACGCCCGATGGCGACAAGTCGAAGGTGGAGTGGAAGAGCGCATTCTACCGCGGTTACGTGAACAACGACCCGCCGCCGGAGCTCAACGACGAGGCCGCTGTTAAGGCCATCACCGGCGTGTTCCAGGGCGGCCTTGCCGGGCTCAAGAAGAAGCTGGAAGGCGGCTGATGCCGGCCAGCCGGAGCGGAGCAAGCGACGAAACGAGCCAGACGCCGGGTCCTGCCCGGCGTCTGGTTATCGCCGCTCTCGTAACGGCGCTGATGCAGATCACCCAAGCGGCCGGCGCGGCCGCTGACCCGGTCAAGGCCCGAGAGGCTTTCGTCACCAACCAGACGGGCGATCTGCTCTCGGTGGTCGACCTCGCGGCCGAGAAGGCGGCCCCGGCAATTCATATCGGAGGTAAGCCGGCGGGCGTTGCCATGTCGCCCGATGGGCGTTTCGCCTACCTCACCTCTCCAGACAGCAAGGAACTCGTCGTCGTCGATGCCGATGCGCGCACGCTCGTGCGGCGCGTGCCCGTCGGGCAGGGGCCTCTCGGCATCGCCGTCCATCCCGCGGGCGATCGCGTGTTCGTCGCAGACTGGTACGAGCACAAGCTTTACGCCGTCGATCCCGCGGCCGGAAAGATCAAGGCGAGCGTCGAGGTGGGGCAGTCGCCATCGGGCGTCGCCGTCACCGCGGATGGCGCGCGCATCGTGACGGCCGATCGCGACAGCAACGAGATATCCCTGATCGACGCGGAGACCTTCACCCGGACAGGACACGTGACCGTCGGCGAGCGCCCCTTCGGCGTCACCGTGGATCGCGAGGGCAAGCGGGCCTACACCGCAAATGTGGGAAGTGACAACGTCAGCGTGGTGGATCTCGTGGCCGGCAAGGTCGTCGGCACGGTCAAGGTCGGCCGCCGCCCCTACGCGGTCGCCCTGGCCGGGGGACGCGGGTTCGTGACCGACCAGTACGGCTCCACGGTCACCGTATTCGATCTCGAGACGCTGGCCGTCCTCAAGACCATCGAGGTCGGAGACTACCCGGAAGGCATCGAGGCCGACCCGAGCGGTGCGGCGGTCTACGTCGCTTGTTGGGAGTCCAACACGCTCGAACGGATTGATACGGCAACTCTGGAGGTAACGGCCCGGATTCCGGTCGGGGACGGTCCCCGCGCCTTCGGCTTGTTCCTGAGATAGCCCCGTTTGGACGGGCTGCCCGAACCTCGGGCAGGCGCCTCCAGGCCGCCCGAAAAGACAGCCTTTCCGAGATTTCATGTTCGGGAAGATTGCCGGGATGTGGCTGCCGGCGTTAGAAGAACTCCCAAGAATGCTGCCAGAATGGCGCCCAAAAGGAGGAAAACGGGACCATGTTGAATTTCGTTCGCGTGTCGGCGCTTCTCTGCCTGACGTTGCTGCCGTCCGTCACGCTCGCTGCCGGAGAGCACAAGGCAGTGGACATTCTCTTCGAGACCCGCCAGCTCGATCTCATCGAAAAGGGCCGCGAGGTCACCTACCGCTTCGAAAGGAGCGGCTCCGACGAGCGCCTGGTCGGCAAGAACTACGCGGACGACATTCGTCTTGGCGTCGCGAAGGTGGATGACAAGGGCAGCCGGGATGTCGTGTTCCGCGTTTTCACGGGCGAGAACGCCCGCGATCCGCAGAACTGGCCTGAGCTCACCATCAACCCGCTCTTCATCTGGTATCTCGACCGCGCCGTCGCCACCTTCAACACGCTGGCGGGCGGCAACCAGATGTACTTGAAGGCGAGGTTCCGCGAAGCGTTCCGCGACAAGGCCAAGGTCGAGGAGATCAAGTATGACTTCGACGGAAAGTCCGTCGATGCCTACAAGATCACCATCGCACCCTACGCCGACGACGCCAACGCCAAGAAGATGCAAGGCTTCGAGAACTCGCGGTTCACCGTGATCGTCAGCGAGCAGGTGCCCGGCTATTTTGTCGACCTCCAGGCGAGCTACATCAGCACCGAGGCGGCCGGCCCCAAGCTTGACGAGCAGATCAAGGTCGTCGGAATGGGAGAGCAGAAATGACGATGAGAAAGTTCGCTCTTGCGCTCGCGGCTGCGACCGTCGGCATCGTGGCGGCGGGTGCCGTCGCTATCGGCGAGGAATGCGCAGAGAAGACGACGAGCAGCAGCCTCGTCAACGACTATCCGACATTCGCCCGCGCCGACTACGTCTACGGCTGCATGATGGTCAACGGGCAGGGCCGCGACATCCTCGAGAAGTGCGCCTGCTCCATCGACGTGATTGCCTCCGCGCTTCCTTACAAGGAATACGAGGAGGCCGAGACCATCATGTCGGTGCGCCAGCGCGGCGGCGAGAGCGTGGCCTATATGTACGCGCCCGCCATGCTCGAGAAGATCAAGAACCTGAAGCGTGCGCAGGTCGAGGGTGAGATCCGCTGCTTCTGATCGGGTCTCGCGTACCGGAATGAAAAAGGGCGCCCTTCGAGGCGCCCTTTTTTTGATCGCAGAGCCTATGCGCGCAATCAGGAGCCTTTCGGCCCCGCCTGTCCCTTGAAGGTGCGCCCGTCGGTGTCCTCGGCCGTAACAACCAGTGTTTCGTCGCCGCCCGGAGCGTACGTGAAGCGGATGTTCGGATCCTCTGAAAGCGAGATGCCGCCTTCCATGCGGAACACGCGCTCGCCGCCGCGCTGCACCTCGATCACACGCAGGAATTTCGCGGGAATGTAGTATCCGGTCGCCTGGTTGAGCTGCAGGCCCGAGTACTGCGGATGGCGGATTTTGAGCTGCCCTTCACGCTGCCCGTCTGCGGTGTTGGCGAGCACCTTGATCTGCATTTTGCCGGCTTCCGCGAGCACTGCGTCGGTGTCCTTGAGAGCTGGCGCGGAGCATCCGCCCGCGGCCTTCACGAACTTCGTTGCCATCAGAAGCTTGCCGTCGTTGGTTTCGACGATGGCTCGAACGTTCGAATACATGTCGATGCGCACACGCGTTTCGAGCACGCGCTCGCCCGCACCCGCAGCAGGCCCGAACGTGAAATCGGCGACCAGCGGAGCCGGGTTCTTGTCGATCACGAGCATCAGTTTCTTGGCCGTCGCGGCCGTTGCCGCGGGGAGGCGAACCGTAAGCGGAACGAGAGCGGCATCCTCCGCCCGGTAAGGCGCCTCGAGCGTGACGGCGCTGGTGTCTTCCACCGCTTCGCGCGCGCCGAAGAGGTCCTTCTGAAGTGCCGGCCAGATGTCTTCCTCGTCTGCGGCGAGGGCGCCGGTCCAGCCGCCCGCAACGACGAGTGCCGCGGCAACGAGCACCTTGAGACTGCTGAGACGTGTCGTGAAAGCGCGGTGAACCATTGTACGTCCTCCGTTTTGGCGCTTGGTGCGCCTTGCTTCTTGTTGAGCGGGACTACTCCCACTCGAGTTCGGCGAAAGCCGCAGAGACGTTGCGGACATGATAGTCTTCGAACAGGCTCCACGCACTCTTCTCGGAAAGTCCGACGCTTTCGGTTGCCTCCGAGAGGGTGCGATTGGCCTTGATCATCGCGCGGATCTCGTCGGCGATGACCTGTAGATAGTGACGAAGCGGCGCCGCCGCATCCGGCCACGGCATCGACGGGCCTCCGTGCCCCGGAACGACGCGCTGGATCGGCTCCTTGGTGAGCGTGTCGAGTACCGCCATCCAGCCCAAAATCGAGCCATCGAGCGTCGGCGCGTGCTCTGAAAACAGGAGATCGCCGAGAAAAACCGTGCCGGTCTGGCGGTCGCGCACGATGAGATCGTTGTCCGTATGTGCGGTCTTCTGCGGCTCGAGCAGGATCTCGCGCCCTCCGAGATCGAGCACGGTCGGCGTGCTGATCGCGAGCGTGGGAAGCACGATCTTGGTGCCGGCGAAAGCCTCCTCGCCAAGCGCTTCCTTGTTGATCGAGAGGTACCGATCCGCCCGTGCGCTGAGGCCGCGAGCAAGCTTGTGATGGCCGACGAAGGCCGGCTGATCGGCTTCGAAAGCCGCGTTTCCGAACACGTGGTCCGGATGCATGTGCGTGTTGATGACGTAGCGGATCGGCAGCGGCGTGATCGAGCGGATGGCCTGGTGAAGACGGGCCCCGATACGGGCGCTGCCGCCGGTGTCGATCACCGCCACGGCCTCCCGCCCGACGATGAAGCCGGCGTTCGAGATGTCGCCCTCGTTGGCAGGCGCGTAGAGCGCAATCTGACCTCTGTGAGCATAAGCCCCGGGCGCGATTTCGGCGACGAATGACCCCGGAGAGACCTCCGATCGCGTGTCCGCAAACGCCGGACGCCAAGCGGCGCTGACAGAGGATGCAAAAAGCGTCAAGAGGCCCGGGACTGCCCGAAGCAGGGTGCGGCGGTCGAAATCAGCCGAAGGGGACGGGGGCATCAGAGCTCAACCCATTGAAGAAAATGGCTTGCCGTGGGGTCCAGAGAGCGGCTGGACGGGTTGCCGCGGGCGCACCAGACGCGCGGGCATTTGTCTCAGTTAGCTCAGGAAAAAATACCCAAAACTCAACGCTTTACAAGGGAGAAAATGGCATTTTTCATGAAATTGAGGGCAAAAATTATTCACATAAAATATCTTAAGTCAATAGGTCAACGGGCCATCTTGCGCGGGGAAAATCTAGGCGTGCGACGCACCATTTTCTGCCGCAGCGCAAAAAACATCGATAAAACGGCCCAAAAAATGGGTCAGAATGCTTGTCCTATCGGTGTTGCAAGAAAAATGGTCTCACGGATTGTCTTGCGGACCTCACGAGAAAGTGTCTAAAACGATGCCACGGTAGCGATGGCTTCAGAGGGCTCCTCAGTGCGGGAGCCAACATTCGTAAGCCAGCGGAACAACAAGGGAAAAAATCCCGATAAACCGTAAACTGGGCTGTGACACGCTGTCGTTCGCTGCCGCTTGCAAGCGTGGCAAGAACTTTAAGGAGGAAGCGCGATGCGCAGAAGTGCACTCGCATGCGGGCTGCTCGCCACTGTCGCTCTGAGTTCGCCGGGTCTGGCGAACGAGGACGTCAAGAAGGCGTCGGCAGATCCGAATAACTGGGCGCTGCAGCAGGGTAACTACGCCGGATGGCGTTACTCTGAGCTCGACCAGGTCAACACGTCGAACGTCAAGGATCTCAAGGTTGCCTGGCAGTTCTCGACCGGCGTTCTTCGCGGTCACGAGGGCTCGCCGATCGTGATCGGCAACCGCATGTACGTCCATTCGGCATTCCCGAACAACGTATTCGCTCTCGACCTCGACAACGACAACAAGATCCTCTGGAAGTACTCTCCGAAGCAGGATCCGTCGGTCATCCCCGTCATGTGCTGCGACACGGTTAACCGTGGCGTTCAGGTGGCAGGCGACACGCTGATCCTCGGCCAGGCCGACACCACGCTCGTCGCGCTCGACACCGCGACCGGTAAGGAGAAGTGGAAGGCTGTCAACGGCGATCCCAAGAAGGGCGAGACCCACACGGGCTTCCTCCTGATCGTCAATGACAAGGTGATCATGGGCACTTCGGGCGCCGAGTTCGGCGTTCGCTGCCACGTCACCGCCTACAACCTCAAGGACGGCAAGCGTGCATGGCGCGCTTACTCCATGGGTCCGGACGCCGACATCCTCGTCGACCCGGAGAAGACCATGTCGCTCGGCAAGCCGGTCGGCAAGGACTCCTCTCTGAAGACCTGGACCGGCGACCAGTGGAAGATCGGTGGCGGCTCCACGTGGGGCTACGCGTCGTATGACACGGAAGCCAACCTCTTCTACTACGGCACGGGCAACCCCTCGACCTGGAACCCGGCTCAGCGCGCTGGACCGGACGGCAAGCAGATCGACCAGAAGTGGTCGATGACTCTGTTCGCCCGTAACCCCGACACCGGCGTGGCCGCCTGGGCTTACCAGATGACCCCGTTCGATGAGTGGGACTACGACGGCGTCAACGAGTCGATCCTCGCCGATCTGAAGGTCAAGGGTGCGGACCGCAAGGTTCTCGTCCACTTCGACCGTAACGGCTTCGGCTACACGGTTGACCGTCTGACGGGTGAGCCGCTCGTTGCTGAGCCCTACAACACGGCCCTCAACTGGTCGACGGGCGTTGAGCTCGACAAGTCGAAGCCCAACTACGGTCGTCCGACCGTCGTCGCTTCGAAGTCGACGTTCCTCAACGGTCCCGACGTGAACACCAAGAACGTCTGCCCTGCAGCGCTTGGCTTCAAGGACCAGCAGCCGGCCGCCTACTCGCCTCTGACGGGCCACTTCTACATCCCGACCAACAACGTCTGCATGGACTACGAGCCCTTCAAGGTTTCGTACACGCCTGGCCAGCCGTACGTTGGCGCGACGCTGTCGATGTTCCCGCCTGAGGGTCAGACGAACACCGGCAAGTTCACCATCTGGGATGCATCCGAAGGCAAGATCGTGAAGGCTATCGACGAGCCCTTCTCGGTTTGGTCGGGCGTGCTCACGACCGCTGGCGGCATTGCCTGCCACGGTACCCTCGAGGGTTACGTGAAGTGCCGCGATCAGAAGGATGGCGCGGAGCTGTTCAAGCACCGTCTGCCCTCCGGCTCGATCGGTAACGTCTTCACCTACGCTCACAAGGGCAAGCAGTACATCGGCCTCTACTCGGGCGTTGGTGGCTGGGCCGGCATCGGTCTCGCCGCTGGCCTCGACAAGCCGACGGACGGCCTCGGTGCAGTCGGTAACTACGCTGGCCTGAAGTCGTACACCGATCTCGGCGGTACGCTGACGGTCTACTCGCTTCCCTAATCAGGGTCGTTAGGAAAACCGGACCGGCGCGGGGAAACCCGCGCCGGTTTGTTGCTGGAAAGTAATCTTCGAAAAAGCTTGCGTGACTGGGGAACGTCACCAAATTTTGAAGATTGAGCTAGGATGAAGCACCATTTTGTGAGGTCCATATTCCCGGTTTGAGAGTTGTTTTTTCCCGGGTCGGAGGATATGGCAGAACTTCAACGAACAAGGGGACGCGCGTGGACAGGATTGGTTTTGGTTTGGTTGTTGCCGCAGGCTTGAGCCTTGCGGCTCTCTCGGTAAGCCCAGCGGTTGCAAACGACGATAAGGCTCCCGTCCCGGATCCGGCTTTCGAGAAACAGTTTCAGGAAGGCAAGAAGCTTGTAGACGGCAAGTGGGTTCTCCCCGACGGTACGCCGACCTATGACGTCAAGCGCGATCCTGCCAACACCGACCACGTGATCCAGGTCGACTGGTACACCTACTCCGGCTGGCGCCGCTATCACGCCGAGTGCCACGTCTGCCACGGCCCGAACGCAGAAGGCTCGACCTTCGCTCCGGCCTTGAAAGACTCGCTCAAAACCATGACCTACGAGAAGTTCCTGCAGGTCGTCTCGAGCGGCCAGGAGCGTGACGTCGCCGGCACCAAATACATCATGCCCGCGCTCGGCGATAACCCGAACGTCATGTGCTACATCGACGATCTTTACACGTATCTCCGCGCTCGCTCGACCGATGCGCTGCAGGGCGGCCGCTTGAGCGCCGACCAGCGTGCTGAGAAGCCGAAAGAGGCTCAGGAGTACGAGAAGAGCTGCACCGGAGGCTGATGACAGCCGGCAGTTCGGCGGCTGCTCTTGCTAAGAGAGAGAAAAAGACATGAGAACGCGCGCCGTACTTGCTCTTATCCTCGGAAGTCTCCTCGCCGCCCCTGGCGGCGCCGGGGCTGCCGAAGGCCATCTTGCGGACGCGGTGAACCGAAAGGTGCTCCGCGTCTGCGCCACGCCCGCCAACCTTCCGTATTCCGACGAGAAGGGCGAGGGCTTTGAAAACAAGATTGCCCAGCTCGTCGCCGATGAGCTGAAGCGTCCCTCGGTCGAATACACGTGGTTCCCGCAAGGTCTGGGCTTCGTCCGCAAGACGCTGTCCGAGAAGCGTTGCGACCTCATCATGGGTACGGTGCAGGCCGACGAGTTCACGCTCAATACGAACCACTATTATCGCACCACATACGCGCTCATCACGAAGCCCGGGTCCGGACTCGAAGGCATCACGTCCATCCTCGACCCGAGGCTCAAGGGCAAGAAGGTCGGCATTCAGGCCGGCGCTCCCGCAGGCGATTACGTGGCCAAGGCTGGCTTGATGCCGAACGCCAAGTCGTATCTCTTCATCGTTGATACGCGCTACCAGAACCCCATGCAGGACATGGCCAACGACGTGCGGTCCGGCGAGATCGATGTCGGCGTCTTGTGGGGACCCCACGCGGGCTGGTACGCGGCCCACGGCGGCGAGAAGCTGCACGTGTCTCCCATGCTCGAGGAAAAGCAGCCGGGCCTCCCCCGGCTCGAATACCGCATCACGATGGGTGTGCGCTCGGGCGAAACGGCCTGGAAGCACGAGATCAACAACGTGATCGCCAAGCGCCAGGGCGACATCGACAAGATCCTCCTCGATTACGGCGTGCCGATCATCGACGAGGACAACAAGCTCATCACCGAGCCGCGTAAGCCCGAGAAAGGCACCAACTGACGCCGAAAATTCCGGAGCTTGATCCGCCTCGGTTTGCTAGGATCATGCTCCGGCGAGGGCAAGCAACGGAAGCACGGCGTGCGGCTATCGGATTTCACGACATCGAAGTTTTGGAGCGCGGTATGTTACGGGATGCTTCCCGGCGCCGCGCTTTCTCTTTGTCTGGTGCTCGGGACGGCAGCCTCCTACGGCGGGGAAGGCGAGGTTGCGGAGCCCGAAGCGTACCGCATCGACGAGTATCGCTCGCCGGTGCCGAAGACGTTGAAAGGCGCGCGGGTCATCGGCGCCGATGAGGCCGAGGTCCTGATCAAGGACGGCAAGACCGTCTTCGTCGATGTCTTTCCGCGTGCGCCGAAGCCGCCGAATTTGCCTGAGGGCACCGTCTGGCGCGATCCTACGCACATGACCATCGACGGCGCGCACTGGCTCCCCAACGTCGGCTACGGCGTTCTCTCGGCGGATTTCGAGGTCTATTTCAAGTCGCGCTTGGCAGAGCTGACGGGCAACGATCAGACGCGGCCCGTCGTGTTCTTCTGCCTCAAGGATTGCTGGATGTCGTGGAACGCCGGCAAGCGCGCGCTGAGCCTCGGCTACACCAATGTCATCTGGTTTCCGGAAGGCACCGACGCCTGGCAGCAGGCAGGCTTCGACCTCGTGAAGGCAACGCCGGTTCCTTAGGGAAAATCCCGCGAAACCGGCCCCGCCGTCAGCTCTTCATCAAGCCGCGGATCGAGCGGGTGAACGCGTACAGCCGCTCCTCCATCAGCACCGGAAGCTCGCAAGCGAGAGGGATGCTCGACTGGCGCTCCTGGAAAATGCGCTGCGCCCAATTGTAATGCTCGCGTGCCTGATCGAGCGCGACACTCTCGTTCGAGCCGGCCTCGCCTTCGAGGCGCGCGATCTCGGTGCTTTGCCGCTCGAGCTCCTTCGCGCGCTCCTTCTGCGATTTCTGATACTTCTCGATGCCGGAGAGAACGCCGCGCCGCTGGCTGTTGATCTTGTCGAACAGACCGGCGAACAGCAGTGTGAGCTGCGCGTCGCGCTTGTCCTCGGGCTGCGCCTCGGCGAATTTCTGAATGGCAGCCTCGCCCTCCTCGACGGGAACGCGACGGCTCGACAAAAGCTCGATCAGGTCTGAGATGGCCTTGTCTTTGTACCACCCCTTCACGCCATCGACCGAAGGCCCGTCCCACATCTGTGATGCGGTGAGGCTCTCGATCTTGCGCTGAACGCAGGGCCAGTCGACGTTCATGTTGATGGGGGGAGGCGCCGCCTCCGCCTCACCCTGGATCGTCGTCTCGGGCGCGCCCGCGAAAGCGGAAGAGGTGAGCGCGAGCGCTCCGATCAGGAACGGCACGCGCATGCAGTAAGCGGGTCTGGTCATTTTTTATTGTCTCTCGTGTGTCACCAGGTTCGCCGAAATCTCGTCGCGTCTCAGCCCCCGCCGCCGGGACCGCCACGCCGGGCAATGAGCCCTTTCGATGGGTTATAGGCATAGACCGCCGCACCAAGGAAGAACACGGTGTAGCCGATCACGACATACAAATTCGTAAGGTCCAGCGAGCCGTCCTCCAGGCGCGGGCCGATCTGTCCGTAAAGCGCAAAGCGGATCAGCTCCACCGCGTAGGTGAACGGATTGACCCGGCAGATCTCGTAGAGCAGGGGGCTGCTCTCGCGAATGCGCCACAGCGGATAAAGCGCGGATGACGCAAAGAACATCGGAAAGATCACGAAGTTCATCACGCCCGCGAAATTCTCGAGCTGCTTGATGACGGATGAGATGAAGAGCGACAGCGAGCCGAGCATCAGGCCCGCGAGGATGAGGGCCGGAGCCACCGTCAGATAGCCGATGAGGGGAGGCTCGATCTCCCAGTAGTAGGCGATCGCCAGGAACGCATAGGCCTGCAGCAGCGCCACCGCGACGCCGCCGATGAGTTTTGAGAGCAGCAGGAACGAGCGCGGAAACGGGCTGACGAGAAGCGTGCGCATGGCGCCCGTCTCGCGGTCGTACACCATAGAGAGCGACGACTGCATGGCGTTGAACAGAAGGATCATGCCGACGAGCCCGGGCGTCACGAACGTCTCGTAGAGCACGTAGGACTCGTAAGGCGGAATGATCGAGACGCCGAGCACCTGCCGGAACCCGGCCGCGAAGATGAAGAGCCACACGAGCGGCCGCACAAGCGCGGAGAAGAAGCGCTCGCGCTGGTGCAGGAACCGCAGCACCTCGCGCCACACGATTCCGCGGAAGCAGGCGAGATAGGCGAGGGGGCCGAGGCGCGGCGCCTCGACATCAGGAACAGCCTGCGCCTGCGGCGGGGCGTCGGATCGCACGATGTTCACGTTCATGCGGCCTCCGCCGTCGATGAGGTGCCCGTGACAATGCGAAACGCATCACGGGCCGAATTGGCTCCCGTTGTGGCCAGAAATGCGGGCAGGCGCCCGGTGAACAGCACTTTGCCTTTGTGCAGCACGACAATGAGGTCTGTATCGGAGATCTCGTCGATGAGGTGCGTGGCCCAGAGCACGCCAAGCCCCTGCTTCTGCACGAGGCCGCGCACGATGCCGATCACGCTCTCGCGCGAGCCGATATCGAGGCCGACGGTCGGCTCGTCGAGCAGCAGGCATCCCGGGCGGTGCATCAGCGAGCGGGCAATCTCTACGCGCCGCGCCTGGCCGCCGGAAAGATTGCGCACCTTCTCGTGAGCCCGGTCGGCAAGCCCGACCGTCTCCAGCGACTCGACGGCCCGGCGCTTGGCTTCCGATCGCCCGATGCCGTGGAGCGCGGCGTGATAGAGCAGGTTCTGCTGCAGCGAGAGATCGGCGTCGAGCGTCTTCGACTGGAACACGACGCCAAGCCGTTGCAGCGCGGCGCCCGGCTTCCTGCGAACGTCGTGGCCGAGAATGCGGATCTCGCCAGACACGTTGTCGTAGAGGCGCGTGATCAGCGAGAACAGCGTCGACTTGCCTGCGCCGTTGAGGCCCAGGAGCACGGCGAACGTGCCACGCGGGACCGTGAGCGAGACATTGTCGAGGACGACTTTGTCGCCGAAGGCATGGCTCACGCCGTTTACGACGAGCGCGTCCGGAGCGGACGCGCCGGACGCTGCCGGCATGTTCTGATCTGTCTGGCTGCTCGTCACTTGATGCTGAACTTCCCGGTCAGGTTCTTGGCTTCGAGGCCGCGGCAGGCCCAGGTATATTCACCGGGGCGGATGGCGACGAAGTATAGCTCGGCCTCGCCTTCTTCCTCCATCTCGATCTCGTGCAGTCCCGAGAGCTTGACCTCGACCTTGTTGATCTCGACCTTGCGGATGTAAATGTTTGCGAAAAACTGCGGGGCGACTATCGCGCACTCGTGCTTGCCAGTCGACTTGATCTTGAGCGAGTAACCTTTCCCCGTCACGATTGAATAGTCCCCGCCCTTTTTCTCGAGCCCCGAATCTCCGAGGCCGATTTCGAGATCGGGAAGGGCCTCCGCCTTGCCTGCAAGGTAGCCTTCGGCGGAGGCGGAGTGTGTCGCAAGCGGAATTGCGGCAAGAGCGGCAAACGTAAAAGCAAGTCTTCGCGCCATGTCGGATCGCTCCATCTGAGGTGCTTCCGGAGATGCGGGAAAGCACGATCACATCGTGTCGACGGGCACGAGTTGGCCCGCGACGGTTGGTGGAGGGACGAGGGAGCGCCGAACCCTGGTCCTTGCAAGAGCCGCGTCATTACGGGGCGACGACGACACCCCACGGATAGCGGCCGACCTTGATTGACTTAGTCACCTTGAGGGATTCGACATCGATCACCGAGACGTCGTTCGAGGTGCCGTTGGTCGTGAACAGCAGCTTCTCGTCAGGCGTGAAGCCGAGGTTCCAGACGCGCTGTCCCACGAGCAGATACTTCTCGACTTTGAGGGTCGCCGTATCCACCACGGCCACGCGGTTGGCCGGCCCGAGCGCCACGAAGGCCTTCTTGCCGTCCTTGGTGATGCGCACGCCGACGGGCTGGATCGCATCCTTGGTGATGCCCTGGATCTCGAAATTCACCTTTCCGATGACCTTTCGCGTTTCCGCGTCGATCACGGTCACGGTGCCGCCGATTTCGGCGCTGACCCACACCTGCTTGCCGTCGGAGGAGAACTCGGCGACGCGCGGACGGTTGTCCACCAGCACGTTGTCGATGTTCTTGTAGGTATGCGCATCGATGAAATGCGCCATGTTGGTGGTTTCCGAGGTGTTGACGAGCACCTTTCCGTCCGGGCTCATGCCCATGCCTTCCGGCTCCACGCCCACCGGCACGTCGGTGATGATGGTGCCTTTGAACACGTCGACGACGGTGACGAGATTGTCGTCCTCGTTGGAGACGTAGAGCGGGTTTCCAGAGGTGTGAAGGATCGGCAGCTCGGGATCGGGTCCCGAAGGAAGATCCTTGACGTATTCGAAGGTCTTCGTGTCGAACACCTGCATCTTATGATCGTCGCTCGCGCACACGATCACCCACTTGCCCTCGTTGGCGAGAATGATGCCGCGCGGCCGGTTGCCCGTCTTGATCGTGTGCACCACCTGCAGCGTCTCGCTGTCGATCACCGAGATGGTGTTTTCCTTCTCGTTCGAGACGAACACCTTGTAGGCCAGCGCATTCGAGGTCGTGAACGCCAGCGCCGAGGCGGCGAGCGCGAATACGAGGCCTTTCCGTTGTCTTGTCACGTCGAAGCTCCTTGGTGGTTCGCTCGCATTATTTCTTGAAGGCCGTGCACTTGGTTTCCGGCTGATCGACACCCAGCGTGTCGAGCTCCGTGAATTGATGCAGGAAGCCCGGTTGTGGCGAGACTGTTACGTGGATCTTGGCCGTTGCGATCAGGATCGGCTGGCGAAGCTGCCCGTTCCAAGCCCGGTAGGTGAGCTTCTGGCCCTTGAAGGCCGCAAGCTCGAATTCGGGCGAGCGCATGTAGGCGATGAGGTCCTTGGGGTCTGCCGTCTTCCGTCGCGTCGCCGCTTCGCCCACCGACCGCACGGCCATCCAGACGTTGTAGTCGAGCGGCCGCATCTGCCGTCCGGCGAGCCGTTTGAAGCGGTTCTGGAACTGCGTTCCGCCCCAGAGCTCGACAGCCGGATGCCACGTGGTGGCGAACAGGCCGGCGGTTCCGATCACCGGACGCGCCTGCCATGTGCGATAGGGGAAATAGTCGCCAAACAGCTCGCCCTCGTCCGCCACGACGACAACGTCATGCTCGGGGGCGCCCTGCATAAAGCCAGGAATCTGCTGCTGAATTTGTTCGAACCCGCCGTCGGAGCGTCGGCTGCCGGGATCGTACTTGAACTCCCGCTCCTCGACGATCTTGTGCCCGAAGCGCTTGGCGGTCCGCCGGATTGCCTCCGCGTAGGCCTTGTCCTCGGGAGTAGGGCCGACGACCAGCAGCCATTTGCGCCACTGTTTCCACGCCATGTATTGGCCGAGCGCGTCCGCGAGCATCGAGCGCGATGGAGCCGTGTGCTTGATGTTGATGCGGCACTGCTCCTCGCGAAGCGGCTCGTCCGGCTCGGATGCGTTGAAAATGACGGCATCCTTGTCTTTGAGAGCGTCGGCGAGCGCGAGCAGCGTCTCCGCCGAAGCGTCTGCCACGACGTAGGCGATGCCCTCGTCGACGCGCTTCTTCACCTCGGCGACCAACTCGTCCGGCGAGGCCGATTGCACGATATCGAGCGCGAACTCCTGCTTGAGGAAGCGGCCGGTCGTGTTGTTGTCGGCAATCGCGAGCTTCGCGCCGGCCACTCCGTCATCGGGGGGCGGGATGTCGAGCAGCGACAGCGGCGGAAGCCGGTCCTCCCGGATCTCGCGTGCCATCAGGATGCGGATCTTCAGCACCGAGGGATCGGCGGCGGCATCCGCCTTGGGTACCTCGGCCGGCGCAGCCGCGGGCGATTGCGCGGGCGCCTCTGCAGGTGAGGCCGCAGGCGCGCCCTCTTGGGCATAGCCGGCGAGCGGCGAGATCAGCAAGGCGACCGCCGCAGCGGCAAGGAAGGGTAAACCCCTAAGGAAGGGGCGGTGCGGGCGGCAGAAAACAGACCGGGCGGGCCGTGGCCGCGGCCCAGTTGAAACGTTCATGGTTGTCCTCCCGGCGGACCCTCCGGCAATGCGGAATTGCCGGGTATATTGTAACATGTTCCCTGGGAAGATCGCATCGTATTGCCAATTGTCAAGCTCACCGGCTTTGGCCCTCGCGCTTTTGTTACACGCCGTGAAGGCAGCCTCGGGGACATAGCACTTGCAAATCCGTCGTCATCAAACGCACGTTATAGTGTAAGCACTCCGTGCTTGTTGAGAACGGTAAGGTGAGATGACACGAAGTCGAGTGGCGGCTTGGCTGGCGGTGGCAATGGTGACGAGCGTGGCGCTTTCCGGCGCCGCGGCGGCCGGCCAGAAGTTGGCAATTTTCCCGATCGATATGTCGTTTCCGCGAAGCGAGGACGATTTTTTCCTGGGAACCCGCGGCCCCAGCCCTGACGAGCAGCGGCGCCTGGACCAAGCCCACGCGGAGCTTCAGAAATTGCTGGCTGCGAGCGGGCGCTATGAGATCGTAGACATCGCGCCGCTCTCGAGCGAGATCACCGCCGCGCAGCCGATCTACAACTGCAACGGATGCGAGGTCGACATCGCGGCGAAGTCCAAGGCGGACCTCGTCATGACCGGCGTCATCGACAAGATCTCGGAAACGCACTTGAGCCTTACTGTCGCGATCGTAGACATTGCCAAAAGCAAGCTGGTGAGCAATTCAAGTGTGCTCATTCAGGGCAATACGGACGAAGCGTGGATGCACGGTGTTCGGTGGCTGACGAAAAATCGACTGTTGGCAGAGGAAAAGCCCAGATGATCGATCGCCGCCGGCTTCTGGCCAGCACGGGGGTTGCCCTTGTTGCCGCCGTGTCGCCGTGGCCGCTCTTCGCTGCGGGCAATCCCTTGCGCCTCGCCTCCGTCAAGTACGGATCGCTGTCCTGGGTCATCAAGACGATCCAGCTTCTGGAGTTGGACAAGAAGGCGGGGCTGTCGTTCGAGGTGGTGGACGTCGCGTCCAACCAGGCCGGCCCCATCGCGCTTCTAGGTGACGGCGCCGACGTGATCGTCTCCGACTGGACCTGGGCCATGCGCCAGCGCTCGCTCGGCGAGAAGCTCAAGTTCTCTCCCTATTCCTCGGCTCTCGGCTCTCTCGTCGTCCCTGAGAAGAGCGACATCTCCGGGATCTCGGGGCTCGAAGGCAAAGCGCTCGGCGTTGCAGGCTCCGCCATCGACAAGAGCTGGCTCCTTCTCAGGGCCTATTCGAAGAAGCGCCTCGGGCGCGACATGGCAGAATACGCGCACCCGTCGTTCGGCGCCGCGCCTCTTCTGGCCGAGGAGATCCGCTCCGGCCGCATCGACGCCGTGCTGAATTTCTGGACTTACGCGGCGCGTCTCACCGGAAGCGGCTTCAAGCAGCTTCTCACGGTGAGCGACATCATGAAGGATCTCGGCATCGATCCCGTACCCTCGCTCGTTGGCTTTATCTGGAAGGAGGATTACGAGGCGACGCACGGCGCCGAGATCACGAAGCTTCTTTCGGCGGTGCAGCAGGCCAACGACGTGCTCGCGACCGACGATGCGGCCTGGGAGCCGTTGCGTCCGCTGGTGAAGCCCGCATCCGAAGGCGAGTTCCGCTCCATCATCGCGTCCTATCGTGCAGGAATTCCGAAGCCCTGGGGCCTGGAGGAGCTGAAGGCGGCCGAGAGGCTCATGCAGGTTCTGGTCGAGGCCGGCGATGCCGAGCTGATGGGCCGCGGTACTGAATTCGATCCCAAGCTTTTCCACCATGCAGCGACTTAACACAGCCTCCCGCGCACGATCCGATCAGTCTCTCCTCGTGCGGGTCGCATGGGGGCTCGGCTCCATTGCGGGCTTCCTCCTGTTCTGGGAGGTGATGGCGCTGATCATCCAGCATCGCCATTTGCCGACGCCCACGGTGGTGTTCTCCGCAATGATGCGCGAGCTTGCGAGCGGCGAGCTGCTCTATCATATCGGCGTCACGCTCTATCGTGTGGTCATCGCCTTCGCGGTGGCGATGTTGATCGGCTCCAGCATCGGTATTTTTCTCGGGCGCAACGCGCGGGCCGACCGCTTCTTCGATAGCTGGCTCATTCTGTTTCTGAACCTGCCGGCGCTCGTCATCATCATTCTCTGTTACGTCTGGTTCGGCCGCACGGAAGTGGCCGCTATCACCGCAGTCGCCGTGAATAAGATTCCGAACGTCGCCGTCACGGTGCGAGAAGGCGCGCGCAGTCTGTCGCGCGATCTCGCAGAGATGGCGCACATGTATCGCTTCGGCCGCTGGAAGACGCTGCGCCACGTCACGCTTCCGCAGCTGGCGCCGTTCTTCCTCGCCTCCGCCCGCACCGGTCTTTCTCTCGTCTGGAAGATCGTGCTCGTCGTCGAGCTGCTCGGGCGCTCCAACGGTGTGGGCTTTCAGCTCGGCACCTACTTTCAGATGTTCGACGTCTCGATGATCCTGGCCTACGCCTTGGCCTTCATCATTCTCGTCCAGCTCATCGAGTTCGGCATTCTTCAGCCGATCGCCGCACGGGTGAACAGATGGCGCCGCTGAACGACACGCCGGCAGGCGCGCTGAAAATCCGCGTGAAACGCAAGATCTATCCCGCCTCCGGCGTGCGCGCAGAGCAGCCGGTGCTGAAGGACATCGCAATCGACATAGAGCCGCGCTCGTTCGTGGTGCTCACAGGACCTTCGGGCTGCGGAAAGTCGACCCTCCTCAACATCATTGCCGGGCTCGACAGCGAGTACGAGGGCGAGGTGGCGCTGGGCGGCCCCGACACCAGGCTCGGCTACATCTTCCAGTCGCCCCGGCTTCTGCCCTGGCGCACCGTTTACGAAAACATCGCGCTCGCGCTTCCGGATGGTGACGCCCGTCACGGCCGCATCGAGGACATGCTGCGCCAGGTCGGTCTCGAAGGCTTCTCCTCCCAGTATCCGGAACGCCTTTCGCTCGGTATGCAAAGGCGCGCCGCGCTCGCCAGAGGCTTTATTACCGAGCCGGACGTGCTGCTGATGGACGAGCCGTTCGTCTCCCTCGACGATCCCACGGCCCAGGGGCTGCGCGAGCTTCTGATCGGCCTCTGGAACCGGCGCCCGACCACGGTGATCTTTGTCACCCACGACCGCGCCGAATCCGTGATGCTGGGCACCCGTATCTTGCGCATGTCCGGTACAAATGCGACTATTGTCCAAGACGAGACCGTGCGCCTCTCCCCGTCCGAGCGGACCGATCGGGACAAGGTGCTGGCCGAGCAAAGACGCATTTTTCGCGAGACGTGAGCCCATCCAAATGACGACGACGAAGCATCGGCTCGTCCGCCTCCTTGCAAGCGTGACGTCCGAGGCAGAGGCGCGGGTCGCCGCCGCCCATGGCGCCGACATCGTCGACTGCAAAGATCCGGCCGCTGGAGCGCTAGGCGCCCTTCCTCATGAGGTTGTGGCGGCGGTCCGCAAGGCGCTGCCCGCCCATGTGCCGGTCAGCGCAACCATCGGCGATCTCGCGCCGGAGCCTTCGCCCGTGGTGGAGGCCGCGCTCGCCATGGCCGCGACGGGGTGCGACATCGTCAAGATCGGCATCTTCCCGGGCGGCGACGCGCGCGCGACCATCGACGCGCTTGGCCGCGATCTCGCGCCGTCGACACCGCTCGTGGCCGTTCTCCTTGCGGATGCACCGCTCGATCTGGGGCTCGTGTCGGCGTTGGGTGAGGCGGGCTTTGCGGGCGTTATGCTCGACACCGCGACGAAAGACGGCCGCACGCTGCTCGATCATCGCACGCCCGCCGAGCTGTCCACCTTCATCGCGGAAGCCCGCGCCGCGGGGCTCATGGCTGGTCTCGCCGGATCGCTTCGCCTCGCGCAGGTTCCCGTCCTGTTGACGCTCGGACCAGACGTGCTCGGGTTCCGGGGCGCGCTCTGCCGCGCGGCCGACCGTCGTGCAGCCCTCGATGCCACCGCGCTCGCCGCCGTGCGCCGCGCCATCCCGCAACCAAAGAATCCAGCCGGCCCATCGGCTGGCCTAGAGTTGGAAACCACACCGTGACTACGATCGAGACGGCACGCGCCGCAACGGCATCGCCCACGCAAAAAGCGTCCGAGGCGCTGGGGCGGGACTGCATCTTCCTCAAGGATTGGGTGATCGACTGCAACATCGGCGTCTATGCCGAGGAGAAGGGCGTCACGCAGAAGGTGCGCCTGACTGTCGATGCTTATCTTGCGCCCGCCGTCCGCGCGTCCGAGGACGACATGGACACGGTGCCGTCCTACACCGACATCATCGATGCGGTGAACGACATCACGAGCGCCGGACACATCAATCTCCTCGAGACATTCGCCGAGCAGATCGCCGAGCGCGGCCTCCAGGATCGCCGCATCGAGGCCATGCGCGTCCGCATCGAGAAGCTGGAGCGCGGCCCTGTGCGCGGCGTCGAGATCTATCGAACGAGGTAGACCGGGCCGTGACCGCGCTCGTGCTCAAGATCGGAGGCAGCCTCGCGGAAAGCGGGCGGCTTCGTGCGCTCTTGGGCCTGGTGCGCCGTGCGCGCCGCTCTGTTGTCGTGGTGCCGGGCGGCGGCCCGTTCGCGGATGCCGTACGCGAGACGCAGGCCCTTCTCCGGTTCTCCGACGAAGCGGCTCACGACATGGCGCTTCTCGCCATGCACCAGATGGCGGAGGCGATGATCGCCATCGAGCCGCGCCTCGTCGCGGCCGACACGCTGATTGGCATGGAGCGCGCCTGGCGCTGCAGGCGCATCCCGGTCTGGCTGCCTGCGAAGCTCTGCGCGGGCGATCGGCGCATTCCGCGCGACTGGAGCATTACCTCCGATGGTTTGGCCGCGCGCCTCGCCGAGCGCTTGGGGAACGTCGAGGTGGCCCTCGTCAAATCGCGGACGGTGCGCCGCACGATGGCCGCGAAAACGCTCGCTCGCCAAGGCATCGTCGATCCCGTGTTTCCCGTCATCGTGGAACGGGCCGATCTGGCCTGGCGGGTGCTCGGCCCGGGAGAGGACGCCGCGCTCTCGGCCCTCCTCGACGTCGCTCCTCAGAGAGCGCCGCGCACGCCTTCTCCCAGCCGCCGCGCGCTGAGATCGACGGCGCGCGGCATCCGTGCTAGGGCCGCAGCGGGCAGGCCGAAGTAATCCGCACGACACCAAGCCGAGGGGAGGCGCGAATGCCACGCATCGTCGAGGCCATCGTCACGACGACAAATGCCGCGGGGGTGCCCCACATCGCCCCTCTGGGCCTCATCGAGGATGGCGCGGGCTGGATCATCGCGCCCTTCAAGCCGTCGCGCACGCTCGACAATCTCATGGCCAATCCGGCGGCGGTGGCGAGCCACACGGGCGATGTACGGGTTTTCGCGGGCTGCATCACCGGCCGCAGGGATTGGCCCACCGTGCCGGCCGACGTGGTCAAAGGCGTACGTCTGAAGGATGCGGTCTCCCACTGGGAGCTGGCCGTCGAGCGCATCAGCGAGGATGATGTGCGGCCCCGGTTTCATTGCCGCATCGTGCACGCGGCGAGCCATTCCGTTTGGAGCGGCTACAACAGGGCCGAAGCCGCCGTTCTGGAGCTTGCGGTGCTGTCGACCCGGCTGTCCATGCTGCCGCCGGAAAAGATCGATGCCGAACTGAAGTATCTCGAGATCGCGATCTCGAAGACCGCAGGCCCGCGCGAGATGGAGGCTTGGGAGTGGCTGATGGAGCGTATTCGCGCCTATCGCAGCGGCAATGCGGAAGCCGCGAGCAAAAAGTAAAGAAAACCTTCCGCGCTTAGACAGCCGGAGCCAGTTGCGCCGCTTTTGCGCGTGCGCGGTGACGTGCGACCAGGAACGTCGTGATGCCAACGGCCAGAACGATGAGGCCCCCCGGCATGACGATAGCTGCAAGAATTGTGAGCGCCGTTTTCATGGCCTCTCCCCGATTGAGGCTTGTTGTTCATTATGGGTTGAGTCTAGCAGCAACGCATTAGAGGCCGCTTCAGATGGCCGCATGTATCAGAGGAAAACTTTTAAGACCTTTGTAAGGAGTTGCAGCGCAGCCGCAGTCACGCAGGCACGCAGTCACGAAGCGCGCATGCACCGCAGTTATGTTCAACGATGTCTTATTGCGTTGCGGCGCCGAGCAGCCGCGCCACGGCCACCGCAGGCGCGCATCCCGTCGCCCACGCCTCGCACGATTGATCGGCATTGGCGAGCGTGCCGAAGCGCACGACGGGCCGTCCCAACCGCCGGGCGATCTCCTCGATCTCTCCAGCGCCGATGCCTGCAGCTACGATCGGAGCCGTTGCAAGCAGAGGTGCCGCGGAAAGAACGCGTGCCGCGCCGTCATGAATCGAACGGAGCTGACACTCGCGCACGAACGCCGCCGTCTGGCGCCAGTCCTCGGCCGTGCCGTCTCGCGCATCCCGCCCCAGCATGCGCCCGAGCCGCGCAGTGCTCTCCTCGAGCGATTTGCCCTTTCCGTCCGCCGTCGCGTGCTGGTCGATCTCCGTGAGGTCGTAACCGAGGATGCGGCGCACGTCGGCCATGGTCGCGAGATACTCGCGCGCAAATCCAACGCGCTCGCCGCGGAACGGTGCCTCGGTCGTAACCCCCATTACAGCCGTCCGCGTGAAGCCCGTATAGACAAGCTCTCCGGAGATCTGCCGTTCGGCGTCGGTAAAGCCGCGCGGGGCCGGTGAGCCGGACGAGATCGGAATGATGTCGGCCGTCGTCGATCCGAAATCGATCAGCAACGCGTCCGCCATGCTGCTGCCGATGAAGGCCGCCGTCGCAAGAAAATTGGTCGAGCCCACGTCGCCCGGATGATGGCATGCCTCTTCGGCACGGCCGAAGCCGCGCGGCCCCATCCAGAATCGCGCCTTGTCTCCAAACTCCCGCGACAGGCGCGCGACGAGGGTTGCGACGCCGGTCTCCCGGTCGGCAAAGAGATCGGACAGCTCACCCGTCATGGTGATCGCAACCGAGCGTGCGCTGGAAATCAGGGCATGGGCCTCCGCCAGCGCGGTGTCGAGCTTGTCGAGGCCTTGCCAGAGCGGGCAGGCGATCTGACGCACGGCAACGGTGCGCGCAGCCTCGACCAGCGCCACCTTGAGGTGCGCGCCGCCCACATCCAGACCCGCCGTCATGCCCATGCCAAACCTGCTCCTCGCTTCGGCGTACACTACGCGTTGCCCGCTCCTCCCTATCACGGCGAAGATGGGCTGCGCAGGGGCTCGCGTGGCGCGGCACACAGCCGCCGCCTGTGGTACATCACCCGCCGGGCCATGGAGAGTATGCCTCGCCCATCCTGTCTGGACCCCAACTGCGAGCAGTGAGCTGATGGAGATCATCCCGGTCATCGACGTGCGTGGCGGTCTCGCCGTTGCAGCCAGTCGCGGAGACCGCGCGAACTATCGCCCGCTCGTGACGCCGCTTGCCGGGAGCGCCGATCCGGTCGCGGTCGCGCTGGGGCTTTCGCGCCTGTTTCCGTTCCGGAAGCTCTATGTCGCCGATCTCGAAGGGATCGAAGCGCGCGGAGCTGATTACCGGATGCAGCAGCGGCTCGCCGCATCCTGGCCCGGCACCGAGCTCTGGATCGACGACGGGGGAGCAGGCACGCAAGCCCCGCTCGGCGACAATGGCCCGCCAGCCGCCATCATCAAAAGTCACGTGCTCGGATCGGAGTCGCTCAGCTCGATCGATGACTACGAGCGCGCGCGAAAGGCAGCAGGTCCGGCGGCGCCGCTGTCGCTCGATTTCCGTGGCGATGACTTCATTGGCCCGCCCGGCCTGCTCGAAGATGCCGCGCTCTGGCCGGACCGCGTGATCGTCATGACGCTCGCCCGCGTGGGCAGCGGCGAGGGGCCGGATCTTCCGCGCCTCGATGCGGTCGTCTCGCGCGCGGCACATCGCGCGGTTTATGCGGCGGGCGGTGTGCGGAGCGTCGCTGATCTCGCGTCCCTGCGAGACATCGGCGTCGCGGGCGCGCTCGTAGCCACAGCGCTCCATGGCGGCGCGATCACGAGCCGCGACATCGAAGCGATCGCCTGAACCGCCGGCCAAAAAAATTAGAGCCTGATTGCGAAGCTCAAATCGCAACCAGGCTCTAAAGTTTCAGTCCACTTTGCGAGTGGATAGTGAAGGTCCACCCGTGTAGATCAGCCGTTCCAACGGCCAGAGAGTAGTCTTCCCAATCGCTGCAGCAGACCCCCCTTCAATGGAGGGGCATTATCCTGCTGTGGACGGTTTCCGCTTCAAGTCTTCGCACCGAACGGATGCGAGACCGAGTTGCGCTGAGCGGTAGCTTCAGCAGCGGTCGGCTTGCCAGCAACGGCGCGGGCGAGAGCCTCCTTGGTGGCGCGGTAGTTGTAGTCCTGGATCTTGGCGTCGTCGGCCGCTTCCCAGTGGATGAACACGCCGACGAGGACATAGAGGTCGTCAGCTTCGTTGGCGGGGATCACGCCCTCGGCAACCGAGTCCTGAACGGCCTTGGCAACGCCGTACTGAGCCGGTCCGAACATCTGGACGGCCTGGCGGGCGTCCTTGATGGTGACCTTGTTGAACATGATCGTGTTCGGCTTGCAGGGCAGGTTCGGCGCGATCACGGCGAGGAGCGTGGTGAAGCCATCCTTGTTGTTGGAGAGCGCGTTCACGAACGCCGTCTCAGCAGCGCTGCCGCGCGGTCCGATGACGAGGTCGATGTGTGCGACTTCGTTGCCGTCGCCGACGAGCGACTCGCCGACCATAACGCGATTGATCTTGGCCATTAGGGGGTTCCCTTCCTTCAATTGAACGAAAAACAACGCGCCCCGAGCGTCCATTCTGAGACGTTCGCTTGGAGCGTCCTGCCCAGGGTGCGAGGGCTGCAGTCCGAAGCTATCCCAGTTGCAGCGAACGGTGATGTGGGTCACCGGTCCGGTTGGCCAGATAGCGGCACGCTTCGCGAGCCGCCCCTTAATAGCCCTAGGATTGCGACTTCGACAAGGGGCTAGAGTGCAATCGGAAAAAGCCCGCCTCGAAGGGGGACGGACAAGCCCCCGAGGCGCTGACGCCCAGCAATACAAGGAAAGAAGAAAAGCGCCGCCGGCTTCTCCCGAAGGGAGACACAACCTAAGGGGACATGGTTTCTCGGCCTGCGGCGATGAGCGCATCTGCGAAAAGCGTCGCGACGACGAAGTCCGCGGTCGTTCCGGGGTTTAGCCCGCGCGATTTGAGGCTGCTGTCGAGATCGAGCAGCGCCTGCCAGGTCTCCTGCCGCGGTGCGGGACGCCAGAGGGCTGCGCAGTCGGCCGCCTCCCTGCGCACGGCCTCTGCGGCATCGTCACCATATTTGCGCGCAATATGACTATCCGGGAACGACGCAAGCAGGCTCATGTGCAGTGCAGTAATGGCCATGCTTTCGCTTTCGGCACTGCGGCGGGCTGCATAAAGTTCGGGCAGCGCGTGGGAGAAGATGTCATCGAAGCGTGTGACGTAGGCCCGCGCGATCCGGTCCCGATCGGCGGCGAGGGCCATCGCGTCCTTGAGCGTCATGCTCGGAGGGCCGTTAACGTCGCCTGCATCCGCGCGGCCAAGTCCCGCAGGATTGGCGATGACGATCGCCTGAAACGCCTGATCCGCGTCAGCCCGGTCGAGTCCATCGAGCACGCGGCCGAGACGGTCTCGAAGGTCGGAAGGCTCCTCGCGTCCGCCCGAAGCGACCGCCAGAGGCGCGCAGAGCAGCACGATCCCGAGATTGGTGTTGCACCCCGCCGCCGCGACGCTGGCGCCGACGGCACCTAGAATACGCGCGCCGACGCCGCGTGCGGGATCGCCGAGGAAGGGAGCCGCTGCCAGCGCGGCGCGCTCGAAATGCAGCGTCTCCATGCCATGCCCTGCCGCATGGATATGGACGTTGCCGGGCTTCAGCGCAGTGAGCTCGGCACGGCATGCCGAAAGAAAGGCGGCCTCGATCGTGTCGCGGGAGAGCGGGAACGCCATCACGCCTTGGCCTTCGTCACCGCCGATAGAAAATCCGCCGCGATGGTGTCGGCGATATCGACCGATGTCACGCTCTGGAGGCCTTTCCAGGCCGGGTTCGAATTGATTTCGAGCACCATGAGGCGCCCGCCCTGGTCGCGGATCAGATCCACGCCGGCGTAGTCGGCGCCGATGGTCGAGACGGCACCGAGTGCGAGCTGGCGCATCTCGTCGCAAGGCTCGTGCGCCACCGGCTCAGCGCCTTGATGCACGTTCGTGATCCAGCTTTTGCCGCGCCGGACCATGGCCGAGAGAATGCGCCCCTGCGAGACGAACACGCGCCAATCCTCGAACTGAGTGGCTTCGGGCCGTCTCAGATAGTGCTGCATGTAATAGACGTCGCCCACGTCCTCCGGCGGCGGCAGCTCCTCGGGACCTTGCGCGCGGCGCACGCCGTTACCCTGGCTTCCGAACAAGGGCTTCACCACCAGCGGACGCGGATCCCGCATCGCGTGCGCGAGCGCGCGCGCGCGGGTCTCCACCACGCGCGTCGGCGGTGTGGCGAGGCCTGCCTTCTGGAACAGGAACGTCGCGGTCGATTTGTCGACGCAGCGCTCGATCGCACGGGCGTCGTTCCAGACGCGGATGCCGCTTTCGCGCAGCGCATGAAGAATGCCGAGCCGGAAGGTGATCTGCTCGAGCGTGCCGGTTGAAACCGAGCGGACGAAAGCGCCGTCCGGCAGCAGCCCGTCGAAGCCCGGAATCTCGATGCCGCTCGGGCAAGACGTATCGAAGGCGCAGGCGCTCAGCGTGGTGGTCACTACCTGCGCGCCGCGCGCCTCCATCGCGCGCTTGAGGCGGCGCGCGTGCCAGTCACCGGAGCCGTCCTCGACGAACAGCACGATGCGCGGCCCGCGAGGGGCCGCGTCGTCGAGGTCGGAAGCTGTGACGAGCTTGTTCATGAGCCTTTCCCGCTCCCTTGGCCGGGAGAGGGCCGAAGTTTAGCGGAAGCTCGCGTCGACGATGTCGGGCGCGAGCTTGCCGGCGTGGAAGGAGGAGCCCGTGTCGAGGTTCGACACGGTGACGACCGCGGGGCTGAACAGCGAGGCGTCGATCTTGTAGAAGTCGCCGTTGACGCTGGCGAAGATCTCCGCGAACGGCTTGCCGTAGATGGAGCAGGTGTTGGAGGGCAGCGCATCTGCGAGCTTCTTGGCGGCTTCGTCGGTGCCGCGCACGAAGAGATGGATGCGCCCGCCGTAGATGATGGCGTCGTTGGTGCGGCCCATCGCCTTGACGAAATCCGGGATCGGCGGGGCGATCGGCGCCACGCCGTAGCCGTCGACGATGTTGCCGAGATCGAAATGGAGCGCGTGCGCCTTGTGAAGCGCCACCTCGAGCACGCGCGCGGCAATCTGCACCGTGCCCGCGAGGCTGCCCGTCGGCGCGTAGAGAACCGTGAGATCGCTGGTCTTGATGCCGCAAGCCTCTGCAACCTTGGTGGCGACGCCCGGCGGCGGCGCCTTGTCGCCCTCGATCACGAGCGCGCCCTTGTTGTGATGATCGATGTAGCCGAGCTCCTTGTAGAGCTCCTCGACGCGCGAGAGTGCGCGCGCCGGACCCGAGCCGAGCGCGAAGAAGCCGCTGTCGTCCGTGATGGTCCAGCCTGCGTACTGGCTGCCGAGGCACGCGACGACGGGGTTGGACGAGTGCACGACGACGCCGAGCGGCCAGCGCTCGAGACCCGAGGACGAGGTGAGCGTCACCGTTCCGAGGCCGCCCATGCAGATCTCTCCGAGCCGCCGGCCCGCTTCGAGGCCGCCCGGAACGTTTGAGCCCAGGTCGATGCACCGCTCACCCGCCGCGCCGGTGGTGACGGACACGCGCAAGGCCTGGGCGTTCGCGGCCAGATCGTCGACCAGAATGCCCGCCCGTGCGTTGACGCTCGGCGCGAAGCCCTGAGTGCTGCTCATTGTTGAGCTCCCTTTTTGTTTGAATGGTCATACAGCAAAGTTTCGAGGGCGCCCAAGCGTTGAACGCACGCGGCCTGCACCTCGTCAACCGAAAGTCCTTCGGCGATCACCGTCGCAAGCGGCTGGCCCGCGCCGATCACGCTGCCGGGGCGTGGCCGGTCAGAGGCCCAGTCCGGCCAGTCGATGGAGGAAACGGAGAGAGGGCCCTTGTCCGCATAGAGAAAGGCGGCGGCGCGCGCGACGGGCGGATGCCAGCCGGAGGCGAGAAGAGCCGCGGGATCGCCGCCGCGGCAGGCTTCCACATGAGCCTTGAAAAGCGTGCCCGCAGCGTCGTCGAACACGTCGAGTGTCGCGCCGGGGCGCGGATTGACCTCGAGCAGGAACGGCTCGCCGTCGCATACGAGATAGTCGAACGAGACGATACCGCGAAGCGAGAGCGCTTCGGAGACCGCAAGAGACATTTCGATGAGGCGCGCTTCGAGATCTTCCTCGAGCGGGAGCGAGCCGGTGGCCCCGCCGTAGCGGAACGGGCGGCGTGGAAGCGGGCTGGTCCACTGGCGGCTAGCCGCGAATGCGGCGCTTTTCTCGGAGACGAGCCCCATGAGCGAGATCTCCTCGCCTGCGATGCGGCGCTGGAAATAGCGGCGCGCGTCGGGACGGGGCTCGGAGGGACAGATGTGGATGTGCAGGCCGCCGCTGCCGCCAATCCGCTTCATCAGCCAGCCGTCGGTGTCGGACGGAGCATCGAGCCGCGTCTCGGGATGGGGAACGCCGAGCTCGTCGAGAATTCTGAAGAAGTGCGCAGGATCTTTCGTGCGCTGGATGGTCTCGGCATCGTTGCCGATGAGAGGAAATAGTGCGGCGATTTTAGAGACGAGGCGCGGATTGCATTCGAAGCCCGAGCCGAGCACGAGCCCGATCGGCGGGGATGAGGCCTCCGCCACGAGGCTTTCGAGGCCTGCGATCAGGGGGCGCGCCGTGAAGCCGACCTGGACGCGGGCAGGAAGGCAGCGCGAGGCGGCAGCGAGAGCCACCGTATCCTCGTCGCCGAAGCAGTCGACGACCAATGGCTCGTAGCCAGCCCTCCGCGCGGACGCCGCAAGCGCCCGCGCGGAAAAGGCGGCAATGAGGACGGTCTCGCCGGTCAAGCCACGAGCTGGCGGGCCAGCGCGAAGGCGTGACGGAAGTCGAGAGAAAGGGCCTCCTGCGAGTTGATCATCTGCTTGAAGAGGCCGGACTCCGTCTTGTACTTGATGTCGCCGATCGCGAGCGGGCCGACGCCGAGGGCATTGCAGCCCGGAAGCGGGGCGCCGTCCATGAACAGTTCCATGCCTTCTACGCCTGCGGGCGGCACGGCGTTGACGTCGGCGACGACGAGCAGCTTGTCGGCGTAGGCCTTCTGCTCCTTCGAGATCACCTGCACGCCGGCGGCTGCGGCCGCGAAGATGACCTCGGCGTTGGAGATGATCTCGCGCTTCTGATCTTCCGTTTCACCGGACACCGCCTCGAGGTCGACGCCGAAGCGCTCCTTCGAGACTTGCGCCGACTTGATGACGCGATCGACGCCGCGGTGAGCGACGAGCTTAACCTCTGCGCCTTCGAGCGCGACGATGATCGAGGAGGCGAAGCCGACGACGCCGGTAGCGCCGAACACGGCGACCTTGGTGCCCTTCCAGCCGCGGCCGAACTTGAGCTTCAGCACGCGCTCGACGCAAGCCACCATCGCGGCCGCCGTCGTGAACGACCCGGCGGGATCGGCTAGCACGGAAAGCTGGAACGGGGGAACCAGCGCCTTGCGCGCGGCTTCGAGGAAGTCGAGAGCGAGGATCGCATCCTTGCCGCCGACGAAGAAGCCGGTGCGGACGCCGTAATCCGGCGGACGCGAGAAGATCGCGTCCTGAACGAGACCCGTGACCTCTTCCTGGGTCACGTTGATGTAGGGAACGATCACCTTGTAACCGGCGTCGGCCGCCATGTTCACGTCGAACGGGCTCATGTGCTTCTGCGGCGAGAGCATGTGCAGAATCGGCGTGGCTTCACTCATAAAATCGTCTCCCGTTCACAAAAGGCTTGGCCGCTCATTGTCTTGAGTGTCGGCGTGCTCGTCTCAATCGGCCGCGATCGTCGCTCCGGCATTGCGCCCTCGCACCACCGCGATTTCAAGGCCCATCGCTTTAGCGTCTTCGACTAAAGAATGATAGAGGCGGTCTGCCACATCCGGAGAGGGTACGAACCCGAATCCGGTCGGCCCCCACGAGGTCTGGCCGATACCTGTTGCACCGAGCTCTGACGCTTTTTTGAGCAGCGCTCCGACAGGAGGCGAGGTCCAGGGGCTGCCCCCCTGTGCCGCCGCAAAATGGCCGCCCACGATCCGCTGAATCTCGGTTAACGCCGCGCCGAACGCGCCGATGTCGGCTTCCTTCAGGCCGGGGGCAAGCTGCATGAGAACGAGCCGGCAAAGCCGGTCCGCAAGCTCGGCAGGGAACGGAGGCAAGGCTGCGAAGGCTTTGGTCTCGCGGTCTCCATGCGCCCCCTGCGCCTTGGGGTCGAGCACCAGCAGCACCCGCCAGTCCTCGGGAAAAGGGCTCTGGATCAGCACCGGCGGCGGCTGGTCGATGGCGCCGCGTCCCCCATCCACGATGAAGCCGCCGGCCTCGAAGGCCGCCATGCCGATGGCCGAGCGCGCGCCGCGTCCGGCGAGGTCACCGATCTGCTGCGGCGAGAGCGAAAGCCCTTCGAGCCGCATGAGCGCAAGGCCGATGGCAAGCGCGAGTTGCGTGCCCGAGCCGAGCCCCGCATGGGCGGGAATCGCACGGGCGACCTCCACGCGGTAGGCCCCTTTGAGCTTCAAGGCCTCCGAACAGCGGGCGAGCACCGTGAGGACACGCTCGCGCTCCGGGCCCGAGGCCGACATGGTCTCGGCCCGCTCCACGCGGATGTCCGTGCTGGGTGCGTCGAGGGCAAGCCCGATCGAGCCGTAGCGGCGCCCCAGCCCCCCGTTCAGATCTAGAAACCCCAGATGAAGCCGAGCGGGTGCCGAGACGCTGCAGCCTCTGACCGGGTGTGTGTCGTGCATCTGAAAGCGCTTCCTTGGTGGGGGACGTTTGCCGCCGGATCTCGCCTCTGCGAGGGTTGGAGCCTGGTCTCAGCGAGGCGCGCGGCATCGCGCATCGAGAGCATGAGTAAATCTCAAAATTAAGAACGAGGGAGCCCGATTGCGCCCGAGGGCAGGATTCCCTTGAGGGCAGACGTGCTCTAGAGCATTTTGCCGCGAAGTGGAAACCGGTTCGTCGCGGAAAATGCGGCAAGCGGTATCCAAAGCCAAGGCGCCCGAGCAGGCCCGCGCGCAGGGCAGGCGCAATAGTCCACGAAAGGCGAGGAGAGAGCAATATGAGCAGCCCCCGGGACAAGGCACTTTCTGATGGCGAGGTCACGAAGTGGCTGGCCGAGAATCTACCGGAATGGCGCCTCGAGGACGGATGGATCCGCCGCACATACAAGACGTCGAGCTGGAAGGGCACGTTGATGGTCATCAACACCGTCGGCCACCTCGCCGAGGCGGCCTGGCACCATCCCGACATCACCGCTTCTTACGCCTGGGTCGAGGTCCGGCTGGTGACGCATTCCGCCAAGGGCATCACCGAGAAAGACCTGGCCCTCGCCAAGAAGATCGAGGAGGTCGTCCATTGGCAGCCGGGCAAGGAGGGCGTTCTCGAAGGCACGCCGGCCGGCGACATGCGCTTCTCTTACATCAAGTATGACTGATCGCGTGATGCGGCTGGCGTATCCCGGCATTGGCCGGGATGACGCCTCTGGGATTCGGACCGGCAGCCCGGCCTCTTCGTCGCGCGGGCGACGGCCTGTGTCCAGACGCGCCGGCAAGCAGTGTCCTGCCCGCCCATGACGCCGCCCGCCACAACGTCATCCTCTGACGCAACACCCGCGTTCGATGCCCTGATCGGGCTCGGATCCAACGTCGGCGACAAGGAAGCGAACATCCATCAGGCGATCGCCCTTCTGACCGCGAAGGGCGATATCGCACTCGTGCGGGCTTCGCGCCTCTACCGCACGGCTCCGTGGGGCGTGCTCGATCAGGATTGGTTCGTCAACGCCTGCGTCGCGGTCAAGACGGACCTTTCTCCGCAGGATCTGCTGCGCCGCTGCCTCGGCATCGAGGAGGAGATGAAGCGTGTCCGCGAGCGGCGCTGGGGACCGCGCGTCATCGACGTCGACGTGCTGATCTACCGGGATGCGGTGCTGGCCGAGAGCGATCTCGTTTTGCCTCATCCGCGCATCACGGAGCGCGCGTTCGTGCTGGTGCCCTTGGCCGAGATCGCGCCCGAAGCCGTTGTCGCCGGCCATCCGCTCGCCCATTGGCTCACGCACCTCGACGCGAGCGACGTCACCCCCCTCTGAAAAGAAAAACGCCGCGGATGCAAGATCCGCGGCGTCTTCTTAGATCAGCTCGCGCGCGTGCAGATTACTCTTTGCACTGCGACTTGATGTAGGCGAGCAGGTTCTTGCGATCGTCCTCGTTCTTGATACCGGCCGGGAAGATCATCTTGTTGCCCTTGACGACGGCGTCGTCCTTCTCGAACCATGCAAGCAGGTTCTCGTCCGTCCAGGTGATGCCCGAGTTCTTCACCGCGTCGGAATAGTTGAAACCTTCATGATGGCCAGCAGCCTTACCTGCAACGCAGGTGAGTGCCGGGCCAAGGCCATTCTTCGCATCAGGGCCGATCTGATGGCAGGCAGCGCACTTCTTGAATACAGCGGCACCCGCCTCTGCATCTTGCGCCGACGCAGCGACAGGTGCAGCCACGAGCGCGGCGGCCGCAATAACCCACTTGAGCATCTTCCGAATCCTCCGAAACCTTCTTCTAACCGTCCTGCCGGGCGGCCTCCCGCACTACCTGGCAAGCGGCCCATACTCGCAAAGTTTGCCTGAACCTGGAGTGAACAAGTTGCCGCACCCAGGCTCATCCACTAGCTGTACTTGACCCTAGTCAGCGGCTCAAGATGCGTTGTGCGTTTCCGGTTTCTTTGCTGCACCGCCCACGCGACGGTAGATGAACTCCGGAGCGTTGGGGCTGTGGCTCTCCACCTCTGCAACGGCTTGCCACTGTGCGTGCAGTGGAGAAAGAGAGCAGGCCGGATCGGTATTGGCCGCATCGCCGGTGAGGGCGAACGCTTGGCAACGGCACCCGCCGTAGTCGATCTCCTTGCGCGGGCAGCTCCGGCACGGCTCCTTCATCCAGGAGGTGCCCCTGTACTTCTGGAACGCCTCGCCATTGAGCCAGATGTCGGCAAGCGGCCGCGTCTTGATGTTGTCGAACTCGAGCCCCTTGATCGACTCGGCTGCGTGACACGGAAGGACTCGTCCCGAGGGAGTGATATTGACGATGCCGCGCGCCCAGCCGCCCATGCAGGGCTTCGGGAACTTGGCGTAATAGTCTGGCACGATGGCATCGATGACGATGATGCCCTTGTACTTGGCGCGCGCCTCTTCCACCTGGCGGGCAGCCGTCATGAACGCTTCGCGCGTGGGCATCAGGGCGGCGCGGTTCACGAGCGCCCAGGCATAATACTGCACGTGCGCGATCTCCACGCGCCCGGCGCCCATCTCGACGGCAAAATCGATCATGCGCGGAACGTTGTGGATGTTCTGGCGATGGATCGGGCAGTTGATCGTCAGCGGCAGGCCGAGCTCGCGCACCCATCCCGCCACCTGGATCTTCTTCGCCATGCCGCCTTTGTAGGCGGCGATGCGGTCGGCGTTGTCCGGATCGACGTCCTGCACGGACAGCTGAACGTGATCGAGCCCCACCTCCGCGAGCTTCGCGAGGCGGTCGCGCGTTAGCGTCACGCCGGCGGTGATCAGGTTGGTATAGAGACCCACCTCGGCCGCCACCTTCACGATGTCCTCGAGATCCTTCCGCGCCGTCGGCTCACCGCCGGAGAGATGGATCTGAAGCACGCCGAGCGATGCGGCCTGGCGCATCACATCCTGCCACTCCTCCGTTGTCAGCTCTGCGTTCACGCGCTCGAGCTCGACCGGGTTCGAGCAGTAGGGGCACTGGAGCGGGCAGCGATGCGTCAGCTCGCACAGCATGCCGATCGGCGCGCGGGCGCAAAGCGCAGGGTCCGGACCTGGATCGGCAACCGGCGCCCCGTCGGCGTTGCGGGCGCAGACGGGCATCGCCGTCTCGGTCACGTGGGTCGGTGCGATCTCGTTCATGCGTCGCTATCCTCTCTCAGCCGGCCACGCACTAGGCTTTGGCCAGCACACCCTTGTCGGTAAGGTCTTGGAGCATGGCCAGAATGTCTTCAGTCACCACCTCAAGTGGGGCCTGATACTCTTGAGACAAGGCTTCCGCGATCTCGCTCACGGAACGTTGTCCGTCGAGGCGCTTGAGCACTTCGACGGCCGTATCGTCGGGGTTGAACACGCGCTCCGGCGCCAGGATGATCCATCGGCCGCGGCCGGGATCGTGCCGGAGCTTGATATGCCGTGGCAGCACGAGTTTCGTGTCGCCCGCCACGATCAGGCGGGTCGGCATGCTGCGGGGCTCGGACGTCTCAGACATTCAGCGTCTCCGGCCTGAAAGCGCCGGGCGGAATCCAGCCCGGGGTCACGTAAGCATGGTGCAGTGCATCGAGCTGCGCCCAAAGCACGTTGCATTTGAAGCGCACGGCATCTACGCAGGCTTCCTGCTCTTCGCGGGTCTTCGCGTGCGTCTTGATGTAATTGAGCGCGAAGTCCGCATCGAACGGCGCCTGCACGAGCCGCTTCTTGAAGTATGCCATCACCTTGTCGTCGATGAAGTCATAGTTTTCGAGCATGCCCGCGATGCGCTCCTTGTGGATCTTGGGCGCGAAAAGCTCGGTGAGCGAGGAGGCGACCGCAACCGTGAGCGGCTGCTCGTAGACGAAGCGCACATAGGCTTCGACGGCGAACCGGGTCGCGGGAAGCGCGCCGGCCATGCTCTGCACGTAGTCGCGGTCGAGGCCGAGCCCGTCCGTCAAAACCAGCCAGCGCTCGATGCCGCCGGGATCCTCGCCGTGACCGTCGTGCTCGAGCACGCGATGGATCCAGTCGCGGCGGAGCTGCCGGTCGAGAACGCGGCTCACGAGGGCCGCATCCTTGCGCGGCACGGCCGACTGGTAGCAGTAGCGATTGAGCGCCCAGGCCGCCACCTGGCCCTTGTTGAGCTTGCCGCCGTGCAGAAGCTTATGGAACGGATGCTTGTCGTGATAGCGCTCCGCGCCCACGGCTTGAATGGCCGCTTCGAATTCCTCGGGGCTCCACAGCGCTTGCGTATCAGGGCCCGCGCGACGCTCGCTCATAGGTGGATCTCCATTCCGTCATAGCCGACCTCCCAGCCGGCCGCTTCCGTTGCGCGGCGCTCGGGCGAGTTGTCGTCGAGCACCGGGTTGGAATTGTTGATATGGACGTAAATCTTGCGCGCGACGTTCAACGGCTCGAACGCGGCAATCGAGCCCTCGGAGCCCGAGATGCTCATGTGCCCCATCCGCGCGCCTGTCTTCTGCATCAGGCCCTGCCGGATCATCTCGTCGTCCGTGTAGAGCGTGCCGTCGAAGAACACGAGCGGCGCGCCTTTGAGCCGCCCGGCGAGCTCCTCGTCCACGATCGCGCATCCAGGCACGAAGAAGAAGTTCTTGCCCGTGCTCGCTTCCGTGATCTTGAGCCCGATCGCATCGCCTTCGCGGCTGCCGTAGTTGTTTGTTGAGCTTCCCGCCTCGAGATAGAGCGCGATCTTGCCGGGCACCGGAAAGGCTTCGACCACGATCCCCGTGTCGCGGCCCGCGCCCGTGATGGGCGTCGGCTCGCCGAAAGAGAGCACGTTGCGTTTGACCACCGACGCGTCGAGCACGTTGAAGATCGAGTTGGAGGCCAGCGTATCGAGAACGCGGGACGATCCGTAGATCGAAAACGGCTGCAGTTCCCGGAGATTCAGGAGGCCTGCAATGAAGTCCACATCGGCGCCGGTGAGAACCACGGCGGTGATGGGGCTGTTGCGCAAAGGTCCGTCCGCCCGGGCGCCGAGGGCTGGGGTCTCGTTGATCTGCTGGCGGAGATCGGGCGAGGCGTTGAGCAACACCCAATCCGAGCCGTTCGCAGACAGCGCGAGCGAGCACTGGGTCCGCGGGCGGAAGCCCGGTTTGCCAGCTCGGACAGCAGCGCTGTTGCGACCGTTACAGTTCCACTGAGGAAAGCCGCCGCCAGCAGCCGCCCCCAGGATCCTGATGATCATGACTTATTCGCTTTTTGGGCGGCGTGCCTCGCCGAAAGCGGCGCCGCAAATGAAGAGCATCGGCCGTAGGACGCGAGTGAGAGTGGGGAGGGCCAAAGTCCTTGAAAAGACTAGATCCTCAACGGACTAAGCCCCCAAATGACTACGGCGGCCGATGGGTTCGACCGCCGCGCCAGAACTGCTCAAACGCGTTGCGAGCGGATCGATTTAGATGATGTCGATCTCAGCCGGCAGGTAGCTGGTGACTTCGAGGCCGACTTCCTGCTCACGAACTGCGGGCTTGGTCCAGGTCTTCATGATGGTTCCTCCTTAAAATGCGACAAGCTGCTTTACAGAAAGAGCGCTCCGCCAAGAGCCCCCCACTGAGGTCGTCAGTCTTCGTTTTATGACCGCCTCAGTCTGCGGATCGAGCCTTGCTTGTCAAGCACGATCCCCTTGCCCGTAAGTAACCACAGGCCGCCTGCGGAGCAAAGTAACAGTGCGTCACGAGTTCGTGTGACGGGGCGAGGTCTTAACGGCGTGCAGGAGGCCCTGGGGCCTGGCCGTACCAAAGGATGAGGAGCGCGTCGGCGGGTCTCTTCGTGAGCCTGTGCCCCGAACCGCGGCCGGGGCATAAAAGCGATACGATTTCGGATATATGTCCGCAATGATTGTCTAAGACAGAAGCATCACGGGGAATGACATTGCGATTACGGCATCGCGACCTTAAAGCCATGGAAAAAATTTCTACGTTGGTGTATCTCCGGCAATCAATGCCGGCGGCTCCGTAGATCGAATTTTACGAATGGCCGCTAGGATGATCAGACCGGCAGCGCGAGGCCAATTCGAAGCGCCGGTTTCCCAGGGGTGATGGAGGAGGAGCGGGTGACCGCGGTTCCATTTTTGCCGAAGAACGCGCCGTTCGCGGCCGAGGATATCAACGTGCTGAACCAACTCGTGCAGCGCTCGACGCCGCTGCAGCGGAGCTGGCTTTCGGGTTTCCTCGCAGGTCTGGATGCCGCCCACGGACAGTCAGTCGGCGCCGTGGCCCCTGCTGCCCAGGCGCCCCGCCCGCGCCAGCCGCTCACCATTCTCTATGGCAGCGAGTCCGGCAACGCGGAAACCCTGGCGCTGAAGGCTAAGAAGCTGGCCGCAAAGCAGAATTTCGACGTGCGCGTGGTCGATATGGCCGACGCCGACCTCGCCACGCTCGCGAAGGCCAAGAATCTCATCGTCTATATCTCGACCTGGGGCGAGGGCGACCCGCCGCAGCGCGCGGCCGATTTCTATAAAGCGATCCTGTCGGAGGACGCACCCCGCTTCGATGGGGTGCGCTTTGCCGTGCTCGCCCTCGGCGACACCGCCTACGTCAACTTCTGCCAGACCGGCCGCGAGGTCGACAAACGGCTCGAAGCGCTGGGCGGCATCCGCGCGGCCGACCGGGTGGACCTCGACCTCGACTTCCAGAAGGCCGCCGCTGCCTGGACCGACAAGGCGCTCGAGACCATCGCGCCTGCCGAGCCCGCCGGATCGGCTACGGTCGTGCATGTTGACTTCAAGGCGCCTGTTGCCGCCGACGAGGACGACGAGCCGCGCTTCACCGCGGAGAACCCCGCCGAGGCCGAGATCTCGGAGCTGATCAACCTGAACGGCACCGGCTCCACCCGTGAGACGTGGCACGCCGAGTTTGCGGTCGAGGACCCGGGCTTCATCTACAAGCCGGGCGATGCCATCGGCCTCTTCCCGGAGAACGATCCGGAGCTGGCCGAAGACCTGCTCAAGGCCGTCGGCCTCGCAGGCGACGCGGCTCTCAAGAAGAAGCTGGTCGAGAGCTACGACATCACCACGCTCTCGCGTCCGCTGGTGGACGCCTATGCCAAGCTCACCGGCAGCAAGGGCGTCGCCAAGCTGCTGGAAGAGGGTGAACTGGCGCGCTTCGCCGCCGACCGCCAGTTGATCGACTTGTTCGAGAGCTTCCCCGAGAAGCTCGCAGGCGATCAATTCCTGAAGCTGCTGCGTCCGCTCCCGGGCCGTCTCTATTCCGTGGCGTCGAGCCTCAAGGCTCATCCCGGCGAGGCGCATCTTCTGGTCGGCGCGGTGCGCTGGTCGTCTCACGGCAGGGCGCGCAAGGGCGTGACCTCCACCTATCTCGCCGACCGCTGCAAGGTCGGCGGCAAGGCCCGCATCTACGTCAAGCCGAACCGCCACTTCGGCCTGCCCGCCGACGGAGACCGCCCGATCATCATGATCGGCGCCGGCACCGGCGTCGCGCCCTACCGCGGCTTCATCGAGGAGCGTGCCGAGACCGGCGCCAAGGGCAAGAGTTGGCTGTTCTTCGGTGAGCGCAACTTCTCGAACGATTTCCTCTACCAGCTCGAATGGCAGGACCACCTCGCCTCCGGTACGCTTTCGCGCATCGATGTGGCCTTCTCCCGTGATCAGCCGGAGAAGATCTACGTCCAGACGCGCCTGTGGGAGCGCCGCGCGGAGCTTCAGAAATGGCTCGACGAAGGCGCCCACATTTACGTGTGCGGCGACGAGAAGGGCATGGCCAAGGATGTCGACGTCACGCTTGCGCGCATTCTTGCCGAAACGGCCAATGGCGACGAGGAAGCAGGGCGCGCCAAGCTCAAGGATCTCGCCAAGGCCGGCCGCTATCAACGCGACGTATATTAAGGCAGCGCGCAGCAGGCGGATGGAACTAGCGGTTTCGTTTTTTCCTTCCCTGCTGCCGCATCGCTTGCCGTCTCACTGCCCAGGACCCCCATGACCGACAAACGCTCGAAGAACGAGTTCCTCAAGGAAGAGAGCCACTATCTCCGCGGAACCATCGCCGATGGTCTTTCGCACGTGGAGACTGGCGCTATCGCCGAGGACGACACGCAGCTCATTAAGTTCCACGGATCCTACATGCAGGACCACCGGGACGTGCGCGGCGAGCGGGCGAAGAAGAAGCTCGAAAAGGCGTACAGCTTCATGATCCGCCTGCGTCTGCCGGGCGGCCTGGTCTCGCCCGAGCAGTGGCTGAAGCTCGACGATATCGCCGGGAACTACGCCAACGGCACGCTGCGCCTCACCACGCGCGCGACCTTCCAGTATCACGGCGTGATCAAGTCGAACCTGCGCCGCACCATGCAGGCCATCAACGACGCCTGCCTCGACACCATCGCGGCGTGCGGAGACGTGAACCGCAACGTGATGTGCGTCGCCAATCCGTTCATGTCGCCCGTGCACGCAGCGGCTGGCGATTTCGCGCGCAAGGTGAGCGATCACCTGCTCCCGAAGACCAGCGCGTATCACGAGATCTGGCTCGAAGGTGAGAAGGTCTCGGACATGTCGCGCCCCGCCGTGCCCGACACCGAGCCGCTTTATGGCGTCCACTACCTGCCGCGCAAGTTCAAGATCGTCATCGCCGTGCCTCCGCACAACGATGGGGACGTGTTCGCGCACGATCTGGGCTTCATCGCCATCACCGATGCCAAGGGCGCGCTCGCGGGCTGGAACGTCTCCATAGGCGGCGGCATGGGCATGACGCATGGCGATACCGCAACCTTCCCCCGCACGGGCGACGTCATAGGTTTCTGCACGCCGGATCAGGCAATCGACGTGGCCGAGAAGGTGATGCTCGTGCAGCGCGATTGGGGCAACCGCGAGAACCGCGCGAACGCCCGCTTGAAGTACACGGTCGAACGCTTCGGAGCCGATGCCTACCGCGCCGAGGTCGAGAAGCGCCTCGGCTACAAGCTCGGTGACGCGCGGCCATTCAAGTTCACATCCATGGGCGATCCCATCGGCTGGCACCAGGGTCCCGACAAGAAGTGGCACCTGGGTCTCTTCATCGAGAATGGCCGCATCAAGGATACGCCAGACCGGCACCTGCGCACGGCACTCCGCGAAATCGCCCAGGCAGGCGGGATCACCTTCTCGCTGACCGGAAACCAGAACATCATTATCTGCAACGTCGGTGCGAAGCAGAAGGCGAAGATCGAGGCTACGCTCAAGGCGCACGGCATCGACATCAAGACGTCATCGGGCCTGCGCCGCAATTCGATCTCGTGCGTGGCGCTTCCGACGTGCGCGCTTGCGCTTGCCGAGAGCGAGCGCTTTCTGCCGGAGCTGATCACGACGCTCGAGGACAGCCTCGACAAGGCGGGCCTGCGCGAGGACGATATCGTCATCCGCATGACCGGTTGCCCGAACGGCTGCGGCCGGCCCTACATGGCGGAGATCGGCTTTGTCGGCCGCGCGCCCGGTCTTTACAACCTTTACCTCGGCGCGGCGCACGAAGGCACACGCCTCAACAAGCTCTATGCGCAGGATGTCGGCAAGGCCCGCATCGTGGAGCTCCTGGAGCCGTTGTTTCTGCGCTACGCAAAGGAGCGCCAGGAAGGCGAACGCTTCGGCGACTTCGTGATCCGCGCCGGTGTCGTGAAAGCCACTCTCGGCGGCAACACCTTCCACAGCGATGTGACGCTCGTCTGAGCGGCACTATTCACTAGCGGCCAGCAACGAAGCGTCCTCTCCCGTGCGGGAGAGGCGCCCGTCAGCCGTTGGAGCGGGCCGTGCACGCGTTTCCACACCTGGACGTCATCCCGGGCGGAGACCGGGATCCAGACACGTGCCAATTTGGGGGCGGGGAGCAGCGCTCAGAGCTTCGCGTAGAGTTGGGAGGCCGCGAACACGAGGATCGCTGCGAGGGACGCGCGCAGGAACCACTCCGGCAGCTTGCCGGTGAGGCGCGATCCGATCGCGATGCCGGGCAGTGAGCCGAGCAGCAGCAGGCCGAGCAGGGTGAAATTTGTGTTCCCCATGCCGAGGTGGCCGAGCCCGGAGACGAGCGTGAGCGGAACCGCGTGCACGATATCGGTTCCGATGAGGTGCCGGGTCTTGAGCGCGGGATAGAGCAGCGTCAGCACCACGACGCCGATGGCGCCCGCGCCGACCGAGGTCAGCGTCACGATCGAGCCGAGCAGCAGGCCCAGCAGCAACGTCGGAAGCGGACGGATCGGATGGTTGAGCTCCGCGCCTTCCTTCCACTTGCCGCGGGTGATGAACGGATAGATCAGGATGGCGATGGAGCTGATGAGGAGTGCCGTAACCAGCGCGCTCTTGATGACGTGCGCCATCACCTCGAGGTTGGGCTCGAGCCATTCGATCAGCGCGAGCATCGCAAGCGCGCCGGGAACGCTGCCCGCGGCGAGCCAGCGGACGATGCGCCAGTTCACGTTTCCGAAATTGTGGTGAGGTGCGGCGGCCGACGCCTTGGTGATCGATGCGAACAGAAGATCGGTGCCGACTGCGAGCGCGGGCTGCACCCCGACGTGCGTGATGAGAAACGGCGTCATGAGCGAGCCCGCGCCGACCCCCGTCATGCCGACGAGGAAGCCCACGCCGAAACCGCCCGCGATGATATGCGGCCATTGAGCGAGGATGGAGGGATCGAACATCGGGTCACGTCGCTCGTAAGCTACTGGAGGGTGAGGTAGATCGTTCGGACGGAGAGCAGCACGACCACGCAGCCGACCACCAGCATCAGCACTTTGGCGGGCACGTGCTTAGCCGCGAGCGCGGCGAACGGAGCCGCGATCACGCCGCCGACGATCAGCCCCGCAATGATAGGCCAGAGGCTGAGCCCCACCGTGAGGAAGAAAGTCGTCGAGATCGTCAAGGTGACGAAGAACTCCGCGAGATTGACGGAGCCGATCGCGTAGCGCGGCGTCGCGCCCTGTCCGAGCAGGCTCGACGTTACGATCGGTCCCCATCCGCCGCCGCCGATCGCATCAAGAAGGCCGCCGAAGAAGCCGAGCGGCGCGACGGAGCGCGGAGCGGGTGCGGCGAGAGGTTTCCTCGCGAGAGCTTTCCAGATGATGACGAGACCGAGCAGCAGGAGGTAGGCACTGATGAAGGGCTTCAACGTGTCGCCCGGAAACTCGGAGAGCGCGTAGGCACCGATCGCGCCGCCGATCATTCCGGGCACCGCGAGGCGCCACAGCAGCCGCCGGTCGACGTTTCCGAGCTTCCAGTGCGCAAGGCCCGAGGCGCCCGTGGTGAACGTCTCGGCGGCATGCACGCACGCGCTCGCAGTGGCTGGCGGAACGCCCATGCCGAGCAGAACAGAGCTCGTCGTTACGCCGTAAGCCATGCCGATTGCGCCGTCGATCATCTGGGCGACAAAGCCGATGGCGACGTAAAGAAGGATGTCATCCATGATGATGGGCGGCGTCTCCGTTATTGCCGCCAACTGATAGCAAATTTAGATCAGATCGAATAGTCGGGAGCACTCTCGATCTCGACATTTATGCCGGCCGCTCTGAGGATTAGTGCGACCTCGTTTGCGCGTCTGCGGAACTCGGCTTCCGTCTCCGGACGATCGCCGAGATCGGCGTTGAGGCCGCGCTCCAGCATGGCGCGCGTGAGCACGAAGGTGTTCTCGTCCGCTTCGGCCGCCTGCGCTTTCGCTTCGGTGACGACGCCCCCTGCGATGGAAGCGCCAGTGATGGCATCGACCAGCATGAAGCTGCCGGTTTCCGGCGCTTCGCCGAATGTGTCGATGGCCGCCGGCCGCCCGAGCGCGATGTCGGCGATCGCGATGTCGTTTGCACCGCACTCCGCCGAAGGCGTGGTTGCGAGTGTCTCGAGATCGAGAAGCGCGCGGATCTTGAGGTTGGAGACCGGCGTGAGATCTGTTGCGGTGCGCAAGAGATAGGAGCCGCGCGGATCATACGGCGTTTCGCTGAGCCACACCATGCGCGTTTCGAGGCTGCGCGCCACGACGGGCCGCGCATCGGCTTTGGAGAGGACGGCGCCGCGCGCCACGTCGATATCGGTGTCGAGCTGGATCGCGACAGCTTGGCCTTGCGAGGCCTGCTCGAAATCGCCGTCCATGGTGGCGATGCGCAGGATCTTGGCGCTGCGCTTCGAGAGCGCGTCGACCACCGTCTCGCCCACGCGCACGCTGCCCGCGCTCACGGTGCCGGCAAGACCACGGAAATCGTTGCGGCTGTCGCGCAGCACGGTCTGCACGGGAAAGCGGAAGGGGCCCTTGGGCTCGGTGCCGCGGCTCGGCAGCTCCTCGAGATGCTGCAGAAGGGTCGGCCCCTTGTACCAGGGCATGTTCTCGGAAGCCCGCGCGACGTTGTCGCCGGAAACGGCGGCCGCCGGAATGGCGATCGCCTCCCAGAAGCCGAAGCGCCAGGAGAGCGTCTGGAAGTCGGCCTCGATCTTGCGGAAGGAGTCCTCGGACCAGCCGACGAGATCCATCTTGTTGACGGCGAGGATCACGCGCTTCACGCCGACGAGATCGAGGATAGCCGCGTGACGGCGCGTCTGCTTCTTGATGCCGTGGCGCGCGTCGATCAGCAGAATGGCGACATCGGCGTGCGAGGCACCCGACGCCATGTTGCGCGTGTACTGCTCGTGGCCCGGGCTGTCGATCACGACGAACCGGCGATGCGCGGTGTCGAAATAGCGCCAGGCGATATCGATGGTGATGCCCTGCTCGCGCTCGGCCACGAGGCCGTCCATGAGCAGGCTGAAATCGGGATTGCCGCCATCCACCTTCTTGCCGCGCGCGAGCGTCTCGCGCTGGTCGTCGTAGAGGTCGGTTGCGTCCCACAACAGGCGGCCGATCAGCGTCGACTTGCCGTCATCGACGGACCCGCACGTCAGGATGCGCAGCATGCCCGAAAGCTCGGGCGCGATGCGCGACAGGTCGGCAGGGGGAGACGAGGGAACGGCTTGGTCGGAAACGACCTTGAGCGTCTTCGATTTCTTGACCTTCGCGTCCTGAAGGGCGTTGGGATGTGCCGACATCAAAAGTACCCTTCCTGCTTCTTCTTCTCCATGGCGCCGGCCTGATCGTGGTCGATGAGGCGGCCCTGCCGTTCGGACGTGCGCGCGCCGAGCGTTTCGGCGACGACGCTTTCGATGGTGTCGGCATCGGATTCGACGGCTGCCGTGAGCGGATAGCAGCCGAGCGTGCGGAAGCGAACGCGCCGGTTTACGATGGCCTCACCGGGCTTCACCGCGAGACGATCGTCGTCGCGCATCAGGAGCTGGCCGTTACGGATGATGGTCGGGCGCTCCTTGGCGAAATAGAGCGGCACCACGTCGAGCTTCTCGCGCAGGATGTAGCGCCACACGTCGCGCTCGGTCCAATTGGAGAGCGGAAACACGCGCACCGTCTCGCCTGCGCCGAGGCGGCCGTTGAGCAGCCGCCACATCTCCGGCCGCTGGCGGCGCGGATCCCAGCGATGACCTTCCGCGCGGAACGAGAACACGCGCTCCTTGGCGCGGCTCGCCTCCTCGTCGCGGCGCGCCCCGCCGAAAGCGGCGTCGAAGCCGTACTTGTCGAGCGCCTGCTTGAGCGGCACCGTCTTCATCACATCCGTGTAGACGGACGGCGCGTAGTCGATCGGATTGATGCCCTTGGCCGCGCCGTCCTCGTTGGTGTGCACGATGAGATCGAGGTCGAAGTCACGAGCTGTCTTGTCGCGGAACGCGATCATGTCCCGGAACTTCCAGCCGGTATCGATGTGCAGCGTCGGGAAGGGCAGCTTGCCCGGCCAGAACGCCTTCCGCGCGAGATGCAGGAGAACCGTCGAGTCCTTGCCGATGGAATAGAGAAGCACCGGCTTGCGGAACTGCGCCGCTGCTTCGCGGAAAATATGGATGCTCTCGGCCTCGAGCAGGTCGAGATGGGAAATGGGCTGCGTCATGCCTGCGTCTCTTTCGATTTCGGGCGATTGTGCAGCCCGCATTCCTTGCCGTCCTCGTTCTCCCACCACCAGCGGCCGGCGCGGATATCCTCGCCGGGGCGGATGGCGCGCGTGCACGGCTGACAGCCGATGGACGGAAATCCGCGCGCATGCAGCGGGTTCACCGGAACCCCGTTCTCGGCGATGTAGGCTTCGAGCGTCTCGAGGCTCCAGTCGGCGATCGGGTTGAGCTTCACGAGGCTGTGCTCGGCGTCCCAGACCGCGAACGGCACAAGCGCGCGGCCCGCCGACTGATCGCGCCTGAGGCCGGTCAGCCAGCCGTCCGCGCCAGCCAGCGCCTTGTTGAGCGGTCTCACCTTGCGCACGTCGCAGCAGGCCTTGCGAGCTTCGATGGACTGGCGGAACCCCATGATGCCGTCGCGGGCCACCAGCATCTCCACATCGCTCGCTTCCGGAAACACGACGCGGATCTTGAGGCCATAGCGCAGCTCGCTCGCGTCGAGCGTTTCGAGCGTTTCGGGGAAATGGCGGCCGGTATCGAGCGTGAAAACGTCGAAGGGGCGTCCCGTGGCGGCGATTGCGTGCAGTACCGCCTGGTCCTCGAGGCCGAGGCTGGTCGAGAAGGTGACCCGTCCGGGGATAGCGTCCGCGATGGCATGAAGACGGCCTTCGAGGCTGTCGATCGCCGCAAGCGTCTCGTTGAGGGCTGCCGCGCGCCCTTCGCCCTCGTCTTTGAAGGCAGAAAGATCTTTCGTCGCCCCGGCGATGCCACCGGCGCGCGCCCGAACTTGTGACTGAGACATGGAAGTCCTCCGATGGCCGGAAGCTAATAAAATGAGTTTCTTAAATAAAGGGGTATGGAGAAATAAAAATAGGATATCATTCCAGTATGCATGAGATGCAGAAAAATTGTTCTCCAGGGCGCCATCGTGGGAACGGTTTCTTGCGGAGCAGCATGGGAGCGAACCGCGATACGCTTTTCGCCCTCCCAAGATGGGAGTTACCAGGTGCCGGAGTTGGCCATGGAGGCCCAGGGCTCGGCGGACGGAAGCGCCGCGCCCTTCTGCAGAAGCTCGATGGAAACGAGGTCGGGCGAGCGCACGAACGCCATGCGACCGTCGCGCGGTGGGCGGTTGATGGTGACGCCGCCGGCTGCGAGCTTGGCGCAGGCGGCATAGATGTCGTCCACCTCGAAGGCGAGATGCCCGAAGTTCCGAGCCGAGCCGTAATCCTCGGGGTCCCAGTTATATGTGAGCTCGATGAGAGGCGCCCGCTCGGCACCCGCCTTCGGCTGGTCGGCGGGCGCGGCGAGAAACACCAGTGTGAAGCGTCCGGCCCGGTTCTCGATGCGGCGGACTTCAACCAGACCGAGCAATCCGCAATAGAACGCCAGGCTCTCGTCCAGGTTGCGGACGCGGATCATCGTATGAAGATAGCGCATGACGATCTCCCTGTGTTGCGTAACGGCCACGGGAACACCCGGTGAACGTTCGGAGCTGAGCACGGCAAGTCATAAGGATCATTCGAATTTCGAGACTGACCTGGTTTCGGGCAATTTATCCCCAGGCCGCGGCGACCTTCCAGCCCATCATCAAATCATCCCAGGGGGCGGGTTCAATGCCCCATCGGCGGGCCTCCTGACGCGAATCACTCACGCCGGTCGGCGCCGCTTTGGAGCGATTATTCCACGTCCGCAGTGCTGCGGGATGGCAGCCGTCAAAGCCCGGAAAGATTTTTTCTGCAGCATTGGAATACTAAAAAAGGGTTAATCAACTCAGTTGTTTACAGATAGGATCTCATGTGGACACCCCGTGAGTGGCTCTCCTCCAGATGTGTCGCAATGGGACGGGGGGCTAGCCTCGAACAGCCCAGGTGATATTCTTCGCTCGTTCCAGTCGCGTGAGCAGTCGATGTTGAGGGCAAAGACTGTATTCCCGCGGCCGGGATGCATAAATGTTCAACGTAGGCCAAGTTAGGCGGGGTAAAATTATGGGGGATTCCAAGCTACCTCCGGAGTTTCCGGGCGGCGGAGTATTGGCTGAGGGCGATCTTGAGCGCCTGGAAGAGGGTGGTCTTGAAGTATTCGAGATCGCTGGAACCATTAAGTGGTTCGACGTAGCGAAGGGATATGGCTTCATCGTTCCCGACAACGGGCTGACGGACGTGCTTTTGCATGTCACATGCCTCCGGGCTGGCGGGTACCAGACCGCCTACGAAGGTGCGCGGATCCATTGCCAGGTTCTGCGCCGCCCGAAGGGCATGCAGGCTTTCCGCATTCTTTCGATGGACGAGTCGACGGCCATTCATCCGTCGTTGCTTCCGCAGCGGACTCACGTTCACGTACAACCAGAGAGCGACTGGGAGCGCGTGATCGTAAAGTGGTTCAACCGGGTCCGGGGCTTCGGCTTCCTGACCAAGGGCGAGGGCACGCCGGACATTTTCGTCCATATGGAGACGCTGCGCCGCTTCGGCTTCACCGAGCTGCGTCCTGGCCAGACCGTCCAGGTCCGCTGGGGCATGGGTTCCAAGGGTTGCATGGCAGCCGAACTGAAGCCCGACGGCTCCACCACGGGCATCACGTCGTCCCACTGACCGGCATTCGGTCCGGGAGCAGCGCTTCGGCGCTGCCCTTCCGGATCGCCGGATGCTAGTCTACCGCGCGCGGGCGGAGTTTGAGGTCAGCCTTTTGGGTGACTGCAGGTTCGTCAGCTCCTCGGGGACGGATGCATCGATGATTGAGATACGGTATGGAAGAGGGGCTGCCTTCGGGGCGGCCCTTCTCGTTCTTGTTGGCACGAGCATGGGGGCTGCCCTCCGGGCCGATCCAGGGGGCTCGAAAGAAGCCCCTGGCCAGTCCGCTGCTGCCAAAGAGGAACGCTTGGAGCTCGTTACCCAGAGCGGGGTTCACGCGCTCGACGTCGAGATCGCCGCGACGCCAGAGAAGCAGGCGCTCGGCCTCATGTACCGCACCAGCCTGCCCGACACGAAAGGCATGCTGTTCCAGCACAGCTCTCCGCGCGAGCTGACGATGTGGATGCGCAACACTTACATTCCCCTCGATATGGTTTTCATCCGCGCCGATGGCACCGTGCATCGCATCGAGGCGCGCACGGAGCCGCTGTCGGAGCGGATCATATCGTCGGAAGGCCCGGTGACGGCAGTGCTCGAGATCGCAGGCGGCGCCGCCGAGCGCATGGGGTTGAAGCCCGGCGACAAGGTCCGCCATCCTTATTTCGGATCGGCGGCGGCGCGCTGAAGCTGCAGGCTGCGAGCGCCGGGGCCCCTTGCGAATGTCGCACCGCTTGAGCGGGCGTTGACCGCAACGCGCAAATGCCCGTAGAAACGGGCAACAAAATTCGTCGGGGCATAGCTCAGCCTGGTAGAGCGCTTGCTTTGGGAGCAAGAAGTCGCGAGTTCGAATCCCGCTGCCCCGACCACTTGTATCGATGTATTTAGCCGCCTTTCGTGGCGCCGTTCTGAATTTCGGCTTCGCCGCCGTTCTGAATTCTCGCCCGGGTTTGTTCCAATACCCACGCCCTCGCTTGCGTGAGGCCGCGAGCCGCCGGGCCTCGGTGTCGCGCTCGCAGGGCGGGCCGTGCGCAGCTGTGATGGATTGCGATGTACAAATTCTGGATCCAACGTCTGCACAGGTGGGCGGCGCTGGTTTTTGCGCTTCCGCTCCTCGCCCTTTTTGCGACCGGGCTTATTCTCGCGTTCGAGCCGTTCCTGCAGGCAGCACCCCGGGAGCGCACGCCTTTAGAGCTGTCGAAGCTCGAGGCAATTTTGTCCAGGCAAGACCCCGACGGCAAACTCGAGCGGCTGTTCCTGCATTCCCACATCGATACGGTCGTGCTCGGTAGACGCGGCGGAACCGAGATCGATCTCGCTACGGGCGAGCCGCGCCCTTCGGCAAGCGTCCTCCTCGCGCTCTTCGCGGAGACGCGGCGGATTCACGAGACGCTGCTCGTAGACGAGGGGCAGGTCTTCGTCACGGCGTCCACCGGTGTACTCTTGCTGCTCGTCGCACTCGGCCTGGCGATGGGGCCGAGGCCGTTCCGCAACTCCTTGAGCGGGTGGCACACGGGCGCTGCGTGGATGGCCTTGCCGCTGATCATCATGCCGCCGGTCACCGGGCTGCTCATGCTCTATAAAGTGACGTTCGTTTCGGTTGAGCCCACGCGCACGCCCGAGGCGCCGGTGCAATCGCTCGCCGAGGCGCTAGGCATCGTTGCGCGCGAGAAAGACGTGGGGAGCCTTCTGTCTCTCCGGCAGCGCAAGGGGAGAGCGGAGGCACGGCTCCTCGTGGACGGCGAGCATCGCTCCTATGAGGTGACGGCTGCCGGTCTCGTCGAGAAGCCGCGCAACTGGCCGAAGCTGCTTCATGAAGGCAATTGGGCGGGCGTCTGGTCTGCTGTCGGCAACGCAGCGATCGTATGTGTGCAGATGCTGCTGCTCGGAACCGGAATCGCGATTTGGAGCGGCAGAAGGTTGCGAAGGCGAAAGCATGCCGCGCAACAGTTTTCAGTCAACAGATAATAGTTGAGGTGCGGTGTCCGTGCGCAGCGATACTTTGCGGCGCGCAGGCTGCCGTGTGGCAATTGTGCCGCTTCAACGCGCATAATGCTTCAAAAAAAAGTATACAATCTTGCGAGTGTAACATCCCTCGATAGAGTACCCTCCGTAGTCTTGAAAGGGGAGACGGATGGCGGTTAAGACAAGCGCACGCACGGCATGCTCAGTTCTCGTATTGGTTGGGCTTGGATCGCTCGCGAAAGCTCAAGAACAGCAAGCCGCCACGCCGCTGCCTCCCGTAAACGTCACGACAACTCCGAAGGCCAAGCCCGCCAAGAAGGCGGCCGTCAAGAAGCAGTCTCCCGAGCGGGTGCCGGCCGCTGCGCCTCCTGCGCCGAGTTTCGAACCCGAGGCACCGCCTCAGGGCACGGCGTCGAAAGATGGCGGAAATGCCATCGGCGCATCGGGAGTGAGCGCGCTGCAGGTTCGCTCGAGCGCGCCCAACGCAACGGTCGTCATGGAGGGTGCGCAGCTCCAGCAGTACAACAATTTGAGCATCGGCGATGTGGTCCGCCGGTTGCCGGGCGTGACGTTCCCCGGCGTGAACCGCTCGCGTGACATCAAGCTCCGCGGTATCGGCAAGGAGTATACCCAGGTTCTGCTGGACGGCCGCCCTCTCCTTGATGGCGACACGAGCCGCAACATGGAGGTGGATCGCATTCCCGCCTCGCTCGTCGAGCGCATCGAGATCACGCGCACGCCGCTCGCAAGCATGGAGTCGCAGGGCGCGGCCGGAACGGTCAACATCATCACGCGCCGCGCATTCGGACCCTCCGGAGGTCAGGTCACGGTCGGTGGCGGACACCTCGAAGGAAACGGCACCCCGGGCGAGCTGTCCGGGTGGCAAGGCGGAGAGGCGGGGCCGCTGCGGTATTTCCTGGGCGGCGGGTACCAGCGGCGCCTCGTGCAGGAAAGCAAGACCGAGTACGTCTTCGATGGAGCGGGCGGACCAGACGGCGGCCAGCGTGTTCCGCAGCAACGGGAATTCGACGAGTACACGTTCCTGTCGCGTTTCGAGCTCGCCATCGATCCGGCGAACACGATCGTGTTCTCGCCGAGCTACCTCAAGACGACAGAGGATCGCGATCAGCACTCGCTGCGCCTCAACGGTGCTCAGACTTACGTGAACCGGGACACGCATGAAGTTCGCGAGCGCATCCGCGAGACGTACGGCGCGAATGTCGAATGGCAGCATGACTTCGGGAACCAGATCGCCTCCCGCGTCTTCTTCGACTACCAGCAGGGCAGGGAGGACACGACGCGCGCCACGACCCGCACGAGCTACAATTCGTCCGGCGTCATCACGAGCGGCCCGACAGTTCAGGAGCCCCGCTATGTCCCGATCGATCTGGACCGGATCGCCACCGGCGCCGACCTCAAGGCCCGCCTCGGCCGCCACACCCTTGAAACCGGCTTCGGCTGGGCACAGAGGGGCCATGAGGAGAACGCCATCATCGGCTTCACGCCACGGCCCGTGCCCGAGCGGACGTACGAGGTGACCGAGGACATCTACCACGCCTACATCAGCGATAGCGTATCGCTCATCGGCAACGATCTCCTGACGATCGGCCTGCGCCTCGAGCACAGCATGACCGAGACTGTCGACGTGACCAAAACAGGCACGGAGCAGGACAGCACGGACCTCAATCCCACCATCAACTACCGGCTCTCCGCGACGTCCGACCTCGATTTCCGCTTCGGCGTGGCGCGGACGCTGCGACGCCCTGATCTCGGCGACCTGACGCCGACGCTGGTCGAGGAGGACGGCACGCTCTCTGCGCCCCATACGCGTGGCAACCCCAACCTCACGCCCGAGAAGATCTGGGGGCTCGACGTCGGTGGCGACTACTTCCTGTTCAATCGCACTGGCCTTCTGTCGGCGAATTTTTTCGCACGCTCGTTCCAGGATAAAATCGAGGGTTCCTTGTCGCTGGAAGGCGGCGATTGGGTCGACACCTTGCGCAACGCAGGTGACGGCGAGCTTTACGGCGTGGAGCTCGAAGCGCGCGTTCCCTTCGTTTTCATCGGGCTTCCCGATCTCACGCTGTGGGGCAACGCCACGGCGATGAAATCCGAGCTGACCGATCGGCTGACCGGCCAGACGAGGCCGTTCGACGAGCAGCCGGAATTCGTCACCAACATCGGGTTCGACTACTACGTCCCGGCCTTGGCCACGACGTTCGGGCTTGGTTACAACCGCACCTACGCCTACGACCAGGACATCCTGATGGTGGACGGAACAAGACAGCAGACCAGCTTCTCGGACCTCGATCGCCTCGACGCCTCGGTGAGAATCTCGCTCGACAAAGAGGTCGTGCTGACGCTCTCCGCGAGCAACCTGTTGCGTCCCGACGACGTGCGCACCCTCGTCATCCGCGATGCGAGCGGGGCCGTCGACAGCACGACGGTGAGCACGGAGCCGAGCCCGTCCCTCTATTACGGAAAGCTCTCGTTCGGCTGGTAAGGCGACGGTATCGCGTTCGACGGGCAGCGTGGCACAGGCCGCGCTGCCCGTGCTGCATCTCGCGTGGATCTCGCCGCCCATCCAGACCAACTCAAAGGCAAGCGCCGGGTTCGTTCCCGGCCCCCGCCCGCGCTGGGCGAGCCAACGCCCGCTGCCGCCATCGTTTGGATGGCCGACCAAAACCCGCGGCGACAATCCCCGCCCCCTCGCCCTCGCTCGAAACGGCCTCGCATCGCCCCGCGACCGCGGTCCCGCATGGCTTTGCTCGCGGGCACCTTTACGCCATCTGGAATCTGGTATATACCATTTGGTATATACCAATAAAGCTATCAGAATCCGGGGGCTTCAGTTATGGGTGCGGTTCCGCAAACAGCGCGTGTCGTGATTATCGGGGGAGGGATCGCGGGCTGTTCCACGGCCTATCACCTCGCCCAATTAGGGTGGACCGATGTGGTGGTTCTGGAGCGGGGAAAGCTGACGTCGGGTTCCACCTGGCACGCGGCGGGAATGGTGGGGCAGCTTCGATCTAGCTCGAACATCACCGAGCTCTTGCGCTACTCGGTCAAGCTCTATGGCAGCCTCGAGCAGGAGACGGGACTGGCCACGGGATGGAAGGCCAACGGCTCGCTAAGGCTCTGCTGCACGAAGGAGCGGCGCATCGAGTTCCTGCGCCAGCTCACCACGGCGCGCTCCTTCGGCCTGGAGATGCACCTGCTGACACCGCGCGAGATCGAGGCGCTCTGTCCGGGCATCGTGACATCGGATGTGGATAGCGGTCTCTTCGTGGCCTCGGACGGCGTCGCCAACCCCTCTGATCTCGTTCAGTCCCTCGCCAAGGGGGCCAGGATGAAGGGTGTGCGGATCTTCGAGGACACGCCCGTCACCGGCATCGAGGTTCGCGACGGCGAGGTCAACGCCGTCATCACCGCGGCCGGGCGGATCGCGTGCGAGGCGGTCGCGGTCTGCGGCGGCATCTGGTCGAGAGAGCTGGCGCGCAGCGTCGGCGTGCGCCTGCCGATCCAGCCGGCGCATCATCAGTACTTCGTCACCGAGACCATGGACGGCCTGCGGCGCGACATGCCGTCCATCAGAGACCCCGACAACAAGACCTATTTCAAGGAGGAGGTCGGCGGTCTCATCGCCGGCGGATATGAAGCCAATCCCATCGGCTATGCGCCGAGGCCTGGGCTCGACGATGAGCAGTTCAAGCTCTTCCCCGAGTTCATGGATCACTTCGAGCAGTTCCTGCCCGCCATGATGAAGCGCTTTCCAGCGCTCTCGGGCGTCGGCATCAAGAAGTGGTACAACGGCCTCGAGTCCTTCACCGAGGATACGAACTTCGTCATCGGCGAGGCGCCTGAGCTGAAAGGCTTCTTCGTCGCCTGCGGCTTCAACGCCATGGGGATCGCGGCCGGCGGCGGGGCGGGCATGGCGCTTGCGCACTGGGTCGTCCACGGCGAGCCGCCGTTCGATCTCTGGCCCGTCGACATCCGCCGCTTCTCGGCTTTCCACGCTTCCGACCGCGGCGTGCTTGTGCGCTCGCTCGAAGGGCAGGGCCATCACTATGCGATGCATTGGCCCCACTACGAGTTCGAGGCGGGCCGTCCGCTGAGGCGCAGCGCACTCTACGATCGCCTCGGTCAGCAACGGGCGTGCTTCGGTAGCAAGGCCGGATGGGAGCGGCCGAACTGGTTCGCGCCTCCAGGTGTCGAAGCCAAGGATGTCTACACCTTCGGCCGGCCGAACTGGTTCGAGCACGTGGGCGCGGAGCATCGCGCCTGCCGCGAGCAGGCGGTCGTATTCGACCAGTCCTCGTTCTCGAAGTTCATGCTGATCGGCCGGGATGCCGAGCGCGTTTTGCAGCGCATCGCGGCAGCCGATATGAGCCAGGAGCCGGGCCGGATCATCTATGCACAGATGCTGAACGATCGCGGCGGCATCGAATGCGATCTCACCGTGACCCGCTTGTCTCGAGACAGCTACTACGTCGTCACCGGAACAGCGGTGGGTGAGCACGACCGAAGTTACATCGAGAGGCACATCGGACAGGGCGAGAACGCCTATTGCGTGGACGTCACGTCTGCCTTCGGCGTGCTGGGGCTGATGGGGCCGAATTCACGCGCGATCCTGGCGGAGATCGCAGAAGCCGACCTCTCCTCCGAGGCATTCCCGTTCGGGCACTGTCGCGACATCATCGTCGCGGGCGCACCCGTGCGGGCCCTGCGCATGACGTTCGTAGGTGAGTTGGGCTGGGAGCTGCACATTCCGACCGAGTACATGCTCACGGTTTACGACGCGCTCAAGAAGGCCGGTGAGAAATTCGGCCTCCGCGACGCGGGCTATCGCGCGATCGACTCCTTGCGCCTGGAAAAAGGACTGTGTGTCTGGGGTGCCGAGGTCGGCCCCGACAACACGCCGCTCGAAGCGGGGCTCGGTTTCGCCGTGGCCTTCGACAAGCCCATGCCCTTCAGGGGACGCGACGCGCTCATTGCTCAACGCGGCACTGCTCCGACGAAACGGCTCGCGACTTTGATCGCCGAGGCACCGGGCGCAATTCTGCTTGGCCGCGAAACGATCTACCGGGACGGCCGGCCGGTGGGCTGGCTCACGAGCGGAGGTTACGGCCATGCCATCGGCAAGCCGCTCGGCCTCGGCTACGTTCGCAATGCTGCGGGTGTCACCGACGACGATCTGCGGAGCGGCAAGTACGAGCTCGAGGTGGCGGGCGAGCGCATTCCCGCGACGCTCGTGATCGGCGCCGCCTACGATCCGGAAAACGAAAAATTCCGAGGCTAGCGCGCGAAGGCAGGCTGGCTCACGCGAAGTCGGCCGAGATGAGAAACTCGGCCAGTTCGAAGCGCCAGTCCTGCCTGTCGTAGGCGAAGGGCTCGCCGTCCGCGTCGAACATCGTCTGCGTGAGCGCGATGTTCGGCGAGCCCTTGGCGACACCGAGCACGCTCGCATCCTCGTCGGAGAGAAACGCGCCCCGCAGCGTGGCATCGGCGTGGCCCACGGAGATGCCGTAGGTGTCCTCCCACAGCGACAGGATCGAACCGGTGAGCGTGTGCGCGAGAAAGTCCGGAAAGCGCGCGCATCCGAGATACATCGTTTCGATGGCCGCAGGCTTGCCGCCAAGCTGCAGCAGGCGGCGCACGAAATAGGCGTCCTCGTTTCTCCTGAGCTTCAAGGGCTCGCGGGCGAACTCCGGCGGAATGACCTTCTCGGCGTGCAGCAGCACAGAGCCGGCCTCTTTGCCGCGCACGGCCGCGCTGTTGATGAAGCTCACCGATTTCATGAGCGCGAATTGCAGGCGCGCTTCCGAGACGAACCAGCCGCGCCGGTGCGAGCGCGAGACGAGCCCTTCGCTTTCGAGCCGCTCGTAGATGCGCCGCGCGGTCATGCGGCTGATGTTGCGCACATCGCCGAGCTCGCGCTCCGAAGGCAACCGCGTGCCGGGCGCAAGCGCACCGGATCTGATCTGGCCTGCGATGTCGTCGCAGATCACCTTGATGATCGGAACGGATTGGACCTCACTGGTCAAACTCGAGCTCCCGTGTGTGTCGCTTCTCGACGGGAGATATACTACTCGGGGCGCGCTGCCCAGGTCATCGTCGCGCTGAGCTGACGATCTGTTGTGGCCGCGAGCGGAAAGAGGCAGTCGGCCGGGACGATCGCAGATATGTCCCGGCCGACCGGCGGAGCGCCCCCGAGCGCCTACCCGCGAACGCGGTCGATGTGCTTGCCGAAATCAGGACTTTCCATGATTTCCTTGCACCGGTTGAAGCGGTCCATCGTGTACTGCCAGAAGTCGTCGAAGGGATAGTGGATGTCGGAGGGCTTGAGCGGGTTCTTGTTGGCCACCTGCAGCGCGCCCCAAAGGGTCCACAGCAGAAACACCATGGCCTTCTGCAGGATCATGCGGCTGTAGAGCTTGTCGGAGAATTCGCCCTTGTTGTAGGCGGTGAGCATGGCCCGATCCTGCGCCTCGTCGAAGTAGGCTTCGACGGAGAGGTCCCCGAGATCCCACATGGGATCGTTGCTGCCCGCGAACTCCCAATCCAGCAGATAGAGCTTGCTCGGCGTGTTGATGAAGTTCTCCGGAACCGGATCGTTGTGGCTCGGAACCAGCGGCAGCGCACCCTTCTTGAGCGCATCGCGAACCACGAGCGCTTCCTTCTGCATGACGTCGTAGCCGTCTGGAAAGCGGCCGCCCATCTGCTTCAGAACGTCGAGATACTCCTTGGCTTTCTCGACGTCGTTGAACTCCTGGTGGAAGGTAGCGCCGGAGCGATGAAGCGTGCCGAACACCGCGCCGGCTCGCGCGCAGATCGTCAGGTCCTTGAACAAGGCGGGCGTCATCATGGTGGCGCCTTCGATGTAGCGGGTGAGCTGGACGCCTGTGCCAGCCTCGTAGAATACGAGCTCCGCATTGACGCCAAGCTCGGAGGTCAGCCGGCCGGCCTGCTCGTCCGCGCGCCGGTCGACGTACTGCTCCGTGCCTTCGCCCGGAACGCGCAGCACATAGGAATTGCCTCCCGCAGTCACTTTGTAGTTGCGATTAGTGAGGCCGCCGACCTTCAGGATCTGGATGTCCTCGGGCCGAAACGTGCGCAGTTGCGGCACGCGCGCCAACGTCGCTTGCAGACGTGTGGTCTCTGAAGTCTCCATGTCATTTCCCCGTTTCTCTAGATTTCTTTTAGAAGGTCGCGTTTCGTGGTGCGTAGCAGCGGGCTCAGCTCGCCGAAGCTCTCGATTTCGAAAGTGCCTGACGAAACCAGCGCGGCGGGCACGTAGGCGTTCACCGCCGTCTTGCCGATGGAATGGGCAAAAGCCGCGCTCGTCGTGGCCCCGATGATCTCGCCGTTGGCGTAGACGGCCTCGCCGCCGAACGCGTTGCCGAGGCTCCCTGCGATGAACGTTGAGAGCCGCCGCGACGGTCCTTCGGCTTTTATCTTGCGGAGCGCGGCCTGCGAGAGGAAGGGATCCCGATCGAGATCGACACAGAAGCCGAGACCGGCTTCGTAAGGGTTGCAGTCGGGCGTGATGTCACTGCCCCAATACCGGTAGCCCTTCTCGATCCTGAGGGAGTCGAGCGCGCGATAGCCGACGTTGCGCAGGCCAAACGGCTTCCCGGCTTCCATCAGGCGCTCGTAAACATCGCAGGCAAACTCGGCCGGGATGTGCAACTCCCATCCCGCCTCGCCAGCGAAGCTGATGGGCAGCGCGCGAACGGAGGCCGCGCCGATCACGATATGGCTGAGATCACGCCCGTTGAGCGCGCTTTCGTAGGTGTCGATGGCGGCAGTCACGATGTCGGGCGCCTTGGGGCCTGTCACCAGCAGCACGGACCAGGCGGACGTCACATCCTCGATCGTGAAGCGCGCGTTGGCCGGGGCGTTGGCGCGGATCCATTCGATGTCGCGCGTGCCGTTGCCGGTGCCGGTCACGTAGTAGAAGCGATCGTCCGAAAGCCGCGTGATCGAGACGTCGGCCTCGATGCCGCCCCGCTTACTGCAAAGCTGCGTGTAGCTCACGGTCCCGGCGGGCTTGTCGAGGTTGCGAACCGAGAGGTATTGCAGCGCGCCGAGAGCGCCGGGCCCGTGGATCTCGTATTTCGCGAACGAGGTGAGATCCAGGATGCCCGCGTTGTTGCGGACGGCGTGGTGCTCCTCCGCGACCGTCGAAAACCAGTTTGGACGGTCGAAGCTCGGCCGGTCCTCGGTCTCGCCGCGGGTCGCAAACCAGTTCGGCCGTTCCCAGCCGAACTTCGCGCCATAGATGGCTCCGCGTTGCTTGAGCAGCGGATAGAGCGGGCTTTTGCGCAGCCCGCGGGCGGATGTGTGCTCGTAGCCCGGAGGCTGCAGGCGATAATGCGCCCCGTACACTTCGATGGCACGGGGGTAGATATAGGACTTGGTGCCGTGATGGGCGCCGAACCGCCGCGCATCTACCGGCCAGAGATCCAGCGAAGGTTGTCCCTCCAGAATCCATTCGGCCATCACCTTGCCGATGCCGCCTCCCGCGGCGATGCCGACGACACAACCCGAGGCGACGAACGCGTTGTCGAGCCCCGGGATCGGTCCCATCACGAAGTCGCCATCGGCCGAGAACGGGATCGGCCCGGTGACGAAGTCGCGGATGCCGATCTTGCCGAGAACGGGCGTTCGCTTCATCGCAGCTTCGATGAACGGCTCGAAGCGATCCATGGCGGGCGGCAGCAGCTCCTGCCCGAAAGCGCTGGGAATGGGCTCAGCGTCGAAGGTGGCTGTGTTGGGCTCCCAGCAGCCGAACACCAAGCCGTTGGTTTCCGGCTTGTAGTAGATCGAGAGGTCTGGATCGCGCACTGAAGGCATGCTGGAGTTGATGCCCTCGATCGGCTCCGTGATAAGATACTGGTGAACCAGCCCGCAGCAGGCGAGGTTCACCTGCATCAGCTTGCCGATCTCGCGCGCCCACACACCCGCCGCGTTCACGACGATGCGGCACGTGAGATCGCCCTGTGTCGTGCGCACCTGCGTGAGGCGCCGGTCTTTCCGTTCGAACCCGGTCACGGCGGCGTGCTGGATGATCCTGGCGCCGTGCTTGCGGGCGCCGGCCGCGAAGGACAGCGTGAGGCTCGTGGGATCCGCGACGCCGTCTCCAGGAACATAGAGCGCGCCGAGAATATCCCTCGTTTCCGCGATGGGAAACAAGTTGCGGACTTCCTCGGGGCTGATGATATCGGCTTCGAGGCCGACGCTCTTGGCGATGGTGTTGGAACGCTTCGCCTCGAGCAGGCGCTCGGCGTTCGAGACCAGCCTCAAGCTGCCGGTTCGCCGCCAGCCCGACGCGAGCCCGGTCTCAGCTTCGAGTGTCTCGTAGATCTCCACACTCGATTGCAGCATGCGGCTCAGATTGCGGGAGGCGCGCAATTGTCCGACCATGCCCGCCGCGTGCCAGGTGGAGCCGTGTGTCAGCTCGTTCTTTTCGAGCAGGACGACGTCCTTCGCGCCTGCCTTCGCCAGATGATAGGCGATCGATGTGCCGAGAACGCCGCCGCCGATCACGACGATGTCCGCTTGGGAAGGAAACGCTGTCATTGCTTGGCTCCGGAATGTCTGGTGTATACCAGATTCTGGTCTATACCATCACAATCAAAACGCCATTGCAAGACGGCATCGATCGTATTTGTTCTGAAATTCGATGGCTCAAAGAAATTTTCGCATTTAGCAAATGAGAAATGCTTCATTTATGCGCTGAAGCATAAATGATCTGCATAATAGTGAAGCATGGAATCGCGCTGTGGTGCGGGATTTGTCGAGCACACCCGAAAAGTGAGCGTGCATAAGGTGCGAGCCTCGGCTCGCTCAAAGATAAAAAAGTATAGGTCGGGTTTTGAGCGGGGGGCATGGTAACATTGCCCCCCGCTCGTTCGTCTGGGGATGGACCCCGCGCGTTGAGCGGCCGTGGGAGATCGGCCGCTCAAAGGTGAGAAGAATGCGGTGTTGCCCGCGGATCAGTAGGTCAAGATTCCGATAATCTGGAAGTTGTGCACGGTGTCGTGTGTGCCGTAGGCAGCCTCGTAGCCCTTTTCGGGGAGCAGCACGCTGTAGAGTGGCGCGAGGTAGAGTTTCTCGAAAAGCTGGAACTCCGCATAGGCGGCAAGCTCGGTACCCCAATTGCTGTCGGTGCCGGGCGCTGTCTCACGGACTGAGTAGTGGTTGATATAGCCGCTGAGCCCCGTCCATTTTCCGATGCCGATGTCGATGTTGGGAACCGTCGAAAGGCCGATCGAGTGAACGTCCGCGTTCTGGCTGAAAGGGCCGGAATAGTTGGCTGCGATCTCGCCGATGAACCAGCCGTTGTAGCCAGTCGCTCCGTAGAAGAGCGTATCGTAGCCTTCATTCTTCGCGGTTGTCGGATCGTCGCCGGAGTAGCTGGCGAACCGGTAGTAGACGCTCGGCGTCCAGGTCGCATCGGAGAACGTATAGCTCGGCTTGATGTACCAGGCCCAAGCGTCAAGCCCCTGGCATTGAACCGGAGTGGCGCAGACATCGACCGCGCCGCTCTTCTCGCTCACGTAATTGAAGGACAGGTTGAAGTCCTTCACGCCTAGGCTCGAGTTGCCGTGAATGCTGTAGAGGTTCATGCCGTCCGAAGCCGGCGTGAACGGCAGCACGGTATTCTGGGGATCCTGCACGTCGAGGCCGCGAATGTAAGTAAAACCCAGTGTTCCGTAAGTTTTGTCGACGTAATCGACATTGCCGCCTGCGATCGCGCGCTTGCCGTTCCAGCCCTTCTCGGATTCGATGTAGAACGCATCGAAGCGCAAAGGCGTGCCGGTCTCTATGTTGGCGATCGCGGTTTGGCCGAACACGCGGCGCGGGTTGAGGTAGTAGGCGCCGCCCTCGTTGTACTGTGCGCCGTAGCCGATGCCCGAGCTCGGCTGATCGCCCGCGATCAGGAAGCCGTCTCCCAGCACCCACTTCTGCCGGCCGCCTGAAAGAGTGATACTCGCGCCGCCCTCGCGGCCATCCGTCCATTTCACGCCGCCCGAAGCGTCCTGGAGTTGCGCGCCGTCCTCCTCGCCGATCGTGGACGCAATCGCGTCGCCGTCGCCGCGCACACCGTTGACCACGCCTGTCAGCGTGCCGAAGACCGACCAGTTCGCGTTCAAGGCACGCTCGAACTTGAAGCCCATGATGGCGTAGCCCTCGGCCCACGCCACATCGTCGAGAGGTTTGCGATTTGCGAGGCCGAACAGGTTGTAGTCCTGTGAGACGTTGAAGCCGCCAAAGCCGATCTCAGCCGTGAATTCGACGATCGTGCCGTGCGCCTTGTAGATTTCGACCGCCGAAGCGATCGGCGCCGCATAGAGTCCACCCGCCGTGACGAGCAAAGCCGCGCCGCTCGCTTTCAAAGCGCGCCGCAAGGCTTTCATGGACGAAGAATGGCGAAGATCGGAAGCCTTCATTGTAGTCCCCCCAGTTCTGGTCTGGCGTGCGGCCGGTGAAGCGCACGGAAGATGAGCCATCAAAAACGAGGAGGGCATTCGCGCTTCTCGTTTCTGGGAGAAACATGCCTCAACACGGCGCGAGCTGATAATCTCAGAGCGACGTATTGTTGGCTTTGAGCGACATGGAATGAAAAATAGACGACTGTTGCATTTGTGAAACATTTTGTATTTGAGGCGGAATGAAGTCGTGAAAATGCAAGGCGCGAACGAGGGAATGTCGCGGCCGTTCTGGTTTGGCGAATTTTGGCGTCGAATTCGGGGGTATCTAAGGTGCGTATCGCCGGTTTTGCGCGACCCGATAGGGTTCAACGGCCGTCGTCGACGAAGATCCTTTTGCGCCCCGCTCCCCGTCTAGCTTCTGCTTTCTTTCGCCGCTCGGCGTGACGCCATAGAACGCCTTGTACGATCTGCTGAAGTGCCCTGGAGATTCGAAGCCGCAGGCCACGGAGATTTGCGTGATGGAGAGGGGAGTCTGGAAGATCAATTCCCGCGCGCGCTTGAGACGCAAGCTGAGATAGTGCTTCGTCGGGGTCGTTCCGAGCGAGTCCTGGAAGATCCGCTGCGCCTGGCGAAGCGAAATGCCGGCCAGCCGCGCGAGCTCCGTGAGCGGCAGGACTTCCTCGAGGTTCGTTTCCATGAGCGACACGATCTCAATCAGCGCCATGTGCTCCAGCCCGAACCGCCGCGCCGTCGCGATCTTGTCGTGGGGATCCCGATCCCGCGCCTTCTCGGCGGCGAGGCGATCGGAGATTTCGACAGCGCGCTCGTAGCCGAAGCCGCTGGCGACGAGGGACAGCATCAGGTGGATGGGCGCGATGCCGCCCGTGCACGTGATGCGGTTGCGATCGATCACAAAGGGAGAGTCCTGGATCGTGATATGCGGATAGGTCTGACGCACGAGTTCCGCGTCGTCCCGATCGATTGCGCACTTGTAGCCGTCGAGCAGACCGGCCTCCGCAAGAGCATAGGTGCCCCCGCTCAACCCGCCGAGCACCACGCCGTCGCGCTCGATCTGGCGCAGGAGCGCGAGCACGGCGTCGTCGAAACGAGCCGGGCGCTTGGCGCCGCCGCAGACCAGAACGACATCGAGCTTCCCGGCGTCCGGATAGCTCACGGCGCGCGCTTGGGTCAGTCCGTCACCCGCGTAGGCGGTGCGCCCCGAAGGCGTGATGACGGACCACGCGTAGTCCTCCTTCTGCGAGATCTGGTTCGCCATCCGCAGCACCTCGATCGCGCACGAGAGGGCGACCATGGTGAAATCGTTCAGGGCGAGAAAGCCGATCCGGCGGATGGCGCGGAGCGTGGTTCGAGTTCGTTCCATCGGGAATCTCGCTCGGTCACAGCGCCTCTTTGAACTGCGGCAGAACCTCGAACAAATCTGCCACGAGGCCGTAGTCTGCCACCTGGAAGATCGGCGCCTCCGCGTCCTTGTTGATTGCGACGATGATCTTCGAATCCTTCATGCCCGCGAGATGCTGGATCGCGCCCGAGATGCCGCACGCGATGTAGAGGTGGGGCGCCACCACTTTGCCGGTCTGGCCCACCTGCCAGTCATTCGGCGCATATCCGGCATCGACGGCCGCGCGCGAGGCGCCGACCGCGGCGCCGAGCTTGTCGGCCACGGGCAGGATGACTTCCTTGAACTTTTCGGCCGAGCCGAGCGCACGGCCTCCCGAGATGACGATTTTGGCCGAGGTCAGCTCCGGCCGGTCGGACGTCGCAATCGCATCGCGGACGAACTTCGAGAGACCCGGATCTGGCGCGGCTGTGATGGTTTCGACGGGAGCGGACCCGCCCTCCGGCGCGGACGCGAACGCAGCGGACCGCACCGTGATCACCTTCTTCGCATCCGTCGTCTGCACGGTCTGGATGGCGTTGCCCGCATAGACGGGCCGCTTGAAGGTATCCGCCGACTGGACCTCGATGATCTCGGAGACCTGGGCCACGTCGAGTAGCGCCGCCACGCGCGGCATCACGTTCTTGCCGACGGACGTCGCGGCCGAGATCAGCGTGTCGTATCCGCCCGAAAGCGAAACGATGAGAGCGGCGAGGGGCTCTGCAAGGTTGTTTGCGAGCGTGTCGCTCTCGGCCAAGAGAACTTTTGTGACGCCGGAAAGCTTCGCGGCAGCTTCGGCCGCCGCCTTGGCGTTCTTGCCCGCGACCAGCACGTGCACGTCGCGCCCGATCTGGAGGGCGGCGGTCAGCGCCTTGGCGGTCTGCTCCGAAAGAGCGGTATTGTCGTGATCAGCCAGCAGGAGGATGGCCATGGCTTCGCATTCCCTTTCTTGAGCTAGAGGACGCCGGGCTCGGCACGGAGCTTGTCGATCAGCTCGGCCACGGACTTCACCTTGATGCCGACCTTGCGCGTGCTCGGCTCTTCCGTACGCAGCACCTTGAGGCGGGCCGCCGTCGAGACGCCGTAGTCAGCTGGGGTCTTCTTCTCGAGCGGCTTCTTCTTCGCCTTCATGATGCTCGGGAGCGAGGCGTAGCGCGGCTCGTTGAGGCGCAGGTCCACGGTGACGACCGCGGGCAACTCGATCTCGATCGTCTGCAACCCGCCGTCGACCTCGCGCGTGACCGCAGCCTTCCCGCCCTCGAGCTCCACTTTCGAGGCGAATGTCGCTTGCGCCCGCCCCATCAGCGCAGCCAGCATCTGGCCCGTCTGGTTCGAGTCGTCGTCGATGGCCTGCTTCCCGACGATGACGAGGCCGGGGCCTTCGGCGTCCACGACACCCTTGAGGATCTTCGCCACCGCCAGCGGCTCGACGCTATCGTCCGTCTCGACCAGGATCGCGCGGTCGGCACCCATCGCGAGGGCGGAGCGGAGCGTCTCCTCGGCCTTGGCAGGTCCGATGGAGACCGCGATCACCTCCGCGGCCTTCCCGGCCTCCTTCAGCTTCAGCGCCTCCTCCATGGAGATCTCGTCGAACGGGTTCATCGACATCTTGACGTTGGAGAGATCCACGCCCGAACCGTCCGGGTTCACGCGGATCCTCACGTTGAAGTCGACCACCCGTTTCACGGGCACCAGAATTTTCATAGTCGAAGGTCCTCAAGTGTAGAGCTGCTCGTAGGCGCGCAGGGGAGCGTCAGCTCCCCTTGCGCACGGCCTCCAGAAGCTTGCCGAAATTGTCTGCGTTCATGATTTCCTGGCAGCGCACGAAGCGATCCATCGCGTAGTCCCAGTAGCTCTTGAAGTGATAGGCGGGACGCGGGTTCTTGTTCGCCTCTTGCAGAACGCCCCACAGCGTCCACAGCAGGAACACCATGGATTTGTGCAGCACGATGCGCCCGTATTCGGAAAGCGTGGGCTCCCGGCCGAGGTAGGCCGTCAGCAGAATGCGGTCCTGCTCCTCGGAGAAATTCGTTTCGACGGCGAGATCGGCGAGATCCCAGAACGCGTCGTTGTTACCGGCGAACTCCCAGTCGAGAATGTGCACGCGCTTTCCGGTGTCGATCAGGTTCTCGGGCGCGGGATCATTGTGGCAGGCCACGTGCTCGGTGCAGGCCTTGGCAAGCGCTTCGCGGATCGTGTCGGCTTCCCGCTGCACGCGGTCATAGCCTTCGGGAAGTGGCGAATTCTTGCCGCGCAAAAGATCGAGATAGCTCTGGGCGATGACCTTCTCGTCGAACCTGTTGCGGAATTTCGCGCCGCTCGTGTGAAGCTTGTGGAACGCGAGGGCGGCGCGGCGAACCGCATCGGGATCTTTGAACACCGTGGCATTCATCGTCACGCCGTTCTCGATGAGCTTGGTGATCATCACGCCGGTTGCCGAGTCGTAGTAGACGAGCGGGGCGTTCACACCGAGATCCGACGTGATGCGGCTCGCCTGCTCGTCTGCCTTCCGGTCCACGTATTCTTCAGTGCCCTCGCCCGGAATGCGCACCACGTAGTTCACATCCGAGACCGTCACCCGGTAGTTCCGGTTCGTCATGCCGCCGAGCAGCTCGATGGCGACATCCCCGGGGCGCACGCTGCCGCCCGAGATCACCGAGGCCGCAATCTCGCGCGCACGTTTCTGTCTGTCGATTTCCTGCGTATCCATCCCTGTTTCCTCACGTCTCAGGCGTTGATCTTAAGTCCTTCGGGATCGTAGAGCGGCTTTGCCGCGCGCTTGGCGCCATAGACTTCGCCGTACACCTCGACCTCGTAGGTGTCGTGCTCGGCCTCCTCGGCTGCCACGTAACCGTAGACGATAGGCGCGCCGACCGTATGTCCGTAGTCCGCGCTCGTGGTGACGCCGAGCACCTTGCCGTTGCGCAGGATCGCCTCGCCGCCGTTGACAGGAGCCTTGCCGTCGAGCGCCAGGATGCAGAGTTTGCGATCGGGTCCGGACGCGGCAATCTTCTTCAGGGCTGCGTGCCCCTTGAAGTCGCCCTTGGTCTTGGGAATGAGCCAGTCCATTCCGCAGTGATAGGGCGAGTAGTCGGGAGAGATATCGCTCGCCCAGAGCAGATAGCCTTTTTCCATGCGCAGGCTGTTGAGCGCGCGGTAGCCGAAGTTGGAGAGGCCGAACTCCGCGCCCGCTTCCCGCAGCACGTGATAGACGTGCAGCGCATACTCGGTCGGAATGTGCAGCTCGTATCCGAGCTCACCCGTGAACGAGACGCGCATAGCCCGCACGGGGGCCGCGCCCACGGTGAGCGCCTTCATCTGCCCATAAGGGAAGGCTGCGGCACCGACATCCTCTTCCGCCACCTTCGCCAGAACGGCGCGCGATTTCGGGCCGCAAAGGTTGATCACCGCATAGCCGGAGGTGACGTCGACGGTGCGCACCGAGCCGTCGTCCGGCAGATGGCGGCGAATCCAGCCGAAATCGTGCTCGCCATAGGCGGTGCCGGTCACGGCGTAGAAGCGGTCCTCCTCCAGGCGGCAGAAGGTCATGTCCGCTTCGATGCCCCCCCGCTCGTTGAGGAGCTGGGTATGAATGAGGCTGCCCACCGGCTGGTCCATGTCCGCAACCGCGAGCTGCTGCAGCGAAGAGAGCGTGTTCCGGCCGAAAAGCTCCATCTTGGCGAACGAGGAGAGGTCGATCATCGCCACGCCCTCGCGCACCTGCTTGTGCTCGTTGGCCACGTGCTCGAACCAGTTGGGCCAGTCGAACGAGGGCTTGTCGACAGGCTCGACGCCAGCTGGCGCAAACCAGTTCGCGCGCTCCCATCCGGCGCGCGATCCGAACACCGCGCGCTGCTCCTTCAGCGGGTAGTAGAGCGGCGAGCAGCGGATGTTGCGGACGGACTCGTGTTCCTCGACCGGCCACTTCATCGCGTAGTGCTTGGCGTAGATCTCGATGGCACGGTCGTACATGAAGTACTTGGTGTTGTGGTGGAAGTTGAAGCGCCGCACATCGAGAGGCCACAGGTTGTTGGCCGGCCGCCCTTCCATAATCCACTCCGCCATCACCGAGCCCGCGCCGCCGGCTGCGGCGATGCCGTAGATGAACCCGCACGACACGAACACGTTATCGAATTCGGAGACGCCGCCCATGACGAAGTCGCCATCTGCCGAAATGGGGATGGCGCCGTTGATCATCGCGCGCACGCCCACGGTTCCGACGACGGGAGTCCGCTTCGCCGCATTGAGCGCCAGTTGCTCGAAGCGCTCGTAATTCTCCTGCAGGAGCTGCTGGTCCCAGCCCCTGGGAATGCCGTCGCGGGCGAAGGCCGGGGTGTTGGGCTCGTAGCCGCCCACCACGATGCCGCGCACCTCCGGCTTCCAGTAGAGCAGAAGATCTGGATCGCGCACCGTTGGCATGCCCTTCGGCAGATCGGGGATGGGGTCCGTGATCAGATACTGATGCTCGACCGCGAAGGCCGGCACGCGGCATCCCATCAGCTTGCCGAGCTCGTGCCCCCACATGCCGGCAGTGTTCACCACCGTTTCAGCCCGAATGGGACCCTTGCTGGTCTGCACCTCGACGATGCGGCGTCCCTCCGCCTTGAACCCCGTCACCTCGCGGTTCTGGATGAACTTGACGCCACGCTGGCGTGCGCCCGCGGCCAGCGCCTGGCAGAGGCTTGCCGGATCGACGTAGCCGTCCGAGTCGATGAACGTCGCGCCTTCCACGCCGTCCAGCGTCATGATCGGAAACAGGTCCTGCGCCTCCTTCGGCGTCAGGAGCTGCATATCGAGGCCGAACGACTTGGCGGTCGTGGCGGAGCGGCGGAACTCCTTCATGCGGTCCTTGGAGGACGCGATGCGCAGGCTGCCGACTTTCTTCCAGTCGATGGGCTGGCCGGTTTCCTTCTCGAGCACATCATAGAGCGCGATGCTCTTCTGCAGCATGCGCGTGACGTTGCGCGAAGGGCGGAGCTGTCCCACCACGCCGGCTGCGTGCCATGTCGCGCCGTGCGTCAACTGAAACTGTTCCAGCACGACGATGTCGGTCTTGCCTGCCTTCGCGAGGTGGTAGGCAATGCTGCAGCCGATCACCCCGCCTCCGATGATCACGATTTCTGCGGCATCAACTGTCATTCTGAGCAATCCTCTTTGCGTGCTTCGTTAGATGATGTGGACGATCCGGATCGCCTACGCGGCTCCCGCCGTCGTGGTGTGTTGCAGGCGGCTCGCGCCGGCGCGGAACATGCGATCGATCAAGATTCCGAGGAAGGCGAGGCACAGTCCGGCCACGAGCCCCCGTCCCGGATTTGCGGTGGTGAGCGCGATGTAGACCTCCTGGCCGAGATCGCGCGTGCCGACGAGCGCTGTGATCACCACCATCGCCAGTGCGAACAGGATCGCCTGGTTGATGCCGAGAAGAATGGTGGGAAGCGCAACCGGAAGCCGGATGAGCCGGTCGAGTTGGAATCTGGAGCATCCCATGGACTGTCCGGCTTCGACGAGATCGGAAGGCACGGTCCTGAGCGCGGTCATCGTGAACTTCACGATGGGCGTGATGGCGAACGCGACGATGGCGAGAAGCGCTGCGAAATCGCCGACGCGGAACAGCATCACAACGGGAATGAGGTAGACGAAGCTCGGCAACGTTTGCAGAAGCTCGACCGCCACGTTGGCCGCGCGGTAGAGCGCATCGTAGCGCGCGGCCGCAACCGCCAGCGGAATGCCGATCAGCGCCGAAACCACCGTCGCCGACAGGCAGAGATAGAGCGTGATCATCACCTTGTCCCAGAGGCCGGTGACGAGGCAGAAGCCGAGCACCAGCGCGCTGAGAAGCGCCAGGCGGAGCCCTGCGATGAAATAGGCTGCGAGCGTGACGAGACCGGCGAGCACCAGCCACGGCATGTCCGCCAGAAAAAACTTGATCGGGTTCATGAGGTTCTTCAGCGTGAAGATGCGGAGAGCCTCCATCGCGTCGAAGAAATTGACGTTGATCCAGCTCACGGTCGCATTCAGAACGCCGCCCGTGGAAAGACGCAGCGCATCGGGGAATTTGGCGAGCCATTCGATCCACACGCCGGCCAGGGTCGCAGCCAAAAGCCAGCCGAGGGGGAGAATCAACGATTGCCCCCAGCCCGGCGCCTGCTCCACATCGGGGCGCGCACGATTGGCGACCGCCGCGCCGAGGCGGTCGAGCATGATGGCGATCACGACGATGGCCGTTCCCGAGACGAAGCCGCGATCGATGTCGAGCTGGCGCAGGGCGCGCAGCACGTCGAAGCCGAGCCCGCCCGCGCCGATCATCGAGGCGATGATCACCATGTTGAGCGTCATCATCACGGTCTGGTTCAGGCCGACCAGCAGCATCGGCCGCGCCGACGGCAGGAGAATGCGCCAGATCGCCTGACGCTTGGAGCAGCCGATCATCGTGGCAAGCTCGCGGATCTCCTGCGGAGCCTGATCGAGCACCAGCGCGGTGACGCGTGCCATTGGCGGCATCGCGAAAATGACGGTCGCGATCATCGCGGCAACGGGGCCGAAGCCAAACAGAAGGAGCGTCGGAATGAGGTAGGCGAAGGCGGGCACCGTCTGCATGATGTCGAGGCCGGGCGTCAGCAGCCACGTGTTTACGCTCGGCCGCGCATGCGCGAGCACGCCCACGAGGAGACCGGTGATGACGGCGATGGGCACGCAAACCAGAACCGATGCCAGCGTCAGCATCGCGCCGTCCCATTGCCCGAACAGAAGCAGGTAGGCGCATCCGGCCGCTTGCAGCGCTGCGAGGCGAAAGCCGCTGGCCCAGTATCCGGCCCACACCAGGAGTCCCGAGAGACCGAGCCAGGACAGCGCGGGCAGCTCGATGTGGGTCTCTCCGATGTTGAACGCGAAGCCCTTGACGAGGAGCGCAGTCACGAGGTCGAGCGGCAGCTGCACCACCGAGGCCAGCGCGCGCGTCACCGGCGAGATGTGGGACACGATGTATTTGAGCCACGTGGTGATCACGTCGTCGATCGGCAGCTTCCACGCGGCGGGATAGCTCGCCGTGTCCACGGGACCAGCGACGAGACGGCGCTCAGTGCGGCAAGCATCGCCGCAGCCGCCCAGAGCCGTTTGTCGCGCAGAACTGTCAGGGTCGCGGCTCCGCTCATGACGCCGACCTTTCCGCAGCGGTGACGGACATCATGCGCAGGATGGTGGCGGCGTCGATCTCGCCCGTCACCTGTCCGCTCGCGTCCTTGACGCCGACAGGCCCGTGGGCACCGGCGACGAGCGATGCGATCTCGATGATCTTCTTTCTGCCGTCCACGGTGACGTCATAAGGGAAGGGCCGCGCGGGTGCCGCAATGCGCCCGCAACTGATCACGCGGGTCTGATCGACGCCGGCGACGAAAGAAGCGACGTAGCTGTCGGTCGGCTCGGCAACGATCTCCTCCGGCGTTCCCGTCTGCACGGCTTTGCCATCCTTCATGATGGCGATCCTGTCTCCCAGACGAACGGCTTCGTTGAAGTCGTGTGTGACGAAAACCATTGTCTTGTGAAGCCGCGCCTGGAGCCGCATCAGCTCATCCTGAAGCTCGCGGCGGATGAGCGGATCGAGCGCGGAGAACGGCTCGTCGAGAAACAGCAGCTCGGGATTTCCCGCCAGTGCGCGCGCAAGGCCCACACGCTGCTGCTGGCCGCCCGATAGCTGATGCGGCAGGCGTTCCGACATTCCGGCGAGGCCCACCAGGGCCGTCAGCTCGGATACGACTTTCGTGATCTGGGACGTCTCGTCGCCGCGAATGCGCAGCGGGAGTGCGATATTGTCGGCGACTGAGAGATGAGGAAGCAGAGCGAAGTGCTGGAACACCATCGCCATCTTGTGCCGGCGCACCTCCATGAGATCCTTGGGGGAGAGCGTCATCAGGTCGACGCCGTCCAGCATGATCTTGCCGAAGCTCGGCTCCACGAGGCGGGTGAGGCAGCGCAGAAGCGTAGACTTGCCGGATCCCGACAGTCCCATGATCACGAAGATCTCTCCGTGCCGGATATCGAGATGGACATCGCGCAGGGCGGCAAGCGTGCCGGCCTTCTCGGAGCTCGCTTTGAGCTCGGCTGCGTCAGTGAAGGTGTCCGTGTGGGCGCCGTAGACCTTCCAAAGGTCGCGGCAGCTCAGTTTGACAGCCCGTTCGGCTAGGATATGCGGGGCATATTTCATTGACGCATCGTTCCGGAGAGAGGCGAGAATCCAAGGAGCGGCAGAAACGAGACCGGTCTTGGGCGAACGGCATCCGTCCGCCCAAGACGGAGATGCCTACTCCAGCCAAGCGCGCCAGCGCGCCTCGTTGGCGTTGAGCCAGCCATCGGCCACATCCTCGACCGAGCTCTTGTCCCGGTCGACCTTGAGGATGAGCGCGTTCATTTCGTCGGTATCGACTTTGAACTTCGAGATGGCGGCATGGGCCTTCGGCCACTTCTTCTTCAGGCCTGCCCAGGCGGCTTTCAAAATCGGCCCCTTGGGCTTGCCGCAGTCGTAGCGCTTTTCCTCGTAGCAGGCGGGCGTGTAGGGCGGGAACTCGACCCATTCGCCCTTGTAGATGGCGGGCGCCCAATGCGGCGAGTAGATCCAGAGGATGATCGGCGCCTTTCTGGCGTAGGCGGACTCGAGCTCGGCGAACAGCGCCGCATCGGTGCCTGCGTGGACGACCTCGAAATTGAGTCCGAGCGCGGCCACGCGCTCATCGTCGAAGCCGGCCCACGTCACCGGCCCGCCGAGATAGCGCCCCTTGGGCTCGGTGTCAGGCGTGGAGAAAGCTTTGACGCACTCGGGGCTCTTGAGCGCTTCCCAGTTCGGAAGTCCGGGGCATTTCTCCTTCATGTACTCGGGATACCACCACTCCTCGCGGGCGTTCATGCCGGATTCGCCGAGATTCTCGACACCGCCGGTCTTGATCGCGGCGTCGAATACGTCCTTCGTCGTGGTTGTCCACACTTCCATCTGAACGTGGAGATCGCCGGTCTCGAGGCCCTGGAACTGCGCCATCGTGTCAGCCGTGGTGTATTCGATCTTGTAGCCGTTGCGCTTCAGCGCCTCGCCCATGATCCGGCTGCTGAGAAGCTGGCCGGTCCAGTCATTCAGGACGAACTTGATCGGCTCTGAGGACTCCGCTGCATGAGCGGCGCTCCCGAATGCCGCGGACATCGCGACGGCGGTGACGCACAGTGCTTGAGGCCAACTACACTTTCCCATTTTTAGTCCCCTTTTCTACACGGCTGTCGATACTTGCTGGGAGCCGGATCGCCCGGCGGAAGACGCATCAGGCGCGGACCCTCGCTCCTGCGGCGTCGTAGAGCGGCTCGAGATGGAGCGTTGCGGGAACGCGGCGCGTTCTCACTTCCAGCTCGTAGTTGTTGGCGGCCCGCAGCGACGCATCGTCGAGGTCGCCGTCGGATCTGAGGTAGCCGAGGCCGATGCTGCGGCCGACCGTGTGACCGGACCCGCCCGACGTCAGCCAGCCGATGCGCTTGCCGTCCCGGTAAATGGTCTCGCGGCCGAGCAGCACGACGCTCGGGTCCACGCTGAACGTGACAAGGCGTTTGGTGAGCGGGGCCTGCTTGGCCTTGAGCAACGCCTCGCGGCCGATGAAGTCCGCAGGTTTGTTGAGGCGCACAGCGAAGCCGAGGCCCGCTTCGTAGGGCGTATAGTCGGAGCCGATGTCTACCGACCACACGCGATAGGCCTTCTCGAGCCGCAGGGAATCGATGGCGCGGTAGCCCGCGTTCTGGATGCCATGCGCCGCGCCCGAGGCCATGATGGCCTCGTAGACCGTGAGTGCGTACTCGGTCGGAATGTGCAGCTCCCAGCCGAGCTCACCCACGAACGTGACGCGTGCCGCGATCACGGGAGCGCCCGCGATGAAGATCTGCTGGCACGTCGCGAACGGGAAGGCGCTGTTGCTGAGATCCGCTTCCGCGAGAGGTTGAAGGATCTCGCGCGCGGCTGGCCCCATGACCGAGAAGCATGCGTAGGCGGAGGTGACCTCATGCACCGATACGGGAGCCGCGCGCGAGATGTTGCGGCGAAGATGGGCGCCATCGTGGGTGCCGAACCCCGTGCCGGTGACGAGATAGAAACGCTGCTCGTCGAGCCTGCTGATGGTGACGTCGGCTTCGATGCCCCCGCGGCGGTTCAGCATCTGCGTGTAGATGATGCTGCCCACCGGCTTCGAAATGTCGTTTGCGCAAAGCCGCTGCAACTCGGCTTCTGCCGCAGGACCCTCGATGAGGAATTTGCCGAACGAGCTCTGGTCGAACACCGCCGCGCGTGTCCGCGCCGCCTTGTGCTCGGCCGCGACATGGCTCACCCAGTTCTGGTGATCGAAGCTGTAGATGTCGCGCGGCTCGACGCCGGTGGGTGCGAACCAGTTGGGGCGCTCCCATCCGAACTTGGCGCCGAACGAGCAGCCCTGCGCCTTGAGGCGATCGTAGATCGGGCTTCTGCGCAGCGGTCGCGCGGCTTGCGACTCGAGGTGCGGCCAACCCATCGCGTAGTGCTGCGCCTGTCCTTCGAGCGAGCGGGCCATGACCGTGCGCCGCGAGCGGTGATGATTGCCGAAGCGGCGGATGTCGACGGCCCACATGTCGTAGGCAGGCTCGCCCTCGATGATCCATTCCGCGAGCGCCCGTCCCGCGCCGCCGCCTGCCGCGATGCCGAAAGCATTGAAGCCGGCGCCAACGAAGAAGTTCTTCACCTCCGGCGCCTCGCCGAGGATGAACATGCCGTCCTCGGTGAAGGACTCGATGCCGTTGAACCAGGTCTTCACGCCGACGTTCGCCAGATCCGGCACCAGCTCCATCGCGTTCTTGAGCAGCGGCTCGAAGTGATCGACATCCGGCTCCATGAGCTTGAACTCATGGCCTTCCGGAATCCGGGGCACGTCGAACGGAATGGGATTGAACTCGTATCCGCCCACCTGCAGGCCGCCGACGTCCTCCTTGAAGTAGGTCTGGTAGTCCGTGTCGCGGACGGTCGGGATGTGCCGGGCAAGACCTTCGATCTTCTCCGTGACGAAGTACTGATGATACGAGGGCTGAAGCGGCACGTTGACGCCTGCCATCCGCCCGATCTCGGGAGCCCAGATGCCGCCGCAGTTCACGACGATCTCGCAAGCGATCCGGCCGTCCTTGGTGTTGACCGCCTTGATAACGCCCGCCTCGGTCTCGATGCCGGTGACGACGACGTCTTCGAGGATCTTGACGCCGCCCATGCGCGCACCCTTGGCGAGCGCCATGGTGATATCGCTCGGATTGGCGACGCCGTCGCTCGGCACGAAGGCCGCGCAATCGAGGCCCTCCACATTGAGCTGCGGCACGATCTTCTTCACGTCGGCCGGCGTGATGATGTCGAACTCGAGCCCGAACGAGCGAGCCGTCGTTGAAGCGCGCTCGAACTCGGCGCGGCGGTCCTTGGTGCGGGCAAGGCGCAAGGAGCCGCAGCGCACCCATCCGGTCGCCTGGCCCGTTTCCTTTTCGAGGCTCTCGTAGAGATCGACCGAGTAGCCGAGCAGGCGCGTGATGTTCGCGCTGGAGCGGAGCTGTCCGACGGCACCGGCCGCATGCCACGTCGAGCCGGAGGTCAGCTTGTGGCGCTCGAGAAGAACCACGTCCTTCTGGCCCATCTTCGCCAGATGGTAGGCGACCGAGCATCCGACGATACCGCCGCCGATAATGACAATACGTGCTTGCGCGGGAATTTTATTGCTCATGTGCACCCTGTAGGCGTTTCTGTTCTGGTGGCGAGGCGGCCAAGAAAATGGCTGAGGAAATGATCCTCAGCCGTGCTGGCGTTTGAAGTGTTCGAGGTTTCGGAGGAACCGTTTGCGGTTCATTTCGGTGTAGCCGGCATAGCCCTGCTCTTGATCGGGATAGAGGGACGACATGCCCGCTTCCACGATCTCGCGATCGAGCTTCGATGCGAGCTCCTGGACGGCGCCCCACAGCGTCTCCCGCAAATTCACGACCAGCTTGAAAATGCGGAACTGCTTCCAGATCTCGTCGTTCAAGCCGCCGAAATAGTGCGTGAGGATTTTCGCGTCGATCGCCTCGCTGTCGTCGTCGATGTTGGCGGTGATGGCCGCGACGTCGAACAGCGGATGACCGTAGGCGCCATAGTCCCAGTCGATCAGGAACAGTGTGCCGGCCTTGTCGATCATGACGTTCTGCGGAACGAGATCGTTGTGCGTAAAGACCGGATGGAACGGAGAGACGAGACGTTCGAGCGCGTTGGCGTGATTGGCCAATGCGTCGACGTCGGCCACGATGCGTGACTTGTTCTCCTTCAAGTAGCGCGCGTAGATGCGCACGACCTGGAAGGGCCAGAAGTAGGGAAGCAGCCCATCGATCGCAGCCCCGCCTGCGTGCAGCTCGCGGATGCGGCGCACGAGCCCGGCAAGGATTGCGTCATCCTGCATGTCGTCGGGCCTGAGGTGGCGCCCGTCGATGAAGTCGCTCACCGTGACGGGGCCGCTGGCAAAACGAAGGGCGGGCGAAACGCCGACCTCCGCCGCAGCCCGCATCGCGTTCTGCACGAGAGCCTGGGAGATGCCGTGGACCGGGATGTCCCGCCCCACGCGCACGACGTACTTCTGAGACGAAGCCTCGGCGATGAAGTTCTTATTGCAGAGGCCGCCGACGAGGGGCTCGATCGAGACGGGGGTGCGCCAGAAGGGCAGGGCCGCGATGTGGCTCCTGACATCAACGTCGGGCGTCGCCGCATCCATCATCTTGGAAACCCCCTCGGTTGGAGAGCCAACGTCAGAACTTTATGTGGCGGTTCTAACATGTCGCATGTGTCACTTCAACATCTTTTGTTGGAAGTGCCATATTTTGTGATTATCTCTTGGCAAGTCCACGCAAACGGGGCCAACAAGAGGCGCTCTCCATGGCAACCGAGGGATTACGGACGATGACCAAGCTGAGGCCAGAAGATCGGCGTGAGCGGGTCTTGAAGGCGATTAACGCCAACGCGTCGTTGCGCATCACTGAGCTTGCGCGCACGCTCAACGTTTCCACCGAGACGATCCGGCGGGATCTGGATTTTCTGCATGAGCGCGACTTGGTTCAGCGCCACTACGGCGGCGCAGTCGCGAAGTCCGTCGGCTCGGAGCCGCCATGGTCGGAGCGCCTCGCTGCCTTCGCGGAAGGCAAGGCCGCGATCGCGCGTCAGGCCATCAAGCTGTTCGCCGACAAGGATGTGCTGATGCTGGGGCCTGGTGCCACGGCCTATACGTTTGCCAAGCACCTCGCGTCCGAGAACCGCCGCCTCACCATTTTCACGAACAATCTCGCGGCAAGCTTTTGTTTTCCACCGGATTCACGCACCCGTCTCGTCATCGTGCCGGGTGAGTTCGATCCGGCCGAAGGCTGCACGTGGGGGCCCGAAGCGACGGCCTTCATCAACAAGTTCCGCTTCGATACCTGCTTGCTGAGCGTCAGTGGACTGACGCCGGATGGCGGCACCGAGGTCGTGTCGGGTATTGCCTGGAGCGAGCGGGCCATCGTCGCGCAGTCGGCGCGCAATGTGCTCATGGTCGACCACGCCAAGTTTGGCAATACGAGCCTCGAGCTCGTGTGCAAGCTGGACGAGGTCGACATGCTCATCACGGATGTGGCGCCCCAGGGCGAGTTGCTCGAAGCGCTTCGCGACGCGGACGTCGAGATCGTCGTCGCCGATAGCGAATAGCCCGCGCCCGGCCTCGCGACTCGATTTTCGCGCTTTAAGTACGGCGCGTGCGCCGGTTGGTCCCCAATTTGCACCAATCTACCCATGAGTGGTCCGCAACAAAAAATGTGATTGTTGCAACATTTAAGCGTGCTAAGGTTTGGTGGTGCCACGCCCGGTCAGAAGGTATGCGTGACGCATCTGCCAGGTCGCCCGCGGCCTCGGTTGAAAATCCAACACATAAGCGACGGTTGAGCCCTCAATGAGCCGCATCACAGGTCTTCTCTTCGACAAGGACGGGACCATCCTGGACTTCTACAAGACCTGGATCCCCATCAACCGCGACATGGCTATCGACGCGGCGGGCGGGGACGCGATCCTTGCCGCGGAGCTCCTGCGTGCGGGCGGACACGATCCCGATACCAACATCGTCGCCCCCGGAGCCGTCCTCTCGGCGGCGGGCGTGATTGGAATCGCGAAGTGCTTCGCAGACGCCCTTGGCGAGCGGGCGCCTCCGGATCTGGTCGAGATCGTGTCGCGGAACTTTCGCGATGGCGGCGGGAAATACGCGACCTTGATCGAGGGCGCCTCCGGCGAGATCGCGCGCTTCGGTGCGCTGGGCTACCGGCTTGGGCTTGCGACGAACGATACGGTGGCAGGATTGCACGCCTCGATGGGCCGGTGCGGCGATCTCGTCAGGCACTTCGAATTTATGGTGGGCTGCGACAGCGGCCACGGTGCCAAACCGGAGCCGGGCATGGGGCTCGCGTTCGCGGCCGCCACGGGGCTGCACCCCTCTTCTTGTGCGATCATCGGAGATTCCATCCACGATCTCGAGATGGGCACGCGCGCTGGCTTCGGCCTGCGTGTCGGCGTGCTCACCGGGCCGTCGCTCCGCGAAGACCTCGAGCCGCACGCGGACGTCGTCATCGACAGCATCTTGGAGCTGGCGGACGTGCTCCGCGCCTGAGCCTCGGCTTCGCGAAAGATCCTGGAAACCGTCCATGCCAATAGGGCACCGGACGGCGCGTGCCAGGTCCGGTGCCCTTAACGGTCTGCGCCGCGATGCGACGCGCCAGCCCAACAACGTGACTTGGCGCGAAGTGTTCCGCGGGCGAGGCAAAGAAAAATTCCGGAGGGAGCGATCCTCAAGGAGGGTGCAGCCCGTGCGCGGGAAAGCGGACGATTTTGTTCAGGGCGCAGGGATGACGCCGGATGCAGTCCGTGCCCCGATGCCCGGCGAAACCTCGCACGATCCTCCCAAATTCAATTCATAATGCGTGGAAAGGGGGCTACCGTCGCGAAAGCCGATCGTGGCCCGCGCGTCGTCGCGCCTGAGCGATAGCACGATCGGGACTATGCAAATCACGCGGGCGAAGGTCGGGGCCTCAATCAGCCTCGACCGGGCGCGCAGCGCTTCGTCGTGTCGCGTTGTGAGGCCGCCGTCACCTCGATACGCGCTACGGATCGGGGCCGGTGGATTGCCGGAAAGCAGATGAGGGGGATGCGCTCGTGACCTTTGCCGAAAGTATCGTGCACGCTGTCGGCAACACGCCGCTGATCAAGTTGCGGCGCGCGTCCGAGCTGACGGGATGCACGATCCTGGGCAAGGCCGAGTTCATGAACCCCGCGCAATCTGTGAAGGATCGCGCCGCGCTGTTCCTGATCGAGGATGCGCTGAAGCGTGGTGCCGTGAAGACCGGCGGCGTCATCGTGGAAGGCACGGCCGGCAATACCGGAATTGGCATTGCAGCCCTGAGCCGCGCCTTCGGCCTCCGCGCCGTGATCGTCATGCCCGACACGCAGTCCATCGAGAAGAAGGATGCCGTGCGCGCGCTCGGAGCGGAGCTGGTCGAGGTCCCGGCGGTCCCTTACGCCAATCCCAACAACTACGTGCACTACTCGCGCCGTCTGGCGGAAGCGCTCGCGAAGACGGAGGCGGGCGGTGCCGTCTGGGCCAATCAGTTCGACAACGTCGCCAATCGCGACGGGCATGTACGCAGCACCGCCGAGGAGATCTGGACGCAGACCGATGGCAAAGTTGCGGGCTTCGTCTCTGCCGTCGGCACGGGGGGAACGCTGGCGGGCGTCGCGCTCGGCCTGCGGGCGCGCAGCAAATCGGTCAAGATCGCGCTCGCGGATCCGCCGGGCGCCAGCCTGTTCTCCTATTACACCAAGGGCGTGCTCGCTTCTCACGGAGCGTCCGTGACGGAGGGCATCGGCCAAGGCCGCATCACCAAGAACCTCGAAGGCTTCACGCCCGATTTCTCATTCGAGGTTCCTGACGCTCAGTCGATCCCTATTTTGCACAGCCTCATCACGGAGGAGGGCCTGTGCGTGGGCGGGTCGAGCGGCGTCAACATCGCCGGTGCCATCGCGCTTGCCCGCGAGCTGGGGCCGGGGCACATCATCGTCACCATGCTCTGCGATCATGGCACACGCTATCAGTCGAAGCTGCTGAACCCCGCCTTCCTCGCCTCCAAGGGCTTGCCGGTTCCGGATTGGCTGGCACGCCGCACGGTGATGCCGGTGGTGTTCGAGTAGACCCGCCACTCAGCCCGCATGTCCCCAATGCCGGTGCAGCATGCGCGTTGTCCAATCGAGCAGGAAACCGAGCGCGCCGATGACGAGCACCATCGCCATCAGCTCGGAGTAAGCGAGCCGGTCGCGGGTATCGAGAATGAAGTAGCCGAGCCCCGCAGAGACCCCGAGCATCTCGCACGGCACGAGCACGATCCAAAGGATTCCGATCGCAAGCCGCACGCCGGTGAGCACATGGCCGAGCACGCCGGGGATGACGATGTGGAGAAGCGTCTCCCAGCGGGTTGCCGCGAGGCTGCGGGAAAGCTGAAGCCACGCGGGGTCGAGGTTGCGCACGCCCGCCGCCGTATTGAGCAGGATCGGCCAGACCGCCGCGAACGTCAGCAGGAAATAGATCGGAGTGTCGCCGACGCCGAGCACCATGACGGCGATCGGCATCCACGACAGCGGCGAGATCATCCGCAGGAACTGAAATGCCGGTGAGGTTGCGGCTTCGAAGGTTCGGTTGAGCCCCACGAGAAGCCCCACCGGCACGCCGATGAGCAGCGCGAAGCCGAGCGCCACCAGAATGCGCTTCAGGCTCACGGCCACGTGCAGAAAGAGATCGGAGCCGGTGACGAGATCGCAGAGGCTCGCGAAGGCGGCGAGCGGACTGAACCGCTCGCCCAATCCGCCCGGCGCCGCGAGAAAGTGGATCAGCGCCCACCAGAGCAGAAGGATGCTGCCGAGCCCCGTCAGGCCAAGCAGGAGACCCGCGTCCTGGCGTCCCGGCACCGCACGCGGTGCGGAGACGGCTGTCTCGACCTCACTCTCTCTCAGCTCGCCTGCGATGTCGCTCACGTGACGATCACCTCTTTGCGCTCGAAGCCCTCCGGAAGCCCGAACGCTGTGAGGCCGCCGTTGGCCGTGATCGCCGTCTTGACGAAGCTGTCGTCGACGAGGTCCTTCGCCGCGAACGCCGGATCGAGCGCATCGAGGAAGCCCCTGTCGCCTTCGATGAGCGTCTTCTTGAGCAGGCGCACCAGCTCCTCCGTGTAGCTCGGATAGGGATAGGGCTGAAAATCGATCCGCTGCTCGTTCCAGTCCTTATGAAGGATGGCGCCGGAGGCGAGGTAGCCGGTGATGTCGGTCTTTGCCGGCGCGAGCACCTTCGTCAGAACCTCGACGGTGTGCGGCGTATATTTGTTGCTGCCGTCCTTGGAGAGAAGCTTGGCCGTCTCGACCCGGTTCTCGCGCGTCCAGACCTGCGCCTTGACGATCGCGTTGACCACCTTCTGCGACCACGCGGCACGCTCCTTGAGATCACGCTCGTGCAGGAGAACGACGCAGCACGCATGATCCTTCCACACGTCGCCCGTGAAGCGCAGAACCTTGCCGACGCCGAGCGTCTCGCCGGCGGCGTTGAACGGCTCGGCCACGATGTAGCCTGCGATCTGCTTGGCCGAAAGCGCCGGCACCATGTCCGGTGGCGCAAGGATGACGAGGTTGACCTCATTGGGCGCGACGTCCGTCTTCTTCGTGACCGGCGTGAGCCCGTTCGCCCGCAGAAGCTCCTGCAGCACGATGTTGTGGATCGAGTACCAGAACGGAATGGCGACGGTCTTGCCGCCGAGATCCTTCACCGAGCCGATGTCCTTGCCGACCGTGAGCGCCGAGCCCGACGTATGGTTCCAGGCGACGACCTTGGCGGGCACTTTGCTGCCGTAACGCGCCCAAACGGCGATCGGCGACAGCACGTGAACGACGTTGACCTGTCCCGAGATGAAGGCCTCGACGAGCTGCGCCCAGCTCCGCAGCAGAACGGGCTTTTCCGCCTTGATCCCTTCCGCCTCGAACAGGCCGTTGGCATGGGCGACGAGCAGCGGGGTCGCGTCGGTAATGGGCAGGTAGCCGATTTTCACCGGCTCGTCCGGAGCCTGCGCGCGGGCTTTGAACGCATCGAGGAACGGCAGCGCGCCGCCGGCGGTGAGCAGCGCTGACAGTTTGACGATGTCGCGGCGCGAGAAGAAGTCTTCGTTCATGTGTGGTCCCTCCAGTCAGATCCAGTCAGTTGAGCCGCGATGTCGCCTGCCGCAGCCGCGTCACGATCTCGACGCGGATCCGGCCAAGCTCCGCGACCTGCTCACCTCGGGGATGCGGAAGATCGATCCGCCATTGTCCGGCTTCCCGCCCCGGCGAGCCGCCGATGAGCACGATGCGATCCGAAACGAGCAGCGCCTCGTCGATGTCGTGGGTGATGAGCACCACCGCCGTTCCGAAGTCGCGCACCACCTTGAGCAGGAGCTGCTGCATCTCCGCGCGCGTGATCTCGTCGAGCGCGCCGAACGGTTCGTCGAGCAGAAGAACCTTCGGCTGCCGTGCGAGGCAGCGGGCCAGGGAAGCGCGCTGCGCCATGCCGCCGGAGAGAGCGGAAGGATGCAGCGTTCGTGCATGAGCGAGGCCGACCTCTGCCACGGCGCGCTCTACACGAGCCGCGCGTTCTTTGGCGGAAAGATGCGGCTGGTGCTTGAAATCGAGCCCGAACGCCACGTTGCGTTCGAGCGACAGCCAGGGCAGAAGTCCGGGGTTCTGAAACGCAATGGCGACGCGGGGATGGACATCGCGAACAGGCGCTCCATCGATCTGAACGACCCCAGACGTCGGCTGCTGAAGCCCGGCCAGCACGCGCAGCAGGCTCGATTTTCCGACGCCGCTGGGGCCGAGAACTGTGACCACTTCGCCCGGCAGCAGCGAAAGGTCGAAGCTGGCAAGAACCGGCCGCGATACCCCGGGATAGGCGAGGGACAGCGCGCGGGCCGCGAGTAGAGGTGAGGGCCCCGCTTGAGTCATGCCTGGACCGCCGGATGCCGGGCAAGAGCCGTCTTCAGCTGGACGATGCTCGGCGTGATGACCGGAATGAACGCGGATTCTCGCCAGCGGCGCGCGAAGTGCTGGCCCGGCGCGCTGAGATACGCGCGTCCGCCGCTCGCCTGCAGCTCCAGCCCCACGGCTTCGGACACCAGGTCGGCGAGCGCGATGCGAATGCGGAAGAGCGCGGCGGCATTCGTCTCGAAGACGCCGAGCTGCAACCCGTCGAGCAGCGCGCGCTCCTGGTGGAGAAGCGCGTTGGAGAGGTCCGAGATCGGCTCCGCGAGAACGCTTCGTCCCGCGCCCGAGGCTGTCCGCGCTTCGGCGAGAGCCCGCCGCGCGAGACCGATCGACATGCCGCATTGGAGACCGAGAAACGCTGGCCGCACTTGAGGCAGCCAGGCGCGCGCATCCGGATGGATCACATCCTGCGGCGTGAGCTCGGTGTTCGAGACCGTGATCGCCGCCGTGTTGGTGGAGCGGAGCGCGATGAGATCGAGATCGGCCGAACGAGCGACGCCGGGCGTCTGCGACCACAGCGAGCCAATGAAAGGCGGCGCATCCCCCTGCGCCACGGCAACCGCGACGTGGAAATCATCCCCGCGCAGGTTCGTCACCCACGGCAGCTTCCCGCTCACGAGGCGCCGTCCGGCTTCGGAGCGCGCTTCGAACGAAAGCTCCTCCAACCCTTCGAGATGTTTCATCGCATTCGAAAGACCGGTTGCGCCTGCGACCGTTCCCGCGAGCAGGCCCGGAAGAAGGCGATTGCGAAGGGCCGCATTCGGGCTCTGCAGAAGGTACTCGATGTAGGTGCGGTGTCCCCACAGCACGAACCCGGCGGAGAGTGAGCGCTCGGAGACGTCCGCGATTGCCGCCACCGCGTCAGTGAGGTGCCCCCCGGCGCCTCCCAGCTCCCTCGGCACGCCGATCGCTGCGAGGCCTGCCCGGCTCAGCGCCGGAAGCACCCCCGCCGCTGGCTCGCGGCCGGTGTCGAGCCCGTCCGCCGCTTGGTCCAGCCAGCCGCTGACGTCGGATGCGAGACGCGGCGGGCGCGCGAGATGTTCGAGTGTGCTCATTCGGCGGCCGCTGCCGGTGTGCCGGACGCCACGGGGCCGTCCCAGCGATAGGGCTCGAGTTCGCGATTGAGGGGGGGCTGGCCGAGGTTATTGGCGAAATTGCACAGCGTGGCGAGGCTGACACCCAGCACCACCTCGAGCGCCGCGGCCTCGTCAAAGCCGGCCTCGCGGAAGGCTCGAAGCGCGTCGTCCGAAACGGCGCCGCGTCCCGCGATCACCGCGCGGGTGAAGATGGCGATGGCCTCGAGCCGCGGATCTTCGAGAGGCGAGAGGCTGCGCAGCGCCGAGACCGTCGCCGCGTCGAGCCCGGCTTTCTTGGTTGCGATTGCCGTATGCCCGGCAACGCAGAACCCGCAGCCATGCGTGGCCGCCGCCGTGATCTGCACCACCTCCCGCTCGGGAAGGGACAGCGAGGCACGCGCATTGATGCCGGAGACCGTGAGATAGGTTTCGAGCGCGACCGGAGCGTTGGCGAGAACGCGCAGCAGGTTCGGCAGATAGCCATTGTTCTTTTGCGCTGTCTCCAGCGCGGCGCGTGCCGCCTCCGGTGCGTCCTCGGGGGTGCGGAGTGGAAGTCGCGCCATAGCAGATCCTTGCGCTGAGCGTTGTCTGTCCGGATGGGCAGACTAGTCGCGCGTGCACAAGCGCTAGGCAAATACGAAGATCGAAAATGAAAAGCAGAAAGTCTGATATGTAAGAGGAAGCTACGAAGACTTGCGCGCTACGCCGGGGCGTCAGGCCTTGGCGCGATAGCCGAGACCGCGAACCGTCTCGATGCGGTCGCGCCCGATCTTCGCGCGCAGGTGATGAATGTGCACCTCCACCGCGTTGCTCTCGATCTCCTCCTGCCAGCCGTACAGCATCGCCTCCAGATCGGCCTTGGAGTGGATCACGCCCGGCCGTTCCACGAGCGCCAGCAGCAGCGCGAACTCGCGGCGTGAGAGATTGATCGGCTCGCCGTTGGTGGAGGCCGTCCGCCGCTCCGTGTCGAGCACGATGTCCTGCCAAAGGATGGTCGGCGTTGCGCGGCCCACGGCCCGGCGGCGCAACGCACGCAGACGCGCGGCCACCTCGTCGAGGTCAAACGGCTTGCCGAGATAGTCGTCCGCCCCGTTGTCGAGCCCCCGGATCCTGTCGGCCACGGCGTCGAGCGCGGTGAGCAGCAGAACCGGCACCGCATCGTTGCGCTGGCGCAGCTCCCGCAGCACGTCGAAGCCGGATCCGTCCGGCAGCATGACGTCCAGCACCACGCCGTCGAACGTCGTCGTGCCGAGTGCGGCCAGCGCATCCGCGCACGTGCCGACCCCCTCCGCGGTGATCCCGTGGATGCCGAGGCCGACCGTCAGGCCGTTCTGAAGAACCGGGTCATCCTCTACGACCAGAACCCGCATATCGATCCTCTTACCTGCGTCTTGGGTCAGTTATGGAGGTTTTCTTGAGGAAATCCAGGGGCTCACTTTCTTAAGCCTGCCTTAAGCTTGCGGGCCTCCGATCGGCTATGAATGGGCGTGGTATGTCCACGATGTGGGTCTCCTCATGAACTCGTTGAATGCACGCCTGTTTGCGCTCCTTCTCATCGCGACGAGTCTCGTGTGGGCTCTTGGCATGGCTTGGATTTATTCGGGGAGCCGGAAAGAGCTCGAGCGGGTGCTGGACGCCCGCCTCGAGGAAGCGACCCGCATGGTGAGTTCGCTCATCGACAATGCCGACGTGCGGGTGACGACGGAGGTGTCCGGCCTCCGCTTGCCCAATCAGCAGTCGACGGCTCACCCCGCCATCTCGGACTTCCAGCTCGCCTGCCAGGTGTGGTCGATCGACGGCCGCCTCGTCGGCAAGTCCAGCGCCGCGCCCATGACGCAGCTCACGCACGTGAGCAGCGGCTATTCGAACCAGGAGATCAACGGCGCGCGCTGGCGCGTCTTCGCGCGTGAGGACCGCGAGCGGGGAATCCGCGTGCTCGTCGGCGACAGTGTCAGCCATCGCGAGCGCCTCGTGCGAGAGTTGATGTGGGGCCTCGCCGGTCCCGGCGTCGTCGTTCTCATCGTGTTGAGTGGCCTGATCTGGGCAGCCATCCGCCAGGGCCTCGCCCCGTTGCGGCGTCTCACGCAGGCCGTCTCCAGGCGCAACGCGGACGCGCTGGACCCCATCGACATCGGCGATACCCCGCGCGAGATCAGCCCCGTGGTCGATGCCTTGAACGGGCTGTTCGAGAAGGTCGTGATCGCCCGCGAGCATGAGCGCAGCGTCACCGCCTTCGCCGCCCATGAGCTGAGAACGCCGCTCGCAGGGCTTCGCACGCAGGTTCAGGTCGCGCTCGCGGCGCAGGACCCGGCGGTGAGGGAGACCGCGCTCAAGAATGCGCTCGTCTCGGCCGACCGCACGACGCGGATGGCCCGCCAGCTTCTCGCGCTCGCGCAGATCGATGCGGCGGGCACGCAGTCGCCGCAGGAATGGATCGACGCAGGCACGCGCATTCGCGCCGTCTGCGACGATCTGCGAACGAAAGAGAACCCGTCACCCGCCTCCATCGATGACCGCCTTTTTGGGTGCCGCATTCGGGTCAATCCGGATGCCTTCCATGCCGCCGTGCGCAATCTCACGGAGAACGCCATCCAGTACAGCAGGGGTCCCGAGCCGGTGTGCTGGTCGCTCGCCCAGCAGGCAGGCGCGGTGCTGCTCACCATCGAGGACGATGGCCCCGGCATCCCGGCGGACGAGATCGGCATGGTGACGAAGAGGTTCTTCAGGGGCCGCCACAAGAGCGCGCTGGGAAGCGGGCTCGGCCTTTCGATCGCGGATACAGCCTTGCAGAAGGACGGCCTTGCCCTGCGCTTGCAGAACAGAGCCCCGGCGCCGGGCCTGCGTGCTGAGATTGTCATCGACGTGTCACGTGTGACGTTGCACCAGGAGGAGAAGCGCAATTTCGAGCAGATCGCAGGCGCGGCTATCGAGCCGGTCTGACAAAACGCCTCGCGTTCCGGGGACGCGAGAGCCTTTAAGCTTGCCTTAATCTGAGATGTTAGATCTCCGGCGCTGGGATTGTGGCCGTGGGAAGCGATCTCGAATTCACGCTGGAGCACGCCCGCAGAGAGGGCAGTCGCTCCGATCGAAAGTTTGACGAGCCGAAGGGCGAACGCCCGCTCACGGGGATTGGGAACCAAGCATGTGGATCGTCAGGTATGCCGTCGGTCATCGCCACAGCATCGGCGTGCTGGCGATCCTGCTTCTGCTGATCGGCACGCTGTCCGGCCGTGGCATGTCCACCGACATTCTGCCCCCGGTGAACATTCCCGCCATCAACGTCATCTGGACCTATCAGGGCCTCAACCCGCAGGAAATGGCGAGCAAGCTCACCTCGTTCAGCGAGCTTGCCATCATGAACAACGTCGACAATCTGCGTGAGGTGCGCTCCGAGACCATCAACGGCGTTGGCATAGTCCGGGTCGCCTTCCAGCCCGGCACCGACGTGACGGGAGCCTTCTCCCAGGTGACGTCCGTGAGCCAGACGATCTTGCGGCGCATGCCCGCCGGCACCAACCCGCCGCTGATCGTTCCCTACGTGCCGTCGAGCGTGCCGATCATTCAGCTCGTGCTGGCCTCCGATACGCTGACGGACGGCGCCCTCTATGACTATGCCCGGCTTCAGCTCCGCGCACAGATTCAGTCGATCCGCGGCATCCGCCTCTCTCTCCCTTATGGCGGCGCGTCCCGCCAGGTCATGATCGACCTCAAGCCCGAAGCGCTCCAGGCCTACGGCATCTCCGCGAGCGACATCGCGCGCGCAACCGCCACGCAGAACCTCACGCTGCCGTCCGGCGCCTTGCGCGTCGGCACGCGCGAGATCGCCATCACGACCAACGCGAGCCCCGAGACGGTCGCGGCCTTCGCCGACCTGCCGCTGCGCTCGGTGGACGGGCGCGTGATCCGTGTGTCGGAAGTGGCGAGCGTCCGCGACGGGCAGGCCGTCCAGAGCAACATCGCGCGCCTGAACGGCCAGAACGCGGTGATTGTCTCGATCCTGAAGCTCGGCAACGCCTCGACCCTCGACATCATCAATCAGATCAAGGCGCGCATGCCCGAGCTGCAGGCGGCCGCGCCCGAGGGGATCACCATCGCCCCGGTGTTCGACCAGTCGGTGTTCGTCACCAGCGCCATCAATAACGTGATGGTCGAGGCCATCATCGTGGGACTGCTCGTCGCCTTCGTCGTGCTCGTCTTCCTCGGAAGCTGGCGCTCGTCGTTGATCGTGCTGACCTCGATTCCGCTTGCCCTTCTGGCGTCGATCGCAGGTCTCGCCGCCACCGGAAACACATTCAACCTGATGACGCTCGGCGGGCTGATGCTCGCGATCGGCATCCTGGTCGACAACGCGCTCGTCGAGATCGAGAACATCAACCGCAATCTCGATCTCGGCCATCCGTTGAACGAGGCGGTCCTGAAAAGCGCGAGCGAGGTCGCCTTTCCCGAGTTCGTCTCGACGCTTGCGATCTGCATCGTGTTTTCGCCGTTGTTTCTGCTCACCGGGACGGCCGCGTTCGTCTTCGTTCCGCTGGCGCTCTCCGTCGTGTTCGCGATGGTCGCCTCCTACATCCTCTCCCGCACGCTCGTGCCGACGCTGGCGACGCTGATGCTCTCCTCGTCGTCGGGGCATGGAAGCCACGGCAAGGGGCTGTTCGGCCGCTTTGCGGCAGGCGTCGACCGTTTGCTCGGCTTTCTCGAAAGGCTCGTCGCCGGTCTCGCGAAGCTACAACTCGAGTGGAAGATCATTCCCATCGCCGGACTGGTGTTCGCGCTGGGTCTCGGTGCGGTGTCCGCGACCAAGCTCGGGCGCGAGTTCTTCCCCGAGACGGACGCCGGCATGATCCGCATCTACGTGCGCGCGCAGACCGGATTGAGGCTCGAGGAAACCGCGAGCACCTTCGCCGACGTGCAGCGCGAGATCCGCAACGTCATCCCGCCCGACGAGGTGGGCTTCATCGCCGAGAACATCGGAAGCCCCGAGCCCATCAACCTCGCCTGGATCGAGAGCGGCGTCATCGGATCGTTCGACGGCGAGATCCTCGTGCAATTGGCCGACAAGCACGCGCCGACCGCGCTCTACATCGTGAAGATCCGCGATATGCTGCGTGAGAAGTTTCCCGCGCTCACCGTCTACTTCCGGCCTGCCGACGCGACCTCGCAAACCCTCGCGGGCGCCGCGCAGACGGCGATTGAAGTGCGGCTCATCGGTCGCGACGTCCTCGGCAACGCCGAGATCGCGCGCGATCTGATGGCCCGAATGCGCGAGATCCCCGGGGCGGTGGACATTGCCATGCGCCAGGTGAGGGATCTGCCGTCCTACTACCTCGAGATCGACCGCGTGCGCGCGCTCCAGATCGGCGTCACACCACAGGACGCCGCAACCGCGCTGCTCGCCGCGTTGGGGGCGTCCGGAACCGTGTCGCCGAGCTTCTGGGTCGATCCCTCGCAGGGAACGTCGTACACGGTGCAGGTGGTAGCCCCGCCCTCGAACCTCACGTCGCTCGAACAGTTGCTGAACACCCCCGTGCGCCCGGCGGCAGGCGGCCAGCCGGTGACGCTACGCTCGTTCGCCTCGCTTCAGCTTCGAAACATTCCGGCTAACATCGACCGCACCACGCTGCAACCGACGACGACCATTCTCGCCAACGTTCAGGGGCGCGATCTCGGCGGCGTGTATGCGGACGTGACGGCGGCGATCGACCAGCTTCGCCCCCGCCTGAAGCCCGCCAACCGCATCGAGGTCGCCGGCCAGGCTCAGTCCATGGACCAGGCCTATTCCGAGATGCTCGGCGGCCTGATGATGGCTGCGGTTTTCGTCTATCTCGTCATGGTCGTCAATTTCCAGTCGTGGATGATGCCGTTCATCGCCATGGGCGGTCTGCCGGTCGCAATCTCGGGCGCCATGTTCGCGCTCTTCGTCACCGGAACGCCGCTGTCGGTTCCCGCTCTCACCGGCCTCATCATGGTGATCGGCGTCTCGACCGCCAACAGCGTGCTGGTCACGAGTTTCGCGCGCGACCGTCTGCTCGAAGGCGCAACACCCGCCGAAGCCGCCGTCGACGCGGCGGGCACGCGATTGCGCCCGGTTCTGATGACCGCCACGGCGATGATCGTCGGCATCCTGCCGATGGCGCTGGGGCATGGCGAAGGCGGCGAGCAGAACGCGCCGCTGGGACGCGCTGTCGTCGGCGGTCTCGTTTTCGGCACCTGCGCGACGCTGACGTTCGTGCCGTTCCTTCTCTCGACGCTGGCCGGGTTAGGCCGGCGCAAAGCGAAACCCGAACCCGCCGTGCAAGCCGCCCCCGCGGGCGCTCACGCCCCGGCCGAGTGAACGACGGAGCACCGTGAATGAGCCTCAGAACCATCCTTGTGTCGAACCTCGCCATCGGGACGATCGTAGGCGGAGGCGTCTGGCTCGCCACGCAGAAGGATAGCGGCGCACTTTTCAGCCAGGGCCTGAAGACACTCGGCCTGCGGACGGAGAAGGCCGTGGCGGAAGCCGCTCCCGAAAAGGAAAAGAAGGTGACGCTGCGGTCGGTCCGCGTCGTGCGACCGGAGGCAGCCAAGGGAGGCTCGACGCTGACGCTCGCGGGCCGCACTGCGCCGGCCGAGCAGGCGCTCATCTCGTCGCGCGCAACCGGCGTCGTCGCCGAGCGGCACGTGGACATCGGCGACCACGTGAAGGAAGGAGACGTGCTCGTCGTCATCGAGGCGCCCGAGGTTGAGCAGGAGCTGCTGCGGGCGCGCGCCTCCGCCGATCAGATGAAGGCCCGGCTCGAGCTCGCACGCGCCACCCTCGACCGTGCCGAAAGCCTTGTCGGAAAAGGGCATGTCTCCGAGCAGACCGTGGACGAGCGCCGCGCGACCAAGATGTCCGCCGACGCGGATCTCGCCGCCGCCCTCGCCGAGGTGAAGCGGCTCGAAGAGGTGCAGAGCTTCCAGACCATCCGCGCTCCCTTTGCCGGGACGGTTGTGGCGCGGCAGGTCGAGCGCGGAGACAAGGTCACGTCGGCGGCGGCGGGCGAGGGCAGCTATCTGCTCCGCATCGGCCGCCTGAACGAGCTTCGCATCGAGATCGACGTGCCGCAGTCTTACGCGCTGAAGGTCGAGCCCGGCGCGCAGGCGAGGGTATCGTTCGCGGAATTACCGGATCAGACATTCAGCGCGCGCGTCGTGCGCGCATCCGGCCTCATCGATCAGACGTCGAGCACCATGCGCGCCGAGCTTCTGATGCCGAACCCCGGCAATCGCATTCCCGCAGGGTTGAGCGGCCAGGTCTCCATCGATCTCGGCGCCGCCGAAGGCGCCGTCACGGTCCCCACCAACACGCTTGTCACGCGGGAGGGCCGCCAGATGGTCGCCATCGTGGACGCCGAGGATCGCGTCCGGCTGAAGCCTGTTGCCGTCTCGCGCGATCTTGGCGAGCGCGTCGTCATCGCGTCGGGCCTCACGGTCGAGGACCGGGTGATCGTGAGCCCCAATGCGCTGCTCCGCGCGGGGGATCAGGTGGAGATCGTCACGCCGACGGCGCGGGCCGCTCCGGCCGCCAAGTGACCGGCCGCCGAGTGAGATGTGCGGCCAAGGAGGAGACGCGAGAGGAGGGGCTCAGGCTGGGCGCTTGTGCCGCCCGCCGCCGGGCGCTGCATCCGCGACCCGCGGCAGCACGATCCTGATCGCGAGATCCACCTGCGCCATGAGCTTGCCGCGGCGAAGGGGCCGCTTTTTCTCGAACAAGGCCCTGAGGTGAAAGTCGCCGATGACGGCTCCGCAGAGCGCGGTTGCCGTCTGAGTGACGTTGGCGATCGCGGCATCCGGCTTCGCAACTTTCAGACGCGCGAGGCATTCGGAGATGTAGCTCAAGCCGCGGGTCATGCCGCGCGCGTGAAACTCGTCGGCCAGCTCCGGCCAATGACGCGCTTCCGAGATCACGAGGCGCGTGATCTCGATCTGGCGCGGTAGCAGGGCATATTCGGCGAGCTTGAGCAGGCGCCGGCGCAACTCGGCCACGATCTCATCGGGCTCGTCCGTCGTGACCGCATCGCTCTCGAGAAACGCGCTGCCGTCCGTGATCAGAGCTCCGAACATCTGCCGCTTGTCCGGGTAGAGCCCATAGACCGTCTTCTTCGACATGCCCGCGACACGCGCGATCTCCTCCATGCTCGCCGCGCCGTAGCCCGAGGCAAAGAAAACCTCCTCGGCCGCTTCGAGGATCAGGCGGCGGCGCGCGTCGAGCGACAGCGCGGGAGGCCGTCCCCGCCGCTTGGGCGTGGAGGCGTGTGTGTCCGGGGCTCGGTTCAAAAGGCTTGACATTAGGAAACGTTTCCGTTTCTAAAAACATAGCGGATATGGTGGGGCTTCGCAATCCGTCTCAGTGCGTGCGCTTTCTAGGATACTGTCATCCCTGCCTTCCCGGGCGTTTTGTCAGACCAGTGTCATTGTTTGAAACGATAGGCTTTGCGAATGATGGCTCATGATGTTGCCGGCCTCCTCCGCCCGATCGGGCGCACGCTGTTAGGGTGGGGTGTCGCCGCCGCTGCCGCTTTGAGTGCAGGCGCCTCTTTCGCCCAGGCCCCGCCCGGCGGCGCCCAGCCTGCGCCGAGCGTCGTGGTCGAGACGGTGCGAAATTACGACGTGGCGGACCAGAGCACCTACATCGGACGCGTGCAGGCCATCGATAAGGTGGCGATCCGTGCGCGCGTCGATGGCTTCCTCGACAAGCGGGGCTTCGAGGAGGGCAAGGAGGTCAAGCGCGACCAGACGCTCTTCACACTTGAACGCGCACCCTATGAAGCCGCTCTCGACGCAGCGAAGGCCAACCTCGCGAGTGCGCAGGCCGGTCTCGAATTGGCGCAGGCCACCTTCGCACGCACCAAGGAGCTGGCCGATCGTGGCACGTCCTCACTGTCCACGCTCGACGAAGCGACCTCGAAGCTATCCCAGGCCCGCGCCAACGTGCAGGCCCAGGAGGCGGCGCTGACCAAGGCCCAGCTCGATCTCAGCTACACCGAGATCCGCGCGCCCATGGACGGCCGCACCGGCCGGGCGACCTACTCGGTCGGAGAGTACGTGGGGCCGAGCAGCAATCCGCTCGTCACGGTCGTGCGCCAGGATCCCATGTACGTGGCGTTTCCCGTGCCGCAGCGCGTACTGCTGATCGTGCGGAAGGAAAAGCTCACCGCTGCGGATGTTGTCGTACGCCTCAAGATGCCGGACGGCACGGCTTACGACCACGACGGCGTGATCAAGTTCTCCGAGGTCGAGAGCAACGCGGGCACGGATACGGTGACGGTGCGGGCGGAGTTCCCCAATCCGGACCGCCTTCTGGTGGATCAGCAGATCGTCGGCGTGAACGTGGTCTCCAAGAACCCCGACCACAAGCTGATGGTCTCCCAGTCCGCGATCATGCTCGATCAGCAGGGGGCCTATGTTCTGGCGGTCACTCCGGAGAACAAGGTCGAGATCCGCCGCATCGAGGTCGGAGAGCAGCGCGGCCCGCGCATCATCGTGACGAAGGGCCTTGCCGAAGGTGATCGCGTCATCATCAGCGGCCATCAGAAGGTTCGTCCCGGTATCGTAGTGGAACCCAGCGAATTCCAGGCCGGTGGCCTCGAACAGCCCGGAAACTAGGCGGCGCCATGATCTTCGATGTCTTCATCCGCCGCCCGCGTCTTGCGATGGTCATTTCCATCGTGCTGACCCTTGCGGGCGTGATCGCCATGGGCGTCATCCCGGTCGCCCAGTATCCCGAGATCGCTCCGCCGACCGTCCGCGTCAGCGCCTCCTACGCGGGTGCTGATGCGAAGACGGTGGAGGAGAGCATCGCGCAGCCTCTGGAGAACGCCATCAATGGCGTCACTGGCATGCGCTACATGAAGTCCACCTCCGCCAATGACGGATCCTACTCGCTCACCGTCTCCTTCCTGCTCGGCACGGACCCCGATATCGATACGGTCAACGTGCAGAACCGGGCCAACCTCGCCACCGCCAAGCTACCGGAGGAGGTGAGGCGAACGGGCCTCACGATCTCGAAGGTCTCGACCGATCTTTTGCAGGTTTTCCTGTTCTACTCGCCCGAAGGCGACAAGGACGGACTGTTTCTCTCGAACTTCGTCACGCTCAACATTCTCGATGAGCTGAAGCGCGTGCCGGGCGTCGGCGACGCGTCGATCTTCGGTGCGCGCGATTACTCGATGCGCATCTGGATCGATCCCGGCAAGCTCGCGAACTTCGGGCTCTCGACCCAGGACGTGATCGCCGCCGTGCAATCGCAGAACGTCCAGGCAGCAGCCGGGCGCATCGGCGCAGCGCCATTGTCTCCGGACCAGCGCCTCCAGCTCACCGTCACCACCAAGGGCCGTTTGTCCACGCCTGAAGAGTTCGGCGACATCATCGTGCGCGCGACGGGCGACGGCTCGTTCGTGCGCGTGCGCGATGTGGCCCGCGTCGACATCGAAGGCGCGACGTTCGACAGCGAGGCGAAGTATCAGGGCAAGCCTGCCGCGCCAGTCGGCATCTATCTTTCTCCCGGCGCGAACGCCGTCAACGTGGCGACCGCGGTATCGAAGCGTCTCGATGAGCTGCGGGACAGGTTCCCGCCCGGCGTCGAGTTCGCTTACGTCTACAACACGGCCGACTTCGTCTCCGCGATGATCGAGAAGGTCATCCACACGCTGATCGAAGCCTTCTTGCTGGTGGCCATCGTCGTCTTCGTGTTCCTCGGCCGATTGCGCCCCACCTTGATCCCGCTCATCGCCGTGCCAGTAGCCATCATCGGTGCCCTGGCGGTGCTCTATGCGATGGGCTATTCCGCCAACACCATCTCGCTGCTGGCCCTCGTGCTCGCCATCGGCATCGTCGTGGACGACGCCATCATCGTGGTCGAGAACGTCGAGCGCGTGATGCACGAGGAGCCGCATCTTTCACCCGCGGACGCCACCCGAAAGGCCATGTCGGAAATCGCGGGGCCTGTGATCGCGATCACGCTCGTGCTCCTCTCGGTGTTCGTGCCCGTGGCGTTCCTGCCCGGCTCCTCCGGCGTGTTGTTCCGTCAGTTCGCCATCACCATTTCCGCCGCGATGGTGATCTCCGCCATCAACGCGCTCACATTGTCTCCGGCACTCTGCACCTTGCTGCTGCGGCCGGGGCATCCCGTCGGCCTCATGAAGCGCGTCACGGCCGCCATAGATTCCGTGGCCGACGGATACGCCAGCGTGGTGCGCCGGCTCGTTGCTGTGGCCTCGGCAAGCATCATCGCGCTGGGCCTCATCGCAGGCGCCACCTACTTCATCTTCTCCAAGACCCCGTCGGGCTTCCTGCCGGACGAGGACAAGGGCTTTGTCATCGCCGTTCTGAACCTTCCGGCGGGCGCGTCCCTCAACCGCACGTCGGATGCGGCTGCCAAGGCGGCCGCCATCATCGAGAAGGAACCCGCCGTCGACGCCGTGACGACCATTCTCGGCCTCGACTTCCTCGGCGGCGGCTCGGCCTCGAACGGTGGCGTGATGTTCATCCGCTTGAAGCCCTATGAGCAGCGAACGGCCCGCGACATGCACTCGACCGTCGTCGCGCGCAGGCTCACGGGTGCCCTCGCCGGCATTCCGGACGGCAATCTGATCGCCCTCAACCCACCCTCGATCTCCGGTCTCGGGCAGGTGGGCGGCTTCGAGTACGTGCTCGAGGCGCTGCAGGGCCAGAGCCCCGCCGACATGGCCGCCGTCATGCGCGCCCTGACGGTGGCGGCCAATCAGCGGCCCGAGCTGGCGGCCGTGTTCTCGACCTTCGAAGCCGAGACACCTCAGATCCGCCTCGACATCGATCGCGACAAGACGCGCACGTTGAACATCACGCTCTCCGACGTGTTCGCCGCGCTCCAGGCGACGCTTGGCGGCTACTACGTCAACGACTTCAACCTCTACGGCCGCACGTGGACGGTGCGGATGCTGGCGGAAACCAAATACCGCAGCTCGATCACCGACATCTCCGCGATCTACGTGAAGAACGCCGCGGGCGAGATGACGCCAATGTCGAGCATCGCGGATGTGCAACTCGACGTCGGACCGCGCACGCTCACCCGCTACAACAACTATCGCGCCATCTCGATCAACGGCAGCCCCGGCCCCGGACGTGGACCTGGCGAAGCCATCGACGCGATGCAGGACGTATCGAAGACCACGCTGCCCGCGGGCTACGCCTACGAGTGGACGGGGCAGGCGCGTGAGCAGATCGAGTCCGCCGGGCAGACCACCATCGTGCTCGGTCTCGCGCTGGTCTTTGCCTATCTCTTCCTCGTCGCGCTGTACGAGAGCTGGATGGTGCCGGTGCCCGTGCTGTTATCGGTCATCGTGTCCATCCTGGGTGCGATGGGAGCGCTGTGGGTTCTGGGCATGAGCTTCACGCTCTATGCGCAGATTGGCCTCGTCGTGCTCATCGCGCTTGCTGCGAAGAACGCGATCCTGATCGTCGCCTTCTCCATCGAGAGGCGCGCGGCGGGCGACACGCTGCTCGAATCCGCCATAGACGGCGCACGGCTGCGCTTCCGTCCGGTGATGATGACGAGCTTCGCCTTCATCATGGGACTCGTGCCCCTGGTGATCGCCAACGGCCCCGGCGCCGACAGCATGATCGCGGTCGGCGTGCCGGTGCTCGCCGGTATGCTCGCGGCGGCCATTTTCGGCATCTTCCTGATCCCGATGCTGTACGTCGTATTCCAGCGCCTCGTGGAAGGCCGCTCGCGGCAAGCCAAGGAGGCAGAGGATCCGGCTCCGGGCGCCTGACGCTCCCGAAGGAGGGGGCGTACAGGCGCACGTTTGTTCCGTGTCAAACGGCCGGGCGCTGACTTTGGACAGGATAGGCGCAATTCGTATCTGAAACAGGCCTGACGACCATGCTGAACTGGCTCATCCGACCCATCATGTTCGTAGCCGCCATCATCGCGGGATGGTTCGTGGCGGAGGACGCCGCGAACTTCGGCGTCGTTCAACTCGTCATCTCCGTGCTGCTGGTGACCTTGCTCGTCGCCTTCGCCGCATTCTGGGAGAGCATACGCGACTGGTTCCGCCCGAAGTCGGGAGCGGATGAAGGCACGCCCGACTGAGCACGTGCAGCCGGCTCAACTGACGCCATGCTGTTTGAGCCAGGCGAGCAGCCGCGCCCAGCCTTGCTTGGCGGGCTCGGCCCGGTAGCTCGGCCGGTAGTCCGCGTGGAACGCGTGCGGCGCTCCTTCGAACACGACGATCTCGCATGTCTTTCCCGCCTTCGCGCAGGCAGCCCGCATGGCCTCGACGGTGTCGAGCGGGATGCCCTGGTCCGCGCCGCCATAGAGGCCGAGCACCGGTGCCTTGAGATCTGCCGCCACGTCGACGGGATGCTTGGGCGTGGTTTGCGACGGCTCTCCCGCGAGGCGCCCGTACCAGGCGATCCCCGCCTTGAGCTTCGGATTGTGCGCGGCGTAGAGCCAGGTGATGCGCCCGCCCCAGCAGAAGCCGGTGATGGCGAGCTTGTCGGCGTTGGCTTTGCCGGAAGCCGCCGCGAAGGTCACGGCCGCATCGAGATCGCTCATCACCTGCGCATCCGGAACCTTGGCCACGATGGGGCGGATCTCGTCGATCGTCTTGAGTTGTGAGACGTCGCCCTGGCGGACGAACATCTCCGGCGCGAGCGCGAAATAGCCCTCCTTGGCGAGGCGGCGGCAGATATCCTTGATGTGCTCGTGAACCCCGAAGATCTCCTGCACCACGAGCACGACAGGAAACGGTCCGCCCGTAGCCGGCATCGCGCGATAGGCGGGGATCTCGCGATCGCTCGCGGGGATCTGAACTTCACCCGCGACGAGGCCGCTCGTATCGGTCGTGATCGTCGTTTCGGCGGAGACCGGCTGCGTCGCGAGTGCGAACCCGGTGGCGAGCGTCGTCAACACCGCTTGACGGCGCGACATCTCGAACGAGGGAACGAGGCTTCTGCGATCCGCCGTGAGGTTGGCGTCATCCGGATCGTGGGAGGTGCGATCGGTCATCTCGGGGTCCCTCATCTTGGAATGCATCGCCGACGCACCAAAGATGGGGCCCGCACGGGAGGGATCAAGCACGCAAACGGGAGAAAAGGCCGGAGATCGCGTCCGCTCGTCAGTCCTCCCGCCGCCGGGAGGGCTTCTTGCCGGGCTTCGCAGGCGGTTGTTTCCGGTCCGGCACGTCCAGTTCCCCGCGGTTTTCCCGGCGCCTGCGCCGATGCGCTTCGAGCCGCGCCCTCTTGAGGAGGATGGCATCGTAGTTGGGATGGTTCGGGTCGAGTTGAGTAAGGGGCGGTTCCGGCGTCGGTTTTTTCATTATGGGCCTGCGGACGGCGTAGAAATGTTATCCCGTTATACAGGGAAAAATTCCCGATCCAACAGTGCCGTGGGGAAGAAAATTACGCGCGTGCGCATCCGGCAACGCGCGCCGAAGCGCGTAAAACAGAATGAAAACAAAAGAAAAGCCCGCGCTCTGAAGCGTGAGGCTCAGCGCAGTATGGCAACCACGCGGGCGGGCGCGGCCGAGGCCCCGACGATTTTCAAGGGAAACACCGCCACCTCGAAGCCGTACGGAGGCAGTGCGGAGAGATTCGTAAGCTGCTCCATGTGCCAGTAAGGCCGTCGCTGCCCCACCCGGTGCGCCTCCCAGAACAATGAGGCATCGCCCGTGGCTTTCGATTTGGCGATCTGCGCCCGGAACGGCAGATCCCAGCCCCACTGGTCGATCCCCATCACGGTGACGCCGCGATCGAGCAGCCACTCCGTCGCCGCCGCGCTCATGCCGGTGCCGGTCTGCCAGAAGTCCTTGGTGCCCATCAGGCGGTCGCGCCCGGTGCGGATCAGCACGATGGTGCGATCCGTGAGCGTCGCGCCGGATTTGGCGAGCGCGTCCTCCATGTCGGCGACCGTGATCGGATCGTCGTCAGCTTTGTGCGAGAGATCGAGTACGACCCCTGGACCGATGCAGCGGTCGAGCGGCATCTCGTCGATGGTCTCCGCCCGCGCGCCACCCGAAAGCGGACCGTAGTGCCAGGGCGCATCGATGTGCGTCGTCGCGTGCACGCCCATCGTCACAGTGTCGTCGGCCCAGCCAGCGAAGTCACGCGGGAACAGGCGGAAAGGAAGCCCGAGCAGCCGCACCAGCAGCTTCGCGATCCGGTGCGGCTTGTGCTTCACTTTGACCCGCATGAAGAACGGATCGTCTCGATTGAACTGCACCGGCTTCGAGAGATCGATGACCTTCATCTTCGTGTCTCCTCTGCGACGATCGGGGTCGTGATGCTCCCGATCTCCTCGATGCCGATTTCCAGGGTATCTCCGTCGGAGAGGAGCTGGCCCGTCTCGACGCCGCTTCCTCCGGGCAGGGTACCCGTGGCGAACAACTCGCCAGGATAGAGCCGCTCCGAGCGCGATGCATGCGCCAGCGCCTCGCCGAGAGACCAGCGCGGCCCCGCACTCCTGGGCTCGGCCACGAGGCGCCCGTTGAGGCGCACGAATCCGGAAAGCTCGCGCCAGCGCGGCAATATTTCGTCGGCGCCGACGACGACGCGCGAAATCCCGTTTCGGAAGTGCTTGGACTTCTGCGGGCCGAAGCCCGAGCGCATTTCCGCACGCTGCACGTCGCGCGCGCTGAAGTCGTTCACCACCACGAGCCCGCCGATGGCCGCTTCCGCTTCCTCCGGCGTGGCATTGTAAAGCGGGCGTGCCAGCACGAAGCCGAGCTCGAGCTCATAGTCGAGGGCGCGCGTGTACGAAGGAATTGTGAGCGGCTCGCCGTCGAGCGCGAAGGCCAGGTGATTGCCCATGTAATAGATCGGCTGCCGGTTCCAGAGCGCATCGGGCCTGAGTGCCGGAAACGGCCGGCGGAATACGGCCTCATAGGCTTTCACGACCGGCCAGGCGCGCGGCGTGAACCGGCGCACGAACCCGCGCGCCGCATCGATCGCATGGCGCTCGTAGAGCATGAAGTCGCGAAACGACCTGGGCTCGAAAGGCAGCAGCGGGCGGCCCGCGATGGCGTCGTCCGGCGCGAGGCCGAGTGCTGCATCGTTCAGCCCGGAACGAACTTCCTCGGGCGCACCCAGAAGCGCGATGGTGTCCCGCGACCAAAGCGCGGTCTCGGCCTCAGAATGAGAGGGCGCGAGCGCGGCCAGCGCCCGGGACACGCGCACCCACCCCGTGTTCGCGGCGATTTGGACGACAGGCGTCTCACCTTCCAGAATGCGCCTGAGCTTCATGGGCGGTCCTTGAGGTTAACGTCGGAAGGCGCCCGGAGCGGGCGGAACGGCCCATCCGCTCCCACAGTATTGGATCGAGATCAATCGGCATGTCCGCGCGCCGCCGCCATCGCAGTTGCCGGGGGCCGCAGGGCATGCCATGCAGCGGACGCGGCCCAAAACTCGGCGAGCCCCATGCCCAGCACCTGGATATATGACCCGTGCCCTGCTCCGTCCTCGGACTACGAAAAGGCTGCACGGTCGCGGCAGGCAATCCTGACAAAGCCCGCAGGCTCTCTCGGCGTGCTGGAGACGCTCGCCATCGCGCTGGCGGCCCTTCAGGCAACGGAGCGCCCGCGCGCAGCAAGAGCGCCGATCATCCTGTTCGCCGGAGACCATGGCGTCACCGCGCAGAACATCTCCGCCTTTCCCGCAGCCGTGACCGTCGAGATGCTGAAGAACTTCGCGGCAGGCGGTGCAGCCGTCTCGGTGCTTGCGCGCGAACTCGGCGTACCGCTTTCCGTGATCGACGCGGGTACGCTGGCGGCGGACCCGCTACCCGGAGTCGTCACCGATAAGACGCGCCGCGGCACGCGCGATTTCAGCGTCGAGCCGGCGATGACGGCCGAGGAATGCGACGCGGCGCTCGGAGCCGGCCGGAGAGCGATCGAGGCTTTGAGGCAGCCGGATCTCGTGCTGTTCGGCGAGATGGGCATCGGCAACACGACGTCGGCGGCAGCCATCGCATCCGCGCTGCTCGGCAAGGCGCCGGGCACTATCGCGGGCGCGGGCACCGGGCTCGACAGCGCGGGGATAGCGCACAAGGTCCACGTGATCGAGACCGGCCTCGAACGCCACGGCCTCGCGGGACCGGTGAGCGACGCCGTACGTGTTCTGCAGTCGGTCGGCGGCTTCGAGATCGCGGCGCTCACGGGCGCCATGGTCGCAGCGGCCCAGGCACGGGTTCCCGTGCTCGTTGACGGCTTCATCGTCACCGTCGCCGCGCTGACGGCGACGCGGATCAATCCGGGCTGCCGGCCTTGGCTCATTTTCTCCCATCGCTCGGCCGAGCAGGGTCACGGCATCGTTCTCGATGCCCTGGAGGCCCGCCCGGTGCTCGATCTCAACTTGCGGCTCGGCGAAGGATCCGGCGCAGCGACCGCGCTCGCCGTGCTGCGGCTTGCCTGTGCGCTACACAACGGCATGGCGACGTTCGAGGAGGCTGCCGTCTCCGGCCGCGCCGAGCCATGACCTCAGTCGATTTCCTTCGCCACGGAGAGACCGCGTTCGCAAACGACCTGCTGGGCCGGTCGGACCCGCCATTGTCGGGCGCCGGGCGCAAGGCCGTGACGCGGCAACTCGCCGGGCGCACCTGGGCGGCCGTCGTCGCGTCACCGCTTGCGCGTGCGAGAGAGACCGCGGAGATCGCCACCCACTGGAGCGCACAGGACGTCGAGGTTGATCCGGACTGGCGGGAGATGGATTTCGGCGATTGGGAAGGCCGGTCGCGCGCAGACCTCGCGGCCGACGATCGCTTCGCGGCCTTCTACGCGGACCCCGAGGCAAATCCGCCCCCGAACGGCGAGAACGCGAGCGCGGTGAGGGCGCGTGTGGATGCCGCGCTGCGCCGCCTCGCGGCGCGCCGGGACGACCCCGTGCTCGTCGTCGCGCACGGCGGCACCATCCGCATGGCCCTGTCCATTCTTGTCGGCCTGCCGCTCGAGCGCCTATGGGCAGTGCGCATCGCCTGCGCCACCCGCGTGCGTGTCGAGATGGGGACGCATCCCGAGCATGGTCTGTGGGGCGAGATCGTCGAGATCGCGCAGCCCGAGGAAGGCGAGGGCGCATGAGCGGATTTTTCGTCGCTCTCTCGTTCCTGACGCGCCTGCCGGTGCCGCCGCTCGCGCCTGAGAAAGCAGGCAGCCTTGCACTGGCGGCCCCTTGGCTGCCCGCGGCGGGCGCCATGGTCGGCCTCCTGGTGGCGGTGTTCGCCGCGCTCGGCGCGAGCCTCGGTCCCTGGGTCGGCGCTCTGCTGGCTCTCCTGGCTTGGGTGGCCGTGAGCGGCGGGCTGCATCTCGATGGCCTCGGCGACGTGGCGGACGGCCTCGGCGCCGCGCACGGCAATCCGCAGCGTTTCGTCGAGGTGGCACGCGATCCCCACACCGGCAGCTTCGGCACGATCGCCATCGCGCTTCAGATCGCCGCCAAGCTGGTCCTTCTCGCGGCGGTGATCGAGGCGCTGGGCGTGAAAGCCGCCGCGATCGGCATTCTGCTGATCGCCGTCTGGGCGCGCTGGGGAACGCTGGCGCTCGGCCGCGCCGTTCCACCGCTCACGGAAGGCATGGCAAGCCGCCTTGCGGCAGGGATCTCGACACGCGTCGTCGTGCTCGAAGGGGCGGCCCTTGCCCTCGTCACCGCCTTTCTCGTGCCGGTTCTGCTCACTGCCTTGCCCGTGACACTCGCCCTCGCTCTCTATTGGCGGGTTCGCCTTGGTGGCATCACCGGCGATTGCCACGGTGCCAGCATCGAAATTACGGAGAGCGCGTTGCTCTTTGCCCTGCTTCTCGCGTAACGAGCTTGTTTCGCCGCACTGTCACCTATGATAGCACGCCTGCTCTGATCGCCCGACGGTGAGCTGATGACATTCGCGCTGGCTTTTCTCGCCCTCTTCATCGAGGCCCTCGCGGGCTACTCGCAGAAGCTGGTCGCCCGCATCGGCCATCCCGTGACGTGGATGGGCGCGCTGATCACCAGCGCCGATACCGCCTGGAACGAGGCGCAGTTGACGTTTCCGCGGCGGCGCCTGCGCGGCATCCTCGCTCTCGCCACGGTGCTCCTGGTCACGCTCTCTGCCGTCATGCTGATCGATGTCGGCCTCGATCTCGTGCTGCCGGTTTTCGCCGCGCTCGCGGTCAAGGCGGTGCTGGCGAGCTCGCTTCTCGCGGGCCGCAGCTTGGACGAGCATGTCTCCCACGTGGCCGAGGAGCTGGAGCAGCGCGGATTGCGTGGCGGGCGCGCGGCCGTCAGCCGCATCGTCGGACGCGACCCCGAAACCCTGGACGAAGCTGGCGTATCGCGCGCCGCCATCGAAAGTCTGTCCGAGAACTTCTCCGACGGTGTCGTGGCACCGGTGTTCTGGCTGGTCGTGGGCGGCCTTCCGGGATGCGCGCTCTACAAGGCCATCAACACGGCCGACAGCATGATCGGCCACAAGTCGGAACGCTATCTCGCGTTCGGCTGGGCGGCAGCCAAGCTGGACGATCTCGTGAACCTGCCCGCCTCGCGTCTCTCCGCACTCTGGATCGTCGCGGCGGCGCGTCTGATGCCAGGGGCCGACTGGCGTGCCTCCGCCACGGCCGCATTGAGCGATGCACCGCGTCACCGCTCGCCCAACGCGGGCTGGCCGGAGGCCGCGATGGCGGGCGCGCTGGGATTGGCGCTTGCAGGCCCCCGCAGCTACGGCGGCAAGCGCATCGACGACGCCTGGATGGGCTCGGGCCGCCGTGAGGCCACCGCTGCCGACATCCACCGCGCGCTGCGGCTGTTCCGCATCGCCTACGTGCTCCAGGCCGTCACCATCGGCCTGCTCGCGCTCATCGCGCTCCTGCTTTTCTAGACTACGACGGCTGCTTCAGCGTGAGCGGAAGCCCGGCGGCCATCAGCACTACCCGGTCGGCGCGCTGGGCCACGGCGGCGTTGAGCCGGCCTTGCTCGTCGCGGAAGACACGCGCCAACGCGTTGTCGGGCACAATTCCGAGGCCCACCTCGTTCGAGACCACCACCACCGGGCCCCCGGGCGCCGCGAGTGCGTCGAGCAGGCGCTCCCGCTCGGCCGCGACATCGCGCTCGGCCAGCATCACGTTGGTGAGCCACAGCGTCAGGCAGTCGATCAGCACCGGGCTCGGATTTCCGGCCTGGGTGAGGAGAACGTCGCTAAGTCCAAGCGGCGCCTCACGCGTCACCCAGCCGTCCCCCCGCCGCGCGATGTGGTGCGCGATGCGCTCCTTCATCTCGCTGTCCCAAGCCTCCGCCGTCGCCACGTAGGTCCAGGGGGCGGGTAGCGAGGTCACCAGATCCTCCGCGAACCGGCTCTTTCCCGAGCGGGCGCCGCCGAGAACGAGGGTGAGGCGAGGGAGCGATGCGGCGGCCATGGCCAAGGAGGTCCCAAGTGGAAGGAGGAAGCCCTGTTTGACAGGCCAGCGCGTCGATGGCTACCTCCAATCGGCCGGCGGATCACCGCATCGGGGCGCTGCGAGCGGGCCGAGCTGGCTCTGCAACCCGGGGTGTTCCGGGCGGCCAAGTCCCGCGCTGCGTTCGAACGTCGCGAGGACAGGGACCGGACGCGCGCCGCCCGGAGGTGTAGTGTCCTGTCTCCCGCCCCACCGAGCCGTCGTCTGAACCCGTTCCAGGAACCCGAGCCCGTCTCCCCGCCATGAACTTTCCGCCGGACATCTTTCCGCCCTTCCCGGATATGCGCCCGGGCGAAGTCTGGCTCGTGGGCGCCGGTCCGGGCGACCCGCGCCTTCTGACGGTCATGGCCATTCATGCGCTCCGCTCGGCCGACACCATCATTCACGACGCGCTGGTCGATCCGCGTATCCTGCGCCTGGCGCACGGCGGCGCCGAAATCCATTTCGCGGGCAAGCGCGGCGGACGTCCCTCGCCGCATCAGCGTGACATCAACGAGCTGATCATCGCCGAGGCCAAGAAGCAGCGCCGCGTGCTGCGCCTCAAGGGCGGCGATCCCTTCGTGTTCGGACGGGGAGGGGAGGAAGCCGCGGCCCTTGTGCGCGAAGGCATTCCGTTCCGCATCGTGCCGGGGCTCACCTCCGGCCTTACCGCGCCCGCCCTCGCCGGTATCCCGGCCACCACGCGGGACACGAACCACGCCGTCATCCTGGCGGCCGGTCATCGTGCGGACGAAGACCGCGCGGCGCGCGAATGGGAGTTGCTTGCCGCCACCGGCCAGCCGATCATCCTTTACATGGCGCTGGCCCAGCTTCCCCAGATTACGGCAGCCTTCGAGCGTGGTGGCTTGAGCTCCGCGACGCCCGTTGCCGTCATTTCCCATGCCACGAGCGAGAGCGAGCGTGTTCTCGAAACCCGGCTCGGCGATCTCGTTGCGGACGTGCGCACGCACGGCATCGAGGCTCCGGCCGTCATCGTCGTCGGCGCGACCGCGAGCCTGCGCGCCTTGCTTGGACCCGGGATGGCGAAACCATGAGCGATGCGCCGGCCTTCGGCTCGGGCTTTGCTGCGGCTTTCCGCGATCTCATCCTGTGGCGGCGCGACGTCCGCCGCTTCCGCACCGATCCCCTGCCGGACGGTCTCATCGACGAGCTGGTGGCGTTGGCCTGCCACGCGCCATCCGTCGGGAACTGTCAGCCCTGGCGCTTCGTGCACGTCACCTCGGAGGAACGCCGCGACGTCGTCCGCGCCTCCTTCCGGCGGGCGAACCAGTCCGCCCTCGAAGGCTACGACGGCGAAGCCCGCGCGCTCTACGCGCGCCTCAAGCTCGAAGGCCTCGACGCCGCTCCCGTCCAGCTCGCCGTGTTCGCCGACGAAACCACGGAGCGCGGCGCGGGCCTCGGCCGCCAGACCATGCCGGAGGCGTTGCGCTACTCGGTCGTCGGCGCCATCCACACGCTGTGGCTTGCTCTGCGGGCGGAGGGGGTCGGCATGGGCTGGATCTCGATCATCGAGCCGGACATCGTGACGAAGGCGCTGGGCGTTCCCGAAGGCTGGACGCTTGTCGCCTACCTCTGCATCGGCTGGCCGGTGGAGGAACACCTCGACCCGGAACTGGAGCGTGCCGGATGGCAGGACCGCGCGCCGGGCGACGAGCTGATCCTGAAGCGCTGATCTTGCCTGCCCGCCCGGATGATCCACATCAAATCGGCCCTTTTCGCGCCGTGATACGAGGGCGTCCCACGCAGCGAATGCCACACCGGCTTGCCGGAAGCCGCCCGCGGCGCTAAGGACAGACGAGGTACAGGAATCAGCGAGGCCCTCCGTGTCGGCACGCATTTTCAAGCCAGCCAAAACCGCCATGCAGTCGGGCTTTGCCCGCACGAAAGAGTGGGTGCTGGAGCACGAATCCAATGTTCCCCGTCAGATCGATCCGCTGATGGGCTGGACCGGCTCTGCCGATACGCGCACCCAGGTCCGGCTCGAGTTCGACACCAAGGAAGAGGCGATCGCTTACGCCGAGCGCAACGGCATCCCCTATCGTCTGGACGAGCCGAAGCCGCGCGCCCTCATCCGCAAGGCTTACGCTGACAACTTCAAGTTTGGCCGCATCGGCGCCTGGACGCACTGAGCCGCCCGGCACCGCGCCCTAACAACAGAACCGCGCCGGTCTCTGCGAAACCGGCGCGATTTTTTTGCCTTCGCCCGAAGGACGTCAGGTGACCTTTTCACCCATGGGCAGGCTGCGCAGCCGCTTGCCCGTCGCCGCGAAGATAGCGTTCGCAAGCGCGGGCGCGAACGGCGGCACGCCAGGCTCACCGATGCCGCCCGTGTGCCATGAGGCGCTCTTGGGCTCGATGATGATCGTGTTCACCTTCTTCGGGTAGTTGTGCATCGTCGCGACGTTGAAGTCCGAATAGTTGGACTGCTCCACCGCGCCATCCTTGAAGGTGATACCGCTGTAGACGGCATTCGACATGCCCATCACCGCGGCCCCTTCGATCTGCGAGCGGATGCGCTCCGGATTGACGTAGAAGCCGCAGTCGACGGCCGTCGTCACTTCCGGAACGCGGATCGTGCCGTCGTCGTCGATGACGACGTGCACCACGCTCGCCACGTAGCTCGCAAACGCACGGTGCGCGGCGATGCCGAGCCCCTGCCGCTCCGGCAGCGTCTTGCCCCAGCCGGCCTTCTCCGCCGCGACGCGGATGACGTTCTTGAGCCGCTCCGTATCGATCGGGAACGACTCGTAGGGCTCGCCGTAGTTCCAGAAGTCGTCCGGGAAGCCGGACGCCTTGAGGTCGATCTTGCGGTCCGGCCCGATCATTTCGAGCAGGAAGTCCTTGGGATCGCGCCCGAGCTTATGGGCTACCTCGCACACGGCCGACTGCACAGCGAACGCGCGCTGGATGTTGGACACCGAGCGATACCAGCCGATGCGCGTGTGCGCCTTGGCAGGCCCGTTCTCGCAACGGAAATTTGGCACGTCGAACGGAACGTCGACGAAGCCCATGCCGTACTCGATCGGGAACTGGTAGCCGCTGTCGGGCGCGAACGTCGAAAGGATGGACGGCGACACGGTCCGGTGCCGCCAGCCGGTCACCTTGCCCTTGTCGTCGATCGCCATCTCGATCCGCTCGACCGATGTGGTGTGGTAGAACGAGTGGCGCGTATCGTCCTCCCGGCTCCACTGCAGCAGCACGGGCTCGCCGAGCTTCTGCGAGAGCAGCGCGGCCTCGATCATGAAGTCCCACTTCGACTTGCGGCCGAAGCCGCCGCCCAGCAGCGTGACGTGCACCGTCACGTTCTCGAGCGGCAGCTTGAGCGCTTCCGCAATGTCCTTGCGTGCGCCGTAGGGGCTTTGAACGGGCGCCCATATCTCCGCTTTGCCGTCGGCAACACGCGCCACGGCTACCAATGGTTCCATCGGTGCCTGCACGAGATGCTGGCCGTGGTAGTCGGCGGTGAACACCTGCTTGGCCGCGGCGAATGCGGCGTCCACGTCGCCTTCGTTGCGGATCACCTTGCCGGGCTTCGCCGCGGTCGCTTCCATCTCCTTGCTGTAGGCTGCGGAATTGTAGCTGGCGTTCTCGCCGTTGTTCCACTCGATCTGGAGCGCGTCGCGGCCGAGAAGCGCCGCATAGGTCGACTTCGCCACCACGGCGATGCCGCCGAGCTGATGGAACTTGCGGGGCACGTCGTAGAAGCCCTCGATCTCCACGACCTTCTCCACGCCGGGCGTCTTCAGCGTCTCGGAGGCATCGTATTTCACGATCTTCGCGCCGAGCACGTCCGGGCGCGCCATCACGGCGAACTTCATGCCCGGCAGGCGCACGTCCGCGCCGTAGATCGCCTTGCCCGTGGTGATATTGCGCAGGTCCGCGATCTTCGTCTCGCCCTTCCGCATCAGGGTGAACTCGTCGGGCGTCTTGAACAGCAGATCCTCGACCTTGGGCGTCGGCAAGGCCATGGCCGCTTCCGCGAGATCGCCGAAGCCGATCGTCTCACCCGTCTCCTTGCCGGAGGCGTCGAGCCGGATCACCTTGTGTGCCTTCGCCCGGCAGAGCTTGGCGTCGATGCCCCACTTGGCCGCCGCTGCGGCTTCCAGCATCTGCCGCATGGCTGCGCCGCACTGGCGCATCGGCTGGATGAAGTGGCGCATGCTGCGCGAGCCGTCGGTGTCCTGGTTGCCGTACTTCGGCTCGTCGCCGGGCGCCTGCACCAGCGAGACGCGCGACCAGTCGGCCTCCATCTCGTCAGCCACCACCATCGGCAGGCTCGTGCGGATGCCCGTGCCCATCTCCGAGCGATGGGTGACGATCTTCACGTCGCCGCTCTTGTCGATGGCGATGAAGACATGCGGATCGTTGACCGTCTTGTCGGACATGCCCTCGGCGCCGGTCGGGTAAGGCGTCATCGGTTCGCGCGCATAGGCCGGCAGGATCTTGACCGCGAGCACGAGGCCGGACGCCACCAGCGCGCCGCCGAGGATCGTGCGCCGGCTCACATTCTCGATGATGGCGCTCTGCCCCACGGGCTGGCTCGATGTCTTCGTATGCTCTTCGATGTAATGCAGCATGGGTCACACTCCTCCGGCTGCAAGGCGCACGGCCGCGTGGATGCGCTGGTAGCATCCGCACCGGCAGATGTTGCCGCCCATCTCCTCGACGATCTCGTCGTCCGAGGGCGCATTGTTCTTGGCGAGCAGCGAGGCGGCCTGCATGATCTGCCCCGCCTGGCAGAAGCCGCACTGCGGCACGCTGAGTTCCCGCCATGCCTTCTGCACGGCATGCTCGCCGTCGGCGCTGAGGCCCTCGATCGTCGTGATGGATTTTCCGTCTGCCATCTCGATGGTCGTCATGCACGAGCGCACGGCCACGCCGTCGAGATGAATGGTGCAGGCGCCGCATACCCCCGCGCCGCATCCGTACTTTGTTCCCGTCAGCCCCGCCTCATCCCTCAAATACCAGAGCAGCGGCGTGCCCGGATCGCTGTCCACGGTGCGGCTTTCGCCATTCACGGTGATGGTCGCCATGATTGTCGTCTCCCGATTTTCCGGCGGCTGGAAGCCGCCAACTGCGTCGTGATGGTGTGTTCAGGTCTCCCGTCGCGGGACTCTTCCGAAGTCCCTAAGGTTGCGGAGCAAGTAACGTCATCGGCCAGACGTAAGCCTGTCCCATGACCAAAAGTCCGACCAGCGTCGCAAGCGCCACCGAATGGAAGAACACGAAGCGCAGGATCGAGCCTTCGTGCCCGTACCAGCGCGTGGCCGTTGAGGCGACGACGATGGATTGCGCATCGATCATCTTGCCCATGACGCCGCCGGAGCTGTTGGCCGCCGCCATGAGGACTGGATTGATGCCGAGTTGCTCCGCGGTAACCCGCTGCAAGCCGCCAAAAAGCACGTTGGAAGCGGTGTCGGAGCCGGTCAGCGCCACGCCGAGCCAACCGATGAGGGTGCCGAACAACGGATAGAGCCACCCGGTGTTGGCCAAAGCGAGGCCGAGCGTGGCGTCGGTGCCAGAGTAGCGCGTCACGAAGCCGATCGCCAGCATGCAGGCGATGGTGAGGAGCGAGTAGCGCACGAGATGGATCGTCCGCCCGTACATACGCAGAAGCCCGCCGGGGCTGTAACCGAGAAAGAGACCCGAGACGATGGCAGCCAGCAGGATTCCACTGCCCGTCGCCGACATGAGATTGAGCGTGTAGACGGCGCTTTCCACGTGCGGGGCCGCGACCACCGGCGGCATCTTCTGCACGAGTTCGTTGAGTCCCGTGACCGGGATCTTCGCCACCCATAGGCCGTCGAGCGCCGCGCGCACCTGCGGTGTGCCCCACAGGAACACGAACACGCTGAGCACGATCCATGGCGTCCACGCCCTGCGGATGGCCGGATTGCTCAGAGGACGAATGTCTTCGGGCTCCGTGAACGACGGACTTTCGGACGGTGTGCGCGGCATCGCGCGCATCGGCTCGGACGGTTGCCAGACGCGCAGGAACGCCGCGAGCGCGACCATCGACACGAGGGCCGCCACGATGTCCACCAGCCAGGGGCCATGAAAATTCGAGACGAGATACTGCGGCACGGCGAACGAAACCCCAGCCACCAGGATCGGCGGCCAGATCTCGAAGGTCTTGCGAAAGCCGACGAAGGCCCACACCAGCCAGAACGGCACGATCACGGAGAAGAACGGCAACTGCCGTCCCACCATGCCGGAAAGCTCGTGGAGATCGAGCCCCGTCACCGCCGCGAGCGCGATTACCGGCGTGCCGAGCGCGCCGAATGCGACGGGCGCCGTATTGGCGATCAGGGAAAGGCCCGAGGCGGCGAGGGGAGAGAAGCCGAGGCCGATCAGCATCGCCGCCGTGACCGCGACCGGCGTGCCGAAGCCCGCAGCACCCTCGAAAAATGCGCCGAGACTGAAGGCGATGAACAGGAGCTGCAGCCGCCGGTCGTCGCTGATGGCGCTGATCGAGCGTTGCAGGATCGCAAACTCGCCCTTCTCGCTCGTGAGCTGATAGAGAAAGATGACGTTGAGGATGATCCATCCGATGGGAAGCAGCCCGAAAGCGGCGCCGTAGGCCGCGGCGAGCCCCGCCATATGCGCGGGCATCCCATAGGCCAGCACCGCGACGGCAAGAGCCGCGGCAAGGCCCAGCATGGCTGCGATGTGAGCGCGGACCTCGAAAAGACCGATCGCACCCAGCAGCACGACGACGGGAATGGCCGCTACGGCAGTCGAGAGGACCACGCTGCCGAATGGGTCATAAACCTGCGACCACATCAGTTCGCCACCCATCCACGCTTCCAGTTGGATGCCAATATATCACGCATCTACGACGTATCGAGCATACGAAGCGGGCTGCACCGCGTTCGGACATGCTCCGTGTCCGGCAACGAAAAACGCTTGAGGCTGACGAAGTTGCGCGAAGGGCGCGCCGTGGGCACCGTCTTATGTATAATGTGGCCCATCGGCCACGACGCCTCACAGGCGAGACTTGCACGGCGGGCAATGTCGCTTTGAATAGGCATCGCGGGAATGCCGGTATACGACCGCTGCGCGGCAGCGTCTTGCGCCACCACCTGACGAAAGGACATTTATGACGACAACGGAACTTGAAGCTCCATCGGAAACGAGCCGCGCCAAGCGCCTCAAGGCGCGGACGCACGCCGCGCACGAGCGGCTCGACAGCCGCGTCATGGCGGCAGACCCCTTCGGCTCGAAGGAACGATATGCGCAGTTTGCCGTCGTGCAGCACGCGTTCCACCGCGATATCGACGCGCTCTACGATAACGCGGTGCTCGATCGTCTGTTGCCGGATCTCGCCGGCCGCCGTCGGTTGCCCCAGATCGCGGAGGACCTCAACGATCTCGGCACTGCGCTGCCGAGCTACGACGCCGCGCCCGCTTTCAAGGCCGGAATGATCGCCGATGTTCCCACCGCCCTCGGCTGGCTCTATGTGGCCGAAGGCTCCAACCTCGGCGCCGCATTCCTGTTGAAGGAGGCGATCAAGCTCGGCCTTGGCGAAACCTTCGGTGCGCGCCATCTCGCGGGCGCTCCGGAAGGCCGTGGCCTGCATTGGCGCACGTTCACGGCGGCGCTCGATGCCGTCTCACTGACCGATGCGGAAGAAAGCCGCGTCGTCGCCGGTGCCGAAGCCGCATTCGCACGCGTTCAGGCCCTGGTCGAGGCCCACCTCCCGGTTGTGGCCGGCAAGCCTCAGGCTCCTTCCGCGTAAGGAGCGCGAGTGAAAACGCCAGCCAGCGAGGGCCGGACACACGACCGTTAGCCAGCCAGCGCACTCCCCCCCCGAAAGGCGGGCTCGATCGCGGCGCACACCGCGTGCGCCCCTCCCAAACGGCTCTGACACCCCCGGAATCGGCGGCAGGAGCGTTTTTGCGTTTAGGGCTGGTCGAAATCTAGCTCGAACTGATCTTTCGGCGTCGGCATCGTATTCGGATAGCTCTTGCCGTTGCCCACTCCGCTCACTCTGTCTTTGATCCTGTAGCTTCGAGTGAAGACTCTTCATCGAACGCGATTGTAGCTAGAGGTTTTCTACCCAGGGAATCGTAAAGGGCGCGCAAGGCCCTAATGCCAGTGAGATTTACCAACTTAAGATTTCCGTCCATAGAGGCGATCGCCATGGATGTTGCGGATCCCACGCTTGGAGCGCCTTCGGCAAAACGCTTCGCTTCATAGACGGCATAAAGCGCGGTATTAAACGGCATCATATCAGAATAGCCCCTATTCAACAGCGAAGCCTGGGCTAGGTACGCGCCCTCTCCGATGCACGCGAATTCTTCTTTTATCTTAGCGCCGTCGCGCACATGAGTTTTTATTAGTATCGGGAACCGATCTGACTCAAACCCAGCTACAATGAATTCTACGTCAGGTGACGCCATGTCGATCTCAGTAATTGCCATCCTGAATGCGTCGTCTGGAAGGGACTGCTTGCCCGTTTTGAGAAACTCGTCGTAACCCATTGCGAACTTGCTTTGGACGATCTGCTCTACACGCTGCCGCTTCACTCGATGGAGCGCGCTAGAGACCGTTGGGATGATATTTGTCTCGTCAATACGTCCGGCAGTTTTGAAGGCGGCACGCGTCGCGCTCAGCAGGGCCGCTATGTCTGTGTCAGTGCCAGCTGTCAGCGCGTGCCAAGGCGTAGTAGTCCCAGTGTAGATGAGACGATTCTTCAGCATCGTCTCTGCGCTTCCTAGGGAGCTGCTAACCTTCATGTCGGAGCAGAGGATGATCCGTGGCTCGCCGTTTTGATAGCAGATAGTGGCAATACAGACAGTCATTTTGCTAACTCTGGCGGACTTGCACTCGAAAAGTGAGAGATCGGCAAGACCGGAGGCGATCCGCGTGTCACCGCCCGGTCGCCAAATTTGTTACTGCCGGAATTGCGGACCGGTCCAGATTTTGTCCGGGAGTGCGCGGATTCCGCTGTGGGCAGCGCACCACCCACCGCGCGGGCCGTGGCCGTCGTAGGCGCGTGCCAGCCCCTCGGCGATGAGGGCCTGCGCCAAATCCGCGTCGTGGGCCATCAGGGACGCGATCCTGCGCCCGTAGCGGTCCCGGCCGCGGTTGTGTGGGTGTAACTCGTCGCCGCCGGCCGCCAGCAGCGCTCCCAGGCGCTCCGCGGCGCGCTGGCGGAGGGCGCGCTCCTCCGGGCAGTGCGCCTGACGGATCTCGGGCGCGTCGAATCCTGCCAGCCGCCAGCGCCAGTAGCCGTAGTCGACCGTGTCGCCGTCGACCACCCGCAGCGGCTGCCACAGCGCGACAGCGGTCGGCAGCGCGATCGCGACGAGCATCGCGAGCGTGGTCGACGGACGAGGGGTGCGGGGTGAGGGCGGCATGGCCGGAGAACGGAGGCGCGGGCGCTGATCCGGCGGAGGCGGTGGGAAACATTTCGCCGGAATCCCCAATAACAGGGTGGCAGACCCCCACTTCCCACTCGACCCTAACTCATTGAAAATACATAATTTTGGCGATCCCAGCAGGATTCGAACCTGCGACCCCCTGCTTAGAAGGCAGGTGCTCTATCCGACTGAGCTATGGGATCGTGTTGTAATCACGAAGATTTTCATGGGACCGGTCACACGGCCTCGGCTCCGTGCCGTCGCCAGCCGATGCACCACTGACTTATCCAGTGCCGGCGGTCCTGGCAAGCGACACCGGTGGCATCAGGCCTGGCGGCACCCGATCTCTCCCGGCACGGCGCCGCTTTGCGGGGTGAGCCGCTTGCGGGCGCACTGCTCGACGAGGAGATCGCGCAGCGAGCTCTCCCGCTCCTTCCACTCGGGCTTCCCGGCAAGGTTCTCTAGCTCCATCGGGTCCGCCGAGACGTTGTACATCTCGTACTCGCTCGGCAGAGGCACCGTCTTGACCTTCTCCTCGTAGATGCGCCGGGACTTGCCTTCCTCGTCGCCCTCCCGGCCTTTGAGCTTGTTGACCACGTCCCGCACGCCCTCCGTTCCGGGGGTGCCGGGCGCGCTCCAGTAGCGGGGGTGATCGAAATAGCGCGAGTATTTCCAGATCTCGCCGCCGATGTCCGCGATCACGGTCTCGACGTGGTTCGGCTGCGTCACGGAATCGTAGGAGAGGCCGATGAAGTTCTTCTGGTCGAGCCCGCGGCTCGGATCGTCGTCCGACATGAAGTAGATGGGCTCGGCGAGCTTCTCTGGCCCCACCTCGCCGCGCAGCAGCGGAGAGAGGTCGCGCCCGACGAGCGGCAGCGCGTCGGTGAAGCCGGGCGAGATCGCTTCCAGCGCGGCCTTGGGGTCGACGCCCGCGAGCCCCAGGAGCGTAGGGGCGATGTCGATGTGGCTGGTCGGCATCGGGATTGTGCGAGGCGCGGCCTCTTTCCCCGGCATCACCACCACGAGCGGCACGCGCAGCGCCTCCTCGTAGGCCATGTACCACTTCTGGAACAGGCCGCCGTGAGCGCCGAGAAGATCACCGTGATCGGAGGTGAATACGATGATGGTGTTATCGAGGAACCGCGTCGTCTCGAGCGCCGCCAGCACTTCGCCCAGGTGACGGTCCACGTCCGCGTGCAGGCGATAGTAGAGACGGTAGTATTCGCGCGTGGCGGCGCTCGCCTGCATGAACTGGCTGTAGGCGTCGCGGTAGGATTTCTGGCACGAGGGTTTGTCGTCGAGCTTCTCGAGGCGCGTGCGGGCGAACAGAGCGCGGTCGAACACCTCCTCAGGAACCGTCTCCGGCACGCTGAAATCGTACTGCTCCTGGAACTTTGCGGCGAGGCGCGTGAAGAAGCCCCAGAGCGCGATGTCGTGCGGGTTGGTGAACGACGCCATCAGGAACCAGGGGCTCTCGTCCTTGGAGGCATCGAGCTCCTTCAGCGTGCGCACCACCTGAGCGGCGATGGCGGGATCGCGGCCCTGGTTGCCCGGAGCCGCGGACGAGCCTGAGCGCAACGGATCTGAGCCGTGCGGCTCGGGGCCGACCCAGCCCGAGAACCCGAACGGGTCCAGCGTGTCGGCCTTGAGGTAGACCTCCTCCTTGGCGGGATCGGCGACGCCCTTGGCGTCGTAGCTGGTGATCACCTGCTCGGTGCCCGGCACCTTGAGATCGGCCTCGGTGGCGTGCCACTTGCCTTTCCAGAACGTCCGGTATCCGGCGTGCCGCAGGTAATGCCCGAGCGTCGGCACAGAGCCGGGCAACAGCCAGTGCATGTCGGGGTCGTTGGCTGCCTTGGCCGCCCCGTCGGTATTCGCGACGCCGTGCAGCGAAGGATAGTGACCCGTGTAGAGAGAGGTGCGGCTCGGCACGCAGGCGACGGAGGCCACATAGTGGCGTTCGAACGAGACGCCTTGCTGGGCCAGCCTGCCCTGAGCGGGAAGATATGACGCACGAAATTGCTTGAGTGCGGCACTCTCGTAAACGGTCGGATACCGCTGCTCGTCGACGAGCAGGAAGAGAATGTTCGGCTTCCGGGCCCCTCCCTGAGCCGCAGGCGCCGCCGTCTCTGCTTCCGCCGCTTTGAGGCCAGCCGCGCTCGCCGCGCCGGCAAGGCCGAGTTTCAAGGCGTTCCTTCGTGTCACCTCCCCGCCAGACGCCATTCCTTCCCCCCTTTTCGTCTCTAGGGGAACAAGTATTGCGGGGCCTCCCCGCGAGCGCAATAGGTATCCCCGCGTAGTGGTCAGGGCCTCGGCGCGGCGGGCGAAGGGGCGTGGTCGGCATGATCGGCGTGACCGCCCGCGCAGCGCTCGAATTCGAGCTCGACCGTCGCGTGATCGAAGCCGTATTCCGCGCGCAGGTGCTCCTTGATCGCGGCCGAGATCGTCTCGGGCGCGCTGGTGTCGCTCACGCGGGCGTGCAGCGTGATTATGGGCCTCTCCTGGCTGATCGACCATACATGAACGTGATGCACGTCATGGACCGAGGGGATCGCGGCCTTGAGGCTGTCACCGATCTGTCGCGGATCGAGCCCGCTCGGGGTGCCTTCGAGCAGGATGTGCGCGCTGTCGCGGACGATCCGCCAGGCGGAGCCGAGAATGAGCACGGCAACGAGAACGGAGAGGATCGGGTCGATCGGCGTCCAGCCGGTGACGAGAATGATCAACGCCGCCACGAGCGCCGCGACCGACCCTAGGAGATCGCCGATCACGTGCAGCACCGCAGCGCGGACGTTGAGGTTGTCATGATCGCCGCCCTGAAGCAGCCAGAAGGCAAGCACGTTGACGAGAAGTCCTGCGAGCGCGATGGCGAGCATGACGCCGCCGATGACAGGCTGCGGATCGCGGATGCGGTGCACGGCCTCGATCACGATCCACCCCGCGATGGCGAACAGCAGGAGTCCGTTGGCAAATGCAACCAGAACGCCGAAGCGGTCATACCCGTAGGATCGCTTCCAGTCGGCCGGCCTGCGCGCCAGCCGGAAGCCGAGCCAGGCGAGCGCGAGACCGGCGGAGTCGGTCAGCATGTGGCCGGCATCCGCGATGAGTGCGAGCGAGCCCGAGATCAGGCCGCCCGCGAACTCGGCCAGCATGAACACGCCAGTGAGCAGCGCCGCGAGCCCCACGCGCCGCTCGCTCACCCCCGCGCCCACGTGCGCATGGCTGTGAGCAGGGCTGTGGTCATGGTCGTGCCGGTGGTCCTGGTCATGACCGCCGCCGCGGGAATGCGGATGTGAGTGCGTGTGCATCTGGGCAAAACCCCGTTGCGCGCCGAATGTTCAGACGACCGCCAGACGCAATAGGGACCAGACGATCCGCTCAGCCGCCGAAGTCGTAGGCCGCCAGCGCGGCCAGGTTCACGATATCGGAATCCTTCGCGCCGAGCGTGGAGATTTGCACGCTCTTCTCGAGGCCCACCAGCAGCGGTCCGATGATGGTCGCTCCACCAAGCTCCTTCAGCATCTTGATGGAGATCGAGGCGGCATGCACCGTCGGCATCACCAGCACGTTCGCAGGCCCCGTCAGGCGGCAGAACGGATAGAGGCTGAGCAGATCCTGCGAGAGCGCCACGTCCGCGGCCATGTCGCCGTCGAACTCGAAGTTCACATCCCGCTCGGCGAGGATGCGCACGGCTTCGCGCACCTGTTCGGAACGCTCGCTCGGCGGCTGGCCGAAGGTCGAGTAGCTGAGGAGGGCGACGCGCGGATCGATGCCGAACTTGCGCGCGGCATTTGCGGCTTCGGTTGCGATGTCCGCAAGCTGCTCGGCCGTGGGCACGTCGTTGACATTGGTGTCCGCCACCAGCACGCCCCGGCCGCGGCATAGTGCGAGGTTCACGCCGATCACGTGCCGGTTCGGCTTGGGGTCGATGACCCTCAGCACGTCCTGGAACACGCTGGTCCAGTTGCGGGTGACGCCCGCCACCATGCCGTCGGCATGTCCGCTGGCGACGAGCAGCGCCGCGAAGACGTTGCGCTCGTTGGTGACGAGGCGCACGCAGTCGCGCTTGAGAAAGCCGCGGCGCTGAAGGCGCGCATAGAGCGCATCGGCAAACTCGTCCTTGAACGGCGAGTTCCTGAGATCGATGATCTCGAACTCGTTGCGCAACTTTATGCCGAGCTCGCGGAAGCGCTCCCGCATCACATCCTCGCGCCCCACCAGCACGGGAACGCCGAGACCTTGCGAATAGAAGCTGTTGGCGGCGCGAATCGCGGCCGGATCCTCGCCTTCGGCGAACACGATGCGCTTGGGAGCAGCCCGCACCTGCTCGAACACCGATTGCAGCCAGCTCGACACCGGATCAAGCCGCCCCTTGAGGCGGGAGATATAGGCGTCCATGTCGACGATGGGGCGGCGCGCGACGCCGGAATCCATCGCCGCCTGCGCAACCGCGGGCGACACGTGGCTGATGAGGCGCGGATCGAACGGCGCAGGAATGATGTACTCCGGCCCGAACGTCGGGCGGCGGCCGAGAAACGCCGCCATCACCACGTCCGGGACGTCCTCGCGCGCGAGGGCCGCGAGTGCGCGTGCGGCCGCGATTTTCATGTCGTCGTTGATGGTGCGCGCCTGCACGTCCAGCGCGCCGCGGAAGATGAAGGGGAAGCCGAGGACGTTGTTGACCTGGTTCGGATAGTCAGACCGTCCCGTCGCCACGATGGCGTCGTCGCGCACGGCCTGCACTTCCTCGGGCGTGATCTCGGGATCGGGATTGGCCATGGCGAAGATGATCGGCTTCGCGGCCATCGAGACCACCATGTCCTGCGTTACGGCACCCTTTGCGGAGAGCCCGAAGAAGGCATCGGCGCCTGCAAGCGCTTCCGCCAGCGTCCGTGCCTTTGTCTTCGACGCATACGCCGACTTCCACTGGTTCATGCCGTCCTTGCGGCCCTGGTAGATGACGCCCTTGGTGTCGCAGAGAATGACGTTTTTCTTCGGCATGCCGAGCGCGCAGAGAAGCTCGATGCAGGCGATGCCCGCCGCACCCGCGCCGTTCACCACCAGCGTGAAGTTCTCGATGTCGCGTCCCGTGAGTTCGAGCGCGTTGATGAGACCCGCAGCCGCGATGATGGCGGTTCCATGTTGATCGTCATGGAACACGGGAATGTCGAGCAGCTCCTTGAGACGCTCCTCGATGATGAAGCAGTCCGGCGCCTTGATGTCCTCGAGGTTGATGCCTCCGAAGCTCGGTCCGAGGTAGCGCACCGAGTTGATGAAGGCCTCGACGTCCTCGGTGTCCACCAGAAGGTCGAGCGCGTCGATGTCGGCGAAGCGCTTGAACAGCGCGCCCTTGCCCTCCATCACCGGCTTGGACGCGAGCGCGCCGAGATTGCCGAGACCGAGGATCGCCGTGCCGTTGGAGACGACCGCAACCAGGTTGCCCTTGTTGGTGTAGTCGTAGGCGAGCGAGGGGTTCTCGGCGATGGCCTCCACCGGAACCGCGACGCCCGGCGAATAGGCCAGCGCCAGATCCCGCTGGGTGACGAGCGGCTTCGTCGGCGTGATTTCGAGCTTGCCGGGCTTGCCTTGAGCGTGGAACTGCAACGCTTCTTGGGCGGTGATGCGCGTGCGCTGGGATTTGTTGGCCATGAATATCGAGCGAATGGACAAAGGACGAGGCCGGGGCGAAGCGAGGCCTGGCGGACGGGCAGCGTGCTTCCGGAAGAAGGAATGATCCGGGTTTCCGGAACAGAAGCACGACAGATCTTGGTGCGAGGGCTTGATCGGCCGGGATGCAAGCGTGCGGCCTACATCGGAAACGACGGTCAGGCACTCGAAGGAAGCTCAGAGCAACAGATTGTCGTTACTCTGATCCGGTGTCCCGAATAAGAAGGACGCGATAGGGGGCTTCTCTTCCGGGAACGAACAGCGGGCGTCTAGCCTACGGTCGCGAGGGGGAGGGGACAACCGGTCATTCCTGCGACTTTTGGACGAGACAAACGCGCCCAATGCAGGCCGGGCGCCCAAAGCCTGTTGCGCTTACTGAACGATCTCCACGGAAAACGTCCGCTGTGTGACGTCCCCGCCAAGCTCGGCCTGGATGGAGAACGTGTCGGCGCCGGTCTCGCCCTCCCGGGCGGTGTAGTAGATGCCGGTGCCGAGCACCCGCTGACCGATGCAGGTCCCGGAGGCGCTCGTATTGATCGTCGTTTCCTGACCGGGCTCGAAGGTGACCGTGCCTTTGCTCGGCGCCGCCGTGATGGCGATGGCGGGCGCGGGCAGGCTCTCGCACTTGGCCCCGAAGCCCGCCATGACGAACACGCGCGCGCGCCGGCCCGCAACGACGGGACTACGCCTCACGCCGTCGCCTCCCGCCGCGTCCGGTGCCGGAGGCGGCGCGGTGTTGGAGGGGCCGGACGAGCATCCGGCCATGAGCAGAAGCGCGAGGACGAGCCCTGCGGCGGCAAACACGGGTCTGGTGGTCAAATGAAGGGGCCCTTCAAGCTCGTCGGTCGAATGCCAGTCTGGCACGCCGCGCCGCGTCAGGCACGCATCCCATCGGCCATCCTGTGGAGAAGTCGCCTGGCCAACGAAAAAGAAAACGCGCCGGGCTTTTCAGCATCCGGCGCGTCGGTGGCGGACTGATGGCGGGGGAGAGGCCGGTCAGTGCGTCAGATAGAGCTGGTTGATCTTGAGCGCGATGTCGCGGAAGGCCTGCTGCAACTCGCTGCCCGTGTTCGGCGTGTACGCCTTGGACGGGTCCGTGGCGCAATGGTCGAGCGTCTGGATCGCGGTCGCGTTGCCGCCGAGAGCAAAACCCACCGTGTAGACGGTGATGCCTTTCGCTTTCATGGCGGTGCAGACAGCGCGAGCTTGTGTCGCGGAATCTCCGTTGGCCGCGCTGCCGGCTCCGGTCGAGCTCGTCTGAACACCCTTGGCGTCGTACTGAAGATTGTACTCGCCGTCCGTCATCAGGATCGCGATCTTGCGCGTGTCGCTGCCATAGGCGGCGGCGGCGCTCGATGCGGACCACAGCGAGTTCCAGTTCGGTGACAGCGTATACCAGGTCCACGCCGTGCCGATTTGGCCCGCCGTCGTATTCGACAGCACGAGGTTGGCGATCTTGTTCGTCAGCGTCGTCTTATTGTTCGTGAGCGGAACCAGTTCGTCGGCGGCGGGCAGGCCGCAAATGCCGTAGTTGCCGCCTGCCCTGTTGAAAAGGGTCATGACGTAGTTGCCGCTACCGGGCGCCACGTCGGTATACTTGTTGGCACCCGTGCGCTCGACCACGCACTCCGTCGGGTAGTAGGAGATCGATGAAGTTCCGTTTCGCGTCGAGTAGGGGTAGGTCACAGAGGATGCCGGGGTGCCGCGGGCCTTGGTGTTGGCGCTCGAGGGGAGGCGCACGCCTTCCGCGAACGGCACGATCGCGACGCGCACCGGATTTGCGTTGGCGCTGTCCGAGATCACGATGTTGACGAGGTCGGTGGCCGCGGTCTTCAGATCTCTGATCTTGGTGCCGCCCATCGAGCCCGTGACGTCGAGCATCATCGAGATCTCGACGGGCGTGTTCTCCTTGCCGCCGGCCTTCAGCAGGGCCTTCGAGTACTGGCTTTCGGAGACGTCGAGCAGCGCGAGCCTCGGAATGTTCGCAAAGCCCAGGAACGCGGTCTTGATGTAGGCGTTTCCGGTCGCGGCAAAGGCGGTGTTGTTGTCGACGGCGTCGAAGGCAATCGTATCGTCGATCACTTCGGGGCGGTTCTTGGTGTTCTCCTGGTAATACTTGAGCGCGGCCTCGCGGGCGCCGGTGACGTCTTTGTCGTTGAGCTGGAGAATGCGTCCACCCGCCAGCACGGCCGCGTCCATGGCGGCGATGGTCTGCTGACGCGCCGCTTGCCAGCGGCCAAAATCGACGCCCGCGCCCACGAACAGGCAGAACGCGACCAGCGACAACGCGAAAATGATGGCGATGCTACCGTTCTGGTCGCCCGCGAACTCCTGCGCGCGGTTCGCGATCCTGGACGAGGCACGGTTGCGGCGGCGCCGGTCGTCGGCGGTGGGGTTGCCGAGCAACGAGGCCATTTGAGACGCGATGAACGCAAACATGGAGCGGTCTCCGGAATGAGGTCCGCTAACGTTCATCCGGCAACGTCTTAGAACTCGTAAATTCCGCAGTCCTCTGGTCCTCGGCAGGATGTAATCCTCCCGATGTGGTGAATCGCCAGGAAACGCTTTGCCTGCAATTTGAGCGATCGCCGTCGGGGGAAGACGCCGGGCAGCGGGATCCAGGACGGCGCGTGGCCTCGTCCGGACGACAATTCCGTTAACATTCGCGTTATTGTCGATAATGCCGGCGCCAAATCGGCTTCGATGAGAAAAAAGCGGGCAGTGCCCGACAACTGTGCCGTGCGCTGGCGAGCCCCGTGGTCTATAGTCTAAGCCCAGCGGCTCCCAGTTAGGTCATGATCGATAAGCTTGAACTGCTCCTGGCCCTCGCACGTGAACGTCACTTCGGCCGAGCGGCAGACGCGTCTGGGGTCACCCAGCCAACACTCTCTTCGGCACTGAAAAGCCTTGAAGATCAATTCGGTGTGTTGATCGTCGAGCGTGGCTCGCGGTTTCGATGCTTCACCCCGGAGGGGGAGCGTGTTCTCGATTGGGCGCGCCGGATCGTGGGCGACGCCCGCGCCATGCGCCAGGAGATCGATGCCCTCAAGAAGGGCTTGTCGGGCCATCTCAGGCTTGCGGTCATCCCCACGTCCCTGCCGTTTCTGGCCGAGCTGACGGTGCCCATGCGCCGCCGGTACCCCGACGTCAATCTCACCATCCTCTCCATGACCTCGGATTCGATCCTGACCCGGCTCGAAAATCTGGAGGTGGACATCGGGATTTCCTACGTTGACGCGGAGCCCCCGCCGCGCTTCGAGACCATCCAGTTCTACGATGAGCACTACGTGCTGCTGGTTGCGCCTGAAAGTCCGCTGGCCAAGCGCGAGCAGGTGACTTGGGCAGAGGCCGGGCAGCTTCCGCTGTGCCTGCTCACCCCGGACATGCAGAACCGCCGCCTGATCGATCATCATCTGGCGGAGGCGGGCGTGCATCAGAAGCCGACGCTTGAGAGCAACTCGATGCTCATCCTCTATGCCCACGTGATGTCGGGGGAATGGGCCAGCATCTTGCCGTCGCGGCTCGCCGAAACGCTCGATCGACCGAGTCGTTTGCGGTCGATCTCCCTGGTCAATCCGACTGTTACGCACAAGATCGGGCTGATCGTCACCAAGCGCGAACCCCACTCGCCTGTGGTCGCGGCCTTCATTGCGCTAGCAAAGCGCATAGGAAACCTAACGAAAGCAACAACTTCCCGCAAAGAAACTTGACGATTAGGGGAAAGAATCCGCGTCACCCGATAGAAACAATCTATCGTGGCACGAAACACGTCTATTGATCTTTGGGGTCGCTAACCTGATCTACATTGAAATAACTATAAATACATTGGAGGGCCGCCATGAGCCGTTTCGAACCGTGGAGCGAAGAGCGCACGGTCGAGATCGTCGCTGATCACAAAGGGCTGGAGGGGCCGTTGATGCCCATTCTCCATGCTCTTCAAGAAGCGTTCGGCCACGTTCCGGAAGAGGCAACTCCCGTGCTCGCGCGGGAACTTAACCTCTCGCGTGCCGAGGTGCACGGCGTCATCACCTTCTATCATGACTTCCGCCATCAACTGCCCGGCAAGCACATCTTGAAGTTGTGCCGAGCTGAAGCGTGCCAGTCGATGGGATGCGAGAAGCTGGTCGAGCGCGCCGAGTCTCGCCTCGGCGTCGAATGCGGCAATACAACTCCTGACGGCCGGGTGACCTTCGAGGCCGTCTACTGCCTCGGCCTGTGCGCCACCGCCCCCTCCGCGATGATCGATGGCCGCATCGTCGGCCGTGTCGACGCGAACCGTCTGGACCAGCTCCTGAAGGAGGCCCAGTCATGACGCTTCGCATTTTTGTTCCGCGCGACGCCGCGGCAGTCGCATGCGGCGCAGACGAGGTTGCAACCGCGCTCGGCGCAGCCGCCAAAAAGGCCGGCGTGCAGGTTCAGATCGTCCGCAACGGCTCGCGCGGCATGCTCTGGCTGGAGCCGCTGGTCGAAATCGAGCGTGAAGGCGTGCGCTACGGCTTCGGCCCGGTCGCGCCCTCTGATGTCGAGAGCCTGGTCAAGGCCGGCATTCTGCAGGGCAAGCCCGTAGACCAGATCAAGCATCCGCTCTCGATCGGCGTCGTCGACGACCATCCCTATCTCAAGCGCCAGACGCGCCTGACGTTCGCGCGCTGCGGCATCACCGATCCCGTCTCGCTCGAGGACTACCGCGCCCACGACGGCTACAAGGGCCTCGAGCGCGCACTCGCGATGAAGCCCATCGAGATCGTGGACGAGGTGGCGAAGTCGGGCCTGCGCGGCCGCGGCGGCGCCGGCTTCCCGACCGGCATCAAGTGGAAGACGGTCCACGACACGCCGATGGGTCAGCAGAAGTACATCGTCTGCAACGCGGACGAGGGCGACAGCGGCACCTTCGCCGACCGCATGATCATGGAAGGCGATCCCTTCCTGCTGGTCGAAGGCATGACCATCGCCGGCATCGCGGTGGGCGCCACGCGCGGCTACATCTACCTGCGCTCGGAGTATCCGCACGCGGCGATCGCGCTCAACGCCGCCATCGACGCGGCGAAGGCGGCCGGATACCTCGGGCCCAGCGTCGCTGGCTCCCAGCACGCGTTCGAGCTTGAGGTGCGCATCGGCGCTGGCGCCTACGTCTGCGGCGAGGAAACGTCGCTTCTCGAGAGCCTCGAAGGCCGTCGCGGCCTCGTTCGCGCCAAGCCCCCGCTTCCGGCCCACAAGGGTCTCTTCGGCCAGCCGACCGTGATCAACAACGTGCTCTCGCTCTGCGCGGTGCCGTTCGTGCTCGCGGAAGGCGCGAAGGCCTACGCAGACTACGGCATGGGCCGCTCGCGCGGCACGATGCCCATTCAGCTCGCCGGCAACCTGAAGTTCGGCGGCCTGTTCGAGACGGCGTTCGGTATCACGCTGGGAGAGCTGGTGGACGACATCGGCGGCGGCACCCTGTCGGGGCGTCCTGTAAAGGCCGTTCAGGTCGGTGGCCCGCTCGGCGCCTATTTCCCGCGCGGCCTGTTCGACACGCCGTTCGACTACGAGGCCTTCGCCGCGCGCGATGGCCTCATCGGTCACGCTGGCATCGTGGTTTTCGACGAGACTGCGAACATGGCCAAGATGGCCCGTTTCGCCTTCGAGTTCTGCTCTGTCGAGAGCTGCGGAAAATGCACGCCGTGCCGCATCGGTTCGACCCGTGGTCGCGAGACGATGGACAAGGTGATGGCGGGCGTCGATACGGCCGCCAACTTGGCCGTCATCGAAGATCTGTGCAACACGATGAAATTCGGATCGCTTTGCGCTTTGGGTGGGTTCACCCCATATCCCGTTATGAGCGCGTTGACACATTTCCCTGAAGATTTCGGCCGGCCTGGCAAGAAGCTGGCCGAGGCAGCGGAGTAACCCATGAGCCTGATCAAAGAAACCGACTTCGGCACCCCGGCGTCCAAGTCCGAGAAGCTCGTGACGCTGACCATCGACGGCGTCGAGGTGACGGTGCCCGAAGGCACGTCCATCATGCGCGCCGCTATGGACATGGGCACCACCATCCCCAAGCTCTGCGCCACCGACATGCTGGAGAGCTTCGGCTCCTGCCGCCTCTGTCTCGTGGAGATCGAGGGCCGCAACGGCACGCCCGCATCCTGCACCACGCCGGTCGCACCGGGCATCTCCGTCAAGACGCAGACCCCGCGTCTTGCAGCCATCCGCAAGGGCGTGATGGAGCTCTACATTTCGGACCATCCGCTCGACTGCCTCACCTGCGCGGCCAACGGCGATTGCGAGCTGCAGGATATGGCCGGCGCTGTCGGCCTGCGTGACGTGCGTTACGGCTACGATGGTGCGAACCACGTCTTCGCAAAGAGCCGCGTCGACGGCGCGGCCAACGACCAGTGGCTGGCAAAGGACGAGAGCAACCCGTACTTCACCTACGATCCCTCCAAGTGCATCGTCTGCAATCGCTGCGTGCGCGCTTGCGAGGAGGTCCAGGGCACCTTCGCGCTCACCATCTCCGGCCGTGGCTTCGACAGCCGCGTGTCGCCCGGCATGAACGAAGCCTTCCTCGACAGCGAGTGCGTGTCGTGTGGCGCCTGCGTGCAGGCTTGCCCCACTGCCACGCTGATCGAGAAGCCCGTCATCGAGATCGGCCAGCCCGAGCATTCCGCCATCACCACCTGCGCCTACTGCGGCGTCGGCTGCTCCTTCAAGGCTGAGATGCGCGGCGAGGAAGTCGTGCGCATGGTTCCGTGGAAGGACGGCAAGGCCAACCGCGGCCACTCCTGCGTCAAGGGCCGCTTCGCTTACGGCTACGCCACCCATCCCGATCGCATCATGAAGCCGATGGTGCGCGACAAGGTCACCGATCCCTGGCGTGAGACCACCTGGGAAGAGGCGATCGGCCGCGTCGCATCCGAGTTCAAGCGCATCCAGGACAAGTACGGCCGCACCGCTGTCGGCGGCATCACCTCCTCGCGCTGCACGAACGAGGAGGCCTACCTCGTGCAGAAGCTCATCCGCGCCGGCTTCGGCGTGAACAACGTCGACACCTGCGCCCGCGTCTGCCATTCGCCGACGGGCTACGGTCTCAAGACGACTCTGGGCGAGTCGGCCGGTACGCAGGACTTCGACTCGGTCGAAGAGTCCGACGTCATCATGGTCATCGGCGCCAACCCCACGGACGCCCATCCCGTGTTCGGCAGCCGCATGAAGAAGCGCCTGCGTGAAGGCGCGAAGCTGATCGTCGTCGATCCGCGCCGCACCGATCTCGTCAAGTCGCCCCACATCAAGGCCGACTACCATCTGGCACTCCAGCCGGGCACCAACGTCGCCGTCGTCACGGCCATGGCTCATGTCATCGTGACCGAGGGCCTCCTCAACGAGAAGTTCATCCGCGAGCGCTGCGAGATCGACGCGTTCGAGGAGTGGAAGGCTTTCGTTTCCGAGGAGCGCAACTCTCCGGAGGCGATGGAGCAGTACACCGGTGTTCCGGCGGCTGACATCCGCGGAGCCGCGCGCCTTTACGCCACCGGCGGCAACGGCGCGATCTACTACGGCCTCGGCGTCACGGAGCACTCGCAGGGCTCCACCACCGTCATCGGCATCGCGAACCTCGCCATGGCCACAGGCAACTTCGGCCGGCCCGGCGTCGGCGTGAACCCGCTGCGCGGCCAGAACAACGTGCAGGGCTCCTGCGACATGGCCTCGTTCCCGCACGAGCTAACGGGCTATCGCCACGTCTCGGATACCGCGACGCGGACGCTCTTCGAGAAGGAGTGGAACTGCAAGCTCGATCCGGAGCCGGGTCTGCGCATCACCAACATGCTGGATGCGGCCGTCGAGGGCTCGTTCAAGGCGATCTACATCCAGGGCGAGGACATTCTCCAGTCCGATCCCAACACGCATCACGTCGCCGCTGGCCTCGAGGCCATGGAGTGCGTCGTCGTGCAGGACCTCTTCCTGAACGAGACCGCGCGCTATGCCCACGTGTTCCTGCCGGGCTGCACCTTCCTCGAGAAGGACGGCACCTTCACCAACGCCGAGCGCCGCGTGCAACTCGTGCGTCGCGTGATGAAGCCGAAGAATGGCTACGGCGATTGGGAGGTCACCCAGCTCATCGCCAAGGAGCTCGGCCTCGATTGGAACTACAAGCACCCGAGCGAGATCATGGACGAGATCGCGCGTCTGACGCCGACCTTCACCAACATCTCGTTCAAGCGCATCGAGGAGCTCGGCGGCTCGGTCCAGTGGCCGTGCAACGACGAGGCCCCCGAGGGCACCCCGATCATGCACATCGAAGAGTTCGTGCGTGGCAAGGGCCGCTTCCTGATGACGGAGTACGTGCCGACCGATGAGCGCACCGGACCGCGGTATCCGCTGATCCTCACCACCGGCCGCATCCTGTCGCAGTACAACGTCGGCGCGCAGACGCGGCGTACCGACAATGTCGTCTGGCATCCCGAGGACGTGCTGGAGATCCATCCGCACGACGCGGAGGCTCGCGGCATCAAGAACGGCGACTGGGTCGCCATCAAGAGCCGCGCGGGCGAGACGGCGCTCCATGCGCTGATCACCGATCGCGTGGCGCCGGGCGTCGTCTACACGACGTTCCACCATCCGCTGTGCCAGGCCAACGTCATCACCACGGACTTCTCGGACTGGGCGACCAACTGCCCCGAGTACAAGGTGACGGCGGTCGAGGTCTCGCGCTCGAATGGCCCGACCACGTACCAGCAGGAGTACGAGGAGTTCTCCGATCTCACCCGGCGCATCGTGCCGGCCGAAGCGGCGGAGTAGCTTCGATGGCGGAGACGTCTGCGCGCGTGCCCTCGCGCCGGGTGTCTAAAGCCCGCGTCGAGGACACACAGCGGCTCATCCCGGAAGAGGTGCCGGTGGCGCTCGTCTATGACGGCTCGACACATGCCGTCATGATGGCGACGCCGGCCGACCTCGAGGATTTCGCAGTGGGCTTCTCGGTGACCGAAGGGATCATCGCAGGCCGCTCCGAGATCCGGGAGATCGAGATCGTGGAGCAGGAGAAGGGCATCGAGGCGCGGATGTGGCTCGCGCCGCAGAGCGGGCGCAACCATGCCGCCCGCCGCCGCCGTATTGCCGGGCCGACGGCCTGTGGTCTCTGCGGCGTCGAGAGCCTGGATGCCGCCGTGCCGGAACCTCGGCGCGTCGGCAAGTCAGCTTCGGCGACTGCGGACGAGGTGCAGAAGGCCCTCGCCGCTATGCAGCCCCAGCAGACGCTCAACATCGCAACGCGGGCCGTGCATGCGGCGGCGTTCTGGGATTCGGCAAAGGGCACGATCGCGCTTCTCCGCGAGGACGTCGGACGCCACAACGCGCTCGACAAGCTCGTCGGCGCTGTGATGAGCGCTGGCCTGGATCCTGCGAAGGGCTTCGTGGTTCTCACGAGCCGCGTGTCCGTCGAGATGGTTCAGAAGGCGGCAGCGCTCGGCGTCGAGATCCTCGTCGCCGTGTCTGCGCCCACCGCGCTGGCTCTGCGCGTCGCCGAGACGGCCGGGATCACCCTTGTCGCTGTCGCGCGTCCCGACGCATTCGAGATTTTCACCCACCCTCATCGTATCGCACTTGCCGCGCAGCCTGGCGACGGCATTCGCCAGGAGACCCAAACGCATGCACTCCCCCTCTGACGCGCTCGTCCGTATGGCCAACGACATCGGCAAGTTCTTCCGCTCTCAGGGCGAGGAGCGCGCGGTGGTCGGCATCGCCGATCACATCCAGAAGTTCTGGGAGCCGCGCATGAAGAAGCAGATCTTCGAGCACCTGGACGAAGGCGGCGCCGGGCTCGATCCGCTGGCGCTGAAGGCGCTCGAGAAGCTCAAGTTCGATATGCGTGGCAAGCCCACGGCGGCCGAGGCAAAGGCCGCGATCGAGGCTGAGGCGCAAGCGAAGGCCGCGGGCGCCGGGCGCAAAAGCGCGCGCCGCTAAAACCCCGTCTCGCGCAGAACGTCCCGCACAGAGTTACGGGGCTTCGAACATATCGCCGGCCGCGGCGCTGCACAGGCAGCACCACCGCGGCCGGCAAATCTTTGTTACGACAGGACTGGCTCGCGCTCGGCGCCGGTTGGCGGACGGCCGATCTTGTCCAGCTCGTCGTATTCGGCCTCCGTGAACACGCGCGAGCGCGTCAGGAAGCGGACGCCCTCGGGGGCTTCCAGCGAGAAGCCCGATCCGCGGCCGGGCACCACGTCGATTATGAGATGCGTGTGCTGCCAATAGTCGAACTGCGCCGCGCCCATGTAGAACGGCTGCCCGCCGATCTCCCCCAGATAGACATCCTGCGCGCCGACGCGGAATTCCTTGCGCGGGTAGCACATGGGAGCGCTGCCGTCGCAGCATCCGCCCGACTGATGGAACAGCAGCGGACCGTGCATGCCCTTGATCTTCTCGATCATCGCGAGCGCTTCCGGCGTTGCCGAAACTCGTTCGACCATTGTGACCTCCTTCATGCCTCCCGACCGAGGCGCCTTGTTAAGCCGGCACCTTGTCCTCGGACGGTACCACAATCGCGAAGATGTCGCTCAACGCCGTCAGCGCGCCGTTGTGCAGCTCTTCGGCCGACAGATCGCCGCCCACGGGGTTCTTGAGCGAGCGCGTGGCCGTGGCATTGCCCACCACCGTCGTGCGGTAGCCGTGATTGAAGGCTGCCCGCGCCGTCGAGTTCACACATACATGGGTCATGAAGCCCGCGAGCACCAGGTCCGTAACGCCGAGGCGCTTCAATTCGGCGTCGAGATCGGTCTGCTCGAACGAACTGGGAAACGCCTTGGTGATGACCTTCTCGCCGGCGGCCGGCGCCACCACGTCGGCGATAGAGCCGATGTGCGCGCGCACGTCGTAGGGGCTGCCCGGTCCTGCATCATGCTGAATGTGAATGACGGGCGCACCGGAATCGCGCGCGCGCTTCAGAAGCTTGGCGCACTGCGCGAGCGCGGGCTCCACGCCTTCGAGCTGCATGATGCCCTCACGGTAGGTGTTCTGGCAGTCGATCAGCACGAGCGCCGATTGCGAGAGCGGCGCGGGCGTATCCGGCAGAGCGAGGAGCGAGCGGAGGGTAGGGCGTGTATCAGTCATCGGTTGGTGTCCTTGAATGGAAGTGAAGGCGGCGCGCCCGCCGCCAGGATTGCGTTCGCGTCCCAGACACGTTTGCTGGGATTGGCCCGTTTGCGCAACGTGAAGTGAACGCCGCGAGGCCCTTCGAGCGAAAAGCCCGGTCCCACTCCGTGCGCGACATCGAGAATGAGCGTGCTGCCACGCCAGTACTCGATCTCGCTCGTCATCAGGAAAAGAGGAACCTCGTCGATCGTTCCCATCAGCACGTCGCGGGCGCCAAGGTTGAGCTCGTCCGTCTTGAGGCAGATGACCGTGACCCCATAGCTCCCCGACACGTGAATGGTGAGGGAGCCATGCTCGCCTGTGAGCTCTGCGATCAGCTCTCGTGCGGCCTTGGTCGCGGTAAGCGTCGTCATGCCGGGCATGAGCTTTCGAAAGGCGCGGGCTTCCGGTGCCTGTTCCAAACAAAAACAGCGCGGCCTTTCGGCCGCGCTGTGATGGAAGGAACCGACTTCGGAAGGGCCGGCCAGACCCTAGAAGAAGCCCAGAGCTTTCGGGCTGTAGGAGACCAGCATGTTCTTGGTCTGCTGGTAGTGATCGAGCATCATCTTGTGCGTCTCGCGGCCGATGCCCGACTGCTTGTAGCCACCGAATGCGGCGTGAGCCGGGTAGAGGTGGTAGCAGTTGGTCCACACGCGGCCAGCCTGGATGGCGCGGCCGAAGCGATAAGCGCGGGTGCCGTTGCGGGTCCACACGCCCGAGCCGAGGCCGTACAGCGTGTCGTTGGCAATGGCGAGCGCCTCGTCATCGTCCTTGAACTTCGTGACCGACACGACCGGTCCGAAGATCTCTTCCTGGAACACGCGCATCTTGTTGTGGCCAGCCAGAATGGTCGGCTTCACGTAGTAGCCCTCGGACGCTTCGCCCGAGAGAATGTTACGCTCGCCGCCCGTCAGCACCTTGGCGCCTTCGTCCTGGCCGATCTTGATGTAGGAGAGGATCTTCTCCATCTGGTCGTTCGACGCCTGGGCGCCGATCATGGTCGAAGCATCGAGCGGATGGCCCTGCTTGATGGCCTCGACGCGCTTGACGGCGCGCTCCATGAAGCGGTCGTAGATGCTCTCGTGCACGAGCGCGCGGCTGGGGCAGGTGCACACCTCGCCCTGGTTCAGCGCGAACATGGCGAAGCCTTCGAGCGCCTTGTCGAAGAAGTCGTCGTCTTGATCGGCGACGTCGGCGAAGAAGATGTTCGGAGACTTGCCGCCGAGTTCCAGCGTGCACGGAATGATGTTCTCCGAGGCATACTGCATGATGAGGCGGCCGGTCGTCGTCTCGCCCGTGAACGCGATCTTGGCGATGCGCTTGTTCTGAGCGAGCGGCTTGCCGGCCTCGATGCCGAAGCCGTTGACGACGTTGATGACGCCCGGGGGCAGCAGGTCGCCGATGAGATCCATCAGCACCATGATGCTCATGGGCGTCTGCTCGGCGGGCTTGAGCACGATGCAGTTGCCGGCGGCGAGTGCGGGTGCGAGCTTCCAGCAGGCCATCAGCAGCGGGAAGTTCCACGGAATGATCTGGCCGACGACGCCCAGCGGCTCATGGAAGTGATAGGCGACGGTGTCGTGATCGATCTCGGCGATCGAGCCTTCCTGGGCGCGCAGGCAGCCAGCGAAGTAACGGAAGTGGTCGATGGCGAGCGGAATGTCGGCCGCCATGGTCTCACGGATCGGCTTGCCGTTGTCGAGCGTCTCGACCATGGCGATCAGCTTGAGGTTGGCCTCCATGCGATCGGCGATCTTGAGCAGCACTCCGGAGCGCGTGGCCGGAGAGGCGTTGCCCCATGCGGCGCGGGCCTTGTGGGCGGCGTCCAGCGCGAGTTCGATGTCCTCTGCCGACGAGCGCGCGACTTCGCAGAGCGGCTTGCCGGTGACGGGCGTCAGGTTGGTGAAATACTGGCCTTTGACCGGGGCCACCCACTGACCGCCGATAAAGTTGTCATAGCGCGGACGAATCCGGATCTGCTGGGAAAGCTCGTTCAGGGCTTGTTGGATCATGGGGGGCTCCTCCTCGAGGGTGCGTAATCCAGGTGTGCCGAGGCAGGCCTGGTTCTTTGTTATTCTGGCTAATATGCAGCTTAATTAGTGAGGCCGTCACGCTCCGTCTATACCACGAAGGTCTAGATCGTGGTGATTGCGATCAAGCTCCAGCCTGAGTTTCTTAGGCTCTTCGATTGTGAAAAGAATAAGTCGCGAATGATCGTCAGTTGCCATGCAGTTTTGTGCATGTGCTAACTGTAATCTCACTTACGGCGCGCGAGGCCGGGAGCCTGAAAGCAGACGATTTCGCCTCAAGCAATTCATCGTTCAACTTCGCGGACGCTTCGGAGCGTGCTTGGAACCACGCCGGATCAGGCAACCACTTTTCACCGGCTAGGTCTGGATGCGCCATGCCGGAGAAGCTCGTTCCTGAACTCGCCGGTTTTCAGAAACGCTAACGCGCAGCGTTGAGGCGGGCGAAGCCTGCGTCCAGGTCCGCGATGAGATCGCCCACGTCATCGAGACCCACATGCAACCTCAGCGCCGGTCCTTCCGCCGTCCACTGCGTTGCAGTGCGGTAGCGTTTCGGGTTGAACGGAACGATGAGGCTTTCGAAGCCGCCCCACGAATAGCCCATGCCAAAAAGCTCGATTCCGTCGAGCATGGCAGCCAGAGCCTTGCGCGGCGCGGGCTTCAGGATGATGGAGAAGAGGCCCGACGCACCGGAGTATTGCGTTTTCCACAGCGTATAACCGGGATCGGAGGGCAGGGCGGGGTGAAGCACGCGCTCCACCTCGGGCCGTGCCTCGAGCCATTCGGCGACCGCGAGGCCCGAGCGATGGTGGCGCTCGAGGCGAACGGCGAGCGTCCTGAGCCCGCGTAGCCCGAGATAGGTCTCTTCCGTGCCGGGGCAGCCGCCGAGCGTGGCACGCGCATCCTCGACGAGCTTTGCAGTGCGCGCGTTCGCCGTGATCGCACCCAGCATGGCATCCGCATGACCCACGATGTATTTCGTGGCGGCGTTGATCGACACGTCCACGCCGTGGTCGAGGGGACGGAAATAGAGCGGCGTCGCCCACGTGTTGTCCATCAGCACGGTGACGTCCCGTGCGCGCGCCGCCTGCACGATGGCGCCGATATCCTGCATTTCGAACGTCAGCGAGCCCGGACTTTCCGTGAAGATGACGCGAGTGTTCGGCTGAATGAGCTCCGCGATGCCACCCCCCGCGAGCGGGTCGTAATAGGTCGTCGCCACGCCGAGGCGCGCGAGCAGCGTATCGCAGAAGCGCCGCGTAGGCTGGTAGACGCTGTCCACCATCAGCACGTGATCGCCCGCTTTCACGAATGCGAGGATGGCGGTTATGACGGCCTGATACCCCGAGGAGGTGAGCAGGGTGCGCGCGCCGCCTTCGAGGCTGCAGATCGCCTCTTCCAGCGCGGCGGTCGTGGGCGTTCCGTGCCGCCCGTACTTGAACGGCTGCTCATCGTAAGCCTCGATGGCATCCAGCGTGGGAAAAATCACGGTCGAGCCGCGATAGACCGGCGGATTGACGAAGCCGTGCTGGCGGGCGGGGTCGCGCCCGCTGTGCAGGATCTCGGTTTCCGGACGCCGGGATTTGCCGGAGCCATCTTTCGGTTTCGTCATAGGTTCGGATCCCTCGGGCGGATCGGCAGGACGTGCCGTCCGAGCCGCCTTGAAAAGCAGCAGAAAATCATAAATCGGGCCGTGCGGAGATCGATCCGGCGCCACCTGCACGGGAGGGGTGAGCCGAGCGCCCTTTGACGCAAGTTTCCACTGTGGTCAAGGGCTTGACCATCCGGGCGCAACGCGGGATGTGTGACGGGCGGGATGCGTACGGCGCGGCCGCCCTTCGCGACCCACGCGACGGTACACGAAATGCCGGCGGGCCCGCCAGAGCGCTGGGTTTGCCGCCGACGTTCCACTGATCCGGAGGCCCCCACCCGTGACGCCTGATCGCCAGACGACCGATCTCGCGCACCCTAGGTCTCAGGGAGCGCGCGGGCTGGTCCTGGTCATGGCTGCCGCTCTGATGGGCCTGCCCGCGGCCTCCACGGCAGGCAACGCGTCGACGCTCGACGAGGTGCGCACCCGGGGGCATCTGGTTTGCGGCGTGACCGAGGGGATGCCCGGCTTTGCCGCCGTCGCCGCCGACGGCACCTGGGCCGGCTTCGACATCGATTTCTGCGGCGCCGTGGCCGCAGCCGTCCTGGGCCGCAAGGATGCGGTGAAGTACCGGGTCGTGTCCTCGGCAAACCGGTTCCAGGTTCTGACCTCCGGCGAGGTGGACCTCTTGCCTCGCGCCAGCGCCAGAACGCTTTCGCGCGACACCGAATACGGCGTGCGGTTCGTCGGAACCCTGTTCCACGACGGCCAAGGCTTCCTGGTGAGGCGCGGCCATGCGGTGGCGAGCGTGCTCGAGCTGTCCGGCGCCTCCGTCTGCGTCATGACCGGCACCAGCGCCGAGCGCGGCCTCGAGACCTACTTTCAGACCCGCAAGATGCGATACCAGCTCGTCGCATCCGAGAAGTGGGTCGACGCAGCGAAGGCCTACGCCGATGGCGCCTGCACGTTGTTGACCGGAGACATCACCACCCTCGCGGCCGAGCGCAGCCGCCTCGTCAATCCGGCCGAGCATGTGATTCTGCCCGAGCTGATCACCAAGGAGATGCTCGGCCCCGTCATCCGCCAGGGCGACGAGCAATGGTTCTCCATCGTCCGCTGGACCGTGGAGGCGCTGATCGCGGCCGAAGAGCTCGGCATCACCAGCCAGGGCATCGAAGGCCTGCGCAGCTCGAACAATCTGGATGTACGCCGCTTCCTGGGGCTCGAGGCGGATCTCGGTCAGCCCATGGGTCTCTCACGCGACTGGAGCTATCAGCTCGTGAAGCAGGGCGGGAACTACGGAGAGCTGTTCGATCGCAACGTCGGATCGAGATCCGCGCTTGCGCTTGAGCGCGGCCTCAACAATCTTTGGACGAGGGGGGGGCTTCTGTCCGCGGCGCCGCTGCGCTGAGGAGAGGCTGTTTGCAGATATGAGACTGTGATGAGGGAGAACCGCGCGTGAGCGTGAGCGTCGCAATGGCGGGCCTCGTGGTCGCCGTCATCGAGATCACCGGCCTCGCCGGAACACTTGCCCTTCTAGTTCCCATCGTCCTGCTCTTGATCGTCATCCTCAGAACGCGCCGGCCGCCAGAGCCGAGATCCGAAAAGGCAACCGCAGTGCTGCGCGCAATTCCATCCTCCGATACGCCCCCGGGCGAAGCCGCGCCCCGCGAGGACGCGTCCGCGGCCTTCGCGGAGGAGCGCGCGCTCGAGGCCGAGCCCATGGCGGCGGAGAGCGCGGATTGGCCAGAGCTCATCCGGGCCGCCGAGGCGGAGAACAACCAAGCCGCACTTGCGAGCCTCTATCTGTCGTTTGCGCGCGACGAGATCGCGGCAGGACGCGTCGATCAGGCAGCCGATCATCTAAGGTCCAGCGTCCGCTCGGCCGCAAAGAGCCGCTTCGCCGCCATCCAGGCCGAGGCGCGCCTCGAGCTTGCCGAGCTTGCGCGCGCGGCGGGAGACCTGACGACCGCGTGTGAGCACTGGCAGATCGCCCGCGCGCTCTTTCACGACCTCAAGCAGAAGGCGGAGCTCGGCGAGACCGAGAACCTGATGCGCAAGCACGGCTGCCCCACCGATTGGGTGCTGAACGACTTCTGAGAGCAGCCGGACTCAGGAATCCCTACTACCCACTGCCTACTGCCCCGTCACTTCATGATCAGCTCGACCTGCGTGGTCTCGCCATTCGAGAGCGCGATATCCCGCTGGAACACGCGGCCCTGTGATTTCGCGATCACCGTGTAGTTGCCGGGCGCGAGGATATGCGTCGGGAGTGCGCCGACGCTCTCCTTCACCTCATCGCCCTGCGGGGTCTGGATCGTCCACTGCGTGTCGGGCAGCGCTTCGCCGCCAGCCCGGTGCACGAGCTTGAGCGTGGCCTTCGCCGCAGAATGCGTAACGGTCGCTTCCGTGAGCTTGCCCGCTTCCACAGTGACGTCGCTGCGCACGACGGCGTTGCAGTCGCCGTAGGTCGAGACGATGTGATAGATGCCCGCATTGAGGCGAATGATGAGGTTCGGCTTGGCGGCTGACAGCACGAGCTTGCGATTGTCGGTCTGGTCGCGATCCGAATAGATCGCGTAGCTCACCGTGTTGTGCGGAGCGTCCGCGCCGGACACCAGCGCCTTGACGCGCAGGCCGCCCGCGTTGAGCACGAACTCTTCCATCGTCCCGTCTGCCGGTCCTCCCGGCTTTACGGAAATGCGCCGCGTGATGTGGGCCCGCCCGAACGCGGCGTTGACGATGTAGTCGCCCACCTTGAGCTTGAACGAGGGCCGCGCGTCCTGCTTGGTTGCGATCAGCGAAGTCTTGCCTTCACCGGCCGCATGGCCGTAGACACGCCAGGTGAGGCCCTCTTCGATCTCCTCGCCATCGGCCGTAAGCCGGGCCACCATCCGCACATAGGCTGTTTCCTCGCTCTGCTCGGGCCCGGAGCTCTCGCGGCCCGGTTGCCGAGAAGGAGTGCCTTGTCCGGGAGGTGCGACGTGCTCCTGCAGTCCCGTCAGCCAGTCAGCGGGCGATTGGGCTTGCGCGACGCCGGGCGAGAGGACCCACGCGAGGCTGAGCAGACCCAACGCCGCCGCGGTGAGCGGGCGGACGCGTGAACGGTGTTCCCTCATGATGGCCATGCGCATCGGGACAGACTTGCTCGGGTTTGGGAGTTGCGATCGCCGGATCACGCCGCGAGACCTTGGTTGAAGTATGGCACAGTCCCCCGACGCATCACGGCGAACCGAGCGAAAGCTCGCGCCGCTCCCCGGTTTTGAGATCGAAGGCCTGCTCGGTCCTTCGCTCGCCCCCGTCTGTCAGCAGCACGTAGCGCCCCGGCGCCAGCCGCGCGGACGTGGCCTCGCCTGGGCCGGAATGCAGGACCGTGCGTCCGCTGGCGTCCTTGATGCGCCAATGGCGCCCCTGTGCCGCGCTCGCGCCGACGGCGACCTCGCCCGATTCCAGCGTGAGCTGAACGCCGCCGCCCCGGCCGTTGGAAATGTCGACGGTGCCGAGCGCCTTGATATTGAGGCCGCTCACGGTCGCCTCCACCCGGTAACGCGCGGGCGGCAGCAGGAACGTTCCGGTCATCCCGTTGGCGCGTGCGATCTCGCGATGCGTCTGGTCCTCGCTCAGGATGCGGATCAGAACGGGCTGGTCTGCTCCGCCGCCGGCGTTGGCCGTCACCGTCAATTGCACGAGGCTGAAGGTCGCCACGTGCTTGACGACGTCGCCGGTTCCGAGCGCGATGCGGTCGCGCGTTTCGGCGACGCCCTGGCGGGCGACGACGTAGTAGGTTCCGGCCGGTAGCGTAAAGGCCGCCGCGGGATCCGCCGAGCGTGCCACCTCGCGCCGTCCTTTCCGCGCGTCGGGATCGTCCTCCTCGATCAGGTAGATCACGTCGGTCAGCGGCTGTCCGTTGGCGGCCGCAACGGCGGAAAGCTCGAGGCGCCCCGTGCCGAGCACCGGCGTCACATCCGCGCCCGCCCCTTCGGTGAGCGTTACTTCCGTCGTCTGCTCAGCCAGGCCATCCTGCACCCGCACGATGTATTGCCCAGCCGGAACCACCATCTCGGTATCGGCGGCGCGTCCGACCCAGAACGGACGCTGGCTGCCATCGGCGGTCTTGACCGAGATCGTCACCAGGGGATTGGTGAGCGGTGCGCCCGCCTTGTCGGCATGCGCCTTGATCTTCAGCAGTCCGGCTGCGAGCGAGAGCCGCGCGGCCGTCGGCTTGTCGGACGCGACCTCGAGCGTCTGCCGCGCGGAGGCCTGCCCGAAGCGCGCCTCGACAACATAGGAGCCGGGGTCGAGGTCCACCGAAAGCTCGCGGTTCTTGACCGACTTCAGCACTGCGTCCGGCTTGTCGGCCTTGGCGACGGTCCAGTGCACCGGAGCGGCGAGAGCGGGCGAGCCGGAGGCGAGCGAAGCGGAGAGGCGAAGGCCCGGCGCGCCCTCGGGGTTTGGTGGCGGGGCGGCCTTGGGAAGCGGCACGGCCGCGCCCGTTGCGGGATCGATCCGCTCGAGATTGGCGAGCGTCAGCGCTTCGGAGAGGCCGGCTGCGAGGCTTGTCGAATCGCGCGCCTCGATCACCTTGCCGTTGGTCGATTTGGCGACGCAGGCGAGCCGCTGAACGTCCGGCTTTTCGAGGCCGAAGCTGATCAGGAACACGCGCGTCTTGGCGTTGGCCTTGGCGATGTCGGCTGCAACCGCGCACGGGTCTTGCGCGCAATTGTCCATTCCGTCGTGGATCGCGATGATGGAGCCGGCTTCGCCGGGCTGGATCTGCTTGGCGGCTTCGCGCAGCGCCAGGGCCAGCGGCCCCTTGCCTTTGGGATTGAGCTTGTCGGCGATCGAGAGAATGCGCTCAGGCGGCCCGGCTTCCGGAGCGGCCAGCACCTCCACGTCGCTGCAATCGGCGCGCCGCCGCTGCCCGAACGACATCAATCCGAGGCGAACGCGCGGGGAGATGTCGGACAGGGATTGACGGAGTGCCCCGCGGGCGAGATCGAACTTGGAGGCGCGCTCCGTTCCGATGTTGCCCCACATGGAGCCGGACCCGTCGAGGATGACGATGGCCGGGCCTTCGGGAGCCGTCTGGGCGCGGGCGCCAGGGACAAAAAGCAGCAGCAACCCGAAAAACGGCAGGAGAGAAGGGGCCAGGCGGCGCAGGACCAGCATCGGGGAACGAATCCGTTTTGCTCAATCGCGATGGGGAGATTGTATCAGACGCGCAACTGCGATAGCGAGGCCGGCAAGCCCCACCCTTCGAATTTAAGTCTCAGGGAAGCATCTGCAATGAACGAAGCCCTTTTCGAAACCCTGGCAACCCGGCGCTCCGTGAAGCCCGACCGGCTCGAGGCCCCGGCGCCGTCGGGCGACGAGCTGCGCCGTATCCTGACCATCGCTGCCCGCGTGCCCGATCACAAGAAGCTGGTGCCCTGGCGCTTCATCGTGTTCGAAGGAGAGGCGCGCCAGGCGGCGGGCGAGCTGTTCGCGGCGGCTTGCGAGGCCGAGGAGAAGGAGCCGTCCCGCATTCGCCTGGAGACGGAGCGCAATCGCTTCATGAGAGCGCCCCTCGTGGTCGCCGTCGTGTCCCGCATCGTGCCGCGCCCCGGCGCGCCAGAATGGGAGCAGACGCTCTCGGCAGGCGCCGCCGCCTTCAGCCTCTGCCTTGCCGCCAACGCGCTGGGCTACGGAACCTCATGGCTCACGGAATGGGTGGCCTACAGCCCCACGGTGAAGAAGGGCCTGGGCCTTGGCGAGAACGAGCGCATCGCGGCCTTCGTGCACATCGGAACCCCGAAGGAGAAGCCCGAGGAGCGCGAGCGCCCGAACCTCGACGACATCGTCAGCCACTGGAAGCCGGCGTCCTGAGACGCCCGCGGCCGTGCGCGCAGGCACGGCGGCGGATCAGTAGCGGAACTGCTCCGCCAGGATCCGTTCGTCCAGGCTGTGGCCGGGGTCGAACATCATGAAGAGGTCGATGGTGCGGGCCTGCTCGATCTCGACCTTCACGACGTTGCGCATTTCGATGGCGTCGGCCACCGCGCTCACGGGCCGCTTGTCGGATTCGAGCGCGGTGACGCTGATGCGGGCCTTGTTCGGCAGCAGCGCCCCGCGCCAGCGCCGCGGCCGGAAGGGGCTGATCGGTGTGAGCGCCAGAAGCTGCGCGTTGATCGGCACGATCGGCCCGTAGGCGGAAAGATTGTAGGCGGTCGAGCCTGCGGGCGTCGCCACCAGCACGCCGTCGCAGATCAGTTCCTCCATCCGGACCGTGCCGTCGATCGAGATCTTGAGCTTCGCCGCCTGGAACGTCTCGCGGAAGAGAGACACCTCGTTGATGGCGAGCGCCTTGCTGGCCTTGCCTTGCGCATCGTAGGCAACCATCGACAGAGGATGAACGCGGCTGATCTCGGCCTCGGCGAGACGCTCGAGAAGCCCGTCCTCGCGGTACTCGTTCATCAGGAACCCGACCGACCCGCGGTTCATGCCGTAGATCGGGATCCTGTCGTTCATGAAGCGGTGCAGCGTCTGCAACATGAGGCCGTCGCCGCCGAGCGCGACGATGGCGTCCGCCTCGCGCGGCTCCGCCGAGCCATAACGCGCCGAGAGCCGCGCCAGCGCGTCCTGCGCCTCGGCCACTTCGCTTGCGACGAATGCGATCTTCTCGAACTTGCTTTTCGATTTGGCCATGATGATTTGAAACGCGTCGCTGCGGAGGTGGGGTCCGTTGGCGGCTCGCCGCCTTTCGGCTTGAAGCAGCGGTTGGGGATCGCCGGGGCAGGCGCTACACTCGAAAACCTGGATCGCCCGGACAGGGAGGCTCGCCTACTTGCAGGAAAACGACAAGGCCGTTCTCGTATATTCGACATTTCCCTCGCTTGAAACCGCGGAGGAATGCGGGGGTGCCCTCGTGGATGCCGGGCTCGCGGCCTGCGTCAACATCCTGCCGGGCATGGTGTCCCTCTACACCTGGAAGGGCGCCCGCCACCGGGACGCGGAGGTGGTGATGATCATCAAGACGCGGCGCTCGCTGTCCGCCCGCGTGATCGAGGAAGCCCGCCGCCGCCATCCTTATGAGAACCCGGCGTTGATGGTGCTGCCGGTGGAGGACGGCTCTCCCGACTTCCTGGCATGGATACTCTCTCAGACCCAGACGCAATCCCCTGGTAATCCGGGGGATTGAAAGCTGGACCGATCAGAAGCCTGCGCGGGCTACATCCGCCCGAGCGGATGCTCGAACAGGCGCTGGACGTGGCGGTAGTTGCTCATTCGCGCAGGCGCCGCGCGTGCGGACTTCGAGCGTCCGCTGCTGGCCGCCTTGTTGCGCCGTGCCGGGGGAGCGTCGAAGGAATCGAACGAGGTCTTCGCGACCTTCGCAGTCAGTGCCGCGGTGTCCTCGCCGAGCCCGCCGGGACCCGGCAGCGCTTCGAGCGCGGCGGTCCGCTCCAGGTGCCCGGATGTCACGGCCGAGACGCCCGTGCCGCCGGGCCAAGCGCCTCCGAGCGTGTCCGCGTCGTCCGGCTTCGGGCCGCCGATGCTCATGCGGCCATAGAGCGGCGGTTTGCGGGTCGTGGAGGCGTCGGCGACCACGGGCTCCCACGTTGCGTCGGCTTCCTCCTCCGCGATCGCGAGCCGCTGTGCCCCGTCGTTCACGGCCTTTCCGCCCTGCGCGACGAGCGTCGTCGGCTGGCAGCGGCCGCTTTCCGTGAAGCTCTGGCCCAGCGGGCACGACGGGCCGCAGACCGGCTCGTTCTGCGCGCGCAGCAGCGACAGCATGAAGACGTCGGGCTCCCGCGTCGGCAGCGAGGCGTTCACGCGGTCCATGAACGTGAGGATTGCGCGCTTGGAGCCACCGCCCCACCGCCCGTCGACGTCACCCAGATAGCAGCCCACGCGTTTGAGCTCGCGCTGGATGTCGCGGGCGAGCGCCACCCGCGGCGTGTCGCCGGCCGTGGCCTTGTCTTGTGAGGGAGCGCGCCCTTCTCGGATCACTGCGCTCTTCCATGTGGAGGCGGTGACCGGCTGCGGCGCGGGCACCGGGGCGGCAGGAACAACGTCGAGCGGGGCCAGCTTATGCGCCAGATAGTCGAGCACCGCAGCCCTCGGCCGTTCCGCCAACAGCAGCCGCTCGCCCGGTGAGAAGGCGGCCAGCCGGGATTGCGGCGCCCGCTCGTGCTCGGATGCCAGCACCACGGTGGCTACCGGCGGGGGCGCGACGACGCTGACCGCGCCGGGATCTGCAAAGGAACGGGAGAGACTGGCCTCCCCAGGGAAGAAGGTGTGGGCGCCGAATACAAGGCCAGCGGCTAGAATTGCATAGCTGATGTACCACCGCATGAAACGACACTCCCGAACACGGACGCCACGAGACAACATCCGGGACGCACGGTGCCGACCAGGGAACCACCCTCGTCAGCGGACGCCGGCCGGCTGGATACGCCGTCAACGCACCATTCATGCCGGCACCCATCCTCGCGCCGATTTTGGAAGTCTAACAAATCGAGGCCCGCGCGGCCATGCTGAACGATGCATCGCCCACGCAAAATCTCGATGTCGGTTTCTGGGCCGTCTCCCGGCGCGGCCCTCGATAGGGCGCCTGAATTTTCTGCTGGCGCGTGTCCGGAACGAGACGGCGGCCTGTCGGATGTCAGCCGCTTTCAGCCTGCGGTGAAGGCTGGGGGTAGTCTGTGGATTTTCAATGCAAATCTGCGGACAACCGGTGCATAAGGGCGCCGCATCTTGTGGATGAGAATCAGCGTGCAAATGAGCCACATGTGATGCACTTCGGCATTGCCTCTGCGCGCAGATCATCTAGCAAACTGATTCTCTTAATAAAAGGTAGACGGCTTTCACTCGAATCGCAGTAGCCTCCCCGTCGAGGGATGTGTTCTGCGTAATCGAGGCTCACGTGAGCTTCTGTTTTGCACATTGGCATCGAGCGGCGGTGTCCCCTGTGCACAAGCCAGAAGTCACGGTGAGCGGGTTCAGCTCATGTGCGCTCGCCGCAGGGGGAGTGCCGGTCGGCCTGATGGACTGCCTTGGGGGGCAGTTCTAGCTCAACGGGCAAGAACGGTACGCTGCTTGGTCGGGCGCCAGTACGGGGTCGGAGCTGGCCGGTCTGCTTACCCTCCAGATCAGCAGACTGCACGAGGCTCGTTTCGCCTGCCAATCGGGCAGTGCGCGCGAGTCGACAATGGAGAGGGCAATGAAAATACGACATGCTCTAGGCGTGTTCGGAATTCTAGCTGCCGGCGTACTACTCGCCGTGTCAGCAGCTATGAATTGGCGTTTTGGTTTCAGCCTCGGTCGAACTGAGTTCGACGGACAGATCTATGGTGCGGCCAGCGTCGCAGCAGACTGTCTCAAGGCGCTGATCCCATTCTTCTTCTTCGCCGCAATTCGAAACAAGATGTGGTCGCAAGCAGCGGCCTCTGCCATCGTCGGCCTCGTGGTCACGGCTTACTCGCTGACCTCTGCGCTCGGCCATGCCGCGCTGAACCGGTTCGATACGACCGGTCACCGCGCCGTCGAAGCCCAGGTCTACAAGGACCTGCGTGGCGACCTGAAGCGGGCACAGGACCAGCTGTCCTGGATCCCGCAGCACCGTCCGGCAGCCACCGTGCAAGGTGAGATCGATGGTCTCAAGAACCAGCGCGCCTGGACGTTCACCAAGGCCTGCACGGATGTCACTGGCAAGGTCGGTCGCGACTTCTGTCAGAAGTACCACGGTCTGACCGCCGAGATGGCCTCTGGCCAGCAGGCGCAGACCCTCGAAGCCCGGATCGCAGAGATCCAGGGTAAGCTCGGCAAGACCGATGCAATGACGGTCATGGGCGAGGCGGATCCGCAGGCAACCGTGCTTGCGAAGCTCTCCGGCCTCAGCGTCGATCAGGTTCAGATGGCGATGACTATTTTTATCGCTCTGCTCCTTGAGATCGGCTCTGGCTTCGGCATGTACATTGCCTTCAGCCAGTGGCGCCTCTACGACCGTGAAGCCCCTGCCGCGCCCAAGATGGCGACGGTACAGAGCACCGCTGCGGCAGCGGTGGCAGCCCCTCAGCAGGCGGCTGTGGCAATCAGAAAGCCGCGTTTCGGAGCCAACGACAATCGCTCGTTGCCGCCGAATAAGCTGCTGGTCCCCGAAACGGACGTCCAGCGCTTCTACAAGGAGAGCGTCGACAGTCAGGACGGACACACCGTCTCAGCGACATCACTCTACGAAGCCTACTGCGTATGGTGTGAAGAACGACAGAAGGAGCCTCTAGCACTGCCGACCTTTGGTCGCGAGATTGCCGAGTTCGGAATACAGAAAGTCAAAAAGAAGGATGGTGTCAGATACGTTGGCATCGCACTGAAATCCGATCTCGAACTCGAGGAGGATAAGAAGCTGCCGGCCTACCGCGCAGAAGCTGCCTAGAAATAGGCAACGGATTTAGAAAGGGCCCCGAAACGGGGCCCTTTCGCATTTCTGGAAGCCGTCCCGGAATCGGGGCGGCTTTTTTGTTTTTTCCAGCCCGGTAAAGTTTCGGCGAAATGGACCGGAAAACAGGCGTCGGGAAGTAATTCCGATAACACGCAAGTAAATCCCAGCCAAAGTAGGGAAGTAGTCTCGAACTGAGGTGGGAAAAACAGGAAGTTAGGCCTTAGACGATGGTCTAGGGATACCAGTAAATACATCAGAGTTTCGCCAAAAGGCGAATGGACATCTGTTCCAATTTTTTGATTTGTGCAGATGAGGCGGCGAAATATATCGCCTCTGATAAAATTAAAATGGGAGAAACGCCATGCAACGTAGACACCCCCTCCGGGGCGTCAACGCGACGCTTTTCGCTGCTGCATCGACTTTCGCGCTCGCCGCTTTTGCCGGTAGTTTTGTGGCCAACGCCGAAGCACCTGGCAGCAAGCCTGTTTCGTGGGAAGACATTCTCAACGACGAGAAGACGACGGATGACGTCGTGAGCTGGGGCATGGGCGTTCGCAACCATCGCTACAGCACCCTCGACCAGATCACGGTCGACAACATCGCCAATATGAAGCCCGCTTGGTCGTTCTCGTTCGGCGATGAGAAGCAGCGCGGTCAGGAGACCCAGGCGCTGGTCCATGACGGCGTCATCTACGTGACCGCCTCGTACTCGCGCGCATTTGCGCTCGACGCCAAGACCGGCAAGCGTCTCTGGACGTATGCTCACCGCCTGCCGGACGACATCCGTCCCTGCTGCGACGTCGTCAACCGCGGCGGCGCGCTCTACGGCGACAAGTTCTACATGGGCACGCTCGATGCAGGCATCGTCGCGCTCGACCGCAAGACCGGCAAGGTCGTGTGGAGCAAGAAGTTCGAGGACCACACCGCTGGCTACACGATGACCGGCGCGCCGAGCATCGTCAAAGACCAGAAGACCGGCAAGGTTCTCCTCATTCACGGCTCGTCGGGTGACGAGTTCGGCGTTGTCGGCCGCCTCTATGCGCGCGATCCCGACACCGGCGAAGAGATCTGGATGCGCCCGCTCGTCGAGGGCCACGTTGGCCGCTTGAACGGCAAGGAGTCGACCCCGACCGGCGATCCCAAGGCGCCGTCGTGGCCGAACAACAAGGAAGGCAAGAAGGTCGAGGCCTGGAACCACGGTGGCGGCGCCCCCTGGCAGACGGCAACGTATGACGAGAAGACCAACACGATCGTCATCGGCACCGGCAACCCGGCACCCTGGAACTTCCACTACCGCTCGGGTCCGAACGGCGACTGGAAGCCCTACGACAGCCTCTACACGTCGGGCCAGGTCTACATCGAGCCGTCGACGGGCGAGCCCGTTGGCTTCTTCCAGCACACGCCGAACGATGCGTGGGACTACTCGGGCAACAACCCGATCACGCTGTTCGAGATGGAGAAGGATGGAAAGACCATTCGCGCCGGCGCCCACGCCGACCGCAACGGTTACCTGTTCATCACCGACCTCGACAAGCTGACCGCACGAGACGGCAAGATCTCGAAGCAGGCCGGCTCCGCGCTCGGCATCTATCCGTTCGTTCCCAACATCTCTTGGGCGACGAGCTGGGATCTCGCAACCGGCCGGCCGAACGAGGTCGAGGGTCAGCGTCCTCCGGCGCCGGCCGAGGGCGAGACGAAGGGCAAGGTCATCAAGGTCACCCCGAACTTCCTCGGCGGTACGAACTGGATGCCCATGTCCTACAACCAGGAGACCAAGCTCTTCTACATCCCGTCCAACGATTGGTCTGAGGACTACTGGACCGAGAACGTCACCTATAAGAAGGGTGCCGCCTACCTCGGCCAGGGCTTCCGCATCAAGCGCCAGTTCGACACGCACGTCGGCGTCCTCCGCGCCCTCGATCCGACGAACGGCAAGATCGTTTGGGAGCACAAGGAAGAGATGCCGCTGTGGGGCGGCACGCTCACGACCAAGGGCGGTTGGGTGATGACGGGCACGAGCGACGGCTTCGTGAAGGCCTTCGATGCGAAGACCGGCAAGGAGCTGTGGAAGTTCCAGACTGGCTCGGGCGTCGTATCGCAGCCTGTCACCTGGGAACGCGACGGGAAGCAGTACATCGGTCTCGCGTCGGGTTACGGCGGTGCTGTTCCGCTGTGGGGCGGCGACATGGCCGACCAGACCAAGCAGGTGAGCCAGGGCGGCTCGTTCTGGGTATTCGAGGTGCCGCGTACCACGGCATCCGCCGAATAAACCACTCGAGCGGGCGGACCCTTCCTCTCGGCCCGCTTGAGCTACTGGCAGCCGGCTTTGGCCACGCGGGGCCGGCTGCCCTCTCCTGCATGACTCGGAACATGAGGCATCACCATGATGTCACGTCCCCTCCGTCTGGGCGTGCGGCCGCTCTTGCTGGCGTTGTCGGCGATCCTCATCGCCGATTCCGTCCCCGTGCGAGCTGACGCGCAAGGCTATCCCGTCATCGTCAATACCGAGGAGCGTCCCGATCCCTGGATCATCAACGGCTGCACCATTGCACCGAAGACCTCCTGTGAAGGGGCTGATCTCCGCCACGCCGATCTCAGGAACGCGAACCTCGAAGGTGCGAACCTGAAGGGCGCGATCCTCGCTCGCGCCGATCTTCGCCACGCAAACCTCCAGGGCGCGAACCTGTCGGGCGCAAACCTCGATGGTGCGCGTCTTACCATCGCCTTCATGGGCGGCGCCAAGCTGCCGGGCGCCACGCTGAAGGGCGCGGATCTCTCTTTCGTCCGCATGGCGAAGGCTGACTTCACCAACGCCGATCTCACGGCCGCGACGCTCGAGAAGGCCATGGCCAAGGGTGTCAAGTTCATCGGTACGAAGTTCATCAACACCGATGTCCAGGAGACCAAGTTCTACGAGGCCGATCTCTCGAACGCAGTCTTCGAAGGCGTGAAGATCAGGTTCGCCATCTTCCAGGATGCCTTCATGGAAGGATGCACCGGCTGTCCGATCCATTGGCAGACAGGCGACAGGGTTTGGGAAAACGACAAGGACAAATGGGAGCCAGCCGCACCCGGACAATGAGCACGCTCGGCCGGGCTCGGGGGATCGCCGTTCTCGCGCTCGGCTTTGCCGTGCTCGGCGCGCCGCAGGCTCTGGCCGGCGATCGTCCGGAAGGGCCGCGCGCGTGTCTCGCAATCGCGGACAACGAAGAGAGGCTCGTCTGTTACGACCGCGAGGTGCGCAAACTCATCGAGCCGCAGTTCTCCGGACGTCTCAACAAGGTGACGGACCGCTTCCTGATCGAACGGCCCACACGCCTTCGCTACCAGAGCGACGGAGCGATCTTCGTTCTCTATCTGAAGTCCGACACCAACGAGGTTGTCCAGAACCTGCACATCGGCGGCGGGGGCGAGGACAGCTACCTGATCGAGAAGCCCGGGACCTATTTTCTGGATGTCAGCGGAAGCGAGAGCTGGCGGATCTGGCTCGAGCCGCAGGACCAATCGACCACGAATTAACGACGAGGCAGCACGATGATACTGAGACAGGCCGCGTTGGCCATTTTCTTCGCAATCACTTTTCCGGCCACGGCGGCCCTCGCGCACGGTGACGGCGCTCCCCAGCCGGTCGACACCACCGGCCTCGAGCCGCTTGGCGACGAATGGCGCGCGACCAATCCTTATCGCAACGACAAGAAGCAGCACGACATCGCCGTCGAGATCGGCTCACGCGGATACAATTCGAATTGCGCGCGCTGCCACGGTCTCGAAGCGAAGTCCGGCGGCATGGCGCCGGATCTCCGCGAGCTCGGTGAGACCGAAAGCGAGGATGCGTGGTTCATCTCGCGCGTGTTGCAGGGCGCCGTCGTGAGCGGCCGCCAGAAGATGCCGCCGTTCGAAGGTCTCCTCAATCAGGAAGCCATCTGGGCGATCCGCACCTATATCGATGCGCAGCCACAATAGAGCGGCCTGCGCCCGGCGGACCGCGCTCGCTTGGGCGTGGTTCGCAGCACTTGCCGCGCCCGCCGCCGCAGAGATTCCCGATTACATGATCCTGCGGCTGCTCTATCTCGGAACGTCCTGCGGCGTGCAGCACCTGGAGCAGCTCCCGCCGCCTCAGAAGGGCTGGCAGCGTTTCAAGGCGGCATGCCGTGATGTGAACGCCTATCCGCACGGGATCTTCGTGACCTGCAAGGACCCGCACGACGACCGCGACTGCACGATCGAGACGCAGCCGAAGAGCTTCGACAGCCTGGAGCTGTTACGGCCGAAGGCGGAGGAGTCCGAATGACGCCGCGAGCCGCAGCATTTAGCAAGACCGCCATCGTGCTCCATTGGCTCGTGGCCCTCGGGATTGTCGGGATGCTCGGCTTTGGGCTCTTTGTCGGCGCGATGGAAAGCGGGCCCGACAAAACGGCGATGATCCAGGTCCACAAGTCGTTCGGAGTTCTGGTTGGCACGCTCGCTCTCTTGCGGCTCGTCTGGCGCGTGCGCGAGGGCTTTCCCGCCCCGGTCCCGGGGCTTCCTGCATGGGAAGCGCGCGCGGCTCACCGGATGCACCTCGCCCTTCTGGTCATGACGATCGCCATCCCGCTCACCGGCATGTTGAAGTCGGTGTCCTATGCGCGGCCCGTGCACGTCTTCGGCGTCCTTGTCGTGCCGAAGCTGCTCGAGGAGAAGAGCGTGGTCTTCAATGAGATCGTCTCATGGCTGCACGCCACCTTGGCCTACGCGCTGCTCGTGGCCCTGGCGCTGCACATCGGCGCTGCCCTGAAGCATCATCTCGTCGACCGCGACGCGACCTTGAGGCGTATGGTGCGCCCGTTTGCTCCGCCCACGGCATGAAGCCCGCACGCCACAGCCGGAGCGCGAGGTGGGCTCAAGGACCCGTGTCTTTTTCACGTCGGGAAAATGTCGTACGAACGGGGTCGTGATCCTCGGAAGGACATTGCCATGAAACACGGACGCTTTACCGGTTCTGCTTTCTTTTGTTGTCTTCTCGCCGCGACATTCCCTACGATTGCCACCGCCGATACCGATCCGGAAGCCCTTGTGAACGCGCTGAATAGCGTGTTCGGCCGACACGACGGCAAGCGCACGGCCCACACCAACGGTTTTTGTGTCAAGGGATCGTTCGCGCCGACGGCCGCGGCGGCGGACTATTCCAAGGCGCCCCACCTCTCGGGTAAGGGGCCATGGCCCGTCGTCGGCCGCTTCTCCATGGGCGGCGGCAATCCGGACGCGCCCAACAACCAGAAGGACAACGCGCGCGGTCTCGCCCTCCATTTCGACATCGGCAACGGCAATACCACCGATCTCGTGATGATCTCCGCGCCTGTGTTCGTCGCCAAGTCGCCCGATAAGTTCCTGGAGCTCCTGCAGACGGTCGCGACCAAGGACAAGGACAAGATCGACGCCTTCTTCAAGGCAAATCCGGAATCGACCAATCAGAAGACGTGGCTCACCGCGCGCCCGGTTCCTGCCAGCTATGCCACTGCGAGCTACTTCGGCGTGCACACGTTCACGCTCACCAACGCAGCCGGAAAGAGCCAGATCATCAAGTGGAAGCTCGTGCCCAAGGGTGGGGAGGTCGGACTTTCGGACGACGATGCCAAGGCCAAGGCACCGGACTTCTACAAGCCGGAGCTGACCGAGCGGCTGGCAAAGGGACCCGCGGAGTTCGAGCTGGCCGCGATCCTCGGGCAGGAGGGAGACGCCCTCGACGATCCGACGGCGCTCTGGCCTGAGGACCGGAAGGCCGTGAACCTTGGCACGCTGACGATCACGGCCCTGGAGAAGGACGCCACCTGCGACGCCGGGATGTTCGACCCCACGAATGTTGTGGACGGAATTGAAGGCCCAAAGAACGACGGCATTTTCCAGATCCGTTCTCCGGCCTACGCGATCTCCTTTTCGCGTCGCAGCCAGTGAGAGCACGCGGAAATTGTCGTAAGCATCGAAGAAAATAAGCTAACAGATCAAAGGTATGAGGTGGGACGCCCCCAGGAGGGAAGGCGTCCCCCTCGGTAATTGTCGCAGATCGGCAACGGCACCCCAAGGATCAATCCCCGGGCCCGGCCCGCCGGGCGACACGGGCGTCCTTTTGCTGCTAGCCTGAATCCAGGCGGCCGGACCTTCTGCGCGCGCCCTCGGCAGGAGGGGGCGCCAAGGAATGCCGGAGCTGCTACGGCATTTTCTTGGGGAGTGACAGATGTTTGGAGTTATTGGCAGGGCAACGGCGAGGCACGCGATCGCGTTGGGCGCCGGACTGATGGCAGTTGGATTGGGCTTTTCGCTCGCAGTGTCCGTAGAGGCGGTCGCTCAGGACAATCACGAGATCACCGTCTCGATCGTCAAGTTCAAGGCGCTGGACAAGGCCGACGAGCTCTCGAGCGGCGATTTCTTCGCGCGCGTCACCATTGACGGTGCGGCCCAGACCACCTCGCAGATCAGCGACAAGAAAGAGGTGAAGCCGGACTGGAAGCTCTCCAAGGCCGTTTCGCCGGGCGTCCATAACGTCAAGCTTGAGCTGATCGACAAGGACGTCAGCGTCGATGATCCGATCGACATCAACAAGATCGCGAAGAAGCGCGATCTCGACTTCACGGTCGATACCAACACCGGCCGTATCGAGGGCTTCTCGAAGACTTACAAGACCGGCCAGACCATCAGCCGCGCTGGAAGCGAGCCGAAGAAGGCCGAGATTTCCTTCGTCGTCACGGTGAAGAAGAAGTAGAACCGTTTCGCGAGATCGAAGCGATCGGCGGTCGTCCTCGCGGGCGGCCGCTTTTTCTATGGATGGAGCCGAGCGATGGGCCAGGAGCGCATCGTCATCCTCACCGGCGCCGGGCTTTCCGCCGAGTCCGGCATTTCGACGTTCCGCGACAGGGACGGCATTTGGGCGAAGTACGACTACCGCGAGGTCGCGACGCCCGAGGGCTTCGCACGCAATCCCGTGCGTGTGCACGAGTTCTACAACATGCGCCGCCGCGCGCATGGCGGGGTCCGCGCCAATGCGGCTCATCATGCGCTGGCCCGCCTCGAGCGTGAGCACGAGGGAGAGGTCTGGATCGTGACGCAGAACGTCGACGCGCTGCATGAGGAAGCGGGCAGCCGCAACCTCATCCACATGCACGGCGAGATCTTCCAGGCGCTGTGCGCGGCCTGCGGAGATCGCCGCCGCTGGACCGGCGACCTCTCGCTCGAAACGGAGTGCGCCGCGTGCGGCAAGGCGGGCGGCATGCGCCCGGACGTGGTCTGGTTCGGCGAGATGCCCTACCACATGGAGCGCATTCGCACGCTGATCGAGGACGCCGATCTGTTCCTGTCCATCGGCACCAGCGGCAATGTCTACCCGGCGGCAGGCTTTGTCGCGGAGGCGCGGAGCTGCGGCGCCCACACGGTCGAGCTCAACCTGGAGCCTTCGGAAGGCCGCTCCCTGTTCGCGGAGGCGATCTATGGCCCCGCAACGCAGGTGGTTCCCGCTTACGTCGACCGTCTGCTGCGCGGCGATATTCCCCACACACCATGACCGCCCTCTCGCGGAGGGATACACAAAGGTGCGCTGCGGAAACGTGTCTCGTCACCCCGACGGAGGTCGGGGTCCAGATCGCGGCGGAGTTCTCCCGATCGTCACCGCCAGCATCGTGGCGGCGCCATGAGCAGCGCAGAGGGCAGATCCAGACTCACGGAATTAAAGGGGTGTGAGGCGAGCACGCTCAAACCGCCGCCAGTCCGGTGATCTTGAGCGCGAACGCATAGTCGAGCGCCATCTCACGCAGTTGCTCGAAGCGCCCTGACGCGCCGCCATGACCCGCTTCCATGTTCGTCTTGAGCAGCACCAGGTTGTCGCTGGTGTTGAGCCTGCGCAGCTTTGCGATCCACTTGGCGGGCTCCCAGTAGGTCACGCGCGGATCGGTGAGGCCCCCGTAGGCGAAGATGTGCGGATAGGCTTTCGCCTCCACGTTGTCGTAAGGGCTGTAGGAGCGGATGATCTCGAACTCGCGCGCGCTCTCGATGGGGTTGCCCCACTCCGGCCACTCCGGCGGCGTGAGCGGCAGATCCTTGTCCAGCATCGTGTTCAGAACGTCGACGAACGGCACGTCGGCGATGATGCCGAGGAACAGATCGGGCGCCATGTTGGCGACGACGCCCATCAGCATACCGCCCGCAGAGCCGCCGTTGGCCACGATACGGCCGCGCTTTGTCAGCCCCTGCGCCACGAGATGCTCGCCCGACGCGATGAAGTCGGTGAAGGTGTTGAGCTTCTTGTCGAGCTTGCCGTCCGTGTACCAGTGATAGCCCTTGTCCTTCCCGCCGCGAATATGCGCGATGGCGAAGATGAAGCCGCGATCCACCAGCGAGAGGCGTGTCGTGGAGAACGATGCCGGGATCGAGATGCCGTAGGAGCCATAGCCGTAGAGGAACAGCGGCGCCGATCCGTCGAGCGGCGTGCCCTTGCGATAGAGAATGGAGACCGGAACCGTCTCGCCGTCGGCGGCGGGCGCGAACAGGCGGCGCGTCACGTAGTCTGCCGGATTGTGGCCTGAAGGAATTTCCTGGCGCTTGCGCAGCACGCGGGTGCGCTTGGCCATGTCGTAGTCGTAGGTCTCGGCCGGCGTCGTCATCGACGAGTAGGTGAAGCGCAGCGTCGTCGTGTCGAACTCGTAGCCCTCCGACATGCCGAGCGCATAGGCTTCCTCGCCGAAGGCGATGGCATGCTCCGCACCATCCGAGAGCGCGCGCACGATGATGCGCGGCAGGCTGTCCTCGCGCTCGAGCCGCACGAGATGATCCTTGAACACGGCGACGTCGATGATAAGCCGCCCGGGCTTGTGCGCGAGAATCTCACGCCAGTTGGCTTGGCCAGGCTTGTCGGCCGGCGTCTCGCAGATCCGGAAATCTTCCGCGCCGCCCGAGTTGGTGGTGATGATCAGCCGGTCGCCATGATGATCGACCTGATACTCGTGCCCGTGCACGCGCTTTTCGACGAGCACCAGCGGACTGTCCGGTTTGTCCGCATCGATGAGGTAGACCTCGTTCGACTGGTGATCGTGGGCATCGACGATCAGGAACTTGCCTGACAGCGTCTTGTCGAGACCCACATAGAAACCGATGTCCTTCTCCTCGTAGACGAGCACGTCCTCCGAGACTGGCGTGCCGATGCGATGGCGGTAGACGAAAAGCGGCCGGTGATTGGCGTCGAGACGGATGTAGAGCAGCGTCTGGCTGTCGTTCGCCCACACGATCTCGCCGCGCGTGTCGGGGATCTCGTCGGTGTGATCCCGGCCCGTTTCGAGATCGCGAATGCGGATCGTGTAGAGCTCCGATCCCTTGTCGTCGACCGAATAGGCCAGCAGGCGGTGATCCGGGCTGTGAGCCTTTCCGCCGAGATCCCAATAGGGTTTCCCTTCGGCTTCAGCGTTCCCGTCGAGCAGGACGTGCTCACCCTCGCTGTTGCGCGCGCGCCGGCAGAGCCGCGGATACTGCCCGCCGGCCACGTAGTTCGCGAAATACTCGAACGGCCCGTCGGGCGCCGGCACCGTGCTGTCGTCGGGTTTCAGGCGGCCTTTCATCTCCTGGAACAGCTCCGCCTGGAGCGCGGCCGTGGAGCCGAGCGCGGCCTGCGTGTAGGCGTTCTCCGCTTCGAGGTAGGCGCGGATGTCCGCGTCGAGCAGCGCCGGCTCGCGCATGACGTCCTGCCAGTTGTCCGCGCGCAGCCACGCATAGTCATCCGTCAGCGTCACGCCGTGATGGGTGGAGACGACGGGCTTGCGCTGCGCGACGGGCGGGGCAGGAAGTTCGATGCGGGAGACGGGGGCGTGCATGGGGCAGCCTTCTGTGAGGGTGGAAAAGTGGTGACCGGGGCCAACGCCAGGCGGCGCCTCTACGTCAGGATGTCATGTTTCGGCAAAGTGCGCGGCCAAAGTCAAATGGCGGTTTCCCGCAGCGAGCGAGGTAACGGCGCGTCACAGCCGAGCCGAACCGGCGTGTTGCTCTGCAACATGTTGAGTTGCCAGAAATGCGGGGCGGCAACGGCCAAAAAAGCACCGCTCCTTCGTCAGCCGGATGTCAATCTTAACGAACAATTGGTGATGCAAGCAAGGCAGGTGCGCGTCAGATTTATTTGGAATAGGCGCGAAATCACGCCGGTAAAGCTTGAAATCACCACCCGCGCAAATTTAGTCGATAGCAACCTCCGGTCTCGGGTAATCCCTGGAGCGCATTGACGCGGTTAGGGATTTGGGCAAGTTCCGGAGACCTCAAGTTGACATCAAGTTGGGAATGATGTCCAAAGACCTCGGCGTCCACGCTACAACACAGCCGGGGCGCGACAGTAAGATCATGTTGAATTCAGCTTGAGGCTGTTACGCATAGACTATAATAGCCTTGCGATTGACTTCCCCCGGTGAAGATTTCGGCAGTCGCGGATCGCTGTGGGTTTGCTTGGAAGGAATGGATCGATGGAAGACGGGGCCCAGCCGGAATTGGTCGAGCTGACTGCGAGGATCGTGTCGGCATTCGTGAGCAACAACACGATCGGGGCGGAGAACCTGCCGCAGCTCATCAATGACACGCACGCCGCGCTGAGCCGCGCCACCGGCAATACGGTTCAGCCCGAGCGCGAGGAGCTGAAGCCGAAGGTTCCGGTTAAGAAGTCGGTGATGCCCGATCACATTGTCTGCCTCGAGGACGGCAAGAAGTTCAAATCCCTGAAGCGCCATTTGCGCACGCACTACAACCTCTCGCCGGAGGAATACCGCGAGAAGTGGGGCTTGGCGCATGATTATCCGATGGTTGCGCCCAACTACGCGCGTGCGCGCTCCGATCTCGCCAAGAAGATGGGCCTCGGCACCCGCCGCGAGAAGTAGAGCGAAGCATTCGGCAGAGAGGCGCAAGCGAGCGCCTTCAGCTCGGCTGAAAGTTCGATCGGCGAACAACAGACAAGCGCGCGGCACCAGCGGTCCGCGCGCTTTCTTTTTGCGAGGATGCCTGTTTCGAGAGCGCCGCGAGCGCGACGCGCTCGCGCCGCCAGATGCGGACCAGGGCCGCATGGCGCGCGAGGTCATAGGTCCAGTGTCCGCTGCGTCCGCGCCTCCGCTCTGCCTTGAGGGCACATTCGAGCTTGGCGATGAGACGTGTACGTCCTTCGCGGGAAGTGTCCGCGATCTCCGAGGGCCAGAGCGGGATGAGCCGGGCTAGCTCCCGCGCGCGTTCGTCATCGGCGCGCGGCTCGCGGGAAGCGGGGCAATCGGGCAAGAGGGGGACTCCTCTGGTGAAGATCCCACTCTCCCATGAGTGCGCGCTGCGGGGATTGTATGCCGCGACGCAACACGAGAGGCCTCGCTTAGCACTTATCCTCGCCGTTCACTGCTCCGGTAGTTTCGGTCTGGGCCGGCCGCGATCGCCGCGTATGATCCGGCACGACAAACGCTCCTCGCACGAAACAGAGACCATGCTGAACGGTGCCTCGATGAGCCTTAGACCCGCGACCGATCCCGCCGCTGTGCCGAACGCCGATCCGCAAGGTATTGCCGCCTGGTTCCTCGGTTCCCCGCACGACCACGGACATGGCGCGCGTGAAGAGGCGGCGGCGAAGCCGGTGCGTGCGCTTTCGGATCGCGAGGCTGCCCGCTTGCGCCACCTGATCGAGCAGGCCATCGGAGACGTGTTCGGAGTAAAGCGTGCGGATCTCTCCAAACCCTCGCGAGGAAAAGCCTCCGTCGCGCTCGCCCGGCAGGCGGCAATGTATATCGCCCACGTGTCGTGCGGATTGAGCCTTACGGACGTCGGCCACATCTTCGCACGCGACCGCACGACGGTCGCCCATGCTTGCGCCGTGATTGAGGATCGCCGCGACGATCCGGTGTTCGATCGCGCCCTAGAGTTGATGGAGTGGATCGTCCCATCCCTCGTAGGCAACGGCCTGCTCCACACGCACGCCACCATCTGACACGTCCTGGAGAAAGCCATGACACGGAACGCGCGATCCCCCTCGCCGAACGCCTCGCCGCGCGCACGCAAGTCTGCGTCCCGCGCGGATCGCGCACGCCCCGGGCGGAACCCGGCGGAAAGTCCTATAGCGTGGCTGTTCAATCGCAAAGACGGCGATGGCAACCCGCTGATCAGCGAAGCCCAGTACAACGCAGGCGAGCGGCTGCGCGCGGACTTCTGGTTCGCGCAGATGTCGCCGAGCGTCACGCAAAGCTGGAACCTGGCCGCGACGGCAGGAGGTGGAAGGCGCGGTGCGCCGGGCGCCGGAGTGGATCTGGCAGACAACGTGATTGCAGCGGGCGAGCGCGTACGCCGTGCCCTGGCAGCGGTAGGCCCCGAGCTGTCAGGCGTTCTGATCGATGTCTGCTGCCATCTGAAGGGCCTCGAGCAGGTGGAGAAGCGGGCCGGCTGGCCGCAGCGATCGGGTAAGGTCGTGCTGTGAGTGGCGCTGGATGCGCTCGCGCGCCACTATGGATTTGCAGCGCCCGCCACTTTGCCGCCGCGCAACGCGGTCGTGCGCCATTGGGGCGCGAGCGATTTTCGTCCCGCCATCGACGGCGGAAGAGATCCGGAAGGCGCAGGCGAGGGCGCGTAGGGGAGGGGGCTGCCGATCTAGGTGGCGAGCGCGGCGCGCGCATCGGAGCGGATGCGCTCCACCATCGAGGCGAGCCCGTTCGAGCGCTGGGGCGTCAGGTGATCCTTGAGACCGAGCGCTTCGAACACCGTGCCGGGTTCGATTTCCAGGATCTTGCGGGCAGGCTTCCCGTTGTAGAGCGCGAACACCACGGCGATGAGGCCGCGCACGATGTGAGCGTCGCTGTCGCCTCGGAAATGCAACACGGGACCGTCGCCGTTCTGGCCGGGCGTCGTCTCGCTCGTGAGCCACACCTGGCTCACGCAGCCTCTCACCTTCGTCTCTTCGGTCTTGAGTTCTTCAGGCAGCGGCTCGAGCGACCGCCCCAGCTCGATGATGTAGCGGTAGCGGTCTTCCCAGTCGTCCAGAAGCTCGAAGTCGGACTGAAGGCTGACAAGATTCATAAGCAAGTGTCCTCTGTCGGCCGGCTCGAGGTGCCGACAAATAGGACATAGGCGCCGCATTGGGGCCAGCGCAAGAGTTGATCTCGACGCGGCGCCTCGGAGAGGCGCCTCAGGCGCCGCCTTCCTCCACCTTGTCGCCCCGCCAGTTTGGCCGGAGGTCATCCGGGCTCAGCGTGCCGCGGGCCTTGGCGGAAATCGGCGCTGGCGGCCCGTCCGGGAGAACCTGGTCCACGGAGCTCCGGATCGCGACGTCGTAGGCGAGCTTTCCGGCGAACTCGGCCTTGCGCAGGAACGCCTCCCAAAGCTCGCCGGCCATCACGCATTGCTGGCCGTTGCGGTCGCAGTAGGTCATCGTCCAGTGGGCAGCTGTGGCCGCGCGCTCGTAGAGCGCCTCTTGCTGTTCCCTGTCGGATGGCATCAGCGCGACGCCAAGCGAAAGAACGACTGCAATCCTGAACAAGGACATGGCTCGTGCAACTCCGGTCTCGGACACAATGACCCCAGAAGGTCCCGATACACGGACGCTACGGCAAAAATTTTGAGGAAGCCCGGCCGCGAGCATGACAATTTAAGACGTCATTTAAGAGAGTTATCCGAAAAACATCGGCAAATTTTATCGATCTGACGCGCCTACACGCACGCAACGCCAGAATTCCGGCGCACCGCCCCGGGGCAGGTTAACGCCATCTTAACAGCCGCCCCACGATACTCCGTTCTTGGCGGGACAATGAACGCAGGCCGGACCTGAGGATGACGCCGTTTGCAGTGCGGTTGACGCTCCTGACCTTCGCGGTCCTCTCGGGAGCGATGGCCACCAACATCTTCGTGTTTCAGCCGCCGGGCCGCCAGATCGCCGGGATCGATGCCGCGCGCCAGGGAACGTCAGTCGGCGATGGCTGGTCGAGCCAGCCGCCCGCCATTTCCGGACTATCGAGGCCCGACGCAGCGGCGGGCGAACGTGGCGCGACGGTGCCGCCGATCGAGACGGGTGCCGTGAAGCCCATTCCGGAAACAGTCGATCGCTCGGATCTCACCCGTGCCATCCAGCGCGAGCTCAAGGCAAAAGGCTACGAGGCCGGAGCCGTGGACGGTGTCATCGGGCTCGTGACCCGCGGCGCCATCATGGCGTACGAGAGCGATGCGGGCCTGCCGCTGACCGGTGAGCCGCGCCAAGCTCTTCTTCAGCATATCGTGCTCGGCTCGGCGGAGCTTCAGGCCGCCGATACGGGCAAGTCGCCTCCAGGCCCCGAGGCGGAGGCCGTGATCCGCGCGGTGCAGCGCGCCTTCCGCCAGCTCGGCTATATCTCGACACTGCCGGATGGACGCTTGAACGATCAGACGAGACGTGCGATCCGGAAGTTCGAAGTCGACCGAAAGATGAGCGAGACGGGCCGGATTTCCGGAGAGCTGCTGGCCAAGCTGGCGACGCTCGCCGGTGACGCATTGCGCGCGACCCAGTAATAGCCCTTATCCTTGAAACGCGAGCGGACGCGCGCACCGGCGCTGCGCCGGATTCCCGCACGGAAACCAGATCGAAGCAATGCGGCTCAAATCCGAAATCTGGGTGAAAGCCTATGTGCGCCGCTGCGCGTCCGGCGGCAGGCAAGCCTACGTCGTGCGCCACGGCGACGACGACGCGGGCGCGATCTACATCCGCATCAATCGCCTCGACGGGACATCGTCGTTGTTCGGACCCGCGCCCGCAACTCTTGCTGGGCTCGAAACGGACAGGCGCTGGCTCGGGTGCTTCAAGGGCGAAGCGCGCCCCGACGCCGACGTCGATCTCTATCTCGAGCGCGAGGTGCGCACCGATCCCGACCTCTGGATTGTCGAGGTGGAAGCGCGCGACGGAGCGCACGGCCTAGACGGCTGGCTCGCGGACCTCTGAGTCTTCCCGGCCACGCTCGCCCGGATCGCAAAGCGCAACAGCCGCGCTGTTAACATTTCATTAACCAAAGCAGCAGCCCAATACGACGGTATTGGTCGCGAGCATAACCGGGCGCCGCGTCTCGCCACGAGCGGGACAGCAAAGAGCCCCGGAAAAGAACAGACGAGCGAGGAAACACCACCAGGACCGACGGCGTGAGGACACGCGATGGCCAGCATTCTGGAATTCAGACGGTCGCCGTTCCGCTATCGACCTCTGACCGATCAGCGCGGAGCGAACAGCTCGGCTGATATCGTTCTCTTCCCGGGCGTTCGCTATGAGCGCTGGAGCGAGGAGGAGGCCGCGAGCAAGCCGCGCAGCCGCCGCTCGCGCAGGCGCGACCGGCTCGATCTCGAAGATTGACCGTCTCGCGGATTAGGAGGCGCGCGTGCGCTGAACCTGACAGCGCGCCCGCTTCAAATCCGCCATCGCGCGCGCGCGATAGGCTTCGCCTTTTTCCGGTGCGCGCACGACCGCGATCCCTTCGTTGGCCGAGATCGTGAGCGTTGCATCCCGCGTGATGGCCGTTGTGGGTGACGATTGCCCGCCCGTGCGCCACGCATCTTCTCCCGGCACAAGCAGAATGGAAACCTCGGGTCTGCGGCCAGGGCCCGCAACCGAGTTGAAGAAGTTGTCGCCGGACGGCGAGAAGAGCGAGAGCGCCCAGCCCGGCTCGGGCAGCACCGCCGAAAGGCTCACAGCCCCGTTCGTGGTGTCGAACCTGCAGATCGCATAGCGGGCATCCGGAGACATGAACGGCAAGGGCTGCGCATCGGGCGTCACCGGCGGGACGATCTGCATCGCGTTCTCCGGCAACTCGCCTGCTAGCCGCCCGTATCCCGAGGTCGGCGTGAGAAGCGGGGTCGCGAGCGTGGCGAGGATGTGCAGGATGGCGCTCGCGAACAGCGCGGCCGCCACCAGCGGCACATTGATCGACGTGATGCGGGCCCAGAGGCGTTTGAGCATGTCTCAGCACCCCTTGCGCGTGATGGTGGGGATCAGCCGCTCGACCTCGCCGTCCTGCGCGATGGTGCGGGTGTCGAGATCGAGAACCGTGAAGGCGATGGCGAGGCGCCCTGCGCCGCCGATCGGCAGCCAGTTACCGGGATGCGCGTCGCGTGAAAGCCTCGCGGCGTAGGTGCCGTTGGGATTGATGGCCATCGTGTCGCTGGTGAAGCCGTAGCGGCCGAGCACGTTGGGGATGAGCCGGCCGTTGGCGTCGAACACCGTGAGGCTCCACCAGAACGCGGAATCCTCCACGCCCTCGATCACGTAGTCGCAAGAGGAGTGAAGCGTCCGCCCTTCGCTGTCGACACGGGCGATGAAGGTCTGCGCCACCTCCGTGCTGAGCGGGAGGATGCCGAGGCGCGCCTCATGCGCACGCGTGTAGGGATCCGCATCGGTGCGTCCCGCGGCGGTCCACGAAACCCAGGGCCCGACGGTCAGCGTCGTGAGCGAGGAGCCGCGCTCGATCATGTACCAGCTCGATCCGAGCCCGAGGATCAGCACGACGCCAATGAACAGAGCCCAGTCCGTTGTGTAGGTCATGAACACGATGAGCCGCTTCTTCAGCTTGTGAAGCGTGAAGCTCATGAAGTTCAGGGACGTGAGGGAGCGGAGCGCGTTTGCGACGGTCATGGATCAGGGCACGGCGGGAGAGGCAGAATTGCGATCGCCGCCCACGCGCTGGGCGAGAGTTCCGCCCGGTGGCGATGCAGAGCGCTCGGATCTCAGAATTGAGCCGAACGGTTCCGCGTCGGCTCTGTTGTTGCGCGGTCCCGGCGTTGCGGGCTCGTGCGGTTGGCCATCGATGGGCGTTGGCCCGGACGGCGCGCCGGGTGTTGTGGACGGCGGCTCGGCAACGCCCGCGGCCTTGCGCAAGGCGCTGGTGATGCGTTTCAGCGCATCGCGCGCCGAGGAGGACATCATCGGCGAGGACGCCTTCGCGCTGCCGAGCTCCGCTGCGGCTGCCGCAGGATTGGCGCGCTTCAGCTCGGCGATGCGCTGCATCTCTGCGACTTGCACAGGGTGGGGCTGCAGGCCGGGAAGCGTTGGGATGTTCATGTCACGATGGGCAACCGACATGAAGGAATGCCAGAGCGGAGCTGCGAGCTGGCCGCCCGTGTTGCCGCCAGCCATCGGACGGTTGTCGTCGTTGCCGAGCCAGATGCCGGCCACGTATTTGCCGGTGTAGCCGACGAACCAGACGTCCACCGGTCCGCTGCTCGTGCCGGTCTTGCCGGCTACGTGGGTGAAGTCGAGTGCCGCTTTCTGCGCGGTGCCGTCGGTCACCACCTTGTTCATCATCTGGTTCATGCCCTCGGCCACCTTCCGCGAAACGAGCTGGGCGGGCTCGGGCTCGTCGCGCTCGCGGCTGTAGATCACCTCGCCGCGCGAGTTGACCAGATCCAGGATGGCGTAGGGCTTCGCGCTCTTGCCGCCGTTGGCGAATGTGGCCGCGGCGCCCACGTGCTCGATCGGCACGATGCCGTAATCGCCGAGCGCCATCGAGCACGTCTTGCGGACGCCGGTGATGCCGAGCCGCTGGGTCATCTCGATGACCTTTTCGCGGCCGACTGCGAACGACAACTCGGCGGCGACCGTGTTCAACGATTTTGCCAGTGCCATCCAGAGCGGCATACGCGAGCCGCTGCCATGGCTGCCGCCATAGTTCTGCGGATGCCAGCGGCCGCAGGCACGCGAGGAGTCGCGCACGATCGTATCGGGCGAGTAGCCGTTCTCGAGGGCTGCGGCATAGACGTAGATCTTGAACGACGAGCCCGGCTGGCGGCGGGCGTGCGTGGCGCGATTGAATTGGCTCTCGCCGTAGTCCGGTCCGCCGACGATCGCGCGCACGGCGCCGTCCGTCTCCTGCGCGACGAGAGCGCCGGAGTTGATGCGCAAGCTGCGCCCCCGCTGCTTGAGGAACGTGACGAGCGCTTCCTCCGCCTGCTTCTGCATGGTGAGGTCGACCGTAGTGCGGGCCGTGAGCACGTATTGGTTCTTGCCTTCGGCGAGCCGCTGCACCTCCTCGAATGCCCAATCCAGGAACCAGTCGGGGCTCGTGGTGGCGCGCGTCTCCACGATCTGCGCGGGGTGCAGGCGTGCCTCATGAACCTGCGCGGGCGTATAGAAACCGGCTTCGACGAGGTTCTGCAGCACCTCGTTCGTGCGCGCGCGCGAGGCCGGCATGTTCACGTGCGGTGCGTACTTGGTGGGCGCTTTGTAGAGGCCGGCCAGCAACGCGGCTTCAGCCAGATTGACCTCGCGCACGGACTTACCGAAGTAGAATTGAGAGGCGGCTTCCACGCCGAACGCGCCGCCGCCGAGATAGGCGCGGTCGAGATAGAGCTTCAGGATCTCGCGTTTGGTGAAGCGTGTCTCGAGCAGGAAGGCGAGGAACACCTCCTTGATCTTGCGATCGATCGAGCGCTCGGAGGAAAGGAACAGGTTCTTGGCGAGCTGCTGCGTGAGCGACGAGCCGCCCTGCACCACGTCGTTCGCGCGCAGGTTCTCGACGAGCGCGCGTGCAGTGCCGAGGAAATCTACACCGAAGTGCTCGAAGAAGCGCCGGTCTTCCGTGGCCAGCGTCGCCCTGATCACGGCGTCCGGGATTTCCTCGAGCGGTACCGCGTCGTTGTGCAGGATGCCGCGCTGGCCGATCTCGTTGCCGTCCGCGTCGAGGAACTTGACGCTATACTTGCCGGTGAGGAAGCGCCCTTCGTCGAATTCGAGGAAGGCAGGCAGCGCGAGCGCATAGAGAACGAAGAGGCCGCCCAACGCGAGCGTGAAGCCCTCGGACGCGGCTTCGTTCAAGAGGCGCCGCCAGCCGGAGAGCTTGAAGCGTGCGAAGAAGCTCGACCCGGCGTCCCAGAGATCCTTGCAGCGCGACCAGAACTCGGAGGCCGACGAGTCGAGCCGCGAGTCGAGGCTCATCCAGTCGATGCCTTCACGCCGTCCGCGCTTGAAGAACCAGTCGCTCAACGTGCCAATCCTGTCAGTAGAGTCCCGTTTTCCGGCGGACGCGAACAACGAAAAGGCGGGAAGGCGAGCCTCTCCCGTCCCGCCTGTCGCGGACTCAAATCACCACGCCATTATGGTTATTTATACGCTGGCACGACGCCGAGCGAGAGCCTTGTGCGCGGCGGCTGGGGATAGGCTGGAGCCATCGCGGGGGATGGCGATCATAAAACTTATCCCCGGGTGCCCTCGCGCGATTACTGTGGTGTGTTTTGTATTCAATAAGTACAATTAAAGTTTACCCATCTAATATAAAATAAACATAGAAATCTATACGGTAGATCGTTGACAGCGCGACGGTAGAGTGATAGTGTTTTTGTATGGTCGGGAAAGTGTCGATGACGCTCTCGGCGCGAAACACCCAAACATCAGGAAGTAACGTGAGCGCGGGCCTGGCTGGATATGTCCGGTCCGGGCGCTTTCGGCTTTTCTGACTTCCTGAACACATTCGAGCCGGAACGGCGTGGCGGCGCATGCAGGTCGACGAGGAGACGTGGGCCTCTGTGAGGTCGGCCTATGCCGACGCGTCCGTGCCGCTCACCGAAATCGCGGCCCGCTTCGGGCTCACGCACCAACGCATCGCGGCGAGGGCACGAAAGGAAGGCTGGCCGCCGCGAGAGCCGGTCAGGAAACGGCGCGGTGGAAGGGGGGCAGGGCCTGCCGTCGTCCGGCCCGCCACCGGGGAGACACCGCCGGACGGTGACGCCGCTGCCGGGCGCGCACCGAAGACCGGGAGCCGCCTGCCGACGCGTGGGGCGCGAAAATCGATCGTCGGGCGCCTCTACCGCGCCATCAGTCTGAAGCTCGAGCACATGGAGAAGAGAATGGCGAGCGGGGAGATCCGTTCGGCCCAGGACGAGGAACGCGAAAGCCGCGCCCTCGCCACCCTGATCAACAATTTCGAGAAGATCACGGAGGCCGTCGCTGAATTCGACCAGACACGAGACGCCGGACGCGCCGCCGTCCGCAGCCGCGCCGATGCGGAGCGCATGCGCCGCGAGATTGCGGAGCGCCTTGAACGCCTCGGCGCAGGCGGGACGCTTGAGCGCGGATCTCGCAAGCCTCGACCCTGAGACGCTGCACTTCATCCTGTCCGACTGGCAGGTGTGGGCGCGCGACGATCAGCTTCCAGCCGCGACGACGCCAGGCGGCGCGGACTGGCGCGTGTGGCTGATCCTCGGCGGACGGGGCGCGGGCAAGACGCGGGCAGGGGCGGAATGGGTGCGGGCGAAAGCGCTCGGCATTCCCCCGCTGGGCGAAGAGCCGGCGCGCCGCATCGCCCTCGTCGGGGAGACCTTGGCCGACGTGCGCCGCGTGATGATCGACGGCGTCTCGGGTCTGCTCGCGATCCACGGCGAGGACGAGCGCCCCGAGCTCGAGGTTTCGAAGTCGCAACTCGTCTGGCCCAACGGAGCCATCGCGCAGATGTTCTCCGCCGAGGATCCGGACAGTTTGCGCGGACCGCAATTCGATACCGCCTGGTGCGACGAGCTGGCGAAGTGGCGCCGGCCCGAGGAGACGTGGGACATGCTGCAGTTCGGAATGCGCCTCGGCGAAAATCCCGCCATCGCCGTCACCACCACGCCGCGTCCGCTGCCGCTGCTGAAGACCATCATGGCCGACCCCGCGACGGTGATCACGCGTGCTGCCACGGTCGCGAACGCCGCGATCCGAGTTGGAATCCCCGCCCGAGCGTATCGGCGGGCACGGCAGAAGGTGCAATTCGTCGAGCTGAAGGAGAATTGGCCGAAGCACAAGCGCGATGGGCCGAGCTCACGCGAGATGCCGTGCCGAGCACTAACCCATTATGGGGTGCAAATCGACTGCGTAAAGAGCTTGGCGTACAAGGCTATAGATTCACGAGGCCAACCGACGCTCCTGGATCCTTCTTTGAGAGCGATTCAGGTGCTCAAGTTCGAATTATGGTAAGGCCAACAAAAAGATTTCGAACAGATCCACAGCAGAAGCATGAATTCGAATATTACTACCGCTATCGAAAAAATAAGAGCGATCGTTGGGGCCAGCCTATACCGTTGCCTAACAAGGTACAATCGGAAGACTAGATATGAATGAGATTAAACGTTTGAGTGAGCTTGCAGCAAGGATCTTATCTGAGCTGGAAGAGGCAGGAGCAGAAAATTTTTCGTCCACTGTCAATACCGTCATGGACCCACTAGGCGAGAAAGCTGAGATTGATGACAGTGTAAATGCTTTGAAGGAGCTGATTCAATCCGGGCTTGCGGTCTTGCGTGTTGAGTACAAGTCAGAGAAATCGCCTGATGTATCGTTTGAAATGCTATCGGAATTGGAGTCAAGCGTCAGTTTTGCGCCCGAAGAGCGTTTATGGAAATGGAATGAAAAGTTGCCTATGGTTGAGATCGTCGCAACGGAGAAGGGGCGAGAGCTTGCGTTCGAGATTCTTGACGAGCGTGGCTATCAGTGGTGGCGGCAAAACGGTGGTGAGAAAGGTGGCAAGTGACGTGGCCAGCATCCTAGTCTGAGCGCGATCCTGCCGAAGGCGAGCAACCAAAGGTGTGGGCGCGCGTCGATGCGAAGCATCGCTCCGCGATGACGAGAAAGTGAGCTTCCTGACCCTGAACGAGAAGCGCGTCCTGCCGAAGGCGGGCAAGCAAAAGGGCGGTGGGATATGCGCCCCTCGACGAACCGCCGCCGGAGCGAGCGACGGAAGTCGAGCAATCGTCCGTTCTGAGAAAGTATCGCCCTGACCAGGCCCGCGCACCCGCCGGCACCTCCGATGGCGGCGAGTGGGTGGACGAGGGCGGTGGTGGAGGAAGCGGCGGAGGGCTGGTCCATCTTATAGGTGGCCGCGGCGGCCGCGCCGGCGGCAGAGGGCGGCCGCCGACGACCCAGGAAGAAGGTCGCCGGCTGAGGGACGAGACCGACGAGCAGATTCAGTCAGGGATCGCGAAGGAAAAACAGTTCAATGACTTGGCGGCAACAGCCACGCCGCTGCGGAAGGATCTGCGAAAGCTGGACCCGCAATGGAAAGGTCCGGTCAGCGTCGTCGATCCCGACAACCTCGACGGGCGGATCAGGCATCTTCATGCGTGGAATGAAGCGGCCCAGGCCCGGATCAAGGAGCTGAGCACGATCCCTGACACCAATCCGGATTGGGGTGTGAACAGACTAGTGAAAGAACTCCAAGCGCGGGGCTACGGACTTGAAAAGCCCGCGAGAGACCCAGGGTTGATATACAAAAATCCGGCGACCGGTGAGGAAGTGAGGATTATGCAACGGCCAGAAGCAACACCGTGGCGCACGGATCCATCCGAGAAACGTGCGAATAGCTATTATTACAGATATCGCCGGGGGTCGGGTAAGGGTGAAGGTGCACACATGGCGATCCCTGACAAAAAGGGAAAGAGCGAACCATGATCTCAAGAGACGAAATACAAGCGCGCGTTCTGGCGGAGGTGGAAGAATGCGCCGCCGAGCAGGAGCTTGTGGCGCTCCTGAACACGGTGATTGACGAAACGCAGGGTCGTCCTGAGGAAGTGGCGCTATTTCGCGAGGCGATGGAGCAGTTGATAGACAAAGGTCTGGTGCTAATGGCCCCCGAGAACGAGCCCGGGCAACAGACGGTTGAGGTTGATGCCGCACAATCACGGGCGATGCTTTCCGAGATCCTGGGTTCGCTCTATTTCGGCTCCGACGATCTGCATTGGACACTTGATCCTTTCGTCTACACCTATGCCGTCTTGACCGACGCCGGGAGGCTCGCAGGTAAAGAGGTCCTCGGCGAGCGCGGGTACCGGTGGTGGTACTACGAGGACGACGAGGGAACCACTTAGCGGAGCGAGGGCGGCCGGCGTCGGTGCGCCGGCCCGCAACGAGGGAGCAAGGGATGAGAATGTTCGTGTCGCGCAGGCGGGCGGCAACTATGGGATAGACGTTACCGAGGAGGATCGAGAGTATGGAGGCCATACGTTCAAAAGGCACGTAGGTAAGAACGACGAGTACCTTGTTGCCAGAATTCTCGGAAATAGGGTCAACATCCCGTTTCTTGGCTGGGAGGTGGGAGAGAAGAGAGCTGGATCGTTTTCGTCTCTCGATGCTGCTAACAAGCTAGTCAACGCGACACTTTCCGATCCCGCTAATCGGGAGTCTATCGAATCGTTTGCCCGTGGAGATTTTTTATACAGCTTGCCTGAGTTAAATATTTACAAGCAATTCAAGCGGCCGACGGGAAAAGAAGCTTACGGCCCCGGCGGGCATAAGCCCGAGATACGTGAGACCTATTGGGTTCGGGTTCGCCTGCGCAGAACCGATAAAACGGAAAAAGGATGCTATGTACATTCAGCGTTTCCATTGAATCGGGATTAGGTGGCATGGCAAATAAAATAACGAAGACCACGATCCCTCCTGTACTCAGAAATCTTGGTGATGGCTTCGATCAGGATTCCTTCCTGGATGTTAAGAGCGTCGAGGAGCTTGCCCTTCGAGGGCTTGCCGGGGTAGCGCCCGCCGATGCGTTTGCGCTCGGCCAAGTTCTGGATGATCTTCTGAGTGGTTCGTACTCGCTTGAAGAGGTGCAGGAAATTTGGCACGCGACACCGGCCGATATCTATTTTCATGATCCGGAAGATACGATGAAAGTGCTTAGGGCGGTGCGTGAGGTCATCGGCTCCCATCCTTACTTTCAGGTAAGGGAATAATCTCTAAGCGAGGCGCTGACACCGGAGCGCGAAGCGCTGTGGGCGCGCGTCGATGCGAAGCATCGCTCCGCGATGACGAGAAGGTGAGCTTCCTGACCCTGAACGAGAAGCGCGTCCTGCCGAAGGCGGGCAAGCAAAAGGGCGGTGCGGTATGCCCCGCTCGACGAGCCGCCGCCCGAGCCCGCGACGGAAAGTAACGCACCCGTCGTTTCACAGAAGTACCGTCCCGACCAGGCCCGCGCACCCGCCGGCACCTCCGATGGCGGCGAGTGGGTGGACGAGGGCGGCGGGAGCGGCAGCCGTCTCGGAACGAGCGTCGCGAGCGGTGTGGGTGCGCCACGAAAAAAAGAGCCGACCGAACCGAGAACTCAGGTCGCCAATAGGGCTAAGCTTCTCCAGGAATTGGCGCGTCGTCTGTTTGCAGTCAAACCGAAAATTCCGGAAAAGCTTCCCGACTTTCTTACGAAGAAGCCAACACCGGGAAATTGGTGAGCTTGAGTGGGTTGAGCAAACCCAATACGGAATGACGAGAGAAGAGAATGCCGACGCGATTGTGGCCGAATGGCTTGAAGCTTGTGGTGGTAATCCTGAATGGGGCTACCTGTGGTTCGTGACGCGTCGGGTTCTGGAAACGAGCCGCCGTTGGCAGGCCAGATGAACTGACCTCAATCCAGCCCGAGCCCCGCTCGGGCTTTTTCATTTCCGCTGCGCCAGCCGACACCACATAACAACCTGGAGAGTACGCCTCATGGCCTTTCGCACATGGGAACGGAGCGGCTTTGCGCCGCCGCCGACGCAAATGCTGCCAGTTCCCGAGGTGAAGTTCATCTCCCTCGATTTCAAGCAGGCCGACGCCGACGGCAGCTTCGAGGGTTACGCGAGCTTGTTCAATCGCGAGGACCTGGGGCGAGACGTCGTGCTGCCGGGCGCCTTCCGCGAAAGCCTGGCGGCACGTGGAGCACGCGGCATCAAGCTCCTGTTTCAGCACGATGCCAATCAGCCGATCGGAGTCTGGACCACGCTGGAGGAGGACAGCCGGGGCCTCTATGCGCAAGGCCGCCTGATGCGTGATGTCGCCAAGGCCCGTGAGGTCATGGCGCTGATGCGCGAGGGCGCGCTCGACGGGCTCTCGATCGGATTCAAGACAGTGAAGGCGCGCCGTGACCGCGCGAGCGGCGTGCGCCACCTGGAGAAGATCGACCTCTGGGAGATTTCGATCGTGACCTTTCCGCTCCTCCCTGAAGCGCGCATCACGTCGACCAAGACCAGGCCGTTCGCGTCGGCCCCGCCGACGGAGCGCGAATTTGAACGCTGGCTCACGCGGGATGCTGGGCTGACGCGAAGCGAGGCCCGCGCGTTGATGCGCTCGGGTCTATCTGGCCTCAAGGCCCTGCGGGATGCGGGCCAAGGCACAAAAGAAGGCGCAAGCGAGGAGACGAGGCTGGCCGCGCTGATGCGCCGGGCGGCCGCGACGCTCTTCAAGCACTGAGTTCGAGAGCAAAGGATCCCACAGAGATGACAGACAACACCAACGTCGAGACGCAGCGTCTCGAAACCAAGTCCGGCGGCAGCGTCGGCGCGGCATTCGAGGAGTTCATGCGCGCCTTCGAGGCCTACAAGGACACCAACGACGAGCGGCTTTCCGAGCTGGAGCGCCGATCGTCGTCGGACCCCCTGATCGACGACAAGCTCGCTCGCCTCGACCGCGCGCTCGACGAGACCAAGCGCGTCGCCGACCGGCTGGCGGTGAAGGCGCAGCGGCCGCATCTGGTTGGCGGGGAGATCGAGACCGCGGCCGTGCGCGAGCATCGCCGTGCCTTCGACGACTACGTACGCAAGGGCGAGACCGCAAACCTGTCGCGGCTCGAAGCCAAGGCGCTGGCGGTCACGACCAACAGCGGCGCCGATGGCGGTTATCTGGTGCCGCCCGAGACAGAGCGGGCCGTGATCTCCGCGCTGAAGGACATCTCGCCGATCCGCTCCATCGCGAGCGTGCGGCAGGTCTCCGGATCGGTCTTCAAGAAGCCGTTCGCAACTTCGGGCTTCGCCACCGGCTGGGTGGCCGAGACTGCAGCGCGCACCCAGACCAATACGCCGGCGCTGGCCGAGCTCGCCTTCCCGACCATGGAGCTCTACGCCATGCCGGCGGCGACGGCGACGCTGCTCGACGACAATGCGGTCAACATCGACGAGTGGATCGCCGAAGAGGTGCGCGACACCTTCGCCCAGCAGGAAGGCACGGCTTTCGTTTCAGGCGACGGCACCAACAAGCCGAAAGGCTTCCTCGACTATACGAAGGTCGCCGACGGCTCGTGGAGCTGGGGCAACATCGGTTTCATCAAGACCGGCGTTGACGGTGGCTTCCCCGCGACCAACCCGGCCGACAAGCTGATCGATCTCATCTACACGCTGAAGTCCGGCTATCGCGCAGGCGGCACCTTCGTCTTCAATCGCGGCACGCAGGCCGCGATCCGCAAGATGAAGGACGAGGACGGCAACTACGTCTGGCAGCCGGCATCCGCTGCGGGAGAGCCCTCCCTGCTGATGGGCTATCCGGTCGTCGAGAGCGAGGACATGCCGGCGATAGCGACCGACAGCTTCTCCGTGGCGTTCGGCGATTTCCGCCGCGGCTACCTGATCGTGGATCGCGTCGGCATCCGCGTGCTGCGAGATCCCTACTCGTCGAAGCCCTACGTGCTCTTCTACACGACCAAGCGTGTCGGCGGCGGCGTGCAGGACTTCAATGCCATCAAGCTCCTCAAATTCGAGGAGTAAGGCGCGCCGCTGCCCGCTGGCGTATGCGCCGAAGCCTGTCTGGGTCCCGGCCTCCGCCGGGATGACGTTCGTTGCGCGGGAGCGGACTATCTACACTCGACGTCGCACCGGCGAAGGCCGGTGCCCACATACGTCTCCAAATGTGGAGTGAGCGACGGCCTCGCGCCAGCGCAATGAGAGTCCGGCGGGTTCTCCTCCCTGCCCGCCGGTCGAGAGCGAAGCCGCCGGGTCCCCCCACCGGCGGCTTCGCTCGTTGGGGCACAAACAACGAAAGATCACAGCAATGACCCTCGCTCTGATGAGCGGGCCCGCGTTGGAGCCGATTTCGGTCTCCGAGGCGAAGGCCCACCTGCGTCTCGACGGTAACGCCGAGGATCTTCTGGTGGCGAGCCTGATCGTCACCTCGCGTCTGCATGTCGAAGCAGCGCTGGGCCTGGCATTGATCGCGCAAAGCTGGCGCATGACTTTGGATCGCTGGCCGGAAAGCGGCGAGCTCCGCTTTCCCCTTCGCCCCATATCGGCGATCACGTCGATCACGGTGCGGGCGGGCGATGGGACGCCTACGACGATTGCGCCCGAGGATTACCTTCTCGACGGCCACGCGCTGCGCCCGCGTCTCATCGTGCGCGAAGGGCGGCGGACGATACCGGGTCTTCCGGTCAACGGCATCGAGATCGTATTCGGCGCAGGTCTCGGCGACGTGGCGGAGGATGTGCCCCGGCCGATCCGCCACGCCATCCTTCTGCTCGTCGCCCATTGGTACGAGCATCGCGATCCGCTCGAGATCGGATCGGCTGCTGCCGCCATTCCGCCCGCCGTCTCCGAGCTGCTGAGGCCCTATCGCGAGGTGCGGCTGTGAGCGCGTCGATCGGCGAAATGCGCCACAGGCTGTCGCTGCAGGCACCCGTGGCAACGGCCGACGGCGGCGGAGGCGCGACGCGTGTCTGGTCTCTGGTGGCGGAGGTGTGGGGCGCACTGAAGCCGGCTTCGGGCACAGAGAGCTTCGAGGCAGATCGCATGAGCGCACGCGTGAGCCACGAGATCTGGATCCGCCATCGTGCGGGCGTCGTGCCGGAAATGCGTTTCGCGCTCGGCACGCGCATCTTCGAGATCCGCGCGGTCATCGACGTTGGCGAGCGGCACAGATTTATGAGGTGCCTCGTCGAGGAGCATGTGCCGTGAAGGTCTCGGTCCGCCTGATCGGGGCCGCGTTCGCACGTGCCGACACGCTCGTGAACGAGATCCGCCGTCGCGCGATCGAGCGTCTTGCGGTGCGCATCGCCGCCGGGACGCGTGATGCGCAGCCGACGGCAGAGGAAAGCGGGACGGAGCCGTCTAAGACGAACCGCCGGAGGTAAGAGATGGCAAGCCCAGCCTGGGAGCTTCAGAAAGCAGTCTACGGCGCACTCGTCGCGGACACCGGCCTCGCTGCGCTGCTCGGAGGTGCGTGGGTTTACGACGAGGCGCCGCGCGGCGCCGCGTTCCCCTACGTCACCTTCGGTCCGAGCGCGGTCCGGGACTGGAGCGCGGGGACCGAAACCGCGAGCGAGCACGTGTTCACGCTGCGCGTCTGGTCCAAGCACGGCGGCGAGCGCGAGGTGCATCGCATTCTCGAAGCAATCCGCGCGGCGCTCCATGACGCCTCTTTGTCGCTCGACGGCTTCCGGCTGGTGAATTTGCGGCACGAGACCTCGGATACCGCCCGGGAAGCCGATGGAGAAACACATCGCGGAACGGCGCGCTTTCGCGCCGTGGTCGAGCCCATTCCGTAGAGAGCATTTCCCGAGCAACTCCACGTCCGCATTCGCGCGGGTTAGATAATGAGAGCAAAGCTATGGCTGCACAGAAAGGCAAGGACCTTCTCCTCAAGGTGGACAGCACCGGAGCAGGAAGCTTCACCACGGTTGCGGGGCTGCGCTCCCGCGCGGTCGCGTTCAACGCCGAGACGGTGGACATCACGCATCAGGAGAGTGCCGGGCAATGGCGGGAGCTGCTGGCGGGCGCGGGGGTGCGCCACGCGCGACTTTCCGGCTCGGGCATCTTCAAGGATTCAGCGTCCGACGAGCTCATCCGCAGCTATGTCTTCGACGGCACGATCCGCGACTGGCAGGTGGTGGTGCCTGATTTCGGCATCGTCGAGGGAGCTTTCCAGATCACGTCGTTCGAGCTGACGGGGCGCCACGACGGCGAGGTGTCGTTCGAGCTGGCACTCGAGTCCGCAGGCGCTCTGACGTTCACTGCTGAGTAAAGAGGAGGCAACGAGATGGCCAACAGACACCGAGGCGAGATCGATGCAGTCCTCGACGGAAAGCCCTATCGGCTCTGCCTCACGCTCGGCGCGCTCGCCAATCTGGAGGCGGCCTTCGGCGACGAGGACATGTTGGCGCTCGCGACGCGCTTCGAGAAGGGCCGCATCTCCGCGCGCGATTGCCAGCGCATCATCGGGGCGGGCCTCAGAGGCGCCGGGTTCGACGTCAGCGACCAGGCCGTCGCCGCCATGCGTGCCGAAGGAGGTGCCGCCGGCTACGTCGATATCGTGGCGCGGCTTCTCTCCGCAACGTTCGCCGCAAAGGGCGGCGGGAGCGATGGGGAGGGAGACGCGGGAGCACCCGGCCCTTTCCCTGGGACGAGGTGATGGCGATCGGCTTTGGCCTGCTCGGCCTCGAGCCCCGCGCGTTCTGGAGCCTGACGCTCGCCGAGCTGGACGCCGCCGTGCGTGGTCGTTTCGGCTCCGCCCACTCCGAGCGTCCGTTATCGCGCAGGGATCTCGCGGAGCTGGCCCAACGCTATCCCGATAAATAAAGGAGCTGTCGCCATGGTGGATTTCACGTCGCCCGTCGAGACCTGGACCGTCGCTGTCAATGCTGACACGTCGGCGCTTTCGGCGGAGTTGCGCAACGCCGCGAGCCTCGGACGCCAGTTCTCGAATGCGCTCGTCGGCGCCTTCGACAGCATCGCCATCAAAGGGCGGAATGTCGGTGACGTGCTGCGCACCTTGGCGTTGCGTCTTTCGGATATCGTGCTCAAGGCCGCGTTGAAGCCGCTCGAGCAGGGCTTCGGCAATCTCGTGTCGGGGTTGATGTCGGGCGGAATAGGGTTCGCGAAAGGCGGGGTCGTTCGGCAGGGCATACCTGTGCCGTTCGCCTCCGGAGGGGTGATCCAGAGCCCGATCTCGTTTCCGCTCGCTGGCGGCCGCCTGGGCATCGCAGGCGAGAGAGGAGCCGAGGCGATCATGCCGCTCTCGCGCGGACCGGATGGGCGTCTCGGCATCGCGGCGCGCGGCGGGGCGGGAACCAGCGTGACGTTCAACGTCACCGCGCAGGATGCCGAGAGCTTCCGGCGTTCGGAGACGCAGATCGCGGCCATGCTGGCGCGCGCGGTCTCTCTCGGCCAACGCAATCTCTGAGGCAGCAGGCAGCGGGCAAGAGGCAGCCGTGATTTCGAGCCTCAGTGCTGCTGCCCGCTGCCCGCTGCCTAGTCCACGGGAGTTCCCATGTCCTTCCATGAAATCCGCTTCCCGACCGCCATCTCACGCGGCGCGCAAGGCGGTCCCGAGCGGCGCACGGATGTCGTCGTGCTGGGCTCCGGCTACGAGGAGCGCAACAGCCGATGGGCCGCCTCGCGCCGGAGCTACAACGCAGGCTACGGCGTGCAATCCATCGACGCGCTCTACGAGGTTATCGCGTTCTTCGAGGAACGGCGCGGACGCTTTCACGGGTTCCGCTGGCGCGATCACGCGGACTGGAAATCCGGCGCCCCGGGCAGCGCGCCGGCCGCCGTCGATCAGGCCATCGGGCTCGGAGACGGAACGGCCACGAGCTTCCAGTTGAGCAAGACCTATGGCGGCGGCTACGCGCCCTTGACGCGCGAGATCAGGAAGCCCGTGGCAGGAAGCGTTCTGGTTGCCGTCGATGGCGCGGCGAGAACACCCGGCGAGGACTTCACCGTCGATACGACGACCGGGTTCGTGACGCTCGCCACGCCACCCGCACCGGGCGCGGTCGTCAGCGCGGGCTTCGAGTTCGATGTCCCGGTCCGCTTCGATACCGACAAGCTCGAGATCAATCTGTCGGGCTTTCGAAGCGGCGCCATCCCCAATATCCCGATCGTCGAGATCCGCCTATGAAGCAGCTTTCGAGTACGCTCGCCGCTCATGTGGCCTCGGGCGCGACGACGCTGTGCTGGTGCTGGCGACTGACACGCCGCGATGGTACGCGCCTGGGCTTCACCGATCACGACCACGACCTCGCGTTCGACGGTACCGTGTTCGAAGCAGCGGCCGGAATGACCGCGAGCGAGATCCGCGACAGCGTTGGCCTCAGCGTCGACAATCTCGAGGTGACGAGCGCCATGACGTCGGATCGGCTTTCGGAAGCCGATCTGGCAGCGGGGATCTATGACAACGCGGCCGTCGAGATCTTTCGCGTGAATTGGATGGATCCGGATCAGCGAGTGCTGATGCGCAGCGGAAATCTCGGCGAGGTGAAGCGCAGCGGGATCGCGTTCGCGGCGGAAGTGCGGGGTTTGGCGCACGCGCTTCAGGAGACAAAAGGGCGCCTGTTTCAATACGCCTGCGATGCCGATCTGGGCGATGCGCGTTGCAAGATCGCGCTCGCCGATCCCGCCTTTCGCGGCAACGGCGCGCTCTCGGGCATCGCGAGCCCGAGGCGCTTTACGGCGAGCGGTCTTACTGCGTTCGCCTCGTCCTGGTTCACGCACGGCCTCGTCACCTTCACGTCCGGCGCCGCTTCGGGCCAATCCGTGGAAGTGAAGCAGCACGTAAAGGCGGGAGAGGTTGTGACGATCGAGTTGTGGAGCGCCGCGCGGCTTCCTTTGATCCCCGGACAGACTTTCACGATCACCGCAGGATGCGACAAGCGCGTCGCCACCTGCCGCAGCAAATTTTCCAACGTCGCCAACTTTCGCGGCTTTCCGCATATGCCGGGGAACGATTTCCTGACGTCGGTAAGCCGCCCCGGCTCCAAATCGCGCTGAGGTGCGGGCATGACGCAGGAACAGGTATCCGCCCGTCACAGCGCGGAGGCGGTGGTGGCCGCAGCACGCGCGTGGATCGGCACGCCCTATCACCATCAGGCAAGTTTGAAAGGCGTGGGCGCCGATTGTCTGGGGCTCGTCCGCGGCGTGTGGCGGGACCTTTACGGGCGCGATGCGGAAGAGCCGCCTGGATACTCGCGCGATTGGGGCGAGGTGAGCGGGGAGGAAACGCTGATCGGCGCGGCGACCCGCCATCTCGTGCTGGGTGACACAGCGCATCCAAAACCGGGCGACATTCTCATTTTTCGAATGAGACCGGGCGCCGTCGCCAAGCATGCAGCCCTGCTGGCGACGCCTCAAACCATGATCCACGCGACCGAGGACCGGCTTGTTGCCGAGATTCCGTTCGGCGGCTGGTGGCGCCGCCGTCTCGCCGCCGTCTTCTCGTTTCCAGGGACCTTTCGCTGATGGCCACGCTTGCCCTCGCCGTCGCAGGAGCCGCTGCAGGTAGCGCGCTTTTGCCGACCGGCATCTCCATGCTCGGACTCACGCTGTCCGGCGCCGCTATCGGCAGCCAGATCGGCGCGTTCGCGGGCTCCTATATCGACAATGCGCTGTTCGGAAGCTCCGGGCAGCGCCGCACGGTCGAGGGACCCCGCCTTTCCGACCTGCACATCACCGCGTCCACCGAAGGCGCACCCATTCCGCGCCTCTATGGCCGCGCGCGCCTCGGCGGACAGATCATCTGGGCGGATGAAATTCGCGAGCGCGTCATCACCTCGCGCTCCGGAGGGAGTTCGAAAGGGGCCGCCCCCAGCACGCCCGTCACGCAGACGGTGGAATACCGCTACTCCGCGAGCTTCGCCGTCGCGCTCGCCGAGGGGCCCATCAATGGCATCGGGCGCGTCTGGGTGGATGGCGCTGAGCTAGACCTCGCGCAGGTCCGCCATCGCGTTTACCTGGGAACGGAAGCACAGCTCCCCGACCCGACCATCGTCGCCATCGAGGGCGCGGGTCTCGCGCCGGCCTATCGGGGTATTGCCTACATCGTGTTCGAGGATATGGCGCTGGCGGACTACGGCAACCGCATTCCCCAGCTCTCCTTCGAGGTGCACCGCGCGGTCGAGCCCTTCGGAGAGGAGATCAAGGGGATTGTCCTCATTCCGGGCTCGGGCGAGTTCGTGTACGCCCCCAACACGGTGAGCAAGCAGCTCGGCCGCGGCGTGTCGGAGGCCGAAAACGTCCACACCAGGCAGGGCGGGACGGATTGGTCCGTGGCCGTCGACCAGCTCCAGGCGACGCTGCCGAACGCGACCTCCGTTTCGCTGGTCGTGAGCTGGTTCGGAACCGATCTCCGCGCTGGACACTGCGAGATCAAGCCGGGCGTCGAGACGGCCGCCAAGGCCACGACGCCGATGACATGGAGCGTGGCTGGACTCGCGCGAAACGCCGCGTACCTCGTGAGCACCAAGGATGGCCGCCCGGCCTATGGAGGAACGCCATCCGACGCGTCGGTGATCGGCGCCATTCAGGATCTCAAGGCGCGCGGCATGAGCGTGGTGCTGACGCCCTTCATTCTCATGGACGTGCCGGACGGCAACGCCTTACCCGATCCCCACAGCGCCGCCGCGTCACAGCCGTCCTATCCCTGGCGCGGACGCATCACGTGCAGCCCGGCGCCGGGGCGGCCGGGCACGCCCGACAAAACCGCGACGGCCGCGAGCCAGATCGCCTCATTCGTTGGAACGGCGTCGATAGCCCACTTCTCCATCTCCGGCGGGAGTGTCGTCTATTCCGGACCCGCCGAATGGTCCTTCCGCCGGATGGTTCTGCACCACGCCTTCCTCGCCAAGGCCGCGGGCGGGGTCGATGCGTTTGTGATCGGCACGGAGCTGCGCGGGCTTACGCAGGTGCGGAGCGCGGCCTCCACCTATCCATTCGTCGCTGCCCTCGTGGCTTTGGCGGCCGATGTGAAGAGCGTCCTGGGATCCGGGACGAAGGTGCTCTACGCCGCCGATTGGTCAGAATATTTCGGCCACCAGCCGGGCGATGGATCGGGTGACGTCTACTTTCACCTCGATCCCTTGTGGGCCTCTTCCGCGATCGACGCCATCGGCATCGATCTCTATTGGCCCTTGTCCGATTGGCGCGATGGAACGAGCCACCTCGACTACGTTGCAGGCACGCGCTCGATCTACGACGAGGACTACCTGCGCGCCAATGTGCAAGGCGGTGAAGGGTTCGACTGGTACTATGCGAGCGACGCCGATCGCGAGGCTCAGATCCGCTCGCCCTTGACCGACGGCCACGGTGCGCCCTGGGTATTCCGTTACAAGGATATCAAGTCGTGGTGGCAGAACCAGCATTTCAATCGCCCGGGAGGTGTGCCGAGCGGATCCCCGACGGCCTGGGTGCCGCAATCAAAGCCCTTCTGGTTCATGGAGATCGGCTGTCCCGCCGTCGATAAGGGGGCAAACCAGCCCAACGTGTTCGTCGATCCGAAGAGCGCGGAATCCGCGTTTCCATATTTCTCGCGTGGCGCGCGGGATGACCTTATACAGCGCCGCTTCCTGAAAGCGCTCATCGATACGTTCGATCCTGCGAGCGAAGGCTATGTGAGCGGGCAGAACCCGGTCTCGGCCGTGACCGGCCAGCGCATGGTCGATCTCTCGCGTATCCACGTGTACTGCTGGGATGCGCGCCCGTTTCCGGCATTCCCCTACAACACGGACGTGTGGGGAGACGGCGATAACTGGCGCTTCGGCCATTGGCTGAACGGCCGCTTCTCGGTGGCGCCGCTGCCGGAGCTGGTCGACGCGATCCTCGCGGATTACGGCATCACGGGTCATGATGCGAGCCGTCTCGCGGGCGTGGTTCCCGGCTATGTCATCGACCGGTTGATGTCGCCGCGTGATGCGCTGCAGCCGCTGGAGCTCGCGTACTTCTTCGACAGCCTGGAGAGCGAGGGGCGCATCCTGTTCCGCCATCGCGGCGCCGAGCCGCCGGTTCTCTCCGTGACGGAGAGCGAGCTGGTGGAGGAGCGGGCGGGGGATGCACTGTTGACGCTCACGCGCTCGCAGGAGACCGACCTTCCCGCTTCCGCGAAGGTGAGCCACATTGCGGCGACCGGCGACTATCGCCAGGCGGTCTCCGAGGCGCGGCGGCTGACGGGCGCGAGTGGTCGAGTCGCGCGGGCCGAGCTGCCGATTGTGCTCGAGCACGAAAGCGCGTCGCAGATCGCGGACGCCTGGCTGTTCGAGACCTGGGCCTCGCGCGAGCGAGCGCTCTTCAAGCTCCCGCCGAGCGCCATCGATATCGAACCCGGAGACATAGTGTCCGTCGTGAAGGACGGAACCACGATGCTGGTACGCGTCACCGAGATCGGCGAGCGGGGCGTTCGTGAGATCGAGGGGCGCAGCATCGACCCGGAGATCTATGCGGGCGCCGCCGCGCGTCCCCGTGATATCGGCGGAGGCGAAACGGTTTTCGACGGTGTGCCGCACGTCGAGTTTCTGGATCTGCCGCTTTTGCGCGGCGATGAGCCGGCGGAAGCGGGATATGCGGCAGCTTTTCAGAGCCCGTGGCCGGGCGGCGTAGCGCTCTTTTCTTCTCCCGAGGACGCCGGATACGCTCTTCGCGCGCTCGCAAGCGCGCCGGCGATCATGGGTGAGACACTGCACCCGCTGCCCTCCGGTCCGATCGCTGTCGTCGATCGCGGGGCGCGCCTCAGCGTGCGCCTGTCGAGCGGCGAGCTGGCGTCCGTCACCCGGCTGCAGATGCTCGCGGGCCGCAACGCAGCTGCCATCCGCAACGAAGCCGGAGGCTGGGAGGTCTTGCAGTTCGAGACGGCCACGCTGGTGGGAGAGGCGACCTACGAGCTTTCGAACCTGCTGCGAGGGCAGGGCGGCACCGAGCGCGAGATGCGGAACGCACTGCCTGCCGGGGCGACATTCGTGCTGCTGGGCGGCGAGATCGCGCGCGTAGATCTGACGGCCGGTGAGATTGGTGCGCCGCTCTATTGGAGGTTCGGCCCCGCCAATCGCGACATCGCGGATCGGTCCTACGCCACCGAGATCCACAGGTTCACGGGACGGGGCCTGATGCCGCTCTCGCCCGCGCACGTACGGGGCGCACGCACGGGCGGCGGAGACATCACGATCTTGTGGAAGCGTCGCACCCGCGTCGGGGGCGACAGCTGGGATGCCGCCGAGGTTCCGCTCGCCGAGGAGAGCGAGCGCTATGAGATCGACGTGCTGAGCGGGTCGACCGTGAAGCGCACGATCACGGCGACAGCGCAGAGCTGTGTCTATTCCACAGCCGAGCAGGTGGCGGATTTCGGAGCAGCGCAGAGTGCGCTCTCCGTCGCCGTCTACCAGATGAGCGCGACGCGCGGACGCGGGACGCCGAAAGCCGCGGTCGTCTGACCCCCAAAGCATCGAGGACATGATGGAAGAAGCACGCTGGCTCGAGGAAGCCTGGCGCGAGTTCGGCCAATCCGAGCGCGCGGGCACGAAGGAGAACGCGCGCATTCTCGCGTTCTTTCGCGACGCGGGGCACCCGGATATCGCGCGCGACGAGATCGCATGGTGCGCGGCGTTCTGCGGCGCATGCCTCGAACGCGTGGGGATCCGATCGACGCGGTCGTTGCTCGCCCGCTCCTATTTGAAGTGGGGTGCGGCGCTCGAAAAGCCCCGCACGGGCGCCATTGCAGTCTTCTCGCGTGGATCGAATGCGTCCGAGGGACACGTCGGCTTCTGGCTCGGTGAGACCGAGGACGCGGTCGTATTGCTCGGTGGAAATCAGGGCAACGCCGTATCCGTCACCCGCTATCCCAAGAGCCGGTTGCTCGCAGTACGCTGGCCCGCAGTGCAGAAAGACGCGCCGCAGAAAGACGCGGAAAGCAGCGTCAGGTCCGCAGAGCGCGAAGGGCAGGCGCCCGTCTTCGATCGCGCACTGATCCATGTCCTCGCAATGGAGGGCGGATTTACAGACGATCCTCACGACCCTGGCGGGCCTACGAACCACGGTATCACGCTCGGCGTCTTCGCGGCGTGGCGCAAGGTGGCCATCACGACGGCCAATCGTGCGGCCCTCATCCGCGATCTCAAGGCCATCGACCGCGAGACCGTGAGCGAAATCTACCGTCGCCGCTATTGGGATCTCGCCCACTGCGCCGAGCTGCCCGGGCCGCTCGCGCTCATGCATTTCGACGCTGCCGTGAACCACGGTGTGGGCGCGGCCATCCGCGTTTTGCAGGAAGCCGTGGGCGCGAGCGTCGACGGCGAGATCGGACCGGAGACGAGAGCCGCCGCTGCCGCGGCCTCCGTCGCAGAAGCGCTCGCGTCCTACGCCGCCATCCGCGAGCGCCGCTACCGCGCACTGCCGCACTTCTGGCGCTTCGGCCGTGGGTGGCTGCGGCGCGTCGATGCAACTCTGAAGCTCGCGCGAACGCTCGGATCCGAGATCGACACCATCCCATCCCCCAACAGCGAAGGAGATCCAGACATGACAGCCACGTCCTCGACCCAGGCCAACGGAAAATGGTGGGGCCATTCCATCACCATCTGGGGCACCATCGTGACCATCCTTTCGACAGTCGTGCCTGCGCTGGCTCCGGTCACAGGCATCGACATCTCGGGAGATCTCGTCCAGAACGCCGGGCAGCAGGTGGTCGGCGCCATCCAAGCAGTCGGCACCTTGGTCGGAACGATCATGACTATTTTTGGCCGGGTACGGGCAACCCAGCCGATTGGCAAGGCGCTTTTCAAGGCCAAGGGCTGAGAAGGGCGGCCGCGATCACACTTTTGCCGTTCCGCTCGGTGCTCTAGGCTCGGCAGGCGCGGGCGACTATAGTCGCCCGCACTGTCCGACCTTAACCAACACTGAGAGCCCCCGTGCGCATACTCGTCGTAGAGGACGACAAAGATCTCAACCGGCAGCTCAACACCGCGCTTACCGGCGCGGGCTATGCCGTGGATGCCGCCTTCGATGGCGAGGAGGGATACTTCCTCGGCGACACCGAGCCTTACGATGTCGTGATCCTCGATCTCGGTCTGCCGAAGATGGACGGCATCTCCATCCTCGAGCAGTGGCGCCGCGCGAACCGCAATATGCCTGTCATTATCCTGACGGCGCGCGATCGCTGGAGCGACAAGGTCTCCGGCATGGACGCCGGGGCCGACGATTATCTGGCCAAGCCTTTCCATATGGAGGAGTTGCTGGCGCGTGTTCGCGCGCAGGTGCGCCGCGCCTCGGGTCACGCCAAGAGCGAGATCGAGTGCGGACCCGTTCGCCTCGACACCAAGACGGCGCGCGTCACCTGCGATGGCCAGCAGGTGAAGCTCACCTCCCACGAGTACCGCCTCCTTGCGTACCTGATGCACCACAGCGGCCGTGTGGTCTCCCGCACCGAGCTCGTCGAGCATCTCTACGAGCAGGACTTCGACAGGGACTCGAACACCATCGAGGTGTTCATCGGGCGGCTGCGCAAGAAGATCCCGGCCGACGTGATCGAGACGGTACGCGGCCTCGGCTATCGCATGAGCCGCGGCGCCGCCGATGAAACTTAAGTCGCTCGCCTTCCGCCTGTTTGCAACGTCGGCGGCGTGGACCCTTCTCGTCCTGCCGATCGCGGGCGTCATAATCTACCGGCTCTATCGCGACGACGTGCAGGCCTCGTTCGATGCCCGTCTCGAAAAGCTCGTGAACTCCATCGCCGTTGACAGCATGGGTGGCGAAAAGGCGCCGATCGCGCCCGCCAATCGCTACGAGCCGTTGTTCGAGGATTTTCACTCGGGCTGGTACTGGCAGATCAAGCCGGTGGAGGACGGCATCGCGCCGAGCCTCGCCTCTGCTTCCCTCGGCGACGCCAAGCTCGAGCTGCCGATCACCCGTGATATCAAGCCGGACGCCAACGGCGCGCGCTGGATGGGATCCACTGGTCCGGCGGGCGAGCGGCTTCGCATGGTCGAGGTGATCGACAGTCCCGACTCGCGGGAGCAGACGCCCCGCTATTCCATCATCGTGGCCGGCCCCGTCGACTGGCTCGAAAGCCGTGTCGCGAATTTTCTCACCCGCCTCACCATCGCGCTGTTCCTGACGGGCGTCGGCCTCGTGACCGTGACGCTGTTTCAGGTTCGCTTCGGCCTGCTGCCCTTGCGCCGTATCGAGCAGGGCCTCGCGGAGGTTCGCTCCGGCAGTGCCGAAAAGCTCGAGGGAGAGCTGCCGGCCGAGATCGAGCCTCTGCAGGACGAGCTCAACGCGCTGATCGCCTCCAATCAGGAGATCATCGACCGTGCCCGCACGCAGGTCGGCAATCTCGCTCATGCGCTTAAGACACCGCTCGCCGTGATTACAAACGAGGCGCGCGAGGACAAAGGGGCACTGGGCGCAAAGATCGCCGAGCAGGCGGAGATCATGCGCGATCAGGTCAATCACTATCTGGACCGCGCACGGGTGGCGGCGCGCGTTGGCGTGATCGGGCGCGCGACGCCCGTTCAGGATGTGCTGGAGCCGCTGCAACGTGCCTTGGAGCGCATCCATCGCGAGCGCAGCATCGCCATCCACGTGGAGTGCGCGCCGGACGCGCGCTTCGCGGGCGAGCGGCAGGATCTGGAGGAGATTCTGGGCAACGTCTGCGACAATGCGTGCAAGTGGGCAAAGAGCAGGGTGAACGTCGCCGTGAGTGCAACCGGCGGGCGTAAATCCCCCGGCCGTTTGGCCATCCGCATCGACGACGACGGCCCGGGCCTTTCGGACGAGCAGCGCGCCCGCATCGGCAAGCGCGGGGTCCGGCTGGATGAAACGAAGCCGGGATCGGGACTTGGTCTCTCGATTGTCACGGATCTCGTGCAATCCTACCGGGGAAGCCTGACTTTGGCGCGCTCGCCCCTGGGCGGGCTGCGCGTGGAGGTGGATCTCCCGTCTGCCTGACCTGGCGCTCCAATTTCCAGTGGCTAACGCCGAATTTTCGCCTGAATCCCGGTGGAAACGGTACGTTGGATGTGCTTGAAGACGAGTCACATTCTGGGCATTGCTTGGGCAAGTGGGTGGGCCAGCAAATGCTCTTGGACGAGATGTGCTCTCGGGCAATACGGGGATCTTCATGCGCACACTTTGCGCTTCTGCGCTTCTGATGGTGTCGATCGGGCTCGCCGGCTGCGGACCTGAAGGTCCGAGCAAAGCCGATACCGGCATGGTTGTTGGCGCCGTTGCAGGCGGCATCCTCGGAAATCAGGTCGGAAAGGGCACCGGCAATATCGCAGCTACGGCCATTGGCGCCGTGGTCGGCGGCATCGTCGGCAGCGAGATCGGCCGCTCGATGGACGCCCAGGACCGCCGCCTCGCGCAGGACGCAGAGTATGAAGCGCTCGAGCGTGGCCAGTCGGGCGTTTCGCGCCAGTGGCGCAATCCGGACAACGGCCGTTATGGCGAGGTCGTCCCCAGCCGTCCCTACAAGCGTGGCGCGGTGGATTGCCGCGACTACACCCATAAGATCTTCATCGACGGACGCCCGCAGTCCATGCGCGGAACGGCTTGCCGCAATCCGGATGGCACCTGGAGCAACGTGGGCTAAGGCCGGTGACCTGTCCGCGGTTCCTGAGGCGTGAGTCCCGAGGGAGTTGGGGCGCAGGGTGCTGAACTGAGTGCCCGCCCCCTTGTTTCCGCCTTCCGCAGCGCAGCAGAAGGGCCGTCCGGCGCCTGGGATTGCTCCTGAACAACGACCTGCGACCTTTAAATAACCCCAATACGCTGTCGGCCTCTTGTCAGCCTGACTCCTCACCCCTATTGAACCGGGGGACTTAGGACTAGAAGGCTTCTAAGGTTTTCGATGCTTCTTTGGGTTTGCTTCGCGATATTGACGGCGTCAGTGGTCGCTCTGCTGCTGAGACCGCTGCGTCAGACGCAAGTCGCGGTGGTCGAGCCGGCGGCAGCGGACCTTGCCGTCTATCGCGATCAATTGCGCGAGCTGGATGCGGAGCGTGATCGCGGCCTCGTCGTCGACAGCGAGATCGAAAGCGCACGCGCCGAGGTGGCGCGGCGCCTCATCAAGCGCGCAAGTGGCGAGGCGAGCGAGACCGCCGAAAGTGCCGACGATACCGCGAGCGTCAACCGGGCGCGCCGCATCTACGTCGCGATCACGGCTTTGCTCCCGGTCGTGGGGATCGGCCTCTATCTTTTGAGCGGCTCCCCGCATCTTCCCGATCATCCCTTCTCCGAGAGGCAGACCGCCGCCGGGACGGGCGGAGACGGCGCAAGCTCCATCGTCAATCTCATCGCCCAAGTCGAGCAGCGTCTCCGCGACCATCCCGAGGATGGCAGGGGCTGGGATGTGATCGCACCGATCTATCTGCGTCTCGGCCGCTATGCCGACGCGGCTCATGCCTTCGCGGAAGCCAATCGCCTGGAAGGCGAGACCGTGCGCCGTCTTCTCGGGTTCGCGGAGGCGACGCTCCTCGCTGAGAACGGCATCGTCACCGAGCCGGTACGCAAGGCGGCGTTGCGCGTGCTCGAGCTCGATCCCGCCCGCATCGAGGTCCGCGTGTGGCTCACGCTCGCCAAGGAGCAGGACGGCGATCTCGCTGGTGCAGCGGCGGAGTATCGCGACATCCTCGACAAGGCACCGGCCGACGCCACATGGCGCTCTGCGGTTTCCGAACGGCTCGATCTCGTGAACAGGAAGCTAAAAGGGGAGAAGATCCCCGAAGAAGCACCTGCAGCGCAGGCTGCGCCCTCGGCGCCGCCCCCCGCGGCCAGCGGTGAAATGCCCGACGTCTCGGCCATGTCTCCCGCTGACCGGGATGCATTCGTCTTGAGCATGGTCAACCGGCTGGCTGACCGCCTCAAGGACAATGGTAAGGATCTCGAAGGATGGATCAGGCTCGCGCGGGCCTATAAGGTGCTAGGGCGCGAGAGTGACGCGCTTGCCGCGCTCGCGAGCGCCCGCGAGAATTTCGCCGGCGACCGCGCCTCTCTCGACGAGATCGACAAGTCCGAGCAGAACCTCGGGCTCCAGGGCAAAAAGCCGGAAAGTCCGCAATGACACGCAAACAACGGCGAGGAGTATTGATCGGGCTTGGCGTCGGCATCCTTTCGATCGCCGCCATCTTGATGCTCTTCGCATTCCGCCAGTCGATCGTGTTCTTTCACACGCCGAGCGACGTGGCTGAGCATAAGATAGCGCCGGGGGTACGCTTCCGTCTCGGCGGCCTGGTCAAAGACGGCTCCGTCGAGCGCGGCACGGGTACGCGCGTCGGCTTCGACGTGACGGACACCTTCCAGAGCGTTCCGGTGACCTACGAGGGAATCCTGCCGGACCTGTTCCGCGAAGGGCAGGGCGTCGTGGCCGAAGGCGTGCTGGGCGCCGATGGGCATTTCGTGGCCGACACCGTGCTCGCCAAGCACGACGAGACGTACATGCCTCCGGAGGTCGCCAAGGCGCTTCAGGAGAAGGGCGTACAACTCGGCAAGGGTGCAACACATCCCGGCGGTGAGACGGGAACCCAGTAGACCCAGAGCGCAGGACATGGGAGCGAGGATCACGTGATCATCGAGATTGGACACTTCGCGTTGATCCTGGCGCTGCTGGTGGCGGCAGCCCAGACTTTCATTCCGGCCTGGGGCGCAGCCAAGCGTGACGCGCGGCTGATGGCTTTCGGCGAGCCCGCCGCATTGAGCCAGGTCGGCCTCATCCTGATCGCTTTTCTGGCCCTTACGCACGCTTACGTGACGTCGGACTTCTCCGTCGCCAACGTGGCGGCGAACTCCCACTCGTCGAAGCCGCTGATCTATCGCATCTCCGGAGTGTGGGGGAACCACGAAGGCTCCATGCTGCTGTGGGTTCTGATCCTCGCGGTGTTCGGCGCTGCGGTCGCGCTGTTCGGAAACAACCTGCCGGCGACTTTGAGGGCGAATGTGCTCTCCGTGCAGAGCTCCATCGCTTTGGCGTTTCTCTTGTTCATCCTCATCACCTCCAATCCGTTCGAACGGCTTGATCCTGCGCCGTTGGATGGGCGCGGCCTGAACCCGATCCTCCAGGACCCGGCCCTCGCGTTCCATCCGCCCTTCCTCTACATGGGCTACGTTGGCTTCTCGCTCGCCTTCTCGTTTGCGATCGCGGCCCTGATCGAGGGCCGCACGGATGCCGCGTGGGCGCGCTGGGTGCGTCCGTGGACTCTGCTCGCCTGGATGTGTCTCACCATCGGCATCGCGATGGGATCGTGGTGGGCCTACTATGAGCTGGGCTGGGGCGGCTGGTGGTTCTGGGATCCGGTCGAGAACGCTTCTTTCATGCCCTGGCTCGCGGGCACCGCGCTGCTGCACTCCGCCCTCGTGATGGAGAAGCGCGAGGCGCTCAAGGTGTGGACCATCCTGCTCGCCATTCTCACCTTCTCGCTCTCGCTGATGGGCACCTTCCTCGTCCGCTCGGGCGTGCTCTCGTCGGTGCACGCCTTCGCGGTGGATCCTGGGCGCGGCGTGTTCGTTCTCTCCATCATGCTGCTGTTCACAGGCGGCGGACTGACACTGTTTGCTTATCGTGCGCGTGATCTCTCGCAGGGCGGAATCTTTTCTCCGATCTCGCGCGAAGGCAGCCTTGTGCTCAACAACGTGCTGCTGACGACGGCATGCGCGACGGTGTTCGTCGGCACGCTCTATCCGCTCGCGCTCGAGTCGCTCACGGGTGCCAAGATTTCGGTCGGCCCGCCTTACTTCAACATGACGTTCGTGCCGCTGATGTTCCCGCTGCTGCTCGCGCTTCCCCTCGGCCCGCTGCTCGCCTGGAAGCGCGCGGACCTCGCGGCCGCCATGGAACGCCTGATCGTCGCCGGCGTGCTCGCTCTCATCGTGATCGTAGTCTCGTTCGCCGCGACCGAGCGCGGGCCTTGGCTTGCGCCGTTCGGGTTTGCGATCGGCGTATGGGTGATGGCTGGCGCACTTTCGGAGACGGCCTTCCGCATCAAGCTCGGCAAGGCGCCGCTCTCGGAATCCTTCCGCCGCCTCGTCAATCTTCCGCGCGCCGCCGTCGGCACGATGCTCGCGCACTTCGGCGTCGGCCTGATGGTATGCGGGATCGTCGGAACCAGCGCCTACAAGAGCGAAGCCATCCTGCTGATGCGTCCGGGCGATCGCACCGAGATCGCGGGCTACGAGCTTGCGTTCCGCGGCGCCGCACCGTCCAAGGGACCGAACTACACGGAGACGCTCGGCGTATTCGACGTCACGCGCGGCGGCAGCCCCGTCACGCGCCTCGAGCCTTCGAAGCGCCTCTACGACGCCCCGCCTCAGCCCACGTCCGAAGCGGGTATCCATCCTTCGTGGCGCGGTGACCTCTACGCGGTGATCGGTGACCAGCAGCCCGATGGCGCGTTCGCGGTCCGGCTCTACTTCCACCCGCTCGTGCGCTTCATCTGGATCGGCGCGCTGATTATGTTCTTCGGTGGCGCGGTGTCCCTGTCGGACCGGCGCCTGCGCGTGGGAGCGCCCCAGCGGCGCTCCAGCCGCGCGCCTGTCGGCGTGCCCGCCGAGTGAGGATGGCCATGACTGCGAGATCGAAACGCTCGGCGCTTGTTGCTCTGCTCGGATGTCTTCTCCTGGCAGGAGCGGTCGCAACGCCGGTTGCTCCGGCTCGCGCGGTGACACCGCAGGAGATGCTGCCGGACAAGGCGCTCGAAGCGCGCGCCCGCGATATTTCGACGGGCCTCAGGTGCCTCGTCTGTCAGAACCAGTCGATCGACGATTCCGACGCCCCGCTCGCCCACGATCTTCGCGTCCTCGTGCGGGAGCGCCTTCAGGCCGGCGACACGGACGCTCAGGTCCGCGATTTCGTCGTCGCGCGCTACGGCGAGTTCGTGCTGTTGAAGCCGCCCTTCTCGGCCGAGACGGTGCTGCTCTGGCTCATGCCTCTCCTCGTGCTTCTGGGCGCAGTCGTCATCCTGCGCAATTCGTTCCGCGTCCCGCGGGAAGCGGCGGCGGCCACGTCGGGCAGAGAGCCGGTGGCGAAGCTCACTCCGGAGGAGCAGGCGGCGCTCGATGCGCTGCTGAAGAGCGACGAGCCGAAGACGTCCTAGCGCGGCAGCCGCGCCGTGCCGCCCGTCACGTTGTGCGATCCCACGCTGCCCGTCTCGACATCGGAAGGCGGCAGCCCAACCGGTCCGCGCCCGCGCCGTTGCGCATCGAGCGCGGCAAGACGCTTGAGAAGCGCGGCCGTCGCAAGCCCCGTCTCACCACGCCCCTCGGCGCGCTCGAACGCGCGAATGGCCGCGTTGAGCTTCCCCCCGTAGACCCCGTCGCGTGTGCCGCTGTCGTAGCCTTCCTGGGCGAGCAGCCGCTGCAGCTCCTTGAGGTCTCGCTTTTCGGCTAGGATCTCGGCGCGCACCAGCGCTTCCAGTGTTCCGCGGAACGCGGACGCGGCGACGGCAGTATTAGCCACCATTTCCGACTTGTACCGATGTACGACCTCGCCACGCTGCGTCAGAACCTTGGCCTGCAGGTAGGTGCCCACATTGATGCCGACCACCTCGGGACCTGCTGGTCCGTCGATGAGGAGCGGCGAGCCCGACGACGCGCCGCCGGTGTCGCACGTATGCAGGATGACGTGACCCGCATCCACGAAGTCCTTCGAGATTGCGGTCCAGTCCGCCCCGTTGAACGAGCGGCGAATGGCGCACGGTGCGCCGTAGGCCAGCTCCCAGTTTCCGAAATCGCGATGATAGCTCACCTGGTAGACGCGCTGGGCCGCGGACAGCTTCACCAGCTCGCTCTCGGGCTGCCGGCTGATGGGGAGGGCGTGGCCCTTGCAGATCGGCTCCCGCATGCGCAGCAGCGCCCAGTCGCTCGCCGCATCGATCGGCGGATTGACCCGAAGTTTGAGCGAGCCGGCCGCGACGTGCTGGGCTTCGGCGCCGCGCTCCGATCCCGCGATGCGCGAGCTTGCGCCGGGGCCGTTGAGCGGCTGCAGGCGGAACTCGAAGCCCTGGAGACGAAGCGGACGTTCGTCCGCGGTGCGGAACAGGCAGTGCCCGGCCGTCGCGACGACATCCTCGCCCACGCAGAATGCGGTGCACACGGAGTGGGAGCGGCCTTCGTAGAGCAGCCCGATCGATGATCTGAGCCCCGACCGTGCGGCGGGAAGAGCAACACGATCGTCCGTCCCAAAAACTGCCACCCGATGGAGGGCGCTCGCCCGCGGTGTCTCGAAACGAAAAAGCGGCCCGGCTGAAGCGGTTGACGCACCTGCGAAGCCGTATGCGATCCCCGCGAGGAAGAGCCCCATACGCCCCCCCGAGAGCGCGCTGCTCGGGCGCGTCGGGTGGGCAGTGCTCACGGCGAAAAGCGGGGAAATTTGCCTCATTACCAACTCTTAACGTACCCGAAAGGCAGCCGTAAGGCCGAAGGGACTACCTCTGCCATGGACACTAACTTCAGCGCTTTCCAAGCGGAGGACTTGAATGGTTATTTCCGGTGACATGATGTCCGGAGCAAAGAGCGGGCCAAAGTCTTATGGCACCGGACGCCGGTTTGCGCACGCAACCGTCGGCGCGTTGGCGTCTACGGCTATCCTGTTGGGCAGCCTGGCGACGACGCCCGCCTTGGCGCAGCTCGCGCCCGACGCACCCAGCGTCGAGACGCCCTTCGGCCGCGCGCCGCTGAGCTTCGCCGACATCATCGAGAAGGTGAAGCCGTCGGTGGTCTCGATCTCGGTCGTGGCTGGCGGCACCAAGGTTGCCAAGGGCGGCAAGGGTATGCCCGAAGGCTTCCCCGACATTCCCGAGGACAGCCCCTTCTACGAGTTCTTCAAGAACCTGCCGAAGGAGTTCCGTAACATGCCCCAGCAGCAGCGCCCCACGCAGGCGCAGGGCTCGGGCTTCGTCATCTCGGCTGATGGCTACGTGGTGACCAATAACCATGTCGTCGACGGCGCGACCAAGATCCAGGTGAGCTTCGACGATCAGGAGAAGATGGACGCCGAGCTCGTCGGCACCGATCCGCGCACCGATATCGCGCTCCTCAAGCTCAAGTCGACGAAGACGTTCCCGTTCGTCAAGTTCACGGACAAGCCGGGCCGCGTCGGCGACTGGGCGCTTGCCGTCGGTAACCCGTTTGGCCTCGGCGGCACCGTGACGGCCGGCATCGTGTCGGCACTCGGCCGCGACATCGGCTCGGGTCCCTATGACTTCATCCAGATCGACGCCGCGGTGAACAAGGGCAACTCCGGTGGCCCGACCTTCAACCTCAACGGCGAGGTTATCGGTGTGAACACCGCGATCTTCAGCCCCTCGGGCGGCAACGTCGGCATCGCTTTCGCTGTGCCTGCTCGCACCGCTCTGGACGTGATCGCTCAGCTCAAGAAGAGCGGCACGGTGAGCCGCGGCTGGCTCGGCGTGAAGATCCAGAACGTCGATGAAGACACCGCAGCCGCCATTGGCCTCACGGAAGCCAAGGGTGCGCTCGTGAGCGAGGTGACGCCCAACGGTCCCGCTTCCTCGTCCGGCCTCAAGGTCCAGGATGCGATCCTCCAGGTCAACAGCGACAAGATCTCCGATAGCCGTGATCTTGCCCGCAAGATCGCCGACTACGCACCCGACACCACCGTCGACGTGAAGGTCTGGCGCTCCAACAAGGAGGAGACCGTCAAGGTGCGCCTCGGCAAGTTCCCGGGCTCGGCAGACGAGATCGCCAAGCTCGAGCAGGGTAAGTCTGCGGACGATCTGTCGGGCACCGAGCTCGACCAGCTCGGCCTGACGCTCGCTCCCCCGCGCAGCGGCACCGAGGGTGTGGCCGTCACCGAGGTCGATCCTGAGTCGGACGCCGCCGAGAAGGGCATCAAGGCGGGTGACATCATCCTCGAGGTCGGCGGCTCGACCGTGTCCGGTCCGTCGGATGTGGCCGACGGCGTGAAGAAGGCCAAGGAACTCGGCCGCAAGGCGGTGATGCTCTACATCAAGTCGGCGGATCAGCGGCGCATCGTGCCGATCCAGCTCAAGAAAGGCTGAACCGCCGATCAAGGCTAACGCAAAGTGAGGCGGCCCGGCTCTTGAGGAACCGGGCCGCCTCGATGTATCTGACAAGAGAGAATGCGGGCGCGGGACGGCGCGCGCCAAGGGAAGCGAGGCGGCCAATGCGCGTGCTGGTGATTGAGGATGACCGCGAAACGGCGCATTTCCTGCAGAAGTCGCTGAAGGAGAGCGGGCATTCGGCCGATGTCGCGGGCGACGGCGAGGCCGGCCTCGAGATGGCGCAGGGCGGAACCTACGACATCCTGATCGTCGACCGAATGCTGCCGCGCCTCGATGGCCTCACGGTGGTGAAGACGCTGCGCACGGAAGGTTGCCGTACGCCGGTCCTGATTCTCTCCGCGCTGGGCGATGTGGACGATCGCGTGAAGGGCCTCCGCGCCGGTGGCGACGACTATCTCACGAAGCCGTATGCCTACACCGAGCTGCTCGCGCGCATCGAGGCCCTGGGCCGGCGCGCCGTACCCGAGGAGCAGGAGACGCGCTACGCCGTCGGCGACCTCGTGCTCGATCGCCTGTCCCACCGCGTGACGCGCGCGGGTGAGCCGATCCAGCTACAGCCGCGCGAATATCGCTTGCTCGAATACCTCATGAAGAATGCCGGCCAGGTGGTGACGCGCACCATGCTGCTCGAGAACGTGTGGGACTATCACTTCGACCCGCAAACCAACGTCATCGACGTTCACGTCTCCCGGCTGAGATCCAAGATCGACAAGGGCTTCGACAGGCCATTGCTGCACACCGTCCGCGGCGCGGGATACATGGTCCGTGACGGCGCTCTCTGACATCGTCGTCAGAACGATGTCGACGCAGGCGTTCCGGCTTGCGGCGGCGAGCGCGGCTGCTTTCATGGTCGTCTCCGCGCTCATCGTCGGCACACTGTTCTGGCAGACCAACACGCTTCTGACGGAGCATGTCGTCGAGGAGCTGCGCAGCGAGGCGGCCGAGCTTGCGCGCGAAGCTGCCGCCAACGATCCCCACGCGCTCGCCGAGCGCATCCGGCTTCGCAGCTTCCCCGAAAGCACCAGCCTCTATTTCCTGTCGGACGCATCCGGCGCCAAGCTCGCGGGAAATCTCCGCAGCCTGCCGCCGATCCCCGAGCGCCCCAGCGGCGGCGTCGTGAACTATGCGCGCGACGGGGATGCGCCAGGCGTCGAGCGCTTGGGAGTCGTCATTCCCGTGGCGGCCGGTTCCGGCTTGCGCCTCTTCGTCGGCCGCGACATCGGCGATCAGCTCGCGCTTGCGGCGCGCATCAAACGCACGTTCCTCTGGGGCTTCGGAGCGCTTGCTCTCGCCGCGATCGTCGCGGGGCTTGCTGTCGGGCGGTCCGTGCTGCGCAGGATCGAGGTGATCAACGCGACGACGCGCTCCATCATGGCCGGCGATCTGTCGCGACGCATTCCCGTTGCCGGCAACAGCGACGAGTTGGACGAGCTTTCCCAGAGCCTGAACGGCATGCTCGACCGCATCGAGCAGCTCATGAACGGCCTGCGTGAGGTGTCCGACAACATTGCTCACGATCTCAAGACGCCGCTCAACCGCCTGCGCAACAGCGCGGAAGCTGCCCTTCGCGATGGGCGCGGCGGAGAGGCTTACCGCGAAGGCCTCGAATCCACGATCGAGAAGGCCGACGATCTGATCAAGACCTTCAACGCTCTGCTGCTCATCGCCCGGCTGGAGGCAGGCGTGGTCGAGGAGAGTGCGGAGGTGTTCGACCTGGGGCGCCTCGTGCGCGACGTGGCCGAGCTTTACGAGCCGGTGGCCGAGGAGGCGGGCCTCGCCCTCACGATCCAAGCGGAGGACGGCATCATGATCCGCGCCAACCGCCAGCTCGTGGGTCAGGCTGTCGCCAATCTCGCCGACAACGCAATCAAGTATTCCGCCCGCGCCGCTCAGGGTCTGGTGCCCGCCATTGTCGAGGTCAAGGCGGGTAAAAGCGGCGGACTGGCCGAGATCTCCGTCGCCGACCGGGGACCCGGTATCGAGGCCAAGGACCGCGACCGGGCGCTCAGGCGCTTCGTGCGGCTGGAAAAAAGCCGGACGCAGCCGGGGACCGGCCTTGGTCTGAGCCTGGTGGCGGCCGTCGCGCGCCTGCATAACGGTGCTGTCCGTCTCGAAGATAATGATCCGGGCCTGCGGGTCGTGGTAACCCTGCCGGTGGTGTCCCAGGAGAGGGACAAACTGATAAAAAGCGAGCAGGGGGCGGTCTGATCCCCGAGTTCGCGGGAAGAAGCGGGGGAGAAGGCATGGCAGGCGACAGCGCAGCCAAAGGCACTTTGCTGGAGCGCCTCGGTACGTCGAAACGGCGCCCCCAGGACCCCGCGGGCGGCGCCAGCCTCGATCCTCTGCTGCAAGACTGGCGGCGGGACGAAGCGCTCGCAAACCTTGTCGCCTTGCTCGAAAGCGAGCCGGTCCGTCCGTGGATGGCCGGGATCGTCGCGGGCTCGTCCTACCTCCGCACGGAGATCGCGCGCAGTCCCGAGCGTTTGGAGAGAATCCTCCGCTCCAATCCGGAGCAGCATTTCGCCTCCTTGTCAGCCGGACTTGCCGAGCGGCTTCTGACGCTCGATGCGATGTCGGAGGCTATGACCGCATTGCGGACCTACAAGTCCGAGGTGGCGCTGCTCACCGCCCTCTGCGATCTCGCAGGCGTGTGGAGCGTGATGGAGGTGACTTGCGTTCTCTCCGAAACCGCCGACGCTGCATTGCAGGGCGCTGTGCGCTTTCTCTTCCGCCAGGCTGTCGCCAAGGGCGACTGGATCTCCGACGACAAGCAGACCCCGGATGTGACGTCGGGCTACATGGTGCTCGGAGTAGGCAAATACGGCGCCCACGAGCTCAACTATTCGAGCGACATCGATCTCATCGTCTTCTACGAGCGCCAGCGGGCGCGCTTGAAGGAAGGCGTGGAGCCGTCGACGTTCTTCGTGCGTCTGACGCGCGACCTCGTGCGGCTGATCGACGAGCGCACGGCGGCTGGCTACGTGTTCCGGACCGACCTGAGGCTGAGGCCCGATGCGGGCGCGACGCAGATCGCGCTCTCGACCGATGCGGCCGCTCTCTACTACGAGAGCTTCGGGCAGAACTGGGAGCGTGCCGCGCTGATCAAGGCGCGAGCCGTCGCCGGAGACATCGAAGCAGGAGAGGGCTTCCTGGCGGAACTAGCCCCCTTCATCTGGCGTCGTAATCTGGACTTCGCGGCCATTGCCGACATCCACGCGATGAAGCGGCAGATCCATGCGTTTCGCGGCTTCGGCGGCATCGGCGTTGCGGGCCATAACATCAAGCTCGGTCCCGGCGGTATTCGCGAGATCGAGTTCTTCGTGCAGACCCAGCAGCTCATCGCGGGTGGGCGCCAGCGCAATCTGCGCACGCGCCGCACGCTCGAAGCGTTACGCGTGCTCGTCGACAACGGGTGGATAGAGAAGGCGATCGCCGATGAGCTGACGGAGGCCTACCTCTATCTTCGCTGGATCGAGCACCGCTTGCAGATGGTTGCAGACGAGCAGACGCAAGAGGTGCCGAAGGACGACGCGCGTCTCGAAAGCTTCGCGCGGTTTGCGGGCTATGCGAGCCTTGCGGAGTTCTCGAACGAGCTGCTGTCCGTGTTGGAGCGGGTGCAGGGCCACTACGCGCGCCTGTTCGAGGGGATGCCGGAGCTGAGCTCGGGCGGCGAGAACCTCGTGTTCGCCGGCGAGACCGACGATCCGGGTACGGTCGCGGCCCTCTCGAAGATGGGGTATGCGCGGCCGGGAGACGTGCTCGCCGCAATTCGCGGCTGGCATCACGGGCGCTATCCGGCAGTCCGCTCGCCGCGTGCGCGCGAGCTTCTGACGGAGGTGCAGCCGGTACTCGTCAAAGCCTTTGCTGCGACCGCCGATCCCGATCGCGCGATCGCTGCGTTCGACAGGTTCCTGGCCGAGCTGCCGGGTGGCGTGCAGCTCTTCTCGCTGCTCAAGGCCAATCCTGCGCTGATGCGGCTGGTGGCCGACATCATGGGCACCGCGCCGCGCCTCTCACGCATCCTGTCCCGCCGCCGCCGTCTGCTCGACGCAGTGATCGATCCCAGGACGTTCGCCAAGCTTCCCGATGCGGATGAGCTCGACCGGCTGATCGCCGCGGAGCTCGCCACCGCGCGCGACGCCCAGGATGTGCTCGACCGCGCCCGCGTGGTGGGCAGCGAGCAGGCTTTTCTCATCGGCGTAAAGGTGCTCTCGGGCTCCATCAACGCGAGCGAGGCGGGCAACGCTTACGCACTTCTGGCCGAGCGGCTGATCGCGGCGCTGGCGGAGGACGTGGAGAAGGAGCTGGAGCGGGCGCACGGACACGTTCCCGGCGGCGGTGCCGTGGTCGTCGCGATGGGCAAGCTCGGCGGACGCGAGATGACGGCCTCCTCCGATCTCGATCTCATTGTGATCTATGACTTCGACCCCTCGGCCATCCAGTCCGACGGCGCCAAGCCCTTGGCGCCGAGCCAATACTATTCCCGCTACACGCAGCGCCTCATCTCGCATCTCTCCGCGCCCACGGCGGAAGGCACGCTCTACGAGGTGGACATGCGCCTCCGGCCGTCCGGGCAGAAGGGGCCGGTCGCCGCCCAGTTCTCGACGTTCCGCGAATATCAGGCGACCGAGGCGTGGACCTGGGAGCACCTGGCGCTCACCCGGGCCCGGGTCATCACGGGCCCCCCCGAGCTACGCCGGAAGGTGGAGGCGGCCATCCGCGACACCCTCATGCGGCGGCGCGACCGGGCCGTGATCGCGAAGGACGTGATCGACATGCGCGCGCGCATCGCCGCGGAGAAGGGAACCGACAACATCTGGGACCTGAAGCAGGTGAGGGGCGGGCTTGTGGACCTCGAGTTCATCGCTCAGCATCTGCAACTCATCCACGGGGCGGACCACCCCGAGGTGCTGGATCAGAACACGCTGGCCGCCTACCAGAAGCTCGCGGCGGCGAACCTCATCCCGGCCGCCAAGGCCGACAGCCTCATTGCAGCCACGCGCCTCATTCACAACCTCACCCAAGTGCTAAGGCTTTGTATTGAGGAAGCTTTCGACCCCGGAACCGCACCTGTCGGCCTCAAGGCGCTGCTGGCGCGGGCCGGTGACGCGCCCGATCTCACGGCACTCGAGCGCCAGTTGCGAGAGACATTGGCCGGGGTTGAGGTACAGTTTTCCGAGCTGATTGCATAAGTCGCGACGGAATCCGCCGGTTCCCCCCGTTTTCGCTGATGAAACCATCTGCGGAGCGGGTGTCGGTGCTACGACCCAGCGGACATACGAGACGCGACGGTGTGAAATTGAGGTCGGGGCCACAAGGACCGATGGGGACGACACCGGGAGCGAATGTACGGACGGGGCCGTGGCCGGATGCGCCCGAGGACCGCGTGCTGCTGACGCGCGTGGCTCGCCAGGACCGTCAGGCTTTCCGTATTCTCGTGGATCGCCACCTCGCTTCGATCGTGACGCTCGCCCGGCGCATGTTGAAGGACGAGGCGGAGGCGGACGACATCGCCCAGGAAGCCCTATTGAGGCTCTGGCGTGCTGGAGAAACCCTCGAGCTCGGTCCCCATGGGCTCCGCCCCTGGCTGAGGCGCGTAACGTCGAACCTGTGCCTCGACCGCATCCGGTCGTCGAGGCGGACCGTGGTGACAGACGAGGTGCCGGAAGTGGCCGAGGAGCCGAGCCAGCAGGTGGGCCTTGAGGAGCAGGATCTCGCCAAGCGTGTCGGCGAGGCCATGAATGCGCTCCCCGAACGGCAACGGCGCGCGCTGACGCTGTTCCACCACGAAGGCTTGAGCCAGTCCGAGGTGGGAGAGGTGCTCGGCGTTTCAGACGAGGCGGTGGAGTCGCTCCTGGCGCGTGCGCGCCGCGCGCTGCGCGCCAGCCTGGAGAAAGATTGGAAAAGTTTGCTGCAAAGCGAGAGTTGAAGTTTCGAGCCTGGGACAACGGCTATGACCGAGAAGATCACGACAGGAGGAGCGAGCCTCGACGCTTTCGAGGACGTCCTCGAGCGCTTTGGGAGCGACCGCACGCGCTGGCCCGCGCCGGTGCGCAGGAATTTTGCCGGACTGCTCGCCGAGAGCCCTGAGGCGCGGGAGCGCCTGCGCCAGGCCGAAGCGCTGGACCGGCTGCTCGATCTCGCGCCCGAGCCTGCGTTCGATACGCGCGCTCTTGCGGATCGCATTCTCGCCGCAGCCGAGGCCGAGACGCCGGCGGCCGCGCGCGCGCCTGCCCGCTCGCGGTGGTCGGTGTTCGAACGCCGTCCCGCCCCAACGCACGAAGCGCAATGGCCGGCAGCCGCATTGCTCGCGGCTTCGCTCGTGCTCGGCGGTTTCTTCGGGCTTTCCGGCACCTTCGACACCGCGGTGGAGCCGCTGGTGGCCAGCACGTCTTACGAGATCGACCCCGGCCAGATTGCGCTCGACAGCGACGCGATCAGCCTGTTTGAGGAGGATACATTGTGAGCGACGTCTCTCAGTCGGGAGCGGGGTCTGCGGGCACGGGATCGCGGCGCTTGAAGATCGCGTTGATCGCCTCGCTGGCGCTCAACCTGCTGATCCTCGGCATCGTGGGCGGCACCATGTATGGGTTCAAGAACCATCCGCCGCGCCATGGACAGGGACGCGGAGAGGACTTCGGCCTGATGGGGCTTACGCGCGTTCTTCCTCCCGAGCGGCGCAAGGAGATCCGCAAGCAGCTCAAGGAAGATCGCGTTACGCTGCGCCCGCTGATGGACGACATCGGCGTCGCACGCCGCGACGCGGCCGATAAGCTCGCCGCCGAGCCGTTCGATCGCGCGGCCCTGGAAACGGCCATCGCTACGGTCGCCGAGAAGGAGCGCGCGCTGCGTCAGGCCGCCGTGCAGGTGTTCCTCGGACATGCCGGCACACTGACCACCGAGGAACGCCGTATGCTGGCCGACTGGTGGCGTAAGAAGAGCGAGCCCTTCCGCCGCGGCAAGGATGCCAAAAAGGACGAGAAAGAAGCGCCGCCTCCGCCTGAGTAGCGCCGCGCAATCGAAGCTCGGCGCTCGCGGAGGAACTTTCCGTACGAGAGCTTGAAAGTCCGGCGCGCTTTCGGCAGCGCTCGCTGCCGTCAGCAGAGATGTGCGGCGGCCTGCTCTACGGGCTGAAGGCCTGGCAGACGGAAGAAATCGTTCTGGGCCGCGCAGCGCAGAACCGTGAGCGCACGCCACGTCGAGAACGGATCGTCGACCTCGACGAGAGCAGCGCCATGCAGCTCGAGGAGCGCGCGGGCGAGGCAGATCGGCAGCGACGCCTGCTGGACGCTCACCTCATCCGGGCGGCCACGCAGGAAAATCTCGATCTGGGCGAGATCGCCGTCCACCGTCGCGACGAGGCCCACCACCCCACGTGCATCGGAGCGGCGAACCGCCTCTGCAAAGAGATTGATCAGGATTTGGCGCATCGGCCGGCTGTCCACCAGAACTTCCAGGCCATCAGGAATCTCGGCTTCGAGCACGAGACCGTTGCTGAGATCGGAGTGGAAGGCCCAGGCATCCTGCACCATGGCACGAAGGTCGACGCCGGTGTCGAGCCCGGCACTCGGATCGTGATCGAGCAGGCAGGTGATGGCGAGGGTGTCCTCGGCGGATTTCAGGAGGTCGCGGCCGCAGTCGCGGATGTGGCGCGCATATTCGCGGTAGCGCGGATGGCCGACGGGTCCAAGCAACTCGGACTGCATCACGTCGGAAAAGCCGATGACGGCGTTGAGGGGCGTGCGCAACTCGTGGCTGACGCGGGCGATCAGATCACCCCAGGGATGACCGCGTGCCGCAGACATCTGGCTGAGCCGCGCGGCTGCGCGGGCAAGGCCCGAGAGTTCGAAGGAATTCGGATCGAGCGCGATGCGCTCCCCCATGAAGGGCAGCGGGGAGGGCGAGGCCCCGCTGCCCAGAACCGAGGGAGAGAGATCGGCTGATTGGGAGACGTGCTGTGTACCGCCGGCATCGGCCGTGGGCGCGGCCGCCAGGCGGGGCAGTGAAAGAACGGCAAGTGTAACGGCTAGACCGGTAAGCAGGATCGTGAGCGTGGATACTGGAATGGGATGCACAACAGCCATGGCAAGCGCACCGGCCTGAAGAAGGGCCATCGCCTGAAGCAGACGCACGAGACCTGGTCCGGTCACGCTACGAATCAAAGCCGCCATTACGGGGGCTGCGTGCCCCTCGGAAAGGGCGGCATCCCGAAGGACAGACTCGTCTCGTGGACAGGCGGACAAGGTCCCAGCCATCCTAGTCTCCAGTGCGAATTTTCGTGCTTTGCGCAATCGGGGAATCTGCCGGTACGCCGGCGAATCACCAGCCTAGTTCACCGATTCGCGAGTCCCCTGTCGAGGGAGATTAAATGAGCGCAATCAGAGTTTTCAGAGGTGTTACTGATCGAGCATCTTGGACACGATCTCGAACACGTCCCGGGAGAGATTGGGAGTACGCGCAACCCCTTGAAGAGCTTGGCGCGCAAGGCCCCGGCGGCCGGTTTCGAGGGCGTGCCAAGTGCGGAAAGCCGCCAGCATCCGCGCAGCGATCGAGGGGTTGAAGCGGTCGATCGCGAGCACCTGTTTCGCCACGAAGTCGTAGCCTGCGCCATCGGGCCTATGGAACTGCACTTGGTTCTGCATCGCGAAGGTGCCGATCAGGGCGCGCACCTTGTTGGGCGCCGTCAGACTGAAGAGGGGATGACGGGTCAGCGCCTTCACGTGGCTGATCGCCGGACGGAGCGTGTGCTGCGCCTGGGCGGCGAACCATGTGTCGATCACCAGATGGTCGCCCTTCCAGCGGTCGTAGAAGCGTGCGAGCGCTTTCTCACGCAGCGGATGAGAGCCCGAAGCCAGCAGCATGAGCGCGTGCTGCTCGTCGGTCATGTTGCCGGCCTTGAAGAAATGATCCGCGAGCCGGCCCTCGTCGTCGGCCGTACCGCGCGCCGTGAGCAACGTGAGCGCCGCATTGCGCAACGCGCGCCGCCCTGCGCTCTGCGCACTGGGCGAGAACGTCTTCTCGGGCTTCATCTCCTTGTAGATGTCTTCGAGCAGCGAGCCGATCGTCGAGCCGGTGAGCTTGGCGAGCTGGCGATGCGCGCGGAAGATCAGGCCCGGATCCACGTTGCGCCCGATGACGCGCGCGATGTCCGCTTGGCTCGGCAGCTTGAGCAGCTCGGCGCGATAGGCGGGCTCATGATCCGAGAGGCCCACAGCGATGCCGAGCGCCTTGACGAATCCGGTCGCGCGGGCCGCAGGCTTCTCGCCTTTGCGCAGCGACTTCACCATGTCGATGAGCGTTCGCGTCGCGTAGGTGTTTGCAGCCTGCCACCTGTTGAACAGGTCGCGATCGTGCGCCATCAGGAATTCGAGATCACGATCGGACAGGTTCATCGTGACGTTCACCGGCGCCGAGAAGCCACGCAGGATCGAAGGCACCGGCGCGGAGGGCACCTCGTCGAACCGGAACGTCTGCGCGCGCCGCGTGAGGTGAAGCACGCCGTCGTCGATGGTCTCGCCCGTATCGAGCTTGAGCGGGATCTCGTCGCCGTTGGCGCCGATGAGCCCGATGCGAACCGGGATGTGCAGCGGCTTTTTCTTGCTCTCGCCCGGTGTCGGAGGCAGCACCTGCTCGATCTTGAGATCGGCCTTGCGCTTCGCCTTGTCGTAAGAGAGCGAGCACACGAGCTCCGGTGTGCCGGCCTGGGAGTACCAGAGCTTGAAGTGGGAAAGGTCGCGCCCTGACGCGTCCTCGAACGAGGAGAGAAAATCCTCGATGGTGGCGGCTTCGCCGTCGTGGCGCTCGAAGTAGAGATCCATGCCGCGGCGGAAATCCTCGCGCCCCAGAATGGTCTCGATCATCCGCACCAGCTCGGCGCCCTTCTCGTAGACGGTGGCCGTGTAGAAGTTGTTGATCTCGATGTAGGACTCGGGCCGCACCGGATGCGCGAGCGGGCCCGCATCCTCGGTGAACTGCGCGGCACGCAGAAGCCGCACGTCGAGGATGCGCTGCACCGTGGCCGAGCGCTCGTCGGCCGAGAACTCCTGGTCGCGGTAGACCGTGAGCCCTTCCTTGAGGCAGAGCTGGAACCAGTCGCGGCAGGTGATGCGGTTGCCGGTCCAGTTGTGGAAGTACTCGTGGGCGACGACGCTCTCGATGGATTCGAAGTTTGCGTCCGTTGCGGTCTCGGGCGAAGCGAGGATCAGCCGGTCGTTGAAGATGTTGAGCCCCTTGTTCTCCATCGCGCCCATGTTGAAGTCCGACACGGCGACGATGTTGAACACGTCGAGATCGTACTCGCGCCCGAAGCGCGTCTCGTCCCACCGCATGGAGCGCTTGAGCGAATCCATCGCCCATTCCGCGCGCGCTTCCTTCCCGTGCTCGACGTAGATCTTGAGATCGACCTTACGGCCCGACTGCGTCTTGAAGGTCGAGGCGATGTGCCCGAGGTCACCGCCGACCAGGGCGAACAGGTAAGAGGGCTTGGGGTGTGGATCCTGCCACACCGCGAAATGGCGCGCCCCGCGCGCGAGCTTGCCGCGATCGACAGGATTGCCGTTCGCGAGAAGGATCGGTGCAAGCTCCGTATCGGCCTCGATGCGGCAGGTGTAGGTGGAGAGCACGTCCGGCCGGTCGGGGAAGAAGGTGATGCGCCGGAAGCCCTCGGCCTCGCACTGGGTGCAGAACACGCCGCGCGAGCGATAGAGGCCCTGCAGCGCCTTGTTTGCCTCCGGGTTGATGAAGGTTTGCAGCTCGAGAGAGAACGGACGGCTCGGCACCTTGGGAATGGTGAGCGAGGTCTCGTCGAGCGCGTACTCGGCGGGTGAAAGCGGCTTGCCGTCGATGGCGATCGTCCCGAGCTCGAGCTGCTCCCCGTCGAGCACCAGCGGCTTGCCCGCGGGTGTATCGGCCGCAGGGTTGCGCCGGATCTGGAGGCGCGCCTTCACCTCGGTCCGCTCGGGGTCGAGCGCGAAGTCGAGATCCACGTGATCGACGAGATAGGCCGGCGGACGATAGTCCTTGAGACGGCGGGGGCGAGGGGTGTCGATCTTCATGGCATCTCCGGGACAGCAAAGGCCGGCGGAACGCGGACCAGGGGCCGCAACGCCGGAATCATCGCCTAGCGTTGGAGCTTAGCCCGACTTTGCCCTGGGATGCCAAGTTGAAGAGTGATGCCAAGCCGAAGAACGATGCCGAGAGACGAACGCGCGCGCGTCTCCTCACCGGTTGAGCGCAATCACCAGCGTCTTGGGGTTGCCGCCGTTCTCCGAGATGAAGTTCTGGAACAGGGTGTTCAGGAACGACGTCATCTCGAAGCCGATGATCTCGGCGTCGCGGACCTTGAACACGCCGCCACGGCGCACGAGGCGCCAGCGTACGTCATAGGTCTCTCCGCTCTTCAGCGTCACGCGGCTGTCGACGTAGATCCCGGCCGCGGTCTCCTTGGTCTGTCCGACCATGATCGCCTTGGCCACCGGATACTTCGGCGCCTCCTTGGCGGCATAGCGGGCGATGAAGCTGATCATGCCGTTGTAGTAGGCCGGGCGATCGGCCTTGGGCAGCGTCTGGGCGTAGGAGCCGAGCGCGGTGAGGCCGATGGTGGGCACGTCAGCGTGGCTGCGTATGGTGGTGGCGAAGTCGGCTTCGGAACCGGTACGCGAGGCCGCGACGAGCTGGTTGGCTACGCGCTGCATGTAAGCCGCCGGCGATTCCGCTGCGGCCGTGAGCGTGCCTGCTATCAGCAACGCAACCGAGAGAGCTGCTGCCCGGAGGTTGAATGCGCTCTGCCCCAGGGGCAAGCGCTGGCGAACCGTCGTCATCGAAACCTAGCTCCCGCTATATCGGGCATGGCCGAAATACCCTCCGTGGGGCTCGACCGACCACTTTCCCCTCATTCAGCACGTGCACGCGATCTAGTCAAAGCCTTGGCAACCCTAGATTTGGGCCGCTGCAAGTTGAGGCCGAGGCTCTGAGAGATGGAAGAACCCGTGCAATGGCGCGAAGCTAGCGGCCTCCCGCGACGGAATTTCGGCAAGTTTGAGCTGCCCGGACACGGAATCGACCGCCTCCTGCGAAATCCGGGGCGAGGCGTACAAAATCACGGATTTCGAAGGGCTTGCGTGCACGAGGACCAACTCGTGGCGGACACCCGACAGCGACGAGCGCACCCGATTTGTGACGCCGGCATACGCCGAGACCGGCTCGATCCAGGAGCGAATGCCAAAAAGCCCGCGCTCGGAGGCCGTTACGAAGCCGTTCTCGATGCTGATCAGGCGCCGCCGGAATGAGCCTCTCGCAAGGAACAGCAGGGGCCAGCCGAAAATCCAGCCGAGCGCGACGAGGGCGAGGCCGAGGTGAAGCGCCAGCATGGGCCGCGCAACAAGCACCGCGCGCGCCGCAGGATCGGATGCGAGCTTTGCGAGCACGAGCCAGAACGGCGTGAGCAGCGCGATCAGAATGGGGCACAAGACCGCCATCAGCACGAACCGTCCAGACCCCTCGGCGGACTGCTCGAATGTGAGAGGAAGGAGAGGAGCGGGCGGAGAGGATTGGGAAACAGAAGAAATGGATGTGTCGGATGCCGCGCCGTGCATGAAGTCCCGCCCCCCAGGATTCCAAAAGTCGTCGAGAGCGCAACCATAGGGCGAACCCCTTACGACATGGTTACTGAAATCTTGATAGGCCCCTCTCTGTGTGCAGTTTTGGAGCAAGATCCAGCTCCCAGGCGCCGAAATCGACCTTGACATATAAACATATCTTTATATGTTTCCGCGAAACAGATGGCGGAAGCGATGTCAGGGACGCTCGATACGCAAGAGTTGGTCACCGCGCTCAAGGCGGCAGCCGAGGCGACGCGTCTGCGCATCCTGCTGCTGCTGGCCGCGGGCGAGCTCAACGTCAAGGACCTGACGCAGATCCTGGGGCAGAGCCAGCCCCGGATCAGCCGGCATTTGAAGCTTCTGGCGGAGGCCGGGCTGATCGAACGCTTCCGCGAGGGAAGCTGGGTCTACTTCCACGTCTCCGAGCGCTCCGAGGGCGGCCGCCTCGTCCGGCGCATCCTCGACACCGTCGATACGCGCGATCCCGTCCTCCGCCGCGACAGCGAGCGCGCCGACTCCCTGAAGCGCGAGCGTGAGGCTGCTGCCCAAACCTACTTCCAGGAGCACGCGGCCGACTGGGACCGTATCCGCGCCCTCTATGTGTCGGATGCAGCCGTGGAAGCGGCCATTACGTCGGCGCTCGCTGGCCCGCCGTTCAAGCTCTTCGTCGATCTCGGAACCGGAACGGGCCGTATGCTCGAGGTGTTCGCGGATCGCTACGAGCGCGGGATCGGCCTCGACGTCAACAAGTCCATGCTCGCCTACGCGAGCAGCAAGCTCAACACGTCGGGCCTCTCGCGTGCGGAAGTCCGCCACGGCGATATCTACGACCTCTCTTTGCCCGACGGCGTGGCGGACGGCGTCGTCATCCATCAGGTGCTGCACTACCTGTCGGAGCCCGCGCACGCCATTCGCGAGGCGGCCCGCATTCTGGCGCCCGGCGGGCGCCTTCTGATCGTGGACTTCGCCCCGCACGGCATCGAAAGCCTGCGCGAGGAGCACGCCCACGAGCGTCTCGGCTTCGAGCAGGAGCAGGTCACTGCTTGGCTTGCCGAGCAGGGCCTCGCCGGCATCGAGGTGCGCAACCTCGAGCCCGAGCAAGGCGACGATCGCCAGCAGCTCACCGTCTCGCTTTGGCTCGCGCGCAGGCCCGAAGCGGTCGCAGCGGAATCTAAACCTCAAAAACTGGAACGGATCGGCTCATGACGCCCCCAGCCAACGAAAGAAAAAGCCGTCTGCTCGGCGCTGGCGAGATCGAAGTCTCGTTCGAGTTCTTCCCGCCCAAGACGGAGAAGATGGAAGAGACCCTGTGGGCCGCCATCAACCGTCTGGCGCCGCTGTGTCCGGAGTTCGTATCGGTCACCTACGGCGCGGGCGGCTCGACGCGCGAGCGCACGCACGCCACCGTCGCGCGCATCATCAAGGAGACGGCGCTGCGTCCGGCCGCCCATCTCACCTGCGTCGATGCTACGCGCGAGGAGGTGGATGCCGTCGCCCGCGCCTATTGGGATGCGGGTGTCCGCCATATCGTGGCTTTGCGCGGCGATCCGGCTGGCGGCGTCGGCCAGCGCTACACGCCGACCCCGGGCGGCTACGTGAATGCGGCCGATCTCGTCGCCGGTCTCAAGAAGATCGCCAACTTCGAGATTTCCGTGGGTGGCTATCCCGAGAAGCACCCCGAAAGCCCCTCGCTCCAGGCCGACATCGACAACCTGAAGGCCAAGGTAGACGCGGGCGCCGATCGCATCATCACGCAGTTCGGGTTCGACAATACGCATTACCTGCGCTTTCTCGAGCGCGCCCGGGCCGCAGGCATCTGGGTTCCGATCACGCCCGGCATCGTTCCGATCCACAACTTCCGCCAGGTCGCGGGTTTTGCGATCAGGACAGGCGCCAGCGTGCCGGCTTGGCTCGCGCGCCGCTTCGAAGGCTTGGACGAGGATCCGGCGACCACCCACCTCGTCGCGGCTGCCGTCGCAACCGAGCAGGTGATGGACCTCGTGGATCAGGGCATCAAGACCTTCCACTTCTACACGCTGAACCGTGCCGATCTCGTCTACGCCATCTGCCATTTGCTCGGCCTCAGGCCGCTCAAGGTGGCGCCATTGGAGCAGCGCAAGGCGCAAGCCTGATCCGATCCGCCTTTCGTCAATCGAACACGAACTCGAGTTGAGACCATGAAGACAATCGAAAGCGCCAAAGCCCTCGAAAAGGCCGCCTCAGAGCGCATCCTGATCATCGACGGAGCCATGGGCACCATGATCCAGCGCCACAAGCTGGACGAGGCCGGCTACCGCGGCGAGCGTTTCAAGGACTGGGAGCGCGACGTCAAAGGCAACAACGACCTTCTGGTGCTCACGCAGCCGAAGATCATCCAGGACATCCACGAGCAGTATCTCGCGGCCGGCGCCGACATCATCGAGACCAATACGTTCAACGCGCAGCGCATCTCCATGGCGGACTATGGCATGGAGCACCTCTCTTATGAGATCAACGTCGCGGCGGCCAAGCTTGCCCGCGCGGCTGCCGACAAATACACGAAGCTCACGCCGGACAAGCCTCGCTTCGTCGCAGGTGCCGTCGGCCCGACCAACAGAACCGCGTCGATCTCACCCGATGTGAACAATCCGGGTTTCCGCAACGTCACGTTCGACGAGCTGCGCGACGCCTACAAGGAGCAGGTGCGCGCGCTGATCGAAGGCGGAAGCGACATCATTCTGATCGAAACGATCTTCGACACGCTGAACGCGAAGGCTGCGGGCCTTGCCACTCTCGAAGCCTTCGACGAGATGGGCGTGACGCTTCCGATCATGATCTCGGGCACCATCACAGACCGCTCGGGCCGCACGCTTTCAGGACAGACGGCCGAAGCCTTCTGGTATTCCATGCGCCACCTGAAGCCGTTCTCGATCGGCCTCAACTGCGCACTGGGCGCGGAGCTGATGCGCCCCTATCTCGCGGAGCTTTCGCACGTGGCTGACGTGCGCATCTCGGCCTATCCCAACGCAGGATTGCCGAATGCGATGGGCGGTTACGACGAGACGCCCGAGGACATGGCCTGTGCAACTGAGCCGTGGGCCGAGGACGGGCTCATCAACATCATCGGCGGGTGCTGCGGATCGACGCCCGATCACATCAGCCACATCGCCGAGCACGTCGCGAAGTTTCCGCCGCGTAAGATTCCCGAGATCGCGCCCAAGATGCGCCTCTCCGGCCTCGAGCCCTTCGTGCATGGGTAAGGTCCCGCGTTCCCCGGCGCGAGATGAAACGCACTGAATAAAAAATGCCGCTTTCCTTCTTTGGCGGGGGAGCGCGGAGAAGCGAGAAAGAAAAGAATGACCACCGCAAGCGCAGCGCAGTCCTTCATCAACGTCGGCGAGAGAACAAACGTCACCGGCTCGGCGAAGTTTCGCAAGCTGATCGAGGCGAACGACTACCCGGCCGCGCTCGCGGTCGCGCGCCAGCAGGTCGAGGCTGGCGCCATGATCCTCGACGTCAACATGGATGAGGGCCTGCTCGATTCCGAGAAGGCGATGAGCACGTTCCTCAACCTCATCGCCTCCGAGCCGGACATCGCCCGCGTGCCGATCATGATCGACAGCTCCAAGTGGAGCGTCATCGAGGCGGGCCTCAAGTGCGTGCAGGGCAAGGCGATCGTCAACTCGATCTCCCTCAAGGAGGGCGAAGCGCAGTTCCTCGATCAGGCCCGCAAGGTGCAGCGTTACGGCGCGGCCGTCGTCGTGATGGCGTTCGACGAGCAGGGGCAGGCGGACACCATCGAGCGCAAGGTTTCGATCTGCGAGCGGGCTTACAAGCTGCTCACGGAGAAGGTTGGCTTCTTGCCGGAAGACATCATCTTCGATCCCAATATCTTCGCGGTGGCGACCGGCATTGAGGAGCACAACGGATACGGCATCGCCTTCATCGAGGCCGCGCGCCAGATCAAGGAGAAGATGCCGCTGACGCACATCTCGGGCGGTGTCTCCAACCTGTCGTTCGCCTTCCGCGGCAACGAGCCCGTGCGCGAGGCCATGCACGCGGTCTTCCTGTACCACGCCATCAAGGCGGGCATGGACATGGGCATCGTCAACGCGGGCCAGCTCGCCCTCTATGACGACATCCCGGCCGAGCTGCGCGAGCTGTCCGAGGACGTGATCCTCAACCGCCGCCCCGACGCCACGGACCGCCTGCTCGAGGCCGCTCCCCGTTTCAAGGGAGAAGGCGGCGGCGCGAAAGGCAAGGAGAAGGATCTCACCTGGCGCAACGGCACGGTGCAGGAGCGTCTCACGCACTCGCTCGTGCACGGCATCACCGATTTCATCGAGGCCGACACGGAGGAGGCCCGCCAGCAGGCCGACAAGCCGCTCCACGTGATCGAGGGCCCGCTGATGGCCGGCATGAACGTCGTGGGCGACCTGTTCGGCGCGGGCAAGATGTTCCTGCCGCAAGTCGTCAAGAGTGCGCGCGTGATGAAGCAGGCGGTAGCCTATCTGCAGCCGTACCTGGAAGAGGAGAAGCGCCTCTCCGGTACGGATCAGTTGCCGTCTGCCGGTAAGGTCGTGATGGCGACGGTGAAGGGCGACGTCCACGACATCGGCAAGAACATCGTCGGCGTCGTGCTCCAGTGCAACAACTACGAGGTGATCGACCTCGGCGTGATGGTGCCGGCCGCCAAGATCCTGGAGACCGCCAAGAAGGAGAAGGCGGACATCATCGGCCTCTCGGGCCTCATCACGCCGTCGCTCGACGAGATGTGCTTCGTCGCGGCGGAGATGGAGCGGGAGGGCTTCTCGGTGCCTCTGCTCATCGGCGGCGCCACCACGAGCCGCGTGCACACGGCCGTAAAGATCAGCCCCAACTACAACAAGGGGCAGGCGATCTATGTGCTCGATGCGAGCCGCGCCGTGGGCGTGGTTTCGAACTTGCTTTCGGAGACCGAAAGCAAGCCCTACGTCGATGGCATCAAGGCCGAGTACGTCAAGGTGCGCGAAGCCCATCTCGCCAACGAGGCCAAGAAGCAGCGCATCACCATTGCCGCGGCCCGCGCCAACAAGTACGCCATCGATTGGGCGAGCTACACGCCGCCGAAGCCCTCTTTCCTCGGCACGCGCACGTTCAAGAATTTCGATCTCGGAAGCCTCGCCCCCTACATCGATTGGACGCCCTTCTTCCAGGCGTGGGAGTTGACGGGCCGCTACCCTGCGATCCTCGATGACAACAAGGTCGGGACCGAGGCGCGGAAGCTCTTCGCGGACGCGCGCGCTCTGCTCGATCGCATCGTGGCGGAGAAGTGGTTCACCGCCAACGCCGTTGTCGGCTTCTGGCCCGCCAACAGCGTCGGTGACGACATCGCGCTCTATACCGACGAGACACGCCGCACAGAGCGCACGAAACTGTTCACGCTGCGTCAGCAGATTGCGCGTGATCCCTCGCGCGATCGCGCCCACACCGCGCTTGCCGACTTCGTTGCCCCCAAAGAGACGGGGCTTGCCGATTACGTCGGCGGTTTCGCAGTCACGGCGGGCATCGGCGAGGAAGAGGCGATCCGGACCCATATCAAGGCAACCGACGATTACAGCCGCATCATCGCCAAGGCGCTTGCGGACCGCCTCGCCGAAGCCTTCGCAGAAGCCATGCACGCCAAGGTGCGGCGCGAGCTGTGGGGCTACGCTCGCGACGAGAAGCTCTCGAACGACGAGCTGATCCTGGAGAAATACAAGGGCATCCGTCCCGCGCCCGGCTATCCGGCCCAGCCGGATCACACCGAGAAGCGGACGCTGTGGGACCTCATGAACGTCGAAGCCGAGACCGGCATCGAGCTTACCGAGAGCTACGCCATGTGGCCGGGTGCCGCCGTCTCCGGCATCTACTTCTCTCATCCCCAAAGCCACTATTTCGGCGTGGGCAAGGTGGAGCGCGATCAGGTCGAGGATTACGCGCGCCGCAAGGGCTGGGCGGTGTCGGAGGCCGAGCGCTGGCTCGCGCCGGTGCTCAACTACGATGCTGTCTCGGAGCGGAAAAACGTGGCATGATCGGCACGGCGGGCCTCTAGCCCGCCGCGTTTCGAGGCGAGGGGGAAAAGGCGATGCCGTTCGTGAATCTGGCCGTGGCTCAGGCTGCAGCGGCATGGATTGCCGCGCCTAACCTGGTTGGTTTCTTCGTCACATACGGTCCGGCCTACTATTACATCGTCGCTGCCGTCGGCGCGGTCATCGTGCTGATCGGCGCGTTCATCGGCTCGCGCATCACTAAGACCATCGCGCCGCCGTCCGTTCTCTCGCTCATCGCCTCCGTATCGTTCGCGATTATCGCGGCGGCGGCTGCGATCATGTTCGTCGCGCCGTCAGCCGGTCAGTCGGAGCTGGCCGGTCATCTCTTTACGTTCGCTCCGGTTGCCGCGGCGATCGCGGGATATTTCTTCACGACTGCCCGTCACGCCGCGTGAGCCGGCGTTTCCAATGCTTTGTTTCCCAATGCGGATCTTCATGGTAGAGCAGACGGCGTCGGATGCTGCGAATCCGACGTAGGAATCATGCTCTAAATGCTTGGGCATGTGCCGTGTCGGCAAAGCCGCGATCACCCGGTTTCTATCGGTGTCGCGTGTGGCGCGTGGGCCGGATGTGCGGCCCGAGGGGGAATTCGGCCGGCAGCTAACTGGGGGAGAACTCACATGCTTGGACGTCTCGTGCTTCTGCTGCTCCAGATCGTGATCGGCTGGTTTGGCAGCACCGCTCTCATGGGCTTCATCAAGTTCGGAGAGTTCCGTCTCTTCATCTTCGCTGTCGTCGCCGCCATCGTCGTGTTCCTTATCGGCGTCATTGCGGCTCAAATCCTGAAGGATGTCGGCGCGCCGTCGAGCCACACGCTGTCTTGGGCGCTGGGCCTCGGCCTCATCGCGGCCGTGCTGTGGACGTGGGGTCCGCAGCTTCCGCTGCTCTCTGAGGTTCCGTGGGGACGCGTGAAGGCGGAATACGCCGTGCTCGCCGCCGCTATCCTGGGCTATCACCTCAAGAAGTAGCCCTTAGAAAGATTGAAGGCGCGAGACCCGGGCGATTGTCGCTTCGGGTCTCGCGCCTTTTTTTAAGGTGTCCGCCTTTGAAGGACGGCGGGGAGCTGAATCGCGATCAGGCGGCCGGAGAGCGCTCAGACCATTCCGACCACGATTGCAGCGATGAAGCCGAAAGACATCAGTGCAGCGAGCACGTTCAGTCGCATCGCAATGTTCATCGTTGCCTCCTCCCGGCTTGGCTTGCTCTCGAAGAGCGGGCCGCGCCGGCCGTTCTAGCTCTGCCGGCACGAGACCGGCTGGGGGTGCTTTCGTGCATACGCATTACAAACAACAGGAGCATCATTAGCCCTGATAGGGCATCCCGCCGGGGCAGGGATCCCGTCGAGACAAATGGAGTATTGGGCAAAATCGTTCCCTGCCAAGTAAAAACAATCGTGCAATGCATCATGGAAACGAGCGGCGCCTGTGCGCCGCGCGAATATTTTGCCCTTGTTACGGGCGCGTTCCGCCGTGCTGCGTTGCGAGCGGCAGCGCGGAAGAAAGTTTTTTACGAGCGCGGGAATAGGGCGCGCGAGAGATCAGCGGCCGGCGAATGCGGGTTTGCGCTTCTCCAGGAATGCGCGCCGGCCCTCCACATAGTCCGCACTTTCGAAGCACGCTTGCACGGCGGCGTCGAGCTCGCGGGTGTCGGGGTTCTCGGGATGGCGCACCAGTTCGTCGATCGTGAGCTTGGCCGCGCGCACCGTGAGCGGCGCGTTGCTCGCGATCTCGCTCGCGAGGGAGCGCACGGAAATTTCGAGCGTGTCGGTCTCGACCAGCCGGTTGACGAGGCCGATGCGCTCGGCTTCCGCCGCCGAAAACCGCCGTCCCGTGAACAGCATTTCCTTGATGAACGCCGCGGGCGCCAGCGCGAGCAGGGGCGGTACCCAGCGGGGATTGTAGCCGAGCCCAAGCTTGGCGGCGGGGATGGCGAACTGCGCCTTGTGATCGGCAAGCCTCAGATCGGCGCACGCCGCGATGCCGAGCCCGCCGCCGAGGCAGAAGCCATGGATCATCGCGATGATGGGCTTGTGCGCCGAGAGCAGCGCCGAGAACGCCTCGTGGTTCAGCCGATCGTACTCGGCCGCACGATCGCCGGTCCGCGCGCTTTCGAACTCCGAGATGTCTGCTCCCGCGCAGAACGCGCGCGTGCCGCTGCCCCGCAGGATGATGACGCGCACATCCGGGGATGCCTCAGCCGCCCTCACGTGGACGGGAATTTTCGCCCACATGTCGGCCGTGTAGGCGTTCATCCGGTCCGGGTTGTTCGCCACGATCCAGGCGATCGGTCCGTCGATCTCGAGCGTGAGGTCGGGCGGGGAGGCGGACGTCTCTGTCATGCGTTAGGTCCTCTTCGGTGCCCGCGGAAAGCCGAGCGCCGCTTTCTATCTTGCGATCGTGCGGCGGGCCAGCGCAACGCGGCGTGCCGCCCTGCCTGCCTGGAACTCTGGCATCGCGGGCTCCTGCAACCTGGGCGGCCCGGGCACGCTCTGCGGGCGGTGCGGCCGGAGGCCGCGTTGGCCCGAGGTTTAGATTGACGGGCCGGGCCGGCGCCGATACGCCCTAGCCAGGATTTCGAGCAGACACGATCTATCTTACGGATCCACCTCGCCGATCTATAATGAGGTGCGAGGCGTACTCTGCGATACGGATCAGCCGGTTGGCGATCTCTTCGAGGCGGGATCCGTAACTCTCATCGTAGGCCCGCGGGCTGAGGAACAACGGACATGAGCGGCGCCAAGCACTCTTCCCTTGCCGGCAAGACCGAACGGCGCACGGCCCCCAACCGCGCGGCCGAAGACCCGATCTGGGCCTCACTGCGCAGCGAGGCCGAGGCGGCCATGGCTGCAGAGCCCGCTCTCACCGGCTTCATCTATGCGACCGTCGCCAGCCACGACAACCTGGAGGAGGCGATCTGCCATCGGATTGCGCAGCGCCTCGGCCATGCCGACGTGGACGCGCCCCTCATCGTTCAGATCTTCCGCGACGTGCTCGCCTCACAGCCAGCGCTCGGTCAGGCCTTTCGCGCCGACCTTGCCGCCGTCTTCGATCGCGACCCCGCTTGCACACGCTATCTTGAGCCCTTCCTCTATTTCAAAGGCTTCCATGCGCTCGTGACCTACCGCTTCGCTCATGAGCTGTGGCGCCAGGGCCGGCGCGATTTCGCGCTCTACATGCAAAGCCAGTCGTCCCGCATGTTCGCGGTCGACATTCACCCCGCTGCCCGTCTCGGCAAGGGACTGATGTTCGATCATGCGACCGGCGTCGTGATCGGCGAGACGGCGACCGTGGGCGACGACTGCTCGCTGCTCCACGCCGTGACGCTCGGCGGCAGCGGAAAGCAGACCGGAGATCGCCATCCCAAGATTGGCTCGTGCGTGCTGATCGGCGCGGGCGCCAAGGTGCTGGGCAACATTCACGTGGGCAACTGCTCGCGCATTGCGGCCGGCAGCGTGGTGCTGGCGGATGTGCCCCCGCACGTCACCGTCGCGGGCGTGCCCGCGCGGGTCGTCGGCCCCGCAGGCACCGCCGAGCCTGGCCGCACGATGGATCAGACTTTCGTCCCCGTGGATTCGCTGATGGGGCCAGACGACTACGCCATGCTTTGACGAACAAAGGAGCAGGAAGTGAAGAAGGATGAGCTGGGCCGCCTCGAGGCCTATCTGAAGAAGACGTTCGGCACCAAGAATCTCACGGTGCGCGCGCGTCCCAAGAAGGACGATTCCGCCGAGGTCTACGTCGGCGACGACTTCATCGCCGTGCTGTTCCGCGAGGAGGAGGACGGTGAGGTCTCCTACCAGTTCCAGATGGCCATCCTCGAGATGGATCTCGAGGAAGCTTGAGACATGGCCCTTTATGAGCTCGATGGCGCGCGTGTCACGACGCCCGCCGACGGCAGCTATTGGGTGGCCCCCAACGCCATCGTTCTAGGAAAGGTCGCGATCGAGACGGACGCAAGCGTCTGGTTCGGCGCGGTCCTGCGCGGCGACAACGAGCTGATCCGCGTGGGCGCACGCTCCAACGTGCAGGACGGATGCGTGCTGCACACCGACCCCGGCTATCCGCTGGAGATCGGAGAGGACTGCACCATCGGCCACATGGTGATGCTGCACGGCTGCACCATCGGTCGCGGAAGCCTGATCGGCATCGGCTCGATCATTCTCAACGGCGCCAAGATCGGCGAGGAGTGCCTGATCGGCGCCAATACGCTGATTGCCGAGGGCAAGGTGATCCCGCCCCGCTCCATGGTGCTGGGCTCTCCTGGAAAGATCGTGCGCCAGTTGACGGACGAGGATGTCGCCCGCTTCGGCGGGGCGGCGGGGCGTTACGTCAAGAACTGGAAGCGCTACGCCGCCGGTTTCCGCCCGATGTAGCGATGCGCTTTCCGGCCGAGCGGGAGAGCGAGAGCCCCTTCAAAAAAATTCGAGCCGGACACGAGGGGGGATCGCGTCCGGCTCAAGGTGAGCCCGGTTGGGGGCAGGGCAGGGATACCCGGGCTCGGAAGTCAAACAGGCAGTGGGGTAGTGAAACGTGGTGGTCGAGTGTGCGCTCGGCTAGTTGCCTTCACGCACACCGGCGATTGCCTCGGGAGCGGCGCGGTCGTTCGCATCGAGCGACACCCATACGCGCGGATCGAGATACGACTGGCGCATGATGAAGTAGTAGCCTGACGCGTTCCACAGGCGGACGTCGTCGACCTTGTTGTCGAGCACGAAGTCACCCTGCGCGGTGCGCGCGGTGAGAACGGCATGACCCTCGCCCTTCTCGTCGCGCACGACGGTGAGCAGAAGAGAGCTCTTGGGCCAGCCGCGATCGAGCAGGATCTTCTGCTTGAGCAGCGCATAGTCCTCGCAATCGCCGCGATCGGTCGGGTAGGTCCAGAATTCGCTGACGCCGTAGATCTCCTGATCCGTCGCCGGCGCGATGACGTGGTTCGCCCAGCGGTTCACCTCGTCGAGCTCGCTCAAGCGCTCGGGCGTCGGTTGGAAGCGCACATCCTCGATGCGCTGCGGAGCGCAAGCTTGAGGATTGCTGTCGCAGAAGCGGACAAATCCATAAGGAGGCTGGGAAGGCCCGTACACCCTCATGAAGGGAGAGGCCGTGCTGACGGTCCGGGAGATCGAGTGCTCCGCCATGGCGCTCGCCGATCCCAAGATCCCCGTGAGGGCACCTGCTATGCAAACAACCAAACGCTTCATACTCACTACCCCTACTATCCCTCTCACGCCGACCACAGTAATCGAGAAAGGTCGTGGTCCTCTGAAGTACGCCGTCAGAAATCGAGCAAAATTTGAGCTAAAGTGTAGTTCCGCGGGGGACACCGTTCGGGCCCTCGCTCAGCCGAAATATCGCCGCAAAGCCTCGGGATCTGGGATGTCGAGGAACTGCACGCCGATCCCGCGGTCGTGATAGCGCATCACCCTGCAGCGCAATTTTCCGAAGATGACTTCGTCGCCGATCGGCGGACGCGCGTCCGTCTGGATCGAGGCGCCGGACAGCGAAACGTCGAGCACGCGGCAGTCCACCGACTGGCCGTCCGACAGTCGGAGCGTTGACGTTTTGTTGACCACTTCGAAGCGTTTGTGCCGGCGGCCGAAGGTTCCGCCGAGCTCGTCCTTGTTGACGAGCCAGGTGATCTGCGCTGCGAGCTTTTCGCGTTTGTGCTGGGTGGCTTTGAGGGCGATTGCAAAACCGCCTTCGAAAGTGCGCACAACAACGCCTTCCAGACCGCCGATTTCGTCGAAGTAGACGACGATGCGTTCGCCGATCTCAACCTCGACGGGCGCCATGATGGCGGCGCCACCCACCGAGATATCGTTGAGCCTGCAAGGAAACTCCTGCTTGTTCGCCCGCATGAAACGCCCGAGCAGCGCGAGCGCATAGCGCTTGTGGCGGCGGCGATCGGGAACGATCCGCGTATCGAACCGGATCGAGGCTCTGACTGTGCTGGCTGAACTGGGCGACATGGACGAGTTCCAAGCAGAAACGAGAGAAACGACCTCCGCGACCCCGAAGCGGGCATTACAACCGCTTGCGGCCAATGGAGTCCCATATTGGAACAACACACTTAATGAACGACTAACTGATGATCCAAACCCGCACGGCGGGGAGTGCCACGGGTAGGCACAACAGGAACGCCCGATGTGAACGCGGGTGGGCGCGCCAAAGTTTCAGATTTGAGAATTTTGGATGTCACACGGCCTGGGCGGCACGAAGGGCGCGTTCCGGACGGCCCAGGCGATCCCTGATCCGCCGGCCTTTTAGGGGCGCTTTGCCATTGCGTCGGCCGCCTCGTCGCGCCCGCCTTCGTAGACCCGGAATTGCCGGCGGCCTTGGCGCACGATGCGCGCCGTGCGGACGTGGGGGTGCAGAGGAAGCTGACGGTCGGCGTAAGCGAATGCGTCCCTGTGCTCGGCGGACGGCCAGATGCTCTCCCCGGCCAGCAGCCGCATGCTGAGTGGGGAGGACCGGAAGGACGCCGCCGGCTCCTCCAAGGGAACGAGCATGCACAGCAGCCGATCGATCGACTGGCCCGTATGGACCAGCGGAAGCACGAGCAACTCGAACATCGGTGCTTCCGCCGCCCGGAAATCCTGGCCGGACGGAGCGCCGAGCTCACCGGTGAACAGCCCGACGCGGCCGAGGTCCGTAATCTCGGAGAGGTGGTGCTCGAGCAGCGAGCGATCGCCCTCGGTCCAGCAGGACAGGAAATCGCGGGATCTGACATCCATGCCGAAGCGGGACGCCACCCGTGTTCCAGCCAGCCGGAAACGGAAGACGTTCCGCTCGGCCCGTTCCAGGATGAAGGTATCGAGCAGGAAATCCCCGATCCGCGCCGGCTGGATTTCCAGCCGCCGGGGAGCCCGGCGATCGCGTCTCACCTCGTTCCAGTAGGCATAGAGGGCTTGGGTGGCCGGATGTTTCATATCGATACTGCTCAGCACGCAATTCTCCTGCGGCGCGGCAGGGCTCTGCTGCGCCGGTTTCAAGAGCGGTTGCTCTCGAGAGGGGGGTGGGGCTCGGAGTGAAGGGAAGGGTGTCGAAACGAGCCTTGCAGTCGACAAGAGCAGCTTTCGTGCCATATGCACGGAAGGACGTGCGGCGTTCTGGTTCGGCTGAGGATTGGAGATCGGCGTATCGTTAAAATGAAAGATGTTCGAATATCGCCGCCCGCCCAACCGAGGAGCCTCGCGTGATCCCAACGGTGCCGTCCCAGCAAGAGCCGGTCTTCAATGTTCCGAAGGTCGTGGTCGCCGTTCTGGCCGTACTCGTGCTGGTGCACGTGGGGCGCAGCTTCTTGTCGGCCGATGACGATTTGTGGGTCGTGCTCGCGGCCGCTTTCATTCCCGCACGCTACGGTCCGCTCGCGCCCGAGCTGCCCGGCGGCGAGCTGGCCGTATTCACCTCGCCGTTTACGCACATGTTAATGCACGGCGACTGGGTTCACCTCGCGCTCAATTCCGCGTGGCTGCTGGCCTTCGGCGGTGCAATAGCCGAACGTACCGGTACGGTGCGCTTTCTGCTGTTCTTTACGGTGTGTGGTCTCGCGGGCGCGTTTGCGTTCTATCTCGCCAACAGCGAGCTCGTTCAGCCGATGATCGGCGCGTCCGGCGCCATATCCGGCCTCATGGGCGGCACTTTGAGGTTTCTCTTTCCTGCCATTGATTCCGGAGGCTTTCGCCGTTTGCGTGAGGCACCGCGCTCAATCCCTCTCATGTCGCTCGCCGAAGCTTTGCGTGATCGGCGCATCCTGGTCACCAGCGCAATTCTGGTGCTCATAAACGTGCTCACGATAATCGGCTTCGGCGGCGCACAAAATTCGGCGGGAATTGCTTGGGAAGCCCATCTCGGCGGCTACCTACTAGGGCTTTTTACTTATGGTCTTTTCGACGATGTCTCCCGGGCCGAAGATCAACGGCAACCAAATGATGATTGAAACTCTTGCGTGCTGAGAGAGTTTGGATCACTCTTGATTGCCGGGTTTGTTTCCAGACTCGGCCAATAGACCCGAGGATAAAAGACGCTCGCTAAGGATCGAGCTGGTTACGGGCGGGTGCGGAGGCGGAGGAGCTTTCGTAAGAGCGCGGCATCATTCGACGGCGAGCGGGAGGATACGTTCATGAACGTCGCATCGATACTGAAGTTGAAAGGAAGAGCGGTCTCGACCGTAAGGCCGAACGCGACGCTGCTCGACGTCGCGAAGAAGCTCGGTCCGAAAAAGATCGGCGCAATTGTTGTTGTCGGCGAGAATGGACACGTCGCCGGCATCATTTCCGAACGCGATATCATCCGTGCCATTTCCGAGCGCGGCGCGCCGGCCCTGAGCCTGATGGTTTCGGAGGTCATGACGCGCAACGTGATCTGCTGTCAGGAGACCAGTGAGCTCGACGAGCTCATGGAGATCATGACCAAGGGCCGTTTCCGCCATCTCCCCGTGATCGAGGATGAAGCCCTCGTTGGCATCGTCTCGATCGGCGATGTCGTGAAATTCCATGTTGCGGAAGTCGAAATGGAAGTTTCGGCCATGCGCAACTATCTCGCGACGGGTTGAACGAGACGTCGGCGGCTTTCGAAGCCGCTCGGCAAAAAAGAAACGGCGCGCTTTGGATGGCGCGCCGTTTTCTTTTTTTTGATCTCGAGTTCCTGCGCGCCTTCGGAGCGCCTCGGAAAGTCTACGACATCGGCAATTGAGCTTGCCCATGCGGGATGTGGCGCGTGTCGAGCTCGCGCGAAAGATCGTCGACCTCGCGCTTGGCAGCCGCTTCGCCGCGTGCGATGAGCTCGTCCGCGCGATGGAAATCGAACAGGCCGATGCCGTGCAGCCGCGGGCTGATCATGGCGTCCGGCGGATCGCCGGCAAGACGCGAGCGCGCGATGCGATCCTGCACGATGTTGAAGGCATCGACCATGACAGTCGAGATGCCGGGGACGTCATCGCCCTTGCCGAGGATCTGCCGTTGCAGAAGGCGGCGCACTGCGATGCCGTTGCTGCCGGTCACGGGTGGCGTCTCTTCCATTTCGAGATCCGTGCCAGGCATTTGATTGACGTTCGAGATGGTGCCCCGGTTCGAGATGTCGATGTTGAGGTTCACCGCGATCACATAGCGCGCGCCGAGCGCACGGCACACCGAGACCGGAATGGGATTGACGAGCGCGCCGTCGAACAGCCAGCGCCCGTCCACCTTCACCGGGCGGAACACGCCGGGAAGCGCGTAGGAAGCTCGCACGGCATCGACCAGAGTGCCGCGGGAAAGCCAGACCTCGTGGCCAGTGCCGATCTCTGTCGCGACGGCTGTGAAGCGGCGCGGAAGATCCTCGATTTTGATGTCGCCGAGATGCTTGTGAAGGCGCTCGCCAAGCCGATGGCCCGTGATGAGGCCAGTGCCGGAAAGATTGAAATCGAGATAGCCGAGAACGCGCCTGCGCGTCGTCAGTTCGCGCGCGAAATTTTCGAGTTCGTCGAGATGGCCGGTCACGTCACACGCGCCGACGACGGCTCCGATGGACGTGCCTGCTATGATGTCGGGAACGATACCGGCTTTGCGCAGCGCCCGGAGAACCCCGATATGCGCCCAACCTCTCGCCGCGCCTCCTCCGAGAGCAAGACCGATCTTGAGTTTGCCTGCGCCGGCGGTTGCCATGGCGGTCTCCACTCCTCCGGCCCTCTCGGTTCTTGAGATTGTGGCCGGTGCGACGTCCCATGAGACCCGTCGCGTAGCGAAGCCGGATCCCCTCAACCCTTAATTGGAGGCTAGCAGATTCCGATTAAAGCCCCCCTACCAACGATGTGATCCGATTTGAGAATTCGTTGCTGCGGTGCAGCTCGAATTCAACGCGGGAGCGCGCAAATTGGTTTCGCACCCGTTCAGGAACGGGCGGAATTGGGGCCGGAGAGGGAAGGGGCTAGACGTTCGACCGTGTGAGCTTGGCCGGCGCCCCGGGGGTAGCCGAAAGCGTGCGGTAGAAGCAGGAGCGGGCCCCCGTGTGGCAGGTCACGCCCTCTCCGCCGACCGAGACCTTGAGCCAGACGGCATCCTGGTCGCAATCGACCCGGGCTTCCTGTATGGCGAGCGTATTCCCGCTTTCCTCGCCCTTCCGCCACAGGCGCTGGCGAGAGCGGCTCCAGAAATGGGCAATCCCGGTCTCGAGCGAACGCTTGAGAGCTTCCGCGTTCATCCACGCGAACATCAGCACCGCGCCCGAGGCTGCGTCCGTCACGATGGCCGCGATCAGGCCGTCCTTGTCGAACTTCGGCTGGAAAACCGAGCCTTGCTCGATATCCGCCGTGGATCCGCGTGCGGCAAAGGAGGGAGATGAGGTATCGGTCATGAAACGCCCAAAGCTCGGGGACGGGGTGTCGCGCCGATGCAACTCGAATGCCCGTGCCAGAGGCCCTATATAGAAGCGATTGCGCCTGGTCGAAAGCGGAAGCGGAGCATCTGCCGCCAAGCTCACGCCCAGCCACCACTTGGAGAAGCAGAACGCACCCATGGCGGATCTCGACGACATCTACAACCAGAGGATATTCGAGCTGGCTGCGGAGATCCCGCGCACCGAGCATATCGCCAGCCCCGATGCCTCGGCGCGTGCCCATTCCAAGTTGTGCGGCTCAACCATCGAGGTCGAGCTGAAGCTCGACGGAGACCGGATCACGGATTTCGGCCAGACTGTGAAGGCGTGTCTGCTGGGACAGGCTTCCGCCGCCATTGTCGGCCGCGAGATTGTAGGCACGCCGGCCGACGAGTTTCGCGCCGTCGCCGCCACCATGCGCCGGATGCTGAAGGAGGGCGGCCCCCGCCCCGATGGGCGCTGGGCAGACCTGGGGCTGCTGGCCCCGGTAAAAGACTACCCCCATCGGCACGCGTCCACCCTGCTCGTGTTCGAGGCGGTCGAGCGCGCGCTCGACCAGGCCAAGGCCGGGCGCGGTGACGTGAGTTTGGAGGCCGCCGCTCCGGAGGCGCCGGCAGGGCGGGGCTGAGGTCCGATGAGTTGGGGTAAGGCCATCCTGAAGGCGCCGGTTCACGTCTACCGCTGGACGCTGAAGCCGCTGATGGGCCTCGAGTGCCGCCACCTGCCCACCTGCTCCGAATACGCGCTTGATGCCATCGAGACGAACGGCCCGTGGCGCGGCGTCTGGCTGACCCTCTCGCGTCTGTCGCGCTGCCACCCCTGGGGCAGCGCCGGCTATGATCCTCCGCCTGATATCCGCGCCGTGTCCCACCCCTTTGCCCCCTGGCGCTACGGACGCTGGAGCCGCACCTGCTGCGGTCAAAATTTAACTCCGAAATCTTAGCTGTAATGAAAACCCGGGGTTCGGACGCCGCGTCCCCCTGTGGTAGGACCGGAGCCATGGATTTCGCGCGGGCCGCCAAATGGCCCGCCAGGGAGCAGATAAGCGGTGAAGCGCAAGATCGCAGCCGTCCTGATGGCCGACGTGGCCGGCATGAGCCGCGCTCTTGCTGCGGACGAAGGGGTTGCGTTGAAGCGCCTCGAAGACCACCGCGCCGTGATCGAGGAGATCGCGACGCGTGGCGGCGGGCAAGTGCTTCCCGCGGTCGGCGAAGCGCTCCTCGTCGAGTTTCAGAGCGCAGTTGAAGCCGTGCGCGCAGCCGTAGAGGCTCAGGAGACGCTACGCGCCCGTAACAAAGCCCTCTCGCTCGCCGAACGTCTGGAGTATCGCATCGCGATTACCATCGGCGAGGTGAGTGGCCGCGTGGACGGCACGCCGGAAGTCTCGCCCGAGACGCTGTCGGGTGCAGCCCATCTCGTCTCGCTCGCCATTCCGGGCGGCGTCTGCATCTCCCGCTCGGTGCGCGAGGCGGTGGCGAGCAAGCTCAAGCTCAAGTTTCAGGACATCAGTGTCGAGGGCGAGGCGATCGAGGCGGAGACGCCGTCCACCTATCGCGTCGCCAGCGAGCGGCCGGAGCTGCCCGCCCGCCCGCCGGTGGGCAAGGCAGCGAAAGCCCGCAAGCCCATGGTGCTCGCGGGTGGTGCGCTCCTTGTCGCGCTGGGTGTCGTGACGGGGCTGACGCTCCTGGGTGGAAACACGGGTGCGCCGAAGCCGAAGGGCACGCAAGAGGTCACGGTGCTCACGCCCGCGCCACCCGCAGGCGCCGCGACACAGCCGGAGGCGAAGCCGCAAAAGCCCTCGGGCGGGAGCCTCGAGCTACTGCCCGCGCACGCACCGGACCCCGCCGATGTGTTGACCGCGAAGCGGATGCTGCCGCAGGCGTGGAAAGCCTGCCGCGAAGGAAGCGCCGACGCCGCCGTCGTGGCCTGCAAGACCGTGATCGACAGCGGCCTCGCGAAAGGCGAGGAGCTCGCCGAGCTCCACGTCTTCAACGGCAAGGCGCTCCGCGAGCGCCGGGAGCTCGACAAGGCGCTCGAAGCGTTGTCCGCGGCGATTACGCTGAAACCGACGCCCGCCGCCTACAGCCTGCGCGGAACTGTCCACTACGACAAAGGCAATTGGGACAAGGCGATCTCCGACTACTCGGAAGCCATTCGCCTCGACACTTCGAACGGCGAAGCCTTCAACAACCGCGCCTGGACCTACTATCGCACAGGGCGCTCCGACAAGGCGCTCTCCGATGCCGATGCCGCCGTGCGCCTGCTCTCCAAGCAGGCCTACGTGTGGGACACGCGCGCCCATATTCACGCCGCTCTCGGCAACCGCGAGGCCGCGATTAGCGACTTCCGCGCCGCCCTCGCCATCGATCCCGGTAACGCCGAAAGCAAGGCTGGCCTCGCCAAGCTAGGCGTGAACTGACGGCTCTCGCGCGGGCACTGTCCCATCCGGAACAGCGCGCGCCGCGCAAGGCCCGTAGAATGCGAGCGTCAAAAGTCCGTCCGTCGGCACGGATGATGGAGATCTCGAATGATCGCGCCCAACTCTGGCCCCGCGCCCGATCCCGCACCGGCATCCGCCGAGCCGCCCGCCAAAAGCAGCGGTCTCCTCCGCCGCGTCGCCGCAACAATCCTCATCGGCCTGCTATTGACGGGCATCCTCTGGTACACCGTCTTCAGCGCCGTGACGGCCGCCCTGGTCGGCACGGGCGGCACCCTGATCATCCTGGCCGGCGCCTCCGTCTCCGACACGTTCGAAGCCATCTTCGAGACGATTGCGAACATTGTGCTCGGGATTTTCGCCGCCATCGCCGCGTTTTTCGCAGCGATCTTCAGCTTTTTCGATTTCTGAGGCAGCGCAACCCGCTTACCCCTACTGCCTACTGCCTACTGCCTACTGCCTACTGCCTACTGCCTACTGCCTACTGCCTACTGCCCATCTTGACTTCCCGCCCGTTTCCGACGATTGAAGCGGCTCCATAATCTTACGCGGATCGGTATGCCGCGAGTGAGAGGAGCTGATCGATGCAAGACTCTAAGCCTGAGATTACGCTGACGTTTCCCGATGGCGCGTCCCGCAAGGTCGCCGCCGGCATCACGGGGCTCGAGGTCGCCAAGTCGATCTCGCCCTCTCTCGCAAAGCGCACGGTCGCGATGAGCCTCGACGGAGTGCTCTCGGATCTTGCCGATCCCATCAAATCGGACGCGACGATCAAGTTCGTCTCGCGCACGGACCCGGAAGCCCTGGAGCTGATCCGGCACGACACCGCGCACGTGATGGCCGAAGCGGTCCAGGCGCTGTGGCCCGGCACGCAGGTGACGATCGGCCCCGTCATCGAGAACGGCTTCTTCTACGATTTCGCCAAGCAGCAGCCTTTCGAGCCGGAAGACATTCCGAAGATCGAAAAGAAGATGGCGGAGATCATCGCGAAGAACGCGCCCTTCACGAAGGAGTTCTGGAGCCGCGAGAAGGCCAAGCAGTTCTTCCGCGACAAGGGCGAGGTGTTCAAGATCGAGCTGGTGGACGCCATTCCGGCCGGCGAGGATCTCAAGATCTACAAGCAGGGCGAATGGCTCGATCTCTGCCGTGGCCCGCACATGACGTCCACGGGCCAGATCGGCAAGGCCTTCAAGCTCATGAAGTTCGCGGGCGCCTATTGGCGCGGCGACAGCAACAACCCGCAGCTTCAGCGCATCTACGGCACGGCCTTCGCGACGGAGGACGAGCTCAAGGACTATCTGCATCGCCTCGAGGAAGCCGAGAAGCGCGATCACAGAAAGCTTGGCCGCGAGATGGATCTCTTCCATTTCCAGGAAGAGGCGCCGGGCTCCGTCTTCTGGCACCCGAAGGGCTGGACGCTGTTCCAGACGCTGATCGGATACATGCGCCGCCGCCTCGATCGCGAAGGCTATCAGGAAGTGAACTCTCCCGACATGATGGAGAAGCACTTCTGGGAGCTTTCGGGCCACTGGGAGAACTACGGCGAGAACATGTTCACGACGGTGCTGCCGGACGAGCGCGTGTTCTGCTGCAAGCCCATGAACTGCCCGGGCCACGTGCAGATCTACAAGCACGGGCTCAAGAGCTACCGCGACCTGCCCCTGAAGATCGCCGAGTTCGGCAAGGTGCACCGCTACGAGCCGTCGGGCGCGCTGCACGGCATGCTGCGCGTGCGCCACTTCACGCAGGACGACGCGCATATCTTCATCACCGAAGATCAGATCATGGAGGAGTGCCTCAAGATCAACGATCTGATGCTCTCGATTTATAACGACTTCGGCTTCGAGGACATCTTCATCAAGCTCTCGACGCGGCCTGAAAAGCGTGTCGGCGCGGATGAGCTGTGGGACAAGGCCGAGAAGGCGCTGCAGGATGTGCTCGACGAGGTGACGAAGCGCTCGAACGGACGCGTGAAGACGGCGCTGCAGCCGGGCGAGGGCGCCTTCTACGGACCGAAGCTCGAATACGTGCTGAAGGACGCCATCGGCCGCGACTGGCAGTGCGGCACGACGCAGGTGGACTTCAACCTCGCGGGCCGTCTCGGCGCGTTCTACATCGACGAGCATTCCGAGAAGAAGACGCCGGTGATGATCCACCGCGCGATGTTCGGCTCGCTGGAGCGCTTCACGGGCATCCTGATCGAGAACTTCGCCGGGCACTTCCCGCTGTGGCTCGCCCCCCTTCAGATCGTAGTCGCGCCGATCGTCTCGGATGCGAACGACTATGCGCTGGAGGTGGTCGAGAAGCTGAAGGCCGCGGGCCTGCGCGTCGAGAGCGATCTCAGGAACGAGAAGATCAACTACAAGGTCCGCGAGCACTCGCTCGCCAAGGTCCCGGTGATCCTCGTCGTCGGCAAGCGCGAGGCGGAGGAGAAGAAAGTCTCCATCCGCCGCCTGGGCTCACAGGATCAGACGGTGATGAGCTTGGACGACGCTATTGCGTCTCTCGCAACGGAAGCGACCCCGCCCGATCTGCGGTAATTTCTGTCGCAGCCGGGGAGGCTGATCATGGGTCTAATGGATCTTTGGCGATCAAACCCTGACAGTATTTCAGCATACATGATCCGTCAGATCGTCGCCATTTCAGGTGATGGTCGATTGCGCGACGACTCGCCGTGTGCTGCTGAACTTCGAACGTACCTAAGGGAGGTGTCACCCGACAAGCTTTCGGTCTACGCTTCGGAGTGTTTGAACGATGGCTTTGACGATAGCGGTTACGTCTTGCAAGACGTCGTCAATGAGATAGGGCGACGCCTCGGCTTCGAAGTTGAGAACGGTCGCTATCAGGGAAGACAGGGTGGTATCGGGTACGATGGCATTTGGCGTGCAGAACCGGACATTGCTCTCATTGTAGAAGTGAAGACGACCGATACTTATAACGTACGCCTTGATGCCGTAGCGGAATATCGTGAGAAGCTTAGAATTTCGGGATTGGTAACTTCGGCCGCGTCGACTTTATTCGTAGTCGGCCGCAAAGACACAGGGGCGCTGGAAGCTCAGATTAGAGGCTCTCGCTATGCTTGGGATACGCGGGTAGTCGGCGTGGAGAGCCTTGTTAAGCTGATGCAAATCGCCGTTAAGTCGAACGAGCGCTCAACTATCCGTCAAATAAGGGAATTGTTGCGACCATTTGAATATACGCGTGTTGATCGCATTGTGGACGTCATGTTCGATGCTGCAACCGACGTGGAGCTGGCGAAGGAAGAAGAAGTCGCCGAGGATGCAGATCATTCGGCTTCAACCGATTTTCCGAGCAAGACACCCTCAGATGATTTGGAGAGAATGCGGGTTCGCATCATGTCCGCCGTAAGCAATTGGCTTGGGACGCCTCTCGTTCAACGTCGTCGTGTGTTCTTTGAAAGTGCTGACGGTGAAGCTCGCGCTTGCGTTGCCGTCTCAAAGCGTTACGAGCGTGGCTACCAGCCATATTGGTATGCTTATCATACTGCATGGAGCGAATTCCTTAGTGGAGCAACGAGTGGGTATTTCGTTCTTGGATGCATGGACCGTAACGACGCGTTCGCATTACCGGTATCTGTGATCGATTCATTTCTACCCAAGCTTAATCAAACTATGCGTCGGGATGGCCGATCATATTGGCATGTCGTGCTGACAAGTCTTGATGATGGTTCGCTTGCCCTTTATTCTTCTCGGACTGGGGAAGCGATGCCCCTTTCTTCTTATTCAGTGCCTTTGGGGCCTTGAGCCGGTGACCTCCGGCGGCATCACGATACTGATCCCCATGGACGCGATCAGCAAGATCGAGGCGATGGTACCGCGCACGGGTTGCGCGCTCCTTCTGCCATTCCTACCAAATACACCGTATCCGGACAATTTTCGCGGCCCCCGCGACCGGCCGCATTCGCCTCAAATTGTCCCGGCCCCGTAACGTTGGCCTTAAGCCGCGTCTGCCATGGTGCTGAAAGAGGCCAGAACCGGCCCGCGGCTTGACCCCAATAGAGCCGAGCTTGAATGACAGGAGACGTCCGTATGTCGCTTACAAAGTCCGCTGCCGTTGCAACCCTCGTCGCCGTGATGGCGCTCGGCTCCAGCTTCTCCGCCGCCAACGCCCACGTCAAAAAGCGCGATGCGCGCAACCTTCTCGTCGGCGCGGCGGCCACCGCGGTCGTTCTCTCGGCCGCGAAGCAAGACTGCAAGAAGTGGAAGTATCGCTACGAGCGCACCGGCAATCCCTACTTCCTCGACCGCTACTACGGCTGCAAGTGGTAAGGGCTCTGTCGCACTTCCCGTGACACCGCTAAAGTCCCTCTTCTCGTCACGCGGGCGAGGAGAGGGGCGGCCGTTCGGGCCGCAGTCTTGAAATGGCTTACACCTATCGCAGCGATCCCGCCGTCCCGCCCTTCCATGACAGCGCGCCGCTGATCATCTTCGACGGCCACTGCGTACTCTGCTCCACCGGCGTCCAATGAATGCTGAGGCGAGACCCGGGCGGCACCACGCGCTTCGCCGCCATCCAGGATCCCATTCCCCAGGCCCTCTATCGGCACTACGGCCTCGACGCCGAGCGCTTCGACACCTTCATGGTGCTGGCCGAGGGCATGCCCTACACGCGCTGGGCCGGCACGCTCGCCGCTGCTCGCACCATGCCCGCGCCGTGGAAATGGCTCGGCGTCGCCGGGCGCATCGTGCCGGACGCGATCGGAAACCGCATCTATGATTGGGTGCAGCGCAATCGCATCGGCTGGTTCGGCGCCCGCGAGGTGTGCCTGCGGCCAGACGCTCGCCACGCCCATCGCTTCCTCTGACGCTAGCGCGCCACCGCGCGGGCAAGCCAGTCGCGCTTGCGCGGTCCCGTCCGGATGAGCGCGATGGTGAGCGCAAGAACGGCGGCGTAGGCCGCGAAGATGGCGACATCGGAAACGAAGGCGCGCCAGGCATGCTCGACGGAGAGAGCCGTGAGCCGGGGATCGCTCGCCGCGTACACGATCTGGATTTCCTGTCCCGCGCTGTAGCGCTGGGCCACCGTCCGCGACATGTGCGCGGCGCCAACGATCTCGGCATGGCCGGGAAGCTCTAGCGTGTAAGTGAGCGTTTGCCCCCGCCCGGGAATCCCGGCGAACGAGGTGTCGGCAATGCGATCAACGACGGCGGCGCCCGTCTCGCCGAAATCACGGACCTGAGTGTAGAGCGCATAGTCAGCGCGCAGCACCGACAGCGCGAAGACGATCGCAATCGGCGCCGTGAGAAGGATGAGGATGAGCTTCAGCTCTTTCATGGTCGCCTCCCGGGATATGGGAAGACCGTGGAGAAATTCAGGTCGTAGTGCTGTTCCGGCAGGGACCGGAGGTGTTCGCGAGCACCATTGACGCTCGCGCGCTTGTTGCACACGCCGGAACGCGAGACCCATCTGACGAATGCCGGGAGTCTAGCGAATGTCGCGCCCCCTGTATCCTGCGAAACAGCTTCACCCACTGTTTCGAGCGATGTTCAGAGCCATCACGCCCCACCTGCCTCTGCCCGGCCCAAGACCGGCGAGGCCTTCTCACCAAAAGGAGACTTCCTGCATGTCGTTCACTAAGAACGCCGCCGTCGCGGCCCTCGTTGTTGCGTCCGCACTCACCTCCACGATGACGGCGGCGAACGCTCACGGCAAAAAGCACTGGGGCTTCCATCACCACCACCGCTACTACGGCGGCCCCGTCATCGTGATCGGTACGCCGGACTATGGCTGCAGGCATTGGTTGAAGCGCTATCACGCGACCGGCAAGAAGTTCTTTCTGAAGAAGTACTACGCCTGCAAGTACTAATCTCCTTTCCCGGTGTCCTCCTCACGGCTGCGGCCGCGGGGAGGATGCGGGCAATGCCACGTCGTAGCGCGAAGCGAGGTCCTTCGTCCGCGCTTCCGTGAGCGTCGTCATGCAGCCGACGACGGCCACCGTGGTGCCCGTCCCGCCCGACCATTCCATCGGCACGGCCCCTTTGCAGTCCGCGTCGCGAAACGCCACCCACGCCCGCTGACTCGCGCGCATCGCTTCTTCCCAACTCGCCCGGTCGTAGGGCTTCTCGAGGTCGCTCTCGCCGATGTGCGCCAGCACCTTCTGGTAGACCGCGTTGAGCTGAGCGTCGGCTGCGTCGAAATCCTTCTGCGCGCAGAAGTTCATCTCCACGGTGCTGCTGGCGTCGTTGCAGTCGATCTTTTCCTCAGAGGCGGCCGCAACGCAGGAGAGCGGGAAGAGAAGAGGCAAGAGCAGGAGGGCAGGCATGCGCATGGGACGTCTCCGGTTGAAGTCCCCGAAATTTATCCGATGAGCGGGAGACGAACCAGGGCGGTGAGGGAGCGAATCCGCAGTTTGCGGAATGAGGTTTCTTATCGCTCGATACCGCAATCTGCGCAGGCGCGAAAAAAGCCCGGCCTCCATGTCTGGAGCCCGGGCCTGGGATGATCTTGCCGAAGACAGCCTTAGTGGTGCTTCTTCTTGCCGTGGTGATGCTTGGGGCCGTGCTTAGGGCCGTGATGATGGTGCTTCGGCGGCGCGCAGCGCTGACGGCCCCACAGGTAGGAGCGGTGCCAGCCGCGTCCGTCCACCTTGCAGGAGGAATGGATGCCGTGCACCTGGATCACATCGGAAGCGGGAGCGGCGGCGGAGCTCGCGCTACCCGCGGCGCCGAGAGAGGCGGCGGAAGCAGCCGAGGCGAGCAGCCCGAAGCAGGCAGCACCGGCGAGAATTGCCAGGGATTTTTTCATTTATCGTCTCCATTGAGTAGTCAGCACCAAACGTTATGGGTCCCTGGTTCCCCGCCGCGAAACCCACCTCGGCACTTACCCGAGATTCGTGGCAACATCCGTCATCGTGCACACTCATTGTGACGCGGCGCATAAGCTGCTAATCGCCTTCGCATCCGCAACAGAAATTCGTCAGCCCACAGTTCAGCCGTGACGCAAATCAGACATCGCGCCGTCGTCGTCGGGGCTGGTCCCGCCGGCCTCATGGCCGCCGAGACGCTGGCAAACGCAGGCGTGCCGGTTACGCTCTACGAGCGTATGCCGCGCGTGGCGCGCAAGCTGCTGCTGGCGGGACGCGGCGGTTTGAACCTCACCCACAGCGAGCCGGTCGAGAGTTTCCTCGCGCGCTATCGTGAGGCCGCCCCGCGCCTCGCCGCCGCCATCGCCGCGTTTCCGCCGCCCGCTTTGCGCGCCTGGTGTGAGGGGCTGGGACAGGAAACATTCGTCGGCACGAGCGGCCGCGTTTTTCCGCGCTCGATGAAAACTTCGCCGTTGTTGCGCGCCTGGCTCAGACGTCTCGCCGAGCAAGGCGTGGAGATCGCGCTCTCGCATCGCTGGACTGGCTGGGATGAGGCAGGGCGTTTGCTGTTCGAAACGCCGGAAGGCACAAAGGCCGTCGACGCTGCTTGCACGGTGCTCGCGCTCGGCGGGGCGAGCTGGCCGCGCCTCGGTTCCGATGCAAGCTGGGTCGCCCCCGTCACGGCGGCCGGCATCTCTGTGGCGCCGCTACAACCCACCAATTGCGGCGTGCGCATCGCCTGGTCGGAGCTCATGCGAGCGCGCTTTGCGGGAAGCCCCTTGAAGCGCATCGGCTTGACGCTGGGGACGGAGAGCGTGCGCGGCGAAGCCATCATCGCGGCCGAGGGCCTCGAAGGTGGCGCCGTCTACGCGCTTTCGGCGCCGATCCGCGACGCGATCCACGCCCATGGCAAAGCCACGCTGTCGCTCGATCTACGACCGGACGAGACGCAGGAGGAGCTTGCGAAGCGTCTTGCGAGGCCGCGCGGAAAGCAATCGCTCGCAACCTGGCTGCGCAAGGCGCTGAGCCTCGATCCCGCCGCCATCGGCTTGCTCCAGGAAACCGCCCACGCTGCAGGCACGCCGCTCGGCACGCTGCCGCCCGACGCTCTCGCCCGCCTCGTCAAGGCCGTGCCGCTCGTCGTGATGGGAATGGCGGGCATCGAGCGGGCCATCTCCACGGCGGGCGGTATCGCGTTCGATGAAGTCGATGACACCTTCATGCTGAAGGCACGCCCCGGAACGTTCGTCGCCGGCGAGATGCTCGATTGGGAAGCTCCCACCGGCGGCTATCTTCTGCAGGCATGCTTTGCAACTGGCCGCGCCGCCGCCGAAGGCGCGCTCGCGCATTTGGCGCACCAGGAAAGCCGCGACGGCTGACGCGAATAGGCGCCGTCCCCGGCTCGTCTCACGCCCCTTCGATCTCCCCGCGCAGGATTTCAAGCTCGAGCCAGCGCTCCTCCGCGGCCGCGAGCTTCTCCTGCACCTGGGCGAGCGCATCCGAAAGCTCGGTGAAAGTCTTGCGGTCGCGCGTGTACAGATCGGGCGCCTCGAGCTTGCGCGTGAGATCCACCTGCTTGGCTTCGAGCGCGGCGATCTCGCCGGGCAACGTTTCGAGTGCGTGCTTGTCCTTGAAGGAGAGGCGTTTCTTGGCCGCTTGAGGTGCGCTGTCCGTCGTTTTCTGCGGCTCTGCTGGTGCCGCTGAAACGGCAGGCTTTGCGCGCGCCTCGCGTTTCTTGAGATCCTGGCCGCGCTGGGCCAGCATGTCCTGATAGCCGCCCGCGTATTCCGTCCAGCGTCCATCGCCCTCCGGAACGATCACGCTCGTCACGACGCGATCGAGAAAGTCGCGGTCGTGGCTGATGAGGATAACCGTGCCCTTATAGTCGGCGAGCACGTCCTCCAGCACGTCGAGCGTTTCGAGGTCGAGATCGTTGGTCGGCTCGTCCAGCACGAGCAGGTTCGAGGGCGTGGCCAGCGCGCGGGCCAGCATCAGCCGCCCGCGCTCGCCGCCCGAAAGCGCGCTGATCGGCGTCCGCCGCTGCTCGGGCGCAAACAGGAAGTCCTTCATGTAGGCGATGACGTGCTTCTTCTCCCCGCCGATCGAGACCGTATCGCCCCGCCCGCGCGTGAGGGCTTCCGAAAGCGTCCAGTTGGGATCGAGGCTTTCGCGTCCCTGGTCGAGGCTCGCCATTTCGAGGCTCGCGCCGAGACGGATCTCGCCCGCGTCCGGCGGCAGGAGCCCCGTGAGCAGCGAGACCAGCGTCGTCTTGCCTGATCCATTGGGGCCGACGATGCCGAGCCTGTCGCCGCGCATCAGCCGCAACGAGAGATCGCGCACGATCACCTGATCGCCGAACGATTTCGAGATGCCCTTGGCCTCGATCACGAGCGTGCTCGAGGCGTCTGCCTCTGCAACGGAGAGCGTCGCCTTGCCTTGCACGGCGCGATAGTCACGCCGGGCCTGTCTCAGCTTCCGCAGCTCCGCCATGCGCCGCACGTTGCGCTTGCGCCGCCCGGTAACGCCCCCGTGCACCCAGTGCTCTTCCGCAACGATCTTGCGGTCGAGCTTATGCTGGCGCGTCTCCTCGTCGGCGAGCTCCTGGTCTCGCCAGGTCTCGAAGCCGCTGAACGGCAGCTCCACGCGACGCGCCTGTCCACGGTCGAGCCACACCGTCGTCCGCGACAGCTTTTCCAGGAAGCGCCGGTCGTGGCTGATGATCACGAGGGCCGCGCGCGATTGTTGCAGCCGCGTTTCGAGCCATTCGATCGCGGGCAGATCCAGGTGATTTGTGGGCTCGTCGAGCAGCAGGATCTGCGGATCGGGGGCCAGGACATGCGCAAGCGCGGCGCGCCGTGCTTCTCCCCCGGAGAGGTGCGCGGGATCTTCGTTGCCGGTGAGCCCGAGCTGCTCCAGCAGATAGCGGGCCTGGTGCGGATCGTCGCTCGCGGACAAGCCCGCTTCCACATAGGCGAGCGTCGTCGGATAAGCCGAAAGATCGGGTTCCTGCGGGAGGTAACGAACGAGGGCGCCGGGCTGCACGAAGCGTGTTCCGCGGTCCGGATCGATGATCCCGGCCGCGATCTTGAGCAGGGTCGATTTGCCGGAGCCGTTGCGGCCCACGAGGCAGATGCGCTCACCCGCGCCCACGGCGAGATCCACGCCGTTGAGCAGGCTGTTGCCGCCGAAGGTCAGGGCGATATCGGTAAGCTGGATGAGGGGAGCGGCCATGTGGGTCCGGAACTGTGAGACGCTGCGGCGTCTATACAGGGTGCGGGGGCCGAAAGGCCAGCCCGAGCGTGACGCGGGCAGGGGCGGGGGCCGCTTCCCCCTATTTCGGCTGCACCATCGCGTTGAGTGCGTCGTAGGTCGTGCGCCCGAACGCGCCGTCGAAAGAGCCGGTGTAGTAGCCGCCTTGCGCCAGCCGTTGCTGCAGCGCCTTGCGGAAGTCCCGGGTCCACGCCCGGCTGTTCTGCATCATCTGCTGGTAGGTGAACTGGTAACGCATTTCGAGCGCGTGGTAGACATAAGAGGCCGCCATCTGCGGATCGCGCGGCACGCCGAGGCCCTTGTCGTAGAGCACCGCCAGGTTGTGCACGGCGAGAAGCTGCCCGCGCTTCGCGCCCTCGGTGTACCAGGCCGCTGCCGTCGCATAGTTCTTCTCGACCCCGCGCCCCGTCGAGTACATGGTGCCGAGCGCCGCCATGCCCTCCGCATCGCCGGCATCGGCGGCTTTCTTGTACCACTGCACGGCCTGGAAGTTGTCCGCCTCGAGCCCGCCGCCGCCTTCGAACATCAGCCCCACGGCCACCATCGCAGGTGCGTAGTTGCTTTCGGCCGCCTTCTTGAACAGGTTCACCGCTTCCAAGGGATCGCGCGTCACGCCTTCGCCGTCCCGGAACATCCGCCCCAGGCGGAAGACGGCAGCCACGTTGCCGGCATCGGCCGATTTGCGGATCCAGCGCTGCGCTTCGTTCAGGTCTTTCGCCGTGCCCTGGCCCGAAGCCAGCGCATCGCCATAGAGCAGCATGCCGTTCGTGCTGCCCGCGAGCGCCGCCTTTTTGTACCAGGAAACCGCCTCCGCGCCGTCGCGCGTCACGCCGGTGCCGTTGGTGTAGAGGCGCGCCAGAAACATCATAGCCGGCGTGCTGCCACGATCCGCGAGCTGCCGCAGCGCTTGCAGGTAGTCGGTGCCGTCGTCGCCCACGCGCCAGACCGTGAGCGTCCCCTGTGAGCCCGGTTTCCGGGTCTTGATCGCTTCCACGAACGCGGTCGTGTCGGTGACGGGCGTGCCGTCGAGTGCCGTCACGAAGTCGCCGAAGCGAAGGCCCGCCTCTGCGGCTGGCGCCCCGGGTGTGGTGTCGACGACGAACACGCCGCGCTCTTGCGAGAGCCCGAGCGCCGCCGAGGTCGCGGGATCGCTGACGCCGTCGAGGCGCACTCCGACGTAGGATGCGGACGCATTGCCCGGCGCGGGCTGGAACGCGATCGGCAACTGGAGCGACTGTCCGTTGAGACGGAGGTTGTCACCGGGAACAGCGCCGCCGCCGCTCGGTGGGACAGGAAGATCAGGCTGTGAGGGGGGCTGCTGAACGGCGGAGCCGCCTGCTCCGGGAGGCAGCAGCCGGATGATGTCGCGGTCGTCATCGGCGACGCGGATGAAGCCGCGTGTCGTCGACGTGCCGGGTGCGCGGGCGTCGAGCGCCGGAGCGGCTGACGCAGGAAGCCCCGTCGATGAGAGCAGCCAGACGGCTCCCGCCAGCCCCCGGATGCAACGTCCACTCATCGCAAGCCCCGCAAAAATCATATCGCCTTATGTCTACAACTGGCCATTCTGCGGGGCAACATGAGCCATGGAGAGGCGATCGGAAGCCGCGTGGGTGGTTCCTGTCAAGCGGAAGCGGGCTTCCACTCGCCGGGCGCCGTCTGGCAGAAGATCGCCGTGTTGGCGTTCTTCTCGTCCGGCTTTTCCTGGCCCTTCTTCTTGCGCAGCTCGAGCTCGGTGGTGACTTTGCGGCACTGGGTATCCGGCGGGATCTCGCTGATCCGCACCACCTCCTCGTCGACGACCGGCTTGGCGGCGGGAGCCTTGGCATCAACCGGCGCTGCCTTGCCGTCCGCAGGCGGCGGCGCGGTCTGCGGGCCGGCATCAGAAACCGTCTTCGAGCCGTCGGAGGCGAGGCCGGCTTGCGCCGGTGCGCCCTTGCCGTCGGGCGTGACGACCTTGTCGGCCACCACCAGGATCGCGGGATCGTTCTTGAGGTCGGAGGCCTTCTGCATGGGCTCCGCGACGATCGTCACCTGACGCTTGCCATCCTTGGACGTATAGGTATCGGAAACGCGCTGTTCGGGATCCTTGGCGACGACCACCTTCGCGCGCCTCGCGACCTCGCGCCGCTCAGGCTTGGTGAGGTGGTTGAAGATCACGGCGCCGACTGCGACGGCCGCCACCACGCCGAATGCCGAGCGGAACGGGCCGCCGAACACCACGAGAGGCACCACTACGCCGGGAACCGGAAGAATGCGGGCGGGTGCGCGCACGACTTTCTTGAACACCCTGCGAATGCCGAATTGAGCGGAGGCAGGAGGCGGCAGGCTGGTAATCACCATGGTGGCCGCAAGAAAGGCACAAAATACGCGGGCGAGCATGTCTCGTCTCCCTGGTGTGCTTCGGAAAGCATGGCACCGCTTGCCGGTCTCGAAGCACGGTCGAATGAAACCCCGGTGTTTGGAAATTTCCAAAAGGGAAAAACGAAAACACCGCTCTCAGGCAATTCCGGCCAAGCTAGCACCAGCCAGCCGTCGAAAATGCGACAAACAAAAGGCTCGAGGCGTCCGTCGGGGTAAAAAATGGATGGCCGCCGCGGCCGTGGATCTGGCGCAAGATTATCCGAACAGCGCCTATTCCGGGAGTGGGAATTTGCCGAAGAGTTTAATGCGCAAAACGAAGGCTGCTCGGCTTTCCGCTGTAGCGCCAACCTCCGGCCGTGCGGCCAATAACGACTGGATGCCATGCTGCGGTTGCGGTAGGACTTACGCCCGAGGGTCATTATCCGCCGAGCAGGTCATGCCGTTTCAGAACCGAAGGACGGTCTGTGGGCTTTTCCTACGCCCCATCGTTCTTTTGGCCGGCATCCTCGTTGCGGCCGTCATCGCGCCGCCCGCATCGCGCGCCTTCGATACGAGCCGCGTTGAGCCCAGCGTCTACAAGATTTACACCTTCATTCCCGAGAAGAATAACCAGTTCAGCATTTCCTCCGGCTCCGGCTTTCTGATATCCGGCCGGCGCTACGTGGTGACCAATTTCCATGTCGTGGAGGGCGGCGCCCGTTTCTACATCGCCTTCCGCGATGGGCGCGAAGCCAAGCTCGTCGAGGCGAAGCGTGCAGACAGCCGCCCCAATGTGGATCTCGCTTTGCTCGAAGCGCGCGAGGATCTGCCCGGCGAACCGTTGAAACTCGGTGAGTACGAGCCGGAGAAACTGGCCGAGGTCATCGCCATCGGCTTTCCGGGCGCTGCCAACCTCAACAAGGAGCTGGTGCCGGGACCGGATGCGCGCGGCGTGCCTTTGACGGATCTGGACTCGACCGTCACGACGGGCGTTGTCTCGCGCATGACCTTCACCAACCTCAAGGTCAGCGACACGCAGATCCTGAGCGCCCGCACGGTTCAGCACAACTCAGCAATCAACCCCGGCAACAGCGGCGGTCCGCTGTTCGACGCATGCGGCCTCGTCGTGGGCGTGAACACGCTCCAGGGCTTGAACTCGCAAGGCCTCTTCTTCTCGATCCACGCAGCCGAGGTGGGACGGTTCCTGAGCGAAGGGCAAATCTCCTACGCCTCCACCAGCCGTCCATGCGTCACCGGCATCGGCGGAAACCTGCTGTCGATCGCGGTCGGCCTCACGTCTGCGCTCGCAGCCGCCGCGCTCGCCTTTGCCGTCTACAAGCGCGGGACGCCCGCAGCGTTCGGCGGAGTTCAAAAAGCGCTCGCGCGTCTGCCGTTTCCGGCGATCATCGGCGGCGGCCAGAAAAAGCGCGGCGTGCGGCTCCTCCCCGGCCGCGGCGAGGCGTCGGGACTGCTCGTGCTGCAACCCAAGCAAGGCGGGCAGACCATCCGCCTCGACGAAACGGGCCGTGCCGTCACCATCGGCCGTGGTCCTGGCGTCGATGTGACGGTTGCGAGCGACACGGTCTCGAAGGTTCACGCGCGCCTCGCTTACGACCGCAAGGCGCAACGCGTGCGCATCACCGATCTCAACTCCTCGAACGGGACACTTCTCGATGGCGCCCGCATCAGGGAAGCGGAAGCATCCGCGGGGGCGGTCGTGCGCTTCGGAACCGAGGACTACGCAGTGGTGCTCGAGAAGATTGCAGAGCCTGCTGCCCAAGTTTCCGGAGACGGAGGAGCAGGCTGGATGCTGTCGGGGTTCGAACCGTCCGGACGGGCGCTTCAGTTCGAATTGCGGCCCGCTAAGGACCGCAGCTCCGGCCGCGATCTCCCCGCCACCTGGACCTTCGGACGCGATCCGAGCCGTGCCAATTTCGTGATCGACGACAGCAGCGTTTCGTCGCTGCACGCCCAGCTCATGTACAATCCCGGCGAAGCGCTCATGCTGCGCGACATGGGATCGATGAACGGAACGCGGCTCGATGGGGAAAGCATCGGCAAGCGCACGGTGACGCTACGCGACACAGGCCAGGAGATCACCTTCGGCCTCGCGAGCTTGCGGCTCTCGCGCCTGACGGACTGAAGGGAGACGGACTGAAAGGAAAAGCCTTACGACGTGGCCTTGCCGCGCGATACGATCGCATTGAGCGTATCGGTCAGCTTACGCCGCGCGCCGACAGGCAACGCATCGAGGGCGCGCTTGAGCGCGGTCCGGAACAGCCCGAGGTAGAGAGCCGAATAGGCCCGTCCCGTCAGCGAGAGCGGAACTGCCCAGTCGCGCACGACGACGCTGTCATCGGCCCATTCGAGCTTGTAGCCGTCGCCCGGTGCCAGAAGATCGAACACGGCGAGCCCATCCTCCAAAGCCCGCCGGATGCTGTCTTCCATCAACAGCGAGCCCGCAGCCGTCTTCTCGAATTCGAGGTCGTAGGCGATGATGTGAATGGCGGAGCGGCCCTTGCACCGCACGCCGATCTCGAACGCGACCGGATGCCCGCCGGAGTTGAGCGTGAGCACATGGCAGCCCGCCGGGCGCACGTCGGCCCGCGCGGCGTCTGCGAAGAAGCGGGCGGTCCTGGGGTCTGCGAGGGCCGGTGAAACGAGCCCGCGCTGGCTGAGCCAGAGTTGCTTCAGGCGGAACGCTTCGGCCGTCAGCGCCTCAGCTTCCGTGCCCGATGTGTACCATTGCAGCTCCGTCGCGCCGCGCTCTTCGAGCCTCCGCCGCTGGCGCTTGCGGTTGCGCCGCGCGCCGCTCGAATAGCGCTTCTCGTATTCGGCAAATGACGGTGCGCTCTTGAGATCGAGAAACGGCGCTCGAAGCTCGGTGACGATCGTGGCGCCGATTTCCTCGAGCAGCGGCGCGATCGTCGAATCCTGGCGCACTTTGCGCAATTGAAACACGCTCGCGCGGGTTTCGCGCACAACGAAAGCCCAAGCAGCCTTGAGCAGCGCGGCCTTGTCCGGAAGATCGTCGATCAGCACATCGCCGTACTGGCTGACTGGCTCGCCCATCCACGAGAGCCGCGTGATCGGTCCGATCCTCTCGTACACGAGCGGCCAAACCATCACGAGGTGGCCGTCTATATGAGCGGTGACGATCGCGAGCTTGAGCCCGCGTTCCCCGGACTTCGGCAGGAAATGATTGGCCCAGTGCCAAAGCCAGTTGAAAGTCTGAAAGAGATGGGTGTCGCGCCCTGCGCGGTGGAACAGCGCATTCCAGGGAAGCTCCAGCGCGTCGAAGCCTGCGCGGGTCGTGATGAGCTCGAGCTTTGCCTGGTTCGCGCTGGATTGCACGGTGACGACGGAGCGAGGGGGCGAAAGGGGAATGCTCGGGGCTTCTCCCGGCAGGTCATGGCTTTGGCGCGCGGAGAGGGGCGCAGCGGCTGGCATGGACAACAAATCCTTTACGCAACACAAAGCGCCGTCCCGAAATGGGTACGTCGCTGGATCGGCAGAAAGGATTGCACAAAAAGAATAATGCTTTGGTTAGAAGCGCCGCGGCCGGGCGCCTGACAGTCCCTGATCGTTTCACCGTAAAACTAGGCGTGCGCGATCTCGACGAGGGCGAGAACGAACAGCAGAACGACCAGCGCTCCAAGCGCAAAGGCGCCCCGCCGCGTCTGCGCGCCTCCCCCGAAGAGAGCGGCAAGGGCAATCACGCCCGCGCTGACCACGTTGATGACGATCAGCCCCGCAAGACCGAGCCCTCGCGATCCTTCCCAAGCGCCCTCGATGAACGTCGCCCCCGCAAGTCCGATCAGGACCGCGCCGAGCAGACGCGGCCAGAAGCTGCTGGCCGCGGCGGGGAGCCCAAGGACTTTGATCGACGTGAGGGGAAACAGCACCAGCGCTGTTCCGCCGGCGAGCTTGAGAAGTGTTTCGAGCCAGAGAAGCTGGTGCACAGGAGACCCATACGAAGCACAGGGGAAGGTTGGCCGCGCACGTCGCTGGGCTTCAAACCCTCAACAAGGGAAACACGGCCGGGAAGGGCCTACTTGCCGGCTTTCGAGGCCTGCTTCTCCCACCAGTCGCCCGAGCCGAAATTGTCGTCCGCCGAGCTCGAGGCGCCGTCGAACCAGCCGCTGAAAAAGCCGTCCTCGTTCTTCTTCTGCGCAATCTCGCGCTTGGGCTCATAGTCGCCGCCGAGAAGGCGGGCGAGGTCGGTCTTGATGACTTGCGTCTTTCGCTCGGAGCAGTAGTCGGCCTCACCGGCAGCGGCCTTGCTCACGCCGTTGTAGGCGACATCGTAGACCTTCTCGATGCGGGCGACCGCGTCGGGCGCCGCGCCAAGGCTCATCTCGTAGGCCATGTAGTTGGCCTTGAGCTTGGCCACGTCGAAATTATAGCCACACTTCACCGCGCGCGCGGAGACGCTGCCCACCTGGAACGCGCGAGACGTGGGATCGGTGGAGGGAACTGGCGCAACGGCTGGCGCGGCGCCAGGCTGCCCGGCCACGGGCGTGGCACCTGCCGCTGGCGGTGTCGGAGCGTTTCCGAGGATCGACGCCGTCGATAGGCCACTACCCGACGAGCAGCCCGAAAGGGCTGCGGCCAGCATCGAAATGGCCACCATCGGACCGGAAAGTGCAGCGCGGTGCATGGGATCCCTCCAAGCCGCCCAAAAACAACGCAGATTTGCGACGTTTTTGCGGTGAGGTCAACGTGCCGCCGCTGCAACTCTGAGCAAAAACAGAGGCTTTTGCACTTGGAAGATGAAAAATATCGCAGCCGGGCGCTGTCGCTCGAGAAGTCGGCCTCAGCGCATCAGCTCGCGGATGGCGGAATCGAGCCCGGAAAGGGTCATGGGATACATGCGCCCCTCCATCAGGCGATTCACTAGCCCAATGGAGGGCGTATACCCCCAGTGAGTCTCCGGGACCGGGTTGAGCCAGACGGCGTGCGTGTAAATGCCCGTCACGCGCTGCAGCCACGTCGCGCCCGCTTCCTCGTTCATGTGCTCGACAGCGCCGCCCACGTGCGTGATCTCGTAGGGGCTCATCGAGGCGTCGCCGATGAAGATCACTTTGTAGTCGGCCGGATACGTGTTGAGCACCTGCCACGTCGGCGTCGTGTCGCTCCAGCGCCGCGCGTTGTTGCGCCAGACGCTCTCATAGAGACAGTTGTGGAAGTAGTAGTACTCGAGATGCTTGAACTCGCTGCGCGCCGCGGAGAACAGCTCCTCCGCCGTCTGGATGTGCCAGTCCATAGATCCGCCGACATCGAAGAACATCAGCACCTTCACCGCATTCCGCCGCGTTGGGCGGAGCGCGAGATCGAGATAGCCTTTGCGCGCCGTGCCGCGGACGGTCTGGTCTAAATCCAGCTCTTCGGCTGCGCCCTCCCGCGCGAAGCGGCGCAAGCGGCGCAGCGCCATCTTGATGTTTCTCACGCCAAGCTCGACGTCGCCCGCGAGATCCTTGAATTCACGCTTGTCCCAGACCTTGATCGCGCGCCGGTGGCGGCTTTCCTTCTGCCCGATGCGGATGCCGGCAGGATTGTAACCGTAGGCCCCGAACGGTGAGGTACCGCCCGTTCCGATCCACTTGTTACCGCCCTGGTGACGCTCCTTCTGCTCGGCGAGGCGCTGCCGCAGCGTCTCCATGATCTTTTCCCAGCCGCCGAGCTCCTCGATCTTGGCCTTCTCCTCGTCGGTGAGATAGAGGGCCGACATGGCGCGCAGCCACTCGTCGGGAATCTCCGCAGTCGCGGTCTCGCTCATGAGATCGAGGCCCTTGAACACATGGCCGAACACGCCATCGAAGCGATCGAGATAACGCTCGTCCTTCACGAGCAGCGAGCGCGATAGATAATAGAAATCTTCAACGCGCTGCTGGGCTACGTCGGCATCCAGCGCTTCGAGCAGCGTCAGGTATTCTTTGAGCGTGACCGGGATCTTTGCGTCCCGGAGCTCTTTGAAAAAGGTCGCGAACATCCGTCCTCCAGAGCGGGGATCATGACGGATCGACCCGCAAAGGGGCAACCAAAAACGAAGAAGCCGCCCCAAAGGGCGGCTTCCCGTAAGACTACGCTTATCAGCTTCGATTAGAAGTTGATGAGAGCGCCGAAGGTGACTTCGCTCATGTCTTCGTAAGCGTTCGCGGTGTTGTCGTCGAACTCATAGTTGCGATACTTGAGCCAGAGCGACATAGCAGCAGCGTCGACTTCCTGGACAACGCCCAGACCCCACCACTTGAATTCGCTGTCAGCAGCGTCATCAGCCTGGCTGTCCATGTACTCGCCGTAGAGCACCGTGGCGCCGAGGTGGTTCCAGTTGCGGCGGAGACCACCCTTGAAGTACCAGGTATCACCGTCGGTGTTGGCAATCTCGTTGTCCAGATTGCCGTAGTTGACCAAGCCGAACAGACCGGTACCGATGTGCTGGATGTAGAGGCCAGCCTGCGTGTACTCGCTGTCGCCGAAGGTCGAGCTGACGCGGCCGGTGCTCTCAGCGTAGACAACCGTAGCGGCAACCTTGAAGCCGTGGAGCTCACCTGCGTAGCGCAGGCCGATATCCCAGGCGTCGTCATCACCCCACGAAGCCGAGGCGCTGAAACCAGCGAACACCGGCGAGTCGTAACGAACCGAGTTCACAGGAACGCCGTAGCAGTCGCCGGGGATGCAAGCGCCTGCACCACCCCACGTCAGCGACGGAGCGCCAACCGGGTTGAGAGTTGCCTGACCAGCGCGCGTCGCTGCATCAACAAAGCCGCCACCCTTGGTGCGGATGCCGAAGCTGAGGACGTCGAAGGCCACCCAGTTGGCGGGAACCAGCGAACCAGAGCCGTCAACGAGGATTGCTGCGTTGTCCGAAGCCATCGACTGAAGGCCGACGCCGACCTTACCGTAGTGGTCGCTCTTGATGAACCAGTACGACTGCATCGCCTGAACGTAGTTGGCCGTTCCAGCGAAGAGGCCAGGGCCGTTCGGCGTGTTCTGGTTCGTCGTCAGAGCGTCAGAGCCATCGATTTCGATGTGCAGCACGTAACCAGCCGTCCAGCCCGGGACGATGGTTGCCTGACCGGTGAACTTCACGTTCGAGCCGAGGGTCGAACCGAGGCCGGTAACGTAGGTGTTGCTCTCGGCGCCGTCATCCCAGTAGGTCACCTGCTCGGCAACCCAGCCAGAAACCGTCAGCGAGACCTTGCGATTGCCCTTACGAGCCGTAGTGGCTTCGAGCTCAGCGACCCGCTCTTCGAGGTCGGCGCAGCAATTGCCCCCAAGGTCAGCTGCATTTGCGCTCGTAGCGAGACCACCTGCGAGCAGGCCGGCCGCCGCCAGGGCGCTTAGGCTATATTTGTTCATAGACCTTCTCCCAATCTGCGTTGGTAATCGAGATGGCGGACGCCCTTACTCGGAAAAATACGCAAACTAGGCCGCACTCTGCGATGTTGACGGCGCTGAAGATTCCTTCGGAACCGCCGCTGGCCCGGAGAGTCTGCGATTCTCCCCTGCGCAACAATCGAGCAATGTCGTTTTGGCCCTGACTGCTCGGCAACTGTGGCGCATGAGCCACGAATGGATCCGCAAGGCCCGGAGTTATGGGCTGTTTCTTAGGGTGTCGGTAAGAATTGCGGATGTGGGAAGCGGTGGATCATGTGGGGATATTGGTCCGGTGTCGCGGTCCGCGATCCTTTTCAAGCGACTCGCAGCGGCCGGTTCCCTGACTAGAAGCGATTCGAGCTGCGCATATGACAGGCGGCGATTTTCTGCAGGAAGCTGTGTGAAATCGCGAATAGCCCGTTCTTGATCGGCGCCCACCATTGCCCTCGCGGTCACGGATCATCGGGCGACACGGCTGCGGCCTGAGCTGGATGGCAAACGAGTTTTCCCGCGAACCGGCCGAATTGGCAGGCAGCGGCGTCCTCGCGAAGAGGCGCGCACTCTATTCTTATATAGGCGCCTGGATACGCTCCCGCGTCTCGATATGCGGGGCGCGTGGCGAGTCGGCCAGCCGCCTGTGAGGCACCTCTTATACGGCGTGCAGACCAGGCCTCATCGAGGTGCCGCGTCCAAAAACAAAGAAGCCGCCCCGAGGGGCGGCTTCCTGTTTCGGTTGGCAATCTCAGCTTCGATTAGAAGTTGATGAGAGCGCCGGCCTTGAAGTACTGGATGTCCAGACCCGGGGTGCCTGCGACGCCTCCGCCGCCAGCAAGACCGGGAGCTTCGACTTCCACGTTGCGGTAGCTGAGCCAGAGCGACATAGCGGCGTTGTCGATCTCCTGCACGAGGCCCACGCCCCAGAGCTGAGTGTCGCTGAAGTTGCCACCAGCCTTGAAGTCGATGACGGCATCTTCGTACTCACCGTAAAGAACGGTGTGGCCGAGCGGGGTCCAGCGCTGACGCAGACCGGCCTTGACGTACCAGGTCTCGCTGTCGAGGGCTGCATCTTCGAAGTCGACGCCAGTGTAAGCGCCGTAAGCGAAGAGGCCGGTCGGAACGTGCTGCAGGTAAGCGCCGACCTGCCAGCTCTGAGCGTCGCCGATGATGGAGAGCAGCGGCTGCGTCTTGCCAGGGCTGTCGGTTGCTTCGATGTAGGCGCCTGCAACAGCAAGCTTGAAGCCGCTGAACTCGCCGGCGTAACGGAGGGCGACATCCCAGAAGTCGTCCTCACCCCAAGAAGCCGAAGCCGAGAAACCGGCGAAGGTCGGGGTGTCGTAACGAACCGAGTTGGTCGTCACGCCGTTGGAGTCGGTGAAGCCCATCACGTCGCCGATGGTGGCGAACGCCTTGCCGGGCAGCACGCTGCCGGGAACGAAAGCGCCGTTAGCGTCGCGCAGACGGAACCCGCCGTAATCGAACGGAACGAAGTTTGCCGGAACCAGCGAGCCCGAACCGTCGACGAGGATGGCAACGTTATCCGAGGCCTGCGACTGCAGACCGACGGAGAGCTTGCCGAGGCTCTCGCTCTTGATGAACCAGTAAGACTGGATCGCCTGAACGACGTTGGACTGGTTGCCGTTGCCGTAAGCAACGTTGGTGCCGTTGGGGGTCACCTGATCGATGCCGAGGAGGGCATCGCTGCCGTCGGCTTCGATGTGGAGCACGTAACCAGCGGTCCAGCCGGGAACGATGGTGGCCTGACCAGTGAACTTGACGTTCGTTGCGAGCGTCGAGCCGAGGCCCGTAACATAGGTGTTCGACTCGAAGTCATCGTCCCACCACATGACCTGCTCGGCAACCCAGCCGGAGATCGTGAGAGAGACCTTGCGGTTGCCCTTGCGAGCAGTCGTGGCCTCAAGTTCGGCGATACGCTCTTCGAGGTCGGCGCAGCAGTTCCCCCCGAGATCGGCTGCGGACGCACTGGTAACGGACAGACCACCTGCAAGGAGGCCGGCCGCCGCCAGGGCGCTTAGGCTTTGCTTTTTCATTTACCTTCTCCCGTCTACTAACTTCGAAACGGGCGCTTGACGCACTTTCTAATTAACGCCACGCGCTCAACAACTCGACCAGCGGCACAGATCGAATCACCGCTCAGGCCGAGATACTACGCAGATCTCTCTCGCCCAGGGAATGGAGAACATGCGCTTTCCAGTGGAATTCGGGGGGTATGTGGCGTGATTGCAACGAGGCGTGTGGCGGCGGTAACGTGTTGATATAATGGATGAATTGCAGGCGCCATTCCGGCTTTCCCGCAGTGCGTGTCCACAGGCTTACCGCCAAACGTTCCACTGTCCACACCCACCCCCGAGTGACTGGATTGGGAAGAATGTCCCTTTTGGTCGGGATGACTTTAAGTCGTGTTCAGACGTCCGCGCGGCTCTTGGCCCGTCGACATGTCCGCTCCCTCTGGGGAGGTCTTCGATACCCTGCTAAGTGCGCTGTACATTGAAAAAATACAAAGGCGGCCATCTTGCGACGAGTCTCACGCTCGGATATTATTGTTGCAGCGCAAAAATCCGGCCGGACGCCATCCCTTAAAGGGGAGGGGAGAAGTGGCCAGCCGGCAAATATTGCCACAATCGGCGTTTATCAGCATCAAGCAGCGTGGGTGTCTTTCCCACGCTTTCAGAAGCCGGCTTGCCCCGTGGGGAGCATCCGATTGAAGGACCGGGTTGGCGCGGAAGTGGCGCAGATCCGGCTTGAGTTGGGCGACGCGGCAGGTCGGAGCAAGACTTCTCCGGAACGTATCATAGATGAGTGATGATCCTGGCATGGGCTCAGGCCCAAATCGTCGTCGGGTTCTGATCGGTGCAGGCGCGACCGCTGTGGTGGCCGCGCTGGCCGAGCATGTGCTCGGGTTGTCGCCGGCTTTCGCCGGTGCCGCCGCCGACCAGACGAACGAGTCTTTCGCCGCGGATCATGTGAGAAAGCTCGCCGAGGAGCTTTCCGCGCGTGAGTTCGTGAAGCCGCGCCTCGAGCTGCCCGAGCCGTTCAACGCGCTCACCGCCGAGCAGTACCGCGATATCCGCTTCCGCTCCGAAGCCTCCGTATGGCGCGGCGAGAACCTCGACTACGAGGTGCAGCTTCTCGCGCTTGGCTGGCTTTATGAGACGCCGGTCGAGGTGTGGATCGTCGAAGGCGGCAAAGCGCGCAGCCTCAAGGCCGACAGCGCGAGCTTCGCGATCGGCCCTTCCATCGAGAAGGCGCCCGATGCGGCGCCGTTCGGTTTCTCCGGTTTCCGCGTCTCCGGCACCCTGAACAGGGCCGATGCGCTCGACGAGTTCGTCGCGTTTCAAGGCGCAAGCTATTTCAAGGCCGTCGGCCGCGGCCAGCAGTACGGCTTGTCCGCACGCGGCCTTGCGATCAACACGGCACGCCCCGGCGGGGAAGAGTTCCCGGTTTTCCGCGCATTCTGGATCGAGAAGCCGGCGCCGGGCGCGAGCGAGATCCTGATCCACGCTTTGCTCGACAGCGAGAGCGTCGCTGGCGCCTACCGCTTCGTCATCCGGCCCGGGTCTGCCACCGTGATCGACGTGGAAGGCATCCTCTATCCGCGCCGCTCCCTCACGCATGTGGGGCTCGCACCGCTGACCAGCATGTATTTCCACGGACCCGCCCAGCGTCGCATTGACAACGACTACCGCCCCGCCGTGCACAACAGCGAGGGCCTCGCTGTGATCAACGGGCATGGCGAGCGCCTGTGGCGGCCGCTTGCCAACCCGAAGATGCTGCAGACGAGCGCCTTCGTGGACAAAGACCTCAAGGGTTTCGGCCTCGTGCAGCGCGACCGCTCTTTCGCGGGCTACGAGGATCTCGAGGCGCGCTACGACCGCCGCCCCTCTGCCTGGGTTGAGCCCGACGGAAGCTGGGGCGACGGCTATGTGGAGTTGATCGAGATTCCCATTGCCGAGGAGATCCACGACAACATCGTGGCCTACTGGAAGCCCGCCAAGCCCCTCGAGCCGGGTAAGGCCTACAAGTACGGCTACCGCATGTACTGGGACAGCGCCGTGCCGGCCGTCTGGTCCGGCGCATGGACGCACCAGACTCATGTTGGTGCGACGCGGAATGCGGACACCATCTTGTTCGTTGTCGATTTTGCGGGCCCCGCCGCCAGGGATGCGAGGGAGCTGCCGGTCGCCGATCTTTTGGTTAGCGCCGGCACCACCGCGAACCTCAGTGTACAGCGTCATCCCGAAATTTCGGGGCTGCGCGTGAAGTTCGAGCTCAATACCGCGGGAACTGAGCTTATAGAGCTGCGTTTAAGCCTCAAGCTGGCTGGCCAGTTGATATCTGAGAACTGGCTCTATCGATGGACGAGAGCATGATCGCCGACGACCTCGCGATTGCTACCGCGGGCGCCTCGCCTCAAACGGCGCGCCCGCCCCGCCCGCATCTCGATGCGAGCGATCCGGCTCTCCTTCCCGAGCCCTCGCCGCTCGACATGCCGGAGCAGGATTTTTCTGCAACTCCGCCGCGTGAGTGGCCGAAGCGTAGAGGTCCCAGCATTCCGCGCACGGCGGTGTTCCTCGGCGCGGCGCTGATGACGGCAGCCTTCGCACACGAGCTCTACGGCGTGCTCTCGTTCGTTCAGATGACGCCGATCCAGTTCCTGTTTCTGGTCCTGTCGACGCTCACCTTCGCGTGGATCTCGATCGGCACGCTCTCCGCCGCGCTGGGCTTCCTGCCGCTGTTCGCGGGCGAGAAGGCGGACACCATTGACGTACCGGGCGCGGACGGCCCCATCTCGAAGCGCAACGCGCTGCTGTTCCCCGTCTACCACGAGGATCCTGCCCGCATCTCGGGCACCATCTCCGCGGTGGTGGAGGAACTGGGGTCGCTCGGAAAGGCTGCCCACTTCGACATATTCATCCTTTCGGACACGCGCGGCGCTGACGAGGGAATGCGGGAGGAGGCCGTATACGCGGAGCTGGCCCGCGCGCTCTCCGGCGAGACCCGGGTCTATTACCGCCGCCGCATCGAAAACACCGCGCGTAAGGCCGGCAACATCAAGGATTGGGTGGAACGCTTCGGCGGCGCCTACGAGAGCTTCGTCATCTTCGATGGCGACAGCATCATGTCGGGCGTGGCGCTCGTCCGCCTGGCGCGCGCCATGGAGGCCGATCCCTCGGCTGGCCTCATCCAGACAGTGCCGAAGCTCATCGGCGGGACGACGCTTCTCCAGCGGCTGATGCAGTTTGCGGCCAATATCTATGGCCCGGCCATGTCCGCAGGCCTCGCTTTCTGGAGCCGCGACCAAGGCAACTACTGGGGCCACAACGCCATCATTCGCACGCGCGCCTTCGCCGGCTCGGCGGGGCTGCCGCATCTGCCGGGACCGCCGCCGTTCGGCGGCCACATCATGAGCCACGACTTCGTGGAAGCCATGCTGCTTCAGCGCACGGGCTGGGGCGTGCACATGGCTCCCTCGATCGAGGGATCGTTCGAAAGCATGCCGCCCGCGCTCACCGATCTCATCGTGCGTGACCGCCGCTGGTCCCAGGGCAACATCCAGCACCTGGCGCTCCTGTTCCGCCGCGGGGTGCCGGTCATGGGCCGCCTGCACCTGGCCATGGGCGCGCTCGCTTACATCGTCTCGGCCATCTGGGCCGCCTCGCTTGCCGTCGGTCTCGTGCTCGCCCTGCAAGGCCAGCAGTTGCTGCCGAGCTATTTCACCGACAGCAAGACGCTGTTTCCGATCTGGCCGATGATCGATCCGGGCGCCGCCATGCGGCTGTTCCTCGCCACCATGGCCGTGGTGCTGCTGCCGAAGGCGCTCGGCCTCGTGCTCGAGCTGAAGCGTGCCCAACGCGCCCGCGAGCTGTTCGGTATGCCGCGTGCCATCGCAGGCGTCGCGACCGAGACCGTGTTCTCCATGCTGCTCGCGCCTATCATGATGATGACGCAGACCGCCTCGGTCCTTCAGATCTTCTTCGGACGCGACGCAGGCTGGAAGGTTCAGCGCCGCGACGGCGCCACCATGGAGCTGGGTGAGGCCATCCGCTTCCACTGGCGCCACATGCTGGTGGGCGTCGTCGTCACCATCGTTTGCTGGGAGACCTCGCCCGGCCTCCTCGTCTGGATGGCGCCGGTGGTGCTCGGTCTCGTCCTCTCGGGTCCGCTCAACTGGCTGACCTCGCAGACGGCCGGCCCCGCCATGACGGTCGTTCTCTCCACTCCCGTCGACCGCTCGCCGTCCTCGATCGAGCTGCGCACGCTCCGCCACACCCAGATCTGGCGTGATCGTCTGGCTTCCGCAGCGGACGAGCCCCGCAAGGAGCTTGCGACGGCGGCCTGAGGCCCGGGCCGCCGATCAATCCTTCGCCGCGCCGCGCCGCAGCAGCTCCGGAAGCAGATCGCGCACCCGGATAGGCTCTGTATCGAGAAACGGGATCGGCCGCGTCACTTCGATGGCGGCCGTTCCGATCCGCGCCGTCAACGCGCCGTTGAACACCCCTTCGCCGAGCCGCCTGGACAGCCGCCGCAGCAGATCCTGCCCGAGAAACTGGCCGAGCAGATCGTCGGTCATGGCGACGCCCCCCGTGGCAACCAGATGCGTCAGAACCATGCGCGCGAGCCGTAAGGCGCCGAGGCCGCCCGGCCGCCCGCCGTAGAGCGTGGCGAGCCCGCGCAGGAGGCGCAGGTTCTCCACCATCACGTAGCCCATCGCCACCCACACCATCGGGCTCATGGCGGTCACCACAGAAACCCGCTTCGCGGATTTGAGCACCAGCCGGCGCGCGGACGCATCGAGCGGCGCCAGCACCTCCCGGTCCGCAAGACGCAAAAGATCGCCCGGATCGCGCACGTCGCCCGCATGGTCGCGCAGCCGCGCGAGGTTCCACGCGAGATCGCGCCGGCCCCGGAACGTTGCGGAAAGCGCCGCCACGGTCTTGCGCTCGAGCGCGGTATCCTTGGTGCGGAGCGCGGCGTCCGCGTCGCGCTTGAGACGCGCGAGACGGCGAAGCCTGAGAAGGCCGATCAGCTCGCGGCCCACGATGACGAGGCCGGAGCCCGCCGCCACGATCACGAGGCTCGTCGCTGTCCAGCCGATCCAGTCCTCGCGCGCGAGCGCTGCCGAAACGAAGCTCGCGAAACTCACCGCGAGCGAAAGACCGACGAGCGCCGTGACGGCCGAAACGAACAGCCCGCCGACGCTCGCGCCGCGCGCCTTCGCGGCTGGAGAGGGCTCGCCGATGGCCGAAAGCTCCTCGTCGGTCGGATGCGCGATGTCGCTCACGATGTTGGGATCGTCGGGCGCGAACACGCGCGGTCCCCGGCCCCCTGGCGTCTCAGTCTCGGTCATGCGAGCCAATCTCCGATCAGGAAGTCGAGGGCGCGGTCGAGGCGGATGTGCGGCGGCGCGGGCGTCTCGCCGGACTTCTGCGCGGGCAACAGGCGCGGCGGGCGAAAGCGTGGAAACGTGGCGCTGAACGAGGCCGCGCCCGAAAGCACGCCCGCCGGATCGTCCGGCAGATCGCCCGGAAACAGAGCCACCTCCCGCTTGCCGTCGAAGCGTTGTCCCGACACGGTCTCGCCCGGCAGCGGAACGCCGACGATACAGGGCAGCATCGCCTTGCCGTCGCGCACCTCCGCTTCGCGCGTGGCGCGGAGAGCGGCCAGCGCCATCACGCGGGCTTCCGCGCCTGCTTCACCCGCACGGACTGCAGCTCTCTCCGTCAGGAGCTTCAGGATCGCCTCCAGCCGGTCGTGGCTCGTGTGATGAATGTGGTCCGCCTTCGTGGCCGCAAACAGCAGCCGGTCGATGCGCCGCGCGCCGACGAGGCTCGCGAGCCAGCTTGCGACACCGGGGCGAAACGCGCGGAGCACGGAGGCGAGTGCGCGTTCGAGTTCGGCAATCGCGTCCGCTCCGCCGTTCAGCGCGCCGAGCACGTCCACCAGAACGATCTGTCGGTCGAGCCTGCTGAAATGCTCGCGAAAGAACGGGCGCACCACATGCGCGACATAGCTGTCGTAGCGCCGCGCCATCATCGCGGCGAGGCTGCCGCGCTCAGGCACGCTGTCCTGATCGAGCGGAAGCGGGAAGAAGGTGAGCAGCGGCGAGCCTTCGAGATCGCCGGGCATCAGGAAGCGGCCGGGGCCGAGCGTCGCTACGGCCGATTGCGCGCGCGCTGCGTGGAGGTAGGCGGTGAAACGGCGCGCGCCGTCGAGTGCGAGCTGCTCGTCCTCCGCCGTGGTGGGATCGAGCGCTGAGACGAAGGAGAGCCACTCGGCGCCGGCCGCCGCATGTGCCCCGAGCCTGGCCCGCTCAAGCGCATCCCGCGACCATGACGCGTAGCTCTCGCCCAACATCGCGAGGTCGAGCAGCCACTCGCCCGGATAGTCCACGATGTCGAGGTTCAAGCGGCGAATGCCGAGCGCGCGCCTGATGGCGTGCTCCGGAGCGAACGAGATTGCCACGCGCAGCTCCGAGACGCGGCGCGTGCTCTCCGGCCAGACGGGCGGATCGGCCTCGAGCGCCCGCACGTGTCCCTCGTAGTCGAAGCGGGGCACGTTGTCGTCGGGCTGCGGCTCGAGGTTGGCGGAAATCAGCCGTCCTTCGGCGTAGGGGCCGAAAAAGGGAAGGCGCCCGCCCTGCGTCAGGTTTCGGATCAGCGCGGTGATGAACACCGTCTTGCCGGAGCGCGCGAGTCCCGTCACGCCGAGGCGCAGCGATGGCGTGAGAAGGTCCGAGATCCGATGTCCGGCCTTGGCCCAGGTATCGGTAAGGGAAGTAGAGAGATCTGGGGCGCGCAAGGGAAACCTCATGACCGGTTTCCCTAAGTAGGCAGCGCGCGCGAGCGCCGCAAGTCCGTCGAGGGCCGGGCGAGCGGCTCAAAATTCGTCGGGAACGGCCTGAGGCGGCCTTAGCCGTAGAACACCACGACCACGCCGGCGCCGATCACAGTCAGCCCCATGAGGACGATGGTCGCGCTTCTGAGAAACTCGGACATCACTTTCTCCGCTAGCCCCGCTCGGGACACGCGCCCGCAGGGTACGCGAAAATGATTACGGCCCCGCCAATGAACGGCGACTGAAGCGGCCTGTCAGCAACCGTTCATGTGCCGGGGAGGAAAGGGGGGATGCCGGGCGTTCAGCCTTTGGCGGGCGTGGTTGTCGGCTTCCAGTCCTTGTCGTGCATCGGGATCGTAATGCGCCTCATGCCGAGCTGCTGCTCGGAGAACCACGGCAGCGTGCGCTCGAAGGCGATCGGCTGAATGTCCCGGCGCAGCAGGCCGTCGAGGATGCCGGGGTAGGCGGGAACGGCGGTCGTGAGCTTCAGTGTGAACCGGTAGTCGCCCGCATCGTCTACCAGCGCAGGCAGCGGATTGCCCTCCGGATAGAAGCGCACCGTATCCGAGAAGGTCTCCCGTCCGGCGAGGCTGAGCGGCGCGAACGCCCGGTTGGCCGCGTCATCCTTGGGCGAATGCTCGCCGATGTAGGCGCTGTAGTACCGCTTTGTTTTGACGGCGGCGTCGGTGCGAAGGTTCTCGACTGTAAGCTCCATCGTGAGCGCCGTCCCCGTGCGCGCGCCCGAGTTCACGATCGTGATGGGAATGGCGAACAGCTCAACATCGCCGCCCTGATCGCGGGCATAGTGGATGACGGGCGGAACATACACCTCGAGCGCCGCCGTCTTGAGCACGCTCTCGTAGAAGGAGAGCCCGGAGAAGCCGAGAGCCAAGGCCGAGAGCAGCGAGGCGATCCGTCCGCCGCGTCCGCCGACCTCCGCCACATTCAGATCCGTTCCGTCCGCCGGCCGCTCGTGAATGCCTGACATGAAATCCGTACCCTGCCTGTCGCTCCACACCCCGCGGCCCTAGCCCTAGAGCGCCGCGTGAAAAGTGGGAAGCGGTTTTCCGGTAAGAAGCGGGAGGCAGAAGAATGTGTCCGCAACTATGGCGTCGTTGTCAGCCGTAGCTGCGGCGCGGTTCGCGCAACGGGATCCAGCGCCCGAGCGGCGTCATATCCCGCAGCGTGCAGGCGCGCGGCACCGGCATCCCCTCCGAAACGACGAAACCTTCCTGAAAAGCGTTGCTGCGCGTAAGCGACTGCCCTGACGCATCGGGCGAGCGCGGACTGCGGAAGGTTTCGTGTGCGTCCAGCAATCCGAGCGCAATCACGAGTTTTTGAAATAGGGACATGGGCGTGTCGAAAAAAGAAAAAGCATAGCCCGGGGCGGCGATGCTTACGTCAAAACGCATGAGCAAAGACGATTATGTCTCGACCGGCGAAAAAGTTATCGCCTCGAAAGGAGTATCATAAACAACAAGCAAAAACGAAATAAGCAAAACTCGTGAAACCATTCATTCATTGGCAAAACATATTCTGACGCACGACAATTGCAGGACCCTTTGCAAGAAAAAGGTCGCAGATGAAACTATTCAACACGGTTTTTGGGCGAATCCGGCTCGAAACGCTGATTTCGCTGCTTACGATCGCCGCGGTCGTCGTTTCGACGGTATGCCTGATGTTGATCGTTCATCTGCAACTCAAGGCGGACGCCGAAGGAAAGGCGATCGAAAGCCAGCAACTCTCGCTGCGCATCGGCGCGGAGCTGCTCGGCAAAGTTCTGCCTGGCACGAAGATCACGTGGTCCCAATCCGGCGTGGTCGAGAAGATTGCGGTCTCCGAGCTTCCTCAGGACAAGGACCACGCGATCGTGGATTCCATGACGCGCATGACCGGCGCGCCGATCACGCTATTTTCCTACGATGCCGCGGCCGATGATTTCGTCCGTGTTTCGACAACCGTAACGACGGCGGATGGAAACCGCGCCGTTGGCACCTGGCTCGGTCACGGTAGTGCAGCTTATGGCGCGGTGAAAAAAGGACAGCCCTACAACGGAGCAGCCGACATTCTCGGAACGCCCTATTTCACCGTCTATTTTCCCATCGTCGATCACTCGTCGAAAGTGATCGGAATTTTGTTTGCAGGCACCAAGCAAGCTGCCGTGTTCGAGCTTGCTGCCGCGCTCGAGCGCAAGATCCTGTTCGCGTCCGTCGCGCTGCTCGTCGTCATGGCCATCGTCGGCTTCATGCTGTCGCGTCTGCTGACGCGCCCGATCCCGGTTCTCGCCGCCGTTATGGGGCATCTCGCCCGCAACAATTCCGAAGAGACCATCCCCTACACCGAGTTCACCAACGAGATCGGCGAGATGGCCCGCGCCGTCGCCGTGTTCCGAAACAACACCATCGAAAGAACGAGGCTCGAAGCCGAGCGTGCGCGCAGATCCTCGCGGCGTGAGGCACGCCAGAAAGCGCTCGAAGCGCTGATCGAGAGTTTCAAATCCGATGCCGAGCAGAGCATCGCTGCCGTTGCAGCCATGGCCGAGGATCTGGAGCGCACCGCCGCGTCGCTGCAGGGCATCGCCTCCGGAACCAACGACAAGGCCCAACTCGTGGCCACCGCGTCCGATCAGGCATCCGCCAACGTCGGCACCGTCGCCGCAGCCGCCGAAGAGCTGACGGCATCGATCGCCGAGATCGGCAACCAGATCTCGGAAGCGTTGAACAACGTCGGCAGCACCAGCACGATGGCCGCGACCACCAATGACCGCATGTCGGAGTTGTTGGCGTCCGCCCAGCAGATCGGCGAGGTCGTCACGCTCATCCGCGAGATCGCGGGGCAGACAAACCTGCTCGCGCTCAACGCCACCATCGAGGCCGCGCGTGCGGGCGAGGCGGGACGCGGCTTCGCCGTCGTTGCCACCGAAGTCAAGACGCTCGCGACCCGCACGGCGCAAGCTACCGAAAGCATTTCGGAGCAGGTGAGCTCGATTCAGGCCGCGACCGATCACGCCGTTCTCGCCATTGGCGAGATCGCCGAGCGCATGGGGCACGTCAACGGCATCACGACGCAGATCGCCGCCGCCGTGACGGAGCAGGGCGCCGCGACATCAGAGATCAACGCCAGTGTGCATCACGCAGCCGGCGACACGCGCCATGTCAGCGAGACGATCGCGGGCGTGACTGAGGCCGCCACCTCGACCTTCAAGTCCGCGCGCCAGTTGCTCGAAACCAGCGCCCAGGTCAGCGCGCGTACGAAGGCATTGAGCGCGCGTATCGAGAGCTTCCTCTCCGGCGTCGCCGCCGCCTGATCTCCGCGGCAGTCTTGGAAACAAGAAAGGCGGGAGCGCTTGCACGCTCCCGCCTTTTCAATTCTCTCGCTGCCCGCTGCCCGCTGCCCGCTGCCCGCTGCCCGCTGCCCGCTGCCCGCTGCCCGCTGCCCGCTGCCCGCTGCCCGCGCTTACGGCCCGTCGATATGCACGACCAGGCTGCGTGCCTCGCCCTTGAGGGCGGCAAGCTCGAGCCGCACGTCGTCCGAGTTGCGCACGCTGTCGGCTGGGGAGGAGCGCAGCGATCCCATCAGCACTAACGGTGCCAGGGCGAAAACGAGCAGGTTCCGCGCGGTGTTCCGGGTCATGGCTGGTCCTGGGCTTTTCTGTCTGACGCTTGTTTGGTTGGCATCAGACTGCCATGACGGCCCTCTCGCTTCCCTTAAAAAGGGGCGGTAGAGGTGAAATCGCAGCACTGACTTGAGAGCAGGGTTGCCGGGAGGTTAATCGCCCTTCCGCCGGCTCATGAACGCGAGCCGCTCGAACAGGTGGACGTCCTGCTCGTTCTTGAGTAGCGCTCCGGCGAGGGGCGGGATGACCTTGCGGCTGTCGGTCTCGCGCAGCACGGCGGGATCGATGTCCTCGTTGAGCAGCAGCTTCAGCCAGTCCAGAAGCTCCGAGGTCGAGGGCTTCTTCTTGAGCCCCGGCATGTCGCGCAGCTCGTAGAACACGCGCAAGGCTTCGGAGACGAGACGGCCCTTGAGGTTCGGGAAATGCACCTCGACGATCTGCGCCATCGTCTCAGGATCGGGAAATTTGATGTAGTGGAAGAAGCAGCGGCGCAGGAACGCGTCCGGCAGCTCCTTCTCGTTGTTGGAGGTGATGATCACGATCGGGCGCACTGATGCGCGCACCGTCTCGCCCGTCTCGTAGACGAAGAACTCCATCCGGTCGAGCTCCTGCAGGAGATCGTTCGGAAACTCGATGTCCGCCTTGTCGATCTCGTCGATCAGCAGCACCGGCCGCGCGTCGGCCACGAAGGCATCCCACAGCTTTCCGCGCTTGATGTAGTTGCGGATGTCCTTCACGCGCTCATCGCCGAGCTGGCCGTCGCGGAGCCGCGAGACGGCGTCGTACTCGTAGAGGCCCTGCTGCGCCTTGGTGGTCGATTTGACATGCCACTCGATCAGCGGCGCGCCAAGCGCGCGGGCCACCTCGAGCGCCAGTACCGATTTGCCCGTTCCAGGCTCACCCTTGATCAGGAGAGGCCGCTGCAACGTGATGGCCGCATTCACGGCAACGGTCAGGTCGCGCGTGGCTACATAGTTGGTGGTGCCTTCGAAGCGGGGCGTGGCGGGGGCTGTCATGCGCCGGATCATCTCCGTGAGAGTCGATTTCCCCTCATAGGCGCCACGCCCCGGCCCTGCAACCGAGAGAGCCCGGGTGTGAGGTCGCACTAAAGGACGGGGAGGGCTAGTTAATGCGAGACACGGTGGCGCGAAGCATGGGCCATATGCAACTAAAAATTGAAGGGCCTGTTCGCTGCGGATGACAATCCGGTCATGTGGAACGGACAGGGGCCGGAATTGCTTACAATTTCCGCCACTTGTGTATTCGGCAGGCGGCCAGCTTTTAACAGTTAAACGGCGGATTTTCTTGACATAAGCGGCCGCGCCCGCCAATAGAGCCACGCCAAACTCTCAGCTGCTGAAGTTCAGTCATGAGTCGTAACGGCGGCGGCACAAGTGCCTCAGGCAGGCCCATCATTGGAGGCCCCATATGAGCAAGCGAGCCACGTCGAAGCCGGTCAAAGGGAAGGCCGCACCGAAGGCTGCTGTTAAGGGTAAGGCAGCAGCGAAGCCATCTGCGAAAGCCGCGTCCGCGAAGTCGAGCTCCCCGCGCAGTGCCGCGAAGCCCGCCGCAGCCGCAAAGGCCAAGGCTCCTCCCAAAGCCGTCGTAGAGAGCAAGCCCAAAGCGAGGACGCGCGCCATCGAAAAGGCACAGGACAAGAAGCTGACGGCGAAAGCCGGCACTTCAACCATCGTTCTTCCGCCGGACTACCGTCCGTCCGAGGACGAGCCGTTCATGAACGAGCGGCATCGGGTCTACTTCCGCCAGAAGCTCACCAACTGGAAGGAAGAGATCATCCGCCAGACCAAGGAAACGCTGGTCGGCTTGCACGAGGATTCGACGCAGCACGCCGATCTGGCGGACCGCGCCACCTCCGAGACCGATCGTGCGCTCGAGCTCAGAGCGCGCGACCGCCAGCGCAAGCTGATCGCCAAGATCGACGCCGCCCTCGCACGCATCGAGGACGGAACCTACGGATATTGCGAGGAGACCGGCGAGCCGATCGGCTTGAAGCGTCTCGACGCCCGCCCTATCGCCACGCTGTCGCTCGAGGCGCAGGAGCGCCATGAGCGCCGCGAGCGCGTCTACCGCGAAGACTGAGATTGCGCCTTCTCCCTGCCGTTGCGGGGAGAAGGCTGCTCCGGCCCCTATGCCGTCCCGCCGCCTTTGGGTTTCGGCTCCGTGACGGTCATGCTCGCCTGCCGCGCGCGCTCCTCGGCCAACCGCATCAGCAGCATCTTCACCCCGTCGAGATCGCGCAGGTGAATGTCGTGCTGCGCGTAGGCGATCTCGATGCCCGCCGCGCGGAACGCCTTGAGAATGCCGAGCCGCAGATCCGTCTGTGTCGCGCCCGCCTTGTTGACGTCGGGAATGACCGCGGCGAGCGAGAATTCGAGCCCGTTCGGTCCGAAGTTGTCGAGGGTCACCCCCGGCGGCGGATGCTGGAGCACCAGCGAGCATTCCGCGCCCACCTTTTGCAGGATCTCGCGCACGCGGTCGGGATCGGACCGGTAGCTCACCGCCACCCGCACGACCACCTGCCCGAGCGCATTGCGGTGCGTCCAGTTCGTCACCGCCGAGGTGATGAGATCAGAGTTCGGAACGATGAGGCTCGCCTTGTCCGCCGTCTCGATCTCGGTCGAGCGGACCGAGATGCGCCGCACGTAGCCTTCCTGGCCTTTCACGGCCACGCGGTCGCCGACCTTGATCGGCCGTTCCACGAGCAGGATGAGCCCCGAGACGAAATTGTTGACGATCGACTGCAGGCCAAAACCGATACCGACCGAAAGCGCACCGGCGACGATGGCGAAATTCGTGATGTCGAGCCCGCCGTAGGACACGGCCGCGAGCGCCGCCACGATGAAGCCGCCATACCCGATGGCCGTGTGGATTGAGTTCGCGATGCCCTGGTCGATGCGCCGTGACTTGAGTATCCCCGTGTCGAGCCAGCGCTGGACGAGCCGCGTGAGGAAGATGAGCCCGAGGAACAGGCAAACCGCGAGCAGGATGCGGGCCAGCGAGATGCGGAAATCGCCGACCTCAAATCCGAACACGGCCGCCTTGAGCCACGCGAGGGCTTCCGCGGGAGAGTAGCCCCACGTCATCAGGATGAGCGGCAGCGCGAACAGTGCGAGCGCGCCGTTGAGCAGGAGCGACAGCGTGCGCGTGAGCGCCGTGCTCTGGTCGGAGTCGAGACCGACCCGTTCCTCGAGCACGGTCGAAAGCGGCTTGGTTCCCGTGCCCGGCTCCTCCAGCATGGCCCGGATTGCAAGGTGGAACACGAGCACGAGCGCGATTGCGCTGCCCGTCACCACCACCTGGGTGGTCATGAAACGGCCGAGGCCGACATAGCCGACGAGAGACAGCGCGAGGATGGCCGTTGCGATGGCGAGCAGCGGCAGCTTGATGAGATATGGCCTGTAGCGCGAGACGGGCGTCGCGGCGGTCACGCCGTCGCCATGCGGCAGCGCGCCGGACACGGATGTTTTCGGCTCGAACGGAGTGCGGACGAGCAGCAGCAGCAAGGCAGCGATCAAGATGCTGGTGAGTGCCGTCTCCATGATGGAGATGGAGAGCGGCAGATAGAGCCGCTTGATCGCCTCTTGCAGGATGAGGTCGGCGGAGAAGACGGCCGCAATCAGCGTGATGATGCGCGTGAGCGTGCGGGCCGCAGGCGTCGAGAGATTGACCACGCGCCAGAGAGGACGCCGGGGCGAGAGAATGGCGCGCGTCAGCGCGGAGACGGCGACGAAGATGACGAGCGCCGGAAACGCCGCCTTTGCGATCTGCCCCACTTCCAGCGTGAGCAAATTGAGGTTGTCGAGTCCCACGGCGGCAAGTGCGATGCCGGCGAGCGAAGGCAGTGCCAGGAGCGGCGCGACCCAACCTATGGCGGACACTTGCTCGAAGAACCCGGGCGGCGCCTCGCGCGGCCGGTCGAGGCGGTAGGAGAGGAAGCGCCGCACCAGCGCCGTCAATGCGATGAACAGCACCAGCACGCCCGCGAGAAGGCCCGCAAGCTCGATCCCCTTGCGCGATGCGGAGTCGATCCAGATCGAGAGCGAATCCGTGACTTGCCGCCACGTGCCGGGAACATCGTCGGTCAGGTGCTGCCAGGTGACCGGCGCGAGTGGAGAGGGCGTCCGCTTCAGGATCTGCTTTGCGAACAGGCTCTGGCGGGTCGATTGCACGGTCGCGTTGAGCTGGCGGGCACGCACCTGCACGAGTTCACTGGTCTTGAGGGCGCCGTCCACCTCCGCCGCCATGGCATTGAGGCGCGCGCGCTCGTTGGCCACTTGCTCGGCCTCGGGCGCTGCATCCTTCGCGGGCGGCGGGCCCAGCTTCTCGATCTGCTGACGCAGCGCGTCGGACTTGGGCTTCAAGCTATCGTGCGTCTGCTGCGCGCCGGCCATGAGGCCGGTAAGCTCCACGCGCAGCCGCTCCAGCTCCTCGTCGTTCTCCGCATTGCGCTCGACCGACTTTTCGAGAGTCTCGATAGCCGTCTTGAGATTGAGCGCGGGCAGACGGACCTCCTCCATCGCCTGCATGTCGGCAGGAGAGAGGACAGGGGCGGGCGGAGGTGCGGGCGCGGGGGCCGGCTCTGCCGGGGGAGCCGCCGCCGTGGGGGCTGCCTGCGCGTCGGGCGCGGCGGCCGGAGCGGCCCCGTTATGGGCAGGAGCTGCGGGAGGCTGAGCCTGAGCCGCGCCGGGTGCGGCCTGTTGTACTCCCGTCTGAGCCTGCTGGGCGAATGCGCCACCGCCGATACTCGCCAGGAGCAGAGCCGTCAGCGCCAGAAGATTGGCGGCGAGCCGGGCCGAAAAGCGGTGCGAAACCATGAACGATCCTCGTGAGGGGACACGCATCGAGATCCCCGAAACTGCCGGACGGCCCGAAGCTGCCGGACGGAACGAGGGCGCCCCTCTCGGGGCATGGGGAGGTTCGCATCCGCCCCTGCGCGGGGCAACCTCGTGCCCGTCCCCGCGAAGCTTAGCCACGACCCGGCGCACGGGAGGAGACTGTTGCGCCGGAGGCCGCGCTGTCGGCCCGCGGGTCATGCGGAGCGCCGATTCCCGTCTCGATCACCAGGTCGACCGGACCCCCGGTCATGATCAGATGCTCGACGTCGTCTCGCCGGATCAGCACGAGCCGCCGGCGGTTGTCGATGTTGTACTGCTCGGTGATTGAAAGGCGCCGCTCGGGCTTCGGTCCGAACAGGGCGCCGACCGCCTGCATCGGCCCGGTACCGCCCATGTAGGCACGCACGGCAAATGCGCCTCCGATCATCGCGACCGCGAGGAACAGCACGATGGAGAGGTAATAAACGATATCCCACATGTGCTTACCGCCGCGAGTTACCTCGCGCGTCCTCCCCGAGCCCGATGTCTGGAGCCCGTATAGCGCGGAATTCATGCCATTTTAACCCTAATGATCGAACTGTGGATGGACAGAAGGGCGCGGGGATGGGTGCCACGGACGGTCGATACGGCCGGCGTGAGGATCCTTGCCTCGCCCTCAAGGGCACGACACGGGCGTAGCGTAAGCGTATGAGTTCCAGAGTTTCCATGCAGGCTTCCGAGGCGGCTGCGGCCGAGAATCAGATAGCTTTCGCCTTCATGAGCGATAGCGATATCCGCCCACCTCAACCCGGCATGGCCCGCGCCCAAGCCCAAGCCGTAAACGGCGGCGCCCAAGAGCCCGGAATCGTCCCCATTGTCGCCGCGGCCCTCGCCGCCGGCGCGCTCGTGCTCGCGCTCGTTGCTTCGCCCGCGGGCGAGCCTCTGCTCCTCACGCTCATGGCCGTGCTCGCCATGCTCGGCCTGTTCGCCGTGTTCGGCTACGTCGCGGGGCACATCCGCATCGGCGAACGCGTGCGCGACGACGACCTGATCCGCGCCTTCGCCAACAGCCTCGACGACGGCCTGATCGTCACCCGCCGCGACGGCCGCCCGCTCTACGCCAACAAGACGCTTGCCGATCTCGTCGGCGTCACGGCCGCGGGCGAGGTGAACGCGCTGGAGACCCTGTTCGCGGGCGATCCGAAAGCCGCTGCCGCCTACTTCCGCCTGGAGCGCGCCGCCTCCCGCCGCGAGCCGTGGCGCGAGGAGATCGAGATCGCCGCCGCGGCAGGCCGTCCGGCCCGCTTGCTCCGCGTCAGCCAGCGCCCCTGCTATGTGCCGGGGCACGACCGGGAACTCGGCCAGATGGTGCTGTGGACCATCTCGGACGTAACCGCCGAGCGCGCCCGCCAGGCCAGCGCGGTCGAGACGCTGGAAGCGACCCTCGAGCGGATGGACAGCGTCCCCGCCGGCCTCATGGAGGTCGACAGCCGCGGCGTCGTCCGCCGTCTCAATGCCACGCTGCTGCGCTGGCTCGGCATCGAGCCGCAGAGCCTTTCGGACCGCGGCCTGAAGATCACCGACATCGTCGCGCCCGAAGGCGCCGAGCTGATCGCCAACGCCGCCGCCGCGTTCTACACGCACGGCCAGGGCGTCGACCTCGACGTCAAGCTGGACAAGGGCGCGTCCGTTCCGCTCCGCTTCTTCGCCCGCCGCGATAACCAGGGCGGCCTTCTGATCGCAGCCTTCCGCCGTGAGGCGAGCGCTGCTGACGGCGATCCCGGTGCCGCCGAGATCCGCTTCGCGCGCTTCTTCCAGTCTGCGCCGTTCGGCATCGCCACCGTTGGCGCCGATGGACGCCTCATGAGCACCAACGCCGCCTTCGCCCGCATGATCCCGGACGGATCGGCCGCCATCGGTGCACCTGCCGTGGCCGCGCTCTGCAAGTTCGGCGATACGGAGATGACGGCGTCCGTGGAGACTGCCATCAAGCAGGCGATCGCCGGAACCGTCAGCCCCACGCCGATTGAGATCACCGTCGGCTCGCAGAACGAATTCTCGCGCCGCCTCTACCTCGCCCCGCTCACCCAGGCCAAGGATGCGCGTGAAGCCGCGATCCTCTACCTGATCGACGCCACCGAGCAGAAGGCGCTCGAAGCGAAATTCGCCCAGTCCTCGAAGATGGAGGCCGTGGGCAAGCTCGCAGGCGGCATCGCGCACGACTTCAACAACGTGCTCACCGCGATCATCGGCTTCTCCGACCTGCTGTTGCAGACGCATCGGCCGACCGACCCCGCGCACAAGGACATCATGAACATCCGCTCGAGCGCCACGCGCGCCGCGGGTCTGGTGGCCAAGCTGCTCGCCTTCTCCCGCCGCCAGACACTGCAGACCGAGCCGTTGCAGCTCGGCGAGGTGCTGGGCGATCTTGCCCCGCTCCTCAAGCGCTCGATCGGCGAGACCATCGACCTCAAGATGCCGTCCGGCCGCGATCTCTGGTACGTGAAGACAGACCGCACGCAGTTCGAGCAGGTCGTCATCAACCTCGCGGTCAATGCGCGCGATGCGATGCCCGAGGGCGGCACGCTCTCGATCACGACCCGCAACGTCACCGAGCGTGACAGCCAGCGCCTCGCCCACCACGGCATGGCTGTCGGCGAATACGTACTCATCGAGGTTTCCGACACCGGCTCCGGCATGCCCCCCGAGGTCATGGCCAAGATCTTCGAGCCGTTCTTCACCACCAAGGGCGTCGGCAAGGGCACCGGCCTCGGCCTCTCGACCGTCTACGGCATCGTCAAGCAGACCGGCGGCTTCATCTATCCCGAGAGCACGCCCGGACACGGAACCACGTTCCGCGTGTACCTGCCGCGCTACCTGCCCGACAACGAGGACGAGATCGTGGCCCAGAAGACGGCCAAGAAAGAGCGTCCCCAGGATCTCACGGGCTCGGGCCGCGTGCTGCTCGTCGAGGACGAGGACGTCGTGCGCTCGTTCGCGGTTCGCGCGCTGAAGCGGCAGGGCTACGAGGTGCTGGAAGCCTCCACCGGCGTCGAGGCTCTGGAGCTTATGGAGCAGCACGAGGACCAGATCGATCTCGTCGTGTCCGACGTGGTGATGCCCGAGATGGACGGGCCGACGCTGCTGAAGGAGCTTCGCAAGAAGAACCCGCACCTCAAGATCATCTTCGTGTCGGGCTATCCGCACGAGGCCTTCGAGACCAGCCTCGACAAGAACGAGCAGTTCGCCTTCCTGCCGAAACCGTTCTCTCTGCCCCAGCTCGCCGCCAAGGTGAAAGAGCAGCTCGCGCGCTGAGCCGCCAAATTGCGAAACCACGACGCGGGCGCGCTTCTCCGGACGAGAAGCGTTCCCGCGCGTGTTTTCAGAAAAGCACTGTTTCGAGGAATCGAGGGCCGCGCTCGCTCTGGCCTGAAATCGGCGCTTAAGCATACGCCGGCACGGCTTTGCCACGTTTCAGCCAAAGCCTTCACAATACTGTCCAACGGATCGAGGAAGCCTCGGGAGGCGCGTGTGAGGGCTCCCCACCGGTATGCCGCTGTTGCGACAGCCGTTTTGCTGATCGCCGGGGTGTCGCTTCTTCCTGTCGTAGCCGGAGCCCAGTCCAAGAGCGCCGCTCCCAAGGCCGCTGCCAAGTGCGAGGAAAGCCTCGGCATCTCCATTCTCGCCGCCCCGCTGACGCCCTGGTCCGGCGCGCCGCTCCGCGTGGTCGTGACGGCCGAGCAGGCGCTCACGGGTGAGCTGTCGCTCGTGGCGCCTGATGGAAGCGTCGCCGCGAAGTCGAGCGATCGCCACGGCGGGCCGCCCTATTTCTGGTATGCCGAGGTCGCCGCGCCGGGAGCGGGAAAATGGCAAGCGAAGCTCGTGCGCGACGGCGCGGCGGGCGAGTGCGGCACGATCCTCCAGGAGGTCGCCGTTCAGCGCAAGCGCCCGCCGGGATTGCGCGCGTCGTCCAAGAATGTCTGGCCCGTGCGCGATGCCTGGAGCCGCGCCAACGAGAACCTCTATTCCGCCTGGATCGAGCTTCTCTTCGATGCCCCGCCCGATCAGACGCTGTCCTGGCCCGCGCTGCACGAGGTGTTGCGCGACCGCTCGCGCAACGTGCTCTTCAATCACCTGGGGCTCGGTGAGGACGAGAAGGGGCAGATCGTGAAGCCCGACTGCGCGGATCTCCCCTATACGCTGCGCGCCTATTTCGCCTTCAAGATGGGATTGCCGTTTGGATATGCGAAGTGCACGCGCGGAGACAAGGGCAAGCCGCCGCGCTGCGCACAGTGGTGGAACATCGAGAACGAGGAGCCACCGCCGGCGCCGCAACAGCCCGCGCCCGCCGCCTCGGGCGGTCAGCTCTTCGGACTGTTCGGGGCAGCGGCTCAAACGCCGCCCGCCACCAAGGTGCCCCAGAGACCGCCGGGCCTCGTGCCCGGCTTCGGGTATTACATCCGCACGACGGTCGCCAACAGCGTCCATTCCGGCAACGGGCGCACGATGGCCGATGACGACAACAGCGACTATTACCCTGTGTCGCTCAAGCAGGAGACGCTGCGCCCGGGCACCATCTACGCGGACCCTTACGGGCACCTTCTGGTGCTGGTAAAGCGCGTGTCGCAGACGAGCGATGCGGCCGGCGTGTTGCTCGCCGTCGATGGGCAGCCCGATGGGACCATCGCGCGCAAGCGGTTCTGGCGCGGCAACTTCCTGTTCGCCCAGGACCCGGCGCTGGGCGGGCCCGGCTTCAAGCGCTTTCGTCCCATCATGCGCGGCAAAGGCGGTTTGCGCAGGCTTGCGAATGCCGAGATCGAGAAAAACCCGGGCTACGGCGATTTCTCGCGCGATCAGGCAGCACTCGCGATCGAGGACTTCTACGATCGCATGGACGACGTGATCTCCCCCAATCCGCTGGACCCCGATCGCGCCATGAGGGAGGCCGTCGTCGCGCTCGAGGAGCAGGTGAAGGCCCGCGTCACGTCAGTCGAGAACGGCCGCAAGTATCAGGATGGCGGCGGCGCCGAGGTGGCGATGCCGGACGGCGCGTCGATTTTCGAGACCACCGGCGCGTGGGAGGACTTCGCGACGCCCTCCCGCGACCTGCGGCTGCTGATCGCCATCGACGTCGTGCGCCATTTCCCCGACCGCGTGGCCCGCCGTCCCGAGCGCTATGCGATGCCGCCCGGCAAGAGCGCGGCCGATGTAAAGGACGCGCTGGAACGCTCGCTGTCGTCCGACCTGGAGGCCCGAAAGTTCACCTATACGCGCAGCGATGGCTCGGCGTGGACGCTAACTCTCAAGGACGTCGTCGGCCGGATCGGCGCGCTGGAGATGGCCTACAACGTCAACGACTGTGTGGAGCTGCGCTGGGGCGCGGCAGACGGCAGCGACGAGGCGAAGACCTGCAAGCGCCGCGCGCCCGAAGCGCAACGCGGGAAGATGACGGAGTACCGCGCCTGGTTCAACGAACGCCGCCGCCCGCCGCGCGGCTGATCACTTGAGGCCGGTCAGCCGAGGTCGATGCGCCCGTCCACCTCATGGCGAAGATCGGTCCCTTCCGCCGTCAGCACCATCTTCACTTTCAGCGTGCCTTTGCCGGCGAGTGCCCGCTCGCGCACGATCCGCTCGATCTCCTGCTGCGAGGAGATGCCCACTTCCTTGAGGAAGCGGCGTAGCGACAGATTGAAGTGCTCGTTTTCCATGACGTGTCTCCATCTCGTTCTCGTTTGGGCGCGCACACTCCGGGCACACAGCGGGTTAAGCGCGGCCCTGTGCGGGGCGGCGCAGGCGTGGCAGGCATCATAGCTCTCTCCCAACGAGAAGAGCCGACTTAGGTTCAGCGGAGGATCAGCGCTTCTGGGTCGAGACGGCGTCGAGCAGCGTCTCGAGCATTTCACTTGCTGTCGAGAGCACGGCCGCATTCATGCGGTAGGCAAGCTCGACCTCTTTGAGCGAGACGAGGTTTTCGATCGGGTCTCCGACAGGAAGCGCGCCCACACGAACCCCCGGCGTGCCGCTCGCGGGAGACGAGGGGGACGGCGCCGTCGCACCCGTCGCCGCGATGCTCGACGCAATCTCCCCAGCCCGCTGCGCTTGGACCGCGAGGCCGTTGGAGGCGATGGTGAGGGGAGCGAACATGGAGGCCGGTTCCGGGAGCCCAGACACCTCCACCCTGACCGCCAGCCCCTAAAAGCCCGTTAAGAACTTTCCGCAGCCACGCAATCACACGTAGACAGATGAGAACAAAACAAGTACAACTTATCCAACGCGTCGAGTCGCCCCGAACCTGTAACCACAACCGTTAACATGCCATAAGGTGCCACATGAACAAGCCGGACCTGCGTGTCGTCGAAGGGGGAAGTATGATGGACAAGAACAAGGCGCAGGCACTCGCGCAGGCGCTGGAGCTGATCGACAAGAACTTCGGAAAAGGGTCGATCATGCGGTTGGGCGCCAACGAGCGCTCCATGGACATCGAGGCCGTCTCGACGGGCTCGCTGGGCCTCGACATCGCCCTCGGCATCGGCGGTCTGCCCAAGGGCCGCGTCATCGAGATCTACGGCCCGGAATCCTCGGGCAAGACCACGCTTACGCTTCAGGTTATCGCGGAAGCCCAGAAGAAGGGCGGCGTCTGCGCGTTCGTGGACGCCGAGCATGCGCTCGATCCCGCTTACGCCAAGAAGCTCGGCGTGAAGATCGAGGATCTTCTGGTCTCCCAGCCAGACGCTGGCGAGCAGGCGCTCGAAATCACCAATACGCTCGTAAGCTCGGGTGCGATCGACGTTGTGGTCGTGGATAGCGTGGCCGCGTTGACGCCCAAGGCCGAGCTCGACGGCGAGATGGGCGACTCGCTCCCCGGTCTCCAGGCGCGCCTCATGAGCCAGGCGCTCCGCAAGCTCACCGCCTCGATTTCGAAATCGAAGTGCATGGTGATCTTCATCAACCAGATCCGCATGAAGATCGGCGTGATGTTCGGCAACCCCGAGACCACGACCGGCGGCAACGCCTTGAAGTTCTACTCCTCCGTCCGCCTCGACATCCGCCGCATCGGCCAGATCAAGGAGCGCGAGGAGACGATCGGCAACCAGACCCGCGTCAAGGTCGTCAAGAACAAGGTCGCTCCGCCCTTCAAGCAGGTCGAGTTCGACATCATGTACGGCGAGGGCATCTCCAAGACGGGCGAGTTGATCGACCTCGGCGTCAAGGCCGGCATCGTCGAGAAGTCGGGCGCGTGGCTCTCCTACGAGGGCGAGCGCATCGGCCAGGGCCGCGAGAACGCCAAGCTGTTCCTCAAGGAAAATCCCAAGATTGCCAATCAGATCGAGAAGGCGATCCGGGCCAGTGCAGGGCTCATCGTCGACAAGATGCTGACCGATCCGGACGACGAAGGCTCCTCGGCCGACACCGAGATGCCAGACGAGGACGGCGTGCTCCCGGAGGCGTCCGACGCCGCCGCCAAGAAGGGGGCAGGACGCGGCGCCAAGCGCTGATCCGGAAAATACGAGGAAAATCATTGGGCGCAGCCTGGGGAAGCCCGGCGCTGCGCCTTTTGCGTTTCTGGACAAGGCCAGGGCCAGACGGCTAAAAGCAGCCCAATAGCCAATAGCGCCTTCCGAGCGCGACCGGCACCGACCGCTTCTACCCCGTCTTGGCTGCGAAGGCGGCCGTCCACGCAAGTCTCCGTACCTCGACTTCGAGGCGTCGTGGATCCCGGCCGTTGTCCGTGCGAAGCATGGCTCCGTCATGAGATGGAGCCCGGCTCCGTCAGGGCACCGGGATGACGAAAGCTGAGTTGGTCGGTCTCTGTCGGTCGGTGGCCAAACCACGGATTATGAGATGACTGGCGTCAACGAGATCAGACGGGCGTTTCTCGAGTACTTCAAGGCGGCGGGCCACGAGGTGGTGCCGTCGTCGCCGCTCGTGCCGCGCAACGACCCCTCGCTGATGTTCACCAACGCCGGCATGGTGCAGTTCAAGAACGTCTTCACCGGCCAGGAGACGCGACCCTACGTGCGCGCCGCCTCCTCGCAGAAGTGCGTCCGCGCCGGCGGCAAGCACAACGACCTCGACAACGTCGGCTACACCGCCCGCCACCACACCTTCTTCGAGATGCTCGGCAACTTCTCGTTCGGCGACTACTTCAAGGAGCGCGCGATCGAGCTGGCCTGGAACCTCATCACGAAGGAGTTCGGCCTCGACGCGAAACGCCTCTCCGTCACCGTCTATCACGAGGACGACGAGGCACACGCCATCTGGAAGAAGCTCACCGGCTTTGGCGACGACAAGCTGATCCGCATCGCCACCAAGGACAACTTCTGGCAGATGGGCGACACGGGCCCGTGCGGCCCCTGCACCGAGATCTTCTATGATCACGGGCCCAAGATCCCCGGCGGCCCGCCCGGCTCGCCGGATGCCGACGGCGATCGCTTTATCGAGATCTGGAACCTCGTGTTCATGCAGTTCGAGCAGCTCCCCTCGGGCGAGCGCATCAATCTGCCGAAGGCGTCCGTCGATACCGGCATGGGGCTTGAGCGCATCGCAGCCGTGCTCCAGGGCACGCACGACAACTACGAGATCGATCTTTTCAGGAACCTGATCGCTACGATCCGCGACGAGTGCCGCAAGCTCGGCGCGTCCGATCACCCCGAAGGCGTTGACGTGAAGCCCGCCCGCCGCGTCATTGCCGATCACCTGCGCGCCACGAGCTTCCTGATCGCCGACGGCGTGCTGCCCTCGAACGAAGGCCGCGGCTACGTGCTCCGCCGCATTATGCGCCGCGCCATGCGCTACGCTCACCAGTTGGGCTGCAACGATCCGCTGATGTACCGCCTCGTGCCCTCGCTGGTCCGCGAGATGGGCGCGGCTTATCCGGAGCTCGGCCGCGCCGAAGCGCTCATCACCGAGACGCTGAAGCTCGAGGAGACCAAGTTCAAGAAGACGCTCGGTAACGGCTTGAAGCTGCTGGGCGAAGCTTCGGCAAGCCTGAAGAAGGGTGACGTCTTCCCGGGCGATGTCGCCTTCAAGCTCTACGATACCTACGGCTTCCCCCTTGATCTCACCGAGGATGCGCTGCGCGCCCGCGACATCGCCGTCGATACCAAGGGATTCGACAGCGCCATGGCGAAGCAGAAGGAGGAGGCGCGCCGCGCCTGGAAGGGATCGGGCGAGGCCGCAACCGAGGAGATCTGGTTCGAAATCAAGGAGGAGACTGGCGCCACCGAGTTCCTCGGCTACGACACCGAGGTGGCTGAAGGCGAGATCCGCGCGATCGTCGCCGGCGGAAAGCCGGTGAAGGCGCTGAAGGTCGGCGAGGAAGGCGCACTTATTCTCAACCAGACGCCCTTCTACGGCGAGAGCGGCGGCCAGGTCGGAGACGAGGGCGTCATCCGGGGCGCCAAGGGTGCGCTATTCCGCGTGACGGATACGCAGAAGAAACTCGGCGACCTGTTCGTGCATTTCGGCAAGGTGGAGAAGGGCAGCTTCAAGTCCGGCGAGGCCGTCGAACTCGAGGTCGATCACGAGCGGCGCACGGCGACACGTGCGAACCATTCGGCAACCCACCTCTTGCACGAGGCCCTTCGCCAAGTGCTCGGCCTCCATGTGGCCCAGAAGGGCTCTCTCGTCTCGCCGGAGCGCCTGCGCTTCGACTTCGTGCACCAGAAGCCCATGACGGCGGATGAGATTGCCGAGGTCGAGAAGCTCGCCAACGAGATCGTGCTGCAGAACAGTCCGGTCGAGACGCGCCTGATGGCGCTCGAGGATGCGAAGGCGTCGGGGGCCATGGCGTTGTTCGGTGAGAAGTACGGCGACGAGGTGCGCGTGGTCTCCATGGGCGACGCTGCCCCCGGCGCGAACAAGGCTTGGTCCGTCGAGCTGTGCGGCGGCACGCACGCGCGGCGCACGGGCGATATCGGTCTCGTGAAGGTCGTAGCCGAAAGTGCAAGCTCGGCCGGTGTGCGCCGTATCGAGGCGCTGACCGGCGATGGCGCACGCGCCTACCTCGCCGAAGCCGATGCGCGTCTCAAGGAGGCGGCAGCCGTGCTGAAGACGCGGCCCGAGGATCTCGTCGAGCGGCTGAAGATCCTCGTCGAGGAGCGCAAGACGCTCGAGCGCCAGCTCGCCGAGGCCAAGAAGCAGATTGCGCTCGGCGTAGCCGGGCCGGCTCAGAACGGCGCCTCGGCGCCCGCCAGCGCCGTGCGCACGGTGGGCGACGTGAAGCTGCTCGCCCGCTCCGTGCAGGGGCTCAACCCGAAGGACCTGCGCGGCCTCGTCGACGACGGAAAGAAGCAGGTCGGTTCGGGCGTCGTCGCCATTGTCGGCGTCACCGAGGATGGCAAGGCCGGCCTTGCGGTCGGCGTGACCGAGGACCTGATCAAGGTCTGGAGCGCTGTCGATCTCGTGAAGGTCGGCGCGGAGGCCCTTGGCGGCAAGGGCGGCGGTGGCCGGCCGGACATGGCCCAGGCCGGAGGCCCTGACGGCGCCAAGGCTCCGGACGCGCTCGCCGCCATCGAAGCCCGTCTCGGCGCCGGCGCTTAAAGCCGGTTCGCTCAAGACAACGCGACAAAGAACATGCGGGAGCGTGCGATCCAACGGTATCGGATCGCGCGCTCCCGCACATTTGCTCGCATGGCCGCTTGCGCCGGAGAAGCACGCAGGCACCATCCACTGCCCACTGCCCACTGCCCACTGCCCACTGCCCACTGCCCACTGCCTCACTCACGGTCTGCACGCCATCGCCAGCTTGAACAGCCCCCACGAGAGGCCGCGCCGCGAATGCCGCCAGCAGAGTGCGATCAGCGGCTTCGAGAGAATGTCCCAGATCATCAGCGTCGCCGCCGTCGTCGCGATCTCGCGCCAGGTGAGATCGGGCATCGCCAGCACCAGATCCAAAAGCGTCGGATCGAGCACCAGGTCGTAGAGAAGCTCGGAAACCTGTGAAGACGCCGCCATCGCACCCCTCCCTCAATCGCCGTCGGGAGGAAGCTGAAAACATCCTTAAGATGGACAAGTGCGAACATGAAAAGCGTGAGTTGACGGAATACCTTGAAGAGCACGGCGAAGAATTTGATTTAATGCATGCGGACACAACTCGAAGCCGGCGCATTCCTTCGAATTGCGATGACAAGAAGACGATAAAAAATAAGCAAAATCAGTTCGTTGACGAACCGGATTAGAGTGAAATGTAACGAATGAAATGAATGCAACGCCATCTGGCTTGCGACGCATCGGATCAAATGCAATAGAAGGAACCATACGCATTCGCATCGGCAGCGCGCGAATGCAAAGCCATTCAATTCCATTCGTATGGAGTAGAGGCGATGGCCGCCGATGGCACCGCGGGCGGACCTGGCCACGATCAGGTCACACACATTTTCGCGACGTTCGCCCGTGAGGTGTTCAACCCCATGGTGGCGCTTAGTGGTGTCTCCACCGCCGAGCGGCGCCGGTTGCTGGACGAGATCCGCCGCCGCCTTGATGTCGTGGAGCAGGTGATCGCGACGGCGGACGCTGCAACCTATCCCATGCCCGGCTTCCACGCGCCGATTTCTGAGACTTCGCCCTCCGATCTGACGGCTGCCGAGGCCGATGCCGAGGGCTCGGCTCTCGACGAGATTGGGCGTAACCAGCGCAGCCGGGTGCGGGAGCTGGTGCTGCTTGAGGCGCTCTCTCGCGAAGCTAAAGCCTACTCGCTGCAGCAACTCATGGGTGCCCTCACGCAGCGGGGGTTCCAGGATACGCCCTCGGCCGTCGTCTCCCAGCTCCACCGGCTGAAGAAGCTCGAGCTGATCCGCCAGCCGGCCAACAGCACAGGGATGTACGAGATCACCAACGCGGGTCTCGGCCATGCCCGCAACCTCCGGTCTAGCTTCGGCGCCTATGTCCCTTAACGCGATATAAGGGCTTCCCCTCGCGGCAAGTCGTCCATTGACCGGCTACGCGCTGATCTATATCTGGCGCCCCCAACACGGGCCGGGAACTTTTTCCCTGCCCGCTCCGCTGATCGGTCGACTCGGCTAAAATCGCCGGTCTCGGGGGAATTTCATGAGCGAACAGGACACATGCGCACACGTCTGCGCGCCTATGCGCGCTTTGAGAGCCTCGTTGCCGCTTTGCGGCAAGGGTTTCTCCGTCTGATCTTCGGTAAGAACTGGGCATGCGCCCGTTATCAGCGCCGTCGCGTTCCTCTTGCAGGGCCGCGTCCGGGCGCCCGCCTGAACTGATCGTCTGAAGGCGCGCGAGAGCGGCTGCCTTCCGGCAGCGAGCGCCGGATCGAGGCTGGCGCCGAGGCGGAAAGCTTCAGGCGCATATCTTCCGCCGCGCCGGCTGCGGCCACACCCTATTCTCTCACGCAAAGGAAAACCCGCCCCGGCGTCTGCCGAAGCGGGTCTATTTTGGGTAACCGCGTAGAGGCTCAGGACTTCGCCATCGCGGCCTTGAGGTTTTCGTCGATCTTGTCGAGGAAGCCCGAAGTCGACAGCCACTTCTGATCGGGGCCGACGAGGAGCGCGAGGTCCTTGGTCATGAAGCCAGCTTCCACGGTGTCGACGCAGACCTTTTCCAGCGTGGCCGAGAATTTCGCGAGCGCCTCGTTGTTGTCGAGCTTCGCGCGATGCGTGAGGCCCCGCGTCCAGGCGAAGATGGAGGCGATCGAGTTGGTCGAGGTCTCCTTGCCCTTCTGGTGCTCGCGATAGTGACGCGTGACGGTGCCGTGCGCGGCTTCCGCCTCGACAGTCGCGCCGTCGGGCGTCATCAGCACGGACGTCATGAGACCGAGTGAGCCGAAGCCCTGCGCCACCGTATCGGACTGCACGTCGCCGTCGTAGTTCTTGCAGGCCCACACATACCCGCCGCTCCACTTGAGCGCGGAGGCCACCATGTCGTCGATCAGGCGGTGCTCGTAGACGATCTTGCGCTTGGCGAACTCGTCCTTGAACTCCGCGTCGAACACCTCCTGGAACAGATCCTTGAAGCGCCCGTCGTAGGCCTTGAGGATGGTGTTCTTGGTCGAGAGATAGACCGGGAAGTTGCGGTTGAGGCCGTAGTTGAAGGAGGCGCGCGCGAACTCGCGGATGCTTTCGTCGAGATTGTACATGGCGAGAGCCACGCCCGCGCCCGGCGCCTTGAACACTTCCTTCTCGATGACCCTGCCGTCCTCACCTTCGAACTTGATGGTGAGCTTGCCCTTACCGGGGAACTTGAAGTCGGTGGCTTTGTACTGGTCGCCGAAGGCGTGGCGGCCGATCACGATGGGCTGCGTCCAGCCCGGCACGAGCCGGGGCACGTTCTTGGCGATGATGGGCTCGCGGAAGATCACGCCGCCCAGGATGTTGCGGATGGTGCCGTTGGGGCTCTTCCACATGTCCTTGAGATTGAATTCTTTGACGCGCGCCTCGTCCGGCGTGATCGTCGCGCACTTGACGCCGACGCCGTGCTTCTTGATGGCGTTGGCTGCGTCGACCGTAACCTGGTCCGAGGTCTTGTCGCGGCTTTCGATGCCGAGATCGTAGTATTCGAGGTTCACATCCAGATAGGGATGGATGAGCTTGTCCTTGATCAGCTTCCAGATGATGCGTGTCATCTCATCGCCGTCGAGCTCGACGACTGTGCCGGTCACCTTGATCTTCTGCATGGAAAGGCCTTCGGATGGGGTGGGTGGATTTTGCCTGACCTTAGCCTCAGGGGTGCGCTGCAACAAGGAGGCGATAAGTATAGAACGGTCTCCCCCGGCCGCCTGCCACGTAAGGCGGGACTTTTCCGGGCGGGTGATGCTATTGCGAGCCCATGCAAGTCTTGTCCACCACCGCCGGCGACATCGAGATCGCATCCGAATCGGGAGATCGGGTGCCGATGGTGTCCGCCCGTGCGCTTCCCGTTGCCGCTCTCGTCCATGCCTGCCACGAGAAGACCATCGACGACGGGCTCGCCGCCCTCGGCATGGCTGATTTCGACCGGGGCGCCCTCGACCGTATCCTGACGTATTGCGCGGAGCTCCGCTGCGAGAGCGACCGGGCGACCTGCCCCGGCTGCAAGCGGCGGACGGAGGCGCGCGGTCTCGATACGCTCGACGACTTCATTGCGGCCCACAAGGAGATCATAGTCGGAGACGGCTCCGTGCGCCTCGTCGGCAAAGGCACGGAAACGCTGACGACACCCGCCATCGCCGCGCTCGAGAAAACCTGGTCCGGCGAGAATTACTGGTTCTGGTCGCGCCGCGTGCTGCGCAAGCTGCGCCACGGCATCCGCCGCGCTCACATCACCGGCGAGCCCGTGGCTGGCCCCGGCGAAACGCCGGCCGTAATCCTGGTCGAGCCTCAGCTTGCCGACAACATCGGCATGGTCGCCCGCGCCATGGCCAACTTCGGTTTGGACGATCTGCGCCTCGTGGCCCCGCGCGATGGCTGGCCCAACGAGAAGGCCCGCATCGCGGCGTCCGGCGCGAATTACGTGATCGACGACGCGCGGTCTTATCCGACGCTCGAAGCCTCCATGGGCGACCTGACCTATGTGGTGGCCACCACCGCCCGCCAGCGGCCCTTGAAGAAGCCGGTCCTCACCCCCGAGGAAGCGATTGAAGCGCTCCAGCAGAGGATCAGCCGGGGTGAGCGCTGCGGAATTCTGTTCGGGCGCGAGAGAAACGGCCTCGAGACCAGCGAGATCGCCAACGCCGACGCGCTCGTGATGATTCCCGTGAACTCCCGGTTTGCGTCGCTCAATTTGGCCCAAGCCGTTCTTCTCCTGGGCTATTGCTGGATAAGAGAGTGCGGAAAGGGCTCCCTCGGCCGCGTCACCACCTACGAAGCCCCGATATCCACAGGCCTGAACCTCGGATCTGACCGCTTGGCGGAAAAAGAGGAGCTTTTCGGCCTTCTGGGCCACCTCGAATCCGAGCTGGATAGGCTCGGATTCTTCAATCCGGTCGAGAAACGCCCTTCTGTCGTCCAAAACTTGAGGACAATGTTCACGCGGATGGCGCTCACGGAGCAGGAAGTGCGCTCTCTTCGTGGTATTGTTGCCACTCTTTCAAGAGGCAAAGGCCACAGCCGCAAGCCGTCTTCGTAGACCGCCATGATCTTGCCAGTTTTTGGGCAGAGCGATGCCCGCAAACACGGCTCAACCAGCACCCGGAGGCGAACCGGGCCTGGGCTCGTGGCGGGACAATAAACAGATCGCAGCAGGGGCAAATGATGCGGACGATGATCATGGCGAAAAGAGCATGGCTCGGTATGGCCGTAGCAGCAGCGGGCGCGATGGCGCTGGCTCCGACGGTCGCTTCGGCCGGCGAGGGTGAACTCAGCGATAAGTCCGTGCAGGTGATCATGGATTACGCCTGGTCGCTCACGCCCCAGCAGTTCAGCAAGAAGGACGGCACCGTTATCGTCGTCGACAAGACGAAGCGCGAGCAGGCCATGGTGCCGCTCGATGTGGCCCGTGAGGTCGTCCGCGTCGGCCGTATTTCCGCCCACGCGCAGGTCTGCAACCTCCCCGAGGAGCAGACGCTCAACCATCGCTCTCTGATGAAGCGTGAGGTCGACAAGAAAAAGTGGAGCGACCAGCAAACGCTGTACATCAACCAGCTCCACCTCACGACCGTCATGCTGCTCTCCGGCAAGATCAAGCTGGTCGAGAAGGACGGCGACAAGGAAGTCGTGGTGGACGAGAAGCAGACCCCGCCCCAGACCTGCACCGAGGAGCAGCGTCAGAAGGTGAAGGATCTGGTCGCCGCCTACGTAAAGGCCGGCCCGGCACTCGCATCGAACGAGAAGGCGGCTTCGCCCGAGACCACGGGTGCAGCGGCAGCCCCGGCGGCCGAAAAGAAGAAGTAAGGCCCCTGCAAACCGCCGCTGATTGGGGCATCGGCCCAGAAATTCGGGCGTCTGGCGGGGCTTATGATTAACGGCGCCCATTGACGCCGCCTCTGCTCTCGACTAAGGAAGCTCTCACGACGCGGGCCGCTTTGGCCCGCGTTCTATTTCGCGCACCCGCGGCAGACCCCTTTTTGGGTTTGACCTGTCGGCCCGTTACACCCGCGAGGGACAGGACGGGCAGAGGAGGGGGCGCTCCAGGCTACAAACCAACAGCAACTCTTGGAGTGCCGTTACCATGACGAAGCGCATTCGCGCCAAGCACAAGATCGACCGCCGCCTCAGCGAGAACATCTGGGGCCGTCCGAAGAGCCCGCTCAATAAGCGCCAGAGCCGTCCCGGCCAGCATGGCGAGCGCCGCGTGTCCAAGCTGTCCGACTTCGGTCAGCAGCTCCGCGCCAAGCAGAAGCTCAAGGGCTACTACGCCAACCTCTCCGAGCGCCAGTTCTCGCGTCTCTACGTCGAGGCCACCCGTCTCAAGGGCTCGACGTCCGAGCACTTGATCGGCCTGCTCGAGCGCCGCCTCGACGCCGTCGTCTACCGCTCCAAGTTCGTGCCGACCGTCTTCGCGGCCCGCCAGTTCGTCTCGCACGGCCACATCACCGTGAACGGTCGCCGCGTCACCATCCCGAGCTTCCGCGTTCGCATCGGCGACGTGGTCGAGGTGAAGGAGAAGTCGCGCCAGCTTCCGCTCGTTCTCGAAGCGCTGAAGAGCGCCGAGCGCGACATCCCGGATTACATCGACGTCGACCAGAACAAGCTGACGGCGAAGCTCACCCGCGTTCCGGCTCTCTCCGACGTGCCCTATCCGGTCACGATGGAGCCGAACCTCGTGGTCGAGTTCTACTCGCGCTAAACGAGCGTTCTACTCGCGCTATCTGAGCGTCCTACTCGCTGGGCAATACCCAGCCATCGAATTCGGAAAAGGCCGGCGTCCCAGACGCCGGCCTTTTTTACTTTGGAACCGAGGCCGAGCATGGTCGCTTCGTAAAGCGCGCGGGTGCGAGATCCGGAGACGGAGAAGACGGAGCAATGAGTGACATCGCAGCACTGTTTCAACGCCTCACGCAGGGCGTCTACGTGATCGGCGTCGGTGATGCAGCAGAGCAGAACGCTTTCACGGCCGCCTGGGTCATACAAGTTTCGTTCGACCCATTGCTCCTGGCGTTGAGCGTGAATCCCCGCCATGCTTCGTATGCTCTGCTGCAGCGCGGGCGCGCTTTCAGTGTCAACGTGCTCTCGAAGGAGCAGTTGGCGCTCGCCGCTCACTTCGGCCGGCCGGCCAGTGTCGACAAGCTGGCGTCGGTAAGCTGGACGAAGGGCAGCACCGGGATGCCGCTGCTGCACGATGCCATTGCCTGGTTCGAGTGCGCAGTCGAGGACGAGCGTCGGGCCGGCGATCACGTGCTGGTGGTCGGGCGGGTGACAGGCGGCGAGCTGCGGGACAAGACCGCGATACCTCTGGCCTATCGCGACACCGGAACGATGGACGGCGCGGCGGCGCTATTCCCCACGCGCTTTTCGAAGTCCTGACGTGCGGCCGTTCCGAATGGCCATCTAACCCTTCGCCAGCACCGTCAGAGCGCGCGGCACGATCTCGTACCGCAGCGGCGTGTCGAACTTGCTGATCTCCCCGTCGTTCGCGAGGCGCTTGCGCTTGAGCGGCGAGTGAATCACGAACCCCGTTCCCGTTATCTTGGTCATCTCGGGATCGTCCCATCGGCCGAGCAGCGCGCGCAGCAGCGCTTTCGCCAAGCCCCAGCCGCTCCGATGCTTCGAGACGTACATCGTGAGCTTGCCGCGATCGAGCTTGGACCGGCGCAGCCACACCGTATCCTCGTCGTAGCCGTTGTTGGTCACGGCTACGGACAGCGCGCGGATGCGAATGAGCTCCTTGCCGTTGTCGACTGCGATCGAGATCTTGCGGCGGCTTGCGAGAATTTCCCGGATGAGGGCGAAATACCTCGGTAGCCGTTCAGTGGCCGGCCGTCCGCGCAGACGCGCCCGCCCCACCGAATAGCGGAGCGTTGCTCCCATCAGCGAATTGCAGAGGAAGAGGCTGCCGTTGACCTTGGCGACGTCCATCTTCATCGGCTTCGCGCGAGCGAGAAATTGGGCCGCCCGCGTGAGATCGAGCGGGATCTCGAGGTCTTTGGCGAGCCGGTTCATCGTGCCGAGGGGCAGGATGCCGAGGGCGATGTCGCTGCCGGCGAGATGGCGCGCGGCGGTGCGCACCGTGCCGTCCCCGCCGCCGATGATCAAAATGTCGATTTTCTCCTTCACAGCCTGCACGATGGCGGGCTCGATCGCGTCCGGGGGCAGACACTCCACCGTGATATCGTAGCCCTGCGCCGCAAACGCGTTGCGGATCGTTTCGCGCATGACGTCAGGCGATAATCCGAGCGCGGTTCCGGCGCGGAGGTTGACGAGAGCCCGGCACGCGAGCCCGCGGTTGCGGTTTTGCGGGGGCTCATCCGGTCCTGCGGGAACGAATACGTCGAAAGCCAAGTTGAACGCTCCGTTTCGAGTGTACGCTCCGAAAATGCACTGCGGCGGGATTTGGTTGCGCGCTAGATTTGGGGGCGAAAAATCGTGAATCAAGAATGGGATCTGCCGGGGATGCCGCACCCGAAGGGGGGAGAATGACCGAGGAACCGCACAAAGCCGTGCCCGAGCAGAAGACAGGAGTGGGGCTGTCGTCGCCGGCCCGCTGGTTCGAGCTCAAGCCCCTTCTGGCCGTGGCCGCCGTGGGCGCGGCTGGGTTCGGCTTCGCCCAATTCGCAGATGCAGTGATGGAAGGCCATACGCGCCGCTTCGACGAATGGGTGCTGCTGGCGCTGCGCGAGCCTGGCAACCCGGCCGATCCCATAGGTCCCCTCTGGTTCGAGGAGATGGTGCGCGATGTCACGGCGCTCGGCAGCACGGTTGTGCTGACGCTCGCCGTGATCGTCGTCGCCGGATACCTCTTCATGACCCGGTCGCCGGAGAAGGCGGCCTTCCTCATCTTTGCCGTCGCCGCGGGGGCCGGGGTCAATCGTCTGCTGAAGCTCGGCTTTGCGCGCCCCCGCCCGGACATCGTGGCGCACGGCGCCTATGTCACGACCGAGAGTTTTCCCTCGGGCCACTCCGCCAACTCGACGATCGTCTACCTGATGCTCGGCATGATGCTGGCGCGCGTGGAGGCGAGCAGCCGCGTGAAGATCTTCATCCTGTCGGTGTGTGTCGCCATCGCGCTGATGGTCGGCCTGAGCCGCATCTATCTTGGAGTGCACTGGCCGACGGACGTGCTCGCCGGGTGGGCTATCGGCGGCAGCTGGGTGCTCATGTGCTGGTATCTGCTGCTGCGCCTGCAGCCGACGGGCACGCGCCGCTGAGCATGTGCAGCGAGCGTAATCTACGTGACGTCAGTATCTTCGTCAGAAAGTCAGCGGCGAAATGGAGCTAAAGACTTAGCCAAAATAACGAGAATCTGGTGAATTACTGGGGTGCCACGGAGGACACCCCATGAAAGCCACGATCCTTGCAGTCGTAGCGCTCGCGTTCTCAGTGAGTAATGTCCACGCCGTCAGTCTGGCGGTGAAACTGGCATGCCGCGATGACTACTTCGCTCATTGCAGCATGCATGCTGTCGGAAGCCCCGGCCTCCGACAGTGCATGAGGGATGTCGGACCCCGGCTTTCCTCACGGTGTATTGGTGCTCTCGCGGATGCGGGAGAGATCAAGAAGGCAAAGGTCGCTTCGCTTCAGAAGAAGAAGACCTACGCTCAGAAGCCGGCCACCAAGAAGCACTACGCAGCCAAGGCCGACACCAAGAAGCAGTACGCCTACAAGGCCGCTGCGAAACGGAAGGCCTACGCAAAGAAGGACGACGTAGCCAAGAGCTACGACAAGCAGAACGTAGTCAAAAAGCGCTACGCGAAAAAACAATACATCCGGAAACAGTACGCCAAGAGAGATCTCACGCGCACCTGAACCTCCGAATTCGCGCCTGTGTGGGACAGCCCCGTGCAGGCGCCGTTTGTTTGAGCGATCGCGCTTCGACCTCGTTTCGGCCGTATGCACGAGCCGCAAAGGCCTGCGCTTCTTTTTCTTTTAGAGCCTGATCGAGCCACCGAAACGGTGCGTCGTGACCGCATGAAGCCGCTGAGTGGCGCGCTGCATCTCCCGTCATCCCGTCACTGGCCGGCCGAATGCGGAGGCGAGCAGCCTCCGTCCTGATGGCATCCAGGCCGACCGCCCCGGCGGTGTGTTCGGGTGACGCCTCCACCGCATTCGTCATCCCGGCGCAGGCCGGGATCCAGACACGCTCCAGAATGCAGCCGTCGGTGACTGGTCGCGCGATCCACCGATAGCTTTCAACTCGACGCGGCCTCGCCATCCGCCACGGTGCGACGACGCTTCCCATAAACAGCATGACCGCCCTCGTCGCGGAGCGATGCTTCGCATCGACAGGCGGTCATCCAGGGCAGCTTGCTGCAACGGCCCTGGATCGGCCGGCCCACGCCCGGCCGTGGAGTTGGTGGGCGCAAGGAAATGGGGTGCGGCGCGGCGCATGCCGGCGCCGCTCGGGTCAATGCAGATAAACGACCGCAATGACAGTGACGAGGCCCCACACGCACATGTTTACGAACGAGCGGATGATGCCGCCATCCTCCTCGACGGTGATGCCGAGGCGCCGGCGGACGAGATCTCCCGGCGCGAGAAACAGGCGCACAACCCAATCGAGCAGGACCATGAGACGACCTTTTTTAAAGATGTATTATTGATACATATTTTGCGCCGAGGTCTTTGCGCTGTCAATCCGCGCGCGTGGACGCACCCACAGAAGCCATGAAGCGGGCTGCTATCGTTCAGAAATCCAGCAAAGGAAAAGAGGGAGAGACAAGCGAGCCGCACCGTGCAGCTCCCCGGCGCCTCGCACCACGGCTGATACGGGCGGCCTAAGCCGGACGGTGACGCCGCCCCGGGTTCGTGGGCAAGGAGACGATATGCGAGGTGTCGTCCTCTTGCGTGGCTTTGGGCGCAGGCGGCGAGGGCGGCGGAGGCTCGGCGACAGGGGCAGTTTGCGCGCGACGGGCGGCTGGGACCGAGTTCGCCCACCCATAGGCGAGCATCGTGATGATGGCGGAGGCGGCGAAGAAATAGACGCCCGGCAGCACGGTCGCTTCCGTGTAGCCCGACGAGTTCACGTAGAAGATCATGAGCGCCAGAACCATCACATCCGTCATCGAGTACCGGCCGAGCCATTCCATGGTCGAGATCGATTTCTTGCGGAACTCGGGCGGGATGTCGGGAGAGGTGACGAGCGTGAGCAGATAGAACAGCTTCAGGAACGGGAAAAAGATCGAGAACAGGAACAGCACCACCGTCAGGAAGTACTCCTCGTTCTCGAACAGCGCCCAGATGATGGTCGCGATCGAGTGCTCGTTGGTCCACACGTAGATGGTGGTGAAGCGGATCACCGGCAGGATGATGCCGAGCGCGAAGAACACCGTCGCCAGGATGATCAGGAACGAGAGCACGAAGTTGCGGAACGGCGAGAGCGGGCGCGTCATCGCCGTCTGCGTCATGGGCTCGCGCATCGCCGCCAGACCTTCCGTGCGCAGCCAGGCATAGGAGAGGATCATCAGCACGACCGCGGCCGTGAAGAAGTAAACGCCCGACAGGCTCGCCGCGTCGTAGAAGCCCTGTGCCTTGATGAAGAAGATGGTGAGGGAGAGCACGAGCACGTCGTGCATCGACCATTTGCCGAGCCACTCGAGCGCCTTGAGCCTGCGCTGCTGGCGCGTGATCTCGACGGCGGGGAGGGTGGAGACGAGCAGGAGATAAAGCAGCTTCAGGACCGGCAGCACGATCGAGAAGATGAGAACGGTGCCGCCGAGAAACGTCTGCCCGTCCTCGATCAGCACCTGAACTGTCGAGAGCAGCGAATGCTCGGTTGTCCAGAATACGTACTTGGTGAGCCGGATGATCGGCAGCGAGATGCCGAGAGCGAGGCACACCGCCGCCCCGATGATGGCGAGGCTCAACAGAAATCGCCGTCCGCCCAGCCTCATCGCCCGATCCAAGCCCTGCACCCAGTCACGCCGCTCAGAATGAACTAGAGGCGGCCTCGGCGTCAAAACTTTGACCGGGTATGTAGGGTTGCGCCCGCTGGCTCGGCCGAAGTGCTCGCCTGGCCGCGGATAGCTTAAACCTCGACGTCCGTTTCAAGGCGGAAATCGCCCACCCCCGGCCGTTGCCGTGGAGGATATGAGCCGCCGCCGAAAAGTGCGGCGCCAGATGGACGTCGCGCTAGAGCGACGTGCTCCCCCTCTATCCCGTCATCCCGGCGGAGGCCGGGATCCAGACACATCGCAGCCATGCGTCGCGTTAGGGGAGAAGCCGTGCTCGACCGGGGCGACAGCCGCATCCAGCCCCTCTCGGAGCAGAAGCCACGAAGCGGTCCGCGGTCTTAGCCGTGGTTGGTATGGGCAATGCCCTTCTCGTGAATGAGCGCATGCAACTCACCAGCCTGGAACATCTCCCGGACGATGTCGCAGCCGCCGATGAACTCGCCCTTCACGTAGAGCTGGGGAATGGTCGGCCAGTTGGTGTAGGCCTTGATGCCTTCACGAAGCGCCTGATCTTCCAGCACGTTGACGTCCTTGTAGGGCACGCCGAGGTGGTTGAGGATCTGCGCCACCTGCGCGGAGAACCCGCACTGGGGGAACTTGGCCGTCCCCTTCATGAAAAGAACCACGTCGTTGCTGTCGATGGTCTTCTTGATCGCATCGTTCACGGCCGCATCGGTCATAGTCGGAGCCTTCCTGGTCTGGGCCCGGCGGCAAGCGCGCCGGTCTGAAATCGTGCCGGTAGATGTGGCGTCGATTGGGCAGTTGTCAATGCGCGCTTGGGCACGCCCGGGCAGGGCGCGCGCACGGCGGCCTCGTCTTACTCCGGCGGCGCGGCGGTGGTCAGCGCCAGGGCGTGCAGCACGCCGCCCATGCGCCCGCCGAGGGCGTCATAGACCATCTGATGCTGTTGCACCCTGGATTTGCCTTTGAATTCACGGCTTACCACGCGGGCAGCATAATGATCGCCATCTCCTGCGAGATCTTGGATGTCCACGGTGGCATCCGGAAACTTGGTCTTGATCAGCCGCTCGATCTCGGTCGGGTCCATGGGCATGGGGCGTAGGGTCTCCTGAAACGGTCAAGGCCGCCTGGGCGGGCGGCCTTGCCAAGTCTACAGGGAGAGAAAACGAAGGGAAAGACGCGCGGCGGTTGTGCCTCCTCTCGCGTTCAGCGAGCGGGCTCAAGGGTCTTGATGCTGCCGGTCTCGATCCGGCCGGCATCGAGATTGCGGGTATGGAGGTGGCCCGTCTGGGCGATGTAGGGCGCGATGCGGGCCAGCGCCACGAAGTTCGAGTCCCCCGCCACGCGCGCCATCGAGAGCTCGATCTCGGCGTTGCGGGCGGCGACGAATGCGATCTCGCGCTGGCGCTCGACGAGCGCGTGGCTCGTCTCGATCTCACGATTGCGGGCCTCCGCGAACATCTGGGTGCGCTGGGCCTCGTAGGCGGACGTCGATGCGGCGATCTCCGCATTCCGCTCGGCCGCGAAGGCTGCCGTGCGGACGCTTTCCACCATCTCCATCGAGCGGGCAATCTCCTGATTACGCGCTTCTTGGAAAAGTGCCGGGCGGGCGATCTGATGGCGCGCGAGCGACTGATGGATCTCGGCGTTGCGAGCGGCCACGAAAACGGCGGTCTGGAACTTCTCGGCGCGCACGCGCCAGGCGTCGAGTTCCTGCATGCGCGCGGCGGCGAAGAGCGCCGGCCTCGCGGCAGCGCTCGCGATTATAGAGGCGTCGATTTCACGATTGCGCGCCACGGCGAATTCCTTGCCGCGAGCCAATTTCGAAACGATGAGCGATCTTTCAATTTCGCTGTTGCGCTTGGCTGTCGCGAGCGCGGTGAGCACCGAAGCCTGGATGCTCGGTCCCATGATGGACTGCGAAATCCGGGGCGCGGGCGTGCTTTGAGGATGATGATCCAGCGAAAGAGGAACGAGGGCCGCAGTCAAGAGCCCGGCGAGGGTGAAGGTCGCGGTACGCATTACTGAAACTCCCCTTGAAACGTGAGAGCCAGTATCCGCCCGCAAACTTAAACTTTTATCTATTCGAGAAATTTTCCGGATAGAAATCGCGAAATTTCCAAGAAAATAAAAGGAAGAAACTGGTTATTTTTTCATTTCCGAATAGGCGGGCGCAGATACAAGGAGTCGCGGCCCTAGGGCTGGCCCCGCAGGGTTTTGCGTGCGAAGAGAGACCCCTGGGTCTGTTCAGGGAGGCAACACGATCGACATGACGGAGCGGACGAAATTTTACATCGGTGGAGCGTGGGTCGAGCCGAAGGAGCTGCGGACGCTTCCGGTCGTCAATCCTGCGACCGAGGAGCCGCTCTACGAGATCGCACTCGGCAGCCCCGCCGATGTGGACAGCGCCGTCGCCGCTGCACGCGAGGCCTGGCCCGCCTTCGCCGCAACCACGCGCGAGGAGCGCGTGGCGCTGCTCACGCGCATCATGGAGATCTACTCGCGGCGCATGAGGGAGATCGGCGCCGCGGTGTCGGATGAGATGGGTGCGCCGCTCACGCTGGCCGAGCGGGCTCACGCGGGCTCCGGCCTCAGCCATTTTATGACGACGCTCGAAGCCTTGAAGACCTACGAGTTCGAGGAGCGCCTGGGCCACGCGCTCGTGGTGCGCGAGCCGGTCGGCGTCGCCGGCATGGTGACGCCGTGGAACTGGCCGCTGAACCAGATCGCCTGCAAGGTCGCCCCCGCGCTGGCCGCAGGCTGCACCATGGTTCTGAAGCCGTCCGAATACACGCCGACCGCGGCGCTCATCCTGGCCGAGGTGCTGCACGAAGCCGGCGTGCCGCCGGGCGTGTTCAACATGATCAACGGATTGGGCCCGGAGGTTGGCGCTGCGCTCAGTGCCCATCCCGGCATCGACATGATCTCCTTCACGGGTTCGACCCGCGCCGGGATCGATGTGGCGATCCGCGCCGCCCCCACCGTGAAGCGCGTGACTCAGGAGCTCGGCGGAAAGTCGCCGAACATCATTCTGCCCGACGCAGACTTCGAGAAGGCCGTGGCGGGCGGCACGCGCCACTGCTTCAACAATTCCGGCCAGTCCTGCAACGCGCCGACGCGCATGCTGGTGCCGGCCGAGCGCATGAAGGAGGCCGCGGAGATCGCGGCGGGCGTCGCCAACAGTCTCCGCGTCGGTAACCCGCGCACGGCGGGCATCGATCTCGGCCCCGTCGTCAATCGCACGCAGTGGGAGAAAATCCAGCGTCTGATCGAAAGTGGCGTGGCAGAAGGCGCAACGCTCGCGGCGGGTGGCCCCGGCCGCCCCGAGGGCTTGAACAAAGGCTTCTACGTGCGCCCGACCGTGTTCGCCGGCGTGACGCCCGAGATGACGATCGCGCGCGAGGAGATCTTCGGGCCCGTGCTCTCTATCCTCGCCTACAAGGACGAGGAGGAGGCTGTGCGCATCGCCAACGACACGCCCTACGGCCTCGCGGGATACGTCTCGTCCGGCGACATCGCACACGCTCGCGCCGTCGCGCGGCGCATCCGGGCCGGCAACGTCAACCTCAACGGCGTCATGAACGACCGCCGTGCGCCGTTCGGCGGCTTCAAGCAATCGGGCAACGGCCGCGAATGGGGCCGCTTCGGTCTGGAGGAATACCTCGAGGTCAAGGCCATCGGCGGCTGGGGCGAGTAGCGCCAGGAGAGGCGCGTCTGCATGGTCCGGCAACGCTGAGGGCTAAGCCGTCGAGTGCCGGACCGGCTTTCATCTGGCAGCCACGGCGGAAAAAGTTGCGGCGCGATGTCGGATAGGCAGGATCGCCGTCGTCCTTGAGGCATCAACCCTTCCCGGGACGAGAGGAGACGCCATGGCCAAGAACACGATCTGCGTCTGGTACGACAAGGATGCCGAGGCTGCCGCGCGGTTCTACGCGGCGACCTTCCCCGACAGCACCGTCACGGCTGTTCACCGCGCGCCGAGCGACTATCCGTCCGGAAAGGCGGGCGATGTTCTCACCGTGGAGTTCACGGTGGCGGGCGTTCCGTGCCTCGGCCTCAACGGCGGCCCGGCCTTCAAGCACACCGAAGCCTTCTCGTTCCAGATCGCGACCGACGATCAGGAGGAGACAGACCGCTACTGGAACGCCATTGTCGGCAACGGCGGCCAGGAGAGCGCGTGCGGCTGGTGCAAGGACAAGTGGGGCATCTCCTGGCAGATCACGCCGCGCGTGCTGACGGAGGCCCTTGCCGCCGGCGGGGCGGAAGCAAAACGTGCCTTCGAAGCGATGATGACCATGGGCAAGATCGACATCGCCGCCATCGAAGCCGCCCGGCGCGGGTGAACGGGGCCGGGACTATCTAAGCGCTCTCTAAGAAGCGACGCCGAACCACCCTCCAAGGCCGAACGCCCCACAACCAATCCCGGCAAAAGCCGGGACCTTCACGCGTTATGTGAGATGACTGCTTTTGACCCGGAGCGGCCACTCACCGCAACCCGCTACTTTTCCTCGTGTTCGAAAAGATTGGAATCCACATAGACCCCCCGAAATAGCTTCAGCCACGCGCCGCGGGTGTCGGCCTTCAAGGTCTTAAGGTTTTCGTTGATGGTCTCCTTGAACGTCCCATCCTTGATGATGTTGGGACGCGAGAAGGCCATGTAGTTGACGAAGAGCGACTGGTGCTTGCTCCATTCCTTGAAGCAGTCGTGGTGCATCCGGGCGACCCAGAGGAGGAAGATGTCGTTGATGTCTTCCAGCTTCGAGACATCCAACGTGGCATCGGCATCGTCCTTGGCATGCTTCAGGAAATTGTACGGCTTTTTGAAATAGTCCTTGATGGCTTCCTTGAAGTGCTCCTCCTTGATGAAGTCCCGCAGGTCCCAGGAAAGCGCCAGCTTCTTCGCATCGGCGTATTCGCGCAGAAGGTCGTAGGCGGCCATGGTGCGGACGTGGATGCCGAGAATGTCCTCTTCCCAGAAAGTGTCCTTCACGGCGCTGGCAATCAGGCGACGTGAAGCGGTCTGCTTGTCGATGCTTGTCATGGGGTGCGTGACCTAAGAAGGTTGAAACGTGATTCTGGGGTAGCGCGTCCAAGGCCTCGCGTCTAAGAGGCAACCTCCGGGTCGTGCGTGGGATCGAACGCAGGCCTTTGCTCGGTGATCGCCCAGGTTAGGAAGTCAGGGGCGATGGTCACCCACCACACTGGTGAACTTTCTCTTTCCAAGCGCGTCACGGCGTAGACCATTCCGTCGGAGGAATACCCCTCGAAGCCCACCACCCACACGGCTTCGAAATGCAACGGGTTCGGCAGGCGGCGGGCGAGCTTGTTGGGGAACCATTGCTGCTTGTCCCCGCCGCTGTATCTGAAAACGACGAGGGTCTTGCCACCGGCGTAGGCCTTGCCGCCCTTCTCGACCTTCTTTTGGATGGCGTTGAGGATGAGGTCGTCGACCGGCGCGTCGCCGCCACGTACGATCACGTGTTCGGTCGGAAGTCCCGTGCGAGAAATAAGATCGTAGATCTGGCCGTCGCCGCCCTCGGGATTAGTGGCGACGGTGAAGTGCATGTCTGGGAAAAGATGATCGGCAACGGCCGCGAGCAGCCAGTTCACGGCCAGTTCGCGCGGTTTTAAGTCGCCGAAAACCTTGATCTCGCGGCCGTGTTCGAGCGGGATTGTACGGCCGTTGGTCGAGATGTTCCGGAAGACGGGCTCGAGGGGCTTGAGCGCGGCGCGCAGGTCCAAGGCTTTGAGGTCGGCGTTCTTCATGCCGAAAGGATACGCGAGAGCTGGGGAGGAGGCGAGGCCGCTTGCAAAAACGCGTCAACGTGATGGAAAAAACATGCGTCAGGCTACACGATACGCTTGTAGGTCTTGCCGTCGAGCACGCGCTGCCTCTGCGCGATGTTTCGCGCGCCGACGATCTCGGCGATGAGGACGGGCCGACTTCCCTTCCTCATGCAGGCGGCTTCGTCCGCTCCTGCCCCCAAGCGATAACCACCCAGCAAGCGCACCGTGTCGTCACCGACGCGTGGCCAATTCATCGCCAGCGCTTGCCCTTAGAGAGACCAAAACGCGCTCCGATCAGCACGAACAGCATCATTCCGGCGGACGCCACGAAGCTCCAGGGGCGCGGATCGATTGAGCCTTCCAGGGACATAAGACGGAGTATCGGCTCCAAAACGATACTGCTGAGACTGGCGGCGACGAAAGCGCCGAGCACCGCCAGCGCTATGCTCACGACATAACCTCCCGCACCACGCGCATTGACTATCGCCTCATGGGTTCCGACAGCGATTGCCGCGGCGAGAAAAGCCAGCGTGAGAAGTATCGTGCCCGCAACGCTCGACTGCGGGACCGCGCCCGTCGCCTTTTGAAAGGCGATGTCCACGATGACGATGCCAAGAATGGCAATCAGCGCGATCTGCTGCATGAGGTCGATCACCTGAGCGCGTAATCGGAGACGGCCTTCGCGTTCATACCACATCGGAAGCGAAGTGACCGAGCCTGTGACGCCTTCCCCTGATAAGGCGTGTTCGAAAGAAAACGCGATCGCATCTGCTCTTCCTATTGTACACTACAATAATTATTGTAGTGTAGGTGTATGGATGAGAACCAGGCAGTAACCGCCCTTGCCGCGCTCGCGCATCAGCAGCGCCTTGCGATCTTCCGTTTGCTGGTGGTCGAAGGCCCCAATGGCCTGCCGGCATCGGAGATTGCCGAAGCTGTGGGGGCAACGCCGACAGGCGCCTCCTTTCATCTGAAGGAGCTGGATCGGGCCGGTCTGATCCGCGGCACGCGAGACGGCCGGTTCATCCGTTACGCGGTTCACGTCGAAGGCATGCGCCAGCTTTTGACTTACCTCACCGAGGATTGCTGCCAGGGCAAACCGCAGCTCTGTGGCGCAAGCGTCAAGAAGGTCCGTAGCGTCTGTAAGTAAGGGAGGCCAACGATGACAACAGAGAAGCCGCTCAACGTGCTGTTCCTCTGCACTCACAATTCCGCGCGCTCCGTCATCGCGGAGGCGATCCTCAACCGTCTAGGTGCCGGACGCTTCAAGGCCTGCAGCGCCGGCAGCCAGCCGAGCGGCAGGGTGCATCCGTATGCCCGCGAGCTCTTGGAGAAGCTCAACTACGATACGTCTTCGTTGCGCTCGAAGTCCTGGGAGGAATTCACGGGGCCGGGCGCGCCAGGCCTCGATTTCGTGTTCACGGTCTGCGACAACGCAGCCAATGAAGTCTGCCCCGTTTGGCCGGGCCAGCCCATCAGCGCCCATTGGGGCTTGCCCGATCCGGGCATGGCCGAGGGCAATGAGAGCGAGCGGCGCTTTGCCTTCGCCGATACGCATCGGATGCTCTACCAGCGGATCAGCATCTTCACGAACCTGCCGCTCGCCTCGCTCGACAAGCTGTCGCTTCAAAAGCGTCTGGACGAGATCGGACGCGCGGCCGTGGCTGCACCGGAGGACGCCTGATGGGGCCGTCTCTCTCGCAGCGCCTGCTCGCGGAGTTCGCGGGCACCGCTCTGCTGCTTGCTACCGTGATCGGCTCCGGTGTCATGGGTGAGGCGCTTTCCGGCGGCAACGTCGCCGTGGCGCTCTTAGCCAACACGCTGGCGACCGGGGCGATCCTGGTGGTTTTGATCACCATGCTGGGGCCGGTCTCGGGCGCTCATTTCAACCCGGCTGTCACCACCGTCTTCGCCGTCCGGCGCGATATCGAGCTTCCGGCAGCGGCGGCCTACATCCTGGCGCAGACGGCGGGCGCGATTGCCGGCGTGCTCTTGGCCCATGCCATGTTCGATTTGCCGATCCTTCAGCTTTCCCAGAAAGTCAGAAGCGGGTGGGGTCAAGCCCTGTCCGAATGGGTCGCCGCTTTCGGTTTGGTCGCGACGATCCTTTTGACGTTGCGGAGCAGACCCGAGGCCGTTGCCACGAGCGTCGGGCTCTACATCACGGCCGCCTACTGGTTCACCGCGTCCACGTCGTTCGCCAACCCTGCGGTGACGCTGGCACGCGCTTTTTCGGACACGTTCACAGGCATAAGGTTGATGGATGTGCCGGTGTTCGTCGTCGTTCAAGTCGCTGGAGCGCTTTCGGCTCTCGCGTTCGTATTTATGCTGACCGGGGCTGGACAGCCGAGCGAGCGCCCCGGTGTAACGTCGCCTGCGGAGTGAGCATGAGCATCACCATCTACCACAACCCTGCGTGCGGCACCTCGCGCAACACGCTGGCCATGATCCGCCAAAGTGGCGAAGAGCCGCGCGTGGTCGAGTACCTGGTCACGCCTCCGTCGCGCGAGGAGCTGGCGGCGCTCATCCGAGCCATGGGCATCCCCGTGCGGGATCTGTTGCGGCGGAAGGGCACGCCGTACGACGCGCTCGGGCTCGATGATCCCAAATGGACCGACGACGAGCTGATCGATTTCATGATGGCGCATCCGATCCTCATCAATCGCCCGATCGTGGTGACGCCTCTCGGCACGCGGCTTTGCCGGCCTTCGGAAGCCGTTATCGACATCCTGCCGAATCCGGATATCGGCCCTTTCGTAAAAGAGGACGGCGAGATCATCCCGGCGCGGAAGGCGGCGCGCGCATGACAGCAGACGGCCCCGCCAGCGCATATCCGACGCTTCCCAACATCGACCCGGCCTGCTTCGAGATACCCGGCGCGCAATTGCTCGATGTGAAGACCCCGTCACGGCATCCGCCCCGCATCCTCCTGCTTTACGGCTCGGTCCGGAAGCGCTCGTACAGCCGGCTGCTGGCATGCGAAGCGCAGCGGCTGCTCGAGGCCTTTGGCGCCGAGACGCGCCTCTTTCATCCGGACGGACTTCCTCTTCCTGACGGCGCGCCGGAAGACCAGCCCAAGGTGAAGGAGCTGCGCGAGCTCGCGGCATGGTCAGAGGGAATGGTGTGGTGCTCGCCCGAGCGACACGGGGCCATGAGCGCCATCCTGAAGGCACAGATCGATTGGATCCCGCTTGCGGTGGGCGCCGTGCGCCCGACGCAGGGAAAAACGCTCGCCCTGATGCAGGTGTGCGGCGGCTCTCAGTCTTTCAACGCCGTGAACCAGATGCGCGTGCTCGGGCGGTGGATGCGGATGTTCACGATCCCGAACCAGTCTTCCGTCGCCAAGGCCTTCAACGAATTCGATGAAGCCGGCCGCATGAAGCCGTCCGCCTTCTATGATCGTGTGGTCGACGTCATGGAAGAGATGGTCAAGATGACCCTGCTGCTTCGTGACCGCGCTCCCTACCTCGTCGACCGCTACAGCGAGCGGAAGGAGAGCGCGGAGGAGCTTTCGAAGCGGGTCAACCTTGCGGCCGCCGTCGACACGCCGCCATGTTGCGGACCGGCTGCGTCCGCAAACAAAGGCACGCCAAGCCGATAGCCGCGCACCCATCTGCTGAACGCCCCTGTACGCCATCCCCGGCGCAAGAGCGGCCGGGCTGCGCCGCCGATGAAGCACAGCCCGGCCTTCTTCTGTCACTCCTGCTGGTCGAGACCGAACGCGCGGTGGTGAATGAGCTCCCCGCGCGGCTCGCTGCCGTCGAACGGCAAGGCCTGCACCACCTCCGGCGGACAGCCGGCCACGCCCAGGCCGGGGAACGCCCGGAAGCCGAACCGGCCATAATAGGCGGGATCGCCCACCAGGGCTGCGCCCCGGCCCGTGGCCCGCAAACGGCGCAGGGCTTCTTCCATCAGCGCGCTGCCGATGCCTTGGCGATGCCTCGACGGCGAAACGACGAGCGGGCCGATCAAGCCCCAGCCGCCCTGCGTCCCGATCCGCGCCGCGGAAGCGGCCAGATAACCGACCGCCTCGCCCTCATCCTCAGCCACGAGCGAGAGGAGAAGTGCGCCGTCCGCGCGCAGCTTCTCGACGATGCTCGCCTCCGTTCCCGTAGATTGCGGAAGCAGCAGGAGAGCTTCCGTGACAAGCCGGCTGATCGTAGGGATGTCACGAGGAGTTTCGTTGCGGATCAGCATGTCATGCCCCCTGATTGTCGAGTTGCGCGCGGACAAAGGTTCGGCCGCGCTTCGAAATCCGATAGGGGCTGCCCGACCGGGATTCGATCAGCCGCTTTCGCCGCAATCGGTTGAAGATAGTGAGATCGAAGTCCGCGAGGATCATACCCTCGCGCGTGACGCATGTGACGGCCGTGACCTTGGGACCGTCGCCGCGTTCGTGCTGGATGCAGCCGCCAAGGGCCAGAACGTGCAGCGCACGTTGCTCATGTCGTGAGATGTTCATGGAGGTCTCGTGTGATGGCGCGAAAAAACACCCCGCGTGCGCGTGCACGCGGCGGCGATGAATTTCACGAGGCTCTCTGAGGTTCAGAGAGCCTGATCACACAATCTCAGACATCCAGTCTCCAGGTTTCGCGAGACGAACAGTGCCGCCGCGCACCCTGCCAATATCGGGCGCGCGCGTTCCTGACAATTCAAAAAAGCGAATGCACAGACGCCGATCCGGCGCGCGATGCGCGGATCGGTGGCACTGACCGCCTCAAGCGCGGTCATGGTCCAATCTCCACGCCCTCTGTGGAATGTCAGCTTTTGACCCCAAGCAGAAGCGCGATGGCAGCTTGCCCTAGCTTTTTGGCATCAATGCCTCGACCACCTGATCGACGCTGAAGCTTGCGGCCTTAGCGCGTGGCGGAAACTCTTTAAAGCTGGTGAGCCACTCTCCGACGATCTTCTGCGCAAGCACCAGCACCCAGTTGTGGTCCGCGAACCACCGGTCATAGTACATCGAGCCGTCGGCCGACTCGAACGGATCAGCCCGAAGGTTGAACAACTTTGGCACTCTCATTTTGGAGAACGGCTCTCGCCAGATTGCAAAACCCGCCGTTTGACGTTGCTCTGAAAAGACCATCTTCCAGTCGTTCCCGCGCAGAGCGATGAGATCGCCGTCATCACTCCAGTACAGGAAGCCTTCGCGCGGACACTCGTCGACGTCACCTTTGAGGAACGGCAGCAGGTTCACGCCGTCGAGGTGAACCTTGTAGGTCTTGCCGTTCATCTCGTAGCCCTTCCTCACCTTCTCTACGAGCGCGGGCTCGCCGTTGGCGGCGGCGAAGGTTGGGATGAAGTCCTGGAGCGAGCAGATGTCGTTGATAACGGTGCTTGGTTTGATCACTCCAGGCCAGCGCATGACACACGGAATGCGCCAGCCACCTTCCCAGTTGGTGTCTTTCTCGCCGCGGAAGGGAGTCTGGCCGCCATCAGGCCAGGTGTTCTTCTCGGCGCCGTTGTCGGTCGTGAAAACGACAATGGTATTGTCCGCGACCCCGAGGTCATCGAGCTTCTTCAAAAGCTGGCCGACATAGCCGTCAAGCTCGACCATGCCGTCCGGATAGAGACCTAAGCCTGTTTTGCCTTCCGACGCTGGTTTGAGATGCGTCCACACATGCATGCGGGTGGTGTTCATGTAGCAGAACCACGGTGCACCTTCCTTGGTCTTCCGTTCCATGAAGTCGAGAGCCGAAGCGACAAATTCCTCGTCAATCGTCTCCATGCGCTTCTTTCCACATGGTCCGGTGTTCTCAATTTTCTGTTTGCCGACCATTCCGAATTGAGGATCGACGGTCTTGTCATCCTTATCCGTGGCCCAGCATTTAAGGATCCCACGTGGACCATATTTTTTTCGAAATTCCTGTCCCTTCGGATAGTCAGGGGTTTCCGGCTCCTCCTCGGCATTGAGATGATAGAGGTTGCCGAAGAACTCGTCGAAGCCGTGCACGGTCGGCAGGTGTTCGTTCCGGTCGCCGAGGTGATTCTTGCCGAATTGACCCGTGGCATATCCGAAATGCTTCATGAACTCGGCGACGCTTGGATCGTCGAAGCTGAGGCCGAGCTTGGCGCCAGGGAGGCCAACCTTGGTCAGGCCTGTTCGAATGGGCGATTGACCCGTAATGAATGCGGCGCGGCCCGCCGTGCAGCTCTGCTGTCCATAGAAGTCAGTGAACATCGCCCCTTCCCTCGCGATGCGGTCGAGGTTGGGAGTTCGGTAGCGCATTATACCGTGATTGTAACAACTGAGATTGAACCAGCCGATATCGTCGCTCATGATGAAGAGGACATTTGGCTTATCGGATTTTGCCATGGAACCGCTCCCGGTTTGCGATCAAGCAACCCTCTAGTGCAGTGCCCCGTAGACCGAATGTCTTTACGGACAGAGATCCGCCGACTGAGAATGTCCTCAAAGTAGGCAACCGTCCAGAGAGTTCTCGGGCTCAGTTAATGTCTGCTTCTGGCCGAAAACGACACCGTCAAACAGCACATCACGCGGGTGCCGTTTTCCTGGCGGGCGCAATATCGAAATGATGCGCGGTCTCCTTGATGCCGAGCTTCTCGTAAAGCGCGATGGCGGGAGCATCCACCAGATCGGCTTGCACGAAAATCACATAGGCATCCCTGCGAAAAGCCTCGTCCTGCAGGAGATTTATCATTGCAGTGGCGATGCCTCGACGCCGGAACTCAGCATCGACAGCGAGGTCGTAGATGTAGATCTCGCGCCGGTCTTGCTCGAATTTGTCGAGTTGATACGCGACCAAGCCTCCGGCGACAGCCGGGCCGGTCTTGGCGCAGATGGCGATGAAGTGAGCCTTTCCAAGAAGGTCGCTGAGGTAAGCGTCAGTTGCTTGATTGCCGAGATAGGTCTCGGGGTCCTCGAAAGCCCTTGCGAATGTCCCGAGCATTTCTCGCATCAGGGGAACATCTGCCGGGCGCAGAATGATGAAATCAATGGGTGGAGTCATTTCGAAAGACTACCACAGTCACGCAATTCCAGGTCTCGCCCTGAGCGCCAGCGCCCGCGACTGCACCCGGGGGGAAATGCTCAAGCCCAGAGAGGTGTCTTCCCTGCGGCGCGCCGAGCGCCGGATGCGTGGCAATTGCGGCACGCTTTTCGGACGCTCGCGGGTAAACGCAGTTCTCAACAGGCTGAGTCTATTGTCGGGCGCCGTGCGCTCAACTAGTTCTCAAGCAGGGATCGATCATTCTTCGGAGGGATCATGCGTTCGTTGAAACTCGGCTTGGCGGCTACGGGGATCATCTTCGCGCTTTCAGCGGCGGCTCAAGCCGACTGCGTCAAAGTCGGAACGGTTGGAGAAGCTCCGACCCATGCGATCGCGGAGCTCTTCGCTAAGAACGGCCTTAAGAACATAATCTATGGGCAGGGCCGCGAGGGCAGGGGTCCGGTCCACCTCAAGTGCGAAGACGGAGCGGCGACAACGACGTGCCGCGCCTCGCAGATGGCTTGCAAAGTGTCGGAACCCAAGACCTGCTTGGGCGCTTGGTTGTGCCTGTAGAGAAGACCTCGACGCCTGGCGCGAATAGATAGCGCAACGTCGGACGGGCTTCGGTCTGTTCAAGGGACGCTTCGTCCCTTGAGAGGGATCTGCACACGCCATCCTGGCGCGAGCCCGGGCTCACGTGCTCGCGAGTGTGCACAGTCTTGCCTCGGAGAGCGGTCGGGCTGCGCCCCACGACGCTAGAGAGCCCGACCTTCAATCACTTCTCTGTCGTTCGAGACCGGACGCGCAGGCGCCCGGCCTGACAGCCGCCCTTACAGCTCGCCCGCCATGTACTTCGGCAGCCAGCTCTCGTTGATCTCGGCAAGCTCGGGAAGCGGCAGCTCCGGCTCGCCCTTGAGCACGATGGCGTTGCCGCCCGTACGCCCGACGATGCGCGCGGGCAGCGCGAGCAGGCGCGCCCGCTCGATGACTTCCTCCGCGCGCGCCGGGTCGACCGACACGACGTAGCGGCCCTGATCCTCGCCGAACCAGATGGCGTGCACGGGAAGCTTGCCCTCGTAGGCGAACAGCTCCACGCCGAGCCCGCTGCCCTTCTCGCCGGAGGCAAGGGACATCTCCGCGATCGCAACCAGGAGGCCGCCGTCCGAGATGTCGTGCACGGCCGAAACCTTTCCTTCGCGGATCAGTGCGCGCACGAGGCGTCCGGCCTTGATCTCGTCGGCGAGATCCACCGGCGGCGGCGCGCCTTCGAGCTTCTCGCAGATGATCTGCTGATAGAGCGACTGGCCGAGCCAGCCCTGCTCGCGGCCGAGCACGACGAGCAGATCGCCCTCGCGCTTGAGGCGGATGTCGGCCATGTGCGCGACGTCGGGGATGAGGCCCACCCCGCCGATCGCGGGGGTCGGCGGAATGCCGACGCCGTTGGTCTCGTTGTAGAGCGACACGTTGCCGGAGACGACCGGATAGTCGAGCACGCGGCAGGCTTCCGCCATGCCGCGCACGGAGCCCACGAACTGCCCCATGATCTCGGGCCGCTCGGGATTGCCGAAGTTCATGTTGTCGGTGATCGCGATCGGATCCGCGCCGACGGCAGTGAGGTTGCGCCACGTCTCGACAACCGCCTGCTTGGTGCCCATCTCCGGGTCGGCGGCCACGTAGCGGGGCGTGACATCGCACGTCACCGCGAGGCCCTTCTTGGTGCCGTGAATGCGCACGACGCCCGCATCGCCGCCTGGCCGGCCGATGGTATCGCCCATCACCATGTGATCGTACTGCTCCCACACCCAGCGGCGCGAGCAGAGCGCGGGCGAGGCAAACATCGTCTTCAAGGCATCGAGGTTGCCGTTGGGCGCCTTCACCCACTGCGGCAGCACCGGCTGCGGCGGAACGTGCGCGAACCACGGACGCTCGTACATCGGGGCAGAGTTGGCGAGCACCGGAACCGGCAGGTCGGCCTCTACCTCGCCCTTGTGCATCACGATCATGCGGCCCGTGTCGGTGGTGATGCCGATGACCGCGAAATCGAGGCCCCACTTCTTGAAGATCGCCTCCGCCTCGGGCTCGCGCCCCGGCTTCAGGATCATGAGCATGCGCTCCTGGCTCTCCGAGAGCATCATCTCGTAGGCCGTCATGCCTTCCTCGCGCTGGGGCACGTGGTCGAGATCGAGCGTGATGCCCACGCCGCCTTTGTCCGCCATCTCCGAGGTGGAGGAGGTGAGGCCCGCAGCACCCATGTCCTGGATGGCGATGATGGCGTCCGAGGCCATCATTTCGAGGCACGCCTCGATCAGGAGCTTCTCGGTGAAGGGATCGCCCACCTGCACCGTGGGGCGCTTCTCCTCGCTCTTGTCGTCGAACTCGGCAGAAGCCATCGTCGCGCCGTGGATGCCGTCGCGGCCGGTCTTGGAGCCGACGTAGACCACCGGGAGCCCGACGCCCTTGGCGGCCGAGTAGAAGATCTTGTCCGTCTTGGCGAGGCCCACGCACATCGCGTTGACCAGGATGTTGCCGTTGTAGCCGGCGTCGAAGTTCACCTCGCCGCCGATCGTCGGCACCCCCACGCAGTTGCCGTAGCCGCCGATGCCGGACACGACGCCCGACACTAGGTGGCGCGTCTTGGGATGAGAGGGATCGCCGAAGCGCAGCGCGTTGAGGTTTGCGATCGGCCGCGCGCCCATCGTGAAAACGTCGCGCATGATGCCGCCCACGCCCGTGGCGGCGCCCTGATAGGGCTCGATGTAGGAGGGGTGGTTGTGGCTCTCCATCTTGAAGATGGCGGCGTCCCCGTCTCCCAGGTCCACCACGCCCGCGTTCTCGCCGGGCCCCTGGATGACCATGGCGCCGCTGGTGGGGAGCGTCTTCAACCACACGCGCGAGGATTTGTAGGAGCAGTGCTCGCTCCACATCACAGAGAAGATGCCGAGCTCCGTGAGGCGCGGCTCGCGGCCGAGGATCTTGAGCAGACGCTGGTATTCGTCCGGCTTTAGCCCATGCGCAGCGACGATCTCGGGCGTGATTTTGGCGGTCTGCGTGTCGGTCACGGTGTCCTGCATCAAGAATATGGCCTTCGGTCTCGGCGGAGTGTGTCAGCTCTGCTTTAAAGAGATTCAAGCGGAGTTTGATCGCTAAAGCCGAGCTTATAGCGAGTGGTGCGGCACTTGTCGCTCGCGTGAGGACGCTTCTCCCATCCCCGCGACACCGCATCAGCCCAAGGGGAGGGGCGGGGAGCCTCTCCTCCACGACTCCTTTATGGCGGCGAGAGGTGGTGCGACATCGGAGTGATGCGGCATTCCCGCGCTGCACAAAACTGCATACTGCTATGCAGCATTGTGGATTTTGTCTGCCAAGTCATAGTGTTAGAAAATGCCCAAGCCGGATTGCTGGACTGCGTTGAGTGTCCCGCCGCGGCGATCGATGAGCAACCTGAAGATAAGAGAGGAGCACAGCCATGTCGAAGACGATGAAGCGTCTCGCTGCAGTGGGTGTGATGGGTGTTCTGGCGGCTGGTGCGGTGTATGCCGGATCGACGCCGAAGGTCGACCTGGGCAGTTCGCACGAGATCATGAGCCCCGGGCACGGTTTGAGCCTGGATATCGGCGGCAAACACGCCATTGGCTACTTCGAGACAAAGGACAACGCCTGCCACCTGACTGTCGTCGTGGCCGACGTTTCCGGCGGTGAGACGGGGCTGGATAGCCCGGGCACCCGCTTCGTTGTTCCCGTAAACCCCGGCAAGGGCGTCCAGGTGGATGCCAGCGCCGGTCAGTCTGCAGAATTCTTCTGCGGTCCGGGAGCAGCCCGTATGACTGCGCGCGTATTCGATCGTGCGCCCTACAAGTCGTAAGAAGTATTTCTAAGTTGAGTGCTTGAATAGCGGGCAGGCCCCCAGGGTCTGCCCGCTTTTTATGTAATTATATTAAGAGGCGACATACGGCCGCGGCGCCAAATGCATTGCTGGCGAGCAAGTGCCGCAGTTCTTTTGGGCAGCGAAGCAGGCTATAAGGATTCCAACGCAAGCACTAACCAAGAGAGACTTTCCAATGAAAGCCGTGTTGCTCGCGCTTCTTCAGACCCTGTCCGCCGAGACCGTCTCGGGCCGGGGTTCCAAGCGGCGCTGAGTTCGGCCCGCCCGGTGAGATGCCGGGTACCGATACTCACTCCGGCAAAGCCGGAGGATAAACAAGGGGCAGATCGCAAGATCTGCCCCTTTCGCTTTTCCGAACCTCAGTGTGTTCCAGCGCTGCCCTACGCCATGGCCGCCACCGCGCTGACGAGCGCGCTCTCGAAAATTCGCCGTCCGTCGGTGCCGCCGAGCGGGTCTTCGTAGAGGCGCTCCGGATGCGGCATCATTCCGAGAATGCGCCCCGTGGGGTCCGCGATTCCCGCGATGTTGCGTTGCGCGCCGTTCGGGCTGGTCTCCGCCGAGACGGAGCCGTCCTTGTCGCAATAGCGAAACACGACCTGTCCCTCGCCCTCCAGGCGATCCAGCGTCTCGGCGTCTGCGAAATAGTTGCCCTCGGCGTGCGCGATCGGCACGCGAATGACCTCGCCCGCCCGATAGGTGTTGGTGAAGAACGTCTTGTCGGTTTCCACCTTGAGGTAGACGTCACGGCAGATGAAGCGCAGCGAGGCGTTGCGCATCAGCACGCCGGGCAGAAGCCCCGACTCGCACAGAATTTGAAAGCCGTTGCAGATGCCAAGCACGGGCGTGCCGGCTTTCGCCTTCGCGATCACGTCGCGCATGATCGGAGAATGCGCCGCCATCGCCCCGCAGCGCAGGTAGTCGCCGTAGGAAAAGCCGCCCGGCAGCACGATCAGGTCGGAAGCGGGCACAGACGCATCGCCGTGCCAGACCATCTTTACCGGAAACCCGGTGATGCGCTCGAGCGCGGTCTTGACGTCGCGGTCGCAGTTCGAGCCCGGAAAGACGATGACGGAAGCGCGCAGCATAGTTGGCTCCAAACCTCTTGTTCGCGTGACCTCAGGGCGCCGGCCCGAGAGGCGATTGCTCCTGCTTTCTGCGCTCGGCGTCAGCCCGGGACGCGTTGGTCAGCTGCGTGTCGCCAGCTTTCATGTCTGCCATGAGAGCGCTGAACGCGCTGCTGTCGCCGTAGCCGCACCCTTTGCTGTCCGCAGTCCAGACCCCCGTAACCTGCTTGCGGAAGGTGCGCAAGGTCGCGGCGGGATGTGCGGGATGTCCGGGTGCGGAGAAGGCGATGTGCACGCTCCACGTATCGGGCGCCGAAAGCGTCACCGCCTCGAAGCCGCCCTCTTGCCCGTGCTGGGCGCCGGGTAGCGCGTAGGCCATGGCGCGCAGTCCCTCGAAGCCGAGGGTGCAGTCGAGCGTCGGAGGGCGGGTATCCTGCGCGGCCGCGCCGCTCACATGAAGAAGAACGAGGCCGCCGAGCCAAAGAGCCTTGCGGACACGCAGCATGTCAGGGCGCGAGCTCGTAGCTGTAGTTCTCGATGACGGTGTTGGCGAGCAGGTCGCGGCACATGCGGTCGACCTCGGCGCGCGCCTTCTCCTCGCTCATGCCGGCGACATCGACTTCGATGTACTTGCCCTGACGGACGTCGTTGACGCCCTCGAAGCCGAGCGCGCCGAGCGCCTGCTGGATGGCCTTGCCCTGCGGATCGAGCACGCCGGATTTGAGGGTGATTTTGATGCGGGCTTTCATTGAGGTCCTATAGGCAGCGGTCAGCAGGCAACTGACAGCAGGATATGAAGCGGATCGCTGCCTGCTGCCATGCTGCCTGTTGCCTCATCGATCAGTTCGGCTTTCCTGCCGGATTCGAGGCGACCAGAACCGGCCCCACGCCCTTGGGCGGGCGGTTCTCGGTCAACACGCCGAGACGGCGCGCAACTTCCTGATACGCTTCGAGCACGCCACCGAGGTCGCGGCGGAAGCGATCCTTGTCGAGCTTGTCGCCGGAGGTGATGTCCCACAGGCGGCAGCAATCGGGGCTGATCTCGTCCGCCAGCACGATGCGCATCTGCTCGTTGTCCCACAGGCGGCCGAACTCGACCTTGAAGTCGACGAGGCGGATGCCGATGCCGAGGAACAGGCCGACGAGGAAGTCGTTCACCCGCAGCGCGAGCTGCATGATCTCGTCGATCTCCTGCGGCGTCGCCCAGCCGAACGCGGTGATGTGCTCTTCCGAGACCATCGGGTCGTTCAGGTTGTCGGCCTTGTAGTAGAACTCGATGATCGAGCGCGGCAGCTGCATGCCTTCCTCGAGCCCGAGACGCGTCGAGAGCGAGCCGGCGGCCACGTTGCGCACCACCACCTCGAGCGGAATAATCTCGACCTCGCGGATGAGCTGCTCGCGCATGTTGAGACGCTTGAGGAAGTGCGTCGGCACGCCGATCTCGCCGAGCCGCTGGAAGATGTACTCGGAGATGCGATTGTTGAGCACGCCCTTGCCTTCGATGAGCGCATGCTTCTTCGCGTTGAAAGCCGTCGCGTCGTCTTTGAAGTGCTGAATGAGAGTGCCGGGCTCCGGTCCTTCGTAGAGAACCTTAGCTTTTCCCTCGTAGATACGACGCCGCTTGTTCATCGATCCTGGTCCCTTGACGATCACGCTCATGTTCAATCTTGTCTCTGAGGAAGGACGGCCTGTCCCGCGGAGCCGACCCCTTGATCTTTCAGCGAGATTTTTGGAGTTCTCGTCTTGGTTGGGGGGCGGCCGAACGCACAAAAATCATGTTCTGGACACTAGCTGAAGCAGGGGGCAGAAACAATCTAAACGAGGGGTCGGAAGGCCCTTCCGGCCATGCGGCGGACAAGCCGTTGATTTGTCTGCCACGTCAGGTTACGGCTCCGGGGTGAGAGGGTAACCGTTCGGCCCATACAACACATTTTTCACCCAGAACAAACCCGGAACTATCCGGTTCGGAACAGCACCTGTTGGAGACGGTCATGACGACGTTCGATGAGCGTGAGAAGGCGTTCGAAAAGAAGTTTGCCCACGACCAGGACTTGCGCTTCAAGGCCGAGAGCAGGCGCAACAAGATGCTGGCCGAGTGGGCCGCAGAGAAGCTCGGCATCACCGGTCCCGCACTCGAGGAGTACGTGAAGGCGGTGCGCAAGGCCGATCTCGCCGAGAAGGGCGACGAGGATGTGCTGCGCAAGGTGAAGCAGGACTTCGCCGACAAGGGTATCGCCATCGACGAGGCGGAGATCCGCAAGCAACTCGGCGAGTTCCTCGCCAAGGCCGTCAAGGACATCGAGTCTGCCAGCAAGTAGCTCGCAAGCTCACTCCCGGATTGAAGAGGAAGGGCGGCGCTCCCGGTTGGGAAGCGCCGCCCTTTTTCGTGTGCCTCGCGCGTCCTCACTCCGAGAGGGAGGAGAGGAACGAGCCGAAGCGCAGCACGCCCTCCGGCCACGGCCCGTGTCCGGACTCGCCGTTGATGTGGCCGAGGTCGCCCGCTTCCACCAGCGTCGAGCCCCACGCATTCGCGAGCACGGTTGCCCGATCGATCCTGCAGTAGGGATCGTTCGACGACGCCACCATCACCGATGGGAACGGCAGCGGATCGAGCGGCAGCGGCGCAAACCCGCTCGCGGCTGCGTCGAGCCGGAAGCCGTCGCTCTCGGGCCAGTCAGACGCGGTATCCACGTCGGCCGGTGCCACCAGGAACGCACCCGACAGGAACCCCTTCGGAATGCGCCCGGCAAGATGCGCGACGGCAGCCACGCCGAGGCTGTGCGCGACAAGCACGACAGGCCGCGTGCTCTGCACGGTGCTCTCGATGATCCGGCCCACCCAGGCCTCGCGGTCGGGCGTCACCCAGTTGTCCTGCTCCACGCGCCGCGCGGTCTTGAGCGTACGCTCCCATCGTGACTGCCAGTGGTCGGGTCCCGAGCTGGACCAGCCGGGAACGATCAGGATGTCGACTTCGGACGTGCGCATGGTTTTCGCTCCGAGAGAAAGCGCCGGTCTAAGGGGATTGTGATGAGGGTTTGCATGGAGCGCGCCCTCCATGCTGCGCCATCAGATGGGGACGCACGGCGGAAATTACGAGTCCCGTTATGGAGCCGGCGCCGTCCGCTGTGTCGCAAGGCCCTCGACGATCATCAGCCCCACGGCCGCCAGAATAAGCGCCGTCGACGGGCTTGGGAACAGCCGCAGCGCTGCCATCTCCGGGACCACAACCCCGATCAGAAAGAGGCCGCCGAGCGCGAGTACGAGCGGAACGGCGGAGGCTGGCGCGAACGGCTCGCCCGGACGCGCGAGGCTGCGCCGCCTGAGTAGCACGACGAAGGCGAGAGAGGCGAGCATCAGGAGCGTGATGCCCAGGTCGCTGGACGGCAGGTCGGGCGGCACGGAAAAGAGAAGCCACGGGATCAGAAGCGCACCCATGAGCGCCCAGTGCGCCACCGTGAAGCCGAGCAGAGGCGCCCAGGCCGCCTCCTCCGTGTCGGCAAGCTGAGGACGGCAGCGTGTAAGCGCGGCCAGCACGGAGATCGTGAGCGCGATGTAGCCTGCGGAAAGCAGCACCGCGGGCGAGCCCGCCACTCCGGTCATCTGCGCTTGCGCCATCAGCATCTTCATGAAACTCAGCGCGTGAGGAGCGGCCACCAGGATCCACATGCCGACCCCGATGCCATGGCGCGTGATGACGGAAGCTAGCCAGATCAAGAAGGCCGTGGCCGCGACGAGAGAGGCTACCACCCCGGCGCGGAACGCGAGACCGGGCTCTGCGACGAGCCCTGACGTGATCTGCTCCAGCGCCACGGCGATCCCGTTCGCTTGAAAGGCGGCGATGAGGAGCGCGCACAGTATGAGCCAGCTCCAGAGGCGCGCGCCGTTAGCGGGGACACGCGACCATCCTCTGAGTTTTGGCCAGGCCATCATCGCAACTTCGGCCAGCATGACCGCGGACAGCAGAGGAATGACGCCGAGCGCCATCAGAGAGATCCGCTCGACCGGAGGCGCCGAACCACCGGCTTCGAGGAGCGAAGCGGGAACGTTGAGGCCCGGCAGCGGGATGCAGGCACCCAGACGATACGCGGCAAGCGCGGCGAGCGTGACCGCGATGCGGCGCGACAGGGAGCCTTCTGCAAGCGTGATGGTGAGCGTCATTGATCGTTGCTTTGGTGAGACCCGAATGGGGCTGGCGAACGCCGGAGCTGATGAGAGCGATCCAAGATTTAATCGCGCTCGGCATCGAAGCATGTTCCGCGCGGCACATGCATGGTGAGCGCCAGTAAGCCACGACCCGGCGTTAAGGCTCGGACGCTTGCGCTGCGGCTGGCGCGGGCTGGGCGGCAGGCTGCGGCGCCGGGGCGGGCTTCCTGCGGCTGTCCCCCCAGGTGAACAGCCCCACGCCCAGGAGCACGAGGCTCGAGCCGATGGCGTCCGCGAGTGTGAACGGCTCGCCGAGGATCTGGATGGCGAGCCCGATGGTCACGATCGGCGACACGGTTGCGATCATGGAGACGACCTGGGGCGAGACGCGCGCGAGCCCGGCGTTGACGAGGAACGAAGGCAGCACCGTCGCCACCATGGCGCAGCCGAACGAAAGCCACAGGAAGCGTGGCGACGCCGCAAAGCTCCCGCTGCCGAAGACCACGTGGTGAAGCACGCAGAAGACGCCCGCTGCCGTGAGCGCGATGCTCGTGAACAGCGCGCTGCCAAGCGGCGCGATACAGCGCTTGGCGAGGATCTGATGCCAGGCGAACGAGATGGCCGCGCCGAGCACGAGCGCGGTGCCGATCGCCGTGTTGCGGCCGCCTGCGGGCAGATCTACCGCGAACACGATGGCTAGCCCGATGTAGGTGACGACAGCGGCGGCAATGCCGAAGCGTGTGAGGGGCTGGCCATAGAACGCCGCTCCGATGAGCATCACGAACAGAGGGTAGGTGAACAGCACCAGCCGCTCGAGCGCGGCGGTGATGTACTGGAGCCCGGCGAAATCGAAGGCAGAGGCCATGTAGTAGCCGAGGAAGCCGACCAGCACGGCCCAGGCGACGCTGGCGCGGTCGGGCGGCGGATCACCTTTCGCGCGGCGCTTCGCATAGGCCCACAAGCCGATCGCCACGAACACCGGGGTAGCGAAGATCATGCGATAGGCGAGCATCAGCGACGCGTCGACCTGCTCCTGGAAGGCGAGCTTGATGAAGATCGCCTTGGTCGAGAAGAACGCGGCGCCGAGTGCGGCGCACGTGTAGCCGAAGGCGCGACTGACGGACGATCCCATGGGAGGTGCAGCCGGCTAGAGCATTTTCCGACGAGGCTAAACCCGCTCGCCGTAAGAGAATGCGACCAATCAAAAACCTGGAGCGCTCGGGTCCGGCACCGCCGGATCGCAGAACGATCTAGGGCTCTCCGAACACCCGTTTGAAGATGGTATCGACCTGCTTCAGGTGATAGCCGAGGTCGAACATCGCATCGAGGTCCTTGGCGGCGAGCTTCGCCGTCACGTCCTTGTCCGCCTTGAGCTCGGTCAGGAAGTCGAGGCCCTTCTCCCACGTCTTCATGGCGTTGCGCTGCACCAGCGCATAGGCTTCCTCGCGCGAGGCGCCCGCCTGCGTGAGAGCGAGCAGCACGCGCTGGGAATTGTGAAGACCGCCGAGCTTGTCGAGGTTTTTCTGCATGTTCTCGGGATAGACGACGAGCTTTTCGATGACGCCCGCGAGGCGAGCGAGCGCGAAATCGAGCGTCACCGTCGCGTCCGGACCGATCATGCGCTCGACCGAGGAATGCGAGATGTCGCGCTCGTGCCAGAGCGCCACGTTTTCCATGGCGGGGAGAGCGTAGGCGCGCACCATGCGCGCGAGCCCCGTCAGGTTCTCCGAGAGAACGGGGTTGCGCTTGTGCGGCATGGCCGACGAGCCCTTCTGGCCCGCCGAGAAGAACTCCTCGGCTTCCAGAACCTCGGTGCGCTGGAGGTGACGGACCTCCGTCGCCAGCCGCTCGATCGACGACGCGACGACGCCGAGCGTCGCGAAATACATGGCGTGCCGGTCGCGCGGGATCACCTGCGTCGAGACCGGCTCGGGAACGAGCCCCAGCTTCTCCGCTACATAGGTTTCCACGAACGGATCGATGTTGGCGAAGGTGCCGACGGCGCCCGAGATCGCGCAGGTGGCGACCTCACGGCGCGCGGCAACCAGCCGCTCGCGACAGCGCGCGAACTCAGCATAGGCGAACGCCAGCTTGACGCCGAACGTCGTCGGCTCCGCGTGGATGCCATGGCTGCGGCCGATGGTGACGGTCGACTTGTGCTCGTAAGCGCGCACCTTGAGGGCGGCGAGCAGACGGTCGACATCCGCGATCAGGATGTCCGCCGCGCGCACGAGCTGCACGTTGAGGCAGGTGTCGAGCACGTCCGACGACGTCATGCCCTGGTGCACGAAGCGCGCTTCCGGCCCCACGTGCTCCGCGAGATGGGTGAGAAACGCGATGACGTCATGCTTGGTCACCGCCTCGATCTCGTCGATGCGCGCGGTATCGAAGGTCGCCTTCGACCCCTTGTCCCAAATGACCTGTGCGGCCTCCTTGGGAATGACGCCGATCTCCGCCATCGCTTGGGCCGCGTGCGCCTCGATCTCGAACCAGATCCGGAAGCGTGTCTCGGGCGTCCAGATGGACGCCATCTCGGGGCGTGAGTAGCGGGGAATCATCGAAATCTCTTTGGTCGGGCGCCTGGCGGCGGAAGGGCAGGCTTCGAGCCTGAGATGGCTACACGCCGTACCAGAGGGCGCTCAAAGCTTCAATTACGCCGCGGCGCGCACTGGGGGCTGCAGGGCCGCGCATGTGGATACTCGATTGCGACATTATGTCGTGGCCGCCACAACCCGGCGAGCCGGAATAGCCTTGATTATCCGCCATTCTCGCAGCCAGCCCGTTCACGGTTGAAATATGTGCAATGCGACAATTTCTTTTCATTTACGCATCGGAAAGAATGGAAAAATAAATTCCATCAATAAATTGCTCCGTGGTGCGCTGCCTAAGTAACATTTTTGCAACGCAACAATTCGTGAGCGCCGCAAGCCCAGATCGAGCCATAATTCGATGGTTGATCAGGCTCCGACGCCGAGGACGCAAGTAGACGTGATGATGAAACTGTTGCCGAATTGTCAGAGCAAAGTCTTCCAACTCTCGATAGTCTTGTAGCGCTGTCATCGAGTTGGACGAAATGCAGGGATTTGAGAGAGGTCAAAGACGCCGTTCGCCGTGCGCCTACAATTAAAAAAACCCACGAAATCCCGACGATGACGCGACGAAGCCAGGGGTAAGTGATGACTGAACAAATGCAGGCGGAGATTGCGGAACTCAATCTTCGACTCGATGAAATCGACGATCCGCGCCGATCTTATGCTCTCGTTCTTGAGCGAATTCGCTCTTGCCGTGCACACGGACAGCAGGTTCCCGAAGCGCTTGCGCTGATGGAACGCCGCCTCGCAGCGGAATGCAGGCTGGAATCGCAGGGGCGCTGATCGCCTCTCGATCACGCGGAAAGCCAGCCGCCCGTCAGTATCGGCGGCTGCCAATACTTCAGTTTTCTCCGATCCACTGACCGGATCGTGCTGATGCGGCTGCAAAGGCGGCCGCATCCAGGTCTCCGTTCGCATCGAAGACGATTTCGCCGAGCGACGGCGTATCGATCCGTGCGCCCCTGAGCGCCGGGGCCAGCGTCGCCCCCTCCGTCGAGCCGGTCTTGCCGGCAATTACGGTCCACGCTTCGAAAGCACCCCGGGCTCGTGCCCCCGCCGCCGTGTCGGTATCCCCACCGTTTGTACGTGCGCCGCGCGACGCCGAGTTGGTCCCCGCACGCGGGGCAGGCTCTCTCGGCAACAGAACCTCGACTCGGCCCGGCGCCCGTTCTGCAATCCGCGCAAAACCCTCCGTGGCCAGCGCATCGGAGCCGATCAGGGGAATCGCGAGACCCAGCCGTCCGATTGCGGCGACGACAATGGCCGCCTCGTCGGGGTAGCCCGCGAACAGCACCGACTCGGCGCCGCTGTCGCGAAGCTGCCGGACCGTCTCCTCGTAATCCCGCTTGCTCGCGACGATCGGAAGATTGGCGACCGGCTCCACGCCGGACGCCTTGAGCGCGGCCATGGCCCCGTCCGCGATCCCACGCGCATATCCCGTCCGGTCGTGGATGATCCCGACGCGCCGCGCCGGTGCATGCGCCAGAAGCCACGCTGCGGCAGCCTGGCCCTGCCGGTCGTCGCGCCCCGCGAGACGCAGCACCGGCACCGGGCCGTGCGTGCGCGTCACATCGGGGTGGCGCGCGCCGACCGTGATCAGGAGAACGCCCGCCTGTCCGTAAAGCGCCGCCACCGCCGTTGCCGCGCCCGAGCACGGATGGCCGATCACAAGCGCAGGCTTTTGCGCAATGAGAACGCTCGCGGCGCCCGCGGCGCTCGCGCCCGCGCAGCCGTCATCCTCGACCAGCAGCGCCACGCGCTCGCCGAGCACGCCGCCCGCCGCGTTGGCCTCTGCCACCGCCGCTTCGAGCGCGGCTTTCATGGCAAGCCCCGTCCCGGCCATGCGGCCGCTGAGCGGCACCGCGAGTCCGATGCGGATCTCGGCCGAGGCCGCGACCGGAAACACGGCGGCAAGCCACACGGCCGCGCCGAGCAAAAGCCCTGCGCGCCCTAGGCTGGCGCCCGCGCGGTCAGTTCTGGACGTAGGTGATCGTTCCGTCAGGCTGAGCTTTCCAGGTGTACATGACGTAGTCGATACGGGTGACGTCGCCCTTCGCATCGAAGGAGAGGTCGCCGATCACGGTTTTATACGTCTTGCCGGTGTGCAGTTCTGCGGCGACCTTCACGGGATCCACCGAGTTGATGGCCTTGGCGGCTTCCGCGATCACCTGAACGGCTGCGTAGCTGTAGAGCGTGTAGGCCTCCGGCTTGAACTTGCGCGCCGCGAACTTCTCGATAACGGCCTGCGCTTCCGGGCGCTTCTGCGGATCCGGGCCGAACGTCATCAGCGTGCCTTCGGTGCCCGGGCCGCCGAGCGCCGCGAACTCGTCGGTCGCGATGCCGTCGCCGCCCATCATGACCGCGTTGACGCCCGCGCTGCGCATCTGGCGCAGGATGCTGCCGCCTTCCGTGTGCACGCCGCCCCAGTAGACGACGTCGGCGCCCGACGCCTTGATCTTCGAAACCAGCGCGCTGAAGTCGCGCTCGCCAGCGTTGATGCCTTCGTAGAGGACCTCGGTCACGCCAAGCGCATTCATCACCTTCTTCGTCTCGTCCGCGAGCCCCTTGCCGTAGGTGGTCTTGTCGTGGGTGATCGCGATCTTCTTGTCCTTGAAGTGCTGGGCGATGTACTCGCCCGCCACCTTGCCCTGCTGGTCGTCGCGCCCGCAGGTGCGGAACACGGTGGCGAGGCCGCGCTCCGTGATCTTGGGGTTCGTCGAGCCGGGCGTGATCATCAGGAGGCCATTCTCGGCGTAGACGTCAGAGGCGGGCTCCGAGACGCCCGAATTGAAGTGACCGACGACGAAGCTCACCCCTTCGCCGACAAAGGTGTTGGCGACAGAGCGGCCTTGCTTGGGGTCCGCGGCGTCGTCGCCGAACACCAGCTCCACCTGCTGTCCGTTGAGGCCGCCGGCCGCATTGATGTCCTGGACGGCCTGCTCGGCCCCGTTGCGAAGCTGCGCGCCGAACACGGCGTCCTTGCCGGTGAACGGCCCCGCGACGCCGATCTTGAGCTTCTGCTCTCCCCCGCAGGAAGCGAGTGCCAGGGTGGCGAGAAGGGCTCCCGCGAGCTTCACGAGGCGCATATGCGACATCCTCCAAAAGGTGCGCCGGCGACCGGAGCACGAATGAGCAACCTGACCATGATCGTTCCGGACTTTTCGCCCCGAAGCGTAATCATCGGTCTCTCCGAAGACCTGAGGGTGATCCCGTTCAAAGAGACGCAGCGCGCGGGCCGAAGCCGCGAAACGCGCGCGACGACGCCGCCCCCCGGGACCGTCCGCCCACGTTTTTCACTCGAAATGGCGGCGAAGTCACGTCCGATCGGCATACCTCAGGTACGATCCCGCCAAGTGAACGGGCCCGAGCGTTCGAACATCCATCGGTACTGCTCGGTCATGTGCCGCGTCCGCCGCATCCGGTGGGCGATGAGCGCGACCACGAGCAGGATCGAATAGTCGACGAGATAGCTTGGCAGCGAGAGCAGGGTGCCCCCGAAAAGCGCGTAGTGCAGGAAGCGCACGGCCGCTGCGAGGAGCGCGGTGTAGGCGGCCACCGGCCACATCGCGCCCCACACCTGCGCAACGGCCTGTCCGGTTCTCCACGCGGCCCCGCCGCCGACCAGCAGTGTCAGAAGGACGAACGCGAGCACGCCGTTGCTCGGAGGCAGCGCGTAGCCGATGTCGGTGAGCACGGTCTCCATCAATGCCTCCCGCCTTCGAGGTAGGCTTGGCGGATCTCGGGGCGCGCAAGCAGGTCGCGGCTCGGTCCACTCATGGTGATCACGCCGTTGACCATCACGTAGGCCCGATGCGCGAGCTTGAGGGCGTGGAAGGCATTCTGCTCCACGAGGAAGATCGTCATGCCCTGCGCGTTGAGCTCCGCGAGCGTCGCGAAGATCTGCTTCACGATGAGCGGCGCGAGACCGAGCGACGGTTCGTCAAGCATCAGGAGTTTCGGCCGGCTCATCAGCGCGCGCGCGATGGCGAGCATCTGCTGCTCGCCGCCCGACAGCGTGCCTCCGCGCTGCGAGAGCCGCTCTTTGAGGCGTGGAAACAGGCGCGTGACGCGGTCGAGATCCTCGTCGAAATTGACGCTGCCATCCACGGCAGCCCCCATCTGCAGGTTCTCGAGCACCGTCATGCGCTGGAAGATGCGCCGCCCCTCCGGTGATTGAGCGATGCGAAGACGCGCAATGGCGTGCGTCGAAAGATCGGTGATCGGCTTGTCCTCGAACAGGATGCGCCCCTCGCGCGCCCGCGGGTTGCCGAACACGGTCATCATCAGCGTGGATTTGCCTGCGCCGTTGGCGCCGATCAAGGTCACGATTTCGCCGCGGTTGACCTCGAGCGACACGCCCTTGAGCGCCTGGATGTTCCCGTAGAAGGCGGACACGCCTTCGATAGAAAGGAGAGGCGTGCTCATGGGTGTCCGCCTCCTGTCGAGAGTGCCACCTCGTCGTCGTCCACGCCGAGATAGGCCGCGATCACCTTGGGGTCGTTCTTCACGCTGGCCGCCGTGTCGTCGGCGATCTTCACGCCGTACTCGATCACGACGACATGATCGGAGATGTCCATGACGACCGACATGTCGTGCTCGATCAGAAGGATCGAGACGCCGGTCTGCTCGCGGATGCCGCGCAGAAGGCGTGTCAGCTCCGCGCTCTCCTTGTTGTTGAGGCCCGCAGCCGGCTCGTCGAGGCAGAGAAGCACCGGATTGGTGCACATGGCCCGCGCGATCTCGAGGCGGCGTTGCGCGCCATAGGGCAGGTCGCCCGCCGGATCGTCCGCGCGGTCGATGAGGCCGACCACCTCGAGCCACGCTTTGGCAAGCTCGAACGCCTTGCGCTCCGCCGCGCGATATTTGGAGAGACCGAGCAACCCGCCGAGGCTGAAGCCCGAGGCCTTCATCAGCGTCTTGTGTTGGGCGACGATGAGGTTCTCGAGCACCGTCATGCCCGCGAACAGGCGGATGTTCTGGAACGTGCGTGCTACCCGCGCTTCCGATGCGATCGCGTGGTCGGGCATCCGCTCCAGCAGGAACAGCTCGGGCGTTGCCCCATGCGTCCGCCGCTGGTCCGAGCGCGTCAGCGCATCCACGGCTTTGGGCGCGACGGTGCCGCCGTGGGCCAGAGCGAGGCGCCCGCTCGTCGGTTTGTAGAAGCCCGTGATGCAGTTGAAGACGGTGGTCTTGCCCGCGCCGTTCGGACCGATCAGGGCCGTGATGTCGCCGCGCCCCACCGTGAAGGAGAGATCGTTCACGGCCACCAGTCCGCCGAACCTCATCGACAGATGGTCGACCGTGAGCAAGGGTTGGGCAAGCCAGCGCATCAGGTCTGCCTCACTCTGCCGCCGAGGGGAAAGACGGTGCGCCACGCGCAGGCTGTGGCTTGAGCCGGACTGTTGGCTCGCGAGTCGAGATGAGCCCCTTCGGCCGCCAGATCATCAGCAGCACCATGGCGAGGCCGAACAGCAGCATGCGGTACTGCGCGGGATCGAAATCGTTGCCGAACACCGCTTTCAACGCATCGAGCTCGCGCAGAAGCTCCGTGCCGCCTATCATCACCACCGCAGCGATCGCGACGCCGACCGCGCTGCCGAGCCCGCCGAGAACGACGATCGCCACGATCACCGCGCTCTCCATGAACTCGAACGACTTGGGGCTAACGAAGCTCTGGTGTGCGGAGAAGAATGCGCCGGCGAGGCCGCCGAAAAACGCGCCAGTCGCGAAGGCGGAGAGCTTGGTCGTGACCGTGTTGATGCCGAGCGACCTGCAGGCGATCTCGTCCTCGCGCATGGCCTCCCAGGCGCGTCCGACCGGAAGCGAGCGCAGCTTCTGCGTCACCCAGTAGGTGAAGAGAGCCAGCGCCAGCAGGAGATAGTACATGAAGGCGAGGCGGTAGACGGGAGATGGCGGCAGCCCGATGAGTGAAGGAATGCCGCCGGGCTCCGAGCCTAGCGAATATCCGAACAGCGTCGGCTTCGGAATGCTGGAGAGGCCGGCGTACCCGCCCGTCACCGGCACCCAGTTGATCAGCACGAGGCGCACAATCTCGGCGAAGGCGAGGGTGACTATGGCGAGATAGTCGCCCCTGAGCCGGAGCACCGGAAAGCCGATCAGCAGGCCCCAGAACGCGGCGAGGATGCCCGCTAGCGGCAGCGCCATCCAGAACGAGAGTCCGAAAGTCTTGGTCAGCAGCGCCGACGAGTACGCGCCGACCGCGTAAAACGCCACGTAGCCGAGATCGAGAAGGCCCGCGAGACCAACGACGATGTTGAGGCCCCAGCCGAGCAGCACGTAGGTCAGGATCTGGATGCCGTAGTTGTCGAGCAGCTTGAGCGCACCGGGCCCGCCCGCCGCCGCAATGCCCGAGGCAATGAACGGAAATGCGATGAGCAGCGCGAGGCCGATCCGCGGCAGGTAGCGCCGGAACGGGTGAGGGGGGGCGGCCGTGCGCGACGACACCTTGGGGGTTGCGCGAGCCGCCAGAACGGGCCGGACGAGGGTGAGCAGAAATACCCCCGCGCCGACGACGGCGGCCAGGATGAACGTGAGGCCCCAACGCTCCGTGAGAACGAGCTGGTTCGAGAGATTGGTGTCCGTGCGCAGCGCGACGATCGGAAATGCGAGCCCTAACGTAACGAGGGCCGCGAGAAGCGCCGACTTGAACGCGTCTCCCGCCTTGCCCATGGTGCTCAGACCTTCTCGACGTCAGGCCGGCCGAGCAGCCCGGACGGAAGGAAGATGAGCACGATCGCGAGGATCGAGAACGCGGCAACGTCCTTGTAGTCGATCGTGAAGTAGGCGGACCAGAACGTCTCGATGAGGCCGATCAGCAGGCCCCCGAGCACCGCGCCCGGTAGCGAGCCGATGCCGCCCAGCACCGCGGCTGTGAAGGCTTTGACGCCCGGTACGAAGCCGTCGGAGAAGCTCACGACGCCGTAGTAGGTCATCCACAGCAGTCCGGCGACGGAGGCAAGTGCTGCTCCCATGATGAAGGTGAGCGAAACGGTGCGGTCGACGTCCACGCCGAGCAGCGAAGCCATCTTGCGGTCCTGCTCGCAGGCGCGTTGCGCCCGCCCGAGCGGCGTGTGGCGCACCACGTACCACAGCACGGCGAGCAGCACGGCCGTCACCACCATGATCAGGAGCTGCTTCTCCGCGAGGGTGATGGATCCGGAGCCGACGGGAATGACCAGCACGTTGGAAAGGATTGGCTCCAGCGACTTGTTGCGCGGGCCCTGCACGAGCTGGACGAAATTGGAAAGGAAGATCGACATGCCGATCGCCGAGATCAGCGGCGCGAGGCGGAAGGATCCGCGCAGCGGCCGGTACGCCAGCCGCTCGATCACCCAGCCCCAGAGGCTGGTGAGCGCCATGCCGAGCACCAGCACGATCAGCAACGCGAGCCCAAGCGAGCCGACGCCCAGAAGCTGCGTGAGTGCGAGGAACAGGATGAGCGCGATGAAGGCTGCCAGCATGAACACGTCGCCGTGGGCGAAGTTGACCATGCCGATGATGCCGTAGACCATCGTGTAGCCGATGGCGATCAGTCCGTAGATCGATCCGAGCGTGAGCCCGTTGATGAGCTGCTGGAGAAAATAATCCATCGGTTCCCCATCCCCCCGAGTTCGGCTCTCGCCCTGCACCACGCGCGCCTCGGGTCCCGTTGCTCCGAAGCGCGAAACATGGGTCTCGCCAAGACCTTGAGCGCGATCGCGAGTCGAGCGAACCCGATCGCACCCTCCATGCTGTTTAGAGCGTGCGCGCCCGCGATGGGAACTGATTTTTCACTTCATTCGCCGCTCTGGCGGCCACTCCGGCTCAACTGCTGTGGATTTAGGCAGCTCCTGAGCGGGATTTGGCAGTCCGGCACCCGTTTTGTGGGAAGTGCCAAGTGCGAAAGCGCGACGGCGAGAGGGGCCGCGAATCTTTACGCTGCGATGCAGCGTGCCGCATCCGGCCGTCGGCTCTCAGCGCGCTGCCTAGAGTACGTTATGGCTGCCGTCGCACCAGGGCTCGTCGTCGGTCGCCTTGCAGCCGCAGAGATTGAAGGTGCCAGTGGAGGGCGCCACGAATTCAAGCGGTTCGATTCCGGTGTCCTGGTGGGAGCCGTCGCAGAAGGGTTGAGACTGGGAGCGGCCGCAGCGGCAATACCAGTACGTCTCCCCCTCGACGAGATCGACTTGATAGGGGCTCGTTTGTGCGATGATCGGGTCTTCTGCCATGGTCCCTCTCCCGGTTGGGCCAGACCTTCGGCGTACCGGCTTCCCACCTCGCGGGCAAGAGCCAGCTTGTCTCAAGTCGTCTCAATCGACACACGAGCTGCGAAGTCGGAATTAAAGCGTCCGCGCGCGGTCTTCAGACCACGTTCAACGGATAGCGCTCGATCGTCTCGCCGCCCGCATCGTCCTTCCAAGATACCCAGAGCTCGCCCGGGCCCGGCACTTTGAGGAAGAACGAGATGAAGGGATTGGCCGAGATGCCAGGCCCGAACTCGGCCTTGAAGATCAACTGGTCGTCGTAGTGCGCCGTGAAGGTGTGGATGATGTCGCGGGGAATGCGGTTGCCGTCCGCGTCTTTGCGGTTGCCCGTCTCCATCACGTGGGTGATCAGCGCCTTGATCTCGATGATCTCGCCGGCGGAAGCCTGCTCCGGAAATTTGAGACGCGGTTTGGATGCAGCCATGATGCTCTACTCCGCTCCGCAGCCGCCGATGCCGACGGTGATCTTGTGCCGGCCTATGAGCAGCGTGTTACTGGAGGTCAGCGCCACCGCCACCACCTCCTGCGTCTTGGCGAGCCGCATGCGTCCGGAGACGGCCGCCTTGCCCGAAAGCGGCGTGAATTGGAACACCGCGACGGAGGCCTGCGGGTTCTGCGTCGAAAGCAGATGCACTTCCGCGATATGATCGTCCGCGGTCATGGGGCTTTCGATGCTGATCTTGTAAGGAACGATGTTGCCGTTCTCCGCATCTTCCGGCAGCTCGAGCACGACGCGCCCTTCGATCGGCGTTCCGTTCCCCACGACCTTTGCGAAAGCCTGCTCGAATTGCGGCGTCGGAACGAGCGGAGGCGCATCTGCGGCAGCAGCTTCCGCGCGTCCCGCCTGCGTGTCGGCGAAAGCGGGCCGCGAGGTGGCTGCGGCAAGCGCCAGCGCGCCGGTGCTGGCAAGCAGAGTGCGCCTGTCGATCAGGCGGTCAGCGGCCGGGCTGCGGGAAGTCACGATCGATCTCGCATCCATATCAATGAGGAAGCCCAAAGGCCAGGATGTCGCTCCATCCCAAGAAGATAGGAACGACCTGCCCCTTTGGCCATAGCGCTTCTCGGCAAACCAAGGGACTGCTACCATAGGTCCAAAAGAGGGTGCAAATCATGCCGCCGGGTCTCCCGCAACGAAACCGGCTTGGGATGTTGCTTGAGCGCCGGAGGTCCGCGGCCATGTGGTTCGCTCTGCTTGCCGTCTTGATCGGTGCTTTGGGCACTGGCGGGGGCGAGGTGCGCTCGGCGAGCGGCGTTCGCCTGATCATGGTGGAAGAGGTGGGCTGCCGCTTCTGCCGCAAGTGGGATGCCGAGATCGGCTCCGGCTACAAGAAATCCGAGGAAGGCCGTTTCGCTCCGCTGAAGCGCGTGATGCGCGGAGCCCCCGAGATCAAAGGCTTCGCGCCTGTCGTCTTTACGCCCACATTCCTGGTCGTCCGTTCCAACGAGGAATTGGGCCGGATCACCGGCTATCCGGGCGCGGACTACTTCTACGAGGAGCTGCGCCCGATTTTGGCAGGCGCGGGATTCTTTCCGGGACCGTGATCGAAGGAGGGCCTTGCGTCCATGTACGACATCGACCGCCGGCAGTTCACGATAGGATTCGGCGCTCTTACGCTCGCGGCCACAGTTGGGGCGAGGCCGCTGCGCGCGGCCTCCAAAGGGCGCGTCGTCATCGTCGGCGGCGGGCCGGGCGGCGCCACCGTGGCGGTGACGCTGAAGCGCGCCGCGCCGGATCTCGACGTGACGCTGATCGAGCCGCAACGCCACTACACGACCTGCTTCTATTCAAATCACTTCATCGGCGGTCTTCTGAGCTTCAAGCGCATCACGCACACCTATCTCGGGCTTGCCTCGCTCGGCATCAATGTGATCCACGAGCGGGCCTCGGCGCTCGATCTCGGCGCGCGCGAGGTGAGGGTAGAGCATGTCGCCGCCGCAATCCCCTATGACAGGCTCGTCGTCGCGCCCGGCATTGGCTTCAAGTACGGAGCCATCGAGGGCTATACGGAAGAGGCGAGCTATTTCATGCCGCACGCCTGGTCCGGGGGCCGCCAGTCGCGCCTTCTGCGCGAGCGTCTCGATGACATGAAGGACGGCGGTCTCGTCGTCATCGCGACGCCCCGCAATCCCTACCGGTGCCCGCCGGGTCCTTACGAGCGGGCCTGCCTCATCGCCAACTACCTGAAACGCGAGAAGCCGAAGAGCAAGCTCGTGATCCTCGATCCCAAGATGGCCTTCTCGAAGCAGGCCGTGTTCGAGGAAGCCTTCGCCAAGTACTACAAGGGTCTCATCGATCTGCGTCTGACCAACGACATCGACGACATGAGCGTCGTGCGCGTCGATCCCAAGACCGGCGAGGTCGTGACCAAATCAGGCGAGACTTTCAAGGCGGACGTCGCCAACATCATCCCCGACCAGACGGCAGGCGCCATCGCGCTGGAGGCCGGGCTGGCAGAAGGTGGCTGGTGCCCGATCGAGCCGGAGACGTTCCGCTCCGCCAAGGCGGAGAACGTCTACGTTGTCGGCGATGCCACGATCGCGGCGGACATGCCGAAGTCGGCCTATTCCGCCGCCAACCAGGCGCGCAGCGTGGCCGGCCATATCCTGGCCGACCTCACGGGCTCGGAGCGCCCGCAGGCCGCTTATCGCAACACCTGCTGGTCGATGCTCGCGCCCGATGACAGCGTCAAGATCGGTGCCGACTACGTTCCGGGAGACGTGAAGGGCAAGCACGCGCTCGTCGCAAAGAACGCCTTCATCTCCCAGACGGGTGAGAGCGCGGCGCTGCGCAAGGAGACCTACGAGGAGAGCATCGCCTGGTACGATACCCTCGTCGACGACATGTTCGCCAAGTCGGCAACCGCCACCGGGCGCGCGCCGAGCGGCCAGCGGGGCTGACGGCGCCTTTTGCGGCGGCCGCGTGATTTCAATCAGCCCATACAGGAAGATACAACTATAAGTGACGGGCCAAGCAGAGAAAATTTCCGCTGCGTATAGCCCTCAAACCGCCCTGCGGAGAGAAACACTTTATACTCTTCGCTTACCATGAGGCTGAGGGCGGACTCTTGAGTGAGTGGCGTAAGGGTCGCCTCGAAGGCTGAGCGGTCTCGGCAACACGAACGAGGCTGGCAGCCCTCGCGTTGAATGGGGTCTCCGGGGGCGGCTGTTGAGGCCGGTCTCCAGGCGCCGGGCGTTTGGCCCGTACCGCCACGACACCCCAGGACCTGAGTGCGGAGACCTCGATGGCTTTGATTCTGCTTCTGATTGCTCTGATTGCCGTAGCGCTTGCGCTCGGCATGTGGCGCGCATCTGCATGGCAGTGGGCCGTCGGTCTCGGCGCGGTCACGCTCGCTTGGCAGAGCGGTGTCTTCCATGGCGCACTCCACTGGCCCTCGTTCGGCCTTCTCGGGTTTATCGTCTGGCTCGGCCTGGCCGCACTGGCATCGTTCTCCATACCGAAGGTCCGCCGCCAGATCCTGGTGCAGCCGGCCTTCAAGCTGGTACGTGGGATCCTGCCCAAGGTCTCCGATACGGAGCAGCAGGCGCTTGATGCCGGCACCGTCGGCTTCGACGCCGAGATCTTCTCGGGCACGCCCGACTGGACCAAGCTGCGCGCCGTGCCCCCGATCGTGCTGACGCCCGAGGAGCGCGCGTTCCTCGACGGTCCGACGGAGCAACTCTGCGGGATGATCGATCACTGGCAGATCCGTCACGCCGAGCGGCGCATGCCTCCCGGGATCTGGGAGTTCGTGAAGGCCAACGGCTTCCTCGGCATGCTGATTTCCAAGGAGCACGGTGGCCTCGGATTCTCCGCTCAGGCCCAGTCGCTCATCCTCGGCAAGATCGCCTCCCGCTCGCCCGACGTCGTCACCATCGTCATGGTGCCGAATTCGCTTGGACCCGGCGAGCTCATCGAAAAGTACGGCACCGACGAGCAGAAGCATCACTATCTGCCGCGTCTTGCCAAGGGCCTCGAGGTTCCCTGCTTCTCGCTGACCGGTCCAACGTCCGGCTCCGACGCGGCCACCATGCGCGATATCGGCTACGTCACCAAAGGCCAGCACGATGGCCGTGAGGTGGTCGGCATCCGCCTCTCCTGGGACAAGCGCTACATCACCCTTGGACCCGAAGCGACGCTGGTCGGCCTCGCGTTCCGCCTCTTCGATCCCGATAAGATCCTGGGCGGTGCCGAGGACATCGGCATCACCGTCGCCCTCATTCCCGCAACGCACCCCGGCGTCAACATCGGCCGCCGCCATCTCCCATCCGGCGCCGCCTTCCCGAACGGACCCAACTGGGGCACGGACGTGTTCATCCCCGTCGATTGGGTGATCGGCGGGGAGAAGATGGTCGGCCAGGGCTGGCGCATGTTGATGGAATGCCTGGCCGCAGGCCGCGCCATCTCGCTGCCGTCGTCGGCGACGGCAGGCGCCAAGGCGATGCTGCGCGTCACCACCGCCTACGCGCGCATTCGTCGCCAGTTCGGCTTGCCTGTTGCACGTATGGAAGGTGTCGAGGAGCCACTGGCGCGCCTGGTCGAGACGGCCTACGTCAATGAGGCCGCCCGTGCCGTCACCGCCGCCATGGTCTCGCGCGGCGAGCGGCCGTCTGTGATCTCGGCGCTGATGAAGTACCAGACCACCGAGCGTCTGCGCCGCGCCGTCAATGACGCGTTCGACGTCCACGGCGGCCGCGCCATCTGCGACGGTCCGACGAATTATCTCCAATCCGCCTATCAGCTCGTCCCCGTCGGCATCACCGTCGAGGGCGCGAATATCCTCACGCGCACGTTGATCACATTCGCGCAAGGCGCGCTGCGCTCGCATCCCTACCTGTACAAAGAAGTCCGTGCCGTGCAGGACCCCGACAGCAGGAAGGGCCTCGATGCGTTTGAGGACGCGCTTCTCGGGCACATCTCGTTCTCGATCTCGAACGTCACGGGCGCCTTCTTCCACAACCTCACGCTCGGATACTTCGCCGAGGTGCCCGAGCGCCCGCAGGGCCTGGAGACGATCTACCGCCAGCTCTCGCGCGCCTCGCGCAATTTCGCGCTCGTCGCCGATCTCACGGTGGCGATGCTCGGCGGCGGGCTCAAGGTGAAGCAGAAGCTCACCGGCCGTCTCGCCGACGCGCTTTCGGAGATCTATTTGCTCTCGTGCGTGCTGAAGCGGTTCGAGGACGACGGCCGTCCCGAGGCGGATCGCCCCATCGTTGCGTTTGCGGCTGCCAACGGTCTCCATCGTTTCGAGGAGGCGCTGCGGGGCACGGTGGAGAACTTCCCCAATCCCGCCGCGCGCGTTCTCCTGCGCGTGCTCGTCTTCCCGTTTGGTCGCCACTATTTCCCCGCCCCCGACGCGCTCGGCAGCAAGATCGTCCGCCTCGCGCTCGAGCCCGGCGAGGTGCGCGATCGCCTCACGCGCGACATCTACATCTCGAACGATCCCGACGACGTGACGGGACTCCTGGAGGTCACCTTGAAGAAGGTGGTCGCGGCAGAGGACGCGGAGAAGAAGCTCGAGCGCGCCATTCGCGCCGGCATCGTGCGCCGCTACCATGGACTGGATTGGATCGAGGCCGCCGCCGAGGCTGGCACGATCACCGAAAGCGAGGCGCAGCTCCTGCGTGAGGTCGAGGCCTTGACCGCGCGCGTCATCGCCGTCGATCATTTCGCACCGGAAGAGCTGAAGCCTAACTATGTGAAGGCACCGTCTTCGAATGTCGGACACAACTCCCGCGGACTGACAGCGGGAGCGAACCAATCGTGATGGGAGAGGCGACCATGGTCCAGGACAACGTGGCTCGTGATGGCGAGGAGCCGCTGGCGCCGCCGGCGGGGACCCTTGCGTTCCGCGATTGGCGGTTCTCCGTCGATCAGGAAGGCATAGGCTGGGCCATCTTCGACCGGGAAGGCGCAAGCGCAAACGCGCTGGGCAGCCGGCCGTTGGAGGAGCTGTCGGCCATCGTCGATTGGGCCGAGGAAGGCGCGCGCCGCCGCACCATGTGCGGCCTCGTCATCCTCTCCGGCAAGGAGAAGGGCTTCATCGTTGGCGCCGACATCAACGAGTTCGACGGCTTCGAGACAGAAGCCCAGGTGATCGATCGCCTGCGTCTCGTGCTGGCCCTGTTCGACCGCATCGAGCGCCTCTCCATTCCGGTCGTCGCGGGCATTCACGGCGTCTGCGTCGGAGGTGGGCTCGAGCTTATCCTCGCCTGCCACTATCGTATCGCCACGCGCGATCCCGCGACACGCGTCGGCTTCCCCGAGGTCAAGCTCGGCATTTTCCCCGGCTGGCACGGCACCGCGCGCTCCATTCGCCAGGCCGGACCCATCGCCGCCATGCAGGCGATGCTCACCGGCAGCATGATCGGTGCCTCGCGCGCCCGCGCCATCGGCCTCATCGACGAGTTGGTCGCGAGCCGCGGCGCCTTGCGCTGGGCCGCACGCAAGGCGGTGCTGAAGAAACGCAAGTCGAAGCCCGCGGGCTTCACGAAATCGCTGCTCACGCGCTGGCCCGCCCGCGCACTCCTCGCCAAGAAGATGCGCGACGAGACCAAGAAGAAGGCGCGCGAGGCCCACTATCCGGCACCCTTCCGCCTCATCGACCTGTTCGAGCTGCACGGCGGCGATCTGGAGGCGCTGAAGGCCGCGGAGACACGCTATTTCGCCCCGCTCCTTATCTCCGATCAGTCGCGCAATCTGCGCCGCGTGTTCAAGCTCTCCGAGCTTCTGAAAGCCCAGGCGCCGAAGGACCAGGCCTGGAAACCCATGCGCGTGCACGTGATCGGCGCGGGCACCATGGGCGCGGACATCGCAGGCTGGTGCGTGGCCTCCGGCATGGAGGTGACGCTGCAGGATCTCTCGCCCGAGGTGATCGAGAAGGGTATCAAGGCCCAGGGCAAGCTGTTCTCCCGTAAGTTCAAGACCAGGGCTGAGCGGGCCGCCGCGAAGGCGCGCCTCATCGCCGATCCCGCAGGCGCGGGCGTCGGCCGCGCCGACGTGATCATCGAGGCGATCGTCGAGCGGCTCGACATCAAGCAGAAGCTGTTCGCGGATCTCGAAGGCAAGATCAAGCCCGGCGCGGTGCTGGCGACCAACACCTCGTCGCTGGAGATCGAGGCCATCGCCGCGCCGCTGAAGGACCCTGGCCGTCTCATCGGCATCCACTTCTTCAACCCCGTCGCGCAGATGCCGCTGGTGGAGGTGGTGCGCGGCGCATCGAGCCGCGACGATGAGGTGAAGAAGGGCGCCACCTTCGTCACCGCCATCGGCAAATTCCCGCTCGTGGCCAAGAGCGTCCCGGGCTTCCTCGTCAACCGCGTGCTCGCCCCCTACATGATGAGCGCCATGGCGCGCCTCGAGAAGGGCGAGGAGAAGGAGAAGATCGACGAGGCGGCGCGCACGTTCGGTATGCCCATGGGCCCGATCGAGCTCGCCGATACCGTCGGCCTCGACGTGTGCGCGCACGTCGGCAGGATCCTCGGGCTTTCGCCTGAGGGCTCGATGCTCCAGCGTCTCGTCGAGAGCAAGAAGCTCGGCAAGAAATCGGGCGAAGGCTTCTACGTCTGGAAGGACGGCAAGCCTGACAAGGCCGAGAAGACCTATGCGCCGGCCGAGCTCGACCGCCTTGGCCGCGAGTTGATCGATCCGCTGATCCGCGAATCCGAGCGCGCTCTGGAAGAGCGCGTGGTCGAGAATGCGGACTTGGTGGATGCGGGCGTGATTTTCGGCACCGGCTTCGCGCCGTTCCGCGGCGGGCCGCTGCATTTCAGGGCGAGCGAGCTGCGCGAAGAGGCCGCGAAGGAAGCCGCGGAGTAACGCTCGGGGTTTGGCGCTGCGAGGCCGCGGAAGGTGCGGATCGCCAGCAGAGGGAGATTGAAGATGGCTCAGACATTGCGACGGGTCGGCATCGTAGGCGGCGTGCGCACGCCCTTCTGCCGCTCGAATACCCTGTACGCCGATCTATCCAACCTGGACCTGATGACGGCCGCGCTGAACGGCCTCGTGGAGAAGTACAGGCTGAAGGGCGCCCACATCGACGAGGTGGTGGGCGGCGCCGTCGTCACCCATTCCAAGGACTTCAACTTGACGCGCGAAGCCGTGCTCGGCACCAGGCTCGCCCCCTCGACGCCGGGCATAACGCTCCAGCAGGCCTGCGGCACGAGCCTTCAGTCCGCCGCGATGATCGGCGCCAAGATCGCCACCGGCGAGATCGAGTGCGGAATCGCAACCGGCTCCGACACCACCTCCGACGCGCCCATCGTCTTCTCGAAGAAGTTCTCGCAGCGGCTGATCCAGCTTCCGCAGCAGAAAAGCGCCATGGATCGCGTGCGCGTGTTCAAGGGCTTCAGCCCGCGCGAGCTGGTGCCGCAGCCGCCCATCGTCACCGAGCCGCGCACGGGGCTCAGCATGGGGCAGCACTGCGAGTTGATGGCGCGCGAATGGAAGATACCACGTCAGGATCAGGACCGCTTCGCGTTCGAGAGCCATCGCAAAGGCGCCGAGGCCTATCGCTCGGGCTACATGGACGACCTCATCGTGCCGACCGCGGGCGTCTACCGCGACAACAACCTGCGCGAGGACATCAGCCTCGACAAGCTCGCGACCCTCAAGACCGCATTCGACAAGTCCGACAAGGGCACGCTGACGGCTGCCAATTCCACGCCGATGACCGACGGCGCCGCCTGCGTTCTGCTGGCCAGCGAGGAGTGGGCTGCCAAGCGCGGCCTCGCAATCGAATCCTTCCTCTCCTACACGCAAAGCTCCGCCAACAACTTCGTGGCGGGGGAGGGGCTCTTGATGGCACCCACCATCGCCGTCTCCCGTATTCTCGACCGCGCGCACATGACGCTTCAGGATTTCGATTTCTACGAGATCCATGAGGCGTTCGCCGCGCAGGTGCTGGCGACGCTCAAGGCCTGGGAGGATCCCGAGTATTGCCAGACGCATCTCGGCAAGGAGCATCCGCTTGGCTCCCTCGACCGGACGAAGCTCAACGTGAAAGGCTCGTCCCTCGCGTTCGGCCATCCCTTCGCCGCGACGGGCGCCCGGGTGCTGGCGAACCTCTCGAAGCTGCTCGCCGACAACGGCGGCCGCGGCCTGATCTCGATCTGCACGGCGGGCGGCATGGGCGTTGCCGCCATCCTCGAAAGCGCTAAGCGCGCCGAGGCACGCGTGGCCGCCTGATCAGCCTGCGCCAATCCACCTGCTGGCCCCGGCGCCGGATTTTGCGCGCCCCGTTCGTTGAGGTCGTGACGGCGCTGGATCCTCCGGGATCCGGCACCAATGGCTATGGAATGAGGGACGGCATGACGGACGACGCAGGAGTGTCACGCAGGGGTGCATTGGCAGGGCTCGCGGGCGGTGCCGCCGCCCTCCTGGCGGGCGATGATAGGAGCGCATCCGCGGCGAGCCCGCAGGCAACCCAGGCCCAGTCAGCGGTAGCCAACGTCTGCCGTATGACCCCGCGCATGGTCGAAGGCCCATTCTATTTCGATCCCGATCTCGTCCGGGAGGACATCACCGAGGGCCGGCCCGGCGTGCCGCTGAAGCTCCTCCTCCAGGTGACGGACGGCGCCACCTGCCAGCCCATCTCCGGCGCCCGCGTGGACGTCTGGCATTGCGATGCCACGGGCCAGTATTCCGGCTACGACGGGCAAGGTGACGACCGGGGTATCTCAACCAAGGGCGAGAAGTTCCTGCGCGGCACCCAGACCACGGGCTCGACCGGCGAGGTCGCCTTCAGAACCATCTATCCCGGCTGGTATCGCGGCCGCACCACGCACATTCATTTCAAAGTGTTGCTGGATGAGAAGGCGATGCTGACGGGCCAGATGTATTTCCCGGATGCGCTCTCCGAGTACATCTTCACCGCCATCGCGCCCTACAACGATCGTAAAGCCAAGCGCGATACGCTCAACAGCACCGACTGGATCGCGGGCGCGGACGGCGACCACATCACCTTCGTGAGCATCCGCGAGGAGGCCGACGCCTACGTGGCGACCCTTGTGATCGGCGTGGATCGCGCAGCCGGGCCCGAGAAGGCAGAGTTTGGCCGGCCTCCGGGTCCGCCTCCCGGCGGTGGACCTGGCGGACCGCCTCCGCCCGGCAGCCGTCCTCTCCCGGGAGCAGGCGGTCCGCCGCCTGGCATGGAAGGCGGCCCTTCGCGGGCGCGGGGAGCGGGCTCGATCGTTCCGGGCAAAAATTAGAGCGTACTCTCAGAACGAAAGCTTCTCACGCTGAAGGCCGGAGGCATCGAAGTTCTCCGGCCGCAGCCAGGCTTCGTAGCCCGCCTTGAGACGCGGCCAGTCGCGATCGATGATCGCGAACCAGGCCGTGTCGCGGTTCTGACCCTTGGCCACCATGTGCTGGCGGAAGACGCCTTCGAACGTGAAGCCAAACCGCTCGGCCGCGCGCTTCGAGGGGCCGTTCAAGTCGTGGCACTTCCATTCGAAGCGCCGGTAGCCGAGCGTGTCGAACACGTAGCTCGCGAAGAGATAGAGCGCCTCGGTGGCCACGCGGGTGCGCGCGATCGCAGGCCCCCACAGGATGCTGCCGATCTCGATGACGCCGTGAACGGGGTCGATGCGCATCAGCGCCTGCCGGCCTTCCGCCCGCCCGGTGCTCTTGTCGATCACCGCAAAGAACAGCGGATCGGCGGACCCGGATGCCTTGTCCAGCCAGCCCGTGAAGGTGGCCATGTCGGCGGGCGGATCGTCGAAGAGGTAGCGAAAGCGCTCCTCCGCGCCGGGCTCGCGGGCGGAGGAGAAAAGGTTAGCGCCGTGCCGCGCAGCATCGAGCGGCTCGAGCCGCGCAGAACGCCCGTCGAGCGTCACCCGGCCGGGACGCGGCACACCCTTCCAGCTTGAAAGATCCAACGTGAAACCTCGAATGACTGAGAGGAGGAGAGGGGCGGGCGGAGAGCGAGACGCGGTGCCGGATCAGGCTCCGCGCGATTTCTGCGCCTCCTCGGCCTTGAGCTCCTTCTTGGAGAGCTTGCCGATCATCGTCTTCGGCAGCGTCTCCCGGAACTCGATCTCGGCTGGAAGCTCGAGCTTGGAGAGCTTCACTTCGAGATGGGACATCAGCTCCGCGCGTGTCGCGCTCTGTCCGGACTTGAGCTTCACGAACGCCTTCGGCGCCTCGCCGCGATATTTGTCGGCGACACCGATGACGACCACCTCCTCGACGGACACGTGCTCGTAGAGCGCTTCCTCGATCCGGCGCGGATAGACGTTGTAGCCGGAGCAGATGATGAGGTCCTTGATGCGGTCCACGATGAAGAAGAAGCCGTCCTCGTCCATCACGCCCACGTCGCCCGTTCTGAGGAACGGCCCCGCGAACTGGGCGGCGGTCTCGGCCGGCCTGTTCCAGTAGCCGCGCATCACCTGCGGCCCCGAGATGCAGACCTCGCCGCGCTCGCCAAGGGGCACCTCACGCATCGGGTCGGTGAGATCGCGCAGCGAGACTACTGTGCCGGGCAGCGGCAAGCCGATCGAGCCGCTCTTCTGTTTGCCCTCGAGCGGATTGCAGGTGACCACCGGGGACGCCTCGGAAAGTCCGTAGCCTTCGACCAGCGAGCACCCGGTCGCCGCCTCGAAGCTGTCCTTGACCTCGACCGGCAGCGCCGCCCCGCCCGAGAGACAGAACTTGAGGCACTTGAGATCGTAAGAGGCGATGCGCGGATGATTGAGGAGCGCATTGAACAGGGTCGGCACGCCCGGCATGATGGTCGGCCGGTGCTTGGCGATCAGCTCCAGCGCCTCGCCGAGAACGAAGCGGGGCATCAGGATCATCTCGGCCGCAACCTTCACGCCGAGGTTCATGACGACCGTCATCGCGAACACGTGGAAGAAGGGAAGCGCCGCGAGAACCCTCTCTTGTCCGTAGACGAGGTCGGGCGCCCACGCCGCGATCTGGGTCACGTTGAGATAGACGTTTGCGTGCGTCAGCATCGCGCCTTTCGGCGTCCCGGTCGTGCCGCCCGTGTACTGCAACACAGCAATGTCCACGAGCGGGTTGATCTCGACCGGCGCGAAGGCCTGCGGATCGGCGAGCACCTCGCTTTCGAGCCGCAGCCGGTCGCGCACCGTAGAGTTGCGCGGGCGGGCAAGCTCCTTGCCCTTCAGCAGCTTGAACAGCACGGCCTTGGCCGCGGGCAGCAGCGCGGGGAACGAGCAGACCACCGCGCCCTTGAGCACCTTCTGCTCGATGAGCTTCTCGACCTTGTCGAACAGCACCTTGAGATCGAGCGTCACCATCAGCTCGGTCTCGCTGTCCTTCACTTGGAAGGTCAGCTCTTCGAGCGAGTAGAGAGGATTATAGTTGACGACCACGCCGCCTGCCTTGAGCACGGCGAAGTAATAGATGACGAACGTGGGGCTGTTCGGAAGAAAGAGACCCACTTTGGTCCCTTTGATCACTCCGAGTTGCTGGAGGCCGCTGGCGGCCCGGTCCACCATCTCGCCGATCTCGCCGTAGGTGAGGCTCCGTCCGAGGAAGGAGGTGCAGGGGCGGTCGGGACTTTGGCCGGCGGCCTTGTCGATCAGGCTGAACAGCGGCTCGGCCACGAGCGGCATGTGCCAGTCGACGCCTTCAGGATAGCTTTTGATCCAGGCATGGGCTGCACGGTCGGAACCCTGAGCCATCCCAGTGAATGCCATCAATTATCCTCCCGAGCTGCCCGGTTAGGGTGGCGGGCCCGGAAACCCGCGTCTGCGTGTCGCGCAGGGGTCTCGAGGCTTTCTCTATCCTCCGGGCAAGCATTATCTGTAGTTTGAGCGTGACGCCGAACGCTGCTTCGGACATTCAACACTTTTTTCCACCTTTCGCCTAGGCCTGCGCCCCAAAAACGCGACAGGTGAAGATGTATCCCATGGAACTTCGTAGCGTTCCGGGATCTGACATGTGTGGACGTGAGTGGACTTGTGCCGCGTGGCCGGACGGGGGTACATCCCGCTGGCTGGACTTCAGGTCGGTTTAAGGATATGTGACGCCCAAGCTTGTGATAATTGCAGCCCTGATCTACTTAAGTGTCTGATTACTTAAGTCGAGTAACACGGGGTCCCTGCAAGTCGCGTTGGGCAGGGTTTGGAGAGCGAGATGGACGAAGTCGCAACCAAAATCATTGATATTCTCAAGAAGCACATGAAGGAGCCGAGAGACGATATCTCTCTCTCCACCGCTCTGACGGATCTCAAGATTGAGTCGCTAGACCTTGCGATGATTGTGTTCGACATCGAAGATACCTTCGGTATCGAGATTCCCTACAACGCCAACGAAGATGTCGGCGACTTCAAGACCGTCGGTTCGGTGGTCGAAAAGGTTAAGGGATTGGTGGCCGCAGGCCCTGCCGCGGCGAAGGCGTAACGGCTTGATTGAAGGTTTTTCGAGCTTTGACCTCTGGTCGCCCGTATGGCGCGGCCAGGGGACGGGCTCGGCTTGCCTTGCGCCGTGGATCTTAGGATTAGTAGAGAAATGACAAAGGGCAACGGCACACGTCGTGTGGTCGTCACGGGGCTTGGCGTGGTTACGCCGATCGGCCTCAACGTGGCCGATTTCTGGGCCAGCATGAAGGCCGGAAAGTCGGGAGTGAGTGAGCTCGGCGGGTTCCCGCTGGATGACCTCAAGATCCTGATCGCTGCCCAGATCAAGGACTTCGATCCCAAGGTCCGCCTCAAGAATTACAAGCGCGACAAGATCATCGTGCACGCGGATCGCTACTCGTGGTTCGCCGCAGCGGCTGCCGAGGAGGCCGTCGCCCAGTCGGGGATCGAGTTCCCGGTCGCGAACCCCTATCGCGCGGCCTGCATCATCGGTTCGGGCGCGGGTGGTCTCACCACCTTCGAGAACGCCTACCGCGATCTTTTCATCCACAACAAGCGCGCCACGAACCCGCTGACGCTGCTGCGGATCATCGGCTCGTCCGCCTCCGCCCACGTCGGCATCGAGTATGGCATCAAGGGGCCCACGTTCGCCACCTGCTCGGCCTGCTCGACGGCGTCGCACGCCATCGGCATCGCCCGCGACTACATCCAGAACGATCTGGTGGACGTCGCCATTGCGGGTGCCTCCGAGAGCGTCATCAACTACGGTACGATGAAGGCCTGGCAGGCGCTTCACGTTCTCTCGCCCCAGGGCTGCTTCCCGTTCGCGAAGCGCCGCAACGGCACCGTTCTGGGCGAAGGCGCAGGTATTCTGGTGCTCGAGGAGTACGAGCACGCCAAGCGCCGCGGCGCCACGATCCTCGCCGAGCTGTCCGGCTACGGCATGGCCTCCGACAGCCAGGACATGGTTAAGCCGACGGTCGAGGGACCGAGCTACGCCATGCAGATGGCGCTCGACGACGCCAAGATCGAGGCCTCCGAGATCGATTACCTGAACGCGCACGGCACCGCGACCAAGGACAACGACATCAACGAGACCAAGGCGATCAAGAACGTCTTCAAGAACGCCGCCTCGAAGGTCGCCATCTCCTCCACCAAGTCCATGACCGGCCATCCGCTGGGCGCGGGCGGCGGCATCGAGGCCGTGGCCTGCATCAAGGCCATGCAGGAGAGCTGGGTTCCGCCGACGATCGGCCTCGACGAGGTCGACCCCGAGTGCGATCTCGACTACGTGCCGAACGTGGGTCGCGACCTCAAGGTTAACTACGCGATGTCGAACTCCTTCGCGTTCGGTGGCCTCAACGCGGTTCTCATCTTCGGCCCGCCGCCGGCCTGATAGGCCTCTCCGCGACCGAGCGCGCAAGACCTTGATCGGGAGACCGAACTCGGTCTTGATGACGCTCCATGCCGACGAATCTGCTTCGCAAACGGCCGACACCGGCCCCGGCGCCCGATCAGCGGCGCCGGGCGGAAGGCGCCCCGCGCCGTGTCCTTATCAAGGCTGGCCGCATCGCCATCCGCGCCGAGCTGCTGGCCACGCCGACGGCGGACCGTATCTGGGCCGCCCTCCCGATCTTCTCGACTGCCGAGACGTGGGGGCAGGCCATCCACTTCGAGACACCGGTCGAAACCGGCCGCGAGCGCGGTGCGAGGATGCTCGCCAAGCCCGGCGACGTCTGCTTCTGGGTGGAGGACGACCGTGTTCTTATTGCCTTCGGCCCCACGCCGATTTCCCGGCCAGGCGAAATTCGCTTGCCAAGACCCTGCAATATTTGGGCAAATGCGCTAGATGACGTGACCCTCTTGAAGGATGTCACGCCAGGTGAGAAAGTATCGCTGACGGCCGCATAAACCATCTTCTGCCACTTTCGTGCGAACCGAAGTCGCTCGATCGCGTTGGAAGCATGCGGGCCGTCCAAAAAGGTCTCGGGAGGCTGTGGTGCGGCACATACTCATCAGAGCGGGAAAGGTGACGATTCGGGCGCGGCTGCTGGCCACGCCGACTGCGGATCGCATCTGGAACGCACTGCCTATCAACGGCGCCGTGCAGACCTGGGGCAAGGAAGTCTACTTCCGCACGCCCATCTCCCATGACATCGAGCCGGATGCGCGCGTCGTCGTCAGTAAGGGCGAGATCGCGTTCTGGCCGGACGGGGACGCCATCGCAATCGGATTCGGCGCAACCCCGATCTCGAAGCGCGGCGAGATCCGCTTTACCAGCAAATGCAACGTCTGGGCCGTCGCCATCGATGACGTCGACCAGTTGAAGAACGTCTATCCCGGCGAGCTGGTCTCGGTGGTCGAGGCCGAAGCTGGCGATGCCGCCTGGCACAACGGCACGTCCCATCGCGATGGCCACCACGCCCCCCACCACATGCACGCCGCCCTCTGCCCCTCGGTCGACGAAGGCGGCCCCGGCGGCTGATTGGGCCGCGCACCTCATCATCGAGCCGAATTAGGAAAGGCCGGAGCGTGGAGAGACGCCCCGGCCTTTTCTCATCCGATCGTGCGATCGGGAAAGACGCTGATTTTTTCGAAAGCGGCCACGCTTACTTGGAGGCGACCTTCTTTTCGACGACCGACTTGGAAACCTCGCCGGCGGCGACGAGCGCGTTGATGCAACGCGAGGAGAGGTTCTTGCCGACGGCGCGCATGCACTGGCGGACGCCGGAGCTGTCCGGATCGTGCTGGCTGCAGTGGGCGTAGTAGTCGGAGGCGCAGGCCATCTTCACGGCGAGGCTGGTGGCATTGGCGTGGCCGGAGGCGGCGAGGCTGCCGAGTGCGAGAGCGGCTGCGAGGGCTGCGCGGGCCGTCAGGATGGTGATCGGGGACATGGCTCTCTCCATCGCCAGGGGTTGATGGGAGAAATTTCGCTCAAAACCGCCCCGCACGCTGTTCCCGGCGGAACGAGAAACAAAAAGCCGAAAAAAATCGCCCCCGGGACTCATCCCAGGGGCGCATACTTGCGAAATCCAATTGTCCGGAGGCTAGGCCCCGTTGCCCGGCTCGATGCCGAGAAGCGCGGGAAGACGCGTGCGAAGGTCCTGCAACTCCGCCGTGTCGATCTTGAAGAACATGTTCTTCGCCACCCGGCGTTTCAGGGCGTCATCGAGCGCCCGCTCGAGCAGCACCACCGGCACGTCTCCCGGCGGATAGAACTGGGGCGGTCCCATAACCTTGAAATCGAGCACATGCTCGTAGAACTTCCGCCACTTCGTCTGGGTGGCGACGAGGAGATGCTTGGCATCCATCGCGATGCACGCCGTCACGCCTGCGCGGATCGCAGCGGCATAGAGGCGGGCGCGATAGCGGGTGTTGGTGATGTCGGGATCGATCGAAAGGCGAGACAACTCAACGACGAGGCCTTGCGCACCGTCCTTGACCCGCTGCACTTCCGGATAGACCTTCTCGCAGGGAAGCGAAGGAGCCGTGGCACCCGGCACGTAGAAGCTCAGGCGCAGCGTCGCGATGCAGGCCCCGCGCCGGAACAGCGCTGCCACCACCGTGGTTTTGAAATCGTCGTAGGCATCCGTGTAGATGCCGAACGGTGAGGGCTCGATCAGCCCCGCGCGCACATAGCCGCGGTGCCGGAGCGCCAGCGCCTCACGGCGATTGTCGGACGCCGAATACCAGCACGTCGATACGACGCCATCGGATTGCCCCTCATCCCAGGGCGCGTCTTCGAGCTTGGTTTGAGGTTTCAATGGATGTCTCGGCTATGTGATGGTGGCGGGAAAGTAACGGCCCTCAAGCGGGCAGAACGTACTCTCAGATAATTAAGTTCCGCAAGGCGGCAATTGATTTCGGTTGAGACCGAATGTCACGGAAAGGTAAAAAAATCTTCGGAGAGGAATTTCCGCCACCATCCCGAAGACCGCGACGTCTTATCTGAGTCGGCAGAATTAACGAAAAGTGAAGGCAAGAGGAGGTCCCGTACGCGGGGACGGAACGAGACCTCCTCCTCGTTTGCCGAGACAAGGATGAGGGCAAATGTCTCGGTGGAGAGGATCGTGACGGCGGTTTGGATAACGAAATCTGAATAGAAAAAATAAAGTTCGGCCCACGGAATAAACCAATCGGAGTACCGTTTTTTACCCCTCCGGCGCATACCAACGCTGCGGATTTGGCCGCGCAAAATTCATTAACGGCTGCCCGGATTTCGCGCAGGGCCGACGATTTGAATTTTTTGTCTCATTGGTGAATTTGAAAAAATAGCGGGCGCATCGCCCCACCGGGAAAGCCGCGGAAAATCCTTTGAATGACAAAGGTTATCGAGCGCTGGCGTGCCGAATGGGTAAATCTATTTCCCGGGACGAAAATAGTAAAATCTGCAAAAATATTCCCTGTCATTAAGGCCCTATTATCCTTAATACGCCAGCATTGACGCAACTTATAGATGCAGTGATGGCAGACGATGCGCGCAGCCGGAGCGCCGTCGCGTCGCGTCCAACCGGTCGCCTCCCCCAAGAAGGAATGCCGCCATGTTCAGCGCCAAGACGAGCGAGCTGCAATCCAAGCTTGATGCGCTCGACAGATCCCAGGCCGTCATCGAGTTCAATCTCGACGGCACCATCATCACCGCCAATCAGAATTTCCTCGCAGCCGTCGGCTACTCGCTACCCGAGGTTCAGGGACGGCATCACGGCCTCTTCGTCTCGCCGGCAGAGCGCTCGAGTGCCGCCTACGCGAATTTCTGGGCCGCCCTGAACCGCGGCGAGTTCCAGTCCGGCGAATACCTGCGGCTTGGAAAGGGCGGCAAGGAGATCTGGATACAGGCGACTTACAACCCGCTGCTCGATGCATCCGGCAAGCCGTACAAGGTGGTCAAGTTCTGCAGCGACATCACGGCCAGGAAACTTCAGGCCGCCGACTACGAGGGCCAGATCGCGGCCATCGGCAAATCCAACGCCGTCATTCATTTTCATCTCGACGGTACCATCATCACCGCCAATCCGAACTTCCTCGATGCGACGGGGTACACGCTCGACGAGATCTCAGGCCGCCACCACCGCATGTTCGTGCCCGAGGCGGACCGCACCAGCGCGGCCTACGCCGCCTTCTGGGAGAAGCTGAAGCGCGGCGAGTTCCAGGCGGGAGAATTCAAACGCGTGCGCAAGGGCGGCAAGGAGCTGTGGCTCCAGGCGACCTACAACCCGATCTTCGACGCGGCCGGCCGCCCGTTCAAGGTGGTGAAGTTCTGCACCGACATTACCGCGCAGGTGCGCATGAAGGCGGCGCTGAAACAGACCATCGATATCGATCTCGGCAAGGTCACGCAGGCCATCGCCGACAGCACCGGCCAGATCTCGAGCGCGGCCATGTCGTCGGCCGCGACGGCCACCAACGTCCAGGCCGTGGCATCGGCGGCCGAGGAGCTGGTGACGTCGGTGCGCGAGATCGGCCGGCGCGTCGACGAGGCCTCGCAGATCACCAATCAGGCGGTCACTATCGGCAAGCGCACCAACCAGATCATGTCCGGCCTCGCGACGTCCACGGAGCGCATCGGCCAGGTTGTGAGCCTCATCAACACCATTGCCTCGCAAACCAATCTTCTGGCGCTCAACGCCACCATCGAGGCCGCGCGCGCGGGCGAGGCAGGCAAGGGGTTCGCCGTCGTTGCCTCCGAGGTGAAGACGCTCGCGAGTCAGACGGCCAAGGCCACGGCCGAGATCGCCGCGCAGATCGGCACTGTGCAGGCAGGAACCAGCGATGCGGTGACGGCCATTCAGGAGATCACGGTCGTCATCAATTCCATCAACGACATCTCCAACGGCATCGCCGCCGCGATCGAGGAGCAGGGCGCCGTGACTCAGGAGATCTCCGCGAACATGCTGACGGCGTCCAACGGCGTGCAGGCGATCACCGACAACATGACCCGGATCGCAGGCGCCACCGAGGCCGCAAGCGCCTCCGCACGCACGGTGATGGAAGCCTCGAAAGCCCTGGTCGCCTGACGAGGCGGTCCGCATCGACGAAGAGGAATGGCAAGCGCCAGCCTGCGCCGCGCTGTTCCGGTAGAGCCGCGCTCAGGGCTCAATGATGAGCGCGTTCCAGCCCCGAGATCGCATCGAGCACGATGCGGCGGAGCTGATCGGCAGGATAGCCATGAAGCGCATCGCCATAGGCAAGGCGCAGCCAGTGGCGCATGTCCCGCAGACGGCAGATCGCCGAGGGATTGCGAATGGAACGTTCGAGCGCGTCGCACTCGGCGAGCACGACCCTGAGCGCGTGCGGGTTTTTTCCGATTGGCGTCGCCGCCACCCGGTCGAACAGGGCTTCGCAGCGCAGCGTGGTGTCGTCAGTCGGGCGCGTGTCGAGCATGAGAGCCTCCGCCGGAAAGGACCACGGAGACAAGGTTAACCCGATTTCACAGCCCAACGGGCCATCCTTCTGCGCACGATCCACAGACATCGAACGAAAACCGGGACCGGCAGCGCAAATTTGGTGTGGCGGCTGCGCGCAAGCAAAAGTGGTGGAGGTGAGAGGAGGATCCTCGATCCGGAACCATCGCGCGCAGGGTTGGTGTGGCGGCTGCGCGCAAGCAAAAGTGGTGGAGGTGAGAGGAGGATCCTCGATCCGGAACCATCGCGCGCAGGGTTGGTGTGGCGGCTGCGCGCAAGCAAAAGTGGTGGGCCCGCCAGGACTCGAACCTGGAACCAGGCGGTTATGAGCCGCCAGCTCTAACCATTGAGCTACGGGCCCCCTTGTCGGAACGCGTCCGGGCCGGCCGGTGCAGACCGGCAAGGAGCCGATGCCGCGAAGAGGGCCGGCTCCAGGAGGGCGGGGACCCTCTATAACAGAGTTCGCACGCGCCGCCAGCCGTCAGGCTTGCCGCGCCCGGCCTTCATTCCTCCCCGAACATGTCCTACGCAAAAGCTCCCAACAGGAGGACTTTATGCGACTGACGACGAAACTGGGGCCCGCAGCGGTGTTCGCCGCTGCGTCTGCCATGCTGATGTTTGCGACCCCGCTCCGCGCCGAGGACAAGATCATGGACCGTCTGATCACCGTATCCGCAACCGGTTACGTGACGGCTGAGCCCGATCAGGTGCGCCTCTCGTCGGGTGTCACGGCCGAAGCGAACACGGCCGAGGCCGCGCTCTCCGCCAACACCGAGAAGATGAAGGCAGTCGTTGCGGGCCTCAAGGAGAGCGGCATCGACGCCAAGGACATTCAGACGAGCAACTTCAGCGTCAATCCGCGCTACACCTCGCCGCGCGACGGCGCACCGCCCGTCATCGACGGCTACGTGGTCTCCAATCAGGTCGAGATCCTGATCCGCGATCCGAAGTCGCTCGGCGCGCTTCTCGACAAGCTCGTGAGCCTCGGCGCAAACCAGATCAACGGCCTCAACTTCGTCGTGAGCAAGGAAGAGACTCTGAAGGACGACGCGCGAAAGGAAGCCGTGGCGAACGCCCGTAGGCGCGCCGAGCTTCTGGCCAAGGCCGCCGGTGCCGACGTTGGCGAGGTCGTCTCGATCGCCGAGGAGGTCGGCTACGGCGGACCGCGCCCGATGGGGATGGCACGCGCCGCCAAGATGGACGCAGCGCCGATCGAAAGCGGCAGCGAGACGCTCGAAGCGCGTGTCACCGTCACCTGGAAGCTGAAGTAAGAACAAAGAGAACGCGGTGCCGCCGGTTTCCGGCGGCGCCGCGCACCACGTCTGCTGCGCGCTCTAGGCGAGCGTCACCGTCTCGACCGTGTGCTTCAGCGGCTCAGCGCCGGGCTGCGATGGCCAGTCGCCAAAGTTGCGCATCTCGCCGCTCGTGCGCAGCCGCCTCAGCGCCGCGAGATCGACCGCAGCCGAGACCCACATCGACTCGTTGAGCGTCCCCTGGGCCAGGATGCCGTCGTCGCTCACACCGTTCTCGGGCGGCACGTAGATGCCGGCAGCACCCACGTTGTGATCCACGGCCGGAGACCACACGGCATCTCCCACAGTCGGGCTCTGCACGGTGACGATGGTGTTCTCGAGCGCGCGCGCCTTGGAGCCGGTGCGCACGCGATGATAGCCCGATATGCGCTCGGTGCAGGAGGGAACCAGGATCGCATCCGTGCCGGCCTCCACGGCCGCGCGGGCAAGCAGGGGAAACTCGCTGTCGTAGCAGATCAGCACCGCGATCTTGCCGAGCCGCGTCTCGAACACGCGCAGCGGTCCGCCCGCCGTCACGCCCCAGTCGTGCTCGAACGGCGTCATGATCAGCTTTTCCTGCACGCCCACGGACCCCGCGGGAGTGACGAGCTGGGCTGCGTTGACGAAGCGGTGCCCGTCCTTGGCGGGACCAGAGCCCACGAGGATGTGAACGTTGTGCTTCTTCGCGAGCGCAGCGTGAAGCGCGACGCGCGCCGGCGCCAGCTCCGCCACCCGTTCGAGCGTCGTGGTGAGATCGTTGTAGACCTCGGGGCCAAAGCAGGCGGCTTGCTCGATCGCAGCGTATTCCGGAAAGACGAGAAGTTCGGCGCCCGTTGCCGCGCCCGCGTGCACCCACGTCGCGATCTTGTCTTCCCACTCGCCAAGCGAGCCGGGCTGGCCGATCGGATACTGGGCAGCGGCGATCTTGAGAGTTTGCGGAGCGGCCATCAGAGCTTTTTCATCCAGAACTGCATCACGTGCGTGGTTTCTTCGGCCTGATCCACGTCTTTCCAGTCGTAGGTGGCGGTGAGGCCGGGAACCGGAGCATAGCCGCGCTTGCCCCAGAACACATCGAGCGGGATGTACTCCTTGGGCTTCAGGGGATGGTCGTCAGGGCGCACCACGCGGCAGAAGGTCGAGTGGGTGAAGCCGCCCAGGGCGTAGGCCTGCGCCTCGCGAAGCTCGAAGAACTTGTGTCCGAGCCCATGCCCGCGATGGCTTGTGAGCAGAACGCTCTCGCCACAATAGAAGATCTTGGAGAGATCGTAGCCCGCCTTCCGGAACGGCTCGCCGAACTCGTCCGCGTGCTCGATCATCGGCGCCCCCGTGGAGGCGCCGACCACGAGATCGCCGTCGCGCGCGACCACGCAAACGGCGCCCTTCGCCTTGGCGAACTTTGCGAGATACTCCTCCTCGTACTCCAGCGTGCCGTCGTAGAGGTACGGCCAGTCGCGGAACACGGTGATGCGAAGCCGGGCAAGATCGGGAAGAACCGTCTTGATGTCGTCCCCGGTGAGCGCGCGAACGTCGATGCTCATCTCGTCTCCTTCTCGAAGGGGAGGCGGGCCAGACCAATCAGGCTGAACTATCAGGCAACCTGAGCGATCCAGTCGGTGAGGTTGTAGTAGGTGGTGACACGCGAGATCTTGCCGTCGCGGATCGCGAAGAAGGTGCCGGCCGGCAGAACGTAGGTCTGGCCCTTGGCAGGCGGCAGCTCGCTGTCGGTGTTGATGTAGGTGCCGTTCACGTTGAACTCGGCGGCAGCCCGCGTGCCATCCTTCGAGACGAGCACCACGATCTCGGTCAGGAGCTCCTTGTAGTGATGCGTCATGCGCGCGTTGAACGCGCGGAACTTGTCCTTGCCGACGCGGCGCTCACCCTGGTTCACGTCGTGGATCACGTCGTCGGTGAGGTGGGCGAGCATGCCCTCGCTGTCGCCCGAGTTGAAGGCGTCGTAATAGCTGCGGATCAGCTTGGCCGTCTCGATGCGGGTCTTGCTTTCGGCGTCGCTCATGGGAGCCTCCCTTGAATTGAGATTGGAGGCCTCCTTAGCAGGTTGCGGCCTGCTACTCAAAGGGGCGGCGGAGAATCGCTGCGCGACAAAGAGCATCGCGCGGCAACCGTCCGCCGCCCCTGGATTGTCGGCCGATTCGTTAACGCTGATCGGTCCCCTTGCTACCGCTTCTTGGCGGCCGTCTTGCGGGCGGGCGCCTTCTTGACGACGCGCTTAACGACCTTCTTGGCCGGCGCTTTCTTGGCGGCAGACTTCTTGGCAGCAGTCGGCTTCGCGGCGGCCTTGACCTTCTTACGGACACCCTTGAACGGCTTCTTGTCCGCTTTGACGTCGAGGAACTTGCCGGTCTTGTCGTCCCGCTTCGTCCAGGTGCCGGTCAACTTGTTCTTGATCTGCGAGCGCTTCTTCACCGCGCCCACGCGGCGATCGTCGCCCGCTTCCTTGTTCTTCGCCATGTGATGATCTCCTGTCGAAATGCGAATGCGATTGTCAGACTTGTGAGTGTGGGTTACGCGCCCAACACATGCAACACGATCTTTCGCTGATGCGGCTGTCGGCGATGCTCGAAGAGATAAAGTCCCTGCCAGGTGCCGAGCACGAGATTGCCGTTATGAATCGGAATCGTGAGTGACGTCTGCGTCAGCGCGCTTTTGACGTGCGCGGGCATGTCGTCGGGTCCCTCCATCGTGTGCACGAACAGCGGATCGCCGTCCGGCACCAGCCTGCGGAAGAACGCGACGAGGTCACGCTGAACGTCAGGGTCCGCATTTTCCTGGATGACGAGAGATGCCGACGTGTGGCGGCAAAACGCGGTGAGCTGCCCGATGCCGATGCCGCTTTCTCGCGTGAACGCGTGTGCGGCCGCGCTGATCTCGTACAGACCCTGACCGGATGTCGCGACCGTGATTTCCTTTTGCGCTTGGCGCATCCGCACGTGTTCCTCGTGATTTTTCCCTTGTCGTGCTTATATTAGCCCCATGAGCAGAGCATTCGTCAAAGAACCGGATGGCCTCGATGCGTTCGAGGAGCTTCCCGAGCGTCTGGTGTCCGAGAACCCCAACCTCGTCACCGAGCAAGGCCTCGCGCAGATCGAGAGCGAGGTCGCACGCCTGTCGCGCGCTTATGCGGAAGCGCAGAGCGCGGGTGATCGCGCCGCCCTCAACGCCGCCGCGCGCGATCTGCGGTATTGGTCCGCGCGCCGCGCCTCCGCCGAGTTGGTGCCCGCGCAGTCCGACACCAGCGAGGTGCGCTTCGGCGCTCGCGTGACGATCGAGCGCGCCGACGGCCGGCGCCAGACCTATCGCATCGTCGGAGAGGACGAGGCGGATCCCGGCAAAGGCACGCTCTCCTATGTGTCGCCGCTCGCGCGCGCGCTCCTCGGCAAGTCCGTGGGCGACACGGCCACCGCTGGAGCGGGCGAGGTCGAGATCATCGCCATCGCCTAGCGCGCTCCGCATCAAAAGCGCCACCCCGGAAAAGGCGTGGTTAAGAAGGCCGGCAGCCGAAGTTGGTCCTGTTCCTTAGGAAACAGCATCAACGAGCGAGGCGGCCTATCACGCTTTTGCTCGGTGCCGTCGGGGCCCGGCAATCACTCAGTATCCAGGAGATTTCAGAATGAGCACCGTCCTCCGCGCAGGCATCGCCGCGCTTGCAGTTTCTTGTTTGGCAGTCACGGCCGCCACCGCCGCGGTCGCAGGCCACCGCGCGGACCGGGAGAGCGGCGAGGCAGAGGTGATGGGCGTCGGCCCTGCGGCACGCGATGCCGCCATCTCGGCCGCCATCGCCGACTGGAAGCGTGAGGTGCGCGAAGAGACCGGCCACACCCCGCGCTGGCGCACCGCAACCGAGAAGAAGATCGAGTGCGAAATCGAGCGCGGCCGCAAGACCGAATGCGAGGTCAAGGCTCGTCCCAACTTCTGATCGGGCATTGAATTTTCCCATCGGGGCCGAGGCGTGCGAGCATGCCCCGGCCCTGATTTTTTGGACACACGGCCTCCCCCGCGCGTGCCGCCGGGTGGCCGGAAGACTTGCCGAAGGGTCCGCGCAAGATTTAGAGTCGGCACTTAAGGAAAGATACGCGGTCCGGGGGTGAGCATGCAGGCTCTGGGACGGTCTACGATCAGGTACGGGGCGCTGTTGCTGATGGCGGCGGCGCTCGCCGCAGCGGTCGGCTTGGCACGTGCTCAAGAACAGGCGGACGCTCGCCTCGTCGAGGTGAAGCTCGGCCTCAACAGCATGAGCAAGACCGAGCGCGAGACGCTGTGGCGCCGCGTCGACGAATACGCGACCGTGGACGCCCTGCAGGAGTTCTGCGGCAAGAAGCTCAACCTTCAGGGACGCACCTGGGCGGCGGTGAGCCCCTGCGTCGAGGTTCGTTCGCTGCGCAGGGTGGCGGCCGTCTTCCGCGCCAAGAAATCCGAATATCTCAAAGGCTGGGAAACGGCCCACGGAGAGCCCGAGAAGAAGAAGGCGCTCTGCGAGAGCTGGAAGTCGAAGCTCACCGAGTATGCGCGCATCATCGACGGGCACATCTCGGAAGCCAAAACCATGTGCAGCGCGTGCCTGTTCTGCTGAGGTTAGCCCGTTTCTGCCTTCCCGATGGCATGTTCCCGGCAAATCCGTGCCACATTGGCTCCACGGGATATCCGTAGCTTTTACGCACCGGTGAGCGGCACCGGATTGATTCGCGGGCTTTGCGCCTGCCAGAACAGGAAGAGACGACCTATGCCGAAGATGCTCGCCCTCAACGTCGTCCTGGCCTTAGCCCTTTTGGTCGGGGCGGCACGGGATGCCAGCGCCGCCTCCGGCTACGAGATCGATACCGATGTCGACGCCGCGCTCCACCGCTTTTATCGCACCGTCGGCGGGTCCCGGGAGCTTGTGCGCGATGCGGCCGCCGTTCTGGTGTTTCCCTCCGTCGTGAAGGCGGGCATGGGCTTCGGCGGCGAGTACGGCGAGGGCGCGTTGCGCCGCCACGGGCGCACAGAAGCCTACTACAACACGGTCTCCGCGTCCGTCGGCTTCCAGCTCGGCGTGCAAGCGCGTACCGTCATCATCCTCTTCATGACCGAGGAGGCGCTCGGCAGCTTCCGCCGCAAGCACGGCTGGAAGGTCGGCGTGGACGGCTCCGTGGCGCTCGTCACCGTGGGCGTCGGCGGGTCGGTCGACACCAATCAGATCACGAAGCCCGTCATCGGCTTCATTCTCGATCAGAAGGGTCTGATGTACAATCTTACGCTCGAGGGCTCGAAGATCTCCCGCATCGATCGCTGAGCGTCGTTCGGGTCGCGGCTGGTCTCAAGCGGCCTCGACGGACGGGCTCGAGACCGCCTCGGGCTGACGAGTCGCCACCGCGCTCGATCCGATCGCGCGCTGCAGCGTGCGGGCAAGCTCCGACGCGATGTCCGTGTCGAGGGCCTCGTCGTAAACGCGCGAGCAGCCGCGTCCGTCACGCTTGGCGCGGTAGAGCGCCACATCCGCCTTCGCGAGCCAGGCGTCGATCGAGAGCGTGGACGGCGTTTCGAATGCCGCCACGCCGATGCTGACGCTGACATTGAGCAGACGCCCGTCGAACAGGACCGGCTGCGTGAGCGCTTTTTCCACGATCTCGGCAATGAGCGCCGCATCCTCGCGCCTTGCCATCGGCGTGGTGACGGCTGCGAACTCGTCTCCGCCGAGGCGGGCTGCGATCACGAGGCGCTCGTTCAGCGCCTTGAGCCGGCCTGCGATTGCGCAGAGCACGGCGTCGCCCGCTGCGTGTCCCATGGTATCGTTCACCGCTTTGAAGTAGTCGCAGTCGATCAGCATCACCGCCGATACGCCGTCCTGCTTGCCCGCGCGCGTGAGGAGGTTTGCGAACACGCTCATGAACCAGCCGCGGTTCGCGAGTCCCGTCGCCGCGTCGTGGCGTGACGCATGGATGGCGGCCTGCTCGCTTTCGGAGAGGCGCTGCGTCAGCCGGCGCACGGTAAATGCGGCGAGCAGCGTCATCATCGCGATGAGACCGAGCGAGAGCGCGATCGCCGGCAGGGCCGCCAGCAGGATTGCATGTCCGGGCGAGGAGAAGTCCCACGTCACGTGCGTCACAACGTTGCCGTTCGCATCGCGGAGCGCGAGCGTATGCTCGCCCGTGGCCTCGGTGTGGTTCGCCGGCACGTGCTCGAGGCCATCGATATGCGAGAGCGACTCGAGCTTGTCGAGCAGCGGTTCGGTCAGGAACTGCACGCCGAGCAGCAGGGTCGGCTCGTTCGGTGTCTCGTGGTCCTCCACATCGGGCGTGAACGGCGATACGGTCACCATCGCCGACTGCCCGTCGAGCCGGATCAGGTCGTTGACGTAGATGCCGTCGGTCATGGCGCCCGGCATGCGCTCTCCGAACCCGTCGCCTGCGGCGCGAGCCGATTTGTAGAGCATGCGCGCCCGCTCGATCGGGCGCGAGGCCGCTGCGATGAGCGCCGCGCCGCGCTCCGGCGAGGGCGCACCTTCGAGCTCGCTCGAGAAGATCACGTTGCTGCGGGAGTCCACGATATAGAGCTGCTGGATGCCTTCTGGAGAGATCGCATCCTTGCCGAAGTTCTCGCGGATCCAATCCTGCCGCTTCGACAGCACGACATTGCGGAACGCGGTGTCCCACATGGTCTGCGACAGCAGCTCCGAGGCGTGCAGCTCGCCCAGCAGCTTGATGCCGCGCTCGAGGGCCGCCGTCTCGCGCTTGAGCGCGTTCTCGTTGATCTTGTTGACGACCATCAAGGCGTCTTTGCCGAGCAGGATCACAGCCACGAGCGCCGGCAGGCCGATAGCCAGACCAACCCATCGCGCAAGTGCAACGCCATTCGAGCTGTGACCGTGAGTCATAGCGGATCCCCCCGTTTTGCCCTGATCAACTGCCAAGGGTATCCGGGAGTCCTTGAGGGGCGTACAACACGGGACCTAAAATGCCGCCCTTTGCGGAAAGCTTTTGTTGACCAAGACGTCCGTGCCCGTGCGTCAATGGCTCTTGAGATAGGTGCCCATCAACGTCGCCTGGGCCAGAACGTGGCCCTTCATTGCCGTTTCCACATCCGCCTTGGTGGGACTGGAAAGGCCTTCGAGGCGGGCGTCGAGGGCATAGAGCTTATGAAAATACCGGTGTCGCCCGATGGGAGGGCAGGGGCCTCCGAAATCGGCCCGGCCCCAGTCGTTGAGGCCGGTCGCGGTCCCTTCCGGCAGGCTTGCCGCGCTCACGCCCTCGGCCAGCCCTTTCGATCCCGGCGGCAGATTGTAGAGCACCCAATGTACCCAGGTGCGCTGGGGCGCGGCGGGGTCGGGCGCATCCGGATCGTCCACGATCAGGACAAGGCTCTTCGTGCCCGCTGGCGCGCCATCCCACATCAGCGGCGGAGAGACGTCCTTGCCCTCGCAGGTGTAGGTGCTCGGAATGGCCGCGCCGTCGGCGAAGGCCGGGGAGATCAGGGTTAGCGTCATGGCACCTCCGTCGTCGCTGGGTCGAGATCAGATCTCGATCAAGGCAGGCTCCCCTGACATGATATCGAATGCCTCTCCTTTCCGCACGGTTCCATGAAGGAGCGCCGTATGCCGACCATGAAAGCCATGCTGCTCGATGCGCCGGGAAAGCCGTTGCGGCTCGCGGAAGTGCCGCGCCCGGAGCCCGGCGCGGCCCAGGTGAGGGTGAAGGTCGCGGCTTGCGGGGTGTGCCGCACGGACCTGCACGTGGCCGATGGAGACCTGACGGAGCCGAAGCTTCCCATAATCCCCGGCCACGAGATCGTGGGACGGGTGGACGCAATGGGCGCCGGTGTCACGCGCTTCACCTTGGGGCAGCGCGTCGGCATCCCCTGGCTCGGCCACACCTGCGGGACCTGCCCCTACTGCCGCGAGGGCCATGAAAACCTGTGTGATCACCCGGGCTTCACCGGCTATCAGATCGACGGCGGCTATGCCGAGTACACCGTCGCGGATGCGGACTACTGCTTTCCAATTCCCCAGGGCCTCGGCGATGTGGAGGCCGCACCTCTGCTCTGCGCCGGGCTGATCGGCTATCGCTCGCTGCGCATGGCGGGGAAGTGCCGCACGCTCGGTATCTACGGGTTCGGCGCCGCAGCCCACATCGTCGCTCAGGTGGCCCGGCACGAAGGCATCGAGAGCTATGCCTTCACGCGGGCCGGAGACAGCCAGGCGCAAACCTTCGCCCGCGAGCTCGGTTGCGTCTGGGCTGGTGCGTCGGATGCAGCCCCGCCCCAGCCGCTCGATGCGGCGATCATCTTTGCACCCGTCGGCGCCCTGGTGCCCTTGGCCCTGAAAGCGGTGCGAAAGGGCGGCACCGTCGTGCTCGGCGGCATCCACATGAGCGAAATCCCGCCAATGCCCTATCGCATCCTGTGGGAGGAGCGCGTGATCCGCTCGGTCGCGAACCTCACGCGCAAGGATGCCGAGGAGTTCCTCGACCTCGCGCCGCGCGTGCCCGTGCGCACGCACACGACCGCAGTGCCTTTGGCAGAAGCCAACATGGCCCTGGATCGTCTCCGCCGCGGCGATCTCACCGGCGCACTCGTTCTCGTTCCCTGAACATGTCTGCGGCCAGCGCGAGGCAATCGCGAAAGCCGTCCAGATCCGAGAGCACGCGATCGGGCGCCACGTCGCGCAGGACGAAGCGCCCGCACGTATCGAGCACCGCGATCGCGATCATCAGGTTCTCGGCGAGACCGAAATCCTCGATGTCGGCCTGCCTCGTCTCCTGATCCCACCACGCCCGCGCGGCCTCCGGCGTCGCCCGCACGCGCGCCGCATGGTCGGCCGCGACATTGCTGTAGCCGAGCACGGGCCGCCCGAGCGCGCGCATGAAGCCGATCTCGAACGCAGTTCCCGCGTCCATGCTCACGCCGCGAAAGGGCGTGCAGTTCGCGATCATCAGGTCGCAGCTCCGCATCAAGCTTTCGTTGCCGTGGCTGATGGCGCGTGCGAGCGCTTCCGGTGAGAGCGAGGCCGCGTCCGCGATGGCGTTGTCGAGGGGGAAGACGCCCGTGAACCCGAACTTCGTGCAGAGCCGCTTCTTCTCCGCGCCCTGGGCGAGCGCGTCCGGAAAGAAAACCTCGGGTCCCGCAAGATAGACCCTGGGCGCTCCGCTTACCTTCGTGCTCTCCGTCACCCGCTAGCGCTCCTTGCCGCTCTCGACGTGAAAACGGTGCAGCACGCGATGCGCGATAGGCGCCAGCACGAACCCTGCGCCGATGACAATGATGAGCCCCGAGAGGATGGCGTAGCTTCCCGCGAAGATCTTGCCCGCCGTGGTGTGCAATTCCGAGACCGGTCCCATGCCGGAGAGGATCATCGCCGCGTTCACGAACGCATCCGCGAGCCCCATGCCCTCGGTGATCGTATAGCCCGCCATTCCGAGCGCGAGCCCGCCGAGCGTCAGCAACGACCAGAGGCCGATCGCGCGCGCCATCCGGTTCAGGAAGGCGTGCCGCGGGATCACGGTTTGGGTGCGGCTCTCGAACTGGGTCAACCCGCGCATATCTCGTCTCCGCCCGGCCTCGAAGCAGTGAAAGGGGAACGCAACGCGCCAACTTACGATGTGCTGCGTCTATCCTCCAGCCTCGGGGCGCCCGAACGGATGCATCGACAGAGCAGGGCTATCTCTGCGAGACTGCCGTGAACGAGAGAACAGCAGCTTGAAAGGAGCGCCATGCCGCTGAGCCTGCGTGCCGCAATCGCCGTGATCCTGGCGGTGAGCGCCCTCCCGCCCGCCGCGCTGGCCGAGCGCGGACGAACCACGGCCGTTCGCCAGCCTCTGGTCTCGCCCCCGGTCAAGGACTGCACCCGCATCAATGGGCGCATCGGCTACTACGCCAATCCGTGGTGCTCGCCTGCCGAGCAGGAGCGCTGGGACCGCTGGGAGGCTGCTCGCGTGAAGTTGCGCTGAGGCGGTGTCCGGCCCCGTGAGGTCTGTTACAACCATCTGCAATGATTTGAATTTTTTGTAATGTTCTCGCCACAGGAACGCCGTTGCGGCGCCACGTCCGATTCCTACATGTCCACCGGTAGCTCAACAGCTCGGAGGACATCCATGCAGACCACAAGCGTGTTCCAGACCAACGCCGCCCAGGTTCGCGACGAGACTTACAAGAGCATCATCGAGCACGCCAAGGCGCAGGCGCGCCGGTATGCGGCGCTGGATACGCGGGAAGGGCGCACCGCCGCGGTCGCCGTGCTGCGCTTCGCCCGCAGCCTCCGCGCCCGCCGCAGCAGGCTCAACGCCTAGTCCGAAGCTCGGCGCGCCGGACGACAAAGCCCCCGGGTCCTCTCGGGGGCTTTTGCTTTTACGCTCTCAGGTCCATTTTTCAAACATGAGTACCGCCTGTACGGAATTGTCCTGCCACGTAGCATCTGCCAAGTCCTGAACTTGTCTTCGTACTTCAAACCTTTGGTCGAATTAGATTGGGAGCAGTTTGGTTCTTAAGCCTGGGGCTGCCCTCTCTCGTTCATCCGGTTAGCAAGCATTCCCATGATCCCCCTAACAAGCTCCATTAGGTGACGCGCCTCCTCGCCGGTATACTTGTCATCAAGGTGCATAGTCGCGTTGCGGTAAGGGTTTTGCATTCCAGCCAGTGCACCGTAAACTTCATCAAAGAATCTGGCGTCGCCACCCATTCGACCGGTATTAGCGGGCCACCGCCGATCAATTTCAGCCTTAATGGCCTTCAGAGTACTGCCCCAGCTCCGCTCTGCGCCCCGAGTAGGATCGGAAATACCAAGGCTGCGCGCTATGGCTCGAATTCCAGCTTCAAGACACCGGATCGAGTGAAAAGCGCTAGCTGTTGAGCGCTCCAGAGCCAGGCACCTACCGGCCTCTTCAACCTCATAAGTGACAGATGGAAACTGTTCGGCTACCACCGCCCCGAAAAGTGGGTTGGATTGTGAATAGAACGGGGCTTGAGCAGCCTCCACCTGCAGAAACAGCATTTCCTCCAGCTCGTCGCGGAGACGATTGTAAAGCTCCGACAACATCGGCTGGACACTGGCGGAGCTCGCCCCAGGCGTTTCAAACATGTGCTCTTTAATTCGCAATAAAACTTTGACAACGCTGGCCATCCCCATTCGATCCGCCTCTCGCTGCAATTCGCCCAGAGTCGCGGCCAGCGAACCCCAATCGGGGTCTTTCGAATGGCGAAGAATGACCAACGCCTGTCCCAGTACGGAAGAGATCCGGCAGAACGCAGAGGCGTCATACTTTAACATGGTCCACGAGCTCCAGAGCGTTTCGGGCGCCATTCGGTTCGGTCCAAATAGCCCCACGTAAAAAAGGACGGCGAAAGACGCAATAAAAAAGCCAAGCTTCCTCGGGGCATGTGTTCTTGGAAAAACGCAAAGCGCAATCAGTTATCCAGGAAGCTCCGCAGCTTCCGACTGCGGCTCGGATGCTTGCGCTTGCATAGCGCCTTGGCTTTGATCAGGTGAACGCGCGCATGCGCCGGTCACAGTTTGCGCGCGTAGTTCTTTCGCACGTGCTGGCTGATGTAGGTGGACAGCCCTCGGCCTTCTTCAGCGAGACGCTTCATCGTCTCCACGTGCTCGCGGCCCGGATGACGATAGTCGTAGTCATAGCCGTCGCCATCCTTGAACCACACGCGAATGGACGAAGGCCCGAGCGCGTAGAAGCGAACCCCCGAATTCCTTCCCAAGTTGCCGTAGCGCTTACGGCTCGCGTGCACGATCGAAACCTCCAAGACTTTGTGAGGACATGGAAGCAGAACGGCATTTTTTTGATTGAGCACGACTCTACCAGCGCCGTATGTGAACGAAAAGCGCGCGCGAGGGAATTCGTTCTCCGTGCCTGAAGCGGGCGGCAACGAAATCGAAACTCCGATCTGCAAGTCTTTGGTTCATGACACCGGAGACCAAAGGCAACATCATCGGGCTCGCGTTCGTCGCCATCATCGCGGCCATCGGCCTGTACGTGGTCATGACGGGCCTCGGCCGCTTTGGAAGAAGCGATGGCGATGCGCCGAGCTGGGTTTTGATCGCCGCTGGATCCGCGTTCCTGCTCGCGGCGAGCAGCATGGCGCTGAGTGCCATCGGTGGAATCGTCTACGGCGCAAAAGCCAACCCGGACGGAAGCCTCACTGACGAGGCACCCTACGCCGTTCGCGCTTTGCAGATCCTTCTGAGCCTCGGCATCGTCGCGATGCTGGTGGCGGTCGCGAGCTGGGTCGCTCTCAATCCGGAGGAAGGCTCCGCCACCGGCCGCAGGATCGCGCTCGCGGCGGGTGCGATCACGGTCTGGGCGATCTTCTTCGGCTTCGCGATCTGGAGACTGCGCGGGCTCCGAAAATAGCTGGGCTCCGCCCTCCCTCGGCGAAGCAAAAAACCCCCGAGTTTCCTCGGGGGTTTTTCGTTCGGTCAGTTATCCAGGAAGCTGCGGAGCTTCCGGCTCCGGCTCGGGTGCTTGAGCTTGCGCAGCGCCTTGGCTTCGATCTGGCGGATACGTTCGCGCGTCACCGAGAACTGCTGGCCGACCTCTTCGAGCGTGTGGTCGGTGTTCATGCCGATGCCGAAGCGCATGCGCAGCACGCGCTCCTCGCGCGGCGTGAGCGAAGCCAGCACCCGCGTCGTCGTCTCGCGCAAGTTGGCCGCAATCGCCGCCTGATCCGGCAGCACCGCATTGCGGTCCTCGATGAAGTCGCCGAGATGGCTGTCCTCCTCGTCGCCGATCGGCGTTTCGAGCGAGATCGGCTCCTTGGCGATCTTGAGCACCTTGCGCACCTTCTCGAGCGGCATGGCGAGCTTCTCGGCCAGCTCTTCCGGCGTCGGCTCGCGGCCGATCTCGTGCAGCATCTGGCGGCTCGTGCGCACGATCTTGTTGATCGTCTCGATCATGTGCACGGGGATGCGGATGGTGCGCGCCTGGTCCGCGATCGAGCGGGTGATGGCCTGACGGATCCACCACGTCGCATACGTCGAGAACTTGTAGCCGCGGCGATACTCGAACTTGTCGACCGCCTTCATGAGGCCGATGTTGCCCTCCTGGATGAGATCCAGGAACTGCAGGCCGCGGTTGGTATATTTCTTCGCGATCGAGATCACGAGGCGGAGGTTGGCTTCCACCATCTCCTTCTTGGCCTGCCGGGCCTCGCGCTCGCCCTTCTGCACCGCCTTCACGATGCGGCGATACTCGGTGATCTCGAGGCCCGTTTCCGTCGCGAGCTCGTGAATGTCCTTGCGGATCTGCGCGATGCCGGGCCGCTCGTTCTTGATGAGGTTCGACCACTTCTTGCCGTTCTCGGCCATGCGGTCGAGCCAAGTCTGGTCCAACTCGTTGCCGAAGTACTCGTCGATGAACTGCTGGCGCGGCACGCCGTAGCTGTCGGCGAGGCGCATCAGGCGGCCCTCGAGGCCGACGAGACGGCGGTTGATCGAGTAGAGCTGCTCGACGAGGCTTTCGATACGCGCGTTGTTGAGCGAGAGGCTCTTCACGTCGGCGATGATCTCGTCACGCAGCTTCTCGTAGGCCTTCTGCTGCTGGCGCGAGCCGGATTCGCCCGCCACCTGCTGCTCCAGCTTCTTGTCCTGCTGCTTGCGCAGCTTCTTGTAGGTGCTGGCGATGTTGTCGAACGTCTCGAGTACCTTGGGCTTGAGCTCGGCTTCCATCGCGGCGAGCGAGAGCGCGTTCTCGAACTCGTCCTCGTCCTCGCCTTCGCCCTGGGCAGGCGGCGCGCCTTCCTCGGCGGCGGCTTCCTCTTCGCCCTCGCCGTCACCCGCGACTTGCGGAGGCGCCTTCGCCTCCGGACCCTCGTAGGTGGCTTCGAGATCGATGATGTCGCGCAGCAGAATCTTGCCTTCGTTGAGCTCGTCGCGCCAGATGATGATGGCCTGGAAGGTGAGGGGGCTCTCGCAGAGGCCCGCGATCATGGCTTCGCGGCCGGCCTCGATGCGCTTGGCGATGGCGATTTCGCCCTCGCGCGACAACAGCTCAACGGAGCCCATCTCGCGGAGGTACATGCGGACAGGGTCGTCCGTGCGCTCGGCCGGTTCCGCGCGCGTCTCGGAGCGCGCGGGCAGGCCCGCGGAGACGACGGCGCGGCCGTCCTCCTCATCGGCGTCGGGCGCGGCTGCATCCGCGCCTTCCTCGCCTTCTTCCGTCTCCACCACATTGATGCCCATATCGGAGAGCATCGCCATGGTGTCTTCGATTTGATCCGGAGAGACCTCCTCGGATGGCAGCACGGAGTTCAGCTCGTCGAGCGTGACGTAGCCGCGTGCCTTCGCCGTCTTGAGCAGGCGCTTTACCGCCTGATCGGAGAGGTCCAGGAGCGGACTGTCGCGCTCCGTGGTCTCCGCCGTCGCGGTATCCTGCTCTTCGTTCTTTGCAGCGTTTGCCATGTGTCTCAACCGTCGCCAAAGAGTGAGGGGAGGGCGCAGCCTGGGCGCCCATGTTGTCTAGAGTGAAGCACCGCCAGCCAAGAGGCTGCGGTGGAACCGGCCGTCGAAGGTGCCGGTTCTGTCGGAAAGAGCACAGCGGGCGCCAAGCATCGAAGACCAGGAAGCCGCGCCATACGTCCCGAACCCGGCGGCGTCGACCTCGCTGAGGTGAAGCCCCCGACCCAAAATGGCCGAGCAGGTCGCGGTTCCGAACGTGGCGCTCCCCCTATCGTCAAGGCGTTGGGCCGAACACGGCCGCTGTATCGAATGAATCTGCACCGCTCAAAAGCTCGAGCTGACGCTTGAGATCGCAGATGCGTGCAAAGGACACCTCACTGCGGTCTTCATGCCAAGCCTGCTCAGCCGCCTCGAGCGATCGCTGAAGTCCCACGTGCCGTTCGTGCATCGCGAGGGCGTGGCGCCAGCCATCTTCCACCTCGGTGCGCCCGGCGTCGGGCTCAGCAAATCGATCGCACTTGTGCGAAACCGCGCGTTCGACAAGGGTCAAGGTCTTGCCTACGCTCGATTTGTTCAAGTGGGTTCGAAGAGTCTCCGTGTCAAGTGAATTGTCAAGGGCGTGGGCAGAAAGGATCGCGTCCCGTAGCCCGGAAAGCGCAGTCGACGTAAACGGCAGCGCGGCGATGGATTCAGCCTGATCGTCGATCAGCCAGGGGTGATTCAGCATCACCTTGATCAGCAGGGCCTCCCGCTGGGGAGGCAGGCTGCTCTCGCCCGAGACGAGCGCACTTTTTCTGAGGCTCGAGCTAGGGTTAACGTGCTCCGGCGACTGCCCGAGGCCGGGCGCGAAGTTGCGCCCCGGTGCGCCCCGGCGCCCGCCTGCAGCGGCTCCGCCCGCACGGGCGCCCTGTCCGCCCGACCCGCGCGGCCAAGTGGCGCCTCCGTGGCCCCAGCGCCCGCCGCCTCCGCCGGACCGCGACCCTTCGCCCGAGTTTTTCCACCCGCTCTCCCCGGTGCCCCAGGCCGCGTCGAGGCGCTGCTTCAGGGCGTGCCGGTAGTGGGCGCGCACGCTTTCATCCTCGATTCGGGCGATCAGGCCCTTGAGGGTCTTTTCGAGACCGGCCCGCCGCTCGGGCGTCGACCAGTCACCCTGGCCCCATTCCCGCTCGAACAGAACATCGATCAGCGGACGCGACCGCCCGAGGCAGGCGTCGAGCGCGGCCGGTCCCTGCTGGCGTACCAGATCGTCCGGATCGAGTCCGTCCGGCAGGAAGGCGAACATCAGGCTCGCGCCGGGCTTCAGATGGGGAAGGGCGGTGTCGACCGCCCGGAATGCCGCGCGCTTGCCCGCGCTATCGCCGTCGAAGCAGAGGATCGGCTCGGCCGACATCCGCCAGAGCAGCTTGAGCTGGTCCTCGGTGAGCGCGGTGCCGAGAGGGGCCACGGTTTCCGTGAAACCAGCTTCCGCAAGCGAGATCACGTCCATGTAGCCTTCGACGGCCAGCACGCGTTCCTTGTCGTGCGCGGCGGGACGGGCGCGGTGGGCGTTGAACAGCAGGTGCCCCTTATGGAAGAGGGGCGTCTCCGGCGAGTTCAGGTACTTGGCGTTCTGGTCGGGATCGAGCGCACGGCCGCCGAACGCGACGATCCGGCCCCTGGCATCCGCGATCGGAAACATCACGCGATGGCGAAAGCGGTCGTAGGCAACGGGAATGTCGTCGCCTGCGATCAGCATGCCCGAAAGGGTCATCTCCTCCAGCGTATAGCCGGCCTTAGCCAGATGCTCCTTCAAGGCCGAGCGCGAATTGGGCGCATAGCCGATGCGGAAGGCCGCGAGCGTCTCCCGCTTGAGCCCCCGCTTCTCGATGTAGCGGCGCGCCTCGCTTCCGCTGGCGCCGGAAAGCGCCGCCTCGAAGAACTTCGCCGCCTCTTCCATGAGCGCGAGCAGCCGCGTGCGCTCGTCCGCCCGCTCCTTGTCCTCGACCTCGGCCTTGGGCAGCACCACCCCGGCTTCGGCGGCCAGCTTCTCGACCGCCTCCGGAAAGCTCAACCCCTCGGTCGCCATCACGAACTTGAAGATGTCGCCGTGCTCGCCCGACGCGAAGCAGTGATAGAAGCCCTTTTGGTCGTTCACGAAAAACGACGGCGTCTTCTCCATCTTGAACGGTGAGAGGCCGGCGTATTCGCGTCCCTTGCGCTTGAGCGCAACCTTGCGGCCCACGACCTGGCTCACCGGGAGCCGGGCGCGGATCTCGTCCAGAAGGTGCGGCGAAAATCGCATGGGGTAATTGTTGGGTCCGGAAAGGCCAGAAAACCGATACAACGCGAGGGCTTAAAGCTGCCCGCTTTGCGTGACCGGACTGTACGTGATTCGCCTCACCCTCGCTGACCGGCTCCCGCTCCCAGCGCCGTTGTGAGCACAATCCACAGGGGGGCAACGGACGGCACGGACCAGGCGGCCCCAATCCGAACCTGCCGCTGCCCGCTGCCGGTTGGCTGCTGCCTACTTCAGCAAGTCTTTCAAAACACCGCTCGCCTTGCCGAAGTCCATCTGGCCGGCATAACGCTCCTTCAGCGCGCCCATCACGCGGCCCATGTCCTTGGGGCCGGCCGCGCCCAGCTCGGCCACGAGCGCCGCCACTGCCGCCTTGGTGCCTTCCTCGTCCATCTGCTTCGGCAGGTAGCCTTCGAGTACCGTGATCTCGGCTTTTTCCTGATCGGCGAGGTCGGTCCGCCCTGCTTTCTCATAGGTGGCGACGCTTTCGCGGCGCTGCTTCACCATCTTCTGTAGGATGGCGATCACCTCCGCGTCCCCGACCTCGACCGGCGCGGCACCGCCGACCCCCACCTCCCGGTCCTTGATAGCGGCCGTGAGCAGGCGAAGCGTGGAAAGGCGCGCCTTGTCGCCGGATTTCATGGCGTCTTTCACGTCCTGGGTGATGCGCTGGCGCATGGGGAAGCCCTCTTTCAGCATCGGAGTTCGGTTCGGCGCTATATAGGCGATGCGGGCGCCGAGGGCGAGGCTTGCCCGTCCGGAGAAGTCTTGTTTATCAAGCCAGCGTTTAACGACGCCCCATTCCTTGACGTGGTGGGCGCCCTCGCATAGGTTCCGCCGCGATCCATGGACCCTGCCTCGAGCGGACGCCACTTCCTTAGCGCGCGAACTGCTCCCTTGCGCGTGCCGAAAGCGCCCCTTCGAGCCCAGAATGAGCTCGTCGCCCGATGAAATCCACGCCCGCGCCTTGGTCCGACACGCCCGAAACGGCCCGCCTGGTGCTCGATGATGGAACCGTCATCTCCGGCATCGGCCTCGGTGCCGTCGGCACCGCCGTCGGTGAAGTGTGCTTCAACACGGCCATGACCGGCTACCAGGAGATCCTCACCGATCCCTCCTACGCCGGCCAGATCATCACCTTCACGTTCCCCCACATCGGCAACATCGGCACCAACGCCGAGGACACCGAGACGTCGAACCTTGCCTCCCGCTCGGGTGTGCGCGGCTGCGTCCTGCGCGCCGAGATCACCGAGCCGTCGAACTACCGCGCGCTCGCCCACTTCGACGAGTGGCTGAAGGCACGTGGCATCATCGCCATTTCGGGCATCGACACGCGCGCGCTCGCGGCCCGCATTCGCGAGAAGGGCATGCCGAACGCGGTCATCGCCCACGAACCGTCCGGAAAGTTCGACATCCCCAAGCTCGCCGCCGAGGCAAAGGCTTGGTCGGGCCTGCTCGGTCTCGACCTCGTGCCGGATGTGACGAGCGGGCAGAGCTATTCGTGGGACGAGACCCGCTGGGTCTGGAACGAGGGCTACGGACGCAACGAGAAGCCCGACTTCCATGTCGTGGCCATCGATTACGGTTTGAAGCGCAACATTCTCCGCTGCCTCGCGTCCGCCGGATGCAAGGTGACGGTCGTCCCGGCCACGACGAAGGCCGAGGACATCCTGGAGCGTAAGCCCGACGGCGTGTTCCTTTCGAACGGCCCCGGCGATCCGGCGGCCACCGGTAAGTACGCCGTACCGGAGATCAAGAAGCTCATCGACTCGGGCCTGCCGCTCTTCGGCATCTGCCTCGGTCACCAGATGCTCGGTCTCGCCCTGGGTGCTCAGACCCGCAAGATGCACCAGGGCCACCACGGCGCGAACCACCCGGTCAAGGACTTCACCACCAACAAGGTGGAAATTACGTCCATGAATCATGGTTTTACGGTGGACCGCGACACGCTTCCCAAAGGCGTGGTGGAAACCCACGTCTCGCTGTTCGACGGCACCAACTGCGGCCTGGAGCTGGAGGGGCGTCCGGTCTTCTCGGTGCAGTATCACCCCGAAGCTTCGCCCGGCCCTCAGGACAGCCACTACCTGTTCACCCGGTTCGTGAACAAGATGCGCGAGCGCCGCTCGATGCCTCCTCAGTCGGAGCGCTGACCGGGCGGACGGACACTCATCATAGTCTCCGAAACTTCCTGCCGATGATCGACTTTTTCCCGCCTGCGCGTATAGGATGCGCGCCGGTTGTCGCGCCTCCCGACGACGGAGGCGCGCGGCGAACGAGGAACCAGAAGCAGAAACAAAGAGACGCCGAATGCGCCCAAGCCTGATTGCCTACTCGATGCTCGCCCTTGTCGCGGCGGCTCCCTCAGTGTCCGCCTGTGACGGCAAGGCAGAGCTGGAGGCCATCTTTACCAGCCAGCAGAAGCAGCCCTGGCGGACCGAGACCCAGTCCACGAGCGACACCGGTCTTGTCCAGAAGCAGACGATCGACTATCTGCCCCCTGATCGTGTTCACCGCACTGTGACGGCAGGCGATGAGTCGATCGAGACCATCGCCGTCGGCAATCTCACCTGGAGCAACGAGGGATCGGGCTGGCAGGAGATGAAGGCCGCTATCGGACATCTGGTGGTGACGCAGATGAAGAGCGCATTCGCGCCGCCCAAGATCACCACCGAGTTCAAATGCCTCGGCACGGTTTCCTATGATGGCAAGAGCTACCTCGGCTATCAGACGACGCCGGAGAAGGTTCAGGACAAGGAGCTGGCCCGCACGATTCTCGTCGACCCGGATACCAAGCTGCCCGCCTTGAATCTCGTCGCAGCGCCCGACCTCGCGGGCGAGCCGGTGGCGAAGGAGGTCTTCAGCTACCCGTCCGACATCAAGATCGAAAAGCCGCTCTAGACGGCCATTGTTGCGCCGCCGGACCATGCGCAACTGAGAGAAGAACAAGAAGGCCCGCCTCGCGCGTCGCGGCGCCGGGCTGAAAGAGTTGAGGAAGGAAACGACACGATGCGTTCGAAGTACGGCATTGCTGCCATCGCCTTGGCGGGCGTCCTCGGCCTAGCCGCGGCCGGGCCTGCGCTCGCGGATTGCTCGACCGAGGTGGCCCTGGCGGTCAATTCGCAGGGCAAGCAGAAATTCCTCCGCAAGGAGACGAGCATGATCACCGAGGCGGGCCCCGCCAACATGGTGGTCGAGTACCAGACCCCGGACCGCATGCGCCAGGTGCTAACGCCGCTGACCGAAGGAAAGCCCGTAGAGAGCATCGTCGTCGGCGAGAAGGCCTGGACGAACAGCGGGGACGGCTGGAAGGAGGCCCCGGCGCAGGAGGCCGAGCAGCTCGTTCAGTTCATGATTAAGAGCATCGCCCAGGTCTACCAGGAGGTCGGCAAGTTCGAGTGCATCGGGACGGAGACCGTCGAAGGCCGGGAGCTGCGCGCCTATCGTGGCCTTGACGAAGCGGCGAAGGACAGCAAGGAAGGCGCGAAGCCGCCCAAGAACGAAGCCGTCCGTATGATCTATCTCGATCCCAAGACGGGGCTGCCCGCCCGCAGCATTCTGGCCCGCGCGGGCTTCCTGGATAAGCCGATCTTCAAGGAAGTTTACACGTACCCGGACAACATCGTGATCGAAGCTCCTAAGGATGTCGTGAAATAGTAAAGCGGGAGCGCATAGAACTGTGCGAAGAGCGAGGGTGTCCAGAGGCACCCTCGTTTGCTGTCGAGGCTCCTCCGGATGCGTTCAACACGACGCAGGAGAGAGGCGTGCATCGCGGCGTCTCAGCTATAGCCAAACCTGAAACCGTCGAATAGAACCGGCCTCGCCATGCCAAAACGCACAGATATCGACTCCATCCTCATCATCGGCGCCGGCCCGATCGTCATCGGCCAGGCGTGCGAGTTCGATTATTCCGGAACGCAGGCCTGCAAGGCCCTGAAGGCTGAGGGATATCGGATCATCCTGGTCAATTCCAATCCGGCTACGATCATGACGGATCCGGAGCTGGCCGATGCAACCTATATCGAGCCGATCACCCCCGAGATCGTCGCCAGGATCATCGCCGACGAGCGCCGCCAGCGCCCCAACGACAAGCTGGTGCTGCTGCCCACGATGGGTGGCCAGACGGCCCTCAACACGGCGCTCGCGCTCGAGCGCCAGGGCGTGCTGGAGGAGCATGGGGTCGAGCTGATCGGCGCACGCGCCGAGGCCATCGACAAGGCCGAGGACCGCAAGCTGTTCCGCGAGGCCATGGACCGCATCGGCCTCGAAAGCCCGCGCGCGTCCATCGCCTCCTCGCCGCCCATTCGCGACGAGAAGGGCCACATCGTCCGCTACGACACCGCGGTTGGTTTCGCCGAGGCCATGAAGGCGCTCGACCAGATCGGCTTGCCCGCAATCATCCGCCCCGCCTTCACGCTCGGCGGCACGGGCGGCGGCGTCGCTTATAATCGCGAGGAGTTCGAGCAGATCGCGCGCTCCGGCATCGATGCCTCGCCCGTCGGCCAGATCCTGATCGACGAGAGCCTGCTCGGCTGGAAGGAGTACGAGATGGAGGTCGTCCGCGACAAGGCGGACAACTGCATCATCGTCTGCTCGATCGAGAACCTCGACCCGATGGGCGTTCACACCGGCGACAGCATCACCGTCGCGCCGGCCCTCACGCTCACCGACAAAGAATACCAGATCATGCGCGACGCCTCGCTCGCCGTTCTGCGCGAGATCGGCGTCGAGACCGGCGGCTCGAACGTCCAGTTCGCGGTGAACCCGAAGGACGGCCGTCTCGTTGTCATCGAGATGAACCCGCGCGTCTCGCGCTCCTCCGCGCTCGCGTCCAAGGCAACCGGCTTCCCGATCGCCAAGGTCGCGGCCCGTCTCGCCGTCGGCTACACGCTGGACGAGCTCGAGAACGACATCACCGGCGGCGCGACACCCGCGTCCTTCGAGCCGACCATCGACTACGTCGTCACCAAGATTCCGCGTTTCGCCTTCGAGAAATTCCAGGGCGCCGACACCACGCTCACGACCGCCATGCGCTCGGTGGGCGAAGCGATGGCCATCGGCCGCACCTTCGGCGAAAGCCTGCAGAAGGCGCTCCGCTCCATGGAGACGGGGCTCACGGGCCTCGACGACATCGAGCTCGAAGGCCTCGGAGCTGGCGACGACAAGAACGTCATCCGCGCGGCCCTCGGCCGCCCCACGCCCGACCGTCTGCTCAAGGTCGCCCAGGCGCTTCGCCTCGGCCTCGATGCCGAGCAGGTGCACGCCTTCTGCAAGATCGATCCGTGGTTCATCGCGCGCATCAAGGAGATCCTCGACGTCGAGGAGCGCGTGAAGGCGCACGGCCTGCCCACGTCGGCCGAGCATCTCCGCTCGCTCAAGGCCATGGGCTTCTCTGATGCCCGCCTCGCGAAGCTCTCGGGCAAGACGGAGGCCGAGGTGCGTGCTGCGCGCCAGGCGGCCGACGTGCATCCGGTCTTCAAGCGTATCGACACCTGTGCGGCCGAGTTCGCCTCGCCCACGGCCTACATGTACTCCACCTACGAGCGTGGTCTCACCGGTCCTCCCGTGTGTGAGGCCGATCCGTCGAACCGCGAGAAGATCATCATCCTCGGCGGCGGCCCGAACCGCATCGGCCAGGGCATCGAGTTCGACTACTGCTGCTGCCACGCCTGCTTCGCGCTCACCGCCGCGGGCTACGAGACCATCATGGTCAACTGCAACCCCGAGACCGTGTCGACCGACTACGACACCTCGGACCGCCTCTATTTCGAGCCGCTGACTGCCGAGGACGTGCTGGAGATCATCCGCCGCGAGCAGCAGAACGGCACCCTCAAAGGCGTGATCGTTCAGTTCGGCGGGCAGACGCCGCTGAAGCTCGCGAGCGCACTTGAGGAAGCCGGCGTGCCGATCCTGGGCACGTCTCCGGACGCCATCGACCTCGCGGAGGATCGCGATCGCTTCAAGGCGCTGATCGAGAAGCTTGGCCTGCGCCAGCCGGAGAGCGGCATCGCCGCGACCCCGCAGGAGGCTGCCGCCATTGCCGAGCGCGTGAGCTTCCCGGTCGTGATCCGTCCGTCCTACGTGCTCGGCGGCCGCGCCATGGAAATCGTACACGACCGCGCCGAGGTGGACCGCTACATCGCGCGCCTCTCCGCGACGCTCGACCGTCCGTCGGAGCTCGTGGTTTCGGCCAAGCGCCCGCTGCTGATCGACCGCTATCTGGCGGACGCCATCGAGGTGGACGTCGACTGCCTCTCGGACGGCAAGGACACGTTCGTCGCCGGCATCATGGAGCACATTGAGGAAGCCGGCATCCACTCGGGTGACTCGGCCTGCTCGCTGCCGCCCCATTCTCTCTCGCCGAAGATCATCGCCGAGCTCGAGCGCCAGGCGCGCGAGCTGGCCCTGGCTCTCGGCGTCGTCGGCCTCATGAACGTCCAGTTCGCCATCAAGGACGACGAGGTCTACGTTCTCGAGGTCAATCCGCGCGCCTCGCGCACCGTGCCGTTCGTCGCCAAGGTGATCGGCAAGCCGATCGCGGCGATCGCGTCTCAGATCATGGCAGGTAAGCCGCTGGCGAGCTTCGGCCTGCAGGCGGCCAAGGTCGATCACGTCGCCGTCAAGGAAGCCGTGTTCCCGTTCGCCCGTTTCCCGGGCGTGGATCCAATCCTGGGTCCGGAGATGCGCTCCACCGGTGAGGTGATGGGCATCGACCGCGATTTCGCTGTGGCCTTCGCCAAGAGCCAGCTCGGTGCCGGCCAGAAGCTGCCTACCTCCGGAACGGTGTTCGTTTCGGTGAAGGACAGCGACAAGGACCGCATCGTGGGGCCGCTGCGCGAGCTTGCGGACCTCGGCTTCAAGATTATCGCCACCCGCGGCACCCGCCGTCACCTCGAGGCGCACGGGCTACAATCCGAGATTGTGAATAAGGTCCTGGAGGGCCGGCCTCACATTGTCGACGCCATTAAGAATGGCGAAGTCGCCTTGGTCTTCAATACAACCGAAGGTGCAAAAGCGGTGGCTGACAGCAAGGACATCCGCCGCACGGCCTTGCTTCACCACGTCCCCTATTATACAACTTTTGCAGGCGCGGTTGCCGTGACCCGCGCGATAAAGGCCTTGAAGGCCGATATCCTCAAGGTGGCTCCGTTGCAGGCCTATGTGGGCCGCGCTTCGTGAAACGTAGAGCCGCTCCGGGCATTATCTGACGGCCAAGTCCCATTAGAGTATCGGGATCTCGCGAATTAGGGTGCTGGCTACCGGCCAGGCCGAATGGGAGACTTTAGCGATGTCGATGGAACGTGTTCCGATGACGGTCGAGGGCTTCAAATTCCTCGAGGCGGAGCTGCACCGCCTGAAAGCCGAGGAGCGTCCCCGCATCATCCAGGCAATCGCGGAGGCACGCTCGCACGGCGATCTGTCCGAGAACGCGGAATATCATGCCGCCAAGGAAGCCCAGGGCATGAACGAGGCCAAGGTGGCCGAGCTCGAGGACAAGATCGGCCGCGCCGAGGTGGTCGACACCTCGAAGCTGTCGGGCGCCTCGATCAAGTTCGGCGCCACCGTCACCCTCGTCGACGAGGACACCGAGGAGAAGGTGAAATACAAGATCGTGGGCGACCTCGAGGCCAACGTGCGCGAGGGCAAGATCTCGATATCGAGCCCCATTGCCCGCGCCCTCATCGGCAAGTCAAAGGGCGACACGGCCGAGGTGACGACGCCCAAGGGGGCGCGCTCCTACGAAGTTCTCAAGGTCGAATGGAAGTAGAGTGAAGCGGCCGGACGGCCCGGAGCAGCAGGCCCGGGCCTCGTAACGCCGTATCAGGTGGTCTGTTGGATCAGGACGCAAGCGCCGAGGCGGCCCGGCCGCCGTCGGCTTTCGCCTACAGGGCCTTCACCCTCTATTGGGTTGCGCGCTTCCTCAACGGGTTCGCAATCCAGATCGTCTCCGTCGCCGTGGGCTGGCAGATCTACGACGAGACGCGCGATCCCTTTCTGCTGGGCCTCGTGGGGCTCGTCCAGTTCGCGCCCGCGCTCGTCTTCGTGCTCGCAACCGGCACGGTCGCCGACCGCTACAATCGCCGCGCCGTCATGGCGCTCTGCATCGCGCTCGAGGCGCTCTGCGTGGCCGCCCTCGCGGGGTTCTGGATCCTGCACGCTGCCCGCGCGAGCGAGCACCATCCGATCTGGCCGGTTTTCATCATTCTGACCCTGTTCGGCGTGGCCCGGGCGTTCCTCACGCCTGCAGTGCAGTCGCTCTCCGCCAATCTCGTTCCGCGCGAGGTGTTCCCGAACGCCGTGACGTGGAACTCCTCGGCCATGCAGGCCTCCTTCACCATCGGCCCAGCCATTGGCGGCCTGCTGTACGGCCTCTCGTCGATGGTTCCCTATGCTGTCGCCTTCGTGCTGTTCGCGATCGCGGTCGTCCTGGTGGCGATGATCCCGAAGCCCGCGCAGAAAACCATCTCCGAGGCCCGCTCGATCGAGACCATGCTCGCGGGCGTCCGTTACATCTGGAGCAACCCGGTCGTGCTGGGCGCCGTCTCGCTCGATCTCTTCGCGGTGCTGCTCGGCGGCGCGACGGCGCTTCTACCGGTATTCGCTCGCGACATCCTGGAGGTCGGACCCTGGGGGCTCGGTCTTCTGCGCTCGGCCGCCGGCGTCGGTGCGCTCGTGGTCGCGCTCTGGCTGGTGCGCCACCCCATCCGCGACCACGCGGGGCGGGTGATGTTCGCGGGCGTGGCCGCCTACGGACTGTCCATCATCGTGTTCGGCCTTTCGACGACGCTGTGGATCTCGATCCCGGCGCTGTTCCTGATGGGCGCCTCCGACATGCTGAGCGTCAACGTCCGCGCCACGCTCATTCAGCTTGCGACGCCCGATGACGTCCGCGGCCGCGTGACGGCCGTGAACAGCGTCGCCATCGGCGCTTCCAACGAGCTGGGCGAGTTCCGGGCCGGCACCATGGCCGCGTTCATCGGCGCTGTCCCCGCGGTGGTGATCGGCGGCGCGGGCACGCTGGTGGTCACCGCGCTCTGGACCCGCCTGTTCCCGGGCCTCTACGCAAAGCGGCGATTGACCTGATCTGATCGCGCGCGCGTCTCAGGCATCTTCGTCCGGCCCCGTGAGCGGCACGCCGGGCACGCGCTTGGCGCGCCGGATGGCGAGGTTGGTCTTCACGCTCGCCACGTTGGGGGCGGCCGTCAGCTCCTTCAGGATGAAATCCTGGAACGAGCGAAGGTCCGGCGCCACGCACTTGAGCACGTAGTCGCTTTCGCCCGAGAGCATGTAGGCTTCGCGCACCATGGGCCAGCCCAGCACCCGGTTCTCGAACGCACGAAGATCGCCTTCTGCCTGACTATGCAACCCGACCATGGCGAACGCGGTCAGCTCGAAACCCAGCGCCGCCTCGTCGACCAGCGCCGTATACCCCTGGATGACCCCCGCATCCTCCAGCGCGCGCACGCGCCGCAGGCAGGGAGGTGCGGAAAGCCCCACTCTCTGGGCAAGCGCCACATTGGTGAGCGCCCCATCGGCCATAAGCTCGCGCAGGATGCGCCGGTCGGTTGCGTCGAGACGGAGGGACATCGGTCTTTCTCGAAAAGAATTGCTGCATGACCTAAGGGCAGACGCGCAACAAATGCAAAGAATACCTGTCGTGGACCATTGCACTATTGCTTCGCATGCCGAGTCCGGCAGGACTCGACAGAGCGAGCGCTACCGGGGAAGGTGAGGCATGCAGAATGCGACACGGGTGACGGGACGAATGCGCTCGGGGCATGCGCGTCCCTTCGCCGGGGCGAGCGCATGGATCATCAGCGATGGCAAGGCCGGCCATGAAGCGCTCTGCCGCGGCGTCGCCGAGGCCTTGGGGCTCGCTGCCGAAGTGAAGCGCGTTTCGCCCGCGGGACTTTGGAGAGCGCTCGCGCCTTGGGGTCCTGTCCCGCCGAGCGAGAAGTTCGGAACGCCTCACACCCCGTTCGCGCCGCCCTGGCCGCAGATCGCGATCGCCGCCGGGCGCACCACCACCCCCTACATACGTGCGCTGAAGAAGAAAGCCGGCCTCAAGACTTTCACGGTCGTGCTCATGGACCCGAAGACCGGCCCCAGGACGGCGGACCTGGTCTGGGTGCCCGAGCACGACAGGCTACGCGGACCCAACGTCGTGGTCACGCTTACCGCGCCCCATCCGCTCTCGCCGGAGCGGCTCGCCGATCTGCGTGCGCGGCCGAGCGGAGCGATCACAGCCTTGAAGAGCCCGCGCATGGCGGTGCTCGTCGGAGGGCCGAACGACCGCTACCGCTATCCGAAGCCCGTGATCGACAAGCTCTCGGAGACGGTGCGCTCGCTTGCCGGTCTCGGAGCGGGCCTCATGATCACCGCGTCCCGCCGCACGCCGCCCGAGCTCGTTGCAACGCTGGACGAGGTGGCGCGCGAGGCGGGCGCGCTTTTCTGGAAAGGGGAGGGACCCAATCCCTACCCGGAGTTTCTTGCCAATGCGGATGCCTTCCTCGTTACCGCCGACAGCATCAACATGGCGGGTGAGGCGGCGGCCACCGGGCGCCCGATCTATGTGTTCGAGCCGGAAGGCGGCGCCGACAAATTCACGGCTTTCCATGCCGCGCTGCGGGCGAAGGGCGTGACGCGCATCGCGCCGGACCGCTTCGGCGGGCTCGACACCTGGAGCTACACACCCCTTTACGCCGCCGACGTCATCGCTGATGAAGTCGAGCAGCGCTGGCAGCGCCGCAAGAGCCTGCTGGCGGGGCTGACCTGACGCCTGTCCTCAGCGAGCAATCGGAAAGAGACGAGAATGATCACGGCCGGCGGATCGACAACCTCGGCGCACGAGGTCTCCCTTCTCGCGCGCCTCTGGCGGTGGATCGAGATGGCGCTGCTGTTTGGCGCTGCGCCCATCGTGATGTCGTGGGTCGTGCACGGAGAGCGGGTTCCGTTGCTCTCCGAGTACATACCGGCCGGCACCAAAATCCCGATCTTCATCGCCCTGCTGCCGGTCCTGTTCATCGCCGCCTTCCTCCTGCTCGCCGATCCCACGTTCCGTCTGCGCGATGAGCTCCGCCGTGGTCTCGGCTGGCGCAACGCGCTCTCGATCGTTCTCATCTTTCTCATCATGGGCGGCGCGGCGACGTGGTGGATCAAGACCTATCATCCGTCGTGGTTCCTGGAGTTTCCGACCAACCGGCCCGAGACCTACACGCGCATCATGCTGGCCTATCCGGTGTTCTCCGTCGCCGCGCAGGAGCTGCTTTACCGCTCGTTCTTCTTTCATCGCTACGGGCCGCTCTTCGGCACCCATGCGTGGCTGATCGTGATCGTGAACGGCCTGCTGTTCGGCTATGCGCACATCGTCATGAATTCGGCCTTCGCCATCGCCGCAACCGCGCTCGGCGGAATGATCCTGGCCGCGCGCTATGCCATGTCGCGCTCGTTCTGGGCGGTGTTCATCGAGCATACGCTTTGGGGATGGCTGATCTTCACCATCGGTCTCGGCCGCTATTTCTTCACGGGCGTTCAAAATCCCTGAGCTGTGGGCGGCGCGTCTTCTTTGCCGGTTTGTAAAGTGACGCGCTTCCCCCCGCGGGATTAGTCTCGCGCAGCGATCAGCGAAGAGGGGATCGGCTCTGGGCAACGATTTGCGTGGCCGCAAGGCCTGGCTCTTCAGCGACGGGAAGGCCGGCAACGACGTGCAATCGCTCGGCATAGCGAATGCGCTCGGCCTCGACGTGACCGTGAAGCGGATTGCGCCGAAAGGGCTCCACAAGCATTTGTCACCCTGGACCGGCGTAGCGCGCCGCGAGCGTTTCGGTGCGCCCGGAAGCGCGTTCGCGCCGCCCTGGCCGGATGTCGCGATCGCCATCGGACGCCTCACCACACCCTATATCCGTAGGCTGAAGCAGATGGCGCGCGAGGCGACGTTCACGGTGATCCTGCAGGATCCGAAGGTTTCGCTGGCGACCGCCGATCTGTTCTGGGTTCCCGAGCACGATCGCCTGCGGGGACCCAACGTCATCACAACGCTTACTGCCCCGCACGGCTTCTCGGAGCAGCGTCTCGAGGCGCTCAAGAGCGCGATCCCCGCTCACATCGCCGTGTTGCCTCGTCCGCGCGTGGCGATCATGCTCGGCGGCTCGAACGGCGATTACGTCTATTCGCCGGCTGCGCTCGAGCGCTTGGGCCGCGCGATCCGCGCGTTCGGCGAGAAAGGCGCGAGCCTACTCGTCACGCCGTCTCGGCGCACCGAGCCCGCGATCGTTCAATGCGCGCGGCAAGCCGTGGAGCCCTTTCCGCATTTCTTCTGGAACATGAGTGGAGACAATCCCTACCCATTCTTCGTTGCGGAAGCGGACATGTTTCTCGCGCCCGCCGACAGCATCAACATGACAGGCGAGCCGTGCGTCACCGGCAGGCCCGTCTATGTTTTTCACCCCGATGGCGGTTCGCCTAAATTCACCCGCTTCCACGAAGCCCTGATGCAGTACGGCGCAACACGCGCCATGCCGGAGCGCATCGATGCGCTCGAGACGTGGGACTACGAGCCGTTGAGTTCGGCATCTGCCATCGCCGGCGAAATTGATCGGCGGTTTGCAGAGATGCGCATTGTGAACGGACGTTCAATTTAAGCGTTCATTCACAAGTTTCTTCAACCTTACGAATTTGTATGGTGCCAGCCTTGCTGCGATGCGCCATGACTCCTGCCTTCAGCATTGAAGCGGGGGAGCATGAATTATGCCGACGTCGCGGAATGATGTTGCACTGTCTCTCGTCGCGGCTTTCGAGCGAGCCGAGAAAAGCGAGACACCTTACCGATATTGGCTGCTCGCCGACTGCCTGCCGGAGCGCATCGTCGACGAAGTCCTTGGATTGCCGTTCGGTGCCGCCGATCTCGATGGCGTATCCGGCAAGCGCGAGCTGCACAATCAGAGCCGGCGCTACTTCGACGTCGAGAACCGCACCAAGTTCCCATGCGTGTCTGCGGTCGCAGCCGCGTTTCAGGATCAGCGCGTGACGGCGGCGATCGAGAAATCCTTCGACGCGAGGCTCAACGGCACGCACCTGCGCATCGAGTTCGCACAGGATGTGGATGGTTTTTGGCTGGAGCCGCACACCGACATCGGCGTCAAGGCGTTCACCTTCCTGATCTACCTGTCGAAGGGAAACGCGCACGCCGATCTCGGCACGGACATCTACGATGCCGGCAAGAACTGGGTTGGCCGCACGCCCTATTCCAGCAACTCCGGCATGATTTTCGTGCCCTCCACGATCACGTATCATGGCTTCGAGCGGCGCAGGATAGACGGTGTACGCAAGCTGCTCGTCGTCAATTACGTCACCAGCGAATGGCGCGCGAAAGAGCAGCTTGCCTTTCCCGAGCAGGCGGTCTCGCCGTCCTCCGTCGCACTGGTTCACTGACGCGGCACACGGCAAGGGGAGAGCGGTTACTTCCGCTTTCCTCTAGCGCCGGCGGTCCTGCATGATCTCGAGCTGAAGCTGCTGGATCTCCGCCAGCCGCTGCCACTGCTTGCTGATCAGGTGATCGAGCTTCTCGTGCAGGTGGCGGATCTCGAGCTCGGCCTTGAGGTTCACCTGATAGTCGTTGAGCGAGCGCGCGCGATCCTTCGCCTCCTGCCGCTTCTGGCTCATCATGATAATGGGGGCCTGCAATGCGGCAAGACACGAGAGCACGAGGTTCAAGAGGATAAACGGGTAAGGGTCGAACGTGTCGCTTCCACGCGCCGCGTTGTAGGCCATCCAAACCCCGAGCATCACCAGGAAGCTGATGATGAACACCCAACTTCCGCCGAACGAGGCAAGGTGATCGGAGACGATCTCGCCGAACGTTCGCTTCTCTTCAAACTCGGCCTCGACGTTTTCGCTCAGCGTGTCGTGCGTGGCGAGGCTCTCCGCGACGCGCCGCTCGAGGTCGCTGATCTCGCCGCTCTCGTCCCGCAGAAGCTCCTCCACATAGAGCCCCCGGAACCTCTGCAACTCTTGCCGCGAGACGAGCGCGTCGGGGGCGAGATCGGGATAGTCGCGCCGCATCCGCTCGACGAGGGCGGGACGAACCGTCTCCAGATTCACGAGCTGGCGGCGTGTCCATTCGCGCCCGGTGATGGCGCACCGGTCGGTTCTGGACCCGTTGGCGTGGTTCGACATGCGCAGTCCTCGGCGGGGTTCAATGCGTGACGTGGAGCGGGCCCGGAACAACAGCAATAGGATCAGGGAGTTACATATCTGTAATTCGCCCCCACCCGGCGATTGAGATTGACCCGACGATCGGTTAAAACCCCCGCAAATCCCGAAACCGCGCAACCCGAGAGGCGCCCGAATGGCTGCGGCCCACCAGTACGTCTATCACATGCACAAGCTCTCCAAGACCTACCCGGGGGGCAAGCAGGTCCTGAAGGACATCTCGCTGTCATTCCTGCCCGGCGCCAAGATCGGCGTCGTGGGCCTGAACGGTGCCGGTAAGTCGACGCTGCTCAAGATCATGTCCGGCACGGTCGACGATTTCCTCGGGGAGGCGAGACCGGCCGACGGCATCAAGGTCGGCTACCTGCCGCAGGAGCCGGAGCTCGACCCCTCGAAGGACGTGCTGGGCAACGCCATGGAGGGCGTCGCCGAGAAGAAGGCGATCCTCGACCGCTACAACGAGATCGCCGCCAACTACTCCGAGGAGACCGCCGACGAGATGACGGCGCTCCAGGATCAGATTGATGCGCTGAACCTCTGGGACCTCGACACGCAGGTCGAGCAGGCGCTCGACGCGCTGCGTTGTCCGCCGGGCGATGCGGACGTGACGAAGCTCTCCGGTGGTGAGAAGCGCCGCGTGGCGCTGACCCGCCTCCTGCTCTCGAAGCCGGATATCCTGCTGCTCGACGAGCCGACCAACCACCTCGACGCCGAGAGCGTCGCCTGGCTCGAGCGCTACCTCAAGGAGTACACCGGCTGCGTCATCCTCGTGACGCACGATCGCTACTTCCTCGACAACATCACCGAATGGACGCTGGAGCTGGATCGCGGCCAGGGCGTGCCGTGGAAGGGCAACTATTCGAGCTGGCTGGAGCAGAAGGCCAAGCGCGCCGAGAGCGAGAAGGCCGCCGAGGAAGGCCGCCAGAAGCAGATGGCCCGCGAGTTGGAGTGGATCCGCTCCTCGCCCAAGGCCCGCCAAGCCAAGTCCAAGGCGCGTATCTCCGCTTACGACAAGCTCGTCGAGCAGGCCGGGCGCGAGGAGGTCGGCAAGGCTTCGTTCCAGATCGCGACGGGCCCGCGCCTCGGCGACATGGTGATCGAGGCCGAGGGGCTTTCGAAGGCATTCGGCGATCGCCTTTTGATCGACGATCTCTCCTTCAAGCTGCCGCCGGGCGGCATCGTCGGCGTCATCGGCCCGAACGGCGCGGGCAAGACCACGCTGTTCAAGATGCTGACCGGTGTCGAGACGCCGGACAAGGGCACCATCAAGCTCGGCCCCACCGTGAAGCTCTCCTACGTCGACCAGAGCCGCGCGCACCTCGACGACAAGAAGACCGTCTGGGAGGAGATCTCCGGCGGCCTCGACATCATGAAGTTTGGCGACAAGCGGGAGATGAGCTCGCGCGCCTACTGCGGCTGGTTCAACTTCAAGGGGCCGGACCAGCAGAAGAAGGTCGGCCTTCTCTCGGGAGGTGAGCGCAACCGCGTGCATCTCGCCAAGATGCTGAAGGAGGGCGGCAACCTGTTGCTCCTCGACGAGCCGACCAACGACCTCGACACCGAGACGCTGGGTGCGCTCGAAGCCGCTCTCGAGGATTTCCCCGGCTGCGCCGTGGTGATCTCGCACGATCGCTTCTTCCTCGATCGTCTCGCGACCCACATCCTGGCCTTCGAGGGCGACAGCCACGTCGAGTGGTTCGAGGGCAACTTCGAAGCCTACGAGGAGGACAAGAAGCGCCGCCTCGGCGACGCCGCCGTCGAGCCGCACCGCATCAAGTACAAGCGGTTCGAGCGCTAGGTCAGTTGGGGGGCGATATGACGGGCGACTGGACCCTCATCCTCGTCATATCGCTCGGAGCGGCCATCGCGTCGGTGGTGGCGCTCGACCTCAAGTCACGGCTCCGCGGCGACCGCGAAGGCAATCCGCCGGCCCTGCGTCACGTAGCGGCGTATTTCATCGCTTATGTGCTGGGGTTTCTGGCCGTCGAAACGTTGGATCGGCCGTGGTCGCTGCTGGCCATCGCCGCGATCGCGTCGCTCGCGTTCGCGGTGTCGCTGAACGGGCGCAAGCCGCTGATCACGCAAGACTATGCGCGGACGGCGGCGATGACGTTCGGAGTGCTGTTCGTCTTGTGGGGGCTCCACCAGCTCCTGCTGCTCGTGGGCATTGACCTGCTCGCGAAGGATTTCGCGGCGCGCTCCTGAAGCGTTGCCGTCCGTCGCGTTAAAGCAGCTTACGGATTTGTATGAGGCATCGCCTGGGATGCTCCCTATGATGAGGCAGGGGGGATCACAGGAGGATCCCATGATCAGGCTCGCTGTTTCCTTTCTCATTCTCGCCAGTTTCGCCGGCGTTGCATCCGCCGATACGTGCAAGGCCCAGGCTACCGCCAAGAGTCTGCACGGCGCGGCCGAGACAAGCTTCCTCAAGAAATGCGCGTCCGACGCCAAGGCGAAGTGTGAGACGGACGCCAAAACAAAGAACCTGCATGGCGCCGCCGAAACCAGCTTCGTGAAGAAGTGCGTCTCGGACGCGAAAGGGGCCTGAGCGGTTTTCTCGCGGGCCGCCACGAGAACGTCGTATAGAGCTGTAGCTTTGTGCTGATGCCCCAGCGCGAGGAGGGAGCCGCACTCTATGCTGACGCTCTATGCCCACCCGTTCTCGTCTTACTGTCAGAAGGTCGAGACAGCCCTCTACGAGAACGCGACGGCTTTCACATATCGTCTGCTCGGGCCCGAAGATCCGGCCACGGGCGCCGAGTGGGCCGCGCTGTGGCCCCTCAAAAAAATGCCGGTGCTGGCCGACGGCGAGCGAACCGTTCTCGAATCCACCGCCATCATCGAGTACCTGGACCTGCATCACCCGGGAGCCGTGAAGCTCGTGCCGGCCGGCGCGGATGCGGCGCTGGAAGCGCGCACCCTGGATCGCATCTTCGACAACTACGTCATGACACCGATGCAGAAGATCGTGCTCGATCATCTGCGCCCGCCGGAGGGCCGCGATCCCTATGGCGTCGCGCAGGCCCATGAGATGCTGGACACGATTTACCCCTGGCTCGACGCCAAGCTCGCCGGCCGGGAATGGGCTGCGGGCGACACGTTCAGCCTGGCCGATTGCGCCGCCGCGCCCTCCTTGTTCTACGCCGATTGGGTGCACGAGATCCCGGCGGAGTTGTCGACGCTCAAGGCGTATCGCGCACGCCTGCTCGCGCGCCCGTCGTTTGCGCGCGCCGTCGATGAGGCCCGCCCGTTCCGCCCGTATTTTCCGCCCGGCGCACCAGACCGGGATTGAGCGCGTGCGAATGCGGACAGGCATACGGAGTTGTTTGCTGGCAGGGCTCGCCGTTATCGCGTGCGTGGCGCAAGGGGCGGCGCATGAGCCCTGGGTGCTGCGCCTGGGAAGCCTCGAGCTTTCCTACGACACGGCACGCTGGACTATGCAGGGAGCTGGCGAGCACGCCTTCGATTTCAAGCCGGTGGACAAGAGTTCACCGGATCACGAAGACGTCCGCGTGACGTGGAAGCCGAGCGAACGCGGCGAAGGATGCCAGGCAGAGGTCCGCGAGGTGTTATGGAGCGAAATGTACGAGCAGCCTGTCGCGACCTCAGTCGAGATCGCAGGCATCGCGGCCGAGCGCTTCGTGGCGGATACGCGCTGCCGCAATGCCGTGCCGAAGGGCATTGTCATCTGTGTGCCGCGCCGCGACGGGGTCTATCTGATCGCTGCGACGCGCTCCAGTTGCCGGGACGGTGGGCGCAGCCCGTTCTCCGGCGTGGATCCCCTGGAGGAACTCGCGCGCGGAGCCAAATTCTCGCCTGAGACGCCGTAGCGCCCACGCGATCGTGCGTCACTTCTGGTAGGCGCCTTCGAGATTGCGCGCCTTGTCGAGGTTGACCGCGGCGTCCCGTCCCTTGAGCGTCTCGAGATGAGCCGAGCCGACGTCGGCGCCGTTGAAGTCCGTTTTCGCCACGTTGGCATCGGTGAAATCGGCACCAGCCAGCGACGCACCCGCGAGAATGCTGCCCGAAAGGTCGGCGTCCTTCAGAGAGGCGAAGTCGAGGATCGCGCCGATCAACCCCGCGTTGGTGATGGTGGCTTTGTCGAGCTTCGCCGAGCGCATCACGAAGGGATGACGGCGGCTGTCCCGCGCGGGCTTTCCATCGGCCATGTTGATGCCGTCGAGGTGCGCCCCGATCAGGCTTGCTTGGGAGAAGTCGCCGGCGAGGCGCGCATGCGAAAGGTTCGCGCCGTCGAGCTTGGCGCGCATGAGCTGAGCGGAGACGAGGCTCGCTCCTTCGAGATTGGCTCCCGTGAGATCCGCTTCGAGCCCCCACGCCTGATCGAGCCGCGCGCCGGAGAGATTGGCGCCCGTGAGCTTCGTGCCGTTGAGGCGCGACGCCTGCAGGTTGGCGCCGTGCAGGTCGAGCCCGGAAAGATCGAGCCTGTTGAGCTGCTTGCCACTGAAGTCGACGCTCCCCGCACTTCCGGCGGCGGCAATGGCAGCCTCCACTTCGGCGCGCGTCACGTCGGCTTTCGTGAACGCGTCGGAGTTGAGGTCGATGTACTGCCAGAGATCCTGTGCGGCCGCCGGGAGCGTGAAAGCCCACCCGGTCAGCAAGGAGCCGGCCATGAGGGCAGCGGAAAGTCTGGCAGCGAAGGCGGGCTTGAAACGCATGTGGCGAGGTCCTTTTTCCCGCATGCTAGCGTTTCAGGGGCGCCGGGCGCCAGCGCTCAGCGGTTGGGTCACGCGGGTGTGACCGATGCGGCTAGGCAGCACCGGCACGAGACTGGACGGCGAGCGAACGGGCATGGGCGAGATCGGCGACGAATGCGCGATACGCGTCCTGCTTGGCGCTTTCGTCCGGTAACCGAAGGAGATAGGAGGGATGCACGGTGATGAAGCCCGGGCCCGCATCGAACATGGCAGGCCCGCGCACTTTTGTAATCGGAAGCGCTTTATCCGTGAGCGCCAGCACCGCCGTGGCGCCGAGCGCGACGATCAAGGAAGGCCGGACGATTTCGAGTTCCTTCATTAGCCACCAGCGATAGTGGCGCACTTCCCCCGCAGTGGGCTTTTGGTGAAGCCGGCGCTTGCCGCGCTGCTCATATTTGAAATGCTTGACCGCATTGGTGAGATAGCAAGCGTCTCGCGCAATTCCGGCTTCGGCGAGCGCGCGGGTGAGCAATTGTCCGGCTGGCCCCACGAACGGCCGCCCTTGGAGATCCTCCTGGTCGCCCGGCTGCTCGCCGACGAACGCCAAGGAGGGCGAGAGAGGGCCTTCGCCCAGCACGGCGCGCTTGCCACCCGGCACGAACGGGTCGGCGGCCGAGATGATCGCGTTCAGATCCGCGAGCGTCCGCACGTCTCCATCGTGCATGGCGGCGACGGCTTTCGCCGGGTCCTTCTTTCGGGGCGGGGCAGGGGCCTTGGTCATGACGGACTCAACGCGCGAACCGGCCGAGCGTAGCAGGTCCGGGATCAATTTCGTCTCCGCCATGTTGCGCCAATACTTTTTCGGCATCTGCTTCTGCATTTCGGCGACGTTCACGCGCGCCGGGTTGAAGGTGCTGGCGTAGTAGACACCCCAGCCGGCCTCGAGATCGTCGCTCTCCGGCGCGTCGCTCCGCTCTCCCGGCGGGCCGAGTGTGAGCGCCTCCCGGTTCCAATGCAGCGACCCGATGGGAGTGAGGATCGACCAGTCGAGCGCGCGAAAGCGGTCGACGAAGAACCCTGCCGTTGCTTCGAGAATGTAATGATCAGGCTCGAACCACGCGACGAAACGCTCGCTGCCCTCCGCAGCCACACGCCGAAAGCGCACGAACGCGTGCATCTTGTGCAGGTCTCGCGCAACCGACTTCGCCATCGCCATAAGGCGGTAAACGAGCGGATCGCTCGCGATCTCGAGTAAACTCCGCTCACCTTGCGTCACGCGCCAGATCAAAGTGTAGAGCAGCCCGTACCGTTCCGGATCGCGGTGGCAGACGACGCTCTGGATGAGATCTCTCACCTCGCGCGGCAAGACGATGGGAGCGGCATTTTCCGGGCTCGGCCCGTCGAACAGCGACGGCGCCGCTGCGGTCTGCCAGACCGCGTCGCAGGGCGCGACGCCCGCCGCGATCAACCCGCGCGCGGCGAGGCGAAACCCATCGAGATCTGCGCCCTCGCGCAAGGTGACGCTCCTCGGCGCCATCAGAGCAGGCTCAATTGGCGGGGTGCAGCGACGCGCTCGCGAAGATCCACCCGGTCCGTCAGTCGCGTGGGCCGGTGATCGGCCGTGATGAGAAACGGCGCGGCCCGCCGGAACGAGTTCGTCAGCCGGCGCACGTCTTCGGAGCGAAGGCGCCTATGACGGCGCGCGCTCAGAATGCGGTCGACGGCGCGGGTGCCGAGGCCCGGCACCCGCAACAGCATCTCGCGCGGTCCCGTGTTCACATCCACGGGAAACGATCCGCGGTTCTTGAGTGCCCACGCGAGCTTGGGATCGATCTCGAGATCCAGCATGTTGTCGTTGCTGCACGCCGCGATCTCGGAGACGGAGAACGCATAGTTCCGGAGCAGCCAGTCGGCCTGGTAGAGGCGGTGCTCCCGCACCAGAGGCGGCGCCTTGGGCGGCAGCAGGCTGCTTGCGTGGTCGATGGGGCTGAAAGCCGAATAGTAGACGCGAGACAGTTTGAATCGCTGATAGAGCGTCGCGCTGGCGGTAAGCAGCTCCGTATCCGTCGTCGCATCGGCACCGACGATCACCTGCGTGCTCTGTCCCGCGGGCGAGAAGCGGCGCTTTTCCTCGCGCGCCTCGGCGATACGCGCGTGCATCTGGTCCATCGCCTTCTCGATGGTCGCCCCGCTTTTCTCCGGAGCGAGCTTCGCAAGGCTGGCAGCCGTCGGCAGCTCCAGATTGATCGACATCCGGTCGGCCCAAAGCCCCGCCTGCTCGATCAGCCAGGGGCTCGCCTCGGGAATGGTCTTGAGGTGAATGTAACCGGCGAAGCCATGCTCGCGGCGCAGCTTCCGCGCGACGAGCATGAGCTGCTCCATCGTGTAGTCCGCCGAGCGGATGATCCCCGACGAGAGAAAGAGGCCCTCAATGTAGTTGCGTTTGTAGAATTCAACGGTAAGCCGCACCACCTCGTCGACGCTGAAGCGCGCACGGCGCACGTTCGAGGAGCGGCGGTTGATGCAGTACGCGCAGTCGAACAGGCAGTAGTTGGTGAGCAGGATCTTGAGCAGAGAAACGCAGCGTCCATCCGGCGTGTAGGCGTGGCAGATGCCGGCTCCCGTGGTCGAGCCCAGCCCGCCCTCGGCGGCTTTTCTCTTCGGCGCGCCGGACGAGGCGCAGGACGCATCGTATTTCGCAGCGTCAGCGAGGATTGCGAGCTTCTCGAACAACTCCATGGAGCAGCCTCCAGCTTTGTTGTTCTCTATATGTTCTCATGAAGCCACCGTCAAGGCGGCGACAGCACAAAGCGCCTATGCGCGTTCGCTCTCACTTGGATAGACGCCGCGCAGCACATCCTCGAAGTGCTCCTTGACGCTCTCATTGCAGAGGCACGAGCGGGCGTAGAGCGCATCGCGATCACGCACCATGAGCGCGCCGCGGCGCGTTTCGAGAATGCCGTCTGCCTTGAACACCTGGATGACGCGGCTCGTGTAGCTGCGCCCCACGCCCAGCATGGAAGCCAGCTCGTCATGGGTCAGCGGCACGAGATGGTCGCCGGTGCGATCCATGGCCGAGATGATCCATTTGGCGGTGCGCTGCTCGATGGAATGGATCGCGTTGCAGGCGGTGGCCTGGAACATCTGTGCAAGCATGCAATCGGCATAGCGCGCGAATAGCGCCCTGAGGCTCGGTGATTGTTTCTTTGCGGCCTCGAGATGGCTCACGGAGATCGAGGCAAACGGGCCGCCGAACTTCACGAGGATACGGCAATAGGCGGGCAGGTTGCCGGAGCTCACGATGCCGCCCACGGCCCCCTCGCGGCCCACCAGTATGGTTTCCACGTCGCGGCCGTCCGCGTTGGCGACGAGAAATGAAACGAGGCTCGGACCATACGGAAAATACACCGTCGCGACGTTGTCGCCGGGGTTGTAAAGCAGCTCCCCGGCTCGTCTTTCCGTCATCTCGAGGTGGGGCGAAAGCAGATCGTAGTCGGCCGGACGCAGCGCGCCGAGCAGGTTGCTGACAAGCGGGTCATCCGGAAGAAATGGGCTTTGGTGAGCGGCCACGGGGCTCTCGTCCTTGCTCGCAATCACCCTCTTGTGTGCACAAGTGCACAGACAGAGCAAGTGGGATTTGATTGAGTGGGCGCGGTCCGATGACACGCGGCCTGAAATGCAATCCGGTGGCTGCGGTCGGATATGTCGAGCGCTATGCTGCGAGGCGCCCTGAGGGCGGTCGCAAGCTCCGTTGCACCAATGATGCAGCCTCTGCTGGCCCTGCGGCGGAAGAGGATGCGCTGACCCCGATCCAAGTCCGCATCCTTCCATATGAGGTAGCCAATCATCAATGGGCAACACGCCGAACGACCTGCCGACTCCAACCACCCGCACGCCTGCCGACGTGCTGCTGGTCGAGGACAATTTCATCATCGCCCTCGATACGGAGGACATGTTGCGCGAGATCGGCGTCATCAGCGTGCGCACGGCGAAGAACGTTCTGGACGCCTTGAACGCAATCACGCTGCAGCCGCCGGAGTTCTGCCTTCTCGACGTCAATCTCGAAACCGAGAAAAGCTTTATCGTTGCTGACCGCCTGCGCGAGCTCGCCATCCCTTTCGCCTTCGCGACGGGCTACGGCGACCAGCTCACGTTCCCTCCGCACTTCGCCAACGCCGCCATCGTGGCCAAGCCTTACGCCATCGACGATTTGCGCCACGCCATCGTCGTCCCCTGAGCAAAGCCGCGGGGATCGCGCTCGCGCCCCTCGCACGAATGCCGCAATTCCACCCTGGGTGATCCCCGTCTAAGATGTGCTGCCGCACAAAGCGGACGGCACAGGGGATTTCTCGACGCCAGATGGACCTCATCCGCCTTTACCAGCGCGCGCTCGGCATGCTCGCAGCCGAGAAGACGCTCGCCGTTGTTCTTGCCGTCGCGTCCGTCGCCATAGGCCTCGTGCAGCTCGCCGAGCCCATCCTCTTCGGCCGCGTCGTCGACACCCTCTCGCGCGGCGACGCCGCGTTTCCGACGATCGCGCTTTGGGCGGCGCTGGGCCTGTTCGGGATCCTCGCAAGCGTCGTGGTCGCCGTGTTCGCTGACCGTCTCGCGCATCGCCGCCACCTCGCGGCCATGGCGGAGGCGTTCGAGCGGGCCATGACCTTGCCGCAGGGCTATCACGCCGAGCGCGGCTCGGGCGCCGTCGTACGCTCTATCCTGCAGGGCACGGATGCTCTGTTCTGGCTGTGGCTCGGCGCCATGCGCGAGCAGTTGACCGCAGTCGCGGGCATCGTCCTGCTGGTGCCGACGGCCATCGGCATGGACATCCGCATGGCGGCCATCCTGGCTGTGCTCGCGGTCTCCTATGTCGTCATGAACACCTACGTCATGCGCAAGACCAAGGCCGGGCAAGCCAACGTCGAGCAATACAACTCGGCTGTCTACGGGCGCGTCGGTGATGTGATCGGTAACGTGACGGTGGTGCAGAGCTTCGCGCGCCTCAAGGCGGAGACGGACGCCATGCGCGCCGTCATGAGCGACCTGCTCTCCGCACAGTATCCCGTGCTCACCTGGTGGGGCATCCTCACTGTCTTGCAGCGCGCCGCCGCCACCATCACGATGGTCGCGGTGTTCGCAATGGGAGCCGTGCTCGCGGGACGCGGAGAGCTGTCCGTCGGCGAGATCGTGTCGTTCGTCGGCTTCGCCAACCTTCTCATCTCGAAGCTCGATCAGATCTCGGGCTTCATCACCGCGATCCATCGTCAGGCCCCCGTCCTCAAGGGTTACTTCGCCCTCATCGACGAGCCGGACGGCATCGCGGAGAAGCCGGGCGCCCCGCCGCTGCCGCAAGTGAACGGCGAGGTGCGCTACGAGGATGTGAGCTTCCGCTTTCCGGGGACCGAGCAGGGCGTCGGCGGCATAGCGCTCACGGCCGCGCCGGGCCAGACCATCGCGCTCGTCGGGCCCACCGGATCCGGCAAATCCACGACCCTTTCGCTGCTCATGCGGCTGAGGGCGCCCGACCGGGGGCGCATCCTCATCGACGGCCACGACATCGCGGATGTCACGCTGCACTCGCTCCGCCAGTCCATCGCCGTCGTGTTTCAGGATGCGGGCCTGTTCAATCGCTCTATCGGCGACAACATCGCCATCGGCCGCCCGGGCGCGACGCTCGCAGAGGTGGAAGCCGCCGCGCGCCTTGCGGAGGCACACGACTTCATCGCGCGCAAGCCCGGCGGCTATGGGTTCGTGATCGGCGAGCGGGGCGTCGCGCTATCCGGCGGCGAGCGTCAGCGCATCGCCATCGCCCGCGCCATCTTGAAGGATGCGCCGATCCTCGTGCTCGACGAGGCGACGAGCGCGCTCGACGCGGAGACCGAAGCGCGCATCAAGCGCGCCCTGGACCGCCTGCGGAAAGGGCGCACCACCTTTATCATCGCGCACCGCCTCTCGACCGTCGCGAACGCCGACGAAATCCTGGTTCTGGATCAGGGCCGGATCGTCGAGCGCGGACGCTTCGAGACGCTGGCGGCGGGGAAAGGGCTGTTCGCCCGGATGGTGACGGAAGGCGGGTTCACCGTGCCGAAGGCGGCAGAGGAAGAGACGTCACCGCAGCAAGCCGCGCCCGGAGCCGCGGCCACAGCAGGTTGATCGCAAGACCCGTCATCACGAGACCGGCTGCCTGAAGCTTCCAGCTCTGCAGCGGTTCGCCCAGCACCAGCGCCGACGACCCCATTCCGAATACCGGCACCATCAGAGCCATCGGAGCGACGGCCGCGACGGGATAGCGAGACAGCAGCCAGCCCCACATGGCATAGCCGAAGAGCGTGTTGCCGATGGCTTGCCAGAGCACGGCACCCCACGTGACCGCATCCGCCGAAGCAAGGCCGGCGCGGATCTGCGGCCAGCCCTCGAACGCGAGCGAGAAGGCGAGCAGCGGCGGCACGGCGAAGAGGCTCGCCCACACCACGTAGGCGAGCATGTCCGCGTTGGGCGTCGCCCGCACCACGATGTTGCTGCCGGCCCACGCTGCGGCGGCCACCAGCACGAGCCCGAGCCCCAGCGCGGTCGTCGTCTTGTCGGTGTGATGAAGAATGATCCCGACGCCAGCGAGCGTCACGATGAGCGCCAGAACCTGAAAGGGACGAACGCGTTCGCCGCTGATCATCGTCGCGAGCCCGATGGTGAAGAACACCTGCGTCTGAACGACGAGCGAGGCGAGGCCGGGCGTGATGTGCCCGTTCATGGCGATGTAGAGAAGGCCGAACTGGCCAGCGCCGACGAGCAGTCCATAGGCCGCGAGATTGCGCCAGGGAACCGCGGGACGTTTGAGGAAGAGCGCCGCCGGCAGAAGCGAGAAGGCAAATCGCAACGCCGCAAACAGCAGCGGCGGAAGATGCTCGAGCGCGGCGTGGATGACGACGAAGTTCGATCCCCACACGGCCGTCACCGCCAGGGCGAGGAGCGCGTGGCGCCAGGACAGGCTGTCGGGCTGGGCGCTCACCGAATGGGGGCTTTCGAGAAGGATCGCGAAACGCGACGCGATGGGCTTTTGAACCTAGCTCCCATCGCGCGCAGGATTGAGCGCCTTACGAGGCCTGCGTGCGCACGGGCGCGAGTGCTGCTCGGCTGGTGCCGAAGCCGTGCATGCGCAGCTTCCACTGCAGCGCCACGATGAAGCCCTTCACGGGCTGCAGGAGCGCGAGCGTCAGGATGAGGGTGAGCGGCAGCCACAGCGCCCAGTGAACCCACACAGGCGGCGCATACGTGAACTCGGCCCACATCACCAGTCCCACGACGATATGACCGACGATCGACATAACGATGTAGGCCGGCATGTCGTCGGCGCGGTGGTGATAAAGCTCTTCGCCACAGCTATCGCACTTTGGAACAACCTTGAGGAATTTGCCGAACAGGCGTCCGTCGCCGCACTGCGGACACTTGCAGGTTGCCCCGCGCATCAACGCCACTTGCATGGACGGTTCTGACGTGGTCATCCCGAGACCTCCCGCTGGTCGATTTTTGAACTATTGATTTTCGATGTTTAATGCGGATTGTATGGGTTCGCAACGCGCGATATGACCCACTTGTATGGATTGGACGCCTACAATCTCCGACCGCCAAGGTCCGCTCTACCAGCGCATCGTCAATGCGCTGGCGGATGACATTGCCTCCGGCCGCCTTCATCAAGGACAGGCGCTCCCCACGCATCGGGCGCTTGCGACGGCGCTGGGCGTGGACCTGACAACGGTGACGCGCGCCTACACGGAAGCACGGCGCCAGGGCCTGACGGAAGCGCGCGTGGGCCGCGGAACGTTCGTCAGGTCGCGCCCGGGCACGCTTCGCGCGCCCGCATCTCCCGGCATCGACCTGTCGATGAATCTGCCGCCGCAACCGGCAGAGGCTGATCTCGACGGCCGTCTGGCCAAGGCCCTGTCCGAGATCCGGGCGGAGCAGAGCCTCGCGGCTTATCTCACGTATCAGCAGCCCGGCGGCACGTCGGCCGAGCGGCAGGTGGCGGCGGAATGGCTGCATCGTCTTTTCCCCGCCGTCGGCTCCGACCGCCTCGTCATCGCACCGGGCACGCAACCGGCACTCTTCTGCCTGCTTCAGATGCTGGTTCCCACGGGCGGTGCCGTGCTCACAGAGCGGCTCACCTATCCGGGCCTCAAGGCCGCAGCCGCCGTGGCAGGTATCACGCTGATCGGCGTCGAGAGCGATGCCGACGGCTTGAAGCCGGCAGCCCTCGACCGGGCGGCGCGCGAGCACGCGGCCAAGGTCGTCTACCTGATGCCGACGATCCACAATCCGACCACCACCACCATGCCGGCCGAGCGCCGGGCGCGCATTGCCGAGGTCGTCCGCAAGCGGGGGCTCACCCTGATCGAGGACGATCCCTATACGTTTCTCTGCCCGGGCCTTCCACCGGTGGCGACGTTCGTTCCGGAGCGCGCGTACCTCGCGGCGAGCCTCTCGAAATGCATCGCGCCGGGCTTCCGCACCTCGCTTGTCGTCGTGCCGGATAGCGCAATCGCGGCGCGCTTTTGCACGACGTTGCGCGCCACCGTGCAGATGCCCGCCCCGCTGATGGCTGCGGTCGTGACGCGATGGCTGCGGGACGGCACGGCGGACGAGATCATCGCCGCGATCCGCACTGAAGCGAAAGAGCGCCAGACGCTGGCGCGAAACGCACTCGCAGGCCACCCCTTCACTGCGCATCCGAACGGTCATCACGTATGGCTGCCCATTCCCGATCGCTGGTCCGCAGCGGGCTTCGCCGCGCATCTCCATGGGAGAGGCCTCGCCGTCGTGACAGGCGAAGCGTTCGCCGTGGACGGTCCCGCCCCCAACGCCATTCGCATCGCGCTCGGCGCCGCGCGCAACCGCATGCAACTCGCCAAGGCGCTCGAAATCCTGTCCGAGGCACTCAATGCACGCGCGCCCAGCGAGGCCGTGGTGTGAAGTCTCGCGGCGGACAATAAAAAAGGGCCCGCCAATCAGGCGAGCCCTCTCTCGGTTCCGGCATGCGCGTTACGAGGCGACCGCTTCTTCGATCACCTTGTAGGCTTCGTCCGCATTCTCGTAGACCCGCGTTTCGAGGCCACGGCGGCGCAGCGCGTCCTGCAGCTTCGTGCGCGTGATCACGCTCGTCGCATAGCGGGCCATGCGCGCATAGTGGTGCTTGCTCACATACGCCACCATGTCGGCGTACTCGTCGTAAAGGTCTTCCGCGATCCGGCAGCCGTCCTGGTTGACGATGGCGTTGACGCGGCGGCCCGCGGCCGTGCACGCGTCGATGATCGCCTTTTGAAGGTCGGTGACATCCGCCTTCTTGCGCACGCTCCAAGCCTCGAGGTTGATCGAGAGAACGTTGCGGGCAGCGTCGTAGCTGATGCGGTCCTTGAGGTTGAGATTGAGCAGATCCGCCAAAAGACCCATCGGCTCGTCGCGGAAGAGCGCAGGGTTCATCGTGATCGGCCGATGGATATGCGGCTTGAAAGCCATGTGCGGAAGGATGTCGCGATCGATGTCGATGCCCGGAGCAACCTCGATCAGCTCGAGGCCGTGATCCGTGAGCAGGAACACGCAACGCTCCGTCACATAGATCACGGGCTGCCCCTTCTGCGCGGCGTAGGTGCCGGAGAAGGTGACCTGCTCGACCTGCTTCACGAACTTGCGTGCGCGGCCTTCCTTGACGATTTTGAGCTTGCCGTCCTCGACAGCGACTTCGAGACCACCCGCCGTGAACGTTCCGGCAAACACCACCGCGCGCGAGTTCTGCGAGATGTCGATGAAGCCGCCGCAGCCGTTCAGCTTGCCGCCGAACTTGGAGGTGTTGACGTTGCCGAGGCTGTCGCACTCCGCCATGCCGAGGCAGGTGAGATCGAGACCGCCGCCGTGGTAGAAGTCGAACATCTGGTTCTGATCGAGGATCGAGTGCGCGTTGGCCGATGAGCCGAAGCTCGATCCGCCCGCGAGCACGCCGCCCACCGCGCCCGCTTCCGTCGTCATGACGAGCAGCGGCGTAACCTTCTCCTCGTTGGCGACGTTCGCGACGCCGTCCGGCGCGCCGACGCCGAGGTTGATGACGCCGTTCGGCGGCAGCTCGAACGCGGCCCGGCGCGCGATGATCTTACGCTCGTCGAGCTCCATCTTCGGCAGGCTGTCGACGGTGACGCGCACCTCGCCGGCGAGCGCGGGATCGTACATGACGCCGTAGTTCATGCGATGCATCTCGGGCGGATCCGCCACCACGACGCAATCGACGAGAATGCCCGGCACCTTCACGTCCTTCGGCTTGATCGAGCCGTCGGCGACGAGCCGCTCGACCTGCGCGATGACGACGCCGCCGTTGTTGTGCGCGGCCATCGCCTGCGCCAGCACGTCGAGCGTCAGGCACTCCTTCTCCATGCTGAGGTTGCCGAGCGGATCGGCGCTGGTCGCACGGATGAGCGCGACGTTGATCGGCGTCGCCTTGTAGAACAGCCACTCCTTGCCATCGACCTCGACCAGCTTCACCAGGTCTTCCTTGGTGACGGTGTTGACCTTGCCGCCGCCGAGACGCGGGTCGACGTAGGTGTGAAGGCCGACGCGCGTGAAGAGGCCCGGGCTTCCGGAAGCGCAGCTCCGGTAGAGTTTCGAGATGACGCCCTGGGGAAGATTGTAGCCTTGGATCTTGTTGTCCTGCGCGGCCTGCGCAACCTTCGGCATGCGGCCGAAGTTGGCGGCGATCACGCGCTTCAGAAGTCCGTCGTGATGCAGGCGGCCGGTGCCCAGCCCTTTGCTGTCGCCAGCACCCGCGCACATGATGAGGGTGAGATCGCGAGGCGCCTTCGTCTCGACATACCGTTTCTCGAGCGCGGCATGCAGCATTTCCGGAATGCAGCTTTGGACAAAGCCCGTCGTGGCGATGACGTCGTTGTCCTTGATGCGGGCGATGGCTTCGTCGGCAGAAATGACCTTGTTTCTGTGCATCTCGTTCGTTTCCCCCAAGGCCTCCACTCTTCGCACTTTCCAGGAAGCAGGGTCGCTTGGAAAGCCGGTGGAATGCTCGATTTGTGAGGCTGTGGTATAGGCACGCGCAAAACGCCGGGCAATGGTCTGGCGACGCTGCCAATCGTCCTACACTAAGGGGTGGTGTTGGGACCTACCCACCCCCATTTCCCCATTAACGATGCGCTGCACTGCACCATGATCGCGGCGGGCCACACCTTCGCCGGATTGCTGGTTTGACCATGCGACCGTCAGGGGGCCGGAGGCAGCGCACGCGCTGCACCGGCATCGAGAATGGCCGGCGGCCATCCGCACGTCTTGGGGGAAGAACATGGTATTTCGTACTGCAGCAAAAGGCGTTCAGGACGGCTCGGATATCGCCGTCGAAAATGCGACACGGTTTTCCGGCGGCCTCGGCGCGACGGTGCTATCGGCGGTCGCTGTCCTGTTTTCGGGCTACAGCCTGTGGGACACGTCCCTCAAGAGTGCCGACCTTCAGGTGTTCGTGCCGCGCGTGATCTATTACGCCGCGCCCTATACCAACACCAATTTCGAGATGATCTCGATCCCCGTGACGATCACCAACGACGGCGCGGAGACGGGCACCGTCCTGCAGCTCGATCTCGCCGTGACGGATCCGAGAACCAAACAGACCAAGCACTTCTACGCCGCCGAGTTCGGCGTCTGGTCGATGGATCGCACCCGCACGCGCAGCTACACGGGCTTCGCGCCCATCTCGCTCGCCGGGCGCACGAGCCGCACGGAGTCGCTGCTGTTCTACACCCGGGGGGAGGAAGAGAAGCCCGAGCAGATCATTCGCGAGGTCGGACCCTACGAATTCACCCTGACGGTGACACAGGCCGAGAGCAAGAACACTCTGTTCGGCACGTCCACGCCTGCAAAGCCGATTTCCGTCAGCTTCGAGCGCCTCCTGCCGTTCTACGACGCCCGCGCGTTCGAGTCGGGCACCATCTCGATGAACGCCAAGGATTGGCAGACCTCCACGAACGCGACGTCGCAGTAAGGCAAGTGCCCGTGCGCGCTCCGAAAAACGCGAGACCGTTCTAGGGGCTCCCACGCATTGACTCGCGGCCGGGGGGCGCCATAGTTAACGCCGGTTTGCCCCTCCGGCGAGGACCCTGCTCATGACACGGATGATGACGGTTGCCGCAGTGCTGCTTGGCCTGCTGCCGGCGTTACTGTCCGTTGCCAACGCCCAGCAGTCGGGCGGTTTCACCACCAAGGCGCCGAACGCGATCCTCATGGATTACGATTCGGGCTCCATCATCTTTCAGAAATCGGCCGACGAGCTCGTTCCTCCCGCCAGCATGAGCAAGCTCATGACGCTCGCGGTGCTGTTCAAGGCGCTGAAGGAGGGCAAGCTCAAGCCGGAGGACGAGTTCCAGACCAGCGAATACGCCTGGCGCACCGGCGGCGCGCCCTCGGGCACCTCGGCGATGTTCATTCCGATTCACAACAAGACGCCCATCAGCGAGCTGATCCAGGGCATCGTCGTGCAGTCGGGCAACGATGCCTGCATCACCGTCGCGGAAGGGATGGCGGGCTCCGTGCCGGAGTTCGCGAAGATGATGGAGGCCGAGGCGCGGCGCATCGGCTTGCCGAAATCCACCTTTCGCAATTCGACCGGGCTCCACGACCCCGAGCACCTGATGACGGCGCGCGAGCTCGCGCTGCTCGCCCGCTACATCATCAAGAAGTATCCCGAGCAGTACAAAGTCTTCGGCCAGCGCGAGTTTCAGTATCGCAAGCACAAGTTCTACAACCGCAATCCGCTTCTCTCTGCCGATATCGGCGTCGACGGCATGAAGACGGGCCACACCTCGCAGGCGGGCTACGGCATGGTCGTGTCGTCTGTGACCGAGGGACGCCGCCTGATCGGCGTGATCATGGGCCTCGAAAACGAGAAGGACCGCCGGGACGAGACGCGGCGCATGCTGGAGTGGGGGGCGAAGAGTGTCGCCCGCGCCAAGCTGTTCAACGCCGGAGAGGCGATCGGCTATGCGCGCGTCTGGGGCGGCACCGATTTCTATGTGCCGCTCACCGGCGAGGGCGATCTCGAGGTCATCCTGCCGAAGTTCCCGGTGAACCAGAAGATCCGCGGCGAGATCGTCTATCAGGGTCCCTTGAAGCCGCCGGTCCGGAAGGGCGATCAGGTGGCCATGTTCCGCGTCACCAGCACGGTTCCCGGCAGTCCGGAGCCCATCGCCGTGAGCGAGACGCCGCTTTACGCGGAAATCGACGTCGACGAGGCCGGGTTCATGTGGCGCGGCGTGGACTCACTCCTCCATCTGGCCTTGCGCCTTGTGAAGCTCTGATTTTTCGGCGGGATGCGCGGGTGAAGGTGGCTGGTGGATGGCCGCCTCGGAGGGCAGCCATGGCGGAGGGGGCGTGGCGAATGCGTTTTACGTCTACATCATGGCTCGAACGGGGCCTGCGACTACGTCTTTTGATCTTGGGACCGGTCGACGTGAGCCACCCGCGGCTCGCGCGACCACACGATTGGCGGAACATCCGCAGCGCCTCTGGATCCCGGCCTGCGCCGGGATGACGCTTGTTTCGCGAGACGCGACGTCTTGTAGGACCGCGTTGCCAAAACTCTCCGTCACCCCGATGAAGATCGGGTCCAGAAACGTGTAACGTAGGGGCGCCATTCAGGCCATAGCCCCGCATCGCCCCTCATAACATGGCCGGGCTCGACCCGGTCATCCAGGGTGAGGTGCTTGTGGTGTCCATTTCTTCACCGCCAGGCATGAGCTGCGGGGATTTGCTTGATCTCGGGCGGCGACCCACTAGTCTCCGCCGCATGGCACGTGGACTGTTCATTACATTCGAGGGCGGCGAAGGCTCCGGCAAGTCGACCCAGGTGGCCCGGCTGGCCGAACGGCTGCGCCACGGCGGTATCGAGACCGTTGTGACGCGGGAGCCCGGCGGCACGCCGCTGGGCGAGAGCGTGCGCGCCCTCGTGCTCGATTCTTCGCCGGAGCCCGTGACGGAGCTGTTGCTCTTCGCGGCGGCACGCGCCGAGCACGTCGGCAAGCTCATCCGTCCGGCGCTGGACCATGGAACGTGGGTCGTCTGCGATCGCTTCATCGATTCGACGCGGGTCTATCAGGGTCTTCTCGGCGGCGTGCCGCGAGACCTCATCGGCGCCATCGAGAGCCATTCCGTCGCGCCCACGGTCCCGGATCTCACCTTCGTGATGGATCTTCCCGCCGAGGTCGGCCTGAAGCGGGCGGAGGCCCGCGGAGCCCTCTCGCGCTTCGACGCGCAGAGCACAGATTACCATCGCCGCTTGCGGGAGGGGTTTCGCGAGATCGCCCGCGCCGAGCCCGCGCGCTGCCTCCTGATCGACGCCGATCGCGATCCCGACACCATCGCCGGGGAAATCTGGCGGACGGTCGCGGAGCGTTTCCTTGTGAAGGCCCCATAGCGATGGCCCGCGCTCCAGCCGTCCAGGAGATCGAGGAGCTGCCCGAGGCCGATCGCCTCGAAGGCTTTCCGCACCCGCGCGCCACCCAGCGCGTCTATGGCCACGAGGCCGCCGAGCACATGCTCGAAGCCGCGTTCGCATCCGGCCGCATGCATCACGCCTGGCTGGTCGCAGGCGCGGAAGGCATCGGCAAGGCCACGCTCGCCTATCGCTTCGCCCGTTACGTGCTGGCCGATCCCGCCGAGCGAACGCCCGGGACCCTCGACGTCGCGCCGGAGACGCGCGCTTTCCGCCAGGTTCTCGCGCTCTCCCATCCGGGCCTGCTCGTCATCCGCCGCGCCTACGATCAGAAGGGCAAGCGCTTCCCGGCGAGCATCCCGGTCGACGAGGTGCGCCGCCTCAAGACCTTCCTCGGCCGCACCACAGATGACGACGCCTGGCGCGTTGTGATCGTGGACCGGGCGGACGAGCTCAACATCTCGGCCGCCAACGCGCTCCTGAAGTCGCTCGAGGAGCCGCCGCCGCGCACCGTGTTCCTTCTCATTTCGTCGGCTCCGGGACGCCTTCTCGTCACGATCCGCTCGCGCGTGCGCACGCTCGATTTGGCCCCGCTGGCGGAGGAGCCTCTGCGCCGCGCCGTGACCCAGGCCTTCGCGGCGAGCGGGGAGGAGGTATCGGGCGGCGCCCCCACCCCCTCGGAATGGGAACGGCTGGCGCGCCTCTCGGGCGGAAGCGTGCGCCGTGTCCTGTCGCTGCACGCTGCCAAGGGGCTCGCGCTCCACGACCGCATCTCCGCTATCTTGAGCGGTCTGCCCACGGTGGATTGGGGTGCCGTCCACGCGCTGGGGGACGAACTGTCCAGCCAGGCGGCCGACCAGCGCTACGAGCTCTTCTTCGAGCTTTTGACCGACTGGGTGGCCCGTCTCGTCAACGCGGAGGCCCGGGGCGAGGGGGATCCGGCCGAAATTGCCCTTGCGCGGCGGTTGATCGGCCCCGCTCGGCTTGCCACCTGGGCCGGCTTATGGGAAAGAGTGGCCGCGGACAAAGCCGAGACGGCGGCCCTCAACCTCGACCGGAAGGCCCTGATCCTCGACGTATTTACCCGCCTTGAGGCGGCCGCGCGCACGTGAACGGTTTTACCAGTGAAGGCCCGCTCGACGATGACCCGGTTCATGTCAGTGCCGATGCGCCCCGGCCGAATGTGACGGCTTGTCCGCGCGCGTTCGGCAGCGTGAACGATCGGCCAGTGAAACCCGGCGACAACCAAGTCTCCAAGAGGTCCCATGAGCGGGCGAGCTAAATTCTACATCACCACGGCGATCTCCTATCCCAACGGCGTTCCCCACATCGGACACGCCTACGAGGCAATCGCCACCGACGCCATCGCACGCTTCGAGCGTCTCGATGGCAAGGACGTGTTCTTCCTCACGGGCACCGACGAGCACGGCCTCAAGATGAAGCAAACGGCGGTGAAGGAGGGGCTGACGCCCCGCGCGCTGGCCGACCGCAACGCCGCGCGGTTCATCGAGATGGCCGCCACTCTGGGCCTCTCCAACGACGACTTCATCCGCACCACCGAGCCGCGTCATTACGAGACGTGCGAGGAGATCTGGCGGCGCATGGAGAAGGCCGGCGACATCTTCAAGAAGAAGTATGGCGGCTGGTATTCGGTGCGCGACGAGACCTACTACAAGGAATCGGAAACCGAGGTCCGCGAAGGCGTGCGCTACGCCATCCCGACGGGCACGCCCGTCGACTGGAACGAGGAGGAGACGTACTTCTTCCGCCTCTCCGCCTACCAGGATCGCCTGCTCGCCCACTACGACGCCAATCCCGATTTCATCCTGCCCGTGGAGCGCAGGAACGAGGTCGTGAGCTTCGTGAAGAGCGGGCTCGAGGATCTTTCGATCTCCCGTTCGACGCTCGACTGGGGCATTCCCGTACCGGATGCGCCGGGCCACGTCATGTACGTGTGGGTGGACGCATTGACGAACTACGTCACCGCGACCGGCCTCCTCAACAAGCCGGTCGGGCCGCGCGCGGACTTCTGGCCGGCGGACGTGCACGTCATTGGCAAGGACATCGTGCGCTTCCACGCCGTCTACTGGCCGGCCTTTCTGATGTCGGCGGGTGTCGATCTGCCAAAGCGCATCTTTTCGCATGGGTTCGTGCTGAACAAGGGCGAGAAGATGTCGAAGTCGGTCGGCAACGTGGTCGATCCGTTCGATCTCGTGCGCGCCTATGGCCGCGATCAGCTGCGCTACTTCTTCCTGCGCGAGGTGATGTTCGGCCAGGACGGCAACTATTCGCCGGAGGCCATCGCCAACCGCATCAACGCCGACCTCGCGAACAACCTCGGCAACCTCGCGCAGCGCTCGCTGTCGATGATCTACAAGAACTGCGACGGCAAGATTCCGGAGCCCGGCGCGTTCACGGCTGAGGACAGCGCGATCCTCGCGGCAACGGACGCCCTCTATGGCGAAGCCCGCGCCGCGATGGATAAGCAGGCGATAACCCGCTACCTCGACGCCGTGTGGGCAGTGATCGCGGACGCCAACCGCTACTTCGCGGCCGAGGAGCCGTGGGCGAAGAAGAAGACGGACCCCAAGCGCATGGAGACCATTCTCTATGTGACGGCCGAGATCGTGCGCCAGTTCGGCATCCTCGCGCAGCCTGTTATGCCGGAGCTTGCGGGCAAGCTGCTCGACCTGCTGCTGCCTGGCGATACGGAGGCGCGCGCCTTCGCGAAGCTCGGAGCCGCCGGCCGCCTTGTGCCCGGCGCCGCGATCCCCGAGCCGCAGGGCGTCTTCCCGCGCTACGTGGATCCGGAGGAGGCTGCGAAGCCCGCCCCTGCGCCCAAGCCGCCGAAGCAGAAGAAGGGCGGAAAGCCCGAGACGACCTAAATCAACCCCTTGCCCACCGCATTCCGTTAAGAGGGCGAGGGAGGAGTGCCCGATGCTGGTTGACCACCACTGCCACCTGGATTTCCCCGAGTTCGCGCCAGATCTCGCGGGTGTGGTCGCGCGCGCGAAAGCGGCCGGCGTCGGCACCATGGTCACCATCTCAACCCGCATCCGGAAGTTCGATCAGATCCTCGCCGTCGCGGAGCGCTTCGACGATGTGTGGTGCTCCGTCGGCACCCACCCGCACAACGCGGACGAGGAGCGCGGCATCCCGTCGAGCGAGATCGTGACGCTCTCGCAGCATCCGAAGGTGGTGGCGGTGGGCGAGGCGGGCCTCGATTACTATTACAAGAACGGCAGCCCCGAGGCTCAGGCCGAAGGCTTCCGTGCCCACATCGCGGCGGCGCGAGAAACCGGCCTCCCGCTCGAGATCCACACGCGCGAAGCCGACGCCGATACGCTCGCCATCCTTGAGGACGAGCACAAGAAAGGCGCGTTCCCCGCCGTGCTTCACTGCTACACCGGCGGGCGCGAGCTGGCACTGCGGGCCGTCGATCTCGGTCTCTATGTGTCCTTCAGCGGCGTGATCAGCTTCAAGAAGACGGAAGCGTTGCAGGAGATCGCGCGCGACGTGCCGCTCGATCGCATCCTGGTCGAAACCGACGCGCCGTTCCTCGCGCCCGTGCCCTATCGCGGCAAGACCAACGAGCCCGCCTACGTCGTGCATACCGCGTCCGCTCTCGCGCGCATCCGTGGCGTCTCGGAAGCCGAGATCGCGCGCGCGACGACCGACAACTTTTTCCGCCTCTACACCAAGGCGCGGCGGCCGCAGACGGCGGAGATGGCCGCCCCATGAGCCTGCGTCTCACGATCCTCGGGTGCGGGTCCTCCGGCGGCGTGCCGCGCATTGGCGCCATGTGGGGCAGATGCGATCCGCAAAACCCCCGGAACCGCCGCCGCCGTTGCGCGATGCTGGTCGAGCGGCGCGGCCCGGGCGGCGTCACCAGCATCCTGATCGACACCCCGCCGGATCTGCGCGAGCAGCTTCTCTCCGTGCGCGCCGACGCACTCGATGCGGTGCTCTTCACGCATGACCACGCAGATCACACGCACGGTATCGACGACCTGCGCATGGTGGCCTACGCCATGAAGAGCCGCGTGCCCTGCTATTTCGATCCGGTAACGCGCGAAAGTCTCGTCACCCGCTTCGCCTATTGCTTCGAGACGCCGGCCGGCTCCACCTACCCGCCGATCCTCGTCCCGAAAACGCTGACCCCGGGCGAGATGATCAGCGTCGAGGGCGCGGGCGGTCCGATCGATGTGCTGCCCATCCGCCAGTTCCACGGCGATATAGAAAGCCTCGCGTTCCGGTTCGGCTCCGTGGCGTATTCGCCTGATGTGTCGGCGTTGCCGCTCGATTCGGTGGCGTTGCTGGAAGACCTGGATCTCTGGATCGTCGACGCGTTGCGCTACACGCCCCATCCCAGCCATTTCTCCGTGAAGGAGGCGCTGGAGCACATTGCGCGTCTCCGCGCCAAACGCGCCATCCTCACCCACATGACCGGCGATCTCGACTACGAGGCGCTGCGCCGTGAGCTTCCAGCAAACGTCGAACCCGCCTACGACAACATGGTGATCGAAGTCTGACAGGCGAACTTCGGCCGTGCCGCTCCCACATCGGCGTCACTCCGGCGAAGGCATGAGCCTGGACACGTCGAAGGCAGGCCTGAGAGTCCCATGTCCCAACGCGTCGATTGCCAGCAATCCGACAAGTGACGGTCGAGACCGAGATGAGGCATCTCGAACACCACGCCTCAACGCGTGGACGAATGCCGTCTGGATCCCGACCTGCGCCGGGATGACATCGGGGTGTGGGACCGACAGCGTACATTCAACGTCACCCCGATGAAGATCGGGGTCCAGACACGTCGAAGGCAGGCCCGAGGTTCAAATGCCGAAGCACGCGCATTGGGCAGTTTCGCGCTGCTAAGCTCAGGCGTCGTTGCTGGCTGCGAGCGACGCGGCCGCGCCGTCCGGATGATAGCGCACCACGTCCCCATTGAGCTCGGAGGCAGGCAGGAGGAGGGGAAGCGCGAAGGCCGCAACCTGCGCCGGATCTGCGAGCTTGCTCTTGTCCTCGCCCGGGAACGCCTTGGCGCGGAGGCCGGTCCGCATGGGCGTGGGGTCGAGCAGCGCAACGCGCGCATTGGTGTTCGCGAGCTCTTGCGCGTAGGTCTTGGCCAGCGCCTCGAGCCCGGCTTTCGAAACGGCATACGGCCCCCAGTACGCGTCGTTTCCGTGAGCCGCTTCGCACGTGACGAACAGCGCACGGCCCGCGTCAGACCGCTTGAGCAGCGGATCGAGCGTGCGGATGAGGCGCCAGTTGGCCGTGAGATTGATGTCGAGCACGGAGTTCCAGGCATCGGCGCTCACATGCGGCAGCGGCGAGAGCGAGCCGAGAATGCCGCCGGCCGCGACCAGAACGTCGAGCTTGCCCCAGCGCTGGTAGATCACCGGACCGAGCTGGTCGATGCGATCGGCGGCACGCAGGTCGAGCTTCAGGATCGTCGCGTGCCCGCCCACCGCGCGGATCTCGTCGTCGAGCTCTTCGAGAGCACCCGCCGAGCGAGCGCAGATGACGACGTGAGCCCCCTCGCGCGCCAGCGCCAGCGCCATTTCACGGCCGAGCCCTCGTGACGCGCCGGTGACGAGGGCGAGACGGTCCTTGAAGCGGGGGCGCGATGCCATGACTGGCCTTTCAGGCGTCTTCCGGGCGGAAGCGCGTTGGTTTTATCGTGAGCCAAGAAGGAGACTGTAAGCCGGGAAGCTTGCGGCAGAGAAGTGCCGCCTCTCGGATTAGTTTCCAAGAGGAAAGCACGCCGCAGGGCCGGATTTGTTCTAGAGGGTCATATGCAAGTCTAGGGCGGCGCTACACCAGCTCTCCGGATAGCTATCGCTCCGGGCACCACGCGCGCTCAAAAACGGGCGAGCCAGCCTTCGAGGCGCGGCCCAGTCCGACGCTCTCGGCGCGGGGAGGAACGAGAGGAGGGGGCCGCCTGCCGGGGCTAGCCCACTTCCGCGAGAAGCGAGAGCTGGCGCGTGCCGGCGAGACCGTTCTGGTCCGTCAGCTCGGTCGGGTACTCGCCGGTGAAGCAGTGATCGGTGAACTGTGGAGCACGCGCATCGCGGCCCTCGTAGCCCACGGCGCGATAGATGCCGTCCACGGAGAGGAACGCCAGGCTGTCGGCCCCCATGAAGGCGCGCATGCCTTCGAGATCGTAGTTGGCGGCCAGCAGCGCCTTCTTGCTCGGCGTGTCGATGCCGTAATAGTCCGAGTGCGTGATCGGCGGCGAGGAGATGCGCATGTGCACCTCCTTGGCGCCCGCTTCGTACATCAGCTGCACGATCTTCTTCGATGTGGTGCCGCGCACCACGCTGTCGTCGATGAGCACGATGCGCTTGCCGCGAATGACGCCCGCGTTGGCCGAATGCTTGAGCTTCACGCCGAGCGCCCGGATCTGCTGCTCCGGCTCGATGAAGGTGCGGCCGACATAGTGGTTGCGGATGATGCCGAGCTCGAACGGAATGCCGGATTCGCGCGCAAAGCCGATCGCGGCGGGCACACCCGAGTCGGGAATGGGCACGATGACGTCGGCTTGGACGGGAGTCTCGCGGGCGAGCTGCACGCCCATCTGCTGGCGCACGTCATAGACCGACCGACCGCCGATGATGCTGTCGGGGCGGGCGAAGTAGATGTACTCGAAGATGCACGGGCGCGCGGGGCGGCGCGGATAAGGGCGATGGCTCTCGAGCCCCGCTTCCGTGATCACCACGACTTCACCGTTCTCGACCTCGCGCAGGAACTCGGCGCCCACGATATCGAGCGCGCAGGTTTCCGAGGCGAGCACGTAGGCATCGCCGATCTTGCCGATCACCAGCGGACGGATGCCGACCGGATCGCGAGCGCCGATCATCATGTCGTTGGTGAGGCAGACGAGCGCCCAGGCGCCTTCGATCTGCCGCGTCGCCTCGACGAAGCGCTCGACCATGCGCCGCTTCTTGGAGCGCGAGAGAAGGTGGAGGATGACCTCGGTGTCCGAGGTGGAGGGGAAGATGGCGCCGGAGCTGATCAGCTCCTGGCGGAGCGTGAGGGCGTTGGTGAGGTTGCCGTTGTGGGCGACGGCAAATCCGCCGGTATCGATATCCGCATAGAGCGGCTGGACGTTCTTGAGGGCGGGCTCGCCGGTGGTCGAGTAGCGGTTATGACCCACCGCCATGCTGCCCTTCAGGCGATGGATGACGCCCGCCTCGTTGAAGTTGTCGCCGACGAGACCGAGGCGCCGCTCCGAGTGGAACTGCTTGCCGTCGTAGGTCACGATGCCGGCTGCTTCCTGGCCGCGATGCTGAAGGGCGTGGAGGCCGAGCGCCGTGATCGCAGCCGCTTCGGGGTGTCCAAAAACACCGAAGACTCCGCATTCCTCGCGGAGTCTGTCGTCGCCCATCCGAGACAGGCCGAAATCAGGAAATTCCTCGCTCCCGGATTTGGGCGCGTGATCGTGCGTCATGGCTGCCTCCCGCTAAAGCATCCGCCGCAACTTCTTACGCAAGTACACGCAACGGGTGCTCGTCGCACACATCCGGAGGGTCTTACACCGCCGTTGCATGCGCGGAATATATGATAATCGAAGGACTGTTAAAGAGCTTTGTTGCGAATGTCGCGGATCTGTCACCGCCTATTGCGCAGGGGGCTCACTGGGGGCCGGAGGCTGCGACAGAGTGGTCGGCATATAGGTCTCGAGCGCACCCCGGATCACGTTTCCGGTGGCCCTGATATAGGGCGTGGACAGACCATCGCGCACCCATGGCAGGTGGTTCTGCTCGTCCGGAACAAAAGAAGCGTAGAACATGTAAGGGATTACGACGAGCAGGAAGCCGCGGGCCAGTCCGAACAGGAAGCCCAGGATGCGGTCGATCATGCCGACGCTGCTATCCAGGATCGTGTCCGAGATGCGGGCCGTGATCAAGTGAACAATGATGAGGACAATCAAAAAGATGACCGCGCCGATGGCAATCTGCGCCACCGCGACCTGCGTGTTGAGCTGGGCGGCCATGTCCTCGGCCACCTTCTTGTGATTCAACACGAAATAGAGGGTGGCACCGGCCGCCGCGATCCACGACAGGATCGACATCAGCTCGCGCGTGAGCCCGCGGTACATGGCGAGCAGCGCGGAAATGAAGCAGACCGCGAGCACGGCGGCGTCGAGATAGGTGAGCGGCCCGATCATGATCTAGGCTCCTCCAAAAGCGGGAAGCGGCATTATAAGCGATATCTTTGAGTGTCCCTGGCCGTTCAGTCGCATGGGAGAAGGTCCTCCGCAAGCTCCTTCAGATGGGAAATCCTGCGAAGTGTGAGCTTCGCCCCGTCGGCGTTCGGGTCGCCGCTGGCCGGGATGACGGCCTCCGTGAACCCGAGCTTGGCGGCCTCCTTGAGGCGGAGCCCCATGTGGGGGCTTGCCCTCACCGCGCCCGAAAGCGAGATCTCGCCGAAGTGGATCTGCTGAGGATCGAGCGCTTGGTTCGAGAGCGAGGCGAGAAGAGCGGCAGCGGCCGCGAGGTCGGCCGCAGGCTCCATGATGCGAAGCCCGCCCGCCACGTTCAGGTAAACGTCGTGATGGGCGAACGAGACGCCGCACCGCGCCTCGAGCACCGCGATCAGCATCGCGAGCCGGCTCTGCTCCCAGCCGACCACCGCGCGGCGTGGCATGCCGAGGCCGGAAGGCGCGACGAGCGCCTGGATCTCGACCAGGATCGGGCGCGTGCCTTCCATTCCAGCGAACACCGCGGTGCCCGGCGCCTTGATGTCGCGCTCGCCGAGGAAAAGCTCGGAAGGGTTGGCGACCTCGCGCAGCCCGGCGCCCGCCATCTCGAACACGCCGATCTCGTCCGTGGCGCCGAAGCGGTTCTTGGTGGAGCGCAGGATACGGTAGGTATGCCCCCGGTCGCCCTCGAAGGAGAGCACGGTGTCGACGACGTGCTCCACCGCCTTGGGCCCGGCGATCTGGCCCTCTTTGGTGACGTGTCCGACGAGCAGCAGCGCGCAGCCCGCAGACTTGGCGTAGCGGACGAGCGACTGCGTCGCCGCCCGCACCTGGCTCACGGAGCCGGGCGCGGCTTCGAGCGCGTCGGTCCATAGCGTCTGGATGGAATCGATCACGACGAGATCGGCCTTGGGCTCGGCTGCAAGCGTCGCGAGAATATTGGTGAGGCTCGTCTCGGCGGCGAGCGCGACCGGTGCATCCGCGAGGCCGAGGCGGCTCGCGCGGAGCCGCACCTGGGCCGAGGCTTCCTCGCCAGAGAAATAGATCGCGCGCCGCCCCGCGCGCCCGAGCGAGGCCGCAAGCTGAAGCAGCAGCGTCGATTTGCCGATGCCCGGCTCGCCCGAGATCAGCAGCACCGAGCCCGGCACGATGCCGCCGCCGGTGACGCGGTCGAGCTCCGGCATGCCCGTGAGCAGGCGAGGGGCTTCTTGAGGTGCCCCCGTAAGCGTTTCGAGCGTGAGCACCCGCCCTTTGCTGGCCTTGGCGAGCCCGGTCCCCGGCGGGGGCGGCGACGCCATCTCCTCGACGATGGTGTTCCAGTCGCCGCATGAGCCGCATTTGCCCGCCCAGCGCGCGGAGATCGCCCCGCAGCTCTGGCAGACGAAGCTCGATTTCGCGGCCTTGGCCATCTCTCACGCCCCTCCGCCGGTATGAGAGCGCACGAAACGCGGGCCGAGCCGGGTGAGAACCTCGTAGCCGATCGTGCCGGACGCCTTGCCGACGGCCTCGATGGGAAGATCGGGCGCGATCAGAGAAACAAGATCGCCGCGCTTCACCTCGCCTTCGACGTCCGTGACATCGACGGTGATGAGGTCCATCGACACACGCCCGACGATCGGCGCGAGCGTGTTGCGCACGAGAACGCTGCCGCCTGTCTGTCCGGAGGCCGCGCTCTGGAAACGGGCAAGTCCGTCCGCGTATCCGGCCGCCACGATCGCGAGCCGCGTCCGCCGCTCCGCCCGCCACGTGGCCGAATAGCCTACGGACGCGCCTGGCTCGACCGTGCGCAGTTGCAGAATGCGCGCCCGCACCGAGACGACCGGCTTCACCGGAGTAGCCCCGCCGCGAAAGGCCTGGCCGCCGTAAAGCGCGTAGCCCGGCCGCACGAGATCGTAATGATATGCGCGCCCCAGCATCAGCCCGTCGGACGCGGCGAGACTTGCGGGAGCCGCCGGCAGCAGCGCGCGCCGCCGCTCGAAGGCCACCCGCTGCGCTTCATTGTGCGGATCGTCCGGTTCGTCGGCACAGGCGAGATGGCTCATCACGAGACGCAGGTCGATCGCTGCGAGCAGGTCCGGCCGCGCCGCGAGTGCGCGCACCTCCTCCTCGCCGAGGCCCAGCCTATGAAGGCCCGTATCGATCTGGATCGCGGCGGGAACCGGTCCGCCATGGCGCGACGCTTCGGCCGCCCATTCCTCCACGTCCTCGAGGCTCGAAAGCACAGGCGCGACGTCCGCCGCTCTCAACAGCGCCGCCGAGCCTCGCAACACTCCATCGAGCGCGAACAGGCGCGCGGCAGGTGCAAGCTGGCGCGCGGCGCGCGCTTCCTCGGGCGTGGCGACGAAGAACGTGCGGCACCCCGCGAGCGCGAGTGCCGGGATGACCTCCGAGGCGCCGAGCCCGTAGGCGTCCGCCTTGACCACGGCTGCGCATTCGGCTGGCCCGACCAGTCGCGAGAGCGAGCGCCAGTTCTCCTGCAGCGCATCGAGATCGATGGTGATGATTCCCGTCGCGTCGGGCGGAAGCGAAAGCCCGATCATGCCGCGCCTCTTTCCCTCTGCCCTGGCGGGAGAGAAATGCCGGCGCGACGACAGGGGCGAGCCGCGCGCACGTCGCCTCGACGGACCTGGGCCGCAATGGCTCTCACTCGTAGCGCTCGGGGAGCTGGAACTCGCGCGCAAGATTGCCGAAGCGCGTGTACTGGCTCTCGAACGCGAGCTGCACGGCGCCGACGGGACCATGACGCTGCTTGCCGATGATCACCTCGGCCTTGCCCGACACCGCCATCATTTGCGTCTGCCAATCGTTGAACTCCGGGGTTCCCTCGCGCGGTTTCTGCCGCTCGACGTAGTATTCCTCGCGGAACACGAACATGACAACGTCGGCGTCCTGCTCGATGGAGCCCGATTCACGCAGGTCCGAGAGCTGCGGCCGCTTGTCCTCGCGCTGCTCCACCTGACGGGAGAGCTGTGAAAGCGCAATGATCGGAACAGCGAGCTCCTTGGCAAGGGCCTTGAGGCCGGTGGTGATCTCGGTGATTTCCTGCACGCGGTTGTCGCCCCGCTTGGAGGAGCCGGAGAGAAGCTGCAAATAGTCGACGATCAGAAGCTCCAAGCCCTTCTGCCGCTTGAGCTTCCTGGCGCGAGCTGCAAGCTGCGCGATGGAGATGCCGCCCGTCTGGTCGATGAAGAGCGGCGCGCGGCTCATCTCCTGCGACACGGCGACCAGCTTCCGGAACTCGTCCTCCGTGATCATGCCGCGGCGGATCTTTTCCGACGCGATCTCTGCCTGCTCGGAGAGAATACGGGTAGCGAGCTGCTCGGCGCTCATTTCGAGCGAGAAGAAGCCGACGCGCCCGCCTTCCAGCGTCTTGTCCGTGCCGTCCGACTGCTTCTCAGAGCGATAGGCCTTCGCGACGTTGTAGGCGATGTTGGTCACGAGCGCCGTCTTACCCATCGAGGGACGGCCGGCGAGAATGATGAGGTCCGACGATTGCAGGCCGCCCATCTTGTTGTCGAGGTCGTTGAGCCCGGTCGAAAGGCCGGAGAGGTGTCCGTCTCGCTCGTAAGCGGCGTTCGCCATGTCGATGGCGTGCGTCAACGCCGTGCCGAAGGTCATGAAGCCCTGGCCGTACTTGCCGCCTTCCGCAAGCTCGTAGAGACGCGATTCCGCCTCCTGGATCTGCGTCTCGGGCGGGAAATCGATCGGCGCGTCGTAGGCCGAATTCACGATGTCCTCGCCGAGCACGATCAGCGAGCGGCGCACGGCAAGATCGTAGACGGTGCGTCCGTAATCCTCGACGTTGATGATCGAGGTCGCGTTGGCGGCGAGCCGCCCGAGGTACTGCGGCACGGTGAGGTGCTGGTCGATGGGCTCGGCAGCATCGAAGAACGTCTTGAGCGTGATCGGCGTGGCCTGCTTGCCCGCCTGGATCATCTTGCCCGCCGTCTCGAAGATCTGCCCATGCAGGGGATCGAAGAAATGCACGGGCTGAAGGAACGCCGAGACCCGGTCCATGGCCTCGTTGTTGATCAGGATCGCGCCGAGAAGACCTTGTTCCGCCTCGATGTTGTGCGGTGCTTCACGGAACTGGATCGGCTCGGCCGCGGAGGCGGCTTCGCGCAGTTTTTCGGACTGGAGGAGTGCTTCGTTTGCCATGGGCGCACCCTAGCTCGCGCCCCGAGTCGCAGCGAGCACGCAGGCGCCCGCCCGCTGCGCCGTCCCCATTACCCACACCCCTCGAACTTCGCGCTTGTCTGAGGCGAATCGAACGCAAAAAAACACGTGGGCTGCACAACTTATCCCGATCTGCGGGCCGCCACGCCGAGCGGGCGCTGCGCCACCTCGCCGTCGCTCCTCATGAGATCCTGCTCGCGTTCGCCCATGTAGTCCCGCGTGATAGGCAACGCATCCACACGCCGGGTGAGCTGGATTTGGAACACTACGAAATTCTGGAATCGGAACGCGCACTCCGATCCCGCGAGATAGAACTCCCACATCCGGCAGAAGTCCTCACCAGCGATCTCCACGGCCGCGGGGCGGTTCGCGAGAAAGCGATGCCGCCAGGCGCGCAGCGTCTCGGCGTAATGCAGCCGCAGCACTTCGACGTCCGCCACGACGAGCCCGGACCGCTCGACCGCGCCCATGATCTCGCTCAGCGCCGGAATATAGCCGCCGGGAAAGATGTAGCGCGCGATGAACGGATTGGTGCCCGCTGGCGCGTCGGTGCGGCCAATGGTGTGGAGAAGGGCGGTGCCGCCCGGCGTGAGCACCTTTGCGAGCGTATCGAAGAAAGTGCGGTAGTGCGGCAGGCCCACGTGCTCGAACATGCCCACGGAGACGACGCGGTCGAACGTCTCCGAGATGGCCCGATAGTCGCTGAGAACGAAAGCCGGTGCCGGCGCGCCGCTCCCGGTCTCCAACGCATCCGCCCTCTCACGCGCGATCTTGAGCTGCTCCTCGCTGAGGGTGATGCCCGTCACCTGGGCGCCCGTCGTGTGCGCGAGATAGAGCGCGAGGCCACCCCAGCCGCATCCGATGTCGAGCACACGCTGGCCGGGGGCGAGCGCGAGCTTGGCTGCGATGTGCCGTTTCTTTGCAAGTTGCGCATCGGCGAGCCCCAGGCCGGAGGATGCGAAGTAGGCGCAGGAATACTGCCGGTCGGGATCCAGGAAGAGATCGTAGATCCTGGGATCGATATCGTAGTGATGAGCGACATTACTGCGCGACCGGCCTGCGGGATTGTACTGGGCGGCGCGCCGCAGGATGCGCCGGAGAAACGCGAGCCGTTGGGAATACCCGGGAAACGGATGGTCCGCGAGATTGCGCATCATCAGCGCGATGAAGTCATAGACGTTTCCCTTTTCGAGCCTGAGCCGGCCGCTCATGTAGCCTTCGCCCGCCGCCATCTCGGGGTCGAGCGCCAGGTGCCATTCGAGCCGCCGGTCCGCGAGGCGCACGACGACAGGGGCGCCCTCTCCGTTGCCGAAGGCATGCGCAGCACCTTGAGCGTCGATGAAGGTCAGGTTGCCGTCGCGGACGACGTTGGAGAGGAGGAGGGAGAGGGGCTTCAGCATCGAGGCACCGCCTTCTGAGGCGCCTACCCCCGGAGAAAGGGCGCCGGCCGTTGTGTCCCCCTTCTTCCGTAAGTGTAGGAAGCCGCGCCCGCAATTTCGAGATGGGCGTCGATCCCAGGCCCCGAAAAGAGAAACGGCAGCCGGAAGACTGAGCTTCCGGCTGCCGCTGAAATATCCCGGCGATGGTCGGCCAAGGATCGCCCGGGGCGATCAGGCCTGCTGCTCTTCGCCTTCGCCCTCGGGAGCAGCACCCTCCTCGAAGACGGAATCCGGGTTGAAGGTCTCGAGTTCGAGCGCCTCGTCCTTGATGACCGTGACGTCCTCGCCGCGGGCCTGCTTCTCGGCTTCCTCGTCCGAACGCGCGACGTTGAGAATGACCTTCACGACGACTTCCGGATGCAGCGCAACTTTGGTCTCGTGCAGGCCAAGGGTCTTGATCGGACGCTCGAGGATCACCTGGCGGCGGTCGATGGTGAAACCGCCCGCCGTAACGGCGTCGGCGAGATCGCGCGTGGAGACCGAGCCGTAGAGCTGGCCCGTATCGCCCGCCGAGCGGATGGCGACGAACACCTTGCCGTCGAGCTTCGCGGCAACGGCCTCGGCTTCCTTCTTCTGCTCGAGGTTGTTGGCTTCGAGCTGCGAGCGCTGGGTCTCGAAGTGAGCGATGTTCTCCTTCGTGGCGCGCAGAGCCTTCTTCTGCGGCAGGAGGAAGTTGCGGGCATAGCCGTCCTTGACGTTGACGACATCACCCATCTGGCCGAGGCGGCCGATGCGCTGAAGTAGAATGACCTGCATGGACGTAATCTCCTTTGAAAATGTTCAAGCGTTCGGATGAGGCGGCGGGCCCGGCGGAAGTGCCGAGCGCGCACGAAGATGAAGAACCGTCTCTGCGAGCCCGAGCAGGGCGATCACAAAGCCGATCCAGATGTTGACGACGAGAAGCGTGCCGTAGAGGGCCCACAGAGCGAACGGGCGCCAGGGCCGGCCGCGCGTCGTGTAGTGAAGGATGGCGAGACCGAGCAGCAGGTAGGCGACGAAGAAGCCGCCCGCGAATGCAGCCGCGGCGAGCCCCAGGTAGCCCGAAGCCATCGTGCCGAGCAGGATGACGCCGAAAGCCAGTGGCGTGCCCTGCGGATAGGTAATCGCAGCGAGATCCGGCCACGGACGGCCGAGCTGGCCGGATGCGAAGGTCACGCGCCCCGCGAGCCAGAGGTTGAACAGCAGGCTGCCCATCCACGACATCGCGGACGCCGCCGGCAGCACGGACATGGCGATTTCGGAGAGCGACGCGATCTCCGCCTCGCTGATCTGCACGGGCTGGCCGTCCGTCTGCGGCAGACCGGACGAGATCGTCGCCTTGATGAACTCGCCGAGTGCCTTGCGAAGCTCTTCCAGATCTCCGCCGAGGACGGCGAGCGAGGCGACCGCCATCACGCCGGCCATCACCGCCGACCAGATGACGAGCCTTCCGGCCGGATACCACTCGACGGCTGGACCGTTCTCGTTGGCGTGCTGGAGGCCGGTTTCCCCAATGGGGCGGCTGAGCAGCGCGAGATAGGTCAGAAGCACCATCGGCACGGCTTGCGTCAGCGCGAAAGCGAGTGCGGTCGGCGGTCCGGCGAACGCGAACACGATACCGCTGCCGACAAGCCCCGCGAGCAGCGCCGAGCGCCAGCCCCAGCCGAGCCCGGCGAGTGCGATGGGAAGCGGTGTGACGAAGAAGAGGAGGAAGCGGATGAACAACGGCCCCGTGGTCGCGGAGGCGAATACCACCGCCGCAACCAGCCCAAGGCCAGCACCTGCCAGATAGGTCGTTCTCATCCGTAAGCTGTCCCGCATCCGCTGCGGTTAGGGTGAGGGGGCCATCTCTCGAAGAGAGCGGCCCCGCTCATCCAACCAATCTAGAAACCCGGCGGCTGATTACTTCAGCACGTAGGGCAGGAGTCCGAGGAAGCGTGCGCGCTTGATGGCGCGGGCCAGCTCTCTCTGCTTCTTGGCCGAAACGGCCGTGATGCGGCTCGGCACGATCTTGCCGCGCTCGGAGATGTAACGGCCGAGCGTGCGCACGTCCTTGTAGTCGATCTTCGGCGCCTGATCGCCCGAGAACGGGCAGGTCTTGCGGCGGCGATGGAAGGGCCGGCGAGCGGCGATTTCTTGGATCTCAGCCATCGATTAGCCCTCCGAGCCCGGCTTGTTGTCTCTGAATGGGGGCCGCGGGGGACGCGGACCGCGGTCGCCGTCACGCGGCGGACGGGAATCGCCGCCCTCGCGCGGGGGACGGGCGCGGAACGTGGAGCCGCCCTCGGCACCGCCGCCGAAGCCGCCACGGTCGCCACCGCGGAAACCGCCGCGATCGCCGCCACGGAAGCCGCCGCGATCACCGCCGCGGAAACCACCGGCGCCGCGCTCACCGCCGCGCTCGTCGCGATCCTGCTTGCGCATCATCACGGACGGCTCGGTCTCGAGCTCGTCGACGCGCAGCGTGAGAAAGCGGATGACGTCGGTCGAGAGACCCATGCGCCGCTCCATCTCTGCCACCACTGCGGCGGGTGCGTCGATGTTGAGGAGCGAATAGTGCGCCTTGCGGCTCTTCTTGATCTTGAATGCGAGGCCCTTGAGGCCCCAGTACTCGGATTTCGTAACCTTGCCGCCGCCTTCGGTGATGACGTCGGTGTATTCTTTCGTAAGCGCCTCGACCTGCTGTTGCGAGACGTCCTGGCGCGCCAGGAACACATGCTCGTAAAGGGGCATGTTTGGCCTTTCGTTTCGAGTTGGCCGCATGACAAGCACGCGGATCACGCTACCGCTTCGGCGCAAAGCCCCTCATGGACCCCAGAAAGGCCCAAAGGCACCCAAAGAGCGAAGACACCGGGGGACAGACCATGGGACAAGCCCAAGAGAGGGACAAGTCCAATAGACCTTGCCGCCGAGCTGAAATAGCTCCGCGGCCCCGTTCAGCCTCCAACCGAAGCGCGTGACGGCGCGACTTATACGGGTTTTCCAGGCGCGGGCAAGGGGCAAGCTAGTTAACGCTGCGCTCGTACGCCGCGAGGCAGTCCTCGCCGTCGCAGTCGATCCACCGCCCGCTCGGCAGCCGGACCTCCCATGCCGCTTCGCGCTTGGCGGGGCCGGGTGCTGCGGATTTGTGCGCGTTGTCGCGGGATGTCCGGTAAAACTGCCGCGTTTCCAACACCTTGCCGTCCTTCGCCATCACCGTGCCGGTGGCGATCGTCTCGCGCGGCAGCAAATCCCATTGCCATGCGGCGAGATAGGCCACGACCAGCGCGAGGGCTAGGAGAAAGGGGAGAAGACGCCGTCCCGCCGATTTAGTTGCCATGGCTTATCCTTCTGGAGAGAAACACAAAACGCCCCTGTTTGCTGCGCGCCATACAACTCGGCCGGCCGCGCGGTGCAGCCACGAGCAGCGGGGAAGACCATCGTTCCCTGTTCCCCGAGGCCTTGACAATCCCGAGCCGGACATGTCGAAAGCGCGACAGACTGTGAACTTTCACTCACCTGTCGGCGATCGCGCCCGGCGAGTGGAAATCAATCAAAAGGAGCGAGCGTGGCACGCGCATTCGTATTTCCCGGACAGGGTAGCCAGGATGTCGGTATGGGTCGCGAGCTGGCAGAGACGTTCGCGGTCGCGCGCGAGGTGTTCGACGAGGTCGACGAGGCGCTCGGACAGAAGCTCTCCGCCATTATGTGGGAAGGCCCCAAGGAAACGCTGACACTCACGGAGAACGCCCAGCCCGCGCTGATGGCGGTTTCGATGGCCGTGATGCGCGTGCTGGAACGCGAGAAGGGCATCAAGCTTGCCGGCACGGTGAAGTATGTTGCGGGTCATTCGCTCGGCGAGTATTCCGCACTCGCCGCGGCAGGCGCGTTCTCACTGTCCGACACAGCGCGTCTCCTGAAGCTGCGCGGCCAGGCCATGCAGGCGGCCGTACCGGTCGGCCAGGGCGCGATGGTCGCTCTTCTTGGCGTTGGCCTCGACGTGGCCGAGAAGGTCGCGGCCGAAGCCGCCCAGGGCGACGTCTGCCAGGTCGCCAACGACAATGAGCCGACCCAGGTCGTGCTGTCGGGCTCGAAAGCCGCCATAGATCGCGTGGCCGAGATCGGCAAGGCCCATGGCGTGCGCCGCGCGGTGCCTCTGCCCGTGTCTGCGCCGTTCCATTGCGCCCTGATGAAGCCCGCCGCCGAAGCCATGGCGGATGCGCTTTCCAAGGTCACCATCAACGCGCCGGTCGTCCCCGTCGTCGCCAACGTGGTGGCGAGCGGGGTGAGCGACCCCGAGCAGATTCGCCGCCTTCTGGTGGAGCAGGTGACGGGCACCGTGCGCTGGCGCGAATGCGTCGGCTATCTCGCAGCCAACGGCGTCACCGACGTGTTCGAGATCGGATCAGGAAAGGTGCTCGCTGGCCTCGCAAAGCGTATCGAGAAGTCGCTCGAGGCCGCGAGCCTGGGCACGCCCGCGGATATCGAGGCGGCCGCTTCCAAGCTCGTCTGACGCAATCAAACCACGCTCTTCTTCGTAAAAGGATTCAAGACATGTTCGATTTGACCGGCAAAAAAGCGCTTGTCACCGGTGCGACCGGCGGCATCGGCGAAGGCATCGCGCGCGCTTTCCACAAAGCCGGAGCCGAGGTCGTGCTCTCGGGCCGTCAGGTCGCCAAGCTCGAAGCGCTCGCCGCCGAGCTCGGCGAGCGCGCGCACGTGGTGCCTTGCGATCTCGCCGACAAGGAAGCCGTCTCGAAGCTGATCGACAACGCCATCGCCAAGCTCGGCCGCCTCGACATCCTCGTCAACAATGCCGGTCTCACCAAGGACAACCTGTTCATGGTGATGAAGGACGAGCAGTGGGACGACGTGATCGCGGTGAACCTCACCTCCACCTTCATGCTGATGCGCGCCGCCGCCCGTCACATGCTGCGCTCCAAGACCGGCTACGGCCGCATCATCAACATCTCGTCCGTTTCGGGCGTGATCGGCAATCCCGGCCAGGGCAACTATGCAGCCTCCAAGGCTGGCATGATCGGCATGACCAAATCGCTCGCCCGCGAAGTCGCGAACCGCGGCATCACCGCCAACTCGATTGCGCCTGGATTCATCCAGACCGCGATGACGGATGTGCTGAACGACAAGCAGAAATCCGAGATCTCCCAGCACATCCCGGCCCAGCGCTTCGGCACGCCCGATGACATTGCCGCCGCGGCCGTCTACCTTGCCAGCGTCGAGGCTGGCTACGTCACCGGACAAACGCTGCACGTGAACGGCGGCATGGCCATGATCTGACGGCGTTTTTGGTTAAGACGCTCCGGCATGCGCAAGGCCGCGTTCGCCGGGGGCAATGTGTCGCTCTCCGGGTCGGCTTTCGCGAGCCGCAACACAGGGGGGCGACGCTGGCCAAGGCCTAGGAGATATGTTAACGAGCCTCGTTTTTTTGCTGCGCAGCTCTGGGAAACGCCCTAACGATCAACGCTCACGCGCTGTCGTCTGGGATAACCCCCCTGATGGCGCCGCCAGCACCAGGACGAGATAGGACTTCGAGGTCGAGCGTATTTCTGGAAAAGTAGGATCCGGTTTTCCGGCAAGGGACTACGACCGACTGACTTCAGCGCCCCGGTGAACGACGGGACCGAGAAGACGATAGCAAACCAAATCACAGAGCAGGGACACGAGGGAAGACGATGAGCGATGTCGCAGAGCGCGTGAAGAAGATCGTAGTGGAGCATCTTGGCGTCGAGGCCGACAAGGTCACCGAGAACGCTAGCTTCATCGATGATCTCGGCGCTGACAGCCTTGATACGGTCGAGCTGGTCATGGCGTTCGAGGAAGAGTTCGGGTGCGAGATCCCCGACGATGCCGCCGAGCACATTCTGACGGTTGGCGACGCTGTGAAGTTCCTCGAGAAGAACGCCACGGCTGCCTAAGGCTGCTCGGGTCCGGAGCGGCTGAGTTCGAGGCGCCGCCGGTGCCTCGAATGATGAAGCCGCAGCCGGCCCGCACTGCGGTGCGTGTGGAGTGGAGAATCGCGTATCGGCGCACATGCGCCGTAAGCATCTCCATCCACGGCTCGCAAGCCTGAGTGACACGAGTGAGTTGAAGGAAGCGGGGCGAAGCTGGCGGGTCGCGCCTCGCGGCAACAAGAGAACCCCGCAAGGCCCAGGGCGGCATACGGCTGGGCGTTGGCGGGCATCTCTCCCTTACCGATGGAGTGGACTTGAGAGCCATGCGCCGCGTCGTCATCACTGGGCTTGGTCTTGTCACCCCGATCGGATGCGGGGTCGAGGAATCTTGGCGCAATCTGCTCGCAGGCAAGAGCGGAGCACGCCGGATCGAGGAATTCGACGCCTCCGATCTCTCTTGTCAGATTGCGAATTTCGTACCGCGCGGCGCGGGTAACGAGGGCAAGTTCAATCCCGATGATTGGATGGAGCCCAAGGAGCAGCGCAAGGTCGACGACTTCATCATCTACGCCGTCGCCGCCGCCGATCAGGCCCTCGCCGATGCAGGCTGGAAGGCCGATACCCAGGAAAAGCAGGAAACGACCGGCGTTTTGATCGGCTCCGGCATCGGCGGCCTTTCCGGCATCGCCGACACCTCGATTCTGCTCAAGGAGAAGGGCGCCCGCCGCGTTTCTCCGTTCTTCATTCCCGGCCGCCTCATCAATCTCGCGGGCGGCTACGTCTCCATCAAGCACGACCTCAAGGGACCGAACCACGCCGTCGTGACGGCGTGCGCCACCGGCACCCACGCCATCGGCGATGCGGCACGTCTCGTGGCGCTCGGCGATGCGGAGGTCATGGTCGCGGGCGGAACCGAGAGCCCCATCTGCCGCATCGGCATGGCTGGCTTCGTCGCCTGCCGCGCTCTCTCGACCGGCTTCAACGACCGGCCCACGGAGGCGTCGCGTCCTTACGACAAGGGTCGCGACGGCTTCGTCATGGGTGAGGGCGCGGGTGTCGTCGTGCTCGAAAGCCTGGAGCACGCCCAGGCGCGCGGCGCCAAGATCTATGCCGAGGTCATCGGCTACGGCATGTCGGGCGACGCCTATCACATCACAGCGCCGTCGGAGACCGGCGACGGCGCCTTCCGCTGCATGCGCGCCGCGCTGAAGAACGCGGGCGTCTCACCGAGCGACATCGACTACATCAACGCGCACGGCACCTCGACGCCCATGGGCGACGAGATCGAGCTCGGCGCGGTGGAGCGCCTGTTCGGCAACACCCAGGCCAAGACCTCCATGTCCTCGACCAAGTCTTCGATCGGCCACCTCCTGGGAGCTGCCGGCGCCGTCGAGGCGATCTTCTCGGTGCTCGCCATCCGCGATCAGGTGGCGCCCGCGACCCTGAACCTCGAAAACCCTTCGGTCGAGACGGCCCTCGACCTGGTGCCCAAGACGCCGCGGAAGCGTGAGATCAACACCGTGCTTTCGAACTCGTTCGGCTTTGGCGGCACCAACGCGTCGCTCGTGATGCGTAAAGTGGCCTGACATCGGTCCGCGATCGCCCGGAGAGCGCCAGCGCTGACCGGGCTTTTGCCACAATCGCGAGATCACGTCGGCGCGTAGGCTTGGGGTGAGTACGGCGTGCCGGTCCCGGCGCGCCTCGCTGTGCGTACAAGCTTGAGTTTGACGGTGGTTTCCTGCCTGAGCCAAGGCGGGCCGGAAAGCGCCAGGAGCCGGCCGTTGCGGCACGCGGGGAGCGTCGCTGCGGCTTGGGACGCGAGACGGGAGCTGGTCGATGAGTAAAGTTCGCCGGGAAGTGCCGCCCACGCTCTCGAGGCGTGACGGTGTCCGCCCGAGGAGCCCGGCCGAGGCTCTGGAGCCGGGACGCGCGCCGCCGCGTCCCCGTGGCGTTCGCCAGCGCAAGGAATCGCGCGTCATCTCTGGCTTTGCCCGCGTCGTGAGCGGCGTGATGACGATCCTGCTCGTCGCCATGCTCGCGACCGGAGGCATGACGCTCTTGGTCGGCCACCTCTATAGCCGCCCCGGTCCCCTTACCGTGAGCCAGACCGTCGTCATCCCGAAAGGCGCGAGCAGCAACGACATCGCCGACGACCTCGAGCGCGAAGGCGTGGTTTCCAGCCGCTGGGCCTTCATGATCAACTATCTGGTGCAGAGCCGCATGCGCCCGAAAGAGGTGATGCTGAAGCACGGCGAATACCTCTTCAAGCCGAACGTCAGCATTCGCGAGGTGATCGAGACCCTCTCCGAAGGCAAATCGGTGATGTACAAGGTGACGATCCCCGAAGGTCTCACCAGCCAGCAGATCGTCGAGCGCCTGAAGAGCGAGGAGAACCTGACCGGCGACGTCGCCCAGATTCCCGCCGAAGGCTCGCTGCTGCCCGAGACCTACAGCATCGAGAAGGGCATGACGCGCCAGGAGCTGCTGGAGCGCATGGCGCTGAAGCAGAAGCAGGTCCTCGAAAGCAACTGGGAGCGCCGCCAGCAGGGACTTCCCTACACGAGCCCCGAGCAGGCCGTGGTGATGGCCTCCATCATCGAGAAGGAAACCGGCCGCGCGGACGAGCGCGACCGCATCGCGGGCGTCTTCGTCAACCGCTTGAACAAGGGGATGCCGCTTCAATCCGATCCCACCATTCTCTACGGCATCTACGGCGGCGGCGTGCAGTGGGGCAAACCCATCATGCAGTCGGAGAAGGACGCCAAGAACGCCCACAACACTTACCAGATCAAGGGCCTGCCGCCGACGCCGATCTGCAATCCGGGGCGCCCTGCGCTCGAAGCCGCACTCAATCCGGCCCAGCACGGCGATCTGTTCTTCGTGGCCGACGGCAGCGGCGGCCACATCTTCACGGCGACCCTCAAGGATCACAACGCGGCGGTTTCGAACTGGCGCAAGTTCGAGAAAGAGATGCGGGCGCGTCAGGCCGCCGCCAAGGACGGAGCCTCCGAAGGGGCCGAGGCAGCGCCCGGCGAGGTGGCGCGCAACCCGATCACCGAAATTCCGAACCCGCCAGCCGAGGACGCGGGCGGCGAGGCGAAGGCTGCAGGAGCCGCCGCCGAGGAGAAACCTGCGGCCGTCCCGGCGACGGCAACGGCGTCCACGATGCCGCTCCCCATACGCAAGCCCAAGCGCTAGCCGCGTGCGGACGGCGGGCCTTGCGCCGAAAGCGCCCCTTGCGGCCCGCGGATGCGGCGCGTACGTCTCTCTCGCAGCAGCGCGGCGAGCGAGCTCCACTTGCCGCGCGACCTAGACCTGAACGGACAACGTTCCCCGGATAAAAAACATGACCCTTCAAAGTATGACCGGGTTTGCCCGCAGCGACGGCGCGCTCGACGGCACCACGTGGCATTGGGAGCTACGGAGCGTGAACAACCGGGGGCTCGACCTCCGCTTGCGCCTGCCGCAGGGCTACGAGCAGATCGAGTCCAAGGTTCGCGACCGCATCGCGAAAGCCATTTCCCGCGGCAGCGTCAACGCCAGCCTCAGCGTCACGCGCCGTACGCAGGCGGGTGAGGTCCGCGTGAACCAGGAGGCGCTCGAGCGCATCCTCGCCATCGCCACCCGCTTGAGCCACAACATCGGCGCCGAGACGCCGCGCGTGGAAGCGCTGCTCGGATTGAAGGGCGTGCTCGACGTCGTCGAGGATGCCGACACCGAGGAGACGCTGGCGGCCCAGCAGGCGGCCGTGCTGGATGACCTCGACAAGGCGCTCGCCGACCTCGTGGCCGCGCGCCGCGACGAAGGCCGCCGCCTGAAGGACGTTCTCGCCCGCCAGATCGACGAGATCGAGCGTCTGGCGAAAACGGTCGAGGCCTCCCCCGCCCGCACCATCGAAGCCATTCGCCGCCGCCTCGCCGAGCAGGTCGCCCGCCTCATGGAGACAGGGCAGGGGCTCGATCCCGCGCGGCTTCATCAGGAGGCTGTCCTGCTGGCGACGCGCGCCGACGTGGAGGAGGAGCTGAAGCGCCTCGCCGCCCACGTGGAAGCTGCGCGCGCGCTTCTCAGGGATGAGGGTGCCATCGGCCGCAAGCTGGATTTCCTCGCCCAGGAGTTCAATCGCGAAGCCAACACCTTGACCTCCAAGGCCGCCGACCAGGAGATCGCCCACGCGGGCCTCGCCCTCAAGGTCGTGATCGATCAGTTGCGCGAGCAGGTCCAGAACATCGAGTAGGGCGCTGAAAACGCTCTGGACCCGGCAAGGCCCAGCCCCTATCAGTCGCTTCTGGGCGGGATGCGAGCGCGCGGGGAGACCGGGGAGATGACGAGCGAAAATCCGAGGATCGAGCGGCGCGGCCTGCTGCTGGTGCTGTCCTCGCCATCCGGCGCCGGCAAGACGTCCCTATCGCGCGCGCTTCTCGAAGCCGATCCTCATATCGCCCTGTCGGTCTCCGTCACCACGCGCAAGCCGCGTCCCGGAGAGGTGGACGGCCGCGACTACTGGTTTGTCGACGAAGCGAGCTTCAAGGCCATGATCGAGACGGATCAGCTCCTCGAATGGGCGACCGTCTTCGGCAACTACTACGGCACGCCCCGCGCCCCGATCGAGAAGGCGATCGCGGAGGGCCGCGATGTGCTGTTCGACATCGACTGGCAGGGAACCCAGCAGCTCTCCGAGCGCATGGCGGGAGATCTCGTGCGCGTGTTCGTGCTGCCGCCGTCCGCAGAGGCGCTGGAGACGCGCTTGAAGCAGCGCGCCCAGGATCCGCCCGAGGTCGTAGCCAAGCGCATGGCGAAAGCGTCCGACGAGATCAGCCATTGGGCCGAGTACGACTACGTCATCGTCAATTCGGATCTCGCGGAGAGCAGCGCGGGCCTGCGCGCCATTCTCGCGGCGGAGCGTCTGCGCCGCGATCGCATGACAGGCCTCTCGTCGTTCGTCCGCGGGCTCCACGCCGCGCTGGAGTAGCGTAATGCGCATCGAGGCCGAGCAGCCCGCCCATCGCCCCGGCATTCGACGCTTGGCGCTGGGCGCGTTTCCCACGGCCGCCGAAGCGGATCTGGTCGATCGTTTGCGCCACGACGGCGACGTTGCGATTTCGCTCGTTGCGGTGGACGGCGAGGAGGTGGTGGGCCACGTCCTTTTCTCTGCGATGACCGCGCCCATGAAGGCGCTCGGTCTCGGACCCGTTGCGGTGGAGGCCAGCCGCCGCGGCGAAGGCATCGCGAGCGATCTGATCCGCGAGGGGCTCGCGCGAGCGAGACGGGAAGGATGGCAGGCCGTCTTCGTGCTCGGAGATCCCGCGTTCTACGCACGCTTCGGCTTCAGCGTCGAGCAGGCGGCAGGATTCGAGACGCCTTACGCTGGGCCATACTTCATGGCGCTTGCGCTCGATGGGACGTCTCTCGCGCACGCCAACGACCCCGTCGCCTACGCGCCCGCGTTTCAGTCGCTCGAATGAGATCGAAGCCGGCCGGTCAGGGCAGCTCACGCGCGTAGCTGATGACCGAGAGGAAGCGGATCGGAAGCTGCACCAGCTCCTCCGGCCCATGCGGCGCATCCGCGTCGAAGAACAGGCTGTCGCCGGGCTTCATCGGATAGAGCTTGTCGGCATGGCGATAGACCACCTGGCCTTCGAGAACGTAGATCAGCTCGAGACCGGCGTGCTGGAACAGCGGAAACACGTCCGACTCTTCCGTGAGCGTGATCAGATAAGGCTCCACCACCACGCCGCCCGACTGGCCACCAGTGTGGCCGAGCAATTGATACTGATGGCCCGCGCGGGTTCCGCGCCGTTCGATCAGCAGGCCCTGCCCCGCCGAGACGAAAACGGCGTTGCGCCGCTCCTCGAAGCGGCGGAACAGCGCCGTGACGGGAACGCCCAGCGCCTTGGAGAGCCGCTGCAGCGTGGTGAGCGACGCGCTCGTGACGCCGTTCTCGATCTTCGAGAGCATACCGAGCGAGAGACCCGCGGCGCGCGCGAGATCTGACGCGGTGATGCCGAGCTTGTTGCGGAATGCGCGAACCTCGCGCCCGATCGCCACCTCGAGCATGCTGTCACGCGCGCCTTGCAGCGCATGCGGATCCTGCTCGTCCTTGGTTTCGATGGTCTGCATGACCTCGGCGAACTCTTCGGCAGAAAGCGCTTTGCGGCGCTTCTGTTCGCCGCGCCCCTCAGTGCTCGGGATCTCTGTCGCGCTGTCTTTCTTCAAGGAGCTTCCCGATCTCTGGTTCATGCGCTGCGAGCCCCCATGTGTGGTCGATGCCGAAGAGAAACACCACCTTTTCGCGAACAAACTACAACAGCCTGTCGAGCGATGCAGGGCCGACGTGGCACCGGAAAATGGTGGAGGAGCGGAGAGTCCTCCGGTCGCATCGAACCACGATAGCTGACGTTTTGGCAACTGACGTGTTCGGTGATGGATCTTTGGTGCGCGATCGTTAGCAAGTTTTGAACGCACACATTTTCGCGAGGATCAAGTCGGCGCACCGGACGCGGAGCCGGAGAGGTGCGCAACCCGGATTGCGGATCACGCTCGCGCGAGGCCCATATCTGACCCCGATCAGTTCGCGGATTTTTCGCCGGGGAGTGCCGGTTCGAGAAAATATAACCGCATACAGAACATTGCGCGCGCGATGGAAGGGCGTTTGCAGCGCCTTCAGAAGCCAACTCTGGAATGCCGGAGGTCGAAGCAAATTCTGTCCGACTTCAAACATAGACGCCGGAATCCTGGATCGAAGGGTCTGGCCGGAAGCAGGGGTGAATCCACCGCTTCTTCCCGGAGTGAATAAATAATTCGGAGCGTTCAAGAAAACCGACGCACAGCTAAAAGCGCCCAAAAGACAAGCGTTCTGGTGGCAAATCTGCTCACCACAACATCATACGCCTTGACAAAGTGCGGCAGGAGGACGCACTGTTTTTCCGCACATAAAAAAACGTTGCCTCACAGGCAACTCCAGGAGGAACCCTGAAAACCGTATCCCAAGGGGGAGTTATGCAACAAAAAATACCAGATCCACGTGTCCACTCGATGTTCTCCGGCGATCGCACGTGGGCGTTCGGCGCGGTTATTGTCCTCTGGACGCTCTATGGCTTCGTCTTCTGGCGGCTCACGCAGACCGCCCCGGCGGATGGGGTTCTTCAGGCTCTTGCAGTTGCCGGTGGCCTCGTCCTGCTTTTCAACTCGGCCTCGATCATCGCGATGATCAAGCACTACGCTGAGGACAAGGAGCACATCTACGGGCTCGACATCCACTACCTCGACGAAATGAAGAAGTCGAAAGGCTAGGGAGCGAGCACATGGCTAAGACACCGTACAAGCCGCCGACGCAGTCTCTGCTCGGCCAGACCTTCGATACCCTTTTCCTTCTCGCACTCGTTATGGCTGCGCTCTTCATTCCGCTCTACCTCGGCCTGGCCGGAGGCGGAAAGACGACGCTCGAGCTCAAAGACACCACGTGGGCGGGCATGGGTCAGAACGCGACCATGCAGGCGCAGTGGGAGAAGCTCGGCTTCACCGCAGGCCCGAAGACGGAGGAGAACGCGACATCGGCTGCTGAGCTGATCTCATCGCGCTTCGACTACTCCTTCGAGCCTGTTGAGCTCGCCATCACTGCACTCGTCGTCATCGGGTATTTCTTCATCGTCTTTCACTGGTCGAAGAAGGAATACCGCGACGTGATCGACGAGCGGTTCAACAACAAGTGAGAGGAGGGTTCCCGTGAATAACTTTCAACTGCTCGAATACGGGGCCTGGGGCCTCTCCGCGCTGCTTGGCTTGTGGATGCTGATCGACCTGATCCGCACCGACAAGACCTACAGCGAAGAACTGCTGACCTCCTCCAAGGAAGGTGAAATCGAAGACGCGCTCGTCATCGATCCGCCTCATCAAGGAGGCCACCTGTGACTCAGACAACAGCAGTTCACGGCGAGCGAATTTCGCTCTTGCGCGTGCTTGGTCCGGGTCACGTGTGGGCGCTTGGCGTCGGCATCGTGCTCGTGGGCGAGTACATGGGCTGGAACTTTGCAGTGGGCAAGGGCGGCGCCATCGCCGCTCTGATCGCCTGCTGGGTGGCCGGTCTTCTCTACACCTGCGTCGCCATGATCGACTCGGAGGTGACCTCGACGGTTGCCGCCGCCGGCGGTCAGTACGCGCAGGCCAAGCACATCGTCGGGCCTTTGATGGCCTTCAACGTGGGCCTGTTCCTCGTCTTCGCCTACACCATGCTCGAAGCGGCCAACGCGATCACGCTCGGCTATCTCGTGCAGACGGTAGGATCGATGGCGGGGTTCGCGGATACGCATGACAAGCCGTTCATCGTGCTGACGATCATGTTCCTCGCCTGGCTCAACTACCGCGGCGTCTACGCGACCCTGACGTTCAACCTCGTCATCACGGCCATCGCGTTCGTCGCCATCTGGGTGCTGTTCTTCGCCGTTCAGCCCTGGAGCAGCGTCTACATGAAGCACGGCGACTTGCTCACCGGTCTGCCATACGGCTGGCTCGGCGTTCTCGCCGCGCTCCACTTCGGCATGTGGTACTACCTCGGCATCGAAGGTACGACGCAGGCCGCCGAGGAGGTTCGCTCGCCCGCGCGCGCACTTCCCCTCGGCACCATGACGGGCATCATCACGCTGCTCATCGCCGCGACCATGACCTGGTACATCTGCGCCGGCATCATGCCGTGGGAGTATCTGGGCCAGGCCGTGACGCCGCTGTTCGATGCGGCCCGTCTCACGGACTCGACGCTTCTGATGGTGCTTCTCTTCATCGGCACCATCTTCTCGACGCTGGCCTCCGCCAACGGCTGCATCAACGACGCATCCCGCGCCTGGTTCTCCATGGGACGTGACCGTTATCTGCCGCAGGTCTTCGGCGCCGTGCATCCCAAGTACCGGACGCCCTATCGGGCGATCGTGTTCCTGGTGCCGGTGGCCCTTGTGTTCGCGTACTTCGCGCCGCTCGATCAGGTGATCACCTTCTCGATCCTGTCGGGTCTGCTCGAGTACACGTTCATGGCGATCAACGTCATCATGTTCCGGCAGAAATGGCCGCTCGGCGTGATCAAGCGGGGCTACGTGCACCCGTTCCATCCGCTACCGGCTCTCGTGCTTCTGCTGCTCTGCTCCGTCACGTATTTCGCGGTGTTCCTCGGATACGGCACGCAGCTCATCGCGATGATGGTGTTCTACATCGTCGCCTCGCTGTGGTTCGCATTCCACCGTTACAAGTTCGTGCGGCGCGGCGCGCAGTTCACGATGCCCTGGCCTAAGCCGGTCGGCTACTGATCACGACACGCAACAGAAGAAACGCGGCTCGGAAACACCGGGCCGCGTTTCTCGGATAAGGCAGCGGATGCGGAGCGCGCGGTCGTTCGCAGTGCCGGTGCCGTCATCGAACCACGATCAATCGAAGAGCCCGGGTGTTGCAGCTTTCCACGATGGCGTGGCACCCCGGATCCCAACGGAGAGTGTGGCCCGTGTCTTCGCTTTCGACGGCCCTTATATCGTTTATTGCAATCGTCGGTCCGCTGACGTGGCTTGCCCTGCGCGACCACAAGGCCCTGCGCGCGAGCCGCGCCGGTTTGCTCGATGATTGTGCACGCCTGTTCAACGGCTATGCATTGACGCACAGCGGCGACAGCTTTCCAAAGCTCAGCGGACGGTGCGACCGGCGCAACGTCGACATCCGCCTGATCAGCGACACAATGACCATCCGGAGGCTTCCGCAGCTCTGGCTTCAGGTCACGGTGCTGGAGAAGGTGCAGGGGTCGACCGGCCTCGCCGTGCTTGTCCGACCCTCCGGCTACGAGTTCTACAGCCTCACGCCTCAGTTCCCCTACATCCTCGAAACCCCGCCGGAGTTCCCGCCCGAGGTGATCATCCGCGGCGAGAATGCGAGAGCCGAAAAACTCCTTGAAAAGCTCGCTAAACCGATGGCCGCGATCCTGGCCGATCCGCGCGTCAAGGAGATCGCCGTCACGCGCGAGGGCCTGCGCATCATTCGTCAGGCGGGCGAGGGCCGGCGCGGCGAATATCTGCTTCTGAGGCAGGCCGTGTTCGATGAGGCCGCCGTCTCCGCCGATCAGTTCCAGAGCGTGCTTGCCGAGATCGATACGCTCCGCACGGCAATCGAAAATCCGCAACGGGAGCACACCTACGCATGACGACGTCACGCGCACCCATGAATCCTTACACGGTTCTTGCATTGGCCATCGTGCTGCCCGGGATGGGGCACGTGGCCGTCGGACAACCGCAGCGAGGTTTCGGCTTCGCCTTCTTCGCGCTCCTCATGGCGCTGGTGTCCTGGCACACGACCACACCCGAGCATTCCTTCATCGGCCGCTCGGCCGCTGGTCTGTTTGTCTGGGCGCTCTCGATTCCCGATGCCTATCGCATCGCACGGCTGCAGTACGAACGATGGAGTCGCGGACTTTCGAATATCGCGCGATGAAAAAAAGTTGCATCGCAGTTGAATCGAGAAACATGAAGTGCTAGCGTCTGTATAGAAACAGCAAACGGCATACGGGGTGCGCCATCCGATGTGCGGAATAGTTGGGCTATTCATCAAGAACAAAGCATTGGAGCCTCGGCTAGGTGAGTTGACGGCGGGAATGCTTGCCACGATGTGCGAGCGCGGGCCGGATTCTGCAGGTTTCGCCGTCTACGGCGCTCCCAATTCCGGCAAGGTCAAGATCACCCTTCAGTCGCCCAGTGCGGAGGCTGACTTCGCCGATCTCGCCAAGACCGTCGGGAAGGCGATTGGCGCGGATCTGAAGCTCGACGTGAAGTCGTCCCACGCCATCCTGACCTGCCCGGCCGACAAGGCTGAAGAGGCCCGCAAGGCTGTTCGCGAGAAATTCCCCAGCGTCCGCATCATGGGCGCCGGCGACGTGATCGAGATCTATAAGGAGGTCGGCTATCCGACCGACGTCGCCAAGCGCTTCGATCTTGCGAAGATGTCCGGCACGCACGCCATCGGCCACACGCGCATGGCCACCGAGAGCGCCGTCACCACGCTCGGCGCCCATCCGTTCTCGACCGGCCCCGATCAGTGCCTGGTTCACAACGGCTCGCTCTCGAACCACAACAATCTGCGCCGCGATCTCAAGCACGACGGCATGACCTTCGAAACGCAGAACGACAGCGAGGTCGCTGCCGCCTATCTCACGTGGCGCATGAACCAGGGCCTCAATCTCGGCCAGGCGCTGGAGAAGAGCCTCGACGATCTCGACGGCTTCTTCACCTTTGTCGTAGGCACCAAGAACGGCTTTGGCGTTCTGCGCGATCCCATCGCCTGCAAGCCGGCCGTGCTCGCCGAGACGGACGACTATGTGGCCTTCGGCTCCGAGTACCGCGCTCTGGCCGGTCTCCCTGGCATCGAGAACGCGAAGGTCTGGGAGCCCGAGCCCGCAACCGTCTACTTCTGGGAGCGCTGAGATGCGGTCGATCGATCTGACGAAGACGCCGCTCCGCGAGCTCAACGCCAGCCTGCATGAGCAGAAAGACGGCACCAACGAGACCGAGTGGGAGGTGTTGAACCCGCGCGGACAGCACGCCATCGCCGTCGGCCTCGATGCGCCGGTCACGGTCACCGTTCGCGGCTCCGTCGGGTACTACGTCGCCGGCATGAACAAGCACGCGACCGTCATCGTCGAGGGATCGGCTGGCCCCGGCGCTGCCGAGAACATGATGTCCGGCAAAGTCATCGTCAGAGGCGACGCGAGCCAGTACGCGGGCGCCACCGGCCGCGGCGGCCTGCTCGTCATCGAAGGCAACGCGTCCTCGCGATGCGGCATCTCGATGAAGGGCATCGACATCGTCGTCAAGGGCAACATCGGCCACATGTCGGCCTTCATGGCGCAGTCCGGCAGCCTCGTCGTTCTCGGCAACGCGGGCGACGCGCTGGGAGACAGCATCTACGAGGCTAGGCTCTACGTGCGCGGAAGCGTGAAGAGCCTCGGCGCCGACTGCATCGAAAAGGAGATGCGGCCCGAGCATCACGAGGCGCTTGCGGCTCTGCTCGCCAAGGCCGGCGTGACCGATGTGAAGACGTCGGAGTTCAAACGCTACGGCTCCGCGCGCAAGCTCTACACCTTCAACATCGACAATGCGGATGCCTACTGATGAGCTATCAAAATCCGCCGACCACGCCCCGCAAGTCCGCCACCTTCGACGACTACACGCTCTCCGAAATCCGGCGCGCGGCCCAGACGGGCATCTACGATATTCGCGGCGCAGGCGCGAAGCGGAAGGTTCCGCACTTCGACGACCTGCTGTTTCTCGGCGCGTCCATGTCGCGCTATCCGCTCGAGGGCTATCGCGAGAAATGCTCGACGACGGTCACGCTCGGCACACGCTTTGCCAAGAAGCCGATCGAGCTAAAGATACCGATCACCATCGCGGGCATGAGCTTCGGCTCGCTCTCGGCCAACGCCAAGGAGGCACTCGGGCGCGGCGCAACGATAGCCGGAACGTCGACGACGACCGGTGACGGCGGCATGACGCCCGAGGAGCGCGGACAGTCCGAGAAGCTCGTCTACCAGTATCTGCCGTCTCGCTACGGCATGAATCCGGACGACCTGCGCAAGGCCGATGCCATCGAGGTGGTGGTGGGGCAGGGCGCCAAGCCCGGCGGCGGCGGCATGCTGCTCGGCCAGAAGATTTCCGATCGCGTCGCCGAGATGCGCACGCTGCCCAAGGGCATCGATCAGCGCTCTGCCTGCCGTCATCCCGACTGGACCGGGCCTGACGATCTCGAGATCAAGATCCTCGAGCTGCGCGAGATCACCGATTGGGAGAAGCCGATCTACATCAAGGTGGGCGGCGCACGCCCCTACTATGACGTGGCGCTCGCGGTGAAAGCCGGTGCCGACGTCGTAGTCGTCGACGGTATGCAGGGCGGCACCGCGGCTACGCAGGAAGTGTTCATCGAGCATGTCGGCCAGCCCACGCTCGCCTGCATCCGCCCCGCCGTCCAGGCACTCCAGGATCTCGGCATGCATCGCAAGGTGCAGCTCATCGTATCGGGCGGCATCCGCAACGGCGCCGACTGCGCCAAGGCACTCGCCCTAGGTGCGGACGCCGTCTCCATCGGCACCGCCGCGCTCGTGGCTCTCGGCGACAACGATCCGGCGCTCGAAAGCGAGTACGAGAAGCTCAACACCGTCGCCGGTGCCTACGACGACTGGCACGAAGGGCGCGACCCGGCCGGCATCACCACGCAGGATCCCGAGCTCGCCAAGCGCCTCGATCCTGTGCGCGCCGGTCGCCGTCTCGCCAACTATCTCAAGGTCATGACGCTCGAGCTGCAGACCATCGCGCGCGCGGCAGGCCACAACCATGTCCACAATCTCGAGCCGGAAGACCTCTGCGCGCTCACCATCGAGGCCGCCGCCATGGCGCGCGTGCCGCTCGCGGGAACGAGCTGGATTCCGGGTCAGGGTGGCTTGTGACCGCACGCGCTTCGGGAGCTCCATTCCGAATCAGGGCTTGCGGGTCGAAAAAACGATCCCGATCGTCTCGGACCAGCCGGCCCGCGACGTAAACCGGTGGTCGGATCACAACGGCCGCTATCGCTTCAGGCAAATCCGCCCGGAACTCGATCGCGGCCGGCTACGAACGAAAAGAGCCAATGATCGCTGCGGGCGAGTGCGTCCAGAGGCGTGAGTAGAGGCCGAACATGTTCTCTAGGTTCTGGAAACACAAGTCGAACAGCAACGTAACCGTGTCCGGGGAAAAACCAATGTCACAGGATCTGGCTCAGGTCGCAAAAGAGCGCGGCATCCGCTACTTCATGATTTCTTTCACCGATCTCTTCGGCTTCCAGCGCGCCAAGCTCGTACCCGCAGCCGCGATCGCCGAGATCCAGAAAGACGGCGCAGGCTTTGCGGGCTTCGCGACGTGGCTCGATATGACGCCCGCGCACCCCGATATGTTCGGCATGCCGGACCCCGCAGGTCTCATCCAGCTTCCCTGGAAGCCCGAGGTCGCCTGGGTCGCCTCCGATTGCGTGATGGAGGACAAGCACGTCGCCCAGTCGCCGCGCGTGGTGCTGAAGAAGCAGGTCGCGAAGGCCGCTGAGAAGGGCCTGCGCATCAAGACCGGTGTCGAGTGCGAGTTCTTCCTGATCAACGCCGACGGCACGACGATTTCCGATCCCAAGGATCAGGCCTCTAAGCCCTGCTACGATCAGCAGGCGATCATGCGCCGCTACGACGTGATCTCCGAGATCTGCGACTACATGCTGGAGCTCGGCTGGGGTCCGTACCAGAACGACCATGAGGACGCCAACGGCCAGTTCGAGATGAACTGGAATTTCGATGACGCGCTGCTCACCGCCGACCGTCACTCGTTCTTCAAGTACATGGTGCGCTCGATCGCCGAGAAGCATGGCCTGCGCGCGACGTTCATGCCGAAGCCGTTCCCGACCCTCACCGGCAACGGCTGCCACGCGCATATCTCGGTCTGGGATGCGGCGACGGGCAAGACCAACATGTTCTACGACAACTCCGACGAGATGGGCCTCTCGCAGCAGGGCTACAACTTCCTCGGCGGCATCATGCGCCACGCGGAGTCGCTCTCGGCGATCACCAATCCGACGGTGAACTCCTACAAGCGCATCAACGCCCCGCGCACGATCTCGGGCGCAACGTGGGCACCGAACTCTGTCACATGGACCGGCAACAACCGCACGCACATGGTTCGCGTGCCGGGCAAGGGCCGCTTCGAGCTGCGCCTCCCGGACGGCGCGGCGAACCCCTATCTCTTGCAGGCGGTCATCATCGCCGCCGGCCTCGACGGCATCGAGCGAAACGCCCATCCGGGCAAGCGCCTCGACATCGACATGTACAAGGAGGGGCACACGGTAAAGGACGCGCCGAAGCTTCCGCTGAACCTGCTCGACGCCCTGCGCAACTTCGACAAGGACACCAGCCTCAAGGAGGCACTCGGAACCGAGTTCGCGGACGCGTTCATCAAGCTCAAGACAAGCGAATGGAACTCCTATGCCTCCCACTTCACCCAGTGGGAGCGGGACCACACGCTCGACGTCTGAAGCGGGATAAGGTCAAATACGGACAGCCGGCGGCGGAGACATTTGCTGCCGGCTTTTCCATGTCCGGCCTGCTGCCGGTTGCCTGCTGCCCGCTGCCTGTCTATAGCCTTGCCCTGATACGGCAGCAGGCGCCGAGAGGGGTAGCATGGACGTGCGCGCACGGCGGCTCGCAATACTGGCCGGGGGCGGAGAGCTTCCGCGCGAGATCGCAGACAGCGCGGCCGCGCGCGGCGAGCTCGTTGCCATCGTCGCCATAGACGGGGAGGCGAATGCCGATTTCGGCAGCCACCCGGTGACGCGCGTCAACTGGGGCCAGATCGGCGCCATGATCCGCACGCTCAAGGCTGCCAAAGCCACCGATCTCGTCATCGTGGGACGTGTGCACCGCCCGGAGCTCGGCGGCCTGAAGCCCGACCTCGGCTTTTTCCGCTACCTGCCGCAGATCGTGAAGATCGTAGCGTCGGGCGGCGACGACAGCGTGCTGAGGCGCGTCGTGCGCTTCTTTGAGCGCCACGGCATCACGGTGATCGGACCGGGAGACGCGGCGCCCGGCCTCGTGGTGGGCAAAGGCCCCATCGGCAGCGCGACATCGTCGGCATCCGATCAGGCCGACATCGCACGCGGCCTGGATCTGATCCGCGCGCTCGGCGCCTATGACATCGGACAGAGCGTGATCATCTCAAACGGAGAGATCGAGGTCATCGAAGGAGCCGAGGGCACCGATCGCATGATCGCCCGCGCCGCGGCGCGCCGTACCGCGCGCGGAAGCGGCAAGCCCGCGGGCGTGCTCGTCAAGCGCTCGAAGCCCGGACAGGACCTGCGCGTCGACATGCCGGCCATCGGACCCGCCACGGTGAAAGGCGTACAGGAAGCCGGTCTTGCCGGGGTCGCGGTCGAAGCGGGAAGAGTGCTGGTCGCCGAGCGCGCCGAGACCGTGCGTTGCGCGGACGGCATGGGCGTGTTCGTCGAAGGCGTGAGCGACGGCGAGGAACGAGACCCGCCGCGCCGCTTCAACGCACGCAAAGTCACGATGAAGTTTCGCGTGCTGGGACGCGCAGCCCCGGAGCAGCATGGCACCCACGACGCTATCAAGGGCATCGCCACGCTCGATGCGCTGACGGGCTTCGGCATCGGCCGCGCGGTGATCGTCGTGCGCAATCACGTCCTGGCCGTAGAGACCGGCGAAGGCGCGGAGGAGGCCGTCCGGCGCGCGGCCGGACTGCGCCAGTGGGCGAGCATCACCCGAACGCGCCGTGGCGTCGCGACGCTGCGCGATGTCACGGACCTGACATCAGCCGTCGTCAAAGCGGTCGCATCCGCAGGCTATGCAGGCATCGCCCTGGCCTCCGGGCCACCGGAGCCCGCGGCGGTCCCTCCGAAGCTTCTCGCCGAAGCTGACCATGCGGGCATCTTCCTGCTCGTCCGCGAGCCGGCTGTCGGAGCTGCAACATGAGGGAGACCGTGACGGGAGAATCCCGCCCAACCGGCGAGGTCCGGATATTCCTGATTGCAGGTGAGCATTCCGGCGATGCACTCGGCGCCAAGCTGATCGACGCGTTGCGCACCCGTCTGGGTGATCGCCTCGTTCTGGCCGGCGTGGGCGGTGAGGCCATGGAGCAGCGACGAGGCTTCGTCTCCGGCTTCCCCATGTCAGACGTCGCGGTGATGGGCCCGCTCTCCATCCTGCGGCACCTGCCGCGTATCGTCCGCCGCGTCTATGCCGCCGTCGACAGCGCGCTTCGCTTCGAGCCAGACGCCGTCGTCATCATCGACAGCCCCGAGTTCACCCATCCGATCGCCAAGCGCATCCGCAAGGCCCGCCCTGACATCCCGATCGTGGACTACGTGAGTCCCAGCGTGTGGGCATGGCGGCCGGGCCGCGCCGCGAAGATGCGCCCCTATGTCGATCATATCCTCGGCATTCTCCCGTTTGAGCCTGCCGCGCACAAGCGGCTCGGCGGCCCGCCCTGCAGCTATGTGGGACATTCGTTCATCGAGCGGCTCGATTGGCTGCGCGATCTCGATCCCGAGCCGTTGAGAGCGCGTCTCGGTCTGGATCCGGAGAAGCCCGTGATCGTCGCGCTGCCCGGCAGCCGCACATCCGAGGTGGGCCGCCTGATGGAGCCATTCGGCGATACGCTGCGTCTCCTATGCGAGCGCGGAAAGGCCCCGGAGGTGATCGTTCCCTGTGTCGCGCATGTGCGCGGGCTGGTGGAGAAGGGACGTGCGAGCTGGCCGGTTGCGGCTCATATCGTCGAGGACCCGGACGACAAGTATCGCGCCTTCAAGCTTGCGAAAGCGGCGCTTGCGGCCTCGGGCACTGTCACGCTCGAGCTTGCGCTCGCTGGCACGCCGATGGTCGTCGCTTATCGTGTCGATCCGGTCGCGGCGCCGTTTCTTCGCCGCATGATCAAGGCGCCCACCACCGTGCTCGCGAACCTCGTGCTGGGAGAGAACGCATTCCCGGAATTCCACCAGGAGAAAAGCTCGCCCCGGAACCTCGCGGACGCGCTGGAGCCGCTGCTGTCGGATACGCCCGAAAGACGCGCCCAGCTTGCTGCCCTCGCGAGGGTTCCCCACCTCATGCATATCGAAGGCGACAGCCCCAGCGAGGCTGCCGCCGATATCGTTCTGGATTATGCGCTGAACGGAAGATCTGCGGCCCGGTGAGCCGTCTTCCGCTCTAGGAAGAAGCGGCCAGGCTCACGAGCCCGGCTTCGGGAACGGACGGCGCGCGGGTCCCACATAGAGCTGGCGCGGACGGCCAATGCGCTGCTCCGGATCCTCGATCATTTCCTTCCACTGCGCGATCCAGCCCACCGTGCGCGCCACCGCGAACAGCACCGTGAACATGGAGACGGGGAAGCCCATCGCGCGCAGCGTGATGCCCGAATAGAAATCGATGTTCGGATAGAGCTTCTTCTCGATGAAGTACTCGTCCTGAAGCGCGATGCGCTCGAGCTCCATCGCCACCGCGAGCAGCGGATCGTTGCGCTTGTCGAGCTCGTCCAGCACCTGATGGCAAGTCTTCTGCATCACCTTGGCGCGCGGATCGTAGTTCTTGTAGACGCGATGGCCGAAGCCCATCAGCCGGAAGCCCGACGTCTTGTCCTTGGCCTTCTTGATGAACTCGGGGATGCGGTCCACCGAGCCGATCTCTTCCAGCATGTTGAGCGCGGCTTCGTTCGCGCCGCCATGGGCGGGGCCCCAGAGACAGGCGATGCCGGCCGCGATGCACGCGAACGGATTGGCGCCCGACGAGCCCGCGAGACGCACCGTGGAGGTGGACGCGTTCTGCTCGTGGTCCGCGTGAAGAATGAAGATGCGATCCAGCGCGCGCGCCACGATCGGATTGACGATGTAGGGCTCGCAGGGAACCGAGAAGCACATCTGCAGGAAGTTCGACGTGTAGTCGAGATCGTTCCGCGGATAGATGAAGGGCTGGCCGATCGAATACTTGTAGGCCATTGCCGCGATCGTCGGCATCTTCGCGATCATGCGATGGCTCGCCGTCTCGCGCTGACGCGGATCGTTGATGTCGGTGGAGTCGTGATAGAATGACGAGAGCGCGCCGACCACGGCCACCATCACAGACATCGGATGCGCGTCACGGCGGAAGCCGGTGAAGAAGCGCGTCATCTGCTCGTGCACCATCGTGTGGCGCGTGATGGTGTTGCGGAACTGCTTGAACTCGTCGTTGGTCGGCAGCTCGCCGTGCAGAAGCAGATAGCACGTGGCGAGGAAGTTCGAGTTCTCGGCCAGCTCGTCGATGGAATAGCCGCGATAGAGCAACTCGCCCTTGTCGCCATCGATGAAGGTGATGTGCGAGGAGCAGTTGGCCGTGGAGGTAAATCCCGGATCGTAGGTGAAGCAGCCGGTGTCGCGATAGACCTTCGCGATGTCGATCACATCGGGGCCGATCGTTCCGCTGCGGACATCGAGTGAGACCGTTTTCCCTTTCAGAACGAGGTCGGCCTGACCCTTTGCCCCCGCCTTGGAGGTTGAGCTTTCTTGAATGCCCATTCCGCGTCTCCTTCGATCAAGCACCCGCGTGCTTGGGATCAGATCAACTCACCAGCCGAAAGCGGCAGGCGCTCGAATGCTGCACCGCAGTATAGCGGAAATGCAATTCTACGAAATGACGAAGTAGCGAAGCTTGTGAAGCGGCTTCAGCGAATTTGTTCGCCAAGCCGGGCGAGGGTTTCCTCACGCCCGAGAACGCTCATGACATCGAACACGGGCGGCGAAACCGTGCGTCCGGTGAGGGCGGAGCGCAGCGGCTGAGCAACCTTGCCGAGCTTCGTGCCTGTTTCCTCCGCATACGTGCGAACAAGAGCCTCGAGCGCACCCGGGGTCCATTCGGCGGAGGCTTCGAAACGCGGCACGAGAGCCGTCAGAATCGCCCGAGCCTCAGCATCCATCAGCTTCTGGGCCTTGTCATCTAGACTAAGGGGGCGCTCGGCCACGATGAAAAGCGCTTGACCGACAAGCTCCGCAAGCGTCTTGGCTCGCTCTTTCAGAGAAGGCAGGGCCTGGAGCAGACGCTCCCATCCCTTGGCCTCGAAGCGGCGCGCCAGCTCCGGCCCTGTGGTGACGCCCGGCACCTGGGCCGCGACCTCGCGGGCGAGCGCGATGTCGGATCTGATCGGCGCCTTGGGATCGACGGCGATCGCCGAGAGGGCTGCGAAATCGAGATGAGGCAGGATGCCCTGAATTCCGGCAAGCAGCTCGGAATCGGGCGTTGTGCGCAAATAATGACCGTTGAGATCGTCGAGCTTCTTGAAGTCGAAGCGTGCTGCGCTCTTGTTGATGTCGTCGATGTCGAACCAGCGGATGAGATCTTCCGTCGAAATGATCTCGTCGTCACCATGGCTCCAGCCGAGACGCACAAGATAGTTGCGCAGCGCCACCGGCAGATAGCCCATGGCGCGGTATTCCTCGACGCCCTGAGCGCCATGCCGCTTCGAAAGCTTGGCGCCGTCCGCGCCATGGATCAGCGGCACGTGCGCCCATTCGGGGATCGCCCATCCCATGCCGAGATAGATCTGCGACTGGCGTGCGGCGTTGGTCAGGTGATCCACGCCGCGAATGACGTGCGTCACGCCCATGTCGTGATCGTCCACAACCACGGCGAGATTGTAGGTCGGGTTACCGTCGCTTCTGAGGATGATCAGGTCGTCGAGTTCCTTGTTCTGGAACACGACACGGCCCTGCACATGATCCTCGACCACCGTCTCGCCTTCGCGCGGCGCCTTGAGCCGGATCGTGTACGGCTGACCGGCCGGTGCCTCCGACGGATCGCGATCGCGCCAGGGTGAGCGAATGGTGAGCGGACGCTTCTCAGCTTCCGCGTCCTTCCGCATCTGGTCGATCTCGGCTGCCGTCAGATAGCAGCGATAGGCGCCGCCACGTTCGAGCAGGGCCAGCGCCACCTCGCGATGGCGATCCGCACGCGAGAACTGCGAGACCGGCTCGCCGTCCCATTCGAGCCCGAGCCACCGCACGCCGTCCAGGATCGCGGCCACGGCCTCGGGATTGTTCCGCTCGCGGTCCGTATCCTCGATCCGGAGCAGGAACGTGCCGCCCGTGCGCTTGGCGTAGAGCCAATTGAAAAGCGCCGTGCGCGCACCGCCGATATGCAGATAGCCGGTGGGCGAAGGGGCGAAACGCACGACGGGAGCGCCGGGCGGCGTTCGTTTGGACTCGGTCATGGATGATCGGCTCGGGTTGGTGTGAATTGGCTCGCCATGTAGCATAGCCGCACAAGGCGAGACTAGTGTGCTTGCCGAAAAGAGCGGCCTGGGCTCGCGAGCGAAGAAGAGATCGGAATCAAAGGCCTAGGGCAAGGCAGGTACGCGCGGGGCAGGGGGCGGGATTGGACGTTTCTCCCGAGAGTGCAGGGCGGGAAGGCACGCTCGCCGCGGCCTGGCGGCGGATCTCGCCTGTTCTGGCGCAGGCGGGCGGGCTGCGGGAAAGCCTCGAACGCGAGCGTGCCCGCTGGTTCGTGTGGACCCCCGTCGCCCTCGGCACCGGCATCGCGATCTACTTTGCCCGCGCGCACGAGCCAAGCCTCTGGATAGCGCTGGCGCTCCCCATGATGGCGCTGGGTCTCGCGAGCGCGAGCCGCAAGGCGGGTCTCTTGTCCATCCTGGCGCTGGGCGTACTGACCGCATCCCTCGGCTTCACCCTCGCCAAGCTGCGCACCGAATGGACCCGCGCACCCGTACTCGGCCACGAGATCCGCCGGGCCGAGGTGAAAGGGATCGTCGAGCTGATCGAGCCGAGACCGGCCCGCGGCGAGCGCATCACCCTGCGCGTGACCGACATCAAGGGGCTCGCCCCCGGGGATCGCCCCGAACGCGTCCGCATCCGCGTGATGATCGAGCGCGAGGGCTTGAAGCCCGGAGACCTCGTGCGCCTGCGCGCGACGCTGCGCCCGCCCTCCGTCCCCGCACTGCCGGGCGGCTACGACTTTGCCCGCACGGCCTGGTTCCAACGTCTGGGAGCGACCGGTTACGCCATCGCCCCAGCCGAAATCATCGCGCAGGCGGAGGCGCGCGACCAGAGCCTCGTCCAGAACGCGCGCGATGCCCTCGAGCGCCTGCGCCAGGGCATCGGGGAGCGCATACGCGCCGCCGTACCGGGCGAAACCGGCGCCATCGCCGTATCACTCATCACCGGGGAGCGCGGCGCCATCACGGAGGCCACCAACGACGCCTATCGCGACTCCGGCCTCGTGCACATTCTCTCCATTTCAGGTCTGCACATGGTGATCATGGCGGGCGCGGTGTTCGCGTCCATCCGCATTCTGCTCGCCGCGTTTCCGGCCATCGCGCTGCGCTTCCCCACGAAGAAATGGGCAGCCGCCGCAGCGCTCGCCGGCGCGGCCAGCTATCTTCTCATCTCCGGTCAGTCCGTCGCCACCCAGCGCGCGTTTCTCATGATCGCGATCATGTTCGCCGCCGTGATGCTGGACCGGCAGGCCCTTGCCATGCGCAACGTCGCGATCGCGGCGTTCGTCGTTCTCGCCGTCATGCCCGAAAGCCTGCTCGACGCCGGGTTCCAGATGTCGTTTGCGGCCGTCGTGTCGCTCATCGCCGCCTATGAGACGGCGCGGTCGCAATCGAGTGAGCGGGAGCTTGCGGGCTGGCTTCGCCCCGTCGCGTTCTTCCTCGGCGGCATCGTGCTCTCCACCGTGATCGCAAGCCTCGCCGTCGCGCCCATCGGCGCCTATCACTTCCACCGCAGCCAGCAGTATGCGCTGCTCGCGAACTTGATATCGGTTCCGATCTGCAACCTGATCGTCATGCCGGCGGCGCTGCTGACGCTCGTGATGATGCCCTTCGGCCTCGAAGCCTTGCCCCTCGCGATCATGGCGAAGGGGATCGACGTCATGTCCGCAAGCGCTCACTGGGTCGCGAGCCTGCCCGGCGCCGTGATGCACATTCCCAAGATCTCCGATATGAGCTTTGCCCTCATGATCGCGGGAGGCCTGTGGCTCACGCTCTGGCAGACGCGGTGGCGCATGCTCGGCCTCGCCGCCATCGGAGCGGGCCTCGTCGTGGCGGGAGATGACCCGCGTCCCGACGTCCTCGCCGGACGCGGGGGTGAGCTCGTAGCTCTCCGCTCAAGCGACGGCACGCTCGCCGCCATGGGCTCACGCTCTGGCAGCTTCGAGTTGACACGCTGGCTCGAGCACGATGGCGATGCGCGCGCCCCCCGCGACGTGATGCGCGGGACGGCATTTCGTTGCGATGGCGTGGGCTGCATTGCCGGTGTGCGAGGACTTACGCTCGCCGTCGAGCGCCACCCGTCCGCGGCGGCGGAAGACTGCAAAAAGGCCGACATCGTGATCGGCGGATCCGAGCGCTCCCGGGGTTGCGCACACCCGCGCCTCGTCCTCGATCGCGCCACGTTGAGACGCGACGGCACCCACGCCATCTATCTTGCGACGGCGCAGGGGAGCGAGAAACCGGCGATCGAGAAGGTGGAAACGGTCGCGAGCCGGAGGGGCGAGCGGCCTTGGACAGAGCGCCCGTTGAGGCCCCGCCGCGCCCCTGCCCCTGTTACGCCTCCGGAAAACACGATGGGCCGGTCACCATCGAGCGACCAGCCCACCGAAGAGATGCCGTTGGACGACGAGCGCGACTAGTAGCGGCGGATGAGCCCCACGAGGCGCCCCTGAATGTCCACCTGATCGGGACCGAAAATGCGCGTCTTGAATTCGGGATTTGCAGCCTCGAGCGCGATCGTCGAGCCCTTCTTGCGCAGGCGCTTGAGGGTCGCTTCCTCATGCTCGACGAGTGCCACCACGATGTCGCCGTTCTCGGCCGTATCGCAGCGGCGGATGATCACCGTGTCGCCGTCGTGAATGCCGGCTTCGATCATCGAGTCGCCCTTCACCTCCAGCGCGAAATGCTCGCCATTGGTGAGCAGATCCGGCGGGCAGGCGATGTCGTGCGTATGGTTCTGGATCGCCGAGATCGGCACGCCCGCAGCGATCCGGCCCATCACCGGAACCGAGACCGTTCGGCTGTCGATCATATGAGAGGGCGGGGGCATGATGTTGCGGGCTTTCGCGCCCTCGATCACGCTCGGCTGGAAGCCGATCCGCCTGGGTTCCGCTGCAACCGTCGCGACAGTGGCGGCAGACGCGGCCGTCGAGCTTTCCGGAAGCTTCAGCACCTCGATGGCGCGGGCGCGATGAGGAAGGCGGCGGATGAAGCCCCGCTCCACCAGGGCCGTAATCAAGCGGTGAATGCCCGACTTGGATTTGAGGTCGAGCGCGTCTTTCATCTCGTCGAACGAAGGCGGCACGCCATCGGCCTGCATGCGCTCATGAATGAAGAGCAAAAGCTCCTTCTGCTTCAAAGTCAGCATCGTGCCTCCCGTGCGAGACCTCATTGCGAGGCCAAGACAATAAAATATCTGTTCCGATCACGCGCCGAGGCGCCAACAACGCGGCGCTCCAACATCCCTTTCGAAGGGCCATCCATTTCGAATGGACAAGGCTCCTGCGTCGCGCAAGACCGGCCCCTCAACGTCGAACGCGCAGCTATCCTTTCGCGGGGGACCGTTACGATCCTCAACCCTAAACGACGACCACGAACGTTTTGCGCGAGACTCACCTAAACAAAACGTGAATGTACGCTAATCGTTCTCGCCACGTTCTGCAAGTGCAACGTTCTGGATCAGCCGGTCAGTCGCGCAGGCGCTCGATGATCACCGTATCGCCGGGCTTGGCGGCGGGCGCATTCACGGGCCGGTGGATGAGGCAGTTGGCCTCCGCGAGCGCCGTCAGCAGCGAGCTGTCCTGTGACGGCATGGGCGCCACCGTGAGCAGGCCGTCGTGCCTCCGGCCGAGCTTCGCGCGCATCAGATGAAGGCGTGGACCGTTGGCGTCGAGAGGCTGCGTGAGGATCGCGGTCTCGCGCTCCTGTGCATCCGCAGGCAACCCGGTCATCACCTGCACGAGCGGCACCAGGAACACCCGCGCGGTGATGAGCGCGGAAACCGGATTGCCCGGCAGCCCCAGCACCCGCGTCTTTCCGAGATGGCCGAACATCAGCGGTTTGCCCGGCCGGATCGCAACCCTCCAGAACGCGAGATCGATGCCTTCCTTGCGCAGGGCAGGTCCCACGAGATCATGGTCGCCGACCGACGCGCCGCCGATCGTGACGAGCACGTCCGCTCCGCGTGCTTCCGCAATACGCGCGGCGAGAGCATCTAAGCGGTCGGGCGCGATGCCGAGAAGCCGCGCCGTGCCGCCCGCGCGCTCGACCAGCGCCGCAAGACCTACTGGATTGGACGAAACGATTTGATCGGGACCGGGTTGCGTGCCCGGCGGAACGAGCTCGTCTCCCGTCGCCAGGATCGCGACCACAGGGCGGCGCGTCACCGGCACCGAGGCGTGCCCCATGGCGGCTGCGAGTGTCAGCGCATGAGGATCGAGGCGGCGCCCACGCCGGAGCGCGACGATGCCGGCTGCGAAATCCACCCCCGCGGGCCGGATGTTGCCCTTGGCCGGAGTAGCATCCGTCGCGACGATGTCGCAGCCCTCGCGCGCGACGTTTTCCTGGATCACGACGGTGCCGCAGCCCGCGGGCAGGGGCGCGCCTGTGAAGATGCGCACCGCCTGACCCGGAGCGGCGGAGCCCGCAAAGCCGCGGCCGGCCGCCGACTCGCCGATCACCGTCCAGCGGTCTCCCGGCTTAGCGGCCGCATCGCCGTACACCGCATAGCCGTCCATCGCCGACGCATCGAACGGCGGCTGCGTGAGGGTTGCCGCGAGATCGCGTGCGAGCACCCGCCCGTCCGCCTGCTCGACAGGAACCGTTTCCTCGGGAAGCGGCGCGACGCCATCCAGGATACGGGCGAGGGCAGCGTCGGCGGAGAGAAGTGTCATGGCGTCAGGATCCGCTTTCGCGTTTGGGCGCTTCGTAGGTGCCGGAGCGTCCACCCGTCTTCGAGGCGAGGCGAATGCCGCTGATCTCCATCCCGCGATCGACCGCTTTCAGCATGTCGTACAGCGTGAGGCCGGCCACGGAGACGGCGGTCAGGGCCTCCATCTCCACGCCCGTCTGCCCGGTGACGCTGACTTCGGCGCGAATATGAAAGCCGGCCGGCGTCTCAGACGGCGTGAAATCGACGGCCGCTTTAGTAAGCGCAAGCGGATGGCACAGCGGAATGAGCTCGCTCGTCTTCTTCGCGGCCATGATCCCCGCGATTCGCGCGGCGGCCAGCACGTCACCCTTGGGCGCGCCACCCGAGCGGATGAGCGCCAGCGTCTCGGGTTTCATCGCGATGAAGCCTTCCGCAACGGCCGTGCGGCTCGTCACGTCTTTCGCGCCAACGTCCACCATGCGGGCGCGGCCTGCTTCGTCGAGATGGGTGAGCTTCGTCATCAGGCGGCCTCGGGCGTGAGCAAGGTGCGCGTCGCCGCCGTGACGTCGGCCTGGCGCATGAGACTTTCGCCGACCAGGAAGGTCTCGACGCCGGCGCACTTCAGGCGGCTGATGTCGGCCGGCGTGAAGATGCCGCTCTCGCCGATGACGATGCGGCCCTTCGGCACGCGCGGGGCGAGCGCTTCTGTGGTGGCGAGCGTCGTCTCGAACGTCTTGAGATTGCGATTGTTGATGCCGATGAGGCGGCAATCGAGCTTCAAGGCGCGATCGAGCTCGGCCCCGTCGTGCACCTCCACGATCGCGTCCATGCCCCAGTCGCGCGCAGCCGAGGCGAGGTCCGCCGCGAGTGCGTCGTCCACCTCCGCCATGATGATCAGGATGCAGTCTGCGCCCCAGGCGCGCGCTTCCACCACCTGATAGGTGTCGATCATGAAATCCTTGCGCAGCACCGGCAGCGAGACGGCCGCGCGCGCGGAGGTGAGATAGTCGGGCGCGCCCTGGAACGAGGGACCGTCGGTCAGGATCGAGAGGCACGCCGCTCCGCCTGCCTCGTAGGCGCGGGCGAGCTGCGGCGGATCGAAATCCTCGCGGATCAATCCTTTCGACGGCGAGGCCTTCTTGATTTCGGCGATCAGCGCCGTCTGGCCTGCGCGATGGCGCGCGTCGAGCGCGGCAGCGAACGGGCGCACGGCGGGCGCACTGCGCGCCAGCTCGGCAAGAACCTGCAACGGCAAGGCCTCGCGCGCACGCGCAACCTCTTCGCGCTTGTACTGGGTGATCTTCTCGAGAATGTCTGCCATGTCGAAGCGCGTACCAGATGCGTCCGAAGGCCCAGAAAAGCCCCTCGGAAGGTGAAGTTTCCACATCGATAAGACTGAGGATCAAGCAAAGATCAAGCGCCCTGCCCGAATTGGCCGATCGGAGAGCGAATGAGGCCCGGAAATACGGCGCATCGCGGCGGGTCGGGCGCCATTTACCAACGGAGGCTAGGCGGCAGGGCGCCTAGTTGCCGTTGAGAAAGGCCGTTTCCTTGACGATCAGGTCGCGGCCGAGGGTCAGGCAGTCGGCCGCGATTTCGTTCGGCACCATGTCGAGGCGGATGTTGTGCCCGCCTGTGGTGAGGCCCCATTTGTGATCGATGCAACTCTTGATCATCAGCGCGAGATGCTGGGCGGCAGCCGCTCCGTCGAGGCGCGATTGATCCACCAGCGCGGCGCGGAGCTTCGCATAAGCCGCCTGAAACGCTGCGTAGGCGTCCACGTGACGCTTGCGCATGGCGCAGACGTCCTTCACGCCCTGATCGACCTCCGGCTTCTCCCATTCGACCACTGACGTCACGAAGGCGCGGCAAGCCTCCTCCGAGGCGTCAACCTTGCCTTCCTCGTCGTAGCCGATGATCAGCGTCTTGGGCATTTGCGCTTCGCCCGCTTGGAGCGGTGTAACAACGGCTCCGATCGCGGAGAGCAGAAGCACAAGCAACGTCGTGGCGAGAGCGCGGGGCATGGAGGAGAACCTCTCTCGGCTGCGAGCACGGCAATTAGCCACCCTACCACGCCCGCCGGGACAGGGAATCCTGCACGAGGAAAGAGGTCAACCTGCCTGCTGGCTGATGGAGACGAGCTTTTGAAGCGCCGCAGCCGCCCGCCCAGAACCGATCGACTCCTGCGCCTGAGCAACGCCTTCGGCAAGGGATCGTGCCCGCCCGCCGACGATCAGTGCGGCCGCCGTGTTGAGCAGCACGATGTCGCGATAGGCTCCGGGGGCACCCGCGAGCAGGTCCTTGAGCGCCTGCGCGTTGTGCGCGCTGTCGCCGCCCTTGAGATCGGCGAGGCTCACGCGCATGAGGCCTGCGTCCTCCGGCGTGACCTCGAACGTCGTGATCTTGCCGTTCTCGAGCGAGGCGACGGTGGTCGGGCCGGTCGTCGAAAGTTCGTCGAGGCCATCGTGTCCGTGCACCACCCACGCCCGCTCGGACCCGAGCGCGCGCAGCACGTCCGCGATCGGCTCCACCCAGGCGCGGTCGAACACGCCGAGCACGTGATGCTTGACGCGCGCGGGATTGCAGACAGGGCCGAGCAGGTTGAAAAGCGTGCGAATTCCGAGCTCGGCGCGGGCCGCACCCCAGGCTTTGAAGGCGGGATGATGGGCAGGCGCCCACAGGAAACCGACACCCGCTTCATTCACCGCCCGCTCGATCAGCGCCGGGCCGCAATCGAGCTTTACGCCCAGCGCAGAGAGCACGTCGGACGCGCCCGACAGCGAGGAGACGGAGCGATTGCCGTGCTTGGCCACCTTGAGGCCCGCGCCCGCCGCAACCAGCGCGGCACCCGTCGAGACGTTGAACGTGCCGTGCCCGTCGCCGCCCGTGCCGACGATGTCGATCGCGCCCGCTGGAACGGAGACGGCGGTCATCTTCTCGCGCATTGCGCGCGCCGCGCCCGCGATCTCGTCCACGGTCTCGCCTCGCACGCGCAGTCCCATCAGGAAGGCCGCCATCTGCACGGGCGTGGCTTCCGCCGTGAGCACGTCCACGGCCTGCGCCATCTCCGCGGCCGAGAGCTTCTCCCCTGCGGCGACGGCCTGCAGTATGGATTTCACGCCTGTCACGTTGACCATGCGTCCCCCGGAGCCCCGATCAAGCGGCGTCGCGCGGACGCGGCGCGTTCCGCCGGCGCGGCGAGAGGCCCGCAATTTCGAGGAAGTTGGCGAGGAGGGCATGGCCCTGCTCGGATGCGATGCTCTCGGGATGGAACTGAACGCCATGGACGGGATGCGTCTTGTGCATGAGGCCCATGATGAGCCCGTCGCTGGTCTCGGCGTTCACCTCGAGGCAATCGGGCAGGCTTTTCCGCTCGACGATGAGCGAGTGATAGCGCGTCACCTCGATGCGCTCGGGCAGCCCCTTGAACACGCCCTTGTCGGTGTGGCGGATGGTTGACAGCTTGCCGTGCATGGGCTCCGGCGCGCGGATCACCTTGCCGCCGTAGGCTTGGCCGATGGCCTGATGGCCGAGGCAAACCCCGAGCAGCGGGATCTTCGAGCCGGCCTTGGCGATGAGATCGAGGCACACGCCCGCTTCGTTCGGTGTGCACGGGCCGGGCGAGAGCACGATCGCCTTGGGCTTCATCTTCAGCACTTCTTCCGCCGTCACCTTGTCGTTGCGGATCACCTCGGACTTGGTGCCGAGCTCGCCCAGGAAATGCACGAGATTGTAGGTGAAGCTGTCGTAGTTATCGATCAGGACGAGCATGGGGCTGGGCCTCGGTGGGGGCGCTGAAGCGCCGAATGGCCCAAGATCGGCCAATCTGACGCAGGAAGTTGCTGATGTGGGTGTAGAAAGCCCCGGAGCAAGCGTCAAGCTTGCGACTTTGATCCAAAGGGCAAGCGTCAAGCTTGCGACACCGGCCCCAGAGCTCGCATCGAGCACACGGAAACCGGCATGCTCATAATCCGTGGGTTGGCGGGAGGGGGCACTCCCAAGGCCCTTCGGAAGCCGCTATAAGGGCGCCATGACCCAAATCGATCCCTTAAAACCCAATGCGCGCGTCGGCATCGGCTCGCTCACCGTCGCCAATTCGGCCCCCATCGTGGTGTTCGCCGGTCCCTGCCAGATGGAAAGCCGCACCCACGCCCTCGAAATGGCGGGCGCCCTCAAGGAAGCGGCCGGACGGCTCGGCCTCGGCCTCGTCTACAAATCGTCGTTCGACAAGGCAAACCGCACCTCCCTCGGCGGCAAGCGGGGCATCGGCCTCGACAAGGCCATCGAGGTCTTTGCCGAGATCCGCGAGAAACTGGGGCTGCCCGTCGTCACCGACGTGCACGAGAAAGATCAGTGCAAGCTCGTGGCTCCTGTGGCTGACGTGCTCCAGATCCCGGCCTTTCTCTGCCGGCAGACGGACCTCCTCATCGCCGCCGCCGAAACCGGACGGGTGGTGAAGGTCAAGAAGGGCCAGTTCCTGGCGCCCTGGGACATGAAAAACGTGGTCGCCAAAGTGGTGGGATCGGGCAATCCGAACGTGCTGCTCACCGAGCGCGGAAGCTCGTTCGGCTACAACACCCTGGTGGTCGACATGCGGGGCCTTCCGCAGATGGCCGAAACCGGCGCGCCGGTGATCTTCGACGCGACTCACGCCGTCCAGCAGCCGGGCGGCCTGGGCGGCAGCTCGGGCGGCGATCGCCGCTTCGTGCCCGTGCTGGCGCGTGCCGCCGTCGCCGTTGGCGTGGCGGGGCTTTTCATCGAGACGCATCAGGACCCTGACAACGCCCCCTCGGACGGCCCCAACATGCTGCCGCTGAAGGAGTTCGAGCCGCTTATGAAGGATCTGATGGCTCTCGACGCACTGACCAAGTCGCGCGCCGGGACCTGAGCGCCGTTCAAAGCCCGAGTAGAGGCTGCAGCAGGCGGGCGACGGGGCTCTTGAAGATCAGCTTGCCCTCGGTCGCCATCAGGCAGATGCAACCTTTCTCGGGGCAGGCAACCGGCCCGTGGGCGACCCCTTCGTCCAGATCCGCCACGTCGCCCACGCGGTAAGTCCCGAACGCATCCGTATAGCTTCCCCGCAGGATGAGGGTGAGCTCCTGGCCCGCATGCCCATGCTCGGGCATGGTCTTGCCCGGGGCCACCTTAATGAGGCGCAGCTCGCCACAGCATCCCTTGGAGAGCGGAACCGGAAAAATCCAGATCCCCGGCGCAACCCACCGCCAGGCCACCTGATCGAGGTCGGCGCCGATAAGAGGCACGAGCGGGCGGGGCACCTCGCCCGCGTTCTGTCCGCACGGCGCGGGTGCGGAAACTGAGGACGGATCGCCTTTTGCGTCGGCGTCTGCCTCGCCCGCCCGCATGGCGACCACGGGTGCCGGGCCGCTCATGCCCACCGGCTCGAGCTTGTCGAACAATGCGACGCCGATCTGCTGCATCCGCCTCACTTCACAGCAGCAGGTCTTGCACAGCGACAGGTGCGAGGCGATCACGGCGGCGAACGTCTCCGGCTGGCTGCCTGCCGCGCAGCACATCAGGTTTGCGATGTCCGGATGATGCGAGATCGTCATCTATCTCAAGTCCTCGAGCGCATCGCGAATCTTCTGGTAGGCGAGGCGCATGCGTGATTTCACGGTTCCGAGCGGCAAGCCCAGTCGCTGAGCGATCTCGCTGTGCGACAGTCCCTCCACATACGCGAGGGTGACGACTTCGGATTGATCGGCCGGCAACTCGGCGAGCACACTGCGCACCTTTTCGCTCCGCTCCCGCTCGGAAAGCTCCTCGTCCGGGGTGGGCTCCGGCGACGGCTCCTCGTCGTTGTTCTCGGGCAGAGGCTGCCAGGCCACCTCCTTGCGCAGGCGGTCGATGCGAAGGTTCCGCGCGATCGTGAAAATCCACGTTGTCGCACTTCCCTTGTCGTCGGAGTAAAGGGCCGCCTTCCGCCACACCGTGAGCAAGGTTTCCTGCGCAAGCTCCTCGGCAGTGCGCGGATCAGCCCCTTGCCGCATCATGTAGGATTTGACGCGCGGTGCGTAGGACTGGAACAGCGCCCTGAAGGCCTCGACGTCGCCGTTCGCGGCCACCCGTTGCAAGAGATCAGCCATAGTCCTCGGTGCATTCACTGCGAGGGAACGCAGGACGCGCCCCCCATCAAGGACCCGAAGCATAGCGGAACCTCGCAGTCGCGCCCAGCCATACGCTCAAAACCGCGCGGCAGACGCAGCCCTTGCAGGCTCCTTACGCAGCAGTCGGGCGGCTGGATTTCCGAATCCGCATGGCAAGACGCATTGAGGGTGGACGCAGCAGCTTCGAACCTGTGAAAGTACCGTCCCATCCCCGAAAAGCCGGTGAAAGATGCCGCACGTCACGTTGACCGAGATTGCCCTGCTGCTCGCTGCCATGGCGATCGCGCCGCCGGTGGCGCGATGGCTCGGGATCGGAACGGTGCTGGGCTATCTGGTGGCCGGGATTGCGCTGGGGCCGCACGGCATCCGCCACGTGTTTTCGAGCAACGACGCCCACGAGATCCTGGAGCTGTCGGAGTTCGGCATCATCCTGCTGCTGTTCCTGATCGGTCTGGAATTGCGCCCCAAGCGCCTCTGGGCCATGCGAAACGCCATCTTTCGGTTGGGCGGCGCTCAGGTGGCTCTGACGGCGATGGTACTGGCGACGGCGGCGTCGGTGCTCGGCCACGCCTGGCAGACCGCCCTGTTCGTGGGGCTTGCCCTGGCGCTATCCTCAACGGCGTTCGCGCTTCAGGTGCTGGAAGAGCAGGGCGATCTAGCCGCTCGCCATGGACGTCTCGCCTTCGCCGTTCTCCTGTTCCAGGATTTGGCGGCCATCCCCCTGATTGCGCTCGTCCCGTTGTTCGCGTCCAAAGCCGTGGACGTGGGGAATGCCATGGACCTCACCGCGGCCCTCCGCGGGCTCGGAACCATCGCGGCGGTGGCGCTGATCGGCTACTTCGGCCTCGACTCGCTCCTGAGGCTCGTCGCCCGGACCAAAGTGAAGGAGGCCATGACGGCCGCGGCCCTGTTGACGGTCGTCGGCGTCACCATCCTGATGCAGAAAGCGGGGCTATCCGCGGCCCTCGGCGCCTTCATCGCGGGCGCACTGCTCTCGGAAAGCTCCTACCGCCACCAGCTCGAAGCTGACATACAACCCTTTCAGGGGCTTCTTCTGGGATTGTTCTTCACCGCCGTCGGCATGTCGCTGAACTTGAACCTCGTGCTCAAGGAGCCGGGCACGGTGCTGGGTCTCGCTCTCGCGCTGGTCGCGGTGAAGGCGATCATTCTCTATGGCCTGGGCCGGGCAGTGGGGCTGGACAACCGGCCAGCGCGCCGTCTCGGCCTCTCGCTCAGCCAGGGCGGGGAGTTCGGCTTCGTGCTGTTCGCAGCCGGCCTCGGCGCGGGCGTTCTCTCCCGCCATACGAGCGATCTGCTGGTGGCCGTCGTGACCCTTTCGATGGCCGCGACCCCGCTGCTGCTGGCCCTCGACCGGCTTAGCGCCCGCATCGGAAAGAGCGCCGCGCCCGCCTACGACAACCTGCCCCTGCGCGACGAGCATGTGGTGATCGCGGGCTTCGGGCGTTTCGGCCAGATCGTGGCCCGTGTTCTGCGCGGCAAGAAGATCCCGTTCATCGCCCTCGACATTTCCGCCGAGCAGGTCGATCTTGTGAAGAAGTTCGGCTCCCAGGCTTTCTTTGGCGATGCGAGCCGGGGGGATATCCTGGAGGCTGCGCAGACGGGAAAGGCGCGCGCCTTCGTGCTCGCGATCGACGATGTGGAGGCTTCCCTCCGCACGGCCGAGCTGGTCAGGCGGCAATATCCTCATGTTCCGATTTTTGCCCGCGCCCGCAATCGCAACCACGCCCATCGCCTGCTCGATCTCGGCATCACCAGCATCCAGCGCGAGACGTTCCTTTCGGCCATCGAGACCACCCGCCAGCTCCTCGTCGGCTTGGGCTACAGCGAGCGGGAAAGCGAGCGTGTGACCAAGACTTTCAAGGCCCACGACCAGCGCCGCCTGATGGAGGACTACGCCGACTACAGCGACATGGAGAAGATGCAGGCCAAGGCCCGGAGCGACGCGGCCACCTTGGAGCGGCTCTTCGCCGAGGACCGGGAGGCGGACAAGGAAATCGGGGACGCCAAGCCCGCCAAACTGGCGAAACCGGTGCTGCAGGAGAAGCCTGCTGCCAAGAGCGAGACCGCCGCCTGACAAAGATCTGATCTCGAACGGGTTTTTCGGCAGCAAAACGCCACAGCGTGGCGCTGTCCGGCAAAGCGCGAATTGTCCTGTCGGCGAACCGCCGCTGCGCCCTTTGCGCGGTAGACGGCTGGGCCTCGCCCCGTTAAATGTGCCCGCTTGACAAGGCCGGACGGCCGCGGACTTCGGAAGGACTAGGCGAGAATGGGTGAGGCGCAAGAGACGAAGGTGGGGGCGACCGCCGCCACCAAGGATATGGCCAACGCGATCCGCGCGCTCGCAATGGACGCCGTGCAGAAGGCCAATTCCGGCCATCCCGGCATGCCGATGGGCATGGCGGATGTGGCGACGGTGCTTTTCTCCGAGGCCCTTCGTTTCGATCCCGCAGACCCCGCCTGGCCCGACCGCGACCGCTTCGTGCTCTCCGCCGGCCACGGCTCCATGCTGCTTTACGCGCTGCTGTACCTCACCGGCTATCCGGGAATGGACATCGGCCAGATCGAGAACTTTCGCCAGCTCGGCTCGAAGACCGCCGGTCACCCCGAGTTCGGCCACGCCCCCGGCATCGAGACCACCACCGGCCCTCTGGGTCAGGGCATCGCCAACGCGGTCGGCATGGCGCTCGCGGAACGGCTTCAGAATGCCCGCCTGGGCGACGATCTCGTGGGCCACTACACCTATTGCCTCGCCGGCGACGGCTGCCTGATGGAGGGCATCAGCCACGAGGCGATCTCGCTCGCAGGCCACTTGAAGCTCGGCAAGCTCATCGTGCTCTGGGACGACAACTCGATTTCGATCGACGGCCCGACGAACCTCTCCGTCTCCGACGATCAGGTGGCACGCTTCGCCGCGTCCGGCTGGAACACCATCCGCGTCGACGGCCACGATCCGAAAGCAATCTCGGCCGCTCTCGCAAAGGCCCGCGCCGACAGCTCCAAGCCCTGGCTGATCGCCTGCAAGACGGTGATCGGCTACGGCGCGCCCAACAAGGCTGGAAAGTCGTCGACCCACGGCGAGCCGCTGGGCGTGGACGAGATCAAGGGCGCGCGCGAGAAGCTCGGCTGGAGCGCCGAGCCCTTCGTCATCCCGGCTCCCGTGCTGGGCGCATGGCGCGCGTTGGGTGCCAAGGGCGCGGCTGAGAACGCCGCCTGGAAGAAGCGCCTCGCCAAGGCGTCTCCCGAGGCGAAGGCTGCGTTCGAGACCCCTGCAGCCGCCCAGCGCAGCAAGGCGATCGCGGACGCCATCGCCGCCTCCAAGACGCAGTTCGCCGCCGACACCGCCAAGCGCGCGACCCGTGTCTGGTCGCAGTTGACGCTCGAAAACCTCGTGCCCGTCGTGCCGGAGCTGCTCGGCGGATCGGCCGACCTCACGCCGTCGAACGGCACGCGCACCAAGCATCACACGTCGGTTGCGCCCGGAAGCTTCGCCGGCAACTACATCCACTATGGCGTGCGCGAGCACGGCATGGCCGCGGCCATGAACGGCATCGCGCTGCACGGCGGCTTCATCCCGTATGGCGCGACGTTCCTCGTCTTCACCGACTACTGCCGTCCTTCGATCCGCCTCTCCGCGCTGATGCACCAGCGCGTCGTCTACGTGATGACGCATGACAGCATCGGCCTCGGCGAGGACGGTCCCACCCATCAGCCCGTCGAGCATCTGGCCTCGCTGCGCGCGATCCCGAACCTCGTCGTGCTGCGCCCGGCCGATGCGCTGGAGACGGCGGAAGCCTGGGAGATCGCACTTTCGCAGACCAAGACGCCGTCGTTGCTCGCGCTCTCGCGTCAGGCCGTGCCGACGGCACTCCGCGCCAATCCGGGCGAGACCACGAACCTCACGGCCAAGGGCGGCTACGTGGTGAGCGGTGGCGCCAAGCGCGATGTGACGCTGATTGCAACGGGCTCCGAGGTCGGCCTCGTGGCCGAAACGGCGGCGCTCCTCGCTAAGGACGGCATCAACGCGGCCGTTGTCTCGCTGCCGTCGTTCGAGCTGTTCCGCAGCCAGGACGAAGCCTATCGCAACGAGGTGCTGGGCTCCGCGCCGCGCATCGCCGTCGAGGCGGCCGTCGCGCAGGGTTGGCACGAGTGGCTGCGCCCCGGCGATCGCTTCATCGGGCTTTCCGATTTCGGTGCCTCGGCGCCGGCCGCGAAGCTCTTCGAGCATTTTGGCCTCACCACCGGCAAGATCGCGGAGGCCGCCCGCGCCCTCGCCAAGAAGGGGTGAGGTGCAGATCGTGGGGGCGTTTTGCTCTACCGAAATATGTCTGGATCCCGGCTTCCGCCGGGATGACGTCTCGGAGGCAGCCGGCTCCCTTCATTTCGTCACTCCGGCGAAGGCCGGAGTCAGACACGTGTGAACATAACCGCAAGCGCAACTCCACACGGGCAGCCATGAACCTCGACAAGCTCAAGACCACAGACGGCCTCGATCTCGCTGGCAAGCGAGTGCTCGTGAGGGCGGATCTCAACGTCCCAGCGAAGAACGGCGTGGTGACCGACGCAACGCGCCTCGAGCGTATCGTTCCGGGCCTCCAGGATCTCGCGAAACGCGGCGCGCGTGTGGTGGTGCTCTCGCACTTCGGCCGTCCGAAGGATGGGCCCGACAAGGAGAATTCGCTGGCGCCCGTCGCCGCCGCGCTCGGCAAGCTCGTCGGCCTCCCGGTCGCGCACGCCTCGGATTGCATCGGGCAGGCGGCATCCGACGCGGTGTCCGCGCTCAAGAACGGCGGCATCGTCGTGCTGGAGAACACCCGCTTCCACAAAGGCGAGGAGAAGAACGATCCGGAATTCACGAAAGCGCTGGCCGCACTCGGCGATATCTTCGTGAACGACGCGTTCTCCGCGGCCCATCGCGCCCACGCCTCGACGGAAGGGCTCGCCAAGCTGCTGCCCGCTTACGCCGGTCCCCTCATGATGGAGGAGATCCAGGCTCTGCGCAGCGCGCTCGATCAGCCCAAGCGGCCGGTCGCGGCCGTCGTCGGCGGCGCCAAGGTCTCGACCAAGATCCCGGTCCTCACCAATCTTTCGGCCAAGGTCGACAAGCTGATCATCGGCGGTGGCATGGCCAATACGTTCCTGCTCGCGGGCGGCATCGAGATCGGCAAGTCGCTGGCCGAGCCCGATCTCGTCGCGACCGCCAAGGAGATCATGCACGCCGCCAAGGCGCGGAGCTGCGAGATCGTGCTGCCGCAGGATGTGGTGGTCGCCGCGCGCTTCGAAGCAGGCGCACCTTCGCGCACCGTCATCACCACCGAGGTTCCGGCCGATGAGATGATCCTCGACGTGGGTCCCAAGACCGTCGCCCATTACGTCGATGTGCTCTCGCGCTGCGAGACGCTGCTCTGGAACGGCCCGCTCGGCGCTTTTGAGATCGCCCCCTTCGGCGAGGGGACGTTCGCGCTCGCGCGTGCGGCGGCCGAGAGAACCAAGGCCGGATCGCTGGTCTCGGTGGCGGGCGGCGGTGACACCGTTGCGGCCCTCAACGCGGCCGGCGTGACGGACGATTTCACCTACGTGTCGAGCGCGGGCGGTGCCTTCCTCGAATGGCTGGAGGGCCGCGAGCTGCCGGGCGTAGCCGCGCTCGCACGATGATCGAACGAGGGCTGCCTGATGCTCGCTGAAGCCCATCTTTATCTCGGTGTCGCGCTGGCGGGTCTGGTGAGCTTCCTCTCACCCTGCGTTCTGCCGCTGGTGCCGCCTTACCTGAGCTACCTCGGCGGCACCACCTTCGAGCAGCTTTCCGACGAAAAGGGTCTCGAGCGCGCGGTCTGGCGCCGCGTCGTGCTCGCCTCCGTCTTCTTCGTGCTCGGCTTCTCCACCGTCTTCATCGCGCTCGGCGCCAGCGCCTCCTTGATCGGCCAGGTGATCCAGACCTGGCGCGCCGAGCTCTCCTTCGCCGCCGGCCTCGTGATCATCCTGTTCGGCCTGCACTTCCTCGGCGTGCTGCGCATCCCCTTCCTGCTCACCGAGAAGCGCTATCAGGCCGAGCAGTCGAGCGCGAGCCTCGCCGGTGCCTATGTGATGGGTCTCGCCTTCGCCTTCGGCTGGACGCCCTGCATCGGCCCCATCCTCTCGACGGTGCTCGCGCTCGCCGCCAACGAGGCGAGCCTGGGCGCGGGCGTGCGGCTGCTCGCGGTCTATTCGGCCGGGCTCGGCGTTCCGTTCGTGCTGGCGGCGGTGGCCATCCGCCCGTTCCTGTCGTTCATGCACCGCTTCCGCCGCCATCTGGGGCTGATGGAGAAGATCATGGGCCTGCTGCTGGTGCTGACCGGCATCGCCTTCCTCAACGTGTTCGAGTGGTTCAGCATCCAGGCGCTCGGACAATGGCTGATCGAGACGTTCCCGGGCCTAGCCCGCGTCGAGGAGCTGATGACGCCCGAAAAGCTCCAGCACGATCTCCGCACGCTAACGCCCGGAGGTTGAGGACGTGGCCACACCCATCGCGCTCACCATCGCCGGGTCCGACAGCTCGGGCGGGGCGGGCATTCAGGCCGATCTCAAGACGTTCACGGTGCTGGGCGTCTACGGCGCGTCCGCGATCACCGCCATCACCGCGCAGAACACACGCGGCGTGCAGGGCGTGCTGACGCTGCCGCCCGGCATCATCGCTGCGCAGATGACGTCGGTCGCCTCCGATCTCGCTGTGGGCGCAATAAAAACCGGCATGCTGGCCGATCGCGTGACCGTGGAAACCGTCGCCGAAGGTCTCGCGCGGTTCGCGGGAGTGCCGCTCGTCATCGATCCCGTCATGGTGGCGACCAGCGGCGACGTGCTGCTCGCTCCCGAAGCGATCGACGCCGTGAGAACGCGCCTGTTTCCGCTCGCCGACATCGTGACGCCGAACCTGCGTGAGGCCGCCCGCCTGCTTGAGGCGCCTGTCGCCACCTCCCTCGGCGAGATGGAGGCGCAGGCCCGCCGCATTCTGGCGCTCGGCCCCAAGGCGGTGCTGGTGAAGGGCGGGCACGGGGAGGGGGTGGACGCCACCGACATTCTCGTGAGCCGGGACGGTCTGAGCCGTCTCACGGCGCCGCGCATCGCCACGCGCAACACCCACGGCACGGGCTGCACGCTGGCAGCCGCCATCGCGGCGCGTCTTGCGCAAAAAGCCACGCTCGAGACGGCTGTGGCAGATGCGAAAAGCTTCGTCTGGAAGGCGATCGAGGCCGGAAAAACGCTGTCCGTCGGCGCGGGTGACGGCCCTGTCGATCATCTCCATGCAATCCGGAGACAGTAACTGTTGCGCCGAAGCATCGCCGGACCGGCAATGCGTCGCGCCCATCTTGTCAGTCTCTTTGGGTTCTGCAACTCTCCTGCCCGTGCAGCGCCGTCGTCGGGGGGCGATAGAGCAGCGCACATACTACTGACTACACGACTTTGGGGGGAGCTAAGTGGCGATCAGGGACGCTGCGAAGCTCGGCAAAAAACCGGTCCGGTTCTTCCGGGCCGGTTTTTTCTTGCCCGAAGCGCTCGCGCCCGCCGCAGGCCCCTGATAAAGACGCTCGCGCCGCCGGACAAACGCAGGCGCCATAATAAGAGCCAAGCCGCGAGATCGGACTGCCGACATGGGAGGACTTGAGAAGGACGGGCGGGGGAGCAGCCTCCTGGCGATGTCGGCGCGCGCCTCCTACAGCCTGCGTCTCGCTGCGTTCTACGGCGCCCTTTTTCTGATCTACGGCGTGCATCTGCCGTATCTCCCCGTCTGGCTCGACACGCGCGGCCTCACCGCGGGCGAGATCGCCGCCATCACGGCCGCTCCCTTCTTCCTGCGCGTCTTCATAACGCCCACCGTCGCCATCCTGGCCGATCGCACCGGCGCTCATCGCAGGATCGTCAACGGGCTCGCCTGGCTCGCGCTCGTGCTCGTGCTGGCCTTGAGCCGGATGGAGAGCTTCTGGGCCATCTTCCTGCTGGCGGTGCCCTTCGCCATCGCGCTCTCGACCATCATGCCGCTGACCGAGACGATTGCCGTGGCCGGTGTGCGCGCGAAAGGGCTCGACTACGGGCGTATGCGCCTTTGGGGCTCGATCACGTTCGTGACCGCGGGCTTCGTCGGCGGCTGGCTGATCGATCACGCAGGCGCCGATGCCGTCGTCTATTGTATCATCGTCGGCGCGATCGCGACGGTGGCCATCGCCTCACAGCTTCCGGAAAAGCTGCGGCTCGCGCCCGGCCCGGATCAGGTGCCTGCCGAAACGCTCTCCCATCAGGGCGCCATTCGCGGCGGCAGCACGGAGGAGGCGCTCCGTCTCGTCCGCACGCCCGTGTTCCTGGCGTTCCTGCTGGCTGCCGGCGCCGCCCAAGGCGCGCACGGCATGTTCTACACCTTCGGCGCGCTCACGTGGCACGCCCAGGGCATCTCCACCGCCTGGGTCGGCGCCCTCTGGGCCATCGCCATAGTCGGCGAGGTGATGCTCTTCGCCTACTCCGGCGACATCGTGCAGCGCTGGGGACCCGTGACGCTGATGGTCAGCGCCACCGCCGCCGCCGTGCTGCGCTGGGCGCTGATGAGCTTCAGTCCGTCGCTCCCGGCGCTGATCCCGCTCCAGATGCTCCACACGCTCACCTATGGCGCTTCGCACCTGGGTGCCATGCACTTCATCTCGCGCGCTGTTCCCGAAAGCGCGCAGGGAACGGCTCAGGCCATGTACGCGACGGTCGCGGCCGGCCTCCTGATGGGCGCGGCCACGCTGACCGCAGGCAGGCTCTATCCGAGCATCGGCGGCCACGCCTATCTCGCCATGGCCCTCCTCGCGGCAATAGGATTTGCCGCCGCGCTTTACGTGCGTGCAAAATGGCAGGGCGGCCTGCTGTGGACCAGCCCGGAGGCCGCGAAAGTTTGAGGTGAGGGGGCTCAGCCCCAGAGCTGCGCGGAAGGTGGCTGCAACTTTCCATCCTGGAAGCGCACGGGCGGATCGCGGTCGGTCGCGAGCAGCAAAGGTCCGTCGAGGTCCACCCAATCTGCGTCCTGCGCGATCAGAAACGCGGGCGCGACCGCGAGCGAGGTCGCGACCATCGAACCAACCATCACCTTGAGCCCAGCCTCCCCTGCCGCCTCCCGCAAGGCGAGCGCTTCGGTGAGCCCGCCCGCCTTGTCGAGCTTGATGTTGACGGCGTCGTAGCAATGGAGAACGTCCGCCAGATCGGCGCGCGTATGCACGCTTTCGTCGGCGCACACAGGCACGGAGCGCATCAACCCTTCGAGCATGGCATCCGCGCCAGCCGGAAGCGGCTGCTCGACGAGCTCGAAATCGGATTCGGCCGCAGCCGCCAGGAACGGCTCCACCATGTCGTCGGTCCAGGACTCGTTGGCGTCCGCGACGAGCCGCGCGTCCGGTCTCGCCTGGCGTACCGCCGCCATACGATCGATATCGCCAGCGCCGCCAAGCTTGAGCTTCAGAAGCCTGTGCGCGGTTGCATCCTGCGCAGCGCGCGCCATGGCTGCAGGGGTGTCTAGGCTTAGGGTGAAGCACGTCTCGACACCCGCGAGCGGCGCGCATCCCAGGCTTGCCGCCACGCTCCTCCCGCTCGCTTTCGCTTCGAAATCCCAGAGCGCGCAGTCGAGCGCGTTGCGCGCCGCGCCCGGAGGCAACGAGGCGGCAAGAATGTCCCGGCTCGCGAGCAGGCCAGGGACACGGCTTGCGTCCTCAATGGCGGCCACCACGCTTTCCGGCGTCTCGCCATAGCGCGCATAGGGCGTGCATTCCCCCCGACCGGTCACCCGCCCGTCGGAAATCGACACCGCGACCACCACCGCATGCGTCTTTGCTCCGCGGGCGATCACGAACGGCACCTTGAGCGCGAAGCGGTCGACGGAGATGGAAAGGGAGCGAAGAGACATGAAAACCGTGGCGCCTGACTTGCGATCCCAGACGCGCGATCATCGACGCGCAGCATCGATCGCCAGCGGGAAGGGAGCTAAGTGATACGCCCGCTGACGTGCGCGAGGAAGAGATAAACCCGCCCCATGTCCGACAGCAGATGAGCGTTGATCGCCCGGCCGGAGGGATCGCGCTGCTCCGCGTCGCGCCGGATGTTCTCGAAGTCGACGAGGTAGTGGTTGATCGTCCGCTGCAGGTCCGGATCGGTGCGGTAACGCACGCTGAGATCGTCGAAGATGGCGCGGCCTTCCGGCGTATAGATGCTGCGCACCATCACGCCGCGCTGGCCTGCCGCGATGCGCTGCCAGAGCGCGGCCGTCGTCGCCGGATCGAGTGCACGCGCGATCACGTCGATCTGGCTGTGGAAGGGGACCGGCGCCTGCGGAGGCGCGTGCATGACAGGCGCGGGATGATGGGCTTCGTCATCGCGCGACGCGCGCGCCAGAAGATCGCCGAGCGACCACCCATCACGGTTCTCTGCGGCAGGCGCTTGCGAAACGGCGGGACGTGAGAGCGGTGCCTGATAGGGCGACGGCGGAGGCGGCGCGGCCCGGTAGACGGGATCGGGCGCCGCCGGTGTGGAAAGCGTGCTGAGCGCGCGCGGCCCGGTGTCCGACACGGCGCGTGCCTCTGCAACATAGCTGCTCGTCAGAGACGGAACGCCGGGTGTGCCGGGCATGGGCGGCTGCGGCGGCGTCACATCCCGCCCGGCGAGCGAGCGCGTCGTGAGGTTGGAAAGCTGCTCGATGGCGCGGAGCTGGTCCTGAAGCGCGCGCCGCATGGCCTCCGCGTTCTCGCGCGTGGCGGTGGGAAGCCGCTCCATCTGCTCCTTGAGGCGCACTTGCTCGGCGGCGATATCGGCGGCCGCGCGGCTCGCCCGCTGCCTGACCTCGTCGGAGGTCTGGTCGATCCGGCTCGTGAGCGAGGAGAGCTGCTCCGAGACCACGTTGGAGATCGACGAGAAGCGCGAGCGAAGCTCGTCGAGCGCGCGCTCGCCCTCCGCGCCGGCTTCGAGGCGGAACCGCTCCAGATCGTCGAGGGCCGTGCGCTTGGTGGCTTCCGCGCTCGCCCTGAGCTGCTCGGCCGTCGCGCGCGCACGCTGCTCGGCAGTGGCCAGCGTGCCTTCCATCGACGACGAGAAGCCTTCTACGAAACGGCCGAACTCGTCCGCCTTTCCGGAGAGCCGGTCCATCGTGCTGGAAAGCTCGGCGTGGCGGCCCTGCAGGGTGGATCCGATCTTGAAGTTGGCGTTCTCGAGCGAGTTGGCGGCGCGCATGATCGCCTGACCCTGGCCCTCGAAACGATTGGTGACGGCGTTGACCTGCGAGAGCAGGTTCTCCGACACGCGCTTCAGCATCTCGGACTGACCTGCTAGTCCCTCGATGGCCTTGAGCGACTGGCGCGTGATGTTCTCGCTCGTGCGGCGCACGGAGTTGATGCCATGCATCAGGCTCTCATCGAGATTGACGGCCTGACGCGAGATCGTCTCGCTGAACGTGCGCGCGTGATTGTCGAGTGCGGAGGTAAGGGCGCGCGCCTTTTCGGCAACCGCGGTATCGATGGTCATGGTCGAGCGCACGATGGATTCGTCGAACGACTTCAACCGCTGACCGAACGCGGCATCGAGCGCCTTGGTGCGCTCCACGAGCTGAATGTCGAGCGCCTGCGCGCGATTGCTGATCGAGGTGTCGAGGGCCCGCGCATACTCCTCGAAGACGAGCTGCAACTTCTCGGTCCTGTTGCTGAGCGAGGTGTCGAGCGTTGTCACGTAGCTCGCGATCGCGTCCTGAAGCTGGTCCGTGCGTGCACCGAGCGCCATCGCGAGGCCGGACGTATACCCTTCGAGCATCCCCTGCAGTTGCTCGGTCTTGCTGCCGAGCGCGTGCTCCAGCCGGTCGGTGCTCTGCCCCACTGCGGATTCGAGGGCGGTGAGGTTGTCGCCCGCGCCCTGGATGATATGCGCGAGCTTGATCTGCTGGTTCGAGAGTTTGTCGATCAGCGAGGGAATATCGGTTCCGAGCGTCTTCAGCGTCTCTGTGACACGCTCGCTGGTGGAGAGCAGAGAGTTGCGCTCACCCGCGAGCTCCTGGATGAGACCGCGGATCTTTCGCTCGTTCTCCTCGTAGGAGCGTTCGAGCGCGGTGACCTCGTTGTGAACCAGGGCTTCGAGCTCACCCGCGCGTCCGAGCGCGCGCGAGATGGCGTCGTTCATGAAGCCGACCTGACGGCGCACAGCCTGCCCGAGAGAGGCGACCGATTGCTCGGCCATACGGTCCGGCTCCGCGAGCCGGATTGCGACCTCTGTCATGGTCGAGGAGCGTAAGCGCAACTCGTCGGAGCGCCACGCGAGAAGCGCCAGCGCCCACAGCACAGCCACGGGAACGATAATCGCGGTCGCGGTGAGGAACGTCGAAGGCTTCTCGAACAGCGAGAGGAAGGTCGCGCCCGCTTCGAGCTCCGCCCGCACGATGACGTAAGAAAACGCGAGGCAGATGACGGTCCAGACAGCGGTCGCGATCGCGGCGTACTTGAAAGGCGCCGAAGAAGGCTTCTGCTCGAGCGCGTAGATGAGGCCGCCGATGGAGGGCGCGTCGTCGTTGGCCGCGATCTTTCCGCGGGGAGGTCCGGCGGGTCGCCGGCGCGCCATGCGCCGCGCCGCGGGCTCGGCCGATTGAGGTGGCTGCTTGTCTCCGCCGGGGCGGTCACCCTTGTCGTTGCCGGAGAGAGGCGGCATCACGGCCGGAGCAGCCTGCGCGCGGGAAGCCATGTTGGGAAGTGGTGGCGGCAACCTATGGTGCACCGTTGCCGTCGGGGAGCCGAGGTTCGGCGCGCTCGCAGGCGTGGAGACGAGGGACAGGGCGTCGCTGAGATCGGGGCCCGAGGATTTAGCGCCGGAATTTGCGTTTCCGGCCAGGGGAGGCGGAATCAGTGCGGAGGCCGACGCCTGCGACGCGGCCGGAGATGCGGCCACGTCGGGCAGCGCCTTGGCAGCCGCCGCCGAGTCAGATTTCTGTTCCTGAGCCATCAACCCGTCCGAGCCGGTAACCACCGGCAGCCCCACGCCCAGCTCTAAACCATGATACCGCAGTCCGAGGCTTGTGCTCAAACGGGTTTTCTCCCATGAGCAGGCCCCATCAACGCCCTTTTTTCAGGGTTCGAGCCTCCTCCTAGGCTCTATGCCGAGTAGGCCGTCTTTGGGGCCAAATGAAGTTCGCCCCAACGCCGCCCAGAACCCGTAGCCTTAAAGAAACCTTTCCCCCAAGAAGCGACTTAGAGATGATTGGTTTACAACTATTTAGCGCGTTACGGGCAGGATGGGCCATGACCTGCGGAAGCCCTCGCTTCCGGGGTGCTCGCCCCTGACGCCGCCGGGACCGGCCGAAAGGCGCTTTTTTGATCCACCGATAAATACGTCCCAACGCAGGCCACGCGGCAGATGACGACCCAAAGACAGAGCGCGACCCACCGTCGCCATGAGCGCTTGGCGCTTGGCCTGGGTGAGCCGTCTCCCGTAATGGCGGGGGAGGGCGCGGGCCCGATCGACCGCGCGCATCTGGCCCGCTATACGCTCGGCAGCCCGAGCCTGGAGCGGGAAATCCTGGGCCTGTTCCTCGCGCAGCTCCCGCTCAGCATCGAGCAGCTTCGCTTCGCAGTCACCGACCGCGAATGGCATGTGGCGGCCCATACCATCAAGGGCTCCGCCCGCGCCGTCGGCGCCTGGCAGGTGAGCCAGATCGCCCTCGAAGCCGAACAGACCTCGGGCGCGACCGACGAGGAGGAGCGCGAGCGGCTGCTCGCCCGCCTGGAAGAGGCATGCGAGCACGTCCAAAGCTATGTGGAGGAAGCCTTTCCTTCCGAGCCTGCCCGCCCCGGATCGTAACCGCACGCTTCCGCATCAGAAAATCTGAAACCGGCGGCTCCGGCCCGCATCAGACAGGGCGCGGCGTGGCAGAGCTTGAATAAAGCGAACGAGCCCATTAATCCTGCCCGCGACCGTCCCGGGAAACCGGGCGAACATCAGGAATTGGAGCCGGCCGTAATGGTTAAACTCACCTTCATCCAGCCCGACGGCGCGAGCCAGACCGTCGAGGTCGAGCCGGGCCTGACCGTTATGGAGGCGGCAAAGCTGAATGACGTACCCGGCATCGAGGCGGAGTGCGGCGGCGCGTGTGCCTGCGCGACCTGCCACGTCTACATCGAGCCGGCCTGGGTGGAAAAAACCGGCAAGCCCGCCGATATCGAAGAGGACATGCTCGATTTCGCCTTCGATGTGCGTAAGGAGAGCCGCCTGAGCTGCCAGATCAAGGTCACGCCCGACCTCGACGGGCTCACCATGCGCGTGCCCACCAAGCAGTTCTGAGATCCCGCCGCCTCTTCGGCGGCAAGAACGCGTCGGCGAGCGCGAAACAGGAGACGACCATGGCGTTGGACGAAGCCAGCCAGGCGACAGACGCAGGCGTGACGGAGATCGATGCGGTGATCATCGGCGCTGGCCCCGTGGGTCTGTTCGCTGTGTTCGAGCTGGGGCTGGTCGACGTCAAATCGCTCGTGATCGATATCCTGGGTAAGCCCGGCGGCCAGTGCTCGGAGCTCTATCCCGAAAAGCCGATCTACGACATTCCCGCGCTCCCCACGGTCACCGGCCAGGAGCTGACCGACCGGCTGATGGAGCAGATCAAGCCCTTCGGCGCCTCGTTCGTGTTCGGTGAGCGCGTCGACGAGCTGCAACGCTCGGAAGACGGCCGCTTCCATCTCAAGACCGACGCTGGACGCGAGATCCTGGCCAAGGTCGTCGTCATCGCCGCGGGCGGCGGCTCGTTCACCCCGAAGCGCCCCCCGCTCGACGGCATCGAAGCCTACGAGGGAACCTCCGTGCACTACGCGGTGCGCCGTATGGAGGAGCTGCGCGGCAAGGACGTGCTTATCGTGGGTGGGGGCGACTCCGCGCTCGACTGGACGCTCAACCTCGCGCCCATCGCCAAGTCGCTCACGCTGCTGCACCGTCGCGACGAATTTCGCGGCGCGCCCCATTCGGTGGAGCAGATGCGTGCCCTCGTGGCGGAAGGAAAAGTCCGCCTGGTCATCGGCCAGATGACGCAACTCCACGGCGAGAACGGAACGCTCGAAGCCGTCACGGTGAAGACAGGCGACGGCGAGCAGCGGGTGACGGCGAACGCCATGCTGCCCTTCTTCGGCCTCACCATGAAGCTCGGCCCGGTCGCCACCTGGGGCCTCAACCTCAATGAAAACCTCATCCTGGTCGACACCGAGAAGTTCGAGACCAGCGAGAAGGGCATCTTCGCCATCGGCGATATCAACTGGTATCCGGGCAAGCTGAAGCTCATCCTCTCGGGCTTCCACGAGGCGGCCCTGATGGCGCAGCAGGCGCACAAGTACGTGCACCCCAACAAGAAGCTGCTCTTCCAGTACACGACCTCGTCGTCCAGCCTGCAGAAGAAGCTCGGCGTGAAGTAACGAGAACGCGCAGGGCTTTCGTCAGCGCCCCGCGATGGAGCGCTCATAGACGAGGGCGAGCTTCGCGAAATCGCGCACGGGCACCCGCTCGGCCCGGAGGTCGGGCGCGATACCGGCAGCGTCCAGCAGCTCTTCCGGATTGGGCACCAGCGTCTTGAGGGAAGCGCGCAGCATCTTGCGGCGCTGACCGAAAGCCGCCGCCGTCACCTTGCCGAGGGTTTTCACGGAGCAGGCGGGCTGCGGATCCGGCCGCGGCTTGAACACGACCACGGCAGACGAGACCTTGGGCGGCGGCGTGAACGCCTCCGGCTTCAGCGTCAGCGCGATGTGCGCCTCGCTCCGCCACTGCGAGATGACGGAAAGGCGTCCGTAGTCCTTGGTGCCCGGCTCGGCGACGATACGCTCCGCCACCTCCTTCTGGAACATCAGCACCATGCGATCCCACCACGGCGGCCACGGCTCCGTTTCGAGCCATCCGATCAGCAGCGACGTAGCCGCGCCATAGGGAAGGTTCGCCGCGATCACCGCTTTTTGCGCGCTGCCACCGAGAAGCGCACGCCAGTCCGCCTCGAGGGCATCGCCCTCGTGCACGTTCAATTGGCCGGGATAGCGTGCGCTGATCTCGGCCAGCGCGGGAAGGCATCGGGAGTCGCGTTCGACGGCGATCACGCGCGCCGCGCCTTCGAGCAGCAACCCGCGCGTGAGGCCGCCAGGTCCGGGGCCGACCTCGACGACAGTCCGCCCCTCGACAGAGCCGCCGGCCCGCGCGATCCGCCGTGTGAGATTGAGATCGAGGATGAAGTTCTGCCCCAGGCTCTTCTTCGCCGCGAGCTCGTGGCGGCGGATCACCTCACGTAAGGGATCGAGCCCGTCGGGGCTTGCTCCGCTCTTGGTCTCGGCCTGAAGCTCGCTCATGAAACGCCTGCGGGAGCGGGGGAGGCCACGCGGCGCGCAGCAATGGAGCCGGCGAGCTTCAAGGCTTCGACGAGGCTCGACGCGCGTGCCTGTCCGGTGCCCGCGATGGAGAAGGCGGTGCCATGATCCGGCGACGTCCTGACGAACGGCAAGCCGATGGTGACGTTCACGCCCGTGTCGAACGCCAGCGTCTTGATCGGGATGAGCGCCTGATCGTGATACATTGCGAGCACCGCGTCGTAGGTCTTGCGCGCCGCTGCGTGAAAGAGCGTATCGGCCGGGTGCGGCCCTGTCACAGCAAGCCCCTCTCGCGCGAGCGCGGCGATCGCGGGCGCGATGATGCGATCGTCCTCGGTGCCCATCGTGCCTTGCTCGCCTGCGTGCGGATTGAGACCCGTCACCGCAATGCGGGGGCGCACGTAGCCGAAATCGTCCCGCAGCGACCGGTTCAGAATGCGCGCCGTCTCGATGATAGCGTCCGTCGAGATCGCGGCAGGCACATCTTTCAGCGGAATGTGCACGGTGAGGGGGACGACCTTGAGCTCGTCCGAAGCCAGAAGCATCACCGGCTTGCTCTGCGCACTTCCGAAATGCTCCCGCGCCAGCGCGCCAAGAAACTCCGTATGGCCGGGATGCGGAAAGCCGTGGGCCGTGAGCACGCTCTTTGCGATCGGGTTGGTGACCACCGCCTGTGCCTCGCCGCGCTTGACAGCGAGGACGGCGGTTTCGATAGCGGCAATGACGGAAGGCGCATTACGTGTATCCGCCTGGCCCGCCATCACGGGAGCCGCGCAGCGCACGGGATGAACGGGAAGGCGGCTCTCGAAGGCGTCGATCGCGTCGCTGAGATCGCTGACAATCTCGATGGGAGCGTCGAGGCCGAGGGCAAGCGCACGCGCTGCGAGCGCGTCCGGATCTCCGAGCAGCACGAAGGGCGTCAAAGCATGACGCGCCCGCTCCGACCAGGCCATGAGCGTGATGTCGAGCCCGATGCCTGCGGGGTCTCCCATCGAAAGCGCGACGAGAGGCACGCGCGCCGTCGCGGAGCGGTCGCTATGCGCGCCCCGTGCCATCAGCGGATCTCGATGGCCGCGTCCTGCCGCAGGTCCTTGAGATGCTTCTGGGCGAGAACCTCGAACTCCTTCTGGCGAAGCTCGTTCTGCGCATTCTCGCGGGCCGAGCCCTGCCCGGCTGGCGCCTTGCGTCCGCAGAGCGCCCAAAGCTCGACACTGCCCTGTCCGACGCTCGCGGGCAGCAGATCGCCGTCGGTCGCGTTGAGCAGGAGGCTGCGGGTCGGCTCGGGAATCGACGCGGGCTTGCGCATCCCGAGATCCTCGAACTTGGCACCCGCTGTCGCCGCGGCGAGCGCGGACATGGAGGCGCACCCGCTGTACTGCCGGTGCAGCGCATCAGCCTCAGCGATGCGCTGGGCGATCTGCGCCTGATCCAGCGAGGAGGGAAGTGGCAGCGTGATGCGCTGGACCTGCAACTCGACCTCGCTCTGAGCCAGCGACGACGTATTCGCGACGAACTGGTCGACGTCGCGCTCCGTGATCGCGACGAGATGGCCGAAACGGCGGCGGACCACCTCGCGCCAGGAGATCTCGGCGCGGAAGCGGGCCTTCATGGTGTTGATGTCGACACCCATGCCCTTCATGTGCTGGGCGAACTGGTCGATCGTCATCTTGTTGCGCTCGGCAATGCCGCCGATGATCCGGTCGACCTCTTTCTCGTCCGTAACCGCGTTGAGCCGCTTGGCTTCCTGCAGCTTCAGCTTCTCCTCGATCAGCTCATCCTGGGCTTTGCTGCGGGAGCCGGCCACCGCGCCGGAACGTGCCTCCCGCTTGAGCTGGGCAACCATGTTCGCCTGGAGATCTTTGACGAACTTCGTCTGCAGCGCGCGGGCTTCCTCCTGCGACTGGACGTTGTTCTTCTTGAGCAGCTCCTTGAAGCGCTCGTTGGTCTTTGGATCCTGCACGATCGATTTCCAGCGTGCCTCGGCCTTCGCCTTGAAATCCTGGCCGCCGCCGCCGCCCTGGAGCGCGATGAAGGAGGCACGCTGCTCGATCTCGTAGGCCGTGATCGGCTCGTCGTTGACGAGCACCGCGATCGACTGGCCGCCTTTCTGGCGCTGCGCCTTGCCCGTGCCGCCGGCAGCCGGGTTGGCAAGCTCCGCATTGGCCGTGACCGAGCCTCCCTTCGCCTTGGTTTTGGGCTCCACCGCAGAGGCGGGCAGGGCGAGGCCTGCGCCAAGCAGGAGCGCGCCGGAGGTCAGAAGGAGGAAACGGGGCAGATTAGGCATCGATGCTGTCTCGCCAGCAAAAACGGATCACGGCGCGACGGAAAGCGCTGACGCTTGGCCAATTCCTCGAAGCGCCGGGAATCCCGACAATAAAGGGTGACCAGCAGAATGCAAAGGTCGCGGACCTTATCCACACCAACCATGGCGTTGGCAAGGCATTGACCGATCAGCGGTTGAGAGCACTGCCCAGCGACGAGGCGTCTTCGCCGCCCATGAAGTCGACCACGTTGGTCTGGTAGTTGAAGCCGCCGAGGTGCTTGAACTCGAAGCGCAGCATGACGGTCTGATCCGGCTCGATATCGCGATCCGGATCATTGATGAATGTCTCGCTGTAGGTCGCGCTCAGCATGAAGCATTCGTCGAGATAGGCGATACGGATCGAATCCGTGAGCGTCCTGCCCGCGTCGAGGTCGTAGCGAAGGGCGCCCGACAGCGTCCAGCGATCGGTGATCCGCAGCGAGGCGAAGCCGAGGATGTCTTCTTGTTGGTCGTACGTCGCAGTGTCGTAATCGTAGACGTCACCGTAAGTGTATGTGACCTGAGCGACAATCGGCCCATAGTTAAAGGCTGCCGACAAATCCTGCCGTCGCAGGGAGAGGTCGTCCTCGTCAAAACGAGATTGGGAGATCACCCGGAACACATCTGTCGGCGCGAGGTACAACCCGAGCACGTAGTCAGATTTATTAGTCTCGAGTCCGCTGGCCGAGTTAAAGTCGTTACCCGGCTCATTGTAAGCGTTAGTGCCAGCGAGATGGAAGCTTTGTCCCGCGAGCACGCGAGCGTAGCCCACCGGACCCTGGAACGTGTACTGGACGCCGACGTTGGCTCGAACGCCCGTTTCGAGGCGGTCATAGCCCGAGAACTTGGTGCTCTCGAACAGGTTGGTATCGTCGAAGATCAGGCTCTTGGCGTCTTCATCCGGCAGATCATCCTGACGAACGCTGGAATTATGAGCCACGATCTGCCCGATCGGCTCGATCACGTGCGAGCTTGCGCCAACGTTCGCAACCCAGGGATAGGACACCGTGGCTCCACCCGTCGCGAGACCGCGCAAGAAGGTCTCATCGAGGTCGCCAGCGATCGGGTCCTCATAGTTGATCTGGTAGATGTCGCCACGCAGCTCGCCGAACGGCGTATAGGTTATGCCGATCGCGTCCGTGAAACGGCGGCGCCATTTCACTTCCGTCACAAAACGATTCATGTCTTGCGAGACAAGATCCGAATTCGGAGGCGCATTATCAAGCCGAACATCAGAACGTGACAGGCTCAGCGCGTTGGACCTCCAGCGCAGCTCGCCGCCGAGTACCGGATCCTTGAACACGTAGTTGTGGTCGATGATCGGATGAACGAGCGACTCCGACGCGTCGGTGTCGTTCACCAGCAGCCCGCCGAACTGATAGAGCTTCGCGCTGAAATAGTTACGCTCCGACATGCCCTGCAACCAGACGTCGTTGACGCGGTCGGTCAGCAGGATGCCGTCGAGCTTGTAGTACCGGCGGAACGTGTCGTCGCTTTCGATGATGGCATTCCAGCCGTAGCTCCACCAGCTCGAAAGCGAGAACTTGCCGCGCGTCTCAACGCTGCCGCGCCAGCCGTCCAGATCTTCATTGCCGGGTCCGAGATCGCTCGCGTCCTGGTCGATGGCGGCCAGGTTGATCGAGTACTCGCCGTTGGAGAGCTTCTGGCGCCAGTCACCCTGCCACAGCACGCCCTGCTCGGTCATGTAGCGGGGATGGAACGTGAAATCGTAATTCGGCGACAGAGCGAAGTAGTACGGAATCTCGACGAACACGCCGAGATCGTTCGAGTTGCCATACGACGGCGCGAGGAAGCCGCTCTTGCGCTTCACCGACGGATCGGGGTGCTCGAAGTAAGGCAGATAGCCGACCGTGATGCCGTAGAACTTAACCTCGGCATCCTGGTACGAAATGGTCGCGTTGGCCTGGTCGTGCACGATGCGCTTGGCGCCGATGCACCACAGCGGCGGCACGTTGCCTTCGCTTTTGCAAGCCGTGAAGGTTGCTTCGGCGAACTCGGTGACGTTGCCCTCGCGCCGCTCGCCCCGCTCCGCGGTGATGCGGGATTCGTCGCTCGTCACCACCGACAGCGACTGCACGAAGCCGTCACGGAAGTCGTCCGTCAACGTGTAGTTGTCCGCGCGGATGATGTTGCCGTTCGCGTCCTTGAGCTCGACGTTTCCGGAAGCCGTCAGCGTGTTGGCGCCCTGGTCGTAGATGACCTGATCGGCCGTAAGAACGTTCTTGTTGTAGTAGATCTCGACGTTGCCGCGCGCGATCACGCGGTTGCCCTTGGTGTCGTAGATCAGCTCGTCGCCCTGCAGGTAGAGCGGCAGCGTCTTGTCCATCTTCTGCGGCTTGCCGAACACATCGCCCGACTTGCCGAAAGCCGAGGTCTTCGAGGAGGAGGTCACCTCGTCCTGGAAGCTGTTGGATTTTTTCTGTGCGGAGGCCGGATGGGAGGCGAGCAGCGCCGCGGCTGCCGCGAGCGTAGCCGCCACGCCGGAAAGCACGCGCAAACGCCCGTGTCCCACTGCCTTGCGGCACGGACACGAGTTGCCCAACTCAGTGCATGTCGCCAGCATTTTGCGCGCAACACGCATCACTCAGCCGTCCTCCTGGTGCAAGAGCACCGTGACCGAAACAAGGATTGCGAGAACCACCGGAACCCACACCGCCGCCCAGATTGGGGCGAGGCCCGCCGTTCCGATTTGCCTTGAAATCTCCGTGAAAAGGAAAAATCCAAAGCCCCCGATCATTCCGGTGACGACCATAGTCTGGATCCCACCCGAGCGGAATGACCGCAACGACACAGTGGCCGCCAAAAAAACCATGGCCACGCAGAGCAGCGGGCGAGTCAGCAGCAACTCATACTGAATGCGCAATTTTGATGCTGAAAGACCCGCTTTTTCCGTCACATAAATCAGGTCCGGAAGCTCCCAGAACGAGACCGAGATGACGCTTCCGAGGGCGTCCACGACACGCTCCGGCGTGAGGTAGGTGGACAGCAGATATTTTCCGAAGGTTTCGGGCTCCCGGCCGACGCGCGAGACGAGGGCACTTTCGAGCACCCAGTACCCTTCCTCGAGCTTCGCCCGGCTGGCGTCGACTCGCTCCGAGAAGCGCCCGCTTTTATCGTAAACGAACGCCGTAACCGTGGTGAGCTCGGTTCCCCGCCGCCGGGTGCTGCCTGCCGTGAGTACCGATTGCCCGTCGAGACCGTCCTGGCGCAGCCATGTGCCTGAGGCGCCCTTGCCGAGCAGGCTTGATTCACGCCCGAACGCCTCTGAATACAACTTTTCGGAGCTGTCTCTCGCCGTAGCCGCCAAAGGGTTGAAAACGGTGGAGCTCAGGATCCCGAGCATCATTGCGACGGCCGCGCCCGGACGCAGGAACTGCCAGACCGACATGCCGCCCGCGCGCATCACCGCGAGCTCGCTCTTGCGCGCCAGCATCAGCAGTGCACTGATCGAACCCACCAGCACCGCGAACGGAAGCAGGATTTCCGTGTAGGCCGGCAGCCGCAGCGCCGTGATCCAGGCGAGAAGCCAGGCCGGCACGCTGCCGTATTTGCCGGCTTGGCGCAAAAGCTCAACGAAATCGATCATGAAAATCAGGACCGTGCAGAGCCCGAACACCGCGAAGATCGCGATCAGGAAGCGCATCCCGATGTAGACGGAGAGCGTGGAGACCCCGGGCATCGGCCGCTAGCTCCTGGACCCGGCAGGCGCGGCGACGCCCCGCCGGCGGGAGAAGCGCTGCATAAGGCTCGCCCAAAGCTCCGCCGCGCTCTCGGAAATCTTGTCCAGCATCGCGTTGCCCCGCGAGGGCCGCGTCCCGCGCGCGATCAGGAACAGCGAAACGCAAATCGCCGTGAGCGGAATGAGGTAGAGCACGGGCACGAAGCTCGCGTGCAGCACCACGATGTTGTTCACCGCCAGCCCCGATAGCCGCAGTCCCACGCCCGCCAGGAAGCAGAAGCCCATTCGGGCATGACGGTTCTGTCGCGTGCTTTGCGCCTGGCCGACGAGCGCGATCGCCAGCAACACGAAGGCAAGCGGGTAGAGCGCGCTCGAAAAGCGCTCATGCAACTCGGCCCTGAAGCGGCCGGGCTCGGCTTTGTAGGCCGAGCTGTTGGGGTCGGGATTGACCAGCTCGTCGTAGTAGCGCTCGCGCGGCTTGAGATCCGCAGGTCCTGCCGTCTTGGCTTCGAAACGGTCGAGATCGACCGCGTACTTGTCGAACTCGATGATCTGTGTCGGCTCGGAGATCCCGCCCTCACGGCGCAGAATATGCCCGTTGGTCATGAACAGATAGGACTCGCCCTTGTCCTTCAGGATGAGGCCTTTTTCGGCGAGATAGGACTGCACTTCCTTGGAATTGCGGGCGTCGTGCATCACGAGGCCTTGCAGCGTCCCATCGAGCGAGCGCTCGCGGATATGAAACGTCAAACCGCGCTCGGGGCTCGAAAAGCGGCCCGGCTGGATCACCTGGGTCAGGAGATCGGTGCGGACGTCCATCACGATTTCGCGCAGAAGCCTGAGGCTCCACGGCATGGCCACGTGGTTCACGTAGGAGATGAAGGCCACGACGATCAGCGCCAGCGTCGCCAACGGCTTGACGATGGTCCACGCCGTGGCGCCCGACGCCGTCAGCACGATGATCTCGCTGTCGCTGTTGAGGCGATTGAGCGTGTGGATCACCGTGATCAGCAGCGCGAACGGCGTAATCACGGCGACGAAGTTGGGAAGGCCCAGCGTCGTCATGGTGACGAGCGTCAGCGCGCTCTGGCCAAGGCTGGTCACGACGTTGAGTTCGCGCAGCGCGAGCGAGATCCACACGATGCCGGTCAGCGATAGCAGCACCAGCAAAAGCGCGCTCAGCGTCTGCCGAAAAACATATCGTGAGAAAATCGTCATCTGACGGTGATCACGCTGAGCTTCGAGTGAGACGACGTCGAGGAACCGGCCATCGAAGCCGAAGGGCGAAGACTGCCGCCGAGGACGGCGCCACGGCCGCGCACGGCGATATCTTGAGCACCCGCCCGCAAAACTCGAACCCCCGTCGTCGAAGCGGTACGCACTTAACCACCGTCGTTCCATGTGACAATGGCGGAATTTCGGCTCTAATCCAAGCCTCTAACCCCATTGATGCAATGCGGAAACAACCCCTGCTACGCCCGCGGAGCCCCGCCAAACCTAACCCTATCAGCAGATTAATGTGTGGGGCTGACTTTTGGAGCGTCCGCGGCTTGCACTTCCCCCGCAAGCGTCTAATTTCCACAGCGAAGATCGAAAACGCCTGCCCATTGTTCGAGCATGGCCGCGGCTTGAAGCCGGCGGCGGGCTGAAGCCCGATCGTGCCGCCGGCCCCTGATCGCAGCAGTTTGATCCGATCCTGGGCGTATAGGATGCTCTAATCGTTGTCTGCTGAGCATGAGACGAGCCCACGCACCGGGCCATCCGGAGCCTGCTCGAAACCCGTCTCCGGCCCAGCAGATACCCCGAACACGCCGGACCCGCTCCGCGGGCAGGTCCGGACCCGCCGCAACGATCCCCTGTTCTCACGAACCCCATGTCCTCGAGGAGCACCACCCACCGATGACTACGCCGCTTGAAATCACCTTCGCCCGTCTCGATGCCGCCCATGCCGCAACGTCGGCCGTGTTCGTCGGCCAGGATCTCGCGCTGTCGCCCGCGATTCAGAACCTCAACAAGCGGAGCGACGGGCAGATCCTCAAGGCCGCGGAAGCGGCCGAGTTCAAAGGCAAGAAGAACACCTCGATCGAGATCCTCGCCCCGCAGAAGCTCGACATCCAGCGCCTCATCGTGATCGGCGCGGGCAAGGCGGGCGACCACGGCGACAGCGATTGGGCAAGCCTCGGCGGTTATGCCCTCGGCCAGATCTCGGCGCGCAAAGTCGCGGAGGCGAGCCTTTTCGCCGAAGTCTCGGGTGCCGACATCAAGCCCGAGGCGGTGGCCGCGAACCTCGCCTTTGGCGCGCTGCTCCGCCACTACTCCTTCAAGAAGTACCTGACCAAGAAGACCGGAGGCGAGGAGGGGGCTGCCAACGGCAACGGAAATGCCGACCAGAAGCCCGCCAAGGACGGCCTCGTCCACCTCACCATTCACTGCGCCGATCCCGACAAGGCCCGCGCGGCGTTCGAAGCCAAGCGCGCGGTCGCCACGGGCGTGCACTTCGCCCGCGATCTCGTCAATGAGCCCGCCAACGTGCTCGGCCCGGTCGAGTTCGCCGACCGCGTGAAGGAGCTCGAGCGCATCGGCCTCGAGGTCGAGATCCTCGACGACGTGACGCTGAAAGAGCTCGGCATGAATACGCTGCTGTCCGTTGCGCAGGGCAGCGTTCGCCCCGCACGCGTCGCCATCATGCAGTGGAATGGCGCGAAGTCGAAACGCGCCAAGCCGCTCGCCTTCGTCGGCAAGGGCGTCGTGTTCGACACCGGCGGCATCTCCATCAAGCCGGCCGCCGGCATGGAGGATATGAAGGGCGACATGGGCGGCGCCGCCGCTGTCGTCGGCCTCATGTACGCGCTCGCCGAGCGCAAGGCGCCCGTCAACGCCATCGGCGCCATCGGCATCGTCGAGAACATGCCCTCGGGCTCCGCCATCCGCCCGGGCGACATCGTCGTCTCGCTCTCGGGTCAGACGGTCGAGAACCTCAACACCGACGCCGAAGGCCGCCTCGTGCTGGCCGATGTGCTCTGGTACGTGCAGGAGCGCTTCAAGCCGCGCTTCGTCATCGACCTCGCGACGCTCACCGGCGCCATCATGGTGGCGCTCGGCAAGGATTTCGCCGGCCTCTTCTCCAACGACGACAAGCTGGCCGACCAGCTCATCGCCGCCTCGAAGACGACGGGCGAGAAGGTCTGGCGGATGCCGCTCGACAAGTCCTACGACAAGCTCATGGACAGCAAGAACGCGGATGTGAAGAACATGGGTGGCCGCTGGGGCGGCGCCTGCACAGCGGCCGCGTTCCTCAATCGCTTCATCAAGAAGGACGTGCCTTGGGCGCATCTCGATATCGCGGGCACCGCGATGGACGCGCCGAAGAACGAGATCAACACGAGCTGGGGATCGGGCTGGGGCGTCCAGCTCCTCGACCGCTTCATCGCCGACAACTTCGAGAAGCCCGAGAAGTAAGGGCGGAACGCAAAAAGCCAGCGAGCCGGCCGATGGGCTTGGCTCGCTGGCGCCACTAAATGAACCATTAAGACACTGTTCTAAGGTCGCTCCATCTCGTTATTTTCCATAATATATATTATGCGAATTGAGGATGGACGCGGCGGCCATGGGATGGGCGCTGCTTTGGGCCTCAAGACGAGCCGGAAAGCTCCCCCGGAAAGTTCCACTGCGATAGCCGGGCGCGAAGCTCCACCCCGCCCAGCCGCTCACGGCAGCTGTTCCTCGGCTGCCCGCACGCACGCTGCGATCACCGCCGCATAAACGGCGGCGACGAAACCGGTCAGCACGTTCACGCTGACCACGATGCCGACCACCCGCGCCCACTCCTCGCTCATCACCGCCCGCAAGAGCGTGACGATGAAATCGTCGAACGCCTGCTTGAGCTGGAAGAAGAGCTCGCTCACCTGGCTGACAGACGGCTTCTGTGGAAGCTCCCAGACGAGCTTCCACCCGATCTCACCTACGCTGGTCGCGTGCAGCACACCGACCGCCGCCAGCATCGCGAGGCCAGCGGAGAATGCGAGCCCCAGCGGCGGCGCCAGCCTGAAGTAGCCCCAGCGCCAGGGCTGAGCCCTGAGCGACACCGAGAGCGCCCTGAGCGCTGCCGACCCCGCATAGGTCGTAACGCCGAAGACGACGGCCACCCAGAACAGCCGTGTGCTGTCGGTGCCTGCGAAGGTGAACAGCGCGGCGAGCCCGGCCAGCACCCCCTTCATCAGCGCTTCCACAAAGCCGACCAGCCCGACGAGGAGGATACGCGGCGACCGCGCGCCCTCGAAATAGAACGGCAGCTCGAACGAAAGACGCTTGATCTCGAGCCGGAGGCCCAGGGCGAAGCTCAGCGCCGCGGTGAACGCCGCAAACAGGAACGGGTGTACGTAGCCAAGCCAAGCGACGGCCGCGACCGCACCAATCTCGGCCGCCATGATCAGTCCGTTGAGGAGGATGCGAATGACGATCATGAGAGGCAGGCGGCGCTCCGAAACACGCCTCCGGAAGGACAGGCGGCCAAAACCGCTCGTACAGGCTCGGAAGCACCGCAAGATGTAACGCGAAGCTGCGCGTCAAGACAACGGAACGAGCGCCGTGCCCTCAATCGAGAAGCGAGACTGTGCTCTCCGGGCGGCAGTGCGCATCGCCCGAGCGCGCGAGCGTGGCGTTGAACGGGAAGGTGCGGCGGAACATGCGGAACTCCCCACCCGTATCGCCAGTAATGTGAAGCTGCGTCTTGGGCTCGTCACCGGACCAGTTGATCAGGCTCACCTCCACGACATAGGGCTCCGTGCCTTGAGCCAGCTCGAGCTTGCCCTTGAAAAGCGTGTTGCCGCTGATGGCGCTCCGCTCGCCCGCGTCGAGTTTGAGCGCTGTGCTGCCGCACTTTCTACCGGCGTCCAGCACCTCCACTCCGCACCAGCCGGCGGCGCATCGCGCCACATCGAGGGTAAGCGTGCATGGCTTCTCCGCGCAGTCCTTCGTCCGCGCAAGCTCGTAGCTTCGTCCTTCCCAGCGTCCCGAGATATCGATCACAGCGTCGCCGCCGGATGGAGGGCTTGCGGCGTCTCCGGCGAGCGCCGCGCCCGCCGCAGCCAGAACACAAAGTACGGCAAAGCTTGAAGCAGTCCCACGCGACACGATACGACCGGCCCGGGTTTTCAAACTCACCATGACGCGCCTTGCAGCCTCCGAAAAATTGATCACGGTTCCGATCAAATCAGCCCGCCCGGGCAAATTTGTGTCGCGGCTCGCCGTGTTCCTGGCTGGCGCCGTTCTGGTCGCTCTCGCCGTGCCAACCGGCGTCGTAGCCGTGATCGAAGGCGTGGGTGCCCTGCCGCTTCCTTTCAACCTGCATCTGGTGAACGAAAAGCTACCGGGCATCTTCCAGATCCACATGCTCGCCTCCGGCGCGGCGCTGGTGCTGATGCCGGCCGTGATCGCGTTGCGCCGCTACCGTTCCTGGCATCGCCCGCTGGGACGCCTCACGGCCATGCTCGTGATCGCGGGCGCGCTCACCTCCTTTCCGGTCGCTTACGAAAGCACCTCCGTCCTCCCGGCCCGCATCGGTTTTGCCGCACAAGGGCTCGTCTGGCTCGCACTCATTGCCGAAGGTGTCCGCGCCATCCGCGCCAAGGACTATGCCCGCCACGCCACGCTGATGCTGGCCATGGCCGCGGTCGCCTCCGGCGCCATCTGGGTGCGCCTCACGACGGCAGCCGTCACTTCCTGGGACCTGCCGTTCGATCCCGTGTACGCGTGCGCCACGTGGCTTGGATGGCTGATCCCCCTGGCGCTCGTTCTTGCGTTGGCCCCTGCCCCGCTTCTTCCGCGCAAAATGCGCCAGCCGGCACTCGCCACATAGCACCCGCTCCGTTAGGGTCGGCCCGAGTTCAGAGGCTGACAAGAACGTTCCAATGACACCTTCGAAAGACATCGCGCGCCTCCTCGAGATCATGGCCGCGCTCCGTACGCCCGTGACGGGATGCCCGTGGGATCTCGAGCAGACGTTCGAAACCATCGCGCCTTACACCATTGAGGAGGCTTACGAGGTCGCGGACGCCATCGCGCGCCGCGACCTGCCGGACCTCAAGGACGAGCTGGGCGATCTTCTCCTGCAGGTCGCCTATCACGCACGCATGGCCGAGGAGCAGAGCGCGTTCGCATTCGGCGACGTCGTCGAGGCCATCACCGCGAAGATGATCCGCCGCCATCCGCACGTATTCGGCACCGAGGAGGAGCGCGCTGCCGGTGCCGCGCCCGGCTTCTGGACCAGGATCAAGGCCGAGGAGCGCGCCGCGAAAGCGAAAGAGCGTGCTGCCTTGCCGGCTTCGCGCGAGCCGCGCTCTGCGGAGGCCCTCCCAACCGGCCGGCGTGGAGAAGGCCTGCTTGCCGATGTCTCGCTCGGTCTTCCGGCCCTGATGCGCGCCGTCAAGTTGCAGGACAAAGCAGCGAAGGTCGGATTCGACTGGCCGTCTCTGGCCCCCGTCTTCGACAAGATGCGCGAGGAAATGGCGGAGCTGGAGGAGGTGGCCGTGCCCGCCGATCCGCGCGCGTCTGCACCCGATCGCAGCCCGGCGCTGACGGCGAAGATCGAGGAGGAGTTGGGCGATCTCCTCTTCGTGATGGCGAACGTGGCGCGTCACCTCAAGATCGATCCCGAGGCCGCCCTCCGCGCGGCAAACGACAAATTCACCCGCCGCTTCCGCCACATCGAGCAACGCCTGGCCGAGCAGAGCCGGACGCCGGAAAGCTCGACGCTCGCCGAGATGGATGCCCTCTGGGACGAAGCCAAGGCGCTGGAGCGCACGCCGGACCCATCCTGATCGGAAGAAGCCCGCTCTATCCCTTCGCGTCGCGGATGAATTCGGCGACGTGCTCGCGGCGCACGCCGAGACCGAGCACGCGCGCCGGAATGCGGCGTAGCACCGGAAAACGCTGCATCAGGCGCAGCGCGAACGGCGGCGTTGGCTTCTCCTTCAACCGCAGCGTCGGCCCTATGATGTTGTTCTGCGCGGCAACCTGGATCGCCTGGATGACACGCGTCGGAAACATCCGGCGCGTCTGTACAGCTTCGAGATCGGACACGCTCACCGTTCCCTCCCGCAGCGGACGCGCGAGCTGGTTGGCCGCCGCCACCGCGTCCTGCACCGCGAGGTTCACGCCCACGCCGCCGATCGGACTCATGGCGTGGGCCGCGTCCCCTATGGCGAGAAAGCCGGGCCGGTACCAGGTCTTGAGCCGGTCCACCCGCACCGTCAGCAGCTTCACGTCGTCCCACGAGCGGATCGCCTTCAGGCGTTCCCGGTCGAAGGGACCGGCTTCGAAAATCAAGTCGCGGAAGGCTTCGATGCCCTTGGCTTGGATGTTGCCGAGCGCGCCTTTGGGAATGACGTAGGCGCACTGCCAATAGTCGCCGCGAAAGAGCTGCACGAGAATGTAACCGGCCCCGAACCGCCCCATGGTCTGATCGGAATCGTCCGGATGGGCCGGAACCTTGAACCAGAGCGCATCCATTGGCGCGCCGAGATCCTCGACGGTGAGCCCCGCCCTGTCACGGAGCACCGAGCCGCGCCCGTCCGCTGCGATCACGACATCGGCGAGAATGTCCCGAGAGGTGCCGTCGTCTCCCCTCGCCCGCACGCCGACGACGGATCCGTCGGCCTCGATGACATCGGTGGCCTCGGTTTTCATCAGAACGTCGAAGCCCGGATAGCGCTTCCCCTCCTCCGCCAGGAAGTTGAGAAAATCCCATTGCGGCATGAGCGCGATGTACTTCGCCCGCACCGGCAAATGGGTGAAATCCGCGATCGCGACGGGCGTATCGCCGACGAGCCCGGTAAGCTTCTCCACCTTCTGGTGCGGAAGTTTCAGAAACCGGTCGAGCAACCCCAGCTCGTCCATGATGTCGAGCGTCGAGGGATGCACGGTATCGCCGCGAAAATCGCGCAGAAAATCCCCGTGCTTCTCGAGCACGATCACCTGCACGCCGGCACGCGCGAGAAGATAGCCCGCCATCAGACCCGCCGGCCCTCCGCCAGCAATGCAGCACTCGGTCTTGAAGGTCGTCATGGACGCGCCCCTCCGGTCCGCCTCCGGGATTGCGCAGTGTACTCCCTTTCAACGCGGACGGGGAGTGGCGGGCCCTACGCGCGAGACGGTCTCACGGCAGCGGGAGCCCGGCGCGCTTCAACTCGTGCATCAGCCTGAGCTTCTTCTCGGACGCGATCCGCACGCGCGCGGTCACGGTTCCTTCCTCGTCGCTCGCCTGTTCGAGCACGTCCCCATGCTCGTGCAGCCAGGCGATCAGACGGCCTTCTTTGGCGGGAACGGTCACGGTCATGATCTCGTCGCCCTGCCCAAGACGTGAGTCGATCCGGTCGAGCAGCTGGTCGAGGCCTTGTCCGGTCACCGCCGAGATCATGACCGGCTGCGGCGTGCGGAAGCGGGCTGCGGCCATCGCTTCGTCGCGGGCGTCGGGAGACAGGAGATCGATCTTGTTCCAAACCTCCAGGATAGATCCGTCGGCAGCGACGGTGTCGACGCCGAGATCCTTGAGCACCTGCTCGACGTCCTGCGCTTGAGCTTCCGTTTCCGCATGCGCGATGTCGCGCACGTGCAGGATGAGATCAGCCTCGATCACCTCTTCGAGCGTAGCGCGGAACGCGGCCACGAGTTGTGTCGGCAGGTCGGAAATGAAGCCGACCGTATCCGACAGAATGATCCGGCGGCCGGAGCGCAGCCGCACCTCACGCATGGTGGGATCGAGCGTTGCGAACACCTGGTCCATCGCCAGCACACCCGCGCCGGCCACGCGGTTGAACAGCGTCGACTTGCCGGCGTTCGTGTAGCCCACGATGGCAACGATCGGATACGGCACCTTCCGCCGTCCCTTGCGATGCAATTCGCGCGTGCGCACCACGCCTTCGAGCTCACGGCGGATCGCGATGATCCGCTCGTCGAGCATACGGCGGTCGAGCTCGATCTGCGCTTCGCCGGGGCCGCCGAGAAAGCCGCGCCCGCCGCGCTGGCGCTCGAGATGGGTCCAGGCACGGACGAGACGGCCCTTCTGATAGGTGAGATGCGCCAGCTCCACCTGCAGGCGGCCTTCCCGCGTCCGCGCGCGCCGGCCGAAGATTTCGAGAATGAGTCCCGTGCGATCCAGCACCTTCGCATTCCAGGCGCGTTCGAGATTACGCTGCTGCACCGGGCTGATGGCGTGATCGACGATCACGAGCCCAACGGCCTTCTCGGCCACGAGCTCTTTGATCTCTTCCACCTTGCCCGATCCGAACAGCGTCCCCGGCTTCGGCTCCGCGATGGTGACGAGCCTGGCGTCGATCACATCGAGATCGATCGCCTCGGCAAGCCCCTTGGCTTCGGCGAGACGGTCCTCGGGCGAATGAAGCGAAGGCGCACGCTCGGCCCTGGAGCCGCCTCCCTCGAACGAGGCCGTGCGCAAACGCGTGAGCACAGGAACGAGCACCAGCGTCCGCATTGCGTCCGCCTGTGTCGTAGCCTGATCCTTGGAACCCTGCTCTTTAGGGTTATGCGCTGCCGGATTTGATCCCGGCTTCATCGTGCGGTCGATGGGACGTGCTCACCCTTGCTGACCGTCTGTCTCCGCTTCCATGAGATGGACCGGAGCACCCGGCATGATGGTCGATATCGCATGCTTATAAACGAGCTGCGAGTGACCGTCGCGGCGCAAGAGGACGCAAAAATTATCGAACCACGTCACGATGCCCTGTAGCTTGACACCGTTGACGAGAAAAATGGTGAGAGGCGTTTTGCTCTTGCGAACGTGATTGAGAAACGTGTCCTGAAGGTTCTGAGCGCGATCTGCGGCCATAGTTTGTTGCCTCTTCTTTTTTAGCCTCTTCGTGGACTTTGATCTTGGGCGTCGGTTGATAGCTCCGTCGTCACCCAACAAGCCATGGGCACGCCGAGCAACTCGTGACTCGGGAGCACCTAACATATCTTGATTGCAGGACAATAAGCGCGAGAACCGGCACGGACAACACGCAGAATTGATCTCAGTCGCACTCAGCGGGAAAATTCGACAGCCTGATGAAACTTTGAGCGCAGACGACGTGTCAGATCTCCAGGATAACCGTTGCCAATGGACACTCCATTGATCCTCACAACGGGCATTACGGTGCCGGAAGCTGACGTAATGAACGCCTCTCGCGCCGAAATTGCTTCGTCAACGGAGAAGGGGCGCTCTACGAGCGGGATATTTTCCCGACTGAGGACGTCAAGAAGTGATCTGCGCGTGACGCCGGGCAGGATTGCATTTCCGGTGGGTCTCGTGATGAGCGTGCCGGCCTTGTCGACGATCCAGGCGTTGCTGGAAGCCCCCTCCGTAATGAAACCGTCGGAATCGACCAGCCACGCTTCCTGAGCGCCATCGGCCGCCGCGGCTTCCTTGGCGAGCACGGCGGGCAGCAGCATGACCGTCTTGATGTCGCAACGTCCCCAGCGGATGTCCGGCATGGTCTTCACGGCGATGCCGCCTTCCGCCCGGGCTTCCCGCTTGGTGCCGTCGACGCGGCGAGCGAGGCACACCACCGTCGGGCTCGTCGCGCCAGCCGCCGGAAAAGGAAAATCGCGGGGCGCGGTCCCGCGCGTCACCTGCAGATAGACGAGGCCCGTCTCCACGCGATTGCGCCGGATGACCTCGCGCAGAATAAGCCCCAGGGCCCGGCGGGACATCGGCAGCGGAATACGCAGTTCACCGAGCGAGCGCTCGAGGCGGTCCATGTGGCGCGTCTCGTCGACGAGACGTCCGCCGTTCACCTCGCACACCTCGTAGATCGCATCGGCAAACTGGAAGCCCCGATCCTCCACGTGAACGCCGGCCTCGGCATAGGGAAGATACCGCCCATTGACGTAGACGACGCGCGTCATGCCCTGCCCCTTGAATGAGATGTCGAACGCCGCGCTCCCCACTCGCCCGGAAGCGATTTGCAGTCGCTTCCGACCCCTCCCCGGCGGGGAGAGGCGATAAAATAACGCCGCCTATTCACCTCTCCCGAAGGATGCATTCGCATAGCTCTGTCCATGTCTGATGCAGCAGCGTGACCGGATCCCGACCTCCGTCGGGATGACGTTTATAGTGGGTCGACCGATCGCCGAAATTCGACGTCACACTGGCGAAGGCCGGTGCCCAGACACGTCTCAAAGATTATGCCAAGGTATCCCTCTTGAGAAAAATAGATGTGTAGGCGGGCAAGGCGGAACGCTCGCCTCAGCCGATCTTCATCTCGGCGCCGCGCTGATCCGACGAGACGCCGAGCGCGCGCAGCTTGCGATGCAGCGCCGAGCGCTCCATGCCGACGAACTCTGCCGTGCGCGAGATGTTGCCGCCGAAGCGGTTGATCTGCGCCAGCAGGTATTCACGCTCGAAGATCTCGCGCGCCTCGCGCAGCGGCAGCGACATCAGATGCTCCGCACCGCCGTTCACCGGCAGCGGCACGTTGGAGCCGATCTCCTCCGGAAGCATGTCCGCCGTGATCACCGCGCCGGGATCGCCGCCCGCGAGGATCATCAGGCGCTCGATGTTGTTGCGAAGCTCGCGCACGTTGCCCGGCCAGTCGTGCGCCTGCAGAACCGCGATCGCATCCTCGCCGATGCGGCGCGGCGAAAGCCCGGACGCCTGCGAAAGCTGAGTGACGAAATACTGGATGAGGTCGGGAATGTCCTCGCGCCGCTCCGCGAGGCTCGGCACCCGAAGCGGCACCACGTTGAGGCGATGATAGAGGTCCTCGCGGAAACGGCCCTCACTCATGTCGCGCTCGATGTCGCGGCTGGTCGAGGAGACGATGCGGACATCGACCGAGACCTTCTGCGCGCCGCCGATGCGCTGGAATTTCTGCTCGACCAGCACGCGCAGCACCTTGCCCTGCGTCTCGAGCGGCATGTCCGCCACTTCGTCGATGTAGAGCGTGCCGACATGCGCTTCCTCGAGCGCGCCGACCTTGCGCGGCCCGCCCGAGCGATCCTCGGTGCCGAACAGCTCCTCCTCCACGCGATCCGGCGCCATCGAGGCCGCATTGAGCACGATGAACGGCCCGTCCGCACGATGCGATTTCTGGTGCAGGAGCCGCGCAGCCAGCTCCTTGCCGGCGCCCGAGGCGCCACGGATCAGAATGCGGCTGTTGGTCGGTGCAAGACGATCGATCGCGCTCTTGAGCTGGTTGATCGCCGGCGACTTGCCGATCATTTCCGCCGAGACCGTCGAGCGCTCCTTGAGCTCGCGCACCTCGCGCTTGAGCTGCGAGGCTTCGAGCGCGCGCAGCGTCACGAGCACGAGGCGGTCCGCCTTGAACGGCTTCTCGATGTAATCGTAAGCGCCTCGCTTGATCGCCGTGACGGCCGTCTCGACGTTGCCGTGTCCGGAGATGATGACGACCGGCAGGTCCGGATAGGTGCGCTTGATCACCGACAGCACTTCGAGGCCGTCGAGCCTGCTGCCCTGCAGCCAGATATCGAGAATGACGAGCTGCGGACGGCGCTCCTCGATGATGCGCAGCGCCTCGTCGCTGTCACGGGCGAGCCGCGTGCGATGTCCCTCGTCCTCGAGAATGCCCGCGACCAGTTCTCGGATATCCGCCTCGTCATCGACGATCAGGATGTCTGCAGCCATCTCTCAACTCCTCAAAGCAATCTTTGTTCGCGTCAAATCTCTCGGCCCCCGGCCGCGCGCTTGGGCTCGATCTCCTCCGCTTGCGACCCGGCCTGAGGTGTCAGGATCGAAAGCGGAAGCGAGAGCGTCACGCGCGCGCCGGAGCTGCGTGTCGGGGTCACGGGGGCGTCATCCAGGATGAGCTGCCCGCCGTGCTGTTCGATAATTTTCTGTACGATGGCGAGCCCAAGGCCCGTGCCCTTGTGGCCCTTGGTGGTCACATAGGGCTCGAGCAGGCGGGAGCGGTTGGTCTTCGGAAGGCCTGGACCGTTGTCCGACACCTCGATCGCCACCATCGTGTTGTCGATGCGCACTTCCACGTCTACCCGTCCCTGGCGTCCGGGCTCCGCATCCGCCGCGGTCTCCACCGCCTCGGTTGCGTTCTTCACGAGGTTGGTCACCGCCTGCGTGAGAAGCCGGCGGTCGAAGGAGGCGAGAAGCGGCCGCTCGGGAAGCTTGAGGCCGTAGACCACGCCGCCGTGGCTTTCCCGGAACAGGATCACGGAATCCTGCACCGCGTCCTTGAGATCGTTGTTCTCCATGACGGGCTTCGGAATGCGCGCGAACGAGGCGAACTCGTCCACCATCGTCTTGATGTCGCCCGCCTGCCGTTCGATGGTCGCGGTGAGCTTGTCGAACGTCTCGCGGTCGTCGACGATCACCTTGCCGTACTTGCGCCGGATGCGCTCGGCCGAAAGAATGATCGGCGTGAGCGGGTTCTTGATCTCGTGCGCGATGCGCCGCGCCACGTCCGCCCAGGCCGACGTGCGTTGCGCCGAAACGAGCTCGGTGATGTCGTCGAACGTCATGACCGAGCCCACGTCGCCCGGCCCTGCCCGCTCGCGCGTGACACGCACCGCGAACGTGCGCTCGTCGTCGCCGATGGTGACGGAAATCTCCTGAGCCCCGCGCACCTTGAGGCCCTGCTCGTCACGCCGTTCGAGCGCGGGCGCGAACATCGGCAACGCCTCGACGAGCTTCTTTCCGACGACGGCGGCCTCGGTGGTGGCAAGAAGCTCCTCGGCCGCGCGCGAGACGAGTGTGATGCGATCCTGGCTGTCGAGGCCGATCACGCCAGCCGACACACCCGACAGCACCGCCTCCATGAAACGGCGCCGGTCCAGAAGCTGCTCGTTGGCCATCACGAGCGCGTCGCGCTGGTGTTTCAGCTCCCGCGTCATCGTGTTGAAAGTTGTAGAGAGGCGGCGGAGATCGCCCTCGCCGCGCCGCTCGGGCAGTTCCACGGCCAGGTTGCCGCGCGAGACCTGTTGCGCGGCCGCGATCAGGCGGCGAATGGGGGAAACGAACCGGCTCGCGAACCAGAGGCCGACCCAGATGGCGGCCAGCAGCGCCGTCATCGAGATCATCGTGTAGATGAGGCCGTGCGCGAACTTGAGACCGCCGCGCGCCGCACGCAGCCGGTTGTACTCGTCGACGCTCTGCGCCGTTCGCTGCAAATGCCCTACGACCTTCGGGCTCAGAAGCCGCGAGACATAGAGGAAACGGTCCGGATAGCGGCTGAGCTTCGCGACGCCCGATACCTGCGCGGTGCCGGAGGGCGTGAACAGCGCCACTTGCCCGTTCTTCGCTTGAGCCAGATACGGATAAGGCACCGGCGTGAACGGCTGAGCCTGATCCTCGAGCGCGGCGATGACGGGATCGCCGTTGGCATCGATCACATAGGCTGCGGGAATGTCGCGCAGACCCGCCTGCGCGATGATGTGCTGCCGGAATTCGGGCGAGTCCGCCGGAATATGGTCGGCCGCGGAATCGACGTCGCGAACCATGTTCGCGAGATCCGTGCGCAGAAGCTGTCCGTGCTCGTCGACGTAGGCCTGCGCCACCTCGACCGAGTTGTTGATGATGGCGCGGGTTCGCGTCGAGAACCAGCTATCGAGCGAGCGCGAGAACGTGGTGGTGGCCGCGACTGCGAGCAGCATCGCGGGCAGCGCCGCGATGATCGAGAACAGCAGCACGATGCGCACGTGCAGACGGGCGCCCGCGAGCTTGGCGCGCCACGCGCGCCACATGCCGTAGCCCTGCCACGCGATCACCGCGATCATTGCGGCGATCAGAATGAGATTGATGAGCAGCGCACCGAGCACGATGTCGTCGCGCGGCGCGACAGGCGTGAGACCCGTCAGGATGAGATAGGTCGCAAGCGCCGAGATGAGCGAAAGGACGACGACGACGAGTCCCGTCCAGAACGCGCGGTCGGTGAGGTCCAGAAGCGGAGACGCAGCACCGTCCGTCCACTCGGCCTCGCTCGTGGTGCCTCTACCGCCCATTCTACCTTCCGTTACTGCTGTGCACACGAACTCTGCGCGAGTGTTACTCTCCGACCACGAACATTCGCGGCGGACGCAGCATTCTTGCCATTTCGGCAACGGCCCTGACGTGTGCCGGGCACAAGTGACACTGTAACTGTGACATTCCTGCGACGCAATTGGTGCGACTTAACGACTTGTGTGCAAGCCTGCAACGCGTCCTGTTGCGAAACGCGTTGCATAGGCGATGGCATGGAGCCACGGACTCGAGCCTGGGCCTGCACGAGACCATGCCTTGTTGCGACCGTCGCATTTCCGGCATCGCCCACAAACTGAACGTCATGCCGGCATCATGGCGAATCCGTGCTCCGCACGGACCCGGCACCCATGCAAGCTTTAGCCCGCGCTTCTTTTTGGAGGGTCGCAGCGCAGACGGACACGTCCAGGCGCAGGCCCGCGTCTGGACACGAGAGGAGAAGGCCCCGCCCCCCCTACGGCATCGGCGTCCTGAACACGCGAATGTCGAGCGCCTTGATGCGGCTGCGAAGCGTGTTGCGGTTGAGGCCCAGGAGCTCCGCCGCCCGGATCTGATTGCCCCGCGTCGCCGTGAGCGCCGCCGACAGAAGCGGATACTCCACCTGCCGGATGACCCGGTCATAGAGCCCCGGCGGCGGCAGCTCCTTGCCAAAGCCCGCGAAGTACTGCGCGAGATAACGCTCCACCAGCTCGGTGAAGTCCTTCGGCTCGCTGTCGGACGTCGCGCTACGCTTGGGCAGAACCTCCGCCAGCTCCTGCTCGATGATCTGCTGGGTCAGCGTATCCTGGGTATAGAGCGCCCCGACGCGCCGTACGAAGTTTTCGAGCTCGCGCACGTTGCCGGGCCACGGATGCGCCTTGAGCCGCTCGATCGCCGCCGTCTCGATGGATTTCTGGCCGAGGCCTTCGCGTGCGGCCTGACGCAGAAAGTGCCGGACGAGATCGCCGATGTCCTCCACGCGCTCACGCAGCGGCGGGAGGCGAAGCGGCACCACGTTCAGGCGATAGTAGAGGTCCTCACGGAAGAGCCCCTGCTGGATCTGGCTTCTGAGATCCCGGTGCGTCGCCGCGATGATCCGCACGTTGGTCTTGATCGGCGTACGCCCGCCCACAGTTGTATACTCGCCCTGCTGCAGCACGCGCAGAAGGCGTGTCTGGGCTTCGAGCGGCATGTCGCCGATCTCGTCGAGGAACAGCGTGCCGCCTTCGGCCTGCTCGAAGCGGCCGGGCGTACGCGTCTGCGCGCCCGTGAACGCACCCTTCTCGTGCCCGAAAAGCTCGCTCTCGATCAGCTCGCGCGGGATGGCCGCCATGTTGATGGCAACGAACGGCCCCTGCCGGCGCTTGCCGTAATCGTGCAGCACGCGCGCCACGAGCTCCTTGCCCGTGCCGCTCTCGCCCTGGATCGTGACGGTGAGGTCGGTCTGGGTGAGGCGCGCGAGCGCGCGGTAGATCTCCTGCATGGCGGGCGAGCGGCCGATCAGCGGCAGCTCCTCGCTCTCCATCTCGGGTGACGTGGCCGCGCGCGGACGACGTCCCTGTCCCGCGAGCGCACGTCCGACGACTGCAACCACCTCGGAAAGGTCGAAGGGCTTCGGCAGATATTCGTAAGCCCCCTTCTCTGCCGCCGTCAGCGCCGTCATCAGCGTGTTCTGCGCGCTCATCACGATGATCGGCAGCTCGGGCCGGGCCTTCTTGATGCGCGGGATGAGATCGAAGGCGTTTTCGTCGGGCATCACCACGTCGGTGATCACCACGTCGCCCTCGCCCTGGCTTACCCAGCGCCAGAGCGTTGCGGCGTTTCCGGTCGCGCGCGGCGCATACCCGGCTCTCGCGAGCGCCTGGTTCAGAACCGTGCGGATCGCGGTGTCGTCGTCGGCAATGAGAACGGTGCCACGGGCCATCGGGGTCAACCTCTCCTGTCGTTAGCGGGAACGGGCCGCGGAACGGCGCCATCTTTTCGTGTGCGGTCTTGCATCGGCAGGAGAACGCGAAACACCGTACGCTTGGCCTCGCTGTCGCATTCGATGATGCCGCCGTGATCGCCGATGATCTTGGCGACGAGCGCGAGGCCGAGACCCGTGCCGTTATGCTTGGTGGTGACGAAAGGATCGAAGAGATGCGGCTTCATGTGGTCGGGAACGCCCGAGCCGTTGTCCTCGATCTGGATCATGAGAGGCAGGCTGATGCGGGCATCCGTTCCTGGAACCGAAAGCCGCACGCCCGGCCGGAACGAGGTCTGCATGATGATGCGCCCCTGCCCGTCCTCGTTGTCGCCGATCGCTTCCGCAGCATTCTTGAGAAGGTTCAGGAACGCCTGCACCAGCTTGTCGCGATTGCCGGGAATGGGCGGCAGCGAGGGATCGTAATCCTCGATGATGCGCACGCCGCGCGCGAAGCCCGATTCCCCGAGCCTGCGCACATGATTGAGAACGTCGTGAATGTTGACCGGCTCCTTGGTGAGCGGCCGCTCGTCGCCGAACACCTCCATCCGGTTCACGAGATTGCGGATGCGCTCCGTCTCCGAGCAGATGAGCTGCGACAGCACACGGTCTTCGTCCGAGAGGTTCTGCTCGAGAAGCTGCGCCGCGCCCTTGATGCCTGACAGCGGGTTCTTGATCTCGTGCGCGAGCACGGCCGCCATGCCCGAGACCGACCGCGCCGCCGCCCGGTGCGTGAGCTGCCGCTCGATCATCTGCGCCATGGAGCGCTGCTGAAGCATGATGACGATGAGATGAGCGCCCTCGCTCATCGGACCGGCGTAGACGTCGACCAGCTTGGGCGCCGCGAACTTCGGGCTCGCCATCTCGACGCCGTACTCGTTGACCGTCGACCCGCCTTCCCGCACCTGCTGGACGAGGGCGAGCAGCGGACAGCCGAAGGCGACGAGGTCGTCGAGCTTGAAGCGCGTGAGCATCGTGGTGCTGGTGGAGAGAAACGATTCAGCCGCCGCGTTGCCGTAAACGATCCGGTTGTCGTCCGTGATCACGAGGATCGGATGGGGCAGCGCCGCGAGCAGCAGATCGTGCTCCACGATGGGCCCAGGAAACGGAATGGTACGCTCGGCAGCGATCTTGCTCACGCAGCTCTCTCCAAAACCTCGACCTCCGGCGCATCTCCGTAGAAGGCATCGAGCAGCTCCAGCACGCGCACGGAGTTCGTTTCCGTGCAGAGCCGCTGCCGCCACGCCTTGAGCGAGCTGGCTCGATGGCCGCTCGTCTCGAGATACCAGCCGATGTGCTTACGGGCGTTACGCAGCCCGATGAATTCGCCGTAGTGGGCGAGCATGGCTTCCACATGCGCCCGCGCGATCCGCCCCTGCTCCGCGAGCGGGGGAGCGGCCGTCTCGGTGTCGGCGGCGAGCGCGGACGCGATCCGCCCGAGAAGCCAGGGCGCGCCGTAGGCCGCCCGCCCGATCATCACGCCGTCCGCGCCGGACTGAGAGAGCGCCGTGCGCGCATCCTCGACCGTGCCGATGTCTCCATTGACGATGACCGGAATGGAAACCGCCTCTTTCACGGGGCGGACGGCCGACCAGTCGGCCTTACCTTTGAAGAATTGCTGACGCGTGCGCCCGTGCACGGTGAGGAGCTGAACGCCCGCCGCCTCGGCGCGGCGCGCAAGCTCGGGCGCATTGCGAGACCGGTCGTCCCAGCCGAGCCGCATCTTGAGCGTCACCGGCACTTTCACGGCGGCAACGACTGCCTCGATGAGGCCCAGCGCGTGATCGAGATCGCGCATCAGGGCGGAGCCCGACGCCTTGCCCGTCACCTCGCGCGCCGGGCAGCCCATGTTGATGTCGACGATATGCGCGCCCTTCGCCTCCGCGATCCGCGCCCCTTCCGCCATCCAGCGGGCGTCGCAGCCAACGAGTTGCATCACAAAGGGGGTAAGATCACCACCCTCGGCACGACGGAGCACATCGGCCCGGCTTTGCACCAGCTCCGCGCTCGCCACCATCTCGGAAACGACGAGTCCGGCGCCGAACCCGTGGGCGAGCTGCCGGAACGGCAAATCGCTGACGCCCGTCATGGGAGCCAGAAACACATTGTTTGCAATGGGTTGATTGCCGATTTTGAGTGAAGTCAAAGCCGAGTATCCCGCTTTTGCCTATATCTTGATCACTTCTACTCGGTGCCTTGGATTTAGGCACACTATGCTGCCCGCCACGATTGTGCAAGCGCGAAGCGCAGCCGGGAGATTGCCCAATTGCCGCGCCGCGGGCTAAGTGCCCTCCGACTTGAAACCATCCGGAAGTGAGATCCGTGACAGCAGCAGCCTTGATCGTAGCCGCCGGCCGCGGCGCCCGAGCGGCCCGGGACGGGCTGGCGCCTAAGCAATATGCACCCCTCGCCGGCCGCCCGGTTCTTGCGCACGCCATCGCGGCCTTTGAGGCCTGCCCCGGCATTTCCAGCATCACGGTGGTCATTCATCCCGACGACCGCGACCTCTACGCGGCGTCTGCGCCGAAGAGCGCCAGCAAGCTGAAGCCCCCGGTGCCCGGCGGCGCCACCCGCCAGGACTCCGTCCGCCTCGGGCTGGCGTCTCTCGAACGCGAGGCACCGAGACACGTGCTGATTCACGACGCGGCCCGCCCCTTCGTCGCGCCCGAGACGATTGCCCGCGTGCTGGCCGCGCTCGAGACCCATGAGGGCGCACTTGCCGCCGAGCCCTTGGCCGACACCTTGAAGCGCGACCGGGGAGACGGCACCGTCTCCGAGACCGTTCCGCGCGCTGGCCTCTGGAAGGCGCAAACCCCGCAGGGGTTCCGCTACGCTCCTATTCTCGCCGCTCACGGCCGCGCAGCCGCCCAAGGGCGCACCGACTTCACAGACGACGCCGCCATTGCCGAATGGGCGGGCATCGCCGTCACGCTCGTCGAAAGCCCGAGCCGCAACTTCAAGCTCACGACCCAAGAGGACCTGATCATGGCCGAACAGCTTCTCCGACCCGAAGCGCCCCTCTGGGAACCCCGCACCGGAACCGGCTTCGACGTCCACGCCTTCTGCGAGGGCGATCACGTCTGGCTCGGCGGCGTGCGCATCCCCCACGATCGCGGCCTTCTGGGCCACTCGGATGCCGACGCCCCGCTCCACGCCCTCACAGACGCCCTGCTGGGAGCCATCGGAGACGGCGACATCGGCCAGCACTTTCCGCCGTCGGACCCCGCCTGGAAGGGCGCGCGCTCGCGCGTATTCGTCGAGGACGCCGCCGCCCGCATTGCCAAGCGCGGCGGACGCATCACCAACGTCGACGTCACGATTCTCTGCGAGGCGCCGCGCATCGGCCCCCACCGCGACGCGATCCGCAACGCCATCGCGGGCATGCTCGGCATCGAGCTGACACGTGTGGCCGTAAAAGCAACGACCACAGAGCAGCTCGGCTTTACGGGCCGCAAGGAGGGCATCGCAGCCCTCGCCTCGGCCACGGTGTTGCTTCCGGCTTGATAAAGCCCGCCTTATCCTCAGCCCAATTCCAAGCGCGCGTTGACCCCCCCGCCAGAATCGCGGCATCACCGGGACAGGTGGTTGTATGACCAAAAGCGATCCCGGGGGGCCAACTCCATGAACCTGATGCACACTCTTGAGCGTCCCGCGACGGGCGACACCGGCGGCGCCAATATTTCCGACATCGCCGAGACCACGGCGGCGACGTGCTTGGCGACCCGCGTTCGCCAGCTCTCACGCATCATCACGCGTCTCTACGACGATGCCATGCGCCCGCTGGGCATTACCGCCAGCCAGTACACGCTGCTCGCGCAGCTCGCCTCGCGCGACGGCATCACGGCCGTCGAGATCGGCCACGAGCTGGACATCGAGAAGTCGACGCTCTCGCGCAACCTGAAGCGCCTTCTCGCGCTCAGCATGATCATCATGGATCCGCCCGCAGGCCGCCGCGGCCGCGGATTGCACCTGACGCCCAAGGGCCAGGCGGTGCTTAAGGACGCTTATCCCGTCTGGCAGGCTGCGCAGGCCCGCTCGGTTGCCGTCATGGGCGTCGAAACGCGCGCCAAGCTCGACGAGCTGCTGCGTCTCGCCGAAAAGCTGATCGCCGAATAGGCCGCGCGTTCCGTTGCGGACATCCCAACGATTTGACTAGTCTCAACGAGGCGCCCCACAAGGAGCGCCTCGTTTTCTTTGGCGGATGCCGGACGGAAAAGAGGCTGCCATGTTCACGCCGGAGCTTGTCACCGAAGCGGAGCGTCTGCTCGCCGGGCTGAGAGCGCGCCGCTGGAAACTGGCGACTGCGGAAAGCTGCACCGGCGGGCTGATCGCAGGCCTCTTAACGGAGATCGCGGGCAGCTCCGACGTTTTCGAGCGCGGCTTCGTCACCTACTCCAATGCCGCAAAGATCGGCGATCTCGGCGTCGACTTCGACACCCTCTATCGCCACGGCGCAGTGAGCGCCGAGGTGGCGAGGGAAATGGCGGCCGGCGCCCTGCGCGCCTCCGCCGCCGATGCCGCCGTCGCCGTGACGGGGATCGCGGGGCCTGCGGGAGGATCAGCGGAGAAACCGGTCGGCCTCGTCCATATCGGACTCGCGCTTCGCGGCAAGCCTGCCCTAAGCCGCGAATTCCGCTTTGGAAATCTGGGCCGCTCGGAAATCCGGCTGCAGACAGTCACCGAGGCGCTGGCCATGCTGGCTCGTGGTCTTGCGGCTTGAGGAGAAGGCGGGAAGCGGGAAAAATGTAGCGAGATGGCAACCGCTAGGCGCCCGACTTCGTATATGCTCGTGAGAAAGTCCGAACGCCGCGCGCCGCGGCTTGGTCTCGGCCTGCTATCCGTGACGCAACGTTGAGGTGCGCCTTGCAAAGCCTCCGCCGACCCCTTTTTCTGACGGCAATCCTCGCCGTGATGGCCAGCATCGCGCCCCTCAACGCAGCAGATCTGACCGCCCGGCAGGTGACGGAGCAGCTCTACAAAGCCGCTCCCGACAGCGGCATCGATTTCAGCGGCCGCAATCTCGAGGGTCTCGACTTGGCGGGGCTCGGCTTCAAGAAGGCGCGCATGGCGGAAGCGGACTTGTTCGGCGCCGATCTCAGCGGCGCGGATCTGACCGACGTGGATCTCAGCAAGGCCCGTCTCGACCGCATCATCGCCATCGGAACGCGCTTCGACCGCGCAAACCTTGCTGGAGCGAGCCTCCTGCGCCCCACGACCACCTCGTCTTTCGAAGGCAGCAGAGGCGAGGCCCCGAGCTTCTCCGGCGCCGATCTCACCAAGGCCCGCATGTTCGGTATCTTCAGCGGCGGCAATTTCGCAGGCGCCAAGATGACCGGCGTCTCGCTCGCGCCCTTCAACAACACCGGTTTCATCGAGATGCTGTGGCGCTCGAAGCTCGAGTCCGCCGACCTGGGGGGCACTGACCTCTCCGGCGCCGATCTCACCCATGTCTCGCTACGCTTCGCCAACCTCAAGGGCGCCAACCTCAAGGGCGCCATCTTGCAGAACGCCGACCTGTCCCACGCCGATCTCACGGGGGCGGACCTTACCGGCGCCAATCTCAGCCACGCCGATCTCGACAGCACCAAGCTCACCGGTGTCAAAGGTCTCGATACGGCGTCCGGCATGGCCACGGCGCTGAACCGCGAAAAAGCCATCAACTGACCTGCGATCCGAAAGCTACACTCAAGCGGACGCGGGCGATCCGTAGAGCTTGCGCGCCCGCCCCTCGAACGCGTCCGTGTAGCTGCGCACGGCTTTGTCGAACGCCGCGCCCACGATCAGCGACAGCATCGCCGAGCGAAACGCGTAATCGATCGAGAAGTGCACGTCAGCGCCTCCGTCCGCCGGGGTGAAGCGCCACTCGTTCTGGAGATGGCTGAACGGCCCGTCGAGGTGGCGCACCCGGATGAGGCTCGCCGCCCGATCGAGCGTCACGTGCGTCGTAAAGCGTTCGGTGATCGATTTGTAGCCCACCGTCATGGTGGCCGTGAGCTCATCGCCGCTCGCGCTGCGCTCAAGCACGGTCAGCCCCTCGCAGAGCGGCAGGAACTCCGGATAGCGCTCGACGTCGGCGACCACGTCGAACATCTGCTCGGGCGTAAAGGAAACGCGCCGGACGGTGCGGAAACTCGGCAAAGGCAGACCTCGCAAATCCCGAGACCATGATCCCGGCCGCGCCGGCGCCATCGCCCGCATAAAAGTTGCAGCTACGCGGTGCGCGCAGCCTTGAGGCGGCGGAAGTCGTCGCCCGCGTGATAGGACGACCGCGTCATGGGGCTCGCCGCCACGACCAGGAAGCCCTTGGCGAGCGCGATCCTCTTGAGATCTGCGAACTCGTCGGGCGGCACGTAGCGCTTCACCTCGGCATGCTTGGCCGATGGTGCCAGATACTGCCCGATGGTGAGAAAATCAACGTTGGCGCTGCGCAGGTCATCCATCACCTGCAGGATCTCGTCGCGCGTCTCTCCAAGGCCGACCATGAGGCCCGACTTGGTGAACAGGGTCGGATCGATCTCCTTTGCGCGCTGCAGGAGACGCAGCGAATGGAAGTAGCGCGCACCGGGCCGGATCCGCACGTAGAGCCCCGGCACGGTTTCGAGGTTATGGTTCAGCACATCCGGCCGCGCGCGCACCACCACGTCGAGAGCGCCGTCCTTGCGCAGGAAGTCCGGGATCAGAACCTCGATGCTGGTCTGCGGTGCGCGAGCCCTCACCTCTCCGATCACATCGCGGAAATGCGCGGCCCCGCCGTCAGGAAGATCGTCACGATCGACCGACGTGATCACCACGTGCTCGAGCCCCAGTGCCGACACCGCATCCGCGACGCGCACCGGCTCGCCAGTATCGAGCGGGCGCGGCAGGCCCGTCGCCACGTTGCAGAACGCGCACGCGCGTGTGCAGATCTCCCCCATGATCATCATGGTGGCGTGCTTCTTCTGCCAGCACTCGCCGATGTTAGGGCAGCCCGCCTCCTCGCACACCGTCGCGAGGCCATGCTCGCGCACGATCTTGCGCGTCGACAAAAACCCGTCGGAGGATGGGGCGCGGACGCGAATCCACGGCGGCTTGGGCAGCATCGGCTGATCGGGCCGGTGCGCCTTTTCTGGATGGCGCGGACGCGAGCCGTCGCCTGGAGACATCCGCTTATCGATGAGAGTGACCATGCCGATCCCGTCCGAGCCGGATTCGCGTTTTCCGCGAGCTTAAAGCGGAAAGCGCCGCGATGCGAGCGATAGCACCCGCTTCACGGCGCCCACCATAGTACATCCGTGCATGACGCGGCGGATCAGCGCCCGCCGAGGAAGCGCGCCACGATGACGACGATCAGCGCGCCCACAGTCGAAACGACGATCTGGTTGCCGTAGGGCACGATCGCATCGAAGTCGTAGGGAAGGGTCAGAAGGCCGGCCGACACGAGGTATCCGCCGAGCACGGCGCCGATCAGGCCGACCAGGAGGTTGCGGATGAGCCCGCCGCCACCGAGCAGAAGCCCGGCGAGCCAGCCTGCGACCAGGCCGTTCAGGATCATGATGATCCAGACCTTGTTGTCGGTTGCGAATTGTACGTAATCCATCAAAAGCTCCCCATCAGCGAACCACGCGTGCCGGGTCGTTGTGCCCGTCCATCTCCGGGTTGCTGCGGCGCGAGATTAGAGCGCTTGCCGGTAGCTGGGAACCCGTATTCCGAGCGCGTATCCGGCCGAAAAAGAACGCGTAGAGACGCCCCCGCGTTATCCACGCGAGCTTTCAGGCAAGCCGCCACAAACGAGAGCGAGCGAGCCCGTGGCTAAACGTGACAGCGAGCGCCGAGGTAGTCGTTGAGGAGGCGATTGTAGAGATCGGCGTCGGCCTTCTGCTGGCCGCTGAGCTTTTTGCCGGAGGCTTCGGCCTGAACAGACGACGGAACGCCCTTCGCGTCGAGGCGATTGAGCTGCTGCTTGATGGACCCGCAGCTCTCGCCGTTCGCCAGCGCCTTGCCGCTGGGACCGTTTCCGCTTCCCGACGCGCAACCGCCGACCGCGACCGCCGCTCCCAACGCACCGAGCAAAACGACACGCACTGCGCCGCCGCGCATCATCGCAGTCATGGATTGGAAGCCCTCTCGAAGCATTTAATCGACGCGGTACGTTAAGATTTTCGACGGAGCTGTTGAACCCCTGGCCGCTCTAATCAAGGCTTTCGCGCAAAAGTGTGGCCAGGATGCAGCAGTGGCCGCAATCCCGGTTCAAAAGTCGAAAACTCTTCCTACGAAAGCCGGAATTCCCCCGCTTGCAGCCGACACAGAAGGCGCATCCGGCACGGGGGACCGGATACGCTCAGAGCCTGGAAGGTCAAACCCGGAAAGCCGCCAGCACGGGGCCGTGCGGACGGCTATTCGTACCAGCTTACTGCTGCTGCTGAACGACCGGCGGAGCGATGTTGGCTCGCGGCGTGTTGGCAGAGACCACCTGGGCGGAGTTCGCTGCCGGAATGCCCGGCGTCACCTGCGCCGTCGTCTGGACGACGGGCTTCGGCCCGAACGCGGAGCACTTGGCCTGGAATTCGGCGTTCGCCTTGTCGAGTTCGGCCGCCTGGGCCAGCGAAGCGCGCTTGACGGCAACCGTGGAGGTTTTGCCCACCGACGCCTTCTCCAGCCGATCGGTCACGCCTTCCTTGCGCAGCATGTCGATGCGCTGGGAGAGCGAGTAGCAGGCCGGATCGACCTTCGGCGCGGCAGCAACTACCGGAGTCGCGCCGGCATTCGTGCCGATGGATTGGGTGGTGAGCGACGTGCCGAGAATGCCGCCATCCGACGAGCATCCGGCAAGCAGTGTCGCGCCCAGTGCAGCAAAGACGAGAGTTGCTGACGATTTGAACATGATGTCCCCCGTGACGTACTGCTATGGCATGTGTTGCCTGTACGTGCTCTTGGTCTACGTTCGAGTCCGAGCCCGTCACAAGAAGCCCCCCATAAAATGCCCGTGCATTGAGCAAATTGACAGGGTCGAATCTGTGGAAACACAGCCCACGTGGCGATCCGGCCACAAGGTTCCGCAAGGCGTTGCAAGTAAAACCGAAATATTGAACGGCTCGCGGACTGAAATCCGCGAATCAGCACATTACGAACACATGGAGCCCAGGGCCGGGCCTGCCTGGATGCATCGAAAAACGGCTGAACCTGCGCGCGCTCCGGTCGAAGCCCGAGGCGACGTGCGCCACCTTAGCGGGGCCGCCCAAGCAGCTCGAGGGCCGCTTTCACCACCTGCTCCGCGCCGGGAAGCGCGGCGGCCTGCAACTCTCCCGCGTACGGCATCGGAACTGCCGCGCCGGCAAGGCGAACGGGCGCGCACTTGAGAGATGCGAACGAGCGGCTGGCGATGGAGGCCACCAGCTCCGCGCCGATGCCGCCATCCCCCCAGCCCTGCTCGAGCGTCATGAGGCGCCCGGTCCGCGCCACTGAGGCGGCCACCGCGTCACGGTCGAGCGGGCGCACGCACATGAGGTCGATGACCTCGGCCTCGATCCCCTCCGCACTCAACCGGCCGGCCGCTTCCAGCGCGCCGAGAACCGCGTGACCGATGGCGGCGATCGTAAGATCCGAACCGGCGCGTGCGATCCGCGCGGCGCCGAGCGCGCCACCTTCTGCGACATCGCCTTGCTCGCGCGTCGCATAGAGCTGGTCGTGCTCCAGCAGCGCCACGGGACCGGGATCGCGGATCGCCTGGGAGAGCAGCGCATAAGCCGCAGACGGCGTCGCAGGTTGCGCGACCTTGAGCCCCGGAATGTGCGCGAGCTGCGCGGCGACACAGCGCGCATCCTGCCCCGTCATCCCAGGCACGAACCCGTTCGGCCCGCGGAACACGATGGGCACCGGCAGCTTGCCGCCCGAGAGATAGAAGGTCTCCGCGGCGCTTGCGAGATAGGCGCCGAGGGAGTCGATCGAGCGCCCCCAATGAGAAAGCTCCACCACGGGCTTGAGGCCGGCCATCGCCGCGCCCACCGCAACGCCGAACAAGGCGTCCTCGATGGGGGGAACGGAGACGACGCGCGACGGACCGAACTCGTCGAGCAGCCCCTGCGCCACCTTGGGCGCGCCCCGGTTCTGCGCAACGTCCACGCCAATCAGGAACACGTCGGGATCGCGACGCATCTCTGCGGCGAGCGCATCGCGCAAAGCCTCGCGATAGCTGCGGCCCGCCGTCTCGGCCGAACGAGGCGGCGCCGGCGCGAGATCCGGCAGCGGATCGAGAGACGCGAACCCTAGCGGCTGAGCGAGCCCCCGCGCTGACAGGGGTTTTTGCTGCACGCCCGCCAGCACGATCGCGATCGGCGTGTTGACCTTCACGCCCTCTGTCCCTGCGGGAACCAGGATGCGCTCGACGTGGCCTTCGTCCTCGGCCTCGATCTCGAGCGTGGCGGTCGGCGTGGCGATTTCCACCAGAACGTCGCCCGCGGCCACCTGCTGCCCTTCCGCGACATGCCAGCGCGAAATCTTGCCGTCCGTCATGGAGGGCGTCACGATCGGCATGAGGATTTCTCGACGCATTTCGCTCCTCAAGCCCCAGTTGCCGCGAAGAGATCGGCTGCCTCCGGAACGGGCTCCGCACGCGCGGCGAGTGCTGCAGAAACCACGGACTCCTTCACCTCCTTCTCAAGCGCCTTGAGCGCGCGCTCATTGAGGATGCCCGACGCCAGAATGCGCCCGCGGGCCCTCGAGACCGGATCGGCCTCCTCGAGCCTCCGCTCGGACGCGCCCGCGCGCGCCGGCACGCCGCCATGCCCGCGATAGCGATAAGTCAGCATTTCGAGAATGGTCGGCCCGTCCCCGTCGCGCGCCCGCGCAATGGACTGCCGGGCCGCAACGATCACGCGCCGCACGTCGATGCCGTCCACCTGATGACCTGGAATGGCGACCGGCGTCCCGCTTTCGGCAAGCGCCGAGGGAAGCTGGCCCAGCACGATGCTGGCGCCCGGCGCGGCGGTGTTGTTGTCGATGATGAAAACGATCGGCAGCGCCCACTGCGCGGCGATCTTGTAGGCTTCGAGCACGCGCCCGCGCGCAGCCGCGCCGTCGCCGAAGAAGCAGAGCGTCACATCATCCCCGCCGCGATAGCGCGAGGCAAATGCGAGTCCGGCGCCGAGCGGCGCAGCAAGCCCTGCCGTGCCATGACCGCCGAAAAAATGATGCTCCGGAGCGAACATGCGCACGGTGCCGCCCTTCCCCTGCGCGAGACCCGTCTTGCGGCCCAGAAGCTCGGCCAGCACGAGACGGGGGGCTACGCCGCGCGCCAGAAGCGCGCCATGGGTGCGATAGCTCGTGATCACGGGATCGGTCGCGCGTGCGGCCATCATCGTGCCGACGATCGAAGCCTCCTGCCCGATGCACAGCGGGCATACGCCATGAATGGCCTGCAAGGCGTAAAGCTGTCCGGCCTTCTCCTCGAAACGGCGAATGAGCAGCATGCTGCGGTAAGCCGCGATCTCTTCGTCCGGAGAGAACATGATGTCCTCCGCGCCAGCCGGACCAAGGGGGCTTCCCGTCATGTCCGCTCCTCTTGTTGACGATTGGAAGATCTCGCAGGCCGAGATACGCCGCCCGGGCCAGCCCCGAGAGTGCCATCGAACAGCGAAACTTACACGACGAGCCCGTCGCGAGGCCAGCGCCCCTCATGCTGCGCCGCAGCGAAATGGCCCACCAGGATAGTCGTGTAAACGCGCCTGCCTGAATGACAACTATGGCGCCATCGCGCCAGTCCCGTCCGCGCGGAAAACCCCCACTTCCCCACAGGCTTCACCCGGAGGGAGCAGACTCCAGCACGACGCGATCGCGAGGATGGGCGAACCCAAGCACCTCGCGGGCAATCTCTTCGACGAAATCGGGATCGGGGAGATCGGGGCGGAGCAGAGCGACATCGCGCTCCAGTTTGGCGCGCACAGCCTCGAGGCTCTGGATCTCGAACTGCAGAGCGCTTTCACGCTCCGCAAGTCGGTCTCGCGCCTCGAGGCCATGCCGGCCTTTTAGGGTGTGATAGGCGAAATAAGCCGTCAATCCTAGGCAGAGAAGCAACACCAGCGCCTGCCGCGACTTGGCTCGCCGATCATATATTGGCTGACGCAGCACGGATGTTCGACGTTACGCGTTATGAGAACCGGGAACGACGTAACCATACCGCCGAGCCGATTAAAACGAGGTAAAGCGCCGTCCTGATTTTGCCGAAACCGGATGGCCAAGCTGACGCAGGCGCCAAACGGGGGAAACGTGAGCACGCTGGATCGCAAGCTTGGACGCACGGTCTTCGGCTCCGCCCCGGATCTCTACGCCCGCGGACGGCCGGGCTATCCCCCGCGCGTTGCCGAGATCTTGAGAGACCTCTGTCGCGCCGGACCCGAGACGGCGGCGTTCGAGATTGGCCCGGGAACAGGACAGGCAACGGCCCGCCTTCTCGACCTCGGCTGCACCGTCTGCGCCATCGAGCCGGATGCGCGTCTCGCCGCCTATCTGTCGGAGAGCCTCGGCCCGGCTCATCCTGGCCGTCTCACGGTCATGCAGGCCCCATTCGAGGAGGCCGCCCTGCGCAGCACCGCCTTCGATCTCGGCGTAGCGGCGACGTCGTTCCACTGGCTGGATCCGGCCATCGGGCTTCCAAAGGTGAAGCAGCTTCTGCGTCCGGGTGGGCACTGGGCCATGTGGTGGAACGTCTACGGCGATCCGGACGCGCCGGACGACTTCCAGGTGAGAACGCACGCCCTGTTCGACAGCCTGGAGCGCCCGCCCACGTTCGCGGACCGGGAGAAGAAGCCCTACGCCCTCAATAGGGAACGGAGGCTCGCGGAGCTGGAACGGGAAGGTTTCGAGGAGCGCGCGGTGGAGATCATCCGATGGGACGTGACGTTCAGCACCGGGCAGATGCTCGCGCTGAGCGCCACGTTCTCTCCCGTCGCGCAGCTTCCCGAGCCTGCGCGTAACGAATTTCTCGAAGCCCTGCGGCGCGTCGGCGACGACGAGTTCGCAGGCTCCATCCCGCGCCGCTTCCTGACGGCCGTTTATACGGCCCGGTCGCCGCGCAGGATGCCCTTGCCGGCATAGCGCGCCACGTCGCCCAGCTCGCCCTCGATGCGAATGAGCTGGTTGTACTTGGCGAGACGATCCGAGCGGCAGAGCGATCCCGTCTTGATCTGCCCGCAGTTGGTCGCAACCGCGAGATCGGCGATGGTCGAATCCTCCGTCTCGCCCGAGCGGTGGGACATGACCGCCGTGTAGCCCGCGCGCTGGGCCATGGACACCGCATCCAGCGTCTCGGTCAGCGTGCCGATCTGGTTGACCTTGATCAGGATCGAGTTGGCGGTTGCGGCCTTGATGCCGCGCGACAGACGCTCGGTATTGGTGACGAAGAGATCGTCGCCCACGAGCTGGCAGCGCTTGCCGATGGCATCGGTCAGCGCCTTCCAGCCGGCCCAGTCGTCTTCTGCCATGCCGTCCTCGATCGAGATGATCGGGAAGCGGTTCACGAGGTCTTCCAGGTAGCGGACCATGCCCGCGCTATCGAGGCTCTTGCCCTCGCCATGAAGCTCGTACTTCCCGCCCTTGTAGAACTCGGTCGAGGCGCAATCGAGTGCCAGCATGACGTCGTCGCCAGGCTTGTAGCCCGCCTTCTCGATCGACTTCATGATGAAGGACAGTGCTTCGTCGGCGCTCTTGAGGTTCGGCGCGAAGCCGCCCTCGTCGCCGATGCCCGTGTTGTGGCCGGCCTCCTTGAGACCCTTCTTCAGCGTGTGGAAGATCTCGGCGCCGATGCGAACGGCGTCCGCGACCGTCTCGGCCGAGACCGGCATGATCATGAATTCCTGGATGTCGATCGGGTTGTCGGCATGCGCGCCGCCGTTGATGATGTTCATCATCGGCACCGGCAGCACATGGGCCGACGTTCCGCCCACATAGCGGTAGAGCGGCAGCGAGGAGGCTTCCGCGGCGGCCTTCGCGGCCGCGAGCGAGACACCCAGAATGGCGTTTGCGCCGAGGCGGCTCTTGTTGTCCGTATCGTCGACGGCGATCAGGGCGGCGTCGAGCCCGCGCTGGTCCTCGGCATCGAGCCCGATGAGGGCATCGGAAATCTCGCCGTTGACGGCGTCCACGGCCTTCAGCACACCTTTGCCGAGATAGCGCTTCGCGTCTCCGTCACGAAGCTCGATCGCCTCGTGCGCGCCGGTGGAAGCTCCCGAAGGCACGGCGGCCCGGCCCCTGGAGCCGTCTTCCAGGAGCACGTCGACCTCGACGGTCGGGTTGCCGCGGCTGTCCAGAATTTCGCGGCCGAGAATGTCGACGATGGCGGTCATGGGGCAGGTTCCTCGGGAGGTGATAGAAAAAACGTTTTATGAGAGGATCTTAGGAGTTGCATGGGCCGTGAGGCACCATGACGGGATCGGAGCGGGTTTTAGCTGGGTTCGCACGGCGCGGAAAGACCCCAATGGGTAGGCGGACCTACCCCGCTCCCGCGATACTTTGACGACATAGGAGCTGAAAACCGATGCCGGACCAACAGACCTACCATGGCTCCTGCCACTGCGGCGCCGTGCGCTACGAGGCCAAAAGCGACCCCATTACGCAGGCCATGAGCTGCAACTGCTCGATGTGCCGCCGCAAGGGCACCCTCCTCGCGTTCATCCCGGCGGCCGATTTCACACTTGAAACGGGCGAGAGCGCACTCGCCGACTACCAGTTCAACAGACAGATGATTCATCATCTCTTCTGCCGCACCTGCGGCGTCACGAGCTTCGCCCGCGGCGTGATGCCGGACGGCACGCCGATGGTGGCGCTCAACGTGCGCTGCATCGACGAGATCGATCCCGATACCCTCACCATCAAACGCGTCGACGGAAAGAGCTTCTGATGTCCGCTGGCGGTGCACTGGTTCTCTTTTCCGGCGGACAGGACAGCACGGTCTGCCTGGCCTGGGCGCTCGACCGCTATCCGCATGTCGAAACGCTCGGCTTCGCCTATGGGCAGCGCCACGCCGTGGAGCTCACCCAGCGCCATGTCGTGCGGGACGCGCTTCGCGAGAGCTTCCCGTCCTGGGCTCCGCGCCTGGGCCCCGATCACGAGATCGCGCTTCCCGAACTCGGACGCATCAGTGAGACCGCGCTGACGCGCGAGACCGAAATCGAGATGACGAAGGCCGGCCTGCCGTCGACGTTCGTTCCCGGCCGCAATCTTCTGTTCCTCGTTTACGCGGCAGCCCTCGCCTACAGGCGCGGCCTCACGACCCTCGTCGCAGGCATGTGCGAGACCGACTATTCCGGATATCCCGATTGCCGCAACGACACCATCCGCGCGCAGGAGCAGGCCATCGCGCTCGGCCTCGACAAGCCATTCCGGATCGAGACGCCCCTGATGTACGTCGACAAGGCGGGAACCTGGGCGATGGCCGAGACGCTCGGCGGCGCGGCCCTGGTCGACCTCGTCCGTGAAAAAACCCACACGTGCTATCTCGGCGACCGCACGCACCGTCACGATTGGGGCTGGGGCTGCGGCACCTGCCCCGCGTGCGAGCTGCGCGCGAGAGGATGGGAAATCTGGAACGCCGCCAAGGCACACCCTTCGCGCTGACCGAGACCGCTCCGCCCGCATGCGCGCCAAGGCCACCGGTCGGTTAACGGCGCGATGATCCTGTACGCAGGGGGTCCTTCCCTTCCCCCAGATGCGCTCCTACCTTAGAGGCACCCCCACCAATGAACCCGACGGAGCCTCCCCCATGGCCGAATCCAAAGCCGACCTCAAGAAAGCAGCAGAGCGCCGTAAAGCCCCGCTCGCCACCCCGACCGACCTCGGCGACAACGCCGTGCGCGACCTCACCGGCGCTCTCAACGAGCTCCTGGCCGACGTCTTCGCGCTCTACCTCAAGACCAAGAATTTTCACTGGCACGTGAGCGGCCCGCACTTCCGCGACTACCATCTGCTGCTCGACGAGCACGGCGACCAGATCTTCGCTATGACGGACCCCATCGCCGAGCGCGTGCGCAAGCTGGGAGGCACGACCCTTCGCTCCATCGGACACATCGCCCGCCTGCAGCACGTGAAGGACAACGATGCCGATTACGTGGACGCGCTCGACATGCTGGCCGAGCTGCGTGACGACAACAAGGATCTCGTGGCGCGCATGCGCTCCGTCCACGAGCTGACCGACGAGCATCGCGACTTCGCGACCTCGAGCCTCCTCGACGTCTGGATCGACGAGACCGAGCGCCGTCACTGGTTCCTGTTCGAAGCGAGCCGCCCTTCGGTCGAGGGTCACTGAAGATTAGGTGGTAGGCAACGGGGCAGCAGGCAGCTCGCGCATCTGCTGCTGTCGGCTGCCAGTTGGCTGCTGCCTCTCCTCAAGCCTCCAGCTTGAACGGATTGAAGTCCGTCGTGCGGTCGTAATAGTCCTCCTGCTCCGCCTCCTTGAGGAACGCCACGACCTTGTAGGTCACGGGCGTGAAGGCGATCTCCACCAGCATTTTGGTCACGAACTGCGTGAGCATCACCAGCGGCAGCGCCTCGTTCGGAATGATGCCCGTCCCGTAGAACGCGAGTGGATAGAACAGCGCGCTGTCGATCGCCTCGCCTGCGATCGTCGAGCCGATGGTGCGCATCCACAAATGCCGTCCGCCCTGCGCGACCTTCATCTTCGCGAGCACGAACGAGTTGACGAACTCGCCGCAGAAATAGGCGACCATCGAGGCCGCCACCACGCGCCACGCATTGCCGAACGCGATCTCGTAGGCAGTCTGATGCGGCCAGAACGGCGCGGGAGGCAACGCCACCACCACGGTCGCCATGAACGATGCGAAGGCGAGCGCCGCAAAGCCGGTCCAGATCGCCTTACGTGCCCGCGCGTAGCCGTAGACCTCGGTGAGCACGTCGCCGAAGATGTAGGAGACTGGAAAGAACAGAACGCCCGCGCCAAAAACGTAAGGACCCACTCCGGGCACCTCGACCTGCGCGATCTTGGCCGGGCCGATCAGGTTCGAGCAGATGAGAACGGTGACGAACGCCGCCATCACCAGATCGTAATAGCGATAGGATCGCCGCGTCGCAGCGCTCATGCTCCCTCCCCCGACTGCGCGCCCCCGCGCGCCCTCAGTCGAGCGCGGCGACCGTAACCAGGGGCGGTGATCCGGGCTCGGTGGCCTTTCTTGCCCTATCGAGCGTCGCCACGCGCTGATCGAAATCCAATCTCAGAAAATCATTCAGCGCTGCATCGCTCACCGCGAAATGGCCGCACCTCTTGCAGCCCACGATGAGACCATCGAATTCGCCGGAGGAGAGATCCTCCGCTTCCGCTCCGCAGACAGGGCACTGCATGCTGGTCCTTTCTTCGCTCCGCGAGACCGGAGTAGGTGCGGCCCAAAGGCCGGACGCGCCTCGGTCCCGGTGAAAAACCCGGAGCGACTGCGTCTTCATGAGACCCGAAGAGGCTCCAGATTTACCGGAAACGCCTGAAGCGGGATACGGGTCCTGCCCGCCGCTTCGCCCGGCCGGGCTACGATGTGCCGCTTGACACCGGCTTGCGACGTTTTACGGATCAGGCCCATGTATTCCGTCAAAGAGATCTTCTACACGCTGCAGGGCGAGGGGACGAACGCCGGCCGCGCCGCTGTGTTCTGCCGGTTCACCGGCTGTAATCTCTGGTCGGGACGGGAAGCGGACCGCGCGGCGGCCGCCTGTACCTTCTGCGACACGGATTTTGTGGGCACGGACGGCGAAGGCGGCGGCAAGTTTCGCGACGCTCAGCACCTCGCAGCCGCCATCCTCGCCGCTTGGCAAGGCGGCCCCGCCGAGCGTTTCGTGGTCCTCACTGGGGGCGAGCCCGCGCTCCAGGTCGATGCTCCGCTTCTCAATGCGTTGCATCTCCACGGATTTACCATCGCCATCGAGACCAACGGCTCCCTGCCCCTGCCCGAAGGGATCGACTGGATCTGCGTCAGCCCCAAGTCCGGCACCGAGATCCGCCAGACCTCCGGCGACGAGCTGAAGCTCGTTTACCCTCAGCCCGGGCTTGCGCCGGAAAGCCTGCTCGGCCTCGATTTTCCCCGGCGCTTCCTGAGCCCTATGGACGGCCCTCGCCTCGCGGAGAACACGGCCGCTGCCGTGACCTACGTCAAAGCCAACCCCGCCTGGCGACTCTCGGTCCAGACCCACAAGCGGATCGGAATTCCCTAGCGGGCTGTTCCCGGCCAATTGCCGAACATGCGCCACCCGCCATCCGACGCTTTGGGCTCGACACCGATTGCCGCGCCTGCTGGCGTTTAACGCCAAAATCCCCTATGTCACCGACATGCGCATCTATAAGGAATTCCTGTTCGAGGCAGCGCATTACCTGCCGTCGGCACCCCTAGGCCATCCGAACTCCCGGATTCATGGCCACTCGTTCCGCGCGCGCGTCGTCATCGACGGCGAGCCCAATCCGGAAACCGGCCTCGTTTTCCATTTCGACGATCTTGCCGCCGCCATCGCCGAAGCACACGATGCGCTCGATCATCGTCTGCTGAACGAGGTGGAGGGGCTCGAGTTTCCGACCCTCGAGCGCATTTCGATCTGGCTCTGGAACAGGCTCCAGAACCGCGTTCCCGGCCTCGCGGAAATTCACGTTTCGCGCGATAGCTGCAACGAAGGCTGCATCTATACGGGCACGCCCGCCTCGCGCCCGGCCGCCCTCGCCGCCGAATAGAAAACGCAGAGAGCGCGCACATGACCGCCGAGACGACGGGCATCACACTTCTGGGCGGATCGTCCGCCATTCCGGAAAGCCCCGACAAGGCGCTGCTGGAGCGTGTCGCCAATCCGCATTCCGACACCGCCTACGTCGCGCGCTTCACGGCGCCTGAGTTTACCTCGCTCTGCCCCGTGACCGGCCAGCCGGACTTCGCCCATCTGGTGATCGACTACGTGCCCGGCGCCTGGCTCGTGGAGAGCAAGTCGCTCAAGCTCTACCTCGCCTCGTTCCGCAACCACGGCGCCTTCCACGAGGATTGCACGGTCGCCATCGGCAAGCGCCTCGCCGCGCTGCTCGAGCCGCGCTTCTTGCGTATCGGCGGATACTGGTATCCGCGCGGCGGCATTCCGATCGACGTGTTCTGGCAGACGGGCGAGCTGCCGAAGGACGTCTGGCTTCCAGACCAGGGCGTCGCGCCCTATCGCGGACGCGGCTGAGCACCTGCCTCTGCCGGGGCCGAGAAGCGAGCCTCAAGCGCGTGTCTGCTCCGGCTCGGCAACCGTCATGTCGTTGCCGCGCCAGGTGAAGCCGTCACCAGTCCAGCCCTTGAGCCACACCAGCGGCAGCACGAGATCGCGCACCAGCCAGGCGACCGGAGAGACGGCGCTCACATGCCAGCCCGCTCCGCGCGCGAGCAGTGCTTCCACACCGAACCAAAGGGCGGCCATGAGCGCCGCCGCCGAGATGCTGTCGATCTCCAGAACCGGCGCAGCGAGCGCCGCCGATATCACCGGCAGCACGCTCCCTGTCAGAAGCTCGGGCATGTAGCAGAGCGGAAACGTCGCGCGGCGCAGCCTCGCCCAGCGGATCTGCCGGTCGAGCACCTGCTGTTTGCTGCGCGGGCCGAGCGGCTGCTCGAAAGGCGCGTCCACGAGGCGGACCCTGAGTCCTTCCGCTCGCACCACTTTCGTCGCCGCCGCATCCTCCGCGATCTCGACGCCGAGCGCGCGGATGCCGCCCGCCGCGTCCAGCAGGTCCTTCCGCCACAGCATCGATTTGCCTTGCGCGAACCCGAAACCGGCCGTGTCGGCCGCGAGTTGCCAGCGCGCCTGATACGTGTTGAGGAACGCGCATTCGACCTCAGACCAGAACCCGGACGGACGGCTGCCGATCGGCGGCGAGCAGACGAGCCCCGTATCTGAGCGCATCCCAGCCATGAGCTGATGCACATAGTCCGCCGGCATCAGCACGTTGCTGTCCGCGATGACGATCCAGCGATGGCGCGTCGCGACCCAGCCCTTGATGATGTTGTTGAGCTTCGGGTTCGGCGTGCTCTTGTCGTCGCCGATGAGCAGACGGGCCGAGACGTGCGGGTATTCGGCCATGAGCTGGCGCACCAGCGGAACGGCCGCATCGCGCTCCCGCGCCGAGCAGAACACGAGATCGAGATCGGGATGCGCGAGCTCGAACGTCGAGCGCAGCGTCAGCTCGTCATAAGGATCGAGCCCGCAAACCGGTCGAATGATCGAGACCGGCGGAAGCGAGCGCGGCGGTTGGGCGGGAGCAGCATGTTGTCTCACGCGCCAGAGCGACATCGCCGCCGAAGCGATATGGACGAGCGTCGCCAGCGTGCAGAACACAAGGGCAGCCCATTCGATCACGGTCCCGCAAGCTCCTCGTCACCGCCGACATTCCATCGCGTGCTTTCGGGGATTCACGTTACAGGCCGATGACAGGGCAACGACACGCTCGCGTGCGAGCGCGCAAAAAAAGGGGACGCCAGCAGCGCCCCCTTGTTCAAGTTCGTGGGAGAAGTGTGTCCAGAGCGTCGAGTGACAATCAAAGGACTGAGCGATCTAACCGTGCCGGACGCGAGGCCGTCAACGATCTATGCCCTTCATCTGCGGCGCCATTTCGCCGCGCACGCCTGTCATATATCCGAAATAATAGAGAGCGCTCTCAGCATGCCGACAGTCCGCAGCCTGCAAGCGCCGATTTGCTGATAAGCAATGCTGGCTTCACCGGATGCGCAGAGAACCCAACCCTCAGGCGTGCGCAGTGCTGTGATCGCTGATCAGGAGAAGGAACGGCAGCGGCCGGTCATCCTTCTCGGGGATGAGGGAGCCGATGGCCGTCACGATGCCCCGCTCCTTGTTCTTCATCACGCCGTTGACTTCCCAATCCGCGTGCGTCTTGAGCACCTCGCGCTCGACATGCTCGAAAAAGACGCTGACGATCTCGTCGGCCGTCTGGCCCATCAGGTTGTCCGGACCTTCGAAGGCATACGAGCCCTCACCGTTCGTCTCGCCGTCCAGCATGCGGGCAAAATAAGTGGCCATGTCCCCTCCAAGTCGCGATGGAGGGCCCTTGTCCGTCACTTGAATGACGGGCGGATGACAGCAGGCAGACTTGCCTTCCGCGAAGGCGGATCGCGCGGGCTCAGCCGGCGAACTCGAGGCCGAGCCGGCGCAGCGCCTCACGGCCGAGAGGACGATGTGCGGGACGATCGAGAAGACGATTGAGACCACGCACCGTGCGCGAAAGCTTGAACGACCTGCGCAGCCTGTGCAGCAACTCGATCCGCTCGGCTTCGCTGGTCTCGACGATCACGCGTGCGACGGCCACGGATTCGATTTCGGAGGGAACGTCGTCAAGTGCTCCTGCTTCCGTCTCGGAATTGCCGGTACGCATGATGACCCCACTCCCACAATTGCGGCAACGTCCTCGCTTATTAGCACCACAAAAGCCTTGCGAGAACCGGGAGCATAACCCCGAACTCCAGCAACGGCGGGCTTGATGCACGCTGCGACGCTGTCCCGAAGACGCCAAAAAACTGAGAAGATACGCCACTATGCTCCGCCCCGACCGACGGAATCACAAACCGGGAGCGGCAAAATGTCAGCCACCTTCGAAGATCTCGAAACAGGCGACGTCCTCGAAATCAAATACCGCCTGTGGCGTGCCACCGGTGCGGGCGAAGATGTGGTGGAGCGGTGGATCAGTGCGCAGGTGATCGCGTGCGAGCCGGGCACGTGGCCCCTGGTGCGGCTCGCAGACGGTCAGCCGACGGAAATACGCCCCTTCATGACGTGGCGGCGCATCGCGAGAAGCGAACGGCGCAAGACGGTTGGCCTCGCGGCCTGATCGTATCTCCTCGGCGAACCCGCCTCAGGATTGCGCGGCTGCGCGAGGGGCGGCCGGGTTTGTCTCGGCGGCGGCCACGAGCACCGGACGCTTAGGTGCGGCCTGCGGCTTGCGGGCCGGTGCCTTCGCGGCAGGAGGCTTGCCCTTGGCAGGCTTGCTGCTCGCCTTTGCGGCCGCAGGCTTTCCGGCGCGGCCGGACTGTGGTGCGGCCTGCTGTTTGCCGAGCGACCTGATTTCGGCCTTGAGATTCCCGATCTCCGCCAGAATGAGATCGAGCTTCTCGTTCTTTCCGAGCTTACGGCCTTTGCCAGACTTCTTAGCCATGGAACTCATACCTCGATGAAACGCCCGAAGTTTCAGCTTCGCACGTTTTCCGCGATCAAACGAGAGCCACCCCCTCTCATGCTTGCTGGCGCCTCGAAAAGAAGGCGACGGAACGCCCGGGCTTGCTCCGTTGGAATACGGAGAGCGGCGCGAAGGCGCAGCGCATCCGGCACGCCGGAGGCGTGCTCCGGTGACGGGAGCAGTTATGATCGTATCGGTAAGAGACGAGTTGATCATGGCCTTGGCGGACGGCGAATTGGAGCCCTCCGTCGAGGAGCATGTGCGCGAGGCGATCCGGCAGGACGATGCCGTGCGGCACAAGTACGAGATCTACCGCGTCACCCGCGTCCTTCTTTCGAAGGCGTTCAACGGGATACTGGATGAGCCGGTGCCGGAGCGGCTGACGCGGGCGATCATGAAGCCCAAGCGGCCACGGCGCCGTTAACCACGCCCCCGTCTATGACAATCCGGCCGCCTGCCGGAACGAAACGATTGCCGCCGCAGTCTCCTCCGGCCGCTCCACCTGCCACCAGTGCCCGCACCCCTCAAAGCACGCGACACGCGCGCCCGTTGCCTCGCCGATGCGCTCGGCAAACCGAGGCTCCGCGTAGGGATCCGTCTCGCCCCACAGTACGAGACCTGGCACGCGATCCCGGAGGCCGGCAAGCTCTGGCCCCCACGTCGCGAACACGTCCCGGCCCGACCGGTAGAGACCGAGGATCGACTCTTTCATGCGCGGGTCGATGTTGGCCGCCGTCACCCGCGCGTCGGTTTCCGGAAGGCCCGCCCGGCGCAGCATGTCCACGGCGATATCGGGCGTAAGCCGGTCCATCGCTTTTTCTCCCGCGCCCGGCGTCTGCCAGAGCCGCGCAGTCGGATGCCACGCGTAATCCGCGGAAAAGGGCGCCCCGCCCCCGGCCCAGCTTCGGATCAGATCCGGCCGCAGCGTCAGCACACGCAACATCAGGATGGAGCCCCAGTCGTGCGCAACCACGTCGAGCGGACCTGGAATTGCCTCGAGCGCGTCGATGATCCAGGCAAGATAGCGCTCCTTGGTCGGCTCGAACCCAGCAGGCCAGCCACACCCGAAGCCGGGAAGATCGAGGGCAACGACGTGCTCGTCCGGGAGCAGCGGCAAAAGACGGTTCCACACCCGCGCCGTGTCTGGAACCCCGTGAATGAGCACCGTCGTCATGCATCCCTCCCCGCTCCGAGCGAGCGTTCGCGCTGCCTTAGCATGGCCGTCAGCCCTGCAAGAGGCCCTGAGTTCACTGAAAGTTAGGCCGCTCCCGCCATGCTGTGCCGAGCGCTCCCCAGCCGGAGTGGAAACAGGGAACACCCCGCGTCACACATGGTCAGCCACGCCGAGCCCGATTCCAAGCCGCCTCGCATCGTGGTGCTCACCGCCCAAGGCGCGCTGAGCCGGATCGTCGTCAACGGACTCGCAGCCCGCCTCGGCCCCCTGACCGTGATTTCCGAGCAGCCGGAAAGCAAAGGCGAGATCCTCCGCAGACGCATCCGCCTGCTCGGCCCCGTCCGCGCGGCGGGCCAGGTCGCCCTGAGCTTCGCCCTTCGCCTCGATCCGAAGCGCAAGGCCCGATACCAGCACGTTCTCGAGACCCATCGCCTCGACGCGAGCCCCGACAATCCCGCGGTGACGCTGCATAGCGTGCCTTCCGTCAACTCCGACGCGTGCCGCGATCTATTGACGAAACTCGCCCCCGCCGTGGTCGCCGTCTACGGAACCCGCCTGCTGAAGCGGGCGACACTCCAGGCCGTCGATGCCCCGTTCATCAACTACCACGCGGGCATCACCCCGAAGTACCGCGGCCAGGATCCCGGCTACTGGGCACTCGCCACGGGAGACGCCGGAAATGCGGGCGTGACCATCCATCTCGTCGACGAAGGGGTGGACACCGGCGCCGTGCTCTATCAGGCGCAGGTCACTTTCGATCCCGGCGATACCATCGCCACCTACCAGTACGTCCAGGCCGCGACCGCCCTGCCCCTTTTCGTCCGCGCCATCGAGGATGCCCTTGCCGGGCGCCTCACCCCCCGGCGGGTCGATCTGCCGAGCCAGAAGTGGTTTCCGCCGACGCTCTGGGGATACCTCGCCACCGGCCTCACCCGCGGCGTCTGGTAAGCGGGCTCCATAAATCTGATTTTCCAAATCAGGAATTGCGCCATTTTCGCCGCCCTCGCCGGGTGTGAAGCGCGACCTTTGCGCACGGTCAAAGCCCCCGTCTGCCCCCCTCGCTATAGGGTCGGAGTTTCACCAAAACAGGTGCCTCCAATGGCACATACGCCGAAGTTGCAGACACACAAGGCCGATAGCCGGATGAAAGCTGTGCCGCGCAAGGAACTCGCTGAGCAGGTCTACGAAGAAATGCGTGCCCTCTACGGCAACGATCGCTATCGCCCCTGGACGGAACTCGGGCCGCTGACGCGGAGCCGATTCCTGATGATCGTGGCCGACATGGAGAACATCGGCCTCATCGATCCGCTCTATCCCGAGCACAATCCTTAGAAACGCGATCCACGTGCCGAATCCGCCAGAAAACAGCGTGAAATCGGCTTCAACCTGGGCATTTGGAGATGGCTGGGACGGGAGGGTTCGAACCTCCGAATGGCGGAATCAAAATCCGCTGCCTTACCACTTGGCTACGTCCCATTATCCGGCAGCCTTCGGCATCATAGGCCGGGAGCTGGGCGCCGCACCATAGTGACACCGCCGCGCGACGGCAATCCTCGGAGAGTGGAAAATCACATGCGGGATCAGCTTGCCCTCCGGGGGACGTGTCGCTATAAAGCCGCCTCGCGCTTCGCCACCCACCCGGGCTGACGAGGCGCAACCCTCATGCGACGTCTAGAGCACGTTGGGTTTTGATTGCACCAATCAAAGCCACGAAACACGCTCTACTTCATGAGTTTAGGCAGACGCACCGCGAACCCCCAGGGTTGGCGCGCATCGGTCTAGGACACACGGTCGGGCGGAGCGTAGCGCAGCCTGGTAGCGCACTTGCTTCGGGAGCAAGGGGTCGGGAGTTCGAATCTCCCCGCTCCGACCAGTGTCCCTAGTCGCACGGGACGAATCCGGCGACGCGCCCTTCACGGGCACCCACTTCTCACAGACGAGCCGTAACGAAAAAGCCGGGCGGCCTGACGCCACCCGGCCGAACGTAACGCGGGAAGCCGACTACTTCTTCTGCAGACCCTGCATGGCCTCGCCGACCAGACGGCCGAGTTCCTGCGCCTGCAGTGCGTAAGCCTGCATCTGCGCCTGGGCGAAACGGCTCTGGTGCGCGAGCACCTCCTGAATGTCCTTGGCGCTGGCGAGGTCGCTCGCGAGCGCGAAAGCGGCTTCGGCGTTCTGCTTGGCGAACTTCGTCGCGCGGTCCTGCACGACGCGGAAACCACTGGAAACGTCGTTGGCCGGCAGCGATTTCGTCCAGAAGCTCATCGCCTGGGTCATGGCATCCATGAACTGACCATAGGCCGCCCGGGCCTGGTCGACGTTCTTCTCAGCCAGATCGCGCATCTGTTGAGGGATTTCGAACGGGTTTTGTGACATGAGCTTCTCCGGCTTTATTGCTGAACTTGGGGGTGACTGTATTGGTAGCGCCTATCGCGCTTCACGCATACTGGCTTCTTGTGACTCCTTGCATGAAAAGCCAGCACTCAAATTACTCCGGCAGCGGGATAAACTCTTGTCCGTCCGTCGGAACCGGGGCGAAACGCCGAGCTTTCCAGTCTGCTTTTGCCGCATCGATCCGGTCTTTGGAGGAGGAGACGAAATTCCACCAGATATGGCGCGGCCCATCCATCGGCTCGCCGCCGACCAGCATCAGGCGCGCCATCGAGGTCGCGAGGATCGAGATCCGGTCGCCCGGCCGGAACACCAGGAGCCGTCCCGCCCCGAACTGCTGCCCCGCCACGTCGATCTCGCCCGAAACCACGTAGACCGCACGCTCGTCGTAGTCGGCATCGAGCGGGAGCACCGCGCCCGGCGCCAGTGTCGCTTCCGCGTAGAAGCAGGGCTGGGGAAACTCGGCAGGCGACTGCGCGCCATAGAGCGAGCCCATGATGAGCCGCACTGTCTTGCCCTCGCCCGAGATGCGCGGCAGGGACGGCGCGTCGTAGTGCGCGAACGTCGGCTCGCCTTCCTCGTGCGATTTCGGCAGCGCGGCCCACGCCTGGATGCCGAACAGCCGCGGCCCCTTGGCCCGCTCTTCAGGGCTCGCACGCTCCGAATGCACGATGCCGCGCCCCGCCGACATCAGATTGAGCTCGCCTGGGCGGATCGGCAACTCCGTGCCGAGGCTGTCACGATGCATGATCTCGCCGTCGAACAGATAGGTCACTGTGGCGAGACCGATATGAGGATGCGGACGAACGTCGATGCCGGTCCCGATCAGAAACTCGGCCGGGCCCATCTGGTCGAAGAAGATGAACGGCCCCACCATCTGCTTTGCGGCGGCGGGAAGCGCGCGACGCACCTCGAAGCCGCCGAGATCGCGCACCCGCGGCACCACGATATGCTCGATCGCATCGCAAGAAGCCGCGTCGCCAGGCTTCGGATCGTCACAAGGCTGCCAGCTCATTGCGTTCTCCTTCGCCCGAGGGGCAAGCGGCGATTGGGACCATAGGGGCGTTCTCCCACAGTCCCGTGACCCAACTTCGCCTTTGCCAGACTATCCACACACCATTACCGTGCATGAAAGATAAGGATTTCTGCCCGAGGATCACAAGACACCCCATGGCAACCGACGATACCGCGGACTTGATCGACAAGGCCGCAGCCAATCTGGGGCTCACCATCGCGCCCGAATGGAAGCCCAACGTGCAAATGTTCTTTGAGGTTGCACGCGGCATGGCCCGCATGATCGAGAGCACGAACGCGGTCACGGCCGCCGAAGCCGCCCCCGTCTTCACGCCAAGATCATCGGAATGAGCACTTTGCACAGCTTTGCCTCAGCCCGCACGATCGCGAACGCCGTCTTGCGCGGAGAAACCTCGGCAGAGGAGATCACCCGCGCCGCGCTCGATCGCGTGGCGGAGCAGGATGGAGCGATCGGCGCCTTCACCGACATCACCGCCGAGCGCGCTCTCGAGGAAGCGAAGGCGGTGGACCGCGCTCGCGCTGCGGGCGCGGCGCTGGGACCGCTCGCCGGCGTCCCCTATGCCGTCAAGAACCTCTACGGCGTGACCGGACTTGCCACCCGCGCAGGATCGAAGATCAACGCCGCCGATCCGCCGGCACATGCAGACGCGCTGCTCGTTTCGCGCATGAAAGCCGCAGGCGCCGTGCTTCTCGGCGCCCTCAACATGGGCGAGTACGCCTACGACTTCACGGGCGAGAACGCCCACTATGGCCCCTCCCGCAATCCGCTCGATCCCACCCGCATGACCGGAGGATCGTCAGGCGGCTCGGCGGCGGCGGTCGCGGCGGGCTTCGTGCCCGTGTCTCTCGGCTCCGACACCAACGGCTCCATCCGCGTGCCAGCCGCCTTCTGCGGCCTCTATGGGTTGAAACCCACCTACGGCCGCCTGCCGCGCACCGGAACCTTCCCTTTCTGCGACAGCCTCGATCATCTGGGACCGTTCGCGCGATCGGTCGAGGATCTCGCACTCACCTACGATGCGCTGCAGGGTCACGATGCGTCCGATCCGGTGTGTGCACGCCGCCCGGTGCAGAAGACGTCGCCCGAGATCGCGAAGGGCGGAGACGGCTTGCGCATCGCCGTTGCGGGCGGCTATTTCCGTAACGATGCCGAGCCCGGTGCGCTGGCCGCGCTCGATTGGGCGGCGAAAACCGTCGGCGCGGTCGACGAGATCGACATCCCCCAGGTGGCCGAGGCGCGCGCCGCCGCATTCCTCATCACCAATGCGGAAGGAAGCGCCCTGCACCTCGAGCGCCTCCGCAAGCGTCCCGCGGATTTCGATCCCGACACCCGCGACCGCTTCATCGCGGGCGCTCTGATTCCGGCCTCCTGGTACGTCTCGGCCCAGCGCTTCCGCCGCATTTTCGAGAGCACGATGGCGGAGCTGTTCGAACGCTACGACATCATCCTCGCCCCCTCCGCGCCATGCCGCGCGCCGAAGCTCGGCCAGAAGACCATCGTGCTCGGAGGCCGCGAGGTGCCGCTGCGCGCCAACATGGGGATCTACACGCAGCCGATCTCGTTCGTAGGCCTGCCCGTGGCAGCCGTTCCCGTGCGCGAGAGCGATGAGCTTCCCTACGGCATTCAGGTGATCGCCAAGCCGTGGCATGAGCACCATTGCCTGCGCATCGCAGCCGTTCTGGAGAAGGCCAGCGCCGCACGCGGCTAGGACGCGCGGCGCACCTTCCGCAAGCTCGGAGACGCCGGCGCGCCGAACGTCAGGCGGAATTGCCGCGCAAAGTGCGCTTGATCCGCGAAACCCGCCGCATGGGCGGCTTCCGTGAAGGTGCTGCCAGCCACGATCTCGCCGATCGCCGCACGCAGCCTCTGCCACACACGGAAACGCCGGAACGGCACACCAACCTCCTCGGCGAAGAGATGCTGGAACCGGGAGGACGAGAGCCCGACGCTGCGCGCCACGTCGGCGGCGGGCATCGCGTCCTGTGCGCGCTCGGACAGCAGCACGACGGCACGCGCGACGCGTCCATCGAGCGGGCGCTTGGCGCGCGGCTTCGAGAACGCGATGAGACTGTCGAGCGCGTCGCCGACGGCTCCCGCCCCCGACGATGTTTCGTAGAGATCGCGGAGGAGTGCGATCTCGCCATCATCACCGATCAGCGCGCCCCGCTCGTCGCAGGCCCCACGCACCAGCGGAGCGAGCGCATGAGCTCCCGCCTCGTTCGGTTCGAGATAGAGCACCGCGATGGGCGAGCCGCCCACATCGAGCTCGTAGGAGACCCCCGCCGGCACGACTGCCGTCCGGCAGCGTATCCATGCGCCGCCAGCGACCCGCAGTCCGAACGCTTCGTAGAGACCGGCGAGATAGACCGGCACGCTATGGGCATGCGGCGCATTGTAGGTGAGCGGTCCCACGAACAGCCCGCGGCCCCGATCCAGATGCCAGATCGGAAGGAAAGCACCGGAAGCTGTCACAGCACGTTCGTACAAGCGCCTGGGGTCCCCGATCGCTAGCCTCTCCCGATCGCGCATAGCAATTCGGAGAGACGACCTCAATGTCCATCGCAGATTTCCGCCCGAGCCGCAGGCAAATGCTGGGCTCCGCGGCTCTCCTCGCCGCCGCGCCCTTGGGGCTCGACGCCGTGCTCTCGCCCGCCGGTGCAAAGGCCGGCAAGCTCGGTCCGTGGCAGCCGAGGCACTGGCGCTACAAAGTGGGCGGTTTCGAGATGACCGTGATCGCGGACAGCGAGGTCTTCATCGACGGCCCTTATCCCATCATCGGCGCCAACGCCAACGAAGCCGACGTCCGCAAGCTGATGCGGGAGAACCTGCTGCCCGAAGGGCGCTATCAGCCCGGCTTTACGCCCACCCTCATCAATACCGGCCGCGAGGTCGTGCTGTTCGACACCGGAAACGGCGAGAACGGCTTCGTGCCTCGCCCCAACGGCGGCTGGCTCGCAGCCGGCCTCGCGCCCGCGGGCTTCAAGCCCGAGGACATCGACGTGGTGGTGTTGAGCCACGGCCACCCCGATCACGTTGGCGGCCTCATCGAAGGCGGCAAGCCGCTTTTTCCGAATGCGCGGTATGTCATCGGCCAGGTCGAGTACGACTTCTGGGCCCCGGAAGGAAAGCACACGGGCGATCTCGAAAAATTCGCAGCCGTGTTCCGCACGAACACCAAGGCGATCGCCGGCAAATTCACGTTCCTGAAGCCCGGTGACGACGTCGTGTCGGGTATCCGCGCCGTCGAAGCCTACGGCCATACGCCCGGCCACCTGAACTTCCACATCGAGAGCGAAGGACAGGCCATCTATTTCTGGGGCGATTGCGCCCACCATCAGGTGGCGTCACTGGCCGAGCCCGGCTGGCACTGTGTTTTCGACGGCGACAAAGAACAGGCCGCAAAGACCCGCAAGCGCGTCTACGACATGCTCGCGACGGAGCGCATTCCCGTCATCGGCTATCATATGCCGTTCCCCTCCGTCGGCTACATCGAGCGGCGCGGAAACACGGCGTACAGCTGGCTGGCGCACACATACCAGCTCAATCCCTGATCTGCGAAACGGCGCCCGGAAATAAGCAAGCGACCGGGCGCCGCCTTTGCGGCACGCCCGGGATCGACTAACGTCGGCCGCTTGAGCAACCTCCGGACGCCGATGTCGCACGAGCTGTCATTCAAGACGACCATGAATTTCGCGTATGGCGAGCCCGCGCCGGTGAGCCCTGGGATCGTGCGTGTCGTCGCCAACAATCCGAGCCCGTTAACCTTCAAGGGCACGAACACCTATCTGGTCGGCATGACCGAGCTCGCGATCATCGACCCGGGTCCGCTCGACGACACTCATCTGGCTGCCATTCTGAAAGCGGCGGCCGGCCGTCCCATCCGCCAGATCCTGGTTACGCACGCCCATCGCGATCACGTGGACGGCGCGGCCGCCCTGCAGGCCGCGACCGGCGCGCCGATCATGGGGCTGGGACGCGATCTGATCGCCGCCGAAGGTCCCTCCGTCAATCCGCAGGGCGCCGAGTTCATCGACTATGTTTTCACGCCCGACGTGAAGCTCGCCCACGGCGACATGATCAACGAGAAGGAATGGCGGATCGAAGCCATCCACACGCCTGGCCACGCTCCCGATCACCTCTGCTTCGCGCTTCACGGCCGCGGCATCATCTTCTCGGGCGACCACGTGATGGCCTGGAACACCACACTCGTCGCGCCGCCGGAAGGCTCCATGAGCGACTACGTCAAATCTCTGCAGCGGCTGCTCGAGCGTCCGGAAAGCCTCTATCTGCCGGCTCACGGCGGCAAGCTGGACGAGCCGCAACGCGTCGTCAAAGCCTACCTGCTGCATCGCCGCTGGCGCGAGGAGTCGATCCTGGAAGCGATCCGCGAAGGCGCAGGCACCATCGAGAGCATCGTGCCAGTCGTCTACCCCACCATCGACCAGAAGCTCACCCGCGCCGCCGCACTTTCCGTGCAGGCCCACGTGGAGCACCTCATTGCTCGCGGGCTCGTGACTTGCGACGGGTCTCCGACTTGGGACCGCCATCTCTCTCCGGCTTAGCGCCCTTGCGCTGCTTGGCCTGTTCGCGCCCTTCCTGCGCGGAGGGCATCGTGGCATCCACGCGCGCCTGGATCTCCTTGATCAGCTCCCGCACGCGCTCCGCGTTGCGGCCCATGTCGCCGGACCCGAAACGGGAGGCGGAGCGGATGTCCACGCGTGAAGTCTCGCCGTCGCCGGAAACCCGGATCGCGACGTCGTCATAGAAGCCCATGATCAGCGTGCGATCCACCGCTTCCACCATCCCGGGAGTGCCCGCATCGAGGTCGGGTGCATCCTCGCGCACGAGTTCCATCTTGAGGCGCTTCACGGCATCGACCACGAGCGCATAGACCTCCTCACTCGAACGGCCGATCGTCATCGGCTTGATATCGGGATAGGCGTGCGCCTGCGTTTCGGCCGAATGGCGCCGGTCGTAGGCGACGGAGTTGCTGCCGGGCGTTCTGAGTTGCGTAACGGCCGTAAATTCCGGCGGACGATCGAAATCCGTGGTGACGTCGAAAATCTGCGGATAGTCGCGCACCCAGACGACGAACAGAAGCGGCGCCGTCAGAATGGCGAGGCTGAAGCAGACTGCGAACAGCACGCGCGCGGTGCCCGGCCGCCCCGTCTGCCAGATCATGAAAGCCGCGGCCAACGCCGACGCGATCGAGAACACGGCAATGCCGAGCGCGACCATGACCAGGTTGAAGGCCACGGGCGTCGCCATGCCGAACACGCGATGGAGAAAAGCGGTCGTGACGATCAGGCCGAACGAGAACAACGCAGCGCGGCTTGCCCAACGGCTTGCGGACGGCTCTCTCTCGGGAACGGCGAGCATGGGGTTCGAGCAACCTTGCCTGTTTGGAGGACTCGTCGGAGGATAGCTACAGAATCAGACGAAATGTAGCACCGCTCTCGACCGATGACCGGTCGGCTTCGACAGGGGATGCCGCGTGCCACGGCCATTGAGACGCCTGCTCTCGAAAAAGCGCCACGGCCACGCTTTCGCGGCCGCGTGTACCGTCCTCGCGAGCCTCATCGTCGCCGCGCTGCTTGCCGCCCGGCCGGGCCACGCGGCCGAGGTCTCGCGCCGGGGCAACCCCGGCCCCCTCACCATCGCCATCCTCGATCTGGCGGACGCCTCCGACCTCGCCCCTGTCAAAGCACCCGAATCCTCGCGTGCCGCCTGGCGCACATCGTTCGGCTCCGAGCGGCAGAATGAGCCCGAGGTCAAACCCGTGACCGCCTATACGCCGTTCGCGGCCCTCGCCGAAAGCGACGCGGTCCTCATTCAGGGCGTGAAGGCAGCAGCCCCCTTGCGGCGCCTCTTCCCGCCACGCACCTGGCGGCTCATCGTCTCGCGCAGCATCATCTCGCCCGGCGACCCAGAAGCGACCGAGACCGAGCGCATCGATCTTCCCGCCGCGACAGCCATCGCGGTGAAGGCGAAGCAGACGCTGCGCGTCACCGCCCGCGCCCACGCGCTCCGCCTGGACGATCCAGCGGCCCTCGATCAATCCCGGACGAGCGAGCAGACCGCCACGGCAACCGCCGTTCGTCTTGTCGATCGCGGGCGCACGCTGTGGCTCGCCTCCGTCGCCCTGCCCGCCTCTTGCACTACCGACGCCACGGCTCCCTGCCCCGCCCGGCAGGAGCTCGAAGCCTGGCGCGAAGCAAAACGCGGAGCGGGCGAGGCAACGCTCGTCGGAGGAAGGTTAATTGGCCCAGCCGCGGCCGATACTGGGCCGAAATCCGCGTGCCCATCCCACCGGATCGAATCCGATCTCCCGCAGCAGGCCCTCCCGGCCGCGGACTCCACCAGGCAACCGGAGCCCGCCACCGGTTGCATCTCCATCGTCCGCATCGGTGGTTGAAGCGCGCTTACCGAGTTGCGCGCCATCAGTAGAAAATTGTCAACAAGACCGGCTATTATTCGGGAATAGCCAATTTTTCCCGGCAGCAATCTGCGCGCGCACATGGCCTTCCGTTTCAAGCTGGACGAGCCCATCGAGAAGGATTTTCGCCGCATAGGGCTGGAGCAGATCCAGCGCGCCCGCACGCAGTTGGCCGCGAACGCCGACGCGGCGACGGAGGTCCATGAAGCGCGCAAATGCATCAAGCGCATCCGCGCCTTGCTGAGGCTCGGCCGCGAGGGCCTGGGCGACCGGACGTTCCGCGCGGAGAACGCACGCTTCCGGTCCATCGCCGCGCTGATGGCACCCGCCCGCGACCAGCACGTGGTGCTGCAAACGATCCTGAAGCTCGAAACCGAAACACCGGAACATGCCGCCCCCGCGCTCGCACGCCTCAGAGCAGCAGTGCTCGATCCCAGCCTTGCAGCGGACACGAACGCAAGCCGCGAGAGCATGAACGAGGCGAGCGCCGCACTCGAGCGCGCCGCAAAGCGCTTTCGCAATCTCCGCATCGCGCCCGACGACTTCGCGACCTTGGTGAAGGGGCTGACGCGCAGCTACAAGCGCGGCCTCAAATGGCTCGAAACCGCCTACGCCGACGGCAGCGACGAAGCCTTCCACGAGTTGCGCAAATGCGTGCAGGCGCACTGGCGGCACATGGCGCTTCTCTCCCGCGCGTGGCCGGCCCTTTTCGAGGCCCGCATCGCGGCCGCCCGCGAGCTTTCCCAAATCCTGGGAGACGACCATGATCTCGCCATCCTGAAGCTCAAGGTCGCGAGCTTGTCCGGCAACGCGCTTGCCGACGACGATGCACGCGAGGCCGAAGCCCTCATCGCCGAGCGCCAGCAGGCGCTACGCCTGGCCGCCAAGCCTCGCACCCAGCTCATTTTTGCGGCGAGCGCCAAAGCCCATGGGCGCTGGATCACGTCCGTATGGGACGCTGCCACCGCAAAAAGCCGTCAGGATGCCGCCCTCGCCGCCAAAGGCGAGGCCGCCGAGCTCCTGCCCGCGGCCTCGTCTGCCCGCGCCTGACGAGACGCCGCCGGCGCCGTGCCATCCCGGAGCAAAAAGACGCATCCAATTCCCTGAGAACCGCGTAAAACAGACCCGTTAGACACCGAAGCGGGAGCACCACGCGGGGATGCCGCCACAATCGCAAAGCACGTTCGAGCCCGACCGCAGCCACTGGCCCAAGGACCATCCAAATGTCCAGCACGGCCGTATCGGCGTTCTTCTCCTCAACCTCGGCACGCCGGACGGCACGGACTACTGGTCCATGCGCCGCTACCTCAAGGAGTTCCTCTCCGACGAGCGCGTGATCGAGGAGCCGAGGTGGAAGTGGTGGCCGATCCTCAATCTCATCATCCTCACGGTCCGCCCCGGCCGAAAGGGCAAGGACTATGCGACCATCTGGAACAATGAGCGGGATGAAGGCCCGCTGAAGACGATCACGCGCGGCCAGGCCGAGAAGCTCAACCAGCGCCTCGCCAATCCCCGCGTCATCGTCGACTGGGCCATGCGCTACGCCAACCCCACCACGGAGAGCCGCATCAACGCTCTCGTCGAGGCGGGCTGCGACCGCATCCTTCTCGTGCCCCTCTATCCGCAGTACGCCGCCGCGACCACGGCGACGGCGGCCGACCAGGCGTTTCGCGCGCTGATGAAGCTGCGCAACCAGCCGGCCGTTCGCCTGGCGCCCGCCTATCACGACGATCCGGTGTACATCGCGAGCCTCGCCCGCTCGATGAAGGCAAGCCTCGCCAAGCTCGACTTCGAGCCCGAGCGCATCATCGCCACCTTCCACGGCATGCCGGAAAAATACTTCGCCCAGGGCGATCCCTATCACTGCCAGTGCCAGAAGACGTCGCGTCTTCTGCGCGAGGCGCTGGGCTGGCCGAAAGACCGCTGGCTCACGACCTTCCAGTCGCGCTTCGGCAACGATCCGTGGCTGCAGCCCTACACCGACAAGACCGTCGAGCGCCTCGCAAGTGAAGGCATCAAGCGTCTGGCCCTCGTCGCGCCCGGCTTCTCCGCCGATTGCCTCGAGACGCTGGAAGAGCTCGATGGCGAGAACCGCCACATCTTCGAGGGCGGCGGCGGCGAGAAGTTCGCCTATCTCCCCGCCCTCAACGACAGCGAGGAAGGCATCGACGTGATCGAGGCCGTCGTGCGGCGCGAGCTGTCCGGCTGGCTCTGATCGTCCGTGCCCGCCTGTTCCCGGCGAGACAGAAGCCGGGAGCAGTAAGGATCAATTTACCCGTCGGCAGACGCCGCCCTGAAACGCCCATAGATTGGTAATATCAGGGCGGTATGTCTCAGCAGACAGATTGATCGCGGGAAAGGACACTTGAGATGTATGGCGGCGGATTCGAGGTCTTTGGCCTCCTTCTCATCGTATTGGCGGCGGCAGTGCTGTGGTCGACCGTCAAGGTGGTGCCGCAGGGCTTCCACTATACGGTCGAGAGCTTCGGCCGCTTTACGCGCACGCTTCACCCTGGCCTGCACTTCCTCGTGCCCGTCGTCGAGCGTGTCGGCCACCACGTGAACGTCAAGGAGCAGGTGATCGACATTCCGAGCCAGGACGTCATCACCCGCGACAACGCCATGGTGCGCGTGGATGGCGTCGCGTTCTTCCAGGTGCTGAATGCCGCCAAGTCGGCCTACGAGGTGGACAACCTCGAGAACGCCATCGTCAACCTCACGATGACGAACATCCGCACCGTCATGGGCTCCATGGACCTGGACGAGCTGCTCTCCAACCGCGACCAGATCAACGCCAAGCTGCTGCACGTGGTCGACGCCGCGACGGAAGCCTGGGGCGTGAAGGTCACGCGCATCGAGATCAAGGACATCGCGCCCCCGCGTGACCTGATCGATGCCATGGCCCGCCAGATGAAGGCCGAACGCGAGAAGCGCGCGCAGATTCTCGAAAGCGAGGGCCTCCGCGCCGCCGCCATTCTGAAGGCCGAGGGCGAGAAGCAGGCCGTCGTGCTCGAAGCCGAAGGCCGCCGCGAAGCCGCCTTCAAGGACGCCGAGGCCCGCGAGCGCGCCGCCGAAGCCGAAGCCAAGGCGACGGAGCTCGTGTCGAGCGCCATCGCATCCGGCAACGTGCAGGCCATCAACTACTTCGTCGCCAACAACTACGTGAAGGCCCTTGAATCCCTCGCCAAGGCACCGAACCAGAAGGTGATCCTGATGCCGCTCGAAGCCTCGTCGGTCATCGGCTCGCTGGCGGGTCTCGCCCAAATCACGGGCGAAGCCTTCGGAGGCCAGGGCGCATCCTCCGGCGCCGCTCCGGCCCCTGCGCCTCGCGGCGGAACCAGTGTCCCCTCGTCCCGCTAAGGACGACCGCGGAGCCGATTCAATCGGCTCCGCTTCTGTGGCATGATTGCAATGCCATTGGAGTGCGGCCGCCTGAAAGAGATCGGCCGCACGCAGCAACCTCGGGGTTTCGCTCATGATCGTCGATCTCGTCACCGGCCTCGGTCCCTGGAACTGGTTCATCGCCGGCGTTCTGCTGATGGCGCTCGAGACGCTGGTCCCCGGCGTGCATTTCCTATGGTTCGGCCTCGCAGCCGTCGTCGTCGGCATTCTTGTGTTCGCGCTCACGGCATCGGGGCTCGGTGAGGCGCTGAGCCTGCCTTGGCAGCTCGTGCTGTTCGCCGTGATTTCCGTCGCAACCGTGTTCTGGGTGCGCCGCTTCGCGAACGCCCAGAACGTCGAAAGCGACGAGAAGGATCTCAACGATCGCGGTGCCCAGTATGTGGGCCGCATTGTGGTGGTGGAGGATGCGATCACTAGCGGGCGCGGACGCGTCCGCGTCGGCGATACGCTCTGGCCCGCCTCCGGCGCCGACGCGGAGAAGGGTGCGCGCGTGCGCATCACCGGCTCTCACGGCACGGTCTTCATCGTCGAGCCCGCCTGAGTTGCCGCTCCCCTCCCGCTTCGGGAGGGAGCCGGTGCAATCCTTAAACGCTCCTTAACCACCCCTCCCTACTGTCGATTTGAACGGCATCCGATTTCTCGGATGCCGCCGGTCATCAGTGTGCGTTCGCGTGCGGTTCTTTCCTCATGAGGGCGCCACTGTGGCAGTGGTCTGGCGGCTTGGCTTGATGCTTTTCGGCTTCGCGGCGGCAACGCTCGCGGCTGCGGTCTTTCATGCCCCCGGCGCCCGCGCGCAATCGGCTGAGACGGGCGCACAACGCCCCACCCTTTCCACCTCCTCACGTGACGGCGCGGCGCAAGGCGCAACGCGCACGCAGAAGCCCGCCGCGAGCGACCCCGCGACGGCTTACGAAACGCCGCCCAAGCGCTTGCGCGGTGCGGTGCCCGATAGCTTCGCGGACGGCGAAGCCTCCGAGCAGAGCGACGAGGCACGCGAGGTGGATTCGTCTAACGACCAGGACGGAGGCGAGCAGGCGCCCTCGGATGGCGTTGCCAACGGGGACGGCGTGATACCTGCCGACGGCGCCGCGACCGCCGATGGCATTGTCGATCTCAGCGAGCCGCAGCCCTTCGAGGATGGCGCAGATCCCACCCGCGACACGCGCCCTCCGGAGGACATCGAGGTCTTCGAGAACCCGCCTGCCGGCCACGATCCGCTCTTGTTCCAGATCGAGGACACTGATCCCATCGAGACGGACCGCCGTCCCGCGCGGCTCGCACGCTTCGAGCCTTATGATCCGATCGGCATCCGCGTCGGGAGCTTCGTGTTCTTTCCCGAAACCGAGATCGCAGGGCTCTCGACCAACAACGTGCTGAGCTCGCCTGACGCGCGATCCGACATCGCAGCCGTGATCCAGAGCACCTCGCGCCTCGTCTCGAACTGGTCGACACACGCCCTCGAGCTGAAGGGCACGAGCCTCACGAGCTTCCACGACGATTTCCCGAGCGAGGACGATCGCGCCTGGGGCGTCGAAGCGCGCGGACGCCTCGACATCACGCGCCGAACCAACATCCAGGCTTTGGCCGCTCACAACCGGAGCCAGGAGTCTCGCTCGGCGATCGACGCCAACCAGATCGGCAACCGCGCCAACGTGACGACGGATCAGGCCCAGCTCTCGCTGAACCACCGCTTCAACCGCCTGTCGGTCCAGCTCAGGGGATCGGTCGCAGACACGACCTACTCCGAGACCGACGGCCAGAGCAACGCGGACCGCGATACCCTCGAAACCCAGCAGGCCGTGCGCGGAAGCTGGCAGTTCAAGCCCACATTCTCCGTGTTTGCGGAGCAGGAGCTGAACCAGCGCGACAAGAAAGCCGCGCCGAGCGACGGCATCCCGCGCGACTCGGACGGAACGCGTACCCGCGTCGGTCTCGACTTCGGCTCGACCGGCGCGATCCTGCGCGGCGAGGTGAGTGTCGGCTATGGACGGCAGACGCCGAACGACCACCGCCTTGACGCGGTGGATGCTTTCCTGTTCGACGCCAATCTCGCGTGGCGTCCCACGGAGATCACCTCGTTCCTGCTCACCGCCCGCAGCGATATCTACGACACGACCACGCCGGACTCGGGCGGCGTCGTCTCACAAACCGTGGGCCTCGAAGCGCGCCATGCCATGCGCCGTTATCTCATCGCGTCCGCTGGCCTCAGCTACACGCACTACGACTACGACGCTTCCCCCATAAAAGAGAGCGCGCTCACCTCGTTCCTGGGCGCCGAATACTATGCGAGCCCCGAATTGGTGCTATTCGCGCGCTATCAGCACCTCAGCTATGCCTCAAATCAGGTGAACAGTGACTATGACACCGACGAGGTTCGCGTCGGCGTCAGGCTGCGCAAGTAGGCCGTCTTATGCTCACCGGGAGCGTTGCGTCCCGGCCTTCGCGGATTATCTTGGTCACAGGATTGATTCGCTTCGAGTTTCGACCGCATGTCGCAGCAGCCCGATCGGCACGATCGCAGATTTGACAGCAGGGAGCCCGCCATGTCTGACCGTACTCAGTTCGCCGTCGGCCGCCATAAGGTGGCGATGCCCCGCGTTATGAAGAGATCGCTTCAGGTGGCCTCGGCTGCGCTTCTCACCGCAGGCGTGGTTCTGTTCGTGATGATGATCAACGGCTTCCTGGTTGGCCGCGGCGGCACGCTGGCCGGCGTCGACGTCTGGCTCGCCTTCATCAAGCGCAGCGACATCATCGGCACCATCATCCTCACCGCGCTGGTGACCACCTTCTTCCTCTACTGGCAGCGCGACAAGGAGCGCCGGTAGTCGAACACGATTTTCCATTCATCTGGACCCCGACCACTGTCGGGGTGACGTCATACTTGGGCGAACACACCGTCTCCCGAGACGTCACACCGCCAAAGGTCGGTGTCCGGATACGTAACGGCTAGAAAAAGCCGGCTACACTGCAGGCATCGGACCGCCCGGCCCGAGCTGTGGTTCCGGCACCAGCGCTTCCGCCCTGCGCGGCGCGCTCGCCATTTTCTCCTTGGCGAGCTGAAGCGCGGCCACGTAGTCCGGCTTGCCGCTGCCGAGAAGCGGAATGCCCGGCACCACCAGAATGTCCGCAGGCACCATCAGCTCGTTGGCGCCTTTCTGGCGCGCGTAGCGGCCGAAAGCATCGCGCGTGGCTGAAGTGTCGGTGGTCATCAACACCAGGCGCTCGCCTTTGCGCGCATCCGGCAGCGCAACCACCACGCTCGTTACGGCGGGCCAAAGCTCGGTCGCCAAGGCTTCCACCGCCGACAGCGAGACCATCTCGCCCGCGATCTTGGCGAAACGCTTCGCGCGGCCCTTGATCGAGATGAAGCCGTGCTCATCGATAGCGACGATATCGCCCGTGTCGTGCCAGCCGTCCGCCGGCGGCTCCAGCACGCCCGGGTTCTCGGCCCGCATGTAGCCGAGCATGACGTTGGGGCCGCGCACGTAGAGGCGCCCCGCGCCTTCGATGCCGGGAACCGCCTCCAGGCGGGCTTCCATCAGCGGCGAAAGGCGGCCGACGGTGCCGGACTTGTTCGCAAGCGGCGTGTTGATCGCGAGCACCGGCGCCGTCTCCGTCACGCCATAGCCCTCGAGAATGCGAACGCCGAACTTCTCCATGTAGATCTGCCGCGTGCGCTCCTTCACGGCTTCCGCACCAGCAAGGATCAACCGCACGCGTGCGAAATCGTACGGATGCGCAGAGCGCGCGTACCCGTTGAGGAACGTGTCCGTGCCGAACAGGATGGTGGCGTTGGAGCCGTACACCAGCTCCGGCACGATGCGATAGTGCAGCGGCGTCGGATAGAGATAGACCGGCACACCGCCCACTAGCGGCATCACGAGCCCGGCCGTGAGGCCGAACGAATGGAACACCGGCAGCACGTTGAACACCTTGTCCTGCCCGTTCACGGCAACACGCGTGAGGCTTTGCATGGCGTTCGCCAGCATGTTCCGGTGCGAGAGAACCACGCCCTTCGGCAGTCCTTCCGAGCCGGACGTGAACAGGATAGCGGCCGGATCGTTGGCCTTGCGCACGACCTGCGGACGCGAGCCTAGGAGAAGACCGCGCATCTTGTCTGAGAACGAGATGCTGGCCTTCACGTCCTCCAGGTAGACGATCTTGCGCTGCTCCGAGAGCTTCGCCACCACCGCTTCGAGATGCGCCTTCTCGACGAACGTGCGCGACGTTAGCACGACGTCGACCTTGGCGGCCGTGCACGCCGCCTCGATGTTGTTCGGGCCCGCCGTGAAGTTCAGCATGGCGGGAACGCGGCCGATGGTCTGAAGCGCGAAGAACGTGACGGCGACGCCTGCCGAGTTCGGCAGCATCACGCCGACCGCCGCACCTTCCGGCGCGAGCGGCGCGAGCTTGGCGCCGAGCACCTGCGCGCCGAGGATAAGCTTGCCATAGCTGAGCTGCGTCCCGAGCGGATCCTCGATCGCGGGCTTGCCCGTGTCGCGCGTCGCCTTCGCTTCGACGAGCGCGGAGAACAGCGTCTGATCGAGATTGGCGGTCCGCACGGCCGTATCCACCATCAGATCCTGCAGCGCCATGCCGGCGGCCTGCCGCCGCGCCTTGCCCTTGAGGCCTTCGGGCACCGCGAGCTTCACGGGCGGAAGGATGGTGACCGTCGTCTTCGGGAACAGCGACTTGCGCGCCTGGAAGCGGTTGAGATAGCCGAAATAGGAGCGCTCCGGCCCGTCGATGCGCACCGGCACGATCACCGCGTCCGCTTTGTCGGCGATCATCGCCGTGCCGTCATAGACCTTCATCAGGCCGCCAGTCACGGTCAGGCGCCCTTCGGGAAAAATGACGAGCGTCTCGCCCGCCTTCACGGCCTGGATGAGATGGCGCGTGCCGAGCGGCTTGGTGGGATCGATGGCGTGCGCCTTGACGAGCTTGAGGAACGGCTTGATCCAGCTCTTCTGCGCCATGCCCGTATCGATGGCGAAAGCCGCGTGCGAAGGCAGGATCGAGTGCATGATCGGCGCGTCGAGCAGGCTCACGTGGTTCGGCGCGATGATGGTGCGCGTGCCCTCTGGCGGGAGGTTTTCATAGCCCTTCACCTCGAGCCCCATGAACGTCTTGAACAGGAACGCGCCTACGTCCTGCACGCCCTGCTTGCCCCACGCACGCAGGATGAGCGCCATGGCCACGAGATTGCCGGCGCCGAGCAGCACGAGCAGCAGACCGAGGCTCGCCCCCTGCCACTGCAAGAGCGCGACACCGAGGCTGCCGGCGGTCATGAACAGCGCCGACATCACGTTGCACGCGCCGATGGTGCGCGCGCGCTCCGCGACGGGCGCCCAGAGCTGCACCGCGGCGAACGAGGGAACGATGAAGAGGCCGCCCGCGACCGCGAGACCGGCGAGATCGACGAGAACGCGCCAGCCGGACACGCTCTTGAGCAACGTGCCGACCGTCAGCACTTCCGGCGATTTCACGAGCCCCGAGACCGTCAGCGCGAGATCGAGCGAGAACGCGCCCATCAACAAGGCGCCGATCGGCACCAGCGCGAGATTGGGGCGTGTCTTGCTGGCCCGCGCCGCAAGACCCGAGCCGACCGCGATGCCGATTGTGAAGATCACGAGCGCCAGGATAGTGACGCTTTCCCCGCCACCAAGCGCGTCCTTGATCAGCACCGGTAGCAGCGACAGCACCACCGTGCCCACGAGCCAGAACCAGGCCGTGATCAAGCCGCCGACCCACAGACGACGGTCCCCGCGCAGATGGCGGATGAGCGTCATGGTCGAGGTCCAGGGATTGAAATCGATGGCGAGCCCCGGTGCGGCGGCTCCTGTCTTCGGAATGAGCGAAGCGGAGAACCAGCACAGCGCGGCGAGACCGACGACCAGCCCCGCGAGCACCCACACGCCGTTGGCATCGGATGCCGCGAGGCCGCCGCCGATGGTGCCGATCAGGATGGCGGCGAAGGTGGCGCTTTCAACGAACGCGTTGCCGGCGGGCAATTCGCGGGGCTCGAGCAGAGCCGGAAGAATGCCGTACTTGATGGGACCGAACAGCGCAGCGATCACGCCATAAAGACCAAGTGCGACGAACAGCACAGGAACCGAGTGCGTGACAAAGCCGACGGCCGCGATGATCGCGACCGGAATTTCCGCGCGCTTGAGCTTCTCGGCGACGACAGCCTTGTCATAGCGGTCCGCGAGCTCGCCGCCGATCCCTGACAGAATGAAGAACGGCGCGACCAGCACTGCACCCGCCAGCGCCACCAACGCACCGCCCGATTGCGAACCGAGCTGGAACAGGATCAGGATCACCAGCGCGTTCTTGACGAAGTTGTCGTTGAGCGCCGACAGGAACTGACACCAGAACAGCGGTGCGAAGCGGCGGCTTGTAATCAGCGCAGTGAACATGGGGAGAGATCCTGTAAACGGCCGTAAAGGCCGTTCGAGAAACGAATGAGGCCGAACCTAGAGCACGTCCGGCTCGATCAGTCACGGGTGGGCCGTCGAGCCGGGGGACGTGAAAACGAATGAGCACCAAGGCCGTGACGCCGCGATCCGAACATCCACTAGGGGCCTGATCATGGTCAAACCACGGCCCTTTATGGCGAACCTGAAAAACGGTTTAAGACCAGTTGCATGGCCTCTCGGGCGCCGACGTCACTGAAATACGCTTGGGAAACCCCGCAAGCCTGTCAAATCACTGATAAAGTCACGTTAATTGACAGGCCCGCGCCGGGGGCCGATGCTAGCGGCCCGGATGTTATTTACGAACCTGAAAGACAAGATTTGAACGCCCATAAACCAGACGATCGAGGAGCTATCGCGGCCGCGGACCGGCTGCGCGAGGTCACGCTCAACGGCCGCCCGCTCTCCACCGCCGCCGAGACGCTGGCCGACCTCGTGGCGGAGCAGGGCTTCGGCGACGTCAAGGTCGCCACCGCCGTAAACGGAGATTTCGTCGCCGCGCGGCTGCGCGAGAGCGCCCCCCTTCGCAACGGCGATCGCATCGAGATCCTCTCGGTCCGTCAAGGCGGCTGAGCCATGAACCAGACAGAACCTCTGCGCCGCGCCATGGCGGGCGCCACCTCAACGCCCCTTTCCTTCTATGGCGTGCAGGTGTCCTCCCGCCTTCTGCTCGGCACCGCGCTCTATCCCTCGCCGCAGGTCATGAGCGAGGCGGTTCGCGCCGCCCGCGCCGGCATCGTCACGGTGTCGCTGCGCCGCGAGCAGGCACGCGGGCGCAGCGGCGAGCGCTTCCTGGATCTCATCCGCGCGCTCCCCGTGCATCTGCTTCCGAACACGGCGGGCTGCCGTACGCCGAAGGAGGCCATCACCACCGCCGAGATGGCGCGCGAGCTTCTGGAGACCGATTGGGTCAAGCTCGAGGTGATCGCGAACGACGACACGCTCCAGCCCGATCTGTTCGGCCTCGTCGAAGCCGCCACCGAGCTCGTGAAGCGCGGCTTCAAGGTGTTCCCCTACACCACGGAGGACCTCTCCGCCGCAGAGCGCCTCGTGGCCGCCGGATGCCGCGTACTGATGCCCTGGGGCTCGCCCATCGGCACCGGCCGCGGGCTGTCCAACCCCTTGGCGCTCAAGACCATGCGCGCCTACTTCCCAGACCTGCCCCTCGTCATCGACGCGGGCATCGGCGCGCCCTCCCATGCCGCCGCTGCCATGGAAATGGGCTACGACGCCGTGCTCTTGAACACGGCCGTCGCCAAGGCGCAGGACCCGGTCACCATGGCCGCCGCCTTCGCGAATGCCATAGACGCCGGCCGCGCGGCGTTCGAATCCGGCCTGATCGAGCCCAGCGACCGCGCGCAGCCCTCGACCCCGGTCGCCGGCACGCCGTTTTTCGATTTCGAGCCGCCACACTCCGGCGGCACCCGCCGATGAGCCTCCCATGACCGCCCATCCTGCCCCCGATGTCTTCTACCCGATCGTTCCCAGCGCCGCTTGGCTCGAGCGCATCGCACCGCTCGGCGTGCGCACCGTGCAGCTCCGCGTGAAGGACCTGGAGCCCGGCGAGGTGCGCGAGGAGATCCGCGCGTCGATCCCTGTCGCGAAGGCCGCGGGCTGCCGCCTGATCGTGAACGACTACTGGGAGGAGGCCATCGACCTCGGCGCCACCGAGATCCATCTCGGCCAGGAGGACCTGGCCCGCGCCGATCTCAAGGCCATCCACCGTGCGGGCATCGCGCTCGGCGTCTCGACCCACAGCGAGCACGAGTTGGAGATCGCACTAGAGGCTGATCCGGCTTATGTCGCGCTCGGTCCCATCTACGAGACCAAGCTCAAGGTCATGAAATGGGCCCCGCAGGGTCTGGAGCGCATCGGCATCTGGCGCAAGCGCATCGGCACGTTGCCGCTCGTGGCCATCGGCGGCATAACGCCCGAGCGCGCAGGCCCCGTGCGTGCGGCCGGTGCCGACAGCATCGCCGTCATCACCGATTTCATGACGGCACCCCATCCCGAAGCCCGCGTCCGCCTCTGGCTCGACTGGGCCGCCACCGTCCGCGCGTGACCCGTCCGCACGGCTAAGTCGTCGTCATTCGGGACGGTCGTCCGTGGCGCTTCCGATCCCCGGATCGGCGACGATCGCCGATCGCGTGACGAACACCGTGCTGCTGTCGTGGCGTTGCACCCGGATGAACTCGTTGAAGCCCACGCCTACCTCAGGCTGGTCCAGCAATCTCTCGCCCGGATAGAGAAGCACGCAGCCGTCAGGCGCGGCCCCGTCGTGCGAAGCCTGCGATGGATCGAGCTTGGCGAGCGTCTCGCGATCCCGGCATCCGACGACGCCCGAGGATTTGACCATCCAAACCTCGGCATGGGCGGAAACTGCCAGGACCACGACGCCAACGATCAAAGTGACTATGCGCAGCATTGTGCCTCATCCCCGCGGGTGCCATGCAGGCATCTCACACTCGAGCGCGAGCATGTGCGCGCAGACGCAGCGTACGCAAGCTTCAAATCGTCCCTTGCGTGAGGGACATCCTTCCCGGAGACGCGCCTGATATTTTCGCACGCGCCAGGCTGCTATCGCAGCGGCTGCCAGCCTGGATGATCGAACTGCTTCGCGTAGCGCGCCAGCGCCTCGTCGATGGCCACGATCCCGTCGATGGCTTCCGTCGAAGACGGTGAGCGTCCGATGGCCTCGGCGCCGGCGAGAATATCCTGCGTGAGATTTTCGATCTCGTCGCGCTCGCCGCCGTCCAGCGTCGTCTCGGTCCGGAGACGTTCTACGGCCGCCTTGACGCGGGCGTGATAGGTGCGGGCATCGGCGGGCGGCATACGCCGGTGCGTCACCAGCGTGTGCACATTGAGCGTCAGGTCGCGAATGGCCTTCATTTCGCGGCGAACAGCGTCATCCGTTGCAAGCTTATCTGCGGCAACGGCGGCGGAGACGGCAAGCGTCCACGCCAAGACCATGCGCGGCAAGAGGCTTGCGAACCGCCCCATCACGTCTCTCCCGCCTTCTCCCGCACGACTGCGCGCCACCCGATGTCGGTCCGGCAGAAGCCGCCCGGCCAATCGATCTTGGCGATCGCCGTATAGGCGCGCTCCTGCGCTTCGCCGACAGTGGCGCCGAGCGCGGTCACGTTGAGCACGCGCCCGCCGTCCGCGAGAAGGCGCCCCCCGTCTCGCCGCGTCCCCGCGTGGAAGATCTGCACGCCCGGCACCTGCCCCGCGATTTCGAGGCCACGAATCTCTGTGCCCTTTTCCGGCGTGCCGGGATAGCCCTTGGCCGCGAGCACCACCGTGAGCGCCACGTCCTCGCGCCAGCGCAGATCGCAGGCATCGAGCACGCCGTCCGCCGTCGCCAGCATCGCCGTCAGCAAATCGGAGGTGAGCCGCATCATCAGCACCTGCGTTTCGGGATCGCCGAAGCGCACGTTGTACTCGATGAGCTTAGGCCCTTCCTTGGTGATCATGAGGCCTGCGAACAGCACCCCCTTGAAAGGCGTGCCGCGGGCCGCCATGGCTTTGACAGTCGGCCGGATGATCTCGGCCATCGTCCGCTCGACCAGCTCCGGCGTCATCACGGGCGCGGGCGAATAGGCACCCATGCCGCCCGTGTTTGGCCCGGTGTCGCCGTCACCCACGCGCTTGTGGTCCTGCGCGGTCGCGAGCGCGAGCGCCGTCTTGCCGTCGCAGAGCGCGAAGAAGCTCGCCTCCTCGCCGTCGAGGAACTCCTCGATCACCACCTCCGCACCCGCCGCACCGAATGCGCCCGAGAAGCACGCATCGATGGCGGCTTCGGCTTCGGCCCGCGTCGTCGCGACGACGACGCCCTTGCCGGCCGCGAGCCCGTCGGCCTTGACCACGATTGGCACGGGCTGGCGCGCGAGATAGGCGTGCGCCGAGGCAGCATCCTTGAAACGGCCATAAGCGCCGGTCGGAATGCCCGCCTCGCGGCAGAGATCCTTGGTGTAGCCCTTCGAGCCTTCGAGCTGGCTCGCCGCCTGAGAGGGACCGAAATGCTTGATGCCCGCCGCCGAGAGCGCATCTCCGAGCCCGCCGACCAGCGGCGCCTCCGGCCCGATCACGACGAAGCCGATGCCGGTCTCGGCAATGAAGCGCAGCACCGCCGCGTGATCGGCCACGTCGAGCTTGACGCACTCGGCAAGCTCCGCGATCCCAGCGTTTCCGGGCGCGGCATAGAGTTTCGTAAGCAGCGGGCTGGCGCTCAGGGCCCAGGCCAGCGCATGCTCGCGCCCGCCGCCGCCGATCAGGAGAACATTCATAGGTAAGAAGATCCTGGCGATCTTGGATGGGGTTTTGCCCATCGTGTATCATGGATGGCTCGCCGAACAAGCAAGGACCGATTCGTGGTTTCCACTCCCTCCCCAGCCTCAAGCCAGGGCAACAACGTCGCCGAATTCACCGTTTCCGAGCTCTCGAACGCGGTGAAACGGGCGCTCGAGGACGGATTTGGCCACGTGCGCCTGCGCGGCGAGATCTCAGGCTACCGCGGCCCGCATGCCTCCGGCCATTGCTACTTCTCGTTGAAGGACGACAAGGCCAAGATCGACGCCGTCGTCTGGCGCGGCAACTGGAGCAAGCTGCGCTTCAAGCCTGAGGAGGGCATGGAGGTCATCGCCACCGGCAAGATCTCCTCCTTCCCCGGCTCATCCAAATATCAGATCGTCATCGAGAGCCTGGAGCCCGCTGGCCTCGGCGCGCTGATGGCGCAACTCGAGGAGAGGAAGCGCCGCTTCGCCGCCGAGGGCCTTTTCGCCGAGGAGCGCAAGCGGCCCCTTCCCTTCCTGCCCAAGGTCGTCGGCATCGTGACGAGCCCCACCGGCGCCGTCATCCGCGACATGCTGCACGGTTTCCGCGAGCGCTTCCCGACGCGCGTCGTCGTCTGGCCGGTGCGCGTGCAGGGCGAAGGGAGCGCGGCCGAGGTCGCAGCCGCCATCCGTGGCTTCAACGCGCTTTCACCGGAAGGCGCAATTCCCCGTCCCGACGTGCTGATTGTCGCGCGTGGCGGCGGCAGCCTGGAAGACCTCTGGGGCTTCAACGATGAAGCCGTCGTGCGCGCCGTCGCCGCGAGCACCATCCCCGTCATCTCTGCGGTCGGCCACGAGACCGACTGGACGCTGATCGACCTCGTCGCCGATGCCCGCGCACCCACCCCCACCAAGGCGGCGGAATGGGCCGTGCCCAAGCACTCGGATCTCCTGCAGGAGACCGGCAAGCTCACGCTTCGCCTCTCCGTCGCCATCCGCCGTCTTCTGGAGACGTTGCGCCGCGACCTCAAATCCGCAGAGCGTGGACTGCCGCGTGCGGAGGACCTCGCAGCCCTTCCCCGCCAGCGGCTCGACAATGTCGCCATGCGGCTCGACGCAGCGCTCAGAACCCGCGTTCAGCGCAGCCACACGCGCTTCGCTCAGGTGGCCGGACGTCTGCCGAGCCCGCGCACCCTCGTCATCCATCACCGCCAGCGCATGGATACGACGGGGCTGCGCCTCTCGCGCGCCCTCTCCGCCAACACGCAAGCCCATCACACACGCCATGTGCGCATCACGTCGCGGCTCGATCCCCGTCTCCTCGAAATTCGCTTCCAGCGCTCAGCCGACAGGCTCGACGGTCTCGCACGCCGCGCGCGCGACGGCCTTGCGCGCACAGCCGCCGTGCGCCGGGCTCGGCTAGAGCGCTCCTCCGGGCGGCTTCAGCCGGCTCCCATCCGCCATCGCGTGGAACGGTGCGGCGAGCGCCTCGAAACCCTCGCCCGCCGCCTCGATCGCGCCTTCACGGGCAGCCTCGCGCAGCGCCGTCACACCCTCGAAGGCCAGGCCAAGCTCCTGGGTTCGCTCGGCTATCACAGCGTCCTGGCGCGCGGTTTCGCCCTCGTCCGCGACGCCGATGGCGCCATGGTCCGCTCGGCCGCGGCCGTAACCGTCGGGCAAAGCCTGGAAATCGAGTTCGGCGACGGACGCGTCCAGACCGACGTCAAGGGCGTGAGCCCCGGAACGCCCCCCGCGACACCCTCGCCGCGCGCAGAGCCGGGCCGCAAAGCGCCCGAAAAGCCTGCAACGACAGCCCAGAAGCGGGGCCCGGGGGAGCAAGGCTCGCTCTTCTGATAACAAAATTCGAAGTCCGTCCCTTGACGCCGCCCCCCCAATTGGCGATTTGAACGGTGCGACAGGCTCACGAGCACGCATTTCGAGCGTTCCGGCCGGCACGTATTTGCAGGACAGAGGTAACATGAACCGCTTCGACAAGCTGTTTGGCATTCGGGGCGAAGCCCAGGTGCGCTACCTCGACGGCGAGTTCCAGGTGGTCTCGCCGGGCGATTTCGTGCGCTGCGCCGTGACGGGGCAGAAGATCGATCTGGCGGATCTGCGCTACTGGAGCGTGGAGTTGCAGGAGCCCTATGCCTCCTCCGAGATTTCGCTCCAGCGCTATCTCGAATCCGTCCGCAATCGCAAGGCAGCCGGCTGACCGCCCTCCGCCTCAGCCGCGCGCAGCCCCTTTCAGAACTCCGTCCACCAGAGAGCGCAGCCGCACAAGATCGCGGTCGTCGAACTGTACCTCGATAGGCAGCGTGCGCGAGAGCGACGCAAGCTCTCCAGGCGCACCCGAGCCCCCCGCGAGACGTGCCAGATCCTTCTCGGTCGTGACCAGATCCGCGCCCAGCGCCTTTGCTTCGGCGATCAGCCCCGCGGCTTCGCCCTCCGTGAACGCGTGATGATCGGGAAACGCGCGGCGCACTAGTCTGTCCGGCCCGAAGCTTTCCAGCAGACGGAAGAAGCGCTCCGGGTTCGCGATGCCGGCATATGCAAGCAGCGACTTTCCCGCGATCCAGCCGCAGTCCCCCGTCGGCGCCACCGCCCCTCTCAGCACCGGGCCGGGAAACCGCTTCTTCAACTCCTCGAAAATCGGCGACGGCCCCTCCGGTGGATCGGCACCCATCACCACGATGCAGTCAACGAGACCGAGCTGGAAATCGAGGCGTGCCCGCAACGGACCCGAGGGAATGACACGGCCGTTACCGAATCCGCGGCCCGCATCCACGACCGCGATGGAGAGGTCTTTCGCGAGGCTCGGATTCTGCAATCCGTCGTCCATGATGACGATCTCGACACCCTCGCTCGCCGCGATCGCCGCTAGGCCCGCCTTGCGATCGCGCGAGATCATCACCCGCGCCGTCCGCGCAATGAGCAGCGGCTCATCGCCGACCTCACCTGCGCTGTGACGCTCGGGCGCGACCCAGACGGGACCGGCAAGCGAGCCGCCGTAACCCCGCGTAAGACAGACCGGCGTGACGCCATCGCCTGCGAGCATCGAAACCAGAAAGCGTGTGAGCGGCGTCTTGCCCGTGCCGCCTGCCGTGAAGTTGCCGACACAGATCACCGGCAGGCCGCACCGGAAGGGCTGCACGGCCTTGAAGCGGCGCTCGACCACACGGCCGTAGAGATCGCTTATTGGACTGAGCAGGCGTTCGGCGAGGTGCGAGCCACCGGCTGCCCCATACCACCACGAGGGCTCCTCAAGAGGCACGGCGCACGCGCGAGCCTTCGGGCAGCATCTCGATCAGCGCCTCGACCGTCCGGTCGAGCGCGCCGGCGAGCGAAGCCAGCGCCGTCTTGGCGCCGCCTCTCATGCGCTCGAGCTCACCCTCCTGCGTGAGGATCTGCTCGACCGCCGCCGCAAGCTCCTCGGCCGAGCTCACTTCGCGCGCACCCTTGCGGCGCAGAAGCGCAGTGTAGAAATCGCGGAAGTTCGTCCAGTGCGGCCCGGTAAGCACCACGGCGCCATGGCCGACGGCCTCCACCGGGTTCTGCCCGCCATGCCGGATCAGTGATCCGCCGACGAACGCAATGTCGGTAAGCGAATAGAGCGTGCCGAGCTCGCCGATGGTGTCGGCGACGTAGATGTCGGTATCCGCATCCGGCAGCTTGCCCTCAGAGCGCAGCGCTACGCGGAACCCCTTGCCCCGGAGCATCTCGGCGATCGCCTTGCCGCGCGCCGGATGACGCGGGGCGATGATCGTGCAGAAGCGCGGAAGCTTGCGCGCGATGAGAGCGTGTGCACGGCCCACGATCTCCTCCTCGGGATCGTGCGTGCTGGCAGCGACCAGGATAGGCCGTCCGTCGAGCGCCTGGCGCAGCCGCTCGAGCTCCATCACGTCCACGACGGGAGGCGGCGCGTCGATCTTCAAATTGCCGATACCCTGCACGCGCCGCGCGCCCAATCCCTTGAAGGCGCGCGCGAGCTGATCGTTCTGCGCGAGCACCAGATCGAAACGCGAGAACAGCGGCAGCGAGATGCCCTTGAGCCGTTTCCAGCGCTTGGAGCTGCGCGCCGACATGCGCGCATTGACGAGCGCGATCGGAATGGAGCGTGCCGAGGATTCCATCACGAGGTTGGGCCAGATCTCGCTCTCCGCGAACACCGCGAGATCCGGCTTCCAGTGCGAGAGGAACGCGCGCACGTACTCCGGCACGTCGAGCACGATGAACTGGTGGAACGCGCGCGGCCCAAGCCGCCGTTTGGCAAGCGCCGCCGACGTCACCGTGCCGGTCGTGAGCAGAACGGACAGATCCTCCCGCTCCGCGAGCAGCCGCTCGATCACTGGCAGCACCGCATTGGTCTCGCCCACGCTCGCCGCGTGCACCCACACGAGCGGACCGTCCGGACGCGGCAGGCTCGCCTTGCCGTAGCGCTCCCCGCGTCGCTCGGGATCTTCCTTGCCTTGCCGGCCGCGAACTGCGAGCAGCAGCGGCGCGACGAGCCCGAACAGGCGGGTTCCGCCCCGGTAGAGCTTGAGCGTCAGCCCCTCGGCCGCCGGAGCAGTCAACGCCTCGGGCGGAGCAGGCGGCGTCACGCGCGCCAGATTTCCGCCCACGATCTCATAGGCACGCGCCGTCACGCGGTTGAGGCCTGCTTCCACCGCGCGCCGGCGTTCTTCGAGCACATCCTCCCCCGCGTCGGGCGGCACCCAGATCGGATCGCCGATGACGTAGGCCAGCTTCGAGAACGGCAGGTTGATGGTCATTCGGCTCCACGTCGGCAGCACGAGAAAGCGCGACGTGGCGACCGCGAACGGAACGATGGGACGGCCCGAATAGCGGGCCAGCATGGTAATGCCGGTGCCGGCCTTGCGCGCAGGCCCCGGCGGAATGTCGGCCGTCATGGAAAAGGTGCTGCCGCCCTTGAGCAGCCGCGTCGCGATCCGGAGCGCCGTCGCACCTCCGCGATCCCGCTTGCGCTCGCCCGCGCCTGCTCCCTGCACGACCTCGATGTCGAACTCGCCGAGCATGGTGCGCACCACCGCCGCATCGGAATGGCGGGCCGCGATTGCCGACACCGGAAAGGCGCCCTGGTGCAGCGTCGGCATCAACACGAACTGGCCGTGCCACATTGCCAGGATGAACGGGTGTATTTCACCCGCGCGCGCAACTGCGTCGGACGGCTCGTAGACGACGGTGGACGTATTTCGGACGAAGCGCGTGTAGCGCGCCGCAAGCAGACCGGCGAATCTGCCAATTCTCGACTCTGGCTTTGGCGATTGTGCCATCGATCGGCCTCTCTCGCCTCTCCCTGCTCGAGCCGCAATAATCCTGACGCCGTTTTCCGGACATTTCCCTATAGAGCGCTTCCGGAAAAGTGTGAAGCGGTTTCCCACATAAGAAGCACGCCAGAACAAGGACGTAGCCGATGTGGATGTTGTGGCGACGCCTGTGGACGCTGAATCATCGACAGATCCGGCAGGATAATGCTAGGGAGCCCATAGACTGGACCGCTTTGAGAGGCCGCCGTGGAACGCTCCTCTCCAGACGCGGCAATTTACGCGGGAAATCAAAGAGCACATGGCATCCCTCACAAAACGGGCACGGCGCGTTCTACGCCGCTCGGGTTGGGCGGGGCTGAGACTTGTGACGTCGGCGCTGCCGGTGTCTTGGCGCCGGCGTGCGGAGCCGTATGCCCGCTATCTCGACATGCTGCTGCTTGACCATCTTATCATCCGCCTGTTTTTCCCCAACCGGCACCGCCTGTCCGATCAAGCTTGGCGTGCCGCCCAGCCCCTGCCCCACCAGATCCGAGACGTCGCGCGGCGCGGCGTGCGCACGGTGGTGAACCTGCGGGGTCAGCTCGATACCTCCACCTACGCCTACGAGCAGGCGGCATGCCGGGAGGCTGGAATCAATCTGGTCGACTACCGGGTCCGCTCGCGCGCGGCTCCGACGCGTGACGAGGTGCTCGGCGCCCGCGAGCTGTTCAAGACCGTCGAATATCCCATTCTCATGCACTGCAAATCGGGTGCGGACCGCGTCGGCCTGATGAGCGCGCTCTACTTGCATACGCGCCACCAGATCCCGATCGCAGATGCGCGCAACCAGCTATCCCTGAGATACGGCCACATCCGCCAGGCCGACACCGGCATCCTCGATCACTTCCTCGAAGCCTATCTCGCCTATGCGGAGAAAACACCCATCTCGTTCTACGAATGGGTGGAGACGGTCTACGATCCGAAGGACGTAGAGGCCCGCCTTCACTCCCAGAGCTGGGCTAACCGCGTCGTCGACAAGATTTTCCGCCGCGAATAACGGCCCGCAGGCCGTGCCCTGCAGCCGGGCGAGCTGTCGCGCTTCAGTTCAAAGGCAATCCCGGCGGCGGGCTGTCCGCATCGGAATCCGACAGCAGTTGCGCGCGCACGAGGCGGGCATAGGCCCCTCCCCGGGCGATCAACTCGCTATGCGAGCCGGATTCGACGATGGTCCCGCCGTCCATCACACAGATGAGATCCGCGTTCTGCACCGTCGAGAGGCGGTGCGCGATCACGATCGACGTGCGCCCGCGCGTGAAATCGGCCAGCGCCTGCTGGACGAGCCGTTCCGACTGGGTATCGAGCGCGCTCGTGGCCTCGTCGAGCAGGAGGAGGGGCGCGTCCTTGAGAATGGCCGCCGCCAGCGCGAGGCGTTGGCGCTGCCCGCCCGAAAGCCGCACGCCGCGATCGCCGATCAGCGTCTCGTAGCCCTGCGGCTGGCTGAGGATGAACTCGTGCGCCGCCGCCGCCTTGGCCGCCGCCACGATCTCCTCGTCGCTCGCGCCGAGCCTGCCGAGCGCGATGTTCGCGCGGATCGTATCGTCGAACAGCGTGACATCCTGGCTGACGAGGGCGATCGAGGAGCGCAGCGACGCCAGCGTCACCTCCCGGATGTCCTGCCCGTCGATGCGGATGCTACCGCCCGTCACGTCGAAGAGCCGGGGCACGAGATTGACGATCGTGGATTTTCCGGCTCCCGACCGGCCCACCAGCGCGACCGTCTGCCCGCCCTTGGCGTCGAGATTGAAATCGATGATCGCCGGAATCGACTCGTCGCCGTAGTGGAACGACACGTGATCGAAGCTGACCGCGCCCTCTGTGATGTGCAGCGGCTTCGCCCCCGGCAGATCCTTGTTCTTCGGCTTCTCGTCCAGGATCTCGTAGATGCTCTCCACGGCCGCGAGGCCCTCCTGGAGACGCGCCATCAAACCGCCAACCGCCTTGAGAGGCTGTGCCGCCATCAGAAGAGCGGCGGTCAATCCCATGAAATCGCCGACCGTCGAGGCTCCGCTCGAAATGCGCCAGTAGGCGACCCAGATGACGCCAGCCACGGCCGCGCCGCCGAGCGCTTCCAGCAACGCTTCCAGCCGCGCCTTCACAGCGACGCCTTTGAGCCTCAACCGGAAGACCTCCTCGAAGCTCCGGTTCACGCGGGAGGCCGCGTAGTCCTCGAGACGATAGGTCTTGATGAGCCGCGTCGCGCCAAGCTTTTCGACCAGCAGCGAGGTCATGCCGCCGAGCTCGGCCTGCGTGCGCGTCGAATTGTGGCGCACCCGACGCGCGATGCTCGCGATTGGCACGGCCGCGAACGGATAGACGCCGAGAACGACCAGCGAAATGAGCCAGTCCAGATAGAACATCGATCCCACGAGCGCGACGATCGAGAGCGTGTCCCGCATGATCGAGTTCATCGAGGCGAGGGAAGCCTGCTGGATGAACTGCACGTCGTTCGTAAGTTTGGACATCAGCCGCCCGGGCGTATCGCGGGTGAGGCGCGCATAGTCCGCGTTGATCAAATGGCGGAACGTGACGCTCTGCATGTCCGCCATCAACCGGAGAACGATCCGCTGCGTAGCAACCGTCTGCAGGTAAAGGAACGTGCTTCGCGCGAGCGTGATGAAGATGATCGCGGCGAGCACCCACGGCAGCCACGAAACGTCACCCGCGAGCAGATTGTCGAACGAGAACTTGATGACCATCGGATAGGCGCCGGTCGCCGCCGCCAGGGCCGCCGTCAGCGCAAGCGCGACGAGCAGCTCGCGCCAGCGCGGCTTCACCCAGTCCGCCAGGAAGCGAGAGAGAAGCTTGCGCGAATGGGCGTCGAGGGCAGCCTTCTTCGGGCGCGCGGTTTGCCCATGCCGTGGTGTGCGTGCGGTCGCCATCGACTGTGAAGGGCTCCTAAAGAAAACGACGGCAGTCCGCCTCTGGGCTACGCACGGCTCGGGCACGCGAAAAACGCCCGATTTTATCTTCGAGCTTAGCGGAAGTCAGCACCGCAGCCGACCGACCTCCGGTGGAGAGCTGGTAATAAGTGTATGATTTGGCGCCCATGTGGCCCTTTTCGGGGCCGCGCGGAACGTCCCGTCAGGCCGGCGCCTGCCCCGCCTTCGCCAGGGGCTCAAGAAGGCGATGCATATGCACGATGAAGTAACGCATCGCAGCATTGTCGACCGACTTCTGGGAGGCCGCCCTCCAGGCAACGAGAGCCTCCGCATAATTCGGAAAAATGCCAACGATATCCAGGCTCTTGAGGTCCCGGAACTCGATCCCTTCGAGGTCCTGCAGCTCACCGCCGAAAACGAGGTGAAGGAGCTGCTTGGGAGCGGTTTCGAGCTGGACGGTCATTCTGGATCCTCTAGATCGACAATTGAGTGCAACTTCTTTTCCTGCCCCATCCCCCAAAAGGGTTCAAGGCTGCGGCAGCGCCTGCAGGGCCGCGACCTTTTCGCACCTGTTGAAGTAGCGCGGCGCCCAATTCGCCCCTTTTCCGGCAAAAACCGGCGAATGGATCAAATTTTCATGCGTTGCTAAGCAGTTTCTTTAATCGGATCTCCAATTTGCCGTGCCAATATCTCCCCATGGCCGCACGAGACGGCTGCTCAGAAGTTGACAGGACAAAACGGGGGAACGGCGCGGGAAAAGGGGGAAACCTTACCGCGCCGAAACCTTTTCTGAGATCCGGGCTTATGCCAGCCCGGCTCCTCGGCAGACCGCCGAGGCCGCGCGACTCACAGAAGCGCCCACGGCACCATCAAAACGAGCACCGCGACCACCCATAACGCCACGTTTTCTAGCTTGGGCTCCGTCATTTCCGCCTCCCTTGCAAAGAGGGACTGACGACACACCCGAAGATGCTATAGACCCGCGCCCGAGTTTCAAGGCACAAACCGCAAAGCTTCACAGTGAAGTTGCCCAATATGTCGGCAGACGCTGGCGTGCCGTCAGGCAACGACAAGCCCGTGCGCGGATCGACATTGCCGCCGCGGGTGTCCTTCGCTAGCGTTGACCGCACCACAACCAAACCAAGAACCGACGGCCCCTGATGAGCGAAAACCCCTACTCCATCGGTCTCGACAAGAACCCCGCCAACTATCAGCCGCTGACTCCGATCGGCCTCCTGGAACGGGCCGCCGCCGTCTATCCGGAGCACACCGCCATCATCCACGGCTCGAAGCGGGTGTCCTACTCGGAGTTCTACGCGCGCGCCCGCCGCCTCGCGTCCGCCTTGGTGAGCCGCGGCATCGGCCCCGGCGACACGGTCACCGTGATGCTCTCAAATACGCCGGCCATGCTCGAAGCGCACTATGCCGTGCCGATGACGGGCGCCGTGCTTCATTGCCTCAATACCCGGCTCGACGCGCCGATCATCGCCTTTCAGCTCGATCACGCGAACTCGAAGATCCTGATCTCCGACCGCGAGTTCTCGGGATTGATGAAAGAGTCGCTCGCGCTCGCGAAAGCGAAACCGCTCATCATCGACTACTACGACACCGAATACCCGGACGCGGCAGGCCCCGCGCTCTCCGATCTCGATTACGAGGCCGTCCTCGCCAGCGGCGATCCGGCCTTCACCTGGCGCACCCCGCCGGACGAATGGGACGCCATCAGCCTCAACTACACGTCAGGCACCACAGGCAATCCCAAAGGCGTCGTCTACAGCCACCGCGGCGCGGCGCTGATGTGCTACGCCAACACCATCGCCACCGGCATGGGCAAGCATCCCGTCTATCTGTGGACGCTGCCGATGTTCCATTGCAACGGCTGGTGCTTTCCCTGGTCGCTCTCCGTCGTCGCAGGCACCCACGTCTGCCTGCGCTGGGTGCGAGCCAAAGCGATGTACGACGCCATCGTCGACCACAAAGTCACGCATCTCTCCGGCGCGCCGATCGTCATGGCGACGCTGCTCAACGCCAAGGACGAAGAGCGCCGCGAGATCACCCATCGCGTGGCGTTCAACCACGCCGCAGCCCCTCCGCCCGAGAGCGTGATGGCGCGCATGAACGAAGCCGGGTTCGCGCTGACGCATCTCTACGGCCTCACCGAAACCTATGGCCCCGCGACGCTCAACGAATGGCATAGCGCCTGGGACGACCTGCCCAAGCCCGCCAAGGACGCGCGCCGCTCGCGCCAGGGCGTGCGCTATCCTGCCCTCGAAGCCCTCACCGTCATGGATCCGGTGACGATGACGCGCGTTCCCGCCGACGGCGAAACCATCGGCGAGGTCATGTTCCGCGGCAACATCGTGATGAAGGGCTACCTGAAGAACCCGGAAGCCACCGCCGAAGCCTTCGAAGGCGGATGGTTTCATTCCGGCGACCTCGGCGTGCTCCATCCGGACGGCTACATCCAGCTCAAGGACCGCTCCAAGGACATCATCATCTCGGGAGGCGAGAACATCTCGTCGATCGAGGTCGAAGACGTTCTCTACAAGCACCCCGCCGTCGCGGTCTGCGCGGTGGTCGCGAAGCCCGACGAGAAATGGGGCGAAACACCCTGCGCCTTCGTGGAATTGAAGCCCGGAACGAGCGCCACCGAGGAGGAATTGATCGCGTGGTGCCGCGAGCGCCTCGCGCACTTCAAGGCGCCCCGGCGTATCGTCTTCATCGACGTGCCGAAGACATCGACCGGCAAGGTGCAGAAGTTCAGGCTGCGCGAGCTCGCGAAGGACGCCTGACGGCAGCCCGCGCTTGCTCCGAGCCCGTTTCGCTCCAAGCCACAAAGCCACCGCCAAGCTCTTTCGCGAGCACATCGCGAGAGCCTGTTTCGCACATAAGCGCGACCCGGCAGACGACACACGAGACCTTTGGCCGTGACGCCGCTTGTGAGGCGCAGCAATGTGGGAAATTATGAAACGAGGCGATGCCGGGAGATGCGATAGCAGCTGGGAGCCAGCTCCACCGCAGCTCCGCGGAGGATCACCGAGCGCGCCTTAGTGGCGTGTCTCGGCCCCAAGCCTTACGATCTCGTCTTTGAGTTTTAGTTTCTCCTGCTTAAGCCGGCGGATCGTTACGTCGTCCGAAGCAGGTCTTGCCGTCTCCTCTTCAATCCGACGCTCGAGTTGCCGGTGCTTCTCTGAGAGTTCCTGAAGATGAGCCGAAAGCGCCATCCTGACCTCCTTTTCAGAGTTTGAAGACCGAAGCATTGTTACAGATATGCCACGAATTGTCTATTGGAAGAGCGGTCGTCGCAAATAGGACATTAAACGGCGCGCGCCCGTTAACGCGTCGCTAAGCATCGGTTTATCCATGTGTTTTATCTCAAACGCATACCGACTTGCTTGCAGAACGCAGCAAATGAGACGATAGTCCCGCCGGACCTGCGCCCTGCGTTTTCTTTGAGCACCACGCAGATCCGGCTTTCGAACGAGCATCGACATGCAGCGGCAGAACGACAGGGAGCTTCGAGAAGAGCTTGTTAAGCTCCGCTCCGAGCACCGCTTGCTGGACGACGAGATCCTCGCTCTCGAAACGGGTGGGGCGGCCGATCAGCTGACCATACGGCGCCTGAAGAAGAAGAAGCTCGCCCTCAAGGATCAGATCACCAAGATCGAGGACCAGCTGCTTCCGGACATCATCGCCTGAGCGCTGCGGACGCGCGCCCGGGATTGCGCGAGCCTAAGAACGGGCCTGCCTGGAAACCGATGACGGCCGATCCGCATTCCTGAGCCTGTCGTAGATATATGCGGGGCCAGAGGTGAGGAGAGCTGCGGCGTGAGTGCCATGCGTTCTGCCGGAATAGACCGATGGCTTTACCCAACTGACCGCGGTCTCTATTGCGAGCCCGCCGACGCCTACATCGATCCCGCGAGCCCCGTGCCCCGCGCACTCATCACGCACGGGCACAGCGATCACGCCCGTCCCGGACACGGAGCAGTCCTCGCCACCGCCGAAACTATCGAAGTCATGAAGGTGCGCCTCGGCGCCGAGGCGGCCGGACGCTTCGAGGCGACCCCTCTCGGCGCCACGCAATCGCTCGCGGGCGTATCGGTTCGGTTCGTTCCCGCGGGGCACATCCTGGGCTCCGCGCAGATCGTGCTCGAATGGAATGGACAGCGGGCGGTGATCTCGGGCGACTACAAGCGCAGCGCCGATCCAACCTGCCCGCCGTTCGAACCGATTGCCTGTGACGTGTTCGTGACCGAGGCGACGTTCGCGCTGCCGGTCTTTCACCATGAGCCCGCCATCTCAGAAGTCGGCCGCCTGCTCGCCTCTCTCCGCCGCAATCCAGACCGCACGCATCTGGTCGGCGCCTACGGCCTCGGCAAGTGCCAGCGTGTGATCCGCCTCGCACGCGACGCAGGCTACGACGCGCCGATCTATCTTCATGGCGCGCTCATGGGCACGACCGAGCTGTACCAGCGGCTCGGCATTCCGCTCGGCGAAATCCGTGCGGTCGCGGACACACGCCCCGCCGATCTCGCGGGCGCCCTCGTGCTCTGCCCGCCCTCCGCTCTCGCCGATCGCTGGTCGCGCCGCTTTCCAGATCCCGTGACGGCGTTCGCGTCGGGATGGATGCGGATCAAGGGTCGCGTGCGCCAGAGCGGCGTGGAGCTTCCGCTCGTCATCTCCGATCATGCGGACTGGCCGGAGCTGATCGAAACCGTGCTCGAAACCGGGGCCGAGGATGTCTGGGTGACGCACGGCCGCGAGGACGCCCTCGTCTACGAGCTCGGCCGCCGCGGCCTCAACGCCCGCGCGCTCGCGCTCGTGGGCTTCGAGGACGAGGGAGACTAGTCCGGTATGCAGCCCTTCGCGCTTCTCCTCGACACCCTCACCACGACCCCGTCGCGAAAAGGCAAGCTGTCGCTCCTCGTCGATTACTTTCGCGCGAGCCCCGATCCCGATCGGGGCTTCGCCCTCGCCGCGCTGACCGACGGGCTGTTTCCGCGCCTTCCCCTCCGGCGCAGCCTCGCAGTGCTGCTCGAGACGCGCGTCGATCCGGTGCTCTACGCGCTCTCGCGCGACTATGTGGGCGACACGGCCGAAACGGTCGCGCTCATGTGGCCCGAGCCGAAGCTCCGCGGCGAGCCGCCCCGCTTGAGAGAGGTCGTCGCTGCCTTCGCAAAAGCGCAACCGAACGAGGTGCCCGCCATTCTCGGCGACTTCCTGGATCGCCTCGATGTGCGCGGCCGCTGGGCGCTTCTGAAGCTCATCGGCGGCGCACCGCGCGTCGGCGTCTCGGCACGCCTCGCCAAAACGGCACTCGCCGAGATGAGCGACCACGACGTCTCCGACATCGAGGAGATCTGGCACGCCATCGCCCCGCCCTATACGGATCTGTTCCGCTGGCTCGAAGGCGAAGGCCCGCGTCCCGATGCCGGAGGGAAACCGGTCTTCCGCCCCCTCATGCTTGCCCACGCCATAGAAGAGCAGGATTGGACGACGTTCGAGCCCGGCGAGTTTGCCGCCGAATGGAAGTGGGATGGCATCCGCGTCCAAATCGCGGCGCACGGCGGGCACGCGCGCATGTTCTCCCGCACGGGCGACGACATCTCGCGCTCATTTCCGGAGATCGTCTCCGCCTTCGAAGGGCTCGACGTGCTACTCGACGGCGAGCTGCTGGTGGCGAGACGCGGTATCGTCGCGCCGTTCAACGATCTGCAGCAGCGCCTCAACCGCAAGGCCGTCACGGGCCGAATGCTGAAGGATCATCCCGCCCACGTGCGCCTCTACGATCTTCTCATCGACGGGAGCGAGGATCTGCGACCCTTGAGCTTCAGAGAGCGCAGAGTGCGTCTCGAGGATTGGTACGAAAGGAAGCGCCCTCCCCTCTCCGACATCAGCCCGCTCGTGCCCTTCGCCACGCGCGAGGAGCTGGACACATTGTGGGCCGACGCGCGCGACACCGGCATCGAAGGGCTGATGCTCAAGCGCTGGACGAGCCCCTATCTCTCGGGCCGCCCGCGTGGTCACTGGTTCAAATGGAAGCGCGCGGCGCTCACACTCGACTGCGTTCTGATGTATGCCCAGCGCGGGTCCGGCAAGCGCTCGTCCTACTACTCGGACTACACCTTCGGCGTCTGGCGCAGCATCGAGGAGCCGCAATCGGAGACGAGCCCGCGTGGAGACGTGTATCCGGGGCACGAGCTCGTTCCGGTCGGCAAGGCGTACTCGGGCTTCACCGACGCGGAGCTCACCGAGATCGATCGTTTCGTGCGCAACCACACCACCGAGCAGTTCGGCCCTGTTCGCGCCGTGGAGCCGAGGCTCGTGCTCGAGGTCGCCTTCGACGCGATCTTCCGTTCGCCCCGTCACAAATCGGGCCTCGCCATGCGCTTTCCGCGCATTCATCGCATCCGGTGGGACAAGCCTGCCCGTGAAGCCGATACCATCGAAGCCGCCCGCAACCTCATGGAAACACCCCGGACAGATCAAATTTCCGGCGCCAATTGACCGCAGCTCGACACGCCGGAAGATTTAGGAAAAATTAGCAAATAGCTACTGTTAGATGAACAAACTGAAATTCAAAATTAAATCATCAGACATATGATCCTGCGCATTCGCATGAATATTTCAGCGCAGGACCGCCGCAATGTTGTCGCCGCCTTTCATCCCGAAATCACTGTCCGGCCGCGCAACTGTTGTATGCGGCGCCTGCCTCGTGGCCACGCTCATCGCAGCCACAACCAGCGTCCTCGTACGCAACCGGCTGATCGAGAGTCTCGACAACTCCGTGGTCCTGACTACCGCAGTTCGTAACCACACCACGCTCGACATGTACCACGACGGCCTCCGCGCCATCGTGCTGGCCGCCCTCACCTCGGGAGAGCTCGGAACCTCCGAAAAGGAGATCCGGGCGGAGCTGGACGAGATGAGCACCCATTTCGTGGAGCTGGTGAACGCGAACAAGGCGCTGCCTCTTTCCGGCACCATCAAGGCCGAGCTGTCCCGCGTCGATGCCCCGCTCGCCAGGTACCTCGAAGAAGCCAAATCCACCGTGACCGCAGCCTTCGGCGATCGGCCCCGCGCCCTCGCCGCGATGCCCGCCTTCAACGCCCGTTTCGAGGAGCTGGAGCAGTCGCTCGAAGCCGTCGGTGAAAAGATCGAGCAGGATGCCAAGACCCTGGGCGCGGAGGCCGCGGCCTTCGCCGAGATGACATCGTGGATCACCAACACCGCCGTCGTGCTCTCCATCGCCGGCGTCCTGATGACGCTCGTCTTCATGATGCGCGGCATCGTGCGACCGCTCGCCGGCCTTGAGCAGGCGATGGTCCGCATGTCGGATGGGAAGCTCGACACCGTGATTCCCAGCACGGAACGCGCCGACGAGATCGGCAACATGGCACGCACCCTCGGCGTGTTTGCACACGGCATCGAGGAGAACGAGCGCATGCGCAAGGAGCGCGTGGAGGCAGAGCAGCGCGCCGCGGAAGCCCGCCGGCTCACCATGCAGCGCCTGGCGCAAGAGTTCGAAAGCTCCGTCGGCGCCATCATCGAGAAAGTCAGCATCGCGGCCAATTCCCTCGAAGGGACCGCCAAGACGCTCACCCGCTCGGCGGATGCCACCCGCCAGCTCTCGACCATGGTGGGCACAGCTTCCGAGATCACGTCCGGCAACGTCGGCAGCGTCGCAACGGCCACCGAGCAGCTTTCCACCGCAGTGGGCGAGATCGAGCGACAGATCTCGCAAAGCGCCGCCGCCGCCCATCAGGCCGTCGAGAAGGCCCACTCCACGAACACATGCGTCACGGCGCTCCTGCAATCCGCCCATCGCATCGGCGACGTCGTGGGTCTCATCAGCACCATCGCCTCGCAGACGAACCTGCTCGCGCTGAACGCCACCATCGAGGCGGCACGCGCAGGCGAAGCCGGCAAGGGATTTGCCGTCGTCGCGCAGGAGGTGAAGGCGCTCGCCACCCAGACCGCCAAGGCGACGAACGATATCGCCGTCCAGATCCAGGGCATGCAGGGCGCGACGCAGGAAGCCGTCAACGCCATCGGCGGCGTGGTGGAGACGATCGGCAAGATCTCGGACATCTCGAACGCCATCTCCGCCGCCGTCGCCGAGCAGGCGACCGCCACGCAGGACATCAGCAACAACGTCATGGAGGCGGCCAAGGGCACGTCCGAAGTGACCGCCAACATCGTCGAGGTCAACAGCAGCGCCAGCGAGACCGGAACGGCGTCGGCCGCCTTGCTGTCCTCGGCCGTGACGCTCTCGAGCGAGAGCAGCGTGCTGAAGGCCGAGGTCGCCCGCTTCCTGAGCACGGTTCGCGCCGCCTAGGGTGGCGCGTGCCGAAACGTGAGAAGCGGCAGAGCGGTGTCGTGCACCGCTCTGCGCGGTCTTAGAACCCGCCGAAGAACGAGCCCAGGAAGTCGTCGTTCGCTGACTTCCCTCCGCTCGCCGCCTGCTTCTGCGGCTTGTCCTCCAGATGCGCCTTGTCCGGCACGACGGGCGCGAGATGATCGCGGCCCTTGGCGATCTGCTGCCACTTGCCGTCGAGTGCCTGCGTCACGCGCTTCTCGTGGCCGTAGATGTCCGAATAGGTCTTGAGCTTGCCGTCCTCGTCCACCCAGGCCGTGAAATAGGCAATGTGCATACGGACACGCTTGTCCATCGCCACCTCGTTGTTCATCGGCCCGTTCCGGGCGAGGTCTTGCACCTTGTCGGCGTCCCAGCCCTTGTCCTCCTTGAGGAGGATCTCGGCGACGGAGAGCGGATTGCGCAGCCGGAGGCAGCCGTGGCTCAACGTGCGCTGTTGCGAATTGAACATCCACTTGTCGGGCGTGTCGTGCATGAAGATCGTGTGCTGGCTCGGGAACGAGAACTTGATGACACCCATCACGCTCTTGCGCCCCGCGGGCTGTACCACCTCATAGTCGCGAATATCGAGCGTGCGCCAATCCATGGTGCGATAATCGAGGCGCCGTCCGTCCTTGGTCTCGACTTCGAGACCGTACTGGCGCATCAGCCCGCCGCCGCGCAGCAGGCTCGGCCACAGCTCGTTGACCTTGATGCTCTCCGGCACGCGCCACATGGGCCGGAACGTCACGCTCTTCAACGGCCGGGTGAAGATTGATGTCTGCTTGCCGATCTCACCGACGACGATCCGCTCCGTGTGCACGACAGCACCGTCCTTGACGACGCTGATCATGTAGGTCGGCACGTTCGCCAGAAGATAGAGATCGCCGAGATCGTCGTGCATCCAGCGCCACATCTCCATGTTGGCGAGGATCTTCTTGGCACCCGCATTCGGCTTGCCCCCGTTCTTGGCGAGCGCCTCGACATACTTCTCGCGCAAGCGCTGGAACTGCGCGTGCTGCGGATGCGTACCGACGAGATAAGCCGCCTTGTCGGAAGCCGCCGCGAGCCCGTCGAGCACCTTCGCCGGGTCGAGAAGCTGCGGCTTGCGGTCTAGATTCGAGTTGAGCTGCTCGGCAGGACGCATGATCCGCCCGCCGCGCGCATAGCGCGCATACTTGAGAACCGTGAGCGAAAGCTCAGCCTCGGCGGCGGCCTGGGCCTCGGGAGACAGTTCACCGCCCGCGATCTTCGGCGCCGGAAAATCCTCCGGCGCGAGCCCCCATGACCCGGCCGTCGAGAACGCCTCGATGACGCCGTTGGCGTCGCTGTTGAAGCCCTGGGCGTTCACCCACAGCGGCGCAAAGGCGCGCGCGCCGTAGAAGGCGATCAGCGCCGCGCGCTCCTTGTTCTCCTCGTCGGCTCCATCGCCGGGAATGGCGTCGAGCCGTGCCTTGAGCGCAACGGCCGCAGGGGTCGTGGGCTCCGCTGCAGCAGGCTTGGCTTCCGGCGCCGCGGCCGTCTCGGGTTTCGCATCCGCCGCTGCGGCGCCCCCCTCGTCGGTTGCGCCGGCCGCCTCTTGAGAGGCGGCGTCCGCCTCGGGTGACAGCGCCCGCGCGGCTGGCGCGGAAGTGGCCGCTGTGGCAGCAGGCGATGCGGTCTCGGCCAGCGCCGCACTCGAGGCCCCGGCCATCAGGAGCGAGGCAATCGCCAAAAGAATCAAGCGGCCCATCACGCGTCTCCGATGTGTTCCTGCAAAACCTAGATCGTCATCGTCCCCGGCGTCACGGCCGGAGGCTTTTGCCGCCGCCGGTTACCCGCCGGGTGTGCTCACGCCGCCGCAATGCTCAGATCCGGCGAAACCGTGGAGGCGGAGCCTGCCCTCTCGATGACGCCAAGCGCATCGAGAATAGGCAACCGCTTCTGGGCGAAATCCTGACCCATGCTGGCGAGCTCGGCGATATTCTCCGCCGCCGACGCGATCGGCTTCCCATCCCGCATCAGCCGCTGGTTCTGCGCTTCCATCAGCGGCCAGATATCGAGCGCCCACTCCTGCGGCGTGGTCCGCCCCCTCCGGATCGCGCGCAGGAAAAGCTGCTGAATGCGCCCGACCGGAACGCCCGCGCCAGTCACCGGGCTCGCCAGGAAGCCGATTTCATTCGAGAATACAGCCTTGTCGACCAAGTGGCGGTTCAGCGCCTGCGTTCGTGTGCGCACGGCTGCCACCTGAACCTCGTCCTGCGCGGCGCTCACGTTGCCGAGCCCGGTGAGCACGAACAGGGCCTGGGCGAGCTGAGCGGGCGTCACCTTCTTCATCAGCGGATGAGCGAGCATCTCCGCAGCGCTCTTCGGCGCATGACCGCGCTCCGCGAGCACGGCCAGCATGGGCCGGTAGACCTCGGCCTGGAGGTGCGCCTCCCCGGCAGGGCCATTCAGCTTGAGCGCGACGTCCCCTTCGCTCACCTGCAGCACGAAGCGATGGCTCTGGAGGATCTCGAGCTGACGCTGTGGCGAAAGCCCGCGCGGACCTTTGACGAACACGTCACGGCGGAACTGCTGGTTCTCGCAATAGTCGCGCACGGACTCGCGCAGCACCGGATGCGCGATCGACGCAAGAAGCTGTTGCTGCTGGGGCGTGAGATGCAACGTGTCGATGTGAGAAACGAGATTGGACGAGGCCGCGAACGAGAGCTTGGCCTGCGCGAGCAGGTCCGCAGCCTCCGAGAACGGCATCGGATGCCAATCCGCGTTGAAGAACTCGTGCGCGAGATAGTTACGGTTATGCCCCTTGATGCCCTTGAGCCGTTCCGCAACGGCCGGATTGGCGCGGAAATAGAGCGCGTTCGAATCCACGACCTGCTCGGCGAAATCGACGGCCGCGTCGATGCGCGAGCCGAGACCCGTCGCTTCACCCGTCGCCAGATTGAGATGCAGCGACATGAGATGGCGCAACGGCATCGCCGGAGACCAGCCGGGCGTCGTGTTGTAGCTCATGTAAAATAGCCCGCCGACCGCGAGCCGGTTGCGCGCAAGATCGACGATCACCCGCCGGTTCTCGTCCGAGATCCAGCTCCAGATGCCGTGCAGCACGATGATGTCGAACTCCGGCAGATCCGCGCGGTCGCGAAGCTCGGCAAAGGAGAGATCGAATACCTTGAGATCGGCGCCCGAAGCCGCCGCGAGCTCCCGCGCGTTCGCGGCCTGGGTAGGGTTGAAGTCTGTGCCCCAGAACTCGCCCTCGCAGGCGGCCGCGTGGATGTTGAGCGAAAGCCCCTGCCCGAAGCCCAGCTCCAGATAGCGCAGCGGCCGCTTCACGCTGTGCGCCTGCAGCCGCGAAAGCATGGCCAGCTCGAGATTGAGCGGGCTCATCTCGCGGTAGTATCCGTGCGTATAGTCCAGCTCGGACACATAGCCGGCGGTCCAGGAAGGTGCGCTCGTTGTCATGAGGGAAGGGCCCAAAAGCCGACGCGGCACGCCGCCTGAGCCGAAAGCGCAGGCGGCGGAACAGTAGGCGATTCGAGCCTGCCCGAGAAAAGCGCCGCTCCGTCAGGGTCGCCCCTTGCCCACTGCCGTTAACCCAAGACGCCCCGGTTTTACCCACCATACCGCCGCTTCCGCCTTGCAACCGGACGCGGGGTCCTCTAAATGGCCCGTTTTCCCGAAGGGCATCCGCCGCCGGGCCTCGATTCGGAAGTGCCTCGATTCGGAAGTGACGGGCCAATGACCAAACACCGCGCCGATGTGGGGATCATCATGGGCAGCCAGTCCGACTGGCCGACCATGAAGAAGGCCGCCGCCGTCCTGGACGAGCTGGGCGTCGCCTACGAGGCCAAGATCGTCTCTGCCCACCGCACGCCGGATCGCCTGGTCTCCTACGCCAAATCCGCCGCCGAGCGCGGTCTCAAGGTCATCATCGCCGGCGCCGGGGGTGCCGCCCATCTGCCCGGCATGACCGCTTCAATGACCGCCCTTCCCGTCCTCGGCGTTCCGATCCAGAGCAAGGCGCTCTCCGGTCTCGACAGCCTCTACTCGATCGTTCAGATGCCGGGCGGCATTCCCGTCGGCACGCTCGCCATCGGGGAAGCCGGAGCCACCAACGCCGGGCTCCTCGCGGCGCAGATCCTGGCGCTCTCCGACAAGGAGCTCGCCGCTCGCATCGCCGAATACCGCGCACGCCAGACCGCGAGCGTCTCCGAAGACCCCAAAAACGAATGACGAAGACGGAACGCATGACGACGGCCCTCCCTCCCGGATCCACCATCGGCATTCTCGGCGGCGGCCAGCTCGGCCGCATGCTGTCCCTCGCCGCCGCACCCCTCGGCCTCAAGTGCCACATCTATTCGGATGTGCCGGGCCCCGCGTTCGACGTCGCCGCGGCTTCGACCGTCGGCGCCTACGAGAACACCGCGAAAATCCGCGCCTTTGCGGAAAGCGTCGATGTCGTCACCTACGAGTTCGAGAACGTGCCGCTCGAAGCAGCAGCGGCCGCCGAGGCGGTGACGCCTGTTCGTCCCGGCCCCAAGGCACTGGCCGTTGCCCAGGATCGTCTTGAGGAAAAGACCTTCATCCGCGGCGTCGGCATTCCCGTGGCCCCCTTCGCGCCGGTCGACAGCGACGCGTCGCTCGAAGCCGCCATTCACGCCATCGGCGAGACCGGCATCCTGAAAACCTGCCGCCTCGGCTACGACGGCAAGGGCCAGGTCCGCATCAAGAGCGCGTCCGAGCTTAAGCCTGCCTTCGAAAGCCTGAAGCGGGCCCCGTGCGTGCTCGAAGGGCTCGTGCCGTTCGCCTACGAGGTCTCGGTGCTCGTCGTCCGCAGCATCTCGGGCGAGGTGCGCTTCTACGACTTGCCGCTCAACACCCACAAGAACGGCATCCTCGATACCTCGACGGTGCCCTCCCCGATCTCCGAGACCCACGCCGCCCGCGCCAAAGAGATGGCCGCCGCCATCGCGACCGCCCTCGGCTACGTGGGCGTTCTCGGCGTCGAAATGTTTTACCTAGGCCCCGACGCGGCCGAGCCGCTCGTGGTCAACGAGATCGCGCCCCGCGTTCACAATTCCGGGCACTGGACCATGGACGCCTGCCTGGTCAGCCAGTTCGAGAACCACATCCGGGCCGTTGCAGGCTGGCCGCTCGGCCCAACCGGCCGGCATTCGGACGTCACGATGACGAATCTGATCGGCGAGGACGTGCACGCCTGGCAGGCCCTTGCGGCCGAGCCCGGCGCCGCCCTCCACCTCTACGGGAAGCCCGAAGCGCGTCCAGGCCGCAAAATGGGCCATGTTAACCGGGTGAAGCCCCGGTCATAATCAGCGAAAAAGGACGAAAACGTTAAGAAGAGCCCGTGGACAAGCGCTACGGCGTTTGATAGAAGCCAGCCAAACCAATTCCGCTCGAAGCGCCGGGGGCCGCCCGCCGGGGCTTTGAGTTGTGTTATTTTCTGAGAAGATTCAATCACAGAGGTCACCTTTGCAGGTTCTCGTTCGCGACAACAATGTCGATCAGGCCCTTAAGGCGCTCAAGAAGAAGATGCAGCGCGAGGGTATTTTCCGCGAGATGAAGCTCCGGAACTATTTCGAGAAGCCCTCCGAGAAGAAGGCCCGCGAGAAGGCTGAGGCCGTCCGCCGCGCCCGCAAGCTGGCTCGTAAGAAGCTGCAGCGCGAAGGTCTCCTCCCCGGCAAGCCCGCAGCAACGCGCGGCGGCCCTGGCGCCAAGGGCGCTGGCCGTGGTGGCCCCGGCGGCGGTCGTGGCCCCGGTGGCGGCAGCGGCTTTGGCGGCGGCGCTGGTGCTGGCGGCGGCGGCGGTTTCGGCGCTCGCTGATCCGAGCGGCCTCCGAGCCCACTCGATTGGAATTTCGCAACCGCTGGCAGGTCTGCCGGCGGTTGTTTTTTTGGTGGATCGCCGATCCGCGCCGGAGCTTTTGCGGGGTAATCACTCTGGCTCCGTATACGGAGCCAGACTATCGTCAGAACAGGTTCTACGCACGAGATGAGGGCGACAGCGCGAGCATCGCTTCTCGTTGAAACGCTATTCCAGCAGGAGTGAGCGCGCACAGATGGCCAAGCTTTATTTCGCTTCCCTCGTGACCCTTTCACTCCTCACCGCGATGGTGGCAGGCGTGGTGATCGCCGCCCTCGTCGCAGCCGGCAGTCTGGACGTGGGCTTTGCCCTTGTCCTGGTTCTCATCATCAACGCCGTCATCTTCTTCATCAGCCCCTGGATCACGGACTGGATGCTGCGGTGGGTGAACAAGGTCGAGTTCATCGACGACGCCACGCTGAAATCGCGCTACCCGCACGTCCACGGCATCATTCATGACGTTGCGCGAGAGTACCGCTTCAAAGCGCCGTCCGTCGGCATCATCCCCGATCGCAACCCCACGGCCTTCACCTACGGCCTGTTCCGGCCCGGCGCGCGCATCGTGCTGACCGACGGCATCTTCGAGTTCCTGAACGAGGAGGAAACGCGCGCCGTCGTCGCCCACGAGCTGGGCCACATCGTCAACCGCGACTTCCTCGTCATGACAGTCGCCGGCACGCTCGTGCAGATGCTCTACGTCATCTACTCGAGCCTCACGCGCCAGACCCGGTCGTCCGGAAGCTCCAAGAGCAAGAACAATCTCGCCATCGTCGGCTTCGCCGCCTACGTGATGTACGTGCTCGGCACCTACATCCTGCTCTACCTCAGCCGCACGCGCGAATACCTCGCCGACAGCTTCGCCGCCGATCGCGTGGAAGCCCGCCACCTCGCCAACGCTCTCGTAAAAATCGCATACGGAATCGCGGAAGCGGCCGACACCGACCAGACCCGCGAGCTTCTCGCTTCCACGCGCCACATGGGCGTCGTGGACTTCAAGGGCGCGAGCCATCTGGGCCTCGTCGTGGAAGCCTCCAAGCTGCATCCCGAGGCCACGGCCAATGCGATGCTGTTCGACATCTACAATCCCTGGGCGAAGCTCATCGAGCTGAGCTCCACGCACCCGCTCACGGGAAAGCGCATCAACGCGCTTGCAGCCATCGCCAAGGCCAAGCAGCAGAGTTTCCAGGAGATCGACATCGAAGGAGCCGCGCGGCGCGCCAATGTCGACAAGCCCGCCTTGTGGCGGAAATTCCTGCGCGAGCTGATGCTGCCGCTGCTTCCCCTCGCGACACTCGTCGTCGGCGTCGGAGCGGGCCTTGCGACCGGCATCCCGATGATCGCCGTGCTGGCGGTTCCCGCCGCCATCCTCGCATGGGCATTGCTCATCCCCATCACCTATCCATTCTCGGCACCGGCGAACCAGACCGTTGTCGAGCTGATGGGGGACGTGGCCGCCTCACCCATCGTGGGCCGCCCGGTGCGTCTCGAAGGAGAGGTCATCGGCCGCGCCAACGCAGGCTCCGTGATCGGAGAGGACACCATATTCGCCGATCGCACGGGCCGCACGAGCGTCGATTTCCGCTCGCTCTGGGGGCCGCTCGGCGATCTGTGGACCGGCTGGAAGCGCGTGAAGCCGCATATCGGGGCCAAGGGCGAAGCAACGGGATGGTTCCGCCGCAGCATGGGCGGTTACGTCATCCTGAGCGAGCTGAACACGACGGCGGGACGGCTCAAGGCATACCCCTACCTCGCGGGGATAATCGTGCCGCTGCTGGTCTACGCAATCCTCGCCGTGATCGGGCTCGTGACGTTCGCCAGCGCCACACCGTGACGGCGGCGGTTCCGGCCTACCCCGATTTACTGCGGCGCAGGGCCTCGTTGCTTCGCAAGGCGTCGATCCAGGCGTGGATGGCCTCGTAGGAGCCGAAGAGGTAGTGGTCCGCGTGACCCGCGCCGCGAAACGTCTTGAGCGTCTTCTCGCCCGGCGCGAGCGCGTAGATCTTGCGGCCCATTTCCACCGGCACGATGTCGTCGGCCTCGCCATGGATGATCAGCAGCGGCGCCGTCACGCTCGCGATGTGCCGGTAGGTCTCGTAGCGGTCCGTCATGAACCAGCGGCCCGGGATGAAAGGATGATGGAGCGCGGCGAGATCCACCATCGATGTGTAGGGCGCATCGAGCACGATGCCCGCGACGGGCTTCACCGCGGCCACCTGCACTGCCACGCTCGTGCCAAGCGATTCCCCGTAGACGATGATGTCACGCGCCGCGACGCCCTTCGCGACGAGACGGTCATAAGCAAGCATCGCATCCGCCACGTTCGCGGCTTCGGACGGATGCCCCGTGCTGCCGCCGAAACCGCGGTACGTCATCATGAAGATGCCGACGCCACGAGCCGTGTACTTGCGAATCCGTTCGGTGCGCGTCTCGAGTGAGCCAGCGTTGCCGTGGAAATAGAGAAGCGTAGGCTGTCCGGGCTTCGCCGGTCCGTACCACGCGAGCACGCGTGCCCCGTCCGGCGTTTTCAGCACCTCCTCGGATACGCCCTTGAGCCCTGCGCGCTCCGGCGTGAAGTACGTCGTATCCGGAAAGTACATGAGCTTGCGCTGAAGCGTGGGAACGATCGCCGCCAACAAACCCATCGCCATCACCACTCCCGCTGCTGCCCCGAGGATCACCCTCAATCTCAGATCTCCGCAACGCTTACCTTCGACGCGACCATATCACGGCCGGCGCCGCGATCCTTAAGGCTCCATTAACCAAAAGCTGCGCTTCTTGAGGTTGTATGCGTTTGCGGAGTAATTGGTCATGCGTTCCCGTCCCCGCTCAATCGGCGCCAGCGCGCTGGTTCTCTCCGGCCTGTCGGCCACTCTCGCCGGTTGCAGCTCCGGCGGCACCCAGGAATCCTTCACCTCCGCAAGCCTCTCTCAGCGCCCCGAGCAAGGCATGGTGCGCGAGCAGCCGCGCTCCTATCCGGACGGATCGTCGCCCGGCTCCTATTCAAACTACGGCAACGGCAGCGCCTACTCGAACGGCACCTACGGCCGCCCCTACGCCCAAGCTCCGCGCCAATACGTCGATCCCGGCCAGCCCACGCCGCGTCAGGTGGCTGCGGCCCCTTACTACGGCGGCCAGCCCGGTTACGCTTCGTCCCCCGTCCAGACGGGAAGCCTTGGTCCTTCCGGCGACCCCGGCCTTCGCTGGCAGCAGACGCCACGCACCCAATGGACGCAACCTCAACCCCAAGCCTCGGCTCCGGTTCCCCCGCAGCAGCCGACGCATAGCCCGAACATCGTCGAGGTGCGCGAGGGCGATACGCTTTACGGTCTCTCGCGCCGCTACAATGTACCGGTCGGAGATCTCGTGGCCGCCAACCGGCTGCCCAGCGAACGCATCGCCATCGGCCAGCGCCTCGTGATCCCCACGCGCTACCGCTGAGGTTGGCGCTACCGGCTATGGGCGTAAATCGCGGGCTCGCTCGCAGGCGTATCGAAACACATCAGGATGTACGCCTGCCGCTCCGGTCCGGCCAGATGGCCGAACTTCGAACCGTTGCTCTTCGCGAAGAAGGGCGCGAAGTCCTCCACGTCCTTGCGCGTGAAGAGCCCCGCCCAACGCCCATAGTTGGAGGCCCAGCAATCCGCATCGCGCTCGCTCTGCAAAGTCGGCTGGATGACATGCCCCAGCACGTGATGGGCGCATTCGTGCATGAAGAAGAAGATCTGCAATTTGGCAGGCAGCTTCGCCATCCGCTCCGTATCGAGCGAGATGATCGGCATACGCTGGATGATGGAGGCGCGGCCCACGTCGCCCAGTTGCGTCGTCTGCAGCGTGCGGACGAGGGCGCCCCGATAGTCATAGCAGCGCATCGGGTTGCCGCCGATGATGGGCTGAACCTCCAGCCCTTCGGCAACCGCAGGGCGGCCGCCGATGGCCAGCAGTGCAAGAACGAGCAAGAGTGCCGATACCCTCATTCCGCGACCCCTAGGATGCGTACAGTGCTCGACTGTTGAACGAAGGCTAGAGTCTTCCCGATCTCTCCCGCAAGGGGATAAGTTTGACGCACCGGCGGGCACTGTGCGCAGCCGCACCTCAAGCCGCTGGCGGTCAAGGTCAAATCGAAAGAACGCACCAGATCATCAGCCGGCGGAGGCCCGTGCGATGGCGCGTGTGCGATGGCTGTAGGGGTGTGAGGCCCTGAGAATCGCGTCGCCGTTCTCGGCGTGGCGCTTGCTATTTCGAAACCGGCTCGACCGGAAACCCGGCCTCGCGCCATGCGGTGAACCCGCCGCCGAGATGCGCCACGGGATCGAGCCCCATGTCCTGCGCGGCCTTGGTCGCGAGGGCCGAGCGCCATCCGCTCGCGCAGTAGAATACGAAACGGCGCGGCTCCGCGAAGACCGGCTTGTGATACGGGCTCTCGGGATCGATCCAGAATTCCAGCATTCCACGCGGGCAATGGAACGCACCGGGAATACGCCCCTCGCGCTCGAGCTCGCGGCGGTCCCGCAAGTCGACGAGCTGGATCTCGCCCCGATCGGCGAGGTCACGCACCTCGGCGGCACCGAGCGTCGTGATCTCGGCGTTCGCCGCGTCGAGGAGCTGTCGGTAGCCGACCTTCATGCGTAGATCACCAGCGGCGGCCGCACGAGCGCGCGGCCGCGATCATCGGATTAGTGGCCAAGGGCCTTGGCAATCTCTTCCGTCATCTTCTTCGCGTCGCCGAGCACCATCACGGTGTTGTCGCGATAGAATACGGGATTGTCGATGCCGGCATAGCCCGACGCGAGCGAGCGCTTATTGAAGAACACGGTCGCAGCCTTCCACACCTGCAGCACGGGCATGCCGTAGATTGGCGAGGACTTGTCGTCCTCGGCCGCGGGGTTCACGACGTCGTTGGCGCCGATGACGTAGACCGCATCGGCCTGCGAGAACTCGGAATTGATGTCCTCGAGCTCGAACACCTCGTCATAAGGCACGTTCGCTTCCGCGAGCAGCACGTTCATGTGTCCCGGCATACGGCCAGCCACGGGATGGATCGCGTACTTCACCTCGACGCCGGCCTTCTTCAGATTGTCGGCCATTTCGCGCAGCGCGTGCTGAGCTTGGGCGACGGCCATGCCGTAGCCGGGCACGATGATGACCTTGGAGGCGTTCTTGAGGATGTAGGCCGCGTCCTCGGCAGATCCGAGCTTCACCGGCTTCTGCTCGCCGCCGCCGCCGGCCGCCGCCGTCTCGCCGCCGAAACCGCCCGCGATCACCGAGATGAAGCTGCGGTTCATGCCCTTGCACATGATGTAGGAAAGGATGGCACCCGACGAGCCGACCAGCGCGCCCGTGATGATGAGGGCGATGTTGCCCAGCGTGAAGCCGATACCGGCAGCCGCCCAGCCCGAGTAGGAGTTGAGCATCGACACCACGACCGGCATGTCCGCGCCGCCGATCGGGATGATGATCAGCACGCCGAACACCAGCGCGATGGCAGTGATCGCCCAGAACAGCGTCGCATCGCCACCCGAAATGCAGAACTTGTAGATGAGCACGGCGAGCGCAAGGAACAGGCCGAGGTTCACCACATGGCGCATGGGCAGGATGATCGGCGCGCCCGACATGCGGCCCGAGAGCTTCGCGAACGCGATCACCGAACCCGTGAACGTGATGGCGCCGATAGCGAGGCCGAGTCCCATTTCAACGAGGCTTGCGGGCGCGATGGAGCCCGGATGGCCGATGCCGAAAGCCTCGGGTGCATAGAGCGCCGCCGCCGCGACGAACACCGCCGCGAGACCGACGAGCGAGTGGAACGCGGCCACCAGCTCCGGCATCTGGGTCATCGGGATTTTCTTGGCGATGACGGCACCGATCCCCGCGCCGAGGCCGAGGCCAGCGAAGATCAGCAGCCACGTCAGCACGTTCTGCGGGCTCGACACCGCGAGCGTCGTCAGCACGGCGATCGTCATGCCGATCATGCCGTAGAGATTGCCTTTGCGGCTCGTCTCCGGATGAGAAAGGCCGCGTAGCGCCAGGATGAACAGCACACCGGCGACGAGGTAGAGGAACGCAGCGGCATTGGCGGTCATGACGAATTAGTCCTTCATGGCTTCAACCGAGCCGGTGGGAAACACCACTCCGGCGAACTCGGGATAGACCTTCCTCAGAATTTCGATCTGCTGCACTTCGCTGACCCGGAGCAGATACCAGGCTCCCCCGTCCATCAGCGCCAGCGTGTGGGAGTTCACCGAGATATTGCCGTTTCCGGCATCCATCACGGTGATAGTCGGGATCAACGCAAACGGCGTTCCGTCGGCAAGCTGCTTCTCCTCCAGCTTGGACGTATCCATGCCGAACGAGACGAGCTTCACGGTCTCGAGCGCCTGCTTCGTCATCCCGATAACGAGCGTGCGAAGCTTGTCTCTCTCGAGGCCCGCCTGCTCCGCGATGTGCGAGAGAACGCGGGGCGGAATGGTGTCCACCACCACGCCATAGTCGCTCCCGCGCATGGCAGCATCGAACCGTTGAACCGTCGCCTTCAGCGAGCCGACTTCGTCGCCGCTGAGGCTGCGGGCGGCGGCGATGCCGTACGATCCGGCGAGCAGGAGAAACGCAAGTGTCAACGCTCCCGGACGGCGCAAGAAGCGCCGAGCCGGCACGGCCGGAAGCCGAAGCGTTTCTCCCAGGCGACGGAGCATCAGTGACGTCCACCCTTGCCGCCGGCGCTGTCCTTCTTCTTGTACATCGCGAGCATGCGGCTGGTGACAAGGAAGCCGCCGAAGATGTTGATCGAGGCCATCACCAGGGCGAGGAACCCGAAGATGCGAGCGAGCGTCGTGCCTTCAGCGACGAGCTCGACGCCGACCGCGAGCAGTGCGCCGACCACGATTACGGAGCTGATCGCATTGGTGACGCTCATCAGCGGCGTGTGCAGCGCGGGCGTGACGCTCCACACCACGTAATAGCCGACGAAGATCGCCATCACGAACACCATGAGGCGATAGATCGAGGGATCGACCGCGCCGCCGATGCCGTCACCGGACGCGAAAGCCGCCTGACCGGAGAGAGCGAGCGCGAGAGCCGCGCCCAATCCCGCGGCGAGCGGAGAAAGGAAAAGCGATGCCTTTTTCATGAGCAGGACCCTCAGGCGGCCGGTTGCGGAGCGAGGCTGGGATGCACGATCTTGCCGTCCTTGGCGACCAGCGTCCCCTTCAGGATCTCGTCGTCCCAGTTGACCTTGAGCACCTTCTCCTTCTTGTCGAAGAAGAGCTCGAGGAACGTATAGAGGTTCTTCGCGTAGAGGTTCGACGCGTTGACCGGCACCGTGCCCGCGAGATTGATGGGCCCGACGATCTTCACGCCCGAGACTTCCACCGTCTGCCCCGGCACCGTCGCCTCGCAGTTGCCGCCGCGCTCGGCGGCGAGATCCACGATCACCGAGCCGGGCTTCATGCTCTCGACCATGGCGCGCGTGATGAGACGCGGCGCCGGACGGCCGGGAATGAGCGCGGTCGTGATGACGATGTCCTGGGTCTTGATGTGGCTGGCCACCAGCTCGGCCTGCTTGGCTTGATACTCCGGCGACATCGGCTTGGCGTAACCGGCAGCCGTCTGCGCCTGCTTGAACTCGTCATCCTCGACCGCGATGAACTTCGCGCCGAGCGACTGCACCTGCTCCTTCGTGGCTGGGCGCACGTCCGTCGCCGACACCACCGCGCCGAGACGTCGCGCCGTCGCGATTGCCTGCAGACCCGCGACGCCGACGCCCATGATGAAGGCCTTGGCCGCCGGAACGGTGCCGGCAGCGGTCATCATCATCGGCAGTGCCTGTCCGAACTGCGAAGCGGCATCCACCACCGCCTTGTAGCCGGCAAGGTTGGCCTGGCTTGACAGCACGTCCATCGACTGGGCACGGCTGATGCGCGGCATGAACTCCATGGAGAAGAGGCTCGCGCCCGTCCCCGCCAGCGGCTCGATACCGGCCTTGTCGTAGGGGTCCAGGATCGCCGCCACGATGGCACCCGGCTTGAGCTGCTTGACCTCGTCCACCGAGGGACGGCGCACCTTGAGCAGGATGTCGGCCCCGGCCAGCGTCTCCGCAGCCGTGCCGGCGATCTCCGCGCCTTGCGCCTTGAGCACCTCGTCGGAGAAACGGGAGCGAAGCCCCGCGCCGCTCTGGACGCGAACCTTTGCGCCAAGCGCCGCGAGCTTTTTCACCGTCTCGGGCGAGACCGCGACGCGCGGCTCATCCGGCCCTTCGGCCGTCACAGCAATCGTAACCATCGGACCATCCGTAGACACGTCGATGAGACCGGCCATGCCGGCCCCGGGGCCATCCCCGGCAAGCACAGCGTGCCAGGCGTCCACAACAGCGAGCCGTGCGAAAAATCGCCAGTCAGCGCGCCATCCGACACCCGGACACGCTCGTGAAGTCTTGGATTAGACGAGGAAGAACGCCATGCCGGCAAGCAGCAGGACAAGGAACACGATCGCGAACTTGGTCCAGCCGATGAAGTTTGCATACGTGCGGTTGTGCTCAGCGTAGTCCATTGCCGGATGACCGCCCGCTGTATTGACCCCCATAAAAACCTCCCGGGATGTGCATTGGTTATATTCGCTTGGTAACCCAAGCCACCCCGCGCATCAAGCCCGCCGCGCGTTCTACGTGCGGAAGATCAAACCCCGGAACTGCCGCGGGAAGGGCCTAAATCTGGGCCAAATCAGGTGTCAGTACCGGCAAGCCCCTCCAAACGTCGACCAAAGACGGAGTGGGCTGCAGGAGCCTCTGATGCCCAAACGTCTGACCGCCGGACCGTTTTTCGACGGAACATACACCCGATTTGGTCGACTCGCTGCCGCCCTGGCCGCGCTCGCGGCACTGGCTCTGCCGGCCTTCGCGCTCGAAGAGCCACCCGGCGAGATGCCCGCGCTCAAGGCCTGCGAAAAGCGTCTCTGCACGATGATTCTCGACAAGAGCGCCAAGGGCGACGACCTCAAGTGTGACGTTCAGAAGACCTGGGCGAAATCCTCCCTAGAGGGCGGCGAAAGCAAGGGTGTTTCCTGGGGATTCGGCGATGCGCGCTGCTCGGTGAACCTGAAGCTCGGCCGCGCCGACATCGTCGCGGCGCTCACCAAGCCGAAGCACACCGTTTTCATCCCCGCCCACGAGGTCAACTGCGTCATCGAGCGTGAAGGCCAGGTCAAGCCGCTGACCGCCAAGGTCGCGCCGAAGCTGGTGTTCAAGGGTGGAAAGGCCGACAAGGTCTGGATCAACCTCGAAAGCATCGACGGCCCGGCCGACGTCAAGTCGACCATCTGGACCGCCGCCAAGCTCGAGGATTCGATCGGCATCTTCCACCGCCCGATGATCAAGTCGATCAACAAGTTCATGCACTCCCAGTGCGCCAAGCGCTATGGGCCCGACGCGAAACCGGAAACGGCGGACAAGAAGGATGGGAAGGACAGCAAGACCAAGGTCGCGGCGCCCGCGGTGAAAACCCCGGCCGCCAAAACGGAGGCTGCGAAGGCCGCCACGAAGGCGGAGAAGCCCGCGCCGGTGAAAGCCGATGCTGCGTCCACGCCCGCTTCCGCCAAGGCCGAAGCCAAAAAGGACGCGCCGAACGAGGCCAACCCGGCCACCGCGCCGCCGCCGAAGGAGCGGGCCACGGCCTCCGCCCCCTAGCAGGCTCACACGTCCGGCAACGGAAAGAAGACCCCCTCGCTCCAGATCCCGAGGCCGGATCCATCGGGACCTTCGCACGCGAGATCGACGAGATCGTACACCAGCGCCCGCGTCACCAGCGCGTCCAGGCGGCCTCGCACGTGGACATAGGGCTTGAGCCCTCCGTCCCGCCCCTCCGCCACGAACCGGAGCGGATGGTCAGCTCCGCATCTGACGACGTCATCCACATTGGTGCGGAACAGCAGAGACTGCCCGCGCCCCGCCCCGCTGGCCTCCATCTCGACGGCGATGAACGGGACGTCTGCCACCGCCACGTCGACCTTCTCGACCGGGGTCACCAGGAAGTAGCGCCCATCCTCGTCGCGCCGCAGGACGCGTGCAAAGAGCTTCACCAGCGCCGGGCGGGGAATGCGGCTGCCCTGGTAGTGCCAGCTCCCGTCACGGGCGATGGCAAGACCGATGTCGCCGCAATAGGGCGGGTTCCAGCGCTCGACCGGCGCGGCGCCGTTCTGGTCAGCGTTCTTGAGAAGATCCTGGAGCCTGTCCATCGTGTCCGCGTCTCGCGCTCAACTCGTGAAAATCATGGCTCGGTCAGACCATTAGTCAAATGCTCGCCTGCCGCAAAACAGGAAGATGGGGGAAGCCGCGATCGCACCCCGCCTCAGCCCTTCGTTTGCCATCCGCTTCACGCGCATTTCAATGGGTAAGGTAGTATCCCGAGGCGTCTTACCGAGTATTAACTTGACCTGGAGCCCCGCGAGCCGGTCACATCCCTAAGATGCGCGTCAGGCTTGTCCCGGCGGCGCCCCTTTAAACACGAGAGCTGGGCCCTTTCCATCCATGAGCACCGTCATCCAGACTGAAGAAGCGATTGTGCCAAAGCTCGAAGCGGCGGCCGAGCGCATCAAGCGCGCCCACAAGGCGGCCGGCTCGGTGATTTTCGGCCAGGACGTGGTGATCGAGCGGACGCTGATCACCATCCTCTCTGGCGGACACGCGCTTCTCATCGGCGTTCCCGGTCTCGCCAAGACCCTTCTCGTCGAGACGCTCGGCCGCGTGCTCGGCCTCGACGCGAAGCGCATCCAGTTCACGCCTGACCTCATGCCGTCCGACATCATCGGCTCAGAGGTGCTGGAGGAGAGCCCTGGCCAGCGCCGCTCGTTCCGCTTCATCAAGGGACCGATCTTCACCCAGCTTCTGATGGCGGACGAGATCAACCGAGCCTCGCCCAAGACACAGTCGGCCCTTCTACAGGCCATGCAGGAGCATCACGTAACGGTGGCGGGCACCCGCCATGACGTGCCCCAGCCGTTCCACGTGCTCGCGACCCAGAACCCGCTGGAGCAGGAAGGCACCTACCCGCTGCCGGAAGCCCAGCTCGACCGCTTCCTGCTCGAGATCGACGTCACCTACCCGGATCTCGCAGCCGAGCGGCGTATGTTGTATGCGACCACAGGTACTGACGAGCGCGTCGTCGAAAGCGTGCTGAACGCCGGCGAGCTGATGAGCATTCAACGCCTCGTGCGGCAGATCCCCGTGCCCGACAAGGTCGTGGAGGCGATCCTCAAACTCGTGCGCTCTGCGCGCCCGGGCACCGGCGCCAATGCCGACACGGATCGCTTCGTGGCATGGGGACCCGGCCCCCGCGCCAGCCAGGCCTTGATGCTCGCCGTGCGCGCCAAGGCGCTCATCGACGGACGCTTGGCCCCCTCGATCGACGACGTGATCGAGCTGGCCGAGCCGGTTCTCAAGCATCGCATGGCGCTCTCGTTCGCGGCGCGAGCCGAGGGCGAGGAGCTTGGTCCTCTCATCGCACGCCTGGCCCAGGCGGTGGAGTAAAGCTGATGGCGGCGCCCCGTGGGGGCATCCCCGGAAAGTCATCCGAACAGCACGACGCGCAGGTTTTCAGCCTGGAGCGCGACGCCCATGGCGTGGCCGACCGGCTGCCCGACCTGCTGCTTGAAGCCGACCGCATCGCGCAGACCGTGGCCCATGGCGTCCACGGCCGCCGCCGCGCCGGTCCCGGCGAGACCTTCTGGCAGTTCCGCACCTACGAGCCTCAGGACGCCGCGCAACTGATCGACTGGCGCCGCTCCGCCAGCTCCGATCATCTCTATGTCCGCGAGCGGGAATGGGAGGCCGCGCACACGCTGTGGCTCTGGCCGGACCTGTCTCCGTCCATGAATTTCCGTAGCCATCTCGCATCCGTTACGAAGCGCGATCGCGCCCTCGTGCTCACACTCGCAGCCGCCGAGCTGCTGGTCAGAAGTGGCGAACGCGTGGGCCTTCTGGGCCTCACACAGCCGACTTCGAGCCGGCGCGCCGCGACCCGCATCGCGGAAGCCATCGCCTCGAATTCGGACGCACCGCAACTCGCCTCCGGCAAACCGTCGAACGCGCGCGTGAGCCGCTTCTCGGGGCTCATTCTCGCGAGCGATTTCCTTGATCCAATCGAGACCATCCGCGAAAGCGTCGAGGTACTGGCCGCGAACGGCGCGACGGGTCACATGATCCAGGTGCTCGATCCCGCCGAGGAGACCCTGCCTTACGAAGGACGCACCGAGTTCCTCGGCCTCGAAGGCGGAGAGAGCTGGATTGCGGACCGCGCCGAAAGCCTTCGCACCCGCTACCAGGCCCGCCTCAAGGCGCACCGCGACGAGTTGCAGGCGCTTGCCGTGCGTCTCGGCTGGTCGTTCCTCGTCCATCATACCGACCGCCCGGCGACCGAGCCGTTGCTCACCCTGATCATGCGCCTCGAAGGGCGCGATTCCGGATACCGCTGGCAGATACCGACGCCGGGGGCCGCCGAGCACGGCGCGCCCGGCACTGAAGGAGCCCCATGAGCTTCGGCGCCCTGGCATTCCTCAATCCGTGGCTGCTGGCGGGCCTCGCCACGCTGCCGCTGATCTATTGGCTGCTGAAGACCGTTCCGCCCCGCCCGAAGCAGGTGGAGTTTCCGGCGACGCGCATTCTCGTCGGCCTCGAAAACGAGGAGAAGACGCCCGCCAAGACGCCCTGGTGGCTGCTGCTGATCCGCCTCCTCGCAGCCGCCCTTGTCATTCTCGCCCTCGCCGAGCCCGTGCTGAACCCCACGCGCGACCGCGCCCTGACCGGCACCGGCCCCGTCGTGCTCGTCATCGACAACGGCTGGGCCGCGGCCTCGGGCTGGACGCGCCGCACGGGGCTCGCCGAGCAGGTCATCGCCGACGCCCAGCGCCAGAACCGGCCCGTCATCGTGGCCGAGACAGCCCCCGAGACGAAGTCGAGAACGCTGAAGCTCGAAGCACCGAGCGACGCGCGCGCCACCCTCGCGGCGCTCCAGCCGCGCCCCTACGCGCCAGACCGCAAGGCAACGCTTGCCGCTCTCACCGAGACGCTCGCCACCACGAAAGCCGCTGGCCCGAGCATTCTCTGGCTGACCGACGGCATCGATCACAAGGAAGAGGCCGCGGCCTTCGCGAGCGGCCTCGAAACTGCGGCCTCCGGCGGAACATTTGCCGTGGTCGAGGAATCGAGCGGCGAGGAGCCCTTGGGGCTGACGGCAGGCGTCGGACCGGATGGCAAGCTGATCGCGACCGTTTTGAGGACCGGCGGATCTTCGCGCGCTGGCCGCATTGATGCGTTCTCGGCCCGTGGCCAGCGCCTTGGCGAGACGCCTTTCACGCTCTCTGCAGGAGCAACGGCCGCCGAAGTGACGTTCGATCTGCCCCTTGAATTGCGCAATCAGGTGACGCGCCTCGAAATCGCCTCCGAGCATTCGGCAGGCGCCGTGAGCCTGCTCGACGGACGCTCGCAATGGCAGCGCGTCGGCATGATCTCGGGCGAAAGCCAGGAGCAGTCGCAGCCCCTCCTCGCGCCCCTCTACTATCTCGAAAAGGCCGTGCAGCCCTACGCCGAGATCATCCGGCCAAAGGATCACAACCTCGCCCAGGGCATCGATACGGTGCTGAAACAGAAGGCGAGCGTGCTGATGCTCGCCGACATCGGAACGCTGTCGGGCGACGTGAAGGAGCGTGTGAAATCCTGGGTCGAGAAAGGCGGCGTGCTCGTGCGCTTTGCAGGCCCCCGCCTCGAAAGCGGCGGCGACGATCTCTTGCCGGTCGCGCTTCGCGTCGGAGGCCGCACGCTCGGCGGCGCGCTCTCCTGGTCGAGCCCGCAGCCCCTCGCCGACTTCGACAACACGAGCCTGTTCACCGGCATCCCGGTTCCGAAGGACGTCACCGTCAGCCGGCAGGTGCTCGCCGACCCGGCTCAGTTGACACCATCCGTCAAGGTCTGGGCCCGCCTGGCGGACGGCACGCCGCTCGTCACCGCGACGACCCTCGGCGCAGGCCAGGTCGTGCTCTTCCACGTGACTGCCAATTCCGACTGGTCGAACCTGCCGATCTCGGGCCTCTTCGTCGACATGTTGCGGCGGATCACAGCCCTCGGCAGCCTGGCTCCGGTCGGCGCCAACGAGGACACCGCCGCCGACAAGGCCGCCACCAGCGAAACGGCCGCGGCCTCTCCCGACGCCTTTGCTCCCGTGCAGACCCTGGACGGCTTCGGCATCCTGCGCCCGCCGCCGCCCACCGCCGAAGGCATTCCGGCTGAAAAACTGGCAACCGTCGAGGCTAGTCTTGTTCACCCGCCCGGTTACTATGGGGCACAAGGAAGTCCGCGCGCGCTCAACGTTCTGGGTCCCAAGGCGACGCTCGCTCCGCTTCCTGCCCGCCCGACCGGAGCCTCGCGCATGCTCTACGAAAGCCAGCCGTCGACGCCGCTCGCCCCCGCGCTGCTCACGGGCTCGCTGGCGCTGATTTTCGCGGACATCATCGCAGTGCTCGCCCTTCTCGGCGCGCTCGGCTGGATCGCGAGCTGGCTGAAGCCGCGAGCGCGGACGGCCGCAGGCGCCCTGCTCGTCGCCCTCGTTTCGGGCGCGCTCCTCACGCCTAACATTGCGAAGGCTCAAACGCCCGCGGGCTCGCCATCCACGCGCCCCGAGAACATCGCCGATATGCCGGGCGGCACGACGGCCCAGAAGGCAACGGAGAACGTCACCCTCGGCTACGTGCTGACCGGAGACCCCGGCGCGGACGCGACGAGCAAGGCCGGTCTCTCCGGTCTCTCACGCATCCTGGCAGTCCGCACCGCCGTTGAGCCCGGCGAGCCAATCGCCGTCGACATCGTGAAGGACGAGATCGCGTTTTTCCCCGTGCTCTATTGGCCCGTCATCGAAGGCGCCAAACCCCTTCCCCAGCCGACACTCGCCAAGATCGACGCCTACATGAAGCAAGGCGGCATGATCATTTTCGACACACGCGATTTCGGCACCGGCATGCCCTCGGGATCGACGATGGAGGGCCGCAACGGAATGGCGCTGAAGCGCCTCGTTGGCGCCCTCGACGTCCCGCGCCTCGAACCCGTTCCCGAGGATCACGTGCTGACCAAGTCGTTCTACCTGCTGCGCTCGTTTCCCGGACGCTGGGAAGGCGGCCAGCTCTGGGTCGAAGCGAGCGATGAGGGCGACGGTGAAAGCCGCAAGGCGCGCCGCGCCGACGGCGTCACCTCCATCATGATCACCTCGAACGATTTCGCCTCTGCCTGGGCGCTCGACAGCTCCGGGCGTCCGCTCTACCCGGTCGTTCCCGGCGGCGAGAGCCAGCGCGAGATGTCGCTGCGCACCGGCATCAACATCGTCATGCATGCGCTGACCGGCAACTACAAGGCCGACCAGGTCCACGTCCCCGCTCTGCTCGAGCGTCTGGGGCAGTGAGTTCGCAACGCACACAGTCGAGAGCAAAGAGAAAGGCAAGCCGCACGTGAGGAGCACGTCATGAGTTGGTCGATCGAGTTTGCGCCGCTGGTGCCGGTTCCGCTCATCTGGGCGGCCGCCGTCGCAGCCGTGCTGCTGGTCGCCATCCTGCTCTTCCGCAAGAGCCGCGGCGCCCTCTGGCGCGGCCTCGCGCTCGCGGCCCTGATCGCAGCCCTTCTCAACCCGACGCTGCGCGAGGAGGAGCGGGAGAGCCTCGCCAACATCGCCCTCGTCGTCGTCGACGAAAGCACCAGTCAGGCTCTCGACAAACGCCCCGAGCAGCGCGCCGCCATCCGGACCGACCTGGAGCAGCGCCTCGGCAAGATCAAGAACCTCGAGGTGAAATGGGTGTCCGCCGCCAAGGAGGACACAACCACCGGCCAGGGCACGCAGCTTTTCGCGGCCCTGAACCAGGCCCTCACGAGCACCCCGCCGGATCGCATCGCGGGCGTGATCTTCATCACCGATGGACAGGTGCACGACGTCCCGAAGCAGACGACGGCGCTCGGCTTTGATGCGCCGGTTCACGCCCTGCTGACAGGAACGCCGAACGAGTTCGACCGGCGTATCGAGACGCTGAAGGCGCCGCGCTATGGCCTCGTCGGCCAGTCACGTGACATCGAGATCGCAGTGCGGGAATCCGGAAAATCACCGCAGGCGGGCGGCCCCGTCACGCTGAAGGTGCGCCGCGAAGGACGCCCCGACGAGGTGCGCACCGCCGCCATCAACCAGCCCGTCACCATCGACATGCCGTTCCCGCACGCGGGCACCAACATTCTCGAGGTTGAGCTCGAAACCGCGCCCGGCGAGCTGACCCCCGCCAACAATCGCGTCGTGATTGTCGCCGAAGGCGTGCGCGAGAACCTGCGCGTGCTCCTCGTATCGGGAGAGCCGCACGCGGGCGAGCGCACGTGGCGCAACCTTCTCAAGTCGGATGCTGCCGTCGATCTCGTCCACTTCACCATTCTGCGTCCGCCGGAGAAGCAGGACGGCACGCCGATCAACCAGCTCTCGCTCATCGCCTTCCCGACGAAGGAGCTGTTCTCGGACAAGATCAAGGATTTCGATCTGATCATCTTCGATCGCTACGAGCATCGCGGCATCCTGCAGCTCATCTACTACGACAACATCGCCCGCTACGTGGAAGGCCACGGCGGCGCCGTGCTCGTGGCCGCAGGCGACGACTATGCCGGCATGACGAGCCTCTACCGCACGCCGCTGTCGCCGATCCTGCCGGCTGCCCCCACGGGGCGCGTGCTGGAGGAGCCGTTCCGCGCCAAGATTACCGAGGAGGGATTCCGTCACCCGGTCACCCAGGGCCTTCTCGGCGCGAACTCCATCGGACCGGACCGCCCCGCCACTTGGGGCCACTGGTTCCGCCAGGCCGAGGTTCGCCCCGATCGCGGGCGCGTCGTCATGGAGGGCGCTGAAGACCGCCCGCTGCTCGTGCTCGACCGCAAGGGCAAGGGCCGCGTCGCGCTCCTCACGTCCGATCACGCCTGGCTCTGGGCGCGCGGCTATGAAGGCGGTGGTCCCCACACCGATCTCTTGCGCCGCCTCTCGCACTGGCTGATGAAGGAGCCGGACCTCGAGGAGGAGCGCCTGATCGCCTCCGCGCGCGGCCTCAAGCTCACCATCGAGCGGCGCACGCTGGAGGACAAGGTCGCCCCGGTTACCCTCTCTGCACCCGGCGGCGAGCGCACCGAGGTCACGCTCGAGCGCGAGCGTCCCGGCGTATGGAAATCGACGCTCGATGTGAAGCTGCCCGGCCTCTACAAAGCCGAGAGCGAAGGCCCGTCGGGCACGCTGACGGCCGTCGCGCACGCCGGCGTCGAGGACCCGCGCGAGATGAGCGAGGTCGTCGCCACCGACCACAAGCTGAAGCCGCTGATCGAAGGCACCGGCGGCGGCATCTACTGGACGCGGACCGACAGCACGACGGCGGGCTCAGACGTCACCGTCCCCCGCGTCGCCATGATGTCGGGTGCACGCGTGCTCGCCGGCTCTGGTTGGATGGGTCTGCGCGACCGCGAAGCCTACGTGACCAAAGGCGTGAAGCTGACGCCGATGTTCACCGGCTTCCTCGCACTCGCTGCCCTGCTCGCCCTGATGGCTATGGCCTGGTGGCGCGAGGGCCGCTAGCCCGCGCAGCGCGATCGCACGAGGCATCGTCGAGCGGAGCGAGTGTAGACTTGCGTGCTGGCGCAACGTTGAAACCGCAAGCCCGCCCGCTCTCGGAAGCCTTGGCCCTGCTGGAGAAGACCCTTGCCTCCGCGCCGGAGAAAGGTGACCTCCTAAGACGTCGCCTGGCTGCTCTTCACCACCACGCGATAGCCCGATGCTTCGAGCCGCGCGAGCACGCCTTCGAGGTTCGAACGGTCCCGCGTCTCGATGACGAGGTTCAATTCCGTTCCCCGCGCGGGCAGATCCGTGAACACGCGCTGGTGATAGACCTCGACGATGTTGGCGCCTGCCTGCCCGACGACTCCCGCAACGCGTGACAGCTCGCCGGGCCGGTCCGGAATATCGATCGTCAGCCGCGAAAGCCGCCCCTCGCGCGCAAGCTCGCGCGTCAGCACGCTTGCGAGCAGACGCGGGTCGATGTTGCCCCCTGTCAGCACCAGCCCGACCTTGCGGCCTTTCCAGCGCTGCTTGTCGGCCATCATGGCGGCGAGCCCGGCGGCACCCGCTCCTTCGACAACAGTTTTCTCGATCATCAGCAGCGCGAACGTCGCGCGCTCGAGATCGGTCTCGCTGACGAGCACGATATCGTCCACCAGCTTGCTGATGATGCTCGCAGGAATGAGACCGGGGTCTGCCACGGCAATGCCCTCGGCCAGCGTATCGCCCCGCGTCGGAAGGTGCGTGCCCTTGATCTTGTTGTACATCGACGGGTAGAGCGCGGCCTCGACACCGATCACCTCGATGCTGGGCTTGATCGCCTTCGCGGCGACCGCCATGCCGGAGATGAGCCCGCCGCCACCGACCGGCACGATCAGGACTTCGAGATCAGGCACCGCGTCGAGCATTTCCAGCGCGACCGTCCCCTGCCCCGAGATGACGAGGCGATCGTTGTAGGGATGCACGAACACGAGCCCGTGCTCCTCGCCGTAGGCGCGGGCGAAACGCGCGGCCTCTTCCAGCGTCTTGCCTTCGAGGATGACATGGGCGCCCCAGCGCTTGGTGTTCTCCGCCTTCACCGCGGGCGTGCCTTCCGGCATCACGATCGTCGCGGGAATGCCGAGCCGCCCCGCATGATAGGAAACGCCCTGCGCGTGGTTTCCGGCCGACATGGCGATGACGCCCCGCTTGCGCTCCTCGGGCGAGAGAGCCGAGAGACGGACGAGCGCGCCACGCTCCTTGTAGGATGCGGTGAACTGCAGGTTCTCGAACTTGAGCCATAGATCCGCGCCGAGATCGTGACCCAGCGTCCGGCTTCTGTCGCAAGGCGTGCGCACGACGGCGCCATCGATAATCTTGGCCGCCCGCCGTACGTCCTCGAGGGTGACGGGAAGTTCAGTATCCGGGGTATCGGCCATGAGGTCCTTGCCTTGAGAAACGCGGCCGCCCGATAGGGTTTGAGGCCGGTGCGGAATTCGATACAACGGCTGCCTGGAACGAGACAAGGATCGAAGCGAATGGCCAAAGTGGCATGGATCGGCTTGGGCGTCATGGGCTACCCCATGGCAGGGCATCTCCTCACGAAGGGCGGCCACGAGCTTCGGGTCTACAACAGGAACGGAGCCCGCTCGGAAGCCTGGGTCGCGGCCTATGGCGCCGGAACCCGCCATGCCACGCCCGCCGCCGCCGCGGAAGGCGCAGACTTCGTCTTCTCCTGCGTGGGCAATGACGACGACCTGCGCGCGGTCACAACTGGCCCCGATGGCGCGTTCGGGGCCATGCGCCCCGGCAGCATCTTCGTCGATCACACCACGGCGTCCGCTGACGTCGCCCGCGAGCTCCACGAGGCGGCCCAGAAGCAGGGCATTTCCTTCATCGACGCGCCGGTGTCTGGAGGACAGGCCGGTGCGGAGAACGGGCAGCTCACCGTGATGTGCGGGGGCGACGCGGCGGCATTCCGGGCAGCCGATCCCGTCATCCGCGCGTTCGCGAAGGCGGTTCGTCTGATGGGACCGGCAGGCTCCGGCCAGCTCGCCAAGATGGTGAACCAGATCGCCATCGCCGGACTGCTGCAGGGCCTCTCGGAGGCGATCGCATTCGCCGAGAACGCCGGCCTCGACGTGGGGTCGGTGATCGACACCATCTCGAAAGGCGCAGCCCAGTCCTGGCAGATGGAAAACCGCTCGAAAACCATGCACGAGCGCCGCTTCGATTTCGGCTTCGCCGTGGATTGGATGCGCAAGGATCTCGGCATCTGCCTCGCCGAAGCGAAGCGGAACGGCTCGACGCTCGCAGTCACGGAGCTGGTGGACCGCTACTACGCCGAAGTCCAGGACAAAGGGGGCGGCCGCTGGGACACGTCGAGCCTTATCGCGCGCCTGCCCTCCACGCGGCCCGGCACCTGAAAAACGACACCACTCAAAAAACTGGAGCGTGTGATCCGAGGGAACCCGGCCGCACGCTCCTGGGGCCTCAAATCGCCTTAGTTCCGGATTGGTGTGAGCGGGCCGTTCGCAACGGCTCCCGGGCAACCTCCGATAGGGTGACGCGATGCCGATCACGGCCTTCTACGCTTCGCTACTGGCGTTTCTGTTCCTTCTCCTCACCGCGCGGGTGATCGCCCAGCGCCGGGAGGCCCGCGTCGAGATCGGCCACGGAGAAAGCCCGGAGCTGCTGCGCCGCGCGCGCGTTCATGCGAACTTCGCCGAGTATGTGCCCATCGGGCTCTTGCTGCTCGCCTTCGCGGAAAGCCTCAAAGCGCCGTCCATCGCGCTCCATGCGCTCGGCGCCGCGTTCGTGGCGGGGCGCTACATTCACGCCTACGCGCTCTCGCAGACGCCTCACGTGCTGAAGCTTCGCGTCATGGGCATGTGGCTGACGCTGATAACCATCGGCCTCGCGGCGCTCACCTGCTTCGTGCTGGCCGGCATCAATCTGGTTGTGTAGGAGCGCCGCGCCTCAACCGCTGCGCTTCTTCTCCATCGGCGGCCGGGCAAAGGTCAGCGGCAGCGCGGTCGTGTGCTTGATCTCCTCCATCGCGAACGCGGAGGACACCTTGGCGATCTCTACGTGCGAGATGAGCTTCTTGTAAAACACGTCGTAGGCCGCGATATCTGGCACCGCCACCCGCAGCAGGTAATCCACCTCGCCGGACATGCGATAGAACTCGACGACCTCCGGAAAGTCCGCAACCGCCGCGTGAAACCGCTCGAGCCAAGCCAAGCTGTGCTTGTCCGTCTTGATCGAGATGAACACCGTCACGCCAGCATTGACCTTGACGGGATCGAGCACCGCAACCCGCCGCTTGATGACACCCAGCTCCTCGAGCTTCTGGATGCGCCGCCAGCAGGGTGTCGTCGAAAGCCCGACCTCTTTTCCGATCTCCGCAACCGGCCTCGTGCAGTCTTCCTGCAGGATCGAAAGAATTTTGACGTCCATGTCGTCGAGCATGGGGAGACCAATCGGCTGGAATGGATTTTCCGAATAAAGACTTTCCGCAAGATCAGTTTGTTCCCTCGCCATGGTCAAGCGAATTAATCCGAGTAATTTTACTACTCCCATGGATCAAGGCATCGACCTCCCGCCTGAGCTCCGGCACCAGGTCCTGCTCGAACCACGGATTGCGCTTGAGCCAGGCGTTGTTGCGCCAGGACGGATGGGGAAGCGGGAGGAAGCGGGGCAGGCCTGGCCGCCCGAGATGACGGCGGTAATCCCGCACCGTCTCGCCGAGGCTGGGCCCGGCCTCCGGACCCAGATGCCAGCGTTGGGCATAGATCCCGATCAGCAGCACCAGCTCGAGTTGTGGCAACAGCTTGAAAAGCCGGGGCCTCCAGAGCGGCGCGCACTCACGCCGGGGCGGCAGGTCTCCGCCCGCCGCGTCCTGTCCCGGAAAGCAAAAGCCCATGGGGATGATGGCGATGCGCGCCTCGTCATAGAACTCGGCATCGGTGACACCCATCCAGTCGCGGAGACGCCGGCCGGAGGGATCACTGAAAGGAACGCCAGAAGCGTGCACGCGAGTCCCCGGCGCCTGCCCCACCACCGCCAAGCGCGCCGTCTGGCTGACACGCAGCACCGGGCGCGGCGCGTGCGGAAGCGGCGCGCCGAGCGGAGCTTCGATACACTGGCGGCAGCGACGGATTTCACCCACCAGCCGGCCGAGCGCTGGCTTCAAGCGATTGCCTTCCTGCTTGAGACTGTTGTGCCGGATCAGATCTCGCGCTGGAGACCATCCTCCGCGATGCTGACCTTGGGATGGCGGATAGCCTCTCTGTTGGCCAGCGCCTCAGGCCCGAGATGAGTGAGCATCACGGACTTGGCACCCAGCCGGTCCAGATTGGCTTCGATGATCCGCCAGTTGAGATGATAGCGGGCGGGAGCCTCGAAAGCGAAGCATTCGCAGATGAAGAGATCGGCCCCGTTCGCCGCCGGAATGAGCGTCTCCACCCATTCCGTATCGCCGGAGAACGTCAGCACCTTGCCGTCGACCTCGAACCTCAGCGCATAGGGGGTGGCCCCCGAGGGATGGCTGACGACGAACGGCGTGACCCGCACCCCGCCGACCGTAAGGGGCGTAAAATCCTCATAGCTGACAAAAGTAAGCTCGAACCGCCGGGGGGTGGCCGTACACCCAGGAAACAGCGCCTCCGCCGCAACCTTGAAGCGCTCCTCGAGCCCCTTGGGCCCGGCCACGGTCAAAGGACGCGTTCGCCCCGCAACATGCAGCGCATGGATCAGCCACCAGACCAGACCACCGAAATGATCGCCGTGCAGATGCGTGATAAATATCGTAGAAATATTATTCGTATCAATATCTTGCCTAAAAATTCCGGTCAGCGAGGTGGCCCCGCAGTCGATCAGGAACTCCCCGGCGCCAGACGACACGTGAAAGCAGGTTTGCAGACGCCCTCCCGATCCGAAGGCGTCGCTCGATCCGATGATTGTAAGCTTCATGCCCGCTCCAGCACGCGCATTGGCAGTTCAATCTCCCATCTAACCGCGCCGCGCCCTGCTCGCCTGTTCCCTTGGGAACAGACGGAGCGGCCTAGAATGCCGCGGGGATAAACCCATCGTTAGCGAATTCTGGGGACAGTAGCGGTGGGCAGACCCACGACCTATACCCTCGGCAGTCTCGCGACAAGGTCCCGAAAATTCGGGCGGCATTGCGGGCATTTGGCCGTCGTGAAACCCTGCACGGCGGAAGCATGGACAAAGAGACAAGAACAGAAATTCTTGCTGAGCTGAGACAGCGCCACGCCGCCCGTAAGCGCACGGACGAGGACGTGAAGGCCGCGCGCGACCGCCTGACCCGCGGCACCGACATCAAGCCCGAGTTCGAGTTCGAGCTGATGAGCATGTTCGCGCGCAACGAGCTGAGCGCGGCCGTCACCATCTGGGCGCTCGCCGCCATCTTCTCCCTCGCCTCCATGTTCTGGGCGCCCTGGAAGCAAGGCTGCCTGTGGCTGATCCTGGTCATCACCTCCAAGGTGGCCCTGCTCGAGCTCTGCCGCCGCTTCGTCGCTCAGGCCCGCCCCGACAGCGACCTGCGCGTCTGGCGGCGCCGTTTCATCCTCGCGGAGCTGTTCTGCGGCCTCGTGTGGGCCGGCTTCGCGCTCGTCGGCATGGAGGGACAGGGCGCAGCGCCCGCCGCGCAATCCGCCGTCTTCTCCTCTCACGTCTTCATTTTCGCATCGCTGATCGTGCTGCTCGCGGTGCGCATGACCTTCACCTCGACGATGATGAGCCTGCTCTACGTGGGCACCATCCCGATGACGCTCGCCGTCTCCGCCCGCCTCCTCATGCTGGACGAGCCGTTCTACTACGCGCTCGCCACCATGGCCGTCGGCGTGCACATCTACTTCGTGTTCCTCGCCAAGGGTCTCCAGCAGACCACCCTTCAGATGCTCGCCTTCCGCGCCCAGAAGGACATCCTCATCGCGGAGCTCGACGAGGAGAAGCTCGTAAGCGACGAGGCACGCAAGCGCGCTGAGGCGGGAAGCAAGGCGAAGTCCCGCTTCCTCGCCACCATGAGCCATGAGCTGAGAACGCCCCTCAACGCCATCATGGGATTCTCCGAGGTGATGAAGGACGAGCTGTTCGGCGAGCATACGACGCCCGTCTACCGCGACTACTCGCGCGACATCTACGACAGCGGACGCCACCTCCTGCAGCTCATCAATGAGATCCTGGATCTTTCGCGCATCGAGGCCGGGCGTTACGAGCTGGCCGAGGAGCGCGCCCACCTCGGCGACATCGCCGAGGATTGCCAGCGCCTTCTCGCGCTCCGGGCAAGCGGCAAGGGCCTGCAAGTGAACCTCAACATCGCACCGGACCTCTCCCAGGTCTGGGTCGACGTTCGCGCCATGCGCCAGATCTGCCTCAACCTCTTGTCCAACGCGATCAAGTTCACACCGAAGGGCGGAACGGTCACGATCACCGTCGCGCCGACACCAGAAGGCGGCCAGTTCCTTTCCGTGCGCGACACCGGCCCCGGCATCCCGGAGGACGAGATCCCGAAAGTGCTCCAGGCATTCGGCCAGGGCTCGCTGGCTCACGAGACCGCGGAAGGCGGCACGGGATTGGGCCTTCCGATCGTCAAGAGCCTGATCGAGCTGCACGACGGCACGTTCGATCTGCGCTCGGAGCTGCGCAAGGGAACCGACGTCTGCGTGGCGCTGCCGCCGAAGCGCGTGCTTGCGACCGTGGCCCCGCTTCAGCCTCTCGGCGCCGAGCGCCACCGCCAGGTGGCCCCGCCGCCGTCGAGCCGCCAGCCACGCCTTCGCATGCCGCCCAAAACCACGACACCGACCCCGCGCCCACCCCGCGTCGCCTGAAATCCGGCACACGGCCGCAAAAAGGCGCGTTTGCCGCGCCCGCCTGCCATTGAGGCCGCCGCCGGGACTGCTTAAATTGCTGACCGGAAGCCGAAAAATTACGGAGCCGCCGACGAGGCGTTCATGGATTCTCCCTGCATCAAGGTCTGCGTCATCAACCCGAAGGACGGCCTCTGCGACGGCTGCTTGAGGTCGCGCCACGAGATCGCCCGCTGGTCGTCCTATTCGGACGCGGAGCGCCGCACGATCATGCAGGCGCTGAAGCAGCGCCGCGCGAACGTCAACGGTTAGCACACCGGATGAGGCGCAGGATCAGGCACCGCCAAGCCAGGGAAACAACCTGACATGCTCGCCATTCTCATCGCCATCCTTGCGGGCCTCGTCGCGCTCTACTGGGCTTTGAGCGGCGACACCGATTCCTTTGCCGCCGCGGCCAGCGACAATGCTGCCTACATCGTGGCCGGGCTGGCGCTGGCCGCGCTCTATCTCTCGACGATGAGCGGCGACTACCAGGGCAAGCGGCGCGAGGCTGTCCGCCACGCCGCGACCTGGATCGTAATCGCGCTTGGCCTCATCGTGGCCTACACCTACCGCGAGGAGCTGAAGACGGTCGCCTACCGCGTGGCGGGCGAGGTTCTGCCCCCCGGCCACTCGCTGCTCGTGGAAAACGCGCCGACCGGCGAGCAGGCCGTGCGCCTGCGCCGTCACGACAACGGCCACTTCGTCGCCCGCGGCGCTGTCAACGGCGTGAGCCTCTCGCTTCTGGTCGACACCGGCGCCTCCACGGTGGTGTTGAGACCGGCCGACGCCGAGCGGGCAGGCGTGGACACCAAGTCCCTGTCCTTCACCGCGCCTGTCTCCACCGCGAACGGGACCACCTACGCCGCCCCCGTGCGCCTCAAGGCCGTCTCCGTCGGCCCCCTCGAGATCCGTGACGTCGAGGCCCTCGTCGCCCAGCCCGGCGCGCTGTCCGAGAACCTGCTCGGTATGAGTTTCTTAAAGCGTTTGCGATCCTATGAGTTTTCCGGCGATTTCCTCACCCTCCGGGGCTGACGTGGCCGGTCCTTGAGGCGCCGGATTGGCGCTTCGCACCGGAGCGCAATCCATGGCCCTGTCGTCCGGCACACGGTCCCTACTCGGCGAACTGGCAAGCTGGGGCGCTGCGGCTTTCATCCTGATCGCCGGCGTCACCCACTACGATACCTTGCGCACCGTGATGAACGGCGCTCTCGGCATCCCGGCCTCCGACGGGAGCACCCCGGAAACGGAGGCGTCCGCAGAGCCCCTCCCCGCCCGCAACGGAACGGAGGAGCTGAAAGCAGGCCCCGACGGCCACTACTACGCTACCGCCGAGATCAACGGACGCGCCCTGGACGTCATGGTCGACACCGGCGCCTCCATGGTTGCATTGACATACGAGGACGCCGAACGCGCCGGCATCCGCCTCAAGCCCTCCGATTTCACCAACCGCGTCAGCACCGCCAACGGGGTCGCCGCCGTGGCACCCGTGACGCTCGATCGCGTCAGCATCGGCCGGGTGACCGTACGCAACGTGCGCGCCGCCGTCTGCGAGCGCGGACGCCTGAATAAGACCCTGCTCGGCATGAGCTTTCTGTCTGAGCTTGAGCGCGTGGACATCCGCCAGGGCCGTCTCGTCCTGGTCGAATAGCCGCGCCTCGTCAGGAAACGATTTTAAGCTTCACGCATTGAAGCCGCGCCGTGCGCTGGCAATGCCCTGGGCTTGTGGTGCATAAACGGCGCCGTATACGGACGCCTGTCAGACTGCACGCGTTTTCGCCGTATTCCGGTCCCAAGACCCTCGCCGGCCAGACACGCACTGGCAATGAAGACACACGCCGGCAATGCCCCCGATAGACACTGTACCTGCCTCACCGCCGCGAAGCTCCGCCGATCCCAACAAAGGTCACTCGATGTTTCCGAAACCCCGCGCCGATCTCGTCCCCAACACAGCCGATTTCGAACGCCTGCCGCTGGTGAAGCCAACCGGCTTCCGCGAGTACGACGCGCGCTGGCTGTTCCCGCAAGAGATCAACCTGATGGGCCTCAACGCGGTGGGCCTCGGCATGGCGAAGCTCTTCGAGGAGCGCGGTGTGAAAAAGCGCATCGTCGTCGGCCATGATTTCCGCTGGTACTCCGCCTCCGTCAAGCAGGCGCTGATCACCGGGCTTCTCGCTGGCGGCTTCGAGGTGCACGACATCGGCCTCGCGTTGTCCCCCATGGCCTACTACGCCCAGTTCGCGCTCGATGTGGAAGGCGTCGCCATGGTGACGGCCTCCCACAACGACAACGGCTGGACGGGCGTGAAGATGGGGCTCTCCCGCCCCCTCACCTTCGGCCCCGACGAGATGGGCCGCCTGAAGGAGATCGTTCTCTCCGGCAACCTCGAGCCGCAGGATGGCGGCCGCTATATTTTCGTGCCCGATCTCGCAGAGCGCTACATGGCCGCCCTCGCCGATCGTCCGCGTCTTAAGAACCGCCTCAAGGTGGTGGCAGCCTGCGGCAATGGCACGGCCGGCGCGTTCGCGCCCAAGGTGCTGGAAGCCATCGGCTGCGAGGTGATCCCGCTCGACGCCGAGCTGGACCACAGCTTCCCGCGCTACAATCCGAACCCCGAAGACATGAAGATGCTGCACGCCATCGCCGAGGCAGTGGTGAAGCACAAGGCCGACGTCGGCCTCGGCTTCGACGGTGACGGCGACCGCTGCGGCGTGGTGGACAACGAAGGCCACGAGATCTTCGCCGACACGGTGGGCGTGATGCTGGCGCGCGACATCTCCGCCCGTCATCCGAACGCGGTGTTCGTGGCCGACGTGAAATCCACGGGTCTCTTCATGACCGATCCCGTGCTCCAGGCCGCCGGTGCGAAAACGCTCTACTGGAAGACTGGCCACTCCTACATGAAGCGCTACACCTTCGAGCAGAAGGCTCTCGTCGGCTTCGAGAAGAGCGGTCACTTCTTCTTCCAGCCCCCGCTCGGCCGCGGCTATGACGACGGCCTCGTCGCCGCCCTCGCCGTCTGCGACATGCTCGATCGCGCCCAGGGCCAGACCATCGCCGATCTCCGCCGCGCGCTGCCGAAGACCTACCAGTCCCCCACCATGTCGCCCCACTGCGACGACGAGAAGAAGTACGGCATCGTCGAGCGCGTCGTGGCCGACTACGAGGCCCTCGCCAAGGCGGGCGGCACCGTGGCAGGCCAGAAGATCCGCGACCTCGTCACCGTCAACGGCGTGCGCGTCACGCTGGAGGACGGCACCTGGGGCCTCGTCCGCGCCTCCTCCAACAAGCCGGAGCTCGTGATCGTCGTCGAGAGCCCGGTGTCCGAGGAAAACAAGATCGCCATCTTCCGCGATATCGAAGCGCGCCTCGCGAAGTTTCCCGAGGTGGGCGAGTACAATCAAAAAATCTGAGCCCTTGCACGGCCCCGTTCGTGAGGCGACATTACTCGCCCAACCGCGGAGCTTTGCAACGATGCTGATCGCTAATATTACGGCTGCGGTGTGCGCCTTCGCCATTGCTGGCGGCGGTCTTTGGGCGTACGGCGCGACACCGGCCGAAGGTTCATGGCCCATGCAGTGGGGGATCACCGGAGACGTGAACTGGCGCGCGCCGCGGATTGCCGCGCTCGCCTTCACCTATGTCATCGGCGCCTTTGTCCTCGGCGTAACCGCTCTGGCAGCGAACGGACGCGACCAGCCTTTCCTGCTCATCGCCACCTCGCTCGTCTCAGCGCTCGTCTTCGTCCTCTACTACGCCGCGGTCGTACGCGATCAGAGCGCCTGACCTATCTGTCGAGCCAATCCGGTCAGGCACTTCGAGCGCACGGGTTGCGCGTCAACCACCGAGATCAGAAGCCGCATCGCGACCGTGAAGAGAAACGCCGCGAACGCGAGTTCGAGCTTGCGCCGCGAGATGCCGTGCGCCACGCGCACGCCGAGCGGTGCGGTGAGCACGCTCATCGGGATGATGATCGCCGCACCGAGCACGCTCACGAAGCCGAGCGAGACCGGCGGCAGCTCCGGATTGCCCCAGCCCGCCCACACATAGCCGAGCAGTCCCGGGATGGCGATCAGCGGCCCAAATCCGCTGGACGTAGCGACTGCCTTCAGGATCGACCAGCCGCAGAGCGTGAACATCGTCACAAGGAACATACCCCCGCCGATGCTCATCAGCGTCGAGACGAGTCCGATCGCGAACGCGGCGAACCGCACGAGCCAATTGTCCGGCACATCGTTGGCGAGCCGCCAGTCCTCGCGCCCCAGCGCCATCTTGAGGGAGAGGAACCCCGCGCAGACGATCCAGACCCACTTGAGCGCCACACCGCTCACGCTGGAAACAAGGGCGATCCCGGCGAGCACACCGCCGATCACATAAGGCGCGAGCCGCTTGAGAACGCCCTCGTCCACGGCCCCCTTGGCGCGATGGGCGCGGAAGGACTGGATCGCCGTCGGCACGATCACCGCGAAGGAGGTGCCAAGCACCATGTGCATCCGGATGTCGTCCGGCACATGCAGGAACGTGAACGTCTCGTAGAGGATCGGCACCAGCACGCCGCCCCCGCCTATCCCGAGCAGGCCCGCGAGAAAGCCCGTGATCAATCCGGCCGCGAGCAGCGCGACCACGAGCCAGGCGAGTTCGCCGTGCGCCAACGCAAGATCCATGTCCATGAGGGAGAGCGCCCCTATTCTGCCGCGACGGCATCGCGTTTGCGCGCGGAAGACGTCCCTTCCGCCAGCGCGATCGCCTCGACAAGCACGTCGAGCCCCGGCCCCTCGCCGACGCCGTGCTCGGAGAGATGGCGGCGGAACAGCCGCGCGCGCGGCTGGCCGTGATAGAGCCCGAGAATGTGCCGCGTGACGGAATTGAGCCGCCCGCCGTCCGCAAGATGCGCCTGCACGTAAGGCAGAAGACGCTCAAGCGCCGCGCCGCGAGACACGGCGGGCTCCGGCGAGCCGAACAGAGCGCGATCCACCTCCGCCAGCAGATAGGGCGTCTGATAAGCCGCGCGCCCGAGCATCACGCCATCCACGTGCTGGAGATGCCCGGCCGATGCGTCGAGCGTTTCAATTCCGCCATTGACGACGATGGTGAGATCCGGCCGCGCCGCTTTGAGCCGATAGACGCGCCCATAGTCGAGCGGCGGAATTTCCCGGTTCTCTTTCGGAGAGAGCCCTTGCAGCCACGCCTTCCGCGCGTGCACGATGAAGATGCGAACGCCCGCAGCGGACACGGTCTCGACGAAGCGCGTGAAATCCGCTTCCCCATCCTGCTCGTCGATCCCGATCCGGCACTTGACCGTGACGGGGATCGAGACACGCGCCTGCATCGCGGCAGCGCACGCGGCAACGAGCGCCGGCTCCGCCATCAGACACGCCCCGAAACGCCCGTCCTGCACGCGGCTCGAAGGACACCCGACGTTGAGATTGATTTCGTCGTAGCCGAACGCTTCCCCGATGGCCGCGGCCTCGGCGAGCTTTGCCGGATCGGAGCCCCCGAGCTGCAGCGCGATCGGATGCTCTTCCGCCCCGAACCCGAGCAGCCGCTCCCGGTCGCCATGGATCACGGCATCCGCCGTAACCATCTCCGTATAGAGCCGCGCCTCCCGCGACAGAATGCGATGGAAAAACCGGCAATGCCGGTCCGTCCAATCCATCATCGGAGCGATGCAGAACCTGTGAGATCGGTCGTTCAAAAGAGCCTCGGGCCAAGTCTCTGGCAGAGCCCCATTTACCCCGCAAAACGTTGTGTGGCCAAGCCCAAGAAATTGGACCCGATGCCGCGCCGACGATTGCGGAGATGGAGGTGCAGGGTGTGGTTACGCGCGGGATGCAGGAGAAGGGTAAGAAACGCAGCGCCACTCGCGGCGAGTGATGCAGGAGGGCGAAGCTGCACCCGCGCACGCACTAAGCGCCCGCCCTCCGGCATGGTACGCCAGCCGGGCTGCCGCGCGCCGAGCCGCTGGCCTCCTTCGCTGCGCTCAGCCCATTCCACCACATAGTCAGTCAACAAACAAATTGTGGTGATCTCGTAACTCTGAACAGAAAATCACCGAACAGAGTATTATCACGCCTTCGCACCACACTCCGAATCGTAGCCCTCTTGCAGCCGTTAATATTTACTTGCTCAAGGGATACTGGGATGACGTCAGATTGCGAGATTGGAGTGTTGAACTCCGCAGGGGGCCGGCCGAAGCGGAAAATTGCGTCCTCATTTCTGGGTGCGGCGTGCGCGCTCTCCTTGATGGCGACGCCCTCGGCGGCATTTTTGCCGTCTTTCTTCAGAATGCCCGGCGTGGCCGATCCCTTCGAGTCGCTGCTGCTGATGTTCCTGCTGCTCGATCCGCAGGTCACCTACCATTCCTCGTCGCATGATCCCTGGCGCTCCAATATCAACGCCGGCTTCGCTCCAGCGGCCCAGGAGACGGATACGATTACAGCCATGACCTGGGCTGCTCAGGACGTGAGCAAGTATTTCGGCCTCAGCGCCAATGAGCAACTCGTAGTTGGCGTGCAATACACGCGCTCGTGGTCCGACACCGACCACATCCTCCACTTCCCCGGCGCCGCGCCGTTCGTCGTCGCGCGCCAGGATACCGACGAGAATAGCCTGGGCGTGAACTTCGGCTACGTGAACGGCGCCTGGCACGCCACTGGCGTCGTCGGCTATAAGTGGGGCGAGGCCCGCCTGACCGACATCGTCGGCGACAGCGGCAGCTTCGATACTGACGGCTTCTTTGCCGCCACCGAGATCGGCCGTGTGTTCACGCTGAGCGGAGAAGGCTACACATCCAAGACTCCGCAGACAGTCACCACCAGCTCTGTCTACCTCGACCCGGCAGTGCGCATCGCGCGAATCGACAGCAGCGCAGACGCCTACGTCGACAGCGGCGGCTTTGCATACGGAGAGGAAGAGCAGAGCTACTGGAGCCTCGGCGCAAGCCTCCGCCTCTTTGCACTGCTGCCGCGCGATGGCGTGGTTTACAACCCCTTTGTGAAGGTCTCCATCGACCAACTCGTGGATTACAAGGGCACGATCGACTCGGTCGCCGCAGGCCAGACATTCAACGTCTTCCAGGATGAGACATTCGGAAAGGTCGAAGCGGGCCTCAACGTGCTCATCGGCGACAGCGCCATGCTTGGCGTAAGCGGATTCTACAGTGGAAGCGGTGATTCAGAAGACGCCGGTGCACGCGCGATCCTCCAGTTCGATCTCTTCGGCCACCACCGGGCGGAAGCCGCACCCCTTAAATAGGCAGCCGCGCATCGCCTGCGTCGCAAATTCGAGCCAGCCTCCTGTCCGGGAGGCTGGCTTTTTTGCGGACACTGCGACGACACACTTCGGACGGCGAGAAAGCAGCGGCAGATCAGGGGTAAAAGGACGTGGCGGAAAAGCGGAGGCGTAAATCCGTGCAAGTGGATAAGGCGGTGACTTCAGTTGGTCACTCCATTTTCACGTCCTCAATTTTTCGGTGTGCCTGTGACCAAATCGACCTTGGATGAAGCGCACCGCTATGCCAACCTATAGGAAACACTGGAATATCGGGGAAAATCTTATGCCTCTTGACGGAGCCTTTGGCGGCGAGGAGCCGCACGGGCCTTGGTGCGCGCACTGCAAGGCGCCGATCTTGAAGGATGAGCGCAGCGTTCGCCTCCACTTTGACACCGATCCGTATGGCTTCGACGGGCTTAGCGGCGAGTATCACGAGCGGTGCAGCAAACCGTTCGCGTCGATCGCACACGCCCTCGACATGCTGTCGTTGCGCAGGTTCTAGATCGCACGTCATTGCGTGCCTCAGGAATAAACGGGCGGCGGGGTCGCTCCAGCCGCCCGTCCGTGCGTGGCGGCTAGTGCATCCCACCCCCGACGGCTTCCTTCATCTTGTCCATCACTTGGTCAATGCTGAAGCTCGCCGCTTTCTGTAGAGGCGGAAATTCTTTGAAGCTCTTCAGGAATTCCGCCACGCCCGCCTGCGCGGGGACCAAGATGAATGCGCGGCTCAGCAGCCAGTCATAATAGGAATTGGACGTGATATCCGCGCGTTCGTAGGGATCCATCCGCAGATTGAAAAGTTTGGGGACACGGAGCGGCACGAAAGGTTCCGCCCAAATTCGCAGCGTGCCCGGCGCACGCTGCTCGGCGAACACCACTTTCCAATTGTCAAAGCGAAGGCCGGCGAGATCGCCGTCATCGGTAAAATACAGGAAACCCTCGCGTTCTGGCTTCTTCGCCTTGCCGGTGAAGAATGGCATCAGGCTGAAGCCGTCCAGATGAGACTTGAACTTCTTGCCGTTGGCTTCAACGCCGCCTTTCAGCAGCTTCTGTTTGATGTCCGGATCTCCGGCCGCATCGACAATGGTGGGCAGCCAGTCGAGGTGAGCGACGATGTCGTTGACCACCGTGCCGGGCTTTATGACGCCGGGCCAGCGCACGAGGCACGGCACACGGTAGGCACCTTCCCAGTTTGAGTTCTTTTCGCTCCGGAACGGCGTCATGCCGGCATCTGGCCACGAGTTCATGTGCGGACCGTTGTCGGTCGAGTACATGACCATGGTATTGTCTGTGACACCGAGTTCGTCGAGCAGATCAAGCATCTGTCCGATATGCTTGTCATGTTCGATCATACAGTCGTGATACTCCGACTGCCAGCGCCCGGACTGCCCGCGGATTCGGTCCTCGATATGTGTGCGAAAGTGCATGTGCGTGGTGTTGAACCAGACGAAGAACGGCTTGTCGTCCTTGACGGCCTTCTTGATGAAATCCTTCGCGGCTGCGAGGAATTCTGTGTCGACCGACTCCATCCGCTTTATAGTGAGCGGGCCGGTGTTCTCGATCTTCTGTCCGCCCTTGCCGTCGGCCCATGAATGCAGCACTCCGCGCGGGCCGAACTTCTTCTTGAAGTTGGGGAAGTCTTTTTCGTTAGGATAGTCCGGGTTCTCTGGCTCTTCCTCGGCGTTCAAGTGATAAAGATTGCCGAAAAACTCGTCGAAACCGTGCACGGTTGGCAGATGCTCGTCTTTGTCGCCGAAATGATTTTTGCCGAACTGCCCCGTGACATATCCCAGCGGCTTCAGGAGTTCCGGAATGTTCGGATCCTCGGCGCGCATACCTAGTTCAGCGCCCGGCATGCCCACCTTGGTGAGTCCGGTTCGCAAGCCGCACTGACCGGTGATGAAGGAGGCGCGGCCAGCCGTGCAACTCTGCTCGCCGTAGTAGTCGGTGAAGAGTGCGCCCTCTTCGCCAATGCGGTCGATATTCGGGGTCCGATAGCCCATCAAGCCTCTGGTATAAATGCTGAGGTTCGACTGGCCGATGTCGTCGCCCCACAAGATCAAGAAATTTGGCTTCTTGCCGCTTGCGCCTTTCGGATCCTTAGCCATTACGCGTTACTCCCGGCTGTTTGCTTCTCCTCCCCCGTTGACGTTGGTTACCCCGTGACCGTGAAAGTCAAAGTGTCACCTCGTCTACATGCCTGCCTCCTCTCCCTCACCCAAATGGGCCCGCGTGGAACACCATGCTGATGATGGCGAAGATGCCGATCAACAGCAGGATGCAAGCCGTAACGAGCGTCAGCGAAACAGGGAACTGGCTTTCGCCGTGCACGAGCCCGTCGCCCATCATGGCTGTGCGCTGCTCGCGCAGATGCACCATGAATTGGACGTGATAGATGATGCCGCCAATCAGCATCAAGATGCCGAGCAAGACCAGGGCCACGCCGAAGTTGCGCGCCGAACCCGCATGCGTGACCGTTCCAGCCTCGCGCAGCTTCTCAAAAAACTGGAAGATCGTGAATCCGAATCCGATCAGCGATAGCGATGTGCGGATGACGGACATCAATGTACGGTCCGCGCTCATGCGCGTGCGCTGGAAACTCATTCCGGTGCGCCGCGACGATAGCTCGACCGAAATGTCATCCGAAGGTGACGTACGTGAGACGTGTGGGCTGTCGCTCATCCGGTCTCTCCTTGCGGCGGCCGATTGAGCCACCAATGGGCGATGCGTTGGACGGGGCCCCGAAGCAGCAGATAGGGCAAAAAGGCAAGGGCGAGCGCGATGATGACCGCCTCGCCCGGAAAAAGTGTGCCGAGCTGTTTGAGCTGATAGATCACGTCCATGCCGATGCCGAGCAACATGATGCGGGCGGTCGAGACGAGCCCTTCACGCAGGCGACCTGCGCGCTTCGCAGGATCGCTGACGATGGTCCAGAAGTAGGGCGACCGGCCGAGCTGAGCGTCCCTGACGCCGTCATGAACAGCGGCGATCACCGCCATTGCCGGCTGGAGGATGAATCGAAAAGACATCGAACCGCCCGGTCGGCCGGTCAGATCCTGCCATTGGCGCTGTAGAACCTCACTCGACACGCCGTACCAGACGATGCCTAGCAGAACCAACCCCAACACAATGAGAGCCACGATCAAGGCGAGTGTACTGTGCTCGCGATCTTCGCCGGCTCTCGCCATCAAGCATCCCTCCCCGCACGAACGATGCATCTGAACCCCACGTGGCCGGTGGACCTGTCGACAGGCTCACGGTGGCACACCGCAGGGCGATAACGCCGGCAATGGTTGGGCACGCGCAGGTGTGAGACACCCTTCAGTACCTCACGCGGAATCCTGATGTGGGACTGGCAGGGGTCGAAGCTCGCCTCGCGTTTGGGACCGCGCGGGTTCTCGGGAGTGCGGCAGGCATTTTGTGCATACCTGTTTGCACACAGCCCCACCTCGGCTGAGCGTGCTTTCGTCCGAAGCTTGCTCAATTGGATGATCCGACCGCCGCCTCGGCTTGCGGATCGCCATTCTACGGAATGAGCGTGTCGCTCAGAGCAGTCGATGGTCGCGCGGACGGATGTTTTTCGCATGTGGGCTCCAAAATTGAGCCCCCCGTACATGCACTACGTAATAAACGACTATCATTGGCTATTACCACGAGAGGTCAAAAAAGAAAACTATAGGTTTGTTTGACCGGTAAAATTTTCGCGTCGGTCGTGCTAGAAACTCTCGTTGGCCTGAATGTCCGCAATGGTTGGAATGCTGCGAGTCGATAGTCCGTTTATGCGGGTAACTTACTCGTCACGTCACGTGGTCGTCGGCATCGAGCCCTGCGTAACAGCGCAGCATTGGGCTCGAACGATAGCGACACTTGGCAATCAGGCTCGGCTCATGCCGCCGGCATACGTAGGCAGATGTGGAAGCGATCTGCGAAGCAGGGCGATCCCGAATATGCAGTTCGCCGTGATCAAGACGATCAAGCAATAAGGCGTGCCGGTACTGCATCGAACACCAGCAATGCAGGCATCGAACGCGGACGGGTAACACGCCTGGTGCACCTCGCGGAGCGCGGGATGCCAAGAGCATCGGAAGAATTTGGCTTTCTCGACTGCTAGACATCATCTGCCTCCCTGCGCGCGATCAAAACCCGCATCCCCCAAAAGCCTCTAACGTCGCAGTCCCTTCGCCACGCGCGGAGCATCTGCGCTATGGATTGATGTGGCTATGGTTCGAACGGAGACGATCAATGGAATGCGGCGCTCTTGCTCTGCGCCCGATATCGGAGTTGCAGCCCGGCCCGGACGATCAAGGGCTCGCTCTCGTCTACGTCGTAGACCGGGAGTGGGACCTCTGGCTGCTCGATGCATCAGTCGCACTGGAGACGCCGGACGACTTCATCGGCTGGATCGAACGGCGAAACGTCGCCACCCTTCTGGCCAGGGTCAACGGCCAGGCGCCGTGATCGCGCGCCTGGACTAGACCTCACGCCCAGAGGCGGTTCGCGATCAGTGCCGCGACGTAGGCGATGAGGGCACAGGACGGGAACGTCAGCACCCAAGCCATGACGACCCTGCGCAGCACGCCCCAGCGTACGTCCGAAACACGCTTACCCGCGCCGACGCCGACAATCGCGCTCGTGATCGTGTGGGTCGTCGAGAGAGGAACACCGTAGAGCGAGGCCACGAAGATGGTGCTCGACGCGGAGGCCGTTGCCGCAAAGCCCTGCCAGGACGTGAGACGCGCCATCTTGTTGCCGATGGTCTCGATGATGCGCCAGCCGCCCGCGCTCGTGCCGATGCCCATGGTCACGGCGCAGATCAGTATCACCCACCAGGGGATCGAGAACTCGTCCGTCACCCCGCCCGCGAGCAGCGTGAGGGCAAAAACGCCCATGAACTTCTGCCCGTCGTTGAGGCCGTGATTGAAGGCCATGAAGGCCGCCGATCCCATCTGCAGGTAATCGAACGTGCGCTTGGCCCTGTGCGGAGACGCGTTCGCTGCGATCCGGATGATGATGCGAACGAGCAAGACCGCAATGATGAACCCGATGAGGATCGAGCAAACGAGGCCGATGCCGACCTTCTGCCACCCGTGCCATTGCAGCGCGTCGAACCCGCCGCCTGCGAAGCCCGCTCCGGCGAGCCCCGCCAGAAGGGCGTGCGACTTGCTGACGGGAATACCGAGCTTGGCCGCCAGGGTCCCCCACGCGATGATCGCGACCATGGTCGAGGTGATGGCCGGGATCGTCATGGCGGACGGCGTGACGATGCCCTGCCCCACCGTCGTGGCGACGGCCGTACCGGACATGGCGCCGAGCGTGTTGAGCACGACCGCCATCAGAATAGCGGAGCGCGGCGTCATCACGCCGGTGGAGACCACCGTTGCGATGGCGTTCGGCGCATCCGTCCATCCATTGACGAATTCTGCGACGAGAACCGCAAGGAGAGCGATGACGACGCCCGTCGTCAACGCATCCATTCAAGCCTCCTTGCGGGCAAGGGAGAGGATCTGTCGGGCGACATGATTGGCGTCGTCGGTCATTTCTTCGAGAAGGTGAAAGAGCTGGTGCCAAGCGATGAAGCCGATGGCATTGGCGCCCGGTTGGCTGTACTCCGCCACGAGCATGTGCTCGACCCGCGAGACCAGCCGGTCTGCCTGCGCTTCGGCCTCATCGATGGTGCGCGCGATCTCGCGGACTTTCGCGAGCTTCAACCTCGGCTCTCCCAGCATGGCGACGAGCGCATGCAGACGCGAGACCATGTGATCGCTGAGCTGCATGAGCTCGATGGCTTCCGGCCGCAATTCGAGGACATGCATCCTGTAGATGTCGAGATGAATCGCGACCTTGCGCATTCCGTCGATGACGTTGTCAAGGTCGTCGGTCAGCCTCATCGAATCCGGAATGTCGAACCGCAGGATGAACGAGTTATCGAGGAGCTCGTGAATCTCTTCGACGAGCGCATCCGCCTTGTGCTCGAAGTCCACGATGCCGGGCAGATCGCGCGCCTGCGTCTCCAGGAAATGCTGCGAGCATTTGACGACGGTATCGGACAGATCTTGGAGAAGTGCTGCAAACCTCTCGTTGTTCGAAGGGCCGAACAGGTTCGCCAATGCGCCTTGTTTGATCGCCATTTGGCGTCCTTGGGTCAAGCAGCCGAAAAGTTGGTCGCTGCTGTTAACCCATGGCACTCTTGAGTGCAAGAATAGCACGGGGATTGAGTGAAATGTTGACGCAAAAGTAACACAAACGGAACGGCTGAGCCCTCGCCTGATCTGGATCTGCCGTTTGGGCATGTCAGCCATAAGCGGAGCCCAAACTGCGGAAAAACCCCAGTTCGCAGATGCACAATGATCTTCCGGATCGTGGGATGCGGGCGGTGGGTAAACCCGGAGGCGCCTGGGACGCGCTCAAGAGCTGTGGAAAGAGACTCCTAGCGGGCGGCCCCCCTCTCTCAGGCGCAGCCGCCACGCTCAAGGCCAATCAACCCGACGGTTTCCATTGCCCGGGCTGCGCCTGGGGGCGATCCCGAGCACGGATCCTCGTTCGCATTCTGCGAGGACCGCGTCAAAGCAGTGGCCTGGGAGGCGACCGACAAGCGCGTGTCGCCGTCCTTTTTCCGGAGCCACACCGTCACCGCGCTGCGGACCTGAACCGATTGTGATCGCACCCAGCGCACGCGCCTCTCCCTGACAGACGAAGGAGCGCGGAGGGTCTTCCCGGCTGCCGTTTCAAAAAAAGCCCCCGGCCACCCCTCGGCTAGGATGGCCGGGCGCTGGCTTGACGCTCCGGTTCAGAACCGGAGGCTGCCGCCAAGCTTTCCGCCGATCCCGAGTTCTCCGTCGTTCTCGAAACCGAAGAGAACAGACGCGTCGAGATCCCAGTTGAAACCGTCGGACAGGGCAAGCCCCGCCGTGACCGAGCCGAACACGCCACTGTTGTCCAGCGAGGCAATACCCGCCGTGGCACCGATCCTCGGCGTCAGCAGCAGCCCGTCCTCGAGCAGATAGCGCCGCTCGAAATCCGCGCCTACGCTGACGCGGAACTGCTCCATGGTGAAACCAGGCAGCAGCAGCCTGTCGCCGGTCGCGTTGCCCACTCCGTAGTCCTCGACCTCCTCCCTGAGATAGACGGTGCGAAGACGTGGCGTGAGCGTCGTCACCTCGTCGAGGCTCCACTCTCCTGAGATCTTCGCCGACCACATCCACCGCGTTGTATCGAACGAGCCGTCGAAGAACGTCGTGTCGATGTCGTTCGAGGAGCCGCCATAGAGAAGGCTGGTGTCGAAGAACACACCTGAGCCGATCTCGAGCGACGCATAAGGACCCGCAAGCCAGCCCGTACCCTTGAGCTCGGCATCCTCGTCGGTCGGATCCGTCATCCGGTCGACGTGCAGCGACACACCAACGAGCGCACGCGGCGACAGCAGATAGTCCGCGCCCACCGAAAGCATACCGAACGTGCCCCAATCGCCATCGGTCTCGTCACGCTTGTGGGCCATCAGCGTGCCATCCACCCAGACGTTGAACGCTTGCTGAGCGGACAGGCCACCACTCTGGGCTGCGCGCATCTCGGCAAGGCTCGTGGACATGCCGAGCATCATGCCGTTGCCATTCGGCGAGGCGAGCGTCGTCACCGCATCGCGCGCCTTGCCCATGCGGCGCCGCTCGATGAGTCCGGGAACCTTTACGTTGGACGCAACCAGGTTCTGCCGCGCCTGAACGAAACTGTGCACGTGACCGTCGATCTCCGCTGCAACGGCCGTGGGATCGAAGGAAACGTTGTAGGTCACGACGCCCATGTTGGACGTGCCCAGCGCGCTGATCAGCTTGAAGCCGACTTTCGCCGCGCCCGAATACCCATGGTTGGGTGTGAACTTCAGGTAGAACCCGAACGGGCCGGTTGGTCCCGCCTGCGCCAGCTCGCCCTGAATGATCCGGGCCGTGCCCGCGTTCGCCGGCTCCACCGTCACCACCTCGCCCGAGGTGAACGGCCCGCCAGTCGCACCGTTGTTGAGATAGACGTTTGGCGGCGTGCTGCCCGGCTGCACATCCACGCTCTTGTCGGAGACCGTGATCGATCTCTCGACGGCCTTCAGCGTGTACGAGGCCGAGCCCTGGAAGTACGCGTTGTCCTCGGCCGAGATGGTGAAGCTGTAGTCGCCCAGGGCGTTTTCAGCGAGGGTGCCGCTGACCTCGCCCGTCGAAACGTTGAGGATCAGGCCCGGAGGCAGCGCGCCCGCGGAGATCGAGAATATCGGCGTATTCGCTGCGTTGGCGTTTGTGGTGATGCCCGCCGCGTAGGTTTCACCCGCCATGCCGTCCGGCAGCGCGCCACTCGCGGGCGTGAAGGCTATGACGCCCGGCGCCGCGCGCGTCAGCGTGATCGTGTAGTTTTGCGTCGTTGCGCCGTCCTCCGCCGTGACCGCGACGGTGATCGTATTGGCACCCACGGAGAGCGCGACCGGCGTCGAGGGCGTGCCGTGCGTGACCATCGACCCGTTGACCGTCGCCGAGGCGGCATAGTGGCCGATCCCCGCCGTGACCGTCACCGACGAGACCGGATTCGGAACCGTGGCGGAATAGCTGTACGTACTGCCGGAGAAGGAAGGAGAGAGCGTCCCCTGGCTGAGACTGAGTGCGCTGAGCACAGCGGTGCTCGAAGGTGCGCGCACGACGTCGACGGTATAGGTCTTCGTCGTCGTGCCGTCTTGCGCCCGGACCAGGACGGCCACCGGATTGGATCCCACCGACATCGAGAGCATCGGCGAAGCCGTGCCGGAGGTAACCGCGTTCCCCCCAACCTCGACGGTTGAGTTCGCATCGGCAACGGTCGGCGTGATCGCGACCAGGGCGGCGGAGTTGGGAACCTCGACCGTATAGCTCGTTGTCCCGCTCGCGAACGCCGGATCGAGCGTTCCGCTGCTGATGCTCAGGCCGGAAAGATTTGCATCGGTGGAAGCCTCCCGGGTGACCTCGACCGTATACGTGTTGCTGGTCGTCCCATCCTCGGCTGTGACGCGCACCGCGATCGTGTTGGAGCCAAAGTTGAGCGCGATGGGCGCCGTGGCCACGCCGGACGTTACCGCCACATTGTCCACCGTCACCGTCGCATTGGCGTCATCGGTTGTGGGCGTCAGCGCGATGCTCGAAACGCTCGAAGCGACCGTCGCGACGTAAGAGGCCTGGCCGCTGGAAAACGCGGGCGACAGTGATCCCGCGCTCAGTGAAAGGTTCGCGAGATCGGCATTGTTCGAACCCTCACGGGTCACGGTGACCGAGTAGGTCTTCTTCGTCGTGCCGTTCGCGGCCGTCACCTCGATGCTGATCACGTTCGAACCCACATCGAGCGCGATCGCGCTTGAAGTGTCTCCGGAGGAAACCACCGTACCCTGCACCTTGATGGTCGCAGCCGCTGCACTGCTGGTTGGCGAGACCTGGAGGGACGAGACTGAATTGGAAACGGTCGCCGTATAGCTCGTCGTCCCGCTTGAAAATACGGGATCGAGTGTCCCGGACGTCAGCGCAAGCGCCGAGAGATTGGCGTTGGTCGGATCAGGAGCCCGCGTCACCACGACGGAATAGGTCTTGGTCGTCGTGCCATCTGCGGCCGTCACGACTGTATTGATCGTATTGGGACCGACATCCAGTGGAATCGCACCAGAAAGGGTTCCGGAGGTGACGGAAACTCCGTTCACTGTCACCGTCGAGTTAGGCAGAAAAACCGTCGGCCTCACCTTTGTCGTCGACGCCGAGTAAGGAAGCGACAGCGTGTAGCTCGTGATTGCCGACGAAAAGGCCGGGCTCATTCCGCTGGAGATGACGAGGTTCGATAGATCGGCATTCGGAGGCCCCGTCTCGCAAGTGATACTGAATGAAATGCTGCCGGAGGTGCCCACGGTTTGCACACGAAAGTTGCCCGAAGTGACGAGTAAGTCGCCACTTGTCACCGCGGCAATGCTTTCGGTGAGAGCGCTCAGCGACAGCTTCATCGTGCCAGAAACGCTTGTCACGCTGTAGCGGATGACTTCTCCGGGGGTGAAAGAGCTTCTGGAGTCGAAAATATTGCTGCCGGCGGGCTTCGCGATCGTCATGCCGCCGCCGTAGATGGTGTTGATCGCATCACAATCGGCCGATGGCGCTGCAAAGGCCTGCCGCGGAGCGTGCGCCACGGCCATCGCCGCCAGCATCATCGCCAATGCGATCTTCAATCCCCGCGCGATCATGTGCCCCCCGGCATCGCTTGCGACTGCGCGAGCTGCACAGACCGCAGACAAACCACACCCGCTTCCGCGAACGCTGGTTCGCGGATCTGCGTCGACTGAATGTTGGAGTTCGCTTCCCTTCTACGCTCGGGATAGCCGGTCATGCCCCCGCACAAGTCGGGCCGATAAAGGCCCCAAAAAGACCGACTCACGCATAGACTGCTAAACACACCTAAGATTGGTCCTGACACCAGTCAATCGAAGTTTGGTAGTTGCACCAAACTTCATAGTCTCGCGTGCGAACAGGCTACGGCGCCCCTCAAGCTCCCTTAAGTGCCTGCAATCGCTTGCCGCCCAAGGCAATCTCGTGAATACATCGCGTCATGACTGCGACCTCCCAACCGCCGGGCAAGCCGAACCGCATGGGGGCGGCCACCCGCACGAAGATCATCGATGCGGCCATCGCCGTGCTGGCCGAGAAGGGCTTCTCCGGCTTCACGCTGCAGGCCGTCGCCGATCGCGCGGGCGTGTTCTACGGGAACGTCACCCACCACTATGCCACCCGTGACAAACTCGTAGAGGCCATGCTCGACGGCATCCTCGAGCGCTATCGGGCCCGCTTCGACGAGCTTGTGGCCTCCATTGAAGCCCAGCAGGAAAGCCCGATCCGCGCGCTCGTCACCTGGCTCGTCGACGATGCGGTATCACCGGAAACGGCCCCTGTCTTTCTCGAGCTCTGGGCCATGGCCACGCACAATCCGCAGGTAGCGGCAGGCTTGGCCCAGCTTTACGACAACGCCGTCGAGGTCTGCATGAAGTCGCTCGGCGTCTCGGTGCAGGCGGAAAAAGCGCGGCGCCTGCGCGATTCCCTCTATGTGCTCGGAACCGTGCTGGAAGGAAGCTCCTCGATCTTCTTCAATCGCGATCGGGAAAACGGGCTCTACACGGGCGTCCGCCGCGAAGCCATCGAGATGCTCGTTCCCTATCTCGAGCAGCGGCTCGCGGAAGCGAGAGACGGCGCCTAGCCTCATCGCACCTGCGCAACAAAAAAGACGGCGCGGGATGACCGCGCCGTCCGTGATGTGTCCTGTGTGACGCGCCGCTTTCGAAGCGGCCCGTGCGTTAGGCCGCACGCACCGTGGAAAGGAAGTTTTCCACCTGCGAGTGAAGGTTGCCGCTCTCGCTTGCAAGCTGCCGCGCGGAGGCGAGCACCTGCGAGGAGGCCGAGCCGGTGTGGGAAGCGCCGTTGGTCACGTCGGTGATGCTGCTTGCAACTTCCGACGTACCGCGCGCGGCTTCCATCACGTTGCGGCTGATCTCCTTCGTCGTGGCATCCTGCTCCTCGACGGCGGCCGCGATGGCAACCGAGATCTCGGAGATCATGTTGATCGTGTTCGTGATCTCCTTGATGGCATCGACGGCTTCACGCGTCGCGGACTGCATGCCCGAAACCTGCGAAGCGATCTCGTTGGTGGCCTTGGACGTCTGAGCGGCAAGCGCCTTGACCTCCTGGGCAACCACCGCGAAGCCCTTGCCCGCATCGCCGGCACGTGCAGCCTCGATGGTGGCGTTGAGCGCCAGCAGGTTCGTCTGACCTGCGATGGTGTTGATCAGGCTCACGATGTCACCGATCCGGTCAGCGGACTGCGACAGCGCATTCACCTGCTCGTTGGTCTTTGCCGCTTGGCTCACGGCCTGGCCGGCGATAGTGCTGCTCTCCTGAACCTGACGGCTGATCTCGGTCACCGTCGAAGCGAGCTGCTCGGAAGCCGCAGCAACCCCTTCCACGTTCGCCGAGGTCTGCTCGGAGGCCGCAGCCGCGCTGGTCGAGAGCGTCTGCGTGGTTTCGGCAGTCTTGGTGAGAGACAGCGCAGCGCCTTCGAGCTGGGTCGCAGTCGACGACACGGTCTGTACGATGCCGCCAACGGCACGCTGGAACTCCTCGGCGAGACGGTTCATCTCCGACTTGCGCTGAGCCGCGAGGGCTGCATCACGAGCCACCTTCTCTTCGGCCTCGATACGGGCCTTCTCCTGCAGGCTGTCGCGGACACGCATCACAGCCTTGCCGATCTGCCCGACCTCGTCCAGACGCTCGGCGCCCGGGATGGGCGTATCGAGATCGCCGGCCGCCATGCGGTCGAACGACGTGGAGAGCGCAGCCAGAGGCTTGCCGACGAAGCTGCGGAGCACGAAGAACATGAGACCGGCGATCAGCACGATGCAGGCCGCCGACAGCGCGAACATCGAACGCTGCGTGGTGGTAACCGTCGCCTGGAGCGTCGCAACCGGCACGCCGACCACGACCGCCCACATATCGCTCGTGCCGCCAGCCGAAACCGGAACGGCAAGGAAATGCCAGCCTTCGCCATCGGGACCGATGCCATCCATCGAGACCGATGTCTTGCTCTCGATCGCCTGCTTCGCGGCGTTCGCCGAGGGGGCGTCGAATTCGGAGAGCGCCTTGCCGACGGCAGCCGTGTTCGGATGCGTCACGGCGCGGCCGGCAGACGAGACCACGGTCACGAAGCCCGTGCCGAACGGCTTGATCTTCTGCATCTCGACGTTGAGGCTCTCGAGATTGATATCGACGCCGCCGACGCCCACAGTCTTGCCGTCGACCACGATCGGCACGCCGAACGAAGCGATCAGCACGTCACGGCCGTTGATCGGATAAAGGTAGGGCTCGATGGCCACCGCACGGTTCTGCTTGTAGGGCTGCTGGTAGTAATCGCCAGGGCCTTCCTTGGTGTAATCGACCAGAACGTCACGCGCGATCTTGCCGTCGGCGCGGTTCCAGTAGGGGACGAAACGGCCGGTCGCATCGTGGGCGGTGGCGCCCGCGAACTCCTTGTCCTTCCCGTCGAGAGCGTCAGGCTCCCAACCCGTCCAGGTACCGAGCAACTCAGGGTTCGTCTCGAGAAGCTGCTTGAGCGTCTGGTCGAGACCATCACGATCCACAATGCCCTTTATTTTCATGGCAACGGAAACGGACGCGATATTCTGGGCCACCCGGGCGGCGACATCCAGTTTGCGGCTGGTATTCAAAGCCTCCACTTGACCGATTCCGGTCTGAATTTCGGCGTTCTGCTGATCCAGAACGTGCCCCGCATTCGAAGCGAGAAAATACGTTCCGATACCAAAAACAGTTGCGATCGTTGCAGCAGCGACGAGCGCGATTTTCACGGGAAGCGAATGCATATGCATGACAGTGACCCAAGAAGAAGCTGATAAAACATACATTTGCAGACATTTGATGGAAAAACGCTTAAACTTATAGCAGTCGGAAATTTTCTTTCATCGGACCGCGCGGGGCGGAACGGGCTAGGGCAACGCCCCGCCCTCACATCGCCCACGGGGGAATACGAAAAAATCGAGAGAAACACGGATCTCCGGGAGAAAAAGGCCAAACAATGCGAGCCCGACGCGCACGCATATATAGAGTGTGAAAAAGGATGGATCGAAATGAAGGCCGAGCGAGACTGAAAAAGATTAGCCGCGATCGAGCGCGGCTCCGGCCACGGGTACCGGAGTTGCAGGCACCAGCGGCCCTTCCCAGTCGCGCCAGCCGTCCGTCCCCTCGGGGAACCAATAGAGAGTTGTATACCCGTACTCCGAAGCGCGCTTGGTCGCGTTCCAGCTCATCCAGCAATCCGCCTGGCAATAGAACACGAGCGCGCGCGCCCGGTCTCCCTGCGTCAGCCGGGCGAGTTCGTCCCTGAAGTAGGACTCCATCAGCGGCGTAAGCGCGCCAGCCCCGACGTCCGGAAGCCACGTGGAGCCCGGAATGTGCTCATGCTGCCGGAGCATGCGCCACCGCCCCGACGCCGTGTCGAGCCCGGCTCCGTTGGACGGCATGACATCGATCAGAAGAGCGCTCTTCTCCGAGACGAGACGCTTCACCGCTTCGGAGTCGACGCGCGCGCCGCCCGGAACGCCCTCCGGCACAGGCGCGCGATAGCGCGAAATCCGATAGCCGGTCGCTGGATCGAAATTGTCCGCCGCATGCGCAAGCCCCGGCGCCGCGAGCATGGCGGCAACCAGCAGCCAGCACCGGCTCGATAACCGCGTCCCGCGCTCAGCGTGTCTCGGTCTCATGGGTTCCGGACGTGTGCGTCGGCATGGGGCGGACCGCCGCGCCCCAAGGATAGCGGCCGACCTTGATGGATTTGATGGGCTTGCGCGTGCCGGTATCAATCACCGTCACGTCGTTCGACACCCCGTTGGTGGTGAAGAGCATGTTCTCCTCGGGCGTCAAAGCGAGATGCCAGACGCGCTGCCCCACCAGCACGTAGTCGATCACCTTGAGCGTGCGCGTATCCACGATCGCCACGCGGTTCGCCGGCCCGAGCGCAATGAACGCGGTGCCGCCGTCACGCGTGATCCGGATGCCGACCGGCTGCACGGAATCGCGGGCAACACCCGGAATTTCGAAGGTGAGCCGCGTTTCCACTTCCCTCTTCGCCATATCGATGATGCTCACCGTGCCGCCGATTTCGGAAGACACCCAGAGCTTCGAGCCATCCGGCGAGAACTCGGCATGACGGGGACGCTGGTCCACGAGCACGTTCGCGACAACCTCGTTGGTCCGGGTGTCGATCATGTGCGCCATGTTGGTGGTCTCGGAGGTCGTGACCGCGATGCTATCGTCCGGCGACACTGCCATACCCTCGGGCTCCACGCCCACATCCACCTGCGCCACCACCTTCCGCGATGGAATGTCGACGATGGTGGTCACCGCATCGTCCTCGTTGGCGATGTAGAGACGGCGCCCGTCGTGCGAGACCGCGAACTGTTCCGGGTCAGCGCCCGACGGAAGATTGTGAAGCAGCGTCTCGCCCGCCGCATCATAGACCTGCACCGCGTTGTCGTCGCTCGCGCACACGTAGAATGTCTTGAAGTCACGCGCGAACGTGACCCCGCGCGGACGCTTGCCCACCTTGAATGTTCGCACGACCTGAAGCGACTTCGTCTCGATGACGGAGACGGTGTTGTCCTTCTCGTTCGAGATGTAGACCTCGTGCGCCGCCGCGTAGGGACAAGCGAGCAGCGAGGCAACGGCGCAGGCAAGGCTGATGTGGCGCATATCGGAACCCTTGGCAAACACGGGAATGCAGGGCGCGGCGCACACGAGTTTTGGCAGCCCGCTTAAGAAACGAGCATGACAAACGCAAAATCCCAGAGATATTCGACCATGGTACAATGCCCGACAAAGAAGGGACTTTTCTGATCCAATCGGGAAATTTGCACCAATGGGCAATATCGGTTCGCTCCGCGACCGACATAAATTGCGCCTCCGCGAACCAACAAAGAAACGATGCGGGCAGGAAACCGGAGCGCTTTTGAATGTTTGTACGTCCTTTCGTGGCGGCCCTCGCCGCGGCAATTCTATTGATTGCGACTGACAACACGCGCGTGCTCGCCCACGGCGACGTGACGCCCCAGCCGATCGATACGGCCGGCCTCGAGCCGCTCGGCGAGGAATGGCGCAAAGAAAATCCCTACCGGGACAACGCAAAGGCCATCGAGATCGGCGAGTCCGGCTACACGCAGAATTGTGCGCGTTGCCACGGCCTCGAAGTGATTTCGGGCGGCCTCGCGCCTGACCTTCGTCATCTCGACAAGGGTCCGGTCGGCGACGAATGGTTCATGGAGCGCATCCGCCACGGCGCGAAGAAGACCGACGGCACCACCATCATGCCGGCCTTCGAGGGCACCTTCAGCCAGGAGGCCATGTGGGCCATCCGTGCCTACGTCGAGTCGAAATTCAGCGAGCAGTAAGCGCCGAACCCAAGGAGGGCCGTGAGTGTGACCCACTCGCTCCTTCATCGCTTCTCTACGGTGCTGCTGGGGGCTGTCCTGATCTCGAGCAGCGTAACGGCGCGCCCTCTCGACGAGGTCATCGCCGAGGGTACCTTGCGCGTCATCGCCTACCTCGACAACGCTCCGTTCTCCGAGGAGGAGAACGGCGTGCCGCGCGGAATAGATGTCGATCTCGCGCACGCCATCGCCCGCGAGCTCGGCGTCAAAGCCGAGGTTGTCCTCAGGATGCAGGGCGAGAAAGCCGATGACGACTTGCGCGCCAACGTCTGGCGCGGCCCGCTGACCGGCGGCGGAACCGGCGACGTGATGATGCACGTGCCCATCGATCGCGAGTTCGCGCTCCGCAATCGCGAAGCGGTTCTCGGCAACGCGTATTTTCAGGAACGCGTCGCCGTGGCCATTCATCCCGAGCTGACCGGAACAAATCCCAACTTCGATGTTTTCAAGACGAAGAAGATCGGCGTGCAGCTCGCGACGGTTGCCGACTACTTTCTAATGACCTACGAAGATGGAGCGCTCATCTCCAACGTTTCGCATCATGTGAAACCGGAGTTGGGAGCACGCGAGTTCATTTCGAAGGATACGGCCGCATTGATGGGGGTTCGTTCGAAAATCGAATCCCTCCTTCATCGCGACGGCATGAAGCCCACGCTGGTGGAACCGCCGATGCCCGGCATCGTTCGAACCGACTGGCTCGTCGGCATGGCGTGGAAGGAGAACAGCCGCGATCTCGGATACGCGATCGAGGCCGCCTTGAAGCGCTTGCGCGAAACCGGCGAACTATCCCGCATGTTCGAAGCCCACGGCGTCACCTACGTGCCGCCACCTCCACCGCCCTAGGACACGCACATGATGCGCACGGCTTTCTTCCTGCTCTTTCTCGCAACCAGCTTCGGCATTGCATCGGCGGCACCGCCGCAGGATCCTCTGCAATCTCCGAACTGGCAGGATATGGCCGAGCGGCTTCTCTCGGGACACGCCATCGAGTTCGACGAGCGCGTGAAGATCAGCGTGCCGTCGACCGTTGAAAATCAGGCTCAGGTACCTGTCACCGCCGACGCGCGCGCACTTCCGAACGTCGTGAAGATGATCGTGTTCGCCGATCTCAACCCGATCCAGCACGCGCTCACGCTAACGCCCGGCCAAGCCGCTCCCTTCATCTCGTTCCGCATGAAGATCGAGCAGGCAACGCCGATCCGCGCGGCCGCGCTGACGAGTGACGGGGTCTGGCACGTGGGCGGCATCTTCCTCAACGCAGCGGGCGGCGGATGCTCCGCTCCCGCGGTCGGGCGCGGCGAAGCCTCCTGGTCGGAAACGCTCGGCCAGGCAAGCGGACGCCTCTGGCGCGAAGCGGACGGCTTCTCGCGCCTGCGCTTCCGCATTCGCCATCCGATGGACACCGGCCTCGCGAAGGACAACACGCCCGCCTATTACATCGAGCGCATGGAGTTCAAGGGAAACAAGGGCGAGCCGCTTGCCTTGCTCGAGATGTATGAGCCCGTGAGCCAGGATCCCACGCTCACGCTGCTGGTTCGCCTGCCCGCGGGCGACACCGCGCTCGACGTGCAGGGACGCGACAACAACGGCGCCATCTATCGCTCCTCCGTTCCGGCTCCCTGGCGGCAGAGCATCCTCGCACCTACGAAGCAGCTTCTCGAGCAGGGACCCGCACGATGCTGACCCGCCGCAACGCGCTGAAACTCGTTGCCGGAGCAGCGAGCCTTCCCCTGCTTCCGAGCAAAGCGCACGCCGCGCCCCTCACCTACGAGCTGCGTCCCGAAAAGCTAGAGCAGGGCATCTGGATGGTGCCCGGTGCACAGCAGGCCATCACGCAGAAGAACGGCGGGGCCATCGCCAACATCACCATTCTCGACTCGTCCGCCGGCGCCATCGTCGTCGATACCGGTCCGTCGCTCCGCTACGGCGAGGCGCTCCTCAAGCTCGCCCAGGAGCTGACCGGCAAAAGCGTGGCGCGTGTGTACCTCACGCATTTCCATCCCGATCATTGCTTCGGAAACCAAGCCTTCGATCCGGCCCTCATCGCCACCACGCAGGGTGTTGTCGACGGCATGAAGGCCCTCGGCGAAGGATTTTCCGATTCCATGTATCAAACTGTCGGCGACTGGATGCGCGGTACCGAGGTCGTTCTGCCTAAGGTCATCCTCTCCGCTCCGGTCGAGGATTTCGGTGATCGCCGCATCCGGGCTCTGCCGATGCGCGGTCACACCGCATCCGATCTCGTCCTGTTCGACGAGGTCTCGGGCGTCTTGATCTCAGGCGACCTCGTGTTCCTCGACCGCGCGCCGACCACGCCGCACGCCGATTTTGAGCGCTGGCGCATCAGCCTCGCGAACCTGGGAGGAATTCCACACAATCGTCTCATCCCCGGCCACGGACCAGCCGAGCCCGGCGATCGCGGAATCCGCCAGACGCGCGAATGGCTCGAAGGCATCGAAGCCATGATCAGGGATGCCTTCGACCGCGGCCTCGACATGAACGAGGCCATGGCGCTGCCACTGCCGAAATGGGCCGAGAATATTGCGGTTTCTCGTTACGAGTACGAGCGCAGCGTGATGCATCTTTATCCGAAGCTCGAAGCCGAAAAACTTCCGCGCGTGGATCAGAAATCCTGACGCAATTGACATTTCACAAAGCTGCGACTTTAGGCGAATAGACCAATTGCCAATTATTCCCGACTTCAAGCTCGAATAACGTCCTCTTCGACCTGCATTCTTCCCATTTCGTAGCGGGAAATAATCCGGAAGCAGGTGGGAAACGCAACAAGAAGGGGATCCCAATGAAGTCCTGGAAAGTTTTGATCGCGCCAAGTGTGTGCGCGATGCTCGCAGGTTTGGCTGCACCTGCACTCGCCGACGTTTCAATCGAAGACATTGTGAACGACGCGACCACGACGAACGACGTGGTCACCTCTGGCCTTGGAACGCAGGGCCAGCGTTACAGCCCGTTGAAGACCATCAACGCCGACAACGTCGCGCAGCTCGTGCCCGCCTGGGCCATGTCGCTCGGCGGCGAGAAGATGCGCGGCCAGCAGGCGCAGGCTCTCGTCAAGGACGGCGTGCTCTACGTTACCGGTTCCTACAGCCGCATGTGGGCCGTAGACGTGAAGACCGGCCGCGAGCTCTGGCAGTACGATCATCGCCTGCCCGAAGGCATTCTGCCGTGCTGCGACGTCGTCAATCGCGGTGCAGCCCTCATCAACGACAAGGTGATCTTCGGCACGCTCGATGCCAAGCTCGTCGCCCTCAACCAGAAGACCGGCAAGGTCGTCTGGACCAAGGAGATCGACGACTACAAGGGCGGTTACTCCTACACCGCAGCCCCCCTCATCGTTCCTTCCAAGGCACACGGACCCATCGTGGTGACCGGCGTCTCGGGCGGCGAGTTCGGCATCGTCGGCCGCGTCGAAGCGCGAAAGGTCGATGACGGCGAGCTGGTCTGGTCGCGCCCGACCATCGAAGGCCACGTCGGCACGCTCAACGGCAAGCCCTCGACGATGACCGGCAAGCAGGGCGAGACCTGGCCGGGCGATCTTTGGAAGACGGGCGGCGGCGCCACCTGGCTCGGCGGCACCTACGATCCCGAGACCAACCTGATCTTCGTGGGCGCGGGCAACCCGGCTCCCTGGAACAGCCACATGCGCCCGGGCGACAACAAGTGGTCGTGCTCGCGCATCGCGATCGATCCCGAGACCGGCAACATCAAGTGGGGCTATCAGACCACGCCGAACGACGGCTGGGACTATGACGGCGTGAACGAGGTGGTCTCTTTCGACCTCAACGGCACCAAGGCCGTGGCCACGGCCGACCGCAACGGCTTCTTCTACGTGCTCGGCCGCGAGGACGGAAAATTCATCTCCGCGACGCCGTTCGTCGAGCAGATTTCCTGGGCCAAGGAGATCGGCAAGGACGGCCGTCCGGTGTTCGATCCCGCGAACCGCCCGGGCGATCCGAAGAAGGCCGCTGACGGCAAGAAGGGCTCGTCGATCTTCGCCGTGCCGAGCTTCCTCGGCGGCAAGAATCAGCAGCCGATGGCCTACAGCCCCGACACCAAGCTCTTCTATGTGCCCGCCAACGAGTGGGGCATGGATCTCCACAACGAGCCCGTCACCTACAAGAAGGGCGCGGCCTACCTCGGCGCTGGCTTCACCATCAAGCCGATATTCGAGGACCACATCGGCGCGCTGAAGGCCGTCGATCCGGCCACGGGCAAGATCGTGTGGACTTACAAGAACAGGGCGCCGCTGTGGGGCGGCGTGCTGACGACCGGCTCGAACCTTGTGTTCTTCGGCACGCCCGAAGGCGAACTCAAGGCCCTCGATGCCACGGACGGCAAGCAGCTTTGGAGCTTCAACACCGGCTCGGGGATCGTCGCTCCTCCGATCACCTGGGAGCAGGACGGCGAGCAGTACGTCTCCGTTCTCTCGGGCTGGGGTGGTGCAGTGCCTCTTTGGGGTGGCGAGGTCGCCAAGACCGTCGCCAACCTGAATCAGGGCGGCATGCTCTGGACGTTCAAGCTTCCTAAGAAGCTGGCCGAAGCCAAATAACGACGTCTCTTCCTCCTCTCCTCCGGGGCGGGCCGCTTCTGGCGTCCTGCCCCCTTTTCTTTTCGAGGAGCTTCACGCCATCATGGCGCATCCCATCCGTCGCCCGCAGCCGTCATGAGCATGCCACCGCCCGCCGCTCTCTCCGCGAGATCACGCATCTCGGTGCGCTACGCACTGGCGTTCGCCGCCCCGGCCTTGATTGCACTATGGGCCGTCTCGTCGGCAACGGCCCAGGCACCGGCCGAGATCGATACGGCTCTGGTCCTTGCCGTCGACGTTTCAGACTCTGTGGACGAGGCCCGTTACAGGCTTCAGATGGAAGGCATCGCCCGCGCCATCGAGGACCCCGCCGTGGTCGACGCCATCACCGGCGGAGCGAAAGGCGCCATCATGCTCTCGCTCGTCGCCTGGGCGGACGACGCGAAACTCGCGATGCCCTGGCAGTTGATCCGAAATCAGTCCGACGCATTCGAAGTGGCACGGCGCGTTCGCAGCCTCCCCCATCACTCCGGCCAATACACCTGCCTCGCCCGCATGCTGCGGAGCGTCGAATCCGAAACGATGCCGGCTCTTCCCGCCCGCGCGGACCGCGTTGTCATCGACGTCTCCGGCGACGGCATCGACAATTGCGAGGTCTCCGCCGCTTCCAACACGGCACGCGACACGCTCGTGAAAGGCGGCGCAACGCTCAACGGATTGCCGATCATCGTGGCGGGCGAGAACGACGTCGTGGGCGCGGGAACCTTCCGCAGGCCTGGCTTCGCATTCGAAGACCTGGGGCTCGACCGCGATAGCACCACGCTCGACGCATGGTACAACGCCCACGTCGTCGGCGGGCCGGGAAGCTTCATCTCGCCCGCTGACGGATACGAGGACTTCGGCCGCTCCTTCCGGCGCAAGTTCATCACCGAGATCAGCGCGCCGGCTTCAACGCCCCTTCATCTCACGCCCTCTGCCAGACGCGCCTTGAGCGCCGCGTCGAACCGCGACGACATGAAGAGCCACAGCCCCGCAACCGGGATCGAAGCGAGCGCGACGGCCGCGAGCGGCAGCCCCATCGCCTTCGTGAGCCCGTTGAACACCGCCCCCGACAGCGCATCTCCTCCGCGATAGACCACGGTGTCGATGAAGTTCTGCGCCTTGTAGCGCTCATCCGCGTCGACGGCCGTGTAGAGAACCTTGGTTGCAGGATTGGAGAGCGCGAATGCGGCCACCCGCTCCGCCACCATAATCGCCGCTACCACATGAAGCTCGGGCCATGCGGCGTAGATCGCGAGCCCGAGCACGGTCAGCGCGGGCAGCACCGAGGCCGCCGCGCTGACGCCAAGCCAAGACATCACCCGCCCGGCGAGAAACACCTGCACCAGCACCGTGAGGATGCTTGTGATCAGGTCCCGCTCGGCAAAGAACTGGACACGGGCCGTCGCATCCGCAATCGTCTCGCCCGCGAGCCGTGACTGCTCGAGATAGAAGAAGGTCGAAAGCAGGTTGGCGATCAGCACATACCCCGCAATGCGCAGAAGGTAGCTGTCGCGCACGACGCGCTCCGCGCCCGAGAGAAGCGTGCGCAGCGTGGGCGGCTCGTCGAGCGCAGCACTCTCCGGCGCAGAGCGAATCGCCACCCCGCGCAGCCAAACCGAAAGCGCAGCCGCCACAACGAAAATCAGAGCCGCAATCAGCAGAAGGTTCTCCTGCCCGACGATCCGGACCAAGCCGTTCGCGGCGAACGGGCCGAGAACCGCCCCCGTCGTGCCACCCGCCGCGATGAAGCCATAGAGGCGCTTTGCCTGCGCGCTGTCGTAGATGTCCGACATCAGGATCCAGAACAGCGAGACGACGAACAGGTTGAAGACGCTGCCGAACACGAAGAAGGCGCCACCGAGCGCGCCGGTCCCGTCCGCGCGTAGCGCCGCCCAGAAGAACAGCATGAGCCCGACGAAGAAGGCATACACGCCGGGCAGCACCGCCTTGCGCGGCACCCGCGCCACAACCCAGCCGAACACGGGAACGGCGGCGAGCATCGCGAGAAACACCAGCAGGAACCAGAGCTGGCGCTGATCCGCGGTCGCTTCCGCGCTGATGTTCTCGCGCACCGGGCGGATGAGGTAGTATCCGCCGAGCACCAGCGCGAACGTCACGAACGATCCCAGCGCCGCGACCACCTCGGACCGTTCGACATCCACGGCACGCCGCAGGAGTTTGTGCACGAGCGAGCGCTCCGGCACCGGCGCCTCGTCTAGATCCATCTGATTTGCCCCCTCTGCGCGGCCCCTTCGCGGAACCTCGCATGTCTCGCGCGAGAGAGCTAGCGGGCTCGGCGAGCGGCCGCCCGAGCCTCAGCCAGTACCGTTGGCGGCATCTGGCTCGGCCCAGCTCACGCCAATCTTCTCCCGCCATCCGAACCGCACCAGATGGTCCTCTACGATCAGCTTCACGCGGGTAAGCTCAGGCTCCGTGCCCGCCTCGCAGCGCACCACCAGCTCGTCGCCCGCCGCTGTCATCAGGCACAGACCCGGGCGGAAATCGACGCGGCCTTGCTTGTCGTCGTATACGGCCGGCGTCTTGTGCGCGAAATGCTTGCAGAGCTGAATAAGATAGCGGCTCGCCTTTTCGGACGTCACCCGCGCTTCTGCAATGTACATGTCCCGAGCCTCCCCGCTCATGGCAGTGCTAGCTGAATAGGTGAAACGGCCAGCCGGTCGAGCTGGCCGTTCCTTTAAGTGCAGCGGCTGGGCAGCTCGTTGATCTCGCCCGGCGGCAGCCCTATGCCGGTCAGAACTCGACCTTGCCCGAGAGCAGGAACGTCCGGCCCTGGTTGGCGATCGGCACCAGCGTTCCGCCGAACGCGTTCGCCCGGTCGATGTAGTAGGTGTCGAACAGGTTCAGCACATCGGCACGAAGCGTCAGGCTCTGAGCGAAGTTCGGGACCCACTGGGCGTAGATGTTGTGAACGTCATAGCCCTCGAGAACCCCATACGGGCCTCCGGGACCCGGCACGAACTCCAGGTCGTCGTAGTCGAACACGATCTGCGACAGGAAGCCGACCGCCAGCCCCGTGTTCGCGAACTCGTAATGGCCGTATATCTTGAGCTGGTCGCCGATGGGCGTGCCATAGTACCAGCTCGTGGTCGTCAACGGCCCGTCTCCGTACTCGGTGACCGCATGGATGTAGTTGGCGCCGATCGTGCCGGAGCGCCACGAATAGCGCGCCGAGACGTCCACGCCGCGGGTTTCGATGTCGTCGTCGTTCACGACCACCGCGCAGCTGGGGCAGACCGGATCCTGGATGCGCGTGTTGAAGTAGCTGGCCTCGATCAGGAGGCCGCTCTCCGAGAACTGCAGACCGGCCTTGTAGCTTTCCGAGTTCTGCGGATCTAGTCCCGGGGCGTACGCCGAGGGATTGTTAGGCCGCAGCAGCATCGCCTCGTAGAGCGGAATGCCGCCGAAGCTGTAGCCGTAGGATGCCTTCGCCGTGATCTGACGCGTGAGGTCGTACTCGAGCGCGATGTTGGGGCTCACCCCGCTCGTGTCGAGATCGCTCCCATCCGCGGCTTCGAGCCTGTTGGCGTCCGCACGCAGACCGGTCGAGACGCGCAGATGCTCGATCGGCTCGAAGCGGTACTGCACATAAGCGCCGAAGTTGGTGAGCGTCTCACCGAAGCGGCCCGCAAAATTCACGTGCATGTTAGAGGGATGCACGGTCGTCGTCTCGTCACGATAGAAGTCCACGCCCGCCGTGAGCTTTCCGGGGCCGACCACGAAGGTGTTCTGCACCTTTCCGCCGATGCTCTCGATATCGACAGTGCCGTAAGCGGTGCATCCGAAGCTGGCCGCCGCCACGCCGCACACCCCGGCCGGACGGCGCCGCTCGAGCTGGCTGTCGTTGTAATAGAAAGAAACCTCGGGATCGTACCAGGCCGTCGGCCGGGTCGTGCTGTACTGGAACGTGTAGGTATCGCGCTCGGAGATCGCGAACGCGGGACCAAAGCCCGGATGCAGCACGCTGAGGTTGGTGCGGAATGGGCGAAGGCCCTCGTCGCTGATGTGTTCCGCTGACGCCGAGAAGCGATGCCCATCGACCGACTCATAGGCCAGCTTGCCAAGGTAGTTCACGAGATCGACATCCGTCGCGGCCACGATGTTGCCGCGGCCGTCCTCGTAAGCATCCCCGTCCGATCCCGACGCATAGCCGAGGATCTCGAAGCCATTGCTCTTTCCGTAGGCGGCGCCACTCTTCTTGAACACGTTCGCATTGGTATCGTAGCTGAGCTCGGCAAAGCCGCCGAGCTTTTGGCCCTCTTTCAGAAGGTCGGAGACGTCTTTCGTCGTGTAACGGATGGCGCCGCCCAGCGCGTTGGGGCCAGCGTCTGCGCTCGAGACACCCGCATCGACGGCAACGCCCTTCAGCATTGAGGGATCGATGACGTTGTTCCCGTTGTGGTGGAAGCCGTTGCGCTGCGCCTGCCGCGCGCCGTCGATCTGCACATTGAGCATCGTCTCCTCGATGCCATGCACGTAGACCTTGGTGCTCGATTGCGTGGTACCGCCCGCCGTGACCGCCGTCTCGCGGGAATAGAGATCCTGGATGTTCTGCGGCTGCGTCCGCGCCAGCTCCCCTTGCGTGATCGTGACATCAGCCCCCTTGCCCAGCGGACCTTTGACGGTCACCTGATCGACTGGTAGCTCGGCGGACGATTCCGGCTCGGCCACAGCTTCGAGAGGCGCGGGAGCGGGCGCTTTCTTCTTTGCCTTGCTCTTGGCAGGCTTGGCAGCTTCGACCGTGATCGGCGGCAGCGGCTGACTTTTGTCAGCCGCGCTCTGAGCCTGTGCGGCGCCGGGCGCAGCCAACATCAAGGCAACCAGCGATAATCCGTACCCTCCAGCGGCCCCCCGGCCGGCTGAGCGCACTCCGCATCCAACTTTAGTCATTCCAGTCCCCCAAATACCCCAGTCACTCTGCATAACCTTGACTGTTACTTTCAAGTTTATAAGTTGGGGCCTAGCATGCCCAGCGGCGATGCCTTTGCGCGATCGCCAAAGGTTTTTGACGAAACAGCGGTTTTCCGGTCGTCCGTTAGAAACGAACACGGATGCCGGTATCAAAGCCGGGGGGCGGAACGGACGAGCGCCGGACCGACACGTTCGGGGGAAAGTAGATGGCCATCACCACAGACGTATCGAGGGGATGCGAGCGCCCGCAGGTGAGCTGTGCGGAGATCTCGCGCCAGATGCACCACGCCGGCACAGACCACACGTTCATCCGGCCGGATCTCGAACCCAGCGACAACGCGATCGAGGGCCGCTTCCTGCTCTGCCGCCTCAAGTCCGGCATCGTGCTCCACGCGACCGAGATCAGGGATCTGCACGAGATGACGACGCAGCTCGTCGCCGGGCCAGACCTCACCTTCTTCGTCGTGCTGGATGGCCTCGTCGACTTCTCCGTCGACAACCGCCAGTTTCTCGCTGCGGACCGCCGCAACGCCCTGCGGAATGCCGACTGCAGCGCGCTGATGCTGACGGAACACGCCGTCATGACACGCCGCGCTCATAAGGGCGACCGCACCCGCAAGGTCACCGTCTCCGTCGATGGAGACTGGCTCGCGGAGATGGCCGACGGCAGCAACGGACAGCGTCTGCGCCAGTTCACGACGTCGCATCTCTCGCACGCCACCTGGCGGGCCTCCCCGCGCCTGCTCGCGCTGGCCGAGCAGATCCTCAATCCACCCGACCACTGCACCGTTCTCAGGGACATGTACATCGAAAGCCGCAGCATCGAGATGATCGCCGAAGCCGTCTCGACCCTCGGCGGCGAGGACGCGCCCGCGATCACCACCGGGCTCGCGACACGCGATGCCCGCAAGGCGCGGGCGGCGCGCGACTACATCGAGGCCAATCTCGACAAGGTGCTGAGCCTCCCGGAGATCGCGCGCGAGATCGGCGTGAGCCCCACCTCGCTGCAGCGCCGCTTCAAGGCGGCATACGGAACCACGGTTGTCGATTTCCTGCGTGCACGAAAGCTCGACAAGGCGCGCGACGCACTCGAACGCGACGGCCTCAGCATCGGAGAAGCCGCCTTCCTCGCCGGTTATTCGAACCCGGCCAACTTCACCACTGCATTTCGCCGCGCCTTCGGCATCCTGCCCAAGGCGATCAAGCGCTAGCAGAGCGCGGCCCTGCCTCTCATCCAACCGAAAGGAAACCTCGTGATCGGTCTCATCTGCGTGCGCTGGCACAAGATCCGCGTGAGCGCCCTCGCGGCAGCCTGCCTCGCCCTGATCGGTCTCGCTGCGCCCGCCCGGGCCGAGCCAGTCGTCGTCAAACACGTGCAAGGCGAGATCACGCTGCCGGCAAGGCCCCAGCGCGTCGTCACGCTCGACTTCACCTCACTGGAGACGCTCGACGCGCTCGGCGTGCCCGTCACCGGAGTGATCGGAACGCTGCTGCCCGATCACCTCGCGAAGTACAAGGACGCAGCCTACGTCAAGGCCGGGACCCTGTTCGAGCCAGACTACGAGGCCATTAACGCCATCAAGCCGGACCTGATCATCGTCGCCGCCCGCTCCGGGCCGAAGCTTCCCGAGCTCGCCAAGATCGCGCCGACCATCGATCTAACGGTCGACGAAGCCAACTATGTGGCGAGCGCGCTTGCCAACGCGCGCACCCTCGGACGCATCTTCGGCAAGGAAACCGAGGTCGAGGCCCTGATCGGCAAGCTCGAAGCCTCGATTGCGGCCTTGCGCACGAAATCTGCAACCGCCGGCAAAGGCCTCATCGTTCTGACCACCGGCGGAAAGATGAGCGCCTACGGCCCCGTCTCGCGCTTCGGCGCCGTGCATCGCGATTTCGGCTTCGCGCCGGCTGTCGAGAGCCTCGATAAGGCGGTGCACGGACAAGGCATCTCTTTCGAGCTGATCCTCAAAGCGAACCCCGACTGGCTGTTCGTGATCGACAGAGACCTCGCCGTGGGACGCACCGGACAACCCGCAGCCCAGTTGCTCGAAAATCCCCTCATCGCCCGCACCACGGCCTGGCAGAAGAAGCAGGTCGTCTATCTCGATCCCGTGCGCTGGTATCTCGTGGGCGGCGGCTTGCCGTCGCTTCAGAACTGCGTCGAGCAGATCGCCCAGGCGATCGAACGGAAATAGCACCCGCCGCCCCGTCCGCCAAACTATCGAGCGAACACCGCCATGCTCCCCATCGCCCTGGGCATCGCCATCGTCGTGAGCCTCGCGCTCACGAGCCTGTTCATCGGCGCAAGCGACGTGACCCTTTCCACGTTGCTCGAATCCGGATGGCAGGACGGCCCCATGCAGGTCCTTCTCATCAGCCGGCTTCCGCGAACGCTTGCGCTTATTCTCGCAGGTACCGCGATGGCGGTTTCAGGCACCCTCATGCAGATGCTAGCCCGCAATCGCTTTGCCGAGCCGTCGACCGTCGGCACCGTCGAAGCCGCGAAGCTCGGCTTTCTTGCCGTGCTCATCGCAGCTCCCGGCGCGCCCATCTTCGTAAAGCTGATCGTAGCATCCCTCTTCGCCCTCGCCGGAACCGCGATCTTTCTTCGCATCCTCCAGCGGCTCCCCCTGCACTCGACCCTCATCGTGCCGCTCATCGGCATCCTTCTCGGCGGCGTCATCAACGCGGTCGCAACCTTCATCGCCTACCGGTTCGAGCTGATCCAGTCGCTCGAATCCTGGAGCACGGGCGACTTCTCGATGATCCTGAGCGGCCGCTACGAGTTGCTCTGGCTCGCGTTCGCCTTGACCGTGATCGCCTATCTCATGTCCGATCGTTTCACCGTCGCCGGCATGGGGCAGGATTTCACCGTCAATCTCGGGCTCGACTATCGCTCGGTCGTCTCGATGGGCTTGATAATCGTCTCGGTGGTGACGGCCGTCGTCGTCGTAACCGTCGGCATGATCCCCTTCCTCGGGCTCGTGGTGCCGAACCTCGTAAGCCTCACCCTGGGCGACAACGTCCGGCGCACCGTGCCATGGGTGGCGCTCCTCGGCGCGGGGCTCGTGCTCGCCTGCGACATCGCCGGACGCCTGATCAACGCGCCTTACGAGATCCCCATCGGGACCATGCTCGGCGTCGTGGGCAGCGCCCTCTTCCTCCATCTCCTGTTGCGCAAACATGCTCGCCTGGCTTGATCCCGCCCACCGCCGCCCGCTGCAGGTCATCGCGGCGCTCGCCGTCGCCACCCTGCTCGCCGCCGTCGCGTTCATGACGGTCGGCGCCAAAGGTCAATGGGATTTCGTGCTTCCCTTCCGCGGCACCAAGCTCGCGGCCATGGCGCTCGTGGCCTACGCCATCGCCGTCTCAACCGTCCTGTTCCAGACGGTGACCGCCAACCGCATCCTCACCCCATCGATCATGGGATTGGACTCCCTCTACATCCTGATCCAGACGACCCTCGTCTTCGCGGTCGGCAGCTCCCGCGTCACGACACTCGGCCCGCAGGCGCTGTTTCTCACCCAATGCGCCGCCATGATCGCCTTCTCCTGGATGCTATACCGCACGCTGTTCTCGGGCCGCATGCAGAGCCTGCATCTGGTTCTTCTGGTGGGGCTCGTGCTCGGCGTTCTCTTTCGCAGCCTCTCGAACCTTATGCAGCGCATCATGGCGCCGAACGAGTTCGTGGTGCTGCAGGACCGCCTCTTCGCCAACTTCAACACCGTGCACAGCGACGTGCTGCTCATCTCAGCCGTCGCTCTCGTCGCCGCCACGTTGCTCGGATGGCGCCACCTTCGCACCTTCGACGTGCTGGCGCTCGGACGCGACGCCGCCATCAGCCTCGGCGTGGACTACAAGGCGACCGTGACACTGATCCTCGTGATCGTGTCCGTCCTCGTCTCGGTCTCGACCGCCCTCGTCGGCCCGGTTACCTTCTTTGGCTTGCTCATCGCGAGCCTCGCTTATCAGATCACCGGCTCATCCAAACATATCCATGTTCTGCCGGTGGCCATCCTGCTCGCCATCCTCACCCTCGTCGGAGGCCAGATCGTCCTCGAGCGGGTGTTCGCCTTCGAAACCGCCCTCAGCATCATTATCGAGTTCGCTGGCGGCATCGCCTTCATCATTCTCACCCTTAGAAGTGCACAACGATGATCGAGACAAAGGCCCTGACGAAGAGCTACGGCAGCGCCGTTGTCGTCGACAACGTCTCGCTCAGCCTCCCGCGCGGCGGCATCACGTCCATCATCGGCGCGAACGGAGCGGGCAAATCAACGCTGCTCGCGCTCATCAGCCGCCTGCTGACGCCGACAGCCGGTTCGGTCACGGTCGACGGCCTCGATGTTGCAACTACCGCCGGGGACGTGCTCGCGCGCCGCCTCTCGATCCTGCGGCAGGACAACCACATCGCCGCCCGCCTCACCATTCGCGATCTCGTGGCCTTCGGGCGTTACCCCCATTCCAAAGGCCGCATGACCGCCGAGGACCAGAGGATGGTCTCGGAAGCCATCAGCTATTTGGCGCTCGACGACATCGCGGACCGCTTTCTGGACGAGATCTCCGGCGGCCAGCGCCAGCGGGCCTTCGTGGCCATGGTTCTCTGCCAGAACACCGACTACGTGCTGCTCGACGAACCCTTGAACAATCTCGACATGAAGCACGCGGTCGGCATGATGAAGCTGTTGCGGCGCATCGCCGATGACCTGAAAAAGACCTTCGTCATCGTCATCCACGACATAAATTTCGCATCCATCTATTCGGACCGCATCGTGGCCATGCGAGATGGCGTCGTCGTGCGCCAGGGCTCGCCTGCGGAGATCGTGAGAACCGACGTTCTGCGCGAGATCTTCGGCATAGACATCGCCATCCACGAAGTCGATGGCCACCGCGTGGGGCTGTACTACCTCTAGCCCGAACAGCCACCGGCGCGCAGAGCCTCAGCCTTTCCCGGACTTCTCGTCCTTCTTGAAGGTCGAGCCCGCTTCCTTGAACTTCATCAGGTGCGCATCCTCCGCAGAGCCGCGCGTCTCGCCGACGACGCCGAACGGCAACGGCTCGTCCTGCGCATAGCGTTTGCCGAGACGGTAGGCGATCTCCGCGCGCGCGGTCTCGACTCCGAGATAGAAGGCGTGGCCCGCGTCCGATCGCGTCTCGAGATGCGGGTAGAGCTGGAACGGATCGTCGGACACGTGATGTCCGTTCTTGTTGTAGATGTGGATGCCGTCCTCCGCGACCTCGATGCGATAGTTCACGTCGCGGATCTGGGTCGCAAGCGTGCGGATCTCCTCCGGCGTGGAGGCAAAGCCGCGCCGATCCCGAAGCGCCATCAGCCCCATGCCGAAACCCTGCGGCAGCGAGTTGGCCTTCTTGGCCGCGAAATATTCGCGCCGCGCGCGATCGAACTCGCGGATCGCCGTGCGGCAATGCGGGCTCACCTGCACGGCCAGCACCGCCGTGATGTCGAGCTCCGAGCACAGTCCCATCAGCAGCGCATTGATGCCGGTCGTGTCCGCGTCTGTGAGCTCGGTGACGTTACCGATGCCCATCAGGATCGGCACGTCCGGCCGCCGCTTGCGCAGGTCCACATAGCGCGCCACCGAAGCCGCGAACCCGTAGTGGATAGGATCGAGAATGGGATCCGCATAAAAAGGCTTCCCCTTCGCAATCATCATGTCGATGGCGCGATCGAGCGAAGCGGCATCCGCCGCGCCCGCCGAGACCAGGATCGGTACGGCGGGTCCTTCGTCCGCGATGCCGATCGTCTTCTCGGAAAGGCTGAGCAGGAAGTCCGCTCCAGCCTTGGTGGCGCGCGACAGCTCCTCGGCATTGAAGGAATCGACGCTCACCCGCACGCCATCCGCCTGCAGCGCCGCAATCGCCTCCTCGAGATGAGGAAACGGGCTATCTGGCAGGCAGCCGAGATCGATCACGTCCGCGCCGTCCGCCCGCAGCTTCCTTGAACGCTCGACGATCTCCGCCGGGGTCATCAAAGTTGCATCCACGATCTCCGCAAAGATCGTGACGTTCTGCTGGGAGAGATCGACCTTCTCGCGCGCATGCCCGAGATATTCCGGCAGATCGGCCACCTCGTCCGGCCCGCGCTCGAAACGCGTGCCGAAGTGATCCGAGAGGCGGTCCAGATCGCCACGGAAGCGGCCGGGCATCACCACCCGGTCGGCCCCTTCCGGCAATGTCAGGCGCCGCTCCACGATGTCCGTGGTCATCAACGCGGCGACTTTGACGCCGACGTTGGCGACGACGGGATCGAGCTTATCGCTCGCCACCTGCTCAGCCACGCGCTTCACGCGCGGCTCCGCCAGCGACCCGGTTACAAGCACCACACGCTCGGCCATCGCCTGCCTCTCAATCGTCCTCTGCTTTTCTGCTCATGGCACGCCGGCCGCCCCCAGCGCAACGCCACCCGTCATGAGTGGCAGTGTCAGAAGCAGCCGTCGTTAAGGCAAGGCCACCCGCAATGCCCGGAATCAGGCGTCCGGACGGCCTGCCCCATCCGCCAGGCGGGCTGCGGCCGAATCTCCCACCAGCGCCGTGAAATCGCGCCGCCACGTCTCTGCACCTTCGGCGACGGCCCGATAGACCGCCTTTCCGACGGCCTCTCCGATCGCCGTGTGAAGCCCGGCGAACCGCGCGCCGTCCGCCCCCCTGGGCGCCGCCACGACAATGCAATCCGTACCGGTCCCCGTGATGGCCGCGCCCGCCCGGCGCACGTCCGTGTCGAGGATGGCGGCCGTCCGCGCCTGAGCCACGATCGAGACCGTCTCGACCAATGCGCCCGGCGTCAGCGGCGAGGAGACATGGACGAGCGTATTGACCGTCCCCGGCAGCCACACCGGCTCGGCACACCGCTCCCCCACACGCTCCCCGTTCGAGAGCCCGACGGTCGCGAGGCACGTCGCCGTCTCCCCCTCCACAGTCGCCTGAAAGAGATGATGGCGCGCGACGTTGCGCGAGGTGATCAGCGTGACGGCGTCCTCGATATGATGATCCCGCATCAGCCGCTCGATGCTCACGAGGGGATCCTCCGAGGCGGGGAGATCCACGTTCCGGACTTCGAGCCACGCCACGCGCTGCGCGTCTTGAAACCCGGGCTTCGTGAGCGACCAGCTCAGCATCGCCTGAGGCGCGTCAAAGGTCGCGACCAGAAGCGGCGCTCGAAATGAGATCGAAAAGGGCAGGTTCAAGCGGGGAGCACTTTCAGCGTGGGAAGTCTCGATCGTAACGGCGGAGACCGTCTCGAAAAAACGCTGGCCGGTCAAGCGAAGGCCGGAACCATGGGGAGAAAACCTGTCCCGCGCCCGCAATTCCGGCGCGCAAGCGCCGCGCCGTGCGAGGCTCCGCCGAAGGGCGCCCATTGACAGTTGCAAATCATTCGCATATGCATAAAGGAGCGATGCAATCCAGGAGTCCTGCATGCAGCCTGCCGCAACGGGAGAAATCCGCCGCTCCATTCTGATGGGAGCGATCGCGGGCTTCATTTTGCTCGCCCTGGCGGCCCTGCTGGCCCCTTCCCGCGCCGCAGACGAAAAGAAGGCCAAGCCCTTCCGCGTCGTCACGACCTTCACCGTGATCCAGGACATCGCCCAGAACGTCGCCGGAACGTCGGCCGTCGTCGAATCCATCACCAAGCCCGGCGCCGAAATCCACGACTACCAGCCGACCCCGCTCGACATCGTCAAAGCCCAGTCCGCCGACCTCGTGCTGTGGAACGGCATGAACCTCGAACGCTGGTTCGAGAAGTTCTTCGAGAACGTGAAGGACGTGCCCAGCGCCGTCGTGAGTGACGGCATCGAGCCCATGGGCATCACCGACGGCCCCTATACGGGCAAGCCCAATCCGCACGCCTGGATGTCGCCCTCCAACGCGCTCGTCTACATCGAGAACATTCGCAAGGCCCTGGTGCAGCATGATCCGGATCATGCCGAAGCCTACAATGCCAACGCGGCCGCCTACGCAGCAAAGATCAAGGAGCTGGACGCCCCGCTCCGCGCCCGCATCGGTGCCATCCCGGAAGCCCAGCGCTGGCTGGTCTCGAGCGAAGGCGCCTTCAGCTATCTGGCCCGCGACTACGACATGCGCGAAGCGTTTCTCTGGCCCATCAACGCCGACGAGCAGGGCACGCCCAAGCAGGTCCGCAAGGTGATCGACCTCGTCCGTGCCAACAAGATCCCTGTCGTATTCAGCGAAAGCACAATCTCCGACAAGGCCGCGAAGCAAGTGGCCAAGGAGACAGGCGCCCGCTACGGTGGCGTGCTCTACGTGGACAGCCTGAGCGCCGCGAACGGCCCCGTTCCGACCTACATCGACCTCCTGAAAGTCACCGTGGAAACGATCGTCGAAGGTTTCACATCTTGACCGAAAGCCTCGAAACGGCCGGCGCGCATCGAAAAAGCCCTGCAACAGGAGTTCCGCCGGGCCGAGCCCCCTCCATCGGCGTCCGCAACGTCACCGTCGTCTACAGCAATGGACACGTCGCCCTCGACGACGTGTCCTTTTCGCTGTCTGCGGGCACCATTTGCGGCCTCGTCGGCGTGAACGGCAGCGGCAAATCCACCCTCTTCAAGTCCATCATGGGCTTCGTGCGCCCGACCCGCGGAGAAATCCGCATTGCGGGCCTTCCCGTCGACGCCGCCTTGAAGGCCAACCTCGTCGCCTATGTCCCCCAAAGCGAGGACGTGGACTGGAACTTCCCCGTGCTCGTCGAGGACGTGGTGATGATGGGCCGCTACGGCCACATGGGCTTTCTGCGCATTGCCTCCAAGGAAGACCGCCGCCGCGTGGACGAAGCCCTCGAACGCGTCTCCATGACGAGCTTCCGCAAGCGCCAGATCGGCGAGCTGTCCGGCGGCCAGAAGAAGCGCGTCTTTCTCGCCCGCGCGCTCGCCCAGCAGAGCCCCATCATCCTGCTCGACGAGCCTTTCACCGGCGTGGACGTCAAGACCGAAAGCGCCATCATCGAGCTCCTGCGGGATCTCCGCGCGCGCAACCATCTGATGCTGGTCTCGACGCACAACCTCGGCAGCGTGCCGGACTTCTGCGATCAGGTGGTGCTGATCAACCGCAAGCTGCTCGCGGCCGGGCCCACTGCCACCACCTTCACCCAATCCAACCTGGAGAAGGCGTTCGGCGGCGTGCTGCGTCATTTCAAGCTCGGCGGCTCCGATCTCCATGCGGACGACGACCGCCGTGCCGTCACCGTGCTCACCGACGACGAACGTCCAGTGGTCTTCTACGGCGACCGCAACGATCCGCGCCGCGGCACGGAAGAGTCCAAGAAAGGCCCCTGACCATGGGTGAGCTCCTGGTCCCCTTCGAATACAACTACATGGTCAAGGCCATGTGGGTGAGCGGTCTCGTCGGCGCCACCTGCGCCTTCCTCTCCGCTTACCTGATGCTCAAAGGCTGGTCGTTGATGGGCGACGCGCTCGCTCACTCCATCGTGCCGGGCGTCGCCGGGGCCTATCTCCTCCAGATTCCCTTCGCCGCCGGCGCCTTCTTCGCCGGCCTGCTCGCCGCAGTCGGCATGTGGTTCGTGCGCCAGCAGAGCAAACTGCGGGAGGATGCTGTCATCGGCATCGTGTTCACCGCTTTCTTCGCAGCGGGTCTCCTGCTGGTCTCCATAAATCCAACTGCCGTCAACGTGCAGTCGATCGTGCTCGGGAACATCCTCGGCATCTCTGACGAAGACGCCTTCCAGGTCGTCGTCATCTCCGCGATCTCGCTTTCCGTCCTTCTGCTCAAGTGGAAGGACCTGATGGTCGCCTTTTTCGACGAGGCCCATGCGCGCTCGGTCGGTCTCAACCCGGCGCTGCTCAAGATCCTGTTCTTCACGCTGCTCAGCGCCTGCACGGTGGCCGCGCTGCAAACCGTCGGCGCGTGTCTGGTCATCGCCATGGTGGTAACACCGGGCGCCACCGCCTATCTGTTGACCGACCGCTTCGGCAAGCTCCTCGCCCTCAGCGTGGCGATCGGCGCGGGCACGAGCATCCTCGGCGCCTATCTCAGCTTCTTCATCGACGGCGCGACAGGCGGCGTGATCGTCACCTTGCAAACCCTGCTCTTCCTTGCCGCGTTCTTCCTCGCCCCCAAGCACGGGATGCTGGCCGCCCGCAGGCAGGCCGCGACGTCCGGCGACGCCACGGGAAAAGCCGCGCAATGACCGCCATCCTCGACTTCTTCACCGCGCCCCTCGCCTATGAGTTCATGCAGCGCGCGCTCATTGCGGCCGTTCTCATCGGGGCGGTGTGCTCGGTTCTCTCGTGCTATCTCGTCCTGCGCGGATGGTCGCTGATGGGCGACGCCATTTCCCATGCCGTTCTTCCGGGCATCGTGCTCGCCTTCGTCACCGGCCTTCCCCTGGCTGTCGGCGCCTTCGCCGCCGGCCTCTCCTGCGCGCTGCTCACGGGCTATCTCAAGGAAAACAGCCGCGTGAAAGAAGATACTGTCATGGGCATCGTCTTCTCCGGCATGTTCGGCTTTGGGCTCGTGCTCATGACCAAGGTCGAGACAGACCAGCACCTGAACCACATCCTGTTCGGCAACATGCTGGGCGTCACCTGGCGCGACGTCATGGAAACCGGACTGATCGCCGGCGTGACCCTGCTCATCGTGCTGGCGAAGCGGCGCGACCTCCTCCTCTATTGCTTCGATCCCCAGCACGCCCGCGCCATCGGCCTTCCTGTCCGGCTCATCCACTACGGCCTGCTCGTGCTGCTGTCGCTCACCATCGTCGCAGCGCTGAAGGCGGTCGGCGTCATTCTCGTCGTCGCCATGCTCATAACGCCGGGCGCCACGGCCTACCTGCTCACCGACCGCTTCGAGCGCATGCTCGCCATATCCGCCGCCGTCGCCATCGGATCGAGCGTGATCGGCACGCTCGTGAGCTTCCACATCGACGGCGCCACCGGTCCCTGCATCGTGCTGATCCAGGCAGCCGCCTTCGTCGCCGCTTTCCTGCTAGCCCCCCGAACCGGCCTCCTGCGCCGAAGGCTCCCGGCGAAGAGCAGCAGCACGCCCTGACGAGACGGGGCCTGCAACCGGCCCTCGCCGATTACAAGCCCCGCACACGTCTGCCTCGAACCGGCGCTTACCGCCAGGTGATCTGGCCGCCCACACGCCCGCCGACCACGTCGCTGCCCCGTCCGTTTTCCAGCCCCACACCGATGCCGCCCGAGAACGTCACGCGGTCGCCATCGGTGAACACGTTGTAGCCCATCACGCCTTGTGCGCTGAAGCTGAGCGCCTGCGCACCTTCATAGAAGCCCGCGTTGAAGGCGATGCCGAACTTCTCCCCCGCGATCAGATCCGGATTCTCCATGGAGATTGCGAGCGCGATGCCGGATTCGGATTCGTCGAGGCGCTCGAAGATGGAGCCGCCGTCCGTCGCGAGATGCCCGGCCTTGTCCGACGTCACCACTTCGAGCGGACCCGTCTGGCGCGACTTGCTGAGCGCCGACGTGATGCCCGGCGTCGTGTAAGTCTCCGTGCCGCGGCCGATGACGATCTCGTTGAAGGTCGTCGTCTGCGCGCCCGTTCCAAAGGCGGACGAGTTGGAATGCGTCGCCGTCGCGCCCGGACCGACCGCCGTGGCATTCGCGCCGGTGGCCGTGCTGTTGTCGCCGAACGCCGCACCGCCGTTCGAGGCACGCGCGACCCGGCCGATCGCGACGGACCCGGTCGCAACAGCACCCTGGCCGATGGCGATCGCCGCCACGCCGGACGCTGCCGCGTCCGTACCGACAGCAATCGCGTCGTCTTCCGATGCCAGCGCGTTGTTGCCGACCGAGATCGTGCGAGAGGCAACATGTCCGTTCCCAGCGCCTGTGCCGACCGAAACGTTGTCGCTGCCGCTCAATCCATTGCCGGAGCCCACACCGGACGCGACGTTGCGGCTGCCGCTGACGGCGTTGCCTGTGCCGGTGCCCGAAGCCTGGTTGTCGTCGCCCGTCACCACGTTGCCCGTTGCAACGCCGGAAGCGCTGTTCCGATTTCCTCCGACGAGGTTGCCCGACGCGAAGCCGCTGGCCTGATTGTTGTTGCCGCCGACGCCGTTGCCGGAAAGCGCGCCGCTGGCCTGGTTATTGAAACCGGCCACGCCGTTGCCCACGCCGAGACCGCTGGCCTGATTGCCTACGCCGACGACGAGGTTGCCGGAGCCGATGCCGCTCGCCTGGTTGCCGATGCCCGCGACGAAATTACCGGAGAATGCGCCTTGCGCGTAGTTGCTGAAGCCTCCGACGAAGTTGCCAACGCCGAGGCCTTCCGCGCCGTTGTTGTCGCCGCTCACCACGTTGCCCGAGCCCACGCCGCTCGCTTGGTTGCCGTCACCGGTCACGACGTTGCCGGATGCTGTGCCTTCGGCGTTGTTGTCATCGCCCAGCACGACGTTACCGGTGCCCACGCCCTTCGCCGAGTTCCGGCTGCCGCCGACAGCGTTACCCGTCCCGGTCCCCGTCGTGTTGTTGTCAGAGCCCGTGACCACATTGCCCGACCCGACACCCGCTGCCACGTTCCGCGAGCCGGTGACGATATTGCCAGTCCCCGTGCCGGAACCCTGGTTGTCGTCACCCGTCACCACGTTGCCCGACAGCACGCCGTTCGCAGCATTGCGCGAGCCAGTCACGATATTGCCCGTGCCCGTCCCCGTCGTATTGTTGTCATCCCCGCTCACCGCATTGCCGGAGCCAACACCAGCAGCCACGTTCCGCGAGCCGGTCACGATGTTACCTGTGCCCGTGCCGGAACCCTGGTTGTCGTCGCCCGTCACAACGTTACCCGAGAGCACGCCGTTCGCAGCATTGCGCGAGCCGGTCACGACGTTGCCCGTTCCCGTCCCCGTCGTGTTGTTGTCAGAGCCCGTGACCACATTGCCCGACCCGACACCCGCTGCCACGTTCCGCGAGCCGGTGACGATATTGCCAGTCCCCGTGCCGGAACCCTGGTTGTCGTCGCCCGTCACCACGTTGCCCGACAGCACGCCGTTCGCAGCATTGCGCGAGCCAGTCACGATATTGCCCGTGCCCGTCCCCGTCGTATTGTTGTCATCCCCGCTCACCGCATTGCCGGAGCCGACACCAGAAGCCACGTTCCGCGAGCCGGTCACGATGTTACCTGTGCCCGTGCCGGAACCCTGGTTGTCGTCACCCGTCACCACGTTGCCCGACAGCACGCCGTTCGCAGCATTGCGCGAACCGGTCACGACGTTACCCGTCCCGGTCCCAGTCGTGTTGTTGTCAGAGCCGGTGACCACATTGCCGGAGCCAACACCAGCCGCGACGTTCCGCGAGCCGGTGACGATATTGCCAGTCCCCGTGCCGGAACCCTGGTTGTCGTCGCCCGTCACAACGTTACCCGAGAGCACGCCGTTCGCAGCATTGCGCGAACCGGTGACAACATTGCCCGTCCCCGTGCCGGTCGTATTGTTGTCGTCGCCGCTCACCACATTGCCGGAGCCAACACCAGCCGCGACGTTCCGCGAGCCGGTCACGATGTTACCTGTGCCCGTGCCGGAACCCTGGTTGTCGTCACCCGTCACAACGTTACCCGAGAGCACGCCGTTCGCAGCATTGCGCGAACCGGTGACAACATTGCCCGTCCCCGTGCCGGTCGTATTGTTGTCGTCGCCGCTCACCACATTGCCGGAGCCAACACCAGCCGCGACGTTCCGCGAGCCGGTGACGATGTTACCTGTGCCCGTGCCGGAACCCTGGTTGTCGTCGCCCGTCACAACGTTACCCGAGAGCACGCCGTTCGCAGCATTGCGCGAGCCGGTCACGACGTTGCCGGTCCCTGTGCCGGTCGTATTGTTGTCGTCGCCGCTCACCGCATTGCCCGACCCGACACCAGCAGCCACGTTCCGCGAGCCGGTGACGATATTGCCCGTCGCAGTACCCGTCGCGCTGTTGTCCGAACCGCCAACCAAGTTACCGCTCAGGAAGCCAGCGGCGGTGTTGCGATCTCCCGTCACGCCATTGCCCGTGAAAGCCCCGAGCGCAGTATTGAAATCACCGCTCACGAGATTGCCACTTCCGGTGCCGTTGGCGGAGTTGTCGCTCCCGCTCACGCCATTTCCTGCAAAGAACCCGAACGCGTTGTTCCGGTCGCCGCTCACACCGTTGCCGCTGAGCGTGCCAGCGGCCTGGTTGTCGTCGCCCGAGATGAAATTGCCGGACGCAAAGCCGCTCGCATTGTTGCGGTCGCCGCCGATCGCATTCCCGGTCAACGCGCCGTAAGATGTGTTTCCGAAGCCATCCACGAAGTTGCCCGAGAGTGCCCCGCCAGCGGTATTGAGATCGCCTGTAACCGCATTGCCGGAAACGAAACCGTTGGAGGTATTCCCGCTTCCCTCCACGCCATTGCCCGCAAGAGCGCCCGTTGCGCTGTTACCGCTTCCGGTTACGTCGTTGCCTGAGCCTGATCCGCTGGCCGCATTGAAATCACCAGTCACGCCGATGCCCGAGAGAGCGCCTGTTGCGCTGTTGTTATTGCCGATGACGTTGACACCTGAACCGAAACCATTGGCCGTGTTCAAGTTGCCGACAACGTTGAGGCCGGAGAAAGCACCGGTAAACGTGTTGCCGTCCCCACTCGATCCCTGACCAGAGCCCGTGCCGATAGCAGTCGTTCCGTCACCGTTGGCAAGCGCGGCCGAGCCGATCGCGATGGAACCGAGCGTTCCGCTTGCGTCTGCACCCGCACCAAGCGCGACAGAGCCGGTGCTGTTGCTCGTATCCGCACCGGCGCCAATTGCAGTCGAAAAGAAGCTCGTATCCGAATGCGCGTCCTGACCGAAAACGCTCGAGTTGAGGCTGTTGTTCGCGCTCGCACCTTGACCGACGACAGTTGCATTGCCCGATGTGTTCGCGCTTGCGCCTTGGCCGATCACGGTGCCGTTGGGACCGCCCACCAACGACGCGCCATTGCCAACGACCGTACCGTTCGGGCTGAGCGCGATCGTGGAATCGGATCCAAAGAGGCTGGCATTCGGGCTTCCGCTGATGGATGAGCCCTGACCAAAAAGACTGGCGTTGTTACTCAGCGTGATTGACGAGCCCTGACCGAACACGCTGGCGTCGCCGCTGCTCAGAATGCTGGCGGAGTCGCCGAAAACGCTGCCGTTGTTTGCATGAAGGCCAGCTACGGCCGTAATGCTCGCTCCGTGACCGAACACGCTGCCATTGTTGGCATCGCCCCCCACGACGGCGTTGATGCTCGCACCCTGCCCCGTCACCGTGCCATTGTTGGCGTTGCCTCCGAGCGCATTGATGTTCGCACCCTGCCCGATGACGGTTCCATTGTTCGCGCTGCCAACGACCGCTGTGATATTGGCATCCTGACCGACGACGGTCCCATTCGTAATGCCTATTGCCGTCGCGTTGTTGCCGACGACGGTCGTGAATGGGCTGTTGACGTCGACGATAATTCCATCCAAACCCGCCTGCGCGTTGTCGCCTATTGCCGTCGTACCTTGTCCGACAGCTTGCGCTCCGGGTCCGCACGCAAAGGAGCCCGCGCCTATCGAGGACGCGCCGTCCGTGCCAGAAGAAATGCTGTGATTGTGGGAGCCGGGCCCTGCCGCGTTTCCGGTGGTCGCTGCGACATCCGTTATGCACTCCTCGGCTCTCGCTCCATCCGCGGTCGCGACGCTCACAGCCGCGACGAGCGCGATTGCACTGACGGTTGAGAGAAGCGGCCGCATCGAAACGGCAAGACCGCGAGAACCTGAAACCTGTACGCGACGCGACATGTAACGCCACTCCCCGAACGCACTACGTTGCCCACCAGAGCTTTCGATCAGGGCGCACGCCTCCGTCCGGGCAGCCACACGCTGCCGGCTACGGCTTTTGCGCCATACCGAAAAACCCGCGCACCCCGCGCTTTGGTCTGGAAACGAATTGCGAGACGCCGACAAACACGGCGTTTGCAGAACGCGCCCCCGCGCCCTGTCTCGCTTTTGGGAGAGCAAAACGCTCTCCGGACTGCGCAGCCCCACCCGTGCAAGCCGGGCCCTCTGGGGGACACCGGCGCTTCGGATATTCCCCGCAACGCGCCGGTCGGCGCCTGCTTCAACCCGACACGACAAGCAAGGCTTGCACACAGGTTGTCCACAGACGATTCATAAAGGAGCTACTCGCCCGCCTCTTTTCAACACAAAAGCACGGAGGCTGATCATCTTGCGGGCCGCGCGTTGCAAGAAAACCACGATCAAGTTTCGAAACGAAATGCGGGTTGCGCTCCAGGCGCGCACCCCAAGCCTCTGGACCGATTGAGAAAGGAAACGCGGGGCCCCGCTGAGTGCAGGGCAGAGGCGTCAGGGCTGTTTCTTCTGCGCCTTGGGGGACTCCGCCTTGGACGAAGGGGCTTTCGGCTCCGCGTTCGACTTCGCGTCCTTTGGGGACGAAGCGAGCGGGGACACCTTCTGACCGGGGGTCTCGCCCGTTGCGGTCGCGCTCTGCGAAGGCGGAGGCGCCGCAACCTCGATCGCGATCCCGAAGAGCTTCCAGTCTTTCTCGCTCCGCTCGAAGGCCAGGTCGAAGCTCACCCGCTCGGGAAGCGTTTCGAAATACCCCGAGAGCCTCAGATGGCCATTCGCCTGTATGGCCGGATGGCGCACGAGTTTGGGCTCGAAGAACAGAATGGGCGAGAGGTCCAGGTTCCGCCCTCGGACCTGCGCAAAGATCTCCGCGAGACGCGCCGGATTGTTGGCCTCCTGGAAGCCGGGCGCCGCGAGATCGCGAAGCACCGAGTAGTTGCCCGTGGCGTTCGCCTGGTTGAGGGCGATGATCGTGGTGCGGATCAAAAGGTTGAGCTTGTAGACATCAGGAACGCCGGACGCTGCGCCCACCTCGCCGCCCTGCCCTGAAGCCGCGCCAGCCTTGGGGTCCGTCGCGACTGTCGCTTCAGCAGCCGCCGGGGGTGGCGCACCCTTCCCCGCATCGCCGGCACCAGCCGCAGCTTCTGCCCACGCGAGAAAGCAAACGATGAGAAACGCCACGCCGCGTGTGAACATGCCCATTGAAGATCAAGAGGGGGCCCCCGAGACCCCAGCCAAGCCGCTCTCCTGCCTAGCACGGCCCTCGCACCGCAACAACAAAACCGCCCGGCTTGCCGGAACGCACCCGCAAATCCGTGACAGGGCGACGCCAGACCATTGATCCAAAACAGAGATCCAAGCGCGACGAGCGAATAAACAAGGGTCGGCCGCATAAGCGGACCGCAACACCGGAGCGTCGGAGCACCACCGCACCACGAGCGGCTCTCGCTCCACACCCGGGAGGCGTTCCCCGTTCCAGACAGGAGTATCGAGACATGACCAAGAAGATGAAGGCCGCAATCTTCGTCGAAAAGGGACGCATCGTGCTCGACGAGAAGCCGGTGCCGGACATCGGCCCAACCGACGCCCTGATCCGCATCACCACCACCACGATCTGCGGAACCGACGTTCACATCCTGAAAGGCGAATATCCCGTCGAAAAAGGGCTGACCATCGGCCATGAGCCGGTCGGCATCATCGAGAAGCTCGGCTCGGGCGTGCAAGGCTTCCGCGAAGGCCAGCGCGTCATCGCTGGCGCCATCACCCCTTCAGGCTGGAGCAACGCGTGCCTATGCGGCTGCGGCGCCCAGGACGGAGCGGGGACGAAACACGGCTGGAAGGCCATCGGCGGCTGGAAGTTCGGAAACACGATCGACGGGTGCCAGGCAGAATATCTGCGTGTTCCGGACGCCATGGCCAACCTCGCCGCGATCCGTGACGACGTGAAGGACGAGCAGGTCCTCATGTGCCCCGACATCATGTCCACGGGTTTTGCAGGCGCCGAGACCGGCCAGATCAGGATCGGCGACACCGTCGCCATTTTCGCTCAGGGTCCGATCGGTCTCTGCGCCACGGCTGGCGCGAAGCTGATGGGCGCCACCACCATCATCGCCGTCGATACCGTTCCTGCCCGCTTGGACATGGCAAAGCGCATGGGAGCCGACATCGTCATAGACTTCAAGAAGGAGAACCCGGTGGACGCCATCCTGCGCCACACCGACGGGCGCGGCGTCGACGTTTCGATCGAAGCTCTGGGCACCCAGGGAACCTTCGAATCCGCCCTCCGTGTCCTCCGCCCGGGCGGGGTGCTCTCGAGTGTCGGTGTGTACTCGTCCGATCTCAAGATCCCCGTGGACGCTCTCAACGCCGGCCTCGGTGACAAATCGATCCGCACCACGCTGTGCCCAGGGGGAAAGGAACGGATGCGGCGCATGATGGAGGTGGTCGCCTCCGGCCGCGTGGACCTGGGCGGTCTGGTCACCCATCGCTTTACTCTGGACCAGATTGAGGACGCCTATGATCTGTTCGCGAACCAGCGCGACGGGGTCTTGAAGGTTGCCGTAACACCGTAGCGGCCTCCCCGCAAAAACGTCCCGGATGAGACGAAGAGCGTGCTTTCGAAGAACGGAGGCGCGCTCTTTTTAGTTTGGTTTGAGGCGACCACACCGCGCGCCAAACGTGGCGCATACGCATCTTTATTTAAAAAGTAAAGATTTTACGTAGGGAACCACATTGGAAATGATTTCAAATTGCAAACGAGGGAATAAAAATATCATCGGATTGATATAAACCATCTGATTTCAAGCACACGATTAACACTCAATAAGCCATATCTGCGGCAATGTGGCGCTCGAAAAGAAAAATAATAAGTCATGTTAATCGAAGGTGAATCTCGTGCACATCGGAAGACGCACTTTCCTGAAAATGGCAACTGCGAGTTGCGCCTGTGGACTTTCCGGCTTCTCCGCTCACGCGGGAAACGAAAGCGCCCAATCACATGCTCCCGGAGCGGATCACAAATCCCATTGGTCCTACGAAGGTCAAACGGGACCCGCCCATTGGGGCGAGCTTTCTCCTGATTTCAAGGTGTGCCGCCTCGGATTGGAGCAGACGCCTATCGATCTCTCAGGGTCTTTGAAAGCCGATCTCGGATCGCTCGCGATCGATTATCACAACGTCCCGTTCAAGGTGCTGAACAACGGCCATACCATTCAGGCCGATTGCAGCACCGGATGCGCCTTCAGCATCGCTGACACGCGCTATGATCTCGCACAGTTTCATTTCCATCACCCAAGCGAGCATTTGCTGGATGGCAAAGCGTTCGACATGGAATTGCATTTGGTCCACAAGTCGGCCGACGGCGCTCTCGCTGTCATAGGCGTCTTCGTTGCATCCGGAAGCCACAACCCCGCGCTCGACAGCATCTTCTCGAGAATGCCGGCCAGCGAAGGTGCGGCCACCGTCGCGGATGTCGAGATCGACCCGTCGAGCCTGCTTCCCGCCGCGCGCAATCACTTCCGCTATGCCGGATCTCTCACCACGCCGCCTTGTTCGGAGGGACTGGTGTGGACCGTTTTCCGCGATCCTATCGAAGCCTCTCCGGCCCAGATTCAGAAATTCGCGGCTCTGTTCCCGAATAACGCGCGCCCCGTGCAGAGAAAGAACAATCGCTTCCTCATCGAAGCCAGCCCGTGAACCCCGCAGCCCGTACCCCCATTCAAGAGGATAAGGCAATGAACGCCCTCGCTACGGCCTTCAACAATCTCAAGGTCAACACCAAGATCGCTGCGGGATTTGCCGCAGTCCTGGCCATCTTGATCGTCGTGGCAGGGCTAAGCCTGAAAACGCTCGTCGCACTCGGGCATGAGTTCGAAACCTACGCACAGCGCGTGAAGGTGGTCGGCATCGCCCGCGATGTGGATCGTGAGTTTCTCGCGTTCCGCCGCCTCGTGAGGGAATTCTCGATCAACGGGCACGAAGAGGATCTCGAGAAGGCAAATGCGATCCGGCACAAGCTTTCGGCCGACATCGCCAAGGGGCTCGACGAAATCAAGAACCCCGAACGCCTTGCTAAGATGCGTGCCATCGGCAAGGACTTCGAGATCTACACCGCGAGCCTCGACAAACTGGCCCCGCTCCGTCGCGACCAGAAAACCCAGATCAAGGATGTGCTCGATCCGGCCGGCGAAACGCTCTACCGCAACATCAACGCCATGATCGAAAGCGGGGCCGGAAGCGGCAACGCCAACGTCGTGATCCTGGGCAATGAGGCGATGCAGCACCTGATGATCGCCCGGCTGAATGCGAACAAGCTGCTCGCCCGCCATGAGGAGAGCGCCAAGGAAGCCGCGGAGGGCGCTTTCCGAAACCTCGCGACCGTCATTGCGCAGATCGGCAAGCTCCACCTCGCGGAAGACGCACGAAAGGCTTACGACAACGTCGCCGCCACCACCCGCACGTACCAGGAAGCCTTTGCCGGCGCGGCCGAGGACTATCACGAGGTCGATACGCTCGTGAACGGAGAGATGCGCAAGATCGCCGAAGAGATTGCGACGCTTTCCAGCGATATCAAGGTGAGCGGCGTCGAGGAGGAGCACAAGCTGGAGCGCGAGACGCTCGATCTCATTTCGTCCTCCCAGCGCTCCGCCCTTGTCCTGTCGCTCGCGGGGCTGATCGGCGGCATCGTGCTCTCCTGGCTCATCGGCCGCGGCATCGCCAATCCCATTCGCGCCGTCTCGGCGGTGCTGCTCGAGCTCGCTAACGGCAACAAGTCCGTCGCGGTCCCCTTCACCGAGCGCAAGGACGAGGTCGGCGAGAACGCGCGTGCCGCTCGCATCTTCAAGGACAACCTGCTCAAGATCGAGCAGATGGAAATCGAGAGGCGCGATAACGAGCGCCGCGTGGCCGAACAGCGCAAGGCCGATATGCACAAGCTGGCCGACGAATTCCAGCGCGCAGTTGGCGGCATCGTCGACACCGTCTCCTCGGCATCCGCTCAGCTCGAGGTGGCCGCAGGCTCCCTCGCCCGCACGGCCGAAACCACGCAGTCGCTTTCGGGCTCCGTGGCCAGCGCCTCCGAGCAGACCTCGACCAACGTGCAGGGTGTGGCGGCCGCCTCCGAGCAGCTCTCCTCGACAGTCCAGGAAATCAGCCGGCAAGTTCAGGAGAGCAGCATCATCGCGTCTCAGGCCGTCCACCAGGCATCGAAAACCAACGACTGCGTCAGCGAGCTTTCCCACTCGGCAGATCGCATCGGCGACGTAATCGGCCTTATCAACACGATCGCAGGACAGACCAACCTGCTCGCCCTCAACGCCACCATCGAGGCGGCGCGAGCGGGTGACGCCGGCAAGGGATTTGCGGTCGTCGCACAGGAGGTCAAGGCGCTCGCCGCGCAAACCGCCAAGGCCACCAACGAGATCTCGTCTCAGATCTCCGACATGCAGACCGCGACCGGCGAAGCGGTCGGCGCGATCAAGGACATCACCGGCACCATCAACCGCATGTCCGAAATTGCGGGCGCCATCGCCGCGGCCGTGGAGCAGCAGGGCGCGACGACCAAGGAAATCAGCCGCAACGTGCTCGAAGCGGCCAAGGGAACCTCGGAAGTCGCGACTAGCATCACGGACGTGAGCAAGGGCGCCTTCGAGACGGGCAGCGCCTCCTCGCAGGTTCTCTCGTCCGCCAAGCAGCTTTCGAGCGAAAGCGGCAGCTTGCGCGATGCCGTGAGATCGTTCCTCGCGACCGTGCGGGCCGCATAAGTACAGACGGGCGGAATGGAAAGCGCCCCGTCACCAGAAAAGGGAGCGAGCGCCTAGCGGCCTCGCTCCAATTCGTCTTCAGCAACCGCAAGCACCTCGGCCTTGGCCTGGAAGGATGTGCAGAGCAATCCCAGATCGCACTCCTTCACCGGCAATCCGATGCACTTGCAGAAGAAGTTGACGTGAACGTTGTTGCCCTCGGCTTTCAATCGCCGGATCAGCAGGAAGATGCAATCGCGGCAGCTCCCAACCGCCTGACGCCGCGTCTCGCCGCCGAGCTGCCCAACGAGCCGCCTCAGAATATCGCGCAGCAGCTCCTGCTTCTGGTCGCTCAGATGGTCGATATCGTTGAAAATCGACGCCAGCGGGTCTTCGGCCAGCCGCTTTTGCGCCTTCTCCGTCGCGGTGAGAATAGAGCTGCGGCCGTCGTAGGGAGACTTCTCTCTCCTGAGGTAGCCGCGATGCTCGAGCGCTTTGATGGTCTGCGAAGCCGTACCGCGCGTTGTCGCCTGATAGGCGGCGAGGCCCGAGAGTGTGCGGCTGAACACATTGGCTCTCGAAAAGAAGCGCAGCGCGAGCCACTGCGCCGACGTTAACCGGTCACCCTCGCGCTCTGCAAGCATACCCCTGCTGAGCTGCAGAAGCAGTTCCCCGATCTCAAGCGCCAGCATACAGCCCCCGCCAAAAAGAAGCTGGAATATCAGTATGCAAACTCATTTAGTCAAGTTGACGAGTGCGGATAGTTTTAGTTCGCAACCAGATGGTGCCATCGCAGACAAACATAGGGTTTTTGCCATCCTCAACGGCGTAAAAAGCCCCCTTCGGTTAACCGGCCCCTCACTTCCGCTGGGCGAACATGTCGCAGTCTACAGCAGGGGAACCGGCGCGATGGAAAACCTTATCTCAACCGCTGGCTCGGTTCGCCCCCAGGCAACCTGCGGCCCTGAGCGCCCCAATGCAGAGACGGTCGTCAATCTGGCGACCGCCGTTTTCAACTCGACCCAGGAAGCCATCGTCGTCACGGACACGAGCGGCATCGTCGTCGCCGTCAATCCTGCGTTCACCTCCATCACCGGCTATGCCGCTCTCGAGATCGTCGGCAAGAGCATGCGAACGCTTCAGTCGGGCCGGCAGAACCGTGCGTTCTACCGCGACATGTGGCACCGCGTGAGCCAATCGGGATACTGGCAAGGCGAAATCTGGAACCGCCGCAAGAATGGCGAGGTCTATCCGGCGCTCCTCACCATCAGCAGCGTGCGCAACAGAGAGGGGCGGATCACGCACTTCATCGGCAGCAGCGCCGACCTCAGCCGCATCAAGAAATCCGAACTGAAGCTGGACCACTTCGCCCACCACGATGAGCTGACGGGCCTTCCCAATCGCCGTCTCCTGAGCGCGAAGCTGGATCAAGCGCTCGAACGGGTGCGGGTCAACGGGGGCATGGGCGCAGTCGTGTTCGTCGATCTCGATCGCTTCAAGCTCGTCAACGACAGCCTCGGCCACGGAGCGGGTGACGAGCTGCTCACGCTGGTGACGCAGAGGCTCCGCTCGGCCCTCAGGATGAACGATTTCCTGGCCCGCTTCGGCGGCGACGAGTTCATCGTGCTCCTGGAGCACACCACCGAGGAGGCAACGCGCATTCTCGCCGCAAGGCTCATAGCCAGCCTGGGCGAGCCGTTCGTCCTTTCCTCCGGAGAGGAGATCTATATTGGCGCAAGCGCCGGCATCAGCTTCTTCCCCCACGACAGCGGCACGCCCGAGCAACTCCTCCAACATGCCGACACCGCGCTCTATCAGGCAAAATCGGCTGGTAAATCGACATACCGCCTGTACTCGTCAGACCTCACGGCCGTCGCAAACTCCCGCCTCGCGCTCAATGCGCAACTCCGCCACGCGCTCAGCAGGAACGAATTCGTTCTCCATTTCCAGCCGCTCGTCTCGCTCGCCGACAAGCGCATTTTCGGCTTCGAGGCTCTCATTCGCTGGCAGGAACCGGTACGAGGCATGATTCCGCCTGCGGAATTCCTCCCCGTTGCCGAGGAGACCGGCCTCATCGTACCCATCGGCCAGTGGGTGCTGCAGCAGGCGTGCGCGCAGATGAAAGCCTGGCGCGACCAAGGTCTCGCACTCACCTCCATGGCCGTGAACATCTCCGCGCGTCAATTCCACCATCCCGACTTCGCGGCCTCGGTCGCAAACGCGCTCCAGCAGACGGGGCTTGCCGGTGAGCACATCGAGCTCGAAATCACCGAGGGCACGCTGATGGGCAACGACCGCGCGACGCTGGCCACACTCCACGCCTTGAAGGCGACAGGCGTGAGGCTCGCGGTGGATGACTTCGGAACCGGCTACTCCTCGCTCGCCTATCTGAAGAAGCTTCCCGTCGACAAGCTCAAGATCGACCGCAGCTTCGTGACCGACATCGCCACAGACCCGGCGTCTGCCGCGATCGTGAGGGCCATCATCGGCCTCGCCCGCTGCCTCCGCCTCGAGGTTCTGGCCGAAGGCATCCAAAACGAGCGGCAGCGCGAGATGCTGTTCGAGAGCGGCTGTGAGCAAGGCCAGGGCTATCTCTTCGCCCGTCCCGTTCCACGGGAAGGCGTGCACGAGCTAGCAGGCCTCATCCACGATCCGCTCACGGCTCTTCGGGGAAGCGGCATCCAGATCCTCCGCAACCTGAGGATGAATGGATTGGATTCGAAATGACATGCTCCGATCGGCATCGGGATCGGGCCAGCTCGCCGTGGATCACGAGAGCGGCGGGCCTTGCCCCATCGGAACCCGCACCCCAAACATGCGTTGACAGGATAGACCTTCGCCAAGACGGCGAAAGGCGTCACATTCCTCAGCGGGCGAAGCAATGGCCGATGTAATCGCATTCCCCCAACGAATGGCCAGGGACGGCACAGAGCCGTTGGAGCGATCGATCGAAGCCGCGCTCGCCTCCTATCTCGACCTCAGCGCCAACATCGAACGCGTTATCACGGATCTGGAAAAAAGCATCGTCGCTCTCTCCGCAAACACCCCTGAAGCAGCGACCTCAACGAGACAATCAAACAGCGGGCCGGAGTTGCTCGAGCAGTTGACCAACGCCCGCAGGATGCTCGAAGCCACCAGAGCCGAGATCGAGAGCCTGAAGCCCCTGTCGTCCCCCTAGGTATCGAGGAAAGCGCGACGAGGGAGCCTCAATCGGCGGTACCGGTCAGGAAAATGAAGCCGGAGTATCCACTCCGGATCTCCCGGTCGACGATCCCGATCAGCTCCGCACGCACATTGCTCGCATGATGGCGGAACACGCCCTCGATCGTCTCCGGAGAAAGCTTGAGAACAGGAAACGGCCTGTCCGCGACCACATAGCCCTCCGAGCGCACGAGGAAAGCCGCGGCAAGCGTGCCGCCCTTTCGCACCGAGCGTGCATAAGCGGCGCAGGCGGCTTCGAACTCGTCCTGGCGCCCGGTGATCGATTCCGCGCAGAAGAACATCGTCGCGGCATCCCACGACTGCCGCGGCAGATCGAAGATCGAGCCCTGCGTGACGACGCACATCTCGCGCAACGCCGGAATGGGATTGTCAGGCAACTGCCATTCCGGGCCGTAGGCATCCCGCGTCACGCCCCAGAAGTGCTGCCACTGCGGACGCATGGCATCGCGAGACAGCTCCTCCTTGAGCCAGGCGACGTTGGTTTCCGCATACTCCCAAGCGGTCAGGCGGCGCGCACGCGGCAGCGCGCAGAAGAACGGAATGAGGTTCGGACCGGTCCCCACATCGACGATATCGAGCTTTTCATCGGTAGGCAGCGCGCCCTTCAGCGCCTCCACCGCGACGCGAATGACGAGATCGTCATCCGGGTGTGGCTCGCCGTAGTAGTGCTGGAAGTAGGCCTCGGAATCGAATTTCGCCCACTGATAGTCGGCGTTGCCGGCTCCGCTCGCCCCGCCCGTCTCGTCATTGTCGACCATCGCTCCGCCCCTAGCCTCTACCGGCACGCCAGCACCCCTCGCCGCAGCGTGTGCGCCAGGCAGCAAAATGAGCATATCCGATCCATCGGATCAGCCTCACTCTGCTGCCGCGTGATCGCCAGCGGACAAAGACAGAGCTTACCGCGCTTGAAAAATCAAGCTGTCGCGCTCTCGGGAGAGGGCAGCTTGGCAGGCTCACCGATCGGCGCCATATGGCGAGGCTCGAACTGCTCGATCAACGGGCCGAGCTGGCTCGCTTCGACGGGCTTCGAGAAATAGTAGCCCTGAAGCTCCGTGCAGCCGAAATGGCTCATCATCAGCGCTTCGTATTCCGTCTCCACGCCTTCCGCCACGATCTGCATGCCGAGCCCGCGGCCGAGCGACACCACCGACTGCACGATCGTGCGCGAGGTCAGCGCATTGGAGACGTTGGTGACGAACGAGCGATCGATCTTGATCTTGTCGAACTTGAAATTGCAGAGGTAGGCCAAGCTCGAGTAGCCCGTTCCGAAGTCGTCGAGCGCGGTCCGGAAGCCCATGGCCTGGATCGCGTTCAGCACGGACTTCGTGTGCTCGGTCGCCTCCAGAAGAACGCCTTCCGTTATTTCCAGCACGAAGCGCTTCGGCGCCACGCCATGCTCGGCGGTGAGACGCCTCAAGACGGCTTCGAGATCAGTTTGCGAGAACTGGACCGGCGAAAGGTTGACCGCGATCTCGAGCTGCGGCCACTGCTTCGCATCTCGCATCGCGCGCTCGATCATCCACGTTCCGAGCGAAGCCATGAGACCCGAGGTCTCCGCAATGGGAATGAAGGTTCCAGGCGAGATCGGCCCCCGCGTCGGATGGTTCCAGCGCAGCAGAGCCTCCGCGCCGACGATGGCGCCCGTCCGGCAGGAGATGATGGGCTGGTAATGAACCGCCAGTTCCTCCCGCTCGATGGCCGTCCGCAGGTCGACCTCGATCGAGCGGCGCGCTTCCACTTGCTGGGCCATTTCGGCCGAGAAGGAGACGGCGCGGTTGCGCCCGAGATTCTTGGCCTCGTAAAGGGCAATATCGGCGTGGCGGAGCAACTCGTCCGCAGATCGGCCATGCTCGGGGGCCATCGAGATGCCGACCGAGGCGGTCACCTGAAGGATCTGTCCGTCGAGCGCAAACGGCTCCTCGAACGCCGAGGCGATCCGCTGCGCCAGAAGCTGGTCTGCCTCGGGATCGGTCGAAAGACACAGCACCGCGAATTCATCGCCGCCGAAGCGGGCAAGGAAATCGTCAGAGCGCAAGCGCGCCGTAAGCCGCTTGGCGACCGATTTGATCAGCTTGTCGCCAGCCTCGTGGCCGAGCGTGTCGTTGATGTCCTTGAACCGGTCGATGTCCACGTAAGCCGCGATCGCCCGCAGGCCCCGAACACCGAGGTCGGCCGCGCTGAGCCGCGCCTCCACCTCGTCGACCATATGTTGCCGGTTGGGAAGCCCCGAAAGAGCGTCGTGGCGCGAGGCATGGCGCGCCTTCGCCTCGCGCTGCGTCAACTCGTCGGACGCGCGCCGCAGCCGGCGGAACATGTTGTTGGACAGGAACCCGGTAGCGAACACACCACAGGCCACCAAGGGCAGAATGATGGTGATCAGCACATGACCCGGCCGCCGGCCGACCCATGACAGGTAGCCGAGCTGCACATTGTCATCGCCGATAAAGGGCTGAGACAGCACGCCGCTCGCATGCACCGGCTCGGGCGTGAGCGCCAGGCGCGACAATAGAAGCGATCGGGCGATCTTCGACACGAAGTTCTCATCGATGTAGATCACACTGACGAGAAGCTTGGGCGTGCCCGTCAGCACCGACATATCGACGTTGGGCACGATCGTGATGGCCGTCACCACGGCCGGACGGCCGGCGACGGAAATGATGTGACCCGCCCAACGCGCCCGCTGCACGGCACCCGCGAGGATCCGGTAGTTGGTCTGAGCCTGTCCGAATTCGTCCGGACGCTCTTTTAGATTGGAAATCTTGCCGAGGCGCGCCTCGTTGATGACCGGCGAGACGTCCCCGCGCCGCTTCTCGAAGATGCCAGGCTCCGTACGCTGCGCATCCGTATAGGCATAGATGGGCTTGTCCTGGCCATCGAGGATGTAGACCTCGTCATGACCATAAGTCTCGGTCAGGAAGATTCCGAAATTCGCATCGGTGAACTCGAGATCGATGGATTCGTCGGTGATCTTCAGTACCGCATCGTCCCACCAGGCGACGCTCTTCTGCCCGTCGAGCACGTTGGCAATGCTCTGATTGAGCGCATTCTCGAGCAGAGTACGCTCTCTGTCAGTTGCAGTTTGATTTGCCGACCAACCTGCAAATGCAATAACTGCGAGCAAAAGCAGACCAAAGAACGTAATTACCGCCCGAATAACTTTCGTCAGCCGGCGGAGATCGCCTTCATACAGGCCGGTTGTATCTCCCAACAACATTAGTTTGCGGGTCCTTTGGCACTCTACGCCGTCATCATCCCCGTCAACGCCTAAGTCATTGTTTAATGAGGGGGACTCGCGCGCCTTCTCTCAAATCATCGTGAATGGACGGTTTATTTTCGTGCCATATTGACCATAATCGGCGTGTTAACTATTTTACCATTGCTTTCCGGGAATTAACGCTTTATTAAGGCTTGAAACAAGGGCGTTTCGGCCCGCGAGTTGTAGTTGCGTAAAACAAGAGTTTCGAGCCCATTATGGAAGCCCCTCTCGTAATTCGCACACGCGCAGACAGCGACGAATTAAGAAAAGCCGCCTTATCGATAGAACAAGCCGCGTGGAGCGAGTTGGGTTATCTCAACTACACACGCGCACACTTCGAACTCTACACCGATCTTCTCACGCAATACGCGGACTACCAGCTTTGCCTGGTGAACGAGGAAACGAACTATCCCGTCGCCGTGGCGAACTGCGTCCCCCTCACCTGCTCCGGCCCCGATGATCTGCCGCCGGAAGGATGGGACTGGCTTGTAGAGACAGCTGCCCGTCCCAAGGCGCCGCACAAAATGCTCGGCGCTCTCGCCATCTCGGTCCCCGCCATTCACCGGTCCAAGGGCTACGCGCGCATAATGATCCGTGCCCTGCTCGATTTGGCCGAATCCAAGGGACTCCACGGCCTCGTCGCTCCGGTTCGCCCCTCGGCAAAAGCCCATCATCCCTGGGTCTCGATCGACGACTACATCACCTGGACCGATGGTGAAGGACGCATCTACGATCCCTGGCTTCGCAGCCACCTCTCGTCCGGCGGCAAGCTCGTAGGACCCTGCGAGCGCTCCATGGTCGTCCACGAGCCGCTCGATTTCTGGGAAACCTGGTCGAGGCAGACCTACGACCGCACTGGCTCCTACGCCCTGGATGGCGCCCTCGTTCCCGTCGAGATCGACGTCGAGCGCCGCTTCGGCCGCTACGAGGAGCCGAACGTCTGGGTCAGCTACACCTGCTGAGCCAGGACGCTGAAACGACGAGATCGCTCACCTATCAGCGCGCTCTGCGCCCTGCCCGGCACCACCGCCGTTCCACGCCCTCCGTATCGCGTACGGAGGGCGTTTCCGTTTGCCCGCGACAGGGCGCACGGGAGCCTGCCCGTCCAGCAGAAGACCCTCCCCACAATCCGCCCCAGTACGTGCGGTTCTGTCACGATGCGGTGTTGCACGTTGTCCATATTCAGTGTCTTTTGGTGCCGCTGCTTCGTTCGTGGACGGCTGACGATCCCGCACTGCGAAAGAACACCTACGATTTTCGAGTTGGATCGCTGAATCAAAGCACTGATGAGCATCAGGCACCCGAGCAGGGGCGGGTCCGCGATGCGCCGAAAACCCGAGGGATACCGATGAAGCCTCAACGTCCGGGCCTGCTGTCTCGCCTAATTCCGGTGCTCGCCGCCCCGCTTTTCCTGGTTTGCGCCACCGCCACGCCGAGCGCTGCCGATCCCACGTTCGAGCCGCTGATCGGATCCTGGGGCGGGAGCGGAACCTACAAGCTCCAGGACGGCACCTCGGAAAAGCTCAAATGCGATGCCTACTATACTGGAAGCGGTTCCCAGCTCGGGATCGCCGTCCGGTGCTCGGGGCAGACCAACAAGATCGAGATGCGGTCCAAGCTGAGCGCCAACGGCACATCGCTGAGCGGCAACTGGGAAGAGCGGACCTACAATGCCGAAGGCGCGGTGACGGGCAAGCTCACGGACACGAAGCTTTCGCTCGCCATCGCCGGCAGCGTGGCGGGAACCATGACAATCACCTATGATCGCGCGAAGCAGAACGTGGCCATCGCGACCCAGGGCATCCCGCTCAAGAGCGTCACGGTGAGCCTCTCGCGAAAGTGACGCGGCTGCGTGAAGGCTCCCCAAGGAGGTGAAGGTCAGATGGGTTCGCCGCCCTCGCTAGTCGCACGGCCCGGATCGGGAAGGATCGAGCTGACGGCCGAAGGATCCTGGACCGTCGCCAACGCCCGCAATCTCGATGGGCTGATCGACGAGACGGTGCGCACGACGCCCCCCGACCAGCCGATCGCCGTCAATATGCACGGCATCACCAGCCTGGACACCTACGGCGCCTGGCTGATCGAGCGCCTGATACGAGCCCGTGAGGCCCTTCCCGGCCGCGCGACGCTCTACGGGCTGCCCGAGCGCTATCATTCACTCTACGAGCAGGTTCAGCGCTCCGAGCGCAAGCCGGCATCTCCTCCTAAGCACGCGTTCAGCATCCCCGCGAAAATCGAATGGCTCGGCCGCGCGACTGCGGGCATCGGCCGGGAGCTGACGGCATTTGCCGCCATGCTGGGTGCCTTGGTGGTATCGCTGGGTCGCGTGATCGCGAACCCCAGGAGCTTCCGCCTCACGTCCACCCTTCACCACCTCGACCGCGTCGGCTGGCAGGCCGTGCCGATCATGGTGCTGATCACCTTCCTCATCGGCTGCATCATCGCCCAGCAGGGCTTTTTCCATTTCCGCAAGTTCGGCGCCGATGCCTATGTCGTCGACATGGTCGGCATCCTGATCCTGCGCGAGATCGGCGTGCTGATCGTCGCCATCATGATGGCCGGCCGTTCGGGAAGCGCCTACACGGCCGAGCTCGGCTCCATGAAGATGCGCGAGGAGATCGACGCGCTGCGCACCATGGGCCGCGATCCCATGGACGTGCTGATCCTGCCGCGCGTGGTGGCGCTCGTCATCGCGCTGCCCATCCTGACGTTCATCGGCTCCATGGCCGCGCTCTATGGCGGCGGCGTGGTCGCATGGCTCTACGGCGGAATGAGCCCCGACATCTACATCGAACGGCTGAGGGAAGCGGTGTCGCTGACCCATTTCGAGGTCGGCATGATCAAGGCCCCGTTCATGGCGCTCGTGATCGGCGTCGTGGCCTGCGCGCAGGGCCTTGCGGTCAAGGGAAGCGCGGAGTCGCTCGGCCGCGAGACCACGGCCTCCGTCGTCAAGTCGATCTTCCTTGTCATCGTTCTCGACGGCCTCTTCGCTGTCTTCTTCGCTTCTGTCGACATGTAGGGCCCATGACCGGAGACAACGTCATCGAGGTGCGGGATCTGGTCGTTGCCCTCGGCAACCGGACCATCCTCGACGGCGTCACCTTCCAGGTGCGCCGCGGCGAAGTGTTTGGCTTCGTCGGCGGATCGGGCAGCGGAAAATCCGTTCTGCTGCGCACCATCATCGGGCTCCTGCCACGCCGCTCCGGCTCCATCGAGGTTCTGGGAACCCGCCTCGACACCGCGACGGACGCGGAGCGCCGCCAGATCGAGCGCCGCTGGGGCATCCTGTTCCAGCAGGGCGCCTTGTTTTCCTCGCTCACCGCGCTGCAGAACGTCCAGTTCCCGATGGTCGAATACCTGGATCTGCCGCAACGCCTCATGGACGAGATGGCCGCCACCAAACTTGAGATGGTGGGGCTTCGCAAAGCCGATCACCACAAGCTTCCCTCGGAGCTTTCCGGCGGCATGACAAAGCGCGTGGCGCTGGCCCGTGCCCTCGCCCTCGATCCCGAGCTGGTGTTCCTGGACGAGCCGACCTCCGGCCTCGATCCGATCGCGGCAGGCGATTTCGATGCGTTGATCCGCACCCTGCAACGCACCCTCGGTCTCACCGTCTTCATGATCACCCACGACCTCGAAAGCCTGAAAACGATCTGCGACCGTGTCGGCGCGCTTGCCGATGGACGCGTCGTGGCGACGGGCTCGATCGACACCATGCTTCAGTCCGAGCATCCGTGGGTGAGAGAGTATTTCCGGGGCCGGCGCGCGACGGCCCTCTTCTCACGTCCCGATCACGGCACTGCCGGATCTCCGCGGTCAGAGGCATGAGCCATGACCTATGAGCAAAAACACTGAGCCTTGAGGCCCGAAACATGGAAACGTCGGCACGCTACACCCTGATCGGCTCCTTTGTGCTCGCTGTCACGCTGGCCGTGTTCGCCTTCGTCTACTGGCTGAACAACTCCGGCGGGCTCATCAACCGGCAGAGCTATCAGGTGCGCTTCCAGAGCTCCGTCTCCGGCCTGCTGACCGGCTCGAACGTGCTGTTCAACGGCATCCGCGTCGGGGAGGTCACCAACATTACCCTGAGCCCTGATGCCCCGAAGGAGGTGCTCGTCACCATCGCGGTCGCCCCGGACACGCCCATCCGGGCCGATACCGTGGTGAATGTCGATTTCCAGGGGCTCACCGGTGCACCGGTCATCGAGCTGACGGGCGGCGCCACCGGCGCGCAGCCGGTCGCAGCAGCGCCGGGCGAGATTCCGCTGCTGACCGCAAGCGAGGAAAGCACCCAGAGCTTGTCGCAATCCGCGCGCGCAACGCTCAACCGTCTCGACAAGGTGATCGACGACAACAGCGCCGCCTTGCATGACGCCATCGCCGGCATCAGCACGTTTGCGGGCGTTCTGTCGCGCAACTCGGAGCGCATCGATGGCATCCTCGCCGGTTTGGAGCGCTTCGCGGGTGGCGCGAAAGCGAAGCCGGGCATCTACACGCTTACTGCGGTCAAAGGGACCTCGGTCTGCAAGGAGGCCTCCCTGCCCCAGCTCGTGATCCCGGAACCCGCAGCGCCCATGGCGTTCAACTCGGACAAGGTGATCGTCGTCGGCGATCCGCCGGAAAACGCGCCCTTCGAGAAGGCTCAATTCACCGATAACATCCCCTCGGTCGTCCAGTCGAAGATGGTCGAGAGCTTCGAGAAATCGGGATGCTTCTCCGCCGTCACGCGCCCGCTCGACAGCCTGGAGCCGTCGGATCAGCTGCAGACCGAGATCCGCCAGTTCGCCATCACGATGGCGCCGAAACCGGCAGCCGACGTCGAGATCTCCGTGAAGATGCTGAGCGCGGGCGGAAAGATCACGGGCTCGAAGGTGTTCCACGAGCAGGTGCCGCTGGGATCGGTCGATGCGCCCGGCGCCGTCGCGGCACTCGACACGGCATTCGGAAAGATCGTGACGAACGTTGTGCCCTGGGTGACCAAGCTGCCGCGCGAAGCAGCCGCGCCCAAGGAAGCCGAGCCGGAGATCGACGTGCCGGAGCCCCCGGCTCCCTGATTACCCCGGGGGGCGCTAGGCAGGCGATCGAGGCTCAAAACTTGTCGCGCTGCACATCGACTTTGAGATAGCCCGTCGCGTAGGCGATGAGCGCCAGCACAATGGCAAGCGGAACGGCCACCACCAGCACCATGGCCGCCGTCATCGCGATGCCGACCAGGAAGGCAATGCCGACCAGCGCCACCAGCGCGAGCACAAGATAGCCCGTGCCAGCTGCCAGCCAGCGGCGCCAGCCCTTCAACTCCGTCGTCGTGCCATGCCTGTCGATGACGATGACAGTCTCTTCACGCCTGGGATCCATCAAGTCCTCCGTGCGGGCTTGCCGGGAGCAAAGGCCGCCCCGTAAGCCACGATGCCCTTCATATAAGGCTTGATCGGCGAATATTCGAGCGGGTTGCGGTTGCTCAAACAAGTATAACGCCCATCTTGCTGAAGCATGAACGGCAATCGACCCGCGGCCGATAGTTAATCTCGCCTCGTTATATCCAATGCGTTATATCGAACGCGGGCCGCGGACCAACGACACGGGTATGCACGATGTTCATCCGCCAGATGACTTATCTCCTTGCCCTCGCGCGCGAGAAGCACTTTGCACGCGCCGCCGAGACCTGTCACGTCACGCAATCCACCCTCTCCGCCGGCCTGAAATCCCTCGAGCGCGAGCTTGGCATGACGCTCGTCATCCGCGAGCCCCGCTTCATGGGTCTCACGCCCGAAGGCGAGCGCGTGGCGGAATGGGCCTACCAGATCCTCGCGGACTACGAGAGCCTGAAGCAGGACGTCGGCACCTACCGCGAGGGGCTCAAAGGCACGCTCCGGCTCGGCGTCATTCCGGCTGCCATGCCGACGGTCGCACTCCTCACAGCGCCCTTCTGCGCGAAGCATCCGGGCGTCACCGTCGACATCCAGTCGGTGAGCTCCCTCGCGATCCAGAGCGGTCTCGAAAAATTCGAGCTCGATGCGGGCATCACATATCTCGACAACGAGCCCCTCGCCAACGTGCGCAAGAAAGTGCTTTACCGCGAGCGTTACATCTTCGTGACCAACGTCGCGAACCCGCGTGCGAAGAAACCGGCCATCGGCTGGCGTGAAGCAGTCGACGACAATCTATGCCTGCTGCACGAAGCCATGCAGAACCGCCGCGTTCTGAACAAGCTCGCACAATCGCTCGGCGTCGAGCTTAACCCCACCGTCACCGCCAACTCGTTCCTCGCCGTCTGCTCGCACGTGAGAAGCGGCGAATGGTCGAGCATCATCCCGCATACGTTCGCCTACATCTTCGCGGGCTGCGAGGATCTCGCGCTGATCGATCTCGTCGATCCCGTGCACAGCCAGACCATCGGCCTCGTGACGCTCGACCGCGATCCGCAATCGCCGCTCGCTCATGCGCTCGTGAAATGCGCGGATGGTCTCGACCTTGAACAGATGCTCGGCGGCCTGACGCCTGTCGCAGTTTGATCGACGCCGTCGATCACCCGTCTCACATCATTTGTTTGATCGCGCTCGCGTTGCGTCAGACTGTCCTGCGACCACGACGGAAACACATGCGCCGCAGAGAACGGCCGGTGCTCGAAGTGGCGAGGAAGCGCGAGGAGCGACGCCCGAACGGCCACATCTGGAACCGTTCCAACATTGCCCCTCTTCGATCGTGATCGAAAGGATCGACCGGCACCACGCCGGCCGAAACGCTGCCTCATGGCCGAAAGCCTGCTGCCATCGACCGCCGGCTCTCGATCGACTTGAACCCATGATGGAGATGAAAATGGCAAAGATCGTATGTGTCCTGTACGACGATCCCGTGACCGGTTACCCGAAGACCTACGCCCGTGACGACATTCCGAAAATCACCAAGTACCCCGATGGCCAGACGGCACCCACGCCGAAGGCAATCGACTTCCAGCCCGGCACGCTGCTCGGCAGCGTCTCGGGCGAGCTCGGCCTGCGCAAATACCTCGAGCAGAATGGACACACGCTTGTTGTGACGTCCGACAAGGACGGGGCGAACTCGAAGCTCGACCAGGAACTGCATGACGCGGAAATCGTGATCTCCCAGCCGTTCTGGCCCGCCTACATGACGGCCGAGCGCATCGCCAAGGCTCCCAAGCTCAAGATGATCGTGACGGCTGGCATCGGCTCCGATCACACAGACCTTCAGGCGGCTATGGATCGCGGCATCACCGTCGCCGAGGTCACGTACTGTAATTCGAACAGCGTGGCCGAGCATGTCGTCATGCAGATGCTGTCGCTCGTGCGCAACTACATCCCGTCCTACAACTGGGTGATCAAGGGCGGCTGGAACATCGCCGACTGCGTCGCTCGCTCCTATGACATCGAGGGTATGCACGTCGGAACGGTGGCCGCGGGCCGCATCGGACTTCGCGTTCTGCGTCTCCTGAAGCCTTTCGATGTCCACCTCCACTACATGGACCGCTACAAGCTGCCGGACGCTGTCGAGAAGGAGCTGAACCTCACGCACCACACGAGCCTCGAAAGCCTCACCAAGGTCTGCGACGTCGTCACGCTGAATTGCCCGCTCCACCCCGAGACGGAGCACATGATCAACGAGAAGTCTCTGAAGAACTTCAAGCGCGGCGCGTATCTCGTGAACACGGCACGCGGTAAGCTGTGCGATCGCGATGCCATCGCACGCGCACTGGAAAGCGGCCAGCTTGCAGGCTACGCGGGCGACGTGTGGTTCCCGCAGCCGCCGCCGCAGGATCATCCGTGGCGCTCGATGCCCCATCACGGCATGACGCCCCATATCTCGGGCACCTCGCTCTCGGCGCAAACGCGTTATGCGGCAGGCACCCGCGAGATTCTGGAGTGCTATTTCGAGGGAAGGCCGATCCGCAACGAGTACCTGGTCGTCCAGGGCGGCAAGCTCGCAGGCGTCGGCGCCCACTCCTACAGCGCCGGAAACGCCACCGGCGGCTCGGAGGAAGCAGCAAAGTTCAAACGCTGATCCACGATCTGCATCGTCCGGGAGGGGCGCGCCGCTGCACCTCTCCCGGGCGTGAAAGCGGACGGAGAATGCTGAGAGCCGCCCTGCAGGCCCGCCGCATCTCCGTCTCGCCTCCTCCTGGCAGAAACCCCAAACGAGCAGACACATCATGAGCGACCGGCGTCAGCGTGCCTTCCTGGAGGGCACCATCATTCCTGGCATGCGTCGTTTACGCGAGCATCCCTGGCAGACGGCCGCGCTCGCCGGGCTCGGCGGCGCGCTCACCATCGCGCTCCTCGCCACGCTCACCATGTCGGGGGGATACGCACTCCTGATCCCCCCGTTCGGCGCATCGTGCGTGCTCGTGTTCGCGCTGCCTGCTAGTCCCCTCGCCCAGCCGCGCAACGTCATCGGCGGACATCTCGTGACGGCCACCGCCGGCCTCCTCGCCTGCGCCGCGTTCGGCCCGGGCATCGCGGCGGCAAGCCTAGGCGTCGGCCTCGGCATATCCGCAATGGTGCTGACGCGCACCGTGCACCCGCCGGCAGGCGCCAATCCGCTCGTGGTGCTCACCTGGCTCGCGACACCGAGCTTCCTCGTCATGCCCGTGCTCGTCGGAAGCGCGGCGATCGTCGCCTGTGCCGTGCTCTATCACCGCGTCGTCACGGGCCTGAATTATCCGGCGAAACCCTAGGCTCGGACGCATCCGCCATCAGGCCATCCTCGAGAAGCGGGGCGGCGAGTCCCTGCCCTGTCTGCTCGATCAGGAAGGCGTCGAGCTCCGCCGCCGTCGGCAGTCCGAGACGCGCTCCGAGCCGCCGGCATTTCAAGGCAGCGGCGGCGGCAGCGACACGCGCGCATTCGGCCTCCTCAAATCCTGCTCCCAGCGCATAGGCGAAAGCCCCGTGGAACGTATCTCCCGCGCCCGTGGTGTCTACGACGGGCACCCTGAACCCCGCTTGGACGCCGCTGCCCGCGCGCGACTTCCAGACATATCCGGCCGCACCCCGCGTTACGCCGGCATGACGCACACCAGCCTCGATCAAAGCCGAAAGCCGCGCGTCGTCCGTCGAGCCTTCGACGTGCTTCTCGAATGCGGGAGCCGAGAAGATCGCGAAATCGGCGAGAGGAAGCAGGCGCGCGAGCAGGCTGCCGCCGCCGAGATCTACGTCGAGCACCGTCGGCACACCGAGCGCCCGCGCTTCCATGAAGGCAGCTTCCGTACCTTCCAGCCACGACAGATCGCTCAGAACGGCACTCGACGATCTCACTTGACCAGTCGGCAGCCAGTCCGCCTCCATCGGCATCACGTGATCATCCTCGCTCACCACCAGCCGCTCGCCCCTTCCGTCCACGATGACGGCAGCCGTCGGAGTGATGGCAGCCGAGCAGGAACGAACGGAGGCAACGTCCACTCCCACGCGTTCGAGCGCGCGCTTGACCTTGTCTCCCGTCTCGTCATCGCCCACGCGACCCCAGAACGTCACAGCCCCGCCGAGCCGAGCGACGGCGGCAGCCGCGTTCGCAGCCGAGCCGCCACCCTCCTCCCGATGCTCGAGCGCCCGCACCTTGGTTGGTTTCGGGGGAAAAGCATCGATCCGGTAGACACGGTCGAGGGCCGCGTGGCCGACGACAATGACGGGCTTTACGCGCATGGGCTCAGTCCTCGGCCATCCTGTTCGTCACACGAGCCTTTGAACCACCTGTGATCTCAATCTTGACATGGATCAAGCAAGCAACTCCGGCGCCCGGCAGATTTCCGGAAAAGCGATGCCCATGTCAGCACGCCAACCCCGGAAAGGTTCCCCAAGGATGAACGAGTTCGTAAGAAAAATCGAAGCTGCCAACGCCCCCTGGTCGCCTGCGGAGTTCGAGGCGCAAATCCGCGCTGTGGGGCCCACCCGCTACCACGATCTGCATCCGTTTCATAAATTGCTCCACGGCGGCAAGCTCAACAAGGGTCAGGTCTCAGCATGGGCGCTGAACCGCTACTGCTATCAGGAAGCGATCCCGCGCAAGGACGCAGCCTTCATGAGCCGCGTCCACGACCGGGAGCTGCGCCGCGAGTGGATCCACCGCATTCACGATCACGACGGCATGCTGCCCGACGAGCAAGGCGGCATCGAGCGCTGGCTCAAGCTCACCGACTGCCTCGGCCTCGATCGCGACTACGTGACGAGCATGCGCGGCGCGCTTCCCGCGACCCGGTTCGCCGTTGAGGCTTACGTGCGGTTCGTCGTCGAGCAGCCGCTCGTCGTCGCGGCCGCCTCCTCGTTGACGGAGCTGTTTGCGCCCTCGATCCACCGCGAGCGCATCGCGGGCATGCTCGCCAACTACGACTTCGTCAACGACGAGGTGATGGCGTACTTCAAGCGCCGTCTCTCTCAGGCCCCGCGTGACGCGACCTTCGCCCTCGAGTTCGTGAAGCAATACGCCAATACGCGTGACCTGCAGGAAGCCTGCGTCAACGCCGTCCGCTTCAAGTGCGACGTGCTCTGGGCGCAGCTCGATGCCCTGCACCACGCCTACGTGGTTGGCCTCATTCCCCCCGGCTGCTATCGGCCTGACGAAGCGCTTGCGTAATCCGCAGCGTCATTCCTCCGTGATCGAAGACCCTTCCGGCTTCGCTGTCCCGCGAAGCCGGGGGCCGGATACGAGTCCGATCGACCAGGACGAAGCGCGATGAGGAGAGGACGTCTCAACAGCAAGGACTTGCCCCGTGACTGAGATTGCCGGCACGAGTACCGGAACGCATATCAACACCGCTGAAGCGCCTGCGTGCAGCCGTCCGCTGGCCCCTCTCGGGTTGCTTGCCGAACTCACCTATCGGTGCCCGCTGCAATGTCCCTATTGCTCCAACCCCCTCGAAATGGAACGGGGCGGCGAGCTGAGCGCAGCCGAATGGGATCGCGTGCTGCGCGATGCGGCGGCCCTCGGCGTGCTGCAGGTTCACCTTTCAGGCGGCGAGCCGTGCGCGCGAAAGGACCTGGAGGAGATCCTGACGAGCGCGGTCGAGGCGGGGCTCTACACCAATCTCATCACCTCGGGCGTCACGCTCACCCGGGAGCGGCTCGCCGGACTGGCTGCGCGGGGGCTCGACCACGTGCAGATCTCCATACAGGACACCGATCCCGAGAAAGCAGATTGGATCTCGGGCTACAAGGGCGGCGCGCCCAAGAAGCGCGAGGTGACCCGCTGGGTGAAAGACCTGGGTCTCCCGCTTACCGTCAACGTCGTCGTTCACCGCCACAACATCGACAACCTCCCCGCCCTCATCGACTACGCTGTAGAGGTGGGTGCGGGTCGCATCGAGATCGCGAACACGCAATATTATGCCTGGGCGCTCAAGAACCGCGCCGCGCTCATTCCCACGCGCGAGCAGTTCTACCGCTCCCTCGACGTCGCCCGCGAGGCCAAGGAACGCCTCAAGGGCATCCTCGTGTTCGACGTGGTCTCGCACGATCACTATGCCGTGCGGCCGAAGCCCTGCATGGGCGGCTGGGGCCGCAACCTCATCGACGTCACGCCCTCGGGCAAGGTACTCCCCTGCCACGCCGCGGAGACGATCCCGGGGCTCGAGATCGACAACGTCCGCAACCGCTCCCTGGCCGACATCTGGCTCAACGGATCGGCCTTCAACAAATACCGGGGAACGGCCTGGATGAAGGAGCCCTGCAAGGGTTGCGACCGCTGCGAGGTCGATTGGGGCGGATGCCGCTGCCAGGCGCTCGCCGTGACAGGAGACGCGGCCAACGCCGACCCGGCCTGCGCGCTTTCCCCGTGGCACGAGGCCTTCGCCGAGATCGCCGAGCGCGAGAGCAAAGCGCCCGCGCCGCCCTTCATCTACCGGCGCATCGGCCAACCCAGCTCCGTAGCCTGACGATCCCGGGCCGGAAATTCCAGGCCATGTTCCGCGCGTAACAGTTTGGCCCCTCCCCCCATGGCACGAAGGCGTCACGGGGCGGCTTGAGAAAGCCGCCCGCCAAGAGGCCTAATCAGGGGAGCCCCACATGATGTTCCGCTTTGTCGCGATCGTTCTCGCCACCTTGCTCGTCGCCACGCTTCAGATGTCGGCAGCGAACGCGGGCTGCCCCTATCGCGGCTATCAGCCTGACGCCATCGCCGACATCGAGCTCGGCCCTAAGTCAGAGAAACCGTTGAAAAAAGCGAGCCTCGGCAAGGACGGTCCGGAGAACGAGCTCACGATTGCATCGCGCGAGCAGACCTGCATCCGCTTCGTCGCGGAGACGGGCGCCGCCATCCCTTACGAATGCGCCTGACCGACCGCCCCGCAAAAGATCCCGTGCGTGCGTAGAGATCGGAGCGGCATTCCCGCTCCGATTTTTTTACGCCTTGATCCGCGCGTTCTCGGGATCGTAGAGCGGCCCGAGCGTCACCTCAGCCGGCACGCGCTCCGTCGCAACCTCGAGCTCGTAGGTGCCGGACAGCACGAATTCCGCGTCCACGCCGGGATCAGGACGGCGCACATAGCCATAGCCGATAGAGCGGTTGACCGTATAGCCGAAGCCGCCGCTCGCGAGCCAGCCGACGCGCTCGCCGTTCCGGTAGATCGTCTCGCGCCCGAGCAGCACGACCGAGGGATCGGTGGTGAAGCCGGCGAGCAGACGAGGCAGAGGCTTGGCCGCCTGCTGGCTCAGCGCATCGCGTCCCTGGAACGGCGTATTGGCCTTCAGCTTGACCGCCCAGCCGAGCCCCGCCACCAGCGGCGAGTGATCCGGTCCGATCTCGGAGCCCCACGCACGGTAGCCCTTTTCGAGGCGGAGAGACTCGATCGCGCGATACCCCGCGTTGGCGATGCCGTGTTTGGCACCTTCCGCCATCAGCGCCTCATAGACCGTGGTCAGAAATTCCACCGGAATGTGCAGCTCCCAGCCAAGCTCACCCACATAGGTCACGCGCAGCGCAATCACCGGCGCTCCCGCGATCTGCACACGGCGGATCTGGCCGAATGGAAAGCCTTTGTTCGAGAAGTCGTCACTCGAAAGCGCCGCGATCACGTCCCGCGAACGCGGCCCCATAACCGCCAGCACACCGTAGGCGGACGTCACATCGATCAGCCGCGCATCGAGCCCCGCCGGGATCGAGCGCTTGATCCAGTCGAAATCGTGCGTCGCGAACCCCGTGCCGGTGACGATGTAATATTCGTCATAGGCAAGACGCCCCACCGTCAGATCGCACTCGATGCCACCCTTTCCGTTCAGCATCTGCGTATAGACGAGACGACCCGGCGCCTTCGACACGTCGCTCGCCGCGATCCACGACAGCGCCTGCTCGGCGTCTTCGCCCACCATCATGAACTTCGCAAACGACGTCTGGTCGAACACCGCGACGCGCTCACGCGCAGCCTTGTGCTCGCGGCCTACAGCCTCGAACCAGTTCTGCCGCCCGTAGCTGTAGATGTCGCGCGTCTCCTCGCCCGCCTTCGTGTCGGCAAACCAGTTCGGACGCTCCCATCCCGTCTTCTCGCCGAACACGGCGCCTTGCGCGATCAGCCGGTCATAGAGGGGAGAGCGGCGTAGAGGCCGGCCCGAATGATGCTCCTCGTGCGGCCAGGCCATCGTGTAATGCTTGGCATAGGCTTCCATCGTGCGCGTGCGCACCCAGCCCGTGTCGAGGTGGTTGCGGCCGAAACGGCGGATATCGACCGGCCACAGGTCGTAGGGCGGCTCGCCCTTCGCGACCCATTCCGCAAGCGCCATGCCCGCGCCACCGCCCGCCGCGATGCCGAATGCGTTGAAACCTGCGCCCACATAGATGTTCTTCACTTCCGGCGCTTCGCCAAGGATGAAGTTGCCATCCGGCGTGAAGCTCTCCGGGCCATTGAGGAACTGGCGAATGCCGGCGGTCTCCATCGCAGGCACGCGTCCGGCCGCAAGCTCCAGCAGCGGCTCGAAGTGTTCGAGGTCGTTCTCGAGCAACTGGAAGTCGAAGGGATCCGGAATACCGTTCTCCGCCCACGGCTTTGGATTGGGCTCGTAGCCGCCCATCACGAGACCGCCCACTTCCTCTTTCCAGTACGTGAGCCGGTCCGGATCGCGCAACGTCGGCAGCGAGGCCGTCACGCCGTCGATCTTCTCCGTGATCAGGTATTGATGCTGCATCGAGACGAGCGGAATGTTGACGCCCGCCAGCTTACCCACCGCCCGCGACCACTGCCCGGCGCAAATGACGAGCTTCTCGCACTCCACCCGGCCCTGGTCCGTCACGACCGCACGAACCTTGCCACGCTCCGTCTCGATAGCCGTGACGCGCACGCCTTCCCGGATCGTCACGCCGCCCTGCCGCGCACCCTTCGCGAGCGACATCGTGATGTCCGAGGGAGAGGCCTGCCCGTCTGTCGGCAGGAAGGCAGCGCCGACCACGTCGTCGACTTGCATCAGCGGCCAAAGCTCCTGCGCCTCCTTGGGAGTGAGGAGATGCATGTCGAGGCCGAACGACTTGGCCGTCGTCGCCTGCCGCTTCACCTCGATCCAGCGCTCGGAATTGCAGGCGAGTCTCAGACCGCCATTGCGCTTCCAGCCTGTGGCGAGACCCGTTTCCGCTTCGAGCCTGTCGTAGAGCGCCACCGAGTAGCCGAGAAGCTGCGTGATGTTCGCGCTGGTCCGAAGCTGACCGACGAGCCCCGCAGCATGCCACGTCGAGCCCGAGGTGAGCTTGGCACGCTCGATGAGCAGCACGTCCTTCATGCCCATCTGCCCGAGGTGATAGGCTGTGGAGCATCCGACGATGCCACCGCCGATGATGACGATCTTCGCTGAGGTCGGCAACGCGCTCATGGGGACTCCAGTGTCTCGTAGTGGTTATAGGAGGTTTCGAAACGGGCGAGATTTTCCGCGGTGTAGGCGGCGTAGTCGAAATCGACGGAGGAATGGATCTCCGACACCATGGCCCACAGCGTTTCGCGCAGAAGAGATGCCGCGGTCATGGCAGCGGCCTGCCGGCGCAGAAGCGCGTCGATCGGCCGGCCGAAATAGGAGGCGAGAAGTGCTTCCGAAAGATCGGCCGGCATCTCGCTGTTGGAGGCGAGGCCGCCGAGGTCGAACAGCGGAGAGTTGAAGCCCGCATATTCCCAGTCGAGCAGCCAAAGGCGTGCCCCATCGTCAAGAATGTTCGCGGCCAGGAGATCGTTGTGTCCGAACACGACGTCGATCTGCCCCACGGCCTTTTCGAGCCGCTCCGCCCGCGTCAGCAGATCCGGCAACAGACCAGCGTGCGGGCTTCCACCCTCGCGTAGCGTGTGGCCATAGTCGCGGATCACATGAAACGGCCAGAACATCGGCGCCGGCCCTCGCAGGTGCAGCGCCACGTCGCGATGGCAGCGGCGGATGAGATCGACGAGCCTCTCGAGGTTTGCCGGATTACGCACATCCTCGGGCTGAAACGTCCGGCCTTCAATGAACTCGATCACCATGATGCCGGGCTCGGCGTGAACGACGGCCGGGCTGATGCCCGCCGCATGAGCCGCCCGAGTCGCCGCCAGCTCGCTCGCGCGCACGACGCCATGGGCGAGAATGTCCCCGCCCGTTCGCACCACGTAGCGCCGCCCGCGATCCCGCACCACGAAGTTCTTGTTGGTAATGCCCCCGAGCAGCGGCTCCGGATCGACGGTTCCGAACCAGATATCGAGCTTCGACACTCTGACGATGAGCGGATCGTCGATGACCTCATGCGGCATCGCCACCTCCGCTTCGTTGCGCGGCGAGCCGCGCCGCGCCCGCGTTGATCAACCGGTCGGCGACGATAGCGATGGCCGCCACGCAAAGCCCCGCAACGAGCCCCTTGCCCGTATCCGCCTTGGTGAGCGCCATGTACACCTGCTGGCCCAGATCGCGCGTGCCCACCAGCGCCGTGATGACCAGCATGGAGAGAGCAAGCATCACGGTCTGGTTGATGCCGAGAAGAATGGTCGGAAGCGCCACGGGAAGCTGGATGCGCGTCAGGCTCTGGCGCGGCGTGCAGCCCATCGAGGTGCCGGCCTCGATCAACATCGGGGGAACCTGCCGGATTCCGTGCGCCGCGTAGCGAACCGAGGGCGCCAGCGCATAGAGGATGATCGCGAGCATCGCCGTGAAGTCGCCGACGCGGAACAGCATGACGGCCGGGATGAGGTAGACGAAGCTCGGCAGCGTCTGCAGCGTGTCGATCACCGGCTCGATCACGCGCCACGCCCTAGGAGAGAGACCGGCGTAGATGCCGATGGGAATGCCGATCAGCGCCGCGAACAGCACGGAAAGCCCGCAGAGATACACGGTCATCATCGTGATCTCCCACTGCCCGTTGAGAACCGGGAACAGGACGAGAGACACGACGAGAACAGCGAGGCGCACGCCGCCGAGCCGCCATCCCGCATAGCCGAGCGCCGCCGCAACCAGCGGCCAAGGCTGGGCCATCATGAAGCGCTTCACGGGCAGCAGCAGGTTGAGAAGGAAGAACGTCTTCACCGCATCGAACGCGTCGAAAAAGTTGACGTTGATCCAGCGCACCGCTTCCGACCACCACGGCGCCGTCGAGATCTGGAGCGCCTCCGGATAAGTAGCGACGAACGGCACGAACAGGCCCAGCACATAGGTCACCGCGACGAATGCCACGAGCGCGAGCAGGAACGGCTTCAGGTCCCCTTCCGCACCGCGCTTGCGCGCCCCATCGGCGTAGGCCTGACTCAGACGGTCGAGCGCGATGGCCAGCACCACGATGGCAAGGCCCGATTCCAGCCCGCGCCCGATATCGAGGCGCCGAAGGCTCGTCAGAACGTCGAACCCGAGACCGCCCGCGCCGATCATCGACGCAATGATCACCATGTTGAGCGACAGCATGATCACCTGGTTCACGCCCACCAGAAGCTGTGGGCGCGCGGCCGGCAGCATGACTTTCATGATCATCTGCCTCGGCGTGGTTCCGGCCATGGTGCCGTATTCCACGATCTCGCGCGGCACGCCTTCGAGGGCGGCCATCGTCACGCGCACCATCGGCGGCAGCGCGTAGATGATGGTGGCGATCATTGCGGCCACAGGGCCGAAGCCGAACAGGAACAGGATCGGAATGAGGTAGGCGAACGTCGGTACCGTCTGCATGAGATCGAGAACCGGCGTGATGAAGCGCCGGAACGCCGGAACGCGATAGCCGATGACGCCTGTGACCAAGCCCGCCGCAACACCGAGCGGCGCCGCCACGACGATGGAGGAGAGCGTCAGCATTGCGCTCTCCCACTGACCGAACACGGCGAGATAGAGGAACGCGCCACCCGCGAGCGCCGCGAGACGCCATCCGCCGAAGCGATAGCCCAGCGCCGAGACGACACCGACCACCGCGATCCACGGCAGCGGCGGCGCAAGCTGAACCGCAGCCGATCCGCGTCCTTCTCGCAATCCCGTCGAAAGGATGGAGGTCGCGATGTCGAGCGGAACGTTCAGCACTTGCGCGAACCCGCGCGTCATCTCCTTGAACGTGAAGAGACCGAAGCTCGCATCCTCCACGAGCCACTTGAGAACAGCCGAGACCCCCGTGTCGAGACCGATCCGGAACCGCGGCGGCAGCTCCGTCATCCACGCGGGCAGCACGCCGTCGGGAAGAAAGAAGGCAATCAGCGCCAGCACCGCAAACGCCAGGATCGCGACGGTGTCGGGTCCGAGCCGCGTCGTCGAGGGGCTTATCTTCGTCTCGACGGCGGCCACTGTCATGCCCGCTCCCAGGCGCTGACCAGCACGGACATCACCGCCCGCCGGTCAACCACGCCGATCTGCTGACCGGATTCATCAGCCACCCCGAACGGAAGCTCGGAGGAATCCACGCGCGCCGCAAACTCGCGCACCTTGCTGGCAGCCGGAATGAGCCCCGCGATAGCCTCGCCCGCCTTGGGCGCCCGCATGATCGCACGCGCGGAGAAGATCTTGCTGCGTGGCGCATCGCGGGTGAACTCCGCCACATAGTCGTCGGCCGGGGAGCGCACCAGATCCTCCGGCGTGCCCACCTGCACGACGCGGCCTTCCCGCATGATAGCGATGCGATCGCCGACGCGAACCGCCTCCTCGAAATCGTGCGTGATGAAGACGATGGTTTTGTGCAGCGCGTCCTGCAGACGCATGAACTCGTTCTGCATCTCGCGGCGGATCAGCGGATCGAGCGCGGAGAACGGCTCGTCGAGAAACCACACGTCGGGATTGGTGATCAGCGAGCGGGCGATGCCCACCCGCTGCTGTTGCCCGCCCGAAAGCTGATACGGCAGGTAGTTCTCGCGCCCCTGGAGGCCGACCAGCTCGATCATCTCACGGGCGGGCTTCTCGCGCTCGCGGCGGCCCACACCGCGGATTTCGAGCGGAAATGCTACGTTGTCGAGAACACTGAGGTGCGGCAGCAGGGCAAAGTGCTGGAACACCATGCCCATCTTGTGCCGCCTGAGCTCGATGAGATCCTCGGGCGAAGCCTTGAGCAGGTCCACGCCCTCGAAGATCACCTCCCCGCTCGTCGGCTCGATCAGGCGCGAGAGGCACCTGACCAGCGTCGACTTGCCAGATCCCGACAGCCCCATGATGACGAAAATCTCACCGCGCTCGATGGTGAGCGAGGCGTCCGCCACCGCCGTCACCTGCCCCGCCGACTTGAGCGCGGCTTCTGAAGGTGACGGCCCATGCTTCTCCATGAAGCGTTCCGGCTCCGGGCCGTAGAGCTTCCAGAGGTTGCGGCAAACGAGAGTGGCGTTCGTCATGTCATGGACCTGCCGACATCATGCCAAGGCATCGGACTCGAAAGTGCCGAACGGAATCGCGGGTCAGCCGCCGATCCACTTTTTCCAGCGTGCCTCGTTGGTCTTCATCCACTCTGCGACGACGTCGTCGAGCTTCTTGCCGTCGAGATCGATGTCGCCGACAAGCTTGCCCATCTCCTCATTGTTCAGCTCGAAACCTTTGATCGCAGTGTAGGCAGACGGCCACTTGTCCTTGAGACCGGCCCATGCCGCTTTCCAGATGGCTCCGCGCGGCTTGCCGCAATCGTAAGCCTTCTCCTTGTTGATGCCCCAGGAAGGATCGCTGTAGCAGGCGGGCTCATACTTCGGGAACTCGACCCACTCGCCCTTGTATTTGATCGGCGCCCAGTGCGGCGCGTAAACCCACAGCACCACCGGCGCCTGCCGCTGATAAGCGGACTCGAGCTCTGCGAAGAGCGCCGCATCGGTTCCCGCGTGCACCACCTCGAACGGCAGGTCGAGCGCCTCGACACGCTCATCGTCGAAGCCGCCCCACGTCGCAGGCGCGCCCACATAGCGGCCCTTCGGAGCGGTCTCGGGCGTGCTGAACGCCTTGGCGCACTCCTTGAGCGCCTTCCAGTCCGGCAGCCCCGGACACTTCTCTTTCATGTAGAGCGGATACCACCACTCCTCGATCGCGAGCATTCCCGTTTCGCCGAGGTTCTCGACCTGCTTGGTGGCAACCGCCTCCTCGAGCGCTTCCTTTCCGGTCGTCGCCCAGATTTCCATGGCCACATGCACGTCGCCCGTCTTGAGACCGGCAAACTGCGCGAGATAGTCGGCCTGCACGTATTCGATGTTGAGCCCCGCCTTTTTCAGCACCTCTCCCATGATGTGGGCGCTGACGAGCTGCCCGGTCCAGTCATGCAGGGTGAGCTTGATGGGGTCTTTGGAATCCGCCGCCAGCGCGGGCGACGATAAGCCCAAGGCGAGCGCAAGTGCCGCGAGCGCGGTCGAGGAGCGATGCATCACCATTTTTCTCCCGTTTGTCTTGTGATCCAACATGAGGAACCGACTGTTCGAGCGCGAAATGGCTGCCGCGGTGTACCTCACTCGAGCCACAAAGCGCGTTTTTTGAGCGTCGCGCGAAAAGCCACAAAATGTCAATAAACAATCCATATCTTTATTGCCTTTTGTGTGATTTTGCCCAAAACTGGAGCAAAGTGTCGGAGATATATCCATGAATTTCCCCACGCGTTGGCAGAGCGCAATTCTCGATGCGCTTCGCGTGACCGGCCGGGAGTCGATCGCCTCGCTCGCCGAACGGCTCCACGTGTCCGACGAGACGGTGCGCCGCCATGTGAAGGACCTCGTCGAGCAGGGTGCGGTGCACCGCGTGCACGGCGGCGTCATTCTCGTAGGCGCTCTTGCCGAGCCGCCCTTTTCGCGCCGCATCAAGGAGCGCGTCGCCGCCAAGCGCGCCATCGCGCGCACCGTCGCCGAGCAGGTGGCGGATGGAATGACGCTCCTCATCGATTCCGGCTCGACGACCACTTACGTCGCCCAGGCCCTCCTGCAAAAGAACGGCCTGACCGTCGTCACCAATTCGCTCGAGATCGCGCGCACTCTGGTCGGCCGCGGAGATTGCGCGGTGCACTTGGCAGGCGGCGCGCTGCGCGCCGATATCGGCGCAACTGTGGGCTACGAGGCTCTGGAGCTGATCCGTGAGTTCCGTGGCGACCTCGCCATCCTCTCCATCGGCGCCATCGATCCCAAGGACGGCTACATGGACTTCGACATCGACGAAGCCCGCGTCGCCCGCACCATGATCGACCGCGCGGACCGCGTGGTCATCGCGGCCGATGCCTGGAAATTCACCGCCAAGGCCCGCGTGCGTGTCTGCAATTTCGAGCCAATCTCTCTCCTGGTGTCGGACGCCATGCCACCCGCCCCGCTCCGCCAGCAGTTCGAAGCAGCCGGTACGGAGATCGTCGTCGCACCGGCCGAAACCACGGCCGAACCCGCCTGACGCAGCGAGGAATCCCTAATTAAAATAGGAGAATAAAGCCTTTGAATCAGGCCGTTCCGGCCAACTCCCTGAGCGCCCGATCATGCAGCGCGGCGCTGGCGGAGGCGACCACGCGCCCATCCGAATGAAGCCCGAGCGGGCGGCCCTCCCAATCGGTGATGCGCCCGCCCGCGCCTTCCACAACGGGCACCAGCGCCATGAAATCGTAAGGCATCAGCGAGGCTTCCACCACGAGATCGCAGTGCCCGGACGCGAGCAGCCCGTACTGATAGCAATCTCCGCCAAACCGCCGGATCGCAGCCCGGCGGCTCAGACGATCGTACGCCTCCCAGTCCGCGGGAGAGAAGATGTCCGGCGACGCCGTATAGATGCGGGCGTCCTCGATGGCGAGGCAGCCGCTCACGCGGCACGGGTTTCCGCCGAAGGCCGTAACACCACGTGACGCCGACCACCGCTCGCAGAGCGCCGGCATTTCGATAATGCCGAGCTGTGGCACGCCCTCCTCCACGAAGGCGATCAGCGTGCCGAACAGCGGCATGCCCGTGATGAAGCTCTTGGTGCCGTCGATGGGATCCAGCACCCAGAGCTGCGCATCGCCCGCGAGGCGTCCCATCTCCTCACCCAGGATTCCGTGACCGGGGTAACGCTCCTCGATCGCAACCCGCATGGCGAGCTCGATCGCGCGGTCGGCAGCCGTGACCGGACTGTCGTCCGCCTTTCGCTCGAATTGCGTGGTCGACCGGAAATGCTCACGCGCCAGATCCCGCGCGACGTCCGCGAGCGCTTCGGCAAAATTGGAAATCTCAACCGCTTCGCTCATCGCAAAACCTACTCATTGCTGCATTTGCACATGACTATTTCGCATTGCCGCGAACACCCACGAATTACCACAAGTTTTCAGATAACCCAAAGTCATTCACATTTAAAACCAACATATTCGTTGACTTGAGTGGATATCAGAGACCATTCTCCTAAAATCGGCCTCGAAACCAGGATCGCTTCCCTCATGGCGACATCGTTCGATACGCACGCCCGGATCGTGATCATCGGCGGCGGCGCCGTCGGCTGCTCCCTCGCCTACCACCTCGGCCGCCGCGGCGAGCGCGACGTGCTCGTCCTCGAAAAATCCGAGATCACCAACGGCTGCACCTGGCATGCCGCTGGCCTCGTGGGACAGCTCCGCGGCAAGCGCAACCTTACGCGCCTGATGCAGAATTCGGTCGCGGTGCTCGATCGGCTCGAAGCCGAGACCGGCCGCGTCATCGACTGGAAGAAGGTGGGTTCGTTGCGCCTCGCCTCCTCGCCCGAGCGCTGGAGCGAGATCCGCCGCTCCATGACGCTCGCTAAGAGCTTCGGCTTCGAATGCCATGCGCTCTCGGCGAAGGAAGCCAAGGATCTCTTTCCCTACATCAATCCAGAAGGCGTGGTAGGCGCAGCGTTCATTCCCTCCGACGGCTACGTAGACCCCTACGCGCTGACGCATGCCTTCGCGGCCGCAGCACGCGCTTCCGGCGTCACCATTCGCGAAGGCGTGTGCGTGCGCGAGATCGTGAAGGACGGCCGCCGCGTCACCGGCGTCGTGACCGATCACGGCACTATCGGCTGCGAGATCCTCGTCAACTGCGCGGGCCTCTGGGCCAAGCGCATCGGAGACATGGCCGGCGTCTCGCTCGCGGCCGGCGTGGTGGAGCATCAGTACTTCCTGACGGAGAAGAAGCTCGACCTGCCGAAGACGCTGCCGACGCTGAGAGACCCCGACAAGAATTTCTATCTGAAGCCCGACGTCGCGGCCTTCGCCATCGGCGGCTGGGAGGACGGCACCAAGAGCTGCTGGCACGCAAAGCCGCCGTTCGAATTCGGCCGCGAGCTGTTCCCGGAAAACTTTGAGCGGCTTGAGCTGTTCGCGCTTCCCTGCGCCGAGCGTCTCCCGGTCTTGAACGAGATCGGCATCCAGACCGTCATCAACGGCCCCATTCCCGTCTCCGCCGACGGAGAGCCGATCATGGGCCTCGCCCCCGAGCTCGACAACTTCTTCGTCGCCTGCGGCTTCACCGCGGGCATCGCCGCATCGGGCGGCGCGGGCGAAGCCATGGCCAACTGGATCGTCGACGGCGATCCCGGCATGGACCTTTGGGCCTTCGACGTTCGCCGCTTCGGCCGCCCCCACAGCACCGGACGCTATCTGGACGAACGCGCGATCGAGGCCTACGGCAGTTACTACAAGATCCACTGGCCGGCCGAGGAGAGCAGTGCAGGACGCGGCCTGCGCCGCTCGCCGCTTCATGGTGCGCTCGAAAAGAACGGCGCGGTATTCGGCTCGCGCTTCGGGTGGGAGCGCCCACTGTGGTTCGCGCGCACGGAGGCAGACCGCGCGGACGAGGCACGCTCAAGCTTCGAGGATAAACCGGGCTGGTTCGATCACGTGGGCGCCGAGCACCGCCAGATCCGCAACGCAGTCGCGCTCACCGATCAAACCTCATTCTCGAAATTCGAGATCGAAGGTGCGGGGACGACGGCGTTCCTGGACAGCGTCTGCGCCAATCGCATTGCGGGCGAGCCCGGGCGCTGCATCTATACGACGCTGCTCAATCCCAAAGGCGGCATCGAAGCAGAGGTCACGCTGCTCCATCTCTCGCCCGAGCGCTTCCTGATGATCAGCGGTTCCGCTTTCGGCGTCCGGGATTCGAGCTGGGTTCGCCGTCACATCCCGGCAGGCTCCCGCATCACCCTGCGCGATGCGACCTCGGGCACCGCCGTGCTCAACATCATGGGGCCTCACGCCCGCGCCGTGTTGCAGAGCGTCTCCGACGACGATCTCTCGAACGCCGCCATTCCCTTCCTCGCCGTCCGCGACATCGAGATCGGCAACGTGCCCGTTCGCGCCGTCCGTGTCGGCTACGTCGGCGAGCTTGGCTATGAGCTGCACGTGCCGACGGAGTACGCGCCTGCCCTGTACGAAACGGTGCGCGCTGCGGGCGCAGCCTGGAGCATCGCCGACACCGGCTATCGCGCCATCGAGACCTGCCGTCTCGAAAAGGGATATGTGTACTGGTCCTCCGAGATCGGCCCCGACTACGATCCGCTGTCCGCCGGACTCGAAAACACCATCGACCTCACAAAGGATTTCATTGGCCGCGACGCGTTGGCAAAAATCCAGAGCGAAGGATCGAAGCGCATCCTGTGCAGCTTCACGGTCGAAGGCTTCGCCCCGTTCCTCGGCGGCGAAACCATCGTTCGCGATGGCCGCGTCGTGGGGCAGACGGCGAGCTGCGGCTTCGGCCACACCGTCGGCAAGACGATCGCCTTCGGCTGGCTGCCGGGTAACATCTCCGCCGAGACCGCATTCGAGATCCACGCCTACGACAAGAGCTACGCCGCAACGCGCGTGGCACGCACCATCTACGATCCTGACAACGCGAGGCTTCTCGCATAGCCCGTCGGTAAAACAAGGGGGAACGTCATGGACCAGGACACCCGCGACGTGTGGCAGGCGCTCGACAGGCTCGGCGCTCACAACGCGGTGGAGATCGCCCAGTCCACGATCCGCCGGCTCGGCGGCCTCACCAATCGCGTCTTCCTCGTCACAACGGCGCGCGGCGAGCACGTTCTCCGAATTCCGGGAGCAGGCACCGAGGAATACATCAACCGCAAGGTCGAAGCCGTCGCTGCACGTGCCGCCGCACGCGCAAACGTCAGCCCGGAGGTGATTGCGGTCACAGACGACGGGCTGATGCTGACCGCCGCGATCAAGGACGCCGTGACGCTCTCGCCCGAAGGCTTCGCGAGCATTCCGGGCGCTCCCACGCGCGCCGCGCACGTGCTCCGCAAGCTGCATACGAGCGGCGAGCGTTTCGACTTCCGCTTCGAGCTGTTCGCCATGATCGACGACTACTTGAAGCTTCTTTCGACCAAGACCATCGATCTCCCGCCGGGCTATCACGATGTGCTCGCCTCCGCCGAGAGCGTGCGCCAGGCGCTCGAGGCCCATCCCTTGCCGCTCGCGCCCTGCCACTGCGATCCGCTCTCCGAGAATTTCATAGATGCCGGCGGACGCATGTGGCTGGTTGACTGGGAATACTCGGGCATGAACGATCCGCTCTGGGACGTGGGCGACGTCATCGTGGAAGCGAAGCTCACGCCCGACAAGGAGACGGAGCTCATCCAGGCGTACTTCGGCGGAGCGCCCACAGCCGCCGAGCACGGCCGCGTCGTCATCTATAAGGCGATGTGCGATCTTCTCTGGACGCTCTGGGGCCTGATCCAGCACGCCAATAAAAACCCGGCGGACGACTTCTGGGCCTACGCGACAGGCCGCTTCGAGCGCTGCAAGGCCCTCATGTCGTCACCGGAGTTTGCGAGCCACGTAGCGGCTGTCGCAAAAGGGTGAGCGCACAGAGCGCGGAAAGCCCTGTCAGTACGGAAAGTGATGTCATGCCGACAGGCTCCGGCAAGAAGAGGACGGACACAGCCTCACGCGTGATCGCGGCATCCCCGCAGGCTCTCTATCGGGCATTCGTGGACCCCGCCGCCATTGCCTCCTGGCGGCCGCCCCAAGGCATGAAAGCCGAGATCCACACCTTCGACCCGCGAGAGGGCGGAGGCTATCGCATGTCGTTCCTCTACACCGAGCCGGACCCTGAGGTGCAGGGCAAGACCTCGGACCACACCGACACGTTCGAAGGGCGTTTCGTGGGACTGATCCCCGGCGAGCGCATCGTCGAGGAGATCGATTTCGTCTCTGACGATCCCGCGTTCAGAGGCACGATGACCATCACCACGACGTTCCGGCCCGTCTCCGGCGGCACCGAGGTGACCGTCGTCTGCGAGGACGTTCCCGAGGGAATCGGCGAGAGCGAGCATAAGGCGGGGATCGCCTCGAGCCTGGCAAACCTTGCAGCTTTCGTGGAATGAAGGCCCGCTAAGCCCTCTTGCAATGTTCCCATTTTGTTCTATTCTCTTCCTTGAGCCGTTTTCGCTTCGGGAAGAGCCACTTGCATGTCGCCCGCCGTCTCTCCGCCTGACGCCCGCCTCCCACATCGCGACGCGCGCCGCGACGCGGTGGTGGACGAGTTGCGCCGCCTCATGGCCCGGGTCGAAGGCGTGCCGAAAGGCCGGGAAGGCGCTCTTTCGTTTGGCCTCTCCGCGCTCGACCAGCATCTCCCCCAAGGCGGCCTGGCCTTCGGCACCGTGCATGAGATCAGCACCGCGAGCGAGGCAGATCTCCCCGCGGCCTTCGGCTTTCTGCTGGCCCTGCTGGCGCGGACGCCCGGAAGCGCGCCGCTCCTGCTCGTCCTCGCCTCGAAGAAGCTCGCCCGCTGCGGGCTGCCCCATGGAGCTGGCCTCGCCGCGCTCGGCCTCGCTCCCTCGCGCCTGACGCTGGTCGAAACCGAAAATGCGGCAGAAGCCCTCTGGGCCACGGAGGAAGCGGTGCGGGCGCGCGCCCCCGCCGCCGTGGCGAGCGCGATCGGCGGCAAGCTCGATCTCAAAGCAAGCCAGAGATTGCATTACGCCGCCCGAGAAGCGGGCGTTCCGCTTCTGCTGCTGCGGCCAGGAGAAACGGAAAGCGTGGCCACGGCCGCCACACGCTGGCGCATCGGCGCGGCGCCCGGCGCACAGGATCGCTTCGGCCTTCTCGCCGGCTGGCGCTGGCACGCGAACCTCGAACGCTGCCGAAACGGAGAGCCGCGCGCCTGGATGTTGGAGTTCGATCATGCCACGCATCGTTTCAGTCTGGCTGCCGCAGTGGCCGATCCATCGCTGGCTCGCGGCGGAGAGGCGCCGTCCCTCAGGCGTACCGGTTGATCCAGAAGCCCCCTTCGTTCTCGCCGACGCGACGGACGCTCCGCGCATCACCGCCCTCAATCCGGCCGCCCTGAAAAGCGGCCTAGCCGTGGGCGAGCGCCTGGCGGACGCACGAGCGCGCATCGGTGCCCTTCAAGTCCGCATCAGCGACTGCGCCGCAGACGCGGACGCCCTCGCACGCCTGGCGCGGTGGGCCACACGCTACACGCCCTCCGTCGCGCTCTTCGGGGAGGCGAGCGGAGCGGACGGCTTTTTTCTCGACGTCACTGGCGCTGCCCATCTGCTCGGCGGCGAGCGGGAGTTGCTGTCCGATCTTGCTCAGCGCCTGAGAAGCTTCGGCCTCCCGTCCTGCCTCGCCATCGCGGAGACACCCGGCACGGCCTGGGCCGTCTCGCACTTCGCCCGCACCCCGGAGAGGATCATAGAGAGAGGCGCCGAAAGAGAAACGCTTTCCCCCCTGCCGGTCGCAGCGCTGCGCCTCTCGCCCGAAACCGCCCTCACCCTCCGCAGGCTCGGCTTCAAACGCATCGGCGATCTCATCGGAAAAGCACGCGCGCCCTTTGCCGCGCGCTTCGAGAAGGAGCTGCTGATACGCCTCGATCGCGCTCTCGGTCTGGCCGCCGAACCCCTGCGCTTACTCGCCCCGCCTCCTGCCTATATCTGCACCCGGTCGCTGCTCGAGCCCATCAGCACGGAGGACGCGATCCTCACCGCCGCCGGCCGCCTGATGGAGAACCTCGTCCCCAAGCTCGAAGCGGATGACGCCGGCGCGCGCGCCCTGCGTCTGGACCTTTACCGCGTGGACGGTGCCGTCCAGAGCCTCGGCGTGCGCCTAACCCTCCCGACACAAAGCCCGGAGCACGTGACGCGCCTGCTCCGCCTCAAGCTCGAACGCCTGGCGCGCGAACTGGAGGCAGGCTTCGGCTTCGAAACCCTGAGCCTCGCCGTCACTGTCGCCGAGCGCATCCAGCCACGCCAGCGCACGCTCGCCACCGCATCAGAGGACGCGGAAAGAGAACGCCGCTTCACCAACTTGCTCGATGCTCTGCGCCAGCGGCTGGGAGCAGAGAGCGTCCGTAACCTGGCACCCGTCGCCAGTCATTGGCCCGAGCGCAGCCAGGCCTCCTCTCTCGCTCCGGAGAAAGCCACGCCGTGGCCTGACGCCGAGAGCCCACGCCCTCCGCTTCTCCTGCCACGGCCCGAGCCGGCTGATGTCGTCGCGCCTATCCCCAACGGCCCGCCGATGCGCCTGCGCTGGCGCGGCAAGGTCCACACCATCATGCACGCCGAAGGCCCTGAGCGCATCGCCGCCGAATGGTGGCGCAGCGAGACCTGCCCGCCGACACGCGACTATTACCTCGTTGAGAACGGCACCGGCCATCGCTTCTGGCTCTTTCGCGAAGGCATCCCCGGGCGCGGGCGCGTCACTCCCCGCTGGTTCGTACACGGGCTCTTCGCATGAGCAGCGCCGCTCTTGTCTCATTCAGCGCAGGCAACGCTCTCCGGAGAGAGGCGAGAGCCGCTCGGAGAAAGAAATGCGCGCACCTCTGTCGGAAGGGCCGCGCATGACCCGCTATGCCGAGCTTGCCGTCACCACGAACTTCTCGTTCCTCCGGGGTGCCTCCCATCCGGAAGAGATGGTGAGCGCTGCGGAAGATCTCGGCCTCGATGCGCTGGCCATCACCGATCGCAACAGCTTCGCTGGCGTCGTGCGCGCCTTTGGGGCGTGGAAGAACCGCAAGTCCGCCGGTCTCAAGCTCATCGTCGGCGTGCGTCTCGTCACCCTCAATGGCTTCGAGGTCCTCGCATATCCCAGCGACCGGGAAGCCTACGCGCGCCTTTGCCGCCTCCTGAGCGAAAGCAGGCTCAAGGCCTCCCACGAGACACACACCGAATGCCATCTGGCGTTCGAGGACATTCTCGCGACTACGGACGGCCAGATCTTCATCGCGCTCCCGCCCCGCAAGCTTACGCCCGCCTTCACCCAGCATCTCGAGAAGCTCGCCCGCGCTGCGCCGGGGCGCAGCTACCTCGCCGGCATTCATCACCATCGAGGCGACGAGCCTCGCCGCATCGGCATGCTCGACGAGCTTGGAAGACGCACCGGCACGCCCCTCGTCGCCGTCAATGACGTGCACTATCACACTCCGGAGCGCCGCCCTCTTGCCGATGTCGTCACCTGCATCCGCGAGACATGCACGATTGCCGAAGCGGGCTTCCGCCTCGCCGCCAACGCCGAGCGGCACATGAAGTCGCCCGCAGAAATGGCGCTCCTGTTCGAGGCTTATCCCGAAGCCCTGGCGCGCACCCTCGATATTGCGAGCGCTTGCCGCTTCTCCCTGGCCGATCTCAAGAACGAATATCCAGACGAGCCGGTGCCGCCAGACAAGACACCCCAGCAGCATCTCGAGGATTTGACCTGGATCGGCGCCCGCAAGCGTTATCCGCGCGGCATTCCGGAGAAAGTCGAAAAGCAGATCCGCGAGGAGCTGACGCTCATCGCCAAGCTCGACTACGCGCGCTATTTCCTCACCGTCCACGACGTCGTCCGCTTCGCGCGCGGCAAAGAGATCCTGTGCCAGGGCCGCGGATCGGCCGCCAACAGCGCCGTCTGCTATTGCCTCGGCATCACCGAGATCGACCCAGCCACCTCCAACCTTCTCTTCGCGCGTTTCATCTCGGCCGAACGTCAGGAGCCACCCGATATCGACGTAGATTTCGAGCACGACCGCCGCGAGGAGGTCATCCAGCACATCTACGAGAGATATGGCCGCGAATACGCCGCCATCTGCGCCACCGTCATCCATTATCGCTCGCGCCGCGCCATCCGCGAGGTGGGAAAAGTCATGGGCCTCACGCCCGACGTCACCGCCGCTATCGCCAGGACAGTCTGGGGCAGCCACGCCGACGGCCTGCCCGACACGCACATCCGCGAAGCCGGCTTCGATCCCGCCAATCCGAAAATTCGCCAGTCTATCCAGCTCGCGCGTGAGCTGATCGGCTTCCCCCGTCATCTCTCCCAGCACGTCGGAGGCTTCATCCTCACCAAACGACGCCTCGACGAGACGGTCCCCATCGCCCGGGCCGCCATGGACAAACGCACGTACATCGAATGGGACAAGGACGACATCGATACGCTGGGCCTGATGAAAGTCGACGTGCTGGCCCTCGGCATGTTGAGCGCCTTGCGCCGCGGCTTCGACCTTCTTCGCACCCATTATGAAAGACCGCTCACGCTCGCGGCTATTCCGGGAGACGGCACCCCCGACGCGGATAAAGTCTACGCGATGCTGTCGCAAGCCGACTCCATCGGCGTGTTCCAGGTGGAGAGCCGCGCGCAGATGTCGATGCTGCCGCGATTGAGACCGAAGGAATTCTACGATCTCGTCATCGAGGTCGCCATCGTTCGCCCCGGCCCGATCCAGGGCAACATGGTGCATCCCTATCTCAAGCGGCGCGACGAGAACCCCGAAACCATCGTCTATCCCTCCCCGGCCCCCGGGCATGGCGACAAGGACGAATTGAAGGAGGTGCTGAAGCGGACGCGCGGCGTGCCTTTGTTCCAGGAGCAGGCGATGCAGATCGCCATCACCGCCGCCAAGTTCACGCCCGACGAGGCGGACGGGCTGCGCCGCTCCATGGCCACCTTCCGCCACAACGGCAACGTTCACAAATACCGTGAGACGTTCATCCGAAACATGACAGCCCGCGGCTACGACCCCGAGTTCGTCACACGCTGCTTCGGCCAGATCGAGGGCTTCGGCGAGTACGGCTTCCCCGAAAGCCATGCGGCGAGCTTCGCCTTGCTCGTCTATGCCTCCGCTTGGGTGAAATGCCACTATCCGGATGTCTTCTGCGCCGCCATCCTGAACAGCCAGCCCATGGGCTTCTACCAGCCGGCCCAGCTCGTCATCGACGCACGCAACCATGACGTGGAGGTGCGCGAGGCCGACGTGAACTTCAGCAACTGGGATTGCACGCTCGAGCCCGCAACCAAAGGTCCCCATCGCTTTGCCGTGCGCCTGGGCCTGCGCCAGATCGAGGGGCTTTCCGAAAAGGAGATGGAGGGTCTCGTCGCGACGCGTGGCAACGGCTACGCGAGCATCGAGCGCCTCGCCGCCATCTCAGGCGTCTCGCATGGAACAATAGAGCGCCTCGCCGCCGCCGATGCGCTTCGCTCGATGGGGCTGGACCGGCGCGAAGCTCTGTGGTCTGCACGCAGGCTTGCCAGCATCGGCATGCCCAATGGAAAGAAGAGGCTGTCGCAGTCTCAGGATGAAACGCTCCCTCTCTTCGACCCGCGCCAGGGAGACGAGCTTTTCCCCGAGCCGCCCATCACCCTGCCTCCAATGGCGCTTCCCGAGCATGTGGCGGAGGATTACGTGACCACTGGGCTGTCCCTGAAGACACACCCCGTGACATTTTTCCGCAAGCGTCTGACGGATCGCAAGGTCGTTCCCAATGCGGATCTGAAGGATGAAACACGCACGAGAAACGATCAGAACATCTGTGTTTCCGGCCTCGTTCTCACGCGCCAGATGCCCGGAGGAAAGAAGGTCGTCTTCCTCACGCTCGAGGACGAGACGGGCGTGGCCAACATCATCATCTGGCCGAAAGTGTTCGCAAAAAGCCGCCGCACGGTGATGTCTGCGCGCTTTATCCTCGTGCGAGGCCGTCTCCAGCGCGCGGGATCCGTGGTGCATGTCCTCGCCGAAAGCTTCGTCGATCTCAGCGGCGATCTCGCTCTTCTTCACGAGCCCGATCTGCTTGGTCCGGATGCTCCGCTCACGGCGTGCGCCCCAGCCTCGAACTTGCTCTCCATCAAGAGCCGCGACTTTCATTGATGCGGTCAATCAACCCATCGAAAATTTGAACTTGCCCTTCGTTATATTTCTCTGAATATAACTAAAAGGGGACTGGGTCTGGGAGACCCGTGCAGTTGGGGGGAGTGAAATGCCCAAAAAAGTATTCGCCGCAGTCACTGCGGCTGGCCTATGCATTGCAGCATCGTCGGCAATCGCCCAGGAAAGCGCCGTAACCGCTGGTGGTGACGTCACCGCCGACGAGGCCACGCCGCTGCCGCCGATCGTCGTGCAATCGCCGAAGGAGCCGATTGCGAGCCGCCGCACCGGCAAAAAGCAGACCTCATCGGGAGCAGGCGCAGCCACCGCACAATCGGAAGGCGAAGGCGGAGGAAGCTTCGGAGGCGCGCAAGGCCCGGCCATTGGCGTGTTCACGCTCGGTCAGCTGGACCTCATCGGCGGCTCCACCATCACCAATGAGGCGATGTGGAGCTTCAACAAGCAATCCCTCGATCAGGCGGTCGAGATGGCGCCCGGCGTCGTCGCGCATACGGCCGGAGGCAGAAGAAACGAGCGTGACATCTACGTTCGCGGCTTCGATCGCTATCGCGTCCCGCTTTCTATCGACGGCGTGCGCATCTATCTGCCGGCCGACAATCGCCTCGACATGGCGCGCTTCCTGACGCCGGATCTCTCCGAGATCCAGATCCAAAAAGGCTACGTCTCCGTGCTGAACGGACCCGGGGGCATGGGCGGCGCAATCAACCTCGTCTCGCGCAAGCCCACCAAGGAGCTGGAGGTGGAAGCCCGCTCTGGCCTCGTGATGAACGGCGACGTCAGCGACATGAACCAGTGGAGCAGCTACGCCTACGCCGGAACACGTCAGAAGGGCTATTACGCTCAGATCAGCGGCACCATTGTCGATCAGGATTCGTTCAATCTGTCCGACGACTTCAGGCCGACACAACCGGGCTCGCCAGGTTACGATCCGTTGTTCCCCTACGAGGACGGCGGCGCGCGTGACGGATCCGACTTCCGCGACTGGAAGATCAATGCCAAGGCCGGCATCACGCCGAATGCCACGGACGAATACAGCGTGAACTATACGACCCAGAGCGGAGAGAAGAACGCCCCGCTCCATGTCGCCAAAGAGAAATTGCAGACGCAGCGTTATTGGACCTGGCCCTACTGGGACATCACGAGCCTCTCATGGCTCTCGAAGACGCAGATCGGCGAAAGCTCCTATTTCAAGAGCAACGCCTACTACAACACCTTCGAAAATCGCCTGAGCTCCTTCAACGCGCCGACGGCGGTCATTCCGCCCTACTCGACGCAGCTCGCCAACTACACCTTCAACAGCGACTACGAGGATTATGCCTACGGCGGCTTCCTCGAGTTCGGCACGGAGCTCCTTCCCTACAACACCACGAAGGCGGCTATTCACTATCGCCGTGACAATCATTCCGAGCGAAACTTCGCGCGCCCGGACAGCGCAACGGCCTACGTCGAGCCCTGGCAGCACAACGTCGAGGATACGTGGTCGTTCGCTCTCGAGAACACGCTCCATGCCAGCAAGCGCCTCGATATCATCGCGGGCATCAGCTACGACTATCAGGACGTGAAGGAAGCCGAGGATTACGTAGCCGGCGCGAACCCGCCGTTGACCGGGACCATCCGCCAGAACGACGTCACCACTGCGGACGCCTGGAACTGGCAGGGTGGCGCGATCTACAGTTACTCCGAGGACGGCAAGGTGCACGCCACGGTCTCGAGCCGCACCCGCTTTGCCACCGTCTTCGAGCGCTACAGCACGCGTTTCGGGTATGCCACGCCCAATCCGGATCTCGCCCCCGAGCGCTCGACCAACTACGAGCTCGGCGTATCGGACACGCTCTTCAATCAGGCACGCGTCTCGGCTGCAATCTTCTATTCCGATTTGAAAGACGCGATTCAATCCGCCTACATCATCAATGGCGGCAACGTAACGAGCCAGAACCAGAACGTTGACGGCACGCACTACGGCGCCGAAATCTCAGTCGACTGGGATCTCGCGCCCGGCCTCCGTGTCGGCGGCAACTACGCCTACCTCGAGCGGGACTACGACTACATCACGCCCGGCACCAAGCCGGAGGGAACACCTCGCCACGAAGGCTTCCTGTACCTCGCCTGGACCGCGTTGCCGAACCTGACCATCACGCCGAGCCTTGCCCTCGCAAGCGATCGCAACAGCATCGTGACGAGCGGCACCACGCGCACCTACATCGAGACAGGCGCCTACGCCCTGCTCAACGTGCAGGCCGAATACAAGTTCAGCGAGAACTTCTCCGCCGCGATTGGCGGCACGAATCTCACGGACGAGAACTACGAGCTCGTGGAAGGTTTCCCCGAAGCGGGCCGCCAGTTCTTCGCCAACGCGAGGGTGAAGTTCTAGATAACGACGGCTTCGGGCTGCTCCCGCGAACGAGTGGCCCGAAGTTTGATCCAAGGCCATCCCCAATCCAGTCCGCGAGTGCTATATACGTGAAAATATCGCGCCAGGAGGATAAGGAACACGGCCATGAAGATCAGCGCACGCAACGTGCTCAAAGGCAAAATTGTCGACATCAAGAAAGGCGCGACCACGGCGCATGTGAGGATCGATCTCGGGGGCAGCGTCATCACGGCCTCGATCACCAATGAAGCCGTGGACGAGTTGAAACTGGCCCCGGGCATGACGGCGTCCGCCGTCGTCAAAGCCTCCGATGTGATGGTCGCGGTGGAATGAGATGCGTAAACTTCTGATCCTGCTTTCCGGTTGCAGCGCTCTGCTGGCCGCTCCCCTTCCCGCCCTCGCCGCACCAGGAACCGGCTGCGACGGCTTCCTCTGGCCTCTCACCAAGGAGCTGGCCTGGATGAAGGGGGGCAGCGAGAAAGTCGCCTCCGGCGCGACATTGCCTGCCCCGCCCGCCGACAAGGCGATCGAGGTCGCCTTGCAGCCGGCATCCAAGGTGCCTTTCGCCGTGAATCCCACAAGCACGCCGAAGCCCGAGGATGCAGAAGCCTTCGGCGGCATCGTAAGCTTCGACAAGCTCCCCGAAGCTGGCCATTATCAGATCACGTTGTCGGGCCATGGATGGATCGACGTCGTGCAGAACGGAAAGCCCCTCGAAGCAACGGCGCACACCGGCGCAATCGAATGCGAATGGATCCGCAAGAGCGTTCGTTTCGAGATCGGCTCGGGTCCGTTTTCCGTCCAGGTGCACGGGCTCCACAAGGACACCGTCAGGTTCACCCTCACGCCCGCCGCCGATTGACCGACAGCGGATGGTTCTGAAGCTGTTGCGGCCCTGCTCCCGCTGCAACCGGGAATACGCAACAGCTCGCCATTAGCTTGGAAATCACGGTTAAATTGCGATAAACTTGTCACGCTTGGAGCGGACTCGCCGCAGGCCGCGGACGCTGCCTGTACTTCAGGCAACATATCGCTTGACCGCGGACGCAGGCCCGGCGGAAAGAAGCACCGTAACAACGGCAAAATAGTCCGGACGCGATGTCGGGCGCGCATCTTCTCGCACGTCCTTGAGCTGAGCGTTCCTGAAACCCCGCCGCGAAGCCTTCGCAATGCCATTCTGCGCAGGGACAATCGGCGGGAAACTGTTTCACAGATGAAATTTAGGAAGCTCGGATACGGGGAGCGTCCTGGCATTCCTTCGACACTGCAAGACGTACACACCCCGCATTCTGCTTGATGACGTACAGAATTGCCCGAGGACAGCATGCTTAGGCATATCATGGCCTGGACGGTCGTGATCCTCGCCGTCGCCGGAATTGCCGGCGGGTTGGGGTTCTACAAATACAGCGAGATCAAGACCGCTATCGCCGCCGGCGAGGCGACGCCGGAGCCCGTGGAATCGGTACTCTCGACCCGCTCGCGCGAAGGCCAGTGGTCTGCCGTGACGCGCGCCATCGGCACTGTCGTTGCTCTGCGTCAGCTCGAAGTGAAGAACGAGATCGCAGGCGCGATCTCGGAGATCGGCTTCACGTCCGGCGCCATCGTCGAGAAGGGCGACCTTCTTGTCCAGTTCGACACCCGCCAGGAGCAGGCCGCCCTCGCCGCGGCGGAAGCGGATGCCCGCCTCGCCAAGCTCACGCTCGATCGCCGGGAGAGCCTGCGCGGCAGCGCCGCTTTCTCCGCGCAGGAATTGGATCGCTCGCGCGAGGAATTCAACGCCGCGACGGCGCGCGCCCGCAATCTCGAGGTGATCGTCGACAAGAAGCGTATCACCGCGCCATTCCGCGCACGCGTCGGCATCACCAACTGGCAGCCCGGCGCTTATCTCGATGCAGGCACGCTGATCGTCACCCTCCAGGGCACGGCGGCGGACGCTTACGTGGACTTCTCGCTACCCCAGGACAGCGCCGTGGCCATACGTCCGGGAACCGTCGTGACGCTCTCCGGCCCCGCCGTTCCGGGCGGAGAGACCACGGCAAAGATCATCGCAGAGGACAACAGCGCCGACGGCTCCAACCGCTCGATCCGCTTCCGCGCGGCCGCAGCGGGCTTCGGCGAGAAGCTCCGCCCCGGCACCTTCGTCGATGTGATCGTGAGAACGTCCGAGCCGCGCACCGCCGTCATGGTGCCGCTCGCTTCGGTCCGCCGCTCGCCGAACGGCCAGCACGTCTTCGTCCTCGTCGAGGAGAACGGCAAGCTGCGCGCCCGCCAGCGCACCGTGCAGACGGGCGCCGTCCAGGGCGACGACATCGCGATCGAAAAAGGCTTAGCCGCAGGCGAGCTGATCGCCGCCTCGGGATCGTTCAAGCTGCGTGAAGGCCTCCTGGTCGATGCCGGAATGCCGGCCCCCGCTCCCTCGACGGACGTCGGCGTCAACTGAGGAAGCGAGCCCATGCGCGCCATCGAAATCTTTGTCCGGCGCCCTGTCATCGCCATCGTCGTCAATCTGGCGCTGGTGCTGATCGGCATCAGAGCCGCGACGCAGCTTCCGATCCAGCAGTATCCGCGCATTGAAAGCTCGTCGATCCTCATCACCACCGTCTATATCGGCGCATCTGCCGAGAGCATTCGCGGCTTCGTCACCACGCCGATCGAGCGCGCGGTCTCCTCGATCACGGGCATCGACTACGTGGAATCCTCGAGTGTCGCGGGCATCAGCACCGTCACCGCGCGCCTGAAGCTCAACCACCCGAGCACGGTGGCCCTGACGGAGGTCGGCAACCGGCTCGACCAGATCCGCAGCGAGTTGCCCGCCGAGGTCGAAAGCCCGGTCGTCGAGGTGCAGCGCGCCGACCGGCCTTACGCCACCTTCTATGTCAGCGTCACCTCCGAGAGCATGACGCCGCCGGAAATCACCGACTATCTCTCGCGCAACATCCAGCCGCGCCTCAGCACCATTCCGGACGTGCAGCGCGTGGGCCTGGAAGGCGCCCGCCCACAGGCCATGCGCATCTGGCTCGACGCGGATCGGCTGGCCGCCTTCGGCATCGGCGCGAGCGAGGTGGAAGCAGCACTTCTGCGCAACAACTTCCTCGCCGCCGTGGGCCGAACGAAAGGAAGCCAGGTCCAGGTCGACCTCCTCGCCAACACCGATCTCAAGAGCGTTGCCGAGTTCGAGCAGCTCATCGTCCGCGAGGACAAGAAGCACATCATCCGGATCGCGGACATTGGCCGCGTAGAGCTCGGCTCCGAGGAGGAGACGGCGAACGTTCGCGACAACGGCAAGGACGCGGTCTACCTCTCCGTCTGGCCGCTGCCGGGCGCGAACGAGATCAGCGTGGCCTACGCCCTTCGCGCCGCGCTCGACACCATCCGGCCCGACTTGCCGCCCGGAACCGACATCGCGCTTGCCTATGACGGCACGGTCTACATGGAGAACTCGCTGAAGGAGATCGGCAAGACCTTCACCGAGACCGTGCTCATCGTCGGCCTGATCGTGTTCCTGTTCCTGGGCTCCGCGCGCAGTGCCCTTGTGCCCCTCGTCACGATCCCGATCTCGCTCATCGGCGCCATGGCCGCGATGATGGCCATGGGCTTCTCGCTCAATCTTCTCACGCTCCTCGCCATCGTGCTCTCGGTCGGCATCGTGGTCGACGACGCCATCGTCGTGGTCGAGAACGTCTCACGCCACATGCAGAACGGCATGGGCCGTATTCAGGCAGCCCTGGTCAGCACGCGGCAACTGTTCACGCCCATCATCGCCATGACCATCACGCTGGCGGCGGTCTACGCGCCGATCGGCTTCCTCTCTGGCCTGACCGGCGTGCTCTTCAAGGAATTCGCCTTCACGCTGGCCATCGCCGTCATCGTTTCCGGCTTCGTCGCCATCACGCTCTCGCCCATCATGAGCGCCTACACGGCGGCCGAGGGCGGGCACGAAGGCCGCTACGCGCGCTTCGTCGGCCGGATGCTCGACCGCCTCGCGAACGGCTATGGCCGCTGCCTCGATGTCGTCTTGAACCTGCGCGGCCAGGTGCTCGCGTTCGGCGCATTCATCTGCCTGCTCGCCGTGCCCCTCTATCACTTCTCCTCGCAGGAGCTGGCGCCCGTCGAGGACGAAGGCTTCATTCTGCTGATCGTCAACTCAGCGCCCGACGCTTCGCTCGCCTACACCGCGGGCCACATGGACCAGGTCCTGAAGATCGGCAAGGACCTGCCCGAATACGACGGCATGTTCGAGATCGTCTTCCCCTCGAACGGCTTCGGCGGCTTCATGCTGAAGAACTGGCACGAGCGCGCGCGCACCGCCAAGGAGATCCAGCCCCAGGTTTACGGCGCCGTTTCGAAGATCAAGGAGCTGCAGATCTTCCCCGTGCTGCCGCCCGCATTGCCCGGCGCCGGAAACTACGACGTCGAGCTGGTGCTCAAGGGACCCGGCACGCCGGAGCAGATGGCCGACTATGCCGCCAAGCTCGTCGGCGCCGCGTTTGCCAGCGGACAGTTCATGTTCGCCGATACCGATCTCAAGATCGATCTTCCGCAAGTGCTCGTGACTGTGCATCGCGAGCGCGTGGCCGACCTCGGGCTCGATCTCGCGGATGTCGGCCGCCAGCTCGGCATCCTGATCTCGGGCAACTACGTCAACCGCTTCACGCGCGAAGGCCGTGCCTACAAGGTCATCCCGCAAGTCAACCTGAGTGCCCGCGCCGTGGCCGAGCGCCTGCTCGACTACAAGATCCGCACCCGCGACGGAAAGCAGATCCCGGTCTCCGCCGTCGCGAGCCTCGAGACGAAGACGGCGCCGCGCACTCTCGCCCGCTTCCAGCAAGCCGACAGCTTCCGGGTTTACGGCGGCGTGGTGCCGGGCGTCACCAAGGCGGCCGCCCTCGAAACTTTGGAGAAGGCCGCGCGCTCCATCCTGCCTCCCGAGTACACGATCGACTACGCCGGTGAATCCCGCCAGATCCGCCAGGAAGGCGCCACCCTCGCCGGCACGCTGGGCTTCGCGATCCTGCTCATCTACCTGGTGCTCGTCGCTCAGTTCGGAAGCTTCCGCGATCCACTCGTGGTGCTGCTGGGCTCTGTCCCGCTGGCGCTGTCCGCCGCACTCGTCTTCACCTTCCTCGGCTACACCACCATTAACATCTACAGCCAGATCGGCCTGATCACCCTCGTCGGCCTCATCGCCAAGAACGGCATTCTGATCGTCGCGTTTGCCAACGAGTTGCAGAAGCAGGGCCTCAACAAGCTGGCCGCCATACGGGAAGGCGCGAAGACACGCCTGCGTCCCATTCTCATGACCACGGCCGCCACCGTGTTCGGCCATCTGCCGCTCGTCTTCGTCACGGGCGCGGGCGCGGAAGCGCGCAACAGCATCGGCATCATGCTGGTGTCCGGCATGGCCATCGGCACCCTGTTTACCCTCTTCATCCTACCGGTCATCTATCTGGTGGTCGCCGCCGAGCACAAGCCAGAGGAGAACGAAATAGAGACGCCGCCGCTCACGGGCCGGGAGCTGCCGGCCTGATCAGGGCTGCAAAAAAGAGAGCCTGACCAGGAGCCATCTTACGAAACTGTAAGGAGCCCGTAAGAGGCAGAACAGGTCCGGCACCTATACTGAAGGGTACGACTCGTCAGCCCTCACCGGATCGACCGGGCTCCCTCCGACCACCGGCGAGGTCATCGCACAGGATGCCTGCCATGCGCGTGCTCCTCATTGAGGACGACCCCGACACCGCCGCCTACGTGGTCAAAGGTCTGGAGGAAGAAGGCCACATCATCGATCACGCGCCGGACGGCCGCGACGGCATCTCCCTCGCCATGGGCGAAGACTACGATGTCCTGATCGTCGATCGCATGCTGCCGGGCCTCGAAGGCCTCGCCCTCGTCAAAACCGTCCGGGCCGCCGGCCGGCGGGTTCCCATCATCTTCCTCACGGCGCTCGGCGGCGTGGACGACCGCGTCGACGGACTGGATGCCGGCGGCGACGACTATCTCGTGAAGCCCTTCGCCTTTTCGGAGCTTCTGGCCCGCCTCAACGCGCTCGCACGGCGCCCGCACCTCAAGGGAGAGGAAACCCGCCTCAAGGTCGGCGACCTCGCGCTCGATCTCATCAGCCGCAAGGTCTATCGCGGTACCACCGAGATCGATCTCCAGCCGCGCGAATTCCGCCTGCTCGAGGTGTTGATGCGCAACAAGGGTCGGGTGGTCACCCGCACCATGCTGCTCGAGCGTGTCTGGTGCTTCCACTTCGATCCCAAGACGAGCGTCGTCGAGACGCACATTTCCCGCCTCCGCTCCAAGATCGATAAACCCTTCGACAGCGAGCTCATTCACACCATCCGCGGCAGCGGCTACAGTCTGCACGAAGGCCCATGACAGGGATGACATCGTGCTGAAGCGAACGCCCTTGCGGTTGGCGGCGACGTTTACTGCCTTGTTCGCCACCACTGTCATCGTGCTGTTTGCCATCTTGTTCTTCGGCCTCACCGCACGCTTGAGCGAGCAGATCCGTGTGCGCACGCAGGAGACCATGGATGCGCTCCTCGTGGTCGACCGGCAGAAAGCATTCGAGGATCTCGCCTCCGTCGTTACCAGCGAAAGCGAGTCCGTGCGTGATGCGGATTTCATCTTCGAGCTCGTGGACGAGAACGGCCGCCACGTCGCCGGCAACGTGCACGACATCCGCCAGTCCAACGACTGGCTGACGCTCGAGCGTGAGGACATTCAGCCAGATTGGGACAATGGAGAGCCGGACGATAAGTTTCTCGCCCTCTGGCAGCCCGTCTCGAAAGGCCGCCTCCTGGTCGGCAGCAGCAACCGTGAGCTGCGCCGGACGCAGACGTTCCTGCTCGAGGTGCTGGGCATCGGCCTCATCGCAACGACGCTGCTCGGCGCCTTGTGCGGCGCCTACCTCGCTGCCAACACGCAGCATCGCATCGATGCGTTCGCGAAAACGCTCTCCGCCGTCTCGGAAGGACAGATCGCCGCCCGCGTACCGTTGACCCAGACAGGCGACGACATCGATCACGTCGGCGCGCAGGTGAACCGCACGCTCGATCACCTCCAGAAGCTCATCGAAAACGTCAACCAATCCTCGTCCGACATCGCCCACGACCTCAAGAAGCCCGTCGGACGCCTGCGCCAGCGTCTCGACATCGCCCGCCGCAGCGCGAGGTCGGCCGAGGAGTTCCGCCTGACGATCGAGGACACCCTCGCCGACCTCGACGCCATGATCGAGACCTTCGACGCGCTTCTGCGCATCACCCAGATCGAGGCTGGCGCCCGCAAGGCGCGCTTCGCGAACGTAGACCTCGGCTCCGTGCTCGACGACGTGGCCGACGTCTATGCCGCTGTGGCCGAGGATGCCGGCCATCACCTCACCTGGAGCAACGGACGCCACGCTCCCGCTATCGTGAAAGGCGACCGCGAACTGCTGCTGCAGCTCTTCGCCAACCTCGTCGAGAACGCCATCCGCCATTGCCCGGCAGGAACAAACATCTCCCTCGGCCTCTCAGCGGAGCCGGACGGCTACAGGGCCGAGGTATCCGACACCGGCCCCGGCATTCCCGTCGAGGAGCGCGAGAAAGTTTTCCGCCGCCTCTATAGGCTCGAGCGGGCCCGCTCGACGCCCGGCAGCGGCCTCGGTCTGACGCTGGCAGCCGCCATCGTGGAGCTGCATGACGCGCGGATCACGCTCCAGGATCGCGGACCTGGCCTGCACGTCGCCATTTCGTTCCCCAAGGCCTGAGCCGCACCTGGAATCGGCATTCCGAACAGGAAGAGTTTTAAGCCCGATCAATAGCTTACGCCTCTCTTACGAATCCGTATGTCCCCGGCCAAGGAGCGGCAAGCTTAGGGGCGCATAAGTCTCTGCATGGGCCGCCCCGACAAGAAGAGATGGCTCAGCAAATGAGGAGAAGTCCGATGTTCAAGAAAAGCGTTGCTCCGCTCGTGCTCGCCGGCATGGCCGCCCTGTCCACGGCCGCCCTCGCCGCGTCGCAGACGATGACGGGCGATGTCAAATCCACCGATACGGCCAAGCACGAGCTGACCCTCGCCAACGGAAGCACGTTCGAGATCAACAGCCACGTGAAGCTCGAGAAGTTCAAGGCCGGCGACAAGGTCGCGATCACCTACGAGACGAAAGACGGCAAGATGGTCGCCTCGAAGGTCCATCACGCCAAGTAATCGACCATCCCTCCGCAAGCCCATCCCCCCACGATCCAAACTCGTGATGAACTAGGAAATACATCCATGACACGTTTGAAGAAGCTTGGTGTCGTTGCCCTCGCGATTACGACAGGTGCAGGTGCAGCAGCGGCGGCAAGCCCCGCGCCGCACGAGGTGACTGGCCGCATCCAGCACCTCAACCCGCGCGCGCACCACCTGACGGTGAAGAGCCAGACTTACCGCTACAATCCCCGCCTCACGGCCATGAGCCTGCGCAGGGGCGAGGACGTTCGCATTCAGTATCGTGAGAGTCATGGGCATCGGATCGCTGTGAAGATCCTACCCGCTGTCTGAGTTTCCAACTTCGCAAGGCGTTTTCTCCCCCAGCCAAACTCCGCACCAGAGGACAGCAACTCCGAAGTGCGACAGGGGCCACTCCCGCAAGTGGCCCCTTTTTTTGTTAGTAGCCGGTCATCTCGAGATAGCCATCGCCTGCGTGCGAGCCCGTAAAGCGCACCGGTCCTTCCCAATAGGGAAACACCGTCCCCATCCAGCTTTCGGCATTGAGCGGCACGGTCTCGATCGAAAGCCCCCGGCTCTTCACCTCCACCTTCCACGTCACCGGAAGGCTGCGCCCTGCGACAGTGCGCGAAGGCCCTGGGGTCAGCACGATGTCCGCACTTGCAAGCGAGTTGACGGCGCCGTCCGCGCCGATCCAGCTCCCGGCGCGGTAGGAGCCGCCTGCCTCGCCGCGAAGCTGGAACAGCATCAGCTTCTCGCCGCCCGGCAGATGCAGCGAGAACCAGTCCCAGCCCTTCTGATCCTTGGCGAGCGGCTGGCTGCTCCACTCGCGATCCATCCATGCCTGTCCCGTCACGGCGATCGCGCGCCCGTCGAGCGTCAGCGTTCCGGCGACCTTGAAGAAAGGTTGGCTGTAATAGTAGGACGCCTGCCCGCGCTCGGACTTGCGGCTGTAACCGTGGTCGCCCTGAAGCACGGGCGCCTGCGGGCTCGTAAGCGTGAGCGCGTACGAAAAGCCGACGCCCTTGGCGGAAAGCGAAGCGGACTCCAGCGCGCCGCGGCCTGCCGCATCCACGCTTGCGAACGACCAGTCGTCTATCCACGCCTTGAACGGCTCCGCGACGACACCCGCCTGCCCGATACCGCCCCGCGCGAGCGTCTCTGCAAAACGATGAGACCCAGCGCTCGTGAGAGCCGCATGGCCCATCCAGACTTGCTGGTTGGCCCAGCCCTCCTGCTCGGCACCGGGCGAGAGCGCCTGCCGGAACAGGGTCCACTGCACGCCGTAGCGCGCCCCCGAAGCGTCCTTGAGGTTCGCGGTCACGTACCACCACTCGATGCGGTAGCCGGGATGCGCACCATGATCTGCGGGAAAAGAAAGCGGCTTGCCCGGAACCACCTCCGCGAACCCGGCCGCCTCGTCGCCGAGCCCGGCAAACCCGCCTGCCGCCGCGCGGCCGAAGCCCAGCGCCGCGAGCGCAATCACCGCAACGGCGGCAAGACGCCTAACGTTCATTGGCGAACACCTTGAGCAAATCCTGCGGTGCGGTGCGGCCGAGCCGGACCACGGGAACGATGGAAGCGAGAAAGGCCGTGGCCAGCGCAAGCGCCACGATCAGCCCCCACTGCGTTGGAAACACATGGAACGGCAGCCGCCATCCGAAAGCCTGCACGTTGACGATCGCGACAAGACACCAGGCGAGCACGAGGCCCAGTGGAACCGCGAGCACCGCCGTGATCGCGGCCAGAACCAAAAGCTTGCCGATCTCGAGATCCATGAGCTTACGCCGCGTGACGCCCAGCGCCCACACCGGTGCAAGCTGCGCGAGCCTGAGATCACTCAACGTCAGAAGGCTCGCGAACAAGGCGATCCCCGAAACGATTAGCGTGAGCGTGTTGAGCGCGCCCGTCACCGCGAACGTCCGCTCGAAGATCTGCGTCGATATCTGCTTGAGGGACGCCTGATCCACGATGCGCGCGATTTTGCCGTCGAAGTGCGATTGCATCGCGGTCATCAGCGCCCCCGCATCCGAGGGCGCCACGCGAACGCTATAGCTCGTGCGGCGTGCCTCCGCCCAATGCCGCACCAGATGATCTACGTTGACGCGGACCTGGCCTTTTGGATTGCCGTAGTCCGGATAGAGGCCGACCACCGGAAGCTCCCACACGCCATCCGCGGTCGGAAGCGCGAGCGGCGAGCCGAGACCGATGTCCATGCGCCGGGCGAGCTGCTCGCTGATAAGCGCGCCCTCCCCGTCCCGCACCCGATCCCAGGCATCGGCCGTGTGCGAGAGAAGCGTGAAGTGATCGCGGTAAGTCGCATGATCGCGCGACCCATAGACGTCCACCGGCCATCCTCCGATGCGCGTCTCGGCCTTCCACACCGGCAGGACCGCAGTGACGCGCGGATCGCGGCCGAGCCACTCGGCGATCTCGCCGCCTTCCTGAGCGCCGGCGGCGTCGAAATAGAGTTCGGAATTGAGCCGTTCGTCGAGCCAGCCCGTGAACGTCTTGCGGAAGCCCTCCACCATCGTGCCGACACCCACGTTCGCCGCGAGCGCGAGCAGAAGCGCCATGAGCGCGAGCGAGAGCCCCGAAAGCTGAAGCCGCGTATCCGCCCAGAACCACTGCGCGAGTGCGCCGCTTGCCCGCCGCTCCCCGAGACGCAGAACGACCGCCAGCAGCAACGGCAGAAGCAGCGCCGCTCCCAGCAGCACGCCCGCGATGACGACGAACCCGGCGACGAGCCCGCGGCCCCAGAGAAACGCGATGGCCCCAATGACGAGGCACATGGCAGCAAGAACGCCTTGCCGCCGGAGTTGCGCATGCTGCGCCTCCCGCCACGCCAGCGGCTTTGCCACGGCGAGGATGGGAAGCCGGTAAACCTTGAGCAGGCTCACGGCAGAGGCTGCGAGCGCACCGGCAGAAGCCATGCCGAGACCCGAGGCCCACCACCGGCCTTGAAGCGCGAGATGGCCTCCCACGTGCGCGCCGTAAAGACCGGAGAGGCTCGCCGCCACATCCGGCAGAAGCGCCGCCGCGATCACATAGCCGCAAACCATGCCGATGGCGCCCGCCAGCAGCGCGAGCAGTACCACCTCGCCGACCAGCACGAGCATCAGAAGCCGCAACGGCACACCCACCGCCCGCATGGTCCGCAGCGTCCCGAGCCTCTGCTCGAATGCGAGCCCGATGGAGGCATGAACGATGAACAGCCCCACGATGAAGGCGAGCAGGCCAAAGGCCGTGAGGTTGAGATGGAAGCTGTCCGTGAGGCGCGCGAGATCGCCGCGCTCCTCCGGCTGTTCGAGCTTGAGCGCGTCTCCGCCAATCGCGACGAGGGACGCCTCATCCGGCATCTCACCCTGGCCGCCTATTAGGCGCGTGAGTTGCTGCGGCTTGCCGAGAATGACCTGCGCCGCACCGATGTCCATGACGAGGATCCCAGGCGCCACCGCCTCGGTGACGACGAGCGGTGGCAACGCCTGCTTTCCCTCCGTGACGGGACGGGACCCGCCCGCCGCGCCCAGCTCGCGCACGGTTTCCGTCGCGACCAGCGTCTGCCCGGGCGCCTTGAGAAAGGCTTCGAGATCTCCGCCCGTTGCGAGCCCCGCCACGGCCGATCCCTTGGGCAACGTCAACGGCTCCACGCCCACCAGCCGGTAGGACACGCCGCCGATCCGGACGCTGCCCTCGATCACAGGCGAAACCTTCCACCCGGCCCGCCGCAGCGCCACATAGTGCTCTTGCGCGACCGATGTACCCTTGGCGCTGACGATACTCGCCGCCCCGGCATCGCCGAACACCTGCGCCGCCCGGTCATAGCTCGTGCGCGCCTGCTGATTGAGGGCCTGCACGCCACTCCAGAGCGCGGTGGCCACCGCTAGGCCGATCACCAGCGTGGCGAAGTTCAGCGGATGCCGCCGCCAATGGCTGAGGAGAGTAGCGAAAATCCAGAACGCTCGATCGGGGACCATGTCACGCGCCTGCCAGCACACCTGACGCAAGCGTCACCTGCCGGTCGAGGCGCCGCGCGAGCCGCGTGCTGTGCGTCACCATCAGGAAGCCGCAGCCCGTGCGCGCGATGAGATCGAGCGCGAGCCCCATCACCTCGTCGCCCGTCGCCTCGTCGAGATTGCCCGTCGGCTCGTCCGCGATGAGGAGACGCGGCCGGATCGCCAGAGCGCGCCCGATCGCGACACGCTGCTGCTGGCCGCCGGAAAGCTGTTCGGGGTAGCGATGCCCGAGAGCCGCGAGGCCAAGCCGCTCCATCAGCTCCTCCTGCCAGGCGGCATCGAAACGCCCGGCGATCCGCGCCTGAAAGGCGATATTGCCGGCGACGGTCAGGCTCGGAACGAGGTTGAACTGCTGGAACACGATGCCGATGCGTTCACGCCGCAACGCCGCGCGCTCGGCATCGGGCTGGCCTGTCACGCGCACGCCGTCGAGCATGATCTCGCCGCTGTCGGCGTCATCCAGCCCGCCGATCAGATGCAGAAGCGTGCTCTTCCCGCTGCCGGATTCCCCGAGCAGCGCCAGGCTTTCACCGGCCGCGAGCGTGAGATCCACGCCTTTGAGCACGGGAATCGGCCCTTGCGGCGTCGCGTAGGACTTCCGCACATCGGAAACACGCAGCAAGGGAGCGGACGCCTGTGGCGATCCTCCCGCGCGATGCGTCCGGTCGATCAGTGTCACCTTCGAGCTCCGATGAAACGCGCATAGTCGTCGGCCGTATCGATGTCCACGAAAAGGGACTCGTCGTCGAAAACCACATCAAGGCGCTCATCGCCGAGCGTGTCCAGCACAGACTTGCCGCCGCCCGGCCCCGAAAGTGCGGCGAGCTTGGAAAATTGCCGCTCCGGCCACAGCACCGGGTTACGCTGCGCGCCCTTGGATGTCACCGGCACGACGACGCGCGTGCCCCCTTTTTCGCGAAACACGCTCGCGAGCCGGAGAAACACATCGCTCGTGAGATTTGGCATGTCTCCCGGAACGATGAACACGCCGTCGCAGGCATCTTCCAGCTCACGAATACCCGCCGCGATGGAGCCGCCCATACCGTCCGCCCAGCGCCCGTTATGGACGAAACGCACCGGAAAACCGGAGAGGGCGCTCGTGTAGGCGTCCTCCTCCGCACCGGTCACCACGACCACCGTGTCGACGCCGCCATCGATCACCGATCGCGCAACTTTCGCGATGAGGGGAGCTGTGTCTACCGGAGCGAGCAGCTTGTTATCGGCTCCGAACCGGAGCGACGCCCCGCCCGCAAGCAGCACCGCGCCGACACGGATCTCCCGAGACGTCTCCATCTCAAGCTCCGTGACGAGCCCGGATGATCGCGCCGAGAATGGAGACGGCAATCTCCGCCGGCCCTTTGGCGCCAATGCGCAAGCCGACCGGCCCGTCGATCCTCCCGATCTCCGCATCCGAGAAGCCCGCCGCTTTGAGCCGCGCGACACGCTGCTCATGCGTCCGCCGCGAGCCCAGCGCGCCGATGTAGAAGCAGGGAGACCGGATCGCGAGAGACAGCGTCTCGTCGTCTATGCGCCCTTCATGCGAGAGCGTCACCACCGCGGTGCGCTGATCGAGCCCCAGCGCGGGCAGCGCTTGGTCCGGCCACTCGTGACGAAGCGGAACATCGCCAAACCGATGCTCGGACGAGAAGGCTGTGCGGGGATCGATCACCGTCACCTGGAAGCCAACGCGGCGCGAAAGATCGGAGAGAACTTGTGCGATGTGCCCCGCTCCGACGAGAACGACATGCACGCCTGGCACGAGCGCATGAAGGAAACGGCGTCCCTCCGGCTCCTCGATCACGAAGCTCTCTCCGCCATCCAGCCGCTGCGCGATCTCCGCCTCATGGAAGCGCGCCTCGCGCCCAATCTGCCTCTCACCCGTCCGCAGATCGGTCTCCACGACGAGGAGTGAGCGCCGCTCGCGATGCGCGATTACGCTGTCGAGATACGCCGCGTCCGCCGGGCCTTGCAGGCGCTCGACGAAAATCTCGATGCGCCCGCCGCACGCCAGGCCCACGCTCCACGCCGTGCGATCCGCGACACCGAATTCGAGGCATCGCGGCACACCCGACGCTATCACCTCGGCCGCCGCCGTGATCACCGCAGCCTCGACGCAGCCGCCCGAAACCGAGCCCTCGAAGCGATCGTCCGGGCCGACGACGAGCTGCCCGCCCACAGGAACCGGCGAGGAGCCCCACGTCTTGATCACCGTCGCAAGCGCGATCGTCCCGAAGGTATCGAGCCAGTGTCGCGCAATGGAGACGACATCGCGCGCACCCTCGACGCGGGCTGCGCAGGTTGCCGCGCCGCTTTCGGTCCCGTTCAGAAAGCCAGCCTCTGTTACAACGTCATCCAAGCTTCAACCCATCCGCAAACGGAAGCACTCGAACCCGCTGCCCTGTGCCGGCTGCGACAGCGTTGGCAACGGCCGGGCCGATCGGCGGCACACCTGGCTCGCCGATCCCAGTGGGCGGAGCCGCGGACGGCAGAATGTGCACCTCGACCTTCGGCATCTCGTTGAAGCGCAGCACCTCGTAGCCGTCGAAGTTGGCCTGATCGACGACGCCGTCCTTCAGCGTCACCTTGCTGTGCAGCACCGCACCGAGCCCGAAGCCGATGCCGCCCTCCACCTGCGCCTTGATGTTGTCCGGGTTGATGGCCAGGCCGCAATCCACGGCCGCCACCACGCGCTCGACCTTCGGCTTGCTGTCGACAATCCGGATCTCCGCTACTTCCGCCACGAAGCTCTTGAAGCTCTCGTGCACGGCCACGCCCCGGAACACACCGTCGGCCGCAGGCTTGTCCCAGCCCGCCTTCTCCGCGGCGAGCTTGAGCACGGCGGCATGGCGCGGATGCTTCTCCAGCAACGAAAGACGGAAGGCCACAGGATCCTTTTTCTGCAGCGCCGCGATCTCGTCGATCATGGTCTCCATGACATAGGCCGTGTGCGTATGCCCAACCGAGCGCCACCAAAGCGGCGGCGGACCCGCCTTCGTATTGTGAACCTCCACATGCATGTTGGGAATGGCGTAGGGCGTGTCCGCAACGCCTTCGACGGACGTGCCGTCCACACCGTCCTTCACGATCGCCGCCTCGAAAGGCGTTCCGATCGCGATCGATTGACCGACGATGCGGTGATGCCAGCCCAGGATCTCGCCGTCCTTGCCGAGCCCGACCTTGACCCTGTGCACATAGAGCGGACGATAGTAGCCGCCCTTGATGTCGTCCTCCCGGGTCCACACGAGCTTGATGGGTTCGCTGCGGCCCGTCGCCTTCACGATGCCGGCGGTCTCTGCGATGTAGTCCGAGTTGTAAACACCGCGGCGGCCGAACGATCCTCCGGCCCACAGCGTATTGATGACGACGTCCTCCGGCTTGATGCCGAGGATCGCCGCCGTCACGTTCTGGTCGACGGTCTGAAGCTGCGATCCGGTCCACAGCGTCGCCCTTCCGTCCTTGAACTGCATCACGCAGTTCATCGGCTCCATGGGCGCGTGCGCGAGGAACGGGAAGATGTAGTCGGCCTCGATCACCTTATCGGCCTTGGCGAGCGCGGCAGTAGCGTCACCTTCGTTGCGTGCGACGAGCCCCGGCTTATCGGCCAGCGCCTTGTACTCGGCAACGAGTGCGTCGGTGCCGCGCATGTCCGCCTTGCTCTCGTCCCAAGAGACGGCAAGCTGGTCGCGGCCCTTGATCGCCGCATAGGTGGACGTGGCGAGAACCGCGACACCATGCGGCGTCTGCACGACATCCACCACACCCTTGACTGCGCGCGCAGCCTTGTCGTCGACCGATTGCACAGTCCCGCCGAAGCGCGGCGAGCGCGCGAGCGTGGCGACCAGCATGCCGGGAAGCTGCACGTCCTGCGTATAGATCCGCGCGCCCGTGGTCTTCTGCACCGAGTCGAGGCGCGGAAAAGACTTGCCTATGTAGACGAACTCGTCCGCCGTCTTGAGCTTCGGGTCGGCAGGCACCGCCATGCTCGCGGCATCCTTCGCCAGCTCGCCGAACGTCGCCGAATTCGCACCGGATGAAACGACGCCCTTGGCGACTTTCACCGACGCCGCGTCCACGCCCCAGCGCTTGGCTGCGGCTTCGACCAGCATGGCGCGCGCAGCCGCGCCCGCCTTTCGATACTGCTCGAACGAGTTGGCGATGGCGGTCGAGCCGCCGGTACCCTGCACGCCGAAGAACAGGTTCTTGTAGAGTTCCACGTTGGCCGGGGCGAACTCGGGCTTCACCTGCGCCCAATCCGCATCGAGCTCTTCGGCGACGAGCGTGGAGAGTCCCGTCGCAACGCCCTGCCCCTTGTCCTGGTGCTTCACGAGCACCGTCACCACGTTGTCGGGCGTGATCTTGACGAACGGCATGAAGACGCCGCCGCTTTCGCTGCCCTGCGCTGCTGCCTCGGCGCGGGCGGACCCTGCAGGAAGCCACGCCCCGATGACGAGCCCGGCACCGGAACCGAGCGCGAGCCGCACGAAATTACGACGGTCGAGCGCAAGCGCCGTGTCGGCGCGAAACTGAGACAGATCCATTCGGCCATACATGTGCGTGATCTCCCTCAGCCCTTGAGCGTTTCGGATGCAGTGTGGATGGCAGTCCGGATGCGCTGATAGGTGTTGCAGCGGCAGATGTTTCCACTCATCGCGCTATCGATGTCATCGTCCGTAGGAGCAGCCGTCTCCGAAAGCAGCGCCGTCGCGGCCATGATCTGCCCCGATTGGCAATAGCCGCACTGCACGACGTCCAGTTTCTGCCAGGCCGCGCGCACCGCTTCCGCCACCGGCCCCGACAAGCCCTCGATGGTTGTCACCGACTTGCCATCGACATCAGAAACGGCCGTCACACACGAGCGGATCGGCTGGCCTTCCAGATACATCGTACAGGCGCCGCACTGCGCGGCCCCGCAGCCGAACTTCGAGCCGATCAGGCCCAGCTCGTCGCGCACGACCCAGAGAAGCGGCGTGTCGTCCTCGGACGCAACGGTGACCTCGCGGCCGTTGAGCTGAAACTTAGCCATCAAGGCACCTCCGAAAATAGATTTTGAGAAGGCGCACGGAACTCCCCTCCCGCGCGCACCTGCTCATATGCGTGCAGCGTTACCGAATTTCCAGGGTCCAGCAAGATTGTTGCCACTCCAGCGGCAATGGACACTGAAAGCCGCCCAATTTTTGGGCTCCATCCGCCGTCTGCGCGATTTTTCTCGCAGGAACTACGTGAGGTGCATGGCGCGCTTGTGCTTGACAATCTCCGCTAGCAGCCACTGGTGGAACTGCTTGACGCCAGCGAGGGAGGCTGCGCCAGGACGCACGGCGAGCGCATAGCAACTCGGAATTGCGCGGCGGATCGGAAACGGCGTCACGAGTTGGCCACGCGCCAGAAGATCCTCAGCCATGATGTTGTCCGCGAGCGCGACGCCTCCGCCGTTCACCGCCTCCCGGATGGCGAGCGACGGATCGTGGAAGATCGCGCCCGACTTGGCGTCCACGCCTTTGACGCCCACACCTGCGATCCACTCCTCCCACCAGGCCGTGGTATTCTCGTGCAGCAGCCTGTGCCGCACGAGATCGGCGGGCTTGCGCAGCCCATTCGGCCCTTTCGCCAGCGCAGGCGCACACACCGGCAAAATGATGAGCGAGATGAGCGGAGAGAGCGAAGCATCCGCCTCGTCCTCGCGCACGAACAGGATCCTGAGATCCGCGCGCGGATTGCCCCCCTTCCCCGTGTCGTCATGGATCGAGACCTCGAGTTCGCACGCGGGGCACGCCGCCCGGAACCGCGGAAGCCGGTCAGCAAGCCACAGGTTCATGAACGTGGAATTGATGGAGAGCGACACCCGCTTTTGCGCGCGCTTCCGGGCGGGTCCGTACACGCTCACCTCCTCCGTCGCGTCGCGGATGACGTTGAAGGCATCGGTCAGGCGCCGCGCATAGTGCGTCGCCTTTTCGGTGAGCTGAACCTGCCGGAAGCCGCGCTCGAACAGCTCCACGCCCAGCGCCTGCTCGAGCGAGCGAATGTGACGGCTGACGGCCGATGGCGTGAGCCGCAACTCCTCCGCTGCCTCCTTGAAGCTGAGCAACCGCGCCGCGGCCTCGAACGCGCGAATGGCATTGAGCGAAGGGAGCGGCATGGGGCACCGGCGACAGAGACAGGAATGAGATGAGTTTTTATCAACTCACGACGGAAAATTAGCCGTTTGTCGAGCCTTTCGGCAAGTCGGATCCTGGAGGCGCTTCACACCGGAGGAGCCGATCATGACCCAGACGCTGAAACATCCCCTGCACACCTCGACCACCGACACCGCCGTTTTCGCCGGAACCAGGAGGGGCGGCTCTCCCGAGCCCACCTACAGCGGAGTGCTGTCCTTCATGCGCCGCAAGCTCACGCGGAACCTCGCAGGCGTGGATGTAGCCGTCTGGGGTATTCCCTTCGACGCGGCGGTCTCGAACCGTCCGGGTGCGCGCTTCGGGCCTCAAGGCGTGCGCCGCGCGTCCGCAATCCTCGGCGGCGATCCCCAATACCCCTTCCACGCGGACCCGTTTGAACGGCTGGCCGTAGTCGACTATGGCGATTGCGCCCTCGACTACGGCCGTCACGCGAACACGCCCCGCCAGATCGAGGAGCAGGCACGCGAGGTGATCGATGCCGGCGTGAAACTTCTTTCGATTGGCGGAGACCATTACGTCACCTGGCCACTCCTGAAAGCACACGCGCAGAAGCATGGTCCGATGGCGCTCGTGCAATTCGATGCACACCAGGACACCTGGTTCGATGAGGACGAACGGATCGATCACGGCTCGTTCGTGGCGCGCGCCGTGCGGGAGGGGATCATTCTGCCCGAGCGGTCGATCCAGATCGGCATCCGCACGCACGCGCCGGAGACCTGCGGGATAGAGATCGTGTATGGCGAGGAGATCGCGGATCTTGGTGCGAAGGGCGTGGTCGATCGCATCCTGAGGCGCGTCGGCAGCGCGAAGACCTATCTGACGTTCGACATCGACTGTCTCGACCCGGCCTTTGCGCCCGGAACGGGAACACCTGTTGCTGGCGGCCTCTCCTCACGCGAAGCGCTGATGATCCTTAGCCGCCTGGGTGCCCTCGACATCGTAGGAGGAGACGTCGTGGAGGTCGCACCCGCCTACGATCATGCCGACATCACCTCGATCGCAGGCGCGGCCGTGATGCAGCACTATCTTGGCCTCTTGGCGGACCAGAAGAAGCATTACGAGAATGTTCCATCATCCGATCGCTTATTCGCCAGCGCGCTAAGTTAATCATGCGCCCCTGCGCAATCCTGCATCAGGAGCGCGCGGGGGGCTTTCTTTCTGTATCCAACGGTCCATATGTTGCCAGGCAAGCTTCGCCCTCCCTGAACGGCGGCAGCGAACATCTTGCATCCAATAGACTGCTGGAGACCTGACTTCATGTCCGCCAAACTCTTCTCTCCCCTGACGATTGGCACGCTCACGCTGCCCAATCGTATCGTCATGGCGCCTTTGACGCGCAACCGCGCCGCCGATGGCGATGTCCCCCATGCCCTCAACGTCGAGTACTACGCTCAACGCGCATCCGCCGGACTCATTATCTCGGAAGGCACGCAGATCTCGCCGGAGGGCAAGGGCTACATCGCGACACCCGGCATCTATAACCAGGAGCAAGTCGCGGGCTGGCGCAAAGTGACCGACGCAGTCCACGCCAAGGGTGGCCGCATCTTCGCCCAGCTCTGGCACGTGGGCCGCATCTCCCACACCTCGCTCCAGCCGGATGGCAAGGCCCCCGTCGCGCCCTCCGCCATCAAGGCCAATGCGAAGACCTTCATCGCATCGGGCTTTGTCGACGTCTCCGCCCCTCGCGCGCTCGAGATTGCCGAGATCAAGGGCATCGTGGAGGACTATCGCAAGGCCGCCGAAAACGCCAAGAACGCAGGCTTCGACGGCGTCGAGTTGCACAGCGCCAACGGCTATCTCATCGACCAGTTCCTGCGTGACGGTACCAACAAGCGCACAGACGAGTACGGCGGCAGCGTCGAGAACCGCATCCGCTTCCTCGGCGAAATTCTCGCCGCCCTCACGTCCGTGTTCCCCGCGCTCCGCGTCGGCGTTCGCTTCAGCCCCTTCTCTGGCTTCGGCGACATCTCCGACAGCGATCCCATCACCACGTTCGGAGCGGCGATCGCAAAAGCGAGCGAGTTCGGACTCGGCTACCTGCATCTCGTCGAGGGGCAGACGGGAGGCCCACGCGCGCCTGCCGCCGACGTCGCTCGCCTGCGCAGCCGCTTCAAGGGCGTCTACCTCGCCAACAACGGCTACGACCGCGGAAGCGCCATCGAAGCCATCGAGAGCGGTGCGGCCGACCTGGTTGCCTTCGGACGCCCCTTCATCGCAAACCCCGATCTCGTCGAGCGGCTCGAGCGCGACGCCCCCCTGAACGAGCCGAAGCCGGCCACGTTCTACGGCGGCGGCGCAGAGGGTTACACGGATTATCCGGCTCTCGGCACCAAGGCCGCCTGAGCGCAGCATCCGGCCAGGATAGACGGAAAGAGGGCGTCTGCGCATTATGCGGGCGCCCTCAATTGTATCTAATTAGGAACCAATCTATTTCGATTTTGATATATTGGTTCTGAGATGGCGAGGTGGCATCTTGTCTCCAACAGCGGCTGGACCCAAACGTCCGCCGGACCTTCAAGGAGACCTCGCCATGATCACCATTCGCAAAAGCACGGAGCGCGGCGCGAGCAACTTTGGCTGGCTCGACAGCAAGCACACCTTCTCCTTCGGCCACTACTATGATCCGGGCCACATGGGCTTCGGCACCCTGCGCGTCATCAACGAGGACGTTGTGACGGGCGGGGCCGGCTTCGGCACCCATCCCCACGACAACATGGAGATCATCTCCTACGTGCTGGACGGCGCGCTGGCGCACAAGGACAGCCTCGGCACGGGATCCATCATCCGCCCCGGAGACGTTCAGCGCATGACGGCCGGAACGGGCATCGCCCATAGCGAGTTCAATGCCTCGCCAACCGAGCCGGTGCACTTTCTGCAGATCTGGGTGCTGCCTGAGAAGCGGAACCTCGCACCCGGCTACGAGCAGAAATCGTTCCCGCCCGGCGAACGGCGGGGACGTCTGCAACTGGTCGGCGCCCGCGACGGACGCGACGGAGCGGTGACGATCCACCAGGATCTCGACCTGCATGTCGCGAACCTCGCCAAGGGTGACGCCGTGACCCACGCGCTGGCCCCGCGCCGCAAGGTCTGGGTTCAGGTCACGCGCGGCGAGGTCACCGTAAACGGCACGCTCGTCGGACAGGGAGACGGCGCCGCGTTGACGGACGAGACGGAAGTGAAGATCGCCGCCAACGACAACGCCGAGATCCTGCTGTTCGACATCGGCGCATGACGAAACCCGCCGGGCGGGCGCTCACACGCGTTCCGCCCGGCCCGCCACGCCGCTCTTCAACGCAACTCAGAACCCGAACCGAAAGCGAAACACCATGACCAAGGTCCTCGTCCTCTACTATTCGAGCTACGGCCACATCGAGCGGCTGTCGCAGGCCGTTGCCGAAGGCATCCGCGAAGCCGGCGCAGAAGCCGTCATCAAACGCGTGCCCGAGATCGTGCCGCGCGAGGTGGCCGAGAAGAGTGGCTTCAAGCTCGACCAGGCCGCACCCATCGCCACCGTCGACGAACTCGCCGACTACGATGCGATCATCGTCGGCACGCCGACCCGGTTCGGCAACATGGCAGCCCAGATGAAGAACTTTCTCGATCAGACGGGCGGCCTCTGGTTCAAGGGCAAGCTGATCGGCAAGGTCGGCTCCGTCTTCACCTCGACAGCCACCCAGCATGGCGGCCAGGAGAGCACGATCCTGGCCACACACACCGTCCTCCTCCACCACGGCCTCGTCATCGTCGGCCTGCCGTACTCGTTCCAGGGACAGACGACACTCGCGGAGATCAGCGGCGGCTCGCCATACGGCGCCACAACGATCGCAGGCGGCGACGGCTCGCGCCAGCCGAGCGAGAACGAGCTTGCCGGCGCGCGCTTCCAGGGCCGCCATGTGGCCGAGATCGCGGCCAAGCTCGCCCGCGCGTAAACTGGGCGATTGACGCCTCAATTGAGAAAGGCCGCCAATACGAGAGCGCTGGCGGCCTTGTTTCGATTACGCGGGGCACGCCCTTGCAGAAGGAGCTGCAAACTTATCCTGGAGGGAAAGCCCTAAGCCTCAGACGTAGACGCGATTCGCCACGCGCGCCTCGGAGCCCGCATTTCATAAGCCTTTCAGGCCGTCCGCGCTTGCGCCGGGCAAGCGGTCTATGGAACACTCCCGCATCCTGACGAAGCATTTGAGGGGCCTCGCGTGAAACGGAAGATCGCCGTCATTCTCGCAGCGGACATCGCCGGCTACAGCCGCCTGATCGCCGAGGACGAGGAGGAGACCCTCCGCCGCTTCGAGGGATATCGCACCGTATTCTCCGAGTTCGTCGATCGTGGCGGCGGCCGCATCTTCAACACTGCGGGCGATGCCATCCTGGCCGAGTTTCAAAGCGCGGTAGAAGCCGTTCGCTGCGCCGTGGACGTGCAGGAGAGCCTCAAAGCCCGCAATCTTGCCTATCCGCCCAGCCGCCACATGAACTTCCGCATCGGCATCACCATCGGCGACGTGGTGGAGCGCGAGGGCGGCGATCTCCTGGGCGACGGCGTGAACATCGCAGCGCGCCTCGAATCGGTTGCCCCTCCTGGCGGCATCTGCGTCTCACGCTCGGTCCACGAGGCCGTCGCCAGCAAGATGGCGCTGCGCTTTTCCGATGCCGGCCCCCAGTCCCTGAAAAACATTCCGGAGCGTGTTCACGCCTACACGCTCGCGCTGGAGGAAAGCCACCCCGGCACCGTCGTCATGCAGAACGCAGGCGGCGGCGAGGCACCGCCTGCCGCCGCGCAAAAGTCCGCTGTCCCTGCCGCGGACCGCCAGTCCCATCTGATCTCCGCCGGGCTCGCGGTTCTCGCCATCGCGCTTGCAGGCGCCTATGCCTACGAATACCTGCCGGACTCGGTGCGTGAAACCATCGGCCTCGAGACCAGGCAGCCTCAACCCGCACCAGTGGCGGAAACACCCGCACCGTCTGCCGGCCCGACTGTGGCAGCCACACCGCAACCCGAGCCCGCCGCGACGCCCGCACCCGTGGCGCCCGAAAAGACCGAGCCGCCACCACCTCCCGAGCCCAAGCGGGCGGAGAAGCCACAGGAGACGACACCCTCCGAGGTCGAGAAACAGGTGGAGGCAGCCCTCAACGCGCCCTCGTCCGGGACTACCGATAGCGAACAGAAGCGGCCGAACCCGCTCGCCTCGCGCTACGTTCTCACGCGCCAATGGAACGACTGTCACGAGAGCACCAATGCCGATGTGGCCGCGGACGCCTGCAAAGGGCTCCTCGAATCCGGCGGCCTCAACGACGACGATCAGGCTACCGTCCGCTACAAGCTGGGCCGTGCGCTTCGCGACAAGGGTGAACCGGACCAGGCCATCGAGAGCTACGATCGCTCCATCGCCTTGAAGCCGACGGCCGACGCCTACAATCATCGCGGCATCGCCTACTTCGACAAGAGCGACTACGCGAAGGCTATAGACGACTACACGGCGGCACTGAAGCTAAGCCCATCGCTCGCCGAAGCCATCAACAACCGCGCCTGGACCTACTACAAGACCGGAGACCTGAACGCAGCGCTCCAGGATGCCAACCGCGCGGTCTCGCTCGACGGGACCAAGTCCTACATCTGGGACACGCGCGGCCACATTCACGAAGCCCGCGGCTCCAAGACCGCCGCCATAAGCGACTACAAAAAAGCGCTGACGCTCGATGCCAGCGCCGAAAGCAGCGCGGAAGGGCTGCGCCGCCTCGGTGCCAACTGAGCGGGCCCCACCGGCGTACCTTTCGCCACCAAAAAATGCGGGCCCTTCGAGCCCGCATTTGTATGTTCGCTTGACGCTTGGAGAGCGATCAGAGCCCTGCGCCGACCCCCACGCCGAGACCCGGAGGCGGTCCGCTGCGGCGTGCTGATCTCGGCGCTCCGCCACCACCGCCGGCGTTCTTGTTGCGGCGAGGAGCCTGGGCGTTTTTGCCTGAGCCCGACCCTGAATCCTTATAGGTCGGCAACAGCGGAGCGGCCATCCCCGGCGCAGTCGGCGTGAAGTAGTAGACGTCAGTCAGCGCGCTTTCTTCCCAGGGGATCTGCCGGCCGTTCGTCTCGTTTTGCACGTCGAGACGAACCTTGATCATCATCTGGTGCACGTCGACGCCCTTGGTGCCGAGGTGCTTCAGCAGCGCCTTGGTGAACGGGCTGTTGCGCCCGCCACCGTCATCCGAAACGTTGTTTGGCTGCGTGGCATACGCGCGGAAAATGCCCGACGCGCCACTCGTCGACGGCACGTTCACCTTGGTCATGCCGCGGCTGAACGACAGCGAGCGCAGCTTTCGCGTCTCGCCGTCCTGCGCAACGATCTGCAGACCCAGTTCCTCGCGGGACGGCGTGTTGCGGCACGCGTCCAGGAAAATCATGCCGAGCTTGGCCTTCTGCAACGGCTCGATCACCGCAGAGATGTTGACGAGGTTCTTGTCGAGCGCGTCCTTGCTCTGCGACTCGTCCTGAACCTGGATCTCGCCCGGCATGTCGACGGGGATCAGGAAATTCTCGCCGCTGAGCGAGATGCCGTGGCCCGCATAGAAGAACAGGCCTTCGTCTCCAGGCTTCAACTCGTCTGAGAACTTCTTGAATGCCTCGTGCATCTGGTCGCGCGTGAGGTTCGTCCCCAACATCACGTCGAACGACAGGTTCCGAAGCTTCTCGGCCACGTCCGTCGCGTCGTTCTGCGGGTTCGTAAGCTCCGCCACGTGTTGATACGTGGAGTTGCCGATCACCAGAGCCAGACGCCGGCCGGCAGCATCTGCCGGCACGGCAAACGACATGACGGCGGCAAGCGCCACCGACAGGACGGAAAGGTGTACGGTGCTCGCGCGCATGGCACTATCCTTCCAGTTGGAAAATCAGATCAGCGCCCTTACTGAGCGGGATCGCTGATCGGCTTGCTCGCCGAAGCCGCCTTGGCGTCCGTCAGGTTCACGATCTGCACCCGGCGGTTGACGCTGGCGTAGGGCGAGGCCTTGTCCTTGAGATGCTCGGCTCCGTATCCCACGACCGTGAGGTCGCCGGTCGGAATGTTGAACTTGTCGTTGAGATACTTGCGAACCGAATCCGCACGGCGCTCGGAGAGCGTCTGGTTGTACTCCGAACGTCCCTTGGCATCGGTGTGCCCCGCCACCATGATCGACGCACCCTTGAGTGAGTCGTCCTGGAGCGCGGTGCCGAGGGCATCGAGCGACGCCTTCGAGCGGCTCGAGATCGTGGCCGAGTTGAAATCGAAATAGATCACGAAATCGAGCGAAGGCTTGTCGCTGACCGCCTTGGCGAGTTCCTCGCGCTCAGGGACGGAAAGCCCGCGGCTGGCGGCCTTGGTTTTGAGATCGTCGATGACCTTCGCGCGCTCGACCTCGGCCTGCGTCGGCTTGACGGAAAGCCCGCGCGTCTTGCGCGGCTTCAGGGCATCGATGATCTGCTGAACCGACGGAGAGCCGGCCTGATCGGCAGATGCGACGTTGATGGGCCCGGATGCGCTGACGGAAAGCGCGAAAATAGCGAGAGCACTAAGTGAAAAGGCTCTCGATCGAAATGAAAGAGACGACATCGGAACCTCCTGAAATACAGCAGCAATATACCCCGCAGGACCATTGCTGACCAGTGGCGGCAGCCACCTCGGTTGACGGATCTTACGGCGGGGGCTGTTAACCCTCCGCGCTTGATAGCCAAATGACCACAGCGAGTTAAGCCGGTCTGTTCCCTGCGATACAGGAAAGGGACGCTCGAAAAAAATCGGAAACAAAAAAGGCGGGCATGTCGGACATACCCGCCTCGAAAACCTTAACCAATCCGACGGGGCGGCGGCTACTGCAGCTTGATCGAGACGCCCAGGCGCCCGCCGAAGGTGCTCTCGTCGGACGAGAACTCGGTGTAGCCGGCCGCGCCGTAAGTCAGGATCCCCTGCACATAGTCGAAGCCGACCTCGACCTTGCCGAAATCGTTTGCCTGCTCGAACTCGGCAACGAAGTCGCCCTTCACCTTGATGTCCTCGTCGAACACGTTCTTGTACGAGGCCAGGATGTAGGGCCGCATGGTGCCACCATTGTAATCGAACACGGTGAACAGGGTGCCCGTGATCGAGCCGCTCCAAGCTTCGCTCACGCCCTTGATCGTACCGAGGCCGTTGGCGAACGCGAAGCGGTCGGTATGGATGTCGTAGTGGCCGAGGGCGCCGCGCAGGTCGAACTTCCAGCCGTTACCAGGCCAATCGAACGTGTAACCCATCACGCTGTTCGAGAAGTAACCCGAGAGATCGTAAGAGTAGCGGCCGCCGGAGAGGCTATCGATAGCATCGGCATCGCCCGAGACCCCGATGATGAGCGTCATGCTGTAGAACGAACCCTGGCTCCACAGATAGCTGCCGCCGTAGATGAAGGCGTCGATGTCGGTCTTGCCTGCGGTCACGTCACCAGGCGCCCGATCCAGATCGAGCGACAGGCGATTGTAACCGAGCAGGCCGTTGACCCTGACCTTGCCGCCGAAATAGGTGCCGGGCAGGTCGTAGCTGCCGTTCGCGAAAACCGAACCTTCGTCGATCTCGAAGCCGTTCGTGCGGATCCCGGTGCTTTTCTCGGTGAGGCCGTCATGCTCAGTATGGCGCAGACGTCCCGTCGGACTCGTGAAGCCGCCAAATCCGATGTTGAGCTGCTGCTGAACGAAGCCTTCGCCGATCGCCGAGAGATTGGCGCCAACGGCCGAGGTACCGGAGGCGGATTCGTTACACTCCGAGTAGGCCGACACGTAGCTGCCGCTGAAGGTATCGTAATAGTAGCAGGGCGACTGAGCCTGAGCACTTCCGGGCGCCATGGCCGCACTCGCCGCAACAAGGGCGAACAAGCCGGTAATGGACCATTTGAAACGGATATACGTCATCGGCCAATCCCCAAAATCATCAATCGTGCAATATCAGCAAATCTCAAACAGACGCGTAGCCTGATTCTCGCAAATCAACGCCCCCATTGAGAAGACGGCAGACGGATCCGGTAACGATTCGAAAACTTCTGTTGCGCAACGGCAACCGGTAATGCCCACCGATTACGCACCGACATAGGAAAACCCGGCAAAACGGCCGCAATCCAAGCCGATGGCGACGTCTATCGTGTTCAAGGTTATGCACAGAGGTTGCGGACGCCAGGGACCCTGCGGCCTTATTCGGCATATTCGGGCCGCCCCCCTCCCGGCGAGTGGCGCCATGGAGGGCGGGGTGAAATTGGACCCCTGGCGCTCCGCGAGTGTACGGCATCGCAGCGCGACCCGATACGGCAACCCGCGCCCTCAACGCTCGGAAAAACCACGGGACAGCGCGAAGCCTCACTCCGGCGCCTATCGAGAATCGCGCTAGCCTCCAGGCATCCGAGAGTTCACGTTCCGCCGGCCGCTCGCCGCCCAGGATTTCTTCATGCCGCCTGCCGCCCTGCGGAAAAAGCCGTCGCTTGCCCCCCTCGCACCCGCGCCGAGCCTCGCCGAGGCGCAGCACGTGCTCGAGGAGGTATTCGGCTACACGAGCTTCCGCCCCCACCAGGCCGACATCATCGAAACCCTCGTTGGCGGCGGCGACGTCCTCGCACTGATGCCGACAGGCGGCGGCAAGTCACTTTGCTATCAGATCCCTGCGCTCGTGCGGCGCGGCACCGGCCTCGTGGTGTCACCTCTCATCGCCTTGATGCAGGACCAGGTGGACGCCCTCAAGGAAGCGGGCGTCAGGGCGGCCTTCCTCAACTCCTCGCAGGACCGCAGCCAGCAGGACGCCATCGAGCGCCAGCTCGTTGCCGGCGAGCTGGACCTCCTGTACGTGGCCCCCGAGCGCCTCGTGCAGGACCGCACCCTCCGCCTTCTCGATCGCGCGACCATCGCGCTGTTCGCCATCGATGAAGCGCATTGCGTCTCCCAGTGGGGACACGATTTCCGCCCAGAGTACCGCCAGCTCAAGGTGCTGGCCGAGCGCTTTCCGAACACGCCCCGCATCGCGCTCACCGCCACCGCCGACGACCGCACGCGGGAGGAGATAGCGAGCGAGCTCCGGCTCGAGAACGCCCGCCGCTTCGTCGCGAGCTTCGATCGCCCCAATATCCGCTACACCATCGCCGAGATGGGCTCCATCAGCGCGCGCGAGCGGCTCTGGTCGTTCATCGAGTCCGAACACCCAAACGACGCCGGCATCGTCTACTGCCTTTCCCGCAAGATGGTAGAGGAGACGGCCGCCTGGCTCACCCGCAAAGGACGCACCGCACTCGCCTATCACGCGGGCCTGGAGCCCGAGGTGCGCCGCGCAGCGCAGGAGCGCTTCCTGAAGGACGACGGCATCGTCATCGTGGCGACCATCGCTTTCGGCATGGGCATCGACAAGCCCGACGTCCGCTTCGTCGCCCACCTCAATCTGCCCCGCTCCATGGAGGCTTACTACCAGGAGACCGGACGCGCGGGCCGCGACGGAGAGCCGGCCAACACCTGGCTCGCCTACGGCATGCAGGACATCGTCCAGCAGACCCAATGGATCGCGAGCAGCGAAGGATCCGACCTCTTCAAACGCGCCCAGCGCCAAAAGCTCGATGCCCTCGTCGGCCTCTGCGAAGCCGCGTCCTGCCGCCGCCAGCTCATTCTCTCCTACTTCGGCGAGACCGGTTCGCCCCCCTGCGGAAATTGCGACAACTGCCTCAACCCGCCGCAAACGGTCGACGGCACGGTGCCCGCGCAGATGGCGCTCTCCACCGTCTACCGCACCGGACAGAATTTCGGCGTCGCTTATCTGATCGACGTGCTGATCGGCAAGGAGAACGAGCGCGCCTACCGCAACGGCCACGACCGCTTGTCCGTTTGGGGCATTGGCAAGGACACTGACGCCTCGGTCTGGCGCAGCCTGTTCCGCCAGCTCACAGCCCTCGGCTACCTGGCGTCCGACGACGAGGGTCACGGCACGCTTCAGCTCACCGAGAAGGCGCGCCCACTGCTCCGCGGCGAGGAGCGGTTCCTGCAACGTCTCGCGCCGACGAAAGAGCGGAAAACAAAAGGCAAGGGCAGCTCCGCTGCAACCCAGAAGGTGGATGCGGCCGACCGGCCGCTTTACGACGCCCTGCGCGCGCTCCGCCTCCGTCTCGCGACAGAGGCCAAGCTTCCGCCTTACGTCATCTGCCACGACACCACGCTGCTCGAGCTTGCCACCCAGCGCCCTGCCGACGAGGAGGGCCTGCACGGCATCACCGGCCTCGGAGCAAGCAAGATCAAGCGCTACGGCAAGGCGTTCCTGGAAACGGTCTCCGCCTTCCGCCCGAACCCGGTGCTGAACAACCGGCTCTCGCCGACCATCAACCAGACGCTCGCGTTGCATCTCGCAGGCCGCAGCGCGGACGAGATCGCCGCCGAGCGCGGCCTTGATGTCGGCACCGTCTACACCCATTTTGCCGAGGCCATCGAAGCCGGCGTCGTCTCAATGAGCGACGTGCTCGATCTCGAGCCCGAGGATCTCGACGAGATCCATGGCGTGTTCGAGCGGCTCGGCACCGTGGACAGCGGAAAGCTTGGCCCCGCCCACGCCGCCCTCGACGGCCGTTTCAACTACGGTGTCCTGAAATGCCTCCTGGCCGAGCTCGCTTAAATCGCGCCGAAAGAGGGATTCTCGCTTTCCGGCCAAACGGTGCTATAGAGCCCGGCAAACCGCTATTCTGAGCAGGACTCAGCAAATTAATGAATGAAAACAGTGTGGCAGACACGCCCTCGCCCCAGGGAGAGGCCGCGTCGGCACCATCCGCGAAGACTTCCGGGTCCGAAGGCCAGAAGCTCGCCACCGAGATCAACCGCCGCCGCACGTTCGCGATCATCTCGCATCCGGACGCCGGCAAGACGACTCTCACCGAAAAGCTGCTGCTGTTCGGCGGCGCAATCCAGCTCGCGGGCCAGGTGAAAGCCAAGAAGGACGGACGCGCAACCCGCTCCGACTGGATGGCAATCGAAAAGGCACGCGGCATCTCCGTCGCGACCTCGGTGATGACGTTCGAGTACGGCGGCGCCGTCTTCAACCTGCTCGACACGCCCGGTCACGAGGACTTCTCCGACGACACCTACCGCACGCTGACCGCTGTCGACAGCGCGATCATGGTGATCGACGCCGCGCGCGGCATCGAGACCCGCACGCGCAAACTGTTCGAAATCTGCCGCATGCGCGACATCCCGATCGTCACCTTCGTCAACAAGATGGACCGCGAAAGCCGCGACCCGCTCGATCTTCTCGACGAGATCGAGAAGATGCTGGCGCTCGACACCGCGCCGATGGTCTGGCCGATCGGCCAGGGTCGCGAGTTCCGCGGCACCTACGATCTCTACCAGCCGCGCGTGCGCCGTCTCGACCAGGACTACGACGGCCAGCCCGTCACCGGCCCGGACGATCCCCTGTTCGCCGAGCTACTGGAGCCCGACGCCTACCAGCGCTGGCGCGAGGAGATAGGGCTCGCGCTCGAAGCCTGCGGCAAGTTCGATCTCGAGCAGTTCCAGCACGGCGCGCTGACGCCGGTGTACTTCGGCTCGGCGCTGAAGAACTTCGGCGTTCGTGACGTGCTCGACGCGCTCAAGACCTTTGCGCCCCCACCCCGCACGCAACATGCCGCCACGCGCGAGATCAAGGCGACGGAGCCGGCCATGACCGGCATCATCTTCAAGATCCAGGCTAACATGGATCCCAACCACCGCGACCGCATCGCCTTCATGCGCGTCTGCTCGGGCAAGCTCTCGCGCGGAATGAAGGTGAAGCACGTGCGCTCCGGGAAGACCATGGCGCTCTCCGCGCCGCAGTTCTTCTTCGCGCAGGATCGCTCCATCGCCGAGGAAGCCTATGCGGGAGACGTGGTGGGCATTCCGAACCGCGGCACGTTGCGCATCGGAGACGCGCTGACCGAAGGCGAGGACATCACCTTTCTCGGTATTCCGAGCTTTGCGCCCGAGATCCTGCGCCGCATCAGGCTCGAGGACGCCATCAAGGCCAAGAAGCTCAAGGACGCGATGCGCGAGATGGCGGAGGAAGGCGTCGTGCAGGTTTTCAGCCCGCTCGACGGAACCCAGCCGGTGGTCGGCGTGATCGGTGCCCTTCAGCTCGACGTGCTGGCCGACCGCCTGACCCACGAGTACGGACTCAAGACCGATTTCGACCCGGCGCCTTGCGATGCCGTGCGCTGGATCCGCTCGAAGGATCCGGCTGCGCTCAAGAAGTTCATCGAGCAGAACCGCTCGTACATCGCCACCGATCTCGATGGCGATTACGTCTACCTGCCGGGCTCGATTTTCACGCTCAACTACAACGCCGGCCGCAATCCCGAGGTCGAGTTCCTGGAGATCAAGTCCTGATCGCGGCCCGCATCCCGCGGGCGGCGATCAGGTCGGGAACGTCGTCACTGGCGGCGGCGGCGCGCCCGCCACGAGCCCTGTTTCCGGGCTCGCGGCGTCGAGTTTCTTTCCGAGCTCCGCCAGCCACATCGTGGTGCGGTCGAAATCGCCGTCCCGCTTGAACTCGTCCGTCGGCGCGAAACCTTCAGACTGGCTGATCGCCTGCACGATGATCTTGCGGAACTCGTGCACGTCGAAATAGCTCGTGTGCACCAGCTCCTTCCAAGACAGATAGTTGGCGATCAGACCCGATTTCGTATCCTCGCCCTCCGCGAACGCCAGCGTGCTGATCGCGTTGCGGAACTTGGCGATCGACTGCGCCGCCATGGCGTTGCTGTGGGTGGAGATCTCGTCCGTCACGTCGGTGGGCAGCAGGCACGTCACCGGATCGAGCCATGACGGCCCGTAGTCCGCGCCCACGACGATCTCGCCCTCGGTGTCGTTTCCGAACGTCGAGCGCTTCACTTCCGCGAGCGTGAGATAGTTGAGAACACGGCTCAGCCACGCGCTCACATGCGAGGCGATGTACTGGATGATCGCGAGGATGACGAGCGCGATCGCGGCGAATACCAGCGGCACGAGCACGATCGGGATGAGAAGGCGAATGATGCCGCCCACCGCGCCCGAGAACATCTCGTCATCCACCACCGCCGACGACAGCTCGTCGGTCACCACGTGGAACAGCAGCTTGCTGTTCAGCGCATAGTCGTGGCCGAGCCCGCACAGCCTCCCCTGATCGCACGGCTTGCGATCGCGCATAAGGAACCGGCGCTTGAAGCGTTGCGCCCGCTCCACGTCGGCGAGCTGCGGGAAGTTCTGCTCAACCTGCCGCCGCTTCTCACCGAGCTGGCGTCTCAGGTCGTCGGCACGGCGGCGCGCATCCTCTGCCGCCGCCGGTTCGAGACCTCCGCGCTCCGCCTGCTGATGTGCCTCCCGCATGCGGCGCGCAAGACCACGAAGCTCATCGCGCGCTTGCGTCACCGGCGTGTTTTCCACGGCGAGCTCCTGCACGTCGTAGACCCGCGTCTGCAGAAAATCCGAGATGGTGAGCATGATCGGCGCCGACGTGACGGCGAATAGGTAGAGCAGCGGCAGCGCGATGATCGCCGCCTTCGTCAGCATGGAGGTGGCAAAATCCTGCTCGAAGAAGTGCACCTTCACCTTGGGCAGGAAACGAAGCCCCTGCACCGCCTCGTCATCCTTGTGGCAAAGCGGCAGCCACTTGTCCTGATAGTGCTCCTTGGCGCGTTGCACCGCGCCCATGCTGTATCCCATCAGCTCCCGGTTATCGAAGAAGCGGAACACGAGATAGAAGAACAACATCGGCAGCGTCATCATCACGCCGGAAAAAAGGATCGCCGTGTAGTAGCGCTCGTTGCGGAAATGCTGCGCGTCGTCGAGCGCCTCCGCGCCGACGTAGAACAGAAACATCATGAACAGCATGAACGAGGCGACGAACATCACCTTGCGCGAGAGGGTGAGGCGCGAGAACAGGAAGCGCTCCTTGCGCATCCCGACGAACGGCGTACCGACGGTGATCCACTTTCTGAGATGCGTGAGCGGCCGCTTGCGGGCAACGCTCTCGATCAGCGCCGAGGCGATCACCGAGCCGCCGTGGCTGTGCCCCACGACGCAATAGGGCTCGCCCTGCGCATCGAGCTGGCGCATCACATGCAGGAGATCGCTTCCCGCCGCACGCCGGTCCATCTCGCTGTTGATCGAGCTCCACGTGAACGGGATGAAGTGCAAGGGCCCGTCCGCGCCCTTCACGAACGCCTGGAGGTCGGCGTCGAAAGAGCTGCCTTCCTGCCACCACTGGGGCTCGCCCTGCTCTCCGATGTTCAGCGCATCCGCCATTCCGCCCGTGCGCGCGAATGTGCCGTGAACAGTGACGACGGTGGCCACGAGACCCTCCCTAGCTCGACAGCAGCCTGATCGTTTGGAATGCACGCGGAGAGGCGCGCATCGAGACCTAAACTTGGCCGCTCAACATGTACGCGGCATGCCCGCGCCCGATGCCGGAAATCCGCCCTGGCGCCTGAACATGCCCTGAATGAAATCCCCCGGTGAAATCGCGTGACGGCGATAAGGTATAATGTGGACTGAAGATAGGCAAAGCCCCGCAACGTCCCGGCAAAAAAGGGAAACTGCCGGAAGCGCCCAGACCTGCCGCCGCGCGGATCTCAGGCCCGCACAGCCTTCCGAACAGGCGTCACCACCAAAACGAAGCGCGGCTCACGGCTTGATCTCGGCCTTCGCCATGCTTTCGCGCACCGCAAGCAGCAAGTTGGATTCGTTCGGCCTCCACCGGTAGCCGATGCCGAAATCCAGAGGCTGCGCGCGTCCCTTGGCAAAAAGGTCCTTCATTTTCGGCTGGTAAGTTCTGGGAAAAATACCCAGCGGATTGAGGTACCGGCCGAAGCTTTGGAGCCGCCAGTCCTTCTCATCCAGGAACCGCAGCGGAATTCCGGAATCGTCCTGCACCAGCGTCGAGGTGTTCTCGACGAGGAAACCGCGGACCAGAGAGAAGTTGTCCGAGTGCATCAGGTACGACGCGCTCTTCACGAAACTGTCACCCTGCCCAAGCCCCTTGCAGAACGTCAGAAAGCCGCTCGTCTTGATGCCGCCGTCAGAGAGGTCCGTGTTGAAATAGTAGAGCGTCTGCGTCGGCCCGCCCGGCGTCGAGAACTCGATTTTCGCGCCCGGGCTCGCGCCCTTGGCGATCGCGCCGTCGAGCGGGGTTACCGTGCCGTCCGGATTGAGCGAGACGAGCGTGGTGGAGCTGATGGTCTTCCCGCTGCGCGCCAGGAACGTGTAGAGGATCGGAAGCGTGCCGGTGAGCCGCCCGTCGCGCAGCTCGGTCTTCATCTTCTTGGTGATGAAGAAGCTGAAGCTCAGCACGGAGTTCAGCGAGCCCTGCAGGCCGCGCAGCTCCTGCCCCAGCGCCTTGGGCGTCAGAGCCGTGAGATCCGGCACTTGCCCGACAGGCTCGAGCCCCGAGAGAACATAGGTCGAAGCGCCGCTGAAGAACGCATCCGCATAAAGGAAGTCCGGGCCGCTGAACATGTAGAACAGCACCGGCTTGCGGTTCGGCACGTTCTTCGCCGACCAGGTGCGGATCTTGCTGAGCTGGCGCTCGTCGAGCTGCGCCCACGCCTTGTCGAAATACTTGGCGTGCGATTGCCACGACGTCTCGCGCGTGAATGGTTCGAGCGGCGATCCCGAGGAGGGCTGCATTCCCGCCAGAATGCGCGCCGTATCGTCGGCCGTCGCGTGGGGCGCTTGCGCGTGGGCCGCGAACGGCAGCACCATGAGCACGGCCGCCAGAAGTGCCGCTTTGCGTATCATGTTCTTGATCATCCCTTGACCGCGCGTTGAAGAGCTTCGCCGCGTACGAAATCCCGTTTTGACAGGAAGAAGAGAACGAGCCCCGAGGCCATCAGACCGAGGCTCGCCAGCGATTGCAGCGGGCGCTCCGAAAAAAGGTAGTACATCATGAAACCGGTGACGCCGAGGAAGACGAGCGGCGTCAGCGGATAGGCCCAAACCCTGTAGGGACGAGGCAGCCCCGGCTGCGTCACGCGCAGCACGATGACGCCGAGTACAGCGAGGAACGAGCACAGCGTCAGGCTGAACTGGATGAACTCCAGCACCGTCTCGAAGCTCTGCGTGAGCAGAAGCACCGTCACGACGCTGATCTGGAAGAGCAGCGCAATCGTCGGCACGCCGCTGCGCGAGCGCTGAGAGAAGAGCGAGAGCAGCGGAAAATCTTCGCCCATGGCCACCGTCACGCGCGGCCCGATCCACATCATCGCGCTGATCGCGGAGACGAGCCCGACGCAGATGAGCCCGGCCACGATCCGCCCGCCGGTTGCGCCGAAAATATGCTCGCCCGCAACTTGCGCCACGTTGAGCTGGCCCGTCATCGCAGCCATCGGCGTCGTGTAGAGGAACACCGCGTTGAGCAGCACATAGAGCAGCACCACGATCAGCGTGGCGACCAGCATGGCGACCGGAATGCTCCGTTCCGGCGTGCGCACGTCACCCGCGATGTAGGTCGCCGCGTTCCAGCCCGAGTAGGAATACATCACGAACACGAGGCTGACCGCGAAAGGCGCGCTCAGGATGTGACCGATATCGCCAGGCTGCGGTAGAAACGAGATGGGCTGCGGCTCCGCAACCGAGAAGCCCGCGATGATGAACACCGCGATCAGCGCAACCTTGATGAGCGTGGAGACGTTCTGGAACGTCGTGCTGAGCTTGGCGCCCGACAGCAGGATCAGCGTCACCGCCCAGGCGACCGCCAGACCGACGAAGAGGGGCGGAGCACCCGGAACGACGCCCGCGAAGTACTCGCCGAACGCCATCGCGGCGAGTGCCACCGGCGCGGCGAAGCCCACGGTGGCCGAGATCCAGCCCGCCATGAAGCCGAGCGCGGGATGATAGATGCGCGATAGGAAGTTGTACTCGCCGCCCGAACGCGGAAACGCCACCGCGAGCTCCGCATAGGCGAGCGCGCCGCAAAGCGCCGCCGCGCCGCCGACGATCCAGAGCATGAGGATCGAAAAACCCGACGGAATGGCTGCGAGCTGAAACCCGAGGCTCGTGAAAACGCCGATGCCGATCATGTCGGCAATCGCGATGGCCGTTGCCGTCGTAGTAGAGACTGTTCGCCTGTCCGGCACGGCTGGCTCGGCAGCCGGAGTCGATCCAGGAGCGGACGATGTCATGAAGAAACCCGTGAAGCGTAAGGGGTTGGCACGTGAGCTTTCCCGGCGGTTCGCGCTGAGAAAACGAGAAGCGAGATGAGTAGCGACGCGTCCTGATGTAACCGAGCCCCTGAACGGCCCCTACCCTATGAGTGGGATCACGGATCAACAAGCAGAGGAACAAAATGAGCGTAAACGAGTGGCAGATTTGCACCGTTTGCGTGTCCGATGGGCACACCGGCAGCTCCCCGGCCCCCTCCCAGATGTCGACACGATTGGCCGCTATGCCCAATGAAACAGGCATCAAGCTTCGTGAAACCATTCCGAGCCTAGGGTTGTTTCTTCACGACAAGCAGGCGCGGCAGGTCCAGCGAACCTCGGCCGTAGCATCCCAATTCGCAGCGGAACTAGAGACTTATGAGGCCCCGAGCCGGCTTTTCCGGCATCAGAGTTGGAGTGGCACTCGCCGCAGGCCTCGTGGCCTTGCTGGCGTCCGCTCCATCATGGGCCGAAGCGCGGGGAGCGCGCGCCGGCACCCAGGCCGCGGTTCCCCAGCCCCATCAGGTCCAGTCCCGCTCCGGCCCTCTGAAGCAGGCTAGGACGAGCCTCGTCGCCTTTCAGACCTCGCCCTTCCCCTACCGCGGAAACGTCCCCGGCACCGGCAAGCCCTTCCTCAACATCGAGCAGGACGGCCGGCGGGGCCACTCCACCCCCTATGGCCGCCTCTACTGGGAAGACGAGACTTACAGCGACAACCGCGTCCTGCTTCACATCCCCAAAGGGTTCGACGTCCGCCGCCCGTCGCTCATGATCGTGTTCTTTCACGGCCATGGCGCAACCCTCGAGCGCGACGTCCTGCGCCGCCAGCGCGTGGCCGACCAGATTTCGAAGTCCGGCGCCAACGCCGTTCTGATCGCACCCCAGTTCGCGGTCGATGCCGCGGACTCGAGCGCGGGGCGCTTCTGGGAGCCGGGCGCCTTCGGGCGTTTCATGGGAGAGGCGGCCGAAGCCCTTGCCAAGCTGCACGGCGATCCCAAGAGCGTGCGCAGCTTCGCATCGAGCCCCGTCATCTTCGTCGCCTACAGCGGCGGTTATCTCGCTGCCGCATCCTGCGCCATCAACGGCGGCCTCAAAAAGCGCCTGCGCGGAGTGGTGCTGCTCGACGCACTCTATGGAGAGCTCGGCAAGTTCACGTCCTGGATCGAGAACGATCGCTCGGCCTTCTTCGTGAGCGCCTACCTTGGCTCCACGCGCGAGAAGAACTCTGAGCTGGCCGAAGCCCTGAGCGCACGCGATATCGACTACGCGACCGAGCTGGACCGCCCCCTTCATCAAGGCGATGTGGCGTTCCTCGCGGGCGGTGACGCCTCCCACAGGAGCTTCGTCACGCAAGCCTGGGTGGACAATCCCATCGAGGATCTCCTGCGCCGCCTGCCCGGATACAAGCGATAGAGAGTTGCATCACCCCCCAATATCCGGCGTTCTCTGTCAGCTGTCTTACAAAATGTAAGGCATCAGCCGTCCGCTTAAGCGCCCTTTAACGGCTGACATCTAATTTTATAGGAACGGTGTTCTCAGAATAGTCCGCCAAAATCGCCGGGAGCTTGCGCTTCCGGTGCAAATGGATGGCATCCGTCACCTACGCCAAGGAGAAATTCAGTGTTTGCAATGCGCCGCCCCGGCGATTCCAAAGACCGCGTCGCCGTCCAATCAGATGCTCCCGCAGGCCACTCCGAGCAGCATCTCGTCGAAGCGCTCGAAACCCTGATCCGCTCCAAGCTTACGGCTAACGTTCCCTTGGACGGCGCGCTCGGCAACACTCTTAACCGCCTCGTACGCCTGGTCAAATCCGCCAACACCAATCAGTTGCTGCTGGCCAACGATCTCGGCAAGGAAGCCTGCGAGGCCTCCATCAATATCGGCTGGCTCTCGCACGACTTCAGCGAAGTCGCCCAGTCCACAGTTTCCATCTCGAGCGCCGTCGAAGAGATGGCCGCCTCCATCGCCGAACTCTCGACCGTGTCCGCATCGAGCGCCACCCAGACCGAGAACGCCCGCGATACGATGCGCAGCTGCATCAACGACAGCCGCGCCGCCGTCGAGGCGATGAACAACATCCAGGGCCAGTCGAGCAAGATCGGCGAGCAGGTCTCGGTGCTGCAGAGCGCCGTCGATCAAATCGGCGAGATGGCGACTTCGATCGACTCCATCGCACGCCAGACCAATCTGCTCGCTCTCAACGCGACCATCGAGGCCGCACGCGCCGGTGAAGCCGGACGCGGGTTCGCCGTCGTCGCCGCCGAGGTGAAGACGCTCTCCGTCGAAACCGGAAAGGCGACGCAGGAGATCCGCTCGCGCGTCGAAGCGCTCACCCGCGAAATGCGCGAGATCCGCCACGCCGTCGCCGACAGCCTGAAGTCCGTCACCTCCGGCAGCGCCGTCGTGACTCAGGTCGGCACGATCATCGAAAGCATGGGCGACGAGGTAGCCGAGGTCGCCGAGCGCATCCGCGGTCTCTCGAACGTTCTCGAACAGCAGCGCGCAGCGACCACAGAAATCACGCAGAACGTCGTCCGCATCTCCGAGAAGGCCGCCAAGAGCAAGGACGAGGTCCAGAAGATCGGCAAGCGCCTCGAGGATTGCGAAGGCACGCTCCGCAAGGCCTTCGAGACCGCAGAGCTTCCGGTTCGCTGCCCCGCTCTCATCCGCGTCGGCGCCGAGACACTCTCTTGGAAACGCCAGCTCGCCCAGATCCTCCTCGGCGCAGTCGCCGCGCCCGCCTCCGCTCCGCTCCTCGCCCACACCGGCGTCCTCGCCGAGGCGGACGAGATCTGCAAGGCCACCGGCAGCGGCTCCGCGCTGGCGTCCGACCTTTCGTCGGCCCTCGCGACGGCCCAGACCCAGGCCACCAAGATGGTGGACGAGGTTCGCAACCGCAATTGGGCCGCCGCAACCCCGGCCTACGTGGCCTGCGATGAAGCCATCTCCAAGGCCAACTTGGCCGTTGCCAAGCTGCTCGAAAAGTCCGCGACCATCGGCTAGGAGCGAACGGCTGAGATACAGAAGGCGCGCCGTGGATGATCTCCACGGCGCGCCTTTCTCATGTGCAAAGCCTCAAATCAGATCGCGCAGCCGGTAATAGAGCATTCCAAGCGCCAGCATCTGGTTGCCGAGAAACTGCCCCACCGGCAGCCGCACGTGCCGGATACGCTCGAACAGATCGAGCCGCTCCATCGTCCCCGAGATCGCATCGGCCACGATCTGCCCTGCGATGTGCGTCGCGTTCACGCCGTGCCCGCAATAGCCCTGCATATAGTAGACGTTCGGCTCGAGCCGGCCGATGGCCGGAACGCGCGTCAGCACGATGTCGATCTTGCCGCCCCACGCATAATCGAGTGCCACGCCCTGGAGCTGCGGAAACACCTCCACCATACGTGGCCGCAGCGTCTCGCGGATATCGCGCGGATCGCGGTTCGAATAGTTGCAGCGCCCGCCGAACAAGAGGCGCCGGTCCGCCGAAAGCCGGAAATAGTCGAGCACGACATTGCTGTCCGCGATGGCGAGGTCCTGCGGGCTGATCTCCTTCGCCACACGCTCGGGCAGCGGCTCGGTGGCCACGATGTAGCTTCCGGTCGGAAACAACAGACCGTTGAGCAGCCCCCGCTGGAAAGCGGGATCCGAATAGCCGGCGAGCACGATGGACGTAGCCTCGACGCGCCCGTGCGCCGTATCCGCGTATGGCTTCGCACCGCCCCCAAAGCCGATCACGGCCGATTCCTCGAATATCTTGACGCCGAGCCCCGCTGCGGCCCGCGCCTCTCCGAGACAGAGGTTGAGAGGATGCAGATGCCCGCTGCGCCGGTCGATCATCGCGCCGTGATAGAGGCGCGAGCCGATCACGTCGCTCACGCGTTCGGCCTCGACCAGCTCGAGCTGATCTCCGTCGCCCGCCGCCTGCCGCGCTTCGACGTAGGAGCGCAACCCGCTCATATGGCGCGGGCGCGCGGCCACTTCCGCCCAGCCATGTTTGAGATCGCACGCAATCTGATAGCGCCGGATCCGATCCTCAATGATGTCGTGGCCGAGATAGCGGATGTCCGCCAGAAGCCGCCGCCCGGCCTCGCCGAGCTGGCTCTCGATGCGATGCTCGCCGCTGATGCCAGCGATCATCTGCCCGCCGTTGCGGCCCGAGGCGCCCCAACCCACGCGCGCGCCCTCGAGCACCACCACGCTGTAGCCGCGCTCGGCGAGGCTGAGCGCCGTCGAGATGCCCGAAAAGCCGCCGCCGATCACACAGACGTCGGCGCGCACCGTGCCTTGCAACACGGGATGGCACGAGTCCTCGTTCGCCGTGGCGGCATAGTAGGAGTTGATGTGGGTCGCTGACATGAAGGCCGTTCTAGAATGTTTGGATGATGGTTCAAATGGTCCACAAGTCTAACCTTCACCCGCCCTGCCCGTTCCGCCTTTTCTATTTCGCGCCCGCGTCTACGGCCTTCATCTCGCGCTCCTGGCGCGCGCTCGCCCGCTTCGTCGTATAGGACGCGAAGATCACGCCGATTGTGACGAGCCCGATCATGATCGTGGAGACCGCGTTGATCTCCGGCGTGACGCCGAGGCGAACCTGGCTGTAGATCTTCATCGGCAGCGTGGTCGCGCCCGGCCCTGTCGCGAAGCTCGCGATCACGAGGTCGTCCAGCGACAGCGTGAACGACAAGAGCCACGCGGAGATCACCGAAGGCGCGATGATCGGCAGCGTCACCTGCAGGAACGTCTTCACCGGCGGCGCGCCGAGATCCATCGCCGCCTCCTCGACGGACTTGTCGAAATCGTAGAGGCGCGCCTGAACCACCACGGCTGCGAAGCACATCGAAAACGTCGCGTGCGCAATCACCACCGTCCAGAAGCCGCGATCCACGTTCATCGCCACGAACAGGAGCAGCAGCGAGAGACCGGTGATCACCTCTGGCATGACCAGCGGCGCGAAGATGAGCCCCGAGAACAGCGTGCGCCCCGGGAAACGTCCGATTCGCACCAGCACGATCGCGGCCAGCGTCCCGAGGATCGTCGCGAGCGTTGACGACACCACCGCGACCCGCAGCGTGACCCACGCGGCCGACAGGAGCCCCTCGTTCTGAAGCAGGCTCGAGTACCATTTCGTCGACCAGCCGCCCCACACCGTGACGAGCTTCGACTCGTTGAAGCTGTAGATCACCAGCAGGAGGATCGGGATGTAGAGGAACGCGAACCCCAGCGCGATCGAGGTGGCGTTGAACCAGCTGAAGCGTCTCATCGCCCGGCCTCCCGCTGCTTTTCCTGGTTACGCTGGAAGAGGACGATCGGCACCACGAGAACCAGCAGCAGCACCACGGCCACCGCCGACGAGACCGGCCAATCGCGGTTGTTGAAGAACTCGTTCCAGAGCGTCTTGCCGATCATCAGCGTATCCGAGCCACCGAGCAGGTCGGGAATGACGAACTCGCCCGTCGCCGGAATGAACACGAGGAAGCACCCAGCCAGCACGCCGGGAATGGAGAGCGGGAACGTCACCTGCCAGAAGGCCTTCCACGGCGGCGACCCGAGATCCTCGGCCGCTTCGAGCAGCGACGGATTGATCTTCTCGAGGCTCGCGTAGAGCGGCAGGATCATGAACGGCAGGTAGGAATAGACGATGCCGATGTAGACCGCCGTCGTCGTGTTGAGAATGGTCAGCGGCTCGCTGATGATGCCGAGGTTCATCAGGAACAGATTGAGCAGCCCCTCCTTCTTCAGGATGCCGATCCACGCATAGACGCGGATCAGGAACGAGGTCCAGAACGGCAGGATGACGAGCATCACCAGCGTCGGCTGCCATTCCCTCGGCGCCCGCGCCATGCCGTAGGCGATGGGATAGGCGATGAGCAGCGTCAGGAACGTCGAGATCGCGGCGATGGTGAGCGCCGACCAGTAGGCGTTCAAATAGAGGGGGTCTTCGAAAATGAAGAAGTAGTTCTCGAAATCGAGCTGCGAGAGGAACGTCCCGATCCCAGACAGCCCCTGCGACCAGTCGAATGTCGGCGTATAGGGCGGGATGGCCGTCGCGATGTCGGAAAGCGAGATCTTGAAGACGATGAAGAACGGAACGAGGAAGAAGACCAGGAGCCAGAGGTAAGGCACCGAGATCAGAAGCCAGCGGCGCATGGACGTTTCTCCTCGAGGGATCGAAAGCAGCGGGCAACGGGATTAGCGAGTGAGCACGATGCCCGTTTCAGGCGGCCATTCGAGCCAGACGCTGTCCTCCCAGTTAATCGTGCGCGCCACCGTGCGCGCAGAGTTTGCGCGCAACGCCCTCACCCGCTGACCGTTCGCCAGCTCAACGTGGTAGTGCGAAATAGACCCGAGATAGCCCACGTCCACAACCTTCCCCGGCACGGCGTTGCTGGCTTCCGACGGCTTCTCGAAGGCGATGCGAACTTTCTCCGGACGCAGCGCCAGCCAAATCTGCTGATCGGCGACGCAGCCCTCCGGTGCAACCGACTTGAACCGGGCGAGCCCCGGCCCCCAGTCTATCTCGACAAATCCGTCCGCCACGCGCACGACCTTGCCCTCGAACAGGTTCACGTCACCGATGAAGTTCGCCACATAGCGCGAGTTCGGCGCCTCGTAGATGTCGCCGGGCGTAGCCACCTGCATGAATTGGCCGTGATCCATCACCGCGATCCGCGACGACACCGTCATCGCCTCTTCCTGATCGTGGGTGACGATGATGAACGTCGTGCCGGTCGTCTCCTGAATTCGCATCAGCTCAAACTGCGCCTGCTGACGCAACCGCTTGTCGAGCGCGCCCAGCGGCTCGTCGAGCAGCACGATACGCGGCTTCTTGGCGATGGCCCGAGCCAGCGCCACGCGCTGCTGCTGCCCGCCCGAAAGCTGATGCGGCTTGCGCTTGCCGAAGCGCGAAAGCTCGAGCATCGCCATCGCTTCCTCGACGCGGGCCGCGATAGCATCCTTCGGCATTCCCTCCTGCTTGAGGCCGAAGCCGATATTCTGCTCCACCGTCATGTGCGGAAAGAGCGCGTACGACTGGAACATCATGTTGACCGGCCGCTCGTAGGGCGCGAGCTCCGTGATGTCCTCGCCGGCAACGAGAATGCGTCCGCTGGTGGGCTTCTCGAAGCCCGCAAGCATGCGCAGAAGCGTTGTCTTTCCGCAGCCAGACGGGCCAAGCAGGGCGAAGAACTCACGCTCGTAGATGTCGAGCGTGCACTCCTTGACCGCGACGAAGTCTCCGAACCGTTTCACGATGTTCTCGAAGCGCACGATTGGCGACTTCGAAGGATCCTTCCATGGCGCGAAACCGGATTGCGGGGCAGGCGTGCGAACCGTGGCCCGCGTCGGACCTGCCCCTGGCGTGGCGGTTGGCGATGCGCCGAGCGCTTGAGTCTCACTCATGATGGCGATCCTCGATGTTCCTCCGGTGAGACCGCCTCGGGCACCCTCACCCAGCCCTGAAAGAAGGCCGCGCCCGGGAGCGGGTCCCGGGCGCGGCGCGATGTCGTTACTGTCCAGTGACGATTTTCGTCCAGGTTCGCGTCACGAGGCGTTGCGTCTTGGCATCGTAGGATGTCTTGACGAACAGGCGCCCCATGGTCTCCGCGTCCGGATAAATGGAGGTGTCGCCCTTCACGCCCTCGTCGAGGAACTCCTGCGAGGCGAGGTTGCCGTTGGCGTAGTTCGAGTAGTTCGACGCCTTAGCGATCACCTCGGGCTTCATCAGGTAGTTGAGGAAGATGTGCGCTTCCTCCACGTGCTTGGCGTCGGCCGGGATGGCAAGCTGGTCGAACCACATCTGCGCGCCTTCCTTGGGCAGCGAGAAAGCTATGGTCTGGCCGTTCTTGGCTTCCTCTGCGCGGTCGCGCGCCTGCAGGATATCGCCCGAATAACCGATCGCGAGGCAGATGTCGCCGTTGGCGAGCGCATTGATGTATTCGGAGGAATGGAACTTCTGGATGTTCGGGCGGATCTTCTCGACGAGCTCGCCCGCCTTCTTGATGTCGTCGGGGTTGGAGCTGTTGGGATCGAGGCCCAGATAGTTCAGCACCGCCGGCAGCACATCATCCGGCGCGTCGAGCACGTGGATGCCGCAATCCTTGAACTTGGCGAGGATCTCCGGCTTGAAGAAGATGTCCCACGAGTTGATCGGAGCATCGGCCATCCGCTCCTTGATCTTCCCCTCGTTGTAGCCGATCGCCGTGGTGCCCCACATGTAGTTGATCGAGTAATCGTTGCCCGGGTCGTAAATCGCCGTGCGCTTCGAGATCTCCGGCCACATGTTCTTGAGGTTGGGAAGCTTGGACTTGTCGAGCTTCTGGAACACGCCCGCGCCGATCTGGCGCGAGAGGAACGGCCCCGTAGGCACCACAACGTCGTATCCCGTGCCGCCCGCCAGCAGCTTCGTCTCCAGCACCTCATTGCTGTCGAAAACGTCGTAGATGACCTTGATGCCGGTCTCCTTGGTGAACTCGGTGAGAATCTCCTCATCGATATAGTCCGACCAGTTGTAGACCCGGACCTCCCGATCTGCGGCCAAGGCTGCCCCACCGGCCAAGAGCGCCGCCAGCGCGATGGTGCCCGCGATTGGTGCGCGGATGCCTGCAAGTGTGATCATTCGACTTCCTCCCTGGGGAGCCATTGCCCGAACGGTTGAAGGACCGCGCGCTCGGCTTTGGCCGCAGACCTTGACCGCTCTATTGTGATCACAATAATCGCGCGCTACAAGTGTTTCCTGATGGCAACCCGCTTGGTTCGGCTGGGCACCGCTCTTTCGCACTGCCGAACACGGGTGTCCGCGCCTGCAATGGGTACGGACGAAAGCTCTGCGAGCGTGAGGTGACGACGAGTTCGATGTCGCAGCGCCACATAACGGCCGCACCCAAAAAAACGCTCGCCCGCGCGAGCGCTGCAGGTCACGGACGCCTGCCTGCTGCCCTCGGTAACACAAGCGTGACAACGCACGAGAACGTCTATCGCGGCTTGCGGGACCGCATCCTGTTTGGCGGCTTTCTTCCCGGCAGCGCGGTCACACTGCGCGGCCTCGCGGAGGACATGGGCGTAAGTCCTATGCCTATTCGTGAGGCAGTCCGCCGCCTCATTGCCGAGCGGGCTCTCAAGATGCAGGACAACCGGCGCGTCCTGGTACCTCCGATGACGACCGAGACCTTCGAGCAGATTGTATTTTCCCGCAAAACTTTGGAGCCGGAGCTGGCCGCGCGCGCCATGGACCGCATCGGGCGTGCCGAGATCCGCCAGATCACCACTCTCGACCAGGCGGTTGACCGCGCCATGGCCGTCGGCGACGTGGACGGCTACATGCAGAGCAATTACCGCTTCCATTTTGCCATCTACGAGCGGGCCTGTGCCGATACGCTTATGGCCCTCGTGGAAAGCATCTGGCTTCAGTTCGGCCCGTTCATGCGCATGGCCTACGGGTGCATCGGAACGTCCACCCTGGAGGATCACCATCAGGCTGCCATCGCCGCCCTGGAGCGGCGCGACCGTAAGGGTCTGAAAGCAGCGATCGCCGCCGATATCAGCCAGGGCATGAACTTCATCGGCGAAGCCGTCTTGAAGCGCTCGACTTAACGATTTGAACTATCAAGGCCTCCCCCCATTAGCCAATCCGGTATCGCGCGGCGCTTGAGTTTGCGCGCCTTTTGTGATCACATTATTGCCGAATGACGCCCGGTCCGTCCTGCGGCGCCACCATTTGAGGTGAGGCATCCGCCTCGTCGCATGGGTCGGCGTGCGCCCCGGCCACGGAACACGCGTCCTCTGAAACAAGGTGCATCATGTCGGCCGACAACGGATCGATGGCAGGGCTAACCGGCGAAACATTCAGCGTCGGAACGGAGCCCGAGCACTTGCGCGCCTGGCTCAACCATCACCGCATTGAGGAAGTGGACTGCGCAGTCCCCGATATCGCGGGCGTGGCGCGCGGCAAGACGATGCCCGCCGGCAAATTCGTGAAGCTCGATGCCGTGCACCTGCCGATCTCGATCTTCCACCAGACCATCACCGGCGACTATGTGGGGTTTGAGGAGGACGGCCAGGTGCTCTATGCCGAGAGCGACCTGATGATGGTGCCCGACCTCACGACCATTCGCCCCGCGCCATGGGCGTCGAGCCCCACCGCGCAAGTGATCCACGACGCCAAATGGCAGAACGGCGATCCCGTCGAGATCGCCCCGCGATCGGTCTTGAAGCGCGTGCTCGATCTCTACAGCAAGGAGGGCTGGGTGCCGGTCGTCGCGCCCGAGCTCGAATTCTACCTGACCAAGACCAATCCCGACCCCGACTATCCGCTGGAGCCGCCGACGGGCCGTTCGGGCCGCGCGGGCGCGGGACGCCAAGCTTACAGCCTCGGCGCCGTCGACGAGTACGACAAGATCGTGGACGACATCTACGACTACGCCGAGCGCCAGTACCTGAAGATCGACACCATTATCCAGGAAGGCGGCGCAGCGCAGCTCGAAATCAACCTTCTGCACGGCGATCCGATCGATCTCGCCGACCAGGTCTTCCTGTTCAAGCGCACCATCCGCGAAGCGGCGTTCACGCACAATTGCTACGCGACCTTCATGGCCAAGCCGCTCGCCAACGAGCCCGGCAGCGCCATGCACCTTCACCAGAGCATCGTCGACGCGAAGACGGGCCGCAATATCTTCACCGACGACACCGGCGGACCGAGCAAGCACTTCTATAACTTCCTGGCGGGCCAGCAGCGCTACTTGCCGCCGGCCACCTGCCTGCTCGCCCCCTACGTGAACTCCTATCGCCGTCTCGTGCCGGGCGGCGCCGCCCCCATCAACGTCGAATGGGGCCACGACAATCGCTCTGCCGGCCTCAGGGTGCCGTTCTCGCCGACCGCCGCGCGCCGCATCGAGAACCGTCTCGCCGGCTCCGACGCAAACCCTTACCTCGCCATTGCCGCGAGCCTCGCGTGCGGGTATCTGGGTCTCAAGAATGGTCTCGAGCCGCGCCAGCCGGTGGTCGGAAACGCCTACCGCAACGACCATCAGCTTCCGCGCGGTCTCCTCGAAGCGCTGACCGAGTTCGAGGACAGCGCGGAGCTGCACGAGATTCTGGGCAAACGTTTCTGCCACGTATACCTTGAGCTCAAGCGATCCGAGTTCGAGGAGTTCATGCGCGTGATCAGCCCGTGGGAACGCGAGCATCTTTTGCTCAGCGTCTGACGGGATAGAGTACGGCGCACACCGATGTACGGTCCAGGGCCGAGGAAGAAAGTGAAGTGACCTTGTCCGGTCGAGCAGCGAAGACACGCAAGACAGAGCTTCTGGAGCTCTGCGCGCGTATTGGATTCACGCCCCCGCTCGGGGCCTGAGGCGCTTTGCGCCCGTCCTTCCCGCGCTTCCGGATCGAGGAAGCCCGGATTTCATCCCGAGAGACGCACGACCGCACAAACAATTCCCAGGGTATCGGAGCTTTCGAACGAGAAGCGGAGATACCTTGAGGCCCGCTCCCGCAGGAGAAACGCCCATGTCGACCACCAGGCTGAAAAACAGCACCACGGAGCTGAGGGATCTCGACGCTCTCCACCACCTCCATCCCTTCACCAACCACAAGTCCCTGCGCGCGGGCGGCGCCCGCGTGATCGTCAAGGGAGACGGGCCCTACATCTGGGACAGCGAAGGCAAACGCATCCTCGACGGCATGGCCGGTCTCTGGACCACCAACGTCGGCTACGGCCGCGCCGAGCTGGCGGATGCCGCCCGCGACCAGATGCTGGAGCTGCCGTTTTACAATACGTTCTTCCGCACCACGCACCCGCCGGTCATTGCCCTCTCCCAGAAGCTCGCCGAGATCACGCCGCCCCACATCAATCAGGTGTTCTACGGCTCCTCGGGATCGGAATCGAACGACACGGCCATCCGCCTCATCCGCCACTATTGGGCGCTCAAGGGAGAGCCCAAGCGGCGCATTATCATTTCCCGCAAAAACGCCTACCACGGCTCTACCATTGCGGCGGGCTCGATGGGCGGTATGCCCCACGTCCATCAGCACAGCTATCCGGTATATGAAGGCTTCCGCCACGTGATGGACCCCTACTGGTTCGGCGAAGGCAAGGACGGCGAAAGCCTCGATGAGTTCGGCCTGCGCGCCGCGAAGGCTCTCGAAGACGAGATCCTGGCCGTCGGTCCTGAGAACGTCGCGGCCTTCGCGGCCGAGCCTGTGCAGGGCGCCGGCGGCGTCAAGATCCCGCCCGCCACCTATTGGCCGGCGGTTCAAAAAATCATCGACAAGTACGGCATCCTCTTCCTGGCCGACGAGGTCATCACCGGCTTCGGCCGCCTCGGCACCTGGTTTGCGTCCGACTACTACGGGCTCAAGCCGAACCTCATCACCTTCGCCAAGGCGGTGACCTCGGGATACATCCCCCTCTCCGGCCTCCTCATCGACGACCGCATCGTCGAAGCTCTGATGGGCCACGACGACGATTTCAACCACGGCTACACCTTCTCGGGCCATCCTGTGGCGTGCGCCGTCGCGCTCAAGAACCTCGAGATCATGGAGCGCGAGAAGCTCGTGCAGCGCGTGAACGAGGTGGGCGCTCCTGCTCTCGCCAAGGTTTTCGAGAAGTTCAAGGACCACCCGCTCGTCGGCGAGGTGCGCACCGTCGGCATGCTCGGCGCCATCGAGCTGGTCGCCGATAAGCGCACGCGCCGCCGCTTCGACAACCCCGGCCGCGTCGGCCTCATCTGCCGCGACCACTTCTTCCGCGAAGGTTTCATCATGCGCGCCGTCTTCGACACCATGGTCTGTGCCCTGCCACTCATCTGGGGTGAGGAGCAGTTCGCGGAGGCCGAGCGCGTGATCCGCAAGGCGCTCGATCTCACGCTCGCCGACGTCGCCGGAGAAATCGCTGCATGAGCCGGCCCCTCGTCGTTATCCCGTCCGACACCAAAGTCATCGAGGGCCTGACCTTTGACGCCGTGGGGCGCAAATACTCCACGGCAGTCGCCGAGGTGGCCGAATGCCAGCCGCTGCTCGTACCGCTCGACACGGCGCTGACGGACATTGGCGCCATTCTCGAAATCGCCGACGCCATCCTGCTTTCGGGCAGCGTCTCCAATGTGCATCCGAGCCTCTACGGCACGGAGGACCCGCTTCGCCCCGAGACCATGGACCCCGCGCGCGACAACGTCACCATCCCGCTCATCCGCACGGCGGTGGATAACAAGATCCCGCTGTTCGCCATCTGCCGCGGCTATCAGGAGCTGAACGTCGCCATGGGCGGCAGCCTGCATCAGGCCGTTCACGATCAGCCGCACCTCAACGACCACCGCGAGAACCCGAAGCTCGTGATGGACGATCGCTTCGGCCCCGCCCATCCGATCAAGCTCGACGATGAACTGCGCTCCTGGATCGGCAAGGACCAGATCATCGTCAACTCCCTCCATGGCCAGGGCATCGCGCGCCTCGCCGAGCGCCTGCGTCCGCAGGCCTATGCCGAGGACGGGCTGGTCGAAGCCGTGCTCGGTCCGAAGGATCATCCGTTCTGCCTCGGCGTGCAGTGGCATCCCGAATGGCACGCTAAAAACAATCCCGTCTCCATTGAGCTGTTCCGGCGCTTTGGCGACGCGGCCAGAAAGATTTCATCGTCATGAGCAACAGGTTTCTCTCGGTCGACGAGGCCAAGGACTTCCTTGCGGCCAATCCCACGGTGCAGTGGATCGATGCGTTCGTGCTCGACACGAACGGGCACCCGCGCGGAAAGCGGCTGCGCCGCGGCGATCTCGTCGGCGTTGCCAAGAGCGGCATGATGATGCCCGGCTCGGTGTTCATCATGGACCCGCGCGGCAACTGCATCGCCGAAACGGGCCGGCTATGGACGACCGGAGATCCGGACTACAACTTCCGCATCCTCGCGGGCACGCTCGGAGCCGTTCCCGTGGACGGTACGCGCTTCGCCCAGGCCGTCATCGTGCCCGAGAAGGACGATCCGCTCGACCCGCGCTTCGTTCTTCAGAAGCAGGTGGAGCGTTTCAAGGCCCACGGCCATACGCCCGTCGCCGCCGTCGAGCTGGAGTTCTACGTAACCTGTCCCGGCCCGGGCGGCTCATTCACGCTCGAAGCGCCCCCCGGCGTATCGAAGGACCCGGACATCCCCCTCACCTTCCAGTTCGAGGACATGGACGCGCTCCAGGCGTTCAATGACGACATCTACCGCATCGCCGAGACCCAGGGCCTTCCGGTCGACGCGCTCACCCAGGAAAGCGGTCCGTCCCAGTTCGAGATCAACCTCAAGCACAGCGACGATGTGGTGCAGGCCGCGCTCGACGGTCTCCTGCTGAAGCGCGCCGTGAAGGCCGCCGCCCGCGCCCGCGGCCTGTTTGCAACGTTCATGGCCAAGCCACATCATGACTGGGCAGGCTCCGGCATGCACATTCACATGAGCCTGATCGACAAGGCCGGTGCCAACGTCTTCGCCGGAGAACCCATCTCTCCGCTGTTCCGACACGCACTCGGCGGCCTGCGCGAAACCATGCCTGATTTCATGACCATCTGGGCCCAGTCCGCCAACGCCTACCGCCGTTACGTGCCGGAAAGCTACGTCTCGATGGCCGCCCACTGGGGATTCAACAACCGCACCGTGGCGCTGCGCATCCCCGATCAGAAGGGCCCCGGCACCCGCGTCGAGCACCGCGTTGCGGGCGCCGACGCCAATCCCTATCTCGTGATAGCTGCCATCCTTGCCGGAGCGGCCCATGGCATCGCGAACAAGATCGACCCCGGCCCCGAGGTTCAAGGCAACAGCGAGGAGCTGGACGCCACCCCGCTGCCGACCACTTGGGCGAGCGCGCTGGAGCGCTTCGAGACCTCATCCGTCGTGCGCGACGCCTTCGGCGTGGAGTTCCAGAACGTCTTCGCGCGCCTCAAGAACACGGAGCGCCTGAACTTCGAACGCATCGTCACCTCGCTCGACCATCTTTGGTACGCGCAGGTGGCATGAGAACCAGAGTTGCATGAACCAGAGTTGCACGAGGCAGTAACATGACCTCACTCGCGCACTTCCAGAAAATTGCCGAAGCCCTCGCGCTTCCCGGCAAAGCCATCATCGGCGGTCACAAAGTGCCGGCCGTGAGCGGCATCACCTTCGACAACGTATCGCCGCGCGACGGCCGCGTGCTGAACCAGGTCGCCGCCTGCGCCGCAGCCGACGTGGACATCGCCGTCGAAAGCGCGCGCGCGGCCTTCGAGGATGGGCGCTGGCGCAAGCTGCCCTACCGCGAGAAGAAGCGCATTCTCTTCAAACTCGCCGACATCATGGAGCGCGAGACGGAAACGCTCGCCGTCCTCGAAAGCCTCGACGTCGGCAAGCCGATCTCCAACACGCTCGCCGCCGACATCCCCCAGGCCATCCGCACCACTCGCTACTACGCCGAAGCGCTCGATAAGATCTACGGAGAGGTGGGTCCCGAGACCCCCGACCGCTTCTCCTTCGCCGTGCACGAGCCGCTCGGCGTCATCGGAGCCATCGTGCCGTGGAACTTCCCGCTCCACATGGCGATGTGGAAAGTAGCCCCGGCCCTGGCCATGGGAAACTCGGTGGTGCTGAAGCCTGCCGAGCAATCCCCCCTCACCGCCCTGAAGCTCGGCGAGCTTGCGCTCGAAGCAGGCGTGCCGCCCGGCGTACTCAACGTCATTCCGGGCATGGGTGGAGAGGCGGGCAAGGCACTCGCGCTCCACAACGACGTGGACATGATTGCCTTCACGGGCTCGGGCGCGGTCGGCCGGCTGCTGATGCAGTACTCCGGGCAAAGCAACTTGAAGCGCGTGAGCCTCGAGCTCGGCGGCAAGTCTCCGCATATCGTGTTCGCCGATTGCCCCGATCTCGAGATGGCGGCCACCCATGCGGCTTGGGGCATCTTCTACAATCAGGGCGAGGTGTGCACTGCAGCCTCGCGCCTTCTCGTCCATGAGAGTATCGCCGACGCCTTCGTCGACAAGCTGCTCGGTGTCGCCCGCTCCATCGCCGCGGGAGACCCGCTCGATCCGGCCACGGCCTTCGGCGCCATGGTCTCGGCCGAGCAGATGAAGACGGCCCTGCGCTACATCGATACAGCAAACCGGGAAGGCGGCGCGCTCCGTCTCGGCGGCAACCGCACGCGCATCGAAAGCGGCGGCTACTACGTCGAGCCCACCGTCTTCGATCACATCGCCCCATCCGCGACGCTCTCCCGCGAGGAGGTGTTCGGACCCGTGCTCGCCGTCACGCGCTTCAGCGGCACCGACGAAGCGCTGAAGCTCGCCAACGACACGCCTTACGGGCTGGCCGCCGGTCTTTGGACGCGCGACGTGAGCCTCGCCCATCGCGCCGCCCGCGAGCTTCGCGCCGGTCTCGTCTGGGTCAATGGCTGGGACAGTTGCGACATCACGATGCCCTTCGGCGGCTTCAAGCAATCCGGCTTCGGCCGCGACCGCTCGCTGCACGCCCTTCATAAGTACGCCGACCTGAAATCGGTCTCCATCACGCTCCTCTGACGGTGAACACCATGAACGCCTCTCCGCCCCGGTATCCCAACGCAGCGCTCATCGGCGGCCAGTGGGTCACCGGGCCGGACACGTTCCCGGTGATCGATCCCGCCACCGGCGCGGAGGTCGGCCGCGTGCCCGATCTCGGTGCCGCCGAAACGAAAACGGCCATCGACGCTGCCGAGGCCGCGCTTCCGGCATGGTCGAAGAAGACGGCCAAGGAGCGCGCTCAGATCCTGAAGCGCTGGTTCGATCTCGTAACCGCCGATACCGAGCACCTGGCTCAGCTCATGACGGCCGAGCAGGGCAAGCCGCTCGCCGAAGCGCGCGGCGAGGTGGCCTACGGCGCGTCCTTCATCGAGTGGTTCGCCGAGGAAGGAAAACGCGCCTACGGCCGCACCATCCCGACGACGGCAGCCGGCAAGCGCTACATCACCATCAAGCAGCCGATCGGCGTGGTAGCCGCCATCGCGCCTTGGAACTTCCCGATCGCGATGATCACCCGCAAGGTCGCGCCCGCGCTCGCCGCGGGCTGCACGGTCGTCGTCAAGCCCGCCGAGGATACGCCTCTCTGCGCCATCGCCATCGCCAAGCTCGCGCTCGATGCGGGCGTGCCGCCCGGCGTGTTCAACGTGATCACCACCGCGAACGCCCCCGCCGTCGGCAAGGTGCTGTGCGAAGACAGCCGCGTGCGCAAGCTCTCGTTCACCGGCTCGACGGAGGTCGGCAAGGCGCTCTACCGGCAGTGCGCGAGCAACGTCAAGAAGCTCACGCTGGAGCTTGGCGGAAACGCGCCGCTCCTCGTGTTCGACGACGCGAACCTGGAGCAGGCCGTCGCCGGTGCCATGGCTTCCAAGTATCGCAACGCCGGACAGACCTGCGTGTGCGCGAACCGAATTCTCGTGCAGTCCGGCATCTACGATCGCTTCGCCGAAGCGTTGGCCGCCGAGGTGAAGAAGCTGAAGGTCGGGCCTGGACGCGACGCGGGCGTCGTCATCGGGCCGCTCATCAACGCGAATGCAGCAAAGAAGGTCGATGGCCTCGTGCGCGATGCCGTCGGCAAGGGCGCGAAAGTGATCGTCGGCGGCTCCCCGGCTGCTGCCGGTCCACTCTTCTATCAGCCGAGCGTCGTGACCGGCGTCACGCCCGACATGACCATCGTGCACGAGGAGATCTTCGGCCCCGTCGCAGCTCTCATTCGCTTCGAGACGGACGAGGAGGCGATCCGCATCGCGAACGACACGCCGTTCGGCCTCGCCGCCTATCTCTTCAGCCAGAACCTCGGCCGCGCCTGGAGTGTCGCCGAGGCTCTCGATGCAGGCATGGTCGGCGTCAACGAAGGATTGTTCTCGAACGAGACCGTCCCCTTCGGCGGCGTGAAGGAATCCGGACTCGGCCGCGAGGGCGCGGCCGAAGGACTGGATGAATACCTGGAGACGAAGTTCATCTGTCTCGGAGGGATAGCCTCATAACGAGGCAACGCCTCTCCATAACTGACTACACTTTGCGCACTCTCAATTTCGGCGGCGGGGCTATTGTCGATTAGCTTTTATCAAACGGGGAGCAACCCATGGCGAACGAGATTTTCTCTAGACTGAATGGCTCGGCCAGCCGCCGTTCGTTTCTGGCCGGCCTCGGCGCAGCGGCCGTCGGCTTCAGCTTTTCCCGCAAAGGCTTCGCCGCAGAGGAAAAGAAGCTCAACTTCTACAACTGGGATACCTACATCGGCGAAACGACGCTCGACGACTTCAAGACGGCCTCGGGCATCGACGTCAACATGAGCCTGTTCGCCACCAACGACGAGCTGTTCGCCAAACTGAGAGCGGGCAACCCCGGCTACGACGTGATCGTTCCCGGCAGCGAGTTCGTGGAGCGCATGGTGCAGGCCAACCTGCTCGAGCCGCTCGACCACGCCAAGATCCCCAACATCAAGAACGTGGCGCCGGAGTTCATCAACGACGCGCCTTACGATCCGGGCCGCAAGTACAGCCTGCCCTACACCTGGCTCGTGATCGGCATCGCCTTCCGCAAGAGCAAGGTGAAGGAGACACCCGATAGCTGGAAGGTGCTGTTCGAGTCCGACCAGTACAAGGGTCGCATCTCCGTCATGTCGGATGCGAGCGAGCTTTACCGGCATGTCTTCAAGTATCTCGGCCACTCAGCCAACAAGCCGACCCCCGAGCTGATCCTCGAAGCCGAGAAGATCCTGAAGAAGCAGAAGCCCTTCATCAAATCCTTCCACGAGGACAACGGCCAGGACCTCCTGCTCTCCGGCGAGGTCGACGTGGTGATGGAGTACAACGGCGACATCGCCCAGATCATGACCGAGGACGACGACATCAGCTTCATCGTGCCGAAGGAAGGCGCGCTGAAGCAGTCGGATACGCTGGCGATCCCGAAGGGCGCCCCGCATCCTGAGAACGCGCACGCATTCATAAATTTCCTTCTCGATGCCAACACCGGCAAGGAGATCTACGAGACCATCAAGTTCCCGTCTCCGAATGCCGCAGCAACCGCGCTGATGCCGGACGACTACAAGAACAATCCCGTCATCTTCCCGCCTGCCGATCTGGTGGCCAAGTGTGAGTATCCCCAATACGCCGGCACCGAGATCACGCGCCTGCTCGACGAGAGCATGACGCGCCTCCGCGCCGACTGAGACCGGAGAATGACCACCGTGATGTAGCAGCGACAGCGCGAGGAATGGGGTCTCATGGCAGCTCGTGAATCTACGGAATCGAGGCTAGCCTTCTGGGCCACGGCACTGCCGCCCTTGCTTTGGGTGGCGGTGTTCTTCCTCATTCCGCTCGGCGTGATCTGGGCCTACAGCTTCGGCGAGAACCTCGGGCTCACAGGCGTCTCGATCAGCGGCACCTTCGCCAACTACGCGCGCGCCTTCGAGCCGCTCTATCTGCAGATCTTCGCCAAATCCGTCTTCGTCGCGGGCGTTACCACCCTTCTCTGCCTCATCATCGGCTTCCCGGTCGCGCTCGCCATCGTGTTCGCCAGCGAGCGATGGCGCCCGTGGCTCCTGCTGCTGGTGATGCTGCCGTTCTGGACCAACCTGCTCATCCGCACCTATGCCCTCATCGCCGTTCTGAGAACGGAGGGCTATGTGAACTACGGCCTCGCGTGGATTTGGGAGAGCGCGAGCTGGCTGAAGACCCTGGTCGGCCTCGAGCCCTTGGCGCCCTACGAGCCCCTGCAGCTCCTCTACAACAACTTCGCAGTGGTCTTCGGCCTCGTCTACGTGCACCTCCCCTTCATGGTGCTGCCGCTCTACGCGGCGCTCGATCGTCTCGACCGCTCGCTGATGGAAGCGAGCCTCGATCTCGGAGCCGGACACCTCCGCACGCTCTTTTCCATCGTCGTTCCGCTCGCGCTCCCGGGCATCATCTCCGGCGTCATCATCACATTCGTGCCGGCCCTCGGCGCCTATCTGACGCCCGACCTGCTCGGCGGACCGGATAGCCAGATGATCGCCAACGTCATCGAGCGCCAGTTCAAGAAAGCAAACGATTGGCCCTTCGGCGCGGCGCTCTCGTTCCTGCTGATGTACGCAACCTTCATCGCCATCGCGTTGCGCGCTTATCTCTCACGCGGCAAGACGGCCGACGCGCACGGTATTTGAGGGAGGAGCCATGAGAACCGCAAAGGACCGGCCCGCCCCCCTCGAATACAATCGCCGCTGGTCCATGCGGCTGTGGCTCACGGGCGTCTTCATCTTTCTCTACGCGCCGCTGATGGCGCTCGTGGCCTTCTCCTTCAACGACAGCAAGCGCAACATCGTCTGGAAAGGCTTCACCCTCAAATATTACGGCCAGCTCTTCCGCAACGACGACCTGATGATCGCGTTCGCGAACTCGCTCACCATCGCCTTCGTCGCAACCCTGCTCTCCCTCGTTCTGGGCACGCTCGCCGCCGTTCTCCTCTGGCGCTTCCGTTTCCCTGGAAAGGCCGCCGTTGAGGGCGCCATGGCGCTCCCCATCGTGGTGCCCGAGATCTGCATGGGCGTCGCGATGCTGGTGTTCTTCTCGAGCGTCGTGCCCTGGCCGAACAATCTCGTCTGGCCCTTCAATCTGGGCGCCATCATCATTGCCCACGTCTCGTTCTGCTTCCCCTTCGTGGCCATGGTGGTGCGCGCCCGCCTCGCCAACTTCAACAAGGAGCAGGAGGAAGCCGCGAAAGACCTCGGCGCCAGCGAATGGCAAGCCTTCCGCGACATCCTGATCCCGCATATCCGCCCTGCCCTCATCGCGGGCGCACTACTCTCCTTCACCCTTTCGCTCGACGACTTCGTCATCACCTTCTTCACATCGGGGCCGAACACCGTAACGTTCCCGGTGAAGGTCTACTCGATGGTCCGCTTCTCGGTGACGCCCGAGGTCAACGCCGCCTCCACCATGCTCATCCTCCTCACGGTGGTGCTCATGGTGCTGGGTGCTCTCATGCAGAAATCGTCTCAACGCAGATCGTGACAGATGGAAAACCGGGCTGCCGCCCGCGATGCAAGGATTGATCCCGTGAACGACGCATCTCCAGCTCCACCCAAATCCGCCGTGAAGCCCATCATCAGCTTCCGCAACATCGTCAAGAAATTCGGCTCCATGGTCGCGGTCGACAATGTGAGCCTCGACATCGAGCCGGGAGAGTTCTTCGCCCTGCTCGGCCCATCCGGATGCGGAAAGACGACGCTTTTGCGCATGCTGGCAGGCCTCGAGGTCCCGACAGAGGGCGAGATCCTCATCGACGGCCAGGACATGCGCACCATTCCCGCCAACAAGCGGCCGGTGAATATGGTGTTCCAGTCCTACGCCGTGTTCCCGCACATGTCGGTGGCCGACAACGTGGCCTACGGGCTCAAGATCGACCGCGTCCCTGAGCCCGAGCGCAAGACGCGCGTGCAGGAGGCGCTCGACCTCGTGCAGCTCGGCCATCTGGCGGCCCGTATGCCGGATCAGCTTTCCGGCGGCCAGCGCCAGCGCGTGGCCCTCGCCCGCGCCCTCGTGAAGCGCCCGAAAGTGCTACTCCTCGACGAGCCGCTCTCCGCCCTCGACGCCAAACTGCGCGAGGCCATGCGCTTCGAGTTGTCTCAACTTCAGCAGAAGGTGGGCATCACATTCATCATGGTCACCCACGACCAGGACGAGGCGCTCGCCATCGCGTCCCGCATCGCTGTCATGAACAAGGGCTCCATCGCCCAGCTCGGCACGCCCTCCGATCTCTACGAGTTCCCCGCTTCCCGCTTCGTCGCGGATTTCATCGGGTCCGTGAACATGTTCGAGGGCACTCTCGTCAGGGACGAGCCGGACGAGGCCGTGGTCGATTGCCCCGAGCTGGCACCCCACGCCGTTCATCTGCCGCACGCCGTTCCAGGCAAGGTCAACACGCCGGTCTGGGTCGCAATCCGGCCGGAGAAGATCACGCTACACAAGGACAGCGGCACACCGCCCACCCCCGCCGAATGCCCGGCAGGCCACAACATCGCCAAAGGCGTCATCCGCGAGATCTCCTATCTCGGCGACACCTCGATCTTCCACATCGATACCGGCAAAGGAAACCTGATCCGTGTCTCGCGCCCCAACCGCTCGCGGTGGGACCAGGACAGCTTCGATTGGAAAGAGCAGGTGTGGGTAAGCTGGGCCGGCTCGAGCCCCGTGGTGCTGTTGTCGTAGGCAATGGGCAGTGGAGTGTGTGATGCCGGCCGCCGCGGCAAAGCAGAATTGTAAGGTGTCTGGATCCCGGCCTTCGCCGGGATGACGAAGTCAAGGGGCAAGCCGCTCCCGATAACGTCGAGGTCATCCCGTCCCGTGAAGCCATGCCTCATAAGCGCCAGCCCCGCGACCCGAACGAGAGCCCCTACTCCCTACTCCCTACTCCCTACTCCCTACTCTCACTGTTGCCTGCTGCCCGCTGCCTGCTGCCTCACATGAACGGCGGCGTGCACGAGCTCACGATCACCGCCGCCTGCTTGCCGACATTGCGGAACCGATGCGGAATCATGCTCTCGAAATAATAGGCATCCCCAGGCCCCAGCACGCGACGCTGGTCACCGACGGTCACCTCGATCTGCCCCTGGATTACGAGGCCGCCCTCCTCGCCCCGGTGCGTCAGCATCGTGCTGCCGGTGTCGCCGCCCGGCTCGTAGACCTCGTGCAGAATCTGGAGCGCCTTCTCCGGCCTCTCTCCCGCGACGACGAAGAAGCGCACCTTGCCCTCCGTCAGCGCCACCAGCTCGTCCTTCATGTAGAAAACCTGAGGCGCCTCCGGCAACGAGATCGAGAAGAACTCCGCGAAGCTCAAGCCCAGCGCATCCGTCAGCCGGTTCAGCGTGGCCACCGAGGGGCTATGCTTGTTCTGCTCGATCATGCTGATCATGCCGTTAGTCACGCCCGCCTTCGCGGCAAGATCCCGCTGCGTGAGCCCGCTCTTGATGCGCTGCGCCTTGAGCCGCGCCCCGACGTCGATCGTCGTCCGCGTCTCGGCTCCGTCCCTGGATCTCTTGCGTCGAGCCATATGCGTGTAACCCTGCCTTGCGAGAACTGAAGAAACGCTAGCACGGCGCACGGCCCCAAACGACAAATTTTGATCAATTTTTTGATCAAACGAACACACAAGCGCGACTTAAGGCCAGAACTGCGGCACTTGAAGCTGGGGACTGCGTAGAGTACGGTTCCGGATATAGATCAAATTATTGATCACTACGGAGCGGCTGTCGACGAGGCATCCGCTTCGCCGACACAAGGAAGGTGAGACCGATGGCGACCTCTGCCGAGCTTCACGCACGCCGGAATGCAGCCGTTCCCCGCGGCATCGGCCACGCGACGCAGATCTATGCCAAGCGCGCCGAGAACGCCGAGATCTGGAGCGAGGACGGCAAGCGCTACATCGATTTCGGCGCCGGCATCGCCGTGGTCAACACCGGCCATCAGCACCCGCGCATCCTCGCCGCCATCGCCGAGCAGATGAAGTCGTTCAGCCACGTCTGTTTCCAGGTGACGCCGCACGAGAACTACGTCTCGCTCGCCGAGCGGCTCAACGCCATCGCGCCCGTCTCTGGCCCCGCAAAGACCATGCTCGCCTCCACCGGCGCCGAAGCCGTGGAGAATGCCGTAAAGGTCGCGCGCGCCTTCACCGGCCGCCCCGGTATCGTCTCGTTCTCGGGCGGCTTCCACGGCCGCACGCACATGGGCATGGCGCTCACCGGCAAGGCCGTGCCTTACAAGAAGGGCTTCGGGCCTTTTCCGGCCGACATCTACAACGTCGCCTTCCCGAACCTCTATCACGGCACCTCGGTGGCCGACAGCGTCAAGGCGCTGAAGGCGCTCTTCAAGTATCAGGCCGATCCCTCCTCCATCGCCGGCATCATCATCGAGCCGGTGCAGGGCGAGGGCGGCTTCAACATCGCGCCCGCGGAATTCCTCTCCGAGCTTCGCGCCATCTGCAACGAGCACGGCATCGTCCTCATCGCCGACGAGATCCAGACGGGCTTTGCGCGTACCGGCAAGATGTTCGCTCTCGACCACACGAACGTGAAGGCCGACGTGGTGACGCTCGCCAAGGGCCTCGCGGGCGGCCTTCCGCTCTCCGCCATCACCGGACGCGCGGACATCATGGATGCCGCAAACCCGGGCGGCCTCGGCGGCACCTACGCGGGCAATCCCGTCGCCTGCGCCGCCGCTCACACGGTTCTCGACATCATCAACGACGAGCAGCTGTGCGACCGCGCCAGCGCCATCGGCGAAATCATCCTCGGCCGCTGCCGCGCGCTTGCCGCCCGCTCGAACCTCAACTGCATCGGCGACGTGCGCGGCGTCGGCGCCATGTGCGCCGTCGAATTCGTGAAGGACGTGAAGAGCGGCGAACCCGCCCCCGAGCTCACCGCGCAAGTGCTGAAATCCGGCAACGAGCGTGGCTTGATCCTGCTCTCGTGCGGCACTTATGGAAACGTCATCCGCTTCCTGCCGCCCTTGACCGCGAGCGACGCCCTGGTGAAGGAAGGCATGGACGTCTTCGAGGCGAGCCTCACCGAGGCCGTCAGCAAGCTTCAGTAAGCACGTCGCAACCGGAGAGACCGAAGGCCCTTGTGGAAGACATGAAAGTTCGCAGTAACGATGCTCAACGTGTCCCGGCCTGCGCCGGGATGACGTCGATATCGGGCAGTCGGGTCGCCACAAACAACCCGTCACTCCGGCGAAGGCCGGAGTCCAGCCGCCTAGCCGCACCGCCGATTGGGCTCGCTTGATCGGATCATCAATACGTCACGAACGTCAGAAGAGGCGCCCATGAACGTCCAGCTCAAGACAAACGACCTCGAAGCCTTCTTCATGCCGTTCTCCGCGAACCGGCAGTTCAAGAAGGCGCCCCGCCTGCTCGCCTCCGCCAAGGACACGCACTACTTTACGCAGGATGGCCGCAAGATCCTGGACGGCACCTCCGGACTCTGGTGCGTGAATGCGGGGCACTGCCGCCCGCGCATCGTGGAAGCGATCCAGAAGCAGGCCGCGGAGCTGGACTTCGCCGGCACCTTCCAGATGGGCCATCCCAAGGCATTCGAGGCGGCCTCCCGCCTCGTCAACATCGCGCCCAAGGGCTTCGACCACGTCTTCTTCACCAACTCAGGCTCCGAGTCGGTCGAGACCGCCCTCAAGATCGCACTCGCCTACCACCGCGCCAAAGGCAACGCCTCGAAGGTACGCCTCATTGGACGTGAGCGCGGCTATCATGGCGTAAACTTCGGCGGCACCTCCGTCGGGGGCATCTCGCCCAACAGAAAGATGTTCGGAACGCTGGTCGCGGGCGTCGATCACCTCCGCCACACCCACGATCTCGCCAAGAACGCATTCTCCAAAGGCGAGCCCGAGCACGGCGCCGATCTGGCCGACGATCTCGAGCGCCTGGTCGCGCTGCATGACGCCTCCACCATCGCTGCCGTCATCGTCGAGCCGGTCGCCTGCTCCACCGGCGTCCTGATCCCGCCCAAGGGCTATCTGAAGCGGCTCGAAGCCATCTGCCGCAAGCACGACATCCTTTTGATCTTCGACGAGGTCATCACCGGGTTCGGCCGCCTCGGCACCCCCTTCGGCGCCGACTACTTCGACGTCTCCCCCGACATGATCACCGGCGCCAAGGGTGTCACCAACGGCACCATCCCGATGGGCGTCGTCTTCTTGAAGAGCCACATCTACGAGGCCTTCACCACCGGCCCCGAGAACGCGATCGACCTCTTCCACGGCTACACCTACTCGGGCCATCCCATGGCCGCAGCCGCAGCCATCGGCACGCTGGACACCTATCAGGAGGAAGGTCTCCTCACCCGCGCCGCGCAGCTCGCGCCCTATTGGCAGGAGCGCGTGCACGCCCTGAAGGGCCTGCCGCACGTCATCGACATCCGCAACATCGGCCTCATCGGTGCCATCGAGTTCGCGCCGATTCCGGATGCCCCCGCCCAGCGCGCCTACAGCCGCTTCGTCAAATGCTTCGAGCGCGGCCTGCTCGTGCGCCAGACCGGCGACATCATCGCGCTCTCGCCCCCGCTCATTATTACCGAGAGCGAGATCGACCAGCTCTTCGACATCTTCACCGCCGTACTCAAAGAAGCGGACTGACCGGATCATGCGAACGCTCGAGAACGCTTACGGCGGCAGAAAAGTCGCCTCCACCTCGCCCCGCGCGTCGGATGTCTTCAATCCCGCGACCGGCGAGGCCATCGCGCGCCTCCCGCTCTCGACGCCGGAGGAGATCGCCGCCGCCGTAGCTGCCGCGAAGTCTGCCGCGGAGAGCTGGGGCGCCACGCCGCCCATGAAGCGCGTCGCGCCCATGTTCCGCTTCAAGGAGCTGTTGCAGAAGAACGCCGACGCCATCGCGCGCGCCATCTCCGCCGAGCACGGCAAGACGCACGCCGATGCGTTGGGAGAGTTGCAGCGCGGAATAGAGGTCGTGGATTTCGCCTGCGGTATCCCTCATCTGCTGAAAGGCGAGTACAGCCGCAACATCGGCCCCGACATCGATAGCTGGTCGGACCGCCAGCCGCTCGGAGTCGTCGCGGGCATCACGCCGTTCAACTTTCCGGCCATGGTGCCGATGTGGATGTTCCCGGTCGCCGTCGCGTGCGGCAACACCTTCGTGCTGAAACCCTCCGAGCGCGATCCCTCCGCCCCGATGCTGATCTGGGAGTTGTTCCAGGAGGCAGGCTTCCCCGCGGGCGTATTCAACGTCGTGCACGGCGACAAGACCGCCGTCGACGCGCTGCTCGATCATCCCGACGTCAAGGCCGTGAGCTTCGTCGGCTCGACGCCGATCGCGGAATACGTCTACACGCGCGGCGCCGCGGCCGGTAAGCGCGTGCAGGCGCTCGGCGGCGCCAAGAACCACATGATCGTCATGCCCGACGCCGACATGGATAAGGCCGTGGATGCCTTGATGGGTGCGGGCTACGGCTCGGCCGGCGAGCGCTGCATGGCGATCTCCGTCGCCGTTCCCGTCGGCAAGAAGACCGCAGACCGCCTGGTCGAAGCGCTCGCCCCGCGCGTGCGCGCGCTCAAGGTCGCTCCCGCAACGGATCCCGACTCCGAGATGGGTCCCGTCGTCACCGGAGAAGCCAAGCGCCGCATCACCGATCTCATCGGCCTCGGCGTGAAAGAAGGCGCCGAGCTTGTCGTCGACGGGCGCGGCCTCGTGCTTCAAGGCTACGAGAACGGCTTCTTCATCGGCGGCACGCTGTTCGACCACGTGACGCGCGACATGACGATCTACAAGACCGAGATCTTCGGACCGGTTCTCTCCGTCGTGCGCACCGAGAGCTATGACGAGGCGGCCGACCTCGTGAACAGCCACGAGTACGGCAACGGCACCGCCATCTTCACCCGCGACGGCGACACCGCGCGCACGTTCGCCGACAAGATCGAGGTCGGCATGGTGGGCATCAACGTGCCGATCCCCGTGCCCGTCGCCTATCATTCCTTCGGCGGCTGGAAGCGCTCGCTGTTCGGCGATCACGCGGTCTATGGTCCCGAAGGCGTGCGCTTCTACACGCGCATCAAGACCGTCACCGCCCGCTGGCCCACCGGCATCCGCTCCGGCGCCGAGTTCAACTTCACAGGGCGGAACTAGGCGGCACGCGAGGATCATGACGCGCCTCCTCCGCCTCCGCGATTGACAGAACTCAAAAGGGGCGTCTGCCGCAGTCCGCCAACATCATCCGGTCACCTTCAACATCGGCGTCGCGCGCGATGATGAGACCTGGGCCATGCGCCGCCGCATGAACCGGCATCTGCTCGCCATTCCCATGGGCTTCGCCGCGTTCGTCGCCTACTTTGGCTCACTAGCCTCATCGCCTAGCCTCATTCGCAGTACTCACGCCGAAACCGGAGAGGACAAGCCGAGCTTTGCAAGCTCGTTGAGACCGATAAGAAAGACGAGACCTATCAGGATAAAGTAGAGCTTGTCTTTGAGCGGTTCACTGTCGGAGATCAACACGCTGAGAAGGATTCCCGATCCTGCCGCCAATGCTGACAGGCCCAGGCGGTCGACTTGAAGGAAAGTGCTTGATTGCGACGCAAGCGCCGGAAGCGAGAAGATCAACGTGATGGCGATAAGCGGAATTTCGCGGGGGTCGATGGAGCTGTCGAAAGCATAGCGATAGAGGAGCGTGGAGAAATACACGGCTCCAGCCATCAAGACGAGACCTGAAATGATCCGCAAGCTTTCGATCGGAAAGAGCTGAAGCAGCGATACGGCGCCGGCCAAGGCAATCCCCCAAAGCAACATGATGCTGGTGATTTTGAGCACGTCGATGATGACGTAGGCGAAGCGCTCAACTGAATCGGATTTGTCCGCTCCGAATGTCGCGCGCGTGCTGAGACCAGCCAGCAGGATGAAAGCCGCGAGGGTCAAAGGCGAAATGAGATACGATGGCATATCTACCTGGATGAAGCCGAAGATGAGCCGCCAGGTTGTGGAGATAATGCGATGCCAAACATCCAGGGCCCGTTTAATGCTTGCCGCAAGGGTGAGGAAAGGCTGAAGATTCCCCATCAAGGTAGTGGCGCCTGAGATGATCGCGAACCATGTGAGGATCGCCTTGACGATGGGCGAGCGCTTTTCACGAGTCTCCGGCTTCACGTCTCCGGGGGCCGGGTATCGCTTGTCGGCCCGCAAGACGGTGTCGATGGTCGACGCTTGAGCGGCAGGCTTTGCTGGCGCGGCGGCATGTCCCGACTTTGCAGCCGTCGACTTGGCCTTTTCGGTTGATGCCGATTTGACGGGTTTCGCCTGTTGGCCGCCAGATTTGGTTGGCGTGGCCGCTTTCGGCGGGTCGCCGCCAGAATCGGATGGTGCGTTTTTGGGTGACGGAGCCTCGGCTTTGTGTTCCTTTTTCGGAACATCGACGTCCGTCGGGGAGCCGACCAGGACAAAGTTGACCGTTGGCTTGGCTGGGGCAGATGGCTCGGGCGCTGCGTCAGCAGAAGGGGACGCGCTCTTTGTCTTGTTGTCGGCCAGCTCCTTCAGCAAGCTATCGAGGCCGAATGTATCGGGTGTTTTGGACAAACCATAGGCGTCCGGCCGCCGCCCCGCATAGGGATCCGGATCGTACAGCGGCTTTTGTTCGAAGGTGAACTTGACCTTTGGAACGATGTCCTCTGGATCTGGCGTCGACACAGAACTCACTCCCCCGGAAGTGAGCAGTCATCCTGACAGGGGCAGAATAGGTTTACAACGGACTTTTCTGACTTGGGCCATCGTTCGGACGCGCTCCGTCGTCGGGCGAACGGCATGGCGGATCCGAGCATCCCCGTGCCCGTCGCCTATCATTCCTTCGGCGGCTGGAAGCGCTCGCTGTTCGGCGATCACGCGGTCTATGGTCCCGAAGGCGTGCGCTTCTACACGCGCATCAAGACCGTCACCGCCCGCTGGCCCACCGGCATCCGCTCCGGCGCCGAGTTCAACTTCACAGGGCGGAACTGACGCCATCGCGCACCCGTAAAGCTAAAGGGAGCGAGCCAACACGGCTCGCTCCCTTTCCCTTCGGGGCGTAGCTCGCAGTCAAAAACGCGCTAGCTCACCTTCGCCTTGCCTTTGGCGCCGCCCTTGGCCTTGGCTTTTTCTTTGCCGCCCGCCTTCGCATCGCTCTCCGGGCCGCAGTCCGGATTGATCTTCATCATCTCCTCTTTGACTTCGTCCAGGGTCATGTCGCGCACGTGCGTTGCGATCGACCAGCGGTGTCCGAATGGATCTTTCACCTGGCCGTAGCGGTCGCCCCAGAACATATCGGCGACAGGCATCATCACCTCTGCGCCCGCGGCCACCGCCTGCGCGAACATTGCATCCACGTCATCCACCATCAGATGGATCGAGACCGGCGTGCCCTTGAGCGCATTGGGGCCGAGTGATTGCCACTCCGGCATTTCGTCCACGAGCATGACGTAAGAGTTGCCGATGCGAATGCAGGCGTGCATCAGCCTCCCGTCCGGCATCGCAAGACGCATCATCTCCTCCGCGCCAAACGCCTTCTTGTAGAACGCGATGGCATCTGCCGCGCCCGCACACACGATATGCGGCGTGACACTTCCGAGTTTCGGCAACTTGATTTCGCCCGACGTCGACATTCCGCGTCTCCTTCCTTGGCCCTGAGCCTCCGGTCGTCCGGGCGGATCGAGCCGCCCTCCGCTTGAAGACGAGCGGCGCGCCCCCGATCCGACACGTCCCGGCTGGATTTTTTATGGCCAACCTGACAGATATGAGATGACGAGCGAAGCCATTGAGAACAAGGAAAAATTAATGAAGCCGAATGCCCTCCGTCTGGCGAGTGCCATCCCGCTCACCCTGGCCGCTCTGATGGCTTTCTCGCCTGCCACGCACGCCGCAACCTGCGGAGAGGCAGCCGGCGGCTTCGGCCCCTGGCTCGCCGCGTTCAAAAAACGAGCGGCCGCCCAAGGCGTCTCCCAATCCGCCATTTCCTCGGGCCTCGCGGGCGTCACCTACGACCCGCGCGTCATCCGGCTCGACCGCAACCAGAAATCCTTCAAGCTCTCGTTCGAGCAGTTCTATGCCCGCCGCGTCGGCTCCGCGCTGATCAACCGCGGTCGCGCCCGCATGAAAGCCCATCGCGGGACGCTGGACCGCATGGAGCGGCAGTTCGGCGTGCCCGCGGAAGTCGTCATCGCAATCTGGGGGCTAGAAACGAACTATGGCGCAGATACCAGCGGCAAGTTCTCGATCATCCGCTCACTCGCGACACTCTCCTACGACTGCCGCCGCTCGGCGTTCTTCACCGGCCAGCTCGTCGATGCGCTTCGCATCATCGACGACGCACACATGAGCCCCGCTGAAATGCGCGGCGGCTGGGCGGGCGAGATCGGGCAGACGCAGTTTCTCCCCACGCCTTACGTAAAATACGCGGTGGACTACGACGGCGACGGCAAGAAGGACCTGATCCACAGCATCCCGGACATCTTGGCTTCCACCGCCAATTTCCTCAAAGGCCACGGCTGGCAGGCGGGCCAGCCCTGGCATCCGGGCACAGCGAACTACAACGTCATCAAGGATTGGAACCGCGCCGAGGTCTACCAGCGCACCATCTCGGTGATGGCAACGAAGCTGCGCGGCGGCTAGAGCGTCTTGCGACGAAGTGGAGACCGGTTCCTCGCTCGAAAATGAGAAGATCTGGGCTATTCCGTCACCCCGCCCAACAGGAAGTTTCACGTTGACGACGATGTGCCCAATCCAGGCCATTGCCTGCGAACGTGACTGCCAACGTGTCTGGATCCCGGCCTTCGCCGGGGTGACGTTGTTTTTTGCCTGCGCCGTGTGCCTTCTTTAGACGTCATCCCGACGCAGGTCGGGATCCCGACACGCCTGAGGAACGCACTCTCCTCCAACCTGGAACATCGCCTGCAAGCCCACGCAACGGGATCGCAAAACGCTCTCGCGGAAAGAGCCTTCCAAAATGAAGCCGGCCCGCTCGGGGGAAAGCGGACCGGCAAGTGGCGCCGAACGTTGGGAGGGAAGAACGAGCGCGCCATAACCGCGAAGGCAGCGTGAAACATCACGCCATCATGCCATCATGCCGCCGCGGACCGTGCCTTTCCGCCGTCCAGCCTGTCGAACCCGAGCGACGCCGCGACGGCGGAATGCATGATGCGCCCATCGCGAACATTGAGCCCGGCCGCGAGATGCGGATCGCGATCGAACGCCGCGAGGCCCTTGTCGGCGAGCTTCAGCACGAACGGCAGCGTGGCGTTGTTGAGCGCCTGCGCACTCGTCACCGGCACCGCGCCCGGCATGTTGGCCACGCAGTAGTGAATGATGCCGTCGACCTCGAACGTCGGATGGGCGTGCGTCGTCGGCCGCGAGGTTTCGAAGCAGCCGCCCTGGTCGATGGACACATCCACAAGCACCGCGCCCCGCTTCATGGATTTCAGCATGTCGCGCGTGACGAGCTTGGGCGCGCTCGCGCCCGCCACGAGAACAGCGCCGATCACCACATCCGCTTCCATCACCTCCATCTCGATGGCGTGCATGGTGGAGGCCAGCGTGTGGACGCGCCCCTGGAACAGCTCGTCGAGCTGCCGCAGCCGCGGCAGCGATTTGTCGATGATGGTGACGTCAGCGCCGAGACCAGCCGCCATCCGCGCCGCGTGCGTTCCCACCACGCCGCCGCCCAGCACGACGACCTTCGCGGGGCGAACGCCTGGAACACCGCCCATCAGCACGCCGCGCCCGCCCGCAGGACGGCGGAGTGCGATGGCCGCCGCCTCTATCGAAAGACGTCCCGCGACCTCGCTCATCGGCGCCAACAGGGGCAAACCGCCCGCGGCATCCGTCACTGTCTCGTAGGCGATCGCAGCGGCGCCTGAGGCCATCAGCCCGCGCGCCTGCTCGGGATCGGGCGCGAGATGGAGGTAGGTGAAAAGGATCTGATGCGGCTTGAGCCGCTTGTATTCGACCGCCTGCGGCTCCTTCACCTTGACGATCATATCCGCCGCGTCGAACACAGCTTCTGCGGTGGGCAGGATCTTGGCACCCGCCCGCTCATAGACCGCATCGTCCGCGAAAATGCCGCCTCCGGCGCCGGACTGCACCACGACTTCGTGACCCCGCGCGGTCAGCTCCCGCACGGAGCTGGGCACCAGCCCGACACGAAACTCGTCGCTCTTGATCTCAGTGGGAACACCGATGCGCATTGGGGTCTCCGTACCTGCGGCTGCGTTCAATTCGGTGCCGGAGACCATATCAAGGATACCGCTCGGAAACTCCGCAAATTTCGTTGAAAAGAAAACAACGAACGCAGATAATCTGCAAAATAGAATAATTTTTCGCAGATGTGCAATGCAATATACCTTAGACGCGCTCGATCGCGCCATTCTGGCCGCGCTTCTTGAAGACGGACGCCTGAGCCAGGTCCAACTCGCGGAGCGCATTCCGCTCTCCCCCACCGCGATCGCGCGGCGCATACGCGCGCTCGAGGAAAGCGGCATCATCAAGGGCTATCAGGCCCGCATCGACCGCCGCGCCGTCGGGCTGGAGATGATCGTGCACGTGTTCATCAGTCTTCAGAACCAGAGCGAGCAGCGCCTCGAGTCCTTCGAGGCGGCCGTGGCGGCGGCGCCCTCCGTCGTCGGATGCCAGCTCATGTCCGGCGAGGACGACTACCTCCTGACCGTTCTCGCGCGTGACCTCGCCGACTACGAGCGCATTCACAAGCAGGAGCTGTCGCGCCTTCCGGGCGTCACGCGCCTCAGGTCCTCTTTCGTGCTCCGCGAGGTCAAGGCCGCAACCATCCCGGCTTCCATGCTCGGCACCCCGGCACCACGCGGCTCGAAAAAGTAACTCTATAACATAATTGTGATCTCGCATAAGATGCGCGCTGTGGTGTGACTACCCGCAACGCGACATCGGCGCTGCAAGCGCGCGCCCACACACTCAGGTCACGTCTGGAAATGCCTCTCTCCCAGAGCCCGTCGGACTCCTCCCAGCCTCCGCGCACATCGAAAGGCTTTCTCCCGCTCCTGGAGAGGATCGCCAACCTCTGGTACGCGTGCCCGTTCCGCTGGCAGATCCTCATCGCCATCACGCTCCTCACGCTCTTCACCGGCCTCGTCGGGGGCGTGCTGGCCGTGCTCGACTCCCGCACGCGCGCCGCGATCGAGACCCAATCCAACGTCGAGCTTTGGCGCAATCACATTGCGGCTCAGGCGCGCGAGATCGATGGGCCGGCGGATCTCGCGCCCTTCACTTGGCGCCTCGCACAGGAGATGGCGAAAGTGCGCCACGTCTCCATCCGTGTCGTCACACCGGCCGGAAAGGCTTCGAGCGGCGCCCACGAGACAGAGCTCGCGACCCATGACGCACGCGGCGAGGATCGCGCGCCTGGTTGGTTCGTAAGCCTCGTCCAGCCCACGGTCGAGGTGCGCGACGTCCCCGTCATTGCAAACGGCATGCTGCTCGGAAACGTGCTGATCAAGGGCGAGCCGGACGACGAAATCGCTGAAGCCTGGGAGTTGCTCCTTCTCATGGCCGTTCTCTGGCTCGGGGGAACGGCACTCATGATGGTCGGCTTGTATTTCGTCCTCGGCTACATCCTGGACCCGCTGGTCACGCTCGCCGACGGCATGCGCGAGCTGGAGGATGGGCATTATGGCCTCCGCATAGAGCCGCCGAAGGTGCGTGAGCTTGCCGCCATCGTTGGCAGCTTCAACACGCTCGCCCAGGCACTCGACGGCGCCAACGCCGAGAACAGCCGCCTCTACCGCCAGCTCGTCGCCGTGCAGGAAGACGAGCGCCGTCAGATTTCACGCGACCTGCACGACGAGTTCGGCCCCTGCCTGTTCGGCATCACGGCCGGTGCAGGCGCCATCGAGCGTCACGCCCGCAATCTGCCCGAGCCGCAGGCGTCCACCATCCTCTCCTGCGTGAACGAGATCTCGCTCGTGTCCGAGCGCTTGAAGAGCCTCAATCGCCAGCTCTTGAACCGCCTGCGCCCCGTCGCGCTCGGCCGCACCACGCTCACGGAGCTGATCAGCGAGCTGATCCTCACCTTCGAGCGCCGCCATCCCGACAAACGCTTCGAGCGCACGTTTGCAGATCTCCCGACGAGCTTCGGCGAGGACATCGACCTCACGCTCTATCGCTGCGTGCAGGAAGGCCTCACGAATGCCGTCCGCCACGGGAGCCCGTCGCTGGTCTCGGTGAGCATGTCCGCAGAGGAAGCACAGGCCGGACGCAGCGTCCGCCTGCGCATCACGGACGATGGCGTCGGCATCTCCGACAACGCCGCGCTCGGCTACGGATTGGCCGGCATGCGCGAGCGCGTCCGCGCGCTCTCGGGCACGCTGGTCATCGAGACCATGCAGCCTGCCGGCACAGCCCTCAACGTCACGCTTCCCGTCCGCTCGGGTGGCCCGCCGGAGACACGCGTGCTCACCTGAGACGCGCCGCCGTCTCACGCATCCTCGACCCGCTCGCACACATCCACCGCGACGGAGAGCGAATGGCGGCCGGAATCGAAAATCACCCCATCGATGGGCGAGACATCCGAATAGTCCCGTCCGAAAGCTAGCGGCACGTGATCCCGCTCCGCACGCATGGCATTCGTGGGGTCGAGATCCTGCCACCCGGCCTCCTCGCCGCACCAGACCGAGACCCACGCGTGCATCGCATCCGCGCCTTCGAGGCGCGCCATGCCGGGTAGCGGGTGCGTGCGCAGATAGCCGCTCACGTAGGCTGCCGGGAGCCCCAGCGAACGCAGGCAGCCGATCATGATATGCGCGAAATCCTGACACACGCCGCGCCGCGTCGCGAACGCGACCCGCGCTGGCGTCATGACGTCCGTGGCATGGGGATCGTAGGTGAACTCAGCACGGATCCGCTCCATCAACGCGAGCGCGCCCTCGAGCACGGGCCTCCCCGGCGGGAACAGCGCCGCCGCGTAGTCAAGGAACGCCGCATCGAGCGGTACGTGACGTGACGCAAAGATCTGATGTGCAGGAGAGCGTCGAGCGAGGCCCGCCGTCTCATGAGCCCAGTGGCGCACCTCTTCCCAGGGCGGCGTATCGCGTGGCTCCACGAGTTCGCACGGCGCGAGCCTCACGACGGATCGGCTCTCCACGGTAAGACGATTGTGCGGCGCCTTGAGCGTGATGTGCGTCGTCGCATTGCCGAAGAAATCGCGCCCAACCGCATACTCGCTCGGCACCGGATCAATCACCATGTCACAGTCGAGTACGTCGAGACGCCCGGCCGAAAGCGGCATGAGACGCAGCACGTGCGCCGCGAACGGCACGAACGAGCCATAAGCGTAGGAGGTCGTCTGGCGGATGTCGTAGACCGTCATGCGCTCCCCTCCGTCAGCAATGGGTCGCGCACGCGGAAATAGGAAAGCGAAATCTCGTCCGAGAGATGCATGAGGCCGTTCTCGATGCCGAGGATGTCGTCGCTGCGGATCTTGGCGGGCTCCATCGCGGAGACCGTCGCGTAGAGCGCTTCTGCCACCGCCAGCGCCGGGCTCGGCCGATGCGCAGGCGGCAGCAGCGGCAGCGCGAGTGTGTGCGCCTTGAGCCGCCCGAGCTGGAACAGAAGCGAGCGCGGATTGCTCTCGTCGAGCAGCACGAGATCCAGCACCGGCGCGAACGCGGCTCCCAATGGATAGCGCGAGCGATACGTGATCTGGCAATCGTTGAGCTCCAGCAACAGATCGAGCTCCTCGCGCGATCCGCCCTGCGGCCGCGCGAACTGCCGCGCGAACCGGCAGACGGCGAGCCCACGCTCGATGCGAAGCCCGAGCTTCAGAAACCGCCAGCCCGCAAGCCGGTTCATGGTCTCGAGCTGAAACCCGGTGACCGCCGCGATCAGCCTGAGCGCGGTACTCGCCCTGTCGAAAGCCGCCGCGCTGCCGCCCTGGCCGTCGATCGGCGTCTGCATATAGGCGTGAAGGTCTTCCAACGCCCGCCATGCATCCGGCGGGAAGCGATCTCGAATGAGGGAAGCCGCGCGCCGCGCCGCCGCCACCAGCGCCGGCACCGCCCCGTCGCTCTCGCCGTCACGAAGCGCCGTCTCCGCGATCCACACCGGCTCGCCACCCGAAGCCGTGTTCCCTGCCGCGCCCCAGCGCACCAGCAGCTCGCAGAGACCGCCCACCTCCGGCAGGGTGTGCGCCCGCGAAGCCGAGATGCGCGCCACCAGCGCCCGGATCAGCCGCAACGTCTCGTCCGCCCGCTCCACATACCGCGCGAGCCAGAACAGATTGTCGGCCGCCCGGCTCGGCAGCGCACCCGTTGAGCGGCGCACCATGATCTGGGTTTCGGACGGGATCAGCGTCGTCTGCGGCACCGGTCCACGCGACAGCACCCACACGTCGGCCGAGCGGGCCCCCCGCTGCATGGTGACGGCCCGCAGGTCCCGCTGGTCGCCAATCAGCGCAAAGCCGCCGGGCATCACCTTGTAGCCGTCCGCCGTCGCCGCGACGAACACGCGGAACGTGAACGGATGCGGCTCGAGCCGCCCGTTCGCCCAAACCGGCGTCGTCGAAAGCTTCACCACCTCCTGGCCGACGAAATCCACGCCGCGCCGCTCGATCGCGGTCGTGAGGATGTCGCGGTCCGGCGACGAAAGCTCCGACATCACCCACGGCCCGCCGGGCGGTATGCCGCTCGAAGCGCGCGAGAAGGCCGGCGCGATCACACGGTCGTCGAGCGCATCCAGCACCTGCCGGCGCGCATCCTCCTGCCCGCACCACCACGTCGCAACGTTCGGAAGCAGCAGCCGCTCGCCGATCAGCGGCTCCGCCAGCGTCGGCAGAAAGCCCAGCAGCGCGCGCGCTTCGGCGAGCCCCGAGCCAAGCGCGTTGGCAAGCGTCACGTTGCCCTGCCGCACGGCCTGCACCAGCCCCGCGATCCCGAGCCGCGACTGCGTGTTGAGCTCCAACGGGTCCGCGAAATCGCCGTCGATACGCCTCAACAGAACCCGCACCTTCCGCAGGCCTGCCACGGTGCGCAGGAAAACCGTCCCGCCGAGCACGAGAAGGTCCATGCCCTCGACCAGCCGGAGGCCGAGATAGCGCGCGAGATAGGAATGCTCGAAATAGGTCTCGTTGAGAGGTCCCGGCGTCAGCAGGCACACGCCCGCATCGTCCGCCTCGCGATGGCTGGCGAGCGCCGCGCGGAAGGCGTCGAAGAACGGGGCCAGCCGCTGCACGTCGAACGCGCGAAACACCTCCGACATCGCCCGCGACAGCGCGATGCGGTTTTCGAGCGCGAAGCCCGCTCCCGAAGGGGCCTGCGTCCGGTCCCGCAACACCCACCATTGCCCGGTCGGGCTCCGCCCCAGATCGACTGCGAAGAGATGAAGCTGCCGTGGAGACGGGCGTTCGGCCTGAACGAGCGGCCGCAGAAACTCCGCGCTGCCCGTGATGAGCGACGCAGGCAGGCCAAGCGCCATCATCTGGCGCCCGCCCCTGTAGCAATCCGACAGAAACGCCTCGATGAGATGCGCCCTCTGGATCACGCCGGCCTCGATCACCGCCCAATCCTCGGGCGAGATCAGAAGCGGCACATGCGCGAGCGGCCACTGCCGTTCGGCCGCTGTCGGATCGTCGTAGACGCGATAGAAGACGCCGGAATCCTTGAGATAGCGATCCGCGGCGCCGAAGCGTTGGGCCAGCGCGTCCGGCCCTTCTGCCGCGAGCCGTTCGACGAAAGGGCGCCAATGCGGCCGCACGAGACCCGCTTCATCCACCATCTCGTCGTAGACGCCGGGTAGCGGACGATAGCCCGCGATCAATCCCGTGCCATCCGGCGCGCCACCGGATATCTGAGCCGCCCCGGACGTCACGATACGTCCCGCGTCATGACGGCGCCCGCCTGAGATCGAGGGTCAGCGGGTATTCGTCGTTGCGCTCGGGAGGCGGCGTCGTGACGAGGCCCGGCGTATGGCCGTGATCCTGAAAGCGCGCGAGCCGGCGCGCCTCGGCCTCGTAAGTGTTCACCGGAAAGGTCTCGTAGTTCCGCCCGCCCGGATGCGCGACGCTGTAAACGCAGCCGCCGAGCGAGCGATGGCTCCACGTGTCGAGCACGTCGAAGGTCAGCGGCGCATGAGCCGGAATGGTGGGATGCAGCCCGGACGGCGGATGCCATGCCTTGAACCGCACGCCTGCCACGAACTCGCCGGAGCGCCCTGTGGAGGCCAGCGGCACGCGCCGCCCGTTGCAGGCAAGCACGTGACGGCGCGGATTTAACCCGTCCACCTTCACCTGCAACCGCTCCACCGAGGAATCCACGTAGCGCACCGTCCCCCCGATCGCCCCTTCCTCGCCCATCACATGCCAGGGCTCGAGCGCCTGGCGCACCTCAAGCTTCACACCCCCATGCTCCACGTTTCCGTAGAATGGAAAGCGGAACTCCCGTTGCGCCTCGAACCACTCGCTCTTGAAAGCGTAGCCCGCCCGCCGCAGCACGTCGAGAACATCGAGCAGATCCGCCCAGACGTAGTGCTCCAGCATGAAGCGATCGTGCAGCGCCGTGCCCCAGCGCACGAGATCACCGCGCTCGGGCTCCTTCCAGAACTTCGCGATCAGCGCGCGCAGGAGAAGCTGCTGCGCCAGGCTCATGCGCGCATCCGGCGGCATCTCGAACGAGCGGAACTCGATCAGCCCTAACCTGCCCGCCGTACCGTCGGGCGAATAGAGCTTGTCGATGCAGATCTCGCTCCGATGCGTGTTGCCGGAGGAATCGACGAGCAGGTTACGGAGCAGCCGGTCCAGCAGCCACGGCGGAACCGGCGGCCCCTCGCCCGGCCCCGGGATCATGCCGAGCGCGATCTCGAGCTCATAGAGACTTTCGTGACGTCCCTCGTCCACGCGCGGCGCCTGGCTCGTCGGCCCGATGAAGAGGCCGGAGAAGAGATACGAGAGCGACGGATGGCGCTGCCAGAAGACGATGAGGCTCTTGAGCAGATCAGGGCGGCGCAGGAACGGGCTCTGCCACGGCGCAGCACCGCCCACCACGACGTGGTTTCCCCCGCCCGTTCCCGTATGGCGCCCGTCCGTCATGAACTTGTCGGTGCCGAGCCGCGAAAGGCGCGCTTCCGTGTAGACGCCCTCCGTGGTCGCAACGCACTCGCGCCACGAGGAAGCGGGATGGATGTTCACCTCGATCACCCCTGGATCGGGCGTGACCTTGATGACGTTGAGACGATGATCCGGCGGGGGCGGATAACCTTCGATGTGCACCGGCAGCATCAGCTCGTCTGCGGCCGCCTCCACCGCGGTCAGCAGCTCCAGATAGTCGTCGAGTGCACCGAGCGGCGGCATGAACACGCAGAGCTTGCCTTCGCGAAGCTCCACCGCGAGCGCGGTGCGCACAGACGCCCCCTCGATGTCCTGCACGAGCGGAATGGGCTGGCGATACGGGTTGTCGCCCACGCGGCGATAGACTTGCAGAAACGCGTCCGGATCGGGGAGATCGCCACGTTCCAGGAATGGATCGTCGGTCACGACGTGCGGCACCGCCATAGGCGGAAGCCACGGCAGTGAGTTGAGCGGTAGCCTGAGCCCCAGCGGACTGTCGCCCGGCACCAGGAACAACTGATTGCGCCTGAGCTTCCACTTCTCGCTCATCCAGCCTTTACCAGCGCGCGCATTCCAGCGCTGGATCGGCAGCACGAACCCCGACGCAGTTCCAAGCCCGCGATCGAACACCCGCGCGATCCGCGCCCGTTCCTCCGCGTCGCTGATCTTGCTGTCGAGCGGGTCGACATTGACCGGAAGCTGCGCCTCCTTGACGATCCAGTGCGCGGGATCCTCGTAGGCCGAGATCACATGTTCGCCGCCGACACCGAGACGCTCGGCGATACCCTCGCAGAACGCCTTGGCGCCTTCCACATCGGTCGGGGCGCGGAAACCTTCGCGCGCGACGAGCGCATCGTTGCGCCAGATCGGCTTACCGTCGCAGCGCCAGTAGAGCGCGAAGGTCCAGCGCGGCAGGCTCTCGCCCGGATACCACTTTCCCTGCCCGTAGTGCAGAAAGCCGCCCGGCGCAAAGCGCGCCCGCAAGCGGCGGATAAGATCGTCGGCGCGCGCCCGCTTCGTCGGGCCCACCGCGGCTGTATTCCACTCGGGCGACTGGTAGTCGTCGATCGAGACGAACGTTGGCTCCCCACCCATGGTGAGCCCCACGCCCTCCGCCGCAAGGTCGCCGTCGACGCGATCGCCGAGAGCCAGCAGGGCCTCCCAGCTCTCTTCCGAGAACGGCAGCGTAATGCGCGGCTTCTCCGCGACACGGCTCACCTTCATGTCGAAATTGAAGGTCACCTCGGAAGGATCGACACCGCCGCTGATCGGCGAAGCGCTTCTGTAGTGCGGCGTCGCCGCGAGCGGAATGTGCCCCTCGCCGCAGAAGAGACCGGATGTCGGATCGAGGCCAATCCATCCTGCACCCGGCAGATAGACCTCGGTCCACGCGTGAAGATCGGTGAAATCGTGGTCCGTGCCCGAGGGGCCGTCGAGCGATTTGATGTCCGGCTTGAGCTGGATGAGATAGCCCGAGACGAATCGCGCCGCGAGACCCAGCTTGCGCAGCACGTGCACCAGCAGCCACGCCGAATCGCGGCACGATCCAGACCCGAGCTTCAGCGTCTCCTCGGGTGTCTGCACGCCCGGTTCGAGACGGATAAGGTAGCTGATCTCGCGATTGATGCGCGCGTTGAGCGCCACGAGAAAATCGATGGTCCGCTCCGCCTTTCCGTTCGGTGCGACGCTGCCGACGAACTGCGCGAACAGCGGCCCTGTCGTCTCCTCGATCACGAGATACGGGGCGAGATCGCTCGCGAGCGAATCGGCATACGCGAACGGAAACTCCTCCGCGTAGCTTTCGATGAAGAAATCGAACGGATTGACGATCGCCATCTCCGCCAGAAGATCGACGGTGACGGTGTACTCCGTTGTTTTCTCCGGAAAGACGTAGCGTGCGAGCCAGTTTCCGTGCGGATCCTGCTGCCAATTGACGAAATGGTTACCCGGCGAGACCTTCAGCGAATAGCTCGGGATGCGAACTCGGCAGTGCGCCGCCGGTCGCAACCGAATGATCTGCGGACCGAGCGAAACGGGCTTGTCATAAACGTATCGAGTGACGTGGTGGAGGCTGGTTAAAATCGCCATCGCCGGGAACGACCTCGAGGGGCTGACGGGCGAAAGCTGTGGCACAACAATACAATAACAACCCGGCGCCCGTATTGTGCATTGCAACGATGCTGCATTGTCGGGCAATTCGCGGTCAAGCCGCGTTCTCGAGGCATATCGACTAAAGATTAGTCACATATTTGCCTGTAATTTCGCCAATTGAGACATTTCTAAGACGGAATGCTTGACGTCAGCGGACATGCCTGCTGCATTGCAGGATGTCGGGGGCTTCGGGAGAGCTGACGGAATGCACTATTACACTTATGAGCTTGCTCACGCCTTCATGCATCCCGTCCGGCTTATGACCCGCGCCTTCAAGGCGCAGATCGACGCCCCCTTCAATCCCTTCGCTGAAACCGAGATCGCCAAGAACATGTCGGCGGCCTGCGAAGTGTTTGAAGGCATGACGCGCCGCTACGGCAAGCCGGAGTTCGGCATCAAGGAAACGAAGGTCCACGGTCTCACCGTCCCCGTGCGGGAGGAGATCGTGATGAAGAAGACCTTCTGCAACCTGCTCCACTTCGATCGCGACGAGACCGTGGTCGGCAAGCGCTACGATCCGAAGGTGCTGATCATCGCACCGATGTCCGGTCACTACGCGACGCTTCTGCGCGGCACGGTGCAGGAGATGATCAAGGAGCACAACACCTACATCACCGATTGGATCGATGCGCGCGACGTGCCCGCCTATGAAGGCTCGTTCGATCTCGACGACTTCATCGACTACATCATCGAGTTCATCCAGTTCCTGGGTCCGAACACGCACGTCATCGCAGTCTGCCAGCCGGCTGTGCCCGCCCTCGCAGCGGCAGCGGTCATGGCCGCCAACGACGATCCGTGCCAGCCCGCGTCCATGACGCTTATGGGCGGCCCCATCGACACGCGCCGCAATCCCACGCAGGTGAACAAGCTCGCCGAGGAGAAAGCGCTCTCCTGGTTCGAGAGCAACGTGATCCACTACGTGCCGTTCCCCAACGCGGGCTTCGGCCGGCGCGTCTATCCGGGCTTCATCCAGCTCACCGGCTTCATGACCATGAACCTCGAGCGCCACACGCAGGCGCACATGAAGCTGTTCGAGAACCTCGTCAAAGGCGACTGCGACAGCGTCAACCAGCACAAGTCCTTCTACGAGGAATACCTGGCCGTCATGGATCTCCCTGCGGATTTCTACCTGCAGACGGTCAAGACCGTGTTCCAGGATCACGCGCTCCCCAAAGGCGAGATGATGCACCGCGGCCAGCGCGTCGATTGCTCCGCGATCCGCAAGACGGCGCTGATGACGGTGGAAGGCGAGCGGGACGATATCTGCGGCCTCGGCCAGACGGAAGCCGCTCACAGCCTGTGCACGGGCATCCCCGTGGACGAGCACTACTATTACGTCCAGCCGGGCGTCGGGCACTACGGCGTCTTCAGCGGCACGCGCTGGCGCACGGAGATCCAGCCGCGCATCCGCGAGATGATCCGCACGGTGCAGTTCAAGCGCAAAGCCGGCAACTCGGAAACCAAGATGCCCCTGCCGTATCGCTCGCTGCATCCGGCCCGCGAGAACGTCGTGGACTGGCGCGCCCCCAACGGCACGGCGGTGAACGGCGCGACGCCCAACGGATCGGCCCGCTGATCCAGGCCCGACACGGGCCCCCTGACCCAGGCAAGCGACCGCGGTTACCCCGCGACCCGGCTAACCATGCCGCGGCGCCCTCGCGTTGACTCTTGCCGTCCGGCCACTAGAGTGCGCCGCAAATCCCATCCCGCATTTGCGATTGATCTAGAGGTTCGCCCGATGAGCGCCGTCCGCACGCCTGCGAAACACTTTGCCCCCCTGGCCATCGGCGCTCCCGAGCCCTACCGCGTGCTTCCCGTCCGCATCGAGCGCATGATTCACTTCGTGCCGCCCCACAACGAGAAGATCCGCTCCAAAATCAAGGATATCGCCTCCCAGGTTGACGTGGTGCTCGGCAATCTCGAGGACGCGATCCCCGTGGGCGACAAGGAGGCCGCGCGCAAGGGCTTCATCCAGATGGCGCGCGAGAACGACTTCGGCGACACCGGCCTCTGGACGCGTATCAACTGCCTCAACTCGCCCTGGATGCTCGACGACGTCACCGAGATCGTGCGGGAAGCCGGCAACAAGGTCGACGTGATCATGCTGCCCAAGGTCGAAGGCCCCTGGGACATCCACTACCTCGACCAGCTCCTCGCCCAGCTCGAGGCCAAGTACGCCGTGAAGCGGCCGATTCTCATCCACGCGATCCTCGAAACCGCGGAAGGCGTGAAAAACGTGGAAGCCATCGCCGCGGCCTCGCCCCGCATGCACGGCATGAGCCTCGGCCCCGCCGATCTCGCCGCCTCGCGCGGCATGAAGACCACCCGCGTTGGCGGCGGCCATCCGGACTATTCGGTGCTCGCCGACGCAGGCGCCGATGCGAAGGCCGAGCGCGCGCGCTATCAGCAGGATCTCTGGCACTACACCGTCGGCAAGATGGTGGACGCCTGCCTCTCCTATGGCCTGAAGCCGTTCTACGGCCCGTTCGGCGACTTCTCCGACGGCGCCGCCTGCGAAGCCCAGTTCCGCAACGCCTTCATCCAGGGCTGCCTCGGCGCGTGGTCGCTCCATCCGACCCAGATCGACATCGCCAAGCGCGTCTTCTCACCTGACGTGAAGGAAGTCGCCTTCGCCAAGCGGATCCTGGAGGCCATGCCCGATGGCACCGGCGCCGTGATGATCGACGGCAAGATGCAGGACGACGCCACATGGAAGCAGGCCAAGGTGATCGTCGATCTCGCCCGCCTCGTCGCCAAGAAGGATCCCGAGCGCGCCGCGGCCTACGGCTTTTGAGGCTGAAAGAAGTCTCGTCAATCAACTATGTTGCACAGATCCGTTGACATCCGGAGAGCCCTCCCCTCGAATGGAGCCTCGTGGGGATTAGACAATGCCGCCCAAACCTGAATCAGTGACACGCAAACCGCGCAAGCGGGCTTCTCCGAAGCCTGCGGCCGCTACTCCTGCCATGCGGAAAGCCAAGTTTTCCGTGGGCCAGGTCGTGCGCCATCGCGTCTATGCGTTCCGCGGCGTCGTGTTCGATATCGATCCCGTGTTCAACAACACCGAGGATTGGTGGCTGTCCATTCCGGCGGAGATCCGCCCGATCAAGGACCAGCCCTTCTACCACCTGCTGGCCGAAAACGCGGAGACCGAGTACATCGCCTACGTTTCGGAGCAGAACCTTTTGCCCGACACCAGCGGCGAGCCCCTGCGCCACCCGCAGCTCGGCGACTACTTCGTCGAGGACGAGGACGGCCGCTATCGCGCGGTGTTCCAGCCGCACTGACGGCGCACTCCGCAGCACACGCGGCTCACGCGTTTCAACCACAACGCCAAGCAAAAAGGCCGCCCTTTCGGGCGGCCTTCTGCATTTCAACGGCTGACCGGCTTACTTCTTCTCGGCCGGCTTCGCATCCTTCTTCGCCGCGGGAGCAGCAGCGGCACCGTCGGCGCCCGGCTGCGGCGGCAGGTTCTTCATCTGCTCGGTCTTGAACTTCTCGTAGGCTTCCTGCTGACGCTGACGAATCTGCGCCATCAGCTGGCCGCGGGCCTTCTTGTACTCGGCATTGTCGACGGGCTTGCCGGCGAGAGCCTCGGAGAAGCCGTCCAGGGGAACCGGGAAGCCGATCGGCTGAGCCGAGGCGTTCATGGCGAGAACCATGATGCCGCCGCCGGTCTTCATCTGATCGATGATCTCCTTGGTCGCCTCGACCTCAGCCGTGCAGCCCGAGGGGTGGCAGAGCGAGAACTTGAGGTCGATCGGCTTCAGATCCTTGTCGTCGATCTTCTCGTTCTTGGCTGCCTTCTCCCACTGCTCCTTGGTGTAGACAGCGGCCTTGATGCCGGGTGGGATAGCCATGCCGAGCGGAACCATGACCATCAGGTGGTCATGCTCGTTGCCCTCGACCTGGCGGATTGCGGCCGAGACCAGAACCATGCCCGAGTTGCCGTCCAGGCGCTCATGGTGGGTCAGGCAGATGTCCTTCTCTTCCTTGACCTCCTTGCCGTCCTTGTCCCGCTTGACGAGGGGAGACTTCTCGCAAAGCTTCACCCAGGCGCTCTGCTTGCCGGCGGCCGCGGCGCCCTCTGCCTTGGCGTCCTTGGCAGCCGGAGCGGCCTTCTCCTTGGGAGCGTCCTTCTTGTCCTGGGCGTAAGCAGCCCCGCCGTTCATGGCGAGCCCGAGGACCAGAGCGAGCGTGGCGCCGCACGCCAACACGCTGCGCCCCAAGCTGGTTGCGATGCCATCTCTGTGTGACATAGAAAAATCGACCTTTCGTTATGAGCCAGTCCAGGAGCCGCCCGACAATCCCCTGCTGGCGGCTCAGCCCCACTTCGCTGCGCTCAATCGGCAATTCTGGGCGCGCGGGTCCTGACGCCCGCGGCGTCATCCGGACCGGCAGTAAAGCCTGGATTGCGGCAATCCCGTGACCGTAGAAACCAAGCCGGCATCTTCAACAGATCGAAATGACACGGCCGTTGCAAACCCGCCACGCAAACATCGTGCTGATCCGCCATTGGAGAGCCTTCGATGTGTGCTACGTGATCGCTGGGCTGTCAGCAAAACCAACGCCTTGCGCAAGCCCCTTGAGGAGAACTCCGTGCAACGATCAATCATCGTGAGCCTTGCGGTCCTCGCCCTCGTCCTGGCAGGGGCCATCCGCTCACCGGTTCTGGCAAAACCGGCGCACGCAATAGCCATGCACGGCGACGCCCTTTTACCGGAAAACTTCCCGGCGTTTCCCTATGTCGTGCCGGACGCTCCAAAGGGCGGCCGCGTCACCCTCGGCTCGTCTGGCTCCTTCGACAACCTGAACCCCATGATCATCCGGGGCGAGCCGGTGCAGGGCATCCGCGAGTTCGTGATCGAAAGCCTCATGGCCCGCAGCCAGGACGAGCCCTTCACGCTCTACGGCCTCATCGCCGAGACCATCGACGTCCCCGAGAGCCGCAGCGAGGTGACGTTCCGCCTGAACCCGCTCGCCAAATTCTCGGACGGAACGCCGCTCACGTCCGCCGACGTGCTCTTCTCCTTCGAAGCCCTGCGCGACAAGGGGCGCCCCAACTACCGCACCTACTACGCCAAGGTGACCAAGGCGGAAGTGATCTCCGATCACGAAATCCGCTTCGTCTTCGCCGATGCCGACGACCTCGAGCTGCCCCTGATCCTCGGCCTCATGCCCATCCTGCCGCGCCACGCCATGAGCGCCGAGAAGTTCGACGAGACGACGCTCACGCCGCTTATCGGATCAGGCCCCTATCGCATCTCCGCCGTCGATCCCGGCCGCTCCATCACCTACCAGCGCAATCCGGACTATTGGGGCCGGGACCTTCCCGTCAATCGGGGCCGCTTCAACTTCGACGAGATCCGTTTCGAGTACTACCGCGAGGGCTCGACGCTGTTCGAAGCCTTCAAGACCGGCGCCATCGACCTTCGCAACGAGGACGACCCGGCCCTCTGGGCCAAGGGCTACAACTTCCCGGCAGCGAACGACGGACGCATCGCCCGCGAGGAGATGCCCATCGGCCTTCCGGCCGGCATGACAGGGCTCGTCTTCAACACGCGCCGCCCGATCTTCGCCGACGAGCGCGTGCGCGAAGCCCTGATCCACCTGTTCAACTTCGAATGGGTCAACAAGAGCTTCTTCCACGGCCTCTACAAGCGCACCGAGAGCTACTTCGAGCGCTCGATGCTCTCCTCCGCCGGCCGCCAGGCCGACGAGCGTGAGCGCGCCCTGCTCTCAGCGTTCCCTGGCGCAGTCAGGCCCGAAATCCTGGACGGCACCTACCGCGTGCCCGTGAGCGACGGCACGCCCCACAACCGCACCAACGCGCGGCGGGCTTACGAAATCCTGGAAGCGGCTGGCTACAGCCTCAAGGGAGGCCGCCTCGTGGACGCGGCGGGCAAACCCCTCGCCTTCGAGATCCTGGCCTCCACGACGAGCCAGGAGCGCCTGCTCGGCGCCTTTGCCGCCGACCTGCAGAAGCTCGGCATCACCGCCCGTATCCGCGTCGTGGACAGCGCGCAATACCAGTCGCGCCTCAAGGACTACGACTACGACATGATCCAGTTCACCTGGCCCTCGTCCCTCTCGCCCGGCAACGAGCAGCTCTTCCGCTGGTCATCCCGCGTCGCAAAAGATCCTGGCTCCTACAATTACGCAGGCGTGCAGAACCCCGCCGCGGACGCCATGATCGCAGCCATGCTCGCCGCCCACTCGAACGAGGACTTCGTTTCCGCTGTCCGCGCACTGGACCGCGTGCTGCTCTCGGGGCATTACGTGATCCCACTGTTCCATGCACCAGCCCAGTGGATCGCGTCCTGGAAGCGTCTCGCACACCCCGGCACCATTCCGCTGTTCGGCTTCAATCTCGACACATGGTGGGTCAAACCCCAGAACTGACCGTCAGAACAACACCGATGTACACGCCGCTCTTCACACCCGCCGTCAATCCGCCGTTCAACATGGCCCGCTACTGTCTCGCGGGTGCCGCCGCCGCAACGCCGGACAAGCCCGCCCTGATCGTCATCGCGGATCCTGCAGCGGCCACACCTGCCGAAACCTGGACCTACGCGGGGCTCGAGGACGCCGTGCTCCGCACGGCCGGAGCGCTGCGCCAGATGGGGCTTGCAGAAGGCGATCGCGTGATGATCCGCCTCGACAACACCAGCGCCTACGCCATCCTGTTCTTCGCCACCCTTGCAGCCGGTCTCGTGGCGCTTCCGGCTTCCAGCCAGCTCACCGATCGCGAGGCCCTCTTCCTGCTCGATGACAGCGGCGCCGCTGTCCTCGCCTCCGCCGTCACGCTCGCTCCGGAGAGCACAGGCAAGGCCCCGATCCACCTCACCCCCGCCGACGTCGCGCGCATGATGCGCGAAGGCCCCCGCATCGACTATGCGCCGACGCACGCAGAAACCCCCGCGTTCCTCATCTACACCTCCGGCACCACGGCAAACCCAAAAGGCGTGCTCCACGCCCAGCGCGCGGCCCTCGGCCGCCGCCCGATGTACCAAGGCTGGTATGGCATCAGCGCGAACGACCGCGTGCTGCACGCGGGCGCGTTCAACTGGACCTTCACGCTCGGCGTGGGCCTCACAGACCCTTGGGCCAACGGCGCCACCGCGCTCATTTACACAGGCGAGAAAGACCCCGCCCTCTGGCCGCGCCTGATCGACCTCGCGCAGGCAACGCTGTTTGCGGGCGTCCCGAGCCTCTTCCGTCAGATCCTGAAGTACGCGGAGCTGTCGCCTGCTGCCATGCCGACGCTGCGCCACGCCCTCATGGCAGGCGAGGCCCCGCCTCCGGGCCTGTTCGAGGACTGGCAGGACCGCACCGGTCGCCCGCTCTACGAAGCGTTGGGCATGAGCGAGATCTCGACCTACATCTCGACCGGCCCGGGCATACCGAGAAAGCCCGGAACAGTTGGCAAGCCACAACCCGGCCGCCGCGTGGCCATCCTGGCCACGGAGGGAGATGATACGCCATTGCCGCCCGGCACCGAGGGCCTCATTGCCGTTCACACCTCCGATCCGGGCCTCATGCTGGGATATTGGAACCGGCCGGACGAGCAGATCGAGGTCAAGCGCGGCGAATGGTTCACCGGCGGCGACCTCGGCCTGATGGATGCCGACGGCTACATCACCCACGCCGGGCGCAACAACGACATCATGAAGGCACTCGGCTACCGCGTCTCTCCGATGGAGGTGGAGGCCGTGCTCGCCACCCATCCCGACATCGCGGAGGTCGCCTGCGCGGAGCTCGCCGTGCGGGCGGACGTGCACGTTGTCGGCGCCTTCGTGGTGCTGAAGAGCGAGGCCACCCCCGATAGCGCCGGCATCCTGGCCTTCGCCGCCGAGCGGCTCGCCGCCTACAAATGCCCGCGCGAGATCCGCTTTCTCGACCGCCTGCCCCGCACGCCGAACGGCAAGGTGAAACGCTCGGCGCTCGTCGCTTACGCCTCGCAGTAAACGCAAGCCGCCTCAACGGCTTCTCCAGCGAGCCGCAGCGGGAAAATAGGCCCGTCGCGCCGAGGTGCGGCAGCGAAGCCTCTCATCCCCATAGAGTTGGCGTCCCCGGCTGGCGGGACGCCCCCAGACCGGCTAGACCATGTCGGGTCTCGTTAAAGCCCTGGAGCGCGATCCGGATTCAATCGACCGCTCTCTAGGAAATGATGGCACAGGGCAGAGCGGTCGCTCGCCCGCCGTCGCGCGAAAGGCGCGCATCATCGCGTAAGAGGGGGTTCGAACCATGCTTCAGGAGCTGACGCAGTATCTGATGGACCATCCGGTCATTCTCGGCTCGCTCGGCGTCTTCGTGCTGCTGGCCGTGATCGGCGGCTGGTATGTCGTCGCCCATCATCTGCACGCCGTGCTGGTCACCATGCTCTGCTCCGCCGGCTTCGTCTCCGGCATCCTGGTCTTCTACCGCGGGTTCCAGGCTGACTTGCGTGACCTCCAGATCATCGGCGCCTTCCTGATCGTCATTTTCCCGCTGGTCTATCACCAGGCGATCCACCTCGCGAAGATCGCCTTCGGCGGCGCACCCTCGCCCACGGCTCGCGGTCACGCCAAACGCGCCGGCGCCTGATCGCCCGCGCTGCCTGTTGCCCGTTGCCTCCTCTCCTACGCCGCCTTGGCGCCCTTGGCCGCGATCTCGGCCAGCGCCGCCACGAGCCCGCGCACGCCCTTGAAGCGCACCTGCGGCTGGTCCCAATCACCCTTGAAGATGAGCTTGTGATCCGGCTGCAGCTTCGCGAGTCCGCGCGAGGCTTGCAGGAATTGCGCGAGCCCCTGCGCGTTGGCGAACGCGTTGCGGTGGAACACGATGACGGCGCCCTTCGGCCCCGCATCCACCTTGGCGATGCCGGCCGCCCGGCAAAGGCCCTTGATCTCCATGACGTCGAGCAGGTGATCGACCTCGGCCGGCAGCTCGCCGAACCGGTCCACCAGCTCCGCCGCGAATGCGTCGATCTCGCTCCGCGTTTCCAGCGCCGACAGACGCCGGTAGAGCCCGAGCCGGAGTTGCAGATCAGCGACGTAGGTTTCCGGGATGAGCACGGAAAGCCCGATCGAGATCTCGGGGCTCCACCGCTCGTCCGCCTCGCCCAGGTCTCCGCCCTTCATGGCCGCGACCGCTTCCTCCAGCATCGACTGGTACAGCTCGAAGCCCACCTCGCGGATATGGCCCGATTGCTCCTCGCCGAGCAGGTTGCCCGCGCCGCGAATGTCGAGATCGTGCGAGGCGAGCGAGAAGCCCGCACCCAGCGTATCGAGCGACTGCAGCACCTTGAGGCGCTTCTCCGCGCCTTCCGTGAGCTTCTGCCCCGGCGGTGTCGTGAAATAGGCATACGCGCGACGCTTGGAGCGGCCGACGCGGCCGCGGAGCTGATAGAGCGCCGCGAGCCCGAACATGTCGGCGCGATGCACGATCAGCGTATTCGCGTTGGGAACGTCGAGACCGGATTCCACGATCGCCGTTGAGAGCAGCACGTCGTACTGCCCCTCGTAGAAGGCCGTCATCACGTCTTCGAGCTCAGAGGGCGCGAGCTGTCCGTGCGCCCGCGCGACTTTGAGATGCGGCACCGCCTCGCGCAGGAACTCCGCCACGTCGTCGAGATCGGAGATGCGCGGGGCGACGTAATACGTCTGCCCGCCGCGATCACGCTCGCGCTTCAGCGCGTCGATCAGAATGACCGGATCGAACTGCGAGATGTAGGTGCGCACGGCGAGGCGATCCACCGGCGGCGTCGTGATCAGCGAAAGCTCGCGCACGCCCGTCAGCGCCAATTGCAGCGTGCGCGGAATGGGCGTCGCGGACAGCGTCAGCACGTGCACGTCCTCGCGGAGCTGCTTCAGCCGCTCCTTGTGCGACACGCCGAAATGCTGCTCCTCGTCGATCACCAAAAGCCCGAGCCTCTGGAACTCGATCTGCTTGCCGAGCAGCGCGTGCGTCCCGACGACGATATCGATAGTCCCGTTCTTGAGCCCGTCCTTCACCTCGGTGAGATCCTTGGCCGAGACGAGGCGCGAGGCCTGCGCGATTTTGAGCGGCAGGTTCTTGAAGCGCTCGTTCACCGTTCGCGAATGCTGCCGCGCGAGCAGCGTCGTCGGCACCACGATGGCGACCTGCAAGCCGTTCATCGCAGCGACGAACGCAGCCCGCAGCGCCACTTCCGTCTTGCCGAAGCCCACGTCGCCGCAGACGAGGCGGTCCATGGGCCGGCCCGCCTGCAGGTCGCCCAGCACCGCATCGATGCTCGCAGCCTGGTCTTCCGTCTCCTCGTAGGGGAACCGCGCAACGAACTCGTCGTAGGCACCGGCGGGGGGCGCCAGCACCGGCGCCTCGCGAAGCTGACGGAGCGCTGCGATCTTGATCAACTCGGCCGCCATCTCGCGCAGCCGCTTCTTGAGCTTGGCCTTGCGTGACTGCCAAGCGACGCCGCCGAGCTTGTCGAGCTGCGCGGTGCCGTCGTCCGAGCCGTAGCGCGAGAGAAGCTCGATGTTTTCGACCGGCAGGTAGAGCGTATCGCCGCCCGCGTACTTCAATTCCAGGCAGTCATGCGGCGCGCCCAGCGCCGTGATCGTCTTGAGGCCGTGAAACCGGCCGATGCCGTGGTCCGCGTGCACGACGAGATCGCCGACCGAGAGGCTCGTAGCCTCGGTCAGAACGTCGGCCGCGCGCTTGGCCTTGCGCCGCGGCCGGACGAGCCGGTCACCCAGGATGTCCTGCTCCGCGATCACGGCGAGCTCCGGCGTCTCGAAGCCTTGCTCGAGACCGAGAACGGCAAGCCCCGTCACGTTGGGATCGAGCGCGAGCGCATCCGCATATCCCTCGACCTTGGCCTGCGCCTTGAGGCCGTGATCGGAGAGGAGAGACGAGAGCCGCTCACGCGCACCAGGCGTCCACGCCGCCACCAGCACGCGCCGGTGCTCGGCGTGCACTTTCTTCACGTGCGCCACGACGGCATCGAACACGTTCGCATCCGGATTCTGCCGCTCGGGCGCGAACGAGCGCCCCGCACGCCCGCGCCAGGGGCGAACGCCCGGTCCCTCGGTCATCTCGAAAGGCGTCAGCCGCACGACCTTGTGCTGGGCGAGCACCTTTCCCCACTGCGCCGCGTCGAGGAACATCATGTCCGGCGGCACCGGCTTATAGGGCGGCGCGCCGAACCGCTGCGCCTCGAGCCCTTCCGTGCGCGCGAGATAGTGCTCGCTCACCTGCTCGAAGCGGCTCTTCACCGCGTCGTCGACCAGATTGTCGAAGCTCAGCGTCGCGCCGTCCATGTAGTCGGTCAGCGTTTCGAGCGTCTCGTGGAACAGCGGCAGCCAGTGCTCCTGCCCGCCGTAGCGGCTTCCCGCGCTCACGGCTTCGTAGAGCGGATCGTCACCGGTCGCCCCGCCGAACAGTTCCACATAGCGCGAGCGGAACAGCGCCGTCGGCGCCTCGCCGAACGCCACCTCCGAAACCGGCATCACGATCAGCTTGCGTAGCGGCTTGGCGGTGCGTTGCGTCTCCGCATCGAACACCTTGATGCTTTCCAGCGTGTCGCCGAAGAAATCGAACCGCACCGGGTTCTGCCGCCCCGGCGGAAAGAGGTCGAGAATGCCGCCCCGCACGGCGAACTCGCCGGCCTCCATCACCGTGCCGGTGCGCGTGTAGCCCGCAAGCGAAAGCCGCGCGACGAACCGGTTGAGATCCACCCGCTGCCCCGGCGCCACGCTCTTCATGGCGTTGCGGATGAACGCGCGCGGCGGCACCCGCTGAAGCACCGCGTTCACCGTGGTCAGCACGATCAGCGGCTCACTGCGGTTGCCGAGGGCGAGGCGGGACAGCGCCGTGATGCGCTTGGCCACGATCTCGGGGTTCGGCCCCACGCGGTCATACGGCACCGTATCCCACGCCGGAAACGGCACCACGCGCACTTTCGGCGCGAAAAAGCGCAGTTGTCCTTCGAGCGCTTCGAGGCGGCGGTCGTCGCGCGCCACGTGTAGCACGATGCCCGCACGCTCGCCTTCGGCAGCCTCCTCCACCAGGCGTGCGAGCACGAGCGCGTCCAGCCCCTCCGGCACGCCCGTGAAGATCAGATCCGCCCGCTCGCTCATAGCCTCGTTCATACCTCTTGATCCGCACGCAGCCGGTGCGTGCGCCAGCCCCGCTCAACCGAGACCGTGAAACTTCCGGATTTCGGCAACCACGTCCGAGAACTCGAACGCCACATCGCCGGGAGGCGGCCCCAGCAGCCAGGCTTGGATCTGCGGCTCGGTCACGGCCAGGAAGCGCTCGAACCGCGCCAGCTCCTCGCCCGACATGCCGGAGAGCCGCTCCTCCGCGAACCGGCCCACCAGAAGATCGAGCTCCTTGGTTCCCCGGTGGGCCGCGCGCCAAGCTGCGCGACGGCGCCGCACCTCAATATCGTCGCTCATGATCAGAAAAACCGTTTGCGTGCCGGGCCCGCTTTGCTTCGCCCGCCTCGGGGTGTCATATAACGCCCTCTCCGGGGCCTGTCAGCCCATGGAGAGGGCGGTCGCCCTCCCGCGTCGCCGCAGGCCGGTTCCGGAAACTCTTTCCAGACCCAGAACAACGAGATAACCAAACCCCCGAGCGCGGTTCCGACGCAGACGACATGCGGCCCAACGAGCTATCTCCCCTGTTCGCATCCGCCGATACCCTGAAGGGTGTCGGCCCGCACGTCATGACGCTGCTCAAGAAGGCGCTGAAACTGCCCCCGGGCGTCGCGCAACCCCGCGTCATCGACCTGCTCTGGCATCTGCCCACGGGCGTCATCGACCGGCGCGCCGAGCCAACCGTAGCCGCCGCCATTCCCGGCACCATCGCCACCCTCAAGGTGCGCGTGCTGAAGCATAAGGCGCCCCCGCGCGGAAACAACAAAGCGCCCTACAAAGTCTCGACCGAGGACGAGACCGGCCGCCTCGATCTCATCTTCTTCCGCGCAGAGCGCTCCTTCATCGAGCGGCAGCTCCCCGTGGGCGAGGAGCGCTACATCTCCGGCCGCGTCGAGCGCTATGGCGAAACACTCCAGATGGCGCACCCGGATTACATCGTGGCCCCCGAGGCGCGCGGCGATCTCCCGCTGCTGGAGCCGGTCTATCCGCTCACGGGCGGCCTCTCCGGAAAGGTGCTGCTCAAGGCCGAGCGCCAGGCCCTCGACAAAGCCCCCGCGCTTGACGAGTGGCAGGATGCGGCCTGGCTCAAGCAACGGGGATGGCCCACCTTTGCCGAGGCGTTGAAACGCCTCCACCACCCGGACGACGCCGCAGACGTCTCCCCCGGCAGCACCCCGCTCCAGCGCATCGCCTACGACGAGCTGCTCGCCAACCAGCTCGCGCTCGCCATCGTGCGCGAAAGCTTCAAGGCTCAGCGCGGCCGCCCTGTGAAAGGCGACGGACGCCTGCGCCAAAAGATTGTCGCCGCCCTACCCTTCAAGCTCACGGGCTCGCAGACGGCCGCGCTCAAGGAGATCGAGATCGACATGAGCTCGCCGCGGCGCATGTTGCGGCTGCTCCAGGGCGACGTAGGCTCCGGCAAGACCGTCGTCGCGCTGCTGGCCATGGCAACGGCGGTGGAGGCCGGCGCACAAGCGGCCCTCATGGCCCCGACCGAGGTGCTCGCCCGCCAGCACGCAGAAACCATCGCGCCGCTCGCGGAGGCCGCGGGCCTCTGCGTCGGCCTCCTCACCGGGCGCGAGAAAGGCCGCGCCCGCGACGAGCTTTTGAGCCGCCTCGCCTCGGGCGAGATCGACATCCTCATCGGCACCCACGCGCTCTTCCAGGACGACGTCGTCTTTCGCGATCTCGCCTTCGCCGTCATCGACGAGCAGCATCGCTTTGGCGTCCACCAGCGCCTCGCGCTCCAGACCAAGGGAGGCGAAGGCGGCGCCAACATGCTGGTCATGACGGCAACGCCCATTCCGCGCACGCTTCTCATGACGCATTACGGCGATCTCGAAGTCTCGCGCCTTTCCGAGAAGCCCGCCGGCCGCAAACCCATCACCACGCGCCAAATCCCCAACACCAGCATCGAGAAGCTGATCGCGCGCATCAAGGTACAGCTTGCGGAGGGCGCGCAGGTCTATTGGGTCTGCCCGCTCATCGAAAGCTCGGACGTGTCAGATCTCGCCGCCGCCGAGGAACGCCACGCGCATCTGACCCAGATCCTCGGCGAAGGCGTCGGCCTCCTCCACGGCGGCATGAACGCCACTGCCAAGGACGCCACCATGGCCGCCTTCGCCGACGGCAATCTCAAGGTGCTCGTCGCCACAACCGTCATCGAGGTCGGCGTCAACGTGCCGAATGCCAACATCATGGTGATCGAGCACGCCGAGCGCTTCGGCCTGGCCCAGCTTCACCAGCTCCGCGGCCGCGTAGGCCGCGGCAGCCGCGAGAGCTTCTGCATGCTGCTCTATCAGGAGCCGCTGACCAAGACTGCTCAAGAGCGCCTCAAGATGATGGAGGAGACCGAGGACGGCTTCCTGATCGCGGAGAAGGATCTCGAGCTGCGCGGCGGCGGCGAGGTGCTGGGTGCGCGCCAGAGCGGAGAAGCGGAGTTCCGCGTTGCGGGCGGCGTGAACTTCTCCGAGATGCTGCAAGCAGCCCACGACGACGCACGCCTGATCTATCAGGCCGACCCCGCGCTCACCACTGAGCGCGGCCAGGCCCTGCGCCGCCTGCTCTATCTCTTCGAATGCGACGAGGCCATCCGCCTGTTCCGCGCGGCGTAGACAGAACCGCGCGCATCACGTTCCGGATGGCAGCGCTAGCCGCTCATGTCCCGCCCTCGGGCGTCGTCCCGGGAGGCGGAGGCCGCTTCGTCTCGGTTCTGATGCCGCGCTCGGCGAGCTGCTTGAGCCGCGCCTCGTAGTCCGGCACGACCATGCCAGCCGACATCACGATCTTGGCCGCATCCTCGACGCTCATTTTGAGGAACTTTACGTCGCGGCGCGGCACGAAGCAGATGAAGCCCGTCGGCGGCACGATGCCTGTCGGCATGAACACCGTCAGCAGGTCCTCTTCCCCGCCGGGCTGCGCGATGTTGATCTCGCCCTTGGTCTCGCCCGTCACGAACACGATGGACCAGAGACCCTTCGAGGGAAACTCGATCAGACCCACCTTCTGGAAGCCCTGCTGCGTGCCGCTCGCTGACGCCGACACCAGCGACTCGAAGAACTGCTTCAGCGCCCGGTACACATTGCGCACGATCGGCATGCGATCGAGCGCCATCTCACCGAACGAGATCAGCGAGCGTCCCAACAGGTTGGCGGCGAGCGCGCCGGTCACCGTCAGGAACAGGATGCCGAACAGAAGCCCGATGCCGGGCACCGCGAAGGGAAGATACGTATCCGGAAGATAGATGCGCGGCACGAACGGCTTGAGCCACGCGTCCGTGACGTTGATCACCCACCAGATGATGTAGATCGTGAGCGTGACCGGGCCGACGATGATGAGGCCGGTCAGAAAGTAGTTCCGGAGCCGGGCGCCGATGCGTAGCGGGGCACCATCATCGGTAGCCAGACGCTGAAGCCCGGCAGAAAGTCCGCCGTCGTCGCTGCCGCTGGGCTTTTTGCCGGAAGGGGTGTTCGTCATCGCAGGACCATGGTGGGGTCTCGGGTGTCACTCGTCAACACCCGCCGCGATCCGCCAAGTCCCGGCCGCCGGTCCGCTACTGCGTCACCACCAGACAGTCGAAACCTTGTGGCTTGAGCGTCTTGCAGAGCTGGCCGGGCTCCGCCGCATCGGCATAAGGCCCGAGCCGCACGCGGTAGAACGTGCCCATGCTGCCGATCACGGCTTCGTCGATCTCGGGCGTCACTGTGCCGTTCTGCACGGCCTGATAGGTACGCAGCGATTGCGCGAGCTTTTCGGCCTCCTCGCGCGAGCGCACGGCCGCGACCTGGAGCTTGTAGGCACCACCTGCCGCACCCACCGATGCGGTCTTGGTCTTCTTGCTGGGCGCCGGTGCGGTTGCCGTCTGCGGGCCTCCCCAGGGCAGCTCGGTCGGCGCGTCGGGTCCGCGCTGAACCATGGACGACGTCTGCGCCGTGGTAACTGTCGTCTCCGGGCCCCAGCCGGACGGCTGCGCCGTCGAGCCGGTCGTGACCGGCGAGGCCTCGGCGGAGGCCTGCGAGCCGGACGTGCCGGAGCCGAAGATGTTGCCGAAGAACCCGCTCACCGCCGAGCCTGCGCCCGCGAGAGGGTTCGAGGCCGGGCTCTGCGGCGCGGCGGCCGCGCCCGGCATCGTGTTGAAACCGCCCGCGTCCGACGCGGGGGCATAGCCTGCCACGATCTGCGCCTGAGCCGGTGGCGGCGAGCTCGTCGTCGCGGTCTGCGTATCCCACGAGGTCTGCGCAACGGCCGCGGGAGCCTCGGGAGCCGCCACAAACCCGGAAACCGGTGCGGCAGCGGGCGCGGGAGCGATGGCCGCAGACATGGAGGTCGGCACGACGGCCGTAGCCTGCGCCGTCTGCTGCGCGGGCGCCGCCGACGGCGAGGACGAGCCGCCGGTCAGCGACGGCAGTGTCGGCAGCGAAAGGAAATTCCAGAACGAGGACTGCTGCGAGACATCCACCACCTGCGCGCCGGGCTTCGCCCCGCCTGCAGAGGCCGTCGCCGTCGACTGATCGAGCGGCGCCGCGCCGATCGGGGGCGGATTATCACCCAGCCCGGCCTCGCGATAGGCGAGCTGGCGCTCCTCGGTTGCCTTCTTCTTGAGAGTGTCCGGAAGCCCGCCCTTGAGCCAGATGGCTGTGGTCAGATCCGAGATCGCCTGCGCGGGCCGGCCGAGTTGCCGATAAGCCGAACCACGGAAATACAGCGCACGTGCCATTTGCGCGTTGGGCAGACCGCCGCCCGCAAGAGCCACGCTGAGCTGCTGCTCCGCCCCGGCCATGTCACCGGATTCGAAAGCCTTGGTACCGGCGGCGTAAGCGCGCTGGATCGCAGCCGTATCGACCTGCGGCGCGGCATCCTGCTTCTTCTGCTTGGCGGATTTGTTGGTGGTCTTCTTGTTCGTCTCGCCAGCCGCATACGCGCTCGCCGGCAGCACCGCGACGCCAAGCGCCAGCGCGGCTGCCAACAAGGGCAAACCCACCCGCCCGGCGCCCGTCTTTCGATGAGCAGCGTTTACCATGCGCTATTTTCCCTGCCGCTAGCCTGACGCAGCACCCCACGAACATCTAAGTCAACCAGACGGAAGAGGCAAATCCGGGGCAACACGGTGACCGCGCTTATCCCCCTCATTCGACCGTAACCGACTTGGCGAGATTACGCGGCTGATCGACGTCGGTCCCCATGAACACGGCCGTATGATAGGCGAGAAGCTGAACCGGGATCGCGTAGATCAGCGGATTGGTCAACGGATGCGCCTTGGGCGTCGGGATATGGGCCGCGAGCGCGCACCCGATCGTCTCGGGATTAGCGTTCGAGATCAATATGATCTGTCCACCGCGGGCGGCCACTTCCTGCACGTTCGACACCGTCTTCTCGAGCAGGTCGTCCTCCGGCGCCACCACGATCACCGGCACCGCCTCGTCGATCAGCGCGATCGGCCCGTGCTTGAGCTCGCCCGCCGCGTAGCCCTCCGCGTGGATGTACGAGATCTCCTTGAGCTTGAGCGCCCCTTCGAGCGCCAGCGGATAGCTGGAGCCGCGTCCGAGATAGAGCACGTCGCGCGCCTTCGAGAGCCCGTGAGCAAGTTCGATGTACTGCTCCTCGTTGCGCAGCACCGTCGAGATGAGACGCGGCACCTCAACGAGCGCCGTCACTAATTCCTGCTCCAGCTCCTGAGAGATCGCCCCGCGCGCACGCCCAATCGCGATGGCGAGGCACGCGAGCGCGGCAAGCTGGCAGGTGAAAGCCTTGGTCGAGGCGACGCCGATCTCGGGCCCCGCGAGCGTTGGCAGCACTGCGTGCGATTCGCGCGCGATCGTCGACGTGCGCACGTTGACGATGGAGGCGATGCGCTGACCATTGGCCTTGGCATAGCGCAGCGTCGCCAGCGTGTCCGCCGTCTCGCCCGACTGCGAGACGAACACGGCGAGGCCGTCCGCCGGCAGCGGCGCCTCGCGATAGCGCATTTCGGAGGCGACATCGATCTCGACCGGCACGCGCGCGTAGCGCTCAATCCAGTACTTGCCCACGAGACCTGCGTAGTAAGCGGTGCCGCACGCAGAGATCGTCACGCGCGAGATCTTGGTGAGATCGATGCCGAGATCCGGAAAGTTCACCCGCGCATTCGCCATGTCCAGATAGTTGGAGAGCGTATGGCTGATGACGTCCGGCTGCTCGTGGATCTCCTTCGCCATGAAGTGGCGGTGATTACCCTTGTCGACCAGCAGCGAACTCGCGACCGACTTGATGAGCGGGCGCGTCACGGGCTGGCCTGCGCGGTCGAACACCTGCACGCCCGCGCGGCGCATCACCGCCCAGTCGCCTTCCTCGAGATAGGTGATTGCGTCCGTGAACGGCGCGAGCGCGATGGCATCGCTGCCGAGATACATCTCGCCGCTGCCGTGCCCGATGGCGAGCGGGCTTCCCTGCCGCGCGGCGATCATCAGATCGTCCTCACCCGCGAAGATGATGCCGAGCGCGAACGCACCCTTCAGCTTGCCGAGCGCGGCCTTCACCGCATCGATCGGCCCCGCGCCCCGCTCCATCTCATCGGTGACGAGATGCACGACGGCTTCCGTATCCGTGTCCGTCTCGAACGTGTGCCCCTTGGCAGTGAGCTCCGTCTTGAGCTCGCGGAAGTTCTCGATGATGCCGTTGTGAACCACCGACACCTTGGCGCTCATGTGCGGATGCGCATTGCGCTCCGTGGGCCGCCCATGTGTCGCCCAGCGCGTATGCCCGATGCCCGTGTGCCCCGAGAGGGGCTCCGAGAGCAGCCGGGTTTCCAGATTGCGCAGCTTGCCTTCCGCGCGCCGCCGCTCGAGATGCCCGTTTTCGACGGTCGCCACACCGGCGCTGTCATAGCCGCGATACTCGAGCCGCCTCAGCGCATCGACGAGATCCGTCGCCACGGGTTTGCTGCCGAGAATGCCGACAATGCCACACATCGGTGAGCCTTTCGCTGCAAAGCTGGAGATCGACCGGAATCGGACGGAGAGATGGAAGACGCCCCCGGACTTGCCGTACGAAACGAGCGGCGGCCTATCAAATCAAACAATATGTCGATTCTTAACGCGACTTATTTCCCACTCGCCTGCGCCTTCCGGCGCGCCATCATGATGCGAAATTTGGCAGCCCACCCAGGACGTTCCTCCTGGGAGCTGCGCTCCAGCGCCAGCGCATCCGCTTCCACGTTCTTGGTGATCACGCTGCCCGATCCGATGTAGGCCCCCGCGCCGATCTTGACCGGCGCGACGAGCGAGGAGTTGGAGCCGACGAACGCCCCCTCCCCGATCTCGGTCTTGCTTTTGAAGAAGCCGTCGTAATTGCAGAAAATCGTACCGGCGCCGATGTTCGCCTTCGCCCCCACCGAGCCGTCGCCCAGGTAGGAGAGGTGGTTGGCCTTGGCCCCGTCGCCAAGCGCCACGTTCTTCACCTCGACAAAATTTCCGATGTGCACGTCTCGTCCCAGAACCGCGCCCTGCCGGAGCCGCGCGTAGGGGCCGACCCGCGCGCCCGCGCCCACACGCGCGCCTTCGAGGTAGGAGTTGGCCTTGATCTCGGCGCCCTCGTCCACCGTCACGCCCGGGCCGAAGAACACGTTGGGCTCGACCACCACGTCACGCGCCAGCGCGGTATCGAACGAGAACCACACCGTCTCGGGCGAGATCAGCGTCACGCCTTCGTCCATGGCCTGCTCCCGTGCGCGGCGCTGCCAGATCGCTTCCGCCTGAGCGAGTTCCCGGCGCGCGTTGACGCCGAGCACCTCGTCCTCCTCGCACACGACCACGCCCGCGCGGCCGCCCTGGCTGCGCACGATCTCGATCGCATCCGTGAGATAGAACTCGCCCTTCGCGTTGGCGTTGCCGATTTTGTCGAGCACAGCGATCGGCAGATCGAGCCGGAATGCCATCACGCCGGAGTTGCAGAGCTTGACCTCGCGCTCGGCCGGGCTCGCGTCCTTGGCTTCACGGATCGCGAGCAGCGTGCCGTCTACCGACGTGAGCAACCGCCCATAGCTGCCGGGATCGCGCGCATAGAAGCCGAGCACCGCCACCGCCGCACCCCGGTCCAGCTCTCCGATGAGCGCCTCCAGGGTTTCCTTCGTGATAAGCGGCGTATCCGCGAACAGAACCAGCAGGTCGCCTTTATGCGCCGCGATGGCTTCGCGCGCGGCCAGCACGGCATCCGCCGTCCCCGCCTGGTTCTCCTGCACGTAGACAGCCGCATCCGGAACCGCCGCCGTCGCCTCCTTGCGCACCGCGTCCATGCCGGGGCCCACCACCACCGCGAGCTTGTCCCCGCCGACGCTCTTGGCGCGTGCGAGCACGTGCCCCAGCATCGATCGGCCCGCGATGCGATGTAGAACCTTCGGCAGGTTCGAGCGCATGCGCGTTCCCTTGCCGGCGGCAAGTATGACGGTAAGCAGCGATCTGCTCATGGAGAAACCCTGGACGCTTGAGGGCCGCCGGAGGACCGGAACCCGGTTCCCCGCAGAAAAGCACGGCCAATTGAAGAGCTTGCGACCATTCTACGGTCCTTTGGGAACCGGGACCGGCCGCAGCACGCGAGAATCGGGCAGCACGCTATCGCTCCCCACGCCGGATCGCAAATCAGCCGCCGGACTGATGCACCCCGGACACCCCTCCCGGGCCTGCTGGCTTTTCCCCAAATCGTCCACAGTTGCATCACCCCGTTACGTTGACCCTCCGGGCCCGACTCAGACACCAACATTCTCATGCAAGAGGCCGCGTCGCCCGGTGTTCGGAAGGCCTGATCGAAAGGCCGGTTTCATTTGGCGGCGGCGCTGGAAAGCCTCCAACACAGTAGGGTCCGGAAAACAGATCATGACGGAAAAAAGCCTCCCGCAGCCGAGTTCGCCGTCGAGCGCCCCGCCCGCCAGGAGCCGCACTTTCACCCCCTACGTCCTGATTTGGGCGGGTCTCGCCACCCTGTCGCTCATCTATCTCGGTCTTCTCGCCACGCAGCCCGCCCTCGTCGCCCGCTATCTGGGCGCCGCCGGCACGAAGACGGCCGCGGCAGAGACTGAAGCTTCCCAGAAGGCCATCGGCGAGGCTGTGGCGGAGGTGCATACGCTCCGCGAGACGATCGATCTCTTCCGCAACGAGCTGATCGAGCTGCGCGCCCAGGTCTCGGGCCAGACCGATGCGGCCCGTGATCTCGCCACCCGCATGGCGGCGCTGGAAGCGGCCGATCAGGCGGACCCGCAGCGCATTGCCGCCAAGGATGCCAACGCCAAGACGGCAGCCGCGCAGGCCAAGGGCGCCAAGACCAAGGCCGAGCCGGCCCAGACGGCCGCAGCCACTCCCGCCCAGAAAGCGGCTGAGAAAGCGGCTGAGAAGGAAGCCGCGAAGAAGGCGGCCGCCAACAAGGCCGCGCCGGGCCTAGAGACCGGCAGCGTCGCCCAGCCCGCAGCCGGCGCCATCACGTTTGGCCCGCCGACCGTCACCACCACCATTGCCGTTCCGCCCTCGCAGACGGCGCCGCCAGCGAAGCCCCTTATCGGCGTGCAGATCGCGACCGGCCCCTCGGTCGACAGCCTGCGTCTGAGCTGGACCCTGCTCAACGAGCGCCACGGCGACACCCTCCGCGCCCTCGAGCCGCGTTACACCACCGACTCTTCCGGCGCCGAGCAGACCTACGATCTGGTTGTCGGCCCGGTCGCCTCGGTGGACGAGGCGCGCAGGCTCTGCCAGGAGCTGGCCCTCAAGGCGACGCCCTGCTCCGTCGGCCGCTTCACCGGCGACGCGCTCTAGCCCACGGCACGAGCGACACGACGCGACCACACGTCCTCCCCGGCTCATGGCGAAGCTCAGCTCCGCCACGAGCGCGGGGAGACGCCGTTTTGGCGACGGCTTCGCGCGCCACAAGGCACGCGCCGGCAAACAACCGCCATGTCTGCACGCCAGAACCGCGTGACACCAACCGGTCTGAGGAGCAGCACACATGAAGCCCATCATGAACCTCGACGAGGTCGAATTCGACGATGTCGAAGAAAACGGCATCTACACGTCGAGCCGCGGCCAGATCAGCGATCACATCGGCGCGAAGAAACTGGGGTACAATCTGACCGTCCTGCCGCCGGGGAAGGTCCAGTGCCCTTTCCATTGCCATCACGGCGAAGAGGAAATGTTTCTGATCCTCGAAGGCGAAGGCGAGCTGCGCTTCGGAGACAGGCGCTATCCGATCCGCAAGCACGACGTCATCGCGTGCCCGCCGGGAGGACCTGAGGTGGCGCATCAGATCATCAACACGGGCGCGACGACGATGCGCTATCTGGCACTCTCGAACCTCGTCGACGTCGAAGCGTGCGAATACCCGGATTCACAGAAGGTTTCGATCGTGACCGGCAATCGCGGCGAGCGCGGCCTGCGCAAGATCTTCCGCGCCGAGAACACGGTCGACTATTACGATCGCGAGAAAGACTGACCTGCGCGCGGCATTCCTCTCCCGGCCCCTGCGGAGCATCGCTCCACTATGACCGGGGAAGGATCTGCGTCTTGGCGAAACCTAGAGATCGTCCGCCTTGAAGGTGTCGCACGCCTTCATCTCGCCGGACTGGAACCCGCGCTTGAACCACGCCTGCCTCTGCGCCGAGGTGCCGTGCGTGAACGCATCCGGCACGATGCGGCCCTGCGTGCGCTTCTGGATCATGTCGTCGCCGATCTGGCTCGCCGCGTTGAGCGCCTCGTCGATGTCGCCGCTTTCGAGCCGGTTCTTGAGCTGATCGTTGAGATTGGCCCACACGCCCGCCAGGCAATCGGCCTGCAGCTCCATCATCACCTGGATGCGGTTGCCTTCCCGCTCGCTCACGCGAGACTTCGCCCGCTGCACCTGATCCGAGATGCCGAGCAGGGTCTGCACATGATGGCCGACCTCGTGCGCGATCACGTAAGCCTGCGCGAAATCACCCGGCGCGTTGAAGCGGCGCTTCAGCTCGTCATAGAAAACGAGGTCCACGTAGACCTTCTGATCGAGCGGGCAATAGAACGGCCCCATGGCCGAAACGCCGGTGCCGCACGCCGTCTGCGTGCCGCCGCTGAACAGCACGAGCTGCGGCTCCTTGTACTTGCGCCCGAAGCTCTGAAACACCTGGTTCCAAACGTCCTCCGTATCGGCGAGCACACGCGAGATGAACACCTTCATCTCGTCGGTGGCCTTAGGAACCGGCTTCTCCTGTCCGGCGGGCTCAGCGCCGGGCAGCCCGGGGATCTCGAAGGGATTGTTGCGCTCCGCCGTGCGGCGCGGCGCCTGCTGCTGCTGAGGCATATTCGAGATGTCGGGAATGCCCTGACCACCGCCCAGCAGCACGTCCAGCGGGTTGATGCCGAAGAACAGCATGATCGCGCCGAGGATCAGCAGCGACGTGATGCTCATGCCGCCACGGCCGCCGATCGGGATCTGGATACCGCGCCCGCCGCCACCTCCCGGGAAACGGAACCCGCCGCCGCCCTGACCGCGCCGGTCATCTACGTTGCTGCTCTGGCGGTCGTCATCTTCGTAGCGCATGAAGGCACCTGTCTTCGCTTCGTTCGTTTTCAGACCATAGCTCTTGAGCGAGGACAAGAGCCAGTCGTTTGGACCGGATCGCGATTTTCCGGGCGCAAGAATGCCGATGATATAGGCAGAGCGCGCCGAAACTTTGAACGCGCCGGCGCCCCGCTCAGGCGATGCGGCGCAACATGCCGGCGCACCGGCCTGACCTGCCACGCATTTTTCCGTCACACCACCCTGGCATGACGATTGCTATTCCTTTTCGGACAGAGATGTCTGTGGGCGAGGCATCCTCGCCGATTGTCGATCTCGAAACGCGAGTGCTACATCGGGCGGCCCCCGAGGGGTATCCCGCCCGCACCGCAAACCCTGATGATGGAGGCGATTTTGCTGCGTCCGTTCCCGCCGTTCCGCGCCAAGCCGTCGAGGAAGCCCATCGCGCCCAAGCCCAGCGGCGAAGGCCGCAAGGAGACGGCTGCGATCGCCGTCAAGGCCCAGCGCCATCCGATCAAGCTTGCGCGGCTGAACGCCGCCCCGCCCCTCAAGATCTTGGGCCGCGACGCGCACGCATGAGGCGCGGCGAGGCCGGGGAAGCTTAGAGCCCCGCCGTCATGCCGCCATCCACGGCCAGCTCGGCACCCGTTACGTAGGCAGAATCCGCGCTCGCGAAGAACAGCGTCGCCCGCGCGATTTCCTCGGCCGTCCCGAAACGCCTGAGCGGCGTCTTATCGAGCAGCGCCTTGCTGACGAGCGGATTCTTGAGGAAGCGCTCGGTCAGAGCCGTGTCGATGTAGCCCGGCGCCACCGAGTTCACGCGGATATTGTAGGGCGCGTACTCGACCGCCAGCGCCTTCGTCAGCGCCGTCACGGCGCCCTTAGTTGCGGAATAGCCCGCGAGCTGTCGCAACCCGCGCTGCCCCATGATCGACGACACGTTGATCAGCGAACCGTCGCCGGAAGCCTTGAGCAAGCCGAACGCGTCCCGCGCGATCCGCACCACGCCGTCCAGGTTCACTTCCCGGATCTTCACCCAGTCCGCATCCGAGAGATGCCGGAAGTCGCTGCGCACGTTGAGGCCGGCGTTGTTGACGACCACGTCCGCCCGCCCGAAGGCGCGCTCCACCTCGCGGAACAATGCCGTCACGTCCTGCCCGCGCGAGACGTCAACCGTCATCGCCGTGGCCTGAAGCCCCTGCCCTCGCAGTCCCTCGGCAACCTGGGCGGCACTCTCTCCGTTGAGATCCGTCACGAACACGTGCGCACCCTCGGCCGCAAACAGGCTCGCGATCGCACGGCCGATGCCGGCCCCTGCCCCCGTCACCACCGCGACCTTGTCTTTCAGTCGATCCATATGCCTTCAAACCTTCGTGGATGAGAATACGAGAGCGCGATGCAACAGAGATGTCAGGATCCCGGCCGGCCCTGCGAAGCACGGCTGCGGGACGACGTCAGGCGCGCGGGAGACCGGTTTCCCAAGTACTCCGCCGAGTTCCGTCTGCCACTTATTGCTGGTCCCCGGAACTATGCAACAGCCCTGAGCGGGCCGGAATTAAATCGTATCGTTTGCTGAATCCTTCAGGCGGGCGGCGCCCACTTCTCGCGCAGGGTAACCAGCTCCTCGCCAGCAGACGGATGCAGCGCGATCGTCGCGTCGAAGTCCGATTTCCGCGCCCCGAGCTGCAGCGCCACCGCCGCCATCTGCACGATCTCCGCCGCATCCGGCCCCAGCACGTGGCAGCCGAGTACGCGGTCCGTCACCCGGTCGACCACGAGCTTCATCAACATGCGCTCGTTGCGCCCCGAGATCGTGTTGCGCATCGGCCGGAAGCGCGACTTGTAGAGATCGAGTTCGTGCCCGAGCGCACGCGCGGCCTCCTCCGAAAGCCCGACCGTCGCCAGCTCGGGCGTCGTGAACACAGCCGTCGGAATGAGCGTGTGATCGACCTGGACGGGGCGCTTGCCGAATACGGTGTCGGCGAAGGCATGTCCCTCGCGAATGGCGACCGGCGTAAGGTTAGCCCGGTCCGTTACGTCGCCCACCGCGAAGATGCCCGGCACCGTCGTCTGCGAGAAGCTGTCGACGATGATCTCGCCCTTGGCACCCGTGCGCACGCCCGCCGAGTCGAGCCCTAGGCCCTTCGTCGCCGGCTCGCGGCCGATCGCGGAGAGGACGAGATCCGTCTCCAGCGAGCCCCCGCCTCTGAGCGCCACGTGGTAGGCCGCGCCATCGCGCGCAACACCTGTCAGCGCTTCATTCATCAGGAGCCTGATCCCACGCCCCGCGAGCGCTTCCATCAGGCCGTCCCGCAGATCCTCGTCGAAGCCGCGCAGCACCTTGTCCCGGCGATGAACCAGCGTCGTCTCCACGCCGAGCCCGGCGAAAATCGAGGCGAACTCGACCGCAATATAACCGCCGCCGCACACCACGATGCGCTTCGGCAGATCCTCCAGCTCGAACACCTCGTTCGAGGTGATGATGTGATTGGCGCCCGGAATATCGCCGTAACGGCTCGGCCGCCCGCCGGTCGCGATCAGGATGGTCCGCGCCGTGATCCGCTGCCCGTCGGAAAGCTTCACCGCACCGGGGCCAATCAGCTCCGCGCGCGTCTTGAGCGTCACCACGCCCTTGGCCTTGAGATTGCTTTCGTAGATCTGCTCCAGACGGGCGATCTCGCGATCCTTATTGGCGATCAGCGTCCGCCAGTCGAACGTCGCAGGCCCGCTCGTCCACCCAAAGCCGCGCGCATCCTCGAACTCGTCGCCGTAGCGCGACGCATAGACGAGCAGCTTCTTCGGCACGCACCCGCGGATGACGCACGTGCCCCCGTAGCGGTCCTCCTCCGCGATCGCGACCTTCGCTCCATAGCCGGCCGCGATGCGCGCCGCGCGAACGCCACCGGATCCGCCACCGATGACGAAGAGATCATAGTCCGTCGCTGTCATGTTTTAAGGCTCGGGCTCATGGGTCCGTAAGTCGGCGTAAACCTGACTGAACTGCGCCACCCGCGCAACCTGCCCGGCCGCCGCAGCGCCGGCCAAGACCGGGATCAGACCGCCTCTTCGTGGCTCTCCCCGTAGCTGGCCTCGATCACCGCGACCCCGTCGGGACCGCCGATGATGGCCGCATCGGCAATGCCGAGGAACAAGCCGTTCTCCACCACGCCCGGAATGAACTTCAAGGCCTCGTCGAGGGATTCGGGATCGTCGAGACGCCCGAAGGCGCAGTCGAAGATGTAGTTGCCGCCGTCCGTCACGAACGGCTGTCCATCCGCACCCAGACGAAGCCTGATCTCGCCATGGCAGCCCGCGTCTGCGGCCAGCATCTCGATCATGTTGCGCGTGGCCGTCACACCGAAGCGGACCACCTCGACCGGAAGCGGGAATGCTCCGAGCTTTTCCACGCGCTTCGAAGAATCCGCGATCACGATCATGCGGTCGGACGCCGTGGCGACGATCTTCTCACGCAGCAGTGCGCCGCCCCCGCCCTTGATCAGCCGCAGCTCGCCGTCGAGCTCGTCCGCCCCATCGATCGTGAGATCGAGCAGCGGCGTCTCGTCGAGCGTCGTCAGGGGAATGCCGAAGCGCGCGGCCTTGATCCGCGTCTCCTCCGAGGTCGGCACGCAGATGACGGAAAGTCCCTTCTGAACCTCCGCGCCCAGCAGCTCTACGAACAGTGAAGCCGTCGAGCCCGTACCCAGGCCGAGCCGCATCCTGGGCTCCACGAAGCTCAGCGCCCGGCGCGCTGCGTCCAGCTTGTAGGTATCGACCGACGACATTCCGTTGTCCTTCCGAAAATACCTTTGTCTGCCAGCCGATCAGCGCGAGGGCAAGCTTGAAGAACGGCCGGAAGAGGCTCAGACGGAAGAATGCGGCGGATGTGCGCCTTGCGAGCCCTATCTTAAGCGCATAAACGAGGACCATGCAAAATGCGACCCTCGTTTTCGACCTGGACGGAACGCTCGTCGATACGGCGCCCGATCTGGTCGCCGCCACCAACCACGCCCTCGCCGACCTCGATCTGCCTCCCATCCCTGCCGAAACGCTGCGTCACGCCATCGGGTTCGGCGCCCGCCGCATGATTGTGGAGGGGCTGCAGCAGACCGGCCTCACGCTGCCGGACGCCGAGCTGGACCGCCTCCTGGCGCTCTTTCTCGATTACTACGAGCCGAACATCGCCCGCGAGAGCCGCCCCTTCGAAGGCGCCGTGGAGGTGCTCGAGCGCTTGAAGGGAGAAGGCGCCCGCCTGGCCATCTGCACCAACAAGCGCCTCGCGCTCGCCGAGCGCCTGCTGCGGGAGCTGCGCATCGATGGCCTCTTCGCCGCCATCGCAGGGCGAGACAGCTTCCCGGTCTACAAGCCCCACCCCGATCACCTGACCGGCGCCGTGCGCATGGCGGGCGGTGACGTGAGGAACGCGGTCATGGTGGGCGACACCAGCATCGACATCGCAGCCGCCCGCGCCGCCATCGTGCCGGTCATTGGCTGCACCTTCGGCTATTCGGATGCGCCGATGGATACCCTCGCGCCGGACGCCATCATCACGGGCTATGGCGAGTTGGAACCCGCCGTCCGCGCGCTCCTCGCCAATTTTTCCGCGGGAGCCGCGGCCGGAGCTGCAAAGCCACAAATTTAACAGATGGCACGCCTAGGACGTTTGCCGTCGAGGAGGCGGTCAGGGGCTGGCCTGGCGGCACAACGCCGGGCTGTCAGGGACAACGAGACAACTCAACACGTTAGAATGCGCCGGCGCCATACGGCCGCGTTCGAGACCTGCGACAGGTCACAAGGACAAAGGATACGTCATATGCTGAAATCACTGACTGCCGCTCTTGCGATCTCCGCGGCCCTCGCCACTGCGTCGTTCGCGGCCGATGCGCCGAAGGACTCGGACGAGTGCCTGAAGCGTGCCATCGACCTGGCCGAATCCGCCGAGCAAAAGAAGCTCCCGGAGGACAAGCTGGCCAAGATCGAGGATCTGCTGACCAAGCTCGAAGGCCATTGCGAGCAGAGCCAGTTCACCGAGGCCGCCGCCGTCGCCACGGAGATCGAAGGCGCGATCGGAAAATAATCCTCCGGGCGCCATCGCCGGAGCGAAAATATCCAATGATTTCGGGAGAGCGGCCCCTGTGCCGCTCTCTTTATATTAGGGCTTTGGAAAGGCTCTGAGACGGTAGGCCGTTTGACAGCGGGCCGATCCTCTCCCATGTTCCCGGCCCGAGTTTGAAGCATGGAACCGTCCCGCGCAGCGCACCGCGTCGGACAATTTAAAGTGGAGCGCGGCGGGAAATCCCAGGCGCCGGAACGGTCAAGGCCCGCAATATTATGAACGTCGTTATCGTGGAATCGGCCGCCAAGGCCAAAACGATCAACAAATATTTAGGCAGCAACTACAAGGTGCTGGCGTCCTTCGGTCACGTCCGCGACCTGCCGTCGAAGGACGGCTCCGTGGTCCCCGACAAGGACTTCGAGATGACCTGGGAGATCGACGGCGGCTCCCAGAAAATCATCCGCGAGATCGCAGACGCGGTCAAAAACGCCGACAAACTGATTCTCGCCACCGACCCTGATCGCGAGGGCGAGGCCATCTCCTGGCACCTGCTGGAGATCCTCGGCCAGAAGAAAGCCCTCAAGAAGGGTCTCGAGATCGAGCGCGTGGCTTTCAACGCAGTCACCAAGCAGGCGATCCTCGCCGCACTCGCCGAACCGCGCCAGATCGACGAGCCTCTGGTGGACGCCTACCTCGCCCGCCGCGCCCTCGACTATCTCGTGGGCTTCACGCTCTCTCCTGTGCTCTGGCGCAAGCTGCCGGGCGCGCGCTCTGCCGGCCGCGTGCAATCCGTGGCGCTGCGCCTGGTCTGTGACCGCGAGGCCGAGATCGAGGCCTTCAAGACCGACGAATACTGGACCATTGAGGCCACCCTGGCCACTGCGAAGGGCGAGGAGTTTCCGGCTCGCTTGAACGCGATCGGCGGCGAAACGCTGAAGAAGCTCGGCATCAAGGACGAGGCGACCGCGTTCGCCATCAAGCGCGCCATCGAGAAGGGCGAGTTCCGCGTTGTCTCCGTCGAGAGCAAGGACGTCAAGCGCAACCCCTATGCGCCGTTCGCGACCTCCACGCTGCAGATGGATGCCTCTCGCAAGCTCGGCTTCTCCGCGAAGCAGACCATGCAGGTCGCCCAGCGCCTCTACGAAGGCGTCGACGTCGGCGGCGAGACGGTCGGCCTCATCACCTATATGCGAACCGACGGCGTCACCATCGTGCCGGAGGCGATCAACGCCATCCGCGGTCTCGTGGCGCGCGAATACTCGCAGAAGTACGTCGCTCCCTTCGTCCGCGAGTACAAGACCAAGGCGAAGAACGCGCAGGAAGCGCACGAGGCTATCCGCCCCACCGACGTGACGCGCAAGCCGTCCGATGTCGCGCGCTACCTCGACAAGGACCAGGCTCGCCTCTACGAGCTTGTCTGGAAACGCGCCGTCGCGAGCCAGATGGCCTCGGCGGAGTTCAAGCAGACAACCGCCGATATCGAGATCAAGGGCCGCGACGGCAAGACGTACACGCTGCGCGCAACGGGCTCCGTCATTCAGTTCGACGGCTTCCTCAAGGTCTACGACGAAGGCCGTGACGATCGCGTCATGACCCTCAACAAGGGCAAGGAAGATACCTCCGAGGAGGAGGATACCAGCCGCCGCCTGCCCCAGCTCCGCGAAGGTGACCGCGTCACCGACCGCGCGATCGAGGCCGAGCAGCACTTCACGCAGCCCCCGCCGCGCTACTCGGAAGCCACCCTCGTCAAGAAGATGGAGGAGCTCGGCATCGGGCGCCCCTCTACCTACGCCTCCACGCTCGCCGTGCTGCAGGAGCGCGACTACGTCCGCATCGACAAGAAGCGCCTCATCCCCGAGGACAAGGGCCGCCTCGTCATCGCCTTCCTCGAAAGCTTCTTCCGCAAGTATGTGGAGTTCGATTTCACCGCCGCGCTCGAGGAGAAGCTCGATCTCATCTCCTCCGGAGAGATGGAGTACAAAGAGGTGCTGCGCGATTTCTGGCGCGATTTCACCAGCGCCATCGACGGCATCAAGGACCTGCGCGTCGGCGATGTGCTCGAAGCGCTGAACGAGATGCTCGGGCCGCACATCTTCCCCGCCAAGGAGGACGGATCCGATCCGCGCGCCTGCCCCAAGTGCGGCACCGGCCGCCTGTCGCTCAAGATCTCGGGCAAGTCCGGCGCTTTCATCGGCTGCGGCAACTATCCCGACTGCAAATACACCCGCCAGCTCACGGGCGATGCCTCGGGCGCTACGGGTGACCGCGAGCTTGGCTTCGATCCCGAGACCGGGCTCCCCGTGCTCGTCAAATCCGGCCGGTTCGGGCCCTATCTCCAGCTCGGCGAAGCCGAAGGCGACGAGAAGCCGAAGCGCTCCTCGATCCCGCGCGGCATCGATGCGGCCACCATCGATTTCGAGAAGGCCATGCAGCTTCTCTCTCTGCCGCGCGAGGTGGGCATCCATCCGGAGACCGGCACGCCGATCCTCGCCGGCCTCGGCCGTTACGGCCCCTTCGTGCAGCACGACGGCACCTATGCCAACGTCGACAGCATCGAGGATGTCTTCACCATCGGCTTGAACCGCGCGGTCACGCTGATTGCGGAGAAGCGCGCGGGCAAGGGCAATCGCTTCGGTCGCGCGGCAGCCAAGACCGTCTTGAAGGATCTCGGAGAGCATCCCGGCGGCGGCGGCAAGATCCAGGTGCTGGAAGGCAAGTACGGCCCCTACGTCAGCCACGACAAGGTCAACGCCACCGTGCCCAAGGGCACCGATCCCGCAACCCTCACGATCGACGACGCGATCCGCCTCTTGCAGGAGCGCATCGCCAAGGGCGGCGGCAAGAAGCCTGCGAGGAAGGCAGCTGGCAAGGCGAAGTCTTCAAAGACAGCCGCGGCCGACGCCGAAGCGGAGGGCGAGAAGAAGCCCGCCAAGGCCAAGGCTGCAAAGCCCAAGTCCTCAACCGCCGCCAAAGCCAAGCCAGCCGCCAAGAAGAAAGCCGCCTCGAAGGCCTCCACCGAAAGCTGATGGCGACGAAGATCTCCGCATAAGGTCAGTCATGGCACGCAAGCCGCCCACGCGACGCTCGATGCCGAAAGGTGGCAAAGGGTTTCGCAGAGAGCCCGTAAGGCGGCAGCGCGACGAGGGTTTGCCCTCGCGCGAGGAGATCCTTCAGTTTCTGCGCGAAAGCGACAGCACTGCGGGCAAACGTGAGATCACCCGCGCCTTCAACATCAAGGGCGAGGCGCGCATCGGCTTGAAGCGCCTGCTCTCCGAAATGGCAGCCGAAGGCTTGCTCTCGGGCACCCGCAAGGAGCTGCGCGAGGTCGGCAAGCTTCCTCCCGTCACCGTGCTCGAAGTGACGGGCCGCGACAGCGACGGCGATCTCATCGCGCGCCCGGCCGTCTGGAATGCGGCCGACGGCGAAGCCCCCGCCGTGCTCGTCCTCACCCATCGCGCACGCGCCGAGGAGCGCGACGCCATCATCGGCGTCGGCGACCGCATTCTTGCTCGCGTGACGGAGCTCGCCGAGCCCGATGTCGAAGGCCTCAAATACGAGGCCGAGCCCATCAAGGTTCTCCCGCGCGACAAACGCCGCATGCTCGGCATCTATCGCACCCATGCGCGCGGCGGCGGCACCATCGAGCCCGTGGACCGCCGCGAGCTGCGCGCCTGGCAGGTGCGCCAGGGCAACGACGGCAACGCGAAGGACGGCGACCTCGTCCGCTTCGATCTTTCGGCGCGCAACCGCCAGTCCGTTTCCGAAGCGCGCGTGCTCGAAAGCCTGGGCAACCCGCACGACCAGCGCAAGATCAGCCTGATCGCCGTCCACGCCCACGGCTTGCCAGACGATTTCCCCGCCCCCGTCATGGCGGAGAGCGAAGCGCTGGAGCCGTTCTCGGCAGACGACCGCACGGACCTGCGCTCACTGCCCCTCCTCACCATCGACCCCGTCGATGCGCGTGACCACGACGACGCCGTTTACGCCGAGCCCGATGCCGATCCGCGCAACCGCGGCGGCTTCGTCGTCATCGTCGCCATCGCCGACGTCGCGCACTACGTCCGCCCCGGAACCCGCCTCGACAAGGAAGCCCAGCTTCGCGGCAATTCGGTCTACTTTCCCGACCGCGTCGTGCCCATGCTGCCAGAGCGCATCTCGAACAATCTCTGCTCGCTGCGCGAAGGCGAAGACCGGCCCTGCCTCGCCGTCCGCATGATCTTCAACGCGCACGGCCAGAAGCGCCGCCACGAATTCCTGCGCGCGGTGATGAAGAGTGCGGCCAAGCTCAGCTACCAGGAAGCCCAGGCTGCCATCGACGGACGCGTCAGCGAGAAATGCGCACCTCTCATGGAGCGCGCGCTCGCGCCGTTGTGGGAAGCCTACGGCGCGCTCGCCCGCGCCCGAGACCAGCGCCAGCCGCTCGACCTCGATCTTCCGGAGCGCAAGATCCTTCTCGATCAGGAAGGCCGTGTGGCCCGCGTCGTCGTACCCGAACGCCTCGATGCCCACCGCCTGATCGAGGAGTTCATGATCCAGGCGAACGTCGCGGCCGCCGAGACGCTCGAGCAGATGAAGACCCCGCTCGTCTATCGCACGCACGACGTGCCCTCGAAGGAGAAGCTCAAGAGCCTGCGCGATTTCCTCGAAACGCTCGACATGAGGCTGCCCGCCAGCAACGTCCTCAAGCCTGAGGCGTTCAACAAGATCCTCGCGCAAGCCAAGTCGCTACCCGTGCCGGAGCTCGTGAACGAGGTCGTCCTCCGCTCTCAAGCACAGGCCGAATACACGCCGCAGAACATCGGCCACTTCGGATTGAACCTAGCGAAATACGCCCACTTCACCTCGCCAATCCGCCGTTACGCCGATCTCATCGTGCACCGCGCCTTGATCCGCGCGCTGAAGCTTGGCCCGGATGGCCTCGATGACCAGGAGATCACGCGCCTCGCCGATACCGCCAAGGAGATCTCCGACGCCGAGCGGCGCGCCATGGCCGCGGAACGCGAGACCGTCGACCGCCTGATCGCCTCTCACCTGGCCGAGCGCATCAACGCGACGTTCGAAGGACGCATCGCGGGCGTCACGCGCTCGGGTCTCTTCGTCAAGCTGAAGGAGACGGGCGCCGACGGCTTCGTGCCGGTCTCGACGCTGGGACAGGACTTCTACAACCACGTTGAGGAAGCCCACGCCCTCGTCGGCAGCCGCAGCAACGAGACCTATCAGCTCGGCGACGAGGTGACGGTGCGCCTCGTAGAGGCCGTGCCCACCGCCGGCGCTCTGCGTTTCGAGATGTTGACGCCGGGTAAGAAAGGCACGCTCAGCCACCTCAAGGGCGCCCACAAATTCCGCAAGCGCCCTCGCCAGCGGCGCAGATGAGGCGGATAAGAGAGACAATGCCACGTTGAGAGCGAGCATAGGCCCGCTTAGAGTGAGCAGCGAGAGGTCACCGAGCCCTGCCGGGGATCCCGCCTCCGCCCCCAGGAAGACGTACCATGATCGAATTCGACACCGCCTCCCCGCAGCCCGGCGCACGCCCGGCAGAGAGCGCCGAGCCCCGTTCCGTCACCACCGCCATGATGCGCGGCTTCGCACAGAAATGCCCTGCCTGCGGAGAAGGCGCGCTGTTCCACAAATACCTCAAGGTCTCGGATGTCTGCCCCGTATGCGGCGAGGAATTGCACCATCAGCGCGCAGATGACGCGCCGCCGTACTTCACCATGGTCGTCGTCGGACACGTGGTGGTGGGCGGCGTGCTGGCGCTCGAGCAGACTTACGCACCGCCGAGCTGGGTGCACCTCGTCATCTGGCTGCCGACGATCATCATCATGAGCCTGCTTCTGCTCCCGCGTGTCAAAGGCGCGCTCGTCGGCCTGCAATGGGCGCTTCGCATGCACGGCTTTGGCGGCCACGCCGACGAGGTCGAGCCTCTGCCCGATCCCGAGCGGCAATGACCGGCCCGAGACGAAACGGCATGCCGAAGCCCGGGCGCGACACCGGCGATACATCGCGCGCGCATCAGAGGCCGCGAGACGCCGCCACCCTCGTCATCGTCGATCGCACAACGTCCTCCCCTCGCATCCTGATGGGACGGCGCAGGCCCGATCAGGTGTTCCTGCCCAACACCTTCGTGTTCCCAGGCGGACGCGTGGAGGCAGCCGACCGCGCATTCGCGCGTCACCACGCACTCGCACCGAGCGAGACGGAGCGCTTGAAAATCGCCATGCGTGGACGCCCCACGGACACGCGCGCCGCCGCCCTCGCACTTGCAGCCATTCGCGAGACGTTCGAGGAGACGGGCATCGTTGTTGGAGAGGCCGCAGGCGCAGTCCCGCAGGACCCTGAGGGCGGCTGGAGCGATTTCCTGGCGGCAGGCTTCCGGCCGCGTCTCGACAGGCTTGCGTTCTTTGCACGGGCCATCACCCCGCCCGGGCGCCCGCGCCGTTATGACACGCGCTTCTTCATCGTCGATGCCTCGGAGGTCGCCCATCGCGCCGAGCGTGTCGACGGCGAGTTGCTCGACATCGATTGGTACACCATCGAACGCGCGAAAACGCTCGATCTCCCGTCCATCACGCGCCATGTGATGGAGGACATCGCGACACTCGTAAACATGCATGGAAAACATCGTCAAAAGAACGGTGTTCCGTTCTATGTGGAGCGCCACGGCCGCCTTGAACGCAAGATTATCTAACGCGCCCATTCTACAGCTTGACACTCAAGGCGCGGTCAGTATGGTGCCCAATCCGAATTTAAGAGTTATTCCACTTCGAGGTCTCTAGGCCAATGGCTAAGCAGATTACCCAGAAGATCAAGCTGCTCTCCACGGCGGGAACCGGCTTCTTCTACGTGACGAAAAAGAACCCGCGCACGTCCACCGAGAAGCTCGTTTTCAAGCGCTACGACCCCGTCGTTCGCAAGCACGTCGAGTTCAAAGAGACGAAGATCAAGTAATGCGCCGCCGCTCGCCTTCGAGCGGCGCAAAGGCCAGACGCACGATGGCCCGGCCCCCGATCAGCGCACGGGATGCCAGCAGGCTTTGACAGATCTGATTTCGGAAAAGGCCCTCAACCAGGGTCCGTAACCGCTCGGCAGCGGGGTAAGCATTCCGAGATAGCCACGGACCCTGGCCTAGTGACCAGATGGCGTCAAAGAGGGCGTTGACTTACCACCTGGTGTCGTAGTGGACCCAGAAACGGTGTAACTGAGGAGGTGACTCCAAGCCGTCGCGGACCCCACTACAATTTCCCGCTCCATCAGGAGATGCGGCGGACCCAATGGGCTGCGGGAACCGTTGGGCTTGAACGATCGGCAAAACGCAAACTCGCGCCAATCGGTATCAAGACCAATATTGTGTGATCTCCCTCCACTAAATATAAGTCTGGCAGAACAGATCGGCGATTGCAAGTTTAGAGCTTGACCATTGCGTGGCAACCACGGCCACAATCCGATTCGGAGTTAATTCCCCCGAAGGCTGATCGAGATAGCGGATTATAGTCCGTGGACTGCATTTATGCGCACAGCAGCATTGAACATTGCTCGCTTATGCAGCAATCCAGTTTTCTGAAATTCTTTAAAAGGGTTGTCGCCTACGGCTCTCACGCCGCATCCGCGACGACCTGATTGCGCCCCTGCCTTTTGGCAGCATAAAGAGCATTGTCTGCCCGTTTGAAGAGCGCTTCGGGGGTATCCCCGTCTCCCTCCCAGGTTGCAAGCCCGACGCTTGCGGTGACCCAGATTTCGCGATCTTGCCCAATTTGGAAGGGCTGGACTGCGACACACTCACGCACCCTCTCCCCCACTTGACGGGCAAGGATCTTGTCGGTGTCGGGCATGATGATCAGAAATTCTTCTCCGCCGAGCCGGCACGCCATGTCCACGCCGCGGGTATAGCGGCGGAAGCGCTCAGAGAATTCCTTTAGCACCAGGTCGCCGGCATCGTGGCCATAGGTATCGTTGACGTTCTTGAAGTGATCGATGTCGGCGATCAGCACCGAGAGCGAGCGGCCGGTGCGTTTCGCATCCGTAATCAGCGTCTTCAGATGGCGCTCCATGTAGCGCCTGTTGTGGAGCCCCGTGAGCGGATCGGTGATAGAGAGCTCCACGCTCTCGCGGATCTGGTTTCTCAGGTAGTCCGAGAAGCGCTTGCGACGGATCTGCGTCTTCACCCGCGCCAAAAGCTCGTGGCGGTCCACCGGCCGCATCAGGTAGTCGTTCACGCCCATGTCCAGGCCGCGCAGCAGACGCGCCTCGTCGCCGGGATCGACCATGATCAGGATCGGAAGATGGCGCGTGCGGTCCAGGGAGCGAACCTGCGAGCAGAGCCTCAGCCCATCCGAATGCTCGAGATTGAGCGCCACCACGAGAAGGTCGAACGGCTGATCGGCAAGATGCAGAAGCGCCGCCTGCGGATCCGTCTCGATGTAGGCATCATGCGCCTTGGCGAGCGCAGACATCACGCGCTGAGACGAGCGGGGATGGTCGTCCACCACCAGCACGCGCCCCGGCCGGTCGGCCAGGATGCGCCCCAGCGTGTCCTCGTCCGCGAGCCCCATCTGCCGGCTCGTCGTCACGCGCATCAGCATCTCGTCGTTCAGCATCTTGAGCCGCGCGAGACTCTTGACGCGTGTAACGAGCGCGATGTCGTCCACCGGCTTTGTCAGAAAATCGTCGGCGCCGCTGTCGAGGCCCTGAATCCGGTCCGACGCCTGGTCCAGCGCCGTCACCATCACCACGGGAATGTGCAGCGTCTGCGGAGACGCCTTGAGCCTGCGGCAGACTTCGAAGCCGTCCATGCCCGGCATCATCACGTCGAGCAGCACCACGTCGACGCGCTCACGCTGACAGATCTCGAGGGCGTCGCGCCCGTTCGTTGCCGTGACGATCTCGAAGTACTCGGCTTCGAGCCTGGCCTGCAGAAGTTTGATGTTGGCCAATATGTCGTCGACGACAAGAACTCTGGCAGTCATGACTAACTCTCAAAACACCGACGCCCGTTCCGCAATCCACGCGCGGATCAAGCATCCCCCACGAAACGCCGCACCGTATCGAGAAACACCGCGACCGAAATCGGCTTCGAAACGTAAGCCTCACATCCCCCGGACCGAATGCGCTCCTCGTCCCCCTTCATGGCAAAGGCCGTCACCGCAACGACGGGAATGTCGCGCAGCTCCTCGTCTTCCTTCAGCCATTTGGTCACCTCGAGCCCGGAGACTTCCGGAAGCTGGATGTCCATCAGAATAAGATCTGGCCGGTGCACCCGGGCGAGCGTCAGAGCATCGAGCCCATTGCGGGTTTGGACGGTGAGATATCCATAAGCGTCGAGCAGGTCGTGGAAGAGCTTCATATTGAGCTCGTTGTCCTCCACGATCAGCACGGTCTTCGCAGCACGACGAACGCCCTGCGTCTGGCCCTCGACGGCCATTCTCGTCTCCTGATAGGTCATCGTCGAAGGTCTTCACCTTGCCCCGCCTTTAACTGCACCGATTCTGCGGGCCATATGGAGAGCAGTGTGCCCGAGTTAGCTTAAGCAACTGTTGAAACATGGCGCCTAGAGACCGATGGTGCGCTAACTAGCGGAAAATAAAAGAAAAGGGAGAAAGCGCAGGAATGAGAAAAACGGGCTCGAAACCGACGGCCGAAAGCGCCTCGACACTGGCTCTGACGGGCCTCTCCTTCCTCGCCGAGGACGGCCCCCGGCTTGGCCGCTTCCTCGCCCTCACCGGCATCGGCCCTGACCAGCTCCGCGCCGCGGCAGGAGCCCCCGAGACCCTGCTCGCAGTGCTCGACTACCTGCTCGGAGACGAATCCCTTCTTCTTGTATTTACAGCGTCCAAAGGCATCGCACCGGAGAGCGTGGAGCCGTCGCGCGCCGCGCTGGCGCAATCGCTCGGCATCGAGGCCGCCCGTGAGTAGCCCGGTGATCCCGAGCCTCCGCATCGGCATCGATCTCGGAGGCACCAAAATCGAGGGCCGCGTGCTGGCCGTCGATGGCGAGGAGATCACCCGCTACCGTATCCTGGCGCCCCAGGGCGATTATCAGAACACGGTGACGGCGCTGACAGACGTCGTCCGTCACCTTGAGGCCCAGGCCGGCTCCCGCGCCACCGTCGGCATCGGCATGCCGGGCTCCCTCTCCCCCACCACCGGTCTCGTCCGCAACGCCAACTCCACCTGGCTCAACGGCCGCCCCTTGCGTCAGGATCTGGAGGCCGCACTCGAACGCGAGGTGCGAATGGCCAACGACGCCAACTGCTTCGCGCTCTCGGAAGCCGTCGACGGCGCGGGAGCCGGCGCCCGAACAGTCTTCGGCGTCATCGTCGGCACCGGATGCGGCGGAGGCATCGTCATCGACGGCCGTGTTCTGGAAGGAGCGCGCGGCATCGGCGGCGAATGGGGCCACAATCCCCTTCCCTGGTCCGAGCCGGACGAGCATCCCGGCCCCGAATGCTGGTGCGGCCGCAAGGGCTGCATGGAGATGTGGGCCTCCGGGACCGGCCTTTCGGCCGACTACAAGAGACGGACCGGCGAGCTGGTGTCGGGCCACGAGATCGTCTCGCGCGCCGAGCTGGGAGAGGCCGCCGCGCAGACCAGCCTAGACCGCCACGCCTCCCGCCTCGCGCGCGGGCTCGCGCACATCGTCAACGTCATCGATCCGGAAATCATCGTGCTCGGCGGCGGCCTCTCGAAGCTGCCGCACCTCTACGAGGTGCTGCCCCGCCTCGCGGCGCCCTACGTCTTCTCCGACGTCGTAGCCCTCGACATCCGTCCCCCCAAATGGGGAGACGCCAGCGGCGTGCGCGGCGCCGCCTGGCTATGGAACACGTGAGAAGAGTGCCTCAGGGCGCAGGATGCTTGCAGGGCGACGGCGGGAAGTAGGTGAGCTCCTTGAGCTCGCCCGCAATGGCGAAATCGCCATGGTTGATGCGCAGACTGCCCGTCACGCCGTTTTCGTGGAAGCGGTACGACATCTCGTAGAGCGGCACCGCATCGCCCGGCTCCTGCGTGGATGCAAAATAGCTGACCGAGATCGGCCACGACGGCACGCGGTCGAGACCATCGACGCCCTTCGCGAGCGAGACCACCGGCCCCGTGCCCGGCTTGATCTGCCGGCCGATCGCGGTCGAGGTGGAATAGATCTTGTCGCCGGTCTCGGATCCGTCGAACAGGTCCGCGGCAAGGATCGTCCGCCCAGCCCGCGCCGCCTGGATGATCGCCATCGAATGCTGGATCGGGAAGTAGATGTTCCCCTTGAGATTGGCTTTGCGCTCGTTGGGGCGCGTTAGCTCCACCGTCGCGGGACCGTTCGGCTGCGCGCGCTTGGCCATGCCCTGCGTCTGCTCCGCCGGCATCTCGTTCTGATAGGTGCTCGTGCTGAACCGCAGCTTGCGCGCCGGCACCTCTTCCCAGCTCGACGTCCTGAGGTCCGTCGTCTGCATCTCGCCTTCTTGATTGAGCGTCTGCGTCACGAACCGCATGCTCTGCGCATAGCCCTCGCAGGCATTGCCGCTGAGCTCATAGACGATGCGCCCGGTGACGCCCGCCACGCCGGAGCCGGACTTCGCGCCGTCGAGCGACAGATCGTAGACAGCCCGATGGGGCGCGAACACGACCTCCTTGAGCGCGGCCTGCGCATAGGCACCCGTTACAGGCACGGACCAAACCGCGAACGCCATAAGTCCCAGCGCCGACGCCGCATTCAAGACGCCGCCCGCCCGGCTTCGAGTCCGATCCTGCATTCTGCTCATCCTGTTCATCGCGAAGGCGGCGCGAGCCGCCCTGCCCTCAGTCCCTGGAATCTAGGGTACTGTCAGGCCGTTGCAAAGTCCGTTCGACGCGGTAACAAGGAACCCTGACCATTCTGCGGCCGGTGCCCCCGAAAACGGCACCGGCGCACCGTTTCACCCGCCCGTTAACACCCGGAGACACGTTCCCATGACCGGAACCATCGAAGCCCGCCTCGCCGAGCTTGGCCTCACCCTGCCCGCAGCGCCCAATCCGGTCGCCAACTACGTGCCCTTCTCTATCTCCGGAAACCTGCTGTTCATTTCCGGACAGATTTCCAAGGCCGCAGACGGCACCGTCGTCACCGGCGCCCTCGGCCGCGACGTCAGCGTCGAGATCGGCCAGCAGGCCGCGCGCCATTGCGCCCTCAACATCCTCGCCCAGGCCAAATCCGCCCTCGGCAGCCTCGACCGCATCGGCCAGGTGCTGAAGCTCACCGGGTTCGTCAACGCCACCGCCGACTTCGCCGACCATCCGAAGGTCGTGAACGGCGCATCGGATCTTATGGTGGAAGTGCTCGGCGACAAGGGACGCCACACCCGCGCCGCCGTCGGCGTATCGAGTTTGCCGCTCAACTGCGCCGTCGAGGTGGACGCCATCATCGCCATCGCCGGGTAAAGTGGATGCTCGACCGCGCGGCTTTCCTGCGTCCCATCGCGCATCGCGGTCTCCACGACGCGGCGAAGGGCGTTGTCGAGAACACGAGGCCCGCATTCGAGGCGGCCATCGCCAAGGGCTACGGCATCGAATGCGATCTGCAGCCCGCCGCAACTGGCCTGCCGCTCGTCTTCCATGACCTCGAGCTTGATCGGCTCACGCGCGGCAGCGGCCTGATCACGGATCTCCAGCCCGCCTGCGCGGCCAAGCTTCCGTTCAAAGGCGCGGACCTGACCGGCATCCTGACGTTTGCCGATCTGCTCGCGCTGATCGCCGGACGCGTGCCGCTGCTCGCCGAGGTGAAGAGCGAATGGGACCCGCCGGACCGCATTTTTCTTGCCGAGATCGCACGTCTCGCCGCGGGCTACGAAGGCCCGCTTGCACTCATGTCGTTCGACCCCGGCGTGATGGCCGTGCTGAAAGACCTCGCGCCCGCCGTGCCGCGCGGCATCGTCTCGGGCTCCTATTTCGAGGACGATGGCGAAGGCTGGTGGCCGGGCTCGTCGCTCACGGACGAGCGTCGCCGCAGCTTGGCGCGTCTGGAGGAAAGCGCCGCCGTCGATCCCGCATTCTATGCGTATGAAATCGCCGCGCTGCCCACGCCCGAAACCGAGCGCGCCCGCGCCTCAGGGCTTCCGCTCTTCACCTGGACTGTCCGCACGGACGAAGACCGCCGCATCGCGGCCCGCCACGCCGACGCGCCGATTTTCGAAGGCTTCGAACCCTAGATCAGGCCACGCACTCGGCCAGCCCTGCGCCTACCTATCGATCTCGCCGAACACGATGTCGAGCGAGCCGAGGATCGCTGACACGTCGGCCAGCATGTGGCCGCGGTTCAGGAAGTCCATGGCCGCGAGATGCGGGAAGCCGGGCGCACGGATCTTGCAGCGGTACGGCTTGTTGGACCCATCGGCCACCAGATAGACGCCGAACTCGCCCTTGGGAGCTTCCACCGCCGCGTAGATCTCGCCGGCGGGAACGTGGAAACCCTCGGTGTACAGCTTGAAGTGATTGATGAGCGCTTCCATGGAGCGTTTCATCTCGCCGCGCCGCGGCGGTACCACCTTGGTGTTGGGAGCCGTCACCGGCCCCGCGCCATCGGCGCTTTTGAGCTTCTCGCAGCACTGCTTCATGATCTTCACGCTCTCGCGCATTTCGAGAATGCGGATCAGGTAACGATCGTAGCAGTCGCCGTTCTTGCCCACCGGAATATCGAAATCGAGCTCCGCGTAGCATTCGTAGGGCTGCGACTTCCTGAGATCCCAGGCCGCACCCGAGCCGCGCACCATCACGCCCGAGAATCCCCACGCGAACGCGTCGTCCAGGCTCACGACGCCGATGTCGACGTTGCGCTGCTTGAAGATGCGGTTCTCGGTCAGAAGCCCTTCGATGTCGTCGAGCACCTTCAGGAACGGGTCGCACCACGCATAGATGTCGTCGATCAGCTCCGGCGGAAGATCCTGGTGCACGCCGCCGACGCGGAAATACTTGGCGTGCATGCGGCTGCCCGACGCGCGCTCGTAGAACACCATCAGCTTCTCGCGCTCCTCGAAGCCCCACAGCGGCGGCGTCAGCGCGCCAACGTCCATGGCCTGCGTCGTCACGTTGAGAAGATGCGAGAGGTGCCGCCCGATCTCGGAATAGAGCACGCGGATGAGCTGCGCGCGGCGCGGAACCGTGATGCCGAGCAGCCGCTCCGCCGCGAGGCAGAACGCGTGCTCCTGGTTCATCGGCGCCACGTAGTCGAGCCGGTCGAAATAGCCGATCGCCTGCAGATAGGTCTTCGCCTCGATCAGCTTCTCGGTGCCGCGATGCAGCAGCCCCACGTGCGGATCGACGCGCTCCACCACCTCGCCGTCGAGCTCGAGCACGAGGCGCAGCACGCCATGCGCCGCCGGATGCTGCGGGCCGAAGTTGATGTTGAACGGGCGGATCTCTGTCTCAGCCATGTCGCAGTCTCACTTGGGTTCGTCGCCGGTATAGGCCGACATCGCATCCGATCCGCGCAGCTTCTCGGTCGGATTGGCAAACTCATAGAACGCGGGCTTGTCCTCGACGAAGATTTCCTTCGTGAGGATAAGCCCCGAGGGCGTATCGAGCGATCCCGCCGTGAACGTATAGCGATCCTCGCCCGCAACCCTCCAGAACAGCACCGAGCCGCAGCGCTTACAGAAGCCGCGCTCGCCGACATCGGACGACTTGTAGACGCCGATCGACTCGGCGCCTTCGATCACGGGCGCCCCCTCGACATCGAAATACATCAGCGGCCCGCCGGTCCAGCGCCGGCACATGCCGCAGTGGCATACGCTGACGTCATGCGATACGGCCGTTGCGTTGTAGCTCACGGCCCCGCAGAGGCAGTGCCCGGAGACATCAAGGGAGGCGGCCATCGTCAGCTCTCCCCTCCCTTGCTGGCCTCGAACGCCGCGACGACTTCCACTCCCGTCAGTTTCGGCGTGTCGTTGGCGAACTCGTAGAAGCCGGGCTTCTCGTCGATGAAAATCTGCGAGGTCAGCACCAGCCCGCTCTGGTCGTCGAGCGTGTTTGCCGAGAGTGCATAGTGATCGCTGCCGACGAGATGCCAGAAGAGCGACGTCCCACAGGTTTGGCAGAAGCTGCGCTCGCCCCACTCGGACGAGCGATAGGTGGCGAGATGATCCTTGCCCGTGATGCGCAGCTCGCCGTCACAGGAAAGCGCGATGAACGGCCCGCCAGCCCAGCGCCGGCACATGCTGCAGTGACAGGCATCGACCTCGAGCTTCGCCACGTCCGCCGAGAACGCGACGGCCCCGCAGAGGCAGTGCCCTTTGACCGTGTGACCTGCCGACGCCATTGCTCAGGCCCCCACGCTTTCGACGGCGGCAATGGGCGCGGCTCCCGCGCGCTTGGCCTTCTCGTTCACCCGTCCGACGAAGCGATCCCACGGCACGATCATCCGCTCGTGACTGCCCGCGCCGATCACCTCGACGCCGTCGTGCGCCGTGACCTTGAACGCCACCCTGCGCCCGGCCACGCTCGTGCATTCGGCATCCACCGTCACGGTCTGCCCCGGCACGGTCGCCGCGCTGTGCGAGACGTTGATGTGAATGCCGAGCGAGCCCTCCCCCGCATCGAGATGCGGCTTCATCGCCTCGAGGCAGGCCCATTCCATGAGCCCCACCATGAAGCCAGTGGCGAACACGCCCGGCATGGCGCGAAAGTCAGGCGATTCCGGATAGAGATTGGGCACCGTCTTCTCGGGCGGCACCGTGAACACCAGTTGCGCCTTGGCGCCGGGCTGAAGCGTGGCCTTCATGACCGCTCCCCTGCCGGCGCGGCGTCGCGCAATCCTCCGACCGCGATGTAGCTCACGGCCACCGTATAGAAGCTCAGGATCGACTCGCCGCCCGCAACGCCCATGTCGAACTGCTTTTCGACCTTGGTGAAGGGAAAGACGATATCGCCGTTCGGAAAGGCGACGCCCAAGCCGCCGGCCTCGTCTTCGACCCACTGTCCGTTGGTCTCTGCGATGATCGCCTCACCGAGATAGCTGCCGATCAATCCGATGAGCCCGCTCGGCACGCCACCGTCCACGCCGACGTAGCGGCCACGCGCGCTCTCGATGAAGCCCTCGACCCACGCAACCGAATCTGCGTCGAGCGAGACATCCTTGTCAGCCAGCTCGCGAAACTCTTGCAGGGCAAATTCGACGTTCGCCTTGATCTGCGCCAGACGCTCCGCCTCGAGGGTCATTGCGGTCCGGCCTTCTCATCGCCCGGAAGCACGTAATGCGGCCCCTCCCAGGGGCTCTCGAAATCGAACGAACGGAAGTCCTGCACGAGCTTCACCGGCTCGTAGACCACGCGCTTTGCGGCGTCGTCGTAGCGAACCTCCACATAGCCCGTCAGCGGGAAATCCTTGCGTAGCGGATAGCCCTGGAAGCCGTAGTCCGTAAGCAGGCGGCGCAAATCCGGATGGCCCGTAAACAGGATGCCGTACATGTCGTAGGCTTCCCGCTCATACCAGTTGGCAGCCGGATAGACGCCGATCACGCTCGGCACCGGCGTCTCCTCGTCGGTCAGCACTTTCACGCGGACACGCTGATTGAGCCGCGGCGACAGCAGATGGTAGACCACGTCAAAGCGCTGCGCCCGCGCGGGCCAGTCCACGCCGCAGATGTCGATCAGGACCTCGAAGCGGCACCCTGCATCGTCGCGGAGGAAGGTGAGCACGTCCACGATCCGGTCGCCGGATACTGTGAGCGTCAGCTCTCCAACCGCGATCCGCCGGTCGAGAACCTTGTCGCCGAGCTTGGACGAAATGTGCGCGTCGAGTTCGTTCAGCATGTCAGATCCTGGGCAACAGGCCTTAAGGCAGTAGGCAGTGCGTGATCGAAGCAGGTGAGGCCCTACTGCCGCCTATCTCTCAATCGTTCCCGTGCGCCGGATCTTCCGCTGAAGCAGCAGCACGCCATAGACGAGTGCTTCCGCCGTCGGCGGGCAGCCCGGCACGTACACGTCCACCGGCACGACGCGATCGCAACCGCGCACCACCGCGTAGGAATAGTGGTAGTAGCCGCCGCCGTTGGCGCAGCTTCCCATGGAGATGACGTAGCGGGGCTCCGGCATCTGGTCGTAGACCTTGCGCAGCGCCGGGGCCATCTTGTTGGTGAGCGTGCCAGCGACGATCATCACGTCGGACTGGCGGGGCGAAGCGCGCGGCGCAAAGCCGAAGCGCTCGAGGTCATAACGCGGCATCGACGCCTGCATCATCTCCACAGCGCAGCACGCAAGGCCGAACGTCATCCACATCAGCGAGCCCGTGCGCGCCCAGTTGATGAGATCGTCGGTCGTGGTGACGAGGAAGCCCTTGTCGCCGAGTTCGTTGGAAAGCTCCGTGAAGAACGGATCACCCGGCTTCACCAGCGCGCCCTGAGACCCGCCAGCGCCTTCCTTGGCGCGGTCAAGCTGAAACTCCGGCGGAACGATCAATCCCATTCGAGCGCTCCCGTTCTCCACTCGTAGATGAAGCCTACAGTCAACACCCCGAGGAACAGCATCATCGACCAGAAGCCGAACAGCCCCACATCGCCGAAGGCAGCCGCCCACGGAAACAGGAACGCGATCTCGAGATCGAAGATGATGAACAGAATAGACACGAGGTAGAAGCGCACGTCGAACTTCATGCGCGCATCGTCGAAGGCGTTGAAGCCGCACTCGTAAGCCGAGACCTTCTCGGGGTCGGGGTTGCGAACGGCGACCAGGAACGGCGCGATCATGAGCGCTGCACCTATAGCGAGCGCGACGCCGATGAAGACGGCAAGAGGCAGGTAGTCAGTGAGCAGCTCGTTCATGAAGTCCCGTCCTTCCGGAGCCCGCACGTCCGCTTTTGCGAGGACTTATCGCGACGCAAAATCACGCCCTTGGTGTTAACCCATAGCCCGTCGGACACGCAACAGCTACCGAGGGAAATCCTGGCTCTCTGCCGGCCTTTTTTGCCGCGAACCAAAGGCCAGGATGCGGGGACCATGGCGGCTCCGAATCCCCCAGTCTTTGATCTGGGTTGAGCCCTGCGAAGAAATTTGCGGATGAAGCGAGCCCGGCCACAGCTCGGGCGCCAAGCAGGCTCGAAGAGCCGCGAGTACGCGTCACAACCCCAGGTGCGGCCCAGGGCGAGATCGGTCATCGGTCATGGCATCGAGGTTCGGAAAAATGGCGCGAGAGACGGGACTTGAACCCGCGGCCTCCGCCGTGACAGGGCGGCGCTCTAACCAACTGAGCTACTCCCGCAATCCGCGTCCCGGCACGACTTGGCGGCCGAACGACGCAAAAGCGAAGGGTGAGATACGTGTTCGCGTGGCCTAAGTCAAGCGAAGCGAACGACCTATTTTAGGTGTTTTTACCGGAGGGCGCCATTGCCGCAGAGCGCCGCGGCGGCCGAGCACCGTTCCGCCCCTCACCCGATCCGCGACAGCACGAAGCGCACCCGCTCCGCAACCGGCGCCCGCGGCAGTGGCACGAGGCCGTACCCGCAGCGCTCATAGGCGCCCGCGAGGGCATGATAGGTTGCTTCCGCCTCATTGAGCGACTGTTTGCGCTCGGCGTCCTGCGTGAAGATCTCGGGCCAAGGCGGCGCAATGAACACCTCACGCCGATAGCGGTGAAGCTCTGCCGCACGCGCGACGTGATCTCCGACAGGAAGCCCGCAGAGCGACAGATAGCCGATCACGTCCGGCACACCGCGGTCGAACACGACAGGCCCATAGTGCGCCTGCGCCTCGCGGTAGGAGCGCAGCTCCCAGCCGAGCATCAGCTCGGAGAACGCAAGCCGGTCGGCCCAGGGAAGGGCCGCCCCGCCGATCGCCACCTGGTCCTGAATGATCGCGCGCCCCGCTTCGGGCATGGCCTGAAAGCCTTGCGCCCGAAGCGCATCGATCAATGTCGTCTTCCCAGACCCAGGTCCGCCGGTCACCACGAGAAACCGCTCAATCCCGCCGCCGCTGCTCACAGCCTGCAGCCCCTTACGCGGGAGGCATGCGCCGCATGAAATCGCGCTTTCCGATCTCGAGCCCGTTGTGGCGCAGGATTCCGTAGGCCGTGGCGCAGTGGAAATAGAAGTTGGGAAGCGCGAAGTGGAGCAGATACTCGCGCCCCGTGAACGTCAGCTCGCGCGGACCCGCCTTGATCTTCACCTCCTGGTCCGCAGCGGCTTCCATCGGCTCGGGGCGCGCGGCCTTGAGCACCGCAAGCGTCTCCGCGATACGCGTCTTGAGCTCCGCGAACGTCGTCTCGCTGTCGTCGTGCACGGGAGCCGAGATCCCCGCGAGACGCGCCACCGACAGCTTCGCGAAATCGCAGGCCGACTGCACCTGCTTGGTGAACGTGTACATGTCCGGATAGAGCCGCGCCGTGAGCAGCGCGTTGGGATCGATCTTCTTCGCCTCTGCGTAAGCCGCCGCCTTGTCGAGGATCGCGTCGAGCGCCTCGAGATGCTTGGTAAACGACGGAACGGCGATTTCGTGCATCGTGATGGACATGCGTTTCCTCATGGTTAGAGCGCCTTTACCATCGCACGCGATCGGGCCGCCGCGCACGTGCCATGGTCATCTTCTGTGCCTAGTCTCGACAGCGATCATCATCGGGAAGGACCGGGCATGCGTATATCTGTACTCCACCTGCTTTTTGCCATCACAGCCGCGACGGCATTTTCGACGGCCCCCCGCGCGCAAGCCTCCGACGCCGCACGCGCCGTTGAAGTCACGGTCAGCTACAACATGTCCGTTCCCCTCAAATCCGACGATCCGGAGGTCCAGAAGGACGCGATGGAGAAGGGCCGCCGGATGCTCTACGAGATGGCCGGAAACGAATGCACCAACCTGACCGCGACGATCGCGGACACATGCGAGCTCGCGCGACTGAATGTGCAGGTCAACGCGCTACGGGGATCACGTGCTCAGGAGTTCGCGTCGGCCACGGCGAACGCATCCTATCGTATTCGCTTGAAGCAGGCGAAGTAGGGAATGGTGGGCGGTGAGAGGGTCGAACTCCCGACATCTTCGGTGTAAACGAAGCGCTCTACCACTGAGCTAACCGCCCCAACTCATCTCCTACAGGCCAAGGGCCTTGGCCGCAAGGCGGCTCGGCGCAAGCGCCGCCCCCGCGGAGCGCGCCCGGTCGCGAAAGCGAACGGATCAGCGCGCGTGAGCGATAAAAGATCAGCGCTCTACCACTGAGCTAACCGCCCGACACGCATTCCATAACGGCACGCGACGCAATCGGCAATCGCCAATCGGTCCGCAAGCTCGAATTGCCGCCTGCTGCCGTTGTCTGCTGCCGCAAATGAAAAGCGCGCCGCAGACCGACCGCGACGCGCTTCCTCAAACCGGTTCGAACGCGCTTAGTTCAGCGCGTCCTTGAGGCCCTTCGAGGGGCTGAACTTCGGAACGCGCGAAGCGGGAATCTTGATCGTGGCGCCAGTCGCGGGGTTGCGGCCCTCGCGCGCCTTGCGCTTGGTCACCTTGAACGTGCCGAAATCGGGAATGCGCACTTCCTCGTCGTTCTTGAGCGAGTTCCTGATGTGCGCGAGCACTGCATCGACTGCCGTCCCAGCCTTCTCCTTGGTCAGCTCGGTTTCCTTGGCAACGGCGTCGATCAAATCTTTCTTGCTCATTTTTCCGTCCTCGTGACTGGAATAAATTTGGATTGGCTTGGTCTCTGGATCTCGCGCCGCTGGCGCACACCGATGCGGTTCAATTCTTACTTTTGGAGACCGTTGCATCGGCGATAGTGGCCGCACAAAAGCCCCTAATGACAGGGCGCGTCAAGGGGCAAAACGCCCCTTTAGGCCTTAAAAATCGGCGCATCCGAGCATCGCTGAGGCAGCGCACTGCGTAGAAAATACGCACACGATTAACCAAAGAAGTGCGGGCGCTTTCGAGGAGTGAACCATCGAAAAACACCCGCACGCCGTTCATTCAAATTTGCGTCTGCTCGCTAGGACAAATTTATCCTCAAAGAGAGCATCGGCATTCGGATCAATGCGCGACGCCGGTCAATGCGCCGTCACGCGAGGTCCGCCGGTCGAGCCGTCGGAAGGAACCGTCGTCGCCTCCGCCTGCTCGTCCCACTGGATCGGCTCGGGCACGCTGACGAGCGCGGTCTTCACCACGTCCTCCATGCGCGCCACAGGCACGAGCTCCAGCTTCTTCTTCACCTCTTCGGGGATCTCGGCGAGATCCTTCACGTTGTCCTCGGGGATCAGCACAGTCTTGATGCCGCCGCGCAGTGCCGCGAGCAGTTTCTCCTTCAAGCCGCCGATCGGAAGCACGCGTCCGCGCAGCGTGATCTCGCCCGTCATCGCCACGTCCTTGCGGACTGCGATGCCGGTGAGCACCGAGATGATCGCGGTCGCCATCGCGACACCGGCCGAGGGACCATCCTTCGGCGTCGCGCCTTCCGGCACGTGCACGTGGATGTCCTTCTTCTCGAACAGGCTCGGATGGATTCCGAACTCGACCGAGCGCGAGCGCACGTAGGCGTTCGCGGCCTGGATCGACTCCTTCATCACGTCGCGCAGGTTGCCCGTGACCGTCATCTTGCCCTTGCCGGGCATCATGACACCTTCGATCGTGAGCAACTCGCCGCCGACTTCCGTCCAAGCGAGGCCCGTGACGATACCCACCTGGTCCTCGACCTCGGCCTCGCCGAAGCGATACTTCGGCACGCCGAGATAATCGCTGACGTTGGCAGCCGTCACGACGACCTTCTTCTTGTCGGACGTCAGGATCTCCTTCACCGCCTTGCGCGCGAGCTTGGCGACCTCGCGCTCGAGCGAGCGCACGCCGGCTTCCCGCGTATAGCGGCGGATGATCTCGAGCAACGCGCCGTCCTCGACCTCCCACTCGCCGTCCTCGAGGCCATGGGCCTGACGCTGCTCGGTGAGCAGATGGCGCTTGGCGATCTCGACCTTCTCGTCCTCGGTGTAACCCGCAAGACGGATGATCTCCATGCGGTCCATGAGAGCCGGCGGAATGTTCAGCGTGTTGGCCGTCGTCACGAACATCACGTTCGAAAGGTCATAGTCGACCTCGAGATAGTGATCGTTGAACGTGCCGTTCTGCTCCGGATCGAGCACCTCGAGCAGAGCCGCCGCCGGATCGCCTCGGAAGTCCTGGCCCATCTTGTCGATCTCGTCGAGAAGGAACAGCGGATTGGTCCGCTTCGCCTTCTTCATCGACTGGATCACCTTGCCCGGCATGGAGCCGATGTAGGTGCGCCGGTGACCGCGGATCTCCGCCTCGTCACGCACGCCGCCGAGGCTCATGCGCACGAACTCGCGGCCCGTAGCGTTGGCGATCGACTTGCCGAGCGAGGTCTTGCCCACGCCGGGCGGGCCGACGAGGCACAGGATGGGACCCTTGAGCTTGTTGGTGCGCGCCTGCACCGCGAGATACTCGAGAATGCGCTCCTTGACCTTCCCGAGACCGTAGTGCTCGGCATCAAGCACCTGCTGGGCCTCTTCGAGGTCCTTCTTGACCTTGCCCTTGATGCCCCACGGGATCGAGAGCAGCCAGTCGAGGTAGTTGCGCACCACCGTCGCCTCGGCCGACATCGGGCTCATCTGCTTGAGCTTCTTGAGCTCGGCAGTGGCCTTGTCCTTGGCCTCCTTCGACAGCTTGGTGTTGTCGATCTTCTCCTCGAACTCCGCGATGTCGTCGCGCTCTTCAGTGTCGCCGAGCTCCTTCTGAATGGCCTTCATCTGCTCATTCAGATAGTACTCGCGCTGCGTCTTCTCCATCTGCCGCTTCACGCGCGAACGGATCTTGCGCTCCACCTGCAGCACGGAGATTTCGCTCTCCATGAGCGTATAGACCTTCTCGAGCCGGTCGGAGACGACCGTAGTCTCGAGCACGTCCTGCTTGTCCGCAATCTTGACTGCGAGATGCGAGGCGATCGTGTCGGCGAGCTTCGAGTAGTCCTCGATCTGCGCGACGGTGCCGAGCACCTCCGGCGAGATCTTCTTGTTGAGCTTGACGTAGTTCTCGAACTGAGAGACCGCCGAGCGCGCAAGCGCCTCGATCTCGGCCTTGGTGCCGATCGTCTCCGAGATGCGCTCGACCTCGGCTTCGAAATAGTTGGCGTTGTCGGTGTAGCGCAGCACGCGTGCGCGCGCCGTGCCCTCGACGAGCACCTTCACCGTGCCGTCGGGCAGTTTGAGGAGCTGCAGCACCGAGGCGAGCGTGCCGACCTGATAGATCGCATCCGTCGCCGGATCGTCGTCACCCGCGTTCTTCTGCGCGGCAAGCAGGATGTGCTTGTCGGCGCGCATCACTTCCTCGAGCGCGTTGATCGATTTCTCGCGCCCGACGAACAGCGGCACGATCATGTAGGGGAACACGACAATGTCGCGCAGCGGCAGAACGGGATAATGATCCCGCGCGCCCGGCTTGTCCTTTGTCTGTTTTTCTTCGCTCATCATCGTCACCCATTCGCGTTGCGCTGCGCGGCCGTTGACCGGCCTTCGAAGCCCACTGTAGTCCCCAAGGCTCGCGCCATTATGGCCGAAACCGGGAAACCCACGCCGCATCTTTCATTTTGAAATCCCCAGAACCGAGCCGGCCCATGGGAAGCGTCGCTGAGGAAAGATGGGGACGGTCCCCGGCCTAATCAATAATGAGCCTCGCCTCCCCCGCCGCACCACGGGCACAGAGGTGCCCGCGGCCACATATCCACGTCAGACGCCTTGTTTCAGGGCAGCCCGCCGGCTTAGGAGGCTGTGGAGCCCTTCTCCTCGGCCCTGTCCGAATAGATCCGGAGCGGACGCGCGCCGCCCTCGACGACCTCCGGCCCGATCACGACCTCCTCGACGCCCTTGAGCGCCGGCAGATCGAACATCGTGTCGAGCAGGATGCCTTCCATGATCGAGCGGAGACCGCGTGCGCCCGTCTTGCGCTCGATAGCCTTGCGCGCAATCGCCCGCAGCGCATCCTGCGTCAGCGTGAGCTTCACGTCCTCCATCTCGAAGAGGCGCTGATACTGCTTCACGAGCGCATTCTTCGGCTCGTTGAGGATCTGCACCAGAGCCGCCTCGTCGAGATCCTCGAGGGTGGCGATGACGGGCAGACGGCCAATGAACTCGGGAATGAGGCCGAACTTCAGCAGATCCTCGGGCTCCACCTCGCGCAGCACCTCGCCGGTGCGCCGCTCGTCGGGACCCATCACCCGCGCGCCGAAGCCGATCGACGTCCCCTTGCCGCGACGCGCGATGATCTTCTCGAGACCAGCGAACGCACCGCCGCAGATGAAGAGGATGTTCGATGTATCGACCTGCAGGAACTCCTGCTGCGGATGCTTACGGCCGCCCTGGGGCGGCACGCTGGCAACCGTGCCTTCCATGATCTTCAGAAGCGCCTGCTGCACGCCCTCGCCCGAGACATCGCGCGTGATGGACGGGTTGTCGGACTTGCGGCTGATCTTGTCGATCTCGTCGATGTAGACGATGCCGCGCTGCGCCCGCTCGACGTTGTAGTCGGCGTTCTGCAGAAGCTTGAGGATGATGTTCTCGACATCCTCGCCCACATAGCCCGCTTCCGTGAGCGTCGTAGCGTCGGCCATCGTGAACGGAACATCGAGGATGCGCGCGAGCGTCTGCGCGAGCAGCGTCTTGCCGCAACCCGTGGGGCCGACCAAGAGGATGTTCGACTTCGCGAGCTCGACGTCGTTGTTCTTCGCCGCGTGGTTAAGGCGCTTGTAGTGGTTATGGACGGCCACCGACAGCACGCGCTTCGCGTGGAACTGACCGATCACATAGGAATCGAGCACCGTACAGATTTCCTGCGGCGTCGGCACACCGTCGCGCGACTTGACGAGGGTGTTCTTGTTCTCCTCGCGGATAATGTCCATGCACAGCTCGACGCATTCATCGCAGATGAATACCGTCGGGCCGGCGATCAGCTTCCTGACCTCGTGCTGGCTTTTTCCGCAGAAAGAGCAGTAAAGGGTGTTCTTTTCCTGAGCCATTCTGTTCTCTCACCCGCAGTCAGGAAGTACGCCCGGAAGATCCGGATTAATTAAGGCCGGCAAAGGCCTTTCGGAGCGTCTACGGCGTAGCCCGCCGCGAGGTACACGAAACTGTTACACCCGATCTCAACACGCTAGCGTTCCCGAGATCAAGATTCGATTAATGCCTCTCCCGTCCCCGTCTGAACCTTTCGGCCTGATTACCACAGAGTTGATGCCGAAAAGTCGAACGGATCAAACCGGTTAAGGGGGCAACAATATCCTGCCAACCTTGCGTGGACCCAACCCGGGGCCCGGCACGGTCGCCGCGGCCGGTGGGCCTGTCTCGACCAAGCATAGCAAAGTCTGCAAGGGGTGGCCGGAAACCGGGCCGGGTGCGACGGTGGGGCACACCGCCGCTCCCAAACCCCTGCAAACAAAGACTATCAGGTCGTCTTGGCCTCGTCAGCCTTGGTGTCCACATCGTCGCGCTTGTTGAGCACGCGGTCGATGAGACCGAAATCCTTGGCCTGATCGGCAGTCATGAAGTAGTCGCGGTCCAGCGTCCGCTCGATCGTCTCATACGGCTGCCCCGTATGCTTGACGTAAACTTCGTTCAGACGCCGCTTCATCTTAATGATGTCTTCGGCATGCCGCTCGATATCCGAAGCCTGGCCCGAGAACCCGCCCGAGGGCTGGTGAACCATGATGCGCGCGTTCGGGAGCGCATAGCGCATGTCCTTGTTGCCGGCGCAGAGCAGCAGCGAGCCCATCGAGGCGGCCTGGCCGATGCACAGGGTCGCGATCGGCGGCTTCACGAACTGCATGGTGTCGTAGATCGCCATGCCGGCAGTCACCACGCCACCCGGCGAGTTGATGTACATGGAGATCTCTTTCTTGGGGTTTTCCGCCTCCAGGAAGAGAAGCTGCATGCAGATCGACGCGGCCATCTGATCCTCGACCGGACCCGTCACGAAGATGATGCGCTCCTTGAGAAGCCGCGAAGGCAGGTCATAGCCCCGCTCGCCGCGAGCCGTCTGCTCGACGACCATGGGCCAGAAGGAACCGGTGAGAGTAGCGACGGGATCGCGCATGGGGTCTTAGCTCCTCAGAGTGCTTCGGGAAAAGCCTGTCCCGGCAAGGACCGGAATGGAAGCGGTTTTCCAACAAGAAGCACGATCAAACTCAGATTGCTTCCAGAACACCAGCCCCTCTCGAGGCAGCCCGGCATTCCGACAAGAAGCCCGATCAAACAAAAGACTAGGCCCCGCTCGAGGACGAGTCGAGGCCCGGCACCGCCGAATCGGCCGGCAGCAGAGACATCAGATCAGCATAGCGGAGCGTGACTTCAAGCCCCCCGGCGGCATGTGGTGTGCGCAACGGTAACCCACGCAGAAGGCACACGCGCCTCACGGAGGCAACCACCTCAAAATCACAGGCGCAACGCTCGGGACGGGACCGTCCGGAACGTAGCGCCTGCAATCAAGTCACAGCCTATTTCCCGCTCGCCTCGGCGCGCGGAACATTCCGCCTCAGGCGTTGCTGACCTTCTCGAGGCTGTCGAGCAGCTCCTGCCGCGACACCTTCTTCTCGGCCGGCTTCGCGAGTTCGATGACGAAATCGATCACCTTGTCCTCGAAGATCGGCGCTCTCAGCTCCTGTAGCGCGCCCGGCGTCTTCTCGAAGTACTCGTAGACGTTCTTCTCCTGGCCTGGGAAGCGGCGGGCGTGCTCGATGAGCGCGCGGCGCATCTCGTCCTGCGTGACCTCTATCTTGTTCTTGTCGCCGATCTCACCGACCACCAGGCCGAGGCGCACGCGGCGCTCCGCGATGGTGCGGTATTCGGCCTTCGCCTCGTCCTCTGTCTTGCCTTCGTCGGCGAACGTCTTGTTCTCGCGAGCGAGCCCTTCGGTCACCTGCTTCCAGATGGCCTCGAACTCGCGCTCGACGAGCGTCGGCGGCAGCTCGAACGTGTGCGCCGTCTCGAGCGCGTCGAGCAGCTCACGCTTGAGCTTCATGCGGGAGGCCTGATCCAGCTCGCGCTTGATCTGCGCCGAGATGAGCTCCTTCAGGTTGTCGAGCCCTTCGGTGCCGAGAGCCTTGGCGAACTCGTCGTTGATCTCGGTCTTGACGGGCTTCTCGACCTCTTTGACCGTGATCGCGAACACGGCATCCTTGCCGGCAAGATCCGCCACCGGATACTCGGCCGGGAACGTCGCCTTCACGTCGCGGCTCTCGCCCTTCTTGGCGCCCTTGATGCCTTCCTCGAAGCCCGGGATGAAACCGGCATTGCCGATCACGAGCTGCAGGTTCTCACCCTCGCCACGCTCGAAGGCAACGCCGTCGATGGTGCCCTTGAAATCGATGGTGACGCGATCGCCCTCTTCGGCGGCGCGGCCTTCCTCGGCGGCGAACGTCTGGTTGCGCTCAGCCAGCTCGCCGAGCGCCTTGTCGAGCTGCTCGTCGTCGACATCTGCAACCAGCCGCTCGAGCTTGAGCGACTTGAGATCCGTGAGCGCCACCTCGGGCAGCACCTCGAAGCTCATCTCGTAGGCGAGGTCGGCCTTGCCCTCGACCACGCTCTCGATCGCTGCTGCGTTCTCGGCGAGCGCGATGTCCGGCATCATGGCCGGGCGTTCCTTGCGATCGACGATCGCCTTGTTCGAGGTCTCGCGGATCGTCTCCTGCAGCACGTCGTTCATCACCGAGCGGCCGAACACCTTCTTGATGTGCGCGATCGGCACCTTGCCCTTGCGGAAGCCCTTGAGCTGCACCTGATCCTTGATCTTGTCGAGATGTGCGCTGAAGCGCTCGCCGAGCTCATCGGCCCCGACCACGACCTTGAGCTTGCGCTTGAGGCCCTCTGAACTCGTTTCCGTAACCTGCATGACGTCCTGCTGCCTTCGCTCGCTCGTTCAACTCTCGAATGCCCCTCGCGGGGCGAAACCCTCAAAATCCTCGCTTCCGACCCTGGTGCGGGCGGAGGGACTTGAACCCCCACGACTTTCGCCGCTGGAACCTAAATCCAGTGCGTCTACCAATTCCGCCACGCCCGCCTAGAGCTTGATCGCCTGAGATCGTAGCGACCTCGAACATGAAGTCTACGCAAAATCAATCGCGTAGCTCACGTCAACCGAGCGCCGGGAACCTCACGGCCCGGCCCGGAAGGACCAGCGTTAACAGGGATGCCGGCCCGGTTCGGGAGCCAAAGGCCGCGCCAGGATGGGCACATATACTAGGGGCCGCGGTCGGAGATCAAGCTTTCCCCTCGCCCGCCCGGCCAGGAGGCGCCGGTCACTCGGCCGCCGCACCCGCCGCCTCGTCCGCCTTGCTCCCCCGCCCGGCGAGCTTGCTGGTCACCACGTAGAATACCGGCGTGAAGATCAGGCCGAACAGCGTCACGCCCAGCATGCCGGAAAACACAGCCGTGCCGAGCGACTGGCGCATCTCCGCGCCCGCGCCCGTGGCCAGCACCAGCGGCACCACGCCGAGAATAAAGGCGAGCGATGTCATGAGGATGGGCCGCAAGCGGGTCCGCGCCGCGCTCACCGCCGCCTCGTAGCGGCTCATGCCCGCGTCCTCGGCTTGCTTGGCGAACTCGACGATCAGGATCGCATTCTTGGCAGCGAGACCGACGAGCACCACGAGGCCGATCTCGACCAGGATGTTACGGTCGAGGCCCATGTAGTTGACGCCGAGCATCGCCGCGAGAATGCACATCGGCACGATCAGGATGACGGCGAGCGGCAACAGCCAGCTCTCGTAGAGCGCGGCCAGCACCAGGAACACGAACACGACCGCAAGGCCGAACGCCACCACCGCCGTGCTTCCCGCGAGCTTCTCCTGCAGCGCGATCTCCGTCCACTCGAAGCCGAACCCGGACGGCAGCGCCGAGTCGACGATGTGCTCGATGGCCTGGATACCCTGGCCGGACGAGTAGCCGCGCGCGAGCCCCACCTGCACCTCCGCAGCCGGGAACAGGTTGTAGCGCGGAACGCGGTAGGGACCCGTCGTATCGGAGAATGTCGCCACGGAGCCGAGCGGCACCATGTCGCCGGAGGCACTCCGCGTCTTGAGGTTCGCCACGTCGCGCAACGTCTCGCGGAACGGATTGTCCGCCTGCGCCGTCACCCGGTAGGTGCGCCCCAGGATGTTGAAGTCGTTCACGAACGCCGAGCCCATGTAGATCGAAAGCGCATCGAACACGCGCCCGATCGGCACGCCGAGCTGCTCGGCCTTGGTGCGATCGATATCCGCCCAGATCTGCGGCGTGCGCGTGTTGAAGAGCGTGAACGGCTGCACGATGCCCGGCACCTGCCCGGCGCCGCCCGCGACCGTCCAGGCCGCGCCTTCGAGCGCGTGATAGCCGCGCCCGCTGCGGTCCTGCACATAGCCCTTGAGGCCGCCGCCCGTGCCGATGCCCGGCACCGAAGGCGGCTCGAGCACGAACGCGAAGGCTTCCTTGATCGTCGCCATCTGCCCGCGCAGGTCGGCCAGGATCTGATCCTTGGTGATGCCCGCCTTGAGCCGCTCCTCGAATGTAGCGAGCCGCACGAAGATCACAGCCGTGTTCGGCGCATTGGTGAATGTCGCGCCGTCGAAACCCGCGAACGCCACCGCATCCGAGACGCCCGGCCGCTTAAGCATCAGCTCGGAGGCTTTGCGCACCACCGCGTCCGTACGATCGAGCGTAGATCCCGGCGGAAGCTGGAACACCGTAATGAAGTAGGTGCGATCGAGCTGCGGGATGAGGCCCGTCGGCGTTTTCGCGAGCCGGTCGTAGGTCAGGAATAGAAGCCCGCCGTAGAGCGCGAGCAGGATCAGCGGCAGCCGGATCAGCCGGCCAGTGAGGCCCGCATACCCATGCGAAAGGCCGTCGAATGCAGCATTGAAGCCGCGGAAGAAGAGGCGCACCGGCGCGCCCAGAATGCGCGCGAGAAGTCCCTGCTTCTCATGATGCGAGGAATGCGGCTTGAGCAGCAGCGCCGCGAGCGCAGGCGACAGCGTGAGCGACACGAAGCACGAGATGGCGGTCGAAGCCGCGATGGTGATCGCGAACTGCTTGTAGAAGGTGCCTTGCAATCCGGAGATGAAGGCCGTCGGCAGGAACACCGCGATCAGCGTCGCCGTGATCGCGATCAGTGCGCCACCCACCTCGTCCATCGTCTGATGCGCGGCCTCTTTCGGCGCGAGGCCTTCCGCGAGCCGCCGCTCCACGTTCTCGACAACGACGATCGCGTCGTCCACCACGATGCCGATCGCGAGCACGAGCCCGAACAGCGAGAGCGAGTTGAACGAGATCCCGAGCGCGCCCATCACCACGAACGAGCCGATGAGAGACACCGGAATGGCGATGATGGGGATGACCGCCGCGCGCCAGGTCTGCAGGAACAGGATGACGACCAGCACCACCAGGATCAGCGCTTCGATCAGCGTCGCCACCACGGCGTCGATCGAGTACTGGATGAACTCTGTCGGGTTGTAGACGATCGTGTAACCCACGCCCGGCGGAAAATCCTTCGCCAGCGTCTGCATCTCGGCCTTCACCGCAGCAGCCGTCGAGAGCGCGTTGGAGCCGGGACGCTGGAATAGCACCACCGCCGTCGCGACCTTGTTCGAGAGATAGGCGTTGACCGTATAGTCCTGCGAGCCGAGTTCCACGCGCGCCACGTCCTTGACGCGCACCACCTCGCCGCCCTCTTCCGCACGCACGACGATGTTCTCGAACTCCTCGACCGTCGAGAGACGCCCGAGCGTGTGCACAGAGAGCGTGAAGGCGCCCGGCGAGGACGCGGGCGGCTGGTTGATGGAGCCCGCCGCCACCTGCAGGTTCGCGGCCCGGATCGCCGCCACGACCTCCGAGGCCGTGAGATCGCGGGAGGCCACCTTCGCCGGATCGAGCCAGACGCGCATCGAGTAGTCGCGCGCGCCGAACACGCGGCTGTCGCCGATGCCGTCGATACGCGCCAGCCTGTCCTTGATGTAGAGCGTGGCGTAGTTCGAGATGTACTGCTGATCCCGGGAGCCGTCCGGCGAGATCATGTGCACGACCATCATCAGGTCGGGCGAGGCCTTGAGCACCGTGAGACCGAGGCGCCGCACGTCCTCGGGCAGGCGCGGCTCCGCGATCGACACGCGGTTCTGCACCAGCACCTGGGCCTGGTCGATGTCGGTGCCCGGCTTGAACACCACGCTGATCGACAGCCGCCCGTCACCGGTCGATTGCGACACGACGTAGAGCATATTGTCGACGCCGTTCACCTCCTGCTCGATGGGCGCGGCCACGGTCTCCGCGATCACCGCCGCCGACGCACCGGGATAGGAGGCCGAGATGTTCACCGTGGGTGGTGCGATCTCGGGATATTCTGCGATCGGCAGCGCGGCACCCGCGATCACGCCCACGATCGTGAGGATCACCGAGAGCACGGTGGCGAAGATCGGTCGATCGATGAAGAAGTGAGAAAAGCGCATGAAACTCTTCCGCGGGCACCCGCCCCTAGATCTGCTCGCCGATCCCCCGAAGGATCTTCGCAACGCGCCGGAATGACGAAAAAAAGACGAAGGCCGTGTCCTTACGGAACGGTTTTGATCTCCCCGGCCTGCGTCACGACTTTCGCACCCGGCCTTACGAACGGGCTCGCGAGCCCGTCGAGCACGACCTTGTCCGTCGCCTTGATGCCGCCCTTCACCACCCGCAAGCCTTCGACCAGCGGACCGAGCGTCACCGGCGCGGCCTTCACCACCCCGTCGTCACCCACCACGAACACGATCTTCTGCATCTGGTCGGACACGACCGCGCTGTCGGGCAGCAATAGAGCGTCGATCTCGCCGCCGAACAATCTCAGCCGGGCGAAGATGCCGGGCGAGAACAATTGGTCCTTGTTGGCGATGATGGCGCGTCCGCGCATCGTTCCCGAGCGCGGATTGAACTGGTTGTCGAGGAAGTCCATGCGGCCTTCGTGCGCCCAGTCGCTCTCGTCGGCGAGCCTGATGCGAACCGGGCTCGCCGTGTCGCGCGAGGACGTGCGCTCGCCCGCGAGGCCGAGACGCGCATACCTGAGATAGTCGGCCTCCGACGTATCGAACACGAAGTGAATGGGATCGAGCGAGACTATGGTCGTGAGCAGCGTCGTGCCCTGCGATCCGCCGATCACGAGGTTTCCGATGTCGACCTTGCGATCCGATATGCGTCCCGAGATCGGCGCCGTCACAACCGTCCACTCGAGATTGAGCTCGGCCGCCTTGAGATTGGCTTCCGCGACCTGAAGCTGAGCTTCCGTCACGTTGAGGTTGGCGCTGCGCTGCGTGAAGTCACGCTCGGTCACCGCGCCCGACTTGACCAGCGGCGCCGCGCGCTCCACCTCGCTCAACGCCAGCGCGACTTGCGCCTTGGCGCGCGAGATCTCGGCGCGCGCGCTCTCCACTGCGATCTCGAACGGCCTGGGATCGATGGTGAACAGCGGATCGCCCGCTTTGACGATCTGTCCGTCCTTGAAATGTACTTTGTCGACGAAGCCGGAGACGCGGGGGCGCACCTCGACGGTTTCCACCGCTTCGAAACGGCCGGAATACTCGTCCCAGGTCGTCGTCCTTTTCGCGAGTGGCGTTGCAACGGTCACGGCAGGGGCCGGCGGCCCCTGGGCGAACAGCGGTGCGGCGCACACAAAATTTGCCACAGTCAGCACCAAGACTGCGCGGAGCACCTTGAAGTAGCGGCCCATGACTCCCCTCGTTGCCCCCCAACCCGTCGGTTTCTCTATCCTTACGGTCTTCATCTATAAACAGTCCAGTGCTGCGATGCACAGGCGATTGCAAGGTCTTAGTCGTCCGTGCACCCTCGGTCTCGCCACGTCCGGCTGCACATTTTTCGGGCTGCGCCCCTCCCCGGCGGCAGGCGGCGGAGGGCCAAATGCCGCGGCCGCCGCTGGCCAGCCTCCGCGTTCTGCGGTAGGGAAGCCGGGGGAAACGCTCAACGACGACACAAATAAGAAAGTATGACTGTGAAGCGCTCGGAGCTCGATCGGCGGCAGATCCTTGCCGGAGTGGCAGCGGCAGGTTTGACCGCAAAACTGAATGTCGTCGGCACGGCCAGCGCCGGAACAGCCGACGCAGGCACAGCAAACAACGGCTTGAGCCTCGACGCTCCTAAACCGTTCTCGTTCGCGATCCTCCAGGACCGCGCGAAGGACATGGCAAAGGCGGCCTGGGAGCCGACGCCGAAGGTCGTGCCCGAGATCCTCTACCGCATCGACTACGACGCCTATCAGGCCATTCGCTTTCGCCCCGAGATGAGCCTGATGCTCGATCCGGCGCATCGCCTGCCCGTCCAGCTCTTCCACCTGAGCCGCATGTCGCCCGATCCGGTGAAGATCCACCTGGCGCGCGGTGGCGAAGCGCAGGAGGTGCTCTACAGCGCGAGCCTCTTCGACAGCCCGCCCGATCATCCGGCCCGCGAGCTGCCCGACGGCGTCGGCTTCGCCGGCTTCCGCGTCATGGCCCCTGACCAGAAGACCGACTGGCTCGCCTTCCTCGGCGCGTCCTACTTCCGCACGTCCGGGCCCTTCAACCAGTACGGTCTCTCCGCCCGCGGCCTCGCCATCGACACCGGCATGCAGACGCCGGAGGAGTTTCCGCGCTTCACCGAGTTCTGGCTCGACAGCAGCGCTCCCCAGGACGACGGCCTCACGCTCTACGCTCTACTCGACAGCCCGAGCGTAACCGGCGCCTACCGCATCAAGGCGCGGCGCACCACCGACAAGCGCGACGTCGCGCGCATCGACATGGAGATCGAGGCCGAGCTGTTCGCCCGCCGCGATATCGCACGCCTCGGCATCGCGCCGTTCTCGAGCATGTACTGGTACGGCGAGACGAGCCGCCGCCAGGTGGTCGATTGGCGCCCGGAGATTCACGACTCGGATGGCCTCGCCATCTGGACCGGCGCGGGCGAGCGCATCTGGCGCCCCCTCAACAATCCGCCTCGCGTCATGGTCAACGCCTTCGTCGACCGCGACATCCGCGGCTTTGGCCTTCTGCAGCGCGACCGCGACTTCGTCCACTATCTCGACGACAGCGTCTTCTACGAGCGCCGTCCGTCGGTCTGGATCGAGCCCATCGAGAGCTTCGGCGAAGGCGAGGTGCAGCTTCTCGAAATCCCGACAGACGACGAGATCCACGACAACATCGCCGCCTACTGGTGCCCCAAGGAGCCGTTCCGGGCCGGTGAGCAACGGCGCTATCACTATCGCCTCAAGTGGGTGGACGAGATTCCGTTCCCGAGCGCGCTCGCCAAGGCAACGGCAACCTGGACCGGCCTCGGCGGCCGTCCGGGACACAAGCGCCCCGAAGGCGTCACGAAGTTCGTCATCGACTTCCAGGGCACCGTGTTCCGCGGCATCGGCCGCAACGATGGCGTGGAGCTGGTCGTCACCCCGTCGCGCGGAGAGATCAGCAACGCCTACAGCCATCCGGTCGTCGATCAGCGGGAACGCTGGCGCGCACTGTTCGACATCGAGGCGAAAGGCTCCGAGCCCGTGGACATCCGCGTCTTCCTCCGCCAGGGCGAGCGCGCCCTCACCGAGACGTGGGTCTTCCAGTTTTTCCCCGAGGCGTAGCCGCCGGGCTCAACGAAGCCGCGCCGCTCTCTTCGAGAACAGGGGACACGTGAGCGTTTTCTGAAGCGCCTCGATCAGCTCGTCCTTGGTACCGGCCGTGAGCGACACACCGCCCGTCTCCGCGGCCATGCAGGCGGATCCCGTCCCGCTTTGCAGCCACGTGGAGCCGCTGATCTTGAACTGGATGACATGGATAGTGAGTGCGCTCGCCTCGGCCTTGAGCTGGCGCGCAAGCTTGCAGGGATCGCCGCCGCACGTCTCCTCACCGTCCGTCAGCAACACCACGACCGCGGGCTTCTCGCGAAACTTGAGCTCCTCCACCGCGCCTCTCACAGCCGCCGTGAGCGGCGTCTCGCCTGCGGGCACCACACTGTTGACCTCACCCATGATGGTCTCGGCGCTGTTCGGGCCGGGCTTGAGGCGCAGGTCGATGTTGCTGCATTTCGCGCGCGGGCCCGGACCGTAGACCATGAGCCCGAGATGGCGCCGCGGCGTCACCGCCGGCAGCACGCTCGCGAGCGCCTCGCGCACCTTGGCGATATGCGGGCGCACGGCATTCATGTCGGTTCCTGCCATCGAGCCCGAGGCGTCGAACACGAGCATTGCATCGTCCAGGCAGCGCACCTCGCCGGCAGCCGAGGCAGGGCCGGATGCGAACAAGGCGAACGCTGAAACGGCAGCAACAGAGAGACTGCGCATGAGACCGTCCTTCGACCGGGCCAGGACCGAAAAAGCGCGCGGACTTGGGAGCCCGCGCGCTTCTCACTTTAAACGGAACAGCCGAAACGGAAAACAGACGCGCCCTTGAGCTATTTCGCGGGCCCCGTCTCCACCTGCGTATCGAGCGCCTCCTGGCCCCACTCTGCCCACGCGCCGTCATAGACGGCAGCGTTGTCCTGGCCGATCACGCTGAGCGCCAGCGACAGCATTGAGGCGGTCACGCCCGATCCGCACGTGGTCACCACCGGCTGCTGGGGATCGATGCCAACGTCGCGGAAGATCTTCTCGAGCTCCGCCTTGGACTTGAGGGTCCCGTCTGCATTCAGGATGGTGGACGACGGCACGTTCTTGGAGCCGGGGATATGTCCGGCGCGCAGGCCCGGGCGCGGCTCGGGCTCCGTGCCCTCGAAACGTGCCTTCGGCCGCGCGTCGACGATCTGCGTGCCGCCCTTGGCGACATAGCCCTTGATGTCGTCGAGATCGCGCACCAGCGAGTTGTTGAGGAGCGGCGTGAAGTGGCGCGCCGTGCGCGGCACCGGCGCCATGTCCTCGAGCGGACGCCCCTCGGCCTTCCACTTCTTGAGGCCGCCGTTCAGCACCGCCACGTCCTGGTGCCCCATGGCGCGGAACGTCCACCACACGCGCGCGGCGGAGAACAGGCCATAGGTATCGTAGATCACGATGCGCATGCCGTCGCCGACGCCCATTTTCTTCATCCGCGACGCGAACTTCGGCGTGGGCGGCAGCATGTGCGGCAGCGGCGATTTCTCGTCGACCAGATCGTCGATGTCGAAGAACAGCGCACCCGGAATATGCTCGGCGAGATACTCCGCCTTCGCGTCGCGGCCCGAGTTCGGCAGATGCCAGGAGCCGTCGAAAACAATGAGGTCGGGCGCATCGAGATGATCCGCCAGCCAGTCCGTCTCGACAATCCAGTTCTTGGCGCTACCCGGCACGAAATCCTCCTTGGACACTTGTGGCATGCGGCTCTGAGGCAAGCGGAGTGCCAGCCGCGAAGATCTTGGCTGTGAGGGACGAACCCGAGAACCTACGGGATAGTGTGGCCCGGAGGGCAAAACCTGCCCTGCGTCGCACTCGAACCACCCAGCGGAGCGTACCCTAATGGCGCCGTGTGACGCCCGCAAGTGGCGGCAAGGGCGCGCGGGCCTGGATTTCCGAGCGTCGTCCGTGGCTTTCGCCCGTCCTTCAGGCAGGTCGCGCCCAGCCGCGGCGTTTCCGGGCAAACCACCCCCTCATGCGGCAAAAAAGCGATATGATGCCCCCGTTCTGGATCAGGACGAGAGGGCGCGGTCCGGTATTCCTTCGAGGCACAGGAGGACGTGATGACTTTCCCTTATCGCACCACCCTTGCAGGCGCCCTTGCGCTCACGGCGGCCTTCCTTCTCCCGCCGCCGGACGCTCGCTCCCAGCCGGACGAGGAGCAGATCTCCATCGAGGAGCTCCTGAAGTCCGGCTGGCAGGTCGCAGGCTTCACCAGCGGATACGACAACCGCGCCGCGCTGCTCCTCTTCCGCCATCCGACGGAGACCTCGCTCGTCCAGTGCCTGTCGGGCTACGACGTCACCCGCACGCCCCGGACCTACTCGAACTGCTACCGCCTCAGGTAGGTCCAAGCGCCGAAAAGGCCTCACGCGCACCCTGGCCTCCAGAAATTTCGGAGCCTGTTCCGGCTGGAACAGCCCCGCAGGGGCCGGACGCGCATGATCAATCCCGGGACGAATACCAGGTTAGGGCGCGAAACCTCGGGAGGCATCAATGACACGGACCATTCTGGCCATCGCCACCTCACTCATCGCTTCGGCAACGCTTTTTGCTTCGGGCGCTCAGGCTTGCATCTCCTGCGAATACACCCCGGAGGTCGTCCGGCCCCACCTGACGAACCAGGCTAAGCGCCCGCAAAAGAAGCGCGTTTACGTCGCTGAGACGCAGCAGAAGCGCCTCCCCGCACCCCAGAAAACCCGCGTTGCCAAGGCTGATCCCGCCCCTGCCGCCAAAACCGCGCCCACCAAGGTCGCCACCGCGGAGGCCCCTGCCGAGGAAGCCCAGCCCCAGCGCGAAACCCCGGTTTCGACCGCGATGCTCCTGGAGACCGGCCGCCAAACCACGAACGCTACCCCCGAACCCGCGGCGGAAGTCGGCTGCAAGAAGTTCTTCCCCGCCGTCGGCAAGACCATGACCGTCCCCTGCGAGTAAACGCCAGAGTACGCCGTCCCCCGCGTCCCCATTGCGTCCGGCAACAGCCGGACGCAAACGCGTCCCAGAGACCCGCGCTGGTTCTTAGTCGATTAAAGCTATTGAGAAATTTTGGTGAGCCGGGAGGGAATCGAACCCTCGACCCCATGATTAAAAGTCACGTGCTCTACCTCTGAGCTACCGGCCCCAAGCCGTCTCACGCAGTGCGTGCGGACGGCCTCATGGAGAGAGCGCTTTCTAGTGTGGTTCCGGACCAGTGTGAAGCGCTTTTCCGACATGAAGCACGAGAATTAACGCAGCAAACGGGGCGTCGGTCGCCCAGTCCCGGAAAAAACGCTCGGGAAACGCGCGTGAGCGCCACAGGGCTTCCCGGGCATCGCAAAAGCAAGCCTGCCTCGGGCAGGGCAGGACCAGTTACGACGCACAGCGAAAATGCCGCGCCTCCTCCGCAATTCCGTGCATTAAGACGGGGCACATGCTTAAAGCCTGATCGTTCGCGATGCGCTGAGGCGCGCCGAGCGCGACAGCCGCCACCGGCACTCGGCCCTTCGGCGACGAGAGAAGCGCGCATCGAACCCGGCCCGCCATGAAAGACGCTCCCGATAGTTCTAATGACACCGATGCCGCCCGCCAGCGGCTCAAGGCCATCGGCCTGATGGTGGCCGCCGTCGTGCTCTTTTCGGGTCTCGACACCACCGCGAAGTATCTCGTCACGCGCGACGGTCTCACCGTCGGCCAGGTGGTGTGGGCACGCTTCATCGGCCAGTTCGTGCTGCTGCTCCTGTTCGTGCCAGCGTTCGGTATCATGAGCGCAAAAGCGCTCTTCACCACCAACAGGCTTGGGCTTCAACTCGTCCGCTCCGTGCTGATGGTAGGAACCACCGCTTTCAACTTCCTTGCGCTGCAATACATGCGCCTGGACCAGACCATCACCATCGTCTTCCTCGCGCCCCTCATGGTGGCGCTGCTCGCAGGCCCGCTGCTCGGCGAATGGGTCGGCCGCCGCAGGCTCGTCGCGATCCTGGTGGGCTTCATCGGCGTGCTGATCGCGGTCCGGCCCGGCTTCGGCGTCATCCATCCGGCCGTGCTCTATGCGTTCGCGGCCATGCTAGTCTATGCGCTATTCATGCTGCTCACGCGCCACATGGCGCATTTCGATCCGCCGCTCGTCACGCTGTTCTATTCGATGTTCGTCGGCACGTTCGCTGGCGCACCCATCGCATACGCCGGCTGGCAGACGCCGCCCGACGCGATCGCCTGGGTGTTGCTCGGCGCGCTCGGCATTCTCGGCGGCGTCGGCCACTGGCTGTTCCTGCACGCCTACCGGCTCGCGCCCGCCTCCTCCATCGCGCCCTTCATCTACATGCAGCTCCTCACCATGGTGGCCTTCGGCTACGCGGTGTTCGGAGACCTGCCGGATCTGTGGACGCTGGCCGGCGCAACGCTGATCGTGGGCTCGGGCGTCTATCTCGTCCACCGCGAGCGCAGCATCGCACGCGAGATGGTGGACGCCGCTCCGCCGTCCTGATCCGCCCTTCCCTGGCAGTGAAACCTACGCGGCAGGCTTGGTGACGATGCGCGCCTTGGTCTCCTCCGCCCAATCCGCGAACCGGCCCTCCTCGATGGCGGCTCGCATGCGCGCCATCAGGTCCTGGTAGAACACCGTGTTCACCCACGAGAGGATCATCGCGCCGAGATACTCGCCCGAGCGGATCAGATGATGCAGATAAGCGCGCGAATAGTCCCGCGCCGCAGGGCACGAGCTTTCCGGATCGAGCGGCGCGGCATCGTCGGCGTTGACCGCGTTGCGCAGATTGACGGGGCCGCCCCACGTATAGGCGAGCCCATGGCGCCCGTTCCGCGTCGGCAGCACACAATCGAACATGTCGATGCCCCGCCGCACCGCCTCGATGAGATCGAGCGGCGTGCCGACGCCCATCAGATAGCGCGGCTTGTTCTCCGGCAGGAACGGCAGCGTCGCTTCCAGCGTGGCAAGCATCAGGTCGTGCCCCTCGCCGACCGCAAGGCCGCCCACCGCATAGCCCTCGAGATCGAGACCGACCAGCGCCTCGGCCGAGCGCCGACGCAGGTCCGTGTCCGTACCACCCTGCACGATGCCGAACAGCGCCTGGCCCGGCCCAGCGCCGCCGCTCGCGCGCTGCCCCAGAAACGCCGTGCGAGACCGCTCGGCCCAGCGCAGCGACAGCTCCATCGCGCGCTCCACCTCGCGCCGCTCCGCCGGAAGCTCGATGCACTCGTCGAACTGCATCTGAATGTCTGAGCCGAGCAGGCACTGAATCTCGATCGACCGCTCGGGCGAAAGCATGTGCCGCGATCCGTCGAGATGCGATTGGAACAGCGCCCCCTCCTCCGTGATCTTGCGGATCTTGGAGAGGCTCATCACCTGGAAGCCGCCCGAATCCGTGAGGATCGGCTTCTCCCAGCGCATGAACTTATGCAGGCCGCCCAGCTTCGCGACGCGCTCCGCGCCCGGCCGCAGCATCAGATGATAGGTGTTGCCGAGCAGGATGTCGGCGCCTGCATCGCGCACCTGCTCCGGATAGAGCGCCTTCACCGTCGCCACCGTGCCAACGGGCATGAACGCGGGCGTGCGGATGATCCCGCGCGGCGTCACGATCTCGCCCCGGCGCGCCAGTCCGTCCCGCCCGAGCGGACGATAGTAGAATGCCTCAGTCATGACTGTCCTTGTGGTCGGGGGGAGCCGGTGCCGCTTTGAACAGCAGCGACGCATCCCCGTAGGAATAGAAGCGGTATCCGGAGGCCACCGCATGCGCGTACGCGGCCTTCATGGTGTCGAGCCCGGCGAAAGCCGAAACCAGCATGAACAGCGTCGAGCGCGGCAGATGGAAATTGGTGAGCAGCACGTCGATGGCGCGGAAGGCATAGCCCGGCGTAATGAAGATCGCGGTATCACCCGAAAAGGGATGGATGACGCCGTCCGGGGTGGCCGCGCTTTCGAGAATGCGGAGCGACGTCGTCCCGACCGCAACGATGCGCCCGCCCGAGGCGCGCACCGCGTTGAGCGCTGCCGCCGTCTCCGTCGAAACCACCCCGTACTCGGAGTGCATCTTGTGCTCGCGCGTGTCGTCCGCCTTGACCGGCAGAAACGTGCCCGCCCCCACATGCAGCGTCACGAAATGGCGGGAGATGCCGCGCTGATCGAGCGCCGCAAACAGCTCCGGCGTGAAATGCAGCCCTGCCGTCGGCGCGGCCACCGCCCCTTCCTGCGCCGCGTAAATGGTCTGATAGCTTGCGCGATCCCGCGCGTCCGGCCCGCGCTTCAGCGCGATGTAGGGCGGAAGCGGCATCTCGCCCACGCTCTCGATCGCCCGGTCGAGATCTGGGCCCGAAAGATCGAAGGCCAGCTCCACCTCGCCAGCGTCCAGTCGCTCCGTCACGGTCGCGTCGAGCGCCGCCAGCAGGCAGGTCATGCCCTCCGCCTCCGTGCCGAACCGCACCCGGTCTCCCACGGCGAGCCGCTTGGCGGGACGCGCGAGCGCCCGCCACCGCGCCCCGTCCACGCGGCGCAGCAGATTGAAGGCAACGCGCGAGCGCAACTCTCCCCTGATGCGCACGCCCTCAAGCGCAGCCGGAATGACGCGCGTATCGTTGAGCACCAGCGCATCGCCCGGCCGCAAGAGATCCGGCAGATCCCGCACCCCGAGATCGGCGAGCACCGGCACGCGGCCGGGATCGACCACGAGCATCCGCGCCGCATCCCTCGGCTCGGCCGGATGCAGGGCAATGCGATCGTCAGGAAGGTCGAAATCGAAAAGGTCGGTGCGCATCGCGCTCTCATAGAGGCTCCCGGCCCGGGGCGGAACCCTCTGCGACGACGACGCGTTCGTTAAGTACATCTCTGTCCAGCGAGGACCCGCCCGTGCCCGGCCCGAACAAACCGACGCGATCCCCCGGCGATCCGGACCCGCACAAGCCGCCGGAGCCGATGAACCCGGATCCGACAAAGGAGCCGGTGCCGCCACCGGACAAGGAGCCCGAGCCCAAGATCGAGCCGCCCGTGGGGCCATCCGAGCCGCCACCGAAGTGGGTCTAGCCCCTGCCGCGCGCCGAGAAAGCCCCGCGCAGACCCCAGAACGCTGCCACCACCCAGGACAGGATCAGCAGCGAGCCGCCCGTGGGCGCCGCGAACGGAAACAGGCGCTCGCCGGTGAACGCGCGCACCACGAGGTCGCCTGAGAACAGCGAGACGGCAAAAATCATGAGCGAGGCGGCGGCTAGAAAGCCGGTACGCCGCTCGCCCCCCGCACCGAACGCCGTCAACGCCAACGCCGCCGCCGCATGGACAATCAGGAACTGCGAGGCCGTCGCGAGCTGCGTGTCGGATACGCGATGGGCAGCGACTGCGGCGAGCGCCACGCCCGCCGCACCCAGCAACGGAGCAAGCCCCGCGTTCCAATAAGCCCAGCGCCCGTCCGACATATGAGCCCTTTCCGGTCTCGCCTCAGGCCGCGTCCGCAGCCACCTTCACCGACACCATCTTGTCGGGGTTCTGCACCGGCTCGCCGCGCTTGATCTTGTCCACGTTCTCCATGCCCTCGATCACCTGTCCCCACACCGTGTACTTGCGGTCGAGGAAGGTCGCATCGTCGAACACGATGAAGAACTGGCTGTTGGCGCTGTCGGGAGATGCCGCGCGCGCCATCGAGCACACGCCGCGCACATGCGGCTCGGCGTTGAACTCGGCCTTGAGGTTCGGATAGCTCGACCCGCCCGTGCCCGTTCCCTTGGGGCAGCCCGTCTGCGCCATGAAGCCGTCGATCACGCGATGGAACACGATGCCGTCATAGAAGCCCTCGCGGACGAGCTGCTTGATGCGCGCCACGTGGTTCGGCGCCAGATCCGGGCGAAGCTCGATGACGACGCGCCCTTGCGTCGTATCGATGATCAGCGTGTTCTCGGGATCCTTGATCTCGGCCATTGGGAAAGCTCCACTTGAAAGGGTGAAAGGAAAAAACGCGTCCACCGCCCGGCGCCCGTAGGCCACCCGGGAGGAGGAGCTGCGATCGAAACGTCGATCAGGGTGCGGCCGTTGCCAGATACATCTTCACGATGACGTCGGGCTTCGGCGGCGGCTCCCCCTTGGCGATCTGGTCTACGAACTGCATTCCGTCAACCACCTGGCCGAACACCGTGTACTGCCCATTGAGGTGCGGCGCATAGGTGAAGCAGATGAAGAACTGGCTGTTCGCGCTGTTGGGGTCCGAGGTGCGCGCTGCGCCGAGCGTGCCGCGCTCGAAAGGCGTCGGCGTGAATTCGGCCGGCAGATCCGGCAGGTTCGAGCCGCCGGCGCCGGTTCCCTGCGGATCGCCCGTCTGGGCCATGAAGCCCGGGATCACGCGGTGGAACTTGAGGCCGTTGTAGAAGCCCTGGGCCGTGAGCTGCTTGACGCGCTCCACATGCTTCGGCGCCAGATCCGGCCTCAGCCGGATGGTGACCTTGCCGGTCTTCAGTTCCATGATGAGGGTGTTGGAGGGATCCGCGGCGACGGCCCCCGTCGTCACCATGCTGCCCGCCGTCGCCGGCTGCGTCTTGTCGACCACCTGGATCTGAGAGCTGTTGCCGCTGCAGGCCGTCATGACGAAGGCCAGCGCCATCAAGGCCGCGCCCTTCAGCGAGACGAGCCACCTGATCGTTCCCATGCGCGCTCCCCAAATCCGGTTTCCTATCGCGGCAAGACCGCCGCTGCCCGAGCCGCCGTTATGGCCTTTTGCGGCCCTCGCGGCAACCCGATGCTGGAAAGTTGATCTATCCCAGAGCGTTACCGCTTGGCCTTTGCCTTGTCCACGAGCCGCAGCGCAACCCCTGTGGACACGAACGGCGTCACGTCGCCGCCCATCAGCGCAATCTGGCGCACGAGATTGGCGGCGATATGCCGAACCTCCGGCGAGGCCGCCACGAACACGGTCTGCACCGCGGGCGCCATTTCCCCGTTCATGTTGGCCATCTGCATTTCGTAGTCAAAGTCCGTCCCGTCGCGCAGCCCGCGAAAGATGACGCTCGCACCCACCCGCTGCGCCGCCGTGACCGCGAGATCGGAGAAGGTGATCACGTCGATGTCGATCCCGGCAGAGGTGGCAATGGCCCGCGTCTCCACCTCCAGCATCTCGACGCGCTCCTCGTCGGAGAACAGTGGCGCCTTTGCGGGGTGCACGCCGATGCCGATCACCAGCCGGTCCACCAGCCGGCTCGCGCGCGCGATGATGTCCGTGTGCCCAAGGGTGACGGGATCGAACGACCCCGAATAGAAACCGGTTCTGCTCATGGACTCACTGTAGCCGGGCGCCAAAGGCGAGAGCAAGCAGCCAGCAGAACCGTCTCGTGAAAGAGCCCGGCCGGCGCGTCCCAAGTTGCAGATGGTAAAAAAAGGCCCAGCTTGCGCCAGGCCCAAGTGTTCCGTCGCAACGGACAACGGAAAGGAATGCGGGGCTGCTCCGGAAGGCCGGAGCAGCCTGCTGTCTATTTGAGAGGCGCGGCTTCACGCCGGCCGAACAGGTCGTCGAGATTGAAGCGGTAGCCGAGATTCGCGGTCGCGATCAGCGGATCGATGTCGTGATCGGCCTTGATGGACGTGCCGTTGGCGAACTTCCAGGTCACCTCGGTGTCCTCCCACACCTTCTTCACATCGAGACCCAGCGACCAGCCGCCGCCGAGGTCGAAATCGACGCCCGCCTGCAGCGCAAACCCGAAGCTGTCGTCGAGATCCACCGAAGCCGCACCGAGACCGTTCTTGCCGACCTTGCTGTCGAAGTAGTGGATCCACTCCACGCCGGCGCCCACGTACGGGCGAACCGCACCAAATCCGTCGAAGTGATACTGCAGCGTGAGGATCGGCGGGAACATCCACGTCTCCGCCAGCTCGCCGTTCCCGCGCAGAATGCCTTCGCCCACAACGCTGGTCTGGCCGAAGCAGCAGAACAGCTCCACCGCCACGTTGCGGTTGAAGAAATAGGTGAGCGTCAGCGTGGGCAGCACCATGTCGTCGGTCGAGGCATGAGCGCCCGCGGCCAGCAGATTGACACCCCCCGACGTGACCAGGCTGGTCGTATCGTCATCGGTCCACACGCCGGAGACGCCGGCCTTGATCTGGAAGTTGCCGTTGCTGTCTCCCGCCGCAGCCGGAAGCGAACCCGCCGCCATCGTGGCCAATCCCGTGGCCACGGCTGCCATAGCCCCCAAAAACTTCATCGTCATGATAATCGCGTCCTTCCGCCTGAAACCCCCGTAACCGACTCAATCGACGCGCCGGCACCTGATGCCTTGACTTTGTGCTGGGTCGGGGACTGACCTTAAGCGGCAATTCGCTGGGCGAGCTGACGTGCGTCAGGAGGAAAATCAATCCACTCGCTGCGTTGCTGCGCCGCCACGAGAGTGTTGACCTGGATCAATTTGGATGCGGCAACGGCGCCAGGCTCCGAAATGCCCCCTTTTGACTGCCGTCAAGGCGCTCCGTCCCGAAGATGTAGATGTGGTTCAGACGGTCGAGGGAGGAGGATCCGCACCGGATTCATCGTGACCGTCGCCCCGCCGCAAGGCGGGTGCAACAACCAGAATCGAAACGGACGGGATCCGCTAATCCGACATGAAACCCGCACCCGACCTCATCCTGCAGCAATTGGAACCGCACGCGGTTCGCATTGCTACGCGCAAGCGTCAGAAGATCGCTCTCACAGGAGAGCCTGACGAGACCCTGTATCTGGTCCGCAAAGGGCTGTTTCTCGCACGGGCATCCATGCCCCATGCGCGTCACCAGATCATGAGCATCCTCTATCCTGGAGACTGCGTGCGTTCGGCCGCCATGCCGCCACTCGACGGCTCCGAGATTACGGCGGCGACGGAGAGCGGAGAGGTCTGGCGCGTCCGCTGGTCGGCCGCCAAGACCGCCATGGAGACCGATCCCAACCTCGCACGTTATGTTTCGGATCGCGTCGCGAACCAGACGGCGCGCCTCGCCTTGCACAACGCGATCATCGCCGGTCTCACAGGCGAAGAGCGCGTCGCAGCACTCATCACGGAACTCGTGCTCCGCATCGGCAAGCAGACGCCGGCGGGCTTCGTGTTCGACATGCCCCTTTCACGTACCGACATCGCAGAGCACCTGGCGCTCAATGCGGATACGGTCTCGCGCATCGTCTCGCGCATGCGCGCCAAAGGGCTCATCGCGGTCGCTGGCCGTAATCGTCTGGTCTGCCGCAGCATTGAGATGCTCGAAAGCGAATGCCCGCTGGCCACGACGCTCGAGCGCATGCACGGCACCGCGGTCCGCCAGCCGCTACCGGCTATCTGACCGAGACCCTCCTCTCTCACGAAAAAAGGCGCCGCCCCGCATAACGGGGCCGGCGCCTTCGTAATTCGATCGCAGACTGCGGGCCTTACTGGGCCGCCTTCTTCTGCTCGACCTCTTTCAGGTACTCCTCGACGTCCTTTTCAGTGACTTCCTTGTTGTCGACGAGCGCCTGCAGGCACTCCTTCGACAGCTCGGTCGCCTTAGACTTCATGCAGGAGCGCAGCTCGTCGCTGCCGACTTCGAGCTTGTCGCAATGCTTGTGATAGTCGTCGCGACAGGCGTTCTTCACCGCGTCATTCACGGCCAGCGCGGCCGTTGCGGACATCGACAGCGACAACGCGGCCACTACGAATAGACCCTTCATCCAATTTCCCCTTTGCGAACCAACTTCGACAAGCAAGTCCCCGGAATCGCTGGCGATCCCAAGCGTGAATCAAAGAACACACAAGAGACGCCGAGCACGATCGCGTTTCAATCGAAAACGACCGCCCCTGTGAGCGGACAGCTCGCACGACAGCCCCGCGCGACTCGCCCCGTCTCGCACAGCAAACGGCTGCATTGAGTCAGAACGGCGAAGCCCGAACGTCCGCCCGTAATAATTTCCGCGAGTGTAACCCAAAGGGCATCTAGCCGTGCGAGGTGTCCGCCCGTGCACGTGAGAGAGCCACGTTGATAGCCTCCACCAACAGCCCCTCGTCGTGCGGCTTCCGCACGATCGGCACGGACGCCATGCTGCGGGGAATGATCAGCGAGTCCCCGTATCCGGTGGCAAAGACGAACGGGATTTTGCGCCTCGTCAGCTCTTCCGCAACGGGAAGAGAGGTGCCGATGCCGAGATTGATGTCGAGGATCGCGACGTCTGGAGCCGTCCGCGTCACGATCCGCAGGGCCTCGGCGGAGGTCGCTGCCGTGTCGATATACTGTGTGCCGTAACGCGACAGCACGGTTTCTACGTCCATGGCGATCACGAGCTGATCCTCCACGATCAGCACCCGAAGGCCCTCGAGCGTAGCCGATTGTTCGCCCGCTCCAGCCCGCACGGCACCCGTCTTTCCTCGCTCGACGCTGACCGCCGATACGAACTTGCTCGGAATGAGAAAGCGCGCGGAGACACCGCCCGGCTCGAACACCAGCTCGCTCTCACCGCCGAGATCGAACGGCACGCTCCTGTCGATCAAAACCATGCCGAAGCCGCGGCGCGCGGGCGCCGACATCCCCGCCTTGCCTGTCTCGCGCCAGCGCACCCCGCAGTCAGCAGTCTCCGTAAGCGACCAGCGCACATCGAGGTGCCCGCCATCCACCGCGAGCGCGCCATACTTGGCAGCGTTGGTTGCCAGCTCGTGAAACACCAGCGCCATTACCGAATAGGCGCGCGCATCGAGCCCCACGCTCGGCCCCTCGATCGTGATCCGAGCCTTGCCACCCCCGTAGGGTCCGAGCTCCGCCTCGAGCAGATCCCGAAGATTGCCGCCTCCGTCGCTGCGGATCACCTGATCGTGGGCGAACGCGAGCGCCATGATACGCCCCTTGAGCGACACGACGTACTCGTCGAGCGAGCGCGCATCCTCCACCGGCCGCGAAACGAGCGACTTGATCAACGCCAGGATGTTCTTGACGCGGTGATTGAGCTCTTCGTTCAGCACCTTCTGGCGCACATCTGCCTTGCGCCGCTCGGCAGAGAGAAGCTCGGTCTGCCGCATGATCACTTCGAGCAGCGCGGTGCGCACCGCTTCTGCGCTCTCCCGGTCACTCGCCATCCACGGCAGGGATTGCCGCTCCACCGTCTGCTTCCAGATCGCGAAACTCTTGCGCGGCGTCAGCCGGTCGCCGGACGGTCCCGTCTGATACTCCTTGTCGGGATTGCCGGCCCACGACACCGTCTCCACCACCTCCTTGCGGAAGAAGAGGAGATAGTCGCGCGGCACCTGTGACAGCGGCACGGCCAGCACTCCCGAAACATCCGCCCGATAGGCTTCCGCCGCGGGCAGCAGCGACGAAAGCTCGTGCGTTCCCCACACCTTCCCCTCGGAAACGGACGCGACGAGCCGCGCAAGCGCAGGAATCGCGGCAGCGGGCGGCGTGGTGCCATGAGCCGTATAGGCGCCGTTGATCCAGAGCCCGACGCCGTCCGAGGGTATCAGATTGGCGAACGTCGCAATCCGCTCACGCAGAAAGCTCTCGATGTCGCTATGATAGCTGACCTCGCGCAACAGGCCGTCGAGCACGCGCCGCGCAGCGACAGCCGCTTCCAGCCGGTTCTTCTGGTGCAGCGCCTCCAGGTGGAGCGAAAAGAAATCGCCGAACATCTCCGCCGCCACACGCTCCGCCATGGAAAGCGAGCGCGGCGAATAGTGATGGCATGCGATCAGCCCCCAAAGCTCGCCTCCGACGATGATCGAGATCGACATGGAGGCCGCGACGCCCATGTTGCGCAGATACTCGCAATGGATCGGAGAGACGCTGCGCAAATGCGCGTAGCTGAGGTCCAAGGGCTCGCCGGAAGCATCGAGATCCGGCAGGATCGGAATACGCTCACAACTCGCATCCGAGATGATGCGGATCGTATTCTTGAGATAGAGCTCACGGGCCTGCCGGGGAATGTCGCTCGCCGGAAAATACTGGCCGAGAAAGCTTTCGAGATCCTCCCGCTTCGCCTCACCCCTCACGCACCCTGCCCCGTCGTGGGCGAACTGGTAGATCATCACCCGGTCGTAATCGAGCAGCACGCGCAGCAGACGCGGCGTCTGCATCATCATCATGTCCACGCTGCTCAGATCCTTGAGGCGACCGATCAGCGCGCGCGCCAGCTCGAGCGGCCTTCCGGCGCGATCTCTCCGCGCGGGCTCGAGCTCGACGATGGCATTGCCCTTGTAGCGATGCACCGCGATATCGAAGGCGGAGCCATCCGGCACCGCCGCGCCCATCATGAGACCCGGCCGCGCCGCATTCGTCGACGTGGTGAGCACGTTGCGGATGTCATGTGCGCAGCGCGGCCCCACCAGCGTGTCGAGGCTGGCACCCATCAGCGAGTCTGCCTCGCGGCCGAGCAGCACCGCGGCGTTCGCCGAGTGCCGTTCGACCGACCTTAGCTCCGCATCGAAGGCCAGCAGGCAGCCATGAGGTTGAATGCTGCCGGGGATGTGGATCGGCTCGCGATCGCAATTGGTGAGGGTAACGCCTTCGGGGCTTGTCATCATCCAAACTCGGGAGGGATTCTCCGGCATCTTCGAAGGTCGCCGCCGCCACGCAAATCACGGAAACTCGACCCTTTGGGCGTGCACTCTAAACGCAATCGCACCCGTTCGGGTTTCCAGCACGAGTTTACTCTGCAAGACCTCCTCGACCCAGAGCCCCAAACGGATGCGGGCCGCGCAGCTTTCGCTACCCGGCCCGCATCCATCTGATTTTGCAAGATATACCTGCGCCCTGACGCGGCTGGACGAGGCGCCGCTCAGGCGTCGGCCGCGCCGCCGTTCTCGCCTGCTTCGCCGTCGGAGCCGTCGTCGGGGATGCGCTCCACCGAGACCACCCGCTCCTCCGCCTCCGTCTTGAAGATACGCACGCCCTGCGTGTTGCGCCCGGCGATGCGCACGTCGTGCACGGGGCAGCGGATGAGCTGGCCGCCGTCCGTCACCAGCATGATCTGATCCGAATGCTCGATGGCGAACGAGGCGACGAGATCGCCGTTGCGATCGTTCACCACCATGGCGACGATGCCTTTGCCGCCGCGCCCGCTCGTCCGGTACTCGTAGGACGAGCTGCGCTTTCCGTAGCCCTTCTCGGAGACTGTGAGCACGAACTGCTCCTTGGCGGAAAGCTCGGCGTACCGTTCGGGCGAAAGCTCCGCCGCAGCCTCTTCGCCCTCCTCGGCCTCCACCTCGGCTTCGGGTGCCTGCTCGGCTTCCTCCCCCGTCTCGCTTCGGCGGATCTGCGCGGCCTGCTTGAGATAGGCCGCACGCTCCGCAGGCGAGGCCTCGGCGTGCGTGAGGATCGCCATCGAGATCACCTCGTCGTCGTCCTCCAGCCGGATGCCGCGCACGCCGCTCGAGTCACGCCCCTTGAACAGGCGCACCTCGTCCTTGATCAGGAAGCGGATGCAACGCCCGCGCGCCGTGGTGAGCAGCACGTCGTCCTCCGGAGAGGCGATGGCGACCGACACGATGCGATCCACCTCGCCCGCCTCGTCGGCGTCGAGCTTCATCGCGATCTTGCCGTTGCGATTGATGTTCTCGAAATCGGTGAGCGCGTTGCGGCGCACGTTGCCGCTGCGGGTCGCGAAGATAAGCTCGAGGTTAGCCCACGTCGAGGTATCCTCGGGCAGCGGCAGGATCGACGTGATCACCTCGCCCTGCGCCAGCGGCAGCAGGTTGATCAGCGCCTTGCCCGACGATTGCGGCGTCGCAGCCGGAAGCCGCCACACCTTCATGCGGTAGCACATGCCGCGCGATGAGAAGAAGAGCACCGGCGTGTGCGTCGACGTGATGAAGATCTGCGTGACGAAATCCTCGTCCCGCGTCGACATGCCGGAGCGCCCCTTTCCGCCGCGCCGCTGCGCGCGATAGGTCGAGAGCGGCACGCGCTTGATGTAACCCTTGTGCGAGACGGTGACGACCACGTCCTCGCGCTGGATCAGGTCCTCGTCCTCGACCTCGCCTTCGATATCGACGATCTCCGTCTTACGCGGCGTCGCGAACTCGTCCTTGATGGCGATGAGCTCGCCCTTGACGATGTCGACGATGCGCGCACGCGAGGAGAGAATGGCGAGGTAGTCCTTGATCTCCTCGGCGATCTTCTTCAACTCGTCGCCGATCTCGTCGCGGCCCAGCGCCGTGAGGCGCGAGAGACGCAGTTCGAGGATCGCCTTGGCCTGCTCTTCCGAGAGCCGGTAGGTGCCGTCCGCCGCGAGGCCGTGACGCGGATCGGCGATCAACTCGATCAGCGGGGCCATGTCCTTCGCAGGCCAGTCGCGCGCCATGAGCTGCGTCTTGGCTTCCGCCGGAGAGGGCGAGAAGCGGATCAGCTTGATTACCTCGTCGATGTTCGCGACCGCGATGGCGAGGCCCACCAACACGTGCGCCCGCTCGCGCGCCTTGAACAGAAGATGCCGCGTCCGCCGCGTCACGACGTCCTGGCGGAACGTCGTGAACGCCTCGATGATGTCGCGGAGATTGAGCTGCTCGGGCTTGCCGCCGTTGATCGCCAGCATGTTGGCGCCGAACGTGGTCTGCAGATCCGAATAGCGCCAGAGCTGGTTCAGAACCACGTCCGCAATCGCGTCGCGCTTGAGCTCGATGACGATCCGCATACCCTCGCGGTTGCTCTCGTCCCAGATGTCGGAAATGCCCTCCACGCGCTTCTCGCGCACGAGGTCGGCGATCTTCTCGATCAGCACACGCTTGTTGATCTGATAGGGGATGGCCGTGACGACGAGCGCATCACGGTCCTTGCGGATCTCCTCCACCTCGACCTTGGCGCGCATGATGATCGAGCCGCGGCCCTTGTGATAGGCGGCAAGCGCACCCGCGCGTCCGAGAATGAGGCCGCCCGTCGGGAAATCTGGCCCCGGGATCACCTGCGTGAGATCGTCGATGCTCGTCTCGGGATTGTCGAGCATGAGAATGCAGGCATCGATGACTTCCCCGAGATTGTGGGGTGGAATGTTCGTCGCCATACCGACGGCGATGCCGCCCGCGCCGTTGACGAGCAGGTTCGGGAACTTCGCCGGCAGCACCGACGGCTCCTCGAGACGGTCGTCGTAGTTCGGCTTGAAGTCGACCGTATCCTTGTCGAGATCGTCGAGCAGGAACTGCGCGATCTTGGAGAGGCGCGCTTCCGTATAGCGCTCGGCCGCGGGCGGATCGCCGTCCACCGAGCCGAAGTTGCCCTGCCCGTCGATCAGCGGCACGCGCATGGAGAAATCCTGCGCGAGGCGCACGAGCGCGTCGTAGATGGCGAGGTTGCCGTGGGGATGGAAGTCGCCCATCGTGTCGCCCACCACCTTGGACGACTTCATGTGCTTCTTGTTCCAGTCGAGCCCCAGCCGCTGCATGGCGTAGAGGATGCGCCGGTGCACGGGCTTCAGGCCGTCGCGCACATCGGGCAGCGCGCGGGAGATGATCACGCTCATCGCGTATTCGAGATACGAGCGCTTCATCTCGTCCTGAATGAGAACGGGACGAATGTCGCTCGGACCTGAGGCGCCGGGCCGGTCACTATTGTCTGTCAATGTCGGTGTCCTAGAAGCGGTGACGTGACGGCGGCGAAACCCCGGTCGTTTGAGAGGCAGGCGCGAGCCCACTTCACAAAGCACCCCGGGGCCATCGAGCAACTACCCAAAAACGCCCGTCCGCGTGCAGATTCGACGATAGGGGCGAGTTTAGCCGACCGATCCCCGCCCCTGCAATCCTGGCGCGGCGAAAGGCACGTCTCCTCCCCAATTATGTCCGTGATTCGAGCGCCTTGGCAGGATTTTCTCCCCTGTGCGTTTGGACGCACGCCTGCCAAAAAGTGGTGCTTTCTTGGAACCCGTGCTTGTAAGACGCGTATCGTCCCATCACGTACAAGACGCATACTGTTCCAAGGACCTGAAACCGCATGAAACACATTTCGCTTCTCGCTGCCGGCCTTCTCGTGGCAACCCCGCTGGCAGCCACCCTTTCCTGGGCCGATACCGTCTTCGTCCCCGCCCAGACCGATGCCCAATACCTCGCGAAGGATCACCTGATCGGTGCGAAGGTTCACGGCAAAGAAGGCACCATCGTCGGCGACGTCGAGGATCTGATCATCAACGACCAGAATCAGGTCGTCGGCGTTGTTATGGGCACCGGCGGCTATCTCGGATGGGCCGAGAAGAAGGTTGGCGTCGACCTCTCCTCCCTGAAGTTCGAGGAGAAGGACGGAAAGCTCTTCGTATCCCTGCCGGACCTGACCAAGGAAACGCTCGACACCGCGCCGGAATTCCAGCGCAAGAAGCCTGCGAAGTCGCTGCTCGAGCGCGCGAAGGAGAAGGTCAACGAGTTCTCCGACAAGTCGAAGCCCCAGCTCGACGACGCCAAGCAGAAGGCTCAGGAGGCTCTCGACAAGGCGAAGGAGGCAGCCGCGCCCGCCATCGAGAAGGCCAAGGAGGCCGTCTCGGGCGCGATCGATTCCGCCAAGGAGGCGGTCGACAGCGCCACCAAGCCGAGCGAGCCTGCACCCGCTCCCGAGGCTCCGGCAACCCCGGCACCGAGCGAGCCAGCTCCGGCCACTCCGGCACCCTGATCGGCACTTGAGCCTTTAAGGTTTGCGAAGCCTGCCGCGTGTAACCATGCGGCAGGCTTTTGCATGAGGCGCCTTCCGGGCCGGCACAAACCGGCCTAAACACGAGCGAGAGCACGGGATCGAGGGAGAGGCACGTGGCAGCGGGTGGCTCGACAGGCGTCGTCGTCGTTGCACTGGTCTGCAATCTCGGGATCGCCGTCGCGAAATTCGCAGCCGCCGCCTGGACCGGCTCGTCGGCCATGCTATCGGAGGCGATCCACTCCCTCGTCGACACCGGAAACCAGGTGCTGCTCCTGCACGGCATCCGGCGCTCCGAGCGGCCCGCCGATGCCGTCCACCCCTTCGGCTATTCGAAAGAGCTCTATTTCTGGAGCTTCGTCGTCGCGATCCTGCTGTTCTCGCTGGGCGCGGGCGTTGCCATTTACGAGGGCGTCGAGAAGCTGCTCGACCCGCACCCCATCACCGACCCCATCGTCAACTACGTGGTTCTCGCCGTCGCCTTCCTCCTCGAAGGCATCTCCGCCGCGCGTGCCATCAAGGAGTTCAACCGCCGGCGCGGCGATACGCCCGTATTCCGCGCGCTCCGCGGCTCGAAGGACCCCGCCCTCTTCACGGTGTTGCTGGAGGATGCGGCCGCGCTCGCGGGCCTCACGATCGCGACCCTCGGCATCTCCATCTCGCATCTCACCGGCTCGCCCACGGCCGACGGCTACGCCTCCGTCGCGATCGGCCTCCTGCTCGGCGCCGTCGCCGCCTTCATGAGCATCGAGATCCGCAGCCTCATTGTGGGCGAGGCGGCCTCTCCCGCCGTGCTGCACGACATCCGCGCCGCCATCGCGGCCGAGCGTGGCGTCGGACGCACCATCAGCGCCATCAACGAGATCCGCAGCATGCATCTCGGTCCCACCGATATCCTGGTGGTGGCCAGCGTCGATTTCGAGGATCAGGCGACCGCGGCCGCCATCGAGGAGGCGACCTCCCGCATCGAGCGCACCATCAAGGCGCAGCACCCGGCCGTTCGGCGCTTCTTCCTGGAAGGCCAGTCGATGCAGGATCACGCCCGCGCCGAGAGGGCGATGACCTCGCCCGGTGGCTCACCAGCCGAGACCGCTCAGGCTCCAGCCTCGCCAGCCCAAACCTTGCCGGCGAAGCAACCCGCCGCCCGGCCACAGGCACCTGCCGCGACACTCACCCTCGCGAGCGATCCGGCGCCCGCAAAACCGCTGAGCCGCAAAGAGCGCAAGCGCCAGAAGAAGCGGCACTAGCGCCGCTCCGGCGAAGGGGATGCCGGTTCGTCGAAAGCAATAGCGGCCGATCTAAAAACGAAAGCGCGCGATCCGAGCTCATCGGTTCGCACGCTCCTGCACCGTTTCGACCATCTTCGGAGCCTCGGAAGCGGCGTATCAGCCCCCGTGCCCTACACTCTCACACGTGCTGCCTGCTTCCGGCTGCCCGCTGCCGTCCCATTAGAACGGAATCTCGTCGTCGAACGGCTTGTCCATGCCGCCACCGCCCTTGGAGCCGCCGCCGCTGCTGCGGGGCGAGCGCTTGGCTTCGCCGCCGCCACCGAACCCGCCGCCGCTGCTGCCACCGCCAAAGCCGCCGCTGTCCCCGCCGTAGTCAGACTGGCCACCTTCGGCGAGGCCGCTCCCGCCTGCGCGGCCATCCAGCATGGTGAGCTGGCCGTTGAAACCCTGCAGCACGACTTCCGTGGAGTAGCGCTCCTGGCCCTGCTGGTCCTGCCACTTGCGGGTCTGAAGCTGGCCCTCGACGTACACCTTCGATCCCTTGCGCAGATACTGCTCGGCGACCTTGCAAAGGTTCTCGTTGAAGATGACGACCGAGTGCCACTCGGTCTTCTCGCGGCGCTCCCCGCTGTTTCTGTCCTTCCAGGTCTCACTGGTGGCGATCCGGAGGTTGGCGATCGGACGCCCGTCCTGCGTGCGGCGGATCTCGGGATCACGCCCGAGGTTTCCGACCAGGATCACCTTGTTGACCGATCCAGCCATATCGAACTCCTTGTTCTTTCGCTTGCGAACGCCTGCAGAGCCGGCGCATCGATGGCCGCCTCGCCGCGGCACCCTCTGCCCGCGACCGGCGACTCAAGTTGCAGCACCCTACCCGTAATAGTGACCCGCCGGGAAACCCGTCGGCGGTTGTCCCCAAAGCTTTCTCCACTGGTGCCACGAAGTTAGGACGGAAACGTTCGCACCAGTTCCGCGCTCGCCGTCGCTTTTCGACCACCCGCGCTGGCGAAATCGCCACAGTTCTTGTTACGTTCTACATCCCGAACGGCGTCTTGGCAACAGCGCAGCCCATCCGCGACCGCCAGTCAGCCTCCGCGCGCGATGTCGGCGGCCGCCGAAAGATCCTTCAGCGTTTTCGGTGCCACCGTCTTCGAAGCCGGGCAGTCCTCGGTCTTGAGGCGGTCGTAGATCGCCGTCAGGTCGCCGCGGAATTCCTGCCGCTGCGCGCGCCGCGCGACGCCCGTCGCCACCGAGCCGTTGCTCCACCGCGGGCGGCACTGCAGCCGCATCAGGTAGTCCGTGATACGCGTCCGGTAGGCATCCGCCACGGGCTGGGCGCCGTTGGAGGCGAGCCCCTGCCACTGCGCGAAATCCGGCGTCGACTCCCACTTGGCCACCTCCGGCAGGTTGACCAGCGGCTCCACCTGCTCCGCGACGCGCGCCTTCACACGCCGGCTCAGGATGCGCTCCAGCGAATACTTGATGTCAGAGACGTCGGTCTCCGTCATCGCCGTGACGGCAACGCCCGAAAGGTCCGCCAGCCCTTCCGGGTCGACGGTCGGCGGCACCGTCCGCCACACCTTGGCCTCTCGCAAGTCAGCGCCGGTGATGCTGGCGCCGATGAGATCGGCCCCGCGCAGAGACGCGCGATAGAGCACGGCCCCGTCGAGCTTGGCGTCACGCAGCTCCGCGAGATCGAGATGCGCGTAGCTCAGCACCGCGCCCGTCATGTCGGCGCTCGAGAAATCCGCCGCGAGCAGGTGCGCACCCGTGAGATCCGCCCCTTGCAGGTTGGCCACCAGGAAATTAGCGCCCTGCGCCTGCACGCCGCCCGTGAGATCCGCCTTGTCGAGCCGGGCCGACGAGAAGTTCGCGCCCTGCAGAAGCGAATAGGGAAGCTCGGCCCCTTCGAGGCGGGCTTCGTCGAGCTTTGCGCCGCGAAGGTCGACGCCGGTCATGTGTGCGCCGTCGAGCCGCGCACGCGTGAACACCGCCCGCCGCGCCGTCGTGCAATTCGCCGCCTGCCGATCCTCGGTGAGGATGAGCTGCATCGCATCCGCGCACGCGAGCCACGCGCCGCGAAGATCGGCGCCGATGAGAGACGCCCCGCGCAGATCCGCTCCCGTGAGGTCCGCCTGGTGCAGGTCCGAGCGGTCGAGCTTCGCGAAACGGAGATCGCGGTCGCGCAGGCTGATGCTGGGCTCGCCCGGCGTCTGTTCCTTGTCCACCACGAGATCGGTATCGATCACCTCGAGATTGCGCTTGAAAATGCCGAGCAGCGATCCTTCGGATCCGAACGTCAGCAGCGGCACCGCATACCCAGCCACGTAGCGCGGCCGCTCGCCCACCTCGTCCTCGTTGTTGAAGCCGAGCATGCGCTGCGTGGTTCGGTCGAGTTGCTCGCCCGGGATCGTCGCGAAGAAGAACGAGAAGATCCACACCGCCAGAAGCACCACGATGGTGGCGACAAAGCTCACCGGATGTGCCGACGTGGTCCGCAGGAACGCCTGCATGAACGACGTCTCGGCCCGCATCAGGAACACGCCGATGGAGATCAGCATGGCGATGTCGACCAGAAGCGCCACGCGATGCGTCCACGTGATGGCCACATCGTGGTACGGCAGGAACACCACCTGGATGTAGATGAGCAGCACCACCGGCAGCACCACCAGCGTCAGCCAGCTCATGCCATGCAGGAACGCGCTCATCACGCGGCTCCGGTACGGCCCCGCGATCGCCTGCACGAAGAAGAAGTTGTTGAGCTCGAGCCGGAGCGGATGCGTGCGCTTGTCCGTCGCTTCGAGCAGCCGGATGGCGTAGTCGAACTCCAGCGTCTCGCGTGCGAGCAGCGTGAGCTGCGACACGAGCCCCAGGTGCATCAGCACGAGTACGATCGGCGCGAACTGGAAAAACTGCTTGAGCTGAATATTGACCTGAAGGATCGGCAGGGAAACCGGCGTTTCGAGCAGCAGATCCTTATGCGTGACGCCTGCTACAGCGATCACCAGGTAGGCCATTATGGCGAGGAAGATCAGCCAGCCCGTATGCGCGGTGTCGCTCGAGCTGTTCACCGCCTCGAGCAGACTGTACGGGTTGACCGGCGTTTCACCCTCTGGCGCGCCACGAGCCAAATCCGTCATTCCGGGAACCCTCGATAAGATACGGGTACTGACATGCGCCGACATTAAAGGAGAAAGTGTGTCCGGAGGCCAGGGCACCAGGTCCCGGCCTGCAGCACTTTTCTTTCGGATTGTTGCCCCCTGGACGCAAAAAGCACGCACCTCGAGTGCCTAGTCCTTTGGCAACACAGGCTTTGGCCGTTGCCGTGGGCGAGAAGGGGCGATAACAGGAAGAGAAGGGTGGTGGATGCGGGGCGCCCGAGGTTGCGCGCAGAGGAAGCCAAGCACGCCGGCCGCTCGCCCCCGCTCACCCGTCAAGCCACAAACCTCGAAACGGATATCTCTCGCGTGTACGACTGTAAGAAGTGCCCCGGGTATTGCTGCTCCTACCCGCTCATTGCGCTCGACAAGCGAGACGTCGAGCGTCTCGCCCGTCATCACGGCATGGAGTTCGAGGAGGCCCGCCGCGCCTTCACGCGCGAGGCCCACGGGCGCAAGTACGCCATGAAGCGCAAGAAGGACCGCCACTTCGGCGCCATCTGCCGCTTCTTCGATACCATGAAGCGCCGCTGCACCATCTACGAGGCACGCCCCTCGGTCTGCCGCTCGTTCCCCGGCAAGGGCCGCTGCGGCTACTACGACTTCCTCACCTTCGAGCGCCGCTCACAGGAAGACCCGACCTGGGTTGCCGTAACAACGAACCGTTAAAGCTTGCTTCGTCGGGACAACAGAAAATAAACACGGAAAATCAAGCAAATGAATTACAGAGATAACTCTGCATAGGAGCAATTTTAAGTAAATTGTTAAACATACATTATTTATGATGCCATCTACGCCCCAGAATGGTATCTGGCGGCCGCGCCCGCGGAAGGCCAACGGTTGAGTGAGCAACGGCCCCGCCGCATGACCAGGGAGACGACCATGAGCCTCATGACGCGCGCCGTAGCCGCTTTCGCCGTGCTTACCGTCGCGGCCATTCCGGTTGCAGCACTCACCATCAAGAACACCTCCGGCAAGGAGGTCTCGGTCGGCGTCGACAACGGATCCGAGGAGGCCGTCTATCAGATCCCGGCCGGCGGCTCCGTGGACGTGACGCAGGATTGCAGCTCCGAATGCGCCGTGACCGGCCCGTGGGGCTTCTCGCGCCTCGTCGCCCAGAACGCCACCATCTCCACCGATGGTGACTCGCTCGTCACCGCCACCGCCGCGCCGCCCGCCCAGGGCTTGGTTCCGCAGAACCCTGTCGCCGAGCCGGCAGACGCCCAGGCCACGGCCGCTACGGCGCCCGATGCCGCGCCCGCCAAGGCCGCCCCCGCGAAGGCCCGCAGCAAGCGCGCGAACAAGCCGCGCTCCTCGAAGCAGGCCCAGAAAGGCCCCGGCGCCGGCAGCTTCCAGATGCTCTTCGAGGGCCCCAAGAAGTAAGCGCGCGCCGCGAGCACCGCATAAAAAACAAATCCGCGGACCGGTATCCGGTCCGCGGATTTTTCATTTCATGGTGGGGAAGACCGCGAGGCTAGCCCGCGGCCGTGCACTTCGTTTCGCACGGCACCTCCTCGCGCTTGTCCACCGTGCCGCGCATCGGCGACATGACCTCGCGATAGCATTTGCCGCCTTCCTTCACCACGCGCACGAGTTGCGTCTTGCTCACGAGCGACTGGCAGACGACCTCGAGGCTCTGCGCAACGCGCACGCCTTGCGGCAAAGCGCCATCGGCACGCGCGGCGCCGATAAAGAGATCGATGAAGCTCGATGAGGGCGGCTCGCCCGGCTTCTGAAGCTGATTGTAGGCAATCCACTCGTAGGTCGCTTTTCCATCAGGCGTCGAGACCTTGAGCGAGATGTCGCCCGTGCTCGCACACGCCCCCGCATCGACCTTCGTTCCCTGCGAGGTGGAAAGCGCCTTGTAGTCGATCTTGCAGTCGATGTTGCGTTCCCAGATCTCGTACTGCTGCAAGCGGTGCGAGACCTGCGTGAACGGAACCTTGTACTGCCAGGCATGATAGGCGGTGATTGCGGTCGGGACCGCGCCCACGATCGTCACCACCAGCGCCGCCGTCTTGAGAAACGGAACGAAGCGCTGCACCGGGCCAAGATGCTGATCGTCGCCCATAGCTCGCTCTGTCATCGGTATCGTTCCCTCGGATATCGTTGCTTGATACGTCATGCACGGCCTGCTTCGTTACGCGAAGTCTCACGCCGGGATGTGACACAGGCTCCCTGAACCGCCGTTGAGCGGAAAGTTCATCTGGCGTTCAGCCCGCCTCTAGGCAGGCGAAGTTAGCGCGCGCGGCGCGCCCTTACCATCGAGTTTACTTAAGCGTAAGGCGCCTTGCAGGCGCCTCGTCCGCGCATACCTGAAAAACACGGTTCCCCCTCGCCTGATCACCCCACAGGCCCGCCACCGAATGGGAGTTCGTCCATGCGCACATCCATGTCATGCCTCGCCCTCTTTCTGATGCTCGCCCCAGCGGTTCCACCCGCGGTCGCCGCCCCCGTGGTCCCGAACGATCCGGCCGTCGCCTCCTCGGACGACGGCAAGTATTTCGACGCTGCGGGCAATCCTACGTACAAGATCGGCAAGAACGGCGAGGTGGACTGGTACACCTTCTCGGGCTACCGCCGCTTCAATGGCTCATGCGAGGTCTGCCACGGCTTCGACGGCTCCGGATCGAGTTTTGCCCCGGACCTCACGGATTCCCTCAAGTCCATGTCGTACGACGATTTCGTGAAGACCGTCGTCGGCGGAAAGCAGGCCGTGAACACCGCCCAGGCGCTCGTCATGCCCGCCTTCGGCACGAACAAGAACGTGATGTGCTACCTCGACGACATCTACGTTTACCTGCGCGCCCGCGCCAACGGCGCTCTCGGCTCCGGCCGGCCGGCCGCCAACGCGCCGAAACCGAAAACGGCAGCCGACAATGAAAACGCGTGCATGGGACCATGAGCCCAAAAGGCTTTTAAATAGAAGCCAAAGCCTCCATTTCAACACGCAAAATCGCGTAGTCGCGATCCCGTAATGGCGCACGCGGACGGTGCCGTCCGCAATGGTGCGTGCTCTTCCTGCTCCTAGATACATGACAATCGCCGGCGCGCGCTAACACGCTGACGTGAAACACCTTCCGTGTCTGCGCGAGCGACAGGTGGCGCGCCTGGCGAGAGGGTAACCAAGAAACAATTGGAGAGGAACCATGCACCATCCCAAAGCCTCCTGGCTTGCCGCCGCTGCCTTCGCGCTCATCGCGTCTCCCGCAATGGCGCTCACCATCGATAACAAGGACAAGGCGGACTTGAAGGTCGGCATCGACGAAGGCAACGTCGAGCACGTGGAAACCGTCGCCGGCGGCAAGTCCGCGGATCTTTCCGCGAAGTGCAAGGACGGCTGTGGCCTCACCGGCCCCTGGGGCTTTTCCTGGATGGCCAAGTCCGGCGACAAGCTCACCTTCAATGACGGCAAGCTGAACGGCGCCACCGTCGTCGAAGGCACCGTGACCCAATAGCGAAGGCATGAAGTCGTTAGCCGCGCTCCCCCCGCGGCTTCGGGCCGGGTGCGAACGTGTGGTCTCTCTCGCGCGCCCGGCCCCTCCTTACGGCCGGAACATAGCAGTCGGCAAAAAAATTGAGCCCCGTCGCGCCTTCAGCCGACCGGGGCTCTTTTTGTCTTCGGTAACCTGCCCAGCTAAGCCGGGCTTATGAGGCGAGGCTCTGGCGCATCGGTCCAGATCTTGACCGGCGTTCCGCCCTCGCATGAAAATGATCAGCAATGAGGTTTGAAAAACCTGGATGCGCGGAGCTTATGCTGCAGCGGCTCTCACCACCCAAGCTTGGACCTCGCTTCAGCGCGGGGTCCGGCGATGTAACCAGGTGGCGTCATGCTCCCTCCATTCGCTGTTGATCCGGCACTCCGAGGACCATGAGAGCGGAGGATCCAGTCAATCCGACGCGGCACACATGATCTGAACGAAGGACGACCATCCTCGCAACCGGGGGGTGCTGTCCGCCACGCGAAACGGACCATCCGGATCCGTCCCAGGGAAGCCACGACAGCGATAGCCGTCACCTATGAGAGTTGGTCCGATAGCCTCGTCTGTCAAGAGCCAAAGGCGTTGAGACGCGCATCCTGTGCCGGCGCCACCCAGCGCCGCGCTCGCACCACCACGCACAAAATCGGCCATCCCATGGAACTCCACGCCATGACGGCCATTAATGTTTGCGTGCGCCTCCAGCATTTTGCGACTTTCGCCAGCCCGCGGTGCGAGCACGCCTAGATCGCAACATCCCTGGACCGCCCGCGTGACATCCGAACACCTCGAAGACCTGCAGCGCCGCATCGCAATCCTGGAAGACGAGAACGCGCGCTTGAAATCGGTTACGGCCGCCGAGGGGGACACGAGAGACCCGCTCGATTTCAGTGCCGAACGCTACCGCACCCTCTTCGAGAAGATCGACGAAGGCTTCTGCATCATCGAGTTCTTCGACGGCCCGCACGGCCCGCTCAGCGACTACATCCACATCGAAGCCAACGCCGCTTACGCACTCCACGCCGGCATCCAGAATGTCGTCGGGCAGAAGGTGCGCGATATGGTCCCGGACGAAGCCGACGGCTGGGTGGAGCTCTACCGCGGCGTGCTCGTCACCGGCGAGCCGATCCGTTTCGAGCGCGAGCTGATCGCGACCGGACGCCACCTCGCTCTTTCGGCATTCCGCATCGAACCCGCGGGCCTACAGCAAGTAGCCGTCCTCTTTCAGGACGTGACGGCCCGCAAGCGAGCGGAAGAGGCGCTTCAGAGGCTCAACGAAACGCTCGAGGCACGCGTTGCCCAGGCGCTCGCCGAGCGCAAGGTGCTCGCCGAAATCGTCGAGGCGACCGACGCCTTCGTCCAGGTCCTCGACACGGATTACCGTTGGATCGCGCTCAACGGCGCCGCCGCCCGAGAGTTCGAGCGCCTGTTCGGCATGGAGCCCCGCGTCGGCGACAATCTTATCGATCTCCTCCGCGATTTTCCCGAGCAGCAGAAGGCCGCGCACGCACTTTGGCAGCGGGCGTTCTCCGGGGAGCCGTTCATGGAGATCGCCGAGTTCGGAGATCTGGAGCAGCGCACCTTCTACGAAATGCGCTTCAACCCTCTTTTCAACACCACGGGCGAACTGATCGGCGCCTATCAGTTCGTATACGACGTCACGGAACGGCTCAACGAGCAGGCGCGTCTGCGCACGGTCGAGGAAGCGCTCCGCCAGTCCCAGAAGATGGAAGCCGTCGGCCAGCTCACTGGCGGCATTGCCCACGACTTCAACAACATGCTGGCCGTCATCCTGAGCAGCCTCAGGCTCGCCGAGCGGCGCATGGAGCGGGGCGATTTCGAAATCCAGGAGTTCATCGGCGGCGCCGTGAAAGGCGCCGAACGCGCCGCAACACTGGTTTCGCGCCTCCTCTCCTTCTCACGCCAGCAGCCGCTCTCGCCACAGCGGACCGACGCCAACAAGCTGCTCGGCGGCATCGCCGACGTTCTCCGGCGCACCATTCCCGAAAACATCACCATGGAGTTCGTGGGAGCGGGTGGGCTGTGGAGCATCCACGTCGATCAGCATGGCCTCGAAAGCACGCTCCTCAATCTCGCGGTCAACGCCCGCGACGCGATGCCGGAAGGCGGCAAGCTCACCTTTGAAACCGCCAATGCCTATCTCGACGACCCCTACGTCGCAGCACATGCCGACATCACCGCAGGCCAGTACGTGCTCATCGCCGTCACCGACACCGGCCATGGCATGGCGCCCGAGGTCATCCGGCGCGCCTTCGATCCGTTCTTCACGACCAAGGAGGTCGGCCTCGGCACGGGGCTCGGCCTCAGCCAGGTGTACGGCTTCATCAAGCAGTCCAATGGACACGTCAAAATCTACAGCGAGGTCGGCGTCGGCACGACGGTGAAGCTCTACTTCCCCCGTCTGGCCGACAAACGGGTCACCAGTCCCCCCGCTATCGAGCAGGAGGTCGTGCCCATCCGCGGACAGGGCAGGCGCGTCCTCGTCGTGGAGGACGACGACGACGTGCGCCGCCTCACCACGGAGATGCTGACCGAGCTCGGCTTCTCCGTCCTGTCGGCGAGCAACGGTCACGAGGCTCTGGCCCTCGCCGGCCGGCACCCGGAGGTGGTGCTCCTCATCACCGACGTCGTCATGCCGGGCATGAACGGACGCAAGCTTGCCGAGGAGGCCCTGCGGCGGCACCCCAGCCTCAAGGTCTTGTTCACCACCGGCTACACCCGCAATGCGATCGTCCACAACGGCGTGCTGGACGAGGGGGTCGAGCTGCTGCCCAAGCCGTTCTCGCTGGAAAGCATGTCGGCCAAGATCACCAAGCTTCTACACACCAAATAAAGCCACACCCGCCGCCGGCCTAGAACTGGACGTCGAGATTGGCGCGCACCGTTTGATCGACGAAGCCGGACGCGTATTGTCCGTTCGTCGACAGGCCGAACGAAGCGAAGGGCGACAGCTTGAAATCGAGACCGGCTTCCACGACGAACGCGTTGTCCGCGATCGGCACGCCGCCGACCACGAAAGTGTCCCCGCCGGCCGCGAAGCGCATCGACGACGACGGCGAAGTATCACCGAAGCCATGCCGCCAGCCGATCGTTGCCTTAGCCGTCGCCGACAGACCCGCAAGGGAGAAATCCGCAGCCGCCCGCAGGCCGAGCGTGGCGAACCCCGTATCCATGCTTCCGCTGGAAACCACAAGTACCGCCTCTCCGCCAGCCTCGCGCAGGCGATCAGCGTCGACACGGACGTAAGCAAAATTTCCGAACGGTTCGTAACGCACACCTCCGGCCCTGAACCCGTAGGTGAGTTCCGAAAAAATCTGCAGCGTTTCGGCATCGAAACGCCCGGTCGTTTGATCGGAGAAGCTTGGCAGCACCACGGCGCGCGAAACGTCGGCATCATGCCATGTGTACGCGGCGCCAGACCGCCACGCCAGCGCAGCCCACTGGCGGCCGCCGTAAAAGCCGAGCGAATAGTTTTCGCTTTCACCGGAGGAAGCCCGGTTGTCAACATCGAAATCGGTGCGGCTGTAACCGGCCATCGCGCCGACGCGCCACGCGTCGAACGCGCGCGCATCCACGCCGGCGATGACGCCCCCCGTCACGCGATCCAGCTTCGCCGCGTTTCCATCGCTATCGGTGTGCGCCCAGGATCCGAAGCCATGCCCCCATGAAGCCAGCGCATTACCGCCTCCGGCCGGGGCGCCATCATCGAGCAGCCGACGCAGGCGATCGAGAGCTGCCGCACGCACGAAACGGCTATCTTCCACGAACGCACTCTGAACCGACGCGTAGACCTCACCGGACAACTGGTCGAACGCGCGCTGCGCCTCGGGCGCCGTCAGATAGAGAACTTGATCATAGATCGGGTTTCCGAAACCGGTGCTGTCGACACCGGCTCCCGTCGCAATCTGGTTCGGTGTTGCGCCGACCGATCCGAAACTGAACGCGTTGCGCGTCAGCGTGAGGTAGGCGGCGTTGGCATCATAGCTCAGCGACGGATTGAGAAAGGCAAAATTGGAGCTGACGCTGTCGAAGGATCCCGCAAGCCCTCCTGCGGCGTTGAGGATCGTATAGGACGTCGAAGCGGCGTAGAGGCCTGCTTGCGCGAGCACCCGCACGTGGCCGCCGTCGAGAGTTGCAATTCCCGTCGCGTCGATGCGATCTGACTGGCCTGCGGCATCTACCTCCACCTCGTAGATCGAACCAGCGGCGAAGTCGATATCACCCGATATGTTGAGCGTTCCGATCGAAAGCCCCGGCGCCACCACACCGCCCGCGGACACGAACGTGCGTCCAACCGTTCCGTTACCATTTAGAACGCCATAGCTTCCGATGCTGATCCGCCCGTCGACAAGGCCGCCGTTCGAAACAGTAAGCTGTCCCTCCCCGCCCAGTCCGACAAGGAGAAGTTCGCTACCCAGATCCCAAACGGAGTTGGCGCCCGTCACCAGCGCCGTACCCGACCCTGTTCCATAGCGACCGATGATACCGCCATTGCTGACGGCCTGTGCACCGTCTTGGATCGTGAGGGCGCCGTCGCCGGCCCCACCAACCCACAGATCGCCGGAGTTGGTCCACGTCGAACCGGAGCCGGATACCGTCACCGAACCCGACGAGTTTTCACCTTCTGCAATGAAGCCGCGATAGTTGGTCACCGCGGCGCCATTGGTAACGGACAGGGTACCCTGACCCTCCACACCGACTGCCAGGTTGTTTGCGTTGTCCCATCTCGAGTCCGCGCCATCCACGCTGACCGAGCCTCGGGATCCAGCGTACCTGCCGACTAGACCTGTGGAATTGCTGACAACGCCGCCGTTGGTCACGGTGAGAGTGCCCGTGCCTTCTCGCCCGACGAACAGGTTGCCGGAGCTGCTGAGCGCTGAACCGGACCCGTCCACGATCACCGTACCGGTGGACGCACCATAGAAGCCGAGCGTCGTAATCACCGAAGAAACTGTACCGCCGGTGTTCACATTCAAGGCGCCCGCACCTTGATATCCGACGAACAACTCCCGCGAATTCGTCCACGAACCGCCGGTGGTGACATCGACCGTGCCGCTGCCGGCAGCCCGATTGCTGAGATAACCGTCCTGGCTCGTCACGGCGCCGCCGCTTTGGATCGTCAGCGTTCCGCTTCCCACAAACCCCAGTTCCATGTAGGTCGCAACCGCCCACAGCGACCCGGCCCCGCTCACAGTGGCCGAGCCGGTATCGTTGAGCCCAATATCCGCAGACAAGCTCGTGAGCGTTCCGGCGTTGTAAATGGAGAGACTTCCACCCGCGGCAGAAACACCGATACGAACCACTTCCGCATACGCGTTGGCACCGTTGATGACGGGCCAGCCCGCCCCCTCGGTGTTGATGAAGACCGAGGTCGAACCCGTCGGAACGGTATTCGTGTCCCAGTTGGCGGCGCTGTGCCACACATCAGAAAACGCGCCGGTCCATTCGTCTGCCACCGACGGCCGTGCCATCCCCGCAACCGCAAGGACAAGCACGGACACAGAGCGAAGCCCCGCCCCTTTCGGCCAAGCCGGGCGGCCTTCACGTTTGAACGCCACGCGATTTGCTGACGACCTCGACTTCATCCTGCCCTCTTCTATGAACCCAGCGCGGCCACCGACTCGCGCACCCGCCCGGATGCAAGATAAGGATTGCCCCCTATCCGTATTGACGCCCGGCGACCTCGGGCTTGACGCCAGGCGACCTCCCGCGCGAATTCCTGCCGATGTGCTAAAAGCGTTGCAGTTTCAAAGAGAAATTCGCTGTGCGGGTTGATCGGGCGAACCCTCCGTGCTCATAGTCGGCATACCGAAGCTCTGAGATGCGCAATGGAACCAGACACCTCGCAACCGGCACCGTCGCTCGGCTTCTCCGCTGTCAGCGTCCCGGACCACAAGCGCCTCTCCGCGCTGCGAGACTACCTTTCCGACATGATGAAGACCGAGGTCGAGGCCCTGGCGCCCGACGCGCCGTTCGAATACACGGCCGGCCTGCGGATCGTTCCCGGAGCCAGCTGGGGAACCGCGATTTCGTCAGCGGTGGCAACCGCGCGCACGGCGTCGCTCGTCAAGGACGGCTGCGACGACCTCATGCTGGTGATGCCACAATCACGCATGACGGTCGTCGCGCCGGGCAGAGACGACATCATTCTCCAGCCCGGCGATGCGGTGCTTCTGTCAAAGGCAAGGGAGATGCGGCTCGTACTTCACGAGCGCAGCTCATGCTGGGCATTGAGCGTAGCCCATCGTGACATCGCGCGCCTGACATCGCAGATCGGCTCCGCGCCCATCCTGGCGATCCGCAAGAACGTCCCCATGCTTTCGTTGCTCGCCCGCTACGGGGGCTTGCTTGAGGCCGATCCGCTGGCGGGCACTGCGGTCCAGGCCATCGCCGCGCGCCACCTGCAGGACATGCTGGCATTGGCGGTCGGGGCCTCGGCGGAATTTCAGCAGGAAGCGGCACAAACCTCGCTCGCTTCCATTCGTTTGAAAGCCCTCGAAGCCGACGTCTTCGCCAACCTGGGAGACACCAACCTAAGCCTCGAATGGATCGCCGCCCGCCAGAACGTCACCCCTCGCCATCTGCAACGGCTACTCGCCCGCAAAGGCACGAGCTTTTCGGACTTCGTGCGCCAGGCCCGCGTCGCACGTGCCCGCGCGATGCTGGAGAGCCCGCACAACGCCGGCCGATCGATCCTATCGATCGCGCTCGAATGCGGGTTTCCCGAGGCCTCCGCATTGAATCGCGCGTTCCGACAGGAATACGGGATGACCCCTGGCGAGGTTCGCTGGCGCCGCTGAGCGTGTTCCGGACACATGCCCCGCGTCGCGACGGGGTCTATCCGGCTTCCCGGCAGGCTCAGAGCGGATGCCATTCGCTGAACGCAGCGGCTTGGCCAGCCGCCGCTCCCTGGGCATCCGTCAGGTTCCACACCGCGGCGTTGGCGATGCGGAAACGCTTGCCTGTCGCGGACACCCGCACGCCCGCATAATCCGTAATGATGCCGTCGCGCGTGACCCGCTCGAGCAGACGCGCGCGCTCGTCGCGATGAAGCGGCTCGGCCGAGAGCCGCGACGGCAACCGCGTGAAAGCGTCGAAGTTCATTTCGAACAGCGAGAGCGCGGTTCGGTTGCCGAAGAAGAAGATCGGATCGGCCTCGGTGCCATGCGCGACGATCGCAAGCGGGGCCGACCACAGCGCGGCCGCCAAGCCGCTTCCGCCCGCGACCAGCGGCTGCCCCGTCAGCCGGGCGTAGCTGTCGGCGATGCAGGCGACGTGGGCACGCTGCGCGTCGTCGAGATCGGGCATTTGCATCGTGGAGACAGCCATCCGTGGCGAGCTACAGCCTTGAGCAGACAAGAGCGATTGCAGCAGACATAGAGCAACAGGGCGAGCCAGAAAATCTGAATTTCTGCTTGTCCCGCCTAAGCTTAGAGACCACTCCTCCAGCACACCCTCTGCGGGTGCCGCCGGGCATCCCGTGCCAAACCGGGATGTGAAGATCGACCGAGGCATCCTATATCCCGGCATTCACGCCAATATTTGCCGCCGCGCCGTTGGGTTGCATTGCCGCCGCCCAGCCGGCGCGCTACGTAGGGCGCCATGAGCAAATCCCCGAAGAAGTCCGCCCCCCGCCCCGGCTCCGAGTTGATGAAAACCATCCACGTCCGGGGCGCCCGCGAGCACAACCTGAAGAACGTGGACCTCGAGGTCCCGCGCGACGCCCTTGTCGTGTTCACCGGCCTCTCGGGCTCCGGCAAATCGTCCCTCGCCTTCGACACCATCTACGCCGAAGGCCAGCGCCGCTATGTCGAAAGCCTCTCGGCCTACGCCCGCCAGTTCCTCGAGATGATGCAGAAGCCGGACGTCGATCACATCGACGGCCTGTCGCCCGCCATCTCCATCGAGCAGAAGACGACCTCCAAGAACCCGCGCTCGACCGTAGGCACCGTCACCGAGATCTATGACTACCTGCGCCTGCTGTTCGCGCGCGTCGGCGTGCCCTATTCGCCCGCAACCGGCCTGCCCATCGAAAGCCAGACCGTCTCGCAGATGGTGGACCGCGTGCTCGCACTGCCCGAGGGAACGCGCCTCTACCTGCTGGCCCCCATCGCGCGCGGCCGCAAGGGCGAGTTCAAGAAGGAGTTGGCGGAGTTCCAGAAAAAGGGCTTCCAGCGCGTCAAAATCGACGGGAGCTTCTACGAGATCCCCGACGCGCCCAAGCTCGACAAGAAGTTCAAGCACGACATCGACGTCGTCGTGGACCGCCTCGTCGTGAAGGCCGACATCGCCAAGCGCGCGGCCGACAGCTTCGAGACCGCCCTCGGCCTTTCCGACGGCATTGCCGTCGCGGAGTTCGCCGACAAGCCGCTCTCGAAGGCCGAGACCGAAGGCGCCAACAAGAGCAAGAACGAGACGCACGAGCGCATCACCTTCTCGGCCCGCTTCGCCTGTCCCGTCTCCGGCTTCACCATCGAGGAGATCGAGCCGCGCCTCTTCTCGTTCAACGCGCCCGCCGGCGCTTGCCCGGAATGCGACGGCCTCGGCACCGAGTTGCAGTTCGAGCCCGACCTCGTCGTGCCCGACCAGACGCTCTCGCTCAAGGACGGCGCAGTCTACCCGTGGTCGCGCACCGGAAACACCTCGCCCTACTACGAGCAGACGCTCGAAGCCCTCGCCAAGCACTACAAGGTGCCGATGTCGATGCCATGGGAGCGCCTGCCCAAGCACGTGCAGCTCGCCATCCTCTACGGCACCGGCGAGGAGGAGGTGGAGTTCACCTACGAGGACGGGCTGCGCCGCTACAAGACCTCGAAGGCCTTCGAAGGCGTCATCGGCAACATCGAGCGCCGCTGGCGCGAGACGGACAGCGACTGGGTGCGCGAGGAGCTCTCCCGCTACCAGGGCGCCCACCCGTGCGACTCTTGCCACGGCTACCGCCTCAAGCCGCAGGCCCTCGCCGTGAAGGTCGGCGGCAAGCACATCGGCGAGGTCTGCGATCTTTCCATCAAGGCCGCCAACCAGTGGTTCGCCGAGGTTCCGAAGACCTTCACCAAGCAGCAGACCGAGATCGCGACGCGCATCCTGAAGGAGATCCGCGAGCGCCTCGTCTTCCTGAACGACGTCGGCCTCGAATACCTCACGCTATCCCGCTCCTCCGGCACCCTCTCCGGCGGCGAGAGCCAGCGCATCCGCCTCGCCTCGCAGATCGGCTCCGGCTTGACCGGCGTGCTCTATGTACTCGACGAGCCCTCCATCGGCCTGCACCAGCGCGACAACGACCGCCTGCTCGGCACGCTGCGCCACCTGCGCGACCTCGGCAACACCGTCATCGTCGTCGAGCATGACGAGGACGCGATCCTCACCGCCGACCACGTGGTGGACATCGGCCCGGGCGCGGGCGTCCACGGCGGCGAGATCATCGCGCAGGGCACGCCTGACGACATCATGGCGGATCCCAAGAGCCTCACCGGCCAGTATCTCTCGGGCGCCCGCCAGATCCCGTTGCCGAAACAGCGCCGCAAGCCCGAGAAGGGCCGCTCGCTCAAAGTCACCGGCGCGCGCGGCAACAATCTGCAGAACGTCACCGCCGAGATCCCTCTGGGGCTCCTCACCTGCATCACCGGCGTCTCGGGCGGCGGCAAGTCCACGTTGCTGATCGACACCATCTTCAAGGCCGTCGCCCGCAAGCTCAACAACGCGCGCGAGCACCCGGCCCCCTTCGACAAGCTCGAAGGCCTCGAGCACCTCGACAAGGTGATCGACATCGACCAGTCGCCCATCGGCCGCACGCCGCGCTCGAACCCGGCCACTTACACCGGCGCCTTCACGCCGATCCGCGACTGGTTCGCGGGCCTGCCCGAGGCGAAGGCGCGCGGCTACGGACCTGGCCGCTTCTCGTTCAACGTGAAGGGCGGCCGCTGCGAGGCCTGCCAGGGCGACGGCGTCATCAAGATCGAGATGCACTTCCTGCCGGACGTCTACGTCACCTGCGACCAGTGCAAGGGCAAGCGCTACAATCGCGAGACGCTGGAGGTCACCTTCCGCGAAAAGTCCATCGCCGACGTGCTGGACATGACGGTCGAGGAAGGCGCCGACTTCTTCAAGGCCGTGCCGCCGATCCGCGACAAGCTGGAGACCCTGGCCCGCGTCGGCTTGGGCTACATCCACATCGGCCAGCAGGCGACGACGCTCTCGGGCGGCGAGGCGCAGCGCATCAAGCTGTCGAAGGAGCTGTCACGCCGCGCCACGGGCCGCACGCTCTACATCCTCGACGAGCCGACTACGGGCCTTCACTTCCACGACGTGGCGAAGCTCCTGGAGGTGCTGCACGAGTTGGCCGACGCCGGCAACACCGTCGTCGTCATCGAGCACAACCTCGAGGTCATCAAGACCGCCGACTGGATCATCGACCTCGGCCCCGAAGGCGGCGACGGCGGCGGCAGGATCGTCGCGGCCGGCACGCCGGAAGACGTGGCAGCCGTGAAGGAAAGCTACACCGGCCGCTATCTCAAGGAACTTCTGGTCAGGCGCTCCAAGTCATCAGGCGGCAAGAAGCAGGCGGCGGAGTAGCGACCCGCGCGCCGGCCGCCTGCCCGGTCATTCCAACCAGCTCACTTGCCGCCGGGAGAGGCCTTCGGCTTCTCCTTCTTCGGCTTGCGCTTTTCCTTCTGTGCTCTTTGGCCTTTCGACATGACGGCTGTCTCCATGCTCTATAACCGCGCATGAGGTTAGCGCCGGATGCTCGCGATTCCCAGGCTCACCTCATCGTCGCGACCTCAACTGCCCACAACACCCCGCATCACGGACCACGAACCGGAACACAGACATGAGCACGCTCCCTCCCTGCCCCAAGTGCAACTCCACCTTCACCTATGAGGACGGAAGCCTCCTCATCTGCCCGGAGTGCGCGCACGAATGGAGCGCTGACGCCCCGCAAGCGTCCGAAGCAGCGGACGAAACCATGATCCGCGACTCCGCGGGGAACGTCCTGCAGGACGGCGACACCGTCACCGTGATCAAGGACCTCAAGCTGAAAGGCTCGTCCAAAGTCATCAAGATGGGCACGAAGGTGAAGAACATCCGCCTCGTCGGCGGCGATCACGACATCGACTGCAAAATCGACGGCATCGGCGCCATGAGCCTCAAGTCCGAGTTCGTGAAGAAGGCGTGAGTGGGGGCATGATCCCCACAAGAGGTCATAGAGAGGGCAATGTCGGCGGCGAAATGTAAGCTTCGCGCTTGAATTTAAACAGAGAACTGATCTTGTTCTCCCCGCGGGCATATACATAAAAATAGTCGAGAAGGTGGGGTAACGTGACGCCTGAGGAATTCATCTCCAACTGGAAAAACTCCGACCTCAACGAGAAGCAGGGCGCGCACATCCACTTCAATGGTTTGTGCGATCTTCTCGGCGTGCCGAAGCCCACCGGCACCTCGCTGATGGATCAGGGCTACGGCTTCGAGATCAACGTCGACAAGACCGGCGGCGGCGGTGGCTACGCCGACGCCTGGAAACGCAACTGCTTCGCCTGGGAGTACAAAAGCCCCGGCAAGGACCTCGGCGAAGCGCTGAAGCAGCTCCGCCTCTACGCCAGCGATCTCGAAAACCCTCCGCTGCTGATCGTTTCCGATATGCGGCGCATCGAGCTGCACACCAACTGGACCAGCATGGTCCAGGAGAAGCACGTGTTGCAGCTCGAAGACCTCGCCGATGCACGCTTGCGCCAAAAGCTGAAATGGGCGTTCGACGAAGCCAACGTCGAGCAACTGAAGCCCAAGCGCTCGGCCAACGCCACCACCGAAGAGGTCGCCAAGAAATTCGTCGCGCTGGCTCAGAACCTCCGCGACCGCGGTCACAACCCAGAGAAAGTCGCCCACTTCGTCAATCGCATGGTCTTCTGCATGTTCGCCGAGGACGTCGATCTTCTGCCAAAGCGCCTCTTCGAGCGCATGCTCCAGGCGAGCCTTGACGACCCAAGCCAGTTCGTCGCCAATGCCGAAGGCCTGTTCGGGGCAATGGCCAACAAGAACGGCCGCGTGGGCTTCGATGCCATCCAATGGTTCAACGGCGGTCTGTTCGAGGACGGCACCGCCCTACCGTTGACCGTTGACGACATCCGCGTCGCCCTAGAAGCTGCTCGCGCCAACTGGTCCGAGATCAACCCCTCCATCATGGGCACGCTGTTCGAGCGCGGGCTTGACCCGTCGAAGCGGTCGCAACTCGGCGCGCACTACACCGACGCCGAAAAGATCATGATGATCGTCAAGCCCGTGATCATCGAGCCGCTACTGCGCGAATGGGCCGATAAGCGCACTGAGATCGAGGCGAAACTTGCTCAGTCGAAAACCGCCAAGTCCGCAAGCGCGAAGACGAAAGTCTACAACGAGGCGGTGACGCTGCGCCGCGAGTTCCTGGAGCGCCTGAAGAACTTTCGCGTGCTCGACCCCGCCTGCGGGTCCGGCAACTTTCTCTATCTGGCCTTGAAGGCGCTGAAGGACATCGAGTTCCGCGTCAACTTCGAAGCCCAGGAGCTTGGACTACCGCCGGAGTTTCCTGCTGTCGGCCCCGAGTGCGTGAAGGGTATCGAGATCAACCCGTTCGCGGCCGAGCTGGCGCGCGTGTCGGTTTGGATCGGAGAGATTCAGTGGATGCGCGAAAAGAACTTCGGCGTGTCCGACAATCCCATCCTCAAGTCGCTCGAAACCATCGAGTGCCGCGACGCCCTCCTGAACGCGGACGGCACCGAAGCCAGTTGGCCCGAAGCCGACGTCATCATCGGCAATCCACCTTTTCTAGGGACCCAACTAATGATCGGGATCCTAGGAGAACGCTACACCAACTCTATTAGAAGTGTTTTTGATCCGCAGCTTTCGGGAACGGTAGATCTCGTAACCTATTGGTTCTTAAAAGCCTGGAAAGCGATGACGTCGGGACTTTCAGAGGCGACCGGCTTCGTAGCAACCCAGTCCATCCGGCGCGGAAACAGCCGAGAATTGTTGGCCAAGATACTGCGAGAAGGCTCGATATTCGAAGCTTGGCAAGATGAACCATGGGTCGTTGACGGTGCAGCTGTTCGCGTATCAATGGTCTGCTTCCGGATCGACGAGAGCATTTCGATAAAGCTAGATGGATCGCCAGTCGCCAGCATTAGTTCGGATCTATCAAGCTCAATCGACATAGGCTCAGCTTCCCCATTAGCTAGAAACGGGGGCTGCGCCTATCAAGGAATTACAAAAGCAGGACAGTTCGAAATCGAACGCGAACAAGCAGAAAAGTGGTTGTTGGCCCCCCGCAATCCAAACAACAGGCCCAACTCTGATGTGCTTAGACCATGGGCAAACGGCGCGGACATCACCGATCGCTCAACAAACCGATGGATCATAGATTTCGGCGTCTGTATGAGTGAGCAGGAAGCTGCGGCTTATGAATTGCCCTTCAAGTTTATTCAGCAGAACGTCCAGCCGGGACGATCGAATTTACGGCGCGAAGCCTACCGCAAGTTTTGGTGGATTCATGCCGAGGCACGGCCCGGATTGCGGCGTGCAATCGAGAAAATTACCCGCCGATTCATCGTCACTCCGCGCGTGTCTAAGCATCGACTGTTTGTCTGGCTGGATAAATCTGTGCTGCCAGACACGCGCCTTGTCGTAATTGCGCGGGAAGATGACACCACGTTCGGAATCTTGCAATCCCGCTATCATGAGACTTGGTCGCTTCGCCAAGGCGGGCGACACGGCGTTGGAAACGACCCCCAATACACTCCATCGATTGGCTTCGAGACCTTCCCCTTTCCCGAAGGCCTGACGCCGAACATCCCGGCGGCCGACTACGCGAGCGACCCGCGCGCAATCGCAATCGCCAAAGCCGCCGCGCGCTTGAACGAGCTGCGCGAAAACTGGCTCAACCCGCCGGACCTTGTCCAGCGCGTCCCCGAAGTCGTCCCCGGCTACCCCGACCGCATCCTGCCGGTCGACGACAAGGCCGCCGCCATCCTGAAAAACCGCACCTTGACCAAGCTCTACAATGAGCGCCCCGCTTGGCTCGATCTCGCCCACAAGGATCTCGACACAGCCGTAGCCGCCGCCTACGGCTGGCCAAACGATCTGTCCGATGATCAAATCCTGGAACGCCTGTTCGCGCTGAATCAGGAGCGCGCGGCGAAGCAGGAGGCTTAGAGCATGATCGGATGGTGGAGAGCCCTGCGGCAATATTGGGAAGACAACAAGGAGTTTGAATTCGCTGTTCTGCCGGCAATGTGGCCTCTACCTGCGGTGATCCTCGCGCTCGTGTCGTGGGACGTCGCCACGCGGGAGACCGCTGTGCCGTGGCATATGTGGGCCGCCGTCGCATCGCAGATTGCCCTGTTGATATGGCTGTTCTGGCTCCGATTCTTCCGCGCACGCGACTAATCTTATCCCGCCCTCTCCGCTCGCCCCTACCCTCTCCCCATCCCGCTCATCCGGCGGCACTCTCTTGGCGCATGCCTTCGGCATGACGCGAGCTGGGCAGGTCTTGCCGGAGCTGAGCGCAGATAAAACGCGAGCGGGACCGCCCCTCAACACTGCCTACTGCCTACTGCCTACTGCCTACTGCCTACTGCCTACTGCCTACTGCCTACTGCCTACTGCCTACTGCCCACTGCCTACCCCCTGACTCGCAACCCAAATCCCGCTCCTTCCCCGGTGCGCCGTTCGCCCCGCGCACACGCCTCGACGCTGCGCCTGAACCAAATCGGCCCACGGAGCGTTTCCGGCGCGCCAACACGAGAAGCCCCCAACACAGGAGGAGCCCATGTACGTCACCATGCGTATCGCCACTGTTGGCCTCACCCTCGCCGGCACGCTCGCCCTCATGGCCACCACCGCCTCGGCCGCCGTCGTCTGCAACGCCGAAGGCGACTGCTGGCGCGTCAAGGAGCGCCACGAGTACAAGCCTGAGTTCGGCCTGCGCGTTTACGCCGACGACTGGAGATGGCCAGAGGCCGAGGCCCATCGCTACCGCTGGCGCGAGGTCGGCCACGGCCGCGGCTATTGGCACAACGGCATCTGGATCGAGTTCTAGAGCCTTTCCGGAAAAGCGATTTTCCGATCAGAAGCACGTCCAGTCAAAGAGCGAGCGTCTGTCCGCGAGTCCACGAAAGCGGCAAGACACGCGTTCGCTTGCCACGCGGAGCGGGGCTGTCGCCGGCATAGGGCGGCGACAGTCCCCGTTTCAGACAGGCCCGTGCTTTCGGAAAGGCTTGCGCGCGCCGCGCGCGGATGCAGCTCGCTATGATCAGGGAAGAGGCTCAAGCCCCTCCGTCAGCCGCGCCAGGGCGCGGATGATGAGCGCGGTCTCGATCACAAGCACAGCCAGCGCGCCGCCGACGAACCAGCCGAGCGGAATGGCAGCACCCATCCAGCCCTCGATGAGGCGCGGCGCGATCACCACGACGGCCAGCACACTCGCGAGCGCGAGCAGCACCAAGCGCCGCACGCCCCCGCGCACCTCCGCCTCGCGCGAAGGCGGCAGGAGGTAGCCGCGGCCCGTGACGCCGTTGGGATAGAACACTGCATCGCCGCGCTCGGTAGTGCGGAACAACTGGTTCACGAACAGCCAATCGAAGATGCGCATCATGGGGAAACCCTTCTCTCTCGCAGCGCATTCCGCCGTCGCACGGAACGCTAGAGAGCCCGCATCAGGCCGTCTGTTCCAGCGGGATCATGGGCGCGAAGAGAAGCCGCGGCCCCGGAGGCAAAAGCACAGACAACGGAGTAGTGCTTGCCACTCGCATGAAAGTAATGCAATCTTAAGTTGCGTAACTTTTTGGAGGACCCGTACATGGCAAGCCTGAACGCGCAGTACATCAAAGACCACATGGCCAACATTCACACCAATGATTCCTGAGCTCGCGCTATCGCCGAGCGCGCGCTGGCGGAAGCTGTCACGAAAATCGGAACCAGCTCGGCCGACGCCGTCACCATCGATGCCAAGTTCCACGTCACCGCGATTGAAACCAAAGGCTGCGTCCGCCTGTGCACGGAAATAGGCGGCGTCCTGATCTGCACGCACATGAATCTCTGATCCTCAGCCACAACGAGACACCCTGACCAGCGGCCGCCATGCACATCGGGCACCGGCGGCCGCTCGCATCTCGAAACACACGCGAGACGGTAATCGCGCTGTGAAGGACGCAGCCCGCTCCCCTTTGCCCGCAGCCTGCCTTCCGGAACAAAATCCGCACCCATACATTGAGTGAAGCCGGGTCGAATTTTGAAGGAGACAACTCCATGCACAAGCTCACTGCCGCGGCCTTCGCCGCCGGCGCGATGATTTGTATCGGAATCCCGTCCTCCAGTGCCGCCCCCAACGCCGCCGCCCTCGGAAAATCCCTGTCGCAGCCCAGCATGGTGGAAACCGTGCAGGTTCGCCGCTCCTGCCGCTTCTGGTATCGCGAATGCCGCGCTCGCTGGGGATGGGGCTGGCGCTTCCGCCGCTGCGTGGTGCGCCACGGCTGCTGAGCGAGCGTCCGCGAGTTGCACGGGTCGAGGCAGCCCAGCGCGGCACATGAAATCTCACGCAGATAAAAGAGAAAGCGCCGGAAAAACTCCCGGCGCTTTCAGATGTCTTGAGATCAGGCCCTAGGATCAGGCGATCCTTACACGGCCAGCACGGAGCGGATCTGATCCTCGTACTGTTTCACCGCCTCGAGCGCCCGCGCCTTCATCACGGGATCGGCCCCGGACTGCGCCGTGAAGCCCTCCACCGCATCGCGCGCGTTGGCGATGATCTTGCCCGCCGACTGCTGGGGATTCATCTCACGCTTGCAGATGGTCTGCAGAAGCTGAGTGAGAATGACGCCCGTGGCGAGAGCCAGACCGGAAAGCTCCGCGTTCTCGCGCTTGAGCTGATTGATCGCCTCGGTCGTATCCGTCGTGTCCGCCATAACTTCAAACTCCGTTCTCGCGCCTTCGCGGCTCTTGCTCATCTTAGATCATCGTCGTCCGGGCCTGGCCGGCCCGGGCAGGACTCACCCGCCCCATAAAATCCGAGAGCGCGGCCGGATTCAAATGTGAACATCGGACATGAAGCCGCGACCGGCCGAAAATCGCGGGAGCGCCGTGTTTTCGCGGGCGCTAACAGGCTTAATCCCGCCCGCCCCCCACCAGTCCCTGCTCCCCGCGACGCCCCAAGCGCTTTACCGATTTGTATACGCCGCACCGCTGGCGAAGCCCCGGGCTCACCCCCATCACTAGGAGTGGGCGAAGGCAGTAGCCTCCCCCGCAAGAAGGCCGTCCGGCCCCATCCCGAAAGCGGGCCGGGCGGCATGTCCCAGCCCGTTTTTGAAATGTAGGTTTCAAGGAAGGAATGACCCCGATGAAGGCTTTGAAATATCTCCCGGCGCTTGCCGCCTCGGCCATGTTGATCGCGAGCAGCGGAGCGATGGCGGCGAACTACGGTTCGAACGCGCAGTCGAACGCACCCGCCGCAACCAACAAATCGGCGCCGGCTACGAAGACGGCGAAGGCGAGAAGCCCGGATTCGATCCAGTGCTCGCAGGAGGCAGACGCCAAAGGCTTGCATGGCAAGGACCGCGTGAAATTCCGTTCGGCCTGCAAGACCGCGCTCAGGGCACACAGGCCGATTCCGGACGTGCACAAGAGCTGACGGACAGCCACAGATCCGGCGATCTCCCCTCGATGGCGGATGAGGCCGCGGCGCGCCAGCGTCGCGGCTTCGCCATTGAACCCCATTCAAACCCCGTAAAATAACGCCAAAATGCACCCCTTCAGGAGAACTACGTGCGTGCGCGGCTTCCTGCATGCCGCATTTAGAATTGCAATCGCGGATGCTATCGAGCGCCCCTCGTTTTCACGAGGAAGACACAGCGTCTTCGCAGAGCAAGCTCACCCGCAGAGGTACGCACCATGTCCGCACAGCCCGCCTTTTCCCCGCTTCGCGCGCTCGCGTCGCTCATCTTCGGATCGCGCTGGCTACAGGTGCCGCTCTATCTTGGCCTCATCATCGCGCAGTGCGTCTACGTCTTCCTGTTCATGAAAGAGCTCATCCACCTCCTCTTTCATGCGGGCTCCTTCGGCGAGCAGCAGATCATGCTGATCGTGCTGGGCCTCATCGATGTGGTGATGATCTCCAACCTGCTCGTGATGGTGATCGTCGGCGGATATGAGACCTTCGTGTCCCGCTTGAGGCTTCAAGGCCATCCCGACCAGCCCGAATGGCTCGATCACGTCAACGCCAGCGTGCTCAAGATCAAGCTCGCCATGGCCATCATCGGCATCTCCTCGATCCATCTCCTGAAGACCTTCATCGAGGCCGGAAATCTCGGCATGGAGAGCGCCAAGTTCACGGAGGCGGGCGTCATGTGGCAGACCATCATCCACGTCACGTTCATCCTGTCGGCCATCGGCATCGCCTACGTGGATCATTTGAGCCATGCCGCCAACGGGGCGAAGCCCGCCAAGGCCGGCGCGGCGCACTGAGGCAATGTTCCTCTGCCTCTCGCCATAGTGTTAGGCTACATACGGCCCCGGCATTCGAGACATCGAACCCAGGGAGCAGGAAAAAAGATGAAAACAGCAAGGCCCGCCAATACCCTCGCGGCAGCGGCAACCGCCCTCGCATTTGGCGCCACGGCGATCCTCGTCGCCCCCGCCGCCGCGACGGCCCAACAGGTAGGAGAGACTGTGACAACGGAAAGCGGTTTGCAGATCACCGATACGGTGATCGGCACCGGAGCCTCGCCCCAGAAGGGGCAGACCTGCATCATGCACTACACGGGCTGGCTCCTGGAGGACGGCAAGAAGGGCACGAAGTTCGACAGCTCCCTAGACCGCGGCGAGCCGTTCCCGTTCAAGATCGGCATGGGGCAGGTCATCAAGGGATGGGATCTCGGCGTCGCCTCCATGAAGGTCGGCGGCAAGCGCACCCTCGTCATTCCCTCGGAGCTTGGATACGGCATGAGAGGCGCGGGTGGCGTCATCCCGCCCGGCGCCACGCTGATCTTCGACGTCGAGCTCTTGGACGTCAAATAGCCCGCGGCAGACGCACATAAAAGGAACGGCGCTCCGGACCGCAAAGGCCAGGAGCGCCGTTCGCTTCCATAGAGGCGCAAACGCGTGCTAGCGGCGAGCGCGACGCTCCGCACGGTAGCGCGCCTTCTTGCTGGGTTCGCCCGAGAGCTTCTGACAGAACGCGCTGCGCGTTCCGCTCAGGCAGCCATAGCGTTCGAGCAACTCGGCGTCACGCTCGCTCACGGGGCCGCCAGCCCGCGCATTGGCACGGGCGTGCTCCACCTCCCAATAGGAATCCGCGCGAACCGCTGCCGGCATGAGCGCGACGAGCGCTCCAATTCCGAGAACGGGCAAGATCAGGCGTTTCATGATCGCATCTCCGATTTCGGGGCCAGTCTAGCCCAGATTCCGGCGGGCCTCCACGCGGGATCGCGCATCCTGGAGACAAGCTGCCCGCAAGGCAAACCCAAGGTTTACGCCTCACCAATCAGCAAAGACCGTCACCTGTTCCCCAGGGAATAGCCCCCCGCCTGGGCCACCGCCAAACTCCCGGCCATGGACACCCCCGAGAAGGAAGGCGCGTCATGCAGATGAACACCCGTACCCTGAGGCTCGCCGCTGCGGCGGCAGCGATGCTTTGGTCGGCTTCCGCGCAAGCTGCTTCCGACCCCACCGGCATCTGGTTCGATCACAACGGGCGCGGCGCGGTCGAGATCGCGCCCTGCGCCACGGGCGCTGGATTGTGCGGCTATGTCGTCCACATCAAGGACGAGAAAAACGCGAAGCGCTGCGGAATGCAGATCCTCGGCAACGTCACGCCGGACGGCGGCGGCTGGATCTACAGCCCCGATCGCGGAAAGAAATACAGCGTCGAGCTCGCCCGCACCGGAGAGAGCACCCTCCGCGTGGTCGGCAACGCCGGATCGTTCTTCAGCAAGACCTTCACCTGGAACCGCGCGCCGGACACCATCACACGCTGCGGCGAGACGACGGCAGCAGCCCCGAAGCAGGTGGTCGAAGCCAAGGCGGAGCCCGCCGCCACGCGGGACGTCACGCCCGTTACGCAAGAGCCCGCGCGTGAGCCTTCATCAACACGTTCGCTTGGAGCATCGAGCGCTTCGCTTGCCCTCATGGGCGCGCCGAAGAAACGCGTCGCAGAGGTCACCCCGGCTGCAGCACCCGCTGCAACAGCAGAACCTGTCGCGACGAAGGAAGCGGCACCGGCAAAAGCAGCCACCGCGCCTGCTGCGTCGCAGGATGAGAGCTTCGACGCCGAGCCGAAGCGCACCTGCAAATACAAGATCCCCTACGTCGGCCGCGTCATCTCGGTCCCTTGCCGCGACTAGCGTGCTTTCCATTCGTCCCCAACGAGAAGCACGTTAGATCCTGCCGACGAAAGCGCGGTGACGATGCAGGGCGCCTCCCATGCATCGTCACCGCTCAACTTTTTTGAGGAGCAGCGCCGCGATCACGGCTGCCACGATCGCCCCCACGGCGGAAACTGCCGACGTCACCTCGAACGCATAGACGAACGCCTCGCGCGCCGTCGCCAACAGCCGTTCGCCGCCGTCTCCCCCGAGCTGATGAGCGACAGAGACCGCGCCCCCGAGGGTGTCGCGCGCCACCTCGACGGAGTGCGGAGACATGTCGCCCAGCACGGCTCCGCCCATCGCGCTGCGGTAGAGCGCCGTCACGATGCTGCCGAGCACCGCGATGCCGAGAGCGCCGCCGAACTCGAAGCTCGTCTCGGAAATTGCGGACGCAGCTCCGGCTCGCTCGGGAGGTGCTTCGGCCATGACGAGATCGGTCGTGATCGCTCCGATCGGCGCAAGCCCCAGACAGAAGATCATCATGCCTGCAAACAGCAGCCACGGGCTGTGTGCCGCGCTGAGCTGCGTCAACAAAGCGAAGCCGAGCGACGACAGCAGAAAGCCCCACGCGATCACCGTGCCGGGCCGGAACGCACGCACGAGAAACGGCGCGGCCATCGAGCCGAGCGCAAACACGATCCCAGAGGGCGCCGTCCAGATACCCGCTTCGAGAGGCCCCATGCCGAGCACGAGTTGAAGATACTGCGCGATAAACAGGAAGGTGCCGAAAACGACGAACAGCGCAATGATGTTCGTCGCAAGCGCGGCGCTGAAACCGCGCGCCCGGAACAGACCCACGTCGATCAGAGGATCGGCGAGCTGCATCTGGCGGCGGAAGAAAAAGAGACCGATGACGAGCCCCACGCCGATCGCCGCGGCCGGCCCCAAGGCCCAGCCGTCCTCGGCGATGCGCTTGATGCCGTAGATGATGGAAAGCACGGACACGAGGGATTGCGCCGCACTCATGAGATCCATGCGCCCGGCGTTGGGATCGCGGAACTCCGGCAGCAAAAACGGCCCCAGCGCGAGCAGCAGCAGCATGATCGGCACGTTGATCACGAACACCGAGCCCCACCAGAAATGGCTGAGCAATACGCCACCGATGAGCGGCCCCACGGCAGCGCCCGCCGAAAAGCTCGCGACCCACACGCCGATCGCGAATGCCCGCTCGTCGTCGTCATGGAACATGTTGCGGATCAAGGAGAGTGTCGAAGGGGCGAGCGTGGCGGCGGAAAGCCCCTGCAGCGCCCGCGCCCCGATCAGCATCTCGGCGCTCGTGGAAAAGGCAGCCAGCAGCGAGGTGACGCCGAAAGCCGCCGCTCCGATCAGCAGCAACAGCCGCCGGCCGATGCGATCACCCAGCGTGCCCATGATGATCAGCGTGCCCGCGACCATGAAGCCGTAGATATCGACGATCCAGAGCAAGGCCGCCGAGCTCGGCTTCAACGCAGCGGTGATCTGCGGTACGGCGAGATGTAGGACCGTGAGATCCATCGAGTAGAGCACGCAAGGGAGCGCAAGCACCGCAAGCCCGATCCACTCGCGGCGCGTCGCCTTCGCAGCGTTGAACGCGGCGTCTTGTGACATGAGTAAGCGGGGCCTCCACCCGATCAGCCTTCATCGGAACCGGCCGGACGGCAAAGCGCACGCCCAGGCCCGAACAGCCCCGTCAGGACTGCGCCTCTTAACGTCAAGCTCGGGAAATGTCACGGGAGGCCACGCGTTGGAGATCGGGAACGCAGGTTTCGCGGCACCTCGCTCACGATTGGTTCCCGCGGCGCAACGCACCGGGCCCTGTGGCGACGCAAGCCGTTATCAGCCTCGCCGGCCGAAAGCGCCGGATCAGGCCGCGCTCGCCTGCTCGGACGCCCGATCGGCCATATCCGGCTCATAGAAATGATAGGTGCCCCGGCCCGACGCCTTGGAGCGATAAAGCGCAAGGTCGGCGTTGTGGAGCAACTGCTCCTGGTTCGCCCCGTCGCGAGGCGCGATTGCGATGCCGATCGAAACGCCGATGCTCACCGTATTGCCCTTGACCTCATAAGGCGCCGAAAGCTCGTCGATGAAGCGCTCCGAAAGTACGGCAGCATCCTTGATCGCATCCGCCGAAACCTGCACGACGATGAACTCGTCGCCGCCGATACGCGCAACCGTATCGGTCTTCCGGATGCAAGCCCGGATCCGCTCGGCAACGGCCTTGAGCAACGCGTCGCCCACGGCGTGCCCCAACGTATCATTCACCTGCTTGAAGCGGTCGAGATCGAGATAGAGCACGGAGACACTGTCGCCGGGCGCAAGCTTCGCCAGCGCGTGATCGAGACGATCACGAAGAAGCGTGCGGTTGGGAAGGTCGGTCAGGCCGTCATGCAGCGCGAGATGGGTAATCCGGTCCTCGAGACGCAAGCGATGCGTGATGTCCTCGTGCGTCGAAACCCAGCCGCCCTCCGGCATCGGGCTGCGCACCACCGCGATCGAGTTGCCATTCGAAAGCGCATGAACGCTTTCCTTGAGATGCGCGATGCCCGCGACACGCTCGGGCAGATAATCGGCCGGCATCCCGTCCCGGTAGATATCGGTGATGACGTGGTTGTTGATCACATCGGCGAGCGGGGTTCCGGGCACGCAGAGTTGCGCCGGCAGACCGTACATCTTCGCGTATTGCTCGTTGCACATGACCAGACACTGCTCGTCATCGAACATGACAAGCCCCTGCGACATGTGCTTGAGGGCGGCATCGAGCTTCACGTTCTGATCGTGCAGCTTGGCTTGGATCGTCTTGATCTCGGTGATGTCCATGCGAAGGCTCATGTAGCCCTTGAGCTTGCCATCCGCATTCCGCACGGCGGAGTTGATGCAATGGACCCAGTAATAGCTGCCGTCCTTCGCGCGGTTGCGAACATCGCCCTGCCACACCTCGCCCCTGGCCATCGTCGCGAACATCTCGGTCCAGAAGGACTTGGGATGGAGGCCCGAATTGACGAGCGAATGCGTGCGCCCGATCAACTCGTCACGCGAATAGCCGCTGATCTTGCAGAAGTTGTCGTTGACCTCGGTGATGGTGCCGCGCACGTCCGTCTCGGAGAGAATGGCGAGGCGATCGAGGATCACCCGCTGCAGCTTGAGCCGCGCGAGCGCCGAAGCGTGAGCTTCCGCCTGGATGCTCTTGGCTTGCAGCGCATCGTCGAGCGTCCTCGCCACCTTTTGCAGCTCGGCATTGGCCGCGAGCGCCGCGTTGACGAACGGCCGGACGATCCAGAAATACATGAGAGGCGCACTGACGACCGTTACGAAAGCCGCGTCCCAGAGATGATCGATCACGCTGGCCGGTGCGCCCTGCTGCGTCCGCATCGCCATCAGGAGAAAGAGCTCGACCACGAAGATGGTCAGAGCGATCTGAGCTGTAAGCCCAACCAGCTCTTTGGGGATCGTGGGAAGGCGCAGGGTCCGTGTCATGGGCTCGGCCGATCGCAATGAACCAGTTTCGACAGGAACGCCCTTTCGTCACCCGGACCATGTCCGGTGGCGTTCCATACAAAGCAGCTCAAAATGCCGCGGACGCGTGAAATTCTGCTTAGCGCTTATGCTTAATTATCTGTTGCCGTTGAGACTTTTTAAACAAATCTCAACCGTCGCCGGACGTTGTCGGTCGATCCGCCCACTCCACGCGGAGGTCTTCGCCCCGCGCAAACCGGACAAGGTGGTCAGCGACCACGAGCTTGATGCGCTCAAGATCTTCGGCGGTCTCCGCTTCGCACATGAGGAGGAGTTGGGCCTCGGTAGCTCTGAAAAGGCATGCGCCCGGCTGGAAATCGACGCGGCCCTGATCCGCGTCGTATTCGGCCGTCGTCTTGTGAGCAAAGTGCTTACAGAGCTGCACCAGATAGCGGCTGGCCTTCTCCGAGCTGACGCGGGCTTCTGCTGCGAGCATAGACTTCCATGACACTGATGCAGCGCAGCGGGATGGGGCGGCGCAGTCGAATTGATCTTGAACGCAACGCGTAACATCCACTACATCTCAATACTAGATTGTAGTAGTGTACTTTCTGGATCACACATGCTGGCGGCAGGCAGGCCCAACGACAAGCTCAGCGACCGCATCCGCGTCCGCGCGCGCAACGTCTCTCCCGCGATCGCGCGGGTGCTTGAGTTCATCGACAACAACCGGCACGAGGTCATGACCCAGTCGGCGCTGGAAATCGCAGCAGCCCTGCGGACATCCGACGCGACTGTCGTCCGCGCAGTCCAGGCGCTCGGCTTCAGCGGATTGCGCGAGTTGCGGCGGGTGGTGGCAACGGCCTCGGGCGTCGGCCAAACCCCTGCGGACACCATCGCCCGCACCGTCGCTTCGATAAAAGCAAGATCGGCAACGGCCGTCGAGCAGGTCTTCGCCGACCACCAGGAAACCTTCAACAACCTGTCCGCACCCGAGACGCAAGCGAGCATTCTCGCCGCGGTCGCGCAGTTGAGACCGGCCAAGAGAATTGGCGTGTTCGGAATTGGTGCAACCGCATTTCTGGCGCGCTATTTCGCAATGTCGCTGAACCGCATCGGCTACCCGACGTTCGTGTTCGACGGATGCCTGTCGCCGCTTCCCGAGCAACTCCTGGAAATGCGCAACGTCGACGCCTTGGTGATGCTCGCCTACGGAAAGCCGTTCCGCGAAGCGATCTCGACACTTGGCGAAGCGCGGCGCCTGAAGGCGCCGGTCGTCCTCATCACAGATTCGAAAGAGGTCGCGCTCACGCGTCACGCAACCGCCGTCGTCCCGGTTCTGCGCGGCTTTGCGGGACGTATCGCTCTGCACGGCGCAACGTTCGTATGCCTCGAAGCAATAAATTTCGCGATGGCCGCCGAGAACCCGCCGAAGGCCATCTCGACGCTCGAGCGGCTGACCAGGCTGCGTAGTGCCGTGCACAAATAGGCCCCTGTGACCATTCTGCACCGCTCGCCCTCCCTTCTCGCGGCTGCCCGATCATTTTATTTACTACTACAGTCAGCAATTAAAATCTGAACCCTATCAGCCAGCCAGCCACCGCGCCCGCCGCGACGTTAGCCAGCCAGCCGCCTTTGAAGCTGGAAGCCGCCAGAGCATCTGCGCAGCTCCGTTTCGCTGACAGACTTGGGGAAGATTTATGCGTCACATAAGTGGAATTCGGTCGCGATCCGCGGCCTTCATGCTCGGCACGGGGGCACCGCTTTGGATCGGGCTCGGCCCCGCATTCGCGCAGGAGCAGCCAGCCGAGCTGCCGCCCCTTGAAGTGACCGCCAAACAGAGCGCGAAAAAGAAAAAGAAGGTGGCCAACCCGGCTCCCGCACCAGCCGCCGCATCCGCGCCCGTCGAAACCCAGCCTGCGGCGAAACCCGCGGCCACAACCGTCTCCGCCGAGCCCAGCATCGGCACCAACACCACCGACATCACCTCGCAGGATCTGGCCAGGATCAATCCGAGCAACATCAAGGACGTGTTCTCCGGCCAGCCCGGCATCCTCGTCGGCAGCTCGCTGCCCATGTCGCAGAAGGTGTACGTCAACGGCATCGAGGAAACGAACCTCTCCGTCACCGTCGACGGCGCCCGCCAGAACAACAAGGTGTTCCACCACAACGGCACAAATCTCATCGACCCGAGCTTGTTGAAGGCCGCTCGCGTGGACGCGGGCGTGGCGCCTGCCGACGCGGGATTCGGCGCACTCGCAGGCTCCATCGCCTACGAGACGAAAGACGTCGGCGACCTGCTGGACCGTGACGGCCTCGGCGGGTTCGTGAAATCGTCCTTCAACACCAACGGCAACGTCTTCACCAGCAACCTCGCCGCTTACGGCATGTCCAAGGGCTTCGAAGCGCTCGGCTACTTCAGCTTCGGCGATGGCGACGACTTCGAAGCAGGCAACGGCCAGACCGTCGAAGGAAGCGAGACCGACTTCCTGAGCGGCATCGGCAAGCTCGCCTATCAGGCGACCAGCGGCGATCGCTTCGAGATCAGCCACGAGCGCCTGAACGACGAAGGGCTGCGTCCCTATCGCGCGAACGCGATCATTCCCCCGCTGGGTCTCGAGCCCGCGCTGCGCGAGTACAGGCTCGACCGGCAGACGACGGTATTCAACTACAGCGACGCGACACCCCAGGGCTGGTGGGACCCCAAGGTCGTGCTCGCCTACAGCAAGACCGAGGTCTTCACGCCCTTCACCAATCGCCGCAACGGGCGCGTCTCGCCAACCCTCGGCGAGACGGACACCTTCAACGGAAAGGCCGAGAACAAGTTCGCATTCGACACCGGCAACGTGATCGCCGGCATCGACTTCAGCAAGAGCCGCGCCGCTCTCGATTTTCCCGGTGAGTACCCGCGCGAGAAAAGCACGGTCGCGGGCGCTTATACGCAGGCCAGGATCGAGCCGGTTCTCGGCACGCGCCTCTCGTTCGGCGGCCGCGCAGACCAGCAGTGGTTCACCGGCGTCAACGGCTCGAAGTGGAACGACAGCGGCCTCAGCGGCAACATCTCCGGCGAGCAGGATCTGCTCGGCCGCTTCCTCACCGCGAAGGCGGGCTACTCGCACGTCTGGGCCGGGGTGCCCCTCGCCGAGAATTTCATCATGAGCCCCGCCTGGACCTATCCGAACGGCCTCGAAGCTACCACGGCCGACAACTACACCGCGGGCCTCGTCGCACGCTACGGCGGCTGGACGCTCGAAGGAACGATCTTCCGCACCGAGATCGACAGCGCCCGCATCGCCCTCATCTCCCGCGACGTGGAAAGCGAAGGCTTTGAGATCGGCGCGGGCTACAACTGGGGCTCGGGCTTCCTGCGCGTGAAGTACGCAAACATCGATGCCACCATCGATGGCCTGCCGGCCGATTCCTACACCGGCAACTACCTCGTGACACCCGTGGGCGAAATCATCACCGTCACCGCCGCTCACACGTTCGCCGGAACCGGCCTCACCGTCGGCGCAGACGCCGAGTTCGCGCCCGAGTATGATCGCGTTATCGCGGGCTCGCCGCCCTACCCGTCCTATCGGGTCGTGAACGCGTTCATGGAGTACAAGCCGCAGCTCTCCACCTACGATCTGACGTTCCGCCTCGACGTGCAGAACATCTTCGACGAGACCTACTCGGATCGAGCGTCCTACGGCCACGAGTTCCCCGGCGAAGTGACGCCGCTCTACGAACCCGGCCGCTCGTTCCTTCTCAGCACCACCGCGAAGTTCTGACGGATCGCGAGCTTGTCCTTGGGGAGCGCTGCAGGCGTTGCGGCGCTCCCTTCCTTTAGCAGCGCTCCGTCACCGGTACACGTAGGTGATGACGAAGGTCCGGTCCGCAATCGTCGACTTGTAGGGCGGCAGCGGAAAATAGGTCTGCTTGGTGGCGAACACGACGCTCTGATCGAGCCCGTCGCGCCCCGATGGCTCGACCACGCGCACTTCCGCAAGGTCTCCGTTCTCGGTCAGAATGAGCCGGACCGTGACACGTCCGAACACACCTCTCGGCGGCGGCATGGTTGCGCGCAAGGCGCGGATCACGCCCCGCCCGAACTCGTCGTTCTCGCCCGAGCGTGTGATGCCGGGCGGGCGCGAGACGGAGGACGAGCGTCCCGGAGGCGCGACTGCGGCATCCTTCGGCGAAGGCTCGAGCCGCGCCTGCTGCTGGGCTTTCTTCTTGGGCGGGGCGGGCTCGGCCTTCTTCTCCGCAGGCTGGGCGGCCTCCGCTTTCTTTTCGACGGGCTTCGCCTCCTCCTGCTTTTGCGGCTCGGCTGGCTTCTCCGGCGGATCGGCCGGCTGCGGGATGGTCGCGAGATCGGGAAGCAGCGTCTCGAAGTCCGGCAGCGCCGATTTCTGTTCCGGTTTAGGCTCCGCTTGCTTCGCCTCTTGCGGCGGCGGCTGAGGTTGCGGCTCCGCGGCCTTCGGCGCGGGCTCGGGCGGAGCCGGTTGCGGAGGTGCTGGCTCTGCCTGCTTCGGCTCAGGCTTCGGCGGCTCTTGTTGCGGTGGCTCTGGTTGCGGTGGAACCGGCGGCGTGGGGCTCACCGGGGGCGCAGCACCCGGCGGCGGCATCGCAACCGACTCGAGGCTGCGCAAATCGGCGGCACTGACGAGCTCCACCGCAATCGCATCGTTCGAGCCCGACCGGTCTCCCATTGTGCGCGGAACCGAACGGCCGATCTCGATGAACAACGCCGCATGAAAAAGAAACGCCAGCGCAAGCGCAACCTGAAACGGCCGCTGCCCCTTCTCCAGAGGTGGAACAAGCCGCTCAGTCAGCGCAAACGTTTCATCGGCAGTTTGCATGAGCTCATCTGTCAACGTGAGGTGCGGCGCCCATCCTGGCATTTCGCATCACATGGCGCCCCACATCCGCCTTCACAACCGGCAGGTTGTCGCTCCCGATATGTCACCCGCCTCGATATCTCACCCCGGCGGTGCCATCTACGTTCCGCGAAGCTTTCACCCGGCCCGAGACTACGCGGGCAGGGCGTGCTCCGCTATCGGGGCGCTCGACATTTCCCCTCCCGCCGTGGCTTCTCCGCCCTATAGTCCGCCAAAAGGAGACGGCAGCCATGAGCCAACGCGGAACCATCAGAGCCGGGATCGGAGGCTGGACCTTCGAGCCCTGGCGCGGCGTCTTCTATCCGGAAAAACTCCCGCACGCCAAAGAGCTGCACTATGCGAGCCGCGCGCTGAGCACGATCGAGATCAACGGCACCTACTACCGCTCGCAAACGCCCGCCACATTCGGGAAATGGGCCAGCGAGGTGCCGGACGGCTTCGTGTTCTCCCTCAAAGGGCCGCGCTTCGCCACCAACCGGCGCGTGCTCGCCGAAGCCGGCGACTCGATCAAGCGCTTTCTGGATTCCGGCCCCACCATGCTGGGGGACAGGCTTGGCCCCATCCTCTGGCAATTCGCGCCCACCAAGAAATTCGATGCGGCGGATTTCGGCGCCTTTCTCGAGCTGTTGCCAAAAACATTCGACGGCCACGCTCTGCGCCACGTCGTCGAGGTACGCCATCCCTCGTTCAAGGACAGCGAGTTTGTGACGCTCCTCCGCCACTTCGAGATCCCGGTCTGCTATGCCGATCACCCGACTTATCCCGCCATCGCAGATCTCACGGGAGACTTCGTCTACGCGCGTCTGCAGAAAGGCGAGGACGAAAACCCCACGGCCTATCCGGCCAAGGAGATCGCTACCTGGGCTTCAACGGCAAACGCGTGGGCCGCAGGCGAGCTGCCCAAGGCGCTCGCCCCGGATCTCGCCGGAGAGCCATCAAAGAAACCCGGCAAACCGCGTGACGTCTTCGTCTACTTCATTCACGGCGGCAAGATCCGCGCTCCCGCCGCCGCGCAAGCCTTCACGGAAGCGCTCGCAAAACCGAGCGCTCCCAAAAGCAAGCCGAAGAAGTGACGGGATCGGCTGCGTCAGCCCGCCTTGCCTTCCGTCACCTTCTTGAGATTGGCGAGGCCTTTCTCGAACTGCCCGCCGATCATTTTGTCGCCGTTCATGATCGTGCAGATCGCGCGCTCCAGGAACCCGCGCTCACCCGACATGCTCCACGTCACGATCGTGCGCGGACCATCGCCCTTGAAGACGAACTCGCTGTTGGCCGATCCCGCAAACGGCTTGACGAAATCGGTGCGGATGCGGACGAGCTCGCTCGGGCGGCTCTCGACGAGCGTCATGCTGCCTTCGCCGACCTCGTGATTGCCGGACCAGCGCAACACGGCGCCTTGGCCCGACGCCGGCCCCTCGAACGTTGCCTTGGCCGCTGGGTCGAGCTTTGCCCACGGCGACCACGCGTCCCAGTTGTGGAAGTCGTTCACCTCCGCGAACGTCTGCTCGGGCGTGGCGACGACGATCGCCGACCGCTCGACGCGATACGCCGAGGGCTGCAAGGCCACGTAGACGCAGAACGCGGCCACCACCGCGACAACCAGAAGGGCAATTCGCTTCAACATCGTGTCTTCCCCGAACCAGAGCCTCGTCGACGCAGGGCGCATATCACCCCGGCGCGTTACAAACCAGTCTAGCGCCCCCTCTTGACATGATTACGCCCGACACGCTTGCCTTGCTGACATGAGCGGTCCGCCTGCCGGGCCCCAAAGAAACGGGAGAACAGAGATCATGCGCACGACCACGACAACACTCTCGCTCGGCTTCGCCGCACTGGCGGCAGTCCTGGCGGCAACCGCCCCCGCGCGCGCGGCTGATCCCTCCTACGTGGGGACGTGGGCCTCCGATCTGGCTCAGTGCAAAGTGGGCCAGGATCGCCAGGAAGCCCCCCTCCTTCTCTCGAAGGACGGCTACGATCAACACGAGACCCACTGCAAGTTCAAATCCGTCGACGGCGCGGATGGCGAGTGGAAGGTCAGCTCGGAGTGCACGATCGAAGGGAGCGCGGAACCTTACAACTTCACGCTCACCGTCTCCGGCGACACGCTGACTGTGACGGACGAGGCCGGCTCCCGCGATCTGCTCGCCTGCCGGTAGGCGTTCACACCGCCGATACTGAACCCTGATCGCCTCGGACTTATCGGTCCGGGGCGCCTGCGTTCGCGCCACACGTCCCCATCATTCGACGCGCTTGCCCGATCTGCGCCACATTTCGCCCGCGCCCGGGGAGCAGCGTCCACGCGCGCCGTGTCCCGCGGTCCCGAGATGGGCCGCGAACCGGCACGCAAGACGGACGTCACATCAGGGAGAACAACAAGATGAAACTGATCGCCAGAAGCGCAGCGTTCGCGCTGGCCGCAGGCACGCTCGCCGTCATGAGCGGCGGCGCCAATGCAGCCTGCAAGCAGATCGGCGCGGTCGGAACCGGCGTCACGCAGGACATCGCGAAGTTCATGGCCGATGCCGCGCTGAAGAACATCCGCGAGAACCAGGGGTACGCAAAGGCTGCCGGGGCCACCACCTACAAATGCGAGACGGGCATGATCGCCACCGACTGCCACGCGCGTCAGAAAGTTTGTCAGTAGCACCGCCGGAAGGCGCGACGGAAACTCGCGCCTTCCCCGTTCTTCCCTACAAGACGGCGCATCCGGTCCCCCACCGGAAGAGACCCAGAGAGAGCGCCGGTCGAGCAAGGAGAACGGACATATGACACGTAAGGGTAAGTACATTCTCGCCGGCATCGCCGCCGCAACCGTAGGTCTCGCCGCAGCGGGCGCTATCGCCCAGCGCGGACACTGGGAAGGCCACAAAGGCCGTCATCACTTCGGCCCCGGCGCCTCGGCCGGTCTCCTGGGCCTCGGCTTCGGCGGTCCCCATGGCCGCATCTGCCGCGGCGACAGCGCCGAGTTCGCCGACCTCATGCTCGTGCGTCTCGAGCACCGCGTGAAAGTGACGGACGAGCAGAAGCCCGCCTTCGAGGAATTCAAGACCGCGACCCGCGCCGCCGCCGACAAGCTGCGCGAAGGCTGCCCCAAGAAGCCCGAAGCAAGCGACGAGAACACCCCGCGCAAGACGCCGATCGAGCGCCTCGCGCAGACGCAGGCCGGTCTCGAAGCCTCTCTCGAGGCGCTGAAGACCTACCGCCCGGCGGCCGAGAAGTTCTACGCGAGCCTCACCGAGGAGCAGAAAGCCAAGCTTACGGAGCGTCGCGGCAAGGGCCACTGGAAGCGCGATCACGGTCCGGACCAGAAGGGCGGCCACGGCCCCGACGATCAGAAGGACGGCCCCGCTCCCGGCGACAAGGGCTAATCCGGCAAGAGGCGCGGGCGGAGTTAACCCTCCGCGCCTCATTCTCCTCGAAGAATTGCCGCCGGAGCCTTGATAACTCCCCAAACCTGGATCATCGTGGTCTTTCCGGATCATGACACAGGTTGAGGTGGCAATGCTGCGGCGCGTTGCACTCGTTTTGCTTTTGCTGGCAGCATCCGGCCTTGCGGCGATCTTCGCCGCGGGCCGCTTCGGCGTGACATTGCCGTGGGACATCGCGAGCAGCACCGCGCCGGATCCCGCGCAGAAAACGGCCGCACCGGTCTCAAAAGATCGTGAACAGGCGCCCGCTGCCAAGGAAGAGCAGGCCGCCAAGTCGGCCGAAACCGTCATCGACCAGACCGTCACGGCGCTCGGCAAATCGGACGAGCCAAAACCCGCGTCCGGAAACGTCGAGATCGACATCTCCCGCATTTCTCCGGATGGCTCGTCGGTATTCGCCGGACGCGCCGAGCCGGATACTTATGTAACGGTCATGGAAAACGGAAAGCCGGCAGGCACCGTGAAATCAGACGAGCAGGGCGAGTGGAGCCTTGTCACCGATCATAGGTTCGCCAGCACCGACCCGACCCTCACCTTCTCGACCAGCAAGACACCGCCCCCCGCGCCGGAACCGCCTAAAACACAAGTGGCGGCCGCCGCACCCGTCCCGGCCAGCCCCGCCTCGCCCTCCGCGGTCGCGAGCGACGTGATGCGCAAATTCGAGAACCTCGTCTCCGAAGCACGTGAGGAAGCGGAGAAGAACGCGCACGACACGCAACAAACCGGAAAGAAGAGCGAGGGCGAGACGCCTGCCGCAACGGCAGCACCTGCGACGCCGGACGCGCCCGCCTCATCCTCGACCACGGCGTCGTCCTCCAGCAGCGCAGCCGAAACCTCTGTCGCAGCCAACGCCACAAGCACGACCACGGAGCAAGCTGCCGGTGCAAGCACGAGCACCGCCGCCAGCGAAAAGACGGCCGCCGCCGATACGGATCGCACCACGACCGTCATCCCGGTGCCCATCATGTTCGTCTATAACGAGGCGGTGCTGACGCCCGAGGGCGAGCGCGCGGCCCGCCTGCTCCTCGAATACCTGACGCTGAAGCGCCTCTCGGCCGTCGAGCTCACCGGCCACGCGGACGAGCGCGGCACCAACGACTACAACTTCGATCTCTCGCGCGACCGCCTCAATACGGTTTCGGAGATCCTGAGAAACGGCGGCTACACCGGCGAGCTGAAACTCACGCCCAAGGGCAAGACGGAGCCGTTCATGGGCGTCGATCGCACGGCTTACAAGGGCGAGGCGCTTTACCAGCTCGACCGCCGCGTCGAGCTGCGCGTGACACGCTGAGCGCCCGCATCTCCACCCACTCGCGCAAAAAAAAGGACCCCGGTGCGGGCCGGGGCCAGGAGTGTGGGAGGAGAAGGGATCCAGAACGTGAAGGTCGTTTCGGGGTGTTACTGGCAGGTCTGAAGCAGCTCCCAGACGCGCTTGCACTTGCCGGCGACGCACACGTTTTTCGGCGTCTTGACGTACGAGCAGTGATAAGCGCCCGAGAAACCCTGGTAGCCGTTCATCGGCTTGTCGAACTGATAGGTCTGGGCGAAGTATTCCTTGCCGCCTTTCGCATCCGCATCGCTGCTGGCGATGAGCGGGAACAGAAGAGCTGCGGCAGCGAGAACGGCGAGAGCGCTGGTGCGAGCAATGGTCATCGAAGCCTCCATCTTGTGCCCCTCGGTCAAGGGCGGGTTGAGTGATCTGATGCCGTGAACCTAAACGGCTCCGCCATCGCCCGCTGTTCCAGGCGTGACACTCGCGGCTTTTCGTGAAAAATCTCGCGCGCAGTCTCCTCGCCCAGCGAGAAAGCCAGCTAATGAGCATTCCATGAGCACCAGTACGCCCGGCGCCTCCCCTGTCTTGACACCCGGCCTCACGGGGCACGCGGAAGTGCGCGTGACGGAAGCCCTGTGCGCTCCCGCCGTCGGCAGCGGCGCGATCATGGTCTATGCCACGCCGAGCATGGTCGCTCTCATGGAGGCCGCGGCCGTGGCGTGCGTGGAGCATCGCCTCGCGCCTGGCCAGGCGAGCCTCGGCGTTCAGATCGAGGTCAGTCACACAGCGGGCACGCCCGTTGGCCTCGCCATTTACGCCACTGCCACCCTCGTCGCCGTGGACGGACGCAAGCTGACGTTCGAGATCGAAGCCCGCGATTCGAAGGAAAAGATCGGCACGGCGCGGCACACCCGGGTTGTCGTCGATGCGGAACGCTTCAAGGCCAGGATCGCGTCAAAATCCGCCTGACGTCCCCCTCGTCCTCGTCCCCGTCCCACTGCCCCCTTTATCCCCACTCTCCGCAGTGTGTGGCCAGCGGGCCTCCCCGCGGACGGCTTTTGTTGCTAGAAAGGGTGCAAGAATCGGGGAGAGACACAATGCGCTTCACGCTGTCCACGCTGCTCATTCTGCTTGCCACCGCGGCAACCGCTGGAGACGCATCCAAAGCTCCGCCGGCTGCGGGCGCAGCGGCCAAGGCGGCCGGCGCGGCGGCAACGGAAACATCCGCGCTTCCCGACAATCCCGCGAAGAAGAGCTGCGCGAATGCGGACGCGCTCGGCGTCGCCCGCACAGTGGAGATCGATACCACCGGCGGCCCCGGCTTTGGCCTCGATCACTACAAGGCCTACGACTTCCTGCAGGAAAAGGAGGTCGTCCTGACCTTCGACGACGGCCCGCAGGTCAACACCACGCGCGCCATTCTCGACGCCCTCGACGAGCAGTGCACCAAGGCGATCTTCTTCAGCCTCGGCAAAATGGCGATCGGCCTGCCTGAGATCATTCGCGACGTCGCCCATCGTGGCCACACCGTGGGCACCCACACGTGGTCGCACGCCGACATGAGAAAGAAATCGGACCAGGACGCGAAGGACGAGATCGAGAAGGGCATCAGCGGCGTGCGCCGCGCTGTCGGCGGTCCCATTTCGCCGTTCTTCCGCTTCCCCTACCTCCGTGACTCGCAGGCGACGCTCGCCCACCTCGCGAGCCGCAACATCGCCGTGTTCTCGACCGACGTCGACAGCTTCGACTTCAAGCGCCAGACGCCGGAGCAGCTTGTTCAAGCCATCATGAAGCGGCTGGACAAGAAGGGCAAAGGCATCCTGCTGATGCACGACATTCAGCCCCATACGGCCAAGGCCATGCCGAGCCTGCTCGCAGCGCTGAAGGCTGGCGGCTACAAGATCGTGCAGATGAAAGCCAAGGACGACCTCAAGACCCTGGCCGAGTACGACGCGATGATCGAGAAGGACGTGAAGGGCCTTCCGGCGGTCGGCGCCGAGCGGCCGATGTCGAGCGTGATCAAAACGGTCCCGACGGGCCAATAACACGGTCCGGAAGCCCTCCCGATTGGTTAACCGCAGGGGCCTCCGACATGTATCGACACGAAAAAGTAGTCACATCACGCCCGCTTCATCGGTAAACTCCTCAAAAACGCCAAAACTGGGCGAGAGAGAGTTTTGATGAACATGAGACGAATCCTGCGCCCGGCTCTGCTGGGCCTTGCGCTGGCGTTTGCGCTGATGCCGGCCCAGAGAGCTGCCGCCGAGACCTGCTCTGCCGAAAGCTTCGGCGAAGCCGTCGACGAGTCGGCCGCTGAGCTGCGCGCCTTCAGCGCCGAGACGCAGCCCCGGCTCAAGCAGAAGCTCCAGGCCCTGCGGGACCACAAGAAGTGGACCGACCCGGATTTCGAGGCCAAGGGGCTCGCGCTCGTCCATGACAAGAAGCTCGACGAGTTCGACGCCCAGGCGGGCGAGCTTCTGGGTAAGATCGATACACTCGGCACACCGGAGACCGAGGCGGCGGCGGCAGGCAGCTGCGCCAATCTCTCGGAGCTGAAAGCCGCTTCCAGCGAGCTGATGGCCGTGATGCGCGCGAAGTCCGCCTATCTCATTGCCAAGATCGACAAGGAAATCGGCGCACCGGCCGCCGCGGCGCCATCCACTGTCGCGACCAGCGAGCCGGTCCCCGCTCCCACCCCGGCCGTTCCGCCACCGTCCTTGTCGCGCGAGCCCGCGTCGCCCCCACCCGCATCGCCACCGGCTGCGTCGGCAGACGCACAGCCCGAGAAGCCCGCTGGGCCTGCCTCTCCGGTCCGCAAGACCGAGACCGCCAAAACCGACGCCCCCAAGACCGAGACCACGAAGCCGGCCGCCACCTCACCGCCTCCCGCGTCGGCTCCGGCCGCGGCCTCGAAGGGTAAGGAGGAGACGGAGAAATCGTCGAGCTGGAGCACCACCACCGCGCAGGCCGTGATCCCGCCGCCGCCTGTGGTGCGCACGCCGTCGCCCAACCACGATCTCCCGCCCGCCTTCGAGCCTCCGGCACCTGGCGATCCGCCGGGCGCGCCTTATGCGCTGCCCCCTGCAGACGGCATCCCGCATGCCCAGGACGGCTACACCATCGACGAGATCCGAGCGGCGACGCAGGGTTTCTTCGGCACAATCTCGACCTCGCTCGCGAGCGTCATCGAGCACGCCTTCAAGCAGGCGGGGCGACCCACCGCATACGTGCTCGGCAAGGAAGGCGGCGGCGCGTTCCTCGCAGGCCTCCGCTACGGCGAAGGCACGCTCTACCTGCGCTCCGGCGGCACGCAGCAAGTGTTCTGGCACGGCCCGTCGATCGGCTACGATGTCGGCGCCGAGGGATCGCGCACACTGTTCCTGATCTACAATCTCGATGAGGCCAACAGCCTGTTCCGCCGCTTCACCGGCGTGGACGGCTCCGCCTATCTCGTCGGAGGCGTCGGCATGACGCTGCTCAAGGGCGGCCCCGTCCTGATGGCACCGATCCGCTCCGGTCTCGGCCTGAGGCTCGGCGCAAGCATCGGCTACGTGCGGTTTACGCCACGCCCGACCTGGAACCCGTTCTGAGACGAGACATCGAACGCCCGCGAAACAGAAAACCGCGCCGGATTGAACGAAATCCGGCGCGGTTTTTTTGTTTCGGAGCCGGAAGCTGAGCTCAGAAGCCGTAACCGTAGGAGTAGCTGTTGTACAAACCGCGCGGCTGATAGTACGGGCGCGGCGCGGCGTAGTACCGGCGCTTGCGAGACGGCGGCGCATAGTAGCCAGGCGGCGGCTGCGCATAGGCGTAATTGCCGCGCTGCGCATAGCTCGGCGGCAGATAGCGGTATCCGGCGCGGCGCGTCGATGTTTCATCCCGCTCGCGCGAGGCCACACGCTCCGAATAGGAATGATCCGGGGTTCCGTGCACCACGATCTCCGTGCGCGCCTTGCCGTGATCGTTGACCAGCTTGAACAGTGCCGCCGCGTTCTTCGGCGCAAGCCGCACGCACCCGTGCGAGGCCGGGCGCCCAAGCTGGTTGATCGCATAGGTGGCGTGGATCGCGACGCCCTTGTGGAAGAAGATCGCGTGCGGCATCGGCGCGTAATCGTACTGGCGCGAGTACCACATCTTCGACATCCACGTCGGTTGGAACGTGCCGGTCGGCGTACGGTAGCCGTAGCGGGCCGACGAGATCTTCCATGTGTAACGGGGCGTACCGTTCTCCGACACGGTCATCACCTGCCGCGTCAGATCGATGTTGATGCCAAGCGTCGGCTCCGGCGGAGGCTCCTGCGTAACGGCTGCGGTCTTGGGCTCCTCCGCCATCGCGGAAGCGGGTGCCGTGCCTGACGCAGGCTGCGGAGCGCTCATCCGCTCGGCAGCCGTCTCGGAGGCGGGCGTGGCCGAAGGCGCCTGCGCGGCGGCCGCTTCGACACTCGCTTCGGGCGCCTTCGGAATGGATTGAGGCGCAGGAGAAACCGTCAGCGTGGGCGGCGCGGGCTCAGCCGGGCCGGCAGCCGACTTGTTGATGATCGTCACAGTCGGAACGCCACCCTGCGCGGCTGGCTTCTCGGGCGCGGTCTGCGCATGTGCTACCGCCGCTCCCAACGAGACGGCAAGCGCACCGACCAGAACCTTCAACCTCATCACAACTCTCCAACGCGATACAAACTGAGAGGTAACAATGACGAGCACAGAGACCTAACTCGTACAGATGGACCATGAACGGGGCAGCACCGGGACCGCCCGTAAAACCCGACCTTAATGCGTGATGGTGATGCGTGTCCGCCCCGCGCCGTAGCTGCGCACGAGTTGGAAGAACTCGGCCGCATTTCCCGGCGACAGGCGAACGCAGCCGTGCGACGCGGGACGTCCGAGCCGGCTCACCTCGTTGGTGGCGTGAATGGCATAGCCGCCGCTGTAGAACACGGCGTTGTGCATCGGCGCGCCGCTGTATTTCGTAGAGTACCAGCGCCGCTCCAGGCGCTGCGCCCGGAAGTTGCCCGACGGCGTGGCGTAGCGGCCCCGGCCCGTGGACACCGGCCAGCTATAGTAGAGCTGGCCGTTCACATAGACCTGCATGGTCTGGCTGCTTTTGCTGATGCGGGCGTGGACGTTGGCCGAGGCCGTGGCAGGCACGAGGGCCGACGCGACCGCAAGGGCGATCGCGAGGACGAGAGGGCGCATCACTCTTTACTCCAGACACAGAAGAGGGCGGCCGCGAGAGCGGCATCAGGAAAAAGAAACCGCAATTCCGTTAGGATATCGTTTCCCAAGCAGACTTTCAAAGGCCGACGGATACCCAGGTAAACACGTTATCGGCCGTTTACCTCTGGAGCAGCAGTCCCCGGGCTGCCCCACGCAAGCGCCGGAGCCATCACGCCTGGGTCTTGATCGCCTCGAACGCACCCAGCGCCGCTGCACGCGCCTCCGCGTGCGCGACGATCGGGGCCGGATAGGTGGACCCGATTTTCACTTGAGCCGCCTCCAGAACAGCCGCCGAGGCCTGCCAGGGCTGATGGATGACGGAGGCCGGAAGCCCCGCCAGCTCCGGCACCCAGCGGCGCACATACTCGCCCTCCGGATCGAATTTCTCGCCCTGAAGCACGGGATTGAAGATGCGGAAATAGGGAGCGGCATCCGCGCCGGACCCCGCCACCCACTGCCAGCTCGCCGCGTTGTTCGCGAGATCGGCATCCACCAGCGTATCCCAGAACCACGCCTCGCCCTCCTGCCAAGGCAAGAGAAGGTGCTTGATCAGGAAGGATGCCACGATCATGCGCACACGGTTGTGCATCCAGCCCGTGGTCCACAGCTCCCGCATTCCCGCATCCACGATCGGATACCCGGTGGCACCCTTCTTCCAGGCTTTCAGGTGAGCAGCGCTCTTGCGCCACGGAAAACCGGAGAACTCGCTCCGGAACGGCACCTCGGGAAGATCGGGCCAGTGATGCAGCAGATGCGCGGAGAACTCGCGCCAAGCCAGCTCCTTGAGATAGGTCTCGACACCTCCGGCCGCCTTCCGCTCGCGCGCTCCCGCCGCTTCCGCGGCCCACCAGCACTGGCGCGGGCTGATCTCACCGAATGCGAGATGCGGAGATATGCGCGAAGTGCCCTCCAGATCCGGCCGGTTTCGCTCATCCGTATAGTTGGCGATGGCCTCGTCGAGGAAAGACGAGAAGCGCGCTCGCGCGCCGTCCTCGCCCGGCGTCCATGCGTCTCTCATGCCACCCGCCCAATCGGGCCGCTCCGGCAGAAGACCCCACGACTGGAGACGCTCGCTCTTCGGCAGCTTGGCGGGTGCGCGAAGCTGAGTGGGGGCGGAGAGCGGCTTCGAAACCGTGACCTTGGACCGCAACGCGCGCCAGAACGGCGTGTAGACTTTGAACGGTCCCCCCGCCTGAGTGGTGAGCTGCTCGGGTTCGTGCAGCAGCGTTCCCGCGAACCGCCGCAGCCCCACGCCCTGCGCGTCGAGCCTGTCGCGCACCTCACGCTCGAGCCGTTGCGCCCAGGGCTCGTAGGCGCGCGAGCAATGCACCGCCTCGGCCTTCGTCTCCTTCGCCAAGGCGGAGAGCACATCCCCGCTGGCGCCTCTCCGCAGCACCAGCGATCCGCCGAGCCCCGAGATCGAACGATCGAGCGCTTCGAGGCTGTTGTGGAGCCACCAGCGCGAAGCCGCACCCGCACGCCAGGAGCCGGGAGCAGCGTCATCCAGGATGTAGACCGCGAGCACGGGAGAGCCCGTCTCCACCGCTGCACAGAGCGCTGCGTTATCACCAAGCCGAAGGTCCCGGCGAAACCAGACGATAATCGGCTTGTCCGTCATAGAAACCCGCGCGATCGAGAAAAGACGTCCCTCGCAAAACGAGCTTTCGCGCGCGACGGATCACTCGGAAATCACGCACGGCGGCGCGCGATTGCGGTATGCGGCTCGGATCGAGCCTCTAGTTGAAAAGCAGATCGAAGATCGTCTTGGGCTTTTTCTTCACGGTGGCGCGCTTGGCCGGAGGCGGCTGCTGCTGGCCGAAAGCGCCGCCGAATGGCGTGTCCCAGGGCGCCCATCCGCCCGTCTGGCTGGTGCTCGTGAAGCGCCGGTCACCCGCCAGTCCTTGCCCGGCCATCTCGGGGCGATCCGCGCGCAACGCGAATTCGTCGGTGACGCCGTCCACGCTCGCAACCGTCACCTTGCCGTTCTCCCACGTCCAGGTCGCGACTTTCTCGCCCTGCTTGTGAGGCTCGATGGCGACGACGACGCCCGCCTCCACATCCACCACCGCGACCTGCTCGAGATCCTCCGTACCCGTCTTCGTCGTCACGGAGCCGCCGAAGAAGCGCAGCGTGCCGATCCCCTTGAACGGCGGCTGCTTGAGCTCCCATTCGAGCAGCTTCGGCTGCCCGCTTCCCATCATCTCCAGCGGAATGGCGAGCCGCGGATACAGATCGTTGATGGCCACGAACCGCTGACCGCGTGACACGACACGCCACGTATCGATCCCCGCATCAGCAAGAACCGTATCCTCCGCGCGAGACGGCACGCTGCCGAGCCGCTGCAGCGACTCCGTCGCGTCACGATAGCCGGGCCGCAGCGTCTGCGCCTTCTTGAGATCGGCGATCGCCTGCTCGGTCTGCCCTTGGGCTTCCTCGATCTCGGCCTTCACCCAATAGACCTCGGCCGTCTCGGGATTGAGCTTCTGCGCAACCTCGATATCGCGCAGCGCCACATCGATCTGTCCGGCCTGTTTGTAGGCATAGGCGCGATAGGCGAACGCGAGCCCCGAGCGCGGATCGATCTCGATGGCGCGGTTGAGATCTCCGAAAGAGTCGTCCTGCGCCTCGGCGAGACCAAAGGCGAACCCGCGTTCCGCATAGGCGATCGCGTTCTTCGGATCGATCTCGATGGCCTTGGTGAAATCCTTGATCGCCGAGGCGGTATTGCGCGTCGCGAGGTAAGCCTTGCCGCGCAGCACGTAGCTCTCGGCATGAGAGACATCGAACGCGATGGCGCGAGAAAGATCCTCGATCGCCTCGTCGTAGTGCTCCACCTCGAGCTTGGCTTCCGCGCGGTTACGGTATCCGGCGGCGAAGCGCGCATCCGCCTTCACCGAGCGGGTGAAATCGCGGATCGCCGCGTGCGGACGCAGCAATGCGAGATGGGCGAGGCCGCGGCCGCTGAGCGGCGCGGGATTGGAAGGAAGAAGCTGGATCGCCTTCGTGTAGTCGGCGATCGCGTCGTCGAGCTCGCCGAGGCGTACATAGGCGCCCGCCCGGTTGTTGTAGGCGGCGGCATAGCCCGGGGCCAGCACGATCGAGCGGTCGAAATCTTTCACCGCCTCTTTGGCGAGCCCCAGCGACAAGAGCAGGTTGCCGCGATTGTTGTAGACGGCAGCGAACTCCGGAAAGAGCTGCGCTGCCAGATTGAAATCCTCGAATGCCTGCCGCGTGAGGCCCAGCTTGATGTTGGCGACGCCGCGGTCGTTGAGGATGGCGGCGCGACGGTCGTTCGGAAGCGCCGTGTCCTTGAGCGCTTCGGTATAGCTCTGGACTGCCTGCTGAACCTCGCCGCGCACCAGCGCGCCCGCCGCTTCCTCTGCGATCTGAGGCTCGCCGGGTGCCGCTTGCGCAGGCGCGTTGAGCCCGCCCGTGAGAAGGGCGAGCGCGAGCACGGCGCGAACGGGATGCAGGCGAACCATCGAACCTCTTGGCCACGTGCCGGAAATGCCGGCATAGTAGACGGATGGAAGACGCGAATCTTCTTCCCAATATAGCGCAACGTTCAATAAAGGCAGATTGTGGCCCGGGCACGATACGGCAGCGAACGCCCCGCAATCTCCGCAATAGGCCCCCGGTAGTCCCCTGGTAATTCCATGAACCTCTGGCTGCGCCTGGTGTGGCTGCTCTTGACGGCACCCTTCCGCCCGAAAATCTCGGTCCCCGACGGCTTTTCCGCGCTCACCCTCCGGGTGCTCCCGAACGATCTCGATCTCAGCCTGCACATGAACAACGGGCGCTATCTCACGATCATGGACCTCGGGCGCATCGATCTCATCATCCGAGGCGGCTTGGGAAAGGCAGTCTGGCGCAACGGCTGGACCCCGGTCGCGAACGCCGTCGTCATCCGCTTTCGCCGCGAGCTGCGCGCCTTCGAGCGCTATCGCCTGGAAACACGTGCCGTAGCGTGGACGGAGCAGGCCGTCGTCATGGAGCAGACGTTCGTCTTCGCCGCGGGAGATCGTGAAGGACAGGTGGCGGCCAAGGCCTTGGTCAAAGGCGCGATCTACGACCGAAAGGAACAGCGCTACGTCCCCATACCAGACCTGTTCGGGCTGATTGGCGGCCCGGCGGAAAGCCCACCGATGTCGCCCGAGGTCGAAGCGTTCCTTGCCGCTGATCGCTCCATGCGCGAAGCCGGCCGGTCCGCCCAGCCCGGCGCCTGATCCGCCTAGCGCGCCGCGGCCGGCATCAGCCGCGCGAGAACCGCAGGAAGACGCTCCGGCAGATCCTCCGCGATCAGGCCAGGCCCGAAATCCGAGGCGGCTGCGCCATGCAGCCACGCCGCCGCAGCGGCCGCTTCGAATGCGGGCATCCCCTGCGCCAGAAGCCCGGTGATGAACCCGCCGAGCACATCGCCCGAGCCCGCCGTCGCGAGCCACGGCGGCGCGTTCACGTTCACCGCCGCGCGTCCCGAAGGCTCCGCGATCACTGTGTCCGGCCCTTTGAGCAGAATGATCGCGCCGGTCTCCCGGGCCGCGCCCCGCGCCCGTTCGAGCCGCGCGCCCCCGCCCGCGCCGAACAGGCGAGCGAACTCGCCGTCGTGCGGCGTCAGCACGACGGGGCCCGCATGGCCACGAATAGCGGTCACGAGGCGCGCGAGGTCGCCCGAGAAGGACGTCAGCGCATCCGCATCGAGCACCACACCCGCTGGCGAGCGCAGAGCCGCTTCCACCAGTCGGCACATGGCCTCTCCCACGCCGCCGCCGGGGCCGATCAGGAGCGCATTCTTCCGCTCGTCATCAAGGATCGCCGAAAGCCCCTCCGGTCCCTCGAACGGCCGCAGCATGATCGCGGTGAGATGCATCGCGTTGACTTCGACCGCGTCGAGCGGGCTCGCCACTGTCACCAGCCCCGCGCCTGCCCGGAGCGCGCCGCGCGCGCCCAGCCGGGCCGCCCCCGTCGCATGAGGCGCACCCGACACGACGACGGCATGGCCGCGCGCATACTTGTGGCCCGTGTGAGACGGCCAGCGGAAAGGCTCGCGCCACAGAGCGAGCCCGTTCACCCGCGCCTTGATGTCGAGCTTCGCCAGAACATCCGGCGGCGTCCCGATGTCCGCGAGCCGCACGGTGCCGCACAGCTCCCGGCCTGGAAAGAGCACATGCCCGGGCTTGAGGCGGAAAAACGTCACGGTCTCCGTGGCGCGAAACACCGGGCCTAGCGCCTCACCCGTCGCACCGTCGAGCCCGCTCGGCACATCGATGGCGAGAACTGGCGTGCCGGACGCGTTGACGGCCGCGATCACCTCCGCCGCAACACCCTCGATCGGCCGCGAGAGACCGGCCCCGAACAACCCGTCGATGATGAGATGCAGGCTCTCGAGCTTGTCAGGGTCGAGCGGCCGCACGGGACCGTCGAACCGGCGCGCCATTTCGGCCGCATCACCCTTGAGTGCCGCCTTCTCGCCGAGCAGGAACAGGCGCACGTCGTAGCTCGCGCGCTTGAGAAGCCGCGCCGCGACGAACCCGTCACCGCCGTTATTGCCCGGGCCGCACAGCACCGCCACGCGCGAGCCGGGTGGCACGAGACGGCGCGCGGCATCCGCAACCGCGCGTCCTGCCGTCTCCATCAGCGCGAGGCTTGCAACCCCGTGCTCGACCGCCAGCCGGTCCGCCTGCCCCATCTCGCTCGGCGTCAGGAGCTCCGGCAGCCCCCCGTCCAGCCAAATCGTCTGCGTCGCCACGCCGTGCCTCGTCCTATTCGTGAAACCTTCGACCCCGACCGTAGAGAGATCGGGGCGCATTGGCCATGCCGGCCGCGGGACGGATACTTTGACCAACCGCCTACGGCAGCGGCACCACGGACGGCTCTGGCGGACTTTCGTGCACAAAAAGCGCGCATAACGCACAATTTTTGAGCTATTAAGGGCAGCTGGACTGCCCATCCGAAAGGCAGTAATCAACCAAGCTTCTGAAAACAAACAAGTTAATTTGGATCAATCGACTTGGCATATCCCGTGCTACCCGATGGCCGGTCCGGCGCATCTGGCTTTGCGATCGGGACTGCTGGAGGACAAGGGCGCATGAAGAAGATCGAGGCCATTATTAAGCCCTTCAAGCTCGACGAGGTCAAAGAAGCTCTCCAGGAGATCGGCCTGCAGGGCATCACCGTGATCGAGGCGAAGGGGTTCGGCCGTCAAAAGGGCCACACGGAGCTGTATCGCGGCGCTGAGTACGTCGTCGACTTCCTGCCGAAGGTGAAAATCGAGGTCGTGTTGGGCGATGAGATGCTCGACAAGGCCGTCGAGGCGATCCAGAAAGCGGCCAAAACCGGCCGCATCGGCGACGGCAAGATCTTTATCTCGTCGATCGAGGAAGCCATTCGCATACGCACGGGCGAGACCGGCGCAGAAGCAATCTGATCTGCGCTGCGTCTCACGCGTGATACGCAAACTCAAATCCAAAGGGGAGTGTTTATGAAAACGGTCAGTGACGTCCTGAAGTTGATCAAGGACAAGGACGTGAAGTTCGTCGACCTGCGGTTCACCGATACCAAGGGCAAGATGCAGCACGTCACCGCTGACGTGAGCACGGTCGACGAAGCCATGTTCGAGGGCTACGCCTTCGACGGTTCTTCGATCGCCGGCTGGAAAGGCATCGAGAGCTCGGACATGTTCCTCAAGCCCGATCCGTCTTCCGCCCACGTCGACCCGTTCTTCGCTCAGACGACCGTTGCCATCTTCTGCGACGTCATCGAGCCGCTGACCGGCCAGCCCTATGAGCGCGACCCGCGCTCGATCGCCAAGAAGGCCGAGGCTTACATGCTCTCGCTCGGCATCGGCGATAAGGTCTACTTCGGCCCCGAAGCCGAGTTCTTCATCTTCGACGACGTGAAGTTCTCGACCGACATGTACAACGTCGGCTTCAAGGTCGACAGCTCCGAGCTGCCCACCAACACCAGCACCGAATACGAGATGGGCAACCTCGGCCACCGTCCGCGCGTCAAGGGCGGCTACTTCCCGGTTCCCCCGATCGACAGCTGCCAGGACATCCGCTCCGAGATGCTCTCGGTGCTGACCGAAATGGGCGTCACCGTCGAGAAGCACCACCATGAGGTGGCGGCCGCTCAGCACGAGCTCGGCGTCAAGTTCGGCCCGATGATCACGATGGCCGACCACATGCAGATCTACAAGTACGTGGTCCATCAGGTCGCTCAGGCCTACGGCAAGTCCGCGACCTTCATGCCGAAGCCGATCTTCGGCGACAACGGCTCGGGCATGCACGTGCACCAGTCGATCTGGAAGGGCAGCGAGCCGACCTTCGCCGGCAACAAGTACGCCGACCTTTCGGATACCTGCCTCTACTACATCGGCGGCATCCTGAAGCACGCGAAGGCCATCAACGCCTTCACCAACCCGCTCACCAACTCCTACAAGCGCCTGGTGCCGGGCTACGAGGCCCCCGTTCTGCTCGCCTACTCGGCGCGCAACCGCTCCGCCTCCTGCCGTATTCCGGTCGTGACCAGCCCGAAGGCCAAGCGCATCGAGGTGCGTTTCCCCGATCCGGGCGCCAACCCCTACCTCGCCTTCGCGGCTCTCCTCATGGCCGGCCTCGACGGCATCCAGAACAAGATCCATCCGGGCGACCCGATGGACAAGAACCTCTACGACCTGCCGCCGGCAGAGCTCGCCAAGATCCCGACCGTTGCGGGCAGCCTGCGTGAGGCCCTGGCCTCGCTCGACAAGGACCGTGCGTTCCTCAAGGCTGGCGGCGTGATGACCGACGACATGATCGACGCCTACATCGAGCTGCGTATGGCAGAGAACATGCGTTACGAGATGACGCCGCATCCGGTCGAGTACGACATGTACTACTCGGTCTGAGAGACACCCCGATCACGACGGGGGAAGGAAAGGCCCGGCAGCGATGCCGGGCCTTTCTCGTTATGGATCTCTGCGGAGCACTCAGCAGACAAGCGCTCAGTAGAACAGCAGAACGCCGATGAAGATCGAGGCCAGCGCGAGCCGGTAGAAGCTGCGCTCGTTCTGCATCAGCCAGCCCACGAAGCGGCGCGGCAGCTCGCTCCACGACACGCGCGCGAGCGCCGACAGCACGAACCCGAGCACCAGGCCCAAAAGCAGCGAGCCCGGCTGCACGCCCGAGTGATCGCCAGTGAACAGACTGTCGAACGAAAAATCGGGGACCGGCGCCGAGCCGATCACCACCAGCACGCCGGCAGCGAGAAATCCGAAAGCCAGAAGCGAAAGAAACCCGATCGCCGATCTCATGTGAGCCTCGCGAGGCTTGGCCTGACCGTGTGGGGTGCGAGCGAGACGCGCTCGCATCGAAAACGGAAAGCAGGCTCGAACAGAACTTGGAGCACACCGAAAGCGCCGGGCGGCTTGACCGCTTCTCAGGCGCATCCCGAGCTTAAGCCGCCCGCCTCAACGTTCGGTTAACCAAGGCCGCGACGGAGCCGGAGCGGCCCGCGACTTGTGCATACTTCGGATATTGACAGCTCTGGGTCTCAGGCGCACACTTTCAAAACTCCTCGAAAGGAGGTCTAAGAAAATGTCACCACCGGATCAGATGAGACCGCTCGCGAACTGAGTGGATTGCTCTGTTTAAGAGAGCAATTGGCGAGCGGCGCCAAACAGACAATTTGAAATTGCACGTGGAAACTTGGGTAAGACTGCGAGCTTTCTAAGCATCGCGGCGGAAGGCCGTGAATTCGATCGACAGACCTGGCGCCAGGGATCGGAGGCCAGAGGGATCGACAGGGAGAAAGAGAGGCCGTATCCGGCCCTTTCCCGACACGGACCGATGCAGGGCCCGATGAGGAAAGCAGCATAGCCACCAAGCACCCACGAAAAAGGATCAGACGGCTAGGACGAAATGCGGAACCGGCAGGCGGCTCCGGAGAGACGCGATCCTTCGACGAAGGCAGATCTCTCGTAACGGAAGTTCGTGACGCCCCGCAGCGCAATTGAAAGAGTCCTTGTCCGCGATCTCGCGAGCCCGCTGGAGCAATCTCCGGCGGGCTCAAGATTTTTTGCCACGCGTATAGCTCCCCGTTGAGGTCGCCAGCGCAACGCTGCGCACCTTGCGGCGTAGCGCACTGCAGCAAAAACCAACCAAACCACGTCAAGGAATCTGGACGGAGCTCCCGTCAAGCGATCTGGATTTAACCTACGGAAGTATTTATACGTAGGCACACAGCCGGAACAGGCTGGATCCAAGGATGGAGCTCGTAATATGTGGAAGTGGACGGTGGCGGCGGTTCTCGCAGCAGTCATTCCGACTGCAGCATCAGCTCAGGACGTCGAAGCAGGCGCTGCAGTATTCAAAAAGTGCGCAGCTTGTCATCAGATCGGACCAAGCGCGAAAAACGGGCTCGGTCCCGAATTGACCTGCGTGATCGGCCGCAAAGTCGCGTCCGTCGAGGGATTTCAGTATTCCGAGGGCCTGAAGAAAACCGATTGGACCACCTGGGACGATGACCACTTTCTGAAATGGGTGGAGAACAACAAGAAGCTCGTGCCCGGAACCAAGATGATCTTCCCGGCCGGCGTCAAGAATGAGACCGACCGCGCCAACCTGCTCGCCTACGTGAAGGCCCAATGCGCCAAGTGATCCAGCGAGTGATCGAGCGCGCCAACTGATCGGGCGCGTGAAATAAGACAACCGGCGGCGCATCTCGTCGTTGCGCCGCCATGATTGAATGCGACCGAGACGCAATGATGCGCCTCGGTCTTCTTTTTATCGCTCTCACACTGTCTGGTACGGCCTACGCGCGCGCGCCTTACGGCTGGCTGCCGTCGCAGGCCTTGCCTGCGCCAAGCCTCGCGGAGCGCATTACGCCGCCTCCGGGCTTCGAGCGGATTGCGGCCCCTGAAGGTTCGTTCGCCGCCTGGCTGCGCGGTCTTCCGATGCGTCCCGAAGGCGCAAAGGTGATGACCTACACCGGTGCGCCCAAATGGCGGCAGGATGTCCATGTCGCCGTCGTCAATATCGACATCGGCAAGCGCGACCTCCAGCAGTGCGCCGACGCCATCATGCGCCTGCGCGCGGAATGGCTCTACAGCCAGAACCGCGACAAGGAGATCGCCTTCAACGACACCGACGGAAAACGTCGCCGCTTCTCAAGCAGCCGCAGCAGCGATCACGCCGGCTTCAGAAAGTACATGGATCTGGTGTTCGCCTACGCCGGCACCTACTCGCTCGAGCGGGAGCTGAAGCCGGTGAAGCCCGAGCAAATGGCGATCGGCGACGTTTTCATCAAAGGCGGCTTCCCCGGCCACGCCGTCCTCGTTGCCGACATGGTCGAGAACAGGGTAACCGGCGAGAAGCGCTTCCTCTTGCTTCAGAGCTACATGCCCGCCCAGGACATCCACGTTCTCAAGAACCCGAAATCGGCAGACGGCACACCCTGGTACTCGACCGAAATCGGCGGCCAGCTCGTCACGCCGGAATGGGTGTTCCTCAGAAGCGCTCTGCGCCGCTGGCCCTGAAAGGCAAGTCCGAAACCGCGAGTTCAAAAAGCATCACGCCGGATCTCTCGAACCGGCGTGAGCGTTCTCTGCGGTCTGTGCCAGCGCCTAGCGTGACAGGCGAATGACGCCCGAACCCTTGGAGCTGGAGAGCCTGACGACCTGGCTGCCTCCACTAACGGAAATCACGATCTTTCCGGATGTGTCGAATTCCGGATTGTAGAACGTGCCGCGGAATGTGCCGCCCGAGCCGCGCACGAAACCGGTCTGTGAAACCGTTCCGGACTGCGTGGCACAAGTCGCACTCACGTCGTATGCCGCCTTGCCGCTTGGACTGAACGTTGCGCGGCAGCGCGCCCGCTCAGTCGCGCCGGACGTATAAGTCCACGTGCCCCCACCCTTCCAGGAGCCCGCAAGCCCTGGAGAGTCGGCACGTCCTGGCGCGGCTACGGCGGCGAGACAAAGCGCGCCCAGTCCCAAAGAGAGAAACATGCCCCGTGCGGATTTCTGCATCAGTCTCCCCTTCAAAATGTGCTTCTCACGAAGGAAGCACGATCACGCAAAGATTTGGGTGCGAAATCGATTCGAACAAGAGCGGGAACACCCCTATTGCGCTGTTTTCCGGCCCGCTTTTCAGGCTGACCCGGCCTGACGCCGAAAGTATACGTCGGAAACCCGATCTTCACGACGAAGAGCGCTGCAAATTTATTTTTGTTCCCGCGCGGCCGCCAAGGCGGCAGGCAGAGCGGCGGCGAACAACGCCAGATCCTCGTCGCGGCCGCAGGAAACACGAATGCAGCGGTCGAGCGGCGCAACGGCAGGCTTGCGCACGAAGATGTCTCGCGCGAGCAACTTATCCAGCACGGCACGCGCGAATGCGCCGTCCACGCCGCAATCGATGGTGACGAAATTCGCGCCCGACGGCAACGGAACGAGGCCCTGCGCGCGGGCGATGTCGGAAATCTTGTCGCGAGCCCGCGCAATCCGGCCCACCGCATCAGCGAGGTAGGCCTGATCGATCAACGCTTCCAGTGCACCGATCTGCCCGACGCGATTGATGCCGTAGTGATTGCGCACCTTCTCGAAGAGGGAGATCAACTCCCGCTCGCCCACCGCATAACCGATCCGCGCCCCGGCAAGCCCATACGCCTTGGAGAACGTCCGCAGCCGCAGCACTTGCGGATTGGCGACATCGATCGGCGGAGCCGCATCCAGCGGCGCCGTATCGCAATAAGCTTCGTCGAGCAGCAGCAGCACGCCATCCGGCAAGGCGTCGATCAGGCGGAGAAGCTCGGAAGCAGGCCACCACGATCCCATCGGATTGTCGGGATTGGAAACGTACACCACCCGCGCGTCATGGCGCTTCACCGCATCCAGCAGCGCGCCGAGATCCTCCCTGTCGTCGCGATAGGGCACCTTGACCAGCGTCGCGCCTTGCGCCGCCACGTGGAAGTTGAACGTAGGATACGCGCCATCCGAAGTGACCACCACTTCGCCGGGCTCCGCAGCGATCTTGACCGCGAGCCCGAGCAGCCCGTCGATCCCTTCGCCGATCACCACGTTGTCCGCCGCCACGCCGTGGTGGCGGGCGAGCGCATGGCGAAGATCGTAGTTCTCGGGATCCGAGTACTTCCAGTTTTCCGCAGCCGCATCCCGCATCGCGCGGATCGCAGCGGGGCTCGGACCGAACAGGCTTTCGTTGGCGCCGAGCCGGGCCGCGAACGGCCTGCCGCGTGCCCGTTCCTGGGCTTCAGGGCCAACGAACGGAACGAGCTTCGGCAAGTCTCGAACAATGCGAGTGATCGGCGGCCGTCCCATGTGCTCCCCGGCGGTCTTCTCAAATGTGCCTTGGCAAGACCGATGCTCCGGCGGCGCCTGAAGCGTGGTCCCTGCTAGATAAGTCCCAGATCCAGTAGCGCGCGGCGCATGTCGGGTGGAAGCGCGGCAAAATCGCCGCCGCTGCCGCCCGCCAGATCCTCCGGCGCGTCCTCTTCCGTCAGATAGCGCCAGCCCTGAAAGGCGCGGCGCGGAACCGGGCGCACCGCCACCAGCTTGCGATCGAGCAGGATGAGACAGCACGGTGTGCCGTCGTCCCTCGTTCCCTCCTCGAAACCGATCAGCTTCTGGCGGGCCTGGATGACACCCTTGATGACCCAGTAGAGCGAGCCGTTGGGAAGCAGCGCCTCCTGCTTCTTGGGCGTCTGGAGCGTGCGGTGATAGATGCGCGGTTTCTCACCGCGCGCCTTCTGCTCCTTCACCCAGCCCTTCTGCCACGCCGCTAGCTCCTCGATCGAGGAGACGCCGACGCAGAGCTTGACGATGTGAAGCGACATGATGAGATCCGGTCATCGCGCGGCCCGGCGGCCGGCACCCGTGTTCTACTCCGAAACGGGCCGTCCGGACGAGGCAATCCACAAGTCACTTGTCGCTGCAGAAGCCCGTGTACTGGCTGAAAACCGGCTGTCCTAGAATGCCGAAGTGACGGGAATGCACGGCCGGATGTTTCCCGGACGCCGCATCCTTGTCGTAGATCGTCGTGAGGTTCATGAAACCCTCGTTCACGATCTCGATGAAATGGTTGGCGTTGATGGCGCGTACCACGCTGAGCTTGCCACCGGTGGACCCGTTTTCCGTCTGCAACGTGGCCTTCTGCTGCTCGAGGTCGATCTCCTCGATGCTGAACGAGAGCGGGCTTGGCGGCTTCGAATGGAAAACGCCCGCGTCGTAGCTCCAGGAAGCGCCCGACGTAAACGAGCAGACGAGATTCTTGGGGACGTCCTCGGCCGCTGCGGCACCCGCGAGAACGCAAAGCCCGGCCGCAGCCGTAAGCCCCCGCACCACACCGAGATCCAAAAACACGAGTTTCGAACACCGCGTCATACTCGCCCCTTCCGTCTGGCCGCCCACCCGAGCGGCCGTCTAACTCGAACCAAGCCAGAGGGTTAGAGCGCTTCCGGACGGCTGTGAAGCGGTTTTCCGCGAACACCCGCGCCAATCGATACCCTAGCCCTTGCCCGCGCCCTGCGCACGGGACATAAGCCTTTGTCATGCCGCTTTTTAGACGATGATCACCTCAGCCTCCGGCATTTGGGGGACTCGCGGGAATCGCCCCGCTGGGAGATAAGGTTCGCCATTGAACCCAGACAGACCGGCTTTCCGCCTCGCATGCTCCTGAGCCTCAAACCGCAACGATGTGTGGCCCTCGCGGCCCTGCTGCTCGGCGCCTGTGCCTCGCAGAGCGAGAGCCTTGCTCCGACCATCACATCCGCGCTGCCGGCCGGCGAGACGGTGAGCAAGCTGCCGCCGCCGGGCGGCTATCAGCTCACGGACGCCGATCTTGAGCTCGACTGCAGGAAGCTCACCGGCCGCATGGCCGTGCGGATCGTGCAGATCCGCGATTTCCAGACGCGCCGTCAGACCACCGCGCTCTCGCGAGGCATTCAGTCGGCGACGACGCCGGTGTTCGGCGGCACATCCGTGGGCGCGGATCCCGACGGCCGCTACGCACGCGACCGCGCACAGCTCGAAGCCTACAATAAGCGGCTCGAGGAAAAGAAATGCCCGAGCTTCGATCTCGAAGCGGAGCTGAATCCGGCCGCCAAGGATCCGCCGCGCACACGTCTCGTAAAGCAGCCCTGATCAGGGACCTGGAAACAGCTCGTCGATCCGGCCGAGCGCCCGATAGGCAAGAAGCCCCAGCCATTCGTTGACCGCGAGATCGAGCCGCATCAGCCCCTGCGGAATCCGCTCGAAGAAGCGCATCAGGTCTTCCGCACCGCGCGTGCGATAGTCGACCGGATAGGCGATCACATCGAACCCGGCTTTGCGGAAGAGCCCCATCGAGCGCGGCATGTGATAGGCGCTCGTCACCAGATACCAGCGCTCGCCGGGCTTGGGCTCGACGAGGTCGCGCGTGAACACCGCATTCTCGTAGGTGTTGCGCGCCCGGCCTTCGAGCACGAGGCGATCCTGCGCGATGCCCCCGTCCATGAGGAACGCGGCCACGGGCTCGGCCGCGCCCGTGTTGCGTGCAAGCAATCCGCCGACTCCGCCCGTGAACACCACCTTGGCTTCCGGATGCCGAAGGCCGAGCCGCAAGGCTTCCGTCACGCGCTCCGCCGCCTCGTTGAGACCGAGACCGCCGCGTCCCGCCGAGACCCATCCATCCTCGAACCCGCCGAGAATGATGATCCCCGCGACCCGGTCGCTTTGCGCCGGACGAGGGACGGAGGCAAAACGCTGCTCGAGCGGAAGAATGAAAAGGTTGCCGACTGGGAAGAGGCCACACACCAGCAAGCCCAGCGCTCCACCCCAGGCAAGGCGGCGCCCGAGACGGCTTCCGTCACGCCGCATCAGCCATAGGCCGGCGAGCACGCAAATCACGAGCACCGACGATGGCTGAGCGAGGAGCGCCAGGATTTTGGAGAGCGTGAAAGGCATCTAGCCCCGGTCGGTCGAAAGCAAGGAGACCGGCAGAGCCGCGCGTCGCGCGGGCTCCGCCGCTTCGGCTCTTACGGACAGGCGATCTTCGCCATGTTCGACTTGTCGGCATAGCCCTCGAGCGAGCCCTTGCGGACCGCGCACCAGAAGCCGCGCGGCGTGCAGAAGAGCTTCCGCTTCTCCAGGATGTCGCCCTTGTGTGCGACGCCGATCACATCCGCCGTGCTGTAAGGGCGGGCGCGAAGGTTGAGGCTCGGCACCGTCACCTTGAAGCAGCCGTACTTGGTGGCGGCCTGCGCTTCGGCCGAGAAGCCGGACAGCGCCACAAGCCCGGCCAGCGCGAGCATGAGAGGAGATTTCGATGTCATGGGGTTTCCTTCCTTGAAAATACGCGGCGCGCGCGCCCAGCACGACGCGCCTGATACACCGGGCTTGATGAACCGGATTTGAACCAGATCTGAACGGGGCGCTGGTAATGCCGATTACGGATAAAAGTATGGCCTAAACGACGGAGCCGGACATTTGCCTGGCCCTGCGCATGAGATTAACCCTATCTCCCGTGGCAGACACCTCACGATACCGCCCGAGATCAAAAACCCGAGATCGAAACACATGTCCGGAACGGAAAGCAGAGCCGCAACGCCGCCTTCGACCATCCCCTGGCCCCCGATCCTGCTCGTCGCGACGGTTGCCGCCGCGATCGCGCTTGGACACATGCTCCCCCTCGATTGGCCGGGAGAGGACGATACGATGGGCCACATCGTCGGGCGCGGCCTGGGCGCGGCCGGTCTCGCTCTGCTCGTCTGGGCAGTCTGGACGCTGCGCCGTCACGGCACCACCGTTCTGCCCGACAAAGCCGCCGACGTACTGGTCACCGATGGACCCTTCCGCTTCCGGCGCAATCCCATCTATGTTGCCGACATCCTGATCCTGTTCGGCATCGCGGAGCTGACACAGAATGTCTGGTTCGTGATCCTGGCGCTGCCCTTCGCTGTCCTTGTAACGTGGCTCGCTATCCTGCCGGAGGAGCGCCATCTGGAGGAGCGCTTCGGAGACGCCTACCGGGACTACAAAGCCCGCACCCGGCGCTGGATCTGACACGTGGGGGACTTCTGGTGAGCACCGACTATGGCGAGAAGGAGCGCCAGTTTCTGGAAACGCTGAAGGCCGACACCGGCCGTGCGCTCGAGGACTGGCTGGCGGCCATCGCAGCCGAAGGCCTGACCCACAGGAACGACATCATCGACTGGCTGCGCCGCCAGGGCTTCATGTTCTCGAAGGCCTCCTGGATCGAGCGCATCCACAACAACGGCGGCCGGCCGATCTACGCCGGGGCGGGAAGCCCCCGGCCCGCGACCGCACGGCGCACACCTGCTCCACCCCGCCAGCGCCCCGCAGCCCCGCCCGAAGCACCGCGCGAGACGCAGAACCCGGCGCCGGCCACTGCACCGTCATCACCCCCGCCGCCAGCGGCACCCCTCGCCGTTGCACCCCTCCCCGTTGCCGTGAGCGCCCCTGCCGCGACGGTACCGCTCACGCCCGCCCCGGCGCCGGACCCGGTCACGCTGGAGGCCCTGCTGGCCCGCGCGAAGGCCTTCCGCCCCCTGGCGAACTACGTGATCGCCGAGGTCGGCAAGGCCGTGCCCGGCACCGTCACCACGCCCTTCGACAGTCACCTGACCTTCCACCTCGGCGGCACCACTTTCGGCGTCCTGACGATCACCGCGAAGGAGCTGCGCCTCGGCCTTGCGCTGAAGGAGCGGCCGCAGGATGCGCCCCTCGAAGCGTCGAAGCTCGCCCTGCGCGGTGCTCCTGCCATGAGCCACATGGCCGTGCTCACCGATGCGCGCCAGATCACCCCTGCCCTGCTGGCAGCCGTCACGCACGCAGCCAAAGGCGGCTAGCTCTGCCGGACCAAGGCGGGCGGCAGGCGCAGGCTGTCCACGGGACGCCTGTCGCAAATCATCGATTTGCCTGAATTCCGGTGCTGCATGGCGGCCCTGAGGAGGCAGATTTGGCACCCCACTCGAACTCGTCGCTACGCATTGTTGGCCGGATGACCGCAGTCGCCGGAGCAGCCCTCGCGGCCGTGATCGCAAACGGCCTTGCGCCTCCTGCCCTGGCTCAGTCCGCGCGCGCCAAGGACAGCATCGCCGAGATCCTCAACTCCACGCAGGCGGCTGGAAACCCGAAAGCGGCGCCCGCGCCCACCGGCACTGCCGCAGACACACCCGCCGCTCCCCGCGATCCGCGCGAAGGCGATCCCGCCTACGAGCAGGCGCGCCTTCTGATGAACGCCATCGACGGACTCCTGAAGGACGTGGCCGAGCAGCGCTCGGAAGCCAAGAAGCTCCCCGGCAAGGACGAGTTTCTGGTTACCCCGCTCTGGACCGAGACCAGAGAGGATCGCGAAGCCCGCATCCGCCAGCTTCTCGACGCCGCGCTCGGCATCGTGACCGATGCTCCCGTTGTGGAGGTGCAGAAGAAGATCGAGGGCTACCGCCGCAACATCCGCGATCTCGAAACCAACATCGTCACCCTGAAGGAAAAGCAACTCACCGCGCCGAAGGACGCCATGCTGCCCGGCGTGTTGAACGACACCGTCGACAGCCTCGGCACCAAGATCGCGGAGCACAAGACGCGCATCAAGGAGAACGAAGCTTCCATCGCCGCGGCCAAGGGGGAGATCAAGGACGCACTCACCAAATCGGGCGTGGATCTTGCGCCCGACCAGCTCGATCTGCTGCTCGACGGCGTGCTCTCGGGCGATCTCGTCCGCCTCGTCGCGACCTTCCACGCCGCCAAGATCATCGACGGCCAGCTCGCCAAGTTGATGACGGCAACCGCCGAGAACCCCGGCGCGGCACGCAAGTACTTCGCCATGCATGCGGCCCTCTTCGCGCTGCTCGTTCACGCCCAGGACGCGACCATCGCCAAGATCGACACACAGTACATGCCCAAGCTCGATGCCATCCTGAAGGATCTGGCGGAGGCGAAGCGCAAGACACAGGAGCTGATGCGCGCCGAGAACCGCCCCGATCAGAAGCGCGCTCTCGACGCCAACCGCGAAAGCCAGAAGATCGCGGAGGAAGCCGCCAAAGGCTATCGCCGTTACCTCGCCCAGCAGCGCGAGCAGATCGCGGCCGCCCGCACCCGCGCCACGCACGATCTGCGCATCGCCGACAACACCTTCGATACCGTCGAGGCCAGCCTCGAGCTGCGCAACCTGATGCGCGACAGCTCCACCTCGTTCGAAGCCATCCAGAAGCTCGAGGCACCGACTTTCGAGCAGATCTTCAAGAATGAGGAGCTGCGGCGCGAGTTTGAGAACCTCACCCGCAAGCTGGATGCACCCACGAGCTGACGCGGTGGAAACCGGGGCAATGCCCGCTTCTCATATTCCTATTGCAGTTCTGATGCGGAGCTTATCGGCTTTTCGTCGTTCGACTTGTCACCCCGTCACATTACGTTCGCAAACCTACTGACCTGGAGCCACCCCTTTGGCTATCGCCACCGCACGTGTCCCCCGCGACATCTCAAGAGAGACGCAGGCCCGTGGATCTCGCGCCATGAGGCCGATCTCGGCCGCCGCATCCGTCGATCTGCGCGGCGTCCAAGTTGTCCTGACCGACATGGACGACACGCTGACCTTCGATGGAAAGCTGTCCGCCGAGACCTATGACGCGCTGGAGCGCCTGGAAGCTGCCGGCGTGCGCGTCATCCCCGTCACGGCGGCCCCCGCGGGGTGGTGCGACCAGATGGTGCGCATGTGGCCGGTCACGGCCGTCATCGGCGAGAACGGCGGCTTCTGCTTCAGCCGCGAGGGCACGAGCGTGACGCGCCGCTTCTGGAGCACGCCCGACATGCTCGAAGCGGCCCAGTCCCGCCTCGCGGACATGGCGCGCACGATCATGAAAAAGCACCCCGAATTGACCCTGTCGGATGATCAGCCTTTCCGCCGCACGAGCCTCGCCCTGGCAAGGCCGGACGATCGCGCGACGGCGCGCGCCGTGCTCCGCGAGTTCGAGGCGAGAGGCGCGAGCGCTACCGCGAACTCCTTGTGGGTGATCGCCTGGTTCGGCGGCTACAACAAGGTGACCGCGGTCCGCAAATTCCTGCCCGCCATCACCGGCCTCGACATCGATCTCGATCGCGACCGTCTGTTGTTCGTCGGCGATTCCGCCAATGATGCGCCGATGTTCGCCCATATGCCGAAGTCCGTCGGCGTCAGCACCGTCACCCGCCATCTGGCGGACATTCCTCACCCGCCGACCTGGATCACCAAGGGCGCCGGCGGGGCGGGCTTCGTGGAGGTCGCGGACGCCATTCTCGCCAATCGCCCCGATGCACCGGCCAAAGCGCTCCCGGCCCGCAGCGCGGAAAGCCACTGAGCCACAGACCTGGAGAGCGATGCATCCGCACTATGTCGAGATCGCCACTCATCTGGCCGCCGCCTGGGCCGCAGGCAGCCTGATCGGTCTCGAGCGGAGCTTTCACGGCCGTCCTGCCGGATTTCGCACGCACGCTCTCGTCTGTCTCGCTGCCGCTCTCCTCATGGTCGTCACCGCCTACCAGTGGGATTGGCTGGGCGCCGTTCCCATGGAAACAGTGCGCACCGACCCCACGCGCATCGCGCAAGGCATCATGACCGGCATCGGCTTTCTCGGCGCCGGCGTGATTTTCAAGGACGGGCTTACCGTTCGCGGCCTCACGACCGCGGCATCGATCTGGATCACGTCGGCGATCGGTATCCTCTACGGCGTGGGTTTTTTCTTCCCGGCGACGCTCGCGACGCTCGCCACCCTGGGGACGCTCGCCATCTTCCGCCGCATCGAGGCCTGGATCCCGAGCCACACCTTCGGCCAGCTCGTGCTGCGCTTCTCCGAGGACAAAGTGCTGCCGGAGCGCGATGTCCGCACGCTCATCGCAGCGCAAGGCTTCTCGATCGCCAACATGAGCTATCGCCTGGACCGGGCGGGCGGCTTCTACGAGTACCGGATGATGGTGCGCACAGGGAGCAAGCACGCGATCGAAACGCTCGCGAGCGAATTGCGCACGCGCACGGACCTGCTGGAGTTCCGCATCTCGCCGAGCGGCGACTAGCACGGCACGAAGCCAGGCTCTACGACTTCCCGAACCAGACCCTGAGCAGCGCACGCCAGCGCCGGCCCCACGTCACCTTCTCGTCGGACAGCGCGTCGAGGAAATCCGAAAGGCGGCGGGATTTCACCACCGTGTAGAGTGTAAGAGCGGCAGTGGGAACGAACACCGCGAGGAACGCCGCCACCCGCCACCACGCCGGCTCCTGCGTCCAATCGAACAGGTTCATGCCGATGAAGCCCGTCGTCACCGTTCCGACGAGACCGAAGGTCGTGACCACCGTCAGGCGCACCACGGTCTCGTTCTGCTTCCGCATCGCCTCGACGTCGAGGAAGCTGCCCATGTCCTGCAACTCCTCACGCACCTCGCAATAGAGGCTGTCGAGCTTGAGATGGCGGCGCGTCATGTCGAACAGCTCGTGCACCTGCGCCTGATGCGAGATGCTGCTGAACCAGTAGCGATGCGCGAACCGCAGGAAGTTCTCGTGCGTGTTGCGCACGTCCCCTCGAAAAATGCGGTTGGCCTTCGCGTTCGCGATCTCGAGCCTGCTCACCGCCGCAACCATGCGGTCGGAAAACATGTGCAACGACGCTTTCTGAAAATGCGCGATCAGGAACATCAGAAAATGCTGATGACGGAAACGGCAAAGAATGCCGCCCTCCTGGCTGGTGTAGAACACATCGTCCGCGTCCCCCGTCACGACGAGCGTATCTCCCGAGGCATGGAACCTAACGCTGGCGGCCTTCTGTCCTCCCCCTGACGTGAAGTTGCGGTCGTAGCAGAAGCGCGTCTCGAAATCCGCGAGGTAGCTCTCCGAGTAGGGAAGCGACCCGCCGTCGCCCGCTTCATTGCCAAGCGCGAGCCGGATCGAATCCGACCGCGAGATCGTCTCGGCGCGATCGAGCGCAAGGTAGGCCATGTAGGGCATGCGGTAGTATTCGAGCTGCCGGTAGCGCACGGGCCCCTTCTTGTCGCCATGGTGAAGCACCATCGGAGACATGAGAAACTCCCAATGGGCAGCCGTCGTCGGCGCCCTGTGCTTGCAGACGAAAGACAGGAACTTCTCGCGGTTCTCGTAGTCCGACGTGGCCAGAACCTCGTCCCCGGCGCCCAGCCACTCCACTTTCCATGGGCAGTGTCCGCCGCGCCCGCTCCCCTCCCAATAGGCTGGATAAGCCCGGCCGAAGCGGAACATCAGCGTTTGCGCCGTATCGAACGCGATGTCGTCGACGTAGACTTCGAGGGCGAGGAGCGTGATGTCGATGTCGAAGAAGAAATAGAGGTCCACGTGAGCCACGTGGAGCGTGATCGGCTCGTCGTCGCGGTCGAGCGTCACCCGCACGCGCTTGATGTCCGAACGGCGCATGACACGGATCGGGCTCTCGCCGTAGACCTTGCTGACGGAGCGGCCGAGCCCTTGTCCGTAGAGAAACCTCTGCACAGGCGGCAGGAAGGTCACGAACTCATTGTAGTGGCGTGTCTGGAACTCGGCCGGATCACCGAACTCGTCGTCGAGCTCCCGCCAGGGGTTGTCCGCGCTCGGCGTCGCCAGGGCCTCCCAGTGGTCATCGATCGGCGCGTCTTCCTCGAGAGGCAGAAGATAAACGGGCCACAGGAGAATTTGGCGCAAATGCTTGACGCGCTTCTCTGGGATCGGGGCCATAAGCGTGATCTCGCGGTTCTGAAGGCCAGTCGGCTCCTTGATAACCACGCATCGCCGGGCGCCCGCAAGCAGCAAACTGCGGCGTTCCCGTCATCAGGCTGTCATAGAGAATCGGTCGCTAGAGCAGGATCAGGGAGGCGAGCCCGAGAAACGCGAAGAAGCCGACGCAGTCGGTAACCATGGTCACGAAAACACCCGATGCGGGCGCCGGATCGAGCTTCAGCCGGTCGAGCGCGAGAGGAATGAGAATGCCGGCCAGCGCAGCAGCCAGCAGGTTCACCACCATCGCCATGCCGATCACCGCGCCGAGACGGCCCGAGCCGAACCACAGGAACACGATGGTGGCCATGATGACCGAAAGAATGAGGCCGTTGAGAAGGCCGACAAGTGTCTCGCGCGAGATGATCCGCTGCGAGTTGGCGGCGCCGAGCTTGTTGGTTGCGAGCGCGCGCACGGTCACCGTCATGGTCTGCGTACCGGCATTGCCGCCCATGGAAGCGACGATCGGCATCAGCACGGCGAGCGCCACCATCTGCTCGATCGTGGCATCGAACGCCTTGATCACGAAGGACGCCAGAACCGCCGTTCCGAGATTGATGATGAGCCAGGGCACGCGGCTGCGGGCCGTTTGAACCACGCTGTCGGTCAGGCTTTCGTCACCGACGCCGCCCAACGCCTTCATGTCCTCGTCAGCCTCGTCCTGCAGCACTTCCACCACGTCGTCGACCGTGATGACGCCCACGAGCTTGTTGTTCTGATCGACGACAGGCGCCGAGATCAGGCCATAGCGCTCGAACTGGCGCGCCACCTCCTCCTGGTCGGACGTGTCGAGCACCACGTTGAGATCGGTCTCCATGATCTCGGACACCGGAACGTCGCGCTTGGTGCGCAACAGCCGCGACAGGTCCACGCTGCCGAGCACGCGAAAGGCGGGATCGACGACGAAGATCTCGGAGAAAGTGTCAGGAAGATCGTCGGTCTCGCGGGCGTGCTCGATGACCTGCTCGGTGGTCCAGTAGGGCGCCACCGCCACGAAGTCGCTCTGCATCAGGCGGCCGGCGGATTCTTCCGGGTATTCGAGCTGCCGCTCGAGCGCCAGACGATCACCCTTCGGCACCTGTGCCAGAATCTCGTCGCGATCCGCCTGCTCGAGGTTCTCGATCAGGTAGGCGGCGTCGTCGGTGTCGAGCTCGGTGACGGCCTTGGCCAGAAGCTCGTTAGGCAGCGCTTCCGAAAGCTGGTCGCGGACCGTCTCGTCGATCTCCGAGAGCACCTCGTAATCGAACGCGGGCCCCAGCGCCTGAATGAGCGCGATGCGGTGCTCGGGGGACAAGAGCTCGATGACGTCGGCGAGATCGCGGGGACGAAGGCCCACCACCAGTTGGGCGGCGCGTTGGGTGTCGCCATCGTGCAACGCGAGGGCAACATCGCGCACGAGGTCTGCCACACTGATCGCATCGACCTCAGGGGCCGCCTGCTCGTCCAAGCCCGACATCAAAGCTCCAAGAAGCCGTGGATTAAGGTGTAAAAAACCTCGGCCTCCGGCACCGGGATGCGCACCCCGGCGATAAAAAAAGCCTTGAGGCCTCTATATGAGGACAAGCCCCTAGCATAGCCGTCACATCGGCGACACTCCGAAGCGCCAAAAAAATGCCGCGCCTGAAGCGGGTTGCAAATTAGCTACAAATTCCCGTACGAACCGTGGTTCAATACGGCTTAATTGCTTCGGGCTCCCATCGGGATTGAGACCGGGCGCAAAGGAGACGAAGGATGAGCGCCAGTCGGTGCACATGGCTGGCAGTGGGGTTTGCGACCGCGCTCGTCGGCGCAGCATGCGGCCTCGCGACGGCACGGGCCGAGACTCCACAGCCTTTGGGACCGCCGCCGGGCACGTCCTCCGCCATTCGCTCGCCCCACGACCAGACCCCGCCCGTCAATCCGGGAGCCGGATCCAATCCGACCATCTCACCGGGCACCTACTTCGCGCCCGATTGCGCCAATCGGCCCGACCTGCTCGGCATCTCGCGCGTGGTCGAGATCGACACCACCTCCGGCCCCCGTTTCGGCGACCAGTATCACAAGGACGAAACCAAGTTTCTCGAGAACGGCGAGGTCGTGCTCACGTTCGACGACGGCCCCATGCGCCGCTACACCATCCCCATCCTCGACGCGCTCGACGAGCAGTGCGTGAAAGCCACGTTCTTCTCCGTCGGCCGCATGGCGATTTCCGACCCCGCGACGCTGCAGGAGGTTGCGCGCCGCGGCCACACCATCGGCACCCACACCTGGTCTCATAAGAAGCTTTCGGCGCTCGGCGCAGATGCCATGAAGCGCGAGGTCGAGCTTGGCCTCTCAGCCGTCGCCGCAGCGGCCGGAACGCCCATCGCTCCGTTTTTCCGCTTCCCCTATCTGGCTCACGGCAAGGCGTCGCTCGCCTATCTTCAGAACCGCGGCCTCGGCGTATTCGGCATCCATGTCGATTCCGCTGACTTCCGCACGAAGAGCCCCGGCGTGGTGTTGCGCAACGTGCTGACCCAGCTCGATCGCGAGAAGAAGGGCATCCTCCTCTTCCACGACATCCAGCCCTCTACGGCGGGCGCGCTGGCGAGCCTGCTCGCCGAACTGAAGACGCGCGGCTACAAGGTCGTGCACATGGTGCCGAAAAACGCACCGGTCACTTTGCCCGAATACGATGCCATCGCCGAGAAGGCGCTGCGGGCCAAATCGGTTGCAGCCGCCAATTCCGCGATGGCCAAGCGCTCCGTCACCTGGCCGGTCTCCGGCGAGGAGCCCGCCGCTGCCGCCGCGGCGCCTCCCGCGCCTCCCAAGGCGACACAGCCGGCCCCCAAGCAGAGCACGGCTGCAAAGCCCACCAAGCCGTTCGATTGGGCCAACCCCTCCAACGATCCCTGGCAACTCAAGACCCTCGGACACGACTGACCGGGACTCAAAAGCCGCTGTTTGCCTGAAAAATCGGCGTTTTGCCTGGCAGGTGCTTGTTCAAGCTTGGAAAATCACCGAAAGTCCGCGCGGATTACATCGAAGCGGATGACGGGAGCGATTGGCCATGCGCCTGCGGATCAGAGCGACGGCATTGGCCGTATGCACGCTTGCAGTTGGCGTGTCTCCCTCTCTCGCGTCGGACTGCAACGACCCCGCGAAAGCGCTCGGCGTCTCCCGCGTGATCGAGATCGACACCAAGGGCGGCCCGATCTTCGGCTCGATCACCCAGCGCGACAAGGAGCAGAGCTTCCTCGGCCCGAACGAGGTGGTGCTGACCTTCGACGACGGGCCCGTGCCGTGGGTCACGACGCCCATCCTCGACACACTGGATGCCTTCTGCACCAAGGCCACGTTCTTCTCAGTGGGCGAGATGGCGCTCTCCTATCCCGCCTCCACCAAGGACGTGCTGGCGCGCGGCCACACCGTCGGCACCCACACCTGGACACACCCGAACAACCTGAAGCGGCTTTCGATCGAGAAGGCGAAGGATCAGATCGAGCGCGGCTTCGCGGCTGTCTCGCTCGCCGCCGCCACCGGCATCGCGCCGTTCTTCCGCTTCCCGGGCCTCAACGACAGCGACGAGCTTCTCGCCTATCTTCAGTCCCGCAACATCGCGAGCTTCACCGTCGACGTCATCTCGAACGACAGCTTCATCGGCAGCCCCCAGCGCATCGCCGACCGCACGCTGAAACTGGTCGAAGCGCGTCACGGCGGCATCCTTCTGTTTCACGATCTCAAGAAGCCCACGGCCAAGGCGCTGCCCGCAATCCTGGCAGGACTCAAGGCGAAGGGCTTCAAGGTCGTTCACCTGAAGGCTAAGAGCGACGTCGTCCCGCTGGCCACGATCGAGACGGAATTGCAGCCGATCCTGGCCAAGGCGCCGTACAAGGCGCTGGTTCCCTTCTACGGGCCCATTCCGGCGCCCAAGACCGCTGACGGGCTCGATCCGGCCGTGTCCGAGTTGGCCCCTCCCGCCAAGGTCAGGGTCACGGAGGTGCCGGCGGCCGACAAGCAGGCGGCGTCCTCCGCGCAGCCCCTGCGCCGCGCAAGCACACCGGCCAAGACCCGCCGCCACAAGCGCCAGAAACAGGCCTCTCCCGCCGCCTAAGGTTGCCGCAGCAAACCGGTCATTATCCGGCGCGAGAGCTGTAGCCCCTGCCATATTTCAAGCGTAAGCTCACCCCGGTGCGCACCATCCCCGGCGCAGCAGACGAATTTCGACGGCTTTTGACGGGCTGCCACGTTTACCGTGTCGAGGGGAGCGCAGACATCTGCTTGCCGCCCAATGTCCGGACCGCAACCGGGCCACAGAGCCCGAGGCGCAAAAGACACCGCTATCCGGTTCACGTCGCTGCCACCCGCAGAAGGTGCATGAATGTTGAAAGTCTGGTTCGCCTGCGCCGTGCTGTTGCTGTCGGCCGGCGCCGCGTTCTACGCGACGGAAGGGAAGCTCTGGGGGCTGCCACAGCACCTCGGCATCGATCCGTCCGCCCTGCTGAAGACTGCGCCTCCCGAGAAGGCAGCCGAACCGAAAAACAAGAAGGGTGAAGGCGCCGAGAGATCGGCAGGACGGCAAGGCGTGGCGGTTGAAGCCACGACTGCGGTCTCCACCAGCTCCACCGAGGACCTGCGCGCCATCGGCACGCTCCAGTCCGACGAGTCCGTTCAGATCAGCTCCGAGATCACCGGGCGCATCACCGAGATCCCGCTCGGCGAAGGCTCTCACGTTAACGCCGGAGACGTCATGGTGCGCCTCGACGATGCCCTCGCCGTTGCCGAGCTGGACGACGCCCAGGCCCGCTACAATCTCGCGCAAGGCAACCTCGGCCGCGCCAACTCGCTCGCCAAGTCCGGCAACGTGACGGAACGCGCCCGCGACGAAGCCTCCACCAATGCCGAGACCGCACGCGCCGCGCTCGAGCTCGCCAAGGTCCGCCTCGCCAAGCACACCATTCGCGCGCCCTTCAGTGGCGTCGCCGGCATCCGCAAGGTCTCGCCCGGCGCCTACATCGCGGCAGGTGCCCCGATCGTCAATCTCGAGAAGATCGACACCCTCAAAATCGACTTCAAGCTTCCCGAGCTCTACCTCTCGCAGGTCAAGACCGGGCAGACCATCGAGATCAGCGTCGACGCCCTCCCCGGCCGCACCTTCACGGGCACCATCTACGCCATCGACCCGCACCTCGACGTCAACGGCCGCGCCCTCAACATCCGCGCTCGTCTCGAGAACCCCGAGCTGATCCTTCGTCCGGGCCTGTTTGCCCGCGTGCGCGTCAAGGGACAGGTGAAGCGCAATGTGCTCGTCGTGCCCGAGAGCGCCATCGTTCCGCGCGGCGAGGAGAAGATCGTCTTCCGCGTCGAGAACGGACAGGCCCTGGAGGCCAAAGTGACGCTCGGTAGCCGCAACAACGGACTTGTCGAGATCCTCGAAGGGCTCGCCGTCGACGCCACCGTCGTCACCGCAGGCCAGCAGAAGCTCAAGGACGGCAGCCAGGTTGAGATCGTGACAGGCAGCCAGCCCACCGCGCGGGGCACCTGATGAACCTGTTCGAGCTGTGCATCCGCCGTCCGGTCTTCGCGACGGTCCTGAGCCTCGTCATCGTCCTGCTCGGCATGGTCTCCTACACGCGCCTCACCGTGCGCGAGTATCCAAACGTGGACGAGCCGGTCGTCTCCGTCACCACGCGCTATCCGGGCGCCTCGGCGAAGATCATCGAGACGCAGATCACGCAGGTTCTGGAAGGCTCCATCGCCGGCATCTCCGGTATCGACGTGCTCGATTCATCGAGCCGCTCCGAGCAGAGCCGCATCAGCGTGCGCTTCCGCCCCGAGGTCGATCAGGACGTTGCCGCAAGCGACGTGCGCGACCGCGTCTCCCGCGTGCGCGGCCGCCTCCCCGACGAGATCGACGAGCCGGTGATCGCCAAGGTCGAGGCGGACGCCCAGCCCATCATGCTGCTCGTCTTCACGAGCCCCACGCTGTCGCCGCTGGAGATCACAGACTACATCGACCGCTTCATCGTCGACCAGTTGAAGAACCTCAACGGCGTGGCGGATGTGACGATCTACGGTGAGCGCCGCTATGCCATGCGCATCTGGATCGACCGCGAGCGGCTCGCCGCATTCTCGCTCACCGTCCAGGACATCGAGAACGCACTGCGCACCCAGAACGTGGAGCTGCCGTCGGGCCGCATCGAAAGCGCCAACCGCGAGTTCAGCGTGCTGTCCCGCACGGGCCTCGTCACGCCCGAAGAGTTCCGCAACGTCGTCATCAAGCTTTCCGGCAATCATCAGGTGAAGCTCGGAGAGGTGGCCCGCGTCGAGCTCGGCGCCGCGGATGAGCGGCGCGAAAGCCGCTACGACGGCAAATCCGCCATCGCCGTCGGCGTCATCAAGCAATCGGTAGCGAACCCGCTCGACGTTTCGCGCGAGATCCGCGCACTTCTGCCGAAGATGAACGAGACCATGCCGAACGGCATGAAGGCCGACATCGCCAACGACGACGCCATCTTCATCGAGCGCTCCATCGCCGCCGTCTACCACGCCATCGGCGAAGCCATCCTGCTCGTCGTGCTCGTGATCGTCTTCTTCCTGCGCTCCTTCCGCGCCTCCTTCATCCCCATCGTGACGATCCCGATCTCGCTGATCGCCACCTTCACGCTGATGTTCACCTTCGGCTTCAGCGTGAACACGCTGACGCTGCTCGCCATGGTGCTCGCCATCGGCCTCGTGGTGGACGACGCCATCGTCGTACTGGAGAACATCTACCGCCACATCGAAAACGGCATGAAGCCGGTGCAGGCGGCCATCAAGGGAACCCGCGAGATCGGCTTCGCCGTTATCGCCATGACGCTGACGCTTGCCGCCGTCTATGCGCCCATCGCCTTCGCGCCCGGCAAGACCGGACGCCTGTTCCTCGAATTCGCGCTCACCCTCGCGGGCGCCGTGATCATCTCGGGCTTCGTCGCGCTCACCTTGACGCCGATGATGTGCTCGCGGCTCTTGCGCCACGAGACGAAGCCCGGCCGTATCTTCCTCCTGATCGAGCGTTTTCTCACCGGCCTCGAGAACGGCTACCGGCGCGCGCTCTCGATCGCACTCGCCAACCGGCCCGTCATTCTCCTGCTTGCCACCGTCGTGGCGGGCTCCTGCGTGTATTTCTTCGTGAACCTCAAATCTGAGCTTGCGCCCGTCGAGGATCGCGGCGTCATCCGCGTCCGCGGCACGGGACCCGAAGGAGCCACGCTCGCCTACACGAGCCGCTACAGCGCCGAAGCCGACGCCATGCTGGCCAAGGTGCCGGAGATCAAGTCGCGCCTGCTCATCAACGGCAATCCCGAGGTCTCGGGCTTCCTGATCTTCGCCCCTCTCAAGGATTGGTCGGAGCGCACGCGCACCCAGCAGGAGATCTCGCGCGAGCTGACGCCGCAGGTGCGACGCATCGCCGGAATGCAGGCTTTTGTGCAGAACCCGAACGCCTTCGGCCAGCGCGGCGGCTCCCGCCCCGTCGAGTTCATCATCCAGTCGTCCGGCACTTACGAAGAGTTGCAGGCACTGTCTGAGAAGCTGGTCGCCGCCCTCGCCAACTACAAAGGCCTCGAAAGCCTCGAGACCGACCTCAAGCTCAACACGCCCGAGTTCCGCCTCGAGATCGACCGCGCGAAGGTTTCCGACCTCGGTCTCGACGTGAACATCATCGGCCGCACGCTCGAAACGCTGCTCGGCGGACGCCAGGTGACGCGCTTCGAGATGAATGGCGAGCAATACGACGTGCTGGTCCAGCTCGCCGAGCGCGACCGCTCCACCCCGGCGGCCCTCGACACCATCTTCCTGCGCTCGCCCGCGGGAGAGATGATCCAGCTCTCCAACATCGTCCGCGTGGTTGAAAGCGTTGCGCCGAAGGAGCTGAAGCGCTTCAACCAGCTCCGCTCGGTGACGCTATCGGCGAACATCGGCCCCGGCTATGCGCTCGGCGAGGTGCTCGATCACATCGAGCGCACCGTCGACGAGGTTCTGCCGCAAACCGTGCAGACCGACGTCAACGGCCAGAGCCGCGACTACCGCGCCTCGAGCCAGAGCCTCGCGCTCGTGTTCGTGCTGGCGCTCGCCTTCATCTACCTCGTGCTCGCTGCGCAGTTCGAAAGCTTCCGCGATCCGCTGATCATCCTGCTCACCGTGCCGCTCTCGATCTCGGGTGCGCTCGGCGCGCTGCACTATGCGGGAGGCTCGCTCAACGTCTATTCGCAGATCGGTCTCATCACGCTCGTGGGCCTCATCACCAAGCACGGCATCCTGATCGTCGAGTTCTCCAATCACCTGGAGCAGGAGGGCCGCCGCCGCATGGACGCCATCACGGAAGCCGCGAGCCTGCGCCTCCGGCCGATCCTGATGACCACCGGCGCCATGGTGCTGGGCGCGGTCCCCCTTGCCCTCGCGGAAGGGGCCGGCGCAGAAAGCCGCCAGCAGATCGGATGGGTCATCGTCGGCGGCATGAGCCTCGGCACGCTGCTGACGCTGTTCGTCGTCCCGACGGTGCTGAGCTACATCGGCGCATCGCACCGCGCGGAGGAGCCCGAAGGCACCCCCCTCGCAACGCCCGCGGAATGAGCTTCCGGCTGAAGATCGCGATGGCGTCCTAGCACCAGCGGCGCGACGCGCCTTCCGCATCGAGCAGATGGCCGGAGACGTTGCCGCCCCTGCGGCTCGCGAGCTGAAGAGCGATGGCCGCGAGATCGGCATCAGACCCCGCCGTGTGTCCGCCGAGCGCCGCCACCGATGACGTGGGACCGATCGCATTGATGCGGATGCCGTGCTCCGCCCAGCTCGCGGCGAGCGAGCGCGTCATGTCCGCAAGCTCCGCGCGCAGCAGGTCGGAGAGCATCATGGCCCGGCCGCCCCCTACATCGGGAACGCGCACCACATTGAGGATGGCGCCTTCGATCCACACCAGGCGCATACGATTGGCCGCAACCTCGGTGAGCCGCAGCGGAAGACGCAATGCATGAGCGACGAGCGCGTCCGCGTCCTCGACCGTCTCCAGCTTCGCGACGGCCGTGGAGCTGACGGAGGCGAGATTGACGACCACGTCGAGACCGCCGAACTCCTGCACCGCAGACTGCACCAGACGGGCGGCCTCCTCGTCGCTCTGCAGCGGGTCGTTGAAAAGTTTGATGTCGGATGAGCTCTCGGCGAGCACCGCCGCAAGCTCGGTCATCTCGGGAGTATCCTCCGGCGACTGAATGATGAGGCGCGCGCCATGGTCTGCGAAGCTGCGGGCGAGATCGAAGCCCGAGGACGACGTCAGGCCGGTAATCAGAACACGGGCACCCGAAAGCTCGGGCATGGCAACATACTCGCACTGGCGCGAAATTACGCTCATCAACATCAGGGCTGGTCTCCTTCGTACGCCGGACAGAGAGGCGGCCCGGACAAGACCATAGCAGTCCGATTCGCCTAACGACATCTAAACGGCTGCTCGATTCGGGTGGCCTGTTGGCTGCCTCGTGGCGCCATTGCGGCCCTCCCGCCGGAAACCTGCTGACCAAAGCGCCACCCCGCCGATGCATCCGCGCCACGCCCCTCCCTAAGTCGGGAAACCGCCTCACGAAATCCTGGTGATACCTGTGGCCCCTCGCATTGCCTTGCGTAGGGAACCGACCGAACCTCAATCATGCGATTCGCACCGGAGTCTCGGGTGTCGCGTCCGCAAGGGTATTGGGGGAAGAGCAGAACATGACGCGAAATCAAACAGCCTCACAGACTGTTGTGGTGGTAGCGATGGGCCTGGTTGCTGGTGCCGGCGCGGTGGCGCTCTATCAGCATGCGGGCCTCCCGGGTCCGGTGGCCGCGACGGCGGCTCTTGCGGCCTATCTGCTTCTGCTCACCGTTCACACCTTCATCTGGCGCGGGGGACGCGAGGGCTTCAAGCCCGCGCGCATCCTCGACCGGCGTGAGCAGGAGCTTCGCCGCATGAAGGACGAGCCGCGTCCCGCCCCCGGCGCGGCCGGGCTTGCAGCGCCCGCCCCGGCTGCGGCACGTGCCGCCCGTCCGGCTGTCCCGCCGCCGCCGATGCCCCAGCCGCAGCGCGCCGCCACGCCTCCGCGTCCTCACGGCGCGGCCCCCTCCTATCCTGACGCCGCCCATCCGGGCCAGCCGCCGCTGAAGGCGGAGCGCCCGGCTCCGCCGCCGCTGCCGGCGACCCCCCTCGCCCCGTCCGCCGAGGCCGTGGCACAGGGAGAGGATCTCCAGGATTTCTGGTCTTTCCGTCCCACCGCGGGCCAGCAGGAGCTGCCGCCGTTCGTGACCGGGCGCGTCTCCGGCCGCGGCGCCGAGCAGACAGAGCCCGCCCGTTCGCGTGCGGCACCACAGGCTGCTCCCGCGCGGCACGCCGCGCCCCAGCAGGCCTCCGCGCCGCGCGAAGCCGACGTCGAGATCATTCAGGACGCCATCAAGAGGCTGCTGGAAGAGGTCAACGCCGCCGAGCAGCAGGAAGCACGCGCGGCCGCCGCTCAGCCGGCTCCCCAACCTGCACCCATGCAGGCGCCCCGCGCGCCGGCCGCCCCCGAGATGGGTGTCGAGCATTCCATCGACGCGCTCCGCATGACGGCAGGCTCTATGCGCGCCGCAATGGGCGAGCGCGAGGCTCCGCGCATGAGCGCGCCTCCCCCGCCGCCGCCCCGCGCTTCGGCACCGCAGCCGCCCCCGCTCCCGCCCTTCGTGCGCGGCGCGGCTCCGCAGCGCCCGTCTTCTCCGTCCGATGCCCGCGCGCGTCTGATGGCGGACGCCATCTCGGCCGGCCGCATCGACGTCGCGCTCGAGCCGATCCTCGGTCTCGAGGATCAGCAGACGCGCCACTACGAGGTGACCGTTCGCCTGCGCGACGTTGACGGCAACCCGCTCAACGTTTCCGGCGGACCTGACCTGCGCGGCACCGGCCTGCTTCCGCTGTTCGACGGCGTTCGCATCACGCGCACCGCCGCCGTAGCCCGCCGCCTGGAAGAGCGCGGCAAGGGCGGCTCCGTGTTCTCGTCCTTCAGCGGCGAGTCCGTCGCCGACGAGCACTTCCTCGGTGAGCTGGCGGAGACCCTGCACCAGCGCGCGAGCCTTGCCACGCAACTCGTCCTCTCGTTCACGCAGAGCGACGTGCGCGGCTTCTCCACGCCGGAGTGGGATTCCCTCGCCGACATGCGCGCGCTCGGTTTCCGCTTCGCACTCTCCGCCATCACCGATCTCGACATGGACTTCGAGGAGCTGGCCGAGCAGGGCTTCGCCTTCGTCAAGCTTGATGCATCCGTGTTCCTGGAAGGCCTGCCGGCCCCCAGCGGCCGCATCCCGTCGAGCGACGTCTGCCGCCATCTCGCCGCCCACGGCCTCACGCTCGTGGTCGAGCGGATCGACAACGACGAGCAGCTTGCCCGCGTGTTCGGCTTCGGCGTTCTCCTTGGCCAGGGCCAGCTCTTCGGCGGCGCCCGCCCCGTCCGTGCCGACGTGGTGAACACCCGCGCCAACACGACGGCTGCGGCCTGATCGCCGTCAAGTCTGAGTTTTACGGCCCAAGCGGCGCGCGGCACCCCCGCGCGCCGCTTGCCGAATGAGGTGCCAGCCTTTACCCATGCGGGTATGGAAACACCCGCTGAACGCATCGCCCGCGCCATCCCCATCGTCCCCTCGATCACCGGCCTCGCCGCAGGCCGGGACGTCTGGCTGACGGACATCTGGGGCGTCATTCACAACGGCGTCGAGCCGTTCGCATCCGCCTGCGAAGCCTGCACGCGCTTCCGGCTGGCCGGCGGCACCGTACTGCTGCTCTCCAACGCGCCCCGCCCCGCCGCAAACATCGCCGTGCAGCTCGACCGCATCGGCGTACCGCGCTTTGCCTGGGATACCATCGTGACATCCGGCGACGCAGCCCGTGCCTTCGTCGGCGCATTCGCGGGCAAGAACGTGTTTCACCTCGGCCCCGAGCGCGATCTCGCACTCTACGATGGCCTCGGCGTCACGCTTTCCGACCCCGGCGATGCCGACGCCGTCTCCTGCACCGGCCTCTTCGACGACGAGATCGAAACCCCGGACGATTACGCCCCCATGCTCGCAGACTTTGCCGCGCGCAAGCTGCCGATGGTGTGCGCGAACCCGGATCTCACCGTCGAGCGCGGCTCGAACATCATTTATTGCGCGGGCGCGCTGGCATCCGCCTACGAAGCGCTCGGCGGAAGCGTGTCCTACGCCGGCAAGCCCTATTTGCCCGTCTACGACCTGGCGCTTGCCGAGGTGGAAAGGCTCAAGGGGAAGGCCGTGCCGCGTGAGCGCATTCTCGCCATCGGCGACGGCATCCGCACCGACATCAAAGGCGCGGCGGCAGCCGGCATCGACAGCGTGTTCATCGCAAGCGGCGTTCACGTCTCGTCGGGGCTGTCCAGCGACACGCTGAGCACTCTCTTCCCCGATCCGGACATCAGCCCCATCGCGGCCATGTCCGTGCTCCACTGGTGAGCGCCAAACGTTCGACGGCCTAGGCGCCCGCCACCGTAAGCACGATCTTGCCGATGTGCTGGCTCGTCTCCATCCGCGCATGCGCATCGGCTGCCTTGGAAAGCGGAAACGTGCTGTCCACGATCACACGCACCTTGCCGCTTTCCACGAGCGGCAGAGCATGTGTCTCGACACCGCGCGCGATCGCACCCTTGATCTCCGTCGGACGGATGCGCAGCGTCGAGCCGGTCAGCGTCAGACGCTTCAGCATCACGCGCATCATGTCGACGGTGACTTTCGAGCCCGATTGATAGCCGATGTTGACGAGACGCCCGTCGTCGGCGAGCGAGCGGATGTTGCGGTCCACGTAATCGCCGCCCACCATGTCGAGGATGACATCGACACCGCGCCCCTGCGTCTCCGCCTTCACCACCTCGGTGAAATCTTCCTGCGTGTAGTCAACCGCGCGCTCTGCGCCGAGCGCAACGCACGCCTCGCACTTTTTTGCGGAGCCCGCCGTCGTGATCACCTTGGCACCGAGCGCCGCCGCAAGCTGGATCGCCGTCACGCCGATGCCGCTCGATCCGCCATGCACCAGGAGCCACTCTCCGCTCTTGAGCCCGCCGCGCTCGAACACGTTGTGCCAGACCGTGAAGAACGTTTCCGGAATGGCTGCGGCCTCGACCATGGAGACGCCCTTGGGAACGGCAAGTGTCGCAGGCTCCTCCGCGAGAGCGTACTCCGCATAGCCGCCGCCGTTCAGCAGCGCCATGACGCGGTCGCCGATCTTGAAGCGCGACGCACCCTCTCCCAGCGCCGCGATAGTTCCCGCAACCTCGAGCCCCGGCAGCTCCGAATGTCCTTTGGGCGCCGGATAGAGCCCCTTGCGCTGAAGCACGTCCGGACGGTTCACGCCCGCCGCTTCCACCTTGATCAGCACCTGTCCCGCGCCGGGCGAAGGAACAGGGCGCTGCTCCGCGGTCAGCACCTCGGGTCCACCTTTGCCCGCGATGGCGATGACGGTCATGGTTTCGGGCAGTGCGCTCATGTCTTGGAAACTCCGGCAGAAGAACGTCGATGATGCGCCATACCTGCCCGAGCGCGCGCAGGGTTACAAGCAGAGGTGCTTGAGACGGGACGGCGAAAATGACACGTTCGACCCAAAGTGAGAGAAAGTGCGACCGGGAGCGACCGACATGGACTGGGACGACGCAAGGCCCGCACCGCCGAAATCCGCAAGTATTGGCGACAATCTGGAGACATTCTCCGTGTCCGAGCTGGAGAGCCGTATCGCGGCGCTGGAGGCGGAAATCGAGCGCGTGAAGGCCGAGCTTGCGCGCAAGCGTGCCCACGAGAACGCGGCCGCCGCACTGTTCAAAAAACCAGGAAGCTGACAAAAATCGGGCTCGGACGCCCCGAAGCATCCGCACTGACCCGCATTGACCGGGGCGCGCCAGGCCGATAGCATCCGCCCCCTTCGCAACATGGAGTGGCCTCGATGCACATCGACGGCCGCAAACAAAGTGACCGAACTTCTGATTGTTACGGCCCTGATCCTACTCAACGGCCTCTTTGCTCTTTCTGAACTTGCGGTTGTATCGAGCCGCCAACCCCGACTGAAGGCTTTGGCCGCATCCGGCCATCCGGGCGCCAAACGCGCCCTGGCTTTGTCTGCAGATCCCGGCCGCTTCCTCTCTGCCGTGCAGATCGGCATTACGCTGATCGGCATCATCAACGGCGCCTACTCGGGCGAAACCTTCGGTGAATATGCCTACACCGCGCTACGCGAAGCCGGCCTCCCGGATGCTGTGGCCGCGCCTCTCGGCTACGGCACCGTCATTGCCGTCATCACATATCTCTCCGTAATCATCGGCGAGCTTGTTCCGAAGAACATCGCGCTGCGCAATGCCGAGCGCATTGCCTGCGCCGTCGCCCCAGCTATGGCCGCCTTCTCGAGCCTGGCGAGACCGGCCGTATGGCTGCTCGACACATCGACACGCCTCGTGTTCCGCGTCTTCGGACAGAAAGAAGCGAGCGAAAGCCAGGTATCCGACGAGGAAATTTCGATCGTGATCGCCGAGGCGGAAGCCGCAGGCGTGCTCGAATCCCATGAGCGCGAGATGATCTCCGGCGTGATGCGTCTCGGCGACCGCACCGTCGTGGGCCTCATGACGCCGCGCACGGATGTGGACTGGATCGACATCTCGCTGTCAACTCACGAGATCCGCGAACAACTGATCGAGACGCCTCATTCGCTGATCCCCGTCGGCGAAGGCTCGGTCGATCAGCTCGTCGGCATCGTGCGCACGCGCGAGCTCTTGGCCGCCATCCTGGCAGGCAAGCCGCTCGACATCCGCAGCCACCTGCGCAAGGTGCCGATAATCCCAGAGACCATGGATGCGCTCGACGCGTTGAATGTGCTCCGCGAGGCCGACGTGCCCATCGCGCTGATTCACGACGAGTACGGACATTTCGAGGGGCTGGTGACACCCGCAGACGTCCTCGAGGCGATCGTGGGCGTGTTCAAATCCGATTCCGAAGAGCCGAACGCCACCCAGCGCGACGACGGCTCCTGGCTGCTTTCTGGCTCCATGCCTGCCGACGAGATGGCGGATCTGTTGGGCTTCCCTCTGCCGGAACGGCGCCCCTACGCGACGGTTGCCGGACTGGTGCTCGCCGAGCTGCAGCACATTCCCAAGACGGGTGAGAAGATCCGGTCCGGAAACTGGCTGTTCGAGGTCGTGGATCTCGACGGGCGGCGCATCGACAAGGTGCTGGCTTCCCGCATGGTGCCCGAAACCGTCTGACATCCGCCGTGAGACGTGGCGAGCCTTATGCTCGATTGTGCAGGCATTCGGCACGGGCTGCCGTGCGAGAGACACGCAGTGCCGTCGTTGTCTCACATTGAAGCAAAACGTTTACCCACAGGTGCCCCGCAAACGTGAATGCAAAAACGATTCGGAACTCGTCAATCATTAAGCCTTCGTTAGGGAACGGGGCGTATCGTCCTCGTCATCCAGATATCTGGATCCTGGGTGGTGCCTAGCCACCCTGTTTGACGCCTCCCTGTTGACTTCTGAGCCGCCGTGAGGCGGCTCATTTTTTTCCGGCGCGGCTCTTGCAAGGATCCGGACATGGATCGCGCGCATCGCGTTGTCTCCTTCTTGGCCAAGTTGTTAACCCTGGCCTCTTAGGATCTATCGATGCTATGGTGACCAATGTGTAGGCGTTTGTATCGAAGCGTATGATGAACAACGGTTCCCGCGTAGAAAGCCTGTTCGCGAGCAAGGGCGAGACGGTCTCCTTCGGAGAGCGTTTCCAGGCCTCCGAGCAGTTCGACAAAGTCTTCTCCGAAGGCATGGCCCTGGTCGAGCGATCGGCCGCCTATCTCGATGGCGAAGGACGCCGCGAGTCCAAGGGTCTCCCCAGCCAGATCACCGTCCTCTATGCGACCGAGAGCATGCGCCTCACGACGCGCCTGCTGGAACTCGCATCCTGGCTCTTGATCCGCCGCGCCCTCAAGGAAGGCGAGATCACGAGAGAGGAAGCAGAAGCCAAGCGCGCACGCGTCAAGCTGCAGACGCTCGGCCGTCCCGCGCACACCAAGGGCTTCGCAGACCTGCCGCAGGGGCTTCGCGACCTGATCGACGCGAGCTTCATGCTCCACGATCGCATCGTGCAGCTCGATCGCGCGATGCTGCCGCAGCAGCAGACAGGAACGGAAGCCGAAGCGCCCGTGAACCCCGTCGCCTCCCAGCTCAACACGCTGGAGCGCGCCTTCGCGAGCGGCTTGCGCACGGCCTCGGCTCGCTGAGGCTCGAGGCCGGTAACCCAAATGCAAAAAGGCCCGGCGAAAACCGGGCCTTTTGTTTTTTCGGACTTGAAACCTAGCCCGCGGCAACGCGCCACAGGAAGCGAGGGGCGCCTTCGCCCCTGCCCCGCGCGCTCCGAGGCTTAGAAAATGCCTTCGAACTTCTTCTTGAAGCGCGACAGACGGCCACCGCGGTCCATCAGGCGCTGATCGCCACCCGTCCAAGCCGGATGCGAGGTGGGATCGATGTCGAGATGCAGCTCATCGCCCTCCTTGCCGTAGGTGGAGTAGGTAACGAATTGCGTCCCATCGGTCATCTTGACCGTGATCTGGTGATAATCGGGATGCAGATCGGCGTCTTTCTTCATGACCGTAGCTCGCTGCAAAATGGGGCCGGAGGGCAGGGAACTGCGCAGATATGCGCGCAGCAACGCCCAAAAGCGGCGGAATGCCCGACACGGCACGACCCCGAATTTCTGGATGCGCTTCTATAGTCGAGATGCCCGGCCCGCACAAGCATCGAAAAAGCGCCCTACTGAGGGGTTCTAACTTGCTCAAAATCAAGGGTTCCCAACCGTTTTCTCCCTTAACGTTCGCCATCGGCCTGAGAAACGCGGCATTCCGTTTCAGGCAACCGGATGGCGTTGACGCCAGGGGCCTGCGTCCCGCATGGTCCCGCTTAACGAAAGACACCCAAAGAGGTGCGACGGGAAACGCCCAACGCGAAAGACCGAGATTTGAGCTCAAGTGAAAATGCGCGGGGTGGAACTCCCCTGCCCGCCAATACCACATCCACCGACGAAACGCCGGCCTCCGGGCGCGCGTCCCTGCGGCCCCTCCTCGCTCTCAAGCCCTATCTGCTCCGCCACCCCGGCCGACTGGCCGGCGCAGCCGTTGCCCTCGTCCTCTCGGCTGGCGCCATGCTCGCCGTGCCGATGGCCGTCCGCCGGATGATCGACAATGGCTTCGGCGCCCGCGACGGCGGGATGATCGACCAGTATTTCATGATGATGATCGCGATCGGCCTCGTGCTCGCGATCGCCAGCGCCTCCCGCTTCTATCTCGTCAACTGGATCGGCGAGCGCGTGGTGGCCGATCTGCGCGCCGACGTGTTCGCCCACCTCGCCCGCCTTGGACCGGACTTCTACGAGCGCACGCATTCCGGCGAGGTGATGAGCCGCCTGACCGCTGACACCACCCAGGTTAAGGCGGTAGCGGGCTCCTCTATCTCCCAGGCGCTCCGCAACGCCATCATGCTGATCGGCGCGCTCGTGATGATGATCATCACGAGCCCGAGCCTGTCGCTGCTCGTGCTGATCGCCATCCCCGTCATCGTGCTTCCTCTCATCGGCTACGGACGCGTCGTCCGCCGCCTGTCGCGCCGCGCCCAGGATACCCTGGCGGAAGCTTCGGCCTACGCGGCGGAGAACCTCGCCGCCGTCCGCACCATGCAGGCGTTCGGTCATGAAGGCGCCGTCGCCGGCCGCTTCGCCGCCTCCGTCGAGCGCTCGTTCACCGCCGCGCGCGAGCGCATGATGGCGCGCGCCGGCCTCACCGGCCTCGTCATCCTGCTCGTCGTCTCGAGCATCGTCGGCGTACTTTGGTACGGCGCGTCCTCCGTCATCAGCGGAGAGATCAGCGGCGGACGCCTCAGCCAGTTCGTAATCTACGCGCTGTTCGCGGCCGGCGCCCTCGGAGAGCTGTCGGAGGTGTGGGGTGAGACCACGCAGGCCGCAGGCGCCGCTGAGCGCATCACCGAGTTCCTCACCATAGAGCCCGAGATCAAGTCGCCGGCAAATCCGGTGCCGCTGCCTCTGCCGGTGAAAGGCGAGATCGAGTTCCGCAACGTGCGCTTCGCCTACACCGGACGCACGAATGCCCCGGCCCTCGACGGCGTGTCGTTCCGCGTCGCGCCGGGCGAGCGCGTGGCACTCGTCGGTCCCTCCGGCGCCGGCAAATCGACCGTCCTCAACCTGATCCTGCGCTTCTACGATCCGGCGAGCGGGCAGATCCTGATCGACGGCATCGACATCTCCCACCTCGCACTCGATGCGCTGCGCGGCACCACCGCCCTCGTCCCGCAGGAGGTGGCTCTGTTCGCCGATACGGTGATCGAAAACATCCGCTACGGCACACCCAATGCGGCCGAGACGGACGTGGTCCGCGCCGCCGTTGCCGCCCAGGCCGACGCCTTCATTCGCGCGCTTCCGCAAGGATACGAAACCCGCCTCGGCGAGCGCGGGGTCTCGCTTTCGGGCGGCCAGCGCCAGCGCATCGCCATCGCCCGCGCCATTCTCAAGAACGCGCCGATCCTGCTTTTGGACGAGGCGACCAGCGCCCTCGACACCGAGAACGAGCTGGCCGTGCAGCGCGCGCTCGACGCCCTAACCAAGGGTCGCACCACCATCGTCGTCGCTCACCGGCTTTCCACGGTGCAGAACGCCGATCGCATCCTGGTGCTCGACAACGGCCACATCGTCGAAAGCGGAACCCATCGTGAGCTTGTGCAGCGGAGCGGCCTCTACGCGCGCCTTTCCGAATTGCAGTTCGGCAGCGAAGCAGCCGAATAGCAAGCTCTATCGCCGGAACGGAGACGCTATTGCGCCGTCGCCCCGAAAGCGGCGGCCGATTGCTGCCCGTGACGCTTCAGAACCTCACGCGCCTTCTGCACCACCGAATCCGCGATCGCCGCATGTCCTTCGGCCGTGGGATGGAACGCACCCGAGTAGGTGGAGGCCAGTAGCACCTGGAACCATGAGAAGCTCTGCAGCTTGAGCACCTTCTGCATCACCGACCCGGCGACGTGGAAGTTGCCGGTCAAAAACGCATCGTTCGGTGTGCGGAACCAGCGCTGGCGCGCCGCGTAAGCCTCGTAATGCGCGGGGTTGTAAGGCACCCAGACGTCCCCATGGCGGCGTGGCAGCCGCAGGTCATCCGCAATCGAGCCGAGCCCGTTCGTATGCCCCGCGCACAGCCCCCGTCCCACGAACGTCTTGCGATGGCCCTCGACGAACGTCCAGCCGTGCGTGTGCGCGCTCTTCTCCATCACCTGGTCGAGCTTGTCGGCGAGCCACGCGCTCGATAGCGCCGCCTTCTGCGTGATCGCGAACTCGTTGAACACCTCCATGCCCGCCGTTCCGTCCGGGCACATGGCGCCCGCATCGTCGAGAAGCGCGAACGGAGGATAGGCCGTGAGAATGACGCGGTCGCTCTCGTCCCAGGGGATGTGCAGAATGCCGTGCACCGCGCGGTTCATGGCCTTGTAGCGCTCGTCGAGCCGGTCGAGCAGCGCCTCGCTCTCCTGGTTTCCGTGCACCTGGCCGAACCAGCCGCCCAGGCTGCGCACCAGCGAGGAGTCCGACAGCACCGCGTTCGCGACGAGACGCGCAAAGCCCACGTCGTTGCCGCCGATGGACATCATCAGAAGATCGATCTTGCGCGATTGATCCACCGGGCACTTGTTGAGCACGAGGCCGCCTTGCAGCTCGGAGATCGTGCCCTTCATGTGGAACGCCTCCGGCATGTCCTGCAACGGAGCTTCACGCTTTCCGCACTGCGCATCCGCCACGGCCGAGATCTGCGAAAGGTCCGGCGGACGCGGCACCCACTCGTTGCCCTTGTAGCGCAGGAACAGTCCCCACGTGACCTCGGCGCCCGAGCAGGCGAACCCCGTGTACGTCACAGCCCGATGCGGATCCTCCACCGCAAGCTCGAGCGCCGCGCGGAGCTGATACGAATAGAGCGAGCGATGGCACGCCTGATCCAGCCAGCGCGCGTTCTCCTTCACGAACTCGTCGTCGCCCACCTGCTTCCACGCGCCTACGCGCGCTGGATATCCGGTGAGGTCGCCTGTTCCTTCGCCCTTGCCATAGGCGATGGTCCGCTCGGGCGAGAAGCGCACGGGCACATCCGGATTGCCTTCACCCGAGCCGAAGCTGTCGCCGATGCCCACCACGAAGATGTCTCGCACCTTGATCTCGGTCGATGCCACCGTGATGCCGCCCACCTCCACGCGCACGGAAAGCCCATGCGGATAGGGTGCTGTCAGCGTGAGCGGCTCACCGCAAGCCTGCGTGATCACGTTCTCGCCACCGTCGCCGCCGCCGAGGGCCGACGAGAACCAGCGGCAATCGACGGTCGGCTCCGGCATGCCCTTGAGCGAGACCACCACGCGATGGCGATCCGGATTGACGTAATCGCTCTTGTCTGGGCAGACGTGCCTGTTGCGCGGTCCCGCCCAGCACGTCTTGCGGAACATGCTCTCCGCCCAGCCGTCGTCATGCCGCCGGCTCAGTGCATGCTCGGCCGCGAGGACTGGTGCCGCGTCGCGCTGCTCGGGCGAAAGCGCGAGATAGGTCGCGCGATGAACCTCGGTGTCCTTGGGATCGGCGAAGAAGCGGAACGGATTCTCGACCCGCCATTCGATCTCGACCGAAGCAAGCTGCATCAGCTCGTCGATGCCGGGCGTCGCCGGATCGGCCGGCAGAGGCAAGGCGTTTGGAGTGGCCCCGGACGGCGCGGGCACGACGTAAGGATCCACCGCCTGGCCGACGGACGGGCCTCCCGGCGCCGCCGGATCGTTCGGCACTCCAGGATCGGGCGATACTTGCGGATCGGGAGACACCTGCGCATCGGGCAATGCTCGCGGGTCCGCGCGTCCTTCGCTTTCCACGGGAGCGCTCTGGCCCCACTGAGCGATGGTGACGGCCCCCGCGTCATCTCCGGCCGCACGAGGCTCAGAAATGGCGAGACCGGCCGCGAGAGCGAAACCGATGGCTGATGAAGCGATGAAACGAAGCATGCCCGTCAACGATCCCGATGATCTCGCCCGCCAACGACACCGGCAGGCTAAACGCGGCCCCTCCAATGAGCGAACCACAGTCTGGTGACACGCGAAAGCGGAGAAATATCCGCGACTTCCAGCAAAGCGTCCCGTTTCGGTCTACGGAGCGCCTGCAGGTACGGCTCGATCAGCGAGAGCGGCAGATACGCGGCCATCGCTGCTGCGCTGACGCGTCCCCTCACGTCCCTGAACTGTTTGAGCGAGGCCTGCGCCTCGTCTGCAAGCCGCACCGATAACGTTCCCATGGCCTCCCGCGCCTCGTTTTGCGGGGCTCCCCGCGGATCGCGGACCCCATTCAAAACCGTCTCGGGAAGCGGCAGACGACCATGCGCAACATGCTGTGGCAAGGTGAGGGCAAGCCGCGTCAAAGCCAGCGCCCGCCCCGCAGAATCGACCGCCCGTTCCGAATTCTGCGCGCCTCCCTCGCCCAGCACGGAAAGCGCGAGCCGAATTGCCGCACCCTCCGTCTCCTCGGCGTAGAGATCGAATTCGCGCGCATCGGGAATGCCGTCCTCGTAGAGCTCCCGCGAAACACCTTCGAGCGGCGCCAGCACCAACTCACGGCGAAGCGAGCGGCGACTGGCGAGCGCGTTCATCGCATCCGCCACGGGATGCCCGCTCACGGCGCCCGCCTGGGCCAGCGTATCGCGCCACCACTGAAGCCGGATCTCTCCGATCGCCGCGTCCCGCGTGATGAGCGGAATACGGCGCAGCTCTCCGAGATAAGCGGCAATCACCACGAGGTCGTCGCGCGCGCGAGGCGGTGCAAGCAGCGCTGAAAGATAACGGTCCTGCTCGTGCTCGCGCGCCGCGTCGCGAACGGAAAGAACGGGCGCCTCGGCATCTGCGAGCGGATTGGCCGCGCTCATGGACGATGCTTTCCTATTCGACGGCGATCAGCGCCGCCGCGATCACGCGCCCCTCGGCGAGCAGCACGTTGTAGGTTCGCGCCGCGGCCCCCGTATCCATGACCTCGAGCCAGAGCCCAGCATCCTCGAACAGCTTGCGGATTTCACGGCTCGGCCGCACGAGCGCCCGCCCGGTCCCGAGCAGAAGAAACGACAGCCCGCCCCCAAGCCCGAGCACCGGCGCCAGCGCCTCCTGATCGAGCCCCTCGACCGACGTCGCCTGCCAGCCCCAGATGCCGGAGGGCAGGCACAGGAGAGACCCTTTGTGGCTCATGCCGCCGAAGCGGAAGCCGCCGTTGCCGTAAGCCTCGATCGGAACCTGCCGGGGCAGATGCGCCTGATAACCCATTTGGGCCGCCTACCCCAGAACCGAGCCAGCTAGGGCCGCGCGGGCGTTCCGGCGGCCGCCTTCTGCGTTTCGTCGCTCCAGTCGCGCTTGATGCCGAGATAGTCGATGACCGGCGCCGAGATGAAGATCGACGAGTAGGTGCCGATGATCACGCCAAACAGCATCGCGAACGTGAAGTTCTGCATCACCTCGCCGCCCAGGAAGAACAGCGCGAACAGCACCGCGATCGTCGTCACGCCCGTGAGAATGGTGCGCGACAGCGTCTCGTTGATCGAGAGGTTGAGCAGCTCCGTCAGCGGCATCTTTTTGTACTTGCGCAAGTTCTCTCGAATTCGGTCCGCGACCACGACGGAATCGTTCACCGAGTAGCCGAGAATGGTGAGCAGAGCCGCGACGATCGAGAGATCGAACGCGAGCTGGAAGAGCGAAAAAATGCCGGCCGTCACCAGCACGTCGTGGAAGAGGCCGAGCACCACGCCGACCGAGAACTGCCACTCGAAACGGAACCACACGTAGGTCACGATGGCCGCGATCGACGCGAGCACCGCAATCAGGCCTGTTGTGCGAAGCTCGCTCGAAACCGCAGGACCCACCACCTCGATGCGCCGCTGCTCATAGTCGGAGCCGAGCGTATCGAGCACCTTGTTTGCGGCTGCCTGCTGAGCTTCCTCCTCGCCCGGCTGCTGCTCGATTCGGATCAGCGCGTCGGCTTCCGAGCCGAAGCTCTGGATCTGCACGTCGCCGAGACCGAGCGTCGCAAGCTTGTCGCGCATCACGCCGATGTCGGCCTTGCCGGACTTCGCCCGCACCTCGATCAGCGAGCCGCCCTTGAAATCGACGCCGTAGTTGAAGCCTTTGATCAGGATGACTCCGAACGAGAGCACCATCGCGATGATGGAGAGCCCGACGCACAGCCCCTTGTAGTCCATGAACGGCAGACGCGTTCCGTGGGGAAAGAAGTCATTACCCTTGAAGTCGGGCACAAGGAACATTGTGGGAGACCTTCCTTAGATCGGAACGACGAGCGAGCGGCCCTTGGCCTTCGCATTCTTGAGCCACATGGCAACCAGCAGACGCGTGATGGTCACGGCCGCGAACACCGATGTGATGATGCCGAGCGTGAGCGTGACGGCGAAGCCGCGGATCGGACCGGAGCCGAGCCAGAACATGATCACCGCCGCCGCCAGCGTCGTGAGCTGGCTGTCGAGGATGGTGACGAACGCGCGCTGGAACCCCGATTCGATCGCCGCGATAGGTGTGCGGCCGGCGCGAAGCTCCTCTCGCATACGCTCATAGATCAGCACGTTGGCGTCCACGGCCATGGCGATGGTGAGCACGAAGCCCGCGATGCCGGGCAGCGTCAGCGTCGTGCCGATCACCGACATCAGAGCGAGAATGAGAACGCCGTGCACGAGCAGGCCGATGACTGCGTAAACGCCGAACGTGCCGTAGGCCAGGATGGTGAGAATGGCCGTCGCGATCAGGCCGACAATGCCCGCGAGCTTGCCCGCCTCGATGCTGTCGGCGCCGAGCGAAGGCCCGACGGTGCGCTCCTCGACGATGGTGAGCTTGGCGGGCAGCGCGCCCGAGCGAAGCTGAATGGCGAGGTTGTTGGCACTCTCGACGGTGAAGTTGCCCGAGATCTGACCCGAGCCGCCGAGGATCGCCTCGCGGATCACAGGCGCAGAGATCACCGTGTCGTCGAGCACGATGGCGAACGGCTCGCCCACGTGATCCTTCGAGAAGTTGCCGAACTTGCGAGCGCCCGACTGATTGAACCGGAAGCTGATGATCGGGGCGTTGGTCTGGCTGTCGAAGCCGGGCTGCGAATCCACGAGGTCGTCGCCCTGCACCACCGGCGTCTCGGCGAGCACGTAGCCCTGCTCGAAACCGGCTTCCCGCTCCGCGGCGGGATAGACGCGATAGCCCATCGGCGGACGCGTCGTCTTGGCCTCTTCGGCCGTGATGGTCGGATGCACGGCGTGGAACGACAGCTTCGCCGTCTTGCCGATCAGATCCTTGAGCTGCTTGGTGTCGGTGAGGCCCGGATACTGCACGAGGATGCGGTCGCGCCCCTGGCGCACCACGGTCGATTCCGCCGTGCCGAGCGCGTTCACGCGGCGGTTGACGGTCTCGATCGAGGCCGAGGCCGCATTCGAGAGACGCTCCTGCATGCCGAACTGAGTGGGCTTCAGCAGGATCAGGCCCGGTTCCGCCCCCTTCTCAACCTCGACGTCGTTTCCGCTGGTGCCGAGAATGGCGTTGCCGATCGGCTGCACGAGCTTCTTCAGCTCCTTGAGCGCGGTCTCCGTGTCCTCGGGCTTGACGAGACGAATCTGCACCGCATCGCCGGAGACACCGATCGCCGAGAAGCCGATCTTCGCCTCGCGAAGCGTCTTGCGCGAATCCTCGCGCAGGTTCGCGAGCCAGTCCTTGCGGATCTCGTTCTGGTCGAGCGCGAGCAGCAGATGAGCGCCGCCGCGAAGATCGAGACCGAGCGGCATCTGCCGCTTCGGGATGAAGCTCGGCCAGGAAGCCACCGTCTCCTTCGAGAAGAAGTTCGGCAAGGCGAACAGCAGGCCGAGGAGACACGTCGCGACGATTGCGAAAATCTTCCAGCGCTCGAAGTGCAGCATAACGGAGCGAACCTCTCCCGTAAGCGTTGTCGCGTCGAGACGGGCACCACGCGCGGCCCCGCCTCCGTGCGCATAGCGTATTACTTCGTGACCGTGCCGCCGTCCTTGACCGGCTCACCCTTCGAGCGCACGTCGAGGAGCGTGCTCTTGAGCACCCGCACCTTGAGCGTATCGCTGAGATCGACGTCGATCTCGTCGGAGTTGTCCGGCACGCGCGAGACCTTGCCGATGAACCCGCCCGAGGTCACCACCGTATCGCCCCGCCGCACGCGCTCGATCATCTCGCGGTGCTGCTTCTGGCGCTGGCTTTGCGGCCGGATGACGAGAAAATAGAAAATGAGCACCATCAGCAGCATGGGAATGAGGAGACCGCTGAAGGGGTCTGACATCGGGCCGCTCTGGGCATAGGCCGGAGAGATGAACATAGGGGACTGGTCCTCGTCGGGATCGTCTATATCGGATCGTACAAGCGAATCGCGGCCAGCCTCGACGGAGGATCAACTCCGCAAGCCTGTCCGCCTGAGATCGGCCGCGACTATAGTGGGCGGAGCCCGCTTTGCAACCCTTGCAGCACCGGACGTGGCCCGGGTCAGCACGCCCACTGGCCTGGGTAAAGCCGACAGGAGTATAGAGGACGGCCGGGATCAGCCAGTAGGGGCACGTCCCATCCCGGACAGCAAGAATATGCCCGGAATTCAAGGCCAAAACTGATCATGAGTGAAGAAGCCGACCTTACGGCCCACCTGGACCGCATCGCTGCCGCACTGGAGCGGCTGGCGCCGCCTCCGCCCGCGCTCCCGGATTTCGGCGCGGCCGACGCCTTCGTCTGGCAAGCGTCCAATCTTTCGTTTCAGCCGGTCCCCCATGTGAACCGCGTTCCCCGAACGCTTCTCAAAGGCATCGACGGCTCGGCACGCCAGCTCCTCGACAATACGCGCCGCTTCGCCGAAGGCCTTCCCGCGAACAACGCGCTTCTCTGGGGTGCCCGCGGCATGGGCAAATCGAGCCTCGTCAAGGCGATCCATGCCGAGGTCGAGGCCTCCCTCGCGGATCGGGCCAGCGCTGCGGGCTTGAAGCTGGTCGAGATCCATCGTGAGGACATCGCGACGCTCCCCGCCTGCCTCGGCGCGCTACGCGCCTCTCCGCACCGCTTCATCGTCTTCTGCGACGACCTCTCGTTCGACCGCGACGACACGAGCTACAAATCGCTGAAAGCAGTCCTGGACGGCGGCATCGAAGGGCGCCCGCCCAACGTGCTGTTCTATGCGACCTCCAACCGCCGCCATCTGATGCCGCGGGACATGGTCGACAACGAGCGCTCCACGGCGATCAACCCGTCCGAGGCGGTCGAGGAGAAGGTGTCTCTGTCGGATCGCTTCGGGCTCTGGCTCGGCTTCCACAACTGCAGCCAGGACGACTATCTCGCCATGGTGTCGGGCTATGCCGAGCACTTCGGTCTGCCGATCACGCGTGAGGAACTCGTGCGCGAGGCGCTCGAATGGAGCGTCACCCGTGGCGGCCGCTCCGGCCGCGTCGCCTGGCAGTTCACGCAGGATTTGGCGGGCCGCTTGGGCAAGACGCTGCCGCTATAGGGGCAGCCGGCAACAGGCAGCAGCGAGCGGGATGGGCAGGACAGGGCAGCACCCTGCTGCCCACTGCCCTCATCTACAGCCTCTCCATGAACGGAGTCGGATCGACAGGCTTCTGCCCCTGGCGCAGCTCGAAGTGCACCTGCGGCTGATCCACCTGGCCGGTACGGCCAGCTTTCGCGATCACCTGGCCGCGCTTGATGCGGTCGCCACGCTTGACGAGAATTTCGTCGGCATGCGCGTAGGCCGTCACCCAGCCGTTGTCGTGGCGGATCAGCACGAGGTTGCCGTAGCCCTTGAGCTCGTCGCCCGAGTAGGCCACCACGCCGTTCTCCGCTGCATGAATGTCGGTCCCCATCGGCGCAGCGAGATTGACGCCGTCGTTATGCGTACCGTCGGGGCGCGGACCGAAGCCGCTGATGACTTTACCGGCCACCGGCCAACGCAGCCGTGACCCGGCCACCGAGCCTGCGTTCTGCGACGCAGCCGGAGTGACGGCATCGCTTGCAGCGCCCGGCGTTTCCGCTTTCGCGACCCGCTCGACGTTCGGCGCGGCAGCAGGCGGCGCAGGCGTATTGGACCCGTTGAGCAGCATCGGCTGCTGCGACGACGAGGTCGGCGGCGGGCTCGTCGCCTCGCCCAGGCGCACAGCTCCCGGCGCGGGCGCAGGCGTCTGGGCCTGCTCGCGGTAAGGCTGGGCCTCTGCGGCAGGCGCGGCGTCCGCAACCTGCGAAGCCGCAGGCGCGGCCCCACCCGGAATCTTGAGAACAGTACCCGGCTTCACCTTCCGCGAATCCTGGATGCCGTTGTAGCGCTCGAGCTCCGCGAGCTTCACGTTGTTCTGGCGCGCGATGGCATAGAGGGAGTCGCCGGAACGCACCGTGTAGCTGCCGTTCCAGTCGGACGGCGCCTCGGCGGTGGGCGCAGACTGAGCCGGTTCCGCAGCGGCGGACGTGTGATAGCGATCCTCACGCGCAGGACGCGCCGTCTCGCTCGCAGCCGCGCGTGTGCCGGCCGGCAGATAAAGCTGCTGGCCCGGCTTCAGGTTGGGAGAGGTCAGGCCGTTCGTGGTCATCAGCTCGTTGAGCGAGACCTTGTGACGGCGCGAGATGCCGTAAAGCGTATCACCCGGGCGCACCTCGATCATGTCGCCCTTGGCGCCGCCCGCATCGCGAGAGGCAATCGGCGCGACCTGCCCCGACGGTGCTGCACCGCCATACTGCGATCCGCCCGAATAGGACGGGCTCGGCTGCGCATTGTACTGCGGCGCGCGCTGATCCGAGCCATAGCTCGGCTGGCGCTGCTGCTGCCCATAGCCCCCGTAGGGAGCCTGCTGCTGCTGAGGCGGAATGGCGCTCGTGGTGAGAGGAGCCTGAGGCGTGGGCGGAAGCTCGGAGCGCGCGACGGTGTTGCCGCGATAGCTGGGGCGGTCGTAGCCGGCAGAGCCGAATTCGGAGGAAGCCGAGCGGCCCGTGGCCCCGCCCGAGGGCGCGTAATCGGAGTGGGCGCGCGCCCCTTCGGGATTGCCAAGATCGAAACGAGAAATGTCGGCGCTGCAGCCCGCCAATGCCGCGGCGGCGGAGAAGATCAGACCGATCCTCAATCCCTGAACGCCGGAGGATTGATGACATTTACGCAAAGAACTTAACATGCCACACACCCTGAATACCCACTCTCCAGGTAACCCTTAACCAGTTAAGAGAACCTTAACGGAGGGGCACAAACCCGTTCTGGGCTTGATTCGTCGGAGATGTGAGCGGGTCCCGCGCGCATCGTGAACGTAAATCAAACCCTTAAAATGCACTCCGGCGCACGCGCCACGGCGCGCCTGAGAGACGAACAGGGATCGAGAGATGGCTGCCCGGCTGCATGCCGTAAATCGGACCCCGCACGCACACCCACATACGCTTCGATTGTGCTGCGATGACGGAGAAATCTCGGCGACTTGGCGGCCTTATCGCGCAAGTTGCAGATGCGGTCTCGCGTTCGATGCCGCCCGCACCGGCTTCGGCAAAACAGAAATGAGCGTCGATTGGTCGGCGAAGGACGCGCTAGCCCGCGTCCTTGAGGCGGTTCCTATCGCCGCCCAGCGAGAGCACACCGCCGAGGGTATCCCGCGCACGCTCGTGCGTGAGATTGAGATGCAGCGGCGTTACGGAAATGAAGCCGTCGGCGATGGCGCGCAGATCCGAATCCTTCGGCGGATCGGCCCTGCGGCGCTCGAAGCCGACCCAGAAATAGGGATCGCCCCACGTGTCGCTGCGCTCCTGGATGTGCAGCCCGCCCTGGTCGCGGCGCCCCTGCCGGGTTGCGGCCACGCCCTTCACATCGCCCGGAGCAAGATCCGGATAGTTGATGTTCATGAGCGTGCTCTCCGGCCAATCGACCGAGAGCAGTTGCTCGACCAGCCGCGGGCCGTGCTCCAGCGGCGACTTCCAGTGCTGCCTGCCTTCCGGATCGAAGCCGATGGTGAGGCTCATGGCGATCGAGCGGATGCCGAGCAGCGTGCCCTCCATCGCGCCCGCGATGGTGCCCGAGTAGGTCACGTCCTCCGCGAGGTTCGAACCGTGGTTCACTCCAGACAGCACGAGATCCGGCGCCTTGTCCTTCAGCACATGCTTCACGCCCATGATCACGCAATCGGCGGGCGTGCCGCGAACCGCGAACGCGTGATCGCCGATTTCGCGGTAGCGCAGCGGCACCTGCAGCGTGAGAGCGTGAGAGGCCCCGCTCTGGTTCGTCTCCGGCGCCACGATCCAAACGTCGTCAGAAATCGACTTCGCGATCTGATGCAGCACCGAAAGACCGTGCGCGCCCGCTCCGTCGTCGTTCGTGATCAGAATGCGCATCTGACGTACCATCTCCAAATCGGTCCCGCTCTGCTGATGAAAGCGGAACGCCTCAGTTTGCCTTCTCGATCTTCGTCGCCCCGCCCATGTACGGCTGCAACGCCTCGGGAATTGTGACGGAGCCATCGGCCTGCTGATAGTTTTCGAGCACCGCGACGAGCGTGCGCCCGACGGCAAGGCCCGAGCCGTTCAAGGTGTGCACGAAACGCACGTCCTTGCCGCCCTTCGCGCGATAGCGCGCACCCATGCGGCGCGCCTGGAAATCGCCGCACACCGAGCACGACGAGATCTCGCGATAGGCATCCTGCCCTGGCAGCCACACCTCAAGGTCATAGGTCTTGCGCGAGGCGAAGCCCATGTCGCCCGTGCACAGAAGCATGGTGCGATAGGGAAGCCCGAGCCGCTTCAGCACCTCTTCGGCGCAATTGGTCATGCGCTCGTGCTCGGCGAGGCTCTCCTCCGGCGTCGTGATCGAGACCAGCTCCACCTTGGAGAATTGATGCTGGCGGATCATGCCGCGCGTATCGCGCCCCGCCGCGCCCGCTTCCGAGCGGAAGCACGGCGTCCACGCCGTCATGCGGATCGGGAGCTGCGCCTCGTCCAGAATCTGGTCGCGGACCACGTTGGTGAGCGAGATCTCCGCCGTCGGGATCAGCCAGTAGCCGTTGGTCGTCTGGAACAGATCTTCCGCAAACTTCGGCAGGTTGCCGGTCCCGTAGGCCGCGTCGTCCCGCACGAGCAGCGGCGGGTTGGTCTCGGTGTAGCCGAACGTGGTCGTGTGCAGGTCGAGCATGAACGAGCCGATGGCCCGGTCGAGACGCGAGAGAGCGCCCTTCAGAAACACGAAGCGTGCCCCCGACACCTTGCCCGCCGTCTCGAAATCCATGAGGCCCAGCGCCTCGCCGATCTCGAAATGCTGCTTGGGCTTGAAGTCGAACGCGCGCGGCGTGCCGACGCGGCGCACCTCGACGTTGCCGGTCTCGTCCTTGCCGAGCGGAACATCCTCACGCGGAAGATTGGGGATGACGGACAACGCATCGTCCACCGCCTTGGTGAGCGCGCGCTCCTCCTCCTCGCCCTGCTGGATGACCTCCTTGAGCTCGGCCACCTCCGCCATGAGCTTGGTCGCGAGGGCCTCATCCTTGGCGGCTTTCGCCTTGCCGATCTCTTTCGAAACGGCATTCCGGCGGCTCTGGGCATCCTGGAGCTTGGCGAGGTGGCGGCGGCGCGCCTCGTCCAGCTCGATCAGCTTGGGCGAAAGCGGCTCGAGCCCACGGCTTTTGAGCCCGGCATCGAAGGCCTCGGCGTTGTCTCTGATCCACTTGATGTCGAACACGGGAATGCCTCGGGCGAGAGTCGGTTGTGAACTGAGAGACCTATAGGGCGGGGCGCGCCCGAGGTCCAGACGACCAGGCGACACGTCTGCGCGCTTCCGGAGAGGTCGCGTTGGGGTGGCCGCCGGTCCGAAGACCGGAGGCTAGCTGGAAGCCACGTCGCGCCCGGCCTCGGCCGCCGCCTGCTTCTTCTCGACCCAAGCAACCGCCAGGATCGAAAGCTCGTAGAGCAGCGTGGTCGGAAGCGCCATGATGACCATGCTGAGCGCGTCCGGCGGCGTCAGCACCGCCGCCACGGCGAAAATGCCGACAATGGCGAACCGGCGCCCGCTCCGCAGCGTAGCGGCCGTGACAATCCCGGCCCGCGCCAAGAGCGTCAGCACAACCGGAAGCTGGAAGCAGAGCCCGAACCCGAAGATCAGCGTCATGATCAACGAGAGGTATTCCGACACCTTCGGCATCAGCTCGATCGTTGCCGGGCCCTCGCTCGCCGTATGGGCGAGCCCCATCGAGAACTTGATCAGGATGGGCATCGCCATGAAGTAGACGACCATCGCGCCGAGCACGAAGAACACCGGCGTCGCGATCAGATACGGCAGAAACGCGTTGCGCTCGTTCTTGTAGAGACCCGGCGCCACGAATTTGTAGACCTGCGCCGCGATCACCGGGAACGACAGGAACGCCGCGCCGAACATCGCAAGCTTCAGGTGCGTGAAGATCTGCTCGAGGAAATGCGTGGCAATGAGGCGGACATGGTCGCTGCCCGACGCCCAGACGTACGGCCACACCAGCACGTCGTAGATGTGCCGTGCGATCGTGAAGCAGAGGATGAACATCGCGAAGAAGGCGACGGCGGCGTAGATGAGCCGCTGGCGCAGCTCGATCAGATGGTCGAGCAGCGGCGCTTTCGAGGCGTCGATATCGTCTTGTCCGGGACGCGGAAGGCTCTCCTGCATCAGGCTTGCCCCGCCGTGGTCTCGGAGGCGGGCTTCTCCGGAGAGGACTTAACGTCTGCCTCCGGCTGATCCGCCGCGTGTACGGTCTCTTGCGACGAGGACGGAGGCGCGATGGAGCGCTCGCCTTCCGGCGCGCTCACCGGCTTGGAAGCGGCTGCAGGCGTCCCGCTATCGACCCGCGCGGCCGACTTTACGGCATCCACCGACCGCGTCGCCTCGTCGAGAGAGGCTTTCACGCCGTCGCGCACATCCCGCATTTCCTTCTGGATCTGGTCCATCTCGGCTTCCCGCATCGCCTGCTCGAACACGCTGCGGAACTCGTTGGCCTGGCGGCGGACGACGCCCGCATACTTGCCGAGCGTGCCGAGAAAGCGCGGCAGCTCCTTCGGCCCCACGAAGATCAGCGTGACGAGGCCGAGGATGAGAAGCTCGCTCCAACTGACATCGAACATCGGAACGTCCAGATAAAAGCGAGAAAGCTCGAGCAGCTGCGGTGCCGGAACCCGTCCGGCTTACCCGCGGCCGCTCACGCCCCATGTCTCGCAAAAAGACTGCGCGAGAGGAACGAAACCCCTGCTCGCGGTCAACCCGCCTTCGACTTGTCGCGCTCGGCGGCGTGCTGTGCCGGGTTGTCGATCACCTTGGGATCCGCCACGGAAGGCTCGTCCTCGGACAACCCTTTCTTGAAGCTCTTGATGCCCCGTGCCACGTCGCCCATCAGGTCCGAAATCTTGTTACGGCCGAACAACAGCACGACGATGACCAAGAGCAACAACAGATGGGTCGCACTCAACCCCATGAAACGCCTCCTCTCGACCACGAGCCTGCGCGATCCTGACGATCCGCGCTAAGGCGATGGTCTGACTTAAATTGTTTAGAGCTTGGTACGCTTGTGAGGTTGACCTTTCTCAAGCGTCCCGCTCCCGCGTCGTCACACGACGCGTCGCATAGGCTCAGGCCCACTATTGCAGAAACCCACCCCCCTCGCAAGCGTAGGGCGGGGCAGAAGCCCGCGAATTAATATACTGATATTTAAACTACTTTGTCGGCACAGGGCGGGAAGATGAGCACCTGCCCGGGGTCGATATGAAGTCGCACCTCGCTGCCCTTCTCGAACGGCGAGCCCACATTTGCCCGCACGTTGATGGGCTCATCGAAGCCCTCCGCGACCACCTCGTAGCGCACGGCATCCCCCAGGAACTTGGCACTCCGCACCCGTGCCGCGAGCCCCGGCACGGAGCCGCTCCCAGCCGCGACGATCCCCACGCCCCGCTCACGGACGCAGAGGGTCGCAAGCGCCCCCTCCGCGACGCTTTCAGCCGGCAGCGAGCCGATCGGCGTCGAGATGCGCCCGCCCGCAACCCGATAGGTGATCTCGTTGATCTCAGAGAACAATCGCGCGACGAACAGAGCGGCGGGACGATGATAGAGATCCTGCGCCCGGCCCGTCTGGATGAGACGTCCCGCGCGCATCACCGCGATGCGGTCGCCGATGCGCATGGCCTCTTCCGGATCGTGCGTGACGATCATCGTGGTCGCCCGTGTCTCGTTGAGGAGCTCCAGCGTCTCCTCCTGCATGACGTCGCGCAACTGCACGTCGAGCCCCGAGAACGGCTCGTCCATGAGCATCACGGCCGGCCGCGGAACAATGGCGCGCGCCAGCGCAACGCGCTGCTGCTGTCCGCCCGAAAGGATGTGCGGATATTGATCCGCGTAGCGCTCGAGCCCCACGCGCGAGAGCATCAGGAGGGCTTCCCGGCGCGCATCCTCTCGCGGCAGCGCCTTGAGGCCGAACGCGACGTTCTCGACGATGGTGAGATGGGGAAACAGCGCGAAGTCCTGAAACATCAGCCCGACGCCGCGATCCTCGGGCTGCACGAAGCGCGCGGGGCCGGCAACCTCGATATCGCTGATGAGGATGCGCCCGGAGGTCGGCCGCTCGATACCGGCCGCCACCCGCAACAGCGTGGTCTTGCCGCATCCCGATGGCCCCAGCAGGCACACCACCTCGCCCGGCTCTACGTCGAGCGAAAGCCCGTCGAGCGCCAGCCGCTCACCGTAGCGCTTGGTGACGGCGTCGAACGAGAGGCGGGCTGCGAACGTCGCCCCTGCGCGCACGCGCGGAGACCCTGCCAGCGCGGGCTCCGTCGGAGGTTTCGGAGATCTCTTGAACAACCAGCGTACCACCGGGGAGCAAACCTTCATGGCCGGCTTGATGCGCCGGATCGGACCAGGCGTGCACCGGAGCGCCCCACCCTCGCAGCGGACCATGCCCCGGCAATCACCTGCAGGCAACATTCCCGACTTTGATCGTTAACATCAAGGGCTGGAATTGACACGGGGCAAGGATAGCCACCGTTCCGGCGATTGGAGCCGCCCACCCCCCACCAAAGAGCCTGAAACTAGTCTTGCGGCTCCGGCGGACCATCCGCGGATGCGGATGGCGCGCCCGCCTCATCGTCCTCGCCGCCGGTCTCCTGATCGGCGCCGGCCTCCTCGCCCTCATCCTCCTCAGGCGACTGCTCCTCTTCGGCAGGCTCTTCGAGCGGAAGCTCGTCCGGCATGAGGGACGCGACCATAGACGGGTCGGGTACCGTGAAGCCCGGCGGGAGATGTCCGTCGAGCAGCCCCTGCGCCTTGAGATCGGCGAGCCCCGGGAGGTCCTTCACGCTGTCGAGACCGAAGTGCGCGAGGAAGCTGTCCGTCGTTCCGTAGGTGAGCGGCTTGCCCGGCGCGCGGCGCCGTCCACGCGGACGGATCCAGCCCGCTTCCATCAGGATGTCGAGCGTACCGGCCGACGTCGTGACGCCGCGGATCTCCTCGATCTCGGCGCGCGTCACCGGCTGGTGATAGGCGATGATCGCCAGCGTCTCGAGTGCAGCCCGCGAAAGCCGCCGCTCCTCGACCGTCTCCCGTTCCAGCAGATAGCCGAGGTCCTCGGCCGTGCGGAACACCCACTTGCCGGCCACGCGCACGAGGTTCACGCCGCGCGGCGCATAGAGCGCCTTGATGTCGGAGAGCAGCGCGCCGATGTCGCTGCCGTGGCGCAGATGCTTTGCGAGCCACTCCTCGTCGAGCGGCGTCGAGGAGGCGAACAGCAGCGCCTCCACGATACGCAGATCCGCGAGACGATCCTCCGCCCTGGGCGCGCGTCCGGCCTCCACCGCGTCCGCCTCGGAGAGAGCGCGCGCAAGCTCGATCGCCTCCTGCGCTTCGGGCTCATCGCCTGCAAGATCGTCCTCGATCCCGTCGCGGGTCACCAGTCTCAGTTTCGGCGGAACCATGTCGCCATCCTTATGTCCGGGTGAGATCGCCGTTGGAACCACCACTCGAAAAACCGCAACCACCCTTGCTCATCACGCGGAGCGAACCTCTCGCATCCTCGCCGCGCCTCATGCGCCGGAGGGCTGAGATCCGCCGTAAACCACCTCGAGACGCTGCCACTCGGCGCCCGCTTCGCGCTTGCGCATGTAGATCGGAGCAAACGGCTCGTCCTGGCGCAGATCGATCATGCCCTCGCGCGCCATTTCCAGCGTCGCGCCGAAGGAGCTTGCGAGCACCGTCTTGTCCTCCTCGACGGTAGCGAGATACGTCTTGAGACAGCTATCGAGCTCCACCCAATCGGTGATCGCCTGCCCGACGAGGGTTTCGAGCTTCGTGCGCGCCTGCTTGATGGACCACACGCGGCGTGCCTTGACCACATGCGTGACCTTGATGGTGCGCCGGCGCAGATCCGCATAGGACTTGAGGAGATCGTAGATCTCCGCCGTCCACTTCACTTCACTCACCGTCTGCGTCTGCTCGGGCATGCCGCGCTGGAACACGTCGCGATCGAGACGCTTGCGCGTCATCAACTCGCCGATCGCGCGGCGCATCGCCTCGAGGCGCATCAGGCGGAACGACAGCTTCTGCGCCATCTCCTCCGCCGAAAGCTCGTCGCCCGCCTTCTCCTCGCGCGGCAGGATCAGCCGCGACTTCAGGAACGTCAGCCACGCTGCCATCACCAGATAGTCGGCCGCGATCTCGATCTTGAGCCGCTGCGCCTCGTGGATGTAGGCGAGATACTGGTCGACGAGCGCCAGGATCGAGATCTTCGAGATGTCGACTTTGTGCGTGCGCGCCAACGCGAGCAGCAGATCGAGCGGACCCTCGAAACCGGCCACGTCCACGATGAGCGCTTCCGACGCCGCGGGCGCGAGATCGCGATCGGGCGCTTCCCAGCCCTGCTCGCCTTCGCCCATCTGCCCAGCGTCGTCGATCATCGATCCAGCACTCGCCAATCCCTGCGATCTGTCCTGCTTCGCGCAAGGTCCAAGCGCAAAATAGGAATCTTTTCGCCAGATTACACTGATTCAGTGCGCCGTCTTGCGGTTCCCAGTGCGACCGCAAGTTGTTGCTCTGCGCGCCCCGAATCATAGGGTTCCCTGCGCCGGAATACGGCCAAAGCCGCCTCGAACCGCCGCAGCGCATCGCCTGCCAGCACTGGCACGGCCGACGCAACTTCCTCCATCTCCGCGAGCACCCCATTGCAGTGCAACGCCAGATCCGAGCCCGCGCTCAGCACCCCCTCCGCGCGCTCCCGGAACGTGCCCGAAAGCGCCTTCATGCTGAGATCGTCGCTCATCAGGAGCCCATCGAAGCCGATCTCGCCGCGGATCACGTCCTGCGTCACCGTCCGCGACGTGCTCGCCGGCTGGGCGCCATCGATGGCCGTGAACACGACGTGCGCCGTCATCGCCGCCGGCATGTCGGCAACCGCCTTGAAAGCCGCGAAATCGGTAGCAGACAGCACCGCACGCGCTTCGGTGACGACGGGAAGCTCGATATGGCTGTCCGCCATGGCCCGCCCATGCCCCGGAATGTGCTTGATCACGGGCAGCAAGCCACCCGCCATGAAGCCCTCCGCGACCGCCCGCGCCAGCGCCGCGACTTGCCGCGGCTCCCGCCCGTAGGCGCGGTCTCCGATGATGTCATGGGCGCCGGGCACAGGTACGTCCACGACAGGCGCACAATCGGTGTTGATCCCGAGGCTCCTGAGATCGTCGGCCAGCAATCGCGCCGCGAGGAAAGCGGCATCGCAAGCGCACGCCGGATCGTCCTCGTAGAGGCACGCGTAGGCATCCGCCGGAGGAAGCGCGCGCCCGAGCGGAGGACGCAGACGCTGCACGCGCCCGCCCTCCTGGTCGATCAGCACAAGAAAATCGTCGCTGCCGACTGCGCCTCGCGCATCCCCGACGAGACGGCGGATCTGATCGTGGCTCACGCAATTGCGCGCAAAGAGGATGAGACCGGCCGGTGCGGCGGACTTGAGAAAGCGCGCCTCGTCGGCCGAAAGCGTCGCGCCGGAAACGCCGGTGATGAAGGCTGATGTCATGTTTGAGGTTTCGCCCTCGCAAAGGGATGTGAGGCTCGGAGACCGGATCTCGCGGACGGAGGATCACCGGCCTCGCCCAACGGCCATCCATAACGAGAGACCGTCTCCGGCATCCGCCGTCCCGCCTTGCAGAAGCGGATCACAGGCCGCTCGTCACGGAGCGAAAGGTCCACGTGCCTAGTACGCGGTGACCCAGCACCCGCTGTAGCCTTCGGCCTTGAGCTGCGCGCACACCGAGTTGGCGGAATCGCGCGATCCAGGCGGCCCGACGAGCAGGCGGTGGTACGTTCCCTTGGTTCCGAGGTTGGCCTCCTGAACGTCGGGCGTCTTGTTGGAGAGAATGGTGCCGTACTTCTGCTGCATGTCGGCGAACTGCTTCAGCGCGTCGATGCGGCTGCTGCCCGAGGCGGGAACGGACGCGAGCACGGCCACGTAGCCCGCTCCCGTCGGCTGCGGACTGACGGCAGCCGGTGCGGCCACCGCGGCGACCTTCTCCTTCTTCGGCGCAGGCGCCGCCTGCTCGGCCTTGGGCGTCGCGACCGCCTTGGTCTGCACGGCGCCCGTTTCGGACGGCGCGGCGTTGGCGATCAGGTTGGCGGCCTTTTTAGGAGCCTGCTGCGATGGCGCGACCACCACCGGCTGATCGGTGTCCGAGGCCGTCACCATCTGCACCGGCGGCGAAGCCTGCTGCTGCGGCTGCGTGCGTGGCGTAACAGGGCGGTTCGGCGAAGGTCCTCCCGCGGGCGCACCGCCGAGACCATCGATGACCGTGAGGCCGGGCACGGCCACCACGGCGCGTGTCTGCTCGTCCTGGGGGGCGGCGGGTTGAGCTGCGGGCGGCGGCTGGATAGATCCATCGCGTCCGACCACCACCACCGGAACCTTGCGCACACCCGCGCCATCGGCTTCCGGCTCGGCGCCTTCCCCGAGGCGGCCCATGATCTTGCTGTCCGTATGGGCGAACTGCTTGCCGCCCGGCTCCGACGGCTTGACCTTGGTCGGTCCCGTCGCGCCTTTCACGAGCGGCGTCGGCCCGTTGTTGCTCGGCCCCATGATGCTGCTGTAGGCGAACGTTAGCACACCGCCCACGGCCACCGTGCACGCTACCAGCGCGACGACTTTCTTCCAGCTCGAGCGGCGCGGCTCCTCTTCGTACTGCGCGTCGTCCTCGGCGTAGCTCTGGTCGAACGAAGCGTGCGGCTGCTGGGCGTTGTTCTGATAGACCTGGCCGCCGAGATCCGGCTCCATCTGCGGCTCGCCGTAGGGATCGCCGCCCCACTGCCCTGCCGCACCCTGCTGCAACGCGTTGTTCAGGCCCCCAGCGCTGTAGGCGTGGCCATCATAATCCCGCGCATCGAGCGCGAGGCTCTGCGCGCCCCACTGGTCGGCCAGCGGATTGAGCGGTGCTTCCGCGCGAGGCGGCGCATAGGAATTGGTTTGTGGTGCCGCATAACCCCCGCCGTAGGGAGAGGTCTGAGGCTGCGGCGCGGCAGGCTGGGCATAGCTGTGCGCAGACGAGCCGAAGGCGGGCGCGGAAGGCGCGGGCTGCGCGTGCGGCTGGGCAGCCCCGAACGGCGGCGGAGCCTGCAGATTGGACTGACCGGCGTAGCCATATCCGCCGTTCGCGCCATAGGGATCGGCGGCGGCTGAATAGGGCTCATAGGACGGCTGCGGCATCGGCGAAGGGGCCTGCTGCTGCGGCGGGCGGGCTCCGTAGCCTTGCGAAGGGGCCGACGGCTGCGGGGCCGAATACCCGGCAAGACCGTAAGGGTCCGCTGCGGGAGCCGACTGAGAATAGCCATAGCCATCCGGCCGAAGAGCCGCGTAAGGGTCCTGCGGCGCGGGGGTCTGATATTCCGGCTGGTAGCCGTGATCGGCGTAGGGCTGCTGGGCGGCCGGGCGGCCCGTGCGCGGCACGCCCTGGGACGGCCAGGCGGGCTGCTCGGGTTCCAGATGCGACATGTGAGCGTGAGCGGGCTGCTGGCCCTGACCTGCGGGACGTCCCTGCGAATGCGGCACCTGGTTGGGTGGCACCGGATTATGCGGCAGAGGATTGCTATACCGTGTCATCTCTCGGAACCCCTCGTCGCACACCCCGAGCACGCTTTCGCCGCGCCCTGGGCCAATGTCCTGTCGGCGGAACTGTACCGTCGGCTGAGCACCCCAGCCAACGCAATTCCGTACCCCACTCGCCGCAAGATGGTCCCCCTTGCCCGTAATCCCCACAAGCCCCACAGGCTTGATCTGGGAACCCCGGGTCGGCCTCGTCTGACCGCTGCGCCGGATAGAGCCTTCGAATCAGGACTCTAGCGCATCGCCTCTGGAGCTCCGACACCGAGCACCGAGAGACCAGAGGATAACACGTGCTGCAGCGACGCAACGAGCGCGCACCGGGCCGCTGTCAGCGCGCGATCACCGGCCTGAATAACGCGCAATTGTGGCAAATCATTGCCTCGCGTCCAATGAGCGTGAAAAGCGGAAGCCAAATCATAGAGATAGAAGGCGACTCGATGCGGCTCATGGGCCTTGGCCGCCCCCGCGATGAGGCTCGGATAGAAGGCGGCTTTCCTGATCAGATCCAGCTCTCCGGCATCCGTCAGAAGATCGAGGTTCGCCACCACCGATCCGGAGTCGGCAAACACGAGATCCGGGAACGCTTCCCGCGCATTCCGGAGAACGGAAGCCGCACGCGCATGAGCATACTGCACGTAGAAGACCGGATTGTCCTTGGACTGCTCGGTCACCTTCGCGAAGTCGAAGTCGAGCTGCTCGAGCTCTTTCCGGTAGAGCATCATGAAGCGCACCGGATCGCGCCCCACCTCGTCCACCACGTCGCGCAGCGTCACGAACGTGCCGGCCCGCTTCGACATCTTGTAGGGCTCGCCGTTCTTGAACAGCTTCACGAGGTTCACGACCTTGATGTCGAGATCGGCCGTGCCGCCCGTGGTGTGCCAGTGCTTGAGCTTACCCTTGGCGTCCCGCTCGACGGTCCCGTCCGCAAACGCGGCGACGGTCGCCAGCATGCGCGGGATGTAGCCGATGTGATCGGCGCCGAACACGTTGATCAGATGACGGAAGCCGCGCGTGAGCTTGTCGTAGTGATAGGCGACGTCTCCGGCGAAGTACGTATACGTGCCGTCCGCCTTCATCAGCGCGCGATCGGCTTCATCCCCGAACGCGGTGGAGCGGAACAGCGTCTGCTCGCGATCCTCCCACTCCTCGTCGTCGTGCCCCTTCGGTTTCTCCAGCCGCCCTTCGTAGATGAGCCCCTTCTTGCGCAGCTCCGCGACGGCCGCCTGCACCTTGTCCTCGCTGCCCTTGGTGAGGGAGGCTTCGGAGAAGAAGATGTCGTGCTTGATGTTGAGGGCCGCGAGATCGTCCTTGATCATCGGCATGATCTGCTCGATCGCGAACGTGCGCACGAGCGGCAGCCACCGTTCCTCGGGCATGTTGACAAGCGAAGAACCATGCTCCTTCGCCAGAGCCGCGCCGACGGGCTTCAGATACTCGCCCGGATAGAGGCCCGCGGGGATCTCGCCGATCTCCTCGCCCAACGCCTCGCGGTAGCGCAGAAACACCGACCGCGCGAGCACGTCCACCTGCCCGCCCGCATCGTTGATGTAATACTCCCGCGTCACGTCGTAGCCGGCGAACGCGAGGAGGTTTGCAAGCGCATCCCCAAACACCGCGCCGCGGCAATGGCCGACGTGCATGGGGCCTGTGGGATTGGCCGAGACATATTCGACGTTGGTCTTCGCCCCCTGCCCCACGTTGGAGGCGCCGAAGCGGGCTCCCTGGTCGATGATGGCCTTCACCACGCCATGCCAGAATTGCGGGTGCAGTCTGAGATTGAGGAAGCCCGGCCCCGCTACCTCGGCAGACGCGACATCCGGATCGGCCGTGAGCGCGGCGGCCAGCTTGTCGGCAATGTCGCGCGGCTTCGCCTTGGCGGCCTTAGCGAGCACCATCGCGGCATTGCAGGCGAGATCGCCATGCGAAGGATCGCGCGGCTGCTCCACGGCGACGGCGCTGAAATCCAGACCCTCGGGCAGCGCCCCCGCCTTCTGGAGGCCTGCCAGTGCATCGAGAACCTTGCCCTCGACCTCTGCGAACACGTTCATGAAGCTCAGTCCCTGGAAGTGGCGGCTGCCCCGCTACCCCTTTGGGATAGAGCGCCTCTGCATCGCCTAATGCGCGGAATTACCGGCCCCGCTATCGCAATTCCGGCGTCGCGTCAAACAGGTGCCGGTGCTGGTCTATGGCATAGCGGTCAGTCATTCCGGCCACGAAATCGGCAATCACGCGCGCCCGCGCACGCTCGGACAGGCCCTGTTGCGCCGCCCGCCAGGAGTCCGGAAGGGTGGAGGCATCCTCGAAATAGCGGCCGAACAGCGCCGCCACCACCGCTTCCGCCTCGTCCATCACGTGCATCACGCGCTGGCTGCGATAGACGCGCTGCATCAGGAAGTCCTTGAGCTTCCTGATGTCCGCCGTCATCCCGGCCGAGAAGGAGACGGTCGCCGCCGGCGCGCCGCGCAGGTCCGCCGGAGACTGAGGATCGAGGGCGGCCAGCCGCACCCGGCTCTCCTGCACCACGTCCTGGATGAGGCGCGTGATCATCCGCCGCGTCACCTCGTAGGTGAGGCGCCCCCGGTCCCCCGGACGCACCGGCGCCGGAAGCCCCGCGACGATCTCGCCGGCAAGCGGCGCCCCCGCAAGGTCTTCGAGCGTGATGAGCCCGGCCCGGAGCCCATCGTCGATGTCATGGCTCACGTAGGCGATGTCGTCCGACAGCGCCGCCGCCTGCGCCTCACCGGAGGCCCAGCGCTCGGGCTCGAGGCTCTGCCACGCTTCGAGATCGCGGATCACCTTACGCACCGGACCATGATCGTCGCCCGTGATGGGCCCATTGTGCTTGGCGAGCCCTTCGAGCGATTCCCACGTGAGATTGAGGCCGTCGAACGCGAGATACTTCCGCTCCAGCGCCATCACCACACGCAGGCTCTGCGCGTTGTGGTCGAAGCCGCCGTAGGCCTCCATCACCTCGTCCAGCGCCCGTTCCCCCGCATGTCCGAACGGCGGATGCCCGAGGTCGTGCGCCAGCGCCAGAGCCTCGGCCAGGTCCTCGTCGAGCCTGAGTTGCCGCGACATGGTGCGCGCGATCTGCGCCACTTCGAGGCTGTGGGTGAGGCGGGTCCGGTAGTGATCGCCCTCGTGATAGACGAACACCTGCGTCTTATGGATGAGCCGCCGGAACGCGGTCGAATGAAGAATGCGGTCGCGGTCGCGCTGAAACGGACTGCGCGTCGGACATTCCGGCTCCGGGAATCTTCTGCCCCGGGAGGGAATCGCACCCGCCGCATAGCAAGCAGGAGAGCGCTCGCCCGGCCGCAGCGCCTCGCCGTACCCGGATTTGCTCGCTGCTGCGTCTTGTATCGCCTTGCCCATGCTGATCCAGAAACACCAGAGGCCCGTTAATAGCGCTTGGGGCCCGTGCAAGCCATTTGACTTACATCGGTCGATTACTATCTTTCTCATGGATTTACACGCGAGGGCACCCGCTGGAAAAGCCCGCGCATGCGCCTCCGAGGATGGCGAGAATGACGCACACCGTGACACTGACAGACCGCGCCGCGCGCCGCATCGAGGAAATCGTGGCCGAAGAGCCAGCCAACACCATGCTCCGCATTTCGGTGGAAGGCGGCGGCTGCTCGGGCTTCCAGTACAAGTTCGACCTGGTGGACACCGCGGCGAGCGACGATGTGGTGGTCGAGAAGAGCACCGCCAAGGTGCTGATCGATCCCGTGTCGCTGGAGTATCTGGCGGGCGCCGAGATCGACTTCGTGGACGATCTGATCGGCGCCTCCTTCAAGATCCAGAACCCGAACGCCACCGCCTCGTGCGGCTGCGGCACGAGCTTCTCCCTCTGAGCCCTACTGCCTGTCTACTCCCCACTCCTGCCCGCCGAGCCAATGAAAATCACCACCTGGAACATCAACGGCATCAAGGCGCGCATCGACAATGCGCTGACGTATATCCGCGAAACGAAGCCGGATGTGTTGTGTCTGCAGGAAATCAAATCCGTGGACGAAGGCTTCCCGCTCGAAGCCTTCACGGACGCGGGCTATCAGGTGGCCACCCATGGCCAGAAGGGCTTCAACGGCGTGGCGATTCTCTCGCTCCATCCGCTGGAGGACGTGAGCCGCGGGCTGCCCGGCGATGAGGCGGACGCCCAATCCCGCTTCATCGAGGCCACCGTCACGGCGGGCTCCCTCTCGGTGCGCGTGGCTTCGATCTATCTGCCGAATGGCAATCCCATCGGCACAGAAAAGTTCTCCTACAAGCTCGCCTGGATGGCCCGCCTCGAAGCCCACGCCCGCACGCTTCTCGAATCCGAGATGCCCGTGGTGCTCACCGGAGACTACAACGTGATCCCGGAGCCGATGGACGCCAAACGTCCCTCAGCCTGGGTCAACGATGCCCTGTTCCAGCCCGAAAGCAGAAGCGCCTTCAGACGGCTCGAGAACCTCGGCTTCCTGGACGCCATCCGCGCCTGCCACCCCGAGCCAGGCCTCTATACGTTCTGGGATTATCAGGCGGGCGCCTGGCAGAAGGACGACGGCATCCGCATCGACCATCATCTGCTCTCGCCGCAGGCTGCCGATCGGCTGGTCTCGTGCGGTATCGATCGTTTCACGCGCGGCTGGGAAAAACCTTCCGATCACGCGCCGGTCTGGTCCACCTTCGCTTAAGCTGACACCTGCAGGGATCGCGAGAAACGAGAAAGATGCGAGCAGCATCGGCTCGCATCCTGGAAGATCCTGAAAATTAGCGCGTGTAGCCCGCCGGAGCGGCCGGAGCCGGATTAGTGGCCAGAGGCGTAGTCACATCCTGCAGCTTCGGCGGCTCGCCGCTCATGGTGCCATAGTTGAACGTGCGCGCCGCAGGCAGCCGCGGCGTGGTGGCCAATTCCGCACGCGGGGCTATCACGTCGACGGGCTCGCCGTTCTTGCAGGTGCGGACGGGCCCCACCGCGAGCTGCGCGAGCCCGCTGCGATCACGCTGCTCCGTCGGCTTGCGGCCATAGCGGTTGCCCCACTGGGCCACGATGCCGGTTGCCTGCCGCCGCGTGCCCTCGGCCGCGCCGCAGAAGATGTTCTGATAGATATCCTCGATCCACATCGCATCCTGCGGCGACGCGTTGTCGACGGCCACCGCGATCAGCGCGAGCGCGCGTGCCGGATCGGGCTCCATATGCTTGCCGCGCCACAAAAGGTCCGCGAAGAACGCCTGCGCGCCCGCATGCCCATTCTGACTCAGCACCGAAAGCCAGTGACGCCCGAGCGGCACGTTGGTCTCGACGCCCTCGCCCTTGAGCTGGAGCTTGGCGAGCTCGAACTGCGCATCCTCGTCATTGAAGGTGGTGGAGGCGTTCTTGAGATAGAACACCGCGCGCTCGGGATCGGGCGCGAGCCCGATCTCAGGCAGCCCGCGCAGCACATATCCGGCAAGCGCGGTCAGCGCCTTGCCCACATACTGCGCGCGCGGATCGTCGGGATCGGCGTCGAGATGCTCGTCGGCGATTTTCTCGAAAAGTGCGTAGGCCTTGGCATGATCGGTGTGCGGTCCGGTATTGTCCTGATAGATCTTGGCCAGGTAGTAGCTCGCCATGAACTCACCCTGCGCCGCCGCGTACTCGAGCGGAGGCATGGCAAGCTCGTAATAGCCGCCCTGGTAGGCGCTCACACCCTGTCGCAGCGCTTCGCGCGGCGAGCTGAACGTCGGCGCCTGCGCCAGCGCCCAGGCGGGCGCGAACGCGATCAACAAAAACCCGAGAACCAGCCTAGATGTCCGCATAGCAAACAATTTCCGCTTTCCCGCCTGCGTGGGTCTCGGCCCCGTCAGGAGCCTGCCCCACCTGAACTGCAAATTTTTTGATGGCTCCGCTCTGGTATGAGTTCGGCGAAGCCTTCCACGTGTTAATCCGCCGCTTGGCCTTGGCCGGCTGCCACTGGCGCTTGAGAGCGATGTCGCAGGGCGCCGCTGCCTGCCCGCGCGACACGATGCCGGCGAACGGCTGGCTGATCTCGGTCTCGGCGAGACCCGGGGCATAGGAGTGCGAACGGTACGGAACCCGCGACGGCCCATCCGCTACATGCCTGCTCGGCAACTTCGACTTGTCGAACGTCCTCGCGTCCATCAACTCAAGTCCAATCGCTCTGAAACTCCCACGAGCGCAACGCACGCGCGCTGTCGCCAGCCGAGAGTAGGAACTGTTGATCTTCCAAAAGGCCGCTTCGGAAAAAGGGGACGGTATCCGCGTCCGCGAAATTGGACGCCCCGCCACTTCCGAACCTGAAGCCCCCGCAGCTCCCGTTCTCTGCTGCAAGTGGTCGCTCTTATTTGTGGCCCAAACGAGGCACGTCCCCTCGTATTTCGTTGCGTTGCGGCAACAGCGCCCTATGGAGACCTCCAATTTCAGGACTATACGTCAGGCGTGTCATTCGGATCACAGTTAACGCCGTTCCTAACCATCGGCAGCTTTTGGTCTAGCACCCGATCCCGGCCGTTCATTGGCCGTTCATTGACCCGACTTGGGCCGTCTCGCGACTGAGTGCGGAACAATCCGCCACTCTTTGACAACCTTGCCGCAATTCGTGAAAAGCAATCCCTTTCAAAGGGCTGAGACAGGCATCATCCTTGAAACGGAGGGGGAAACGGCACACTTCCCACCTGGAAATGACGCAACCGGGCCCGAACGCGGCCCCAATCGTCGGTCTATATGGTGAACGGTATTCGGCCGCTCCGTCGCGGGAATCGACAACGGCCCTTGGGACGCCCGATGAAGAAGCTCCTGATCGCAGCCCTCGCCCTTCTCCTCCCGGCACTCGCCTACGTCGCCTCGCCGTTCGTGACGGCCTGGAGCATCCGTGAGGCCATGCGAACCGGCGATGCCGCCTATCTCGAAGCCAAGATCGAATGGCCGACGGTGCGCGAAACGCTGCGGGCATCCCTCACCGAATACGCCATCGGACCCACGGCCGTCGCCACGTCCGGCACGGAGCCCGCCAAGCCTGGCCTCTGGGCGCGCATAAAGAACAGCCTGAGCCGCAGCGCCATCGACAGCATGATCCGGAGCTACGTGACGCCCGAAGGCCTGCCGCAGCTCTTCGGAGCGCGCCAGTTCTACCGCGAAAACATCTCGGGCGACGCAGCGGCGGTGGCGGCGCTCCCCTGGCATGAGCGCCTCAAGGGCTTCTGGTCGCGCATCAAGCGCGCCGAATTCCACTCACCGACCGAGTTCGAGATCGAGATGGCCGACCGCAACGATCCGACCCGCCATTACATCGGACTGTTGCAGCTCCGGGGCCTCGAATGGAAGCTCACGGAGCTGCGCCTCCGCACGGTCCAGAACGCCGCCGTTCCGGTCGCGGCAGATCCGGTATGAGGTCTCCTCGGCGCACGAGCACGTCCTGAATTACATTCCAGGATTAGTTCGTTAGCGGCCCCTCTCCTAAATGCTACGCGGGAACGCCGATCCGCGAGGTCGGCGATCGCCTCGGAGCTTTTGACGATGACCCCATCGAAATTCGCGCGCGGCCTGTCGCTCGCCGCGCTGCTAGCAGTGCCGGCTGCTCCGGCACTTGCCCAATCTGAGACCTCCCCCGCCCGCGTGACGGTGCTCTACGACGCATTCGGCAAGGACGCGAGCGTCCGCAAGGACTGGGGCTTTTCGGCCCTCGTCGAGATTGCGGGCAAGAAGATCCTGTTTGACACCGGCAACAATGCCGCGGTGTTTCTCGCCAATGCCAAAGCAAAGGGCGTCGATTTCTCGACCCTGGATTTCATCGTCCAGTCGCATCGCCACTCGGATCATTTCGCGGGGCTGGCCGAAATTCTGAAGGTCAATCCGAAGGTCAAGATCTACGGACCCAAGGAAGGCTTCGGCGTTTATGGCTCATCGCTGCCGTCGAGCTTCTATCGCAAGAACGACAAGCTCCCGCCCGAGCAGCGCTATTACGACGGCAAGCCGGACGAGACATTGAAGTTTGGCACAGCCTGGGACGGTGCCAATATCGAGGCCATCGACAAGACCACCGAGATCGCGCCCGGCATCTGGCTGATCGCACTCGTCTCCGATCAGAAGGGCACGCTGGAGCTCAAGGAAATCTCGCTCGCCGTCGACACGCCCGAGGGCATCGTGCTCGTGGTCGGCTGCTCGCACCCCGGCATCGAGAAGATCGTCGAGGCCGCGAGCGCCATCAATCCGAAGATCCACTACGTGCTCGGCGGCTTCCACCTCGTCAACGCCCCCGAGGAGAGCATCGCCACGATCGCGGCTTCCCTGCGCGACAAATGGAAGATCGCCAACATCGCGCCGGGCCACTGCACCGGCGAGCCGACCTTCGCGGCTTTGATCGAGACGTTCGGCGAGAGCTATGCGTATGCCGGCGCCGGCACCGTCCTCAATGTCGGCAAGCAACGCCGCGCGGAAACACCATCGCTGATCCACAAGGCATCGTTCGCGCCAGCAGAGACCGGCTCGCACGAATTGCGCGGCCCCGCGGCCGCCCTGACCGGCAGCGAGCTCGAGCAATATCGTGCGCGGGCCGCCGTGAGCCCGGATGCACGCGAGCCCGCCATGATGAAATGGCTCCGCGCCTCGTTCCGCATCCCCGAGCCCGATACGCAGCGGTAAACTTGCCATGTCCACTCTCCCCGTCTTCGCGGGGAGAGTGGCTCATGCAGAGTGCCGGATCAGCCTCTAGCCCTCGATCCGCTTCAGCGCCGCCGTGAGGCGCTGGATCCGGTCGCCCGCTTCCGCGACGCGCTCGCGATTGAGCTCGACCACGTGCTCCGGCGACTTGGCGACATTCGCTTCGTTCGCGAGCCAGGTCGCCGCCTTGTTGCGATCGCCCTCGGCTTTCTCGATCTCCTTCTGGAGACGCTTGCGCTCAGCGCTCATGTCGATCACGCCATCGAGCGGCAGGGCCACCGTCGCCTCCCCGATCACGATGAGAGCAGCCCCCTTCGGCGCAGCCTCCGCGAACGCGATACCGTCGAGGCGCGCGAGCCTGCGGATCGTCTCGTCGTGACGGCGCGCCCGCGCGATCGTCGCCTCGCTCGCGCCCGTGATGACGAGCGGGATCTTCGCACCTGCCGGAATATTCATCTCGGTGCGCACCGAACGCACGTCCGACACCAGCTTCACGACCCAGCCGATCTCCTCGTCGGCCTCCGCGCTGGAGAGCCCCGAGAGGCGCGGCCACTCGGAGAGGCAGAGCAGCGTCAGGCGGCGCTCACCGTGCTCCACCATGTGCGCCCACAGCTCCTCCGTGATGAAGGGCATGAACGGATGGAGGAGCTTGAGGCACTGGTCGAGCACCCACGCCGTGCAGGCGCGCGTCTCCACGATCGCCTCCTCGTCGTCACCGGCGAGGATCGGCTTGATCAGCTCCAGGTACCAGTCGCAGTAGACACCCCAGACGAACTCGTAGATGGCCCCTGCCGCCTCGTTGAATTTGTAGGCTTCGAGACCGGAGGTCACGGCATTCGCCGCGCGCTCGGTCTCCCCCACGATCCAGCGGTTGAGCGTGTGCTTGACGGCGTGCGGATCGAAATCGAACTGGCGCACACACTCGTTCATCTCGCCGAAGCGCGCCGCGTTCCAGAGCTTGGTCGCAAAGTTGCGATAACCCTCGACGCGCTGCGGCGCGAGCTTGATGTCGCGCCCCTGCGCAGCCATGGCCGCAAGCGTGAAGCGCAACGCATCCGCGCCATACTTGTCGATGAGCTGCAGGGGATCGATCACGTTCCCCTTCGACTTCGACATCTTCTGCCCCTTCTCGTCGCGCACGAGGGCATGGATGTAGATGTCGTGGAACGGCACCTCTTTCATGAAGTGCTCGCCCATCATCATCATACGGGCGACCCAGAAGAAGATGATGTCGAAGCCGGTGACGAGCACGCTCGTCGGATAGTAGCGCGCGAGCTCCGGCGTCGCGTCAGGCCAGCCGAGCGTCGAGAACGGCCACAGCGCCGAGGAGAACCACGTGTCGAGCACGTCCTCGTCGCGCGTCAGGGCCTCATCCTTTCCGTAGTGCTTGGCGGCCTGAGCCTTGGCATCCGCCTCGTCGGACCCGACGAACACATGGCCGTCCGGCCCGTACCAGGCCGGTATCTGATGTCCCCACCAGAGCTGGCGCGAGATGCACCAAGGCTGGATGTTGCGCATCCACTCGAAGTAGGTCTTCTCCCAGTTCTTCGGCACGAACTGCGTCTTGCCGGTCTCGACGGCGGCGATGGCGGGCTTCGCAAGCTCGCCCGCGTTCACGTACCACTGGTCCGTCAGCCACGGCTCGATGATGTCGTTCGAGCGGTCGCCGTGCGGCACCGTGTGCGTGGTCGGCTCGATCTTGGCGAGCAGGCCCAGCGCCGCGAGATCGGCGACGACGCGCTTCCTCGCCTCGAAACGGTCGAGCCCGCGGTAGGCCTCCGGCACATCGTCCGTCAGCTTGCCGAACGCATCGAGCACGTTGATCTTCTCGAGGTTGTGCCGCTTGCCAACCTCGAAGTCGTTGAAGTCGTGCGCAGGCGTGATCTTCACCGCGCCCGTCCCTTTCTCGGGATCGGAGTACGTGTCGGCGACGATCGGAATTTCGCGCCCGACGAGCGGCAGGCGCACCTTGGCGCCCGCCTTGATCAGCGCCTCGTAGCGCTCGTCCTCGGGATGCACGGCCACGCCCGTATCGCCGAGCATGGTCTCGGGCCGCGTCGTCGCGACGATGATGTAATCCTTGTCGTAGCCCGCGACCTTCTCCGCCAGCGGATAGCGGAAATGATACATGTGCCCGGAAGGATCCTTCTTCAGAACCTTCGCCAGCGCGTCACCGTCGAACGGCTTCTCGGGATCTCCATCCACCCACGCGAACGAGCCCTTCTTCTCGACCTGCACAACCTCGAGATCCGAGATCGCGGTCTGGAACTTCGGGTCCCAGTTGACGAGACGCTTGTCCTTGTAGATGAGCCCCTTGCGGTAAAGCTCGACGAACACCTTCACGACAGCGCGCGAAAGCCCCTCGTCCATCGTGAAGCGCTCTCTGGACCAGTCGCAGGACGCGCCGAGCCGCTTGAGCTGGTTGACGATCATTCCGCCCGACTGCTCTTTCCAGTCCCAGACGCGCCGCACGAACTCCTCGCGGCCGAGCTCCCGGCGGCTCGGCTGCTGGCGCTCCATCAACTGACGTTCGACGACCATCTGCGTAGCGATACCGGCATGATCCATGCCCGGCTGCCAGAGCACGTCCTTCCCGCGCATACGCTCGAAGCGCACGAGCACGTCCTGCAGCGTGTTGTTGAGGGCGTGCCCCATGTGGAGCGAGCCGGTGACGTTCGGCGGCGGAATGACGATCGAGTAGGCGGCGGCATCTTTGCGATCCGCTCGTCCGCAGCGGAAGGCATCTGCCTTGTTCCACTCCTCGTTGATGCGCGGCTCGATCTCAGCGGGCTGATAAGTCTTTTCGAGCATGGGTCGCGCGAGCCTTTTCGCAATGAAACAGAGTGCTGGCCGGCACGGGAAATCGGATTTCCCGGGGCGAGCACGACAAATAGGGTTGTGGCGTCCTACGAACCCGCTTGCCGCCTGTCAATCGTGAGCGCAAAGGGCGGACACGCCCTTTGCGTCCGGCGGCGAAGCCGCAGAGAGCCTGGGCGGTGGCGGATATGGCTGAAGGTCAGGTTCCCGGTGGCTTGGAGCCCGGCTTCATCGATTTGGCCATCTCGACCCTGAGCGCCTTCTCGATGATGCGCGGCATATTGTCGGCAACCCATTGCTGCAGCATGGGTCTCAGCATGTCGGCGACCGCGTCTTCGAGGGTGCGCGGCGGCGCGGCGTTCACCGGAGCCGCGGGCTGAAGCGCGTTGGCGGACGCCAATGGCGCAGGGTGCACGACGGGAGCGGACGGCTCGACGACCGGCGTCAGCGGGATGGCAGACCCTGCCGCCGCAGACGAAACGGCCGAGGCCGCCGCCGAGGCAGCAAGTCCTTGCGCCAGCGCATCGAGCGCCTGGGCCGCGACGGCCGCCGTATCGGCGCTGGCCGCATAGCGCGGCAGCTCGGCGGACGGACTGACGCTCGCCTGAGGCAGCGTGGCAGTGGCCGGGGCAGTGACGCCCGAGAACGACGGCAGCGGACGCTCGTCGAAGATCTTGTCGGTGGCGAGCGGCGTCGGCGACAAAGGCGGCAGCTTGGGCTCTTCCGCAGGCTTCACATCCGCCACGGCAGGCGTGACCTCGGGCAGCGGACGATCGGCGATGCTGTCGATAAAGCCCGCACGCAACGGAGCCGGTGTTGCGAGCGGCGGCGCGGGCGATGGGGGGGAGGAAACCGGATCGCTGGCCGGAGCCCGGTCGGCATTGAGGGAAAGCTCAGGCGCGCGCACACCCGCACTGCCCGAACCCGCATCGGCAGAGCCCAGCGCCGGAGCGCCGAACAGGCCCGTGGAGGGCTGAGGCGAGCTGGGCGTCGCAGCGATCTCTCCAGGCACGACAGCGCCGAATCCCGACAAGCGCTTCAACGCATCCTCGGCCGAAGGCCCGGTGCCCGCCGATGCGGACGCCCCAACCGCAAGCTCGGCCTTGGTGTCGGTCGGCGGAAGCGGCGGAAGCACCGGCGTCGTTTGCGGAATGAAGCCCTGCTTTCTAAGCGGCGGAAAACCGAAGCTGCGCGGCGCGAGCGGCGCAGCGGGCTCCTTCTCCTGCGGATCGGAACCACCGAACGGAAGCGGCGGAACGAAAGGCTTCGAGGGTGCGAGCTGAGGCGGAAGCGCGGAGGCTCCGTCGACCTCGGGCTTAGCGGCACTGGCAGCGCTCGTCTCCGCCGCCTTGGGCTGAGCGGAAACGGAGAGCTCCGGAGGCACGCGGATGTCGGGCTTCGGCGCGGCGACGGCATTCGCCTCGTCCTCGTCGAACATGTCGGCGAGATCCTGATCGAACGACAGCGGCCGCTTCGACCCGAGTGGCTTGGTGGGCGGCAGCGACCCGCTCCTCAGCACGCCGCTCAAGCGGTCGAGCAGCGGCGGCCGGTTGTCGTCCGTCAAGGAAGCCCCAGCCGGGCCGCGATCCGGAGAGGAAGCGAGCCCAGCGCCCCCGGCAACCTCAGCGGCGGATGCCGGCCGATCGGTCGACGGCTCGTCGGCAATGATCTGGCGGATCGACGCCAGAATCTCTTCCATGCTCGGCTCGCCGGCTTTGTCCGGTCTGTTCATGCCCTACCTACCGCCCGATGAGCGCCCGCGCCGTCCTGCCCCACGCCACATGGCCGACGGCGATCGGAAGTGCGCATTATGAATTTCGCCTCAAAGGGAAGACGTACCCCGGCAATGGGCCGGCTTCAATGCGTCTCCACCACCCTATCCGCACTCTTCAACGCCTTATGCTCACCGGTGCATGCGACGTTTTAGAGGCAGAAAAGCGGTATTTCGCACCAAGCGGCCCGATCCCGGCTTACGGCTTCTTCGGTAGCTTCACGCTCTCCGCGATCTCGATGTGAAGGGCTTTTTCCACCATGCGCGGCATGTTGTCGGCAAGCCACTGACGGAGCATCGGCCGGAGCAGATCGGCAGTCGTGTCCTCGATCGAGCCCGTTTCCTCGTGACCCTGGGCTCCGGCCACCACCAGCGCGTTGTGCACGGGTTCGCCCGGCAGCGGCGGAGGGGGCGGCATGGCGACGACCGTGGGTGCCGCCGCGACTGGCGGCGGTGCCGATGCCGGATCGGCGATCGGCGGCGGGGTCTGCCCAGCCGCGAGCGCAGACCGGTCGAACTGGCCCGGAATAATCGCGCTGAAATCAACCGGCGTCACAGGCTCCGGTGCCGGAAGCGGCGCTGCTTCAACCACCGGCGGAACAGCCGGAGCCGGAATAGCAGCGGGAGCTGGCACAGCGGCCGTCGGCGCGCTCATACGCAGGAAGTGCGTGTCTTTGAAAGCGGCCATCTGCCGTTTCGGCTCCGGTCCCGAAGGCCCGGCCGACGCGGTCGGCTGAACAGCCGCCGCCTGATGCGCGACAGGTGGTGATTCCGGCGTGAACGGCGCGCCGTCCATATAATGCGCAGGATTGGCGGGCCCGGCATCGGCGGGCCGCACGGGCTTGAGCGAGCTCAGCCCCGAATAAGTGTAGGCCGGCTCGGACGAAAGCGCTCCCCCCTCGACGGCATCCGCGTGGACGAGTTCTTCGCCATTGAATGTGCCGCGCGGCTCCGGCTGTGCCGCGGTCGCACCGCGGATGGCGTCGGTCAGACGGCCAAGCAACGGAGTCGGACGCTCCGTCTGCGCGGGCGGGGAAGACCTGAAAATTGCGGGCAGATCGAAATCGCCGGCATCCTCGAGCACCCCATCGCCCTTGAGCATGATCGGCGTGCCACGAAGCTCACTGTTCGGATGCGGCCCTGCCGGTTCCTCGGCGATGATCCGGCGGATCGACGCCAGGATCTCCTCCATACTCGGCTGGCCGTTCTTCTCTGTCATGTTCATTACGCCACTCCCTACGCACACCACGACAAGCACTTCCAGCATCCGACCCGCATGGACGCCGTCCCCGACTGAGGAGCCCGCAGAAACGGCCTCCCCGGCCTCGGTGCGTACCCGCGCAACGAGGCGTTCGTAGAGCTGCATCTGCCAAGGACCACCCGCGCCCTGACAGAGCTGCATACCCGCATATGCAAAGTTGTGTGTGGGACTCCCACCGCGCTCCAAGCTAAGCGCCATAGTGGGCAACGATGTGGCAAAGCCACATGACAACACAAATCGGCAGGCGGTCAGCCGTCAGCTAACCCGCCGCACCCGGCCTGCTCAAGGAATTTATTTTACGGATTCAGTAGCCGGAAGCTGTTCGATACGGCCGTCCGAATGAGTTATCGAAGTGCCCCAGGGCTTACGGCGCACTTCCTGATAATGTGCTTCAGGATCATAGGCGATCGAGGTGAACCCGAGATTCACCGCATCGAGCCGACCGATCGCAGCCATCACTGCGTAGCTCGACACCACCACGTTGCGACGCGTGGAGACGAGCTGCACCTGAGAGTTGAGCAATTCCACTTCTGCGTTCAACACGTCGAGCAGCGTACGCTGGCCAACGCGCTCTTCCTCACGCACACCCGTGAGGGCGGTCGTGTTGGCACTCACCTGCGACTGATCGGATTCGACCTGAGCACGAGCCGCGAGCAACTGCGACCAGGTTCCAACCACCTGCGCCTCGGATTCGCTGCGTGCCTGCTCGATTTCCTGCAGCCGGCTCACATGAATATGCTTCTGCTGGCGAACGCGGGCATAGACCTCGCCGCCCTCGTAGATCGGAACCGTAAGACGGCCGGTCACGATTGCCGCCTCGGACTGCTCGATCGTGGTTGTCGTGTCGTAGCGGTCCGAGTAGGACGCCTCGAGCTGCACTTGAGGCAAAAGCTCACCGCGAATACGATCGACGCCGAAACGGGCGGCCTGCTCGAGGTAGAGCGAGCCGACGACCGCAGGATTTTCCTGCGTGCCGATGCTCTTGGCTTCGTCAAGCGAGCGCGGAAGATAGCGCTCGAGGCCACCGGGCTCCACCAGGTTGTCCGGCGCATGACCGATCACGCGCTCGTAGCTTGCGCGGCTCGTCTTGAGATTGGCGCGAGCAAGATCTAGCGCCGAAACGGCACCTGCGCGGCGAGCCTGCGCCTGCGCGACGTCGGTCCGCGTCACCTCGCCCACCGCGAAGCGATCCTGCGTGGCCTTCAACTCGCGCGACAGCACGTTGACGTTGTTTTCGCGGAGCTTCACGATCGCCTGATCGCGCACCACGTCCATGAAGGCCGTGACCGCGTCGAGAAGAACGGTTTGCTCGACGGAACGCAGCGTCTCGCGCGCGGCGCGTACGTTCGCTTCCTGCTCGTTCACGGCATTGATGGTGCGAAAACCGCTGAAGATCGGCTGTACGACATCCACCGAGTAGCCCTTGGGCTTCGTCTCGGCTTCGGTCGTCCCGAGCGTCGTCCGCGTCTTGGTGTTCTGGTAGTTGACGTCGGCGTTACCCGTGATCACAGGCCGGAAGCCGGACCGGGCGCGCGTCACTTCCTCATCCGTGGCACGCAGGCGTGCACGCTCGGCATCGAGCTGAGGGTTGTATTGGTAAGCAGACGCGAGCGCCTGCATGAGTGTTTCCGCGCGAGCAGCCGTCGGCGCAAAAATAGCGGCGCCGCTTGCCGTGGCGACCACAGCAAAGACAGCAGACCGCAAAGTGTGTTTGAGCTCGACCAAATTCGACTCCAAGACCTGCCCCGAGGTTCCTCCGGGCAACACCTAAAAACCGGCGCGCACCCAGAGGCCCTGGAAGGAAACACCAGTGCCTTAGCTAACGTATTAGAACAGCGGCCCGATTCGCAGAAGACCGAGAGCCCCCTTCAAAGCGACAAGCCGGAAAAAGAGTGGCCGCATTCACACACAACCCCCAGGAACGCCTTCGGCGCATCTCCTTGGGGTTGAGCGGAAAAGACAAGTCAACGTCATGATTTGACGAAACAAATTTGCAAAGCCGCCCACGGAGCCTCTGCCCGCCGCCAATCCGGTGGATAAGTGGGCCTCCGCAAGATGCAAGATGCCTGAGCAACAATTTTCAGAAGGCGAAAGCCCGCGCCTTGTGAAAGCCCGGCAGGATTTCGGCATTGGCGTCGAACACTTCGGTGGCCCCGAATGCCCCGCCATCCCGCAGCCAGACCGTTGCGCGTCCAGTCCGGCCGTCGCCCACGATCGCGACCAGCCGCCCGCCGTCCTTGAGCTGATCCAGGAGATCGGACGGCACCGTCTCGATGGCACCCTCCACCACGATGGCATCGTAGGGCCCCTCGGCTGCCCAGCCCGTCGGCAGTTCGCCCTCGACCAAGGTCACCTTCCCGCTGTCCACCGCGGGAAGCTTCGCGCGCGCGGTCTTCAAAAGGCCGGCGTCGCTTTCGAGCGCGATCACGCGGCCGGCGAGTTGAGCGAGCACCGCCGACGAGTAGCCCGTTCCCGCGCCGACATCGAGCACAGTCGCCGTCGGATCGATCTGTGCGGCTTGCACTAGCTTGGCAAAGATACGGGCAGCCAGCAGCGAACGCCGCGTCTTGCCGCCCGCCTCCACGAGTTGCGCAGGACCATCCATGTAGGCGAGGCCGCGCACGCGGTCCGGCACGAACTCTTCGCGCGGAAGGTCCAGCATCGCGCGGATGATCCGCCGGTCCGTCACGTCGCTTGGCCGGACCTGCGATTCGACCATGTTCTTGCGCTGAATGGCGTAGTCCACTGCGTCCTCCCGAGTGCGTCCGCGAAAGCGAGCCCAGATCCCGATGGCAAGCGCGACCGCTCTCGCGCGCGCTGCACCTCGGGACCGTGAGAATCGAGCCCCCTACGAAGCACGAAAATCCGAACCATGACTTGAGCAATAACGGCCGTGCGTTGCGCCGACCATACTCAATGTCGCGCCCCGCGGCCACATCCCCGCGACATTGCAGAGCAGACCGAAACCCCTCTTTTCAGCTCGGAATTGAACGTCCGCGCGCTCAGTCGCTTCGCGGCCACAGCATCCACACGGCGAGGCCCGCCAGCGTGGCCCAGATGACGAGGATCAGCGCAGCGCCAAGGCGGCTCCGGGGGCGCTCGGCCAATCGTGCGGCCTCGGCCCGGAGTTCCGCCATCACGGCCGGGTCGACGGACCGCACGATGAGCCCGACCACGAGCGGCAGCAGAATGAGCTCGTCGAGAAAGCCGATCACCGGAATGAAATCCGGGATGAGGTCGATGGGCGAGAGCACATACGCGGCCACCAGCACGGCGAAGGCCTTCACCGTCCAGGGCACGCGCGGGTCCCGGGTGGCGAGATAGAGCGCGAGGCCGTCGCGCTTTGCCCGCCGGGCCAGCTCCTCCAGCCGCCGAAACCATCGCTTAACCGCGTTCCGCACCCGTCCGGTCACCTGCACACCCTTACCGCCGTCGCCGAGATCGACATCCATATGCTTGTGCTAAGCTTCCTCTCTATGATAGATGCGTCGCTCGCGCCGGAAACGGGCGCTGCTCGGCCAGCCTGATTCGGCCCGAGCCCCGGCAACAGGGCGCCCCTGTCCGGGATACACGATCCAGAGGCCACGTGGCGGAGTGGTGACGCAGCGGACTGCAAATCCGCGTACCCCGGTTCAATTCCGGGCGTGGCCTCCATCACTTTCTAAGCAGATCAACGACTTGACCAGAAGCGAGACGCGCCATTCGCGTCCTGCGCGCGGTTCGCGTTGGGACAATTCTTGGGACACCCGTATGTGTCCTGTTCTCTAGGAGAGGTGGGAAGACATGACGGACGAAGCGAGCGTGAGGATTCCCGAAACAGCATTCGGCGAGAGCGACCGCGTGCTGGTTATGACCGTTCTTTCACTCACCGTAGCGGCGGGAGGCGAGATCATCGTCCGGGATAAGGACATGGTGGAGATCGGAAATTACCGGCTGATCGTCACTCAGGATCGCTTCACTGGCGACAAAACGTATCGAGCTGTCCTGACTTTCGACGAGAACGAGCCTCTACCAACTGACACCCCCACCTCTAAGGAGTGAGGACGATGACAAACGGATTCGATGCGTTTCACGATACAGAACTCATTCGCGTATTGGAGGCGCGCGGGTACGTCGTCCGCCATAAAGACGAGGCGCGGATACCGCTCTCGTGGAACCGGGCGGCTCCGTTCCCGGAAGGTCTAGACTTCAAGGCAGAAGCCGTTGAGAGGCTGCGAGAGCAGATCACACCCGGGATGATCTACTTCCGTACTGAGCCAGCGGTGCCACCCAAGTTTGATGGAGATCTTGGTCGGCCAGAAATTCGTCGTGCAATCTTGCGTATTCTCTGAGTGAGCGTCTCTAAGGAGAGGAAGGAAGGGGATGCCAGCTTTGCTCCGAGAAGAAGATCTCAAGGTTGAGACGCTGAGAAAGCCTTCCATGGGCGGACAGCATGTCGGCGTTGACCCGTGCGACGTGAAGGTCACACACATCCCAACAGGCATCACCGCTACTGTCGGTTTTTGTCGATCGCAGCACCGAAACCGCATCGTCGCAGTCGGCATGATTGAAGCGGCGCTCACAGATCCAGAATTTCGGTAACGCCCCCTCACACAGGAGGGAACACCACGTAGTAGGCGATGCTGCCGAGCGTGAGACCGAGCATCGCCCACAGATACCCTTTGAACCGTTCGCTCACTGCAGCACTCCCCTGATGACCTCCGCGATCACCGGAAACCTGTCCTGGGCGAGAACGTAGAGCGCCCCCAGGATTCCCAGGATCGCCCGCTCGTGCAGGCTGAGCTTTTGTGTGTGCTCCTCTGAGTTGATCTCGAGGTGCGTCAGCCGGTTCTCCAGCTCTTTGGTCGTGTGCTCGGGCTGGGAAGTGAGCGGCCAGCCTTTCCAGTGTGGCGGTGTCGAGTGCATCGGCCATGGTCCTACCTCAAGAGGTTTTAGGCTCAGGTGTCGCTGGTGTCTGATCGCGGCACGGTGCCGGCTTGTAGACCGTCTCCTTGCCGATGATGATCGTGTCGATGCGAGAGGACTGCGCGGCGAGCTTGCGCTGCGTTTCGCAGGTATCGCGTCTCGAGGGTGCGACATGACCGATGCTCGTCGCCACCGCCGCAGCGCTAGTCGCGGTAGTGGGGGTTGAACACCCCGCCAGAGGAAGGATCAAGAGACTTGCGGCCGGCAGAGCCAGCCTTTTCCGAGAGCTGTGCATTGTTGCGTTCCACCTTTACGAGCGCCCGATCCTCACCGCGGCCCTCTGCGTTCCAAATCCGCACTCGATCCCACGCGAACAACGCCAACACGACGACGAGCCCCGCCCCGATGGGGACGAGACGCGCCGCAAACCACGCCATGATCATGACGCCCTCCATTCGGCCCAGGCGGCCTTGATCTGATTCCAGAAGATCGTCCCGACCAGCCAGGCCCCGAGCCCGAAGGTCAGAGCAGGATGGCTCGAAGCCCAAGTTCCAAGATCCGCCAGCGTTTGTCCGAAGGACTTCCACGCTGAAACTGCGGTGAGATCGGGTGGGCTCGGGATGGAATCCGTTGAAACTGCGGTGCCGCCGGCAGCAAGGCCGGTTCCGATCTGCACCGTCTTCGAGGCCGCAACGTTGGTTGCCACCTCTTTCGCCTTCGTCGCGACGCTCACGCCGCTGGCCGGGTAGGCTTTGCGGTCGAGCTCGAAGTGCGGCGTATCCCGTTGCTTCCAGTCCCCGCCCCAGACGATGGCGACGCCGAGCTCCGCCGCGGCCTCCTTCATCGCCTTCGCGATCCGGTCCATGTCGGGGATGTCGTATTTGAAGTCGTCGGCATCCACGAGGTCGACGGCGTGCCCCGTCAAATGCCTACTGTCGAGCGTCCACGACTTCCCGGCCGCCTTGAGCTCGCGCTGGCGCTTCATGCTGCGCAACCCCTCGGTGACCACGATGGGGACGGGGCAGAGTTCCGCAGCGCGCTTGACGACGCCGACGAGCTCGGGGCGCACACCTTCGAGGTTTCGCAGGCTTCTCTCGTTCAGGATCATGTGTCATTCTCTCGCCGTTTTGAACGGGTACGGACGCACACCATGGAACCCGCAACGCTCTATCTGCTGTACAAGATGGCCGACGGAACAGAGCACCGGCACTCCGGCCAGTTTCCGAGCAAGGCTGTGTGTGAGGAAAAGCTCGCGGAGCGCATGTCTGACCCGCGCTACACGATCACGAATGCGGTGTGTTTGACGCGACGTGATTACGCCCCGAAATGGCTCGGGGGAGGCGCTTTTCACATCGATACTCTAGACCCTGCCTTGCGGCCCTGATCACCACTTGTCTCGAAGTGGGATGAGACGCTCCGGAGACTGCCGCTCCGGCGGGATGGCCATCTGCGGCGGGTCCATCATTTGCTGCTGGTCGAGCGCCTGGAAATCGATCCAGAACGGGGATGGCGGCGGCCGCCGCATCTGTTGCAGTAAATCGTACGCATCATATTGTGGGTCTGCGCTTGCGAGCTGGGTGTCCTGCTGAGATTGGCCCAAGAGAGAGGGGAGACCGGCTTCAGGTGGGTTGGCGTACTTCCGCATGATGTCGATGAGAGAGTCGTCGAACACGACGTAGTTGCGCGTTGGATCGTCATATCTAGTTTGCCCATTCCAGCGAGAGCCTGCGTCGCGATAACGGACACCGGGAACTCCCGCATCCTTAAGCTTAGAAGAGACGTGTTCTGGCCCTCCCAGGAGCTTGGCAAGGTGGTTGACCGCGGATGAACCTGGCAGATCTGTTCTCAGGTGCCCACGAATGCTCCACAGGTCCTGTGCCCCCGGTACAGTTCGGAACTGTTCCATTGCGTTTCGTACGGGTTCGCCCTGATCGTAGAGAGGCGCGTCCCAATCTAGGAACTGCTCTGGCTGGGCGTTGATGTTTACTTCGTACATGCGTCCATTGTTAAGCGTGTCCGGCAACCAGCCATCCTGGACCATTTTATCGAACGTATCGAGTGCAGATGGTGGTAGTCGATCCTTCTCTATGTCATTGACCACGGCGTGACGCAGATTAACAAGATCGTCCCATCCACCATCTCCCAAATCTCTCACATATTGGGATAGTGCCTGCTGCACCTGCTCCTCATCGGACGAGCGGGCAGGCTTCATTTGCCTAACCGGACTTCCGAGCGCATCCCGATAGGATCTAGCAACCCCTTCGTTTTCAGCAAAATACAGCCCATGGCCATAAGCCTGCGCGCCCTCTCCCGTTCCGATCTTGCTTATATCGAACTTGTCGAAGTCATGCGGGCTACCGTGATAGGCGCGGATGCCTTTCGCACCCGACAGCATATCGCTTCCGCCTGAACCAAGCGCCCCTCTGGGAATGGCACCGGCTGCACGCCCGACAACACCCGACACAGGCCCCAAGCTCGCTGCATTGAACGCATCCAGCGGCTGCATTTGCGCTCCTGAGACGTACTGCCCGCCGTCGTCGTAGAGAGGAGCGCCTTCCTGAGCGACGGCTGATCTCACAGCGCCGTCATAGGCATCCTTGAGGAACCCAGGCCACGCAAACGTCAGGCTCCCGTCTTCATACTGTCCTATGGGGAGGAGCGTCGCCCGGTCGATGATCTCGCGTGACGGCGTGTAGCCGCCAAGGAGGCCTCCGGTGGGCTCCGAGCGGCGGTTCAGATGATCAAGCAGCGACAGCACGGCCTTTGTCCTCCACCACCACTTCGGTTTGCAGGATCGCTTGCAGGTCTTTCTCATGGTCCATGACGAGCTTGCTCAGCGCCGAAAGCCGCTGCTGGACCGCCGAGATCTCGGCGAGGATGGCGGTTGCATCGAACGCCTGAGGCGCCGGCAGTCGCGCCAGCACATCCGCGACGATCCCCTCCTTGTCGACGGCGGGCGGCGAGAACGACACGCCCTGCTCCGCGGCTTCCTGCTCTGCGATGGCGTCGAACGTGTATTCTTCCCCGAGCACGCGGTCGGCGAGGCTGCGCACGACGAGCTCCAAACGATCGAGACGGGTCATGGTCCGATTGCCCCCTTGGTGGTGAGATCGTCGATCAGGGCCTTCACACGCTCCGCGAGCTGGGGAAGCGTGACGCTGCCCGTCGCGAAGGTCGTGCGGGTTGCCGTTCCCGTGGCGGTGTCCCATCCGGTGATCGCGACGCTTTCTCCGATTCCGACGCACTCGTAGTAGTCGCCAGCGGTGTTGTAGATGGCGAGGATGATCTGGTTGACGGCGATGTCCCCCGCGACGAGCGCGTCTCCACCCTGCCGGCGGAGGGGCTTGGCGGCGAGCGCGTTGACCGTGAGGGTTGCCGCACCCGTGTTGGCAACATGTGCCCGGATCATGAACCACATGCCGGCCGCGTGGGCGGGATAGGCGGCATTGGTCAGGATGGCATAGGCTGTTCCGGAGCCAGTGGTGAGCGTGACGCCCGACCGGTCCCGGTCTGCTCGAGCGATGATCCCTTCGAGGGCCCGCGCACCATTGTTGATGGTCGGGATGTTTTGCCCCTCGGGAAACCGCGCAACATTGTTGGCGTCGTTGACATTGAGATCGGCGATTTCAGCCATTGGTCGGCCTCAGCGAAGCATGTTATGTGGGAGGAATGACGCCGTTCGAACGCTACGGGCTGTACGCTTTCGGTGCCGCAATCGGGCTGTTGCTGGCTTATTTTGTTGGCGGGCCTATTGCTTCCGCCATCAGTCCCAAGAACCCGGAAGGCCGCTGGAAAATCCAGCGAGTAGACCTTCCGCCGTACGCGCCCGCTGACCCGGCAACGAAGCCGCCCGTTGAGCACCCTTAAGGACAAGAGGATGCAAGCCCTGCCCGGCCGGGGTCATAGCAATGTCGAGCATTGCGTTTGCAGATGCCGGCGTAAGTCCCGAGAAACGATTTCCGGCCCGGCTTAGCATGTCGAGAAGGGGCTGAATGCGCCCTGTCGTGGCCTGAGCGGCCGTAAGGATCGCCTTCATTGGCGCACCCGCCTCGTCCGCATTAACTAGGTTCTGATCCGTTTGAGATCCACCCTGAACCTTACCGCGCAGCCGCGCCTTCCTCCGCTCGTTGTCGAGCACGCGCATGAAGCGCGATCGTTCCCCCGCCTGCGGAAACACCGCCTTCAGCTTCAGGTTCATTTCGGGCGATGCGAACAGGCTCTTTGTCCTATCGTTCCACGCGCTGCCCCGGCGGATGTCCTGGACGAGAGAGCGTGCTGCGCCGATCCTGTACAAGTCGGCTTCCGCTTTTGGCATGCGGCCAATCTTTTTGGCCAGTTCCTCGGGTTGGAGGGTTTTGAAGTCGTCAAGGCCATCCTCAACCGCCCGGATCATCGTGCTCTCGTCGGCGAACTTTGACAGAGCGTGAGCGAGAGGCTTGTTGTGCTTCCCGATCAGTGCTCCTAGCTCCCTGTTGATCTGCGTCAGGTCGCGAATGTCCCAGTTTGCCTTGCTGTCCGGGGTGCCGCGTTTCAATCGTCCTATCTCTCGGTTGATCTCCATCTTGGCGCGATGCAGCATCTCCCACGGTGCCATTTGGTCGACCGTCTTACCGGTCATGCCGTGGACACTTTCGGTCGTCTTCTCGAAGATGCGCTGCACGTAGCCGCGCGAAGCGGCAAAGTCTTGAAAGTCTCGAATTGCCTCCGCACTCAGCGGATGGGCATACCCTTTCGTGAACGCCGGAGTGGCGTCCTTTGCCCGTGACTGGACAAGGTTTCCTGTCACGTCGAAAAACTCATTTCCGTCCGCGAGCGTGGAACGAAGTGCATCCTCTATGCGACGAGGAGCCGTCACCTGACGACGGTCAAGAACCGTGCGGAACCGTTCCGCCCTATCATTGGGCATGTTGAACGCTTGGCGAGACAGTCGGCGCACGTTATCACCGCCGATGTCTGCCAGCATCATTTGTGGGTCGCTCGCCGCAGCGACGCGCCCGGACTGCTGAACCTTCAGCATAGCGCGCGCTACGTCGTTCGGCGTCCCGCTTGCGCCGGCATCTCGCGCGAACGCCTCGCCCATCTTCTCGGCAGCGACAGCTTGGGGCTGTGCGTATCCTCTGAGCGGATTCGTGAGCCCGCGCGCAACAGCAGACGCCGTGTCGACGATGGCAGGAGCGGCAGCACCAAGAAAGCCACCGACGCCCGCTCCGGTCACGGCATTGGTGAGCTTTCCTTCAACTCCTTCGCCAGAGCCGAGACCATAGGCGCTACCATAAACTGCGCCTTCCTTGGCTGCAGCCACCGAGCGCGCTCCCAACCCCTTCTCCGCGGCTTTCGCCAGCGCTCCGCGCACGCCAGCGCGAGCAAGGCCGCCGGGGACAGCGAGGGCAGAGCCTATCTCGCCCGTGTAGAATGCAAGAGGCTGATCTTCTCGTGCCTTCTCCAAGCGACGGCGGGCATTTGCGACCCGTGAGGCATAGGCGTCAGAAAACGACTGATCGCTGGTAAACGCATCGTATGCGCCACGTGCAGCGCCTTCGAGCTCGTCCGCGAACCCAAAGGAGAGCCCCTGTCCGACGCCTTGCGTAGCGGCCGACAACGCGCCTGTCTTCTCGCCGTCGCTGGTCTGCTTCTTCACGAAGTTGAGCACATCGCTTTCGGACGCTCCGTCCGGAGCGGTGATCTCGTAGTTGGCCCCGTCCGGACCGGTGATGCGATATTTCGCCATCAGTCGATCCTCTTGATTGACCAATCGCTACCGTTAGCAGGGAGATCTGTACCGCCATCGATATCGGCTTCAATATCCGCCAAACTGAAAGACGTGCTACCTCGATATCCCTTCATTGTTCCGTTGCGCTCGAAGTAGTCAGCTGCGGCGAGCTTGGCCTTTGCGGCACGATCCATCGAAACGATTAAGCGGCCGAGCCGTTTTGCGTTCTCTGCCTCTGACAGGCGCGGGTTATAAGCGCGCGCGATCAGTCGATCGCCTTCCTTCTGTGTGAATTGCGCGCCAAGAATGACGCGCAAATTGCGCTGCACAACCTCCTCGACCTGCTCTCGCGTGTTGACTGCTTGCGGATGTGTGATGGATGTCACAAAATCCGGCATCGAGCCGAGCAACGGCCCCGTCAGATTAGGACCGTCCTTGCTCGTAAGGTCTTTGTGAACCCCGCGAAGCTGGGAGAGGTTTTTGCTCACGTCCGCAGCGCCGCCGCTCAGGACAAAATCCTCGTAGGTCTTGGCAAACGTCTGATCGACGCGCTTCTCGCCGGGCGTGAGGTTGTCAGCCAGTTGCGGCGGCCCCTCGCCGATGATCTTGCGGAACTCCTCCATATCTCCGCTTGCGAGCGCCATCTGCGCCTGCGCCCTCTTGTTTGGCGGCAACGCGTTGAAAATATCCTGGGCTGTCTGCGGATTGGCAGACGGCGGAGCCGCCAAGCCAGGTGCAGAAAAGCGCGCGGCGCCTGATGTAGGCGGGTTGGAACTAGGCGGAACCGGTGCTGGCGCAGGACCGGAAGGGGGTGTCATAAAGGCATTGTAAAGAGCCTTCTGGCGGGCCGCCGCCTCGCTCGCGAGCGCATTGTCACGCTGCGCCTTCTGAGTGAGCGCCTTCTTGTAGGCGAGATCAGCATCCCGCGCTGGATCAAGGAACTTAGCGAGATGCTCGGCACCCGCGCTCGGGCCTGCCATCTCCGCAATCCGGAGCATCGGCGCCGGAATAGCGCTCGTGACGGACGGGTCCGCCAGCAAGCCAGCGAACTGCTGCTTCTTCTGCTCCTGCTCTGCGAGCTGGCGGCGCTGGTCCTGGAACGATCCACCCACCTGCATCCCGCGCAGCGCGCCTCCCATGCCCTCACCCGAAAGCAGGGCCAGGCCGCCTAGCGTCATCGGATTCATGAACGCATTCTGAAGCCCCTGCCCAAAGCTGGACCAATCACCCCCGAGAAGGCCCCCCTTAGGCTCAGAGAAATTTCCCAGCAGCCCCGCCATGACGCCTCCTTAGTTTCCCGAGTTTAGTGCGTTGATAAGGCTGTAGTTCTTTTGCCACGGGAGCGTGCCGGCGGGAGCGTTGTACCCCCAGTTCTGGCCGCCAATTCCCTGGCCGATCATGCCAAGCGGATTGCCAGACATCAGTCCGCCAATCCCCATCACGCCACCGAGGATCTGCTCTCCCAACGGCGTCTTGGCACTCGTCGTGCTCGACCCCGTCGAGGTCCCGCCCATGTTGCCGTAGGTGCCGAGCAGACCCTGCGTCTCCAGATACGGCCGCAGCCCCGCCGTGCGGTTCTCGTCCCACTGCGCCTTGTCGTAGCCCTCTTTCATCTGGCCCGCGGTGATGGCCTGCTGAGCGGCCTGCGCGTCCACCTGCGGGAGCAGGCCGGCCGCCGCCTGCTGGTTCGCGCGCTCGGCCTGGTAGTTCTGATACCGCGGCGCCGCGAGCGCCTGCGTCAGGCCCTTCATGAGCATCCCCTGATGCATGGTGCTGCCCGCCATGCCCGCATTCGAGAACGTGGCGTTGATGCTCGGCGCGACAGAAGCCCGGATGCCGGCGTCGAGATCGGACTGATAGGGATTCCCGGCATTGAGGTAGCTGCCGTTCAGCACGTTGGTCAGGTAGCCCGATGACGCGTTTGCGCCCGCCGCCGCCCCGAGCTTGCCAATCCCCTGCGTGGTCATGTCAGACGGTGTGTAGTCGTAGGCCGCCGAGCTTGCCGGATTGCTCAGCCAGTCCTGCGCGCCGGAGATCGATTGATCGATCATCCCCGTCGCCGGGGAATACGGACTGCGCGTCTGCGTCTGCGTCGATGTCTGCTTGCTCTTGCCCATGCTCAGATTTCCTTCTCGACCACGACGGACAACAGGCGCCATCCGCGCGATTTGAGCGCCCGCGGCCAACCCGGCCGGCCGCACCCTTCCAAACGCACGCACCCTTCTGCCCGCGCCCACGCCTCGATTTCCTCGAAGGCCGGGCCGATGTCATCGAGACTGACGGCCCCGACGACCGGCACCGCGCAGGTCAACCCCTTCGGGCTGTCGTAGACCTCGGTGATCGCCGCCCCGATCACGCAGTCGTCCCGGATGAGCCAGAGCTGGGCCGATCCCTCGAGACAGCGCGCCCGGTAGCTCTCGACGGTCTCGATCAGTGCCGCGCGCTCGACCGCGCTCCGCACCCACGGCTCCGCGAAATGCCAGTTGGCCGAGATGAGATCTCCCGGCACCGGGACGAGGTGCGTCATGCCGCAGCCCAGTGGCTGTTATCGGTATAGTCGGCAGGCGGATCGGCTTCGAGCTCGTTCGAGCGCGCACGGATCGACTTGATCCCGTCAGCAAGGGCCTGCAGAGACACCGCCTCGTTTTCCTCGTCGGTCGTGAGCGCAACGCCGAATGCCCGCTTGTTCACGAGTTCCGTTGCCCGCATCTGCGCATTGAGCTGCTTGATGAGGCAGGACTGGAGGTCAGAGGCGCCCGTGAGCGCGATGATGCGCCGTTGGGCTTCCGCGCGGATCATATCTCCGGTCACGAGACGGCGGGCCGTCGTTCCTCCGAGCAAGCCTGCGGCCACGAGGCCCCGGTACGCCTCCTCCGTGTAGATGTTGGTCGCGCCGCCTCCAAAATCGACTTCCCACATATCAGCCTCCCTACACCAGCCAGCGGTTGACACTCGGGACGACAAGAACGTTGCTATCGACCTCGACCAATCCACCCATCAGGGCCGGGCACGCGATCAGATAGCGATGACCAGAAGACGCGCAATAAATTGAGTAGGGAGTCGGGTTATAGTCGAACGAGGTTCTGGGCGTTTGCTCATCGAAGATCAGGACGTGCACCCATCCGTCCGCGACCTCGATGCGGAAATTTCCAGATTGGCGGACCCCGTTCTTGTAGGCCGTTTGCCCCGGCTGCACGATATACGCAATTGCGGCGTCCAACGCTCGGATGTGGGCGCGGAACGTCATTGCCGGCGGTCGTGGACCAAACGACAGCAGCGCGTTGTAATAAAAGGTAGTGCCTCCTATGACGACGGGAGCGTTCGCTGTCCCGCTGCCCGCCGTGATCTGGGCCACAAAAAACTCCACCCCGTATCTGCGGTAGCCGGAATCCTTCACTTTATCGATGAGGGTCTTGACCTCAGTGGCAAGAGACCCGGCGCTTCCGCCGTAATCATTGTTATTCGTGATGAACTTTCCGTAGTTCGATGCGGTCCCTCCGTTGACGAACTGAATGTAATTTGGAAACGTGAATGCGCTCACCTCAGTGGTTGACACATTGCCCGCGAACCGTCCGTTGTCCGCGAATAGACTGATGGCGAAGTCGGAAAGAAGGTTCCCGCGAGGCCTCTGACGTCTGCGCGTATAGCTGAGGCAGGTCCAGTTGCCGGATGCGTCGGAGGCAAAGACCGCAACGTCACCGGCCTCGGTTCTGATGAGGTCGTTGCCCGGCAGCTTGAGCGTCGTCGTATTGTGCGTCAGCGTGAGCGCGCCCGAGAACGTCAGCACGCGCCATTGGTTTGGCACAGTGCCGAACGACGTGATCGTGGTAGTTCCGGTGATGGTCAGATAGAGGTCGGACGATGCGCCGATATCGACCGTGGCCGCGCTCGCCATGGTGCCGTTCGGCGCCGAGCCGGGCGCGAAGACGTTTCCAAGCTCGGTGTCCACGGCGGCCAGATGGTCGGCGACCGAGCTGCCTGCTGGAGTGTAGTTCGTGGCTGTGTGATTAGCCTCGATGTCGGAGCCGTCGAGAACCACGACGCCGGATTGACCGTTTACGAGATCGACAGCGCCGGTTCCGTTGGACCCGGCCTGCGCCATGAGCTGCCAGTAGGAGTTCGATTCCGTAGGCAGCGTTGGCGGGGCATTGCCTGAACCGGGTGTGGCATTGATGTAAACCCATGTGGAACCAAGCACCCGCACCGCATCGTTCAGCGCGTAAGTCGTCGCGCCGTTGTAATCGCCGCGGTGGTTGATCGGAGTGCCGGGGTCGCCCTTCGGGATCTCGAAGTCGAAAACCGCTGCACCCGACGTCCCAGAGTTCGTGACGGTTGCTGGATCGTCAGGATCGACGGTATCGACCGTTCCGACCGTAATGGTGGCGGCGGCTCCGGTGGAGCCCTGAGGGCCCGTGTCTCCAGCAACGCCCGTGTTGCCACGCGGGATTACGAGGTTGAGCGTTTGGCTCGGCGCGGTCCCTGTAATCGTCGCGCTCGCGCTTGAGCCGGCTGCGCCAGTCGTTACAGACCCGATAGCCAGGCTGTTCGCTGGGCCAATATCTCCAGCAATATTGACGTTCCAGGACGTGAACGTTCCAGACCCAATCGCGCGGCCCGCCGGCACGTTGATGATCAGCGTCGTGCTGCTGTAGGAGGTGACCGTTCCTTCCATGTAGTTGCTGGAGCTGTTCGAAACCCGCAACCATTGCCCAGCGGAATAGCCGCGGCCGGACTGCACCGTGAACGTCTTCGCGCCCGTCCCGATCGCAACAGACGATGTGCTGGTCGCCTGATAGCTCGGGCCGGCCGGACCCTGAGGACCGATCAAAGCGGTTACGAGGGTCCACGTGCCGGAGCCCTTGGTGTAGTACTCGGCGACATCCTGCCGGAAGTAGACGTCTCCGTCCTGTCCGAGGGAATCAGAGGGCACGCCGTTGCCGGCCAGAATGTTCGTCTGCGCCGCAAGGATCTCCGCGAGCGAGACGCCGATATCAGAAACCGAGTTCCAGTTCGTCGAGAAGCGGGCGATGCCATACGCCTTCCCACTGCCCGTGGTCCCCGCGTAGGCGGGATAGATGGTGATCGACGTGTTCGAGCCGACTGCGGTGATCTCATAGCCGCGCCCATCCGCGTCGGGGCACCACACGTCCCCCGCCTTCGCGTTAGCGAGCCATGCTGTGAGCGCACCGGTCACCGTCGTCGAGCCGTTTGTGGCTGTGACGGTGCCCGCGCGATACCATGCGGTCATTCAGAGATTCCTAGGTAAAGCGACCCGCTTTGAGCTTGCATGTGATCGTGTGAGCCTTGATGGCAAGCCCCACTGACGGAGGATTGCTCGGAAGAACGAGCCTTCTCTCCATTACGACGCCACCGTTTCTTACGAAGAACCGATACCCACAAAAGGTGTGAACGTGCCCGTAGATATCACCTGACGTCTGCGACGTAAGACCGGGAGCCGTCATGGCCCAGATGATCGTTCCTCCGAGATAGGTCGTCCATCTGTCGAAGGCGACACCCCACGCTCCAGAGCCGGAAAATCTGACCGCACCGATCACATGCGTGCATGACGGATCGCACGCGCCAATACCGTATTCAGTCGTGAGGTTCGTGAAGGCTGTTGACGTGTTGACGATTGCGATATCGACTGACTTCTGCGGAAGCGTCGTGACTACGTGGAACAGATCCTCATCCGTGTCGAGCTTCACCTCTCCGTTCGCATCCGTCGCGATGATGCGCCCTGCCGATGCTGTAAACGTCACAGAGCAACCGGCGTCGGCGTGTTCGGAACGGAAGACGGTGGCTGGATGTTAAAGCCGAGAACCGATCCTGATCGGTACGCCGGCGCATTGATCACATATCCGGCACACTCAAATCGCCACGCAACGACATTGTATTTGGAGTCCGCGGTTATGCCGATGCTCGGACCTGCCAAGATCACGGTAACCGGGTTCGCATCCGTCGATCGCAAGTAGCGATGGTCGCTGTCGAACTGACCTCCATTAAAAACGCAACGCGTGGGCGTGATGATGATCGTATCGGTCATAGCAGCTCGTCCGTAACCCACACGGTGATCGGGATGGTAATTGCCGGCATCGAGGTGCTGTTTGTTTTCACGACGTACTCAAACGCTCTCACGTGCGTCGCGTCCGCACCGATAGTCACCCATCGAGCCCACTGCGTCTGCGTGCTCCCTGAGAACCCCATTTGCACCGGTAGGCTTCCGGTAAACGCGATCTTGTTTCCACCGATCGTGGCCGAAGCGAGAACCCATGGCTGTCCAGGCCTACCGTGCGCAAAGAGGTCATAGGTCTTTGTGAACGTCCCCATGAGAGAGGTCGCATAGGCATCGAAAACCTGATTTTTCGTCTCGGTTCGGATGACCTTGGGATACGCCAGGGAAGAGTGAAACTTGATACGGTCGAGGTGGCTAAGAGGGTCGCTGAAGGGCAGATCGTCGTCACCCGTGAATATTGATACGACACCGTTTGAGCCCTTTCCGAGGAGGGTCACCCTCATGCGGTCGTCAGCCTTATTTCTGGCGTGTTGAAGTTCAGCCTCAGCTCTCCATTGGAACCAGCGGCCGACTTGAGAACGCCCTGATAGGTACCTGACCCAAAGTTCGAGCTGATCGAGTCGATCGACGCGACGATGAGCTTCTGCGCCGTGATCGTCCCGTCTCCGAACATGTTCCCCGAGAACACGAGCGTCGGCACCCCGTTGACGTTCCCAATCGAATAAACAGTCTTCGGGGCGCCGCCTGTCTGGTCTGGCTGGGCGATCTGGAACTTGTTCGCAACCACGGTGAACGTGCTTCCCGCAGCTGTTCCGTCGAGCTGGACAAGGCCGGTCACCTGACCGTTCTGGTTGAGCGTCACCGCGAATTTCTGCTCGATACCGTCGACGGACTGGGCGAGGATCTGCACCTGCGCAATATTGCCGTTGAGGGCCGTCGTAATAGTCTGGTCTACCTGCGCCAGAGCATTGTCGGCGTTGGTGCGGGCCGTTGTCTCCTGCGTAATGGATGCCAAGGCGTTGAGGAGTTGCGCCTCGAAAGTCGTCAGCTGCGATACGAACGCTTCCTGCTCGGTGAGCCGTGCTTTTTGCTCGACGCGGATCGCAACCTTGTTCTTTTGCCCCTCGAGCAGCGCCCGGATTGTTGCGGCAGCCGCGTCCTGGCTGCGCTTGATCGTATCGAGCACCATGCTCGACACTGATCCTAGCATCGTGTCCACCGCCGTCACGAGCGACAGCTCGAACTCCTGTTGAGGCGTCAGCGCTCCGTTAAGATCGATCTCGTTCAGCGTGTTCTGCGCCGCCTCGATCGCCTCCTGGAGGGCGGTGAGATCGACCTCGTCGCTTTTCTGCTCTCGGTTCAGCGTATCGATCAGGACCCGAAGGGTCTGGTACAGGTGCTCGACCGTTTTTCCGGTTGGATAAAGGAACCGGGAGCCGCCGCCGTCAGCGCTCACCGCTCTCTCCTGCGTCGGTGTGGATGCCCGTCGCCTCCGTCCAAGACGCACCCTCGGCAATGTTCACGATGCCGCGCTGATAGCGCCCCTCGGCGTAAACTGGGCAGAACCCTTCGGAATTCATCGGGGACTCGGTTGAAACCGTTTCGACCTCATCCAGCCGTCGCAGTCTCGTCGCAACCTGGGCCGTGACATGCTCCGGGGCAGCGTCGACGATCGGCCAGACTTCCGAGACGAACGTTTTCCGTCCTGCCACGTCATAGGTTGCCGTCGAGAGCGATGCGGCGCGGTTCGCGCCCGTGAACTGGCACAGCCTCCGGTCGCCGTCGACGACCGCCCATTCCTTCCGGCTCTCTCGGAACTGTGGGCTATCCGCGCTCACGTTGGCAAACACGGGATCATCGGCATTGGCGGTGCCGAACATCTCGATCAGTCCGGCTTCGTCGTCGGCGTTGACGGGCTCCCGGTGGATCTCGAAACCGAACTGAGAGTCGAACTCGTCGAGGGTCCATTTGTCGTCGGCCCACGAGTAGATCAGCACCTCATTCGGCATGATGTAGCCATCCGTCGGATAGGCCACCATCCAGCATTTGCGCCGGGCGTCGACAGCCGCCCACACCCGGTGCCGATACCCATAGTTCAGGCGGTTGGCGAAGTACCGATCCACGCGACCTTCCCCGATCGGCGTGGCCGACAGTCCGTCGAACCGGTAAAACCCGTCCTCCGCCGCGCAGAATGCGATCTTTCCCCAAGGGCTCCACGCGTGCGGGCCACAGACGCCGCGGCCTCCCTCCACCTCGTCCAGAATGAAAGGCGCCTGGGCTCCGGTATAGGTGACGCGGACGATGCCGCGCTCCTGGAAGATGGCACCCTGCTCCCCGCCCCATCCAGCGACGATGAGGCCGTTGGCCTGGTTGACCTCGGCCTGGAACGCCTGCGTCTCGAAATCGGGCTCCCACAACGTGATGTTGTTGAAGGCCGACACGTTTACGGTCTTGCCATCGCAGATGAAGAGGTGCTGGCGAATGCGGAACACGGTGTCGCCGAGCGGCGCGTTCGCGAGATCGGCAAACTGTGACGACGATCCCATGACGTAGCGTTGAGGCGTGACGCCGCGGCCGACTGCAACGACGTTGTTGCCGAACTGCTCGAAGGTCACCCCCCAATCGTAGGAAAACGAATAGCCGCCTAACTTCGACACATCCGCCGGCACTTTGCCGACGACACGATAGAGGCGGCCCTGGTCCGCCAGAAACGCGACGGGAAATCCGTCCCCGTCGTAGAAGCAGCGCCCGCCGAGACACGGATCGTTGATCATGGACCCAGCCCGCACCTGAGCGAGATCCGGCAGAGGAGCATAGCGGCCAGACAGTGGAAGAACCCCTTTGATCAAGGGGCTCTGTCCGCTGATCTTCGACTGATCCGGGGCGAACTGCCCGAAGGGGATGGGCTTCTTTTGGCGCATCAGACGCCGAACCCTACCCGCTTCTTGAGCGTTCCTCCGAACGTGCGCGCGACGAGAGCCTGTCTGTTTGCTGCTGCGACCGCGTCAGCATAGAACTGGCGCACCTTGGTGAGCTCATCGTCGTTTCGCAGCAACCGATAAAGGTCTATCTGGCACGAGAACAGGTAGACGCCCGGCCATTTGGCAAGGATCACGTTGGTGTCTGTATCGCCAGACATGGCCGCTGGGCGTTGGTAGTAGAGGAGCCTGGCTGTGCCGGTCAGCGCAGGTGAAATCTTGGCCGTGTTGCCTTCTACTGTGTACGCCATCGGGAACGATCCCCCGCGTCGATTGTAGCTCTCCTGGTAGAACACGGCCGGGGGTTCGTATGAGAGAGATACGATCTGCCCGGCAGCTCCTTCCCAATAGAGCGCACGCTTGTCGAGGAAGTCTGTTGGTAGCGTTGCCGACCCCGACGTGAAGCTCAGGTTCTGGCTCGTCTCCATCGGGAGCACGCGCAAGGGCTGAAGCGGCCCGTCTCCATAGAAGATGCGCTGTTCCGCGAGCGGCAGGATTTCACTCGAGAACTTGGACGCCATGTCGGTGCGAAGGCCGAGCGCCGCTGTCCTGAGTTCGGCGAGGTTACCAAGCGCCATTAGTCGACCTCTTTAGCCCAACCGCGCTCGACGAAGATGTCGGCATACGTGGTCTCGATGATCACGCCAGCGGTTTCATGCATCCCATGCTCGCTCCAGCACTGCGCGTCGGCCCCGGCGGGCGTAATCTCGACGTGGCGGCGTGCCGGTCTAGCCTTCCTTTCAGGTTTTGGCGGCACGAATGCCGGCTCATCTGTCTCGATCGGCGTCTGGTCGATGGGATCTTTCACGACCCTGTTCTTCCTGGTCAAATGATCACCTCTTGCGTCTTGAGGTAGCGCCATTCGTTGGAGTTGAGCAGCCGGGTCAGCAAGTCCTGATGCTCTGGCGCGAGTGGGTCCACCCCATAGTCCTTGATCCACTGATATTGGACCGTGACCGGCACCGAGGCGTAGTGTCGGAACTCGCTCTTTCGGTTGAGGCTCTCACCCTGGCACGCCTTGTTGTGATCGAGCAGGGGCTCGACGTCCTGGGAATAATGAAGGGCGAACTTGCCGCCCTCCAAAGGCTCGAAATCGATACGAAGACCGCGATGCGGGTCGTATTCGAAAAGACGACGGCCGCTCACGTTAGGTGGCGTCCACGTTGTCGGTGTCGATGTCGGCGAGCACGCCGTTCTTCTTCTCGTCATCGCATTCGAGCGTCCACTCGGCGTAGAGCATCTTGCGGTCCGAGTGGCCGGTCTTGGCGAGCGGCGTCGTCTTCATCGGCTGCAGGAACTTCGCCTTCCACGAGCTCATGTCGAGAACCAGGGCCGTGCGGTTGGCGTCTTCCGCGTCCGTTCTGGCCTGGTTCGTCCACGTTGAGTCTCGCGGCGAGGCGCCATGGCACATGAACCGGTTCGGAACGATTGAATGCAGCCCGAAATCGGACTTGTAGACGTCAGCCGCAGCGATGATCACGGCGGCCTTGGTACCGGGATTGTCGCGATACTGCGTGGCGATGCCCTGGAAGCCCGAGAACTTCTGCTTCATGGCGCCGTTGACCATGATGGTCGACGGGTTGCCGCCACGTGTCCACGCCTGCTGGATCACGCTTTTGAGGAGGGCTTCCGTGGCTTCGCGCAAGGCACCGTCGGTCGCGGCCACTATGAGGCCGGTACCAGAATTGTAGCCGCCAGAAGCGCCGCCACCGCCGCGCGATACGTTCGTCTTGATATACGCTTCCGCGCCGCCCATCTGGCCAGCCGTCGAAGCGTTGCCGACCACAGAGGCGTAGTTGCCGGTGCAGCGGGCCTCGAAATCGCGCTTCAGCTCCTTGCCGCGCTTGAGAACCTGATAGGCAAGCTCGTTGTCGCGGCCAGCCGTTTCCACGGCCTGTGCCGTGCTCGACACCTCTACGACCTTGTCGAAGAGCTGCACGACATTCTTGAGCCGAACGGGCTGGGTGCCGGCATCGTTCGTAGCCTCGTCACCTTCCACCGTCATGTTGGCGGGGTTAGGAGCTGCGAGGGCATCGCTCTGCCATTCGGGGGTGCGGTTCTTGGCGCTCCCCTTGGAGATGCCGGAATAGAACGGAACCTCAGTGGGGTCGATCATGGTGATCGTGTCGGAGATGTCTTCACGGATGCCGACCATGGCGAAGGTCTGCACCGTCTGAGAGGGGACGGTCATGGTAATATTCCTTGTCTGAGGGTGCTAGATGAGGCCTTTGATGGCCGCTACGGCATCGTGGATGCTCCCAGTCTGGCTTAGCTTAGCCATGGCCTGGGAGCGCCCTGCCGCCTTCGAGTCGGTCGTTGAACGCGCTGCACCCTTCACAAGCTTTGGCAGTTTGCGGACGACCTTGACCGCCTCTGCCTCTTTCGCCTTCGACGCGCGAAATTCCATTGCATCACGGATCACCAGGAACATCCTGTGATCCGTCGTGTTTTCGATTTCCTGGGCGGTAAAGCCGTAGGCGGATTTGAGCGCCTCGCTCACCTTCTTGGCCGTATCCTGGTTCTTGACCTCCGGCCATGCCTTGAAGAGCGCTTCACGCTCGCGGGCGAGATGCGCATTGAGGAGCAGCTTCTGCTGCTCGGTCTGCTTTGCGGCCTCGGCCTCGTATTCCTTGCGGATCGCTTCAATCGCCATCTTGCTGCGGTCAAACGCTTCCTTCGCCGCCCAATAGGCGTTTGGATCGTAGTTCGGATGGTTGGGGTTCGCGAGGTTCGGGTCCGGCTCAACCGGCTTGAAAAGCTTGGCCGTATACTCCAGCGCCTGCATGTAGCGGCCACGATCTTCCACGATCTGTTGCAGTCCCGTGGCGTATTCGGCAGGAACTTGCGTCGCCTTACTGCGAAGCGTCTCTACTTCCTTCTCGAGCGTCGCCGCCTTCTCGAACCCGGCGACCAGATCGGACAGCTTCCGGCGCGTCGGCTCCTTGCCGTCGGCTTCGGGCTCGAACTCGAACTCCGGGTCTTCGTCATCCACATCAGGCTTGGCCTGCTCTTCGGCCTTCTCCGGCGGCTTGCCGGTCTTGAGGTCTATGACCTTGTCGGCCTCGGCCCCAGTCTTATCTGGGCCCTTGAAGCGCCCATTCGACTCCCGCTCGCGGCTCTCGTTCTTCAGGCTATCGCCGATGATCTGCGCGCCGCGGTCGAGAGAGAGCGCTTCTGTGGGTGCTGCGAAGTCGAATGCGGGCTCCTCGTTCGTCTGGGTCTCGTTATCCATGTGCCTTAGCCTTCTCTTGCTGCTTGCGGCCGAGCGCGGCCTCTGAGGTCAGATGTGATTTCAGGTCGTTCAGCGCCTGCAACTTCAGGGCGGCGGCGCGGCGCTTGTCGTCTTCGAGGACGCCAGCGGAAATCATCGCGTCTACATGACGATCGCGTTCAGCGGCAAAGAACGCGATCACCACGGGGTCTTCAATCAATCGGGCAGCGGCGAGCCCGCGGTCGATCTGGTCTGCCGCGCGCTCCTCTTTCGGCCTAGATGGCTTCATGCTATTGGTGGTCCACCATCAACGGACGAGGCGAGAGCCGTGGAAAACAAGCCCAAGCGTTTCTTAGTCAACGACGTCGAGATTTCTGCCGAGGAGGCAGAGCGGCGCTTCGGCAAGCTGAAGTTCATTGACCCCGCAGAGTTCTTGCGCGGCATGAAGGACGAGACCCTCATTTCGACAGATCGCCCCCCGGACGAGCCTTCCTCATCTGAGACTTAGACCCGTTCGCCTTGGCCTTCGCCTTGGCCGCGATCACACCAACCCCAGCCTGGCGCTGGCTATCGCGTTCGGCCTGGGCGGATTCCAAGTCGAGCCGACGCTCTTCAAGCCGCATTTCCATGTCCATCCGCAGCATGGCGATGCGCTCTTCCATGGCGATGCGGATCTGAGCGATTTGCTGTTCAGATTGGGCCTTGAACGCTGCGAGCTCACGCTCCGAGGCGAGCTTCTGCGCCTGGGCGTGCTGGTCGAACTGCATCCTCTGCTGAGCCAGTTGGGCGTCGTTCTGCGCCTTGGCCGTCTCCAACTGGTTCTTCATCTGCGCTTCAACGACCTTCGGGTCCGGCTGCGGCTCGGGTTTGAAGTCCTCCGGCACCTCACCGAAGAACAGCGAGGCGTCGCGCTCGCCCATGCATTCCGCAATAGCTGCAAGCGTGTTGCGGTAGTGCTGGAGCGTGACAAGCGGGTTGCCGGGACCAGCCTGCATCAGGATCTGTTCCTGCTTGGCTGCGATCACCATCAGGTTGTTCAAGCGTTGATGGCGAGAGACGCCAGCCTTGCCGACACTGACCGTGATGGCCGCTTCGTCCGACCAGCGGCGCGGATCGATGTCGACCCATTCCCCGAACAGCTTGACCTGACGGGGCTTGTCCTGGTGCGCGCACAGAAGCTGCAGGACGCGTTTTAGGATTTCTTCAAGAGCGAGGCCGAGCCAGCCAGCCACCATCTCGACACGGGTCTTGCCGGCAGCCTGCAACAGGTCAATACCCGTTGCGGTCTTATTGAGCGCGGTCGGATCCATGCCCTGGCTGTGCTGTGTGACGCCAGATGCTTCCTGGCCGCGTTGGTCGAAGTATTCGAGAGCTTGGAGAGCCGGGCCGGAGATATCCGGGGTGACGGATTCCTTCATCGCGGCGTTCACGTCGCCGCGGGCTGGGATGATCGCGCCCTCTTCGTTGTCAACCAGAGCGTCGATGCCGTCTTGATCGACAATCACCGTGTTGACGACTGTCCGAGGGTTGAGGGTCTGGGAGAGACCGTCGAGCATGCTCCGGGTCAACTCGGTACGGATGCGCTGCGTCGAATCCATCAGATCCGGCACAGACCGGCCAATCGCCCGGTGCGACACGCGGTACGGCGACCAGATCACATAATCCGACGCATCAACCTCGATGTTCTCCAAGATCACGTTGCCGACACGCTTAACCTGGCGGAGCTCGACAATCCCATCCCCGTCGAAGTCGATGCGGATGAACTCGTGATGCAGGATAACCTCGCGCCGGCCCTCGTTTGCGTACTTCGGCTCCGGGTCAACGTCGTCGTCTGGGAACCGCGCTGCCTTGCGTCCGTCGTCCCACAACGAGCTATCGCCACTCACCGAGTTCTTGAGTTCATCAAGCTCGTCTGCCGAGTCTGGGAACTCCCGCATCAGTTCCGCGAGATACCGCGTGCATTTCCTGCGGTGGTACTTTGCCTCGCGGATGTTGCGCGCCAGCTTATCGATAGCGAACTCTTCAGGCGGAACCGGGGAGATGTAGACACGGCCCGTTGCTGGCGTCTGGCGAACGCGCAAATTGAAAACGGGGCCCTGTGGCCCCTCTTCTTCGCTCTGCTCGAGGACTTCGTATTCCGGGTCGTTCAGGTATTCCGCCAGGATCTGGGGTGTCACACCAGCAAGTTCCTTAGGCGGCTTTGGCTGGGCCGGCTCCCACGACACCTGCATGATGCCGGTGCGCTGCACCAAGCCGTCGAAGCCAATGTCGTAGATGTTCTCCCGGCCGTTGTTGTCCTTGAAGAAGATGTGGGCGAGATAGGCGGCAATGATATCGACCTTGCTCTTCTTCGACAGGATCGGCTGCCCGCTCTGAGGATCGACACCGAGCTGATAAGGCTGGTCGTCCTTGGCTGACAGCGCCTCGATGCTGATCAGATCGTTCGCGCTCGTAAAGCAGCGCATGAGATCCGGCATGATGGCGTGCACGTCGTCGGCAATGTCCTGCGTGACGACCTTCGAGCGGCCTTCCTTCTCCGTACCATACGGCTCACCGAAGTACCGCTTGATGCCGTCTTCCTGGGCCTTGGCCAGCTCCGAGTCGTGATACGCCGCTGCGTCCGATTCCTCTTGGCGAAGAATGCGGCGCAGGTCGTCCTCGGTCATCTTTTCAGGCTTGGCCAATTAGGCGACCCTCGAAATCTTGCGCTTAAGGTTCGTGGCCTGAATCTCGACCACGGGTTCAGCGAACGTCAATACAACGGCGTCCCACTCGTCCGGGGAGCGCAGCCCGCGCTTGCGGATGTCTTCTTTGCTTTCGAGCAGGATGCGCGTGAGGCTGTCGTACTTGTAGCCAGGCACAACCGCGTCAGCGTGGATTGCGTCGTCGTCCGGGATGTCCGCGCCGCCCGGATCAGAGAGCCAGTCACGGGACTTGCCCCACATCTCGGCCCGACGGTTCACATAACCGCCCTTGGGCCTGCCGTTCTCGTCTAGGGGCTGCGGCTCAAGCGGCGCGGAACCGAAGTTGATCGCGCGCACGATCTTTCCGTAACCCATCTCCACGAGACGGTCGTAGACACCCGCACCGACACCGCCGACGTCGACAAAGAACCGCGCGGGCTTCTCGGTATCGATGACCTGCTTGCACCAGCCCACCTGGGCCATCGTGTCGAGGCCTTGACGGCTTTCGACCCTCAACACCTTGCGGCCGCGTCGGCGGGCCATAGCCGCCCTGTCTTTGCCCTTCCAGTTCGGGTCGTAGCCGATGACGAGGGGGCCAGACGGCTCGCAGGTCGCTTTCCGGGCCTTCAGCACCAGCTCGGTCGGGATGAACGAGTCGTGCCCCGACATCTGGAAGGCTTCGGCCGCGGTGGCCGGGTATTCCTGCTTGAACAGCAGCGGGTCTTTCAGTTCCGCGATCTTGTTCCGGCGCCAGGCCATCTGCTCCATGTCGAGGCTGTGCGCGAGCATGTACTCGCGTTCCTCGTCGTCGAGCTCGAAGCCTTCCGGAACAGCGCGGCGGTATTCCTCCTGCCAGAACCAGGGCACGAAGATCGCGATATAGTCGCCAATCCCTGCCTCTGCGTTCTGCCAGCGCTCGTGAAACTCGCCGCCGACGCCGTTCGCCGTGCTTTCCAGAATGATCTCCGTTCCTGGCAGATCCGGTACGGCCTGAACGACACCGGCAAAGTGGGTTGGTGCATTCGGCCAGAACGCGACCTCAGAGCCGTGGAAGAGCTGGATGGTCTGAGAGCGCCCTACTGCTTTGGTGCCGGCCGTGCCGACGGCGTAACCGCTCTCAAGCTTATCGAAGTACAGTTCCTTAGCGTTCGAGGCTCCTGTCTGAGGCTTCATCAGCGCCGGGCAGTGCTCATGGTAGCGCTCGACCATGGCGAACAGGTTGTTTGTCGCTTCCTGCTCATGGGTGAGGATGAAGCAACGGATGCCGCGGCCGTGAGTGACGCGCCAGTAGAAGCGGCCGCCGATGTACGTCGACATGCCCTGCTGCCGACCCTTGAGGACGAGCGCCCGGACCTTCCCAGTATTTGCCTTCTGTTCTTCGAGCTTCGAGTGGACGTAACGCTGCGACGTGTTCAGAACCAACGGCTGATTGCCGGCGCGCGGGTCCTTAGGCCTGATCTTGAGGCAGACCCCCGCGTAAGGGACGAAGTCGCTGCGATAGCGAGCCCTGAGCTCTGCTTCGCGCTCAGTGAGCCGGCTCATGCCCGTTCATTGATGCTTCGGCCTCTTCGAGTTCAGCAAGTGCCTGCTCGTGGGTCAGCGTCATCTCACCCGAGTGTTCGATCGCAGCGAGCTTGGGCTTCTCATATCCGATGGCGGCAGTCGCAGCGGCGAGGCGGTCCTTGATCGGGTTAGCCGTGTCCTTGTAGACGGCCATGAGGAACGCGTGCGCATCACCTTTGAAGGCTGCCGGCAACACGTCCTCAAGCGCCCTTGCGGTCTCTTCGACCTTGCGCTCACGCTCGACGGTGTACTGGCTCTTGGCGCCTTTCGGCCTGCCGCGAGGGTTGCCCGTTTTCTTTCCCATTTTCCCAATTTCGCCCAATTAAAAAATGGGCACTCCGTGTTGCACGTGAAACGTCACGCTTCGGCCATCTCTCTGGCTTCCAGCGCCTTCCACATCTCTACGAGTTTTCGAACACCCGGACGTTCTAGGTCTTCCCTTCTGCCGCCGAAGCTGATGCGGACACCTCCGAACTTGAGGGCGGCCACAACGACAAGGGCTAGGCCGACAAGGTGGAGGATCGGGACGATCTGAGACTTGAGCTGCGAGGTGTTCATTGTCAGTTGCCCTGGTAGCCGAGACGGCGGGCTTCTGTTTCGCCGCGCGTCTTCATGGCCGAGCCGAGCGTTCCCAGGCCAATACCGCCTAGTCCGAGCGCAAGCGTGAGCGGGTTGGGCGGGGCAAAGGCTAGCGTTCCGAGCGCCGTGCCATATCCGAGCATCGAACTGGCGAAGCCGTTGTCAGCCATGTCACCGTAGTATCGGCGGTCCTCGACCATCGGGTTTGCCGGCGGAAGCGCGTTAGCCGTGGACCCGCCGCCAGCGACCTCATCCCACGGACTGGAAGCGCCGCTTTGTGCGCCCATGCCGCCTCGGACATTTCCGGTGTGATTTGCAGCGCTCCCCATGCCGGGGACCGTGTTCCGCCGCAACGACGGATCTCGCATATGCGCTGCCTGTCTTGCTGCAAGCACCTGCTGCAGAATATTCCACTGCTCGGGATCCATGATGTTCATCTCCGATTCAGGAGGAGTGCCGTAGATTGCTCTCACCGTTGGACGCGTAGCGTATGCCCCTCAACGGAAATCGCCCCAGCTTGTGCAGCGTTTCGGGGGCGTCATTGTATCTGGAATGTCGCGGTGCTTTGGGCGCAGTGCACCCGGTCAGGGTCTCAGCGTTTTCGATCCGCCTTGCCCGATGGTGGGTATCGTCTGGCTCATACTCGAGGCCCACTAGGGTCCACCCAGATTCAGCCCTATGCGTGTTCGGGGGGCGCAGTCAAGAGGGCTTTCCCTTCAAGACCCATAAAATCACTGTCGTCATTTCCGCCTCACCTTCACACCTGTGTGCTTCTCGATGCTACGCGGACTTGGACGGCCAAACGCGCTTGGGCTTGAATAGAGCGTCCTCGACCGACCACCCTAGTCTCAAGCGGCTGCGAATAATGGTGTGGTGAAGGCCCGTGATCTCACACCACTCCGCCAAGCATTTCCTCTCGCCTCTGTATTCTATGATGCGGTTTGTGCGCTGATTTCTTGCCTGTTCTTTCAGTGTCGCCCACCGGCAATTGGCCGGGCCGTACCCCTTGGAGTTGTCTATCCGCTCCAAGCTCATTCCCTCCGGGCACTCGCCCATGTCTTCTAGAAATGCCTCGTAGGAATCCCAGCGAGGATCGACGGTAATCCCGCGTCCGCCATAGTATTCCCACCTAGTGTTGGTCGGCGTTAAGCAGCGGCCGCGCATTCCTTTCCAAATTTTGTGGGTTCGCGTTTTGCTACCACCGTGCGTGCGGTTCATCCCTCCTGCGATCTCGCGCATGAAGCAGCCGCACGACGTTGTCAGCCCCTTGCGAAGCAAGATGGCACGCACCGGCCTAGTGGTTCCGCAGTCGCATCTACACATCCATTGAGTCTGCGCGCCTTTGTTTTCGGCCCTCTTCAATACTAGCAGCCGGCCGAACCGCTGCCCGGTCATGTCAATGAAGCTACCCATCAGGTTTTCCACCTCTCTGGCCAATCCTTGGGAGGGAGCGCCTCAAGCAATTCCGCTATCGCTTCCATGTACGGAGGGACCGGGCTTTTTCCCGTCGAGATGCGAGAGACCTGCTTTTCAGTGAGGGAAAGCGCTCGAGCAAGCCGCGCTTGCGAACCAACTAGGCGGCGAAGACGGGTCAAAGCGTTGCTCATGGGCAACGTTCTACCTGCAATATGCACTAATTGTCAAGCTCGTCCCAGATTAACATGGACATTATGTCTATTCTCACGTACTTTATGATCAGAGCCGGTCAACACCCCGGCCCTAAACGAAAAAGGCCCGAAGCTGCGCGAACAGCCCGGGCCCGATGTCTCCAAAACCAACTTGGCAGAAGGATTTATCGACATGAAATACGTAGCACCATTCACCGCTCTTGTCTGCGCTCTCGGTCTCCTGGGTCTCCAGGTTGTCGGGGGCCTTGAATACACCGCTGGCGGCACGCTCTACACACAAGCCTCCATGATCGCCGCAATGGTCGCAGTCGCTGTTATGCCCCTCATGATCGAGTGGGCGTGGCATCACAAAGCTAAGGGAGCTGCTGCCGCTATGTCCGTCGCTCTCGTTGCCTTCCTCGCCTACTCGCTCCCAGCAACCACCGGGCGCACGGGTGAAGCAAAGGAAGCCAAGGCCAACACTGCCGGCAAGGCGCTCGAGGATAAAGCTCGTGTCCAGGCCGACTACGACGCCACCAAGAAGCTCGTTGACGAGTCGAACAAGTGGCAGCCCAAAGCCTGCGCCGGTGGCGTTGGCAAAGACTGCAAGTCCGCGACGTTCATTCTGAACCAGCGGCAGGCGTCTCTCGAGAAGCTCGCGAAGCAGCTCGAGGGGTTTCAGGCCGCACCGCCCGGTGATCTTGGCTCCAGCCTTTGGGCTAGTGTCCTGCGCACCGACGAGGAAACGGTTCGGAATGGCAGCATTCTCGCCTACGCACTCGGACTTGAGGCTGGGATCTTCGGCCTGATGTGGTTCTTCGGACGTCGCCTGCGTGCGATCACTGAAACGGCCCCGGGCAAGATCACCGACGAGGAGATCAAGGAGCTCAAGAAGGTGATCTCGAACGATACCGATCCGCTGCCCCCGACCAAAGCCATCGTGCCGGACGTCACCGGATCGAATATCGTGCCCTGGGCTCAGGCGTTTCGGTCGGAGCACGGCCGGGCGCCGAGGCTGGATGAAGTCCAAGCTGCGTTCCCGGAAGTGGCACGGACCACCGCCTATCGCCGGTTGAAGGCGGCGTAACCTAGGACCCCGGGGCTTCGCCGCTCCGGGGCTTTTCTTTTCCACAGCCCGAATATTCTTGTGTATGGCGCTTGACATACAGAGCGAGCGTGCTATATTGATGTTGTTAGCACGGCAATGAGCCAACCCGAAAGGAAGACACCAATGTGGACGATGGACAACACGACCGGCTTTTCTCAGGCCCAGCTCGACATCATCAACAAGGCAATTCGCCTGATGGACACGGACGGCGCCTGCGAGAGCACCGTCAACGACGCGATCAACAATGCCTGGAACGAGCAGGAAACCGCCGAAGAGCTGGCGGCAGACGCGGCAAAGATCTTGGGCCGGTAAGGTGACGCCCAAACAACTCTCAGAGGCCCGGCGAGAGCTGGGCCTCACTCTTGAGCAGATGGCGACAATGCTCGGCTATGCGGGCACGCAGCGCCGGCAAATGCAGTATGATTTGGAGAGCGGCCGAAGAGACATCAGAGAGCCGCAGCGCCGCCTCGTGGAGGCATATCTCGCGGGCTACAGGCCACCCGACTGGCCCGAATAACAGAACCCCGGAAGCCTGAGCCTCCGGGGTTTCTTATTTCATCTCATCCATCGATGCGTCGGCTCGTACCCGGTCTAGCCTAGGGGGGATCGGGCGCTGGTGTAGCGTTGCTCGATCCTCCCGCCAGTTCACTAACCCCGCGTCCTTAGCCCGGAAGCGTCAACAGAAAGGAGATCTGCGTGTTTTGGCAACACACCCGGAGATTACCGGCTCCCCTCTGATGAGGGATTAGCAACGCGCGGATTATACAGATTCTGTATAGTCCGCGCGTCCCCCTTCGCTGCCGGATTCCACAGTTATTGCAAATCGTCCAACCGGACGACGGAGCATCCTATTGCGGACAGGCATTGCAGGAAGAACGCGGCCGTAAAGCCGCCCCTACTGATTTTATTGGCTATGTTCCGCTCACTCTCAGGCACGCCCATTGCCGTCAGCTTATCGGCTAACTCCCGATAGCCGACGTTTCGGAGCCCATGCGGCTTGGATGGAGGATCACCGCCGTCTCGACAACGGAGCGCTCGCAAAGCGCATTGTCAGCCTTGCGATGGCGCATCCAGTGTCGCGGAATTGGAAGGGATACTGGCAGCGTGGGAAAGACTAAGCCGCGGCCTTGAGAGCGGTTACGTTTCGACCGAACCACGACATAGATTTGAGTTGTTCGTCGCTCATAGCATGCGCAGCCTTAAGAAAGGCGTCGTAGATCGCTTGAGCGAGCACGGCGTCATGCGCGGTTGCCATTGTATGTCTCCTAGCGTCGAAACTCACGTTTTCCAAGCCAGTTCCACCCGGATTTCACGCCGCCTCAAGCTGGCTCACAGACACCTCGACTTCCTGCTTCCCGCCAAACATCGGAACCAGAACCCTCGCAGTCTCCCCCTTGATCGAGAGGATCGGCACGCAGAGATGCGCCCATGCACTGCCGGGCAGCTCGACGAGGTCGCCGACGCGGAACGACCGGTGTACCCGTGCGGTACTGGTTGGAACCAGCCCGCCGGACATGCGGGCGAGCTTCTGGACCGCCTCGTCCCGGATGAGACCGGGGCGCCCGTCCACCGTCACAACACCGGTCACACCGCGCCCCGCGAACGCCCTCACGACATCCCAAGGGTCCGCGCCCGCCGCAAACACGTATCTCGGCAGCAGCGCGTAATCACGCTGCACGCGGCGGTTCCGGCCCGTCCTCTTCCACTTGGTCTCCACCGGGCAGAAGGCAGAAAGGCCCCGGCGGCGCAAGATCGCCTCGACGGCGAACTCTTTCATCGGAGACGTGCGGAGCGCAAACCACGCGGTCATGTTTCAGCTTCTCCAGAATGTAACGCGCGGACTCGATTGAGATGGGAATTTTGGTGCGGCCGAGCTCGTTCGCGAAACGAAGGGCCTGGCGCAGCTCTTTCTCGGCGTAGGTCATCCGGGAGGCCTCCCGAAAACGATCGAGTGCTTGGCCATCTCCATCAAAACCAGGGTCTCACCCGCGTTGGCCGTTCCGGCGACGTACAGCTCGCCGTTTTCCAACTCGCCGATGACAGCGAGCCTTCTAAACTCGCTCGCCTTAGCCGCTTCGAGAATAGTCTCGGCTTGGAAGCGGTAGCTTGATCCAACCTCGACCAACTTCAGATCAACAACGTTGCTCACCCCGGCGCCCTCCGTGTTGCCTTCACCTTCTTGCTCGTCCTCTGCCTGATCTTCTGGGAGGCGTTCATCCCGTATCCGTGGACCTTCTCCACCTTGCCGTTCTTGATGCGGTAGCCTTTGAGCGTGAGGGGGCGGGTCATGCGAGAACCTCATCACGAAGGCGGCCGCGGCCGAACCTGTTGAAGACGGCGCCCGGCTCTTTTGACCGCGTTCGCACCGCCGGTGCTGTGAAGCACTTCCCATGATGGCCGGCGCAATAGCTCGATCCTGCCACCCGCTCGCACGGGCAGAAACCGTGATCGGGGTCGCGCACATCGCCGTAAATGAACCGGCAGGTCTTTTCGGTAAGGTCTTCGAACGATACGAGCTTGTCGGGCCGCTGCGGCTCAGGCGGCAGGGCCTCGCGGGGCGGGCGCGGCGCGCGGGGCTCCAGTTCCACCACCTCGCGCACTTCGGCCGGGATCCTGACCACCTTCGGCTTGTACGGCTTGCGCTCCTTCTTGAGCTTGATGGCGCCGATGCGGTTCATCTTTCCGATGACGGCGTTGCGGGTGATGCCTCCACCCAGGCTATTGGCGACCTGCTGCGCCGAATGCCCCGTGAACCAAAGCCGCCTGGCTCTCTCCGTGCGTTCTTCCGTCCAGCCTGATTGTGCACCGAACATGCTTACCCCCGATCTCCGGTCATGCGTGAATATTTGTCCCGCTTCGCAAGAAACGTTTCTCCAAGCCTACGGAGCGATGCGCTCAATGAGCCAGCCTCTCCTCGCAGGACGGAAGCATAGGCATCGTCGAAGCTGCGCGCCTTGGATCTGAGCGCGCCGACCTCGCCTTTCTCAGGGAGGCGCCCGTTCACGCGAATGAAGTCGTGCAGCGATAGTATCCAGCCCTCATCCGCAGCGGTTCTTCCGATGGGGGTCCTGATTAGTTTGTCGGCCAACGCAACGCGCGCATTCGACCAAGCCGGATCGACTTTGGACTCTGGCGTAACCTCACGAGTGTTGCTCGCTCTTGCATCCGCACAGGCTGCCGCAATCTCGGACGGTGTTGGAAAGGATCTGCCGCGATGATTGCGCAGGATCGCATCGCCTGCTTTCTCCAATTCCGTGTCGCTGTACCGGCCAATGAGATTGCTGATCTCGTGCAGATACGCGACGGGATCCGGACTATCCGGCTGTCCGTAAACGACGCAGAGACGCGCGAGGAGACGGTTGCTCATTGCATCGCCCCCGATGTCAGGCCCATCCGCTCCATGAGCGCCCTGGTGTCGGCTTGGCGCTTGGCACGCTGCTCATCCCAGGAAGCCCTGCCGGTGTTGATCGGCTGGGCGGACGGACGGACGGCAAACGCCGTGCGACACCAGTTTCGCCACGTGGCCTGCCAATCGAGCTTCGCCGCCCCCTGCCCGGCCTTGGCGTGCCAGAAGTCGCGGAACTTATCGGCCTCGAGCAAAATCTGGGCATCCGACGCGTGGACGAAGTTGATCTTCGTCCAGTCCCGCCATTCGTCCGGGAGCTGCCAGTCAGCGGCGAGGCGCTTGCCGCGTTTCGGTTCGGCTTTCGGCTTGGGGGGCCCCGAAGGGGGGAATCTAATTTATCTTCTACCTGAGAAAGTAACCCCGAAGGGGTTTCTATACGCGCGTATACGCGAGGCTCGGAAACGAACTGTGGTTCGGTTTTTGGCGAACTGTGGTTCGGTGCCGAACTGTGGTTCGCGAACCACAGTTCGGAACGAACCACAGTTCGCGAACCCTGGTTCGGCGTCTCTGAGTTCGGCGAACTGTGGTTCGCTTTTCTGGCCTTCTGAACGGCCCTCTCTCCGACGCCCATGATGGCGGCGATTTCCTTCGTGTCGGTGATGCCGGCGGCGATGAGAACAGCAACGAACTTGGCTGTGGGCGTTCCTTCGCAGGTTGCCGCGGCGGCCTTGATTTCGTCACGCACCGCTTCTAGATTCATCGTTGTCAAGACGCACTCCATTCGCTGTGGATGTCTTGGGAGTAACGAGTTCGGATTCCTCATTCCCCCGGGTGAGGTCAGAGGGCGGTTCCCTTACGAGCCGCCCTCCATTTTTTTATGCGACGCCCTTGAGGCCCTGCTCGTGGGAGAGCTGGGCGAGCGTCACGCTGCGGAGCTTCACCGCGTCGTCCTTCACGGACTGGATCGTCGCGGCCGCGGCCTTGCTCACCTCCTTCACCGGCTCGAACGCGAACGCGATGAAGTTGAGCAGCCCGCCGGCGCAGATCGCGAACAGCGCGAGCAGCGCCGAGATGCCGACACCCGTCCAGAACTGAGCGGATTCCGAGGGACGCTCGGTCTGCGTCACCGCAGCCGCGAGGATGAGCCCCTGAGACGCGCCCGCCGCATGGCCGGCGTGGCGCTGCCCCGACGTGTCACGGGCGGCCTTGAGATCGCTCTCCGCCGAGGCCAGCTTGACCTCCTGAGCGGCGATCTGGTCCCAGAGCGCAATGTCGGCGGTGGCCGCGAAGTAGCGCTCGCAGAACGCGAGCGACTGCGGGCCCTTGGTCACCTTGCAGCCCTGGGTGAGGCCGGTGAACCACTTGTGGGCCTCGGAGGTCTGGATGACGGCGCGGGCGGCCGCCACGCTCTGCGTGGGCTTCATCACGTTGCGCTCGTCGGTGAGGCGCGCGACCTTCGCCTCGAGGTCGCGCACATTGCCGCGCGTGTCCTCGTAGGTCTGGGTCTGCATGGACGCCTGCTGGATCGTCGCGTCGCGGTTCGCCGCGGTGAAGCCGGTGTGGCTCAGAAACTCGACACAGACCGCAACAGCGAACAGTGCCGTCGCGGCGGCCGAGACGCCCTTCATGTCGCGCTTCCAGGCGTGATAGGCGGCGACCAGCGAATAGCCGACGATGAAGGTGCAGAGCGCGAGAAGGCCCGCGAGGCAGATGCTCGCGACGGTGTTCTCGCCGAGCTGCCAGCCGAACATGGCGGTGATGACGGCGGCCAGCGTGGTGGCGATGAAGCCCGCTCGCCGCATGTGCGGGATGAGGTCATCGAAAGATTGCGGATGCATGGAAATCTCCTGTGCGGGTGAGAGGGGAAACGCGGGGACGCAACAGGACTCAGTCGGTGGGGGATCACTCCACGAGATCCAACTCGCGCTCGTTCACCACTTCCGTTTCGTCGGCGATGGAGCGGAGCTTGTAGCGAGTGATCATCGTGTGCGTGCCATACTGGTCCACCATGTCCCAATTGGGCGCCTTCACACTCTTGGCGCTCAAGGTGCCCTCGATCGTGCGGGGCTTACCGGACGTGCCGATGTAGCCGATTTCCTCAACCAGTATGTGCATCCCGCTTAGAAGACGTTGCCCCGGCACGTGCATAATCCAGTCGGTCCATTGGTATTTCATGGTCGGTCACTCCGTTTAATGTTGATGGCTTGCGGCGGAGGGGAACGGGCCCTCCGCCGCGCTGCCGGACACAGGCGCGTTGCATTGGAGGCTCCAAATGTCCGGCAGAGACTCGTTGAAGGTCAGCCCGAAGGCCTGGATTCCAACCCAGTTCCCTCCGGGTTCCACGCCGCGAATACGGTCGAGGCGCTTAGCGAAGCGCGTGCGGAGGAAGTCCTTGGCGGTTTCACGTTGGTGCATGCGCGTATCCTCGCGGAATTGGCGTGGAACTGAGGAGATACGCGGTACTGGAGGCCAGAGCCCCTATGCGTGTGCTGCTGAACCCGTGGTAGGTCTCTCGATCGAAGCTTCCTGCGGAGAATGCCCATGACCTTTTTCCTGGACGTCCAGGCCGATCCTGCGGCCGGCGTTGCCACGATCTCGTGCCTGCAAACGGCTCTGCGAATGGCCCTCGTCGCGTTCGCCGAGGTGGATCGTTCGAAAGGGCTTGAACGGCTTGCGCAGCTTGAAGCCGAGATAATGCAGGAGGTGAAGAACACGGTGCCGTTGAAGGCCGATGAAGCGACCGAAGCGCGAGTTTGGCTGTTCGGTCACGGCGCGGTTCGAACGACCTTCGGACAGGTGCGCGCCATCGTCGAAGGCAATAATGATCCTGGTCCTGCCTAGAGGCGTCTCCTCGACGCGGCAGTCGCCCATCACGAACGTTGGTCTCCACCATCCAAACTGCATTGGATCTCCTTATGCGTGTGCTGCTGACCGTGGCCTCTTCGCGTTCGCAAAGCGTTCGCGGTCGGCTCCGAGAAATCCCCACATAAATGGCCGCTACGTAAATTGACTTTACGTGCCCAATGGGTGTAACGTCAAGGAGCTTTACGGGTGAAGGCGAAAGACGTGCACAAGGAAGCTGCGGCGGGCATTATCCGCCGCCATGAACAGCGAGTTCGACATCAAGGTCATGAAGACGTTCAGTGAACGCCTAAAGGCGGCGCGCATCGCCGCTGGCTTTGAAGAGGCAGAGGATTTTGCAAATGCGCTTGGGGTAAGGGGCGCACGCTACCGATATTGGGAGCGAGGTACGGCGAAGCCCGATTTGACCAACCTGACGCGCATCTGCCAGTTGCTCGACGTTGAGCCAAACGACCTTCTGCCGCTGGCGATCAAGCGGAAGAAGCCCAAGAAGGGCGACGCATCAGACGGGGGCTCGGACCCTCGTGCTGTTGCCTAAGGGTCGTTCACCTAATTGTTGCCGTTAGGATTAATTATAACTGGGCCTTGATCCGGCTTTCCAGGGCAAATGACTGAACATGATCTTATCCTATCTGGTAGATAGCCAGTAGAGGAAAATGAATAAGAAAAAAAACACGGCTACAACCGTCTGAACTCGGTCCCAAAACCTAGCCTGTCTCTCCTCAATCTTATCAATTTTTTTCATGTAGGAGACGCCCTTGATCGCTAGCTTGTCGACACGCAGGCCGGTCTCGTCCCGTATGTTTTCCAAATGCTCTAGAAGTTGATCCAGCTTATTCCTGGTAGTCGTCGCGCTATTGGTAGCCCACTCGGCGGCGGCTGACGCTTGATCTACGGTTAACATCTGGCGGCGCATCAGAGCTACCTCCGCCTCTAGCGCAGCCAACCGCTGGTCAACGCTACTGTTTCCAGGAACAGGTGGCGGCCCCACAAACCTTTCGTCATCCATCGTTCGCCCCCATTACACAACGCTAATCCACACCCGCTTTTTGTCGGCGTCAACTAACGTCGTTCTTTAGTTCGTCCACAGTCGCGTAAAAATAATTTACGCAACCCCTTGACCTCATCACTTCTCGTAAAGTAGATTTACGTCCATCACCCGGGGGCGCCGGCCAACCACAGCACACTCCAAACGGCGCATCGGTGATCCCGGCGGGGCCTCTCCCCTTCCTCCCAGGGGCCTCGCCGGGCACGCGGGATTTCCCAGCTCCCCGGTGCGGGGTCGTGGGGGTGGGGCGAGCACACAGAGGGATACGGGACGTGCTCGCCCCCAAGCCGACAGGAGCAAGCGATGAAGAACGAGAAGCTCACGGCCGATCAACTCAGGCAGGCTCTCCATTACGATGGGGAAACGGGTGTTTTCACCTGGAAGGTATGGGGTGGCCGCGGAGTCTCTGTCGGCAGACGCGCTGGTTCTCATCACAACGCAGGCTACTGGCATATAGGCATCGGGGGCGAGAGATACTTGGCCCACCGCCTCGCATGGCTCTACGTGCATGGCGAATGGCCACTATTGGAAGTCGACCACATAAACGGAAACAAGCGCGACAACCGTATCGCCAATCTGCGCCTAGCGACACGCCAGCAAAATGGCGCGAACAGAGGCGCCAACTTGAACAACAAGTCCGGCTGCCGAGGCGTGCATTGGCATCCGCAAAGCGGCAGATGGCGCGCTGAGATGAAAGTCGCTCGCAAGAGCAAACACATCGGACTCTTCAGAACAAAAGAGGAAGCAAGCGCGGCTTATCAACGGGCAGCGGCGGAACTGTTTGGCCAATTTGCCGGGGGTCACAATGAGGGATGAGTTTTCCATGCCGGGCTTCACCGTGATCGGTGACCTCTCGATTGAGACGCACGAGTTCGAATGCGCCGTCGAGATCGAGCCCGACGACATGATGGCGGGAACGAGCTGGTACGTCGCTCGCGTCTACATCCAGGGCACGGTGCGCGGACGCGGGCGGCTCCGCTGGTTCGAGATCGCGGAGCGCAATCCCCTCTTCGACAAGATCAAGGAATTCGCGCTCGATAATCGCGAGGACAAGCTCGCCGAGCTTTGGGACCGCTACCTCGAAGACCACCCGGTATCTCGGGTGCGGCCCGACCGCGACGAGCACCGCACCTATCCGTAGCGTTTGTGGCGTCAGCGTAGACACCAGCTGAGAGCCGGGGGGCTCATATGGAGCACGTGAAAGAGGCCGCGATCATCGCGGGGTTGAGTTCGGCGTTTGCCGTCGGAATGGGGATCGCGCTGTTCGCGGTCGTCGCTGCAACGGCCAGTTAGTTCAGTTCCCCGCGCGGCTAGGCAGCCCTCCCAAAACCGTCCGGAAATCGAACCGGATCGCCGCGCGGGGTTTTTCGAGAGGTGCACATGATTATCACCGACCTCTTCCTTCTCCTCGGCGTCGTTCTGCTTCTGATCGGAGTTTTCAAATGAGAGACCTGTTCGAAATCACCATTCCGTATGCGGTTTTGTTTGCGGCTGTGGGCGTCGTCGTCGCCGTGATCGGAGGCGTGTGAGCCATGGTCGAGAAGTTACCGAAGTCCATCGTCAAAGCAATCTGCGAGATCAAGAAATCGCTCGAGGCCGTTTCCAAGACGCAGAAGAACAGTCACGGCGGATACATGTTCGCCTCGACCGACGACATCTACGCAGCGCTCACGCGCAAGATGGGTCAGGTCGGCCTCGTGATCATGGCGCTCGAGGACAAATGCGAGATCGTCAAGGTCGAGAAGGACGGGAAGACCGTACAGTGGGCGCACTTCGAATTCTCATTCGTGCTGGCCACCGATGAAGACACGTGGAGCGACGAGCGCGCCAAGCGCACCCTCTACATTCAGGTCACCGGGCCTCAGACATTCCAGGCGGCGCAGTCCTACGCCGAGAAGAGCTACATGCGCTCCCTCTTCAAGACGCCTACCGGCGACATGGACCTCGACAGCATGCCCCAGGCCGAGACCGAGGAGGGGCAGGCCGCGCTGAACGGCAACGGGGGAAAGCGCAAATCGTCTGCTGCTGCAAAGCGTGACGGCACGGACAAGCTGTTCAACGAGATCAAGCAGAAGATCGAGACGGCCGAAAGCCTCGACATGCTCGAACAGCTTCCCGACCTCTACGCCGACGAGATCGCGACACTGCCCCGGCACTGGAACGAGCTGATCCAACACACCTACGAGGATCGCGCCGCGGAGCTTCGCCAATGAGCAGCACCGAACGCGCCAACAACGTCGTCAAAGGCGGATGGGCCCCGCGCTTCATGAGGAAGAAGCGGATCATCATTCCTGACGGCAAGGCGGAGATCATCGCGCTCGACATTGTCTACGAGGCCCTGATGCCGCTCTCGTCCGACGCCCAGAGCCGCGTCCTTGAGCACGCGGTGAAGCTTCTCAACGAGCGCGCCAAGGCCATCAACGACTACGAATTCGAGGACTGACCATGAGCCTGCTTCGTTGCTGTGGCTTTTCCTTCGATACGGACTTTCACGACTGCTGTCCATTCTGCGGGGGTTCAAATGGAAACGACGACGCACGTCCGGCTGTCCACACGGCGCGAGCGGCAGCAGGCGACCTTGGAGCGCGAAACCCGAGTGGCACTCATCCGGTACGCGGCGAAACACGGCTTGGGGTTCGAGGATCTCATCGTGAAGTTCAAGCTCTCGCCTGATGAGGCGAGGCGGTACGTGTTCGGGAGGGGAGTGTGACCCGCAAGCGCCGCACGGCAGAACATCGCGAGGTCATCTGCAAGGCCCGCAACTGGACCTGCCACATCTGCGAATTGACGATCGATCCGGTTCGGCAGCGCTGGCACCTGGATCACGTGATCGCATTGGCTGCCGGCGGCAAGGACGACGACGACAACCTGCATCCGGTTCACGAGAAGTGCCACCTGAAGAAGACCTCAGACGACGTGGCGCGGATAGCGAAAGGCAAGCGGATGAGAGCACGGCACCTCGGCACGAAGCCACCGAGCGCGCGCCCGGTTCCAGGTAGCCGGAACACGAAGTGGAAGCGGAAATTCGACGGAACAGTAGTACCGCGCTGAGGCGTCGAGGACGAAGGAATAGGGGAAGAACATGGGCGTGAAATGCGGCAACTGCAAACACTTCGTTCGGAATGGGAAATGCGCATTCCTCAGCACAAGCGAGGGGCGCGACCCAAAACGTCCGTTTGCACACGCGCCGTTTTGGGTCTGGTCCGACTGCTACAGTGACAAGGAACAGGTTCGATCCGACGTTGAGAGCGCGTGCCCAACGTTCGCTGAGAAGACCGCCGCGTAACGACTAGAGCGCATCAGCTCTTACAGGAGAACGACGGGGATGAAGTTTCAGATCAAATCACGCTGGGATAGCAGCAAGGTCATTTTTGAGACCGAGATCGAATGCAGCGCCGATACCTATGAAGGTGTCAAGCGTGGCCTCGCGATAAGGGCAGCCATTAAGAGCGGTGCGGTCCTGAGCGGTGCGGACCTGAGCGGTGCGGACCTGCGCGATGCGGTCCTGCGCGATGCGGACCTGCGCGATGCGGTCCTGCGCGATGCGGACCTGCGCGGTGCGGACCTGCGCGGTGCGGTCCTGAGCGATGCGGTCCTGCGCGATGCGGACCTGCGCGGTGCGGTCCTGCGCGATGCGGTCCTGCGCGATGCGGTCCTGCGCGGTGCGGACCTGCGCGGTGCGGTCCTGAGCGATGCGGACCTGCGCGATGCGGACCTGCGCGGTGCGGTCCTGAGCGATGCGGTCCTGCGCGATGCGGACCTGCGCGGTGCGGTCCTGCGCGATGCGGTCCTGCGCGGTGCGGTCCTGCGCGGTGCGGACCTGAGCGATTGCCCGGTAAAGATCGCGAATATTCACCAGAAGGTCTACGCCGCTGCATCACTCCCTAATGCTCTAGACATGGGCTCGTGGCATGCCACAGACTCCTGCGGTACGACGCATTGCCGAGCAGGCTGGGTCATTCATTTGGCGGGTGATGGCGGGCGCGCACTTGAGTACGTCATGGGCACTCCTGCGGCAGCGGCCGTCATCTACATGGCCAGCGATCCGACGCTTGAGAAGGTCCCGGCTTTCTATTGCGGGAACGACGACGCACTCGAAGACATGAAGCGCTTGGCCGAAGCGGAAGCTACGGCTGTCGAGGCCACGCCATGACAGATACACAGGAAGACGTGATCGAGCGTGCCCGCTCGAAGGTGGCTCATTTGGATGAGGCGATGAAGGACATGGCGGACGAGATCACCTCCCTCCGTTCCCAGAACAAGAGGATGAGAGAGGCGTTGGTAACTGCGGCAGTGCGATTTGACCTTCTAGCGTCTGACATCGGGGAGAGCCATGCGATCAGCGGAACTCTTCGAGCAGAGCGAACAATTAGAGCCAAGAATTTTGCCCTCGAAGTCATGGCCGCACTTTCCCATACCTCCAAAGACGAGACTCCCCAATGATCGATGACAACGCCAACAGGCGCCTGATCCTCATCCTGAGCATCATCATGGTCGTCACGGCAATCGGTGTCGGCGTGTTGCTCCGGGAAATGTACTACGTGGCCTATCCGCATCTGCGGCCACAGGCGCCGGTCTCAGCGGGCACGGTCGAGACGTGCGGAGACGAGTGTGTGTTGCGTCGCGTGAACGTCCTGGAAACGAGAGTAGACAAGCTGGAGGGCAAGCGGTGACACACAAGGATGGCGGACAGGCGATCGTGGCTGAGCATCATAAACTCGATACCGACAAGCAGGTGTTTTTCTACGAGCAGGACTTCTACGTCCTGAGCAACTTCAGCGCGTTCAACCTGTTTTGGCAGCGGCGCACCTTCCCGACGAGCGAGCACGCTTACCATTGGGAGAAGTTTATCCCGGAGACCCGCGATGAGAACCGCGTGTTCGTCCGGGACGCGATTCGGAACGCGCCCTCAGCCCATGCGGCGTTCAAACTGGCAGAAGGCTGGAAGTCGCTTCGTCGGCCAGGCTGGGATTCCATCAAAGTCGACATCATGCGCGACATCCTTCGCGCGAAGGCATCTCAGCACGAATACGTCCGACGGAAGCTGCTCGCGACCGGCGACCGCGAGCTGATCGAGGATAGCTGGCGCGACGACTTCTGGGGCTGGGGGCCGAACCGCGACGGGCAGAACATGCTCGGAAAGCTCTGGATGGAGGTCCGCGCCGAGCTGCGCGCCCGCAACGACGGAGGGCGCGATGCAGGGTGACCTCTCAGCATTGATCGAGCGCGTGGAGAAATGTTCGAAACCGGACTTCCTTCTCGAAAGAGAAATCGCGAAGGCTATCGGTGGCTGGCGCGAGAGCAAGTTCTGGTTCACCAACATCAACGGATCTACCGAAGCAACTACGCTCTGGCATCCAGAAAAACATAGCGTCGAGGAGTGGGCAAAGGTCACGGAATTCGACCCGTACTTACCGCAAGCATCGGAAGCCCCCGCTTACACCTCCTCCCTCGACGCAGCTCTGGCTCTCGTAGAGGAGCAATTGCCGGGGTGGACCCGCTTAGTCGACGCTACGGCACCGGAGCTGGGCATTTGCGTCGAACTGTTCCCATCAGGCGACATCGCTGAGCGCACGGAGAGCGCGCGGGGCGATCACAACCGCGAAACGCACGCGACGCTCCTAGCCCTCCTCCGCGCTTTATCCAACGGATCTAAGGAGGGGGTTGCCTAATGCGAGTTTCCCTCGATGGGTTTGTCTCAAGCACGTGCTCTGCGCTGAAGTGCAGCCGTGACAGCCATGGCGCGAGCTTCGCCTACATCCTTGAGGGATTGCGCGACGACATAAGCGCAGTCGTCAGGGGCGAGAAGACAATCGAACAGTTTGCGGAATTTTGGTGCGTAAAGCCCGCCCGCACAGAAGCCGCGACGAACGCTTTACCCGCCCGTGACCAGCAAGACGGAGGCGGGAATGTCTAAGAACGACATTGACGAGATGCAGAGATTTCTCGGCGCACTGGTGCGCAGCGGCGGACACGCGTCACGTAAGTTTTTGCCGCGCTCAAGCAACGCGCAGGATCGGGTCCGTCAGCTGGCCAAATACCTCGGATGGGCCAAATATTCCAACGGGGAGTGGCACATCACAAATGCCGGTCGCACGGCACACCTCGCCCGCACTGAAGGAGGACAGGGGTGATGGAACACGAACTGAAAACGCTTCCCGCCTACTACGAACCCGTGGCTCGGGGCGAGAAGACGTTCGAAGTGCGGCGCGACGACCGAGGGTTTCAGAAAGGCGACACGCTGGTCCTTCGCGAATTCCTGCGGTTCCCGCCAGGGCTCACGCAATACGAACGCGAGCTCAATCAGTACACCGGCCGCTCCGTGCGCTGCAAAGTTCTGTGGGTGCTCACGGGCGGTCAATTCGGCATCGAGCCCGGCTACGTTGTCATGGCCATTGAAGCCGACCGTCTCTCTACTCAGGAAGGGGGACTGTGATGGGCTGGCCAACAGACGCAGACATTGAACGCCACCGCATAGCCCAGCTTGAAAAGGTCGGCGTCGAAAATGAGTGCCCGCAGTGCGGTGGCGAAGGATGGATCGACGATGGCTCGTGCACGTGCGGCGATGACACGTGTTGCTGTCTAGAGACTGATGCTCCCGAGTGCCCGCTATGCGGCGGTGCTGGCTTCATTGGGATCACGAAGTCGCGTGCCCTCTCACCGGTGAACACTCAGGAAGGGGGACTGTGATGACATTCGGGGAAGCACTCGATCAGATGGAAAAAGGCCGCGTCGTCTCTCGGCGCTGCTGGCCTTGGTTCTCCCGCAATCAGGGTATCGCCATCGCTCATCTTGAGCACGCACACCACAAGACCCTGTGGAAATGCGGCGTTGAAGGCTGGCTCCCCAAGGGCGAGTGGCTGCCGAGGGCAGGCGACATCTTCGCTGATGATTGGGAAAACGTTGAAGCATCGCGTCCCCTCTCACCGGAGGGCACCGCAGATGCAGAGTAAGAGGCTGCTTCCGTGCCCGTTCTGTGGCGGAAACCCTTCCATCATCGCCGACCCCAATCACTCTACGGCGGTCGACATCATGTGTCCGAACGGCGGATGTCCGGTCGAGCCTTCGGTGTGGGACGTCAACGAGGTCAATGCGATCAGGCGCTGGAACACCCGTGCGAACGCAGATGGCTAAGGCACCCGTCCACCTACGCTACGACGTTCCGATCCCGGATCGAGAGCCAGACGGCGAATTCTCTTCGTTCACGACGTGGGTACACAAGGCAACGTCGTGGATCGGCGGTGAGAACGCTCTCTGCGTAGACGCAAAGAACCGCATCTGCCGCTGCGGCGGGGACATGATGCGCGCTCGCGACGAAGGTGCATTCCCCGTCCGCTTCTACCTCGGCGCTGGTGGAGAGACGAAAGCGGAGCAACGCCGGTCTCAGGCGAACGCGCGGCGAGCACTTAAGCTGCAATATCCCTGGAGGTACTGACCATGCCTGAGACACCCGCCTCGTTCCGCTACGGCGCACTCAAATACCCGCGCTTTCCAATCCGCGAGAACCATTGGCGCGAATACAGACGAGCCGCTATGTGCGCGTTCGTCCGCATTCGAGGATGCGAGCCGCGCCTTTCGCAGGCTGATGCACTGAGGGATGAACGCGCCTATCTGAGATTCAAGCCGAGAGGTCGTGACCATGGCTGAGACACCCGCCCCGACTGATACGCGCGAGCCTCTCGATATGATCCACGATGGGACGCACGTCGTCACGCACGCGAGCCTAGACCTGCGGAACATCGCCAAGTGCCTGCACCGGGTCGGAATGACCAGCCTTGCAGATGAGTTAGCGGAAATCGCGGATGCTCTCGAAGCCGCCTCCAAGGACATTCGAGGCGGCTACTCCATGGATCTCAAACAGCAACTGCGCCGAAGCGAGGAAACCACGGCCAACGTGCTCCACGCCGCCTTAGCTGGGATAAAAGTTGCGGAGGGTCGTGACCATGGGTGACACGCAGGAAATAGATGCGCTTGAAGAGATAGACGCTGCCATCGCAGACGCCGAATGCGAACAGATGGAGCAAGACATCATCGCCACGCTGCAACTCGCCAAGGCCGAGATCACCCGTCTCCGCTCTGAGCTGACAATGTGGCACGGCAAAGTCGGAGAGTTCGCGAAAGCATTCGAGGCGCAGCGCTCCGAGCTGGAGAGGGCACGCGCGGATCTAGAGCGAGCCTATGAAAAGGACGACGTGAAGACGCGAGAGATCAACATTCTCACGCGCGAAAACAGAAACCTCTATGAACGGCTCGCCTCATCCCAGGTTCCAGAACAGAAGGACTGAGACATGACGCCAGAGGAACGCCGTGAGATCCGCAGCGATCTCGATATTGCGGACAACCTGCTTCGACTGTGCTGGGACAATTTCAAAGCGACAGAGCCGACGTTTGTTTTGCGCGACCTGATCGTCATCGAGTTCGACAGGATCCGGCGTGAAGCAGAGCAAGCAGCTTATGAGCGAGCGGCGAAGGTAGCGGAACAATACAACGGCTATGGTCCAGATGGCAGGTGTTTGACTGGGTACGGCGCCACGCCTTTCACGGCTGCATCAGACATCGCCGAGTCCATCCGAGCCCTTGGGAAACAGGAGGCCTAGTCCTATGAGCGACCTGCGCATTGCGGACATCGCTGAAATGACCGGATTTTCCATGCGCTACTGGCAGCGCAGGGCGGCGGCTGGCGAGATCCCCGAGACTCGTGTGGTAAAGCTCGGCAAGCGGCAGACCTTTCTCATCCGGGCCGATGAGTTCCGCCGCTGGTGGGAGAAGCAGCAGGTCGAGGTCAAGCCATGCCGAAAAATCTCCGGAGGCGCGGAGGCGTCTGGTGGTATCGCATCACCAAATCCGGCCAGACCTTCGAAGGGTCGCTTCAAACCGGCAACCTCGGAGTCGCTAAAGAGCGACTTGAAGGTATCCGCCGAGAGCTGACGGCAACGCGGTATGGCGAGAAGCCGCGCCGCACGTTCGATGAGGCGGCGCTGAGGTTCAAGCGCGAGCACTTCCCGGCGCTGAAGCCCAAGAGCCGGCTGCGCTACTCGGTAAGCCTGCGCGTGATGGTGGACCACTTCCAGGGCGTGTATCTGGACGAGATCGGATCGGCACGTATGGGGGATTTCGAGCGAGCACGTTTGGCGGAAGGCGTCACCACGACCACGGTGCGCCGTGACCTCGGATGCCTGTCGTCGCTCTTCTCGCGCGCCGAGGAATGGGAATGGGTCACGAGCAACCCGGTAAAGCCCTACAAGCGCGGCAGGGCTAAGGCTGGCCTCAAGGAAGGCCAGGCGCGCACGAGGTATCTGTCGGAGGGAGAGGAAAGCGCCATAGAGCCAGTGTGCGCGCCCAAGGCGTGGGACGCGATTTCCTTCGCCATCGACACCGGGCTGCGCAAGGAAGAACAGTTTTCGCTTGAGTTGACGGATCTGGACCTAGAGGCGCGCGAGATCACGGTGCGCGCCGAGGTCGCCAAGACCGGCGTTGAACGGAAGGTTCCGTTGCTGGACCGGGCGCTTGCCATCGCGATCAAACTGTCCGCAGACCGTGTGGGGAGGGTGCCGCTGTTCGTGACCAAGGACGGGGAGCGCTACAGCCCGAACAGCCCGACGATGTACGAGGCGCTGCAGAAGGCGTGCCGGCGCGCGGGCGTGGCCCGGTGCTCATGGCACGACCTCAGGCGCACGTGCGGCTGTCGGCTGCTACAGGCGCACGGCATGAGTCTGCAGGAGGTATCGGCATGGCTCGGCCACGGGGACGTGAGGATCACGCAGCAGCGCTATGCCTTCCTGCGCGTTGATCAGCTCCACCGTGCCCTAAAGCGTCCGTCGAACATCGTTTACTTAAACCCGAAGGGACAGAATAAGGGACAAAACGAATCTTAGGCTGAAAATGCAAGTCAAATCAGATACATTCAGGCATGGTTCGCGATCTGCAAATCCGCGTACCCCGGTTCAATTCCGGGCGTGGCCTCCAAATCACTCCCACCTTCTCCTGTCCCCACCTTTTCACCTTGGAGACCGACATCCAGGCGACATGCGCGCCGGATAGACCATGAGTCGCACGCAGCGCCCCGTGGCTCACGCGCTGAACCATGCTCTAACTCGCTGACGTGGAGCAGACAATTCATCCCGTTAGTGCGCAAACAGGAGCGAGCTTTTGTCCGCAATTGTCGATCTTGCCGGAAAGCGTGGTCTCGTCGTCGGCATCGCCAACCAACACAGCATCGCCGCGGGATGCGCGGCGGCCTTCGCGGAAGCAGGCGCCGAACTCGCCATCACTTACCTCAACGACAAGGCCATGCCCTTCGTGGAGCCCGTCGCCAAGACGCTAGGGGCTTCCATCCTGGTTCCCTGCGATGTGCGAATTCCCGGACAGCTCGACGCCGTATTCGAGAGAATAGAGGCTGACTGGGGCACGCTCGATTTCCTGCTCCATTCGATCGCCTTCGCGCCGCGCGAGGACCTGCATACGAGCGTGGTCAACTGCTCGCCCGAAGGCTTCGCCCTGGCGATGGATGTCTCCTGTCACTCGTTCATCCGCATGGCGAAGCTCGCCGCGCCGTTGATGAAGAACGGCGGATGTCTCCTGACCGTCAGCTTCTATGGCGCAGACCGCGTGGTCGAGAACTACAATCTGATGGGACCGGTGAAAGCCGCGCTCGAAGCGAGCGTGCGCTACATCGCGGCTGATCTCGCGGAAAAAAGAATTCGCGCCCACGCCATCTCCACCGGCCCGGTGAAAACACGCGCTGCCTCCGGCATCGACCGCTTCGACGAGTTGCTCGAGGAAGTGCAAAAACGCACCCCCGCCGGACGTCTCGTCGGCATCGACGAGATCGGACGTGTGGCTGCGTTTCTGGTGAGTGGCGCCGCCGCACCTCTGTCGGGCTCGGTCGTCTATGCCGACAACGGCTATCATACCGTCGCATGAGCCGTCCGCGCCGCGTCCCTTGATCGGCGCATATCGCGGCCAAACCTCCAGCCAAAGCGGAATCCCGCCCGAAATTTTCGTCTAACGACAGGCTACCGCTCTGCTCTCAATCGTTTAAGCTGCCCCGCAACGAGATGCGCCGCCGGTATGCCGGACAAGGTCGCGAATTGGGGGAAGCACCAGAATGTCGTCCGACACTGACGCGCGGCTCGAGCGTATCGAGCATGACGCCGAGTTCCAGGCCCTTGTGCGAAGACGCTCTCGCTTCGCCTGGGGGCTCTCCTCGGCGATGGCCGCCATCTATTTCGGTTTCATCCTCACGGTCGCCTTCGCGCCGGGCTTCCTCGCGATGCCTCTCGGCAAGGAGACGCTGACCGTCGGCATTCCCCTCGGCGTGGGCGTGATCCTCGCCGCCTTCGTCCTGACGGGCCTCTACGTAAGGCGCGCCAACACCGACTTCGACGTCACAACCCAGCGCATCCTGGAGAGGATCTCGTGAACATCGAAGCCGTCGTGATGTTTCTCATCTTCGTGGCAACGACGCTTGTCATCACGAGATGGGCTTCGAACCGCACCCGCACCGCCGCGGATTTCTACGCCGCGGGCGGCGGGATCACCGGCTTCCAGAACGGGCTCGCCATCGCCGGAGACTACATGTCTGCGGCCTCTTTCCTCGGCATCTCCGCGCTCGTCTTCTCCTCGGGCTTCGACGGCCTCATCTATTCCGTGGGCTGGCTGGTCGGCTGGCCCATCGTACTGTTCCTGATCGCCGAGCGGCTGAGGAACCTCGGCCGCTACACATTCGCGGACGTCGCCGCCTTCCGGCTGCGATCAACACCTATCCGCACGCTCTCCGCCGTCGGCACGCTGGCCGTCGTCGCGCTTTATCTGATCGCCCAGATGGTCGGCGCCGGAAAGCTCATCGAGCTCCTGTTCGGCCTGCCATACCTCTATGCCGAGATCATCGTGGGCGTGCTCATGGTCACCTACGTCGCAAGCGGCGGCATGGTGGCGACCACCTGGGTGCAGATCATCAAAGCCTGCCTGCTGCTCGGCGGCGCCACGTTCATGGCCATCATGGTGCTCGTGAACTTCAATTTCTCGCCCGACGCCATGTTCCGCGCGGCCACGGAAACACATCCCGGCGGGCTTTCCATTCTCGCCCCCGGCAAGCTCGTCAGCGATCCCGTCTCGGCGGTGTCCCTCGGACTTGCGCTCATGTTCGGAACCGCGGGCCTGCCCCACATCCTGATGCGCTTCTTCACCGTTCGCGATGCCAAGGCCGCGCGCAAATCGGTGTTCTACGCCACCGGCTTCATCGGCTACTTCTACATCCTCACCTTCATCATCGGCTTCGGCGCCATCACGCTGCTGATGAACGACCCGAGCTATTTCAAGGCTGGGGACGGCGGCACCTACGACAAGATCAACGGCCTGATCGGCGGCACCAACATGGCCGCCGTCCACCTGTCGAAAGCGGTCGGCGGCTCGCTCTTCCTCGGCTTCATCTCGGCCGTCGCGTTCGCCACCATCCTCGCCGTTGTCGCCGGCTTGACGCTCGCCGGCGCGTCGGCCGTGAGCCACGATCTCTACGCCAGCGTGTTCGCGAAAGGCCGCGCCTCGGAGACGACCGAGGTTCGCCTCTCGAAGATCAGCGCCGTGGTGATCGGCATCGTTGCGATCATGCTCGGATACATCTTCGAGAAGCAGAACGTGGCCTTCATGGTGGGCCTCGCATTCGCCGTCGCCGCGAGCTGCAATTTCCCGGTTCTGCTGATGAGCATCTTCTGGAGCGGGACGACGACGCGCGGCGCCGTGGTCGGCGGCTTCCTGGGGCTCGTCTCCGCCATCACCATGGTGGTGCTGAGCCCGGCCGTGTGGGTGAAGACGTTCGGCTTCCCCGTCGCACTCTTCCCCTATGACAGCCCGGCGCTCTTCTCCATGACGCTGGCGTTTGGGGGTATCTACCTCGTCTCGAAGCTAGACCGGAGCCCGGCAGCCGAAGCCGAGCGCAGGGCCTTCCGGGCCCAGTTCGTGCGTTCGGAGACAGGGGTGGGCGCGGGATCGGCGGTGGCACACTGAGCCGCCTGACCGCCTCAGCACCGCAGGCCCGACGCAGCCGCGGCGAACACCCCCCTTGTCAGACCGCCGCGAGACAGCTAGGGAGACGGTGCTTCGCCGCCTGCGAAGCACGCACCAAATAAGACGTCGCTATTTGGTGAGAATTTTCGCTTAGCCTCTGGCCCTGGCAGCAACCATCTGCTATGAGCGCGGCTCGCCAAGGCGATAAGGCCATTCCGTGGTAGCTCAGTGGTAGAGCATCCGACTGTTAATCGGACGGTCGTAGGTTCGAATCCTACCCACGGAGCCAATATTTTACTCTAAATCAATGAATTACTGGGGATGCCTCCGCCGGAGGTGTCTCGGTGCAAGAGATTGTAGGGGCGTCCCTCTCCAGCGATCGTTCATATCTCCATGCGCAGCCGGCTGCTGATCATTCACAATGCCCACGCGGGCTTAAGGCAGCGCCAGCTCCTGGGAGAGGTGCGCCGGCATCTCGAGAACGCTGGGGCGGCCGTGCGCATCGAGGACGCACAGACACTCGAGCAGGACCGCGATCTCGCCCGATCGGCCGCCGAAAGCGGCGCCTTCGACGCCGTGATCGCGGCGGGTGGCGACAGCACCATACGCGGCGTCGCCTGTGGCCTGATCGGCAGCGCAATGCCCCTTGGCATCATTCCGGTCGGGACCGGCAATGTGCTCGCCGAAGAGATCGCTCTTGGGCGGGACCCGGCGGCTCTCGCGGCAACCCTCCTCGCTGGACCGGGCGTCCCTGTGCGCTATGGCAGGGCCGATGGCACACCCTTTCTCATGATGGCAGGCGCGGGCTTCGATGCGCACGTCGTCGAGCATCTCAACCTCCCTTGGAAGCGCCAGGTTGGAAAGATGGCCTACTCCTGGCCGATCATTCGCCAGATCGTTCAAAAACCGAAGCCGTTCGAGGTTGCGATCGACAATCGCACGGTTCGCGCGACATGGCTCGTCGTGACCCGCGTCGCCCACTACGGCGGATCGTTCGTCATCGCCAAAGACCAGCAGCTCTCCGACGACGGCTTCCAGGCCATCGTCACGACGGCGGAAAGCCGGCAGGCATTCGCCGCCGTCCTGATCGCGATCGCGCGCGGCCATCACGCCGCCCGGCGCGACGTGAGCATCATCCCCTGCACGCACGTGCGGCTTCCCGGCTCTCCCGCAATCGCAGTTCAGCTCGACGGAGAGCGCTTCGCGCCGTCCCCCCGCGAGCTGACGCTCAGCGACGATCGGCTGACCATCATCGTACCCGCCGCCTCTCCGCTCGCGCTCAACGCGCCATCATGAGACCGGAATCGATTAGCCTGCGGTGGAACGACAGGATCTCGTCGCGCCTGGTACAGGTGAAGTAGCGCCCCTTGCAGACATCGAGCAACCGGAGGCGCTCGCGGTGAACCTCCGAAAGCGGGACGCGGGCCGCATTGAGCAGAAGCGCGCCGAGATAGGGCACGTCGAGAACCTCGACATCGGGCGCGGGACCGGGATCGTAGTTGACACCGTCGATCGTATAGTAAGTGAGATAACCCTGAGAGTCGGTCGCCATCGACATGTCCTCGGTCGCCACGTTCGCGTCGAAGCCGAGGAACGGGCGCGTCACGATCGGCTGATGATCGCCGTACTGCACGATGACGAATGCTTCGTCCGGGAAGCGGCGCGCGAGCTCCGCGCGGAAGTAATCGTAATCGATCTTCGCCAGCCCGACCCGGCGCAGATACTCGTGCATCTCTGGTGACGGCCCGCCGCCCGGAACCTTGATCTCGGGCATGAACGCTGGCGCATAGGGAAGGTGCGTGGCTGCCGTGATCACGAAGTTGAACACCGGCGTCCGCTTCTCCTTGAAGTGCGCGGCGAGCCCCGCAAGCACGTTGTCGTAGTAGAAACGATCGCGCTCGTTGTAACGCTTGGCGCCCTGCGCCTTGCGATCGAGGATCGTGTCGAACCCGATGCTCTCGTAGAATTTCCCGCTCGAAACGAAATCCTTGTTCATCGGATAGTAGAGCGCGTTGTGATAGCCGCATCGCGCAAGCGTCTCGGGAACGGTATCGTGCACCTTGCCTTGCATCAGAGACTGAACGAACGGCCGCATGCCGCCAAACGAAAACGTCGAGACGCCCGCCAGCACCGAGAATTCCGTCAGCCACGAGGCGCCGCCGTAGGTCTCCACGCGCAGCTTGTGCAGCTTCCCGTCGTGCGACCGGAAGAAGGGATCGAGCCCGCGGTCATAGGAGATGCCGGGGAACAGGCTCGGCGGGAAAACGCTCTCCTGATGAATGAGGATGATGTTCGGAGAACGCGCCCCGATCCGGCAGGTACGGGCGAGCGCGAACGGAGCGGTGTTCCCGCCCGCGGGCGCAGCCTCGATGAGCTGGCCGCGCCACAGCGTCTCGATGGTCTCCGCCCACGAGAGGTAGAACGACGAGACGTAGTGATGGCCCCAATAGAAAAGGGTGTGATGGCGCCCGCCCCGTAGCTCCGCAGCCCAGCCCGTAGCTATGACGCACACGATAACAGCGCTCGCGCCGAGCCCGCGCGAAATCCGCGTCGGATCGAACCTGTAGAGCAGCCAAGCGAGGCCAAGGAAGGCGAAGCTCGCAGCCGTGAGTCCGACAAGCTCGAGTTTGAAATCGGTCCAGAGGAACGAGAGCGTATCCGGCGACAACAGGTAGAAGACGAGATCGTAGGCGTGCAGCCCCATGCCGAGGTAATGCCGCTTCACCTCCGAGGCCGCGATCGTCATGACGACGAGGGCCGTCACGAGCGCGGTCGAGAAGAGAATGCGCCGCGACGCGATGAGCAGGATGGAAATGAGCGAGGCCGTCACACCGAGCGTGAAGGCGATGTTCGTCCATGGCCACTCGTGCCGGACGAAGTACATCCACATCGCGATGACGAGGCCGCATGAGAGGGCACACGCGAGGCCTGCGCGGCTGTAGAGCCGCTCTCGGGCGACTGCAAGCGCAAGATCGGTTGCCGCTTGCCTCTTCGGTTCGGGCAGATCAGTAGACATGTTGTTGTTTTGGGGCCCGTCTCCGGAGGCACGACCGCCGCCAAGGATGACGGCTTTATGACAAAATGAACAGACCCAATCTGTACGTGCGTAAAGGCGAAATTGGGAACAAATCCCGCAGTCTCCCCGGGGCGCAGACGAAAAAACGGCCCCAGCGCCGTGAGGCCCGTATCGCAATGCAGCAAAGGCGGCGAGAGCCGGTCTTGCGGGCAAGGTCCGCCGGCTGATATTTATGAGGCTCTGGATGGGGCCATGAACGAATAAAGGCGCCACAAGCCTTTTCGCGGCCGCCAACCGAGGCCTCGCCCGCGTGCCGACCGCTACTCCTTCGCGAGCCCGAACACGACAACGGCGCCACCCTGCCGGAAGCCCCAGATCTGGCTGCCGCCTGCCGCTACCGCGATATACTGCTCGCCGTCGAGCTCGTAGCTGACGGGCGGCGCGTTGACCCCGGCGCCACAGTTGAAGCTCCAGAGCTTCGCCCCCGTCTTCGCATCGAACGCCGAGAAATCGCCGCCGCCTTCGCCTGTGAACACCAGCCCTCCGGCCGTCGCCAGCACGCCCCCGACGAGCGGCTGATCGGTCTTGTGCTGCCACGCGATGCGCCCCTTGTTCCGAAGATCGAGCGCGGTCAGCGTGCCCCAATTTTCTTCATGCGAGGGCTCAATGATGAAATACGGCACAGGCGGCTTGTCGCCGTCCGTCGGCAGTTCATCCGTGCGGTAGATCATCGGGATATGCATCCCGGCCACATAGACGAGCCCCCGTCCCGCGTCGAGCGAGGCCGGCGACCAGTTGGACCCGCCCGCCGGACCCGGCGTAACGCGAACGCCCTCGGGCGTTGGCCGCGCGAACAGATTGTCTTGCGGCACGAAGGCTTCGGATTTGAACAGCAGCTTGCCGTCGCGCCGGTCGTGCACGTAATACCAGCCGAGCTTGCTCGCCTGCCCCAATGCGGGAACCGCCTTGCCGTCCACGTCCACGTCGAGCAGGGTCGGCGGACTGGCGACGTCGTAGCCCCACAAATCGTGCGGCACCTGCTGATAGTGCCAGACGAGCTTGCCGGTCTTGGCTTCGAGCGCGACCAGCGCGACGGTATAAAGGTTGTCACCGGGCCGCGTGCCGTCTGCCGCTTGCGGCGAAGGGTTGCCGATACCGAAATAGAGAAGGCCCGTCGCGGTATCGACCGTGGGCGTATGCCAGATCGAGCCGCCGCCGTAGCGCCAAGCGTCCCCGAACTTGCTCATGCTCGCCTTCTCGGCGGGGATGTCACGAGGAAGCGGCATGCCGTCGGGAGTTGCGCTCACGAACTCTCCCTCCCACCCCTTCTGCGTGGTCTCGAATTTCCAGATCTGTTTTCCCGTGTCCGCATCGTAAGCCGCGAGGAAGCCGGGGCGGCCGTAGCGCCCGGACACGCCGACCACCGCGCCGAGCGGCGCTCCGGGTCTCGGGCTGTCGAGATGTAATCCGTAGCCGACGCCGGTGATGCCGACGATCACCTTCCCGTCGTAGACGAGCGGCGCGATGACTGCACCCGCGCCGGTCGAGCCCGTGATGTTCCGGCCATGCAACGGATCGCCCGCCGCCAGCACGCCCTTGTCCTCGGTCGCGCTTGTCCCCTGCTCGGCGAGCCCGATATCCCAGACCGGCTTCCCGGTCTTCTGATCGAGCGCAACCAGCCGGGCATCGACGGTCGCGACGTAGACCTTCCCATAGCCGAGCGCCGCGCCACGATTGGCAGGCCCGCAACAGATCTTTTCGGCCTGCCGCTTGTGCTCGTAACGCCAGATCTCGCGCCCTGTCTTCGCATCCACCGCGACGACGTGCGAGAACGGCGCGGTGAGATACATGACGCCGTCGGCAATCAGGGGCGACGTCTGGAACGTCGCCGCGCTTCCGGTTTGATAGATCCACTTCGGCACAAGCCGCTTCACGGTTCCGGCGTTGACCTGATCGAGCGGCGAGAAGCGCTGCTGCCCGTAGTCGCGTCCGTAGAGAAGCCACTCGCCGCGATTTTCACCCGCCGTCGTCAAACGCTGGTCGTCCACGTCCGCGGACACCGAAGCGGACGTCGCACACGCCAGCATGGCGAGCGCGGAAAGGATGCGGCTTAGCTTCGGCGGCTTGAGCATGAGGAGGACCGATGAGAGGTTGGCAGGACGCGCGGAGCGGCATTGATGCGATGGCGCCCCGAAGCCTCCTCAATGTCAAGCAGGACAATGCCCTGCTTGACCAAAGTCGGAGGCGCCCGTGGCGCCACCCGATAAGATGAGGCTGTCCTACTTCTTCTTTCGCGGATCTTCTTCCGGATTGACGTAGATGATGTCGAACGGACCGGTGGCCGCCACCTGGATGATCGTCTCCTCCTTCTCCGTCCAGACATAGTGCGCATGGTTCGCGGGAAGAATGAGCAGCGATCCCGCACCCAACATCTTGCCCTTGGACGTATCCACTTTCTCGCCCATTCCGCTTCCCATCGATCCCGTGAGCACGGTCACGGACTCGAGCGCGGGATGCGTATGCGCGGGCACGATGTAATTCGGCGGAAACTTGAGGCGGATGATGAAGAATTCGGCCTTCGACGGATCGCCATGAATGAGCATGGACTGCGCGCCCTTGGGAAACGCAGGATTGTCCTCGAACTTGATGTCAGCGGGCGTCAGCTCGCGGGCATGCTGATTGGGATCGGCCGCGAAAGCCGCGCCGGATAGCACCAGCATCGCGGCCGCAATCAAACTTTTTCTCATCGGAAAACTTCTCCTCCTCCATCGTTGAAATGATCTGCAAGACCCACGGCCGGGGACCGCGACGCTGATCTTGCAGATTGATCCTGGCAGCGGCTCCCCATGACATCCGGCAGTGCGGTGTCGGCACTCGCGCGATCCTGAGCACGCGCCGTCTTGGTCAGATTGCCGAGGTAGACGCCCGCCGAGGCAACGGACACCGCGACCGCGATCGAGAGAGAGACAAGGATCGCCACCTCCCTCCGGCGAGGACCTCCCTCACCGCAAAGCCACCTCAACCAGTGCCGAAGGGGGCTTGTTCCGAGCCACTCCATGTTCGCCGGCCTCCTCGACACCCAGCCGCCGGCCCGAAGCTAGAAATGGCCGGGCCCAACGAACAGTGCGGATCGCCCGAGGAGGCTTGTGAAATTTTCCCGAAGATGGCGCCGAGCCCTTCACAGCCCTACCGGCGCCCTCTAGCCTGCCCCCAAATGAGAACGGCGAGGTCTCCTCATGGATCTGAAATGGCTTCTGGTGAGAAGAATTACGCTGGTGGCGCTCGCCTGCTTCCTCGCCGGATCAGGCCTCGCGCTCTACATGTCCGCCCGCGATGCCAAGCGGCAAAACATGGATCTGGTCGAGCTCGCAAGCCGCCAGCTCGACTTGCAGCTCTCCCGCATCGCGAGGTCGACGGACATCCCGGCCCGCTTCCCGGATTGGGATCTCGTTTCGAATTATGCCTTGCAGCCCGGCCAATGCGTTGAGTTCAGCGCGGAGGAGTTGTCGCGCAACCGTTCGAGCTGCGCGGGCTTCGACGCGACGTCGATGACCGCGCCGAGTTGGTTTTCCGCGGCCTATCGCCTGCTCGTGAATAGCCACCTTTCAGCCGCGAAGCCCCTCGTCTATCGGGGCGCGCCTCGAGGCAGCATCGTCGCCACCTTCGATCCCGCCGCGACCGCCGGGCGGGCCTGGGCGACCATCGCGCCACTCCTTGGTCTATCGGCCGTGCTGGTCGCGGCCCTGTGCCTCGTGACGTATCTCGTCGTCGACCGCGCGCTGCTGCCCGCGCGAGACATCCTGACCGGCCTCAACCGCTTGGCGAGGGGCGATCTCTCATACCGCCTTCCGGCGTTTCGGCTGGCGGAGCTGCAGCGTATCAGCGAAGTTTTCAATGCGGTCTCGGCAGAGCTTCAAAAGGCCACGTCGGAGCGGGCCGATCTCGCCCGGCGCCTGGTCGATATGCAGGAGCAGGAGCGCCGCCACATCGCTCGCGAGCTGCATGACGATGTCGCCCAGAGGCTCGCCGCCCTGAACGCGCTTGCGGCTTCCATCCGCAAAAGCGCGCAGACCGAGGCACCTCCCCTCGTGAATGAAGCAAAGGATCTCGAAAGGATGGCGTCCGACTTGATGATCTCGCTACGCCGGACGCTCACCTATCTCCGCCCGCAGGAAATCGACGATCTGGGATTGGTGCAAAGCCTGAAGGCGCTCGTCGAGCAGCACAACAGAGCCGCCCGCGGACGCACGACGTACTCCATCGAGACCGCCGGCGAAATCGAGCAGCTCCGCTCCGAGACGAGCGCGCATGTCTACCGGATCGTCCAGGAAGCTCTCACCAATGCGTCCAAGCACGCCAACGCGCGCCGCGTAGCCGTCTCGCTGACACGCGATGCCGAGAGCACAGAAGAGCGCATCAAGCTCTCCGTCGTCGACGACGGAGCGGGATCGGCCGTCACAGGTAGCTCCGCTCCGCTCGCCGGCGTCGGTCTCGTCGGCATGCGCGAACGGGTCGCCGCTCTCAGCGGAAAGCTTGCGGCGGGTCCCCTTCCGAGCGGCGGCTTCGGCCTTCAGGTCGAATTCCCAACCTCGCAGCAGGGAGCCTGACCGCATGAGCATCCGCGTGCTGCTGGTCGACGATCACGCTGTCGTCCGCGAAGGCTATCGCAGGCTGATCGAAAAACATGCCGGAATCGAGGTCGTCGCCGAGGCTGGAGACGCCGCCTCTGGCTACGAAGCTTTCAAGAAGGCGAAGCCCGATGTGGTTGTGATCGACATATCGATGCCGGGGCGCGGGGGCATCGATCTCGTCCGCCAGATCCGCCAGCTCGATGCGCATGCCCGCGTCCTGATTTTCACGATGCACGCGAGCGCGACCTATGCCCAACAGGCTTTCCGCGCTGGCGCGCGCGGCTACGTCACCAAAAGCAGCCCGCCTGAAATCCTGGTGAGCGCCATCCGCGATGTCTTCGTCGGGCGCCCGGCACTATGCGCCGAGATCAACGAGGCCATCGCAACGAGCAGGCTCTACGACGACGCCTCCGTCGTGAACCAGCTCTCGCCCCGGGAGTTCGAAATCCTGCGCATGATCCTGGATGCGAAATCAACCGACGAAATCGCGACCTCGTTCAACCTCAGCCCCAAGACCGTGGCCAACTATCACAGCGAGATCAAATCCAAGCTCGCGGTGCGCTCCGACATCGAGCTGGTCTATCTCTGCATGCGTCAGGGCCTCGTCGCCTCGCTCGTGGAGTGAGCGACCGAAGGCCCGCACGCGGCCCAAACGACCCGCCATCGCGAACATCGAGCACAACGCGTTCCGCGCGCACGACGACGGCAGGCAGCTCAACCCGTTGGGGCCACGGCCATAAACATGCCCCAGGCTCGCGCGCCGGCCCCGATGCCTGGAACAATTTGATCTTGCGCAAGGCGATCATCCCGTTTGAGCGTTTCAGTTGGACTTTCCCATGTGGAGGTTCAGATGAAACACACGAAAACATGGGTTCTGGTCGCCGACGCCGGAAGTGCGCGCGTCCTGGAGCAATCGAGCCCCAAGGAAGGCCTCACCCTCGTCGAGGGACTGGAACACCAGCTACCGAAATCGAGCGACATGGTTCGCGACTCCCTGCCGCGAACGTTCGACTCGGTCGGCCCAGGGCGCCATGCAATCGCGCCCAAACACGATCCCCATCGCGCCGAGAAAAAGAACTTTGCCAAGGAACTGGCGCACACCCTGGATGTCGGCCTTTCCAAGAAGGCGTATGATCACCTCATCATCATCGCCCCGCCCCAGATGATCGGAGACCTGCGCCCGGAACTGTCCGACGCCGTCCGCAGCCACCTCAAGCAAGAGCTTCTCCTCGATCTCGCGAGCGCGCCAATCTCGGAGATCGCGAAACGCCTTGCGGAGGCAAGACCCGCATAGCCCGCGCTGCTGTCAGGGTGGTGGACGTCATGATCACGTTCGAGGACTGTGTTGCGCTGTGCGGCTTCAGCGATGAGGAGATCCGCGCCATCGCCGAGCACGAGCACGTGCCCGATATCGTCGCCGCTGCGCTCGCCAACACCCTTCTCCAGCAGAAACACGGAGCCGAGGTCATCCGCCACATGATCGTCGAGGACGTAAAAGCAGCTCACGATCGTGGCGACTACAAGCACGTGCACGAGCTTCTCGCCTGCCTGAAGCACTTTCTCGATCAGCATCCCGAAGCCGTTCCCGCTTACCGTCCAGGCAAAGGCAAGGAATGATGGATGCCCGGCACGCCACCGCCCCGCTTCTGGCAGTCCCCGATCGAAACCCTGCCGGGACCACAGCCGTGGTCCCGGGGGTTGACCCAGGCTGAGGCTAGCGAGCGGTACGAAAAATTCGGCCCGAACGACGTGCTCGCAGAACGCGCCCGCCCGCTGTGGCGAGCCGTCGTCGACCGCTTCTCGAACCCTCTCATTCTGATCCTTCTGTTCGCGAGCGCCTTGTCCGCGTGGACCGGCGACGTCCTGAGCTTCGCAATCATCGTTGCCATCGTCCTCCTGAGCGTCGTCCTGGATGTCGTCCAGCAGCGGCGCGCGGAAAACGCGGTCGACGCCTTGCGCCGGAGCGTGGGGTTGAAGGCGACTGTGGTGCGGGACGGAACGGAGGCGGAGCTTCCTGTCGAGCGTCTGGTTCCGGGCGATGTCGTCCGTCTCTCCGCAGGCGACATCGTGCCCGCCGATTGCCGCCTGCTCGAAGCCGCGAGCCTCTACGTCAACCAAAGCCTGCTGACGGGCGAGCCTTACCCCGTCGCGAAGGATGCGGCGGCCACGGCCACATCCGGTAGCCCTGCCGAAGCGCTGAACGCCGTATTCGCGGGCACCTCCGTGATCAGCGGCAGCGCGACCGCCCTCGTCTGCGAGACGGGACGGCGAACCGAGCTTGGCGCCGTGGCGCGATCGCTGACCGCGCGGCGCCCGCGCGATGCCTTCGAGCGAGGCATCCAGGATTTCGGCCTGCTCATGATGCGGCTCACGATCTTCCTCGTTCTATTCGTGCTTGCAGCCAACACTCTCTTCGACAGGCCGTGGCTCGAATCCCTCATCTTCGCCCTCGCCCTCGCCGTCGGCCTCACGCCCGAGCTTCTCCCGATGGTGTTCACCGTCACCCTCGCCAACGGCGCCCGCCGTCTGGCGGAGCGTCGCGTGATCGTGAAACGGCTCGCATCCATCCACGATCTGGGCGCGATGGACGTGCTCTGCACGGACAAGACGGGCACTCTCACCCAGGCAGACGTCGCAGTTGCGCACCACGTCGACGCCGAAGGCACGCCAAGCGCGCGCGTGTTCGAGCTGGCCTATCTCAACAGCACCTTGGCAAGCGGCATTGCGAGCCCGCTCGATCGCGCCGTCGTCGCCCACGAAAACTTGCCCGACTCGGGATGGAGCAAGGTGGACGAATGCCCGTTCGACTTCGAGCGCCGCCGCGTATCCGTCCTGCTCGAAAAGAACGGAGACCGCCTGCTGGTGGTCAAAGGCGCGCCCGAGGACATCCTGTCCCTGTCCACGCGGCTCGAGCAGGCGAATGGCGCGACAGGTCCCATGGACGAAGCCTGGGCCCGCCGCCTGACCGGAGAGTTCGAGCGCCTGGGCGAGGACGGCTATCGCGTGCTGGCGGTCGCGGTTCGAAATCTCGGACCAAGCGAGCGCGACGCACGCGCCGCCGAGCGGGATCTGACATTCGCGGGTTTCCTCGCCTTCGTCGACCCGCCAAAGCCCGACGCCGCCAACGCCATCCGCGAGTTGAAAAAAGCCGGCGTCACCGTGAAAATCTTGACGGGTGACAACGAGCGGATCACCCAGCACATCTGCCGGGAGCTCGACATCGAGGTGACGGGCCTCCTCACCGGCACAGAGATAGACGGCCTGAGCGACGAAGCTCTCCGCGCCCGTCTCCCGTCCACAACCATCTTCTGCCGGGTTCTGCCGCAACAGAAAGCGCGCATTCTCGCCGCCCTCAAGCACGCGGGACACGTCGCGGGGTTTCTCGGAGACGGCATCAACGATGCCTCCGCGCTCAACGTCGCCGATGTCGGCATTTCCGTCGATACTGCCGCCGATGTAGCAAAAGAAGCGGCCGACATGGTTCTGCTCGACCGCAACCTTGATGTGGTTCTGGAGGGAGTACGCGAGGGGCGCCGCACGGTCGAGAACGTCACCAAGTATATTCTGATGGGCTCGAGCTCGAACCTGGGTAACATGGTGTCGATGGCGGGAGCCGCTTTGTTCCTGCCGTTCCTGCCGATGCTTCCGACGCAGGTTCTCCTCAATAACCTGCTCTACGACCTGTCCGAGGTCGGCGTGCCGTTCGACCGGGTCGATCCGGAAACCGTCTCGCGGCCGATCCGCTGGGACCTCGGCCTCATCAAGCGCGTGATGCTGATCCTCGGCCCCTTGAGCTCGCTATTCGACTTTTTCACGTTCTGGGCGCTGCTGACACTCTTTGGCGGCAACGAGCAGATTTTCCAGTCGGGTTGGTTCGTCGAGTCGCTCGCCACGCAGACGCTCGTTGTGCTGGTCATCCGCACCCATCGCCGCCCCTGGAAAAGCCGCCCGCACATCCTGCTCGCGTCTCTCTCGATCGGCGTTGCGCTGGCAGGCGTGCTGATCCCCTTTACGCCGCTCGGAACGCTGTTCGGTCTCGTGCCCCTTCCACCGCTCTTCTATGCGCTTCTCGTCGCAACCGTCGCTGTTTATCTGGCATCCGTGGAGTTCGTGAAGCGAGCGATCTACGCGCAGACTGCGCGCGTTTCCTGAACGCTGCGTTTCAATTGCTACGTTTCGAGAGCGAGCAAGTGCCTCGAACGATCCCGGATGACGTCGCCACTTAATCCGCCGTCTCCGGGCATTGATTTTGATGAACCCAGCGCCATTCTTCTATTGATCGCCATCAAACACATCCGCCTACCTACCTGTAGGCTCCACGAGCACACCACTTTGTCCTGCGTTATGTGTGAGGTTCACCATGCTCACCATCTCTGAGACACCGCTCACGGCACGCCAGACCAGCGACCTATTCAAATCCGCTTGGAACTGGGCACCATTCATGCAGCGCGCCGCAACGCTCAACGCGGAAATCGGCGCCGCGTTTGCCGATTGGAGCAAGGAGTACGTCAATTTCCTGCAACGGCGTAGCGCCGAGGATATGGGCCTGCTCTCGAAATTGGGCTCCTGCACCTGCCCGACCGACTTCGCACAGACCTACCAAACCTTCTTGCTGAAGGCGTCGCAGGATTACCAGGACGAATACGCCAAGCTTGCGCGCATCGGCACCCACGCGCTCGTCAGCTGGACCAATCCGCATCCGGAAGCTGCGAGGCACTAGTGCCGGAGTAATGGCATGTTCAAGCATGTTCTCATCGCCACCGACGGCTCGGATCTTGCGCGGATCGCTGTTGAAACCGGGTTGGAGCTCGCCAAAGCACTCGGCGCAAAAGCCACCGCGGTGACGGTCACACCGACGCTCGCATCCGTGGCGCCCGGAGAAACCGAGATCGGATTTCCGATCGAGGAATACATGCGGGCGGCCAAGGAAAATGCTGCGGACATCCTCTCGTCTGTTTCTGACATGGCCAAGCGGATCGGCATCGCGTGTACGACGATCCACGAACCCGATCAGTATCCCGCTGATGGCATTCTCTCGGCCGCCGAGAAGACCGGATGCGACGTGATCGTGATGTCGTCGCACGGCCGGCGCGGCCTGCAACGGCTCTTTCTCGGCAGCCAGGCCCAGGAAGTGCTCACTCACAGCAAGATTCCGGTGCTCATCTGCCGGTAAAGACCCGGTGCGCGGCGAAGCCGCCGCCGAGATGCACTTTGACCAATCGTAGCGCATTTTCGAAGGAGCCAATTCGAAGGAGGCACGGTTATGAAAGTCAAGAACGCCATGCACCCTGGCGTACAATGGGTGGCCCCCGACACCTCAGTCGCGAAAGTCGCCGAGTTGATGAAAACGCATGACGTCGGCGCGATTCCTGTTGGAGAGAATGACCGCCTGATCGGCATCGTCACGGACCGTGACATCACGTGCCGCGGCGTCGCGGCAGCGAAGGATTGCAGCAAGCTCACCGCGCGCGACGTGATGACGAAAGGCATCGTCTACTGCAACGAAAGCGAAGATCTCGCCGACGCTGTGCGCGTTATGGAGCAGAAGCAGATCCGCCGTCTTCCTGTTCTCAACGAAGCCAAGCGGATGGTGGGCATGTTGAGCCTCGGCGACGTCTCCCACGCCGGCTCTCGCTCCCTCACCGGAGAGGTGATGGCGGCTGTCTCCGCTCATCACGGCTGACGGCCCGCACACACCTTTCTATTTTTGTGTCGACTTGTATCACCCCCAAAAATCAGGAGGCCACCATGAGACTCCGCTCGTCACTTCCATCCCTTTGGAGCCAGGACTCGAGCCCGCTCCAATCCTTAAAACGGGACATCGACGATCTCTTCTCGGGTTGGGTCGGCGACCTTTCGTCCGCCGAGATGCCCTGGACCCGCACCGAGTTCCTTCCGCGCGTGAATGTCAGCGAGACCGAGAAGGAGATCTCGGTGACAGCCGAGCTCCCGGGCGTCGAAGAGAAAAACATCGATGTGACGGTCTCGGGCGACCAACTCATCATCAAAGGCGAGAAGAAATCCGAGATCGACGAGAAGAAGGAGGAGAAGGGCCGCACCTTCCGTCGCGTCGAACGCTCCTTCGGATCGTTCCAGCGCTGCATGGCGCTGCCGTTCGAGATCGATCCCGACAAGGTGCAGGCGAGCTTCAAGAACGGCGTCCTCACCCTCACCGTTCCCAAGCCTACGGAAGTTCAGAAGAAGGCACGGAAGATCGAGGTGAAAGGGGAGAGACCGCCCATCGAGAGCAAGAAAGCCGCGTAACGGTCCTGGGGCCGGGCACCAGCAGAACCCCGGCCCCGCACACTCCAAGGAGGCGCCAAATGACCATTCCCGCCTCGATCGCCCACACGGTGCAGCAGACTCAAGTCTGGCTCAAAGAATTGCGCGACAACGCAGGGCTGGATGATGAGGAAGAAGCCCTCGGCGTGCTGCGCGCCGTGATGCACCAGCTTCGCGATCGCCTAACTCCCGAAGAAGCCGTCGAGCTCGGCGCTCAGCTTCCGATGCTCCTCCGCGGCATCTACTACGAGGCGTGGCAGCCCTCGCGCACGCCTGAGCGCATCCGCTCGAAAGAAGTCTTCCTCGACGAGATTACCATAAAGCTTCTACCGCGGCGGCGCGACGTCGAGCGTGCCGTGCAGGATGTCTTCGCCCTCCTCGCGCACCATTGCGATGCGGGCGAGATTTCGCAGGTGATCGATCAGCTCCCCCAAGACGTCAAGAGGCTATGGCCGGAAACCGCGAGAACATACCGGCAGCGCCTCTGATGACATGAGCAAAGCCATGGCAAAGCGTACCACGCGACCAGCGGAGACCAGCGAAAGCCGCGAGCACTTCGTCTCCGGGCAGATCGAGGCGCGCGGCGTGCGCGATGCCCTCGTGCTCGCCGCCATGCGCAAGGTGCCTCGCGAGCAGTTCGTTCCCGAGCACTTGAAGCAGGAAGCCTATGCCGATAGCCCGCTCCCCATCGGAGGGGAGCAGACCATCTCCCAGCCTTACATCGTCGCCTTCATGGTCGAGGCTCTCGGGCTCGAGGGCGGAGAGAAGGTTCTGGAGATCGGCGCCGGCTCCGGCTATGCGGCGGCCGTTCTGGCGGAGATCGCCGGCGAGGTCTTCACCGTCGAGCGCATCGGCCAGCTCGCCGAGAAAGCGGCGAGCAATCTCGAGAGCGCAGGTTATACGAATGTCCACGTTCGCCATGCCGATGGGACCGAGGGCTGGGCGGACCACGCTCCCTTCGATGCGATCCTCGTTTCGGCAGGCGCACCGGATATTCCAAAATCCCTGCTGCATCAGCTAAAGATCGGCGCCTGCATGGTCATTCCGGTCGGACGCGATCCGCGCGCTCAGGAGCTCGTCCGCGTCACACGCCTGGACGACGACGAGTACCAGCGCGAGGACATCGCCGACGTCCGCTTCGTGCCCCTCATTGGCAAGGAGGGATGGGAAAGCAAGGACAGCGAGTGGGAAACGCGCGCCCCGCGCGTGATCCAAACCCGCCCCGCCGTCAGCATCTCGACGCCTGGCATCATCGCCAAACATGCCGAGAGCTTCACAGACCCCGATAAGGCCAATCTCGATCCGCTGCTCCGGCGCATCGGAAACGCAAGGATCGTATTGATCGGCGAGTCGACGCACGGTACCTCCGAGTTCTATCGGATGCGGGCCAGAATTACCCAGCGCCTCATCGAGCAGAAGGGCTTCGACATCGTCGCTCTGGAGGCCGATTGGCCCGATGGCGCCCGGATCGACAACTACGTTCGCCACCGTCATCTGGAACGCGCCGACTGGACTGCGTTCGCACGCTTCCCAACCTGGATGTGGCGGAACGAGGAGACGCGGGCGTTTGTGGACTGGCTGCACGGCCACAACGAGCCGCTTGCCCCGCAAAGCCGCGCAAGCGTTTACGGCCTGGATCTCTACAGTCTTTACGGCTCCATTCGGTCCGTCGTTCACTATCTCGATAAGATCGACCCCAAACTCGCCACCGTCGCCCGCGAGCGTTACGGCTGCCTCAGCCCCTGGGAGGCCGATCCGGCTGCTTATGGCCACGCCGTGCTGTCTGAAGGCTTCAGGGCTTGCGAACGCGACGTGGCGCATATGCTGACCACGCTGTTCGAGAACCAGCAGAGCTATGTTCTGAAGGATGGCGACCGCTTTTTCGATGCCGCGCAGAATGCCCGCCTCGTCGCCAACGCCGAGCGCTACTACCGGACCATGTACTACGGATCGCGCGCCTCCTGGAACCTGCGCGACAGCCACATGTTCGAGACCCTGCGGAACCTTCTCGACCACCGCGGTCCGGAGTCGAAGGCCGTCGTCTGGGCGCACAACTCGCACATCGGAGACGCCTTGGCGACCGAGATGGCCCAGCGCGGCGAGCACAACATCGGACAACTCTGCCGCCAGCATCTGCCGGGCGAGACCTACCACATCGGTTTCGGCACCAACGACGGAACCGTCGCCGCGGCGTCCTCGTGGGAGGCCCCGATGCAGATCATGCAGGTGCGGGCCGCCCATCCCCAGAGCTACGAACGTCTGTTCCATCTGACGAACGCCCCGGGCCTGTTTGTGCCCCTTTCCGGCGGCGCCCGCGCGGAGTTGCGTGATCGTCTCACGGCGCCGCGGCTGGAGCGCGCCATCGGCGTCGTCTATCGCCCGGAAAGCGAGCTCGCGAGCCACTATTTCGAGGCCGTGCTGCCCCGGCAGTTCGACGAGTTCATCTGGATAGACAGGACGAGCGCGATCACGCCGTTCGACACCGCCGTTTTGCAGGGCCTTCCCGACACCTATCCGTTCGGCGTCTAGTGGAGCGCGACGGCACGGCGCGCCGCCTCACCCGATGTCGAATTCGGCCACAAGCGGCGCGTGAAACGAGCCGACCTCCTGCCGCAACTTTCCGAAGCTTACGATCTCGTCGCCCAGCGCCTCGTTGTGGATCTCGATGCCCTTGAGCCGCGCCAGCAGCGCGTGGCTCGCCAGGATATGGTCGAGCATAAGCGCGCGGCCGTGATGCAGCGTGCTGAATCGCCGGTCGCCCGCAAGACCCCGGTCGAGAACCACCAGCGCGCGCTGCGCCAGAAGTCCGTTCCCCGTGTCCTCCTCCGCGCCGATCAGGATCTTGAGCGGCGTTTCGTGATCTTCGGCATTGAAGTCTCCCGCCACGGCGATGAGGCGCGTCGGATCGGCATCCATCAGGCTATCGACCAGAAGCCGCGCCTCGAGCGCCTGGGCCGTGCGCTTCCAAGCGGCCAGGGCATATCCTTCCGCCCACCCCGACACCGTTTTCCAGACGAACGCGCTTTCCTTCTGGCCTGCGACGGGGGCCGCGAGGGGCGCGCGAAAATGCACGTTGATGACCGAGAGAACCTCGTGGGGCGCTATCTCGATCTCAGTGAGAAGAATGGGCCGTTCGAACGCGACGTCATGGGGCTGGGGATCAGGCGGTATGGCCGTCAGAGCGCGATGATGCAACGGCGGCACGAGATCGTTGCGGATCGACCGGCTCTCTTTGATCGGCCAGCGCGAGAGCGTCACCAGATTGTGCACATCGGCCGCCCCTGCGCGGCCAGGCGCAGTCGTCATCGCGCGGGCGTAAGTCTGGTACGGCGTGCCCTCGAGCAGGGCATCGAGCGCCAGCAGCATCCGCGGACCCTGGCCGGATCCGTGCTGAGATCCATGCTGGCCGTTGATCTCCTGCAGGCAGACAATGTCGGCACGCATGCGCTCAAGTTGCGGCCGCAGGATCGGAATGCGGTCGCTCAAAGGAATGCGCGCATCCGGCCCCATGTCCAGACTGTCGACGTTGAACGTGGCAATGCGCATCCTGCATTCCCTCCTGCGGCGGATCGATCTTAGCGCGGCCTCGGTTCGGTGAGGAGCCCGCGAGGAGCGCGACCGGGCGCCCCTGGAAAGCGCGCGCAATCGGCCCGGCCTCACACACCAATAGCCGCGTAGCGCCCACTACGTTGATTGCGATCAAAATCGAGAGATAGCCCACTGCGCGCAGGATCGAACACCGCCAGCGATCCCTCCACCGACGGGGAAGCGCGAGCTCTCACCCGCAGCCGGGAGCCCCCGAGCGAGCAACTTTGTCACGCGCGAGCAGAATCTATACCCGGACGGTAGACAAAGAGGCCGGACTGGGTAGACTGTTTCATGTCAGAGTAGTCGATAGCCAGCCCAGGCCGGATTTCTCCCGGTATCGCCAGCCAAAATAGTTCGACGTCTGCGCGATTGAATTGGGGCTGGGGACTCATGACACGATCCACGACACCGCGTGCCTATCGGCACGTCTTCGCCACTTTGGCGCTCGCCACGCTGCCGGCAGCAGCCTCCGCACAGGAAGCGGCCAAGCCCGCTCAGCCCGCCGAGCTTCCGCCAATCGAGGTCACAGCCAAAACGGCAAAACAGAAAGCTCCCGCAAAGAAGGTCCAGGCCAAGGCTGCGCCCAAGGCCGCCGCGCAACCGCAGGCCGCTGAAGCAGCAGCCGCACCCGAGGCCCGTCCGGCCGGAGTGACGAACGGTGCGTCTCCCGTGAAGGACTACGTCGCGACGGACTCGTCCGTCGGCACCAAGACCGACACGCCCTTGAGAGAAACGCCGCAATCCATCTCCGTCGTCGGCAAAGAGCAAATTCGCGATCAGGGTGCCCAGACCCTGCAGGAAGCGACGCGCTACGTTCCGGGTGTCTTCGCCGATCCGTACGGGTTCGACAGCCGCGGCGATTCCTCCATCATTCGCGGCATTGCGGGCTCCTATTTCGTCGACGGCCTGCGCACGACTTATGGCTACAGCCAGACGACGGTTCCAATCGAGCCATACGCGATGGAACGCTTCGAGGTGCTCCGCGGCCCGGCCTCCATGCTCTACGGACAGGCACCGACCGGCGGCATCGTCAACGCCGCATCCAAGCTTCCGAGCGAGATCCCCTATCGCGAGATCGGTGTCGAGTACGGCTCCTTCGATTTCAAGCAAGTGAAGCTCGACATGACCGGGCCGCTCACCAACGACGGTAAATGGCTCTACCGCATCGTGGGCCTCGCGCGCGACGCGGATACCCAGGTGGACTTCGTCGAGAATGACCGCCTCATACTCGCTCCGTCCCTCACCTATCGCCCGACCAACGACACGAGCATCACGGTCCTCGGCAACTTCCGCGACGATCAAAGCGGCTCGACCCAGCAGTTCATGCCGGCCGAGGGAACGCTCTATCCCAACACCGTAACTGGACAGCGGCTAAGGCGCGGTACGTTCACGGGCGAGCCGACCGATCACTACGACACCGAAGCACAATCGGCATCGGTCTTCGTCGATCACAAGTTCAGCGACGACCTGAAGCTTCATCATGCGTCCCGCTACGCGCACACGGAGAACGACTACGACTCCACCTACGCGGCCATTCTGACGCCGGCACGCATGGGCGTGATAAGCGGAGCATTGAGCTTGTTCGGCGTGCCGGCCGGCACGCTTGTAGGAGACAACGCGCCGTTCCTGAACGCCACACACACCGATGTCGCCCGCGCCCGCACGGCCACATACCAGGACACCGACGTCTTCAACTCCGACACCAATCTCACCGCGACCTTCGCCACGGGATGGGTGGGTCATAAGGTGACCGGCGGCTTCGACTACATGCGTTACGAGACGGACCAATCCAATGCCGGCACGCTCGTCGACAACCTGCTGACCGAAGCCTCGACCAACCCCATTTTGCCGCCGCCTTGGTTCGGACTGCAGCCGAGGTTCAACCTGTACAATCCCCAATACGGGAAATCGACCTATCTCATCTCGTTCAGTGACGGCCTCGTCTCGCCCGACGCGCTTCCGTTCACGAACCGCCCGACTGAAACGCAGACCCAGACCGGACTCTACATCCAGGATCAGCTCAAGATGGGCCCCTGGAGCGCAGTGCTCGGCCTGCGACAGGACTGGCTCAAGATCGAGGAGGATGGCGCGGCGGACGAGAACGACAAGGCAACCACAGGCCGCGCGGCCCTCATGTACAATTTCGATTTCGGCCTGACGCCCTACGTGAGCTACTCGACCTCATTCTCCCCGCTGCCTGGACAACCCGTTGGCACCAATATTCTGGCGCCGTTCGCAACGTGGAAGCCCGCGCGCGCGATCGAAGGCGAGCAGGTCGAAATCGGCTTCAAGTATCAGCCGAACGGCGCGCCATTCGCGATCAATGCCGCCGCATATGAGCTGACCGAGAAAAACCAGATCGTGCAGCCTGACGTTCTTTTCGCTGCCGTGCAGGGCGCCGACGTCAAGGTGCGCGGCTTCGAGATCGAGGCCGTCGGCAAAGTCACGAAGGAGCTCAAGGTCATCGGTTCGTATTCCTACACCGACGCCACCTTCGACAAGTATCCTGAGCTTTATCCGTTTGCCTCCGGCATTCCGGAGTTCATGGAGGGTAAGCGGGTCGACGGCATTCCCCAGCATCTTGCTTCGTTGTGGGCGATCTACAGCGTGCTGGATGGCCCTCTGAGGGGCTTATCGTTCGGAGGCGGCGTGCGTTACGTGGGCGGAAGCGAAAGCCACGGCCGCGATATCGTCACTCAGCAGGAAATTCTCATCGAGACGCCCTCGTTCACGTTGTTCGACGCCATGGTCGCCTACGAAACGCCGGACTGGCGATGGCAGCTAACGGCGCAGAACTTGGAGGACGAGTACACCGTGACCTCCTGCGCCGCCTACCGCGGAGACTGCTTCATCGGTCAAGCGCGCACCATCATCACGGGCTTCACCTACAAATTCTGATCCCGACACAGAGAGGAAAGCCCGGCATTGACGGTCGGCTCGATTGAATTCTCAATTCTCCTATCGATCGCCGGTGGCCTGCTTCTGGCCGCCGGCGTCGTCATGTTGCGAAAGCGCTGGCTGGAGCGAGGCAAGGCCGGCAGGGCGTTCCTCATCGGCGGCTGGATCGCGATTGCAGGCTCTCTGCTGGCTTTCGCGGAAGCCTGGGGCGCGGAGCTCGGCACCACATACGCGTTGGGCATACTCTCGCTCGCATCCTACGCCGTCATCGCCGCTACCTTCGAGAGGCGGACGAACAAGGCCCGCACCCGCGAAGGAACCGTCGATCCCGAGGAGCGGCCGACCAACTGGCGGCGCGGGATAGGCAAGGCGCTTCTCGCCATCGTCCTCGCGGGCATCGCATCCATCGGCGTCGGAGTTGTCGCCGCGATCCATCTGCCGCTCCCGCCGCAGGACCGCGCCGTCCTCGGCGGCCTGCTCGTCCCCGCGCTCTGGGGCGCAGGCATGGCGTGGACCTTGTGCGACCCCCGCCTTACACGCGCAACCATCATCCTTGTCGCGATCTCCGCCCTCGGATACGGCGTGGCGTTCCTACCAAAGGCTTTCTCATGACCGCGCCGCAGGCGACCAGCATTCCGGAAAAGCCCAAGAAGCGACCGCTCCTTCCGCCGCAGTTCGTGCGCGCCATGCTGGCCGGACACTCTGCCCTCGGCATCGCCTTCGCGGCCCTCATCTACATTGTCTGCCTCACGGGCACGCTCGCCGTTTTCTTGCACGAGTTGCATCGCTGGGAGCAGCCCGACGCGCCCGTGGTGAACTCGCCGCTCTCATCCGAGGCCGTCTCGGCACTCGTCCGAGCGGGCTACGAGAAAGCGCTCGCAGCCGGAGCCGCCCACGACCTCTTCGTCATGGGTCCCGGCCCGGTGCAGAGCCGGGTGCTGGTCAACTTTCACGACGACGCGACCGGCACCGAAGGCAACTGGATCGGCGACGCGGCCGGAAATCTCGCCGTTGCTCATCACGCGCCTTGGTCGGAGTTCGTCGGAGCGCTCCATATCCATCTTCACCTGCCGCGCACCTGGGGCCTGTTCCTGGTCGGCCTCACCGGCGTAACGCTGCTCTCCTCCCTGATCTCCGGGCTTCTTTCCCATCCGCGCCTATTCAAAGATGCGTTCGCGCTGAGGTGGGGCGGCTCCCGCCGTCTCGAGCAGGCAGACTTGCACAACCGCCTCGGTGTCTGGGGGCTTCCGTTCCACGTCGTCGTCTCCACCACCGGAGCACTGCTTGGCCTCTCCACGTTGATCGTCGGCGTGCTGGCGCTTGCCGCCTATGACGGAGACACCGAGAAAGCCTTCGCAACGATCCTCGGTCCCCGCGCGACCGAGAACGAGACCGCCGCTCCCGTTCCTGACGTCGCAGCCATGATGCGCCACGTTCAAGCCGGGCAGCCGGACGCCATGTTTGTAAGTGTCAACATGCAGCACATCGCCAAGGCAGGGCAGGTCGTCCATCTCGGCATGCGCACCCCCGGTCATCTCGCCATGGCCAACAGCTACTACTTCGATGGCACGGGAAAGCCGCTCGGCGACGGCGGGCTCGAGACCGGCACCGTCGGCCAGCAGATCCTGGGCGCACTTCAGCCGCTGCACTTCGGATGGTTCGGCGGCCTCGTCGTCAAAATCGCGTACGGACTTCTCGGCTTCGCACTCACCGTCGTCACTCATAGCGGCATCGCCATCTGGCTCGCGCGCCGCCGTGAGCAGGGCCGCCCCTTGCCGCTTTGGGAGAAGATCTGGAGCGCTGTCACCTGGGGGCAGCCGCTCGCCATCGCCGCCGCAGCGCTCACGATCTTCGTTATCGGAGAGGCTTACGCAGTTCCCATCTACGCCGCCGTAACGGCACTGGCGATTTCCTCAGCGCCCCTCGCGCCCGACGCGGTGCGCCTGACGCACCTTTTGCGCGTCCTCGCCGGCCTGACCATTCTTGCGGCAGTCGGCTTACACGCCCTCACGTGGTATGGCCGCGCAACGGATCCCGTCCATTATTGGGTTAGCGCGGCGCTCGCGATCGCGGGTCTCTGCGTCCTTGCATCCGCAGTTCGGCGAAGCGCTCCCCACCTCTCCCGGGCATAGCTCAGAGCGGCATCACGGACTGACGAGTGTCTGCCCCGCGAAGAGCTTTTGAAAGCCCTTGAGGATCGCGCTATCGCTCTCGTCAGCGCTGGCGATATCGGTGATGAACCCTTCCAGGGCCAACAGCTCTCCCGTGCTCGAGAACACGCCCTTCCCCTGCTCCCAAACCCATTTGACGTTCCCCGTCCGGTTGATGATCCGGTAGATCATCTGGAATTTCCGCCGCATGGCCACCTGCTGACGGACATGCTCCCACACCACGGCGCGGTCCTCCGGATGGATGATCTCGACGTAGGAAAAGTTCGGGTCCCCCACGATTTCGTAGGGCTCGTAGCCGGTGACATCCAGACACCCGTCGCTCGCGAACTCGAAGCTCCAGTTGCGGTCGTTCTTGCAGCGGTAGACCATCCCCGGAATGTTGCTCAGCAACATGCTGAGCGAGCGCCGGTTCGCGCGCAGGCTCGCTTCCGTGCGCTTCATCTGACTTACGTCAGTAAGCGTTCCGATGACGCTTGTCTTCTCCCCCTTGAGCGAAGACATGGATTTCGCGCGCAACTGCACCCAGTATGAGGTGCCGTTCTTTGCGATCATGCGGGTTTCGATATGGCAACTGTTGCGCTTTCCGCGGGTGAGCGCCTTGACGTGAGCCTCGACGAGCAGCCTGTCCTCGGGATGCACGAAGGAGACGAACGGCTTGTTCAGGCTCTCTTGAACAGTGTGATCCAGCAAGGCCGCCCAGGAGGGGTTCAGAAAAATCAGGTCCCGATCGGCATTGATCTGGAAGACGATCTGCTCGATGCGGTCGATCAGCAGATGATAGTCGTACTCCCCGATGGGATCGCTGGCAGCCGTGCGCTGAGACGACAGCACGGAGAACTGCAGCAGGTTGAGCCCGGAGTTCCCCTCCTCGTGCAACGGAGAAAGCGACATGTGCACCCTGAGAATGGTGCCATCGGCGCAAAGCATCCTGAGCGCGACCGTATCGTTGCTGAGATCGTTTCGCACCGCCGCCGCGATGAACTTCGCGAGCGTGTTGTGATCGCTCGGATGAACCAGGTTGGAGATCGGCATCCCGACGATCTGGTCACTCATGCCGTGCATGCCGAGCTCGGCCAGAAAGTTCTTGTTGGCGACGACGACCGTCGACTGGGCATCGAGAATGGCCGCTGGCGTCGACAGCTTGCGCGAGACGTCGCTCGCCCACTCGATGGTATCGAGATTGCTTTCCTTGACCCGCGAGGGCCGCCGCGCAGCGACGAACGGATAAAGAGAGATCATCAACACGCCGGTCACCACCACCACCATGGTGACGGTAAGAGCAGCTAGATGGATCTTGAGCGGAGCGCTACCATCCCACCACATACCGAAAACGATCAGGAAGACGATGCTCAGCACCGCCATGCAGAAAACCTCGAGGCTCATGACGACGGCCCATGAGGTTCTGCGCAGTCTCGCGGATAAATTTTCGAGCGATTCGCCATCACGCTTCCGGCGGGCGTGCGCCGAGCTGCGAAAGCTCGGGCAACACACGATCTATGTGAGAATCCTGACCCTGCTGCTCTGCATCGCTTTGACATCGATCCTGATCCAGGCCGGATCGCTATTTCTGATCGATTATATTCCCGTCAGCCACTCCGTCACCAACAAGATTCACGAGCAGCAACTGCACTGGAAGGGTCAGCTCGAGCTAGCGAGAGCGAGCTCCGCGCGCGACGCCGAAACCATTCTCAACCACTTGAGCGAAAAGCCGCTCGACGCCCGTGATCGAGAGGTTGTCTGGCTCATCAGGCGGGATCGCCCCAACCTGAGCACGGAGGTCGGAAACATCACCGCGGCCGAGGAGCGCCTTCGCCGCGCGCGCGAGGAGGATGCGCCGATCGCGACACGCCTGCTGCTGGCGGACGAAGTCCTTGCGTCCTACGCATCGCTGGGTGTCGCGTTGCAGCGCGACGTCGAAACCAAGCAATCGGTTATCGCGACGCTGCAGTTGATGGGCCTGCTGTTCGTCATTTTGTGCGTTGCACGAATTGCACTGGGAACGCGGCGCGTGCTCGTTGACCGCATCGACCGGCTGATCGAATTCATCCCGGAAAAATTCGTTTACGATACCGCCCGCCCCGAAGCAGATGAGTTGCTGCGCCTCGAGCAGAGGGTGTCGGGCATGACGGCGCGCATGGAAGGCTACGTTGCAGAGGCGACGTGGGCCAACAAGACCAGCGAGCATTTGCGGCGCATGATCGGCGCGCAGGAATTTCTCGCCAGGTTCGTCGAGCTGATTAACGATCAGCCGCTGATCGATGCCACGCTCCGCAAGATGCTCTATTCGCTGGAACGTTCTCTGGACGTCAACAATGCGGCCATTCTCTACACCGAGGACGAGGCCAGCGCACCTACCGGCCGAGCCGTCTACTCGCACCACGAGCCTTGCCCCCTGAGCGACGCCATCGTCAGCGAGCTTCGCGTGGCGAAAGTCTCGACCTTCATGCAGAAATACGCGGAAAACGAGGAGGTGCGGTGCATGGCGGTGGCCTTTGCAGAGCCGTCCGGCGAGCGCGGTGCGCTCCTGGTGGAGATGGAAAAAGGCCGTTTTCTCGACGAAACCGAAATCCGCGTGCTGGAGATCACGGCGGGGCTTCTCTCCATGACCGCAAAATTCCAGAACCACGACCAGGAAGGCCGGCGCATCGCCGTTCTCGAGGAACGGGCAGCCATTGCGCGCGAGCTGCACGACTCCCTCGCCCAATCCCTCTCCTTCATGAAAATCCAGCTCGCGCGGCTGCAATCGAGCAGCGCCAATACGAGCAATGGCAACAACAGCCCCGTTGTGATCAAGGAGCTGCGAAGAGGACTGGATAATGCTTACCGCGAGCTGCGCGAGCTGCTAGCCACCTTCCGCGTGCACATGGACGTGCGCGGGCTGGGCTATGCTGTGCAATCGGCAATCGACGAATTCTCGCAGCGTTCGACACTTTCCATCACGCTCGACAACCGTCTTGTGAATTGCCGGCTGACCGTCAACGAAGAATTTCATATCCTGCATGTCGTGCGCGAGGCCTTGTCCAACATCGTCCATCACGCCGGTGCCAACAACGCATTCATCGGGCTCTCCATGCAGGGGAATGGTTCCGTATTGGTTACAATAGACGACGACGGAGTGGGATATAGCCCGCCGACCGATGGCCAGGGGCATCACGGACAGGCCATCATGAAGGAGCGCGCCTACAGCCTCGGCGGACACATCGAGGTGATGACCAGACGGCAGGGCGGCACGCGGGTGAGGCTGACATTCACGCCGAGTTTGGCGCAGTAGGTAGAATGACTATTGAAGGCAATTGCGAATGATCAAAGTCATGCTCATCGACGATCATGCCCTGTTCCGCAAGGGAGTGGGGCAGATCATTTCGGACAACGAAAACTTTGAGATCGTCGGAGAAGCCGCATCCGGCCAGGAAGGCCTGGACTGCGCCCAAAAACTCCAGCCCGACATGGTTCTTATCGATCTCAACATGAAGGGCATGGACGGGCTGGAAACGCTCCGCCGCTTCAAGGCTACCGATCTCGACGCGCGCTACATCGTGCTCACCGTGTCCGATGCCGAGGAAGACCTGCTGGAAGCCCTTCGCGCCGGCGCCGATGGTTACCTGCTGAAGGACATGGAGCCGGAGGACCTCTGCACGAACCTGCTCAAGGCCTCAACCGGCACAACCGTATTGCAGGATCGGCTGACGGAGGTGCTGAAGAACGCGCTTCTGGAGCCCGCTACCAAGAAGAACACAAGCGACAGCGGCCTCACCGACCGCGAGCATGAGATTCTCCAGTGCCTGGCTGACGGGCTGAACAACAAGACGATCGCGCGCAATCTCGGGATCAGCAGCACGACAGTGAAGGTTCACATCAAGAACCTGCTGCGCAAATTGAACCTGACGAGCCGCCTGGAAGCGGCGGTCTGGAAACACCAGAGCAAGCCGCGCTGCGAGCTTTCCGGCTGCTGTCCGTTCGGACCGGACCGGGAGGACTGGAATTTCAACAACCCGCCCGGCGCCCCCGGCAAGCCGAACGCGCCCTCGCAACAGTCGGCGCCGCAAAGCGCCGTGCCCTCCAAAGGAGACGGAATAGCGCGCCGTTAGATCGCCATTCGAAGGCTATTGCCGCCGCGCGCGCTACTCTCCCTCCAGAAACAAAAAAAGCCATGCTTACCGCATGGCTTTTTTCGTACTGTGCGCCGCTCTGAGGGAAAGGTGGCGCACGTCCACGATCATTTAATTCTGATCGCGAAGATCTTGCGGATGCGCTCTTCGGTCTTCCAGATTCCGGTAAACCCGGCCGCGATGTGCAAGCTGTCTCCAGCCGAGAACGTCTTCTGCTCGCCGCTGCCGTCCTCGGTCAGCGTGACCTTGCCCTCGAACAGATGGATGAGCTCATCCGCCTTGTAGGTCACGTGATAGCTGCCCGGAGTCGCCTCCCAGAAGCCGGTCAGAAATTTCCCGTCATCCGTCTTGTTCTCGATCCAGGTCTTCATGGTCGGAGAGCCTTCGACAGGCTTCCACCCTTCCAGATCGGCGGTGATAGGAGCGGACTTAGGAGCTTTGTAGGTGCCGAAAGATGAAATCGATGACATTGCCTATATCCTGTTATTGCGAGCGCATAACTGCTGTTGTTACCCGCTCATGCCTTTCCAGCCGACGTAGCGAATTCCTGAGGAGGCCGTGGCCGTGGGGAGAGCGGCGCGCCCTCCCCACTGCGATCCTGGCACCCTCTGAGAGACGCTTCAACGCTTAGAGCCTCCATTCCAGATCGGGATTCTCGTTCGGATTGTACGCGGTGCCCCACGCCCTCTGCTCGCGCTTGAAGGGCTTCTGGTGCTGCGGATCCTCGTCCTCGATCTCACGTGCGAGACGATGCCCGTCGAACGTCGCATCCGCGATGATCCGGGGTGCCTCCGCGTCGCCGATGACGAACACGTCCGAGATGCCGTTCTTCTCCCACTCGCCCTTCCGCGCTTTCAGCTCGCGATAAAGGGTGTCCTCGGACCGGCGGGCCGTCACAAGAATGACGGTGTCGCACTCGTGCCAGGAATGGCTGCTGTTCTCAGTGCGAGGCAGCTGGCCCGATCCCTTGAACTCGCGCTTGTGGCCGTCGCCCCAGATGTTGAAGAGCTCGACTCTGCCCTTCTCGACCCGCGAGCACGCCATTTCCCCCAGCACGGTGATGCCGAGCCCATGGATGAGGCGCTGCATATTCGCCCCTTCCAGCGTGTACTCCATGTAGGCGCCAAGTCCGCACACGGTGGCCACGGTCACCTCGTGACCCGCACGCGCGAACTTCTCGGCGAGGCTCGGTGCCATGTAGTACGGGTCGTAGTTGATGATCATGACCCGCTTGCCGATCGGCTTCTTGCCCTCGAACACCTGCTCGGGGGTGAGAACGTGGGGCAGGCTGGCATCCGCGCCGGGGATCGGCTCGTGCGTGCGGTGGTTCACGCCCGTGGTGCTCCACTTCGAGCCCGTGGCGATGATCACGCGCGAAGCGCCATACGTCAGGATCTCGTCGGCCGTGATCGGCTTCCGCCCCAGCACCAACTGGCACTTCTTGTTCTTCTTGACGAGCTTGGTGAGCTGCGTTTCGCGATAGTCGCGGTGGAAGCTCCACTCGGCGAGGCCGGGAAGCGTCGCGACCTCGTTCACGTAGCCACCGATCTTCTCGCGGCTGTCGACGAGGTGGACCGTGTAGCCGCGCTCCATGAGAACACGCGCGCACTCCGAGCCGGCCGGACCCGCGCCCACGATCAGCACGTCCTTGTCTGACTTGGCAGGTTCGAACTTCTCAGGATGCCAGCCGCGCCGGTACTCCTCGCCTGCGGTGGCGTTCTGTGTGCAAATGAACGGAACGCCGCCCATCTCCCACCGCGAGATGCACACGTTGCAGCCGATGCAGGTGCGGATGTCGTCGATCCGGCCCTCGTCGATCTTCCTCGGAAGCCACGGATCGGCGATCGAAGGACGCGCCGCGCCGATGATGTCCACGATGCCGCCCGTCACCACCTGCAGCATCTTTTCGGGATCATAGTAGCGGCCCACGCCGACCACCGGCTTGCTGGTCGCCTGCTTGATGTAGCGGATCCAATCGTTCTCGTGCCCGATCTGGTAGAAGCGCGAAGGGCCCGCATCCTCGCCCCACTCCGTGATGTCGCCGATGTTGACATCCCAGAGGTCGAGATAGGGCGATGCCAGCTCGATGAATTTCAGACCGTCCTCGCCGATCTCGACGCCCTTGTTGCCGTAGAGAGTATCGACGGCGCAGCGCGTGACCAGCGCCACGTCGTCGTTCACGGCCTTGCGGATCTTCTCGAGGGTCTCGATCCAGAACCGGGCCCGGTTCTGGAAGCTGCCGCCGTACTCGTCCGTGCGGCGGTTGTAATACGGATTGAGCCACTGCATCGGCCCGTAGGCGTGTGCACCGTACACGTTGACGAGATCGAAGCCCGTATCGCGCGCGCGCAGGGCCGCGTCGACGTACTGCTGCTGAAGCCGCAGCAGCTCATCCTTGTCCGCCTCGTGATTGTAGGTGAAGCCCGGGCAGCCCGGCACGGTCGCAAAGTCGGAATTGTACTGGCTGGGTCCGCGCGAGATGGTGCGCGTCTCGAGGCCCGGCGCATGAGGGCCGCCGTAGAACAGCTCGCATCCCGCGAGCGAACCGTGGCTATGGACGTGATCGACCATCGCCCGCAGGTTGCGCATGTCTCCCTGGTCCCAGATACGGGCGGTAATTCTCAGGGTGTCGTCGCATTCCGGATGGATCGAGCATTGCTCGGTGTTGACGGCGCCCCAGCCGCCCTCGGCCTTGATTCCGCGGTGGGCCATGTTCATGCCAGGATGATTGGTACCGGCACCGTTGCAGTGGGGAACCTGATAGAAACGGTTGCGGATTGTTTTCGACCCTATTTTCAACGGGGTGAAAAGAATATCGAACCGCGGGTTTCTCGCCATGTGCTGCGTCCTCCGAAAAGACGGTTGTGAAACGACTTGTTTTTGAGGATTTGAAATCCTATTCCCAAATCGTAACGCCGCCGAAGGAAGCGTCCATCACCACAAGCGGTTACTACCTTCGAGGTACATTTCGCGCACGCGAAAGACCAGCCGCAGGGTTCGGAGTTTTTTTATTGGAGAGAAGGAGCGAAGCTTCGCAAGCGCGAGCTGTGCACCACAGCATCTATCGCCGCTTACTTGATAAAAGTCAAGGCTACTACCATGGTAGTACCTCTTCGGCGCAATTCATTCCGGAATTGCATTCGGATAGCGTTTCGTGGGCGATTTTCCATTTTCATGCCCGGACAGGGGCTGGAAATGCGACGCTCCCAAAAGCAGACCGAAACGAAACACATCCCGGCCAAAGCACCGCTCTGTGCAGAGCCATCGCATCGGCTTGTTATTGGAATAGCGCGAACCCAGGGCGAAATAAATGCGGCGTATCGGAGCAGCGCCGCGACTAATGGGTTTTCCCGCAGTGATTTAAGTCAACAATCAAAAAGCAAAGTCTGGCCCGCCAATCGCCTCGGAAATTCGACGCCGGGCAGCGGAGCGAGGGTTTGCCCCGATCAAAGGGGAGGTAGGAATGAACAAGGAGTCTACGAACGTAGACGCAATCAGTGCCGACTTATCCGAGAACGTGGTCATACAGAACGCCACCCTGCATCGAAAGATCAGTTGGACAGGCGCCTTCTGGGTGGCCAGCGGCGTTCCGGCGCTGGTGCTCTTCTCGATGGGCGCGATCTCGGCAACAGTCGGCAAGCCCGCCTGGCTTGTGTGGATCCTTTCCATCACATTCGGCTTCATTCAGGCATTTACTTACGCCGAAATCGCAGGATTGTTTCCTCACAAATCCGGCGGCGCGTCGGTCTATGGTGCCGTGGCATGGGTGCGCTACAGCAAATTCGTGGCCCCCGTCTCCGTGTGGTGCAACTGGTTCGCCTGGTCGCCTGTTCTCGCGATCGGATCGGGACTAGCGGCTGGCTACATCCTGAGCGTGCTCTTCCCGCCGGACGCTGTGATCAACACGTGGCAGATCACGCTTCTTGATCTCAGTGCGCTGAAATCCGGATTGCAGCTCCGCATCAACGCGACCTTCATCATCGGAGCCGCCTTGCTGCTCACGGTTTTCGCCATTCAGCATGGCGGAATTCTGCGCTCGGCACGAACGACCCTGATCCTCGGCCTCACGGGCCTCCTGCCTCTGATGCTGATCGGCGTGGTGCCGCTGCTCACCGGCGACATGGTCGCCTCGAACTTCTTCCCTCTCGCGCCGCTTGCCTACGATTCCGTCGGCAACGTCGTGGAAGGCCAGTGGAACATCGATGGATGGGCCCTGATGGCGGGCGGTCTCTTCATTGCCGCCTGGTCGACCTACGGCTTCGAAACCGCCGTCTGCTATACGCGCGAGTTCAAGGATCCGAAGAGAGACACGGTTCGGGCCATCTTTTACTCGGGTCTGCTGTGCATCGCCGTCTTCACGCTCGTGCCTCTGGCCTTCCAGGGACACCTGGGCCTCGGCCAGCTCGTGACGCCGGCCGTGACCGACGCCAACGGAACCGTCACCACGCCTGCCGTGTACGACGGCATGCTGGCGCCGGAAATCTACAGCGGCATGGGCGTTGCCAATGCGCTCGCGGGCATCCTCGGCGGCAGCGCGTTCGTCACCAACATTCTGGTGGTGATGCTCGTTCTCGCTCTGATGCTCTCCATCATGACGTCGATGGCCGGCTCGTCGCGCACGCTCTATCAGGGCTCCGTCGACGGTTGGCTGCCGCGCTACCTGTCTCACGTGAACGAGCACGGCGCACCCACCAGCGCCATGTGGACCGATCTCTGCTTCAACCTGATCTTGCTCCTGATGTCCGACTACGTGTTCGTGCTTGCGGCCTCGAACGTCGGCTACATCATGTTCAACTTCCTCAACCTCAACTCGGGCTGGATCCATCGCATGGACCGTCCGAATTGGAGCCGCCCCTACAAGGCCCCGACGATCCTGCTCGCGCTCGGCGCCATCCTTGGCTATCTCAACCTCACGTTCATGGGTCTGGGTGCCAACATCTGGGGTTCGGGAACCTTGATCACCGGCCTGCTGTTCGCGTCGCTGATCATCCCGGTGTTCCTGTATCGTCACTTCATCCAGGACAAAGGCGTGTTCCCCCAGGCGATGCTGGACGACATGCATCTCGCGGGCTCCGAAGCGGGCGTATCATCTCGCGCCGGCATCCTGCCCTACCTCACGCTGGCCGCAGGTGCCTTCGTGGTCTACTTCACCCACAGCCTGGTCTCGTGATCGCGGCCTGATCACAGAAGTCACGAGTACCGAGAGCAACAAAAAGAGCGGCGAGGAAATCCTCGCCGCTCTTCGTTTTTTACCCCGCTTGAGAACTTCTGAACCGGCCTCAGGCCGCCAGCTGGCTGCGCAGCTCTTCCTCGATCTCGAAGATGTCGCCAACGATGCCGTACTTGGCGATGGTGAAGATCGAGGCGCCCGGATCGGTGTTGACCGCAATGATGGTCGGAACGTGCTTCATTCCGGCCATGTGCTGGATGGAGCCCGAGATGCCCATGGCCACGTAGAGCTTGCAGCTGCTGACAACCTTGCCCGACTGGCCCACCTGCCTGGACTTCGGCAGCCAGCCGGCGTCCGCGATCGGACGCGAGCAGCAGAGCGTTGCGCCCAGCGTATCGGCGAGCTCGCGGAACCGCTCGACGTTGTCTTCTTCCGCAATGCCGCGCCCGATGGAGACAATGAACTCGACGCCCGTGATATCGACGTCCTCCGCCCCGCCAGCCTCTACGTATTCGAGCGCCTTGCTGCGCGAGGCCTGGCCAGCGAGATCGATGGCGCCAAGAACCGGAGAGCTCGTGCCTTCCGCCGGCTTGAACACGCTACCGCGGAGCGTCAGCACCACGCAGGCCTTGCCGGGGAAATCGACCTCGACGTTGACCTTCTGATTGTATCCCGCGCGCGTGGCCACCAGATCCGCCCCGTCATACTCGACCTTGAAGACGTCCGTCGAGAAGCCGAAGTCACCCTTTCTGGCCAGCGTAGCCGCATAACCGAGCGAATCGACCGAATGCGCGAGAAGCACGACGGCCGGCGTCCTCGTTTCGATCAACTGCGAGACGGCGGCTTCGAACAGGTCGGGATCGAACTCGTCGCTCGCAACCTTCACCGTAACGACCTCGTCCACGCCTGCCACCGAAACGGCTGGCGCAAGCGCCTCGGCCTTGTTGCCGATGAGCGCGACCACCACCTTGTCGTTAGCCTGGCGCAGCTCCTGCGCGGCCGAGATCACCTCGAGCGATATCGGACGCAACTCGCCACGCCGATGCTCTGCCACAACCAAAATCGTCTTCATGCTCACGCTCCCCTGAATTCCTTGATGATCTCCACCAGCTTCGCGACCTGTGCGGCCGGCGTGCCTTCGATCATCTCCGCCCGGCCCTTGGCCGGCACGTACATCCGGCGCACGCGCGAGAGGGCGCGGCCGGCGCCAACATCGGCAGCCGTCAGTCCCAAATCCGAAAGCGCGAGGCTCTCGATCGGCTTGGCAGCCGCCTGCTTGATGCCCCGCAGCGACGCATAGCGTGGCTTGTTGATACCGAGCTGGATGGTGAGCACGGACGGGCACGCAATCTCGACGTTCTGCTGCAAGCCGCCCTCCAATTCGCGGCTCAGCACCGCCTTCGCGCTGCCGGGCGAATAGGTGAGCCCCGCTACGACGGCCGCGTGCGGCCAGTCCAGATGGGCGGCGGTCGAGATGCCGGTGGAAGCGTTTGCGTCGTCTGAAGACTGCACACCCGCAAACACCATGCCCGCGTCTTCCTTCTTGGCGACGGCGGCCAGAATGCGGCCAACGGTTATGGAATCAGAGCCCTCCATCGCATCGTCCCACACCCGGATGGCGCGGTCGGCCCCCTTGGCGAGACATTTGCGCAGGCTTTCGTCGACGCGGTCCGGACCAACCGAGACCACGACCACCTCGACCGGGCTGTCCGACGATTCCTTGATCTTCATCGCCTCCTCGAGCGAGAAATCATCCCACTCGTTGAGGTCGTACAGCAGGAAGTCCTCCTCCACGTCGAGACCGTCGTCGCGGATCTTGAAATCCTCATCCAGCGCGGCGACCTGTTTCACCGCGACCATTATTTTCATGGCGCTCTCCTCTCCTTGACAAATTTTAGTGGGTTGCGGCACGCGAGGCGTGAAGCAGGCTGCATGAGCTTTCCTGCGAACCACCTGAAGAGGGAAAATCGAACCGACGGGTCCGGGTCCTCGTGCAGGTGCCACTTGTCCGCATCCTCCAGCACTTTGCTGTCCACCAGGAGCAGCCGGTGCAGGTAGTACGGATCTCTGAGCAGCGGCAGCAGCGTGCGGCGCGCAGCGCGCGGATTGAGAATGACGCCGCGGCGCACATCGGCATTCACGGACGCCGCCATCTGCCTCAACAATCGCTGGGGCGTCCGCGGATTGGCCGCGACGCCGCTCTGAACGTCGATGTCGTCATCGTCCGCAAGGAACGTGAGAAGAGACGCCTTCACATTCTCTTGATACGCCACGGCAGCACGCACCCATGCATTCGCGTCGTGCGCAAGCTCCTCGAGCAGCTCTTGCGAACAATTGGGGTTGCGCGCGGCCGCGCGCCGGACCTCGGGATTTGCGTCCCGCGCGAGCATCTCGAGGCGGGAGAGCGGCAGCACGCGGCTCCGCGCCACCCACTGGCGGACCCAATGGTCCGCATCGTCTGCCAGCATGTCCAGAACCGACGCCGAAAGATCCTTGCGCATCGCAAGCGCACGCCGGACCGCGTCTGTCTTGTCCCGAGCCAGATGATCGATACAGCCCAGCGGCAGAAGCGGATTGCCCGCAACCGCGCGCCGGATCGCGCCATCTGCATCCCGGCTCATCCGCTCCAAGGCATCGGCGGAGACCCGCTCGTTCCCGGCGAGATGACGCAGCACGACGGGATCGCTGTCTCCCTCGGCCAGACCGAGCACCTCGGGCGAGCAGCTCGAATGCGAGACCACGGCCGCCCGCACGAACGCATCCCCTCGCCGGTAGAGAGTTTCCAGCATCCGGGGCGAGGTCGCGGGATGGGTGGCCATCTCGCTGTCGAACGCACCGGGAAAGCGCCTTTCCACGACGGCAAGAACACGCCGCGGCGTCGCCGGATGCTTGCACACGGCACGCAGCACCGCGCGATCATGCTCCTGCTCGGCGATCCGTTCGAGCACGGCGGGTGGCGTATGGCGATGCCACGCGATGAGCGCAACGAGCGTCGCATCCCGCTCGTTCTGAAACAGCCGGCTCAGCGTCTGAGCCGCCGTCGCGGGATTCTTCTCGAGCCGCAGATGAACAGCCTCATCCTCGAGCCCCGAGAGAACCTGCAGCACGTTAGCCGGGGTATGCTCCCAGCGGGCCAGCGTCAGAACAGTGCGGCGGTCCCCGCACATCAGCGCTTCGATCTGCTCGCGATCCTCGCCCTCTGCGATCGCGTGAACGGCAGCGGCCGCGTAGACATCGCCTCCCGATAGCGCTTCGCGCACAAGGGCACCGGCGCTCGCCGGCGCTTTTTCACGCCGCAGGCGCGCAGGCTTCCGGATCGCCATCCTCAACACATTCATTGATCAGCTCAATCAGCTCGCGCACAACGAACTTGCCCTCGAACCCGCTGGTCTTGAGCGCGTCCTCGAACATCGTCAGATCCTTGGGACAGGAGACCACGAACACCTGCAGTCCCTCGATCGCGCCCGCTTCCCGCATACGGTTCTGCGAAGGCTTTTCGAGACCAGGCGTATCCGGGATCCAGATACGGCCGCCGCCGGCGCCGCAGCAGAACGAGTTATCTCGATTGCGCGCCATCTCCACCAGCTCGCAGCCCAGGAGATTCAGGATGTCACGCGGCGCGTCGTAACCTTTGTTGTAGCGGCCGAGATGGCAGGGATCATGGAAGGTCACACGGTAATTGACCTTCTTCTTGATCTTGAGCCGCCCGTCCTCGATCAGCTTCTTCACCAGCGTGGTGTAGTGCTGAATCTCGAAGTCGCCGTCGAAGTGCCTATACTCGTTGCGAATGGTGTTGAACGAATGGGGGTCCGTGGTCACGATGGACTTGAACTCGCACGCCTTCAGCGTGTTGATGTTCGATGTCGCGAGAACCTCGTAGAGGCCTTCCTCGCCCACACGCCGGACATCGTTGCCCGCGTTCATCTCCGCTTCGAACAGCAGTCCGAAATCAACCCCGGCCTTGTTCATCAGTCGCGCGAACGCCTGCGTTACTTTCTGGTTTCGCGGATCGAAGGAGGCGTAGTCGCCGACGAACCAGACGATATCCACCGGCTCCTTGCGCGCGTCCTTGATCTGGAACGGCAGCGCCTTGGTCCAGGCGGCGCGTTTGCGCTTCGATTCACCGAAAGAGTTGCCGCTCTTGTGGATGGTCTGCAGCGTCTTCTGGAGAATGGGCTCCATCTCGCCCTCCTCCACCAGCTTGCGGCGCATCTGCACGATGATCGGCACATGCTCCACCGCGACCGGGCAGATCTCGACGCAGGCGAGGCACGTCCGGCACGACCACAGCGTCTCCTGCAGGATCTGATCCGGACCCTTGCCGTGCACATCGAGCTCCGCCTCTGACGGCAGCTCCGACGCATTTAGCGTCTTGTTGGCGAATTCGCGCAGGGACAGGATCACGTCACGCGGCGAAAGCGGGGCGCCGATTGCATTGGCCGGGCAAGCCTCATGACAGCGGCCGCACTTCGTGCACGCGTCGAGATTCAGCAACTGCTTCCAGGTGAAGTCGGTGATCGTCTTGAAGCCCGCGCTCTCCTGCTCTTCAGGTATCCGCGGAAGCACGCGCCCCGCCATGGGATTGCGGAACATCAGCGACGCGGCGGCCGTGAAGATGTGCTTGACCTTGGTGAAGGGAATGAACGCGATGAAAGTCAGCGCCAGGATGCCGTGGAACCACCAGAGTGCCGGGCGCAGCGCACCCGCGCCCTCCGCTGTGAGACCCGCGACCTGCATAATGTGCGCGAGCACGGCACCGACCGGAGACCACCACCGGAAATCCCACACGGCAGGACGATCGGCGAGCCAGACCAGGCGTACCGCTTCCAGAACGAAGCCGGTTACTCCGATCAGGATGAGCGTCCACAGAAACGCCCAGTCCTCGCGGCGATAGAAGGTGCGGTCGTAGTCGGGATCTCCGGGCTTCCGGTCGGGGCGCGCGTAGTTGAGCTTCGGCAGCTTGAGCCACTTGCGCCGGTACATCATGTAGATGAGGCCGACGATCAGCCCCACGCCGGCAACATCCATCACCAGCGAGAACAGCAGGTAGAAATCGCCATACCAGAAGCGAACGCCGAGAAGCGGCGCGAGAATGTCGTATTCGAGCGTGATGGTAGAAGTGCCGATGAACAGCAGCACGAAGCCGAAGAAAATGACGGAATGCATTCTTCCGGCTGCGGGATCGCGCCGCTTCAGGGTGCGATGGGTGAACATGGTCTTCGCCATGTCCAGGAAACGCGCCCAAAGCTCGCCCCACGCCGCATCGGGCTTTCCGCGGCGATACTTGCGGATCTGCGTGTAGGTTCCGTAGAGGAACACGGCGATCGCCGCATAACCAACGGCGTAGAACAGATAGATGGTCTGCGGTCGAAAATCCTCGAAGAGTATTCGGGTTATGTCTCTTGGATCCACGGCAGCACCCACTTCGTCACGTTAGGCAATGAAAAATCGCGCGAGCCCGGATCGCCGCCATGCCTGCGCATGGCGGCGATCTCGCGCTGCTTGAGCTTCTGCTCGGTGCTTAGACTTTGTATTCGATCTTGAACTCGCCGCCCGGCATGTGCGCAGCACCCCAAACCGCGACCTCACGCTTGTACGGCAGCGGATACTGCGGCGTGGCGGCATCGATCTCGCGTGCGATGCGGTGTCCGCTGAACGTCGCGTCGGCGATCAGGCGCGGGATCTCGGCGTCACCAATCACATAGACGCCCTTGACGCCGTTCTGTGCCCACTCCGCTTCCCGGGACTTCAGCTCGTTGTAGAGCGCGTTCTCGGAATGGCGGCCCGTGACCAGGACGAGCGAGTCGAACTCCACCCAGCGATGAGACTTGTTGGCGTCGCGCGGAGAAACGCCCGGCCCCCGGTAGCTGCGCTTCGAGCCGTCGCCCCAGATGTTGTAGACCTCGAGGCGGCCGCGCTCGACACGCGAGCAGAAGTGATGCCCGATCTCCTTGACCCCCAGCTCATGCAGACGCCGCATCATGTTGGGATATTCGAGCGTGAAGTGCATGTAGTTGGCGAGATGCGTACCGGAGACGATGGTGACCTCGTGACCGGCCGTCGCCAGCTTCTCCGCGAGACTCGGCGCCATGAAGTACGTATCCGCCGTGAGGATCACCACGCGCTTGCCGATCGGCTTCTTGCCTTCGAGCACCTGCTCCGGCGTGAGCTGGTCGGGCAGGGACGCGTCCACGCCGGGAATGGGCGCATGCGTGAGGCAGTTGGTGCCATCGGTGTTCCACGAGGAGCCAGTGGCGATGATCACCTTCTCCGCGCCGTACTGCAGAACCGCATCCGCCGTCATGGGCTTCTGGCCCAGCGCCAGCACGCAGTCCTTGTTCTTCTTGATCAGCTTTGCGATCTGGGTCTCGCGATAGTCGCGGTGGTAGCCCCACTCACCGAGCCCCGGCAGCGTCACCACGCTGTTGAGATGACCGCCGATCTTCTCTGCCTTGTCGTAGAGGTGGACGGTATAGCCACGCTCCATCAGCACGCGCGCGGCTTCTGCACCCGACGGGCCTGCGCCCACCACCAGCACCGAATCCTTCGTCTGCGCCTTGGGGAACTTCTCCGGATGCCAGCCGCGGCGGTACTCTTCGCCCGCGGTCGCATTCTGCGTGCAGATCATGGGCGGTCCGCCGATCTCCCAGCGCGAAATGCAGACGTTGCAGCCGATGCACACGCGGATGTCGTCGTAACGGCCTTCCTCGATCTTTTTCGGCAGGAAGGGATCGGCGATAGACGGGCGCGCAGCGCCGATGATATCGGCAAAGCCCTTGGTGACGATCTCGGTCATCTTCTCGGGATCGGTGTAGCGCCCGACGCCCAGCACCGGCTTCTTCGAGACCTGCTTGACGAAGCGCGTCCAGGGAACCTGATGGCCTTGCTGGTAGAAGCGCGACGGTCCAGCGTCCTCGCCCCATTCGGCGATGTCGCCGACGTCGACATCCCAGAGATCAACCAGCGGATCGGCCATCTCGACGAACTTCATGCCGTCGACCTCGATCTCGATCTGGTCGGGGCCGTAGATGGTGTCGACCGCGAAGCGGGTGGCGATCGCGCAATCGCTGCCGACGGCCTTGCGCACCTTCTCGAGCGTCTCGATCCAGAAGCGTGCGCGGTTCTCGAGAGAGCCGCCGTACTTGTCGGTGCGCTTGTTGTAGTAAGGATTGAGGAACTGCAGCGGCAGATAGGAGTGCGCGCCGTACACGTAGACGATATCGAAACCTGCATCGCGCGCACGATACGCGGCATCCACGTAGTACTGCTGAACCATCGCGATTTCCGCGAGATCCATCTCCTTGCAGTAGCTCAGCGTCTCGAACTCTGAGGCGTACTGGCTCGGGCCGCGCGGCGTGCAGCGGCTCTCCAGGCACGGCGCATGCGCGCCGCCGTACCACATCTCAATGCCGGCCAGCGCGCCGTACTTGTGAATCTCGTCCGTCATGGCGCGCAGATTGCGCACGTCACCCTCGTCCCAGATGCGGGCCGACAAACGCATCGTGTCGTCGGACTCCGGATGGATGGAGCAGTATTCCGTATTCATCGCAGCCCAGCCGCCCTCGCCCTTGAGCGAGCGGTGTGCCGCCTGGAAGCCCGGCTTGTCCGATCCCGCACCGATACAGTGAGGCACCTGGTAGAAGCGGTTACGCAACGTCTTGGGACCGATCTGAATCGGCTGAAATAGAATGTCGTGTTTGGGATCGCGGGCCATCTTATTCTCCGTCCGTCAGCAGCATTTCGCGCTTCCGAAATCTCAACATTTGGCGTGGCTCTCACAATTCTCCCTACGGGCTACCTCCAAAGGAGTAGCTGGCGTCTCAAAAGTCGAAAAACTGCCGATAAAATAAGGGTTTTCACATCACCACCGAGGGATCTCCCAATAATTTTTGCACCTGCGAAATAGCTTTCGAAAGGCGCACGTGCATGCGAAAACTTCTCGGCTGCGCGCCCTCGAAAAAAGGACTCTGCACATGAGCGAAGAGGAAAACTTTCTGCGCCGCGCGATCGAGCTCGCGCACGAAAACAGCGCGAACGGCGGCCGCCCCTTTGGCGCGGTCGTCGTCAAGGACGGCAACATCATCGCGACCGGCGTAAACGAGATCCTGAGCACCAACGACCCGACCTCACACGCGGAGCTCAACGCCATCCGCTCCGCCAGCCAGAAGCTCGGCTCCCCAAACCTCGCCGGATGCGTTGTCTATGCCAGCGGCCATCCCTGCCCGATGTGCATGGCGGCGATGCGCATGGCCGGCATCGGCGCAGTGGCCTACGCCTACTCCAACGAAGACGGCGCGCCTCACGGCCTCTCGACGACGGCGATCTACGCCGAGATGGCCAAGCCCTTCTCAGAGCAATCGATGAAGATCTCTTACGTCCCGGTTCGCCTGGACTCGTGTCCGGATCTCTATGGCGCGTGGAAGCGGAGGCAGGATGAGCGCGCCTGACGCAGGCCAGCAGGCTCACCCGGCGCGGGAAAGAGGCGGCAGAAAGCCGAAGCAGCCCGGCTGCGAAAGCCAAGCTGCTTCGGGCCGGATGCGGCCTAGAAGCGCCAGTCCAGCCGGACGCTTACACCGTGATCCTGCGTCTCGTCGGCGAACTCTCCATGGTAGGAGACACCGAGCGTCGCGTCGGGTCCGAGCACGATACCAAGCCCGGCGTCGAGCAGCGCGCTATCCTGCGCGATGGGCGTCCCCGCGATAGTGAAGCCCGGCCCTCCGGAGGCGAACGCCAGCGCCGTCACAGGCGTCACGTCATCGAAGGCGTGCTGCCAAGCAACCGAGATCCGCGGCAGCAAAAGCAGCCCGTTGGTGCGGATCTGCGTCTCCGCCCGCACACCCAGGGTCGAATACCCGGTGTCCTCGTTGCTGGAAGCCGCCGTGAGCGCCCCGAGCCCGCCCGTCTCGGCAAACCCATCGCTGTCGACATGCACCCACGCGAGGCCAGCGAAGGGCTCGAACGCAACGGAGCGGACTTGAAGCGGCAGAGCCACCTCCGCGAATATCTGCCCGGTATCGGCGTCGTAGGACGCCTCGACCCGGTTGGCGAAGCCCGGGAAGACGATGGCACGTTCCGTTTCGACGTCGTGCCAAGTCCACGACGCTCCCGTGCGGAGCGCGAAGCCGCCGAGCTTGCCGCCCGCGTAGGCCGCGAGATGATAGCTCTCGATATCCGCCGAGCTGAGCCGCGCGGCGACATCCACGTTCGACTGCCCATAGCCCGTCGCGAAACCGGCGCGCCAGCCGCCGCCCAACGCCGCATCCATTCCCGAGACGAAACCGCCGACCGAGCGATCCACGCCAGCCGCGTTGCGGTCGCCGTCGAACTCACCCCACGAGCCGTAAGCCTGCGCCCAGAACGCGAGAGTGCTCGAGCGCGCGAGAGCGGGAGCTTCTTCGCCACGGCGGCCCGCGCCGAGCGCCATGCGCCCGGGCAGCGCATCGTCACGCGCGGCAACCGTCGTCGGCTGCCCAGAGCCCGCGCCGGATCCCGCCCCACTTCCCCGCACGGCCTGCCAGAGACGCGAGAAAAGCACGTCGCGAAGCTGCTTGCTATCCTGCAACAGCACACCGAGAACGCTGGCGTGCACCTCACCCGAAAACGCATCGAACGCCACGCGCGCCTCGTTCTCGGAGAGCGCCACGATCGCATCGTAAAGCGGGTGTCCCGGGCTCAGACCGTTCAGGAAAGCCGCGACCGCGCTCTGATTGGGCGTCAGCGCCACCTCGTCGATGCCGGTGTCGTTGCGCAGGAGCGTCAGCTCCACGTCATTGCCGTCGCCTGCCGCGTAATTCACGCTTGCGGTCAGGAAGGCGAGGTTGGTCGTCGTCGTCGAAAAGGTTCCCGTGACGGCATCCACGCCATCGTTGGCGATGATCACATAGCCGGTGGAGGGCGCATAGGTTCCGGCTTCCGCCAGCACGCGCAGGATCGACCCCGTGAGATCGACAGTCCCGTTGACGACGACCTGATCGCTCTGCCCCGCTGCGTTGGCCTCGATCTCGAGGATCGAGCCTGCCTGCAACGTGTAGGCGCCCGTCACCGTCTGTGTTCCGATAGAGTTTCCTGGCGCGTGAACGCCGCCGGAGCCCACCGTCACGCTCTCGAGCAAGCCCGTGCCCTTGAGCGTGCCGCCGTTGCCGACACTCGTATCGCCCACAATCGATCCGTTGACCGAGAGCACGCCCCCCGTGATCGAGGTGCCGCCCGTATAGGTGTTGGTGCCGGTCAGGATCACCGTGCCGTCGCCGTCCTTGATCACCGAGCCGTCGCCCATGATCACCGTGTCGACGGTCACGTCCACGCCGTCCGCCTGATCGAACGTCAGGCTTCCCGCGCCGTTGATCGCGATGTCACCCACCAGTCCCGTAGTTGCGGCCTCGAAAGTGAGCGCGTTCGCGCCCCCGGTGAACGTGATGGCGTTCGCACGAACGCCGCTGCCCGAAAGACCGCCCGAGATCGTCCCGGCATTGATGATCGTGAGATCGGAGCCCGAGATGCCGGCGCCGCCATTGCCGTTTTCGCCCTCAATGCCGTTGACGCTGGCGCCCCCCAAGCCGCCGGTGCCACCCGTCACCTGCCCCTCGACGCGAACGGTCACGCCACTGCCCGCGACACCCGCGCCGCCGTCGCCGCCGCGCCCGCCATGCACGCTCGGGCTCGAGCCATTGGCAACGCCACCGGTCCCGCCTTCGCCGCCCGTAATGGAGCCCGAGCCGGTGAACACCGCACCCGGATCGGCGAAGAACAATCCCACGCCGCCATCGCCGCCGCTGCCGCCGGAGAATGAGAAGAACGCCGAGCTTCCGCCGTCGCCTCCCCGGCCGCCTGTGAGGTTTATCGCGCTGTCGAGTGTCGGCGTCCCCGTCAGCACGGCGCCGTATCCACCCGCGCCACCGCCGCCGCCACTGCCTGGAGCGGACGCATTGAGACTATCGCCGCCATTGCCGCCGCGGCCGCCGACGAGATCGACCGTGCCCAGGACGCCGGTGAAGCCGTTCCCATGGAAGCCGCCACCGCCGCCGCCGCCGCCACCTGCATAGTTGGGACTGACGCCGTCCTCGCCGTCCGGGCTGACCGCCGTGCCGCCGGCACCGCCCAAGCCAGGAACCGAGCACAACATCGGCGCGCAGGTAAAGATGTCGCCAAGTCCGCCGACGCCACCGCCAGCACCACCGCCGCCGCCGCCGAAGTAGGGAGATCCCGCGCTCCCATCCTCGCCGGCGTCGCCCATATAGCCCGTACCGCCGTCGACGCCCTCTTGATGGCCGCCGAAGCCGGCATAGCCACCGCCCTTGCCGCCATCCGAAAGGCCGGAAACCGGCGCGGGCGGAGCTGCGAGCGCTGCACTCGCAGCGCCGACCAGCATTGTGGTGCAAAGAAGGGCGCGCGCCATCGCGGCACCCGATGCGCGAGATACAGCGTCCCGTACCATTCCGCCGAGGACGCCCCGCCCCGTATCCTGCTCAGGCGACGTCTCACAGGCGCGCGCGCACCTGTCGATCACGTCTGCGTAGGCAGACCCAACCGCAGATGGCGCGCACACCTTGTGCAGCGGCCAGGCGACCGAACGTCCAGCATCCGCAGCGAGATAATCTTCGACCGCGTCCACCGAAGGCGTCATCGGATCGACGAAGCAGGCTTGCTCCGAGAACAGCTCACGATGCACGGGTAGGTCGGAGAGGATCAACGGCGTGCCGTGGCTCGCGGCCTCCGCCGCCGACATGTTGAAGCCTTCGAAGCGCGACAGCGTGACGAAAGCACGCGCGCGCCGGTAGAGCCCGTCCAGCTCCTTACGAGGCACATAGCCGAGATGGCGGACGCGTGCCGCCACGCTCGCCGGAAGATGAGCGAGGTGCGAGGCGAAGGCCTCCCCGCCGTGGCCGGTGACCACCAGGTTCAACTCGGGCGATCTTTCCGCGAGCTTGGCGAACAGCGCCAGCAGGCCCGAGAAATTCTTATGCGGATGATTATGGATCGACGCCAGCAGGAACGGCGCGCCGTCATCCAGAGTGGTCGAGGCGGCGCGATCGATCTCGATCGGATTGTAGATCACAGTATGACGGCGCGGGACCCCGAAACGCTGCGTGTACTGCTGCTCGGCAGCATGGCTGATGAAGACGACGTGATCGGCATTCTCCCGCGTCCGGGCAAAGGCGCGCTCGAGCCAGCGCAGCCTCGCTTCACTGTAGAGCTCGGGAAGGAATGCAAACTGGACGTCGTGAATGACGTTGATGATCGTGGGACCATGCCCATCGGCGCGCCGCGCAATCGGCGAATGGAAATTCGGGAAGAAGAACGTGGAATGAGGATCGACCCGCGCCAGAATTTCGGCAACACGCCGCTCGCGATCGAGATAGGGCATCGTCGCATCGGGGGCGCCGAAGCGCTGCGCTGCCTCCCGTGCGGAAATGAGCCGCTTGCCGTAGCGCTTCTTCAACTGACGGAAGAGAAGCTCGGAGAATTCGACGACGCCGCCGATTGCCGGATAGTCGTGAACGACATCGAAGTAATAGATCGGACGGCGCGAAGCCTTACGCAAAACCTTGCTCTCGGCCGCCTCGGAGGCGTGAGAAGTCGACGGCATGATCTCTCTTTTTCCTGGAACGCGTCTGCACAGGTTTCATCCCTAAACGGCAAAAGAATCACCGAACTGAAACAGGATAACGTAAAAGCTCACCATTCGAGCAAAGCTCAGAGCGCGGACATTAAGGCGAGCGCGAAGAAGCTGGCGCGATGAGATCGTGATCGCAACGCGCCCCGCGATTGCGATCACCGATCTGAGCTTGAGACGCACGCGAAGCAGCCCACCTATCCACAACAGGGCGCAGCAGCCCGCGTGGATCCCGCAAGAAAATTGCGCCAGACGATCGCGCACCAATGCATGCGCATAGCGCACGCGCTTCAAGGCGTTAATCAAAGAACCTCGCCGCACTTGGCCGTGATGCCCGCGCATCACACGTCGCGTTGTCATGTGGCTGTCGCCGAACGGTAGCCGGGCCGTCGCACACCGCTGATAGCCAAATGCTGATGTGCGGCGTCTCGAGTGCCGCGAGCGTGCGCCGGGGGGCGCGAGGCATGAACGGTCAGCAGGGATACGCGAACGCTTCACCGGACACTGTCGTGCTCGGCATGCGGAAGCGAGCGTCCCGAAGCTTGAGCAAGCGATCCACCACCGCTTTTCTCGCCGTTGTCGGCGTGATCGCTGCGCTTCGCCTGCTCGCCCTCGCGTTCAATCGCACAGACCTCTACATGGACGAGGCCCAGTACTGGGCGTGGTCTCTCGAACCGGCGCTCGGCTACTTCTCGAAGCCGCCGCTCATCGCCTGGATCATTCATGGCGCGACCACGGTCTGCGGAGAGACGGAAGCCTGCGTCCGCCTTCCCGCGATCGCCCTCCACCTTCTCACGGCGCTCCTCGTCTACGCCATCGGCTGGCGCCTGTACGACAAGACGGTCGCCTTCTGGGCTGGCCTCGGATACGCGCTTCTCCCCGCGGTCTCCCTTTCGAGCGGCATCATCTCGACCGACGTGCCGCTACTCGCGGCCTGGGCACTCGCCCTGTTCGCATTCGCTGGCATGTTGAATGGACCGAGCCTGGCAAACGCCCTGCTGCTCGCGCTCGCATTGGGCCTCGGGCTCAATGCCAAATACGCAATGGCCTACTTCGCCGCCTCCGCCGCGCTCTACCTTGTGATCGCGCCGGAAAGCCGCGGACTGCTGCGCAGCCCTCATCTCTGGCTGGCGCTTGCAGGCGGTCTAGCGCTCATCGCGCCGAACGTTCTCTGGAACGCCACGAACGGTTTCGTCACCTTCGCCCACACCGCCGACAACGCGAACTGGCGCGGCATCCCGTTCCATCCCGGCAAGGCTGCGGAATTCCTGCTCGCCCAGTTTGGGGTGTTCGGACCTGTCTTGTTCGGCGCGTTCCTCGTCATCGTCTGGCGCGCGGTAAGAAAGCCCAGCGTGGCCGGCCCCTCGGACAAGCTCCTGCTTGCCTTCTCGGTCCCGATCCTCGCGGCCGTTACACTGCAGGCATTGATCTCGCGCGCCCACGCCAATTGGGCGGCCCCCGCCTACATCGCCGCCATCGTGCTTGTCACCGCTGTGATGATCCGCGACCGCGAATGGACGTGGATGCGCGCCTCGTTCGCGATCAACGGCGCTGTCGCACTTTTTCTGGCCCTCGCCACATGGCAAGCCGGCCACCTCGCTCTCCCCATCGTCGGCGATCCCTTCGCCCGCACCCTCGGAAATCGCGAGCTGGCCACGGCGGTGGAGGCCGAACTCGCTAGAGCCGCGAATGAAGGCAAGCCGATCGGATCGGTGCTGACGGATGATCGCGAGTATGCGGCGGCCCTCGCCTACTACGGGCGCGGCATCACGGTGCCCATCCTCTCCTGGCGCGACGGCGCATCGCCCCGCAGCCACTTCGAGATCAAGAGCCCCTTCACCGCCGCGGCCCCGGCGCCCGTTCTGCTCGTCACGCCGCGGCTGGCCTCTCCCGTGACGAGACGCTTCGCCTCCGCGACGCCGGTCACTATGCGCGAGATACCCGCGGGCCGGCACACCACACGAACCGTCCACTTTTCGACCCTCGATGGTTATCAACACAGGTGACGCATGGCATCCGTCGACCCTTACACACCCGAAGAGACGAAGTTCCGGCGCGAGTTCCTGATCGGCGCAGCCATGCTCGCCATACCGCTCGGCGCGGTGCTGATCTCCGCTCCCGAGATCGATCTGTCCATCTCTGGCGCAGCCTGGGAGGCCTGCCCGGCCGCAGCCGCCGGAAAACCCTGGTGCGCCACCTGGGCTGTCACCCTGGCCCGCCAGCTGTTCATGGTTCTCTTCGCGCTCGTCGCTCTCGCCACCCTGGCCGTCACCGCGCGCGTAATCATCACCCGTCGCAAGTGGTTCGGGTCCGAGCAGGCGCGTTGCTGGTTCATGATCGCGGTTCTGTTCGTCGGCCCCGGCGTCGTCGCCAATCTGATCTTCAAGGACAACCTGGGTCGCGCACGTCCGCGCGACGTCATCGAGTTCGGCGGCAGCAAGGCGTTCACGCCGCCCCTCGTGCCGTCCCGCGAATGCCCGAGAAACTGCTCGTTCGTGAGCGGCGAGGCTTCGTCCATCTACGCGGCCTTCTTCGCGCTCGCGCTCCTGTTGCCGCAATACCGGATGGCCCTGCTTGCCGGGGGCATCGCCGCCGGCACATTGGCGGGAGCCGTCCGCATCATTCAAGGCGCACACTTCCTGAGTGATGTCGTCTTCGCCGGCGTCTTCATGGCCATCACCGTGAGTCTCCTCCACATCGCCTTCATCGGCCTTTGGCGCGATCCGCGGCGAACCTGGACCCTGATCACAGCCCCGCTCATTCCGCTCCTTCGCGCAGGCACGGATACGCTCGCAAAGGTGCGCGGATGAGCGAGACCCCACGCTACGGGATCTCGGTCGTCATCCCGGCTCTCAATGAAGCAGGCAACATCGGCGCGCTTATCCGCGAAACCCTAGCCTCGGTTCCGGCCGACATGCTCCGCGAGATCATCGTGGTAGACGACGGCAGCGACGACGACACCCCGCGCGAGGTGCAAGCGCTGCTGGCTTCCGTCCCGCAACTTCGGTTCATCCGCCACACGCACCGCGCCGGACAGAGCGCCGCCGTTCGAACAGGCGTGCGCGCAGCGACTGCCGCCCTCATCGCCACCATGGACGGAGACGGCCAGAACGATCCGCGCGACATCGCAAGCCTCGCAGCGCTCATTCAAGGCACCGGGCCGACGAACGTATCGCTTGCAGGCGGCGTCCGCGTAAACCGCCGGGCGGACTCCTCGAAGCGCTTTGCCTCCAAGTTCGCCAACTGGCTGCGCGACACCCTCCTCGCCGACCGCTGCCCCGATACCGGATGCGGAATAAAGGTGTTCCACCGCGAGGTGTTTCTAGACCTGCCCTATTTCTCCGGCATGCATCGCTATCTGCCAGCGCTCTTCCAGGCTTACGGACACGCCGCCGTCTATCATCCGGTGAACGACCGCCCGCGCCGCGCCGGCACCTCGAAGTACACGAACTTCGGACGCGCCCTGATCGGCATTTACGACCTCGTCGGCGTTCGCTGGCTCATCAAGCGCACCATGTTGCCCGGCGCTCCCCTTTCGCCGCGCGCACCGCAGGCCAACGGCCAAACAGCGCTCGCGTCTCCCCTTCCCCTATCGAAAAGCTCGTCGCCAGGAGAGGAACGGCTGTGGCTGCAAAACTGATCGCGTGGTGGAACGCACTCACACCCGCAGAGTTTCTATGGCTCTCGGTGGGCCTCGTCGGGCAAGTGCTCTTCTCCGCCCGCTGGCTGATCCAATGGTTCGTCACGGAGAAGTCGCGCCGCTCCACCATGCCCGAGACGTTCTGGTACCTGAGCCTCCTTGGGGGCCTTCTGGTGTTCGCCTACGGCCTGCACCGCCTCGATCCGGTGATCATTCTCGGCCAGTTCGGCGTGCTCATCTACGCCCGAAATCTTTTCTTCATCCGCAAGGAAAAGATGGAGGGGGCGTCACCCGCTCCCGCGCCTGCGGGCAGATAGTCCGGCGACGCACTGTCATTCACCCGTCACAGATCTCGCCGAAACATGCGAGGGCGAAGCACAACCGCGGACGTCTCGAACCGTAGATCGAGCCGCGCAGCCAGGTGAAAGCGATGAAAAAGGAAGACGCGATCTCCGCCAGAGTGAAGGCGGAAATGCTGGACAGCTTCGACGAAGAGCTCGAGCTGGAGCTGGACGACGAGCGCCTGACCGGCCCGCAAGATATCGACAGCGAGCAAGCCGAGGAAGGCGGCCTTCCCCGCAGGGCTTACTTCAAGGAGCTGTTCAGGCTGCAGCGCGAGTTGGTGAAGCTGCAGGACTGGGTGGTACGCGAGAAGCTCAAGGTCGTCGTCATTTTCGAAGGCCGCGACGCGGCCGGCAAAGGTGGCGTCATCAAGCGCATCACCCAGCGGCTCAACCCGCGCGTCTGTCGCGTGGCGGCCCTTCCCGCACCCAGCGAGCGCGAGCGCAGTCAATGGTATTTCCAGCGTTACGTCGCCCACCTTCCGGCGGGGGGCGAGATCGTGCTGTTCGACCGCAGCTGGTACAATCGCGCGGGCGTCGAGCGCGTCATGGGTTTCTGCTCCGAACCGGATGTCGAGGAGTTCTTCCGCTCCGCTCCCGAGTTCGAGCGGATGCTCGTCCGCTCGGGCATCAAGCTCATCAAGTATTGGTTCTCCATCAGCGACGACGAGCAGAACTTCCGCTTCAGCATGCGTATCAACGATCCCCTGAAGCAGTGGAAACTCTCGCCCATGGACCTCGAATCCCGGCGCCGCTGGGAGGCGTACACGAAAGCCAAGGAAGCGATGCTGGAACGAACCCACATCCCCGAGGCACCGTGGTGGATCGTGGAAGCGGACAACAAGAAGCGCGCACGCCTCAACTGCATCAGCCACTTCCTGGCCCAGATCCCCTACCAGGAGGTCCCCCGCGCGGACGTCACGCTGCCGGAGCGTGTCCATAACCCGGACTACTCCCGTACCCCGGTGCCGGACGAATTGTACGTACCGGACATCTACGAAAACGACTGATCCTGAACGAGAACGGGCACTTGGGCGAGGATTGCGGCAGGCCGCCTGCCGCAATCCTCGCCGGCCCGCCGCACGCAGGCGTGGCTTTCGGTAACCGTATGAGATAAAAGCCCGCCGATTCAATGTCTTGAAATCTTGTAAGTCCAGACATCGGACGATACCGTGCGCCTCACGTCCAGAGGTCAGCACATGCATAAGATTGTCCCGGTCATCCTGTCAGGCGGCTCGGGAACCCGGCTCTGGCCCCTCTCGCGGGCCATGTATCCGAAGCAGTTCGTCAGCGGTTTGAACGGAGAGAAGGCGAGCCTGCTCTCCGCCACCCTCGCGCGCCTCGCGCCGCAGAATGGCTTCGCTGCCCCCATCGTCGTCTGCAACAACGCGCACCGCTTTCTGGTGCGCGAGCACGCGGCCGAGGCGGGCGTGGAGCCGGAGAGCGTGGTGCTGGAGCCCAGCGCCCGTAACACGGCCCCTGCCATCGCCGTCGCCGCGCTCCTCGCCGCCCGGCGCGATCCCGCTGCCATCCTCGCCATCATGCCGTCCGATCACGTGATCGCGGATGCGGCGGGCTTCGCGGACGCCGTGCGCCGCGCAGCGGAGGTCGCGAGCCGCGGGCGTATTGTCCTCTTCGGTATCGCGCCCACCGAGCCGCACACCGGCTACGGCTACATCCGCAAGGGCAACGCCCTCGCGGAGGGCACCGAGGGCGCCTTCGAGGTCGACAGCTTCTTCGAGAAGCCGAACGCGGAAACCGCGCAAACCTACCTCGATGATGGGCGCTACCTCTGGAACAGCGGTATCTTCGTCTTCCGGGCCGACACCTATCTGGACGAGCTGGCCCGCCATAACCGCGCCGTGCTGGCCGCGGCACGCGAAGCGCTCGAACATGCGAGCGAGGACTTGGGCTTTCTCCGCCTCGATGCCACAGCCTTCGCCAAGGCGCCGAGCATCTCCGTCGACTACGCCGTGATGGAGAAGACCGACAAGGCCGCCGTGCTGCCTCTCTCCATCGGCTGGAGCGATCTCGGATCATGGGCCTCGCTCTGGGATGCCGCCCCGCGCAATGCGGAGGGCAACTTCATCCAGGGCGACGCGCTGACCGAGGACACCACCGACTGCTACATCCGCAGCGAGAAGGCCCTCATCTCCACCATCGGCGTGAAGGATCTGGTGATCGTGGAGACGCCGGACACCGTGCTGGTGGCCGACAAATCCCGCTCACAGGATGTTGCCCGCTTCGTCACCCGCCTCAAGGCCGCGAACCGCAAGGAGCAGGAGCAGCACCTCAGAAGCTATCGGCCGTGGGGGTTCTTCGAGACGCTCAACATGGGCCCGCGCTTCCAGGTGAAGCTCTTGCACGTGAAGCCGGGCGGCATCCTCTCCATGCAAATGCACCATCATCGCTCCGAGCACTGGGTCGTGGTGCAGGGCACCGCCCGCGTGACCGTGGACGGCACCGAGAAGCTCGTCCGCGAGAACGAAAGCGTCTACATCGTCGCCACCCAGTGGCACCGGCTCGAAAATCCGGGAAAAGTTCCTCTGGAGCTCATCGAGGTCCAGATCGGCACTTATCTCGGCGAGGACGACATCATCCGCAGCGACGATATCTACAATCGCGGTGACGGCGAAACCCGCTGAGCGGGAGCGCATTGATCAGCTCACGGCTCATCATCGCCGCCGCCGTGCAAGAGCCTGCCCGCAACGCCTGCGGGTTATCCCCAGAATTTTCATAAGCCGGCCGCGCGAGCGTCGTCACCACACATCAGCCATCTCGCTCGCGTACTCGACGCAGGCGAGCCGATGTGGTTTGTAAAGCGGCCGGTCCGGGGGGAGTGGCGGGTCCACATTCAAGTTCGAAACGTCTTTCGTGCTTTCTGGGCGAAATGGGCTTCGGCCCGTTCAAGAAGAAAATGCGACAACGCAACAGGCCAGGTCCGCCCCGTCGGAGTTCAAGCGTGTATTCAGCGTGTCTTGCTGCCATCTGCCGTTCCGCTGCGCGGCGCGTGCCCAAGGGGATCGCCGCCGCACTCATCGCGCTTGGCTTTGTCTGCGCCATTCCTTCCGCCGAAGCACAGCAGAAGAAAAAGGAGGCCCCGGCCGCCGCGCCTTTGGCCGCCGCGCCTGTGGCCGACGATCCCGAATGCCTGACCATCAGCCAATCCTCCTCCGCCACCTACATGATCGAGAACAAGAGCTGCCCGGAGGCGAGCGTGCTGGCCTCCATCGAGCTCGCGGACGAAGGTACGCTGGCCCGCTGCTTCACCAAGAAGATCCGGAGCCAGATCTCCATCGCGAGCCAGGGCGCCGTCCCCTACATCAACTATCAGTGCATCGAAGGAGCACCGGGATGCTCGATCGACGTGTTGCGCACCATGTTTCCCGAATGTCACGCGGGCTGAGGAGAGGTTGCATCGGCCCCGAAGCGGCGGTGGATGCGACGCAGGGACAGCAGGCCGAATGGCCCGCTTTCCGATAAGACTTTGGAATTAACGGGGTAGGGACGAGATCCGACGCCATGGCCGCCTTCAATCGCGATGCCGCGCTTGAGCGCCAGCAGATCCATGAGATCTCGCTCAACGTCGCCCGCAGGCTGCTCAAGGTGCTGGAGCGGTCACGCGCGGCGCCTCCGCACATTGGCGCCGACATCGAAGCGTCCGCCCGCCTGATCGCCGACATCCAGCGAGAGATCGACCAGCTCATGGCGGCCTTGCCGCCGCGCGAGCTGATGGACATCGCAGTGCTGACGCACATCCTCGGCAGCCACCGCCGCGCGCTGGATCTGCTGGAAGTGGTTGAGCAGAAAGCATCGGGCCTGCTGCCCCGCATGGACGCCGCGCCTGATGCCGCCCAGGCGCACGCCGCTCTGCTCGCCACATCGCGCGAGATCGAGCAGAGCGCGTTTCGCCAGGAGATGCCGGGCTTGGCCGCGCCACGCGGCCCGGTCGCCTATTTGCCCGCGCCTGCCACAGCACCGTATCCGCAGCAGCACGCCCCCATTCCGCCCGCACCCCAATGGGCACAGCCGGTAGGGCAGCGGCCCCCGCCGTCCGCTCAGCGCGCACCCATGCCGCCCAATAGCCGCGCCAAAAAGGCGGATAAAGCGCGAAGCGCCGGCGCTGTCGCCGCCTCGAGCGTCGCCGCCATGCGGGCGCTCGTCGACAAGAACCCCACATCCGCCGCCGCACTCGCGGCTCTCACTGTCGTCGCCGGCCTCTCCATCGCCATCCTGAGCATCGTCTCGCCCGGTATCGGCGACGGCACGCGCCGCCACGCCGCAGCAACGCTGGAACCCGGAAAGAAGCTCGACGGCCGCCTCGCCACCGCCGGGGAAACGAGCACGGAAGAGGCGCCCGCGCCGCGAGCCTCCGGCGCCATGAGTGCCGAAGCTGCGGTCCTATCCCCGTCGGTCGGCAACGAGACGCAAGGACCGATCGTCGTGTCGCCGAACATGGAGCAGCCCTACCTCGTCGTGCTCTCCACGCGCCGCAGCACGGAAGAGTTGCAGCAGGATTACCGGGGTTTCAAATCCGCCTACCCGCAGATTTTGGGTGACGCCAAGGCGCGCGTGGACCGCGTGCAGGGGCAGGACCGCGAGACATGGTACCGCCTGTCTCTCATTCCGCCGCACTCGCGCGCGGACGCCAAAGACCTGTGCCGAAGCCTGAAAGCAGCGGGCCTCACGGGCTGCTGGATCAAGCCGCTCCCCCTGGGCCGGCAGTAGCACCCGCACCCTGCGGAGGGGCCCCCGCCTTGCGGCCTCCGCGAAATGCACCTATGTGGTGCTCCGCAACAGAAGTTCACGCTCTCCTGCCGCGGCGGTACGCATGAAGGCCATCATCTCGATCAAGGGCGTGAACAAGACCTATGCGTCGGGTCACGTCGCCCTCAAGACTGTCAACCTCGATATCCGCGAGCGTGAGATCTTCGCGCTTCTGGGCCCGAACGGCGCCGGCAAGACCACGCTGATCAGCATTATCTGCGGCATCGTCAATCCGAGCGGCGGCGAGATCCTAGTCGACGGCATGGACATCGCGCGCGACTATCGCGCCGTCCGCGCCCTGATCGGCCTCGTGCCCCAGGAGCTCTCGACCGACATGTTCGAGACCGTATGGGCGACGGTCTCGTTCAGCCGCGGCCTGTTCGGCAAGCCTTCGAACCCCGCCTACGTCGAGAAGGTGCTGCGCGATCTCTCCCTCTGGGACAAGAAGGACAGCCGCATCATGACGCTTTCGGGCGGCATGAAGCGTCGCCTGCTCATCGCCAAGGCGCTCGCCCATGAGCCACGCATCCTTTTCCTGGACGAGCCAACCGCCGGCGTGGACGTGGAGCTGCGCAAGGACATGTGGCAAATCGTTCGTGGCCTGCGCGACAGCGGCGTCACCGTCATCCTCACCACGCACTACATCGAGGAAGCCGAGGAGATGGCCGATCGCATCGGCGTCATCACCAAGGGTGAGTTGATCCTCGTGCAGGACAAGGTCGAGCTGATGCGCAAGCTCGGCAAAAAGCAGTTGACCTTGGAGCTTCAGAAGCCTCTCGATGCGCTTCCCCCAAGTCTCTCCCGCTATCAGCTCGAGCTGCGCCCCGGCGGCAGCACCCTCGTCTTCACCTACGACACGCAGGCCGAGCGCACCGGCATCACCGCACTGCTGAGCGACATGCGCGAAGCCGGCATCGGCTTCAAGGATCTGGCAACCAGCCAAAGCTCGCTCGAGGACATCTTCGTCGACCTGGTGAGGCAATCGCAATGAACATCCGGGCCGTACACGCCATCTATGCCTTCGAGATGCACCGCTGGGGGCGCACCCTCATGCAGAGCATCGTCTCGCCCGTGCTCTCCACCTCGCTCTATTTCGTGGTGTTCGGCGCGGCCATCGGCTCGCGCATTGCCCAGATCGACGGCGTGCCCTACGGCGCCTTCATCGTGCCCGGCCTCGTCATGCTGATGCTGCTCACCGAAAGCACGTCGAACGCGGCCTTCGGCATCTACTTTCCGCGTTTCACGGGCACCATCTACGAATTGCTCTCCGCGCCCATATCGCCCTTCGAGATCGCACTCGGCTACGTCGGCGCGGCCGCCACGAAATCCGTGATTCTCGGCCTCATCATCCTCGCGACGGCGAGCCTCTTCGTTCCCCTGCGCATCGCGCATCCGTTCTGGATGATCGGCTTCCTCGTCCTCACGGCCATAACCTTCAGCCTGTTCGGCTTCATCATCGGCATCTGGGCGGACGGCTTCGAGAAGCTGCAGATCATACCGCTGCTCGTGCTGACGCCGCTCACCTTCCTCGGCGGCACCTTCTACTCCATCAACATGCTGCCGCAGCCATGGCACACGGTGACGCTCTTCAATCCGATCGTCTACCTGATCAGCGGCTTCCGCTGGAGCTTCTACGAGATCTCGGACGTCAACGTAGGCGTGAGCTTCGCCATGACGCTCGGCTTCCTCACGGTCTGCCTCGTGGTTATCTGGTGGATCTTCAAGACCGGCTATCGCATCAAGGCGTGATCGCCGCGCCCGGCGAGAGCGCTATCGCTGCCCGGACATGCCCGTAGCGGTGAAGTCGCTGCGCTTGGCGGTTCCCATCAGAATGGCAGCATACTGAGATGCCCCGCTCACGAGCGCGCCGGGATGCGCGAGATTGGCAAGCGCCCCGGCAAAGAGCGCATCGTGTCCGAGCCCCGCACGTCCTATCGTCAGCAGCGCACGATCGCGCTGGTCGATGCCTTCCATCACGGCCTCTGCGTGCACGCGGCTGCGCACGCCCTCGAACTCGGGCATCACGGAGGCGAGGCTGTAGCGCTGGCCCGCCACGATCGACTTGAGATCGAAGTTCGCCTCGGGCGCCTCGCCTGAAAAACGCGGCGCGTTCGCCTCACGCGGACTCGGGGCATGATGAACCGTGACGAAGGCCTGATAGAGCTCGCCGAACGACGGCCGCCCTGTTTTCGCGATATCCGGTGCGATGCGATTGCAGCCGCCCCGCCAGAGCGAGGCCTCGATATCGTCCTCGCAGGTCATGCGGATCGAATAAGCGAGCGGGAGGTCCATCCGGCCCTGCTCGTCCGAGAGCTGCACCGCGAAGGCGACCACGCTGCCCGCAAGCGCGAGGAGCACAACGGCGAGCCAATGCCGCCGGAGAAACTCCAGCGTCTCGATCACGTGGCGGGTCAAGTACGACAGCATGGCCGCGGGAGAATCCCACTGGCGGGCTCTGAAGACAAGTCTCTCCAGCGGGCCTGTCATGAACCCTGGACCTTACGGCGCGAGGCCCTGGGCTGGCGGCGGGGGCGCATCCGGATCGTAGACATCCGCCATCGCCATGGCGCCGTCGCGCCGGTAGATATCGGGACGGAACTCGATCACTCCGTTGGGCTCAGCCCACGCCGTGATGTAGGTGAAATAAACCGGAACGGGACGCGACAGCGCCACGTCGAGCGCCTGCCCCTGGTCGAGGACGGCCTGCACGCGCCCCGGCTGCTCCCATCCGGCTTCGAAACGCGCCAGCCATTCGACGAGCTGGAACACGTCCTGCACGCGCACGCACCCTGCGCTGAACGCACGAGCGCGCTGCTGGAAGAGCGGCTTCATCGGCGTGTCATGCATATAGACGCCGTGCTCGTTCTGCATATCGATGCGAACGAGGCCGAGCGCGTTCTGCGGGCCCGGGTCCTGCTTGAGCTTGACGCGGCGCGCGTCCGCCTGCGACCAGTCGATGGAGGTGGGATCGAGCTCGGGCCCGTTGAAATCCCCGGAAATGACGCGGATGTGCTCCTTCGTCAAATAGTCCGGCTCCTTCACGAGGCGCGGAAACACATCGAGTTGCGCCACGCTGTCCGGCACGCGCCAGTAGGGAAAGAAGTTCAAATTGCGGATCATCGCCTTGAGCGACGGCGTCTCGCGGCCGTTGCGGCCCACGATCACGCGATGGCGCAGCACAGTCTGATAGCGTTCGACGGCTTCGAGCTGAAAGGCCGGCACGTTGACCAGCACATAACGCTCCTCGGGCGGCGTCTGCACGAGCTCCAGGATGCGGCCGTGATTGAGCTTGAGCTGGGCGAGACGCTCTTCCGCGGTGATGTTGAGTGCGGCGAGCGTCGGCTGGTCGACACGCCCCGTGGCGCGCAGGCCATTGCGCTCCTGGAAACGCACGACCGCCTGCTCGACCCCTGAATCGAACGAGTAGTCGTTGTAGCTCGCCGAACGCGGCAGCTCACCCGTCGCCATCAGCCTGCGCCGGAGCGCCGCCACGCGCTCGTCGTCTTCACCGACGCGCAGCATGCGGTTTCCGGGAATCATCGGCCAGCCGCCCCGGCTCACGATGTCCTGGTACTGGGCGATGGCCTTCTCCATGGCCACCAGCATTTCATCGCTGCGCCACGGCACGTCGGTAGGGCGGAGATCGTTGAGCACGTCCTGGCGCGGCGGCGTGCGCTCCATTTCCGCGCGCCGGCCAGAATAGTCCGGCGTGCCGAAGCTCGTGATTCCTTCCCACCAATTGCCGTCCTGCGCCGCGGCCGACGTTCCGGACCAGCTCGAAGCCACGGCGAACAGCGCCCCCGCCATCACCGGCACGGAGCAGCGCCGGATGAAAGCTCGCGTCGCTTCCGTTCTGCGGCGGACGAACGACACGCGTAGGCTACGGCAGAACGTCATGAGCGAGGTCATTCCCTGTTTGCTGAAGGCCAGCCCTGGCGACGGACGATCAGGCGTCAACGCGAGCGATTCCAGGGCCGTTAAACGAAAACGATATGGCCAAACAAAGACCCATTATCAATCAAACTATCGCCAAACCCTTGGAAATTCAGCGGGTCCCGCCGGACGCACTGAAGCGTCCCATTCGGGCTTCCGTCAATGCGGGAAATGATCCCATCCAGGCCTAGTGAACGACATCGGTTGCCCGTCCGCACCCAGCACGGAAATGCCCGTTCCGGCGGAAAGCCGTCCGATTTCCGAGACGGGCACCCCACACGCTTGAGCTGCGGCCTGGAACGCGGATGCCTCTCCAGGCGAAACGGCCGCAAGCACCTCGTAGTCGTCGCCCCCCGTGAGCGCGGTCGCGATGAGATCCGGCTGGCGCGCAAGTGCGCTCAAAAGCGGTTGCGAGAGCGGCAGGCGCACACAATCGAGCGAAGCGGCGAGCCCGGAGGCGCGCGCGAGACGTGCACAATCCTTGACCAGTCCGTCCGACACGTCCATGGCCGCCGACGCATGGGCGAGGAGATGTGGGGCGAGCGCCACGCGCGGCTCCGGACGAAGATAGCGGCCAACCAGCATCGCTGCCTCGCGCGTATCGAGACCGAGCGAGACGCGCCTGTCGGGGTCCTGCCGCAGCAAGAGGCCGACCGCACTGTCCCCGAGCGTACCCGAGAGAAAAAGCAGGTCGCCCGCCTTGGCTGACCCGCGCCGCACCATCCGCCCGCTTGGCACACTGCCGATGGCGGTCACGGTCGCGGTGAGCGGGCCAGGCCTGCGATCGGTGTCCCCTCCGGCGAGGGCGATCCCGAACGCGGCCTGTGCTTCGCCGAGCCCGCGCGCGAACTCCGCGAGCCACGCGCGCTCCGGCAACTCCGGAAAAGCGATCGATAGGAGATAGGCGATCGGGCGCGCGCCCTTCGCTGCAAGGTCCGATACGTTGACCGCGAGCGCCTTCCACGCGATGTCGGCCGGCGCATCCTCGGGAAAGAAATGGACGCCCGCCGCAACTGCATCGGTGGTGAGAACGAGATCCTCACCAGGCGGCGGCGTAAGAAACGCGCAATCGTCCGTGAGGCCCAGCGCACCGGCAAAGCCCGAGGCCAGCGGCGCGAACGTCGTCTGGATCAGCTCGTCCTCGCCCACCGCGCACTCTCCGAATCTGGAAGCGGTCTACTCCCCGTCGCCCGGCGTCGTAAATTCTTTCGCACGCAGCTTGTGCGCGATCCTGTCGAGCACGCCATTGACGACCTTCGGCTCGTCGCCCTCGAAGAACGCCTTCGCGATGTTGATGTACTCGTTGATGATCACGCGTGCGGGCACGTCGCTGCGCTCGAGCGTCTCGAATACGCCCGCGCGGAGGATCGCACGCAGGATCGAGTCGACGCGCACCAGCCGCCAGCCGGTCCGAAGCTGCTGGTCCACCAGCGGATCGATCTCGCGCTGTCTACGCACCACGCCCTTCACGACGTCCGCGAAGAACGTCGCGTCCGCGCCCTCGAGGCTCGTCATGCTGTCGGCATCAGGCTCTGGCTCGGGCGCGCCTTCCGGCGGCGAAGGCGGCGGCGAGTTGAACTGCTCGATCACCTCGCCGGCATCGGTGCCCGCCAGATCCATCTGGTAGAGCGCCTGCACGGCAGCCATGCGCGAAACCGTGCGCGGTTTCGGACCATCGCCGGTAGATTTCTTTCTGCGGGGAGCGCTGCTCATGATGCGCGCTGCCTGAATGTCTGCGCGAGCCAGATGAGCCGGAGGCACGCCCGCGCCGCATCGCCGCCCTTGCCCTCCGCACCGCCACGCGCGCGCGCAAGTGCCTGCGCTTCCGTGTCGACGGTCAGCACGCCGTTGCCGACGGGAATGTCGTGCTGGATCGCCGTTTCCATCAGCCAATGATTGGTGTTGTTGCACACGATGTCGTAGTGCGACGTCTCTCCGCGGATCACGCAGCCGAGCACGATGGCGCCTGCATAGACGGGCTTCGCCCCGCCCGTGAACAGACCCGCCGAAACAGCCTGGCGGAATGCCTGCGGAATTTCGAGCGCACCCGGCACCGGAACACGGTCGTAGCCAACGCCCGCCGCATCGAGCACCGCCCGCGCGCCGGCAACCAGCTCGTTCGTCACTTCCTGATAGTAGGGCGCCTCGATGATGAGGATGCGCGCGGAGCCACCGGAATGCAGCTCCATCTCGATACGTTTGCGATTATCGTCTTTGACCATTTCAACTACTCGATTGCCCGCGTGCCGACGATGCGCAGCCCATAGGCCTCGAGGCCGACGTACACGTCGTCCGGCGCATTGGTGAGCAGCACCATGTCGGCAACGCCGAGCTCCCTCAAAATCTGCGAGCCGACGCCGATCTCTACCTGCCGGCGTCCGCGTGCAGCCTTCTCTCCCGCATCGGCCTTGGACCGGCGGCCAACCCATTCCGAAACGCTCTTCGGACCGAGATCGCGGATCAGCACGATCACGCCGCGCCCCTCGCGCTCGATGGCGCGGATGGACTTCGCGACGGCGCCATGATCCCCCGCGATGCCCAGAAGATCGCCGAGCACGTTCACGGCATGAACACGCACGAGCACAGGCCCGCCAGAGGGACTGATGTCGCCCTTCACCAGCGCCAGATGCTCGACCGGCTCGACCGTCGTCGTGAACACGCGGAGATCGAACGTGCCGCCAAGTGACGTGTCCACCTGCGTGCGCGCGACCTGCTTCACCAGCCGGTCGTGCTTCAGCCGGTAGGCGATGAGATCCTCGATGGTGCCGATCTTGAGACCGTGCCGCTGTGCGAACGGAATGAGATCCGGCATCCGCGCCATGGTGCCGTCTTCGTTCATGATCTCGCAGATCACCGCCGCCGGATAGAGACCGGCGAGACGTGCGAGATCGACGGATGCTTCCGTATGACCCGCGCGGATCAGCACGCCGCCCTCGCGCGCGACGAGCGGAAACACATGCCCTGGCGAAACGAGATCGTTGGCGCCCTTGGTGGCATCGATCGCCGTCGCGATCGTACGCGCGCGATCATGCGCCGAGATGCCCGTCGAAACGCCTTCGCGTGCTTCGATCGATTGCGTGAAGGCCGTGCGCTCGCGCGCCGCCTTGGTCCGCACCATGAACTCGAGCCCGAGCTCCTGCGCCCTGGTCTGCATCAGCGTGAGGCAGATGAGGCCGCGGCCGTGCTTGGCCATGAAGTTGACGGCATCCGGCGTCGCCATCTGCGCGGGGATCACGAGATCGCCCTCGTTCTCGCGATGCTCCGCGTCAACGAGGATGACCATGCGCCCGTTCAGCATGTCCTCCACGATCTCCGCGGTGGACGACAGGAAGCCGGCAATTTCCGACTGCGTAATTTTACCGAGACCGGTGCTCACACCCGAAACTCCATGATCCGCGCCACATAGCGCGCAAAGAGGTCGATCTCCACGTTGACCTCGTCGCCGGGCTTTTTGCGCCCCCACGTCGTCTCGGTCAAGGTCACGGGGATCAGATTGACGCCGAAGCGGTTTCCGCTCACCTCGTTAACGGTGAGGGAGGTCCCGTCAAGTGCAATCGAGCCTTTCGGCGCCGCATAGGGCGCAAGCGCCTGGGGCAGCTCGATGAGCACGCGAATGCTCTCTCCATCGGCCCGCATGTCGATAATCTGGCCCACGCCGTCCACGTGACCCGAGACGATATGTCCGCCGAGTTCGTCGCCCGCCTTGAGGGCACGCTCCAGATTGATCCGCCGGCCCACTTGCCAGCTCCCGAGCGTGGTCTTGGACAGCGTCTCGTTGGAGACGTCGACCGTGAAGGCCGAGCCCGCGCCATCGGCCCGCAGCGTCACCACCGAAAGGCAGCAGCCGTCGCAGGCGATCGATGCGCCGAGCGCGATGCCGTCGGCCGCATACCGCGAGCGGATCGCGAAGCGTCCGCCTTCCCGGCCGATCAGCTCGCCGACGTCCGTGATAATTCCCGTAAACACTCTAACGCTCCCCGCTCATGAGCGCGGCGTCCGCACCCGGAGGACCGACATCGTGTCGGCCCCCACCCGGCGCCGCCGCGCGAGATCGAGATCTAGCCCCGGAGCGAGACGCGCGGCAAGCTCCACGGCCGGCACCTCGGCCTCGCCTGATCCCGCTTGAAACAGAACGACCTCGTCCGCGAGCTTTTCCTGCGAAAATGCCTTCCAGATTGCAGCTCCACCTTCGACGAGCAGCCGTGTGATCCCCTCGTCCGACAGCAATCCCAGCACATCGCGCGGCGCGATCCCATGACCTGAGACAGGAAGACGGAAAATCCTCGCACCCGCCGCTTCGAGCTCTCCCGCGCGTGCCGGATCGGCATCCTCACCCGCGACGATCCACAGCGGCACGCTTCGCGCCGTACGCACGAGCTTGGCGCCGGCAGACAAGCCGAGCGAGCGCGAGAGCACCACGCGGACCGGTGAGCGCTCCGCAAGCCCCGGCAGACGGCATGTAAGGTCGGGATCGTCATCGCGAACCGTCTGGCCGCCGACCAGAATGGCATCGCAAGCCGCGCGTAAATAATGCCCCTGCGCCCGCGCCTCCGGTCCCGTGACGAACAGGGCCTTCCCATCGGCGCCGCGTGGCACAGCACCCGCGGCCGACAAGGCCATCTTGAGCTGCACGAAGGGGCGCCGCTCCGTGATGCGGAGAATATGCCCCAGCGTCGCCCAGCGCGCCTCCTCGCCCCTCAAACCGGTTTCAACCGCAATGCCGGCATCCCTGAGACGCTGGATGCCGTGTCCTTTCGTGCGCGGGTCCGGATCGCCGACGCCGATGACGACGCGACGGATGCCGCCCGCAACCACGGCATCCGCGCAGGGTGGCGTCTTTCCGTGGTGCGCGCACGGCTCGAGCGTCACGTAGAGCGTGGCATCGCGGGCACGCGCTCCCGCGCGGCGCAACGCTTCCGTCTCCGCGTGTGGCCGCCCGCCTGGCTGCGTGACGCCGCGTGCAATCAGCTCACCCGTGCTCTCATCCGCGATCACCGCGCCCACCGAAGGGTTGGGCGCAGTCGTGCCGAGCCCCCGCCGCGCGAGCGTGAGCGCGATGTCCATCATGTGCTGATCGAACGGCGAAAAATCCACGGCGACTGCCTGCTGCCTAACTGCCCACTAGTGCTTCTTCGCCGCCCGATGCGCATCATCGGGGCCATCGTCGCGCGCGATCTCGCCGAGCACTTCCTGGAAATCGGCGGCCTCACGGAAATCGCGATAGACGGAAGCGAAACGCACGTAGGCCACGGGATCGAGCGCGCGAAGACCGTCCATGACGAACGTGCCGATGGTCGAGGACGGAATCTCCGTCTCACCGGTGCTTTCGAGCTGGCGCACGATTCCCGACACCATGCGGTCGATGCGCTCGCTCTCGATCGGCCGCTTCCTCAGTGCCACCTCGACCGACTTCAACAGCTTGTCGCGATCGAACGGAACCTTGCGTCCCGACCGCTTGACGACGGTCAGCTCGCGAAGCTGCACGCGCTCGAACGTGGTGAAGCGGCCGCCGCAATCCGGGCACACGCGGCGGCGGCGGATGGCGGCGTTCTCCTCCGTCGGCCGGCTGTCCTTCACCTGCGTCTCCTCGCAGGAGCAATACGGACAACGCATGTCTGGCGGTCTCCTGAAATGAAAGGCGCCGGAGCGAACCGCTCCGGCGCCTTCTTCTAGTGCAAGTCCCGCCGCATTGAAACGGCTCCTTCACATCTCCCGCTGAGAGAGACGAAAGGCGGAGATCAGTAGATCGGGAAGCGCTTGCAGAGCGCCGTGGCCTCGGCCTTGATCTTCTCCTCGACGGCGCCGTTGCCGGCTTCGCCGTTCTTGGCGAGCCCCTCCAGGACCTCGGCAATCATGCGGCCGATGTCGCGGAACTCCGCTTCGCCGAAGCCGCGGGTCGTGCCGGCCGGTGCGCCGAGACGGATGCCCGAGGTGACCATCGGCTTCTCGGGATCGAACGGAACACCGTTCTTGTTGCAGGTGATGTGCGCGCGGCCCATCGACTTCTCCGAGATGTTGCCCGTGAGCTTCTTCGGACGCAGGTCGACGAGGATGAGGTGCGTATCGGTGCCGCCCGAGACGAGCGCGAAGCCGGCGTTGACGAGAACCTCGCCCATCGCCTTAGCGTTGACGATCACCTGCTTCGCATAGGCCTTGAACTCCGGCGTCAGGATCTCGCCGAACGCCACAGCCTTGCCGGCGATGACATGCATCAGCGGACCGCCCTGGATGCCGGGGAAGATGGCCGAGTTGACCTTCTTCGCGATGTCCTCGTCGTTGGTGAGGATCATGCCACCGCGCGGACCGCGCAGCGTCTTGTGGGTGGTCGTGGTGACGACGTGAGCGTGCGGGAACGGCGAGGGATGCTCACCGGCAGCGACGAGGCCCGCGAAGTGCGCCATGTCCACCATGAGGTGCGCGCCGACCTCGTCCGCGATCGAGCGGAACGCGGCGAAGTCGAACTGGCGCGGATAGGCGGAGCCGCCCGCGATGATGATGCGCGGCTTCTCGGCCTTGGCGATCTCGCGCACCTTGTTCATGTCGATGCGGTGCGTTTCGGGCTCGACCTGATAGTGCACCGCCTTGAACCACTTGCCCGACTGGTTGACCGTCGCGCCGTGCGTGAGGTGGCCGCCGTGAGCCAGGTTGAGGCCGAGGATGGTGTCACCCGGCTTGGCGAGCGCGTTGAACACGCCCTGGTTGGCCTGCGAGCCGGAGTTCGGCTGCACGTTCGCGAAGCCGCAGCCGAAGATCTTCTTGGCGCGCTCGATCGCCAGGTCCTCGACGATGTCCACGTACTGGCAGCCGCCATAGTAGCGCTTGCCCGGATAGCCTTCGGCGTACTTGTTGGTCAGCACGCTGCCCGCGGCCTCGAGCACCGCCTTGGAGACGATGTTCTCGGAGGCGATGAGCTCGATCTCGTGCTGCTGGCGCCCCAGCTCCTTGTCGATCGCCGACGCGACTTCCGGATCGGTCTCGGCAAGATGAGATTTGAAGAAGCGGGCGGTGTTCGACATGACGTTTCCTCGTGGTGTCGGCTGAGATTTTGATGGGGAGGGTGGCGATAGCACTGAATTCATTTACGAAATCGGAGAACCGTTGCAGCCAGCTCCTTGTATGACGAAAGTACAATGGTGCCACGGCAAACGCTCGCGAATGCCCTTACCATGCGTCAAGCGAAAGCAACAAGGAAGTCTCCGTCGCACCCACCGGCGATGTGCAGCGCAACAGGGATTTCTGTGAAGATCTTCGCAAGATAGGCAAAAGCAAACGGGCGGCGACAAAGCTGCCACCGCCCGCAAGCCATGAAAAAATATTTACTCGGCAGCAAGCTTGCCCGTCTTGCCCACGGCTGCAGGGCACGCGGCCCAAAGCATGCGCAGGGCTTCCGTAAGCTCGTCCATCTGCGCATCGGTGTGATGCGGGCCGGGCGTAAGGCGAATGCGCTCCGTTCCGCGCGGAACGGTCGGATAGTTGATCGGCTGCACGTAGATGCCATGCGTCTCGAGAAGACGGTCGGTCACCTCTTTGCAGTGAACCGGGTCGCCGATAAGCACGGGCACGATATGGCTCTGGTTCTGGAACACCGGGAGCCCCGCGGCCAGAAGGCGGGTCTTGAGCGCCTTCGCGCGCTCCTGGTGACGGGCCCGCTCGAGCGAGCTGCTCTTGAGATGCCGGATGCTGGCGAGTGCGCCGGCCGCGATGGCCGGAGCCAGCGAAGTGGTGAAGATGAAGCCGGGTGCGAACGAGCGGATCGCATCGCAGAGATCCCGCGTGCCGGCGATATAGCCGCCCATCACGCCGAAGCCCTTGGCCAGCGTGCCGTTGACGATGTCGACGCGGTGCATGACGTTGTCACGCTCCGCGATGCCGCCGCCGCGCGGGCCGTACATGCCGACGGCGTGCACCTCGTCGAGATAGGTCAGCGCGCCGTATTTCTCGGCGAGATCGCAGATCGCACCGATCGGAGCGATGTGTCCGTCCATCGAATACACGCTCTCGAAGGCGATGATCTTCGGCGTGCCGGCCGGAACCTGTTTCAGCTTTGCTTCGAGATCGGCCACGTCGTTGTGGCGGAAGATGCGCTTCTCGCTGCCGCCGTGACGGATGCCTTCGATCATCGAAGCGTGATTCTTTTCGTCGGAGAAGATCACGCAGCCCGGCAGCAGCTTGGCCAGCGTCGAGAGCGCGGCCTCGTTGGCGACGTAGGCCGAGGTGAACAGCAGCGCCTGCTCCTTGCCATGGAGATCGGCGATCTCATGCTCGAGCTCGACGTGATAATGGGTGGTACCGGAGATGTTGCGTGTGCCGCCCGAACCGGCGCCAACCGAGTCGATCGCCTCGTGCATGGCCGCCACCACCTTGGGGTGCTGGCCCATGCCGAGATAGTCGTTGGAGCACCACACGACGATCGGCTTGGTGCCCGCGCTCGTCACATGTTCAGCAGCAGGAAACGCACCTCGGCGGCGCTTCACATCGGCGAAAACCCGGTAGCGACCTTCCCGCCTGATCGCATCGAGTGATGCCTTGAAGTGCCTCGCATAGTCCACCATCGACGTTTCCTCGAACCTTTGTTCGTCAGAACTGCCGCTGTATGTAACGGCAGACTGCCTTTTAGGCTAGCATCCCTCGGATAGTGTTACATTGCAACCGTTCTAATGTCGCGGCAACCCCAGCTTTTTCGGCTGTTCGGGGAAACAATGGGCCGGGATTTGGAGCCCCGTCGCCCCCCTGGGAAACCATAAGCGTGCCGTGCATCCTGATTGAGGCATGGCAGGCTCGATCGCATTGACATCGGTCAAGTTGCTCAGCCCCATCGGCCTCGCGGCGAACAGGTCGCACCCGCGCGGTGAGAGCCCGCTTCTCAATAGGAAGTCGCGATCTCCGCCACGCCGTCCCGGCTATAGAGATCGCGGCGGAACTGGATGACCCCGTCCTCGGTCGCCCAGGCGGTGATGTACACGAAATGCAGCGGCACGGGAGTAGCGAGCCGCACATCCTTGCGCTCGCCGGTCTGCTTCATCGCAGCGATCTTGTCCTCGTCCCAGCCGTCGTTCTGCCCGAGCAGCCAGTAAGCGAGCCGCTCGATGTTGTGGACGCGAATGCATCCCGAGCTTGCTGCTCGGAAATTGCGGCCGAACAGACCCTCCGACGGACTGTCGTGCATGTAGACCGACTCGCCTGAGGCGAAGTTGATCTTCACGAACCCGAGCGGGTTGTCCTTTCCGGGCGGCTGCCGGTACGAGTACGACTTCGGTGCCGACGAGTTCCAGTCGATCTTCTCCGGATCGACCTTCTTGCCGTTCCCGTCGTAGGCCTCGATGCCCGTTTTGACGAGCACGTTCTTGCCCTCGGCCTGCATCTCGCGGCCCTGGGGAATGAGATCCTTCTGGATCACCGTCGGCGGAAGGCGCCAGATCGGATTGAAATTCATCTCCGTGATCGTCGAGCGCAGGAGCGGCGTCGGCCGGTCCACCTTGCCGACGACGCCAGTGTGGCGCGTGATCACGCGATTGAGCGCAACGGCTTCCACCTGCGCGGCCGGAATGTTGACCACGACATACTTGCGCTGCGGCTTGACCACCTGGGTCAGCTCCGCGAGCCGCTTGAGGTTGGTCTCGAGCTGCTTGAGCCTGTCCTCGGCCGAAACGTTGAGCGCGGCGATCGTCGGCTTGTCGAGCCGGCCGTTTGGCGTAAGTCCGTTCGTTGCCTGATAGGCCTTGAGCGCCTCCACCAGCTTTCCGTCGAGCGTCTCGCCGCCAGCCTGATCCGCGGGCAACTCGCCTGAGACGATCAGGCGGTCACGCAGCTCCACGATCGCAAAATGCTGCTCGTCCGGCTTGACCACGGCATCGGGCACAGGCTTCCACCCGCCTGCCGCAACGATCTCCTTGTAGCGCGCGATAGCGGCTTTGGTGGCCTCGATGTTGGCTGGGGAGAGAGTGGGAAGGCCCGCGGGCGGATTGCGCTCGAACTCCTTCAGCGCTTCACGCTCCGTCGTCGGATCGCTCGCACTGCTCCCGCTTCCGCTCACGGGTCCGAACGAGAGCCAGTTGTCGTTGGCACGAGCAGGTGCGGTCAAAGATGCGGCCGCCAAAGCTCCGAGCATCAATCCCGTGCCGAGCTTGAACGATATCGCCATGGAGCCCCCCGCCAGAAATCGCCCATCTCCTGTTGCGTGGGCGCCGCCTTCAGCACATCGACTCGACCGTGCGCAAACCTGCCTGTGCCGGAAAGCACGCGCCATCGACCCCGACCTGCGCATGCTTTGATACGGAAACAGGATAACGCCGTTTTGCCGGGACAATTACATGATCCGGACCGGACAAAAAGCCCCCGGCGCCGGGCTGCATTCGACGTGGTGCGGGCCTGCCACAAGTAGGAACCCCTACCCGCCCGGGACGTCCGCCGTCTGAGTGCTAGGCCGGAAATCCAGCCGTCCCCAGAGTCCCTCACCCCCAGGTCACGATGCAGGGGGCTCTTATCCTTGATAAATCCCCACGGAGGGCCGCGCACCGCGGAGCCGCCCGCACAAGCGCCCACCCATTTTCTGCGGGTCGAGCCCGGGCACCTCTACATCCGCACGAACACCTCTGGAATGTGGACATCGCCCCGGATCCAGCTGTGATCCGATCGGGCTGCGCCACGCCGCCCGGTCCATCATCGCCCCGCGATTCGGTTGCGCGCCCCTCCGCAAACGACAAAGGGGCACGCCCCCGCGCACCCCCTTGCCACCGATCCAGCACGTGCCCGCCCCCAAGGCACGCGTCGTGAGACTAGAGGCGGAAACGGATCTGATCCGTCCAGAACCTCTCGAGGCGGCCCAGCGCCTTGTTGAGGCCCTTGAGCTCCTCGCCCGAAACCTGCGCCACCGTCTCGACCGAGCCGAGCTGGCGCTGATAGAGGCGATGAACCACTTCCGAGGCCTGGCGGCCCTTGGCCGAAAGCGAGACGCGCACGCTGCGCTTGTCGCTCTCGCTGCGCTCGTAGTCGATGTAGCCCATCTCGACGAGCTTCTTGAGATTGTACGAGACGTTCGAGCCCATGTAGTAGCCGCGGCTCTTGAGCTCGCCGGCTGTCAGCTCGTTATCGCCCATATTGTACAGAAGGAGCGCCTGCACGGCGTTGAGGTCCGAGCTGCCGTTGCGGTCAAACTCGTCCTTGATGACATCGAGCAGCAAGCGATGCAGTCTCTCGATGAGATGGAGGCTCTGAACGTACTCCGAACGAAGAGTAGGATCCTGATCCACGGGCGCTCGCTGGCGCCCCGCGTTGAGTGCGGTGCTCATATTACCCTGCCTTACTAACCTGTTTGACGCGACCGGTTTTCCGGTTCTCAGTGCAGGCTAAGCGAGACCGATAAAAATTAGCTCAATTGATGCGGTAAATAGCAGGTAAATCTCAGCCTCAACACGAGGCGACGTCTATGCGGATCACAGCGACAAGCTTCGCCGTCACCCCGACGGAGGTCGGGGTCGAGACAGGTGGGCGCATAGCCGGCGTCAAGGGGCTGAATCTACAAAACGCGCTTTCACGCGCGCGCCTTCTGCATGTCCTCGCGCGTCGGCAATGCAAGATCCCGCGCACCGAGCGGCGCGAAGTACGCCGCCACCATGGCATCCGTTACGTCCTCGAGCCGCGCCGGAGTCCAGCGCGGCGCTCCGTCCTTGTCGATCAGCGCTGCACGCACGCCCTCGTAGAAATCGCCGTTGGCTTCGAGAAAACGCGTCGCGATCCGATAGTCGGCCCGGAGCGTCTCCCTGAGATCGCGCGCCTTGCTGTCGCGGATATGCCGGTGCGTGACCTTGAGCGCGAGCGGCGAGCGATGGCGGAGATTGGCGACAAGCTCTCCCGCCCAATCGCGATGAACGCCCTGCACGGCTTCGAGGCGCGCCACGATCTCCTCGACGCTCGGCGCCGAGAAGCAACGGTCGATCAACTCGCGATAGGGCAAAAGCGCGCCCTCACCAGGATCCTTGTGCCGCTCGTCCAGCACCGTATCGACCGGCCAGGTATCCGCGAGCGCCGCCTTGATCGCCTCGAACTCCGCCTGATCGATGCAGTGCGTTACGAGGCCCAGCGCATAGGCGTCCGCCCGCCCGATGCTGCGGCCCGTGAGGCCGAGATAGATGCCCACATGATCCGGCAGGCGCGCGAACACATGGCACACGCCCACGTCCGGAAAGAGCCCGATCAGCGTCTCCGGCATGGCGAAGGAATAGCCCTCCCCCGCGACGCGGTGGGTGCCGTACTGCGAGATCCCCACGCCGCCGCCCATCACCATTCCGTTGATCAAGGGCACCGTGGGCTTCGAAAAGCACTCGCACTGCCAGTTGAGCGAGTATTCGTCGGCGAACGTCTTGAGCCCTGCCTCCATCTCCGCGCGTGCAAGCCCGATCACCTCGCGCACGTCGGAGCCGGACGAGAACGCACGCGGGCTTTCCGACTGAATCGCCACCGCATAGACTTGCGGATCGCGCGCTGCCGCCCACAGCCGTTCTGATAGCTTGGTCCGCATATGCTGTGTCAGCGCGTTGAGCGCCTTGGGACGTGCCAAGGTCACGAGCGCAAGCGAGCCCGTGATTTCGACTTTCAGCGTCTCGTCTGCCGTCTCGGCCATTCCCTCGCCCCGCAGTGAAGCACCCGTTGCCGCACCCAAGCAGCACAAACCCAAAAAATGCGCTCTGCGCCCTACCAAAACGTCCCTGGTCTGCCAATGTGATAAGTGGGGACAGTCGCCTTGTTGAGCCACAATTTGCGGCTATACAGGCTTCCTCGTTGAGATGAAACTGGCTGCATGATTCGCAGCGCGACTTCGCGGCTCGATGCGGAGTCTGGAAATTTCCCGCACGCCTGCAGGTGTTAAAGCTCGCCCGCAGGCATCCGAAGAGCCTCAAGGACGCGCCTATGATGCGGTTTCGGCACGCCGTTGCGATCTTCTCTCTGTGTAGCGCTGGCGCGGCCGTGGCGAACGCGGCCGATCGCTCTATTTCGGGCACTGTGACCAACGCCTTCGAGACGATCGTCATCGACGCCAAGACCGCGGCTGCGAAAGCGACGTCGGCCGCAAAAGACGCGCTCGCGCCGGACAAAACCACGCGTAGCAAAAAGGCACGCAAGGACGGCGAGAAGACGGACACCGCCGGAGCGGACGGCAAATCCTCGAAGTCCGCCGGCAAGAAAAACGCCACCAACGACGACACCAAGCAGGCAGCGGAACCGGCGAAGCAGGACGGTACGCCCGCGGACGCCAACAAAGCCGCAACCGACGGCAAGGGCGCCGCGACAACGGCCAATGGCATCAAGGCGGGCGAGCAGCCTGCCGGAAAAGCAGCCGAGACCGCGCCCAAGAAACCTCTGATCGCCACCGAATGGCCCGCCGTCGATGTCGAGCTGGCCCGCGCCCGCTGCACCCAGCTCCTCAAGGGCGTCGATGCAGTCACCGTCCCCGAAGCGCCCTTCCGCAAGGGCGACTGCGGAACTATGGCTCCCGTGCGCCTCATCTCCATCGGCAAGAACCCGGAGGTCTCGCTTTCACCTCCAGCCGTCGTCACCTGCGACATGGTCGTGGCACTCACCAAATGGATGAAGGACGAGGTCCAGCCCCTCGCCCGCCGCCATCTCGGATCGGAAGTGATCCGCATGGAATCGATGAGCGACTATTCCTGCCGCATGGCCTACGGCCGCATCGGCAACAAGCTCTCCGAGCATGGCAAAGCCAACGCGCTCGACATTCGCGGCTTCACCACGCGCAAAGGCGATCACGCCGTCGTGCTGGCCGACTGGGGCCAGACCAAGCGCGACGTGGAGAAGCAGATCGCCGCGGCGAAGGCGGCCGCAGCCAAGGCGGAAGCCGTGAAGCTCGCCGCCGAGAAGGCGAGCAAGGAGCGCGCCGAAGCGGCCGAGGTCGCGGCCAAGTCCGAGACCACCAACTCGCCGCTTCCGAGAAAGACGCTTATCGAAGGCTTGCCCACCAAGCACCTCGATCCCTCGCTCGCGCTCCCCGCCTCCGTCTCGAAGGAAGGCTTCGGCATGGCCCCGACGCGTCTGGGCGGCCCGAAGAACGCGGTCGAGACCAAGGTCGAGATCAGGCCCATCGAGGATAAGAAACAGAAGGGCGCCAAGAAGGACGCGGCCAAGAAAAAGCAAGGGAACGCCGAGCCGGAGACCACCGCATCGCTCCCGCCGCCCGGCGCCGAGGACCAACCGGCAGTCGCCCCGGCCCCCAAGACGCCCACCAGCAAGTTCCTGCACGAAGCTCACGCCGCCGGCTGCCGCATCTTCGGCACCACTCTCGGTCCCGAGGCCAACGAAGCGCACCGCAACCATTTCCACGTGGACATGGCCGAACGCAAAGTCCGCAAGATCTGCGATTAGCGGGTGCCCGTCCTTAACCGACGGTCTCCCGGGCGCGCCGGTTTACTGATCGCCATTTCGCCCCCTTGCGCGCCGCCCCGCAAGGCGGGATGGTCGCGCCACACTGCCGAAGCGCGCCCGCGTAACGGCTCCAATCTCCGAGGCTTCCGCGTGACCCGTTCCAAAGCACCTTCCGAGCCGACCGCAACTTCTACTCAATCGCTTCCCGCCGCCAGCTATCCGGCCGTCCGGATGCGGCGCAACCGCCGGTCTGGCTGGTCACGCCGCCTCGTCGCCGAGAGCACGCTGAGCCCGGCCGATCTCATCTGGCCCTTGTTCGTGATCGAAGGCGAAGCCAGGCGCGAGCCAGTCGCCTCGATGCCCGGCGTCGAACGCCTCTCCGTCGATCTCGTGGTGGAAGCCGCCCGGACAGCCGCCGGGCTCGGCATTCCCGCCATCGCGCTTTTTCCCAACACCGATGTGAAGCTGCGCACCGACGACGCACGCGAAGCCTTCAACGCCGATAACCTCGTCTGCCGCGCGACGCGGGCCGTGAAGAATGCCGGCATCGACATCGGCATCATTCTCGACGTGGCCCTCGATCCCTATACGATCCACGGCCACGATGGTCTCCTGATCGGCAGCGAGATCGCCAACGACGAGACTGTGGAAGCGCTCATCCGTCAGTCCCTGATTCAGGTCGAGGCGGGCGCCGACATCCTCGCTCCGTCCGACATGATGGACGGCCGCATCGGCGCCATCCGCCAGGCGCTCGAAAGCAACGGCCACCGCAACACGCAGATCATGTCGTATGCCGCGAAGTATGCGAGCGCCTTTTACGGCCCCTTCCGCGATGCCGTCGGCTCAGGAGGTCTCCTCAAGGGCGACAAGCGCACCTACCAGATGGACGCCGCCAACAGCGACGAAGCCATCCGCGAGGTCGCGCTCGATCTCTCCGAAGGCGCGGATATGGTGATGGTGAAGCCTGGTATGCCCTACCTCGACATCGTGAGGCGCGTGTCCGAGACGTTCAAGGTGCCGACCTTCGCCTATCAGGTGTCGGGCGAGTACGCGATGATCATGGCCGCGGCGGAGAAAGGCTATCTCGACGAGGAGAAGGCCATCCTGGAGAGCCTCATGGCCTTCAAGCGCGCGGGCGCATCAGGCGTGTTCACCTATTTTGCCCCGCGCGTCGCGAAGCTTCTGCAGGCGCGCGCAGGCTAAGCACAAGCTCCGGAGCGTTTTCCGACGAAGTGGAGGCCGGTCCGTCGTAAGAAAATGCGACCAGCCAAATACCTAGAGCGTGCGAGCCGAGAGAATTGGATTGCACACTTTAGAAATCCACGTCTCCGCCGAGCGCGCCGTTCGCGCGCCAGGAGAACGGGTGCCCGACTATCTTGCGATAGAGCCACGGCGCCAACGGCAGCACGGCCCAGCCGACGAGATTGGCCACCGCCGCGCCGACCTGCAGCGGACCGAACTCCGCTTCGAGCGCCAGCAAGGCCAGCAGCAGAACGGACAGAACGGCCATAGCGGCCGAAAGTCCGATGTAGAGAACCATGAACGTCGCGTCGTAGGCGATCGAACGGTTATCGGTCATTGGAGGCTCCGATGTCTCGAATGACAACCTGAGTGCATCCGCAGAACGGAGCACCGCGAAATCAGAAGCGCAGCATCGGCGCCCACGCTAACGAGCCTCCGCGGATTCTGCCGTTCCACCAGGAACAGATGTGCAAAATCCACGTCGCTCGCAGCGAATTTGATTGCACAAAGAATGATGTAGGACAAAGATTCGCGATACCCCAAACCGCAATTGAACCGCGCTGGCGCTGCACTTAACGGCGCATGTGAGTCATGATCGACACAGCTCGCGTCTCTGGGAGCAGATCGAGAGAAGAAAGGCGCACGCCGCAGTCAAAAAAAAACGTCACCCCGATGAAGATCGGGGCCCAGACATGTCTCGAGCAGGGCACGTTTCATCCCAGGGCCGCGTGTCTCATCCTCCACCAACTCCATGGCCGGGCTCGACCCGGACATCCAGGGGGCGCGTCCTCCGCGTTCCGGCAAGCTGCCTCGGATGGCTGAGTTTTGGGGTCGGCAAAATCCGCTGCAGTAACGTCATGCCGGCGAAGGCCGGCACCCACGACACGTTTCGAACGGGATGCGCTTCCGGTTCGTTGAACCCGCGGAGGCTCGCGTGGATCCCGACCTGCGTCGGGATGACGTCGAAGAACGGCGTACGGCGCAATCAAAAAACAACGTCACCCCGATGAAGATCGGGGTCCAGACATGTCTCCAGCAGGGCACGTTTCAGCCCTGGCCGCGTGTCCCATCTTCCACCAACCCCATGGCCGGGCTCGACCCGGACATCCAGGGGGCGCGTCCTCCGCGTTCCGGCAAGCTGCCTCGGATGGCTGAGTTTTGGGGTCGGCAAAATCCGCTGCAGTAACGTCATGCCGGCGAAGGCCGGCACCCACGACACGTTTCGAACGGGATGCGCTTCCGGTTCGTTGAACCCGCGGAGGCTCGCGTGGATCCCGACCTGCGTCGGGATGACGTTAGGTTTGGCGGATCCGGGTTGAACCCAATCCTCAGGCTATCAATTGGAATGACACCGAGGTTTCGGTGGTTCGTGTCCACATAACTAACGTCTCGCCGGCGTCGCGGCGAAGCCGTGCTCCAGATACGGCTGAAGCTAGCGCCGCACGCGACGGCGCTGCATGTCGGCGGGCTCTTCCTCGGGGCCGAGCGAGTCGATCTCGCCTTGTGGAATGTCGGCTCCCACCGCAGGCGGCGCCTGCTGCGCAACCGCGTTGCGCGGCTTCTGGCAATCGGTCAGCCACACGTCGAACACCGGATGCTCGACGGCGTTGAGCCCCGGGCTCTGCGCGAACATCCAGCCCGAGAAGATCCGCTTCTCCTTCCCGTCGAGCTGCACCTCGTCGACCTCGACGAACGAGGTGGTCTTCGGCTGCTCCGTGGCCGGGCGCGAGTAGCAGACCCGCGGCGTCACCTTGAGCGCGCCAAACTGCACCGTCTCGTTGATCGGCACTTCCAGCGTCTTGATGGTCGCCGTCACTTTGTCGAGGGCCGAAAACACGGCAAGGCGATTATCGAGCCGTTCGGCCGCCCCGGCCGCGATGCCGCCCGCCCCGATCGCGAGCAGCGCCGAGAGAGCGCACGCGCCTGCGCGAACTGCTCCCGTCGTGCTGAGGCTGGAATCTGGCCGCCGGCCGGTCATGCGAGCTTCGTCCTGTTTCGTGTCTGGCGCGGACTGGTCCGCTCTGGGGCGCGCAATCCCGCGCCTCCACTCATCTGCGACGCAACGATGGCGCGCACAAGGCTTACCGCCCGCATTGGATGGCGGGCGCGAGCGCAGATCGCCTCACTCGGGGCGCCAGGGCTTGTAGTCGCCGGTAGCACGGGCTCGATGCCCCGTGCCGAGAATCGAACCGGCCGGCCGATAGGCCCCAGGCGTCCCGGTCATGTTGGGTTGATGCGGCTTCTCCCAGGGCTTCGGCGTATAGCGCTCCTCGGTAGGAGGGGTATCGACGGTATAATGGAGCCAGCCATGCCACTCCGGCGGCACCTTCGACGGGTCGGCGAGCTTGGTGTACGTCACCCAGCGCCGCAGCCGGCCGAGCGGGCCTTCGGGCCCCACGCCCTTGAGCTGCTCATAATAGCGGTTGCCGAACGAGTCGCTGCCCACATACCTGCCCTGCCGGGCGATCGTCAGCCGCGTGCCCCAGGTATTGCCGCCCCACCAGCTGAAGATCTCGCTGAAAATCCCCATTCCAAATCGCCTCCGCGCTGTATGTCACCGGATTAGCGCGTGAGCCGCGGGAGCGCCAGTGCGCATTCTCTCTCGCACCACCCGCCGGCCCTGAACGCTGCCCGCCGAAAAAGCCACTATCACCTCCCGCGACCGGGTCTCTTGACGAAGATCGTCCCGCATAAGTTGCTGACACAGCTTTTGCGGCAGATTTACAACAGACTCCCTGATACCCGTCTGAACCCGACTCGGATTATCGTTTGATCAGCGTTCGGCGATGCCAGGTTTTTGGGCTTTTACACACGCCTGTTTTTCAGGCATCCGGCTCCAAGCCCGCATTTTCCGGCCATCTCGGCTGTCAATCCCCAACTTGCCAACAGCCACTAGATATAGTCGCAGTTGCCGCTGCGACCACAAAATCTAGTTCTCTCCATTTGTTTCCCGCGCCCCGAATCGCATACGGTCTTGCCATGCCGCCGCCACGTTTCACTCGGCCGCGGCAGTCGCTCTCCACGTTTCGTTTCTTGGCGTTCCCCACAATCCGAGCACCCATTCTCGGCCGTCGCGCTTCATGTGTCGCAGCGGCCGCGGGGGAAGTGTGTGCCGGCTTCTGAGGACGCCGAGACGTGTGGATGAGGACACACGACGAGGTTCAAGGGCCGACGGCACAAGGGGGAACTATGAAAATTACGCGGCGCTTCACTCAGGCTGGAAAGTCTCCCTACGAGACGATCGAATTCCGCCGCGCCACATCCGAGATCAAGAACCCCGACGGCTCCGTCGTCTTCCGTCTCGAAGGCTTCGAGGTGCCCGAGGATTGGAGCCAGGTCGCCGCCGACATCCTCGCTCAGAAGTATTTCCGCAAGGCCGGCGTGCCCCGCCGCCTGAAGAAGGTCGAAGAGACGCAAATCCCGTCCTGGCTCTGGCGCTCTGTGCCCGACGAGCGCGCGCTCGCTGTCCTCCCCGAGAAGGAGCGCTTCGGCGGCGAGACCGACGCCCGCCAGGTTTTCGATCGTCTCGCCGGCACCTGGACCTACTGGGGCTGGAAGGGCGGCTACTTCACCACCGAGGACGACGCCCGCGCCTTCTACGACGAGCACCGCTACATGCTCGCCCGCCAGATGGGCGCGCCGAACTCGCCGCAGTGGTTCAACACCGGCCTGCACTGGGCTTATGGCATCGACGGCCCGAGCCAGGGTCACTTCTACGTGGACTTCGAGACCGGCAAGCTCACCGTCTCAGCCTCTTCTTATGAGCACCCCCAGCCGCACGCCTGCTTCATCCAGTCCGTGAACGACGATCTCGTGAACGAGAACGGCATCATGGACCTTTGGGTGCGCGAGGCGCGCCTCTTCAAGTATGGCTCGGGCACCGGCTCCAACTTCTCGAGCCTGCGCGGCGCGAACGAGAAGCTGTCGGGTGGCGGTCGCTCGTCGGGCCTCATGAGCTTCCTCAAGATCGGCGATCGCGCCGCCGGCGCCATCAAGTCGGGCGGCACCACGCGCCGCGCCGCCAAGATGGTTGTGGTCGACGTCGATCATCCGGACATTGAGGAGTACATCGGCTGGAAGGTGCGCGAGGAGCAGAAGGTCGCCGCCCTCGTCACCGGCTCGCGCATCTGCCAGAAACGCCTCAAGGCAATCATGAAGGCGTGCGTCAACTGCGAGCGCGAGAGCGGCGCGGTGGACGGCAGCCACGATGAGCGTTGCTTCGACCCCGCCAAGAACCCGGCCTTGAAGCGCGCCATCAAGGAAGCACGCCGCGACGACGTGCCGATGAACTACGTCCTGCGCGTCATCCAGTTCGCGCGCCAGGGCTACAAGGACATCGAGTTCGACATCTACGATACCGATTGGGACAGCGAGGCCTACCTCACCGTCTCCGGCCAGAACTCCAACAACTCGGTGCGCGTCACCGACGAGTTCCTGCGCGCCGTCGAGGGTGACGGCACCTGGAACCTGACCTCACGCACCACCAACAAAACGGTGAAGACGATCCGCGCCCGCGATCTCTGGGAGCAGATTGGCCACGCCGCCTGGGCCTCCGCCGATCCGGGCATTCAGTTCCACACCACCATCAACGACTGGCACACCTGCCCGCAGTCGGGACCGATCCGCGCGTCGAACCCGTGCTCCGAGTACATGTTCCTCGACGACACGGCCTGCAACCTGGCGTCGCTGAACCTGCTCACCTACCGCAAGGCCGACAAGAGCTTCGACATCGAAGCCTTCGAGCACGCCTGCCGCCTCTGGACCATCGTGCTCGAGGTCTCGGTGCTGATGGCGCAGTTCCCCTCGCGCCAAATCGCGGAGCTCTCCTATCGCTACCGCACGCTGGGTCTCGGCTTCGCCAACATCGGCGGCCTGCTCATGGCCTCCGGCATCCCCTACGACTCGGCGGCCGGCCGCGCGATCTGCGGCGCCATCTCGGCGCTGATGACCGGCATCTCCTACGCCACCTCGGCCGAGATGGCGGGCGAGCTGGGTCCGTTCCCAGGCTTCGAGCCGAACCGCACCGACATGCTGCGCGTGATGCGCAACCATCGCCGCGCGGCTTACGGCCATAGCGAAGGCTACGAGCAGCTCTCCATCGCACCGGTGCCGCTCGATGCCGGCAACTGCCCCGAGCAGCCGCTCGTCGAAGCTGCCCGCAACGCTTGGGATCTCGCCATCGACCTTGGCGAGAAGTGGGGCTACCGCAACGCGCAGGCAACGGTGATCGCGCCAACCGGCACCATCGGCCTGGTCATGGACTGCGACACCACGGGCATCGAGCCGGACTTCGCTCTTGTGAAGTTCAAGAAGCTCGCAGGCGGCGGATACTTCAAGATCATCAACCGCGCGGTTCCCGAGGCCCTGCGTGCCCTCGGCTACCGTGAGAGCGAGATCGCGGAGATCGCAGCCTACGCGGTCGGCCACGGCTCGCTGGCGCAGGCGCCTGCCATCAACCATGGCTCGCTCGCGGCCCGCGGCTTCACGCCGGAGGCCATCAAGAAGATCGAGGCGGGCCTCGGCACCGCCTTCGACATCAAGTTCGTGTTCAACCGCTGGACGCTCGGCGACGACTTCCTCACCGGCACGCTGAACGTTCCGGCGGCGAAGCTCGACGAGCCGTCCTTCGATCTCCTGGCCTACCTTGGGTTCTCCAAGAAGGACATCGAGGCGGCGAACGAGCACGTCTGCGGCGCGATGACCCTGGAAGGCGCTCCGTACGTCAAGCCCGAGCACCTCCCGGTGTTCGATTGCGCTAGCCCCTGCGGCCGCAAGGGCAAACGCTACCTCTCGGTCGACAGCCACATCCACATGATGGCGGCCTCGCAGCCCTTCATCTCGGGTGCGATCTCGAAGACCATCAACATGCCGAACGAGGCGACGGTTGAGGACTGCAAGGCGAGCTACCAGCTCTCCTGGCGTCTCGCGCTCAAGGCCAACGCGCTCTATCGCGACGGCTCCAAGCTCTCGCAGCCTCTCAACGCGCAGGTGCTGGGCGACGATGTCGACGAGCAGGACGACGCTGCCGAGCAGATGACCGCGGACAAGCCGCAGGTTCAGCGCATCATGGCCGCGGCCGAGAAGCTCGCGAAGCGCGTCACCGAGCTCGAGAGCGAGCTGAAGTTCGCGAACGACCGCGCGAACGTCCGCGAGCGGGCCAAGATGCCGGGCCGCCGCAAGGGCTACACCCAGAAGGCCTCCGTCGGCGGCCACAAGGTGTACCTGCGCACCGGCGAGTACGATGACGGCGCGCTCGGCGAGATTTTCATCGACATGCACAAGGAGGGCGCCGCCTTCCGCTCGTTGATGAACAACTTCGCCATCGCCATCTCGCTCGGTCTGCAGTACGGCGTGCCGCTTGAGGAGTATGTGGAGGCCTTCACCTTCACGCGCTTCGAGCCCGCGGGCCTCGTGCAGGGCAACGAGACCATCAAGAACGCCACCTCCATCCTCGACTACATCTTCCGCGAGCTTGCGGTCTCCTATCTGGGACGCAACGACCTCGCACACGTCGATCCGCGCGAGATCGTGGGCGAGACCGGCCTCGGCTCCTCCGACGAGGAGACCGACGAGCAGCTCGACCTCGACCTGCCGGAGAGCGTGACCAAGGTCGTGTCGAAGGGCTTCATGCGCGGCAACTTGCGCCTCGCCTCGGGCGGACGCGGCCATCACCACGAGACCGAGACGTCGCTCTCGTCGCTCCAGCGTGATCTCGCCCCCTCCTATCCGATCTCGGAAGGTGCGACCGCGCTCTATGCCTCGGAGGGCGCCACGGCGCTCAAGTCCGACACGGAGGTGATGTTCCACCGCACGACGGTTTCCGAGACGAAGGTCGTGAAGGCCCGCACCACATCCGATCGCGTCGCCGAGGCGCGCCTCAGAGGCTACGAGGGCGTCTCGTGCCCCGAGTGCGCGAACTTCACGATGGTGCGAAACGGCACCTGCCTGAAATGTGACACCTGCGGCTCGACGAGCGGCTGCTCGTGACGAATGACGAGGGCGGGTCCGAAAGGTCCCGCCCTTTTTCGTTTCAAGAAGAAAAGCCGGCCGAGGGAAGGAACACAGAGGACATCGCAACACGAACACCGAGAGGCCTGCCTTGACGCCTGCCACTCCTTTCGAGCTTCTCGAGCTCCCCGATGGCCGCTGGTACGTGGCCCGGCCCGCCGCGATGGCCGGCATGACCCTCGTCGCAGGCTCGTTCGCCAGATTGGAGACAGCGGGAGAGGACACATCAGCGCCAGCGCAGCCTTACGCCGATCCCGTGGGCGTCTACGCCTCCAGAGACGAGGCAGAGCGCGCCATCGTCCGCTCCGCGCCAGCACCCGGCGGCCCGCTCGCTCCCTTCGCGCAATGGATGTGTCGCGATTGAAAGGCTGACTTTTGGCAGCAAATAAAGGTGCATAGCCAATTGCGCCGCTATTCCCCGTTCCCCACATAATCCACAACCGGCAGACGCCCGCGCCTGTGGATCGGGCCATCGCGCAACAGACAGTGACGGCAAAAAGCGCAAGATGGCCAAAGGCGTGCGGGGCGCGTCAGGCGTCCGACCGCATGTCTTCGTGACGGCGGCCTGCGCAGGAAGGCTCCGAATACGCTGACGGTCATGACCACCGCTTCGGACCCCATCAGCCTGAAGCGTCGATCATCGGCCGTACTGCAGACGTAGAAACTCACTGTGCAGCGCACAGACGGTTTGTCGAAACGCAAAGCCGTCCTGGGCGTTCAAGCGTTACGTTGAGGAGAAAGCCGGAGAAGAAGCAGGAAGACGCAAACGAGGTCGACCGTGACCACATACATTCCCAGGCTCGCACGGATCACATCCGGAACAGGCGCGGGAAGGAAGCGCCCGCCGCACCCCGAAGACGGCCAAGTCTTCGAGGAGAGGCCCAACGACCCGGTCATACTTCGCACCCTCGCGCGTCTCACCCCTCGGATCCGCACGCAGCTCGGCATAGGCACGGCGTTCTCGGACGACGCGCTCCTGGCGAGCATCGTCTCCATCGCGCGCCATCCCTCGCATGAGGAACGGTGGCACGCGGCGGAAGCCTCCACGCTCGCTCAGTATCTCGCGAGTACCGGCACGGACGTCGAGCGCGCCCTGGTTACGCTCCTGTCCATGTTGCCGAAACCTTAGACCAGAGTGCGCTTTCCGCATGTGAGTATGGAAAGCGCGCGACACCCAACCGGCCCGAATCGGTTCAGTATCGGCCCGGACGTGCAAGTTACTGAATTCAACTACACTGAGACGCCCTTCAAGACCCGCCTGCCTCGTATCGCGTTCCAAAGAGGTAAGTTCTTGGCCCGGCCTCAAAAAGCGATACGGAGCTTTTCATGTCGTCCGCTGGCCTCGCGGCCCCTGCCGTCGTCTATCTTCTGGCCGACCATCTCGATGCTGCCCTCGCCGCCGGCGAGGACCTTCTGAAATCCACGCTGAGCTGGAACGCCGGCGATGCCCGCTCGCCCGAGGGGCTCACCGATCAGCGCCGCGAGGAGCGCGAAGCCCTCGACGCCGCGCGCGCGCTGGAAATGGTGCTGCTGGCCCGCGTGCTGAAATCGCGCGAGACCGCCCACCAGCTCGCCAAGACCGAGCCCGAGTTCAGGCTGGTCGCCCGCCTTTACACGAGCGGCACCGACATCGTCGCCGAAGCCGCGAGCGAGCTCTCCGACGAGACCGCCAACGCCTTCGAGACCGGTGACGGCATGACCGCTTACCTCCGCTCGCGCGGCTTGATCGCCGAGGACGCGGCCGCCCCGCTCGAGGCCGCGAGCCTCACCGTGACGGAGCAGTTCCTCGTTGCGGGCCGCATGAACCTCGGCGCACTGCTCGATCTCGTCGCGATGTTCCTCGATACGCTCGAGACGCACTACGAGCTTTACGAGCAGCCCGCGCGCGCAGGCCAGACGGGCTCCGCCCAGCCGGCATCTCCCACCACGGGCGCGGTAGTTTGAGCAGACGGCGCCGCAACCGCGCAAAGAGATAAAGAGATAAAAGAAATCGCCCGCTCCGAGGCTCGGAGCGGGCGAATTTCATTTAGGCGGCGGCGCGATCAGCCGTCGTTGCCGTCACGCGGGCTGCGGCCCAGCGCCGAATACGCGCGGCGGCCCATCGGCTCCTGCGGCGCAATACGGTCCATGCCGGCATGCGTATGGCGCGCGAAAACCGACATGTCGTTCGTGCCGTCGAGCGTCACGATGCGCGACTTGCGCTGCGGCTCACGCTCGAGAGTGGCCACCTCGACAGGCTTGGTGCGCACAGCCTCGCGCTTCTGCTGCTTGGCTGCCACGCGATACGAGCGAGAATTGCGAGAGGCCGTCCGCTCGGCGCGGCTCTGGGTCTCGGCCACGGCGCGGCGCACGGGCTGCCGTTCGACGGCCGTCTCCGCACCGGGCTGCTCCATTGCCGCCACAGCCACCGAAACCTTGACCGGTGCGATCTCTGCGGGCGCGGATACGGCCTGAACGACATCAGAAGCCGCGAGCGATGCGAGCTGGACGGCGCCGTCGGCCGTTATGCCTGCTTGCGCGACGGCCGTGCCGCTCGTGCCTGCCAGATCCGGCGGAAGCGTGAGCCCGGCGACGGCGAAGCCGGCCGCCACACCCGCATGGGCCTCATCGAGGCTCGCGAACTTACCGATATAGCCGGGCAGCGGATCGTACTTGCGGCCCTTCTTGTAGGCCGCCTCAGCCGCGGTCGGCGCATCCAGAACCCGGATCTTGAGCGTCGCGACGCCCTGGCCCGAAAAGCCGAGCTTGTCGGCTGCCCCGCGCGACACGTCCAGCTTCCGCCCGCCCCAATAGGGACCGGCGTTGTTGACCCTGAGCACGACCGACGCCTGCGTGACCGGAGACCAGACGAGCAACGTCGTTCCATCCGGATAGGTAGGGCTCGCCGCATTGTCGGCAGCATCGGCCCGGAACACTTCCCCCGAAGATGTGAGGCCGCAGGGATTGTAGCGATCACGCTTGCAGGAATCGTAGAACGAGGCGGAGACGGTCTCTTCCTGGCCGATCATGGCCTCCGTCTCGGCAATGGTCTTCACCCGGTGGCATTTGCCGTGAAAGCAATAGGTCTTGCCCGGCGTCTTGGCCTCCGCCTCGCCGCCACCCAGCGCGGTGGTCAGAAGCAAGGCGCCGAAAGCCGTTGAAAGGGATGAAAGTCCTACCCGTCCGATCTTGTGTGCACCCAAAGTCGCAAATCTGCGCGTGAGGGTTCTCATCGATCAGCTCCATGTCTGTTTCTGTTCGGGATTGGCCAGAGACGGCAGCCCCCCCTGCCGTTAACTCTGTGGCGCCGCGAAAAGAGCAGCTGCAACGCAGCAGGGCGAGCGGCAAAGTTGCCGCATAGTTAATTTTGCACGCCGTTCAAATTAAGGCTGTTCAGAGAAATGCGCGTTCCACGAGTGCGCGCTCGAGCCCTGCACGCGCCTCCTCGAGGCGGATCGGATGGGGGCTGCGGAGGACCAGCTCGGTCCGATAATCCCCCTCCACGAAAGAGGGATAGCTGCCCATCACCACGTCTGGATAAAGCCGCTGATGGGCGGCAAAAAGATCGGCTATGTCGCCCTCAGGCTTCCGGACAACAATCGAAACAGCGTTCACTATCGGCCCGGTCCTGAGTTGCTGTGTCGCAGCAAGAAGCATCGCTTTCATGATGTCCGGCACGCCCGCCATCACGATCACATTGCCGATTTTGAACCCCGGCGCGGCCGAGACGCTGTTGACGACGAGGTCGGCCCCAGCCGGAATCCGCGCCATGCGTAGCCGCGCCGAGGTGAGTTCGATCCCCCGCGCCGCATAGACGGGTTGCATGAGCGCCACCGCGCGCGGGTCCACATCCACGGTGACCCCGAACGCAGCCCCGATGCTGTCGGCGGTGATGTCGTCGTGGGTCGGCCCGATGCCGCCGGTCGTGAAAACATAAGTGTAGCGCGCCCTCAGCGCATTCACTCCGGCAATGATATCGGCCGCGTCGTCTCCGACGATCCGCACCTCCTTGAGCGCGATGCCGATGTCCGTGAGGTGCTCGGCGATAGTGCCGATGTTGCGGTCCTTGGTCCGCCCCGAAAGGATCTCGTCGCCGATCACGAGCACCGCTGCCGTGATGATGTCGCTGCCGGTCACGAGTCTATCTCCCTGGTACGTCCGCTCGCTTGTTCTTATCGCGATCATAGCAGGACGGAAGCCCTCTGCCTCGGTTTGGCTTGCAGGCCGCCGCCAACCTCCCTAAAGCTCGCCCGCCATGAAATTTCCATCCCCCCTCCTCCGCGGGCGCCTTGTAAAGCGCTACAAGCGCTTCCTCGCCGACGTCCTCCTCGACGACGGAACGGCCGTGACCGCGACCTGCCCGAACACGGGCTCCATGCTAGGCCTCGCCACTCCCGGAGCGACCGTCTGGCTTTCCGAAAGCACGAGCGCGACGCGCAAGTATCCTCACACCTGGGAAATGGTCGAAGCCGATCTCGGACGCGGACCCGAGCTGGTTGGCATCAACACCAACCACCCGAACCGCCTCGTTTCGGAAGCCATCCCAGCCGGGACGATCCCGGAGCTTGCCGGTTACGCAGCTCTGCGACGCGAGGTGAAGTACGGCGTCGCGAGCCGTATCGACATCCTGCTGGAGGATCCCGCCAAGGGCCTCGCCTATGTCGAGATCAAGAACGTGCACCTCTCGCGCACTGCGGGTCTCGCCGAGTTTCCGGACTCGGTCACCGAGCGCGGCGTGAAGCATCTCGCCGAGCTCAGCGCCATGGTTGCCGCTGGCCATCGCGCGGTGATGCTCTATCTCGTCCAGCGCGCAGATGCCGAGCGCTTCACGTTCGCGGGCGACATCGATCCCCGCTACGCCGAAGCCTTCCGCACCGCACACGCAGCCGGCGTCGAGGCCATCGCATACGCCTGCCGCCTGACCCCCGAGGAGATCACCGTTACGCGACGTATTCCCATCGAGGCCTGAAACGGGCCATACTGCGAACATCGAACGCCGCGCGAAACTCTCATCCGCGTGGCGCGTACAAACAATAGAGAGATGCGGACGGGATCAACCGGCCGCCGGGATGGAAATGCGAAGTCTGCGCCGCAGGGCGCAGGAGGGTGCGTACAATGCTGAGCCGACGAAACGTCGCGATCTCCGCTCTCGGCTTCATCTTTTCGGGCCTATCCGCCCGCAAGGGTCAAGCCGCGCAATCCGGCCCGCAAACCTTCGAGGTTGTGAAATCCGAAGCACAATGGCAGCGGGACCTCACGCCTCAGCAATTCGACGTGCTGCGGAAGCACGGAACCGAGCGTCCGCGATCGAGCCCGCTCGACAAGACCTACACCGAAGGTGAGTACCGGTGCGCCGGCTGCGGCCAGCCGCTCTTTTCATCGGCCACCAAGTTCAACTCCGGAACCGGCTGGCCGAGCTTCTACGAGCCGCTCGAAAATGCCATCGGCAGCTCAACCGATTTCAAGCTCGTCTATCCGCGCACCGAGATCCACTGCCGCCGCTGCGGCGGACATCTGGGGCACGTGTTCGACGATGGTCCAGCCCCCACGGGGAAGCGCTATTGCATGAACGGCGTGGCGCTTACCTTCGTGCCCGCACCCGCCCGCTGAGCGCCGCTTTCAGCGCCATTTCTCGCCACAAACCTTGCGGCATTTGTAAACAAACCAGCGCCGGATTTCGTGCGTTAGTGCCGTTGTGCATGTGTGGGCAATGCTCTGGTCCACCGACTGCGCACCAACCGCACTGAGGGTTCCGATGAGAAAACTGAAACTGATGGGCGCCGTCCTCGGCGCTACATTGATGGGGGCGGCCACCGCGCACGCAGCGCCCGGTTATTCGACCGCCAACGTCAACATGCGCGCCGGCCCGGATATCGACTTCCCGAGAGTCGATCTCATTCCCGAAGGCTCTCCCCTCGAGATCAGGGGCTGCCTCAGAGACGAGTCCTGGTGTGACGTGATCTGGGCCGGCAACCGCGGCTGGGTGATCAGCGAATACCTCGCCTTTCAGCGGCGCGGCGACTACGTGCTTCTGCCCGACGTGGGCCTCTCCGCGCTCCGCATCCCCGTGGTTCGCTTCGCCGCCAACGACTATTGGGGCCGGCACTACGTGGGGCGCCCCTGGTACGGAGAGCGGACCCGCTGGTACGGATATAAGCCGCGTCCGCGCCAGAATTGGCACGCCCCGCCGCCGGGCAAGCGTCAGCCCGGCTGGTGGCGCTCCGGCTATCAGCCCTACGGCGGGATGAAGCCGCCGCCGGAGCACGGCTGGAAACGTCCAGACCGTCCGGGCGGCCCCGGCGGCCCGCCGCCGCCCAACCGCTTCGACGATCGCGGCCGCCGCTGATCGCAACGACCATAAAAAAGAGCGGGCCTTCGTGGGCCCGCTCTTCGTTTTTGCTATCAAGACGGCGCGCCGCGCCTCACTCCGCCGCCTCACCATGGCTGACGAGAACCTGGTCCGCGAGGCGTCCGGTCAGCTCGGCAAGGTGATCGAAGCGCGCCGTGTAGGTGCCGACACCCGACGTCGCCGAACGCAGCTCCACGATCAGGTCCTCGATCTCCGCTTCCGGAATGTGGGCCGAGACGACATCCCAGCCCGGCCAGCCCTTGCGGCTGTCGAAGCCCAGGATCTGCCCGCGCCGTTGCGGGATCATGCCGTTCACGCGCGCCGTCGCCTCCGAGGGAACGGAGATCTCGACCGCCATCACCGGCTCCAGCAGCACCGGCTGACACTTCGGCATCCCCTCGCTCATGGCGAGGCGCCCGGCCTGCCGGAACGCCATGTCCGAGCTGTCGACGGTGTGGAACGAGCCGTCCGTCAGCGTCACCGCGATATCGACCACCGGGAACCCGAGCGGACCGTGCTTCATGTAGTCCGACACGCCGATCTCGACCGACGGGATGAACTGCTTCGGCACGACGCCTCCCGTGATGGTGTCGTTGAACGCGAAGCCCGCCCCGCGCGTCTGAGGCCGGATCGACAGCACCACGTCGCCGAACTGGCCGTGTCCGCCCGACTGCTTCTTGTGACGGCCGCGGATCTCCGTCGGCTTGCGGATCGTCTCCTTGTAGGGAACGTGCCGCTTCTGCCTCTCGACCACAACGCCGTATTTGCGCTGCAGCCGCTCGAACGACACGCGAAGATGCATCTCGCCCTGCCCTTTGAGCAGAACCTGATGCGTCTCGGCGTTGTGCTCGATGACGAGCGAGGGATCTTCCTCGATCAGCTTCGCCAGCGCCGACGAAAGTTTCACCTCGTCCTTGCGGTCCTTGAGGCCGATGCCGGAAGCGAGCACGGGCTCCGGAATGTCGGCGCCGCCGATCTGCACGATACCGGCCTTCTCGGTCGTGATCGTGTCTCCTGTGCGCACGTGATCGAGGCGGCCCAGCGCCACGGTATCGCCCGCATGCGCCATTTGCCGCTTCTGCGTCTCCTCGCCCTTGAGCGAGAACACGCCCGCCACGCGCTCCTCGTTGGCATCTCCACCGGTCACGCTCGCGCCATCCGCGAGGTCGCCGGTGAGAATGCGCGCGATCGAGAGCTTGCCGCCGTGCCCCGTGTAGAGCGTCTTCATCACGTAAGCGGCGCTCTTCGCGTTCTCCACCTTGAGGCGCTTGGCCGTGGCGGTCACGAACGGCGCCTCGTGACGCAGCGCTTTCAGAAGCCGCAGGATCCCGTTGCCGTTCTGCGCGCTGCCGAGCAGCACGGGGCAGATGAGCCCGTCCTCGAACTCCCGCGAGAGATCGGAGAACACGAGCTCCTTCTCGGGCGCGAGATCGGAGAGCAGCTTCTCCATCAGCGCGTCGTCGTAGTCGGCGAGTTGCTCCAGCATGTGGAAGCGCGCTTCCTTCTCGTGATCGAGATCGGACGCCCGGATCTCGACCATCTCCGAAGGCGCGTTCTTGCGGAACAGGAAGGCCCGTTCGAGCGCGAGATCGATGAAGCCGGTCGCGACGCCGTTTTCCCAGATCGGGATCTGCCGCAGCACGAGCGGTTTGGTGGAGGCGGGCTGCAAGGCCGGAATGATTTCGCGGATCGGCGTCTCGCAGGCGTCGATCTTGTTGAGGAACAGAAGGTGCGGAATGCCCCGGTCCTCGAGCTGCTTCAGGATCACCTGCAGCGCAGGGACACGTTTGGGATCGGGCTCGGAAACCACCACCGCGGCATCGCAAGCCGTCAGCGCCTCCGCTCCCTCGTACTGGAATTCGATGGAGCCCGGGCAGTCGATGAAGGTGAACGTGTCGCCGAGGAAGCTCACGTCGGCGATGTTGAGCGCAACGCTCATGCCGTGTGCGCGCGCTTCGGGGGAAGCGTCACCCACGGACGTCTTCTCGGCGACCGACCCCGGCCGCACGACGCCGCCCGTCCGGGCAATGATGGATTCGAGGAGAGATGTCTTACCTGAGAGAAATGGGCCGATCAGTGCGATGCAGCGGGTGCTGCGGCCCGAAGATTGCCCAGAGCCGGCACCCGTTGGTGATGTGCCCCTTGGGCCGTCGGATTGCCCCATGGTGTCCTCCTTCCCGCTCCCCGGATTTTGAGCCCGGGTTGAGCGCTACGAGGCGCAGAGGGATGCGCACGTCGCGCACCTCCCGCGCCTCTCGAAGGAGCGCGACGAGCTGATGGTCGCGCCGGCGAAGGAAAGACGCAAGAGGCTTCCTGCTTAATCTTGCTCTAATCATTGCCATCCAAACTCGAAGGCATGAGTCGTGAGGAGGGGAAGCACACGAGAGCCTCAAGTTGTTGCGTCGCAATAAGTATTCGCAGATGCGCAATGGGGTTTCGTGAAGAATGTTTCCAAAAATTACTTGAATTAAGGCGATCCTCGCCGCATCATGAAAGTGTCAGCTTGGGCGCGTAAATGCTTCAAGATGACGGTTCGAACGGTGCTGGCAGGCAACAAGAAACCGCCCGGGAGAGGCAAAGGCTAGGCGACAAGGCGCGGGCAAGGTTCATGGAACCAAATGCCTACATGTGACGCTTACCCTTCAAGGAAGGACGTGCCTCATGAGTAGAGAATCTCTGAACAGATCGCTGGTGAAGGCCGCCGATGCGGCGGGCTATGCCATGGCATCGAGAGAAGAGGATCTGACGGACTGGACCCTGCGCCAGCCGGAAGTCGCTCTTCGCAACGGACACGCCGCTGCGGCCAACGCCGCGCGCCGCATGTCGTTGCCGTTTGCCCGCTTCGAGCACTGGATCGCACACATGCTGTCGTTCCCGGAATTCCGGGCGCACACTCCGCGCGCTCTGCTCCCGAGCCGCTGAGCACTGGACTCTACCCCCAAACTCTACCCGCATGTCGACATCACGAGCCCTGCCTCCAAACGAGGCGGGGCTTTTTACGTGGACGTCCCCGTATTGATCTGGTCCGCGCGTTTGTTGACACCCCCGGGGCCTGATGCAAGCCTCCACGACGGAAAGTGCGAACCCGCGCCGTTCACTGTCGACGGGTTGGATAGGAGGAGAGATTGCCGATGCGCCGAGTTCTTTGTGCGGTTCTTGCCGTCACCCTGGGTACGACCATTGCCGCGGCTCAGAACACAACGATCATCAAGGAGCGGAAAGAGCACTTCAAGAAGATGGGCGACACGGCCAAGCCGGCTAACGCCATGTTCAAGGGTGAGGCGGATTTCGATCTCGCAGCCGTCCAAGCCGCCCTCAAGGTCATGCAGGAGAAGGCAGCGATCCTGCCGACCCTGTTCCCCGACGACGCAAAGACCGGAGGAGAGACGGAAGCTCTTCCCGTGATCTGGGAGAAGAAGGCGGACTTCGAAGCGCGCTTCAAGAAGCTCGGCGAGAGCGCGAAAGCGGCTGAAGCGGCGATCACGGACGAGATCACCTTCGCCGACACCTGGAAAAGCGTAATGGGCAATTGCAGCGGCTGCCATAAGGAATTCCGCAAGCCGAAATCCTGAGCCGCACGCTTCGCCTGACACCATCCGGGGAACGCCGAGCCACGATGCCAGAGACGTCCAGTGAACCGCGCACCGTACACGTCTGGGACCTGCCCACGCGACTGTTTCACTGGACGCTCGTCGTGCTCATCGTCAGCGCGTGGGTGAGCTACGAATTCGCCGAAGCCATCGGCGACGAGACGCTGGTCTGGCACCGTGCCAACGGGCTCGCCATCCTGACGCTCATCGTGTGGCGGCTGATATGGGGCGCATGGGGCTCGTCCACCTCGCGCTTCTCGGCCTTCGTGCGATCCCCAACCGCCGTCCTCGCCTACGCCGCCTCGCTGCCCGGCGGCCGCAGTATGCGCTATCTCGGGCATAACCCCCTCGGTGCGCTGATGGTGCTCACCCTGCTCGCCACCCTCGCGGCCATTGGCGGCTTCGGACTGTTCGCCACCGACGACAACGATCTCGTCGGAGGGCCGCTCTATCGCCTGGTCAGCGAAAGCCAGAACGTGCGGGCCGCGCGCCTGCACGACCAGATCTTCAACTTCGTTCTGCTTCCGCTGGCGGCGCTCCACATCGCCGTGAACGTGCTCTACACGTTCGTGAAGAAGGACCCGTTGATCCAAGCGATGGTAACCGGAAAGAAGCCGGCCGCGCCCTATGCGGACGCCTCAGAAGCGGCGGTCGTGACGAACCCGCTCGCACGCGCCGCGATCTCTCTGGTGCTCGCCGCCGCGATCGTGCTGGGCGGCATCCTCGCCGCTGGCGGCCGCCTCGCGCTCTATTGAAAACGGCCCCGAGTGAACACGGCTTCGCGCCGGCCTCAACGCCGTGCAGACCAGCCGCCCTCTTGCCCTGCGCACCTTAACGTCAAGCGCATCCGCACCCCGACCTCCATCGGCGTTCCCCCAACCGCAGCAGACCGCCCTTGAGGCGGGGCAGCTTGCCTGAACGGCAGAGCGCATGGCCCTGGATGGCCGGGTCAAGCCCGGCCATGGATTTGGGGGGGGGGCGCGCAACGTGAAACGTGCCCTGTGTGAGAGGTGTCTGGATCCCGGCCTGCGCCGGGATGACGTCGAAGGAAGGCATACGGCGCAGACAAAAACAACGTCACCCCGACGGAGGTCGGGGTCCAGCCACCGTGGAGGAGGCGATCCGCTTCCACGGGCGCGGCCTCCCGGCGCCATGCCTCGCATGACAGCCGGGACCACCACGCGCCTGCCACGTCTCACGCGGATGTCGCTACTTGAGGTTCCCGCAGAAGCGCTGGATGCGCGTGCAGGCTTCCTTCAGCGCCTCGGTGGAGGTCGCATACGAGATGCGGAACGCCGGAGAGCCTTCGAACGCCGCGCCATGCACCACCGCGACGCCCTCGTCCTCGAGCAGCGCGGTGACAAAATCCTCGTCGTTCTTGATCGTGACACCCTTGGGCGTGGTCTTGCCGATCGCACCCGCGCAACTCGGATAGACGTAGAATGCGCCTTCCGGCTTCGGACACATGAGGCCGTTGGCCTGGTTCAGCATGCTGACCACGAGATCGCGCCGCCCCACGAACACCTGGTTGTTGCGCGCGATGAAATCCTGCGGCCCGTTGAGCGCCTCGACGCCCGCCCACTGTGTGATCGAGGTGGGGTTCGAGGTGGACTGCGACTGCAGCTTGCGCATGGCGTTGATCAGCGGCTCGGGGCCTGCGGCATACCCGAGACGCCAGCCCGTCATGCAGTAGGCCTTGGAGAGGCCGTTCATGGTCAACGTGCGATCGAAAAGCTGGGGCTCGACCTGCGCGGCCGTGAAGAACTTGAGGCCGTCGTAGAGCAGGTGCTCGTACATATCGTCGGTCAGAACCCACACGTGCCGGTTCTTGGGCAGCAGCAGCACGTCCGTCAGCGCCTTGAGATCGGCATGCGAGTAGGCCGCGCCCGTCGGGTTCGACGGCGAATTGAGAATGAGCCACTTGGTCTGCGGGGTGATCGCACGGTCGAGCGCTTCGGCCTTGAGCCGGTAGCCGTCCTCGAGCTTCGTCTCGACGAACACCGGCTTGCCGCCGCCAAGCAGCACGATATCGGCATAGGAAACCCAGCACGGCGCCGGAATCACCACCTCGTCACCCGGGTTGAGCGTCGCCAGCAGCGCGTTGTAGAGCACCTGCTTACCGCCGGTGCCGACCGACACCTGCGCGGGGGTGTAGGTCAGATCGTTGTCCCGCTTGAACTTGGCGACGATGGCAGCCTTGAGCTCGGGGATGCCGTCCACGTCCGTGTACTTGGTCCGCCCGTCCTTAAGAGCCTTGATCGCCGCGAGCTTGATGTTCTCCGGCGTGTCGAAATCCGGCTCGCCTGCCGAGAGCGAGATGATGTCCCGGCCCTGCGCTTTGAGCTGGCGGGCCTTCATGGAGACGGCAATGGTCGCGGACGGTTGAATACGGTTCAGGCTGTCGGCAAAAAAGCCCATATCGGCGATCTCTCGTTCCTCGGTTGACCTGAAGTGCTTCGGAGAGGGGATCTCCGGGGCGCGGCGCGGCGCACCTGGCACACATTCGGCGCGGCGCTCGCTAAGGCGTGCGAGCGGCGCGGACGCTACGCTTCGCGTCTGCGAAGTCAATATGCCCAACGTCTAGTGCGGATCATTTGTCGCCCCGGCCCGCGAGCCCGCCACAGGGGTGGCCAACGTGTCGCGACAGGCACAAAGGAAATATAAAATTTTACCGCCCATGGAATAGCTTGCCTTTGCCACATTCCGGGCAAACCCCCGCCACAGCGCAGGGTTGTCATTCCCTCGGATCACGCTGGTGATGGATTCGCCGGAAAGGAGTGTCGCAAGGATGACGCGCTTCAAGAAATCCCCGATTTATCGCAAGCACTTGCCCGATCTCGTGGCCGGCCTCGCCGTGTTCGCTCTGATGATCGGCCTGACTGGCTGGCACATCGGAATCGCCGTGGCGTCCGATGGGGGCGCGGCCGCGAGCCTCGACCGCAACGCCTCCGCCCTCCTCCTGGCCGGCGCCTTCGCCGCCATGGCGGTGTTCAATATGGCCTTCTTCCGCCACCTCTGCCGGGCCTATGCCACCCCCCGAAAGGCTGCCGCCCGCCGGGCCTTGAGATCCGGCCAGCCTCCCCGCACGTAAGCTCAACCAAACGGGGAATTAACGCTTTAGCCGGGCTCGCACACGAACTATGTCCACGCTATAAGCGTTGTAAGGTACCGTGAGTTAGGGTTCGCCAAAGGGCTGCAATCATGACGCTCCGCCGCTTCGCTCTCGCCTCGAAACCATCCGCCCGCACCGGCGCGGTGCTCGCGCTGCTTGCGCTCACCGGCGTGGGGATTGGCTCTGCAAACACCGACGCAGTGGTCGCCGAACGCTTCACCGCCGCCCTCGAGGCCGCACCCCAGCAGATTGCGACGGCCGAGGCGGCCAACCACACCCTGGTCTCCGGCAGCGAGGCCTTCTGGCTGGCCGAGAAGCGCCGCCACGAGACCGACGGCGCCGCCCTCGAACCTGCGGCCTGGTCGCCGCCGCTCGCCGCTGGCTTGGCCATCGGCGACCGCATCACCATCTCGACCGGAAAATCGGAGCGCGTCCTTCAGGTGGTCGCCATCTCCGACGTGGAGCCGGGCACCATGCCCGCGAGCGCCACCGCCGGCGGAACGCGTCACGTCGCGGTCACCTGCCGCGAGCTTGGCGCGCCCGATGGCAAGCTGACGACATTCCTGGCCCCGGCTGACACGGGTCACGCCCAAAAGTCCGCCCGCGCACTCTAAGCCGTCGGCTATCAGGTTATAGGTTGAACGCCGGGCGGGAGACTCTGCCTGGTCCTGTTGTGGCCGGATGATCTCACCGCGCTCCACACTTCCCGCGTCCCGTGCTTCCCCCCGTTGCACGCGCCGCCTGTCTCCCTATTATGCGGCCACCGGACAGCCAAGGGAGTTCGCGGCATGAGGCTCAATCCCCCGACAATCGTGATCTTTCTGATCTCGTTTGTGCTCGCGACTCTGGCGCTGATCACCAAGCTCGGGTTCATCCCGGTGCCGCGCTACTTGCCCCATCAGGAATTCTGGCTGTCGATCACCGCCTATCTGACGCTGATGGTGGGCAACCTCGTGCGCGGCCTCTGACCGGCGAACACCCGGAACTGGCCGATCCGCCTACCAGGCGATCGGCTTGCGATCCCTGAAGAAGCCGCCGGTCGGCCCCTCGTCCGGCAGCGTGGCGAGCCAGACCGCCGTATCCGCCCCCTGTTCCGGCGACCTATCGGCGTTGGCCCCGCCCATCTCGGTCCGCACCCAGCCGGGGCACATCGCGTTGACCTTGATGTTGCCTTCGCTGAGCTCCGCCGCCGCGATGCGCGTCAGCGCGTTGAGCGCCGTCTTCGACATACGATAAGCCGGATAGCCGCGCCCCATCTCCGCGAGCTGTCCCGCGCTGGACGACACGTTCACGATCCGCCCGTATCCCTGCTCCCGCATCAGCGGCGCTGCGGCCTGGATCAAACGTAACGGGCCGAGCAAATTGGTCTCGAACGTCTGGCGCGCAATGTCACCCGTGAGATCGAACAGGCTCGCCTTGAAGCCGCCGGGATTGTCGATCAGGACCGCCGCGTTGTTCACGAGCACATCGAGGCGCCCATAGAGCCGCTTGACCTCAGCCACGGCCTCGGCCGCGCTGCCTTCCCGGTCCACATCGAGCGCCACGACCGGCACATCGAGCCCTTCGGATTGCAGCTTTTCGGCCGCCGAAAGGCCGTCCTTGGGATCGCGAGAGCCGATGACGGCCAGCACCCCCAGCCGCGCGAGCTGGCGCACGATCTCGAAGCCGATCCCTCTGTTCGCCCCTGAGACGAGTGCGGTCCGTGTGGCGGTCATGATGCTCCGAGCCTCTGCGCGCTGCCGTGAGTCCGGCCGTGAGTGTAGCGCCTCTTGTGCGACAGGAAACGCCCAACGCGCGGAAAAAGTCCCGCTTTAGCCCGCTTCGCCGCACCGGCCAGACAGTTGCGGATGCACACATCGAACGAGAACGGACGAAAAACGAAAAAAGCGCGCCGGTAGGGCGCGCTTTCTAATATCTTGCTCTGTATTCGGACGCGGTCAGCGGGGCGGGTAGAGCCAGCTCGGGCCGACAGAGTCGTTACGGGTCGGCTGCGAGGCCAAGCCGTTGTTGAACGCGCCGGGGCCGAAATCGTAACCGGAGTTCGGAATCGACTGGCCGATCGGCGGCATCAGCGAGCCCGGATCGGTGTCGAGAAAACCAGCCTTGCCCTGCGGCGCATTCGCCGACGGCTGGGTGGTTCCCTGGTTTTCGAACGAGAACGCCAACGCCGCCTGCGTGCCAAGAAGCGTCGCGGCGCAGAGCGCGACAGCGGAAATCAATGATCTCATTGCCAATCCATCCAGAGTCATCAAGCCTTTGGGCGAAGATGGTACAGGAATCGAGGCAATCAAAGGGCGGCGAAGGAGCTTTTTGGGGCTGGAGCGGTGCAAAATCCGAGACTGTGACCCTCGCGCAACGCTACGTTAGCCAGACCCAGCCTCGCTCAACGCCGCCGGGGCGAGCCGCCTCAACGGCCGCTGTCGCCTATATCCTCGTCCGGGCAATAGCTGGAAGCCGCCGGACTGCTGCCGATGAAACGGCAAACCTCGTACTTCTTTGCCGGGTTGTTGCGCACCTCAGCGGCGGAAACCCGCACGCCGTGCTCCCGCGCAATCCGCGCGAGATCGGCGTCGTTGCAGTAAGGCGTCGAAATCCAGTTGCCGCCCGAGTACTGGAAACCATCCCGGCATACGATAGCGGCCTCCGCGGCAGGTGCTGAAAGCGCGAGCCCCGCTGCCGTCAGACCGCAAGCGGAAAGTGCGATGATAACTGCGTTGCGCATGTCGTCTCTCCTCGAAATCCGACCCCTTTCCCGCCTTTCCACGTGGGCCGCGCCGCAAGCATCTGCAAGCCGGCCTACGAATTTGTATGCTCGCCGGCCATCTCCCGGCCCCTCTTCCCTCGAACCGCCGGGCACGCCATATTCCGCCCATGGCCAAGTCCCCGAAAACTCCAGGCGCTGCCAAGCCGCCGCGCCCGTCGCGCGGCCGCTCCGGCAAGCCCACGGCCCCCCCTGTCGAGACATCGGCGGGAACGCCGGGTTTTGGGGAGGCGCCTCAGTCGGCCTTCACCGCGTCTGGGCCGCTCGGCGAGTTCGCACCCGCCTACTTTGCCGAGCAGGCGAGGATTGAAGCCGAGACGTCGTCGAAGAAGCAGCTTCCTGCGCTCCGCCAGCAGGGGCCCCTGCCTCCGCGCGGCGCAGTCGGGGAAAGCCTCGGCGACAGCCTGACCGCCATCCTCACCCGGCCGCATGAGCGCACCGATCGCGCTAAGGAAATCCTGGCGCGCCAGCCGATGATCGCGCAGCACCCGCTGGTATCGGGCGCGATGCCGATGTTCATGCCGCACCGGCCCGAGCGCCCGGAGAAGAGCGAAGGCGGACGGCCTTTCGAGATCGTCTCGGAGTTCGAGCCCAGGGGCGACCAGCCGACCGCCATCGCGGACCTCGTCGCAGGCATCAACGAGAACGAGCAAACGCAGGTGCTGCTCGGCGTCACCGGCTCCGGCAAGACGTTCACCATGGCGCAGGTGATCCAGGCGACCCAGCGCCCCGCGCTGATCCTGGCGCCCAATAAGACTCTTGCCGCCCAGCTCTACGGCGAGATGAAAAGCTTCTTTCCGGAGAACGCGGTCGAATACTTCGTCTCCTACTACGACTACTACCAGCCGGAGGCCTACGTACCCCGCACGGACACCTATATTGAGAAGGAAGCCGACATCAACGAGCAGATCGACCGCATGCGCCACGCGGCCACGCGTGCCCTGCTCGAGCGCGACGACGTCATCATCGTCGCCTCGGTCTCGTGCATCTACGGTATCGGATCGGTCGAGACCTATACCGCCATGACGTTCGCGGTGAAGGTCGGCGAGCGGCTCTCGCGCGATCAGCTTCTCGCCGACCTCGTGGCGCTGCACTACCGGCGTAACGATGCCGCCTTCACGCGCGGCAATTTCCGGGTGCGTGGCGACACCGTGGAGGTGTTCCCCGCTCACTACGAGGACCGTGCCTGGCGCATCTCGCTGTTCGGTGACGAGGTGGAGAGCATTACGGAGTTCGATCCTCTCACCGGCCAGAAGACCGACGATCTCGCGCTCATCAAGCTCTACGCAAACTCGCACTACGTCACGCCGAAGCCGACGCTGCAGCAGGCCATCAAGAGCATCAAGGCCGAGCTGAAGCAGCGCCTCAACGAGCTCTACGACACCGGCAAGCTGCTCGAAGCCCAACGGCTGGAGCAGCGCACCGTGTTCGACATGGAGATGATGGAAGCCACCGGCTCCTGCGCCGGCATCGAGAACTACTCGCGCTATCTCACCGGCCGCAATCCGGGAGATCCGCCGCCGACGCTGTTCGAGTATCTGCCGGACAACGCGCTCGTGTTCGTCGACGAGAGCCACGTCACCATACCGCAGATCGGCGGCATGTTCCGGGGCGACTACCGGCGCAAGGCAACGCTCGCCGAATACGGCTTCCGCCTCCCCTCCTGCATGGACAACCGCCCGCTCCGCTTCGAGGAGTGGAATGCCATGCGTCCGCAGACCGTCGCTGTCTCCGCGACGCCCGGCGAATGGGAGCTCAACGAGACCGGCGGCAGCTTCGCCGAGCAGGTCATCCGCCCCACCGGTCTCATTGATCCGCCGGTCCTCGTTCGCCCCGCCAAGAACCAGGTCGACGACCTCCTGGACGAAGTGCGCCAGGTGGCCAAGCGCGGCTATCGCTCGCTCGTCACCACGCTCACCAAGCGCATGGCCGAGGACCTCACCGAGTACATGCACGAAGCGGGTATCCGCGTGCGCTATATGCACTCCGACATCGAGACGCTGGAGCGCATCGAGATCATCCGCGACCTGCGCCTCGGCGCCTTCGACGTGCTGATCGGCATCAACTTGCTCAGAGAGGGCCTTGACATTCCGGAGTGCGCGCTCGTCGCGATCCTCGACGCCGACAAGGAGGGCTTCCTGCGTAGCGAGACCTCGCTGGTGCAGACCATCGGCCGCGCCGCGCGCAACGTGGACGGCCGGGTGATCCTCTACGCCGATACGGTGACGGGCTCGATGGAGCGCGCCATGGCGGAGACCGAGCGCCGCCGCGAGAAGCAGCTCGCCTACAATGTCGAGCACGGTATCACGCCCGAGAGCGTCAAGAAGAACATCGCCGACGTTCTCTCCTCGGTCTACGAGCAGGATCACGTGACGGTGGACTCGGGCCTCGCAGACAGCCCAGCCGTGGGCCACAACCTGGCGGCCGTCATCGAGGACATGGAGCGGCGCATGAAGGAAGCCGCCGCCGACCTCGAGTTCGAAACGGCAGCGCGGTTGCGCGACGAGATCAAGCGCCTGCGCGAGACGGAGCTCGCCATCGCCGACGATCCGCTGGCTCGCCAGTCATCGGTCGAGGATCAAGCCGGCAGCTACAAGGGCGACCGCAAGTTTGCCGGCAACGCCAACATGCTCACCGAGTCCAAGAAAGGCGGCAAAGGCGGCTCTCGCATCTCGACCGAGTACGAGCCCGTTCAGCCCACCCATGCGCAATCCGCATCGCGGCCCGCATCGGGATCGCGCGTCCGCAAGCCCTCGCTCGACGACATGGGCCCAGGCACCGACCGCGCCATTCCGCGACGCGACACGCCGCCTCCGTCGCGAATGACCGAGGTCGACCCGCGCACCAAGGCCGGTGCATTCGGTGAAGGCGTGCGCGGTCCGCACAAGCCCACGCTCGACGAGATGGGGCCACACGCCTCGCTGGCCGTGAAGAAGGCATCGGGTCCGCTCCCCAAAAAACCGGATCTCGCCGCGCCGCCCAAACCGACGATCACGCGCGACATCGAAACCGACACCGAGAAAAAAGCCCGCCGCGGCCGCGCGAAGAAAACCGGAAGGCCGGGCGCATAATCGTCGATGAAAATCTTCTGGCAAATCTGTCGCTGGGCCGCCATCAGTTGGTCGGGAGTGGCGGTGGTTTTCGTTGTTACACAAGGCATCGGGTTTCTTGATTACAAGTATAAACTCGGCTTGCTGGACAACTGTTCTTTCGTCGTCGTCGCGTTCTCGTGCCGCGGGGGCGCAAGCGCCTGGGTGCTGGAGTTTCTACTCAACATCCCGTTTCTGGTTGTTTTCTACGCCCCGCTCCTGCTCTTCGGAATAACCCTCAATTTCCTCAACACTGGGACGATCGACAACCAGCTTGGGATTTGGATAACCCTCGTGATCGCCACCGCGATGGTCTGGTTTGTCCTGGCCATGGCTGGCATCATTCGGGGTGTCACCGATATCGCCCGGTGGCTGCGCAGCTGACCAGCCCCGCCAAACCATTCAGAAAAGAAACACTCGAATGTCAGAACCTGTGATCGACCGCGCGGCGATGGGGCGGCTCGCCAAGGCCCTCGCCTTCATCTGCAGCCCAGATCATCCGACGACCGTCGCGCTGCGCAAAGCGTCCGAAAGCGGCACCGAGAAGGACATCAAGGCCGCGCGCGCAGCATTCCTAAAGCTGAAGCCGTCCGATCGCCGCGCCGCCTTCTCGATGCTCGCTGACAACGAATAGCCCCGCGAACGCGGCGACGTTACCGTCCCCGCCTCCCGGCGAGCCACACGACGATCAGAAGCACCGCCAGCCCCGCGGCGAGCCACATCGATACGAGCAAAAACAGGAGCGGAGCCATCCCCTCTGCGCTCCGAAGCACCGACACGAACGTCGCCGCAAACAATACGAGCGCAACGGTCTGGCCAATCGCCAGCAGCCAAAGCGCCACGCCAGAGCGCGCGAGCCGCAATCCCATCCAGGCCGACATCACGGGCAGCAGCGCCATCCCGCACATCACGGCCAGCTCCCTGGCAGAGATCTCGGACAACGCGACGTCGTTGTTCACGCGCGTCGTATAGTAGACGGCCGCCCCGACCAGCAGAACGTGAAGGCCCGCCGCTGTCGTGGCGATCCGAGCAGGGCCCATGCGATTGCGCCCTCCCGTGGCGCCGTCACGAGCCTACCATCCTTTTCCGTGATGTCCGAACGCAGGCCGGAGCGGACTGTCCGCCCGCTCCGTTACCGATGCGAGATCAACTGCAGGCCGGGCGCGACGCCTTGCAATAAGTCGTGAAGGTGTCTTCGCGGCACGTCAGCTTGATCTCACCCGAGGGCTTGAGACCGTGCGCCGCGATGGCATTCTTGAGCGCCGCATTGGCCATGAACTTGGCGAGGTCGGTCGTGACCATATCGGCCGAGCCGACCACCGTGCGGCAGCCTGCGTGAGCCCCGACACCGCTCACGGCCAGCGCGGCAACCGCAAGTAAAGACAAGCGAAAAACGCCCATGGAAAGCCCTCCGTATTTGTACCTAGGTCGCGCAATCTAGCGCATATGCGCCCCGGTGGGAGTTTTCCATCCCCTGAGACCTGCAGCGAAAGTGCGAATACCGGCCCGGCGTGGCCCTCGCACCACGGCCTGGACGCTCATCGCGTCGCGCCCCTGCCAAATGGACGGCGCTCCCTGAGATCGCATCGCCGCGCCTTGACGGCACACAGCCAGTCGCAGACGCTCCCCTCCGTATGCGATGAATCGAGACCGGCCAATGGAGCACTCCACATGAGCAGAATCGGACGCGTCTTTCTGGCGGGCCTCTTGGCTGCGCTGCCGCTGATGCTCACGATCTTCATCACCGGCTGGCTGCTGTCGCTGATCAATCAGTATCTCGGGCCGAGCAGCGGCTTCGGCCGTTTCCTGCGATCTCTCGGATTCGGAGCAGACGCATCCGAGCTCGCGCCTTATCTCATCGGCCTCGCCATCATTATCGCAGGCATCTATGCGCTCGGCCTGGTTGTCCACTCGCGCTTCGGATCGCTGGTCTCGACGCTGTTCGACAGGCTCATCCGCCGCGTGCCGCTGATCTCTAACGTCTACGATATCTCGAGCCGCTTCGTTTCGATCGTCGACTCCGGCAACGGTGACAGCATCAAGAGCATGAGCCCCGTCTGGTGCTTTTTCGGCGGCAAACCGGGCGCCGCCGTTCTGGCGCTGCTGCCGTCCAAAACACCGCTCCGCCTCGGCACCGAGGACTACATCGCAGTGCTCGTTCCCTCCGCGCCGGTTCCCGTCGGCGGCGCGCTGATCTACGTCCCCGCGTCATGGATCGAGCCTGCGGACTGCGGGATCGACGATCTCATGAGCGTATACGTGTCCATGGGTATCACGCCGCCGACCCCCGGCACGCGCAAGGAGATCAGCGCAAAGGCGGGCTGAACGCCCGTCTGGTCGCGGCGATCGCACGCGGCACGGCAGCGGAACCTCTGCCGCATCGCAACCGTTTCCCTCCTGTCCCCCAAAGGCAATGACAGGAGGCCCTATGCCTAAGATATCGAAAGCAAAAATCCTGATCCTCGCCACCGACGGCTTCGAGCAGTCGGAGCTGGAGGTGCCGCTCACCAAGCTCAAGGAAGCGGGCGCCCTCGTTCACGTGGCCGCACCGAAGGAGCGCAAGGACAAGAAGGAAATCCGGGGCTGGAAGGACAAGGACTGGGGCAACGGCGTCCCAGTTGACCGCGAGCTCGCCGACGCATCCGAAAGCTTCTACGACGCCCTCGTGCTGCCCGGCGGACAGATGAACCCGGACAGCCTGCGCGCAAACGCGGAGGCGATGGCGCTGATCAAGGCGTTCGTCAATTCCGGCAAACCCGTCGCCGCCATCTGCCACGCGCCGTGGCTGCTGGTCGAAGCGAACGCCGTGCGCGGACGCAAAGCCACGTCCTACAAGTCCATCAAGACCGATCTCATGAATGCCGGCGCCGATTGGCGCGACGAGCCCGTCGTCACCGATCAAGGCCTGATCACAAGCCGCAATCCCGGCGACCTCGATGCGTTCGTCGCCAAGATCATTGAGGAGGTCGAGGAAGGAAAGCACGATCGCGCGCCCTTGGCCGCCTGATCGCCCTGCACATCGAACGAGCGCAAAAAAGCCGGAGCACTGCCTCCGGCTTCCTTCTTTTCGCACCATCGAAGGCGTTGAGAAATCACGAACTAACCTCGCGAGCCGACTTGCTGCCGTATCGTCCGGCCAACCAAACGGCAATCAGCAAAAGCGCGAAGCCGCCCGCGAGCCACAACGTAGCGAGCACCAGCAGCAGCGGCGCCAAGGGCTCGTCGCTTCCGAGAACCAGCGCGAACGCCACCGCAAAAATGGTTGCCGCGAGCGCCTGGCCAAAGGCTAGCAGCCGCTCTGCCACCGCCCCGCGCGCGAGACGCAAACCGAGCCACGCCGCGACCGCGGGCGGCGCCGCCAATGCGGAGAACACCAGGAAATCGGTATTCGGCAGATCCGAAACCGGCGTGAAATTGTGAATGCGGAGCGCGTAATAGAGCCCCGCGAGAGCGAGCGCGACATGCAGCGAGGCGGCAATCCTGACGATCTGACGGAGGGGCATGGCAAATCCTGGTCGCCGCCCGCTGAAGGCAGGCTGGCGATCGACACTGCCACACTCCCGGAGCCGATCCTGTCACCGGGGAAACCGCGCGGCGGTCCCGATTAGCCCTCCCCATCGTCAGACCTTGATCAGAATTCGGCGCGGAAGCACGCTCACTCCCGTCGCGAAACGATGGGAAACGAGGCAGGCTATGATCCCCGAAGTCGACCCTCTCCTGGCAATCGGCGTCACGATCGCCACAGCCGCAACCGACGCGGTCTACGTGCTGTTCACATCCTCTGTCATTGCCCGGCGACGCATATGGGCCGCAAACTGGAGCAGCCTCTGGTATCTGCTCTCCTCGTTCGCCGTCATCTCCTACACCAGCAACTGGGTCTACATCGCCTTCGCCGCCATCGGCTCCTGGGCGGGCGCCTTCCTCACCATGACGTTCCTTCACAAGCCGCCCGGAAGCCCGCCGGGACCGCTCGCGCCTGCCATTCCAAACCCGCGCGGCGAGTAGGCCGGGAGCATCCGCTGGCCAAAAGTTCAATACCGGCCAGACCGCAATTGCAGTCTGATCCCCGAAAAGTCACGGCGCGGAGCAGTTCACGAGGCTGCCAGGACAAGCCGAGACACAAAAAGGGGAACCAAGGTTATGGGACAGTACAGCCCGGAGCAGACACTCGCCTTTCTCATTGCGGTGGTCGCGGCCATTGCGTTCGCGGCCATAGTTATCCGGCGTCTTACGCCAGCAAAACAGCCGACAGCCGCCGCCCCACACCAGCCCGCTTTCACCGCCCAAACGCAGCCATCCGCACCGAAACCTGCCGCGCCCGCGCCATCATCGGCACCGGCACCGGTTGCAGCCCCAGCGCCTCAATCCGTCCAGCCGCCTCGCACCCAGCCCGCTCCGGCACCCGCCGTGTCTTCGCAGGCCGCCTCGCAACCCTCTTACACGCTCATTGCCGCCGTCGAAGCGGCGAAGGCCGGGCCACGCCCTGCACCGCCCGCAACCGCAGAACAGCAGCGCATCGACTATTCCAGCGAAGCGACGAGCGTTTCGCCGGGCGCCTCCTATGCAGCCATCGCCGTCGCAACGGCCGCACGCGCGGCGCAAGGGCTCGCGGGTGAGCCGTTCACGCCGTGCGCCGCCGGTAGCGTCAACGAGAGAAAACCCGAGGCTGCCACGTCCTACGCAGCCATCGCCGCCGCCTCCGCGCACGCGCCGCAACCTCAATCCGGCGCGCCGCAGCAGCGCATCCGCATCGACTATTCGGACATGCCGGCGGATCTTCCGCCGAACGCCTCGTACACGGCCATCGCCGTTGCGGCAGCACGGGCATCGTGACCCGCACCCCGGCGCGGCGGCACCTGCCTAGACCTGCGCGCTCTTCTTACCGAGTGCATTGAGCTCGGCGAAATCCGTATCGCCGAGCTTGATGGCGGCCGCCGCGACATTCTCCTCGAGGTGCTTGACCTTGCTCGTGCCCGGAATGGGCAGCATCACCCGGCTGCGCCGCAGAAGCCACGCGAGCGCGATCTGGCTCGGCGCCGCGCCATGCCGCTCAGAAATGCGCGCAAGTGCCGACGACTTGGCGAGCGAGCCGGACGCCAGCGGAAACCACGGAATGAATCCGATCCCCTGCGCCTCGCAATAGTCGAGCACGTCCTCGCTGCTGCGGTCGGCGAGGTTGTAGAGGTTCTGAACGGTCGCGATCTTCAGCACTTTCTGCGCCGCCGCGATATCCCCGACGCTCACCTGGCTGAGCCCCACGTGCCGGATCAGCCCCTCCTTCTGCATGTCGCGGATCACCTCGAACTGCTCCTCGCGCGGCACCTTGGGATCGATGCGATGAAGCTGCCAGAGATCGATACGCTCCACGCCGAGGCGGCGCAGGCTCAGATGAACCTGCTGGCGCAGATACTCGGGGCGCCCCACGGGAATCCATTGACCCGGCGCGGGGCGCACGAGCCCGCCCTTCGTCGCGACGACGATGCGCGGGTAGGGATGCAGCGCCTCCCGGATCAACCGCTCGCTCACCTCCGGGCCATAGCTGTCCGCCGTGTCGATGAAATCGACATCGAGCTCGGGAAGCCGTTTTAGAGTGCGCATCGCTTCCGCGGGATCGGCCGGCTCTCCCCACACGCCATCGCCCGTGATGCGCATGGCGCCGAAGCCGAGACGGCGCACAGGAAGATCGCCGCCAATCGAGAAGCGGCCGGAAAGGTCCGCGGAAGGTGTGCTCATGATGAAAGTGCCCCATTGCTCATGATGGCGGGCCGGCGGCCCCATGGACGCAACCAAATACGGCGCCACCCCGCCGGCCTGATCTAGGCAGCGCACCGCACCCATACAAGCGGGACAAAAAAAGGTGCCCGTTGGGAAACGGACACCGAGAGGAAAACGCGAGGGAAGGGAGCGAAGTTAGTTGGTCACGGCCTTGGCCGGGGCGGCGGGCCCTTTGATGTCCACGGCAATGCCGCGCACCTGCCCGTCCTTGGTGGCCGTACCCACCCACTTGCCGCCCTGGTCTTTGGTCAGCTCGGAAACGTTGGTGTAGCCGAGATGGATCAGATGCTGACGAGCCTGAACCTCGGTGAAGAGGTTGTGCGCCACGGGACCGGAGGTCTCAGCGGCAAGCGCAGGAAAGCTCAGGCCGGCGGCGAGTGCCGCGGCCAACGAAAGAGTGCGGATCATTGGATTACCTCTTGGGGACTTTGCGGTTGCGCGAGAAACGGCGCCGGCCAGGGAGACACGGCCGGTCGCCAGAGAGAGGCTCGCTTAGATGATGTCGATGTCTGCGGGCAGGTAGCTCGTGACTTCGAGGCCGACGTTCTGCTCGCGCACTTCGGGAGCGGTCCAGATCTTCATTGGGTTCTCCTTCATATCCTGGACGGCGGATCGCTTGCGTCGCCGTCACTTCGATGACTGATATGTAGGAAACTTTCCCGCCGAGGACCAATCACTCCCATTCACAGGACGGTGCGGGGAAACACGCGGATCGTGATCACGCGTGAGGAACCAGTTTACCGCGCGGCACACTGCGTTGGAGCAGCGCGTCAAGCGACACCGCGCCCGGCCCTGCCACCGCCAGCCAGCCGAAAAGCGCCATGTACGCCACCTCCTCGAAGCCGAGCAGCGTCTCGAGCGAGTCGATCTGATCGAGCTTCGCGCTGATGATGGCGACGACCATCACGATCACCAAGGGCGTCGCGGCGAGGCGCGTGAAAAGCCCGAGCAGAAGCAAAAGTCCGCCGATGAACTCGACGCCGGAGACGAACGGCGTCATGATCTCCGGATAGGGAATACCCCACTCGGTGAAGTTCTGGATCATCTGCGGAAGATTGTTCAGCTTTGCCCAACCCGTCCACATGAACACCCAGCCGACGACGAGGCGCGCGAACAGAGGTGGCAACCAGTGGAACACGGACGACAGCCTTTCCGGCATATCGATCAGCCATTCGACAATCGTCCGCATGGGAGCCTCCAGTCCGCGTTTGCGTTGCATGACAGGCGGTCCGTAGTCCGCCTGTCATGCAGGCATACGGACCGCGAAGCCGGAAGTTTCAGCCGCCGGACACATTCGGTCTTTGGCGCCGCCCTTCACGCACGCCCGCTCCTCGCTGTGGCAAACAATCGCCACGATGCAACCAGAATGCTCGATTGAGCTTTAACCAGAGAGGGAGCCACTGAGGAGCCCGCTGATGCTGGATCTCGTTCGCTTCGTCGTCACGCTGCAGTCGCTCTACCCATTCTGGAAGGACGCCTCCCAGATCGAAGCCAAGCGCGAGGAGAGGCTTCGCGCGCTTCTCGCCTATGCGGCCCGGCACTCCCCCTTCTACCGGCGGCGGTTCGCCGGCCTCGATCTTGCCCGTTGCACGCTGACCGACCTTCCGACGCTGACCAAATCGGAGATGATGGCGCACTACGACGACGTGGTCACCGATCGCCGGATCAAGAAAGCGGACCTCTCCGCCTTCGTCGACGACCCGCGCAATCTCGGCCGGCTCTATCTCGGCCGCTACGGCGTGAGCCACACCTCGGGAAGCCAGGGCCAACCCGCCCTCATCGTGCAGGATCGCGATGCCCTCAACCTGGTGTTCGCGGTCCAGTTCGCCCGCGGCACCAAGCTCAAGCGCCGCTTCCTCCCCCACCTCGGCCGCATCCTGAACCCGGCGCGCATGGCCGTCCTCACCGTGCAGCCGGGCTTCTATCCAAGCGCATCGGCGTTCGCCTACTTCCCGAAGTTTCTGACGCCCGTCTTCAAGGTCCTGCACCTCACCGTCTCCGACCCGATGGCGCGGAACATCCGCAAGCTGGAGCGCTTCCGCCCCGAGTTCATCACCGGATACGCGAGCGCGCTCGAAGCCTTCGGCCGCGAGGAGGCGGAGGGCCGCATGCGGCTGCGCGAGATCGGATGTCTGCAGCAGATCACCAACGTCGCCGAGCCGCTGTCCAACGAGGCGGGCGATTTCCTGGAGCGCGTGTTCGCGGCGCGCGTCACCGACGAATACGCCATGGGCGAGTGCCTCGTTCTCTCATCGGGATGCGTCGCCGGGCGCGGCTCGCACCTCAATGCGGATCTCGCGATCCTCGAGGTGGTGGACGACCAGGGACAGCCTGTTCCTCCCGGCACGGAGGGAAGCAAAGTGCTGCTCACGAACCTCTACAATCGCGTGCAGCCCATCATTCGCTACGAGATCGACGACCGCGTCACGATGAGCGCGTCGCCGTGCCGGTGCGGCAGCCCGCTGCCGCGTATCGAGAAAGTCAGCGGCCGCACCAAGGATCGTCTCTGGATCGAGACCGGCGGCAAGCGGCGCGAGGTGCCCTACTATGTCTTTCTCTCCGGCCTCCATCACGTGCTCGAGCTGGCCGAGCACCAGGTCGTTCAAACCGGCCCGAGAAACTTCGAGATCCGGGCCGTCCCGGTATCCGGCCAGCAGCTCTCGGCCGATCGCATTCGCCAGGTCGTGATGGAGCAGGTCAAGGCCGAGGGGCTGGAGAACGCCTTCGACCTCAAGATCGAGATCGTGCCGGAGATCGCGCGCGGCCCATCCGGAAAAATCGCACGGGTAAAGAACGAGTACGCCACCATGGTGCCCGAAGATTGAGCCATTACACGGCGATGCAGCCCCGCCCTCGCGGGTGCTGAGATGCGCCCTCTTCGCCACTCCCGTGGATTGTCGCTTATGTCGGAACTGAGCCCCGCCTACACGCTGCTCCCCATGCTCATGCTCTTCGTCGCAGGCTTCATTGTCGGCCGCGCGACGGCGCCGGCGCGCGCCGCGCGTCAGAGCCGGGACATCGAGACTTCGCCCGCGCCTGCGAAATCCTCGGCCGATCTTCTGGACGCACTGCCTGCTGACACGCAGGCCAACGTGCGCCTTCTGCTCGGCAGCGGTCGGAAGATCGAGGCGATCCGCGACGTGCGTCACGCCCTCGGCATCGGCCTCACCGAGGCAAAAGACCTCGTCGAGCACATTGAAGCCTCGATGAGCCGCGGCGCACGCGCCTCATGACCAGTGCACGGCGAAACCGCGCCCCGCCGGTCGAGATCAGCCAACTCCAAGGCCAGATGAGTATTTATTCATCTGGGTGCCGTCTTTTTGTCATCCTGAATACCGTAAAAAACTCCCACATGCCGGGGGCTCAAAGACGACCACCAGGGAGAATGAAATGAAACTGAAAGCTCTTGCCGTCGCGTCGGTTCTGGCAGCGGCAGCCACCTTCGCGCCCCATCCGGCCTCTGCCGCCTCGTTGCCTGCGCCGGCCGCGCAGCAGTCGCGCATCGCCGATGGCGGCCTGCTTCAAGACGTAGGCCACCGCCGTTGGCATCACGCCAACCGCTGCCGCATCGTGCGTCATGAGTGCGCCGACCGCTTTGGCTGGGGCTCGTGGCGCTTCCGCCGCTGCGTAATGCGTCACGGATGCGCCCGCTGGTAGAAGCCCGGCGCGCAATCGCACTCAAGGAAACAGCCGCGGCACCCCGCGGCTGTTTTCATATCCACCTTCTGCCTTACTGACTTACTGCACCATCACCTTGGTGCCATCCGGTCCCTTCGCCTCGCCGCCCGTCAGATCTCCGCAGCTGGCGCCGAGATACTTGCCATTTTGCGTGATGGTGCGCTTCACGGCCACCGTCTGCCCGTTTTGATCGCCCGAGGTGGTGCTCTCGATCTTGACCGTGAGCGAAGACTGGAAATCGCCGCCCATTTCTGTGCGGCTCGTCACGTGGCGGCTCGCGAACTGGCAGGACATGTCGACAATCGTCTTGTCGCCCTCTTTCTTGATCTCGTACTTCGAGCACTGCTTGTCGTGCTCGTGCAGACTGGCCTCCACGGTGGCGCGCTCCATGTCGGCATCGACGCAAAGCTGCATGGTCTGATCCTTGGGGCCCAACCCCTCGTCCATCGTCGTGGTCAGCTCCCACAGACCGGCCTTGCGCTCGGGCAACCGCACCTCGTCCGCGACCGCCGCCCCACACAGGACGCTCAATCCGCCTGCACTCGCAAACACCAGGCGCACCCAGGCCAACCGCATCGTCTCATCCTCCCAAAACGTTATAGTGTTTCTTTTCGCGGACCATAGCCGCCGGCAGGCGCTGTGCAAGTAAAGAGTTGGAGATTGTCCCTCAAATATCGGAAGAACTGCCAAGTCACGGGAAGTATCACCCCGCAACAGACGTCCATATTTTCCCGATCCAGCACCGCCTCCCCTGCGTAGAGAAGCGAAGCAGAACAAAGGAGAGGGAAAATGAGAGCCTCACCAGCCGTCGGCTTGGTCACGGTATGGATCGCGATGGGAGCACCGGCTTTAGCCGGCGCAGAAGTGCAAAAGCCCTCACCCGCCCGGACGCAACAGAGCCTCACGCCTCGCGAGGCCGGGGCACGCTATGGCCAGGCCCTAGGCGCTGAGCACATCTGCTTCGGATTGCTGCGCACCACGGATGCGGTCGCGCGCCTCGCCGAAAAATATTCCGGCGCCGACCGCAAAGCATTCAAAGATGAGGCCGACAAGATCTTCAACGCTTGGCGCGACGCCTGCCGCCAGCCGGGCGGGCCAAACCAGTGCCGTCTCGTGCATGAATGGAATTGCCGTGCGGCCCTGCGCGAGATCGGCCCGGAGGGCAGCGCGCTCGCCGGCCTAGTCGAGCAGAAAAAACAATGAAAATCAGATAAATACCCGAAGCTCCCGGAAGCCGGACCTTGCGCGCAGGCGCCGCAGCCCCGATTTCGCCGGGGAAAGCGTTTCGCATCAGCGCGATCAATCCGTTTGCAACGCATTCCATGTGTTGCAGCGGCGCCATCGTAAAATTTATCAGCGATGATAAGACTGTTTTGACAAGCTAAGCGGACACTCCCGCCCCGTGCTGGAGATGCCCAGGGGAGGCCTACGTGTTCACTCGCTTTCGTTTTGCCGCCGTTTCTGCTGCCGCCATCGCAATGGCCGCGACCGTCGCTCAAGGCCATGCCGCCGACGCGACCTTCTCGGCACTCGATGGCGCCTGGGGCGGCTCGGGCAGTGTGCGCCTGGAGAACGGCAAAACCGAGCGCCTGAAGTGCAAGGGCTATTACAATGCCAAGGCGGGCAACGCCCTCGGCATGGCCATCAACTGCGGCAACGCCTCGTTCAAGATCAACATGCGCGCCAACCTGAAGGCCAGCGGCGGCCGCATCAGCGGCACCTGGGAGGAGCGCGAGTTCAACCAGACGGGCAACGTATCCGGCACGCAGACGGCGAGCGGCTTCAATCTGAAATTTACCGGCGCGCTTTCGGGCTCCATGTCCGTCTCCATGACCGGCAGCAACCAGACGGTATCCATTTCGACGGGCGGCCCCGGCTTCACGGGCGTCAACCTGCAGTTCGCGAAAAACGGCTGAGGCCGCGGCGGCGCGACACGCCCGTCACAACGCTTGAGGAGCACGAGATCATGACGCAGAGATCCACCTTCGCCGCCATCGCGCTGGCCCTCGTCGGCGCGGCACCGGCGGTCCTGGTCTCCACGCTTCCGGCCGAAGCCGGACGCTGGCGTTCGCCGCCCGAGCGTGACGTCGCCGTGGCGGTCAGCAGATACGGAAACGGCACCGTCACCGGCCCCGTCCGCACCACGCGCACGGGCTACGAAGTTCGTCTGCCCGGCGGCACTTGGGTCGCTTGCCGCGCAAGCTGCTCGGAGACGCTGCGCGTCGAGACCGTCGATCTCACCGAGAACGACGGGCGCTTGACCGGCTACGGCACCGCGCTCAACGAATGCGGCATCTTCGGCTGCCTCGAGCTGCGCTATCCGCGCTGAGCCGCCGCCTGCCTAACGTTCGCTGATCGTCACGTCAGAAACGGATTACTGCGGCGCTCCTCGCCGATCGTGCTGGTCGGTCCGTGCCCGCAGATGAACGCGAACTCGTCGCCGAGCGGCAGAAGCTTGGTCGTGATCGCGTTGATCAGCGCGGCGTGATCGCCATACGGAAAATCGGTCCGCCCGATGGAGCCGCGGAAGAGCACGTCTCCCATCAGGATCAGCCGGTGCGGGCGATTGACGAACACGACTGAGCCCGGCGAATGGCCGGGGCAATGCAGCACCTCGAACGTATGCCCCGCGATGGTGACGGTCTCGCCCTCCTCGAGCCAGCGATCGGGCGTGACGGGATCGGCGGGAATACCGTAGGCCGCTCCCTGTTTCGCAAGATTGTCGAGCAGGAAGCGGTCGGCCACGTGCGGCCCCTCGATCTCGACACCGAGCGCCTCGCGAAGCGCCTTCGCGCCGCCGGCATGATCGATGTGCCCGTGGGTAAGAACGATTTTCTCGATCTTGATGCCGAGCTCGGCGATAGCCTTCTGCACATCGTCCAGATCACCGCCCGGATCGACCACCGCTCCCACCTTGGTGACGTCGTCCCACAACAGCGTGCAATTCTGCTGGAACGCCGTCACCGGCAGGATCGCCGCTCGAAGCGTCTTTGTTTCACCGGTGGACTGCGTCATGTGGAAATAGGCCGCCTTGCGAGTTGGGATCGAACATCCGTAGAACCTTTAGAGCGCTTCCGGAAAAGTGGGAACCGGTTTTCGGTCGCCTCGTCCGGGGCTGCAATGCAGGAATGCTGACGTGCCAACCGGCAACGTGTAGGGTCCGCCGCATGGTATCTGAGGGGGACACCAGGCAATCCCATGCAATTGAGAGAGATGCGTTTCGCCCGTATCGACGGGACCGAAGTGCTGGTCGAGGTGAAGTCCGAGGCGGAGGCCAAAGCCGCCATCAAGGAGCTCCGACACAAGAAGAAGGAGCTGGCGCTCCTGAAGCGCAGGATCCTCAAGCAGGAAGCCAGTGCCCGCCGCACCATCGAGCGGGCTGAAGCCGCCGCGGAGCGCGAAGCCAGAAAGCGCGGCCTTTTCGCCACCCTGAGGCGTGTCTCCCGCGCGTTCAGCAAGCGGGAAACCCTGCCCGACGTCGACGCGCTCGAGCGTGAAGTCGAAAAAGCCGACGAAATTCTTCACAATATCGAAAGCTGCATCATCCAGCTCGAAGGGCGGCTTTTAGGGTGAAACAGGGGAGAGCGCGCTCCCAGGGCAACACTCGCCCCAAAATCACCTCTGTCAGGAATAACCTATGGGAGGTTGCGTTGTATCCAACAGTCGCGGAAGGGGGGCCGTGATGGATGAGATCCAGTCGCGGATGATCGAACTTCTGCCGCGTCTGCGCCGGTTTGCACTCGCGCTGACAGGCGACAAAGACAAGGCTGATGACCTCGTACAGGACACGTGCGAGCGCGCCCTCGCGCACCTGGATCAATGGAAACCCGGAACGAGTCTCGATAGTTGGATGTACCGTATCGCACAGAACATTTGGGTAGACCATCATCGCAGCCGCAAGAGCAGGGGCGAGCAGCACCAGCTGGATGAGGTCGAGAACGTAGTCGGCGAAGACGGCCGCAACGTCACCGAAAGCCGGCTCACGCTCAGAGCCGTCTCAGAGGGAATCTCACGCCTTCCAGCCGATCAGCAGGTTTTGGTCGCCATGGTCTGCGTCGAGGGAATTTCCTACAAGGAGGCCGCTGGAATCTTGGATATTCCCATCGGCACCGTCATGAGCCGCCTCTCTCGCGCGCGGCAGGCTCTCTATGCCGCACTCACCGAGGGGCCGATGCCGGCCCCAGTTCCCATTCCCGCAACAACCCGGGAGCGCTGACATGATCCCGGTACCCGACGAAATGCTGATGGCCTACGCCGACGGCGAGTTGACGCCGGAGGAGACGAAGGCCCTCGAAAATCTCATCAATCAGGATGGGGAGCTGCGCTCGCGGCTGGAGCCGTTCGTGCAGACCCGCACGCGCCTCGCGACCGCATTCCAGCATACGCTGCACGAGCCGGTTCCAGATCGGCTGATCGCAGCCATTGCGCGCGCCCCCATTCCCAAGGCGCAGCCACGGGCCGTGTCGCTCGGAGATCGCATCCGCAGCGCCATGGATACGGCTGCGGCCGCCCTATTCCCGCACGGATTTTCCTACGCGACGGCCATGAGTGCCGCTCTCTTGCTCACGGCTGGCGCCACGGCAGGATGGCTCGCGGGACACACCGGCAAACCGTCCTCCTCGCTGGTTGCAGCCTCTGACAAAGGGCTCGGCCTCGACGCTTCCGGCGCGCTGGCCCACGCCCTCGAGACGAGCGCGAGCGGAACCGTCTCGCAAACCAGCGCATCCGGCGCTTCCATCGTGCCGGTGCTGTCGTTCCGCACGCAAAACAACGGCGTGTGCCGGGAATATCGCATCGCGGGCGCCACGTCGGGGCCGGACTTCGCGGGCCTCGCCTGCCGCACTGTCGACGGCACGTGGCGCGTCGCGATCCATGTGGAGACGCCGAAGCAGACCGGCACGACGACGTCCGGCTCGTACCAGACGGCAACCGCCGGAAATGTCCCGGCCGTGGATGCGCTGGTCGAAACGCTGATTGCGGGCGACGCCTTTGGTTCGGACGAGGAGAGCAAGCTTCTCAAGAACGGCTGGCACGTGTCGAGCACGGGCGCACCATAGGCTCCCTCACCCTAGGCCAGATGGGCCCCCGCGCCTTTCGGACCTCACTGGCCGGCGCGCGCCACTGCTTGCCATCGCGTCGAAGATCGGAAAAGCCTAGCCCACGCCCTCACGGGCCCGCGCCCGCGCGCACGAACGTCGTCGACCAGCTATCGTGAGAGGGAACGGCCGGAACGTTGCGCGCGACCGCACCGGCGCCGCCCTCGCAGCGCTGAGGCGCGAGCGCGAGACCCGAGCCGTAGATGGGATCGCGTCCAGGCGGCCCGAGATCGCGTGTCGAAACCTGCTGCAGAAGCTGCGCCTTCGCCCCAGCCGCCGTCGCATCGCCACCACGCGTCGCGAAGATCGCCGTCACGAACGGCACAGCGAACGACGTGCCCGTGCGGTAGCCCTGCTTCGCCTCCGGCAACGCCGTCAGAATGTCGACTCCAGGCGCCGAGACATCGATGTAGTTGCCGCGATTGGCGCTGCGGTAGTTGTCCCCGTTGCGGTTGACCGCCGTCACCGCAACCACGCTCGGATAAGCAGCGGGATAGCTCGGCGCAGCCGTTGGGCCCATGTTGCCTGCGGCCGCGATGAACACCACACCCTTCTTGCTCATCCGCTCGATAGCGCGCGAGAAGGCCGGATCCTGCGGACCGGAGAAGCTCATGTTGACAATGTCCACGTCGAGCTGCTCGAGCCAAGAGAGCGCAGCGAGCAGGCGCACGGTGTCCGTCGAAGCATTGCCGGCGGCATCGCTGCGGAACGCAGTCGCAAGCAGGAACGTGGCATCCGGCACCAGTCCCGGCGTTCCGCTACCCGGATCGCCTGCGAGCAGAGAGAGCACTGCCGTTCCGTGCCAGTCGTAGGGCGACGGCTGCTGACCGTCCAGGAACTCCCCTTGCTCTGCCTTGATGTTCTTCAATGCGGGATGGCTGAGATCGAACGACGTGTCGATGACGCCGATCCTCACACCCTTCGCGCATGAGCCGAGCGTGCTCTTCCACTTGATGAGATCGCTTCCGAAGCAGGTGTTGTGCGGGCACGGCTGCGGCGACGCCGGAGCCACCTTGCGCCTGTCGATGCCGGGGCCAAGCCCAGCCGCGCTGTCGGTCTCACCCAGCGAGCCAACGAAGATGTTGTAGGCAAAGTTCGGAGTAACCGAGACAAACGGCAAAACCTTGTGAAGCTCGCGCTCCGCCTCGTCGCGATTGAAACCCGTGGGACCTCTGAGACGCTGCACCTTGGTGCCCGTTCCGTTGAGCACCGTCGGCGTATCGAGCACGAAGCCGTGCTCCTTCGCCTTCTCCACGTCGGCGGGCGAGATCTCGGTGACGAGCAACTCCTCCTCACGCGCCTTCTCGAACACCTCAGGGGGCATTTCAGCGCCGCGATCCTTGCCGGCGAACGTACCGCCCGGCGACGGCATGGCAACGTCATTCGCACCTGTAGCCTTGTCGGCATCCCGCCGGCCCGGGCCGCGGTCCGTTGCCGGCTTGGCCGGGCCATGACCGCCGGGGTCCGGTACGACGGTCGCACCGTCGGCTTTATTGGCTCCACCCTTCGGATCGAGCGTCCCCTTGATCGCGCCCGGCCCCATGCCGAGACCAGACGACCGGCGCTGATATTCGTCGAGCCATTTGTCCCGGTGGCGCGCCACGCGAGAAGAAAGGTCTTCCGTCTTGACGCCATCACCCGGCAAAGCAACCGGCACAGGCTTCGCCGGCTTATCGTTACCGGCTGTGACCGGTGGCGGCGGCGGAGCGCTGTCCGGCTTCGGGAGCGCCTTCACGGGAATGGGCGGCGGCGCGGGCGGGGGCGGCTTCAAGTCCGGACGATTGATGGATCGTTCCCGAATGCGCTGCGCACGCTCGGCTTCGCGACGCAGACGCGCCTGCTGTTGCTGTGCTGCGCGCATCAACTCGCGCTGATGGGCCTTTTCCATCTCGCGAACGTGACGCTGCGCATCGTTCAGATCGGGGTCGAAGTCGTCGAGGTCGCTGTCGCCGTTATCCATCCCGTCATCGATGTCGGCCTCGCGCACGGCTTTGTTCCTGCTGGGCACGTTGCTACCCGAGCCGCTGTCACCTTGCTGCTGCTGTTGTTGCGGCTGCGTGGCTCTGATCGAGGCGCTGCTGCTCTGAGATGCAGCGGCCTTCTGCGCGGCGAGCGCGTTGGCTTTCTGAATGGCCAGTTGCTGTTGCTGCTGCTGCTTCGCTTCCCGCGCCGCCTGCTGCGCAGCGCGCTCGGCTTCCTTGATCGCGGCCTGGCGCGCCTTCTCGGCCTCCCGCATGGCGCGCTCCTGCGCAATGCGCTGCTGGCGCTCGAGTTCCGCCTGCATCTTTTGCGCGGCGCGTTCGGCAGCCTTCTGTGCTTCCTGTGCGGCCTTGATCGCAGCCTGCTGCGCGCGCTCGTACTCCTTGCGCTGGCGCTCGAAATCGGCTTGCCAGGAATTGTCACGCTGCCAAGAGTTGTCACGGCTCTTGGCGATAACGCCGGGACTGAACAGCATCGCCGTCACGACGGCGCAGAGCGCGATCAGACGCACGCCTCCCCGGCGCGCGATCGGAAGAGGGTGCCTCCGAACCGCAGCCACGGATGCCCGCCAAGCGAACGCGAAAATTGTCATCTTGAACAGATCCCGACGCACACGCCCCCATCAGGGAGTGTGGCGGGAGACCTCAAAGCAGAAAAGAAGGTCATCATGGGTTGTCCACATCTAACTGCCCCTCAAACGTTCGCCGCTAAAAACGACGCCCATGCGGCCACACCCGAAAAACATAAAAATTTAACTGCATGAATCGCGGCTCGAACAAAAGCCCGAAAACGCAGGCTCACCACGTTCACAACCGCAGGAAGTTGGAGGCGCGCGCTATGCTCCAACGTGTGAAAAGTGCGAAGCACCGATGAGCGGTAACATGCGAACGCGCGCACGCATACCAAATGGCGCTATCACGAGACGCAAAGACCCGGGGGATGATTTCAAACGGACACACGCTTTGCGGAGCCGATAGAACGAAAGTATGAAAACAAAAATGGGGCCCCACAAAGGCCCCATCTTTAAAATTTTCGAAAATCTTTCGGCGAGGAGGCATACGCCTCTTCAAATCAGGCGGCGGCAATCTCGTCGCCCGGGTTGCGCAGCACGTAGCCGCGTCCCCAGACCGTCTCGATGTAGTGCTGTCCGCCGGTCGCCACCTGCAGCTTCTTGCGCAGCTTGCAGATGAACACGTCGATGATCTTGAGCTCCGGCTCGTCCATGCCGCCGTAGAGATGATTGAGGAACATCTCCTTGGTGAGCGTGGTGCCCTTGCGCAGCGAGAGCAGCTCGAGCATCTGGTATTCCTTGCCGGTGAGGTGCACCCGCTGCCCGTTGACCTCGACCGTCTTGGTATCGAGATTGACCCGTAGGTCGCCCGTCTCGATGACCGACTGTGCGTGTCCTTTCGAACGACGCACGATGGCGTGAATGCGTGCGACGAGTTCGTCCTTGTGGAACGGCTTCGTCATGTAGTCGTCAGCACCGAAGCCGAGACCGCGAACCTTATCCTCGATCTGTGCCAGGCCAGAGAGAATGAGGATCGGCGTCTGCACCTTCGCGACACGGAGCATCTTCAAGACCTCATAGCCGCTCATGTCCGGCAAGTTGAGATCGAGAAGGATGATGTCGTAGTCGTAGAGCTTGCCGAGATCGACGCCCTCTTCGCCGAGATCGGTCGTATAAATATTAAAACCTTCGGACTGAAGCATCAGTTCGATGCTCTGCGCAGTCGCGCTATCGTCCTCGATCAGAAGGACCCGCATGCCAATTCCCTCTTCCTTGCCCCATCACAAGGCGCGCCGCCAATCTTAAAAGAACGCTACCGCGATCCGAACAACCTAACGCTAACTTTCATTACAAAAGTAACAATGACAGGTTAACAAATCCTAATTTCCGTTTCGAAACACGATAGCGAGCAGGTGGCTCATTTTAACCCATTTGAGACAACAAGCATCCGCTCGCTCCGAACACCTTCGGCGCGCCACTAAACCAGAAATTGCAGAACTAGATCCCCCCCTGGGTGTCCCGGGTCCGGGACCGTGAGACCGCCACCCCCGGAGGGGTGGAGAGCGTTGGCCGGAAAACTGCACCCGAATGACACGAATCAAGAGGTAACAGAATTCGCCGACTAGCCCTAGAGCCCGAAAACAACTACAGTCGCAGCGCAACCCAAAGACTTAATAAAGAACGGTAGGGCGTTGCTTTACCGCAACTTAATTAGAGTGTGGCACGGTAAACCATCCGGGGATGCGGGCCCCCGGTAATTTAAGGCTTCGTCCACCGTCGGGACGGGCAGGTTGTAAGGGACACGAGGGCCGTTTTCAGAGGGGCAAGCCGGATGGCATGCTTCTTGAGAAGCGAGCCCCAGGTGTTCTTGAGTAGGGGTAACGGACGATGAAGGCACGCGAAACGGCGCTCAGGCTGAAGCGCTTCGAGATGGATGAAAGGGCCCGTAAGGTCGCCGATCTCGAGCAGATGATCCGCGAGTTCGAAAATATCGCCTCCGACCTGGACCGGCAGATCCAGGCCGAGGAGGACCGCACCGGCGTCAAGGACGCCAAGCATTTCGCCTATTCGACCTTCGCCAAATCCGCGAGCCAGAGACGCGATAATCTGCGCGCCTCGATTGCAGGTCTGCGCCAGAAGCTCGATGCGGCACAGCAGGATTTTGACGAGACAAAACAGCAGCTTGCCCGCGTAAGTGCGGATGAGCCGCGCGAGGTGGGCCGCTCCCGCCGTCGCCACGAGCGCTCCGCGGGGATTGCCCTCCGCTGACGCCCAACACACCTCGGACCCATGTGCCCGAGGTGAAAATTCAGGCTTGATCAAAGCCTTGGATGGAGCGCGATCTCCCCGCGACGGACCCAGTCGCGCTTGCACCACACCCGTTTGCGAGGCGCGCTTCAGCCGGCGCGCGCCCGGCTTTCCGGCAGCCCGGCTGCGCGCCGTGGCCGCCGCTTCCATCCACACCGTCGCCGCAACCCAGCGCGTCGCCGACTTGCGTTCGCCCTTTTCCCGTGTCAATCGCTCCGCGAAGGGCTGAGAATCTGCCCACGTCGCTTGATGCCAGGGAGCAGCAGCACACTCGCGCCGGTCGGCCCGCGAATGGTGTGCGCCGGACGAACCAATGCAGCGGAAGCACCGAGTCCACGCGGTCGTCGCGCTGATGCTGGCAGGGCTAACCGGGGGCTGCTCGGGCACCGCCCCGGTCCTCAGCCTGCCGTCCCCCGGTGAGACGAGCCCACCCGCTGAAACAAGCGCGACGGCCGAGGCTATCCCGGAACAGGACAGCGCCACCTCGAAACTTAAGGCCTTCCTGATGCCTAAGGACCTGGTCGTCGGAACGCCGACCGAGGTCTACACCCGCATCGCCCGGGGCGTGCTCACATGCTGGTTCGGCGCCGCCGGGCCCCTGAAAGGCGGCTACATTTACCACGCAGACGCCGAGCCAGCCTCCAAGGGCGGCAGCTCGGAGATCAAGATCCTGACCCGCGACGCAGCAGCCGAGGATCCGCGATCCATCCGCGCCTACCGGATCGGGATTTACCCGTCTGACGGCAAGACCAAGGTCGAGATCGAGAACGTGCGGCTTTCCGAGCCCCTCGCTCTGCGCCTTAAAGAGGACGTAGAGCGCTGGTCGGCAGACGAAGCCGGATGCGGCACACCTCCCGTCACGGCGGGGTGGTCCGCCGAGCAGGTCGTCGACACAAAAGCCGATGGCAAGAAGAAGGAAAAAAGCAAAAAGCCGTAGGATCAGGCCTCTAAAGCCCTACCACGGCTTGAGCATTTCCATCGTTGCTCGATGCGCACTAGCGCCATGTAGCGCGCGCCGGCTCCCGCCGGCGAACGCAAACTGGCCAGTACCGGGCGCGCTTTTAGCTCCGGTAGTCCTGAATACGGGTCGCCCGCAGCCCGGGAAGCCCGTGCTTGTCGATCGAACGCTGCCAGGACAGGAACTCGTCCACGGTCAGTTTGTACCGCTCGCAAGCCTCCTCGATACTGAGGAGACCGCCACGCACGGCCGCCACGACCTCCGCCTTACGGCGGATGACCCAGCGCTTCGTGTCCCGCGGGGGGAGATCGGCAACGGTCAACGGACTCCCATCGGGGCCGATAACATAGCGCACACGCGCTCTCATCTGATGTTCGGTCATGATACTCAATACTGCTACTGACCAGCCTTGAAGCTAACCTATTTCTGTTAAACATGGCCTAAGCCATTGAGTAAACATACCATAAAACACTGTACGAAATCACGCAAACGCCAACTTTATGGTTGACGGCGAACACCCCTCCGGAAGCCGGCTTGCATAGGGCACGGACTGCCCGTTATCATGCCGCCGGTATGGAGGCGCCGCGGAAGACCGCGAAGCGCCGATTTTGTTGTTTGGCCCCCGAGAGCCGCCCATTTGACGAGACATACCGACGTGCCAGCGCCATCCCTTGAAACGCCAATCGGAGACGGCAAGCGCAAGCGCGTGGTCGTCGCCATGTCGGGCGGCGTGGATTCCTCTGTGGTCGCGGGCCTCCTCGCCCAGTCCGGACACGATGTGATCGGCATCACACTTCAATTGTACGATCATGGAGAAGCGGTCGGCCGCAAGGGCTCCTGCTGCGCGGGCCAGGACGTGGAGGACGCGCGCCGCGTCGCGCAGAAGCTCGGCATTCCCCATTATGTGCTGGACTACGAGAAGCGCTTCTCGGACGCCGTGATGAAATCGTTCGCCGAAAGCTATATCGCGGGCGAAACGCCGATCCCCTGCGTCACCTGCAATCAGAAGATCAAGTTCAACGATCTCCTGGATACTGCACGTGATCTCGGCGCGGACCTGCTTGCCACCGGCCACTACGTCCAGCGCGGCCAGGGCCGCGACGGGCCCGCCCTCTTCCGCGCAGCCGACACCGACCGCGATCAGAGCTACTTCCTTTTCGCGACCACCCGCGAGCAACTCGCGAGCCTGTGGTTCCCCTTGGGCGGAATGGTGAAAAACGACGTGCGCGCGATCGCGCACGATCTCGGACTCCTGGTCGCCGACAAGTCGGACAGCCAGGACATCTGCTTCGTGCCGAAGGGCCGCTACAGCGACGTCATCGAGAAGCTGAAGCCGGGCGCGCTGCACGCGGGCGACATCGTTCACATCGACGGCCGCCGCCTCGGCCGCCACGAAGGCATCGTGAACTACACAATCGGCCAGCGGCGCGGCTTGAAGATCGCCTCCGCCGAGCCGCTTTACGTCTTGAGCCTGAATGCCAAACGCAACGAGGTGGTGGTGGGACCACGTGCCTTCTTGCATACGCGCACTCTTATTCTTAGAAACGTCAACTGGCTCGGCGACGGCACCTTGGATGAAGCCGTCTCCGGTCAGGGAGCGGAAGTCTATGCGCGGATCCGCTCGTCTCAGGCGCCCCAGCCGGCAACGGTCTCCAAAGGCGCTGACGGGGCTGTGAAAGTCACGTTGCGCGACGGAGAGCATGGAGCAGCGGCCGGTCAGGCCTGTGTGCTTTATGCCGATGGATCGACCGAAGCCCGTGTATTGGGCGGCGGATGGATTGCAGAGGCCGTGAAGGCCGATAATATGGATTGGCTGGAATCGTCTGCCTAAGGCGGGCGACTGAAGTTTCCGAAGTCGTTATCTTGGATATGACTTTCGGGGGAGAGAACCGCGTGCAGAAGATGAAGACCGAGGCAAAGCCCCGTTTGCGTGTAGAAGACCTCGAGCGCAGCAATGGCCGCATTGTCGGCATTGGGCGCATCGAGGAAGACGTCGTCAAGGTGGCCTATCGCAGATGGGCACCGATCTACGACCATACGTTCGGCCGCGTCTCCACCGAAGGACGCAAGCACGCCGCCGAGGTGATCAACTCCAGCCTCGATCAGGGCCGTGTTCTCGAGGTCGGCGTGGGCACCGGCCTCGCCCTCGCGGACTACGGCCGCCACCTCGAGATCGTCGGCATCGACCTCTCTCCTGATATGCTCGACAAGGCGCGCGAGCGCGTCGCCAGCGAGCGCCTCGATCACGTCACCGGCCTTCATGAAATGGACGCCGGCGACCTCAAATTCCCCGACAACTCCTTCGACATCGTCACAGCCATGTTCGTGATGACGGTCGTGCCCGAGCCCGAGAAAGTCATGCGGGAGCTGGCGCGCGTCACCAAGCCGGGCGGCGAGGTGCTGATCGTCAACCACTTCAGCCAGACCGAAGGCGTGCGCGGCTGGGTCGAGCGCCGCATGGCACCCTTCGCAGAGATCATCGGCTGGCGCTCCGTCTTCGATCAGTCGCGCGTCATGGTTTGCGACGACTTGGTCCTGAGCGAGCGCAAGGCGCTGCGTCCGTGGGGCATCTTCACGATGATGCGCTTCAAGAAAAAGGCCGAGCACAGCCTTCAGCCGGTCGCGGCGGAGTAAAAATCCGCCTCTCGACGGCCCAAAGACCCAAGAAATAATGATACGGCGCGGGTGGCGCTTGACGCCGAGCCCGCCGATTCCTATAGACCAGCATCGCTTCGGCTCCTCGGGTCCGAAGCGGAACGCATCGCCCTCCCCGAACGGAGGCGCGCATGTCCGGCGGGATAGCTCAGGTGGTTAGAGCGACGGTCTCATAATCCGTAGGTCGGCGGTTCAAGTCCGCCTCCCGCTACCAACTTCATCCGAAAATCCGATCGAAGGCTCCGGCCAGCCCGCATCACACCCGCGGCCGCCGCGGAAGCTCGATCGGCAGGAACTCGACGCCCGACTGCTGGATGGGCTGCGGGTAGAGCTTCATCAGATCCATCACCACGGTCGGCATGGCGACCTTGACCGGCAGGCCGAGAGACTGCGCCTCTGTAGCCGTCAGCGCATAGTCGTGCGTCCAATGCCCGCCTGCCAGCTTGTCGGCGATGGCTTCCGCCGCCGCCTGGTCGAGGCGCGGCGTCAAGATCTCCACCGCGCCACGCTTCACCTGCGCGAGAGCCTTCTCGCTCACGTCCGCGAGCACGAGCGTGAGGTCCATCACGTCCGAGACCGGCTTCGAATCCCGTGCCTTGACGATGCTCGCCGCCGGAAGTCCCAGGATCTGCGGATCGATCGGCCCCAGCACGGAAAATTCCCCCAGCACGATCTCGTCCGCCGCGAGCGCGATCAGCGTGCCGCCCGACATCGCATAGACCGGAACGTAAACCGTGACCTTCGCGGGATGGGCTTCGACCGCCCGCGCGATCTGCATCGCCGCGAGCACCAGACCGCCCGGCGTATGGAGCACAAGGTCGATCGGCACCGTATCCGGCGTTTCCTTGATAGCCGCGATGATGGTCTGCGCGTCCTCGAGATCGATATGGCGCGCAACGGAGAAGCCGAACAAACGCCGCTGCTCCTGGCGATGTATCATCGTAATGACGCGCGTGCCGTGCGCCTTCTCGATGGCGGCGATGGCCTGCGCGCGGCGCACCGCGAACCAGCGCCCCATAAACAGAGGCTGGAGCGCCATGACGATGATGGCCACCCAGATCAGGGATGAGAAATCGAACGTCATGGAGCCCTCGCGCGGCGTGATGCGGCCGGCGGAACAACGTCCCGTGCCCGGTTCCGTTCCGCGAGCTTAGCCCCGCTCCAGGCTCGATTAAAGCGTCACGCGCTTCACGCCCGCCGCATCGAGCGCGAGGAGGCGCCGCCTGAGCACGAGGACGTAGTAGAACATGTAGAGATACTGGAACGTCTCCACCACCTCGCTCGGCCGCGTGAACAGCGGCGTGCCGAGAACATCCTTGCCGAGATCGTCCACGACCTTGAAGGAAAGCGCGATGAGAGCTGCGGGCGCAATGGCGAGCGGCGGCGTCAGAAGTGCGAGCAGCGGCTGGCGGAAAGTGCCCGTCCACTGCTGAACGAAAGGAATGAGAAGACCGCCGATGAACATGGCGTTGTCGAACAGCAGCTTCGGCCGCTGGTTGAACCAGGGCGAGGTGTTGTGGAGATTGGTCTCCTGCTGCCGGTTGATCTCCGACCAGTATGCGGGCGTGTTCCAGTTGAAGAAGTGCTGGCCCCAGCTGTGCTCCTCACCCGCGATGTAGAAAGCCGCGAGCGCGAAGAAAAATACCGCGATCCAAAGAAGCCGGCTGCCCTTCACGACATCGAACCGCAACGCGAGCGCGCACAACACCGACGCCGCGGCAGCCAGCACGAATTGAGACAACTCGAGAAAGCCGAAGCCCTCCGGCAGCACGTGGTTCACGTAGAACTCTGGCGCCACCGCCCAGATCGCCACCACCGCCACGACGAGCGTAATCGGAAGGTAGGTCGACCACCACGCGTCCAAGCGATCCGGCGCCCACGAGCGAGCAGGGATCACGTTCAGGGGCGGCGTGAGGACACCCGCGGAAGAAGCAGCGGCCATGGCTCGATCCAATGAAAAGCCGGGATGGAAACGCACCCCGAACGCATTGCATGGGATGGCAAATTTGTGACAGGGGAACAAGCCTGCTTTCGCCCCTTCCACGCATTCCGCACAGGATCGGCGCAGGCCGGCAACACGCGCGTCTTTCGCACGGCGCAAGCCGCACCGAAGCCGCATCGGCGCGACCCAACCTTACGAAAATGAACTTTTCTTAAGGCGAGCATTTTCAGCGTCTTCCCTCTTGAATCGAGCGAGCGGCAAATTAATTTCGCGCTCGCATGTGACAGCGTGACCAGAGGGCCGCACACCGCTGCCCTAGGGGACGGCCCGCCCGTGACCGCGGAGCGCGGCCTTGGCGCGCGAGCATGCTAAGTGCAGGCCGCAATCGAAGACGGCCGGACGACAAAAACGAACAGACACGACCTGATCTCGGTCGGCTTTGGACATGCCTTCGGGGAGGCTTGCAGACATGGCAGCGCTCATAGAAGCGACGGCTCTCAGAAAGACATTTGGCGCGATCACCGCAGTCGACGGAATCTCGCTGAGCGTGCAGAAAGGCGAGGTGCTGGGTTTTCTGGGTCCCAACGGCGCCGGCAAATCGACCACCATGAAGATGATCACGGGCTTCCTGGAGCCCGACGCGGGCTCAGCCCGCATCTGCGGGCACGACGTGCTCGAAGAGCCGAAGGCCGCTAAGGCCAAGCTCGGCTATCTGCCGGAAGGCGCTCCCGCCTACGGCGACATGACGCCCGCCACATTCCTGCGCTTCATCGCCGAGATTCGGGGCTTCGAAGGCAACGACATCAAGAGCCGCGTGATCGCGGCCATCTCCCGCGCCGGCCTCGACTCCGTCGTCGACCAGCGCATCGAAACCCTCTCCAAAGGCTACAAGCGCCGCGTCGGCATCGCGCAGGCCATTCTGCACGATCCCCCCGTCCTCATCATGGACGAGCCCACCGACGGCCTCGATCCCAATCAGAAGCATCACGTCCGCGAGTTGATCCGCGAGATGGCACCGCATAAGGCCATCATCGTCTCGACGCACATCCTGGAGGAGGTGGAAGCAGTCTGCACACGCGCGGTGGTTATCGCAAAAGGCCGCATCGTCGCTGACGGAACGGCCGAGGATCTGCTGCGCCGCGCACCCACCCACGGCGCTGTCACCCTACGCGTGCTGCAAGCAGATGCCGAGCGCATCGCCAAGACGCTTGCCGATCTCGCCTCCGTCGCGCGGGTCGAGACCACGGCCGAGCCGGACGGGCGCAGCCTCATCCGCGCGCTGCCCAAGGCCGATGCCGCGCCCGCCAAAGCCATCGGCGACCTGCTTCGCCGCGAATCCTTGTCCTTCGAGGAAATCTACGTCGAGCGCGGCAAGCTCGACGACGTCTTCCGCGAGATCACAACGTCCACGCAGGCTTGAAACATGCGCGATACCCTGAAAACCGCCTACATCATTGCCAGGCGTGAGTTCGCGGCCTATTTCGCGACACCGCTGGCAGCCGTGTTCCTCACCATCTTCGTCGCCGCGACGGGCGCCTTCGCCTTCTACATCGGCGGCTTCTTCGAGCGCGGGCAGGCAAACCTCTTCGCCTTCTTCGCTTACCACCCCTGGCTTTACCTTCTGCTCGTGCCGGCCGTCGCCATGCGGCTGTGGGCGGAGGAGCGCAAGAGCGGCACCATCGAGTTGCTGATGACCCTCCCCGTCTCTCCGACTGAAGCGATCCTCGGCAAGTTCGCCGCCGCCTGGGCCTTCATCGGCCTCGCCCTGATCCTCACCTTCCCGATGTGGATCACCGTGAACATTCTGGGCAACCCGGACAACGGCGTGATCCTCACGAGCTACATCGGAAGCTTCCTGGTCGCGGGTGCGTTCCTCGCCATCGGTTCGTTCATCTCGGCCCTCACCAAGAACCAGGTGATCGCCTTCATTCTCTCCGCCACCATCTGCTTCCTGTTCCTCACCAGCGGCATGGAGCTGGTGCAGAACGTCTTGCGGAGCTGGACACCACGCATCGTCTCCGACGCCGTGGCGAGCATGAGCTTTCTCTCCCACTACGAGGAGATCACGCGCGGCGTGATCGGGCTCGACTCGATCGTCTTCTTTGCCTCCCTCATCGTCTTCGCGTTGTTCGCCAACGCGATCGCCGTCAGCCAGAAGAAATCCGCCTGAGGGCTCGCTCCATGAAAGATTTTCTCGCCTCCGCCTTCAACGGCCTCGTGGCCTACGCCTCGAAACTCAGCACCTCCCGCCTCGCCTGGGGCGGCCTCGCGCTTGCTGCCGTGACGCTGCTGTCGGTCAACCTGATCGCCTCGCAAACCCTGGGCGCCTGGAAAGCCGATCTCACCGAGGACAAACTCTACACTATCGCACCGGGCTCGGTCGCCGTGCTCCAGTCCATGGATGAGCCGGTGAAAGTGCGTCTCTACTTCTCGAAGAAGCTCGGCGAGCGAGGCTCCTCCATCACCCGCTATTTCGATCGTGTCCGCACGCTCCTCGATGAGTTCGGGCGCATCTCGGGCGGCAAGCTGCAGCTCGAGGTTCTCGATCCCGAGCCCTTCTCCGACGCCGAGGAGCGCGCCGTCGCGGCCGGCCTGATCGGAAAGCGCATCAACGCGGAAGGCGAGCTCGGCTACTTCGGGCTTGCCGCCACCAACTCCACCGACGACCAGGAGGTGATCGGCTTCCTCTCGCCGGATCGCGAAAGCTTCGTCGAGTACGACATCACCAAGCTGATCCACACGCTCTCCAATCCGAAGAAGCGCCGTGTAGGCATCATGACGTCGCTGCCCCTCGAAGGCGGCCAGTCTCCGATGGGCAATCAGCCAACTCCGCCGTGGCTCATCATGGGCCAGATCCGCGAGTTCTTTGACGTCGAGAACATCGAGCAGACCGTCAAGGAGATCCCGTCCCGCATCGACGTCCTGCTCGTCGCGCAGCCCACCCAGCTCACGCCCCAGGCGGCCTATGCGGTCGACCAGTATGCGCTGAAGGGCGGCAAGCTACTGGTGCTCATCGATCCCGTGGCGGAGGCCGCGCAATTGGAGTTGCTGCAGAAGCAGGGTAAAGGGCGCGCGGAGCTCGCCAAGCTGCTCAAGACCTGGGGCGTCGAGTTCGACCCGAACAAGGTCGCAGCCGACATCAAGCACGCGCGCCGCGTTCAGTTCGGCCGCAGCGAGCAAGGCATGGTGACGGAGTACGTCGCCTGGCTCGGGCTCGATCAATCCAACATCGACCAGAACGACGTACTCTCGAGCGGCATCAAGGTTTTGAACCTCGCATCCGCTGGCGTCCTGACCCCGGTCGCAGGGGCGAAGACCAAGGTCACGCCCATCGTCTCGACCTCGCCGGACGGCATGGAGATCGCGAGCAGCAAGGTCGGCATGGCCGCAGACCCCGTCGGCCTGATCCGCGCCTACAAACCGGGCGGGAAGCCCTTGACGCTCGCGGCGCGCATCTCCGGCGACGCGGCGACCTCGTTCCCCGACGGCGTGCCAGAGCCCGGCGACGAGAACGCGGACGCCAAGAAGGAAGTCGAGAACAAGCCTGATGGCACCGCCGCGGCGAAGCCCGAGGAGAAACCAGCCGAGACGAAGCCCGCCGTTGCGAAGAAACCCGGGCCCGGCCATGTCGCGAGCGGACACGTCAACGCCATCGTCATCGCCGACACCGACCTTCTCGCCGATCAGTTCTGGGTCGAGAACCGCCAGATGCTCGGACAGGAGCTGGTTGTGCCCTCCGCCCACAACGCCGCCTTCATCGTCAGCGCGCTCGAGAACCTGACCGGCAGCGACGCACTGATCGCACTGCGTGGCCGCGGCGTCCGCGAGCGCACTTTCACCCTCGTCGAGGATCTGCGCCGCGACGCCGAGCGCAAGTTTCGCGAGAAGGAGGAAGCCCTCACGGCAAAGCTGAAGTCGGTGGAGCAAGAGCTGGAGAAGCTGCAGAGCCCCGCCGCCCGCGGCACCATGATCGTCTCCGAGAAGGAGAACGCGGCCATCGAGAGCTTCAAGACCCAGATGCTCGAAACCCGCCGCGAGCTTCGTCAGGTCAAGCTGGAGCTGGGCCGCAACATCAAGACTCTCGACGGCCTGCTCCAGTTCGCGAACATCGCGCTGGTGCCGCTGCTGATCATTGCCGGCGGCGTGGGCTGGTCGTTCTGGCGCACCCGCCGGAAATCGGCCTCGAAATCCTGACCCCGACAGAAATGATGCTGGAGTGTTGAGCAATGACACCGAAACAGTTCGCAGGCCTCGCCGCCGCGGCAGCTCTCTCCTTGCTCGCCGCCATCCTCGTTTATGGATCCCGCACTGATTGGGCATCCGATGCGGCGGGGACAGGGCTTCTCTTCCCCGGCCTCAAGGCGGACGCCGAGAAGGTCTCTCGCATATCGGTCACCCAGGGAGACAAGACCGTCGCGATCGAGAAGGCGGGCGATCACTGGCTCATAAAGAGCCGCGATGGATACCCCGCGAGCGACGAGAAGGTGCGCGCGCTCCTCATCGCACTCTCCGATGCAACGCTGATCGATGCGAAGACAAAGAACCCCGAACGCTACTCCGTGCTGGAGGTCGAGGAGCCTGACGGAAAGAATGCCAGCTCCCGCCTGATCGAGCTCGAGGACGCGAGCGGCAAAAGCCTCGCCAAGGTCATCGCCGGAAAGGTGAAGCCATCCCCCACCGGCAATCGTCAGGCGAGCGGGGGAACCTATGTGCGCCGCCCGGGCGACCCCCAGAGCTGGCTCGCCAGCACCGGCATCGCTGGCGGCACCGGCCTCAAGGACTGGGCGAACGCGCGGGTGTTCGAGACCGCGACCGAGAAGGTGAAAACGCTCACCGTCGAGATCCCCGGCGAGGCCGCCTACGACATCAAGCGCGCAGCCGACGGAACGCACGAACTCGACGCCGTCCCGCCCGGCAAGAAGATCAAGTACGTGAACATGATCGACAACATCATCGAGGCGGCCTCCTTCCTCGATCTCGAAAACGTGCGCAAGGCAACGGGCGCCACGGGAGGAGATGCCGGCACTGTGAAATTCGAAACCGACGACGGGCTCAAGATCGCTCTCAAGGTGCGCCGCGAGAAGGATGGAGCCTGGGCCACGATCGAGGCGGCCGGCGAAGGCAACGCGAAGAAGGCGGCGGACGACATCGCGCTCAAGGCCAAAGGCTGGGAGTTCGAGATCCTGCCCTCCAAGGCCGACACCATGCTGAAGCGCCGCGACGATCTCCTGGAGGACGCCGCATCCTGATGTGCGGGCGCGCAGGAAGCCCGTTCGTCAGGACTTCACGGTCTCCGCCTTCATGACGTCGAACTGCTCCCACACCGGCTTTCCGAACCGCTCCACCAGGAAGTCGATGAAGAGCCGCGTCTTCGTGGCCAGGAACCTGTTGGGCGCATAGAGGGCGTGGATGGTTACGTTCTGCGGCGGATAGCTTGGCAGGATCACCACCAGGCGGCCTGCCGAGATATCCGAGCCCACGAGGAAGCTCGGCAGCCGCGCGATCCCGACACCCTTGAGCGCCGCGTCGCGCAACGTATCGCCGTTGTTGGAGCTGAGGCAGGCCGAGATCGGCACCGTGAGCGGCACCTCGTTGTCGGTGAGATGCCAGCGCGGAACCGTCGTCGAGTGGCCATAGTGCAGGCAGCGATGACTGATCAGATCCTGGGGGATCTCGGGCATCCCATGCCGTGCGATGTAGTCGGGGCTCGCCACCAGAACCACCCGCGCGCTCGAGATGCGCCGGGCGATCAGGCTCGAATCGACCATGGCTCCGATGCGCACGGTCAGATCCACGCCCTCCTCCAGCGGGTCGATCATACGGTCCGTCAGCGTCAGCTCCACCTTGAGCTCCGCGTAGCGCTTCATGAAATCAGCAACCGCCGTGCCGAGATAAAGCGTGCCGAACGACATCGGGCCGTTCACCTTCAGCACGCCCTTGGGCTCGTCATGCAGCCGCGAAACCTGCGCTTCTGTCTCGGAGATCTGAGCGAGGATGGCGAGACAGCGCTCGTAGTAGGCGAGGCCCGCTTCCGTCGGCGTCACCCGCCGCGTGGTTCTGTCCAGAAGTCTGGCCCCGAGTGCGTGCTCGAGCTGCGTAATGGCCTTGCTGATCGCAGACCGCGTGACCCCGAGACGGCGTGCCGCCTCCGAGAAGCTCCCGCTCGCCACCACTTTGGCGAGCACGTTCATTGCATCCAGCTTGTCCATCGCGCTCGTTGATTACCCCCCGCAGGTCGGAGACCGGGCCATAGCGGCGTGCCTCAGAGCAATGTTTTGAAATTCGAGTAGAGCGTACGGGCGACCGACGTATAGGCGGGCAGCCGCTGGGCGACATCGCCAGCCAGCCGGTCCACGATGCCGGCGCCGAGCGTGGCTTCGAGCGCCCGCGCGTACTCCGGAATGGCCGCCCAGTCCGCCACCGTCTCGTCGGTCACTTCCACGTGACACTGCAAACCGTAGGCATACTTTCCGTAGCGGAACGCCTGCATCTCACAGACGTCCGACCGCGCGAGCTGCACCGCGCCGTCGGGAAGGCTCTGCACTTCCGCTCCGTGCCACTGCAGAACCTCGATGGGATCGGGCACACCGGCGAATAAGGGATCGCGCCGCCCCTCCTCGGTCTGCCGGATAGTAAGCGTACCGACCTCCGCACGGCGTCCCGGCCCCACGCGCCCGCCCAGCGCATCCGCAAGGAGCTGATGACCGAGGCAGATGCCGAGATAAGGCCGGCCGAGATCGGCGACAAAACGGCGGATCGCGGCCTTCTCGGCCTTGAGCCAAGGGAAGGTGTCCTCCTGCCAGACGTCCTGAGGCCCCCCCATCACCATCATCACGTCGAAGGGCTCGAGATCGGGAATGGCCTCGCCCTGATCGAGCTCCACCGTGTGCCACGCAACCCCATCCTCACGGAGAAAGTCGCGGAACACGCCGGGATGCTCCACCGCGAGATGTTGCAGGACCAGGACCTTCATAGGTGCCACCCTCCTCGACCCGCCCGCGACTGGAAAAACCCCGCAGGAAAAGCCGTTTGCCTACCCCTTGAACCGAACGCCCGCGCTTTGCGTGGTGCGCACTTTCGCTTAGTTTTGAGAGAGACCGGTTGTCTCTCCACGGCCGCAAAGCGAACCCTCAACCGGCACGGACATTAACGTAGGCGGCACGTCGCCTACCTAACCGCACTTTCACCGCTGGCACAATAGTTGCCTCATAGGAAAATACATGAGGATGAATTAGACCGCAATTTTTTGTTCCATAGACTAAAGAGTTGGCGCCTCCGGGCCGCGTTTGGGCGGCCACCGGAGATTCCCGGAACTGCCTGGCGAACACGCGGCAACCGCAACTACCCCTCGATCTCAAACCTCCCGCCAGTCGTGGCGCTGCCTACGCACCGGGCCGGACGCACACCGATTGAGCATCGAAGCGAGCGGGCAAAACACCCCTCCTGACCGTCCCGCAGGTCAGCGCAGAAATTCAGAAAACCCAGGTTTCACCGCTGCTTGCGCGGCCATCGCCTGCGATGGCCGGGGACACTTTCATGTCTGGCACAAGAGTTGCCTCAAGGGAAAACGAGGCACCAGGCGGTCACGGGATCGGGCGTGGCGTGCGCCTGCGGAGCTGGGGCTGGCACTGCTGGTAGCAGGGGAGATTCAAATGGCTGACCAAGCGACAGCGATGACGACGCTGTTCACAGAGTTCTACTTCTTTCTATGTATCGTCCTGATGTTCTTCATCCACATCGGCTTCTGCATGTACGAAGTCGGCGTGGCGCGCACCAAGAACGTCCAACACACGCTGCTCAAGAACGCGATGGCGATCCCGACGATCGGCATCGCGTTTTATCTTTTCGGAATGTGGATCTACATCGCGCTTCAGAGCTGGCCGATCGGCTCGTCCGAGGTGAGCTTCTCCACCGGCTTCGAGCCCTGGTCCAAGACCCTTGCGCCGAACCTCGCCGACCGCATCTCGGGCGTCTTCCTCGGCGCTTTCATGCTGTTCGGAATGACGGCAGGCTCGATCGTCTCGGGCTCCATCATCGAGCGCTCGAAGACCATCGGCTTCCTCATCATCGCCGTCTACATCGGCGCGATCGCCTGGGTCGTGCCGGCCGCATGGGCCTGGGCAGGCAACGGCTGGATGGTCCAGTACCTCGGATATCACGACCAGTACTGCTCGGCGATCCTGCACAGCGTCGCCGGCTTCGGTGCGCTGGCCGTGCTTCTGAACCTCGGACCGCGCATCGGCAAGTTCGACGCCAACGGCGAGCCTCGCGAGATCCCGGCCCACAACCCCTGGATGGTCACGCTCGGCCTCTTCATGATCTACGTGGGCTTCTTCGGCTTCTACGCCGCCTGCCACATCCCGATCGTCAACATCGCGGCCGAAGGCCAGCCCGAGTACTGGACGGCCACCAACATCTACGGCTTCCCGATCACGCTCTCGGGCGTCACCATGAACTTCCTGCTGGCGCTGCTCGCGGGCATGATGACGGCCTACATGGTCTCGGGCGGCAACGCGTTCTGGACCTTCTCCGGCGGCCTCACCGGCCTCATCAGCGCGAGCTCCGGCAACGACCTCTACCATCCCGTTGTCGCGGCCACGCTCGCCGTCGTCGGCACCGCCTTCGGCTACTACATGCACAACTGGGTCGAGAAGAAGTACAAGCTCGACGACGCGGTTGGCGCGGTTGCCGTCCACGGCTACTGCGGCGTGTTCGGCGGCATCGCGGCCGGCTTCCTGCTGTGGGGCTATCCCGCCATCAACCCCAGCGCAGGCACGCTCGTGGCGCTGTCCGAGGGCGCGGGCTGGTTCGGCACCAACGCCGAAGGCATCCCGATCATCACGCCGATCGGCAATACCATCGGCACGCTCGTGTTCGCGATCGGCTTCGGCTTCATCCCGACCTACGTCATCGCCAAGGTGCTGAAGTCGTTCGGCATGCTCCGCGTCGATCCGAAAGTCGAGCTGACCGGCCTCGACGGCGACAGCAAGTCCACCACCTACCCGAACCTCTCGGGCGCGGAAGCCGCTTTCGAAGCGCTTCAGCGCAAGGAAGCGAAGGCCTGAAAAGCTCTCGGAATGGCCGCGCGCCGTTCCGCACTATCGGCCGAAGCAGAATTCTAGGGCGCCGCGTACGCGGACTGCGCCGAGGCGCCCTGGATCTCACCACCCAACTTGAAAGGAGAGCACACCATGTCGACCGGCATCTCATCTCTCAACAAGCTCAGCGAAGTCACCACCGTCTATCCGTTCGCCGGAATGGAGGTCCCGTTCGCCATCGCCACCCTGGGCTTCTTCGTCGTCTTCCTCGGATGGCAGTTCGTGATGGAGGCCAAGCACCACAAGGCGATCATCGGCAGCTTCACCGCAAGCCCAGCCGAGTGACGCACTAATACACACGGACAGGTTTCCGCCGGCTGGCCGAGCACCCTGGCCGGCGGAGGCGTACTCGAGGCCCCGAGACCACCTCGGCTTGAGGCCTCGAGGTTTTTTTGCCATCGCGGATATGACGGCCCCGCCCTGCGCCAGGCCAGCACACGGCGATGGACTTCCCGGGCCCGCCGCGCTCTAGTATCGAGGCAGACTTTCACCCGCCCGCCGCATGACGCTCTCGTTCCCCTCCATTCCGGTCGAGCTCTGGATGTTCGCGGCGATTCTCGCTGCGATCGCCCTGTTTCATCGCTTTACGCTCGTGGTCTCTCTCGCGGGCCTCGCCAGCATCGTGGCCTACAAGCTCGCGGTCACGGGCTTCAAGGCGGGCCCTGGCCTCGCGGGCCTCGGCATCCACTTCGCCCACGAAGCGGTGCTGCTCGCCAATTTGTTCATGCTGCTCACCGGCTTCGCGATCCTCGCACGCCATTTCGAGGAGTCGCAGGTGCCCGCCATCATGCCCAACCTGCTGCCGGATACCTGGATGGGCGGCGTGGTGCTGCTTGGGCTCATCTTCGTAATCTCCGCATTCCTCGACAACATCGCGGCCGCCATCATCGGCGGCACCGTCGCGCGCACCGTTTTCCAAGGACGCGTGCACATCGGATATCTGGCCGCCATCGTCGCCGCCTCCAACGCGGGCGGCTCGGGCAGCGTCGTCGGCGACACCACGACGACCATGCTCTGGATCTCGGGCGTGAGCCCTATGTCGGTGCTGGAAGCTTATGTGGCCGCAGGCCTCGCCTTCGCCGTGTTCGCCATCCCGGCCGCGCTCAGCCAGCACCGGTTCCAGCCCATCATGAAGGACGCCCCACTCGGAACGGCCATCGTGCCGGGGCGCATCGCCATCGTGGTCTTCATCCTCGTGAGCGCGATCGCGGCCAACGTGCTCGCCACGCTCTATGCACCCGAAATCCTGGATCGCGTCCCCCTCGTCGGCCTCGCCGTCTGGGCGGCGATCGGGCTCGCGGCTCCCCTGCACCGGCCGGACTGGAGCATCCTGCCGGACGCCGTGAAGGGCACGGTCTTCCTGCTCGCCCTCGTGAGCGCCGCGTCACTGATGCCGATCGAGGCCCTGCCCGCCGCGTCCGTGCCGACCGCCCTCATGCTGGGTTTCGTATCCGCCGTTTTCGACAACATTCCCCTCACGGCTCTCGCCATCAAGCAGGGAGGCTACGATTGGGGCTATCTCGCTTACGCGGTAGGCTTCGGCGGATCGATGATCTGGTTCGGCTCCTCCGCGGGCGTGGCGTTGACCAACCTTTTTCCCGAGGCCCGCTCAGTCGCCGCCTGGCTCCAGGCCGGCTGGTACATCCCGCTCGCCTACGTCGCGGGCTTCCTCGCCATGCTGGGAATCCTCGGATGGTCTCCGTGACCCGGCAAGCTAGCCGCCCGAGATCGCCGTCAACACATACACCTTGCCGCCATCGCGAAGCGCCGTATCGAGCGATGCGCGCTGCCCTTCGACGAAGATATTGATGTGACGGCGAACGCGCGGCGTGGAATCACAAAGCCGGTCGCCCATGCCCGGCCAGCGGCGTTCGAGCGCGGCAATCATCTCGCGCACGGTCTCTGCCGAAACCTCAACCTCGCGCTGCGCCTCCGGATAGAGATCCAGCAACGCACGCGGCAACAGAACCGAGACGCGGCACGTTGCGTCCGCGGCCCCTACGCCGTCGCCTTGCTCGATTTCCGTCACCGCCTCACCCTTCATGGCTCCCGCTTCAGTCGACGACCAGCGTTTCTACGGACGAGATGGCCGGCAGATGCTGCGCAAGGCAGGCCCAGCTCTCGCCCTCGTCGGCACTGGCGTACAGACAGCCGCCGCCCGTTCCGAAGTAGACGCCCGCAGGCTCCAGCTTGTCTGTCGCGAGCGCCTGGCGCAACACGCCGAAATAAGCGTCTTGTTGCGGCAGCCCATTGCGAAGCGCCGTCCACGACGAACCCCCGTCGCGCGTGCGCCAGACGGCAGCCCTCGCGTCCGGCATATAGCGGCCATTTACATCGCCGTTGAGCGGAAGCAGGAACAGCGTATCCGGATCGCGCGGATGCACGGCGGCCGGGAATCCGAATGTCGAGGGAAGCCCCGCCTCGATGCTCTTCCACACCTTGCCGCCGTCGTCGCTGCGATACATGCCGCAGTGGTTCTGCTGGTAGAGCCTGTCCGATCCATCGGGAGCCAGCGCGAGACTATGCACGCACTGGCCATATTCGGGATAGCGCTGGTCTTCCGGCATGTAGTCGGCCCGGGTACCCTTGTTGCGAGGCTCCCACGTCTCCCCTCCATCCGCCGAATGAAACACGCCGGCGGAAGAGATTCCGACCCAGAGCTTCCTCTCGTCTTTCGGATGCTGCACGATCACGTGCAGAATGAGCCCGCCGCCACCCGGCTGCCAGTGCGGGCGCGAAGGGTGGTCGCGCAGGCCGCCGACGTGTGACCATGTCTCGCCGCCGTCTGCGCTCTTGAAGAGTCCCGCCGGCTCGACGCCCGCATAAAGCGCGTCCGTCCCTTGAGCGAGGCTCCATGCCGCCGCGATCGGGGTCTCGCCCTCCGCGTAGGAAAGGCCGGCGCTCGAATGGGTCCAGGTCTCTCCGAGATCGGTCGATTTCCACACCGCCGGGCCGAACCACGCATTGCCGCCCGCCGCATAGATGTTGCCCGTGCCGGGGTCGCCGATCACGTGCTGGATCGGCCACGTGTTGCAAAAGGGGCCGCGTAACGACCACGAACGGCGCCCTGCATCGCTTTCGAGGATGAACGTCCCCTTTTTCGTTCCGATGAGAACGAGCACCTTCGCCATGGCGTCCTCCTGCCTTCCGATGTTGCCGTCACCCGTACGCGACGGAAGCTGCATAAATCGAGACTAGGACGGAACTGGGTCTTTCGATCCGACAGTCCGGCCGAAATAATCCTCAGAAGCCATGTAGCCCGGGAATGCCGCCGTCTTAGCGCGGCGGCGACGCCCCCTCCTTCCGGCTGTCGCGGGCGAGCCGGTCGAGATGACCGCGAATGTGCTGCGCCTCCTGTGCGGTCCGCGCGAGCGCGATGGCCCGGTCGAAAGCCTCGCGGGCTTCGTCCGCCCGCCCGATCTCCGAAAGTAACGCGCCCTTGAGCCCGAAAAAGTGGAAGTAGCCGGAAAGCTTGGGCGCCAGCGGCTCGATCATGGCGAGCGCGGCCTTCGCACCCCGCACCTTGCTGACGGCCACCGCGCGATTGAGCGTCACCACCGGCGACGGCTGCAAGCGCTCGAGCGTGCTGTAGAGAAGATCGATCTGCGTCCAGTCCGTGTCCTCGAAGCGCTCCGCCGTCGAGTGGAGCGAGGCTATGGCCGCCTGGATCTGATAGGGCCCCGGCTGCCGGTGGCGCATTGCCTTGTCGATGAGCGCGCTGCCCTCCGCGATCAGGGCCTTGTTCCAGAGACCCCGATCCTGGTTCTCGAGCAGCACGATCGCTCCATCGCCATCGAGCCGGGCCGCGCACCGCGCATGTTGAAAGAGAAGCAGCGACGCGAGCCCCAGGATTTCGGGCTCCGAGGGAAACAGCCGCAACAGAAGCCGCGCCAGACGGATGGCCTCCTCGCAAAGCGGAAGCCGCACGTGCACGTCGCCCCCGCTCGCCGAGTAACCCTCGTTGAAGATCAGGTAGATCATCGCCGCGACGGTGCCGAGCCGTTCGCTCCGCTCGATAGGCCCCGGCGTCTCGAAGGGAACCTGCGCCTCCGCCACGCGGCGCTTCGCGCGGGTGATGCGCTGCTCCATGGCGGCTTCGCTGACGAGAAACGCCCGCGCGATCTCACCGACCGTGAGACCGGAGACGACGCGCAGCGCGAGCGCGATCTGCTGTGTGGATGGAAGATCGGGATGACAGCAGATGAAGAGCAGCCGCAGGATGTCGTCGCGGTAATGCCCGTCGTCCAAGCGCTCGACCAGCGCCCCTTCCGCATCGTCGAGATCCGACAGCGACGCCTCGTCCGGCAGCGTCTCCGACTTCTGCTCCCGCCTCAGGGCGTCGATCGCAACGTTTCGCCCGACCATGATCAGCCAAGCCACCGGATCGCGCGGAGGTCCGTTCTGCGGCCACGACTTGAGCGCACGGAGAGAGGCTTCCTGAAACGCCTCCTCAGCGCGGTCGAGATCGCGGAAGTAGCGGAGCAGCGCCGCCATCACCTGAGGACGCGCTCCGGTCACAGCCGCATCGAGCCAGGCGAGATCGGTCACGAGTTGGCGCTCCAATCCACGAAGTAGCCGATGGGACGCACTTCGTAGGCCCCGCCTGGGTTGACCTCGGCAAGCTCCTTTGTGAACGCCAGCGCCTCCTCGAGCCCGGACGCTTCGATGACGAAGAACCCGAGCAGTTGCTCCTTCGTTTCCGCGAAGGGACCGTCGAGCACCACGGAGGGCTCGTGGTCTTTCCGCAAAGTCGTGGCCGCCGTCGTCGGCATCAGGCGGGCGACCGGCCCGAGCTTGCCCGCCTTGGCCCACCGCTCCTGCACCACCGCGAGTTTGGCCATCACCTCGTCGTCGTGCTCCTTGCTCCAGGCGCAAACCACATTTTCCGAATGATAACAAAGAACTGCGTACTTCATACCGGTCCTTCCCTTGCCGTCGTGCTCACCAAGGACGTTCGAGACTAGTCGATCCCGACCGCATGGCGCAGGATCCCGACGCGAAATTCGAAATGTTTTCATCTCGTTCCGCCGGGAACAGCGTGCGGGGCGGTTTTGAGCGAAATTTCTCCCATCAACCCCTGGCGATGGAGAGAGCCATGACCCCGATCACCACCATCCTGACGGCCCGCGCAGCCCTCGCAGCCGCTCTCGCACTCGGCAGCCTCGCCGCCTCCGGCCACGCCAATGCCACCAGCCTCGCCGTGAAGATGGCCTGCGCCTCCGACTACTACGCCCACTGCAGCCAGCACGATCCGGACAGCTCCGGCGTCCGCCAGTGCATGCGCGCCGTCGGCAAGAACCTCTCCTCGCGTTGCATCAACGCGCTCGTCGCCGCCGGCGAGGTTTCCAAGTCGGTCGTCGAAAAGAAGGTCGCCTCCAAGTAAGCGTGGCCGCTTTCGCAAAAATCAGCGTCTTTCCCGGTCGCACGATCGGATGAGAAAAGGCCGGGGCGTCTCTCCACGCTCCGGCCTTTCCATTTGCAGGGCGTTTACAGTTGCATGGGGAATTATCAATCGGAGCAATACTAGAAAAATATTAGAAGGTATTGGCTATAAGTACGCACCCTCGGGCCAGCCGAGACGGAGCGTCTCTCGTGAATTCCGTTTTAACGAGTGCAGTGCAGTTCATGTCCGTGCCCACGGACAATCCTGCGCTGCTGAAAGCGCAGCATCGGGCGATCTCGCGCCAGATGCCCATGATGTATTTCATCCTCATGGCGAACACGTGGGCCGTCGCCGTCACGCATATGTCTTTCGCGCCGTTCTGGCTGACGGCTGTCATTCCGAGCGTCTTCACCGTGGTGTGCGCCGTTCGTGCTGCCCATTGGGTGAAATCCCATAAGATCGCCCCCGATCCCGAGACGGCCTGGCACGAGCTGAACCGCACCAATCGCCTCGCGGCGGTCATCGCCATCGTGTTCACGGCCTGGTCGTTCACCCTCTTCCCCTACGGCGATGCCTATACGAAATCGCACGTTGCCTTCTACATGGCGATCACCGTCATCGCCTGCATCTTCTGCCTGATGTATCTGCGATCGGCCGCCTTCGCCGTGACCGCGATCGTCAACGGCGCCTTCATCGCCTTCTTCGTCTCCACCGGCCAGCCGACGTTCATCGCCATCGCCATCAACATCGTGCTCGTTTGCGCGGGCATGTTGGCGATCCTGCTGATCAACTACCAAAACTTCGCCCGCATGATCGGCGCCCAGGAGGAAACCCAGGCGCTGAGCAACGAAAATCTGCGCTTGGCGAACCTGGACAGCCTGACCGGCCTGCCGAACCGGCGCGCCTTCTTCACCCATCTCAACACAGAGCTCGAAGAGGCGAGAGAAAAGGGCAAGCGCCTCGCGGTCGGCATCATCGATCTCGATGGGTTCAAGCCCGTGAACGACCTCTACGGCCATTCGACGGGCGACAGGCTGCTGACCGCCGTTGGCGAGCGGCTATCCGCCTTCTGCATGACGGGAAGCATGTTCTTCTCCCGTCTCGGCGGGGACGAGTTTGCGTTCGTGCTGTCCGGCGCGCCCGACGACCAGGGCATCGTCGCGAAGGCAGACGAGATCTGCGCCGCCCTCCAAACGCCGTTCGAGCTATCGGAAGGCACCGTCTTCATTTCGGGCTCCATCGGCATCTCGGTATTTCCGCAGACAGCCTCCACCTTCGAGCAGCTCTTCGACCGGGCCGACTACGCTCTCTATCACGGCAAGCGCGCGAAACGTGGCTGCAGCACGCTCTTCACCACGACCCACCACGCCCAGATTCATCGCGATGCGCGCATCGAGCAGACGCTGAAGCAGGCCGATCTCGACGGGGAGCTGGCGGTCGTATTCCAGCCGATCGTCGACATTCGCACCCAGCGCGCGATCAGCTTCGAGGCGCTTGCACGCTGGACGAGCCCGGTGCTCGGACAAGTCTCGCCGGGCCACTTCATTCCTGTCGCCGAGCGCGCGGGCATTGTCAGCAGCCTGACACGCCCGCTCTTGCGCAAGGCGCTCTCCATCGCGTGCGAATGGCCGGACGACTTGCGGCTTTCGTTCAACCTCTCAGCCCACGACCTCAACACCTCTGACAGCATCCTCGCCTTGGTCGGCATCATCCAGAAAAGCGGCTTCGACTCGAGCCGCCTCGACCTCGAGATCACGGAAACCGCCTTCGCCCACGATTTCGACCAGGTGCAGAAGTCCATCGACATGCTCCGCCTGCTCGGATGCGGGATCACGCTCGACGACTTCGGAACGGGCTACTCGAGCCTGACGCAACTCCACGCGCTGCCACTGACGAAGATCAAGATCGACCGCAGCTTCGTCATTGGCCTGCACGAGCGCCCTGCAAGCTACAAGATCGTGAAATCCCTGCTGGCCCTGAGCCGCGACATGGGACTCGATTGCGTCATCGAAGGCGTCGAGACCAAAGCCGAATTGGCGACCCTCAAGAAGCTGGGCGGCGTCATGGCCCAGGGCTATCTCTACTCCCCGCCCCTCCCGGCCAGCGAAATCGCAAATCTCATCGCGCGCTGGAACACTCCGGCCGAAGCCGCTTCCGCCGGGTAATAGTGCGCAACGGCGAACCCACTCGGACTACCCCCCGCACATTCGCAAGGCCGCATCGGCACCACCGGCAACCACGCCGAGTTTGAGACTGCGCGCGCAAGATTCATAGCTTGCAGCGACAATGAACCGTGCCATTCCGCCAAATCCGGCAAAAACCGGACTTTCCGAAAAATGCTGCACCGCAGTCCTTTAGAGAATTAATATATTCGTAATCAGAATAACAAAACTTTGTTCCTGCACGAAGCACGCAGCAAAAATCGATTCAGCACGAGAACGGCTGAAATAAAAAACACACTTGGCGGGGAGAAGGTCAATGAAACGCGGCAGGGACACCGAATCCGCATCGCGGCGGCGGAGTGAGGCGGTCGTGAAGGGCGCAATCGCCGTGTGGTCCGCCGTCGCGATCTCTGGCGAGGCGATGGCGGGCGGCTTGGCCATTCGCGAGCAATCGGCCTCCGCCCAGGGCGCCTCCTTTGCAGGCGCTGCCGCCGGTGGCGATCTCAGCGCGAGCTTCTGGAACCCAGCCGCGATGTCGTCCGCCGGCTATGGATTGACGTCCGAAAGCCACTACGCCCTCATTCACGCGGATTTCGACGTCCAGGCTGAAAGCGTAAGTGTGCTTACCGGATCCGCGCTCCCGGCCTCAACCACCCTGGTCGATGACCGTATCCAGATCGATCCGCTTGCCCTCGTCGGCTCCTCCTATGCGGCATGGCGCGCCAACGACAGGCTGGTGCTCGGCCTGTCGATCACCTCGCCGTTCGGATCGAAGAACAAGGCCGATAACGCCACGTGGGCGGGCCAATATCACTACCGCAGCTCCGAGCTCTTCACGATCAACGTCAACCCGATCGCCTCGTATCAGCTCACCCCGCATCTTTCCTTCGGCGCCGGCCCACAGATCCAGTACTTGTCGCTGACCATCAAGGCTAACCCGTCGGGTGGCCTCGCCCCGCCGCAATCGACGTCCGCGCTCGATGGCGACGACATCGGCGTCGGCTTCACCGCCGGTATGATGTGGCAGCCGGTAAGCGGCACCGATATCGGCGTCGGGTTTCGCTCGGCCGTCTCCCATGAGGTAGACGGAGAGGCGAGACTAGCCAGTGGGTACCTGACGACCGGAACCATGCTCGGCACGGTTCCCTTCAAGTCGGTGGATTTCAAGGCCAAGCTTCAGACACCGGAGATCGCAACGCTCAGCCTGCGCCAGGCAATGGGCCAGGACACGCGGCTGCTCGGCTCTGTGGAATGGTCCAATTGGAGCCGCCTGGATCAGGTCGACTTCATAGCGCAGTCGACCGGCGGGATCGCGGCCCAGCCAGTAACGCCCGGCCACACCCTCAACGTTCTCGATTTCCACTGGAACGACGGCTGGTTCTTCGCGCTCGGCGGTGAATGGGACTACACGAAGGAACTCACGCTCCGCGCGGGAGCGGCTTATGAAATCTCGCCGATCCGCGACGCCGATCAGAGAAAGATCAACGTCGCCGACAGCGACCGCGTCTGGCTGAGCTTGGGGGCGACCTATGCCTTCAGCGCAACCACGGCCTTCGACTTTGCCTACACCCACATCTTCTTCGACGACGCCCCCATCGATAGCCTGACGACGACACCCGCAGGCCCCACTGCCCCGGTCCGGCGCTTCGTCGGCTATGCCGACCAGTCCGCCGACATCATAGCCATGTCGCTCAAGACCAAGTGGTAAACACGACGGAAACTGCCGAGGAAATGCCCCTGGCAGCCGTCCCCGCGCCGGATTAACTATACGGCAAAGCTGCTGTCCCGCCTCAAATTGATTCAACGCTACCATCGACCAGAGAGCCCAATCGGCGATTGGGGCTCTGTTCAAGCGATGAGCGCGAGAAGAATGGAGGACGGAAACCGCCCCGCGCCTCGTTTAGAGTTGTACGAAGGGGTTAGATGCGCGGCTTTCCGTTCGTTCGAGGGACGATCCTGTGCCTCGCGCTTTTCTATCCAAACGCCACGAGCGATCTGAACTCTTTGCAGGATATGCTGCGCCAGAAGCTCTGGACGAAGCGAGATGCCTACAACGCTGCGTATTATCTCACAGTCCCGATGATCGACGCCTTCAAACGCGACGACACGGATCTCATCCGGCGATATGCCGCCTACTTCCGGCGATTTGCCAAGCAAGGCATCGATGCAGACGTCAAATTCCCCGTCGAGGCGCAGTACAATTATTTCGTATCCCGATACCTCGTTCTGAGTGCCGCGAAATCAGGCTGCACGAAGCGAACGAGATCGCTTGCTTCCCATATCGAAAAGCGGCTCGAGCGCGGGCTCATGTCGCCGGCCTGGCTCTGGTCGATGCCGGATTTCCCGAACATGTTCGCAAGAGCCGAGTGGAAGCTCGCCAACAAGACCATTACTCCGGCCTATATGAGAGCCTTCTTCGACGAAGAGCTGTTCTCGTTTGCCGTGGCCGCGGACTTGAAGATCGTCATGCAAATGTGCGGATCCGCGCCGTCTAGAACGACACTGCGAGCTGTGGCGCTCGGCCAGCAGGTATTTCTGAGCGAAGGAAAATACGACGGTAAGAAATGGCAACTTCAGCCGGGCGTATGGCACGACCATCCTGACTTTGCCTATGCCGGAAACCCCAACCTCGGTCCCGATCTAAAAAAGATAACGGTGAGGGGAATCGGCTGGGACAGCGGACATTTCTCGCGCGTGCCGTCGTTCGTAAAAAGCCTGATGTGCGCCTCCGAAGAAGGCAGTGCAGCGAGATCGGAGCTCGATCGCATTCTGGACGGCATCGCCGCAAGCTTCATGACCGACGTGTATGTCGCCCCCAGCAGCGACTTCAAGGCTGTGAGGCTCAAGAATTATATGACCGGCGACAACGGCGTGTACAGATATTCTTACGGGACAGTCGGAAAAGCCGGAGGCTACGGCCCTTACGCCATGAGCAACTCCTTCAACACGGGCTGGTGGTCTCTGCTCGGCGAGTCCGTATCCGCTGCCTACCAGGCCCAGCGCGCAAGCCAACCGCTGCCGGAAAATGCTCTCGCCCTGTACCTCGGTCCGGTCGTGACCGACAAAAAGGCGCCCTTGGCCGCCCATCCCTACCTGATGAACTACATCGGCGGTGAGCTGTTCCGTATCGGCCTGCAGGCAGCCACCGACCTGTCGCAGCACAAGCGAAGCTGCCCCTGATCCGCCGTCCGGTTCGGGCCTATTGTTTCCCCAGGGGCGATTTTGGCAAAGCCCGTCGCGCGCCACGGCGCGCTCTCGAACACCGAGTCACGACAAGCATCTGAATTTAAGAGGAAAAGCTGGTGCTGCCGGCGAGGATTGAACTTGCGACCTCTCCCTTACCAAGAGAAAGATAAGCTAATAAGTTCAATAGCTTTGACAATTGTTTGACACTTTCTCTGACAATTCTTTGCCTGAATTGAGGATTTCTCGGAGTCCGACCGCCAGCCCGGCGTCCATCACCTCGTTGGCAGGCTTCCCGAGGTCTTCAAGTTTAGTGATCTGAGGCATGTGCTTTCTACCTCTCGCACCAGTCGTCCGAGAGATAGCCCCCGCCGCCGCTTGTGCAGTCCGGCCCGGCCATCAGTAGACTAACGGATAAAAGTGCAACCAGTGCAAGAATGACCTTTACGGTCTTGATTGCTGTTTCCATGGGAGCCCCGCCGGATAGATCCAGAAACGCAGTTTGACAGAAGTTTGCCACTTCCTGCAGCCGGTTGCTGTGATGTTCACAGGCCGTTCGGCGGGTGGAGAACGTCAACTGTCCAACGCAGTGCGTTGACTCGTTTGGGGAAAAGCTGGTGCTGCCGGCGAGGATTGAACTTGCGACCTCTCCCTTACCAAGGGAGTGCTCTACCACTGAGCTACGGCAGCGACCCGATATATCGCTTTATTTTCAGCGCCTTAAGCGGAAGCCCGCCCTCGGACCGACCGAGACCGCTCACCTTGGGGAACGGCAGAGACACGCGCGGGCGAAGCGACCCGAACCGCGCGCTGCGATCATCTACCCGAGCCGGCCCTTAAGAGCAACCACTGCCACCGCAAAAAATGCAATGATCCCGCATCCCGTTGTCGCGCCGCACCGGAGGTCTTCCGCTGGGTAGCGGAGGCAGGCCCCAGGAGCCGCCCGGCGTGCGCACTAGGCGCCATCGTGCTGTCACGACCTAGGGTGCCTCTCTGACGAACCCCGATTTTCCGCAGGCCCCTCAAAGGCTGTCTCACGAAACGGGGAGCAAATCGGACGCCCCAAACGTTGATTGCGGTCAACAATTCGAGCAGGCGCGCCCGGCTATGATGCCTGCATCGATAGCGATTGCCGCTAAAGCCAGGAGCCAAAGCACATGTTCAAGCACATATTGATTGCAACGGACGGCTCGGAGCTTGCCCAGAAGGCGGTGACCCAGGGGCTGGAACTCGCCAAAGGGCTCGGAGCACAGGTGACGGTGATCAACGTGACGGAGCCATGGGCCGCCGTGGCTCCGGGCGAGGTCGCCATGGCTTTCCCCATTCACGAATACGAGGAAAGCGTCGCCACCAACGCCGCCCGCATTCTCTCGGCGGTCGACACCCAGGCCAAAGCGCAAGGCGTTACCTGCGCGACGCTGCACGTGAAAGACCAGTTCCCCGCCGAAGGCATCATCGAAACCGCCGGTCAGCGCGGCTGCGACGTGATTGTGATGGCCTCACACGGACGGCGAGGCCTGATGCGCTTCCTCCTCGGCAGCCAGGCGATCAAGGTCCTGACCAACAGCACCATCCCGGTCCTGGTCTGCCGGTGAGCCGCTCACAGCCTCGAAGCGAGCTTCGAGGCATCTTCATCGGAGATATGAGCAATCTGCCCTACGGACGAGAGCTTGTATTCACTATTTGAGGGATGAATACCATTCGCATCCCAAAGCCAGATAGCGCGAGGCTCATCGATGACAAACGGCACCTCCGCCCGTCGCAAAGACGAAATCGCATCGCCCGAAGCAAGTCCTGCTGCCGCGCCAGCCGGCGAGCCGGTGCACCGCGAGATGCCGCACGCCCCGTCAGCCCGTGCACCGCATGAAAAGCCTCACCATGCTCCGCACGTGCACGCGAGCTTGCCGATACCCTGCATCCCTGGAATGTTCGTCCCCGGCTGCGGCCGCGCAATCGACCGCTCTCTCAACTTTCTGATCTCGCGCTTCACACTCGGCCTCGCCCCTGCAGCCCTTGCCGAGGTCTATTTCGACTGGCTGGTTCATCTCACCGCTTCCCCAGGCAAACAGACCGAGCTCGCCCAGCAGGCATTCGTCAAATCCACTCATCTGCTGCGAGAGGTGATGACGGCCGCCTACACGCAGGAAAAGCCGCAAGCGGAAACTACCGAGGCGACCGACAAGCGCTTCCGTGCTCCCGAGTGGAACATCTGGCCCTTCAACCTGATCCGCGACGCCTTCCTGCTCGAGCAATCCTGGTGGGACACCGCAACCAACGACGTCCATGGCATGACGGAGCCGCATATGCGCGTGGCCAGCTTCGTCGCCCGTCAGCTCCTCGATATGGCCGCACCCAGCAACTTCATCGCGACCAATCCGGTCGTGCTGAACGAGACCGTGTCCCAGATGGGCGGCAATCTCGTCCGCGGCACCAAGAACCTTTTCGAGGATCTGGATCGCGTCTGGACCGGACAGCCGCCGGTCGGCGCCGAGAACTTCAAGGTCGGCGAGAACATCGCCATCACGCCCGGCAAGGTGGTCTTCCGCAATGACCTCATCGAGCTGATCCAGTACGAGCCGACGACGGCGAAGGTCCATGCCGAGCCGGTCCTCATCGTGCCGGCCTGGATCATGAAATACTACATCCTCGACCTGTCGCCCGAGAACTCGCTCGTCAAATACCTCTGCGACCAGGGCTTCACCGTCTTCATGATCTCGTGGAAGAACCCGACCGCACGCGAGCGCGACTACGGCATGGACGACTACCGCAGGCACGGCGTCATGGCCGCGCTTGAAACAGTTGAGCGCATCGTCCCCGGCGAGCAGGTGCACGGCGTCGGCTATTGTCTCGGCGGCACGTTGCTCACCATCGCGGCCGCTGCGATGGGCGCGGAGAGCAAGCGCTTCAAGAGCCTTAGCCTCTTCGCGGCGCAGGTGGATTTCGTGGATGCGGGCGAGCTTACGCTCTTCATCAGCGAGAGCCAGATCGCCTTCCTCGAGGACACCATGCACGAGCAGGGGTATCTCGAAGGCTTCCAGATGGCAGGCACCTTTCAGCTCCTGCGCTCGAACGATCTCATCTGGTCACGCATCGTGCGCGACTATCTGATGGGCGAACGTATGCCCATGTCGGACCTGATGGCGTGGAACTCCGACGCGACACGCATGCCGGCGCGCATGCACGGCGAGTACTTGCGCCACCTCTACCTCGACAACGAGCTGAGCGGCGGCCACTACAAGGTCGAAGGCCGGCCCATCGCGCTCACCAACATCCGCACGCCGTTCTTCGTGATCGGCACCGAGACCGACCACGTCGCGCCGTGGAAGAGCGTCTACAAGCTCAACCTGTTTACGGACGCACCCGTGACGTTTGCTTTGACGACAGGCGGCCACAACGCAGGCGTCGTCTCCCCGCCGGCCAATTCCAAACGCGCCTTCCGCATCGCCACCCGCCAGGCGACCGACGCTTACGTGGATCCCGACCACTGGTTCGCGGAAACGCCGCGCCAGCAGGGATCCTGGTGGCCTGCCTGGATCGCCTGGCTCGAGGAAAGATCCTCCGGCCGCAAGGTCGCGCCGCCGCGCATGGGGTTGAGCGGCGCAAACCCGACCCGTCTCGAACCGGCTCCCGGCACCTACGTGTACGAGCGTTGACCCATCACGCCGCACCGGCGAGCACGCCGCTCTCTCCGCGCGAAGCGGCACCTGACGGCGCCGCCCCGTCCGGCGGCACGATCCCGAACCACGTCACGTAGAGCGCTGGCAGGAAGATCAGCGTCAGCAGCGTCGCCACCATCAGGCCTCCGATCACCGCGAACGCCATCGGCCCCCAGAACACCGTGGGCGCGATCGGGATCATGCCCAGGATGGCTGCCGCGGCCGTGAGCAGGATCGGCCGCAGACGATGCTGCGTGGCGCTGATCACAGCCTCCCACTGAGGCTCACCCGCCGCGATGTGCTGATCGATCTGCTCGATCAGGATCACCGAGTTGCGGATCACCATGCCCGCGAGCGAGATGACGCCGAGGATTGCGACGAATCCCATCGGAACGTTGAACAGCAGGAGAGACGCCGCAACGCCGATCACGGCGAGAGGCGCCGTGAGCAGCACCATGACGAGCTTCTGGAAGCTGCGGAGCTGCACCATGAGGATCGTGATCATCAGAAGCAGCATCAGCGGGAACACCGCGAAGATGCTGGCCTGCGCCTTGCCGCTGTCCTCCACCGTTCCGCCGACGGTCACCGCGTAACCCGGCGGCAGCGTGGCGCGGAAGGCCGCGATGTCCTTGTCGAGCTGGCGCACCACGGTCATAGCCTCGAGGCCGGGCGCGACGTCCGCCTGCACCGTGACGGTCGGCTGGCGCTGGCGGCGCCAGATCAGCGGCGGTTCCAGCGTGTAGGAGAGCGAGGCCACCTGCGCCAGCGGCACGTTTCCGCCCTGCGGCGTCGCGAGCCGCAGGCTCCGCAGCGTATCGAGCTTGGCCCGCTCGCCCTCGATCGCCCGCGCCACCACGTCAACGAGGTAGGTATGGTCGCGCACTTGCGTGATCGTGGTGCCCGAGAGCACGGAATTGATGTTGCTCGCGATCTGACGCGACGTGAGCCCGACGGCGCGCGCCCGGTCCTGGTCGATCTCGACCTTGACCGCCTTGGCCATCTCACCCCAGTCGAAATTGATGTTCGCGACATTCGAGTTGGCGCCGATCACCCCCGCGAACGCCAGCGCGCAATCGCGGACCTTCTCGGGGTCGTTCCCGCTCACGCGGAACTTGAGAGGCCAGCCGACCGGCGGCCCGAGCTCGAGCGGGCTCACGCGGATCATCGCGTCCTCGAATCCGGTCGCGAAGGCCTGCTCGAGGCGCTGCTGCACGCCGGGGCGCTCCTTGAAGCCCTTCGTCACGACCACCGCCTGCGCGAAGAAGCTGTTGGCGAGCTGCGCGTCGAGCGGCAGATAGAAGCGCACGGCTCCCTGCCCCACATAGAACGTCCAGAAGTCGATGTCGGGATCGGCCTTGAGCACGCTCTCCATGCGCTTGACCGTATCCTGCGTCGCGTTGAGCGAGGCTCCCTGTGGAAGCGTGACGTTGATCAACAGCTCGGGCCGGTCGGAGGCCGGGAAGAACTGCTGCTGCACGAAACGCATGCCCACGAGCGCAAGCAGGAACGCAGCGACCGTACCGGCCAGCACCGCGTATTTGGCCCGCAGCAGTCGGTCCAGCAATCGCGAGAAGCGGCTCGGACCTCCGTGGGCATTATGAGACTTCATCTTGTCCGGCAGGATGAATACACCCGTCAGCGGCGTGAACAGCACGGCCACCACCCACGACACGATGAGCGCGATACCGACCACGGCGAAGAGCGTGAAGCAGTATTCGCCCGCGCTGCTCTTTGCGAACCCCACCGGCACGAAGCCCGCGATCGTCACCAGCGTTCCCGTGAGCATCGGGAAGGCGGTAGACGTATAGGCATAGGTCGCGGCGGATATCTTGTCCGCCCCCTCCTCCAATTTCGAGATCATCATCTCGACCGCGATCATGGCGTCGTCGACGAGCAGCCCGAGCGCGATGATCAGGGCGCCGAGTGAGATGCGCTGCAGCGAGATGCCGAAGTACATCATGGCCGCGAACGTGACGGCAAGCACCAGGGGAATGGCGACTGCCACCACGATGCCCGGCCGCCAGCCGAGTGCCAGGAAGCTTACGCCGAGCACTATGGCAATGGCTTCCCACAGCGTCTTGGTGAACTCGCCGACCGCCTCCTCCACCACATGCGGCTGGTTGGAGACGAGGTGTGGCTCGAGACCGATGGGAAGGTTGGCCTCTATTTCCGCCATCCTCTCCTTGATCGCTTCGCCGAGCGCAAGCACGTCGCCGCCCTGGGACATGGAGACCGCAAGTCCGATGGCCGGCTCGCCGTTGTAGCGGAACATCGGCTGCGGCGGGTCCACGTAGCCCCGGCGCACCGTGGCGATGTCGGAAAGCTTGTAGGCGCGATCCCCGGAGCGGAAATTGATCGCCTTGAGGTTCTCCTCGGAATCGAAGCTGCCCGAAACGCGAACGGAGATCCGCTCCGCACCCGCATCCAACGTGCCGCTCGGCACGATGGCATTCTGGGATTCGAGGCTGTCCATCAGGCTCGCCGCGTCGATCCCGAGCGCCGCCATCTGCTGCGTCGAGAATTCGAGATAGATCTTCTCGTCCTGCGTCCCGATAAAATCGACTTTCGCGACGTCCGGCACCCGCAACAACTCCGTGCGCACGATCTCGAGCTGATCGCGCACCTCGCGCGGCGAGAAGCCGTCGGACGTGAAGGCGTAGACGATGCTGTAGGTGTCGCCGAACTCGTCGTTGAAGAACGGCCCTTGGATTCCTTCCGGAAGCTGGCTCTTGATGTCGCCGATCTTCTTGCGCACCTGGTACCAGAGATCGGGCACCAGGCTCGCGGGCGTGCTGTCCAGAAGATTGACGTAGACGAGCGTGTCGCCGGGCTTGGTGTAGCTGCGCACGAAATCGAGATGCGGCAGCTCCTCGAGCTTTTTCTCGATGCGGTCCGTCACCTGCTGAAGCGTGTCGCTGGTGGTCGCGCCCGGCCACAGCGCCCGCACCACCATCGTCTTGATGGTGAAAGGCGGATCCTCCTCGCGTCCGAGCTTCTGATAGGCGTAGAACCCGGCGATCGCGGAGACCAGCATCAGGTAGACGACGAGGCTCTTGTGGCGGAGCGCCCAATCCGAAAGATTGAAGCCGCCGGAATGATCAGTGCTGCTCATGAGCCGGCACCATCCAGAAGGCGGACATGCTGGCCTTCGCGCAGACGGTTGACACCGGCCGTCACGACGACCTCGCCCTGGCTCACACCCTCGCTGACGATGACGCGATCGGTCTCGAACCGCGACACCTGCACGGGCCTCAGCTTCACGGTGGAAGAGGCGCTGTCATAGATCCACACGGCAGGCTTCCCGCCCTGGTCGTAGAGAGCGCTCCCCGGGAGCACGATGACGGGCGCCGTCGTCGCCTTGAGGCGGCCGAGAACGCTCGCCCCGAACCGCATGGCGGCCGGCGGATTCTCGAGCGACACCTTCACTTGATAGGTGCGCGTCACCGGATCGGCGACGGGCGAGACCTCTCGCACAGTCCCTTCGGCCACGATGCTCGGGCTGCTCAGAAGGTTCACGAGGACAGCCGGGCGGTCGCCTGCGGGGCGATCCCGGAACGCGGCCTCCGCCACGTTGAAGACTGCATCGATCTGGTCGGGCTTGGCGAGCCGCACCACCATCTGCCCGGCATTCACCACCTGTCCCGGCTCTGCGGCTACGGCCGTCACGATGCCGTCGAAGTCGGCCCTCAGCTCGGTGTAGGCGAGCTGGTCCTTGGCGAGGTCCAGGGCAGCCTTGGCCGATTCGAGCTTCGCTTCCGACGAGCGCCGGTTCTTCACGGCAGCATCGTAGTTCGAATGCGTGGTGACGCCCTTCTCGAGCAACTCGCTCTGCCGCTGCTCCGTGGCCCGCGCCTCCACCAGAACGGCATCCGCGGATGTGACGTCCGCCTCCGCCGATCTCAGCCTGTTGTCGAAATCCTGCGTATCGAGCCGCGCCAGCAGGTCACCTGACTTCACCGAGACGCCCACGTCGACCGCGCGCGAGATCACCTTTCCGCCCACACGAAAGCCGATGTCGCTCTCCTGCCTCGGGCGGATCTCGCCCACCGCCTGCCGGTCATCGTCGATCGGCTTCGGCATCACCACCACCGTGCGCACGGGGCGAATCTCCGGCGCCGGCGCCGCCGCCTCGCGGCAGCCGGCGAGCCCGAGCAGCGAACCGCCGAGAACGAGCATGAATGCAGTCCGCTGACCCGCACATCGTGGAAGCATGGCCGTTGAGCCCCGTGTTGACACCCCTGATGGATGCAAGGTGCCACGGCCCCGCGGATCAGCACAATGGATCAAATGGCGAGGGCGGCCCGATCGGGGACAAGGCGGGCTTCAGTTGATCATCAAACTGATAGCATCGACCCGGGAAGCGGCATCCCGGCGCGGCTCCGTTCATGCGACAAGCGCACCGAACTTGCTCTTGTCGAGAAGAAACTGCGGCACATCCATCGCAGCCAGCGGCCGCGCGAAATAGTAGCCCTGCAGGCTGCCGCAACCCATGCTGCTCAACAGCATCACCTGCTCCTCCGTCTCGACGCCTTCCGCCGTGGTGCACAGGCCGAGACCGCGCCCCAGCTGCACGATCGTCTGCACGATCGAAAGACTGTCCTTGTTGGACTGCATGTCCTTGACGAACGAGCGATCGATCTTGAGCCGTCCGATCGGATAGGCCTTGATGTGCGAGAGAGACGCATAGCCGGTGCCGAAATCGTCGAGCGCGATCTCCACGCCAAGCTCGTGCAGTTGCTCCAGCGCCTCGCTCACGTGCAAAGCACCGCTTCCCAGAAACACGCGCTCGGTCACCTCGATGCAGAGCCTGCTCGGCTCCACCTTGAAATAGCCGAGCTTCCGCTTGAGCCGCGTGGCGAAGCAGCCGAACGCGAAATCCGCCGACGTGACATTGACCGCGACGCGGCCGAACTGGAACCCATCGCGCTGCCACGACGCCGCCTGCTCGAGCGCGAGATCGATGACGCGGTTACCGATGGCAAGCGCCACCTTCGGATCCTCGAGCACCTCCTCGAAACTTCCCGGCGACAGCAGCCCGTGCATCGGATGGCGCCAGCGCAAGAGCGCCTCGAACGAGGGCGGCTCCGTCCGGTCCGATGGCATGATCGGCTGGAAGTACAGCACGAATTCGTCGCGCTGGATGGCATCCAGAACGTTCTCCTGCAGCTCCACTCTGCGGTCGATGGCTTCTCGCAGGTCGGGCGTGAAAATCTGCGCCCGGCCGCGCCCCAGGCTCTTGGCACGGTAGAGCGCGAGATCGGCGTTCTTGAGCAGGTCGCTCGGCTGCGATGCATCGCGCGGAAACAGCGTCACGCCGATGCTCGCGCTGCACGACCGCAGCGTCCCGGACAGGTTGATCGGATCTTCGAACGTGCTCTCGATCGCCGCCACGTGCGTGTGAATGCTCTCGTCGTTCTCCTGGCCGGGAATGAGCACGGCGAACTCGTCGCCCCCGAGACGCGCGATGGTGCCGGCCCCGTCGAGCACATTGCGCAACCGCGCCGCCACCACCTTGAGGAGATCGTCGCCCGCATCATGGCCGAGCGTGTCGTTGATCTCCTTGAAATGATCGAGATCGATCAAGGCCACGGCAATCAGGGAGCCGGTGTCGCTCGCCGCCGCGATGGCATCCCGCAGCGTTTCGTTGAACAGGAGCCGGTTCGGAAGCTCCGTCAGAGGATCGAGCTTCGCGAGCTTCCAGAGCTTGTCCTGGATTTTCTTGCGCTCGGTGATCTCCTCGGTGAGCATGATGATGCCGCCGACGGTGCCGTCGGGCATGTACCAAGAGCGAACCTCCCAGCGGATGATGTTCTCCGAGCCGTCCGCCCTCCGGAACCGCTCCTCGTCGCTGCGCTCCGCCGCGCCGCCGCGAAGCAGCCGCTGATGCTTCTCGCGCCAATGAACCGGAACCTCGGGAAACACGTCGTAGTGATTGAGACCCACCAGCGATTTCTGCTTGAGGGCGTAGTCGTTGAGCCAGCGCTCGGTATGGGCGACATAGCGCATGTCGTTGTCGAACATCGCCACTGCCGCCGGCGCATGTTTCACGAACGCCTCTAGCCGCGCGTGAGCGCGCTTGAGCTCGACCTCCGCGCTCTTCTGGTCCGTCACATCCACCGCAATGGTCGTGAAGCTTTCGATGTCGCCGTGCCTGTCCTTCCAGGGAATGACGATGGCCTTGAACCAGATCAGGGAACCGTTCTTCGCGCGGTCACAGAATTCGCCCGACCACGTCTGGCCTGCCTGGACCGTCACCCACATGTGCGCGAGGTATTCGGCGCTATAGAGCCCCGCGCTCAATCCGCCGATCGGCTGGCTCCTGAGCTCCTCGAGCGTGTATCCGGTCCGGTTGAGAAAATTGTCGTTGGCCTCGCGCACCTGTCCGTCAGGACCGGACCTCAGCACGAAAAAGTTGTCGCCAAGGATCTGCTCATACGATTGCGCCTGATTGCGAAACCGGACCGCGGACTCCTTGCCTGCGTTTACAAGCGCGAGCGCCCCGGCCGAAAGAGCGAGCGAGAGAAGCGCACATGCCCCGAGCAGCATGGACGGCGCATCGAGATCCCAAACAACGAGTACGGAGAGCGTCAGGGCGAGCAACGCGGCGAGCGCGACGACGAGACCGGGCGCCGCGTGCACACGGGTGGCCTCTCCCACCGTGCCCACACGCTGCGACACAGCATTTCCAACGCCACCCCACATCTTTGTGCGTAATCCAGATACTCAACCGACGGGTAATTAGCCCTTGAACATCCAGATTATTGACCGTGGGTGATTAAAATATCCGCACACCTACCGAGCGAATTGAATGGGTGCAGCGCAGCATAAAAATCGCCTTTGAAAACGAACAACAAAAGTCCGATCCAAGCCACCGGCAAGGCCCCGCCACTAGCCCGAACGCAGTTCAATTTCAGCGGACGAAGTCGATCAGCGTGTACAACAGCGCCGCAAGGCCTGCGGCCAGGGGCACGGTGATCACCCATGCGGCGAGGATGGTCGTGAAATGCGACCTGCGGACCAGCTTCCGCCGCCGCAGCTCCTGCTGATCCGAAAACGTGAGCTGATGCGGCGACTGCGAGATTCGCATCCGGTGGATGTGAACGAGACGGCGCCTGCGCCGGCTGACCGCCACCCAGTACTCACGGAAGAACCCCACGCCGAATATGGAGCCGATCGCGATGTGCGTGGAGCTGACGGGCAGGCCGAAGCCCGACGCGACGAGCACCGTGAGAGCCGTCGACAGCGCAACGCAATAGCCACGCATGGGGTTCATCTTGGTGATCTGGTCGCCCACCAGCCGCACGAGGCGCGGGCCGAACAGCAGGATGCCGACACTGATGCCGAACGCACCGATCATCATCACCCAGACCGGCGCAGTGCCGCTGTTGGCGACTTCGGGATCGACGCTGCGCAGGATCGCGGCGAGCGGCCCCACGGCATTCGCGACGTCGTTGGCGCCATGAGCGAACGACAGAAGGGCCGCCGAAAAAATGAGGGGCAGGCGGAACAGGCGCCTCAGCGACTGGTTGCGGTTCTCCATCCCTTCGGATTGGCGGCGGATGAAGGGCTTCACGACTGCATAGACGAGCAGAAACACCGGCACTGAGACACCCGCGACCTCGAGCCAGCCCGGTGTCCAGACGCGCTCGAGACCCTTCACCATCAGATAGGCGGTGAATGAGCCCGCCATCAGCGCGATCAGCAGCGGCACCCAGCGCCTGGCGGCCGCGATCTTGTCCGGCCGGTAGATGATCGTGAGCTTGATGAGGGCGAGCAACAGGGCCGCGATAAAGCCGCCGAGAAGCGGCGAGACGACCCAGCTCGCTGCGATGGAGCCGAGCACAGCCCAGTTGATAGGCCCGGAACCGACCGCCGCCAGGGCCGCGCCCGCAACGCCGCCGACAATCGAGTGCGTGGTCGAGATCGGCGCGCCGACCAGGGTCGCGAGATGGACCCACAGCGCAGCCGACAGCAGGCCCGACATCATGATCCAGACGAAGGTGTAGCGGTCGGGCACATCGGAAGCGCGGATGAGCTCCTCCGAGATGGTCTCGACCACGTCTCCGCCCGCGAGCAATGCGCCCGCACTTTCGAAGATCGCCGCGAGAATCAGAGCCCCGGTCATCGTCAGGGCGCGCGCCCCCACGGCCGGGCTCACGTTGTTGGCCACGTCGTTGGCGCCCACGGTGAGCGCCATGTAGCCGCCGATGACGGCGGCCGCGACGATGAAAGTGGCGTTCGACTGCGCGCCGATATGAAAAACGGCGAGGCTTCCGGCGAGAACGAGGAAAAGCAGCGCGAGACCCGGCGCGACGAGCGGCAACGTGACCAGCCGCGTGGCGTCCTCCACACGTCCGATCTTCCCGAGATCCTTGTCTAGGGTCGACTTACGCAGCCGGCCTGGCCTGGCTCGCGCCGGCGCCTGGTTCTGCGGTGTCATGAAGAAATCCATCGCGTCATGCGCGCGGTCATAAGGGAGTGCCCACGGAAAGACAAACCACGAACCGCTTACGACGACAGTTCTTCGGAGAAGCGTTGCAGCCAAGCGCGCGGCACGACAGGAAGATCGTCCCGAACCGCCCTGAAAATGGGCAAGCCCAGGGCGGCACAAAGTGGAGTGCTCTTTTACAGCGCGTGCGGCGCGCTCACGGCGTGCTTGCGGCCAAGCCCGAGCAGAATCTGCGCCAGCCCGCGCTCCTTGACCATGTCAGCCGCCTGCTCAGGGCCGATCCACGTCTGCCGCCGCGTTCCCTGCTCCGGCCACTGCGCGAATTGATGAGTTACTTCCATCAGATAGACCTCGACCCGGCAGCGCGCCCAAGCGAGAAAATGCAGCCTCTTCGTATAGTCGAACGTACCGATGGGCTCGGCCGCGACCTTGCCGCCGATGCCGGCCTCCTCGAAGCCCTCGCGCGCCGCAAGCTCGCGCCCGGAAAGATGGGATTTCGGCCAGCCTTTCGGGATCACCCAGCGGCCGGTGCCACGGCTGGAAACGAGCAGAACCAGCTTACCCGCCGGGCCCTCGACGAAAGGCAGCACGCCATATTGCTTCAGAGGCTCCATCGCCCGTCCCCAAAACGCAGATCATGATCGCATCTAATGACATCATGATTGCCCCCGCTTCTATCAACCCGATTGCCGGGCAGCGGGCAAGATGGGGCGAGCGTGTCAGGGGCAGAAGCGCCCGAGCCGTTCCTCGGCTTCTTTCACGAGGCGCCGGATGATGTCGCCCGCAGGCGCGATGCCGTCGATCAGCCCCACGGCCTCGCCGACGAAGGTGTTGGCGCCGTCCGGATCGCCCTCGACCCAGGCCTTGCGGTACTTCGCGGCCTCCTCGTCGGCCACCTGCATGAGCTCCGGCTCGCGCCCATGCCAGCGATCCGTATAGGCGTTCTTGAGCACGCGGGCCGTGTAGCGGGGCGGCCAGTCGAGCTTCCGCGCGAGGTCCATGACCTGCGAGCGGATCGTGTCGTCGCCCGTCGCTGCGAGTGCGGCGGCGTGCATCCTGGGGCCCACGTTGGCCTCCTGCGAAGCCCAAAGCCGCGAGCCAACGAGAACGCCGTCCGCCCCGAGCATCAGCGCAGCCGCAAGCCCGCGGCCGTCACCCACGCCGCCAGCGGCGCACAACAGCGTGTCCGGCGCCCGCCGCGCGATGAGATCGGCGACCTCCGGGACTAGGGTAAACGTCGCGCGCTTTTCGCCGTGACCTCCCGCCTCCGACCCTTGCGCCACGACCACATCCGCCCCGCAATCGATCGCGCGTTCCGCGTCACGCCGCGTCTGCACCTGGCAGAAGAGCAGCGCGCCCGCGTTCTTGATCCGGGCGACGAACGGCGCCGGATCGCTGAACGACAGGAAGATCGCCCTGGGCTTTCGCGCCAGCACGAGATCCAGAAGCTGCGGCTGGCGGCCCAGCGACCAGGTGATGAAACCGCATCCGAACGTCTCGCCCTCGACCAGATTCAGCTGCTCTTCGAGCCAGGCCGCATCCCCGTATCCGCCGCCGATCATCCCGAGACCGCCCGCCGCCGAGACGGCCGAGGCGAGACGGCCGCCGGCCGCGAACGCCATCGGCGCGCAAATGATCGGATGCAGCAGGTTGAGGCGTTCGGTAAGGCGGGTCGTGAGGGCCATGATTGCGGTCTCGAAGAAATCGCGGAAACGCGAGCAGGACGGGAGGTGAAAGAGAAACCCGGTGACGGCTCAACGCACGTCGATGGAAAGCGCGTTGGCGAGCGCCTTGGGCTTGGCGACGAGATCGGCGAGCGTCCACGCATCGAGCGACTCGAGAAAAGCCCCCAGCGCCTTGTTGAGCACCATCTTCAGGCGGCATACGTCCGTGATACGGCAGACGTTGTCGGTCCCGAAGCACTCCACGATTCTGAAGTCCTCTTCCACCGCCCGCACCACGTCGCCGAGGCGGATCTTCTCCGCCGGGCCGTTGAGCCTGAGCCCGCCGCCGCGCCCGCGCACGGTCTGCACGAAGCCGTGCTGAGCCAGCCGGTGCACGACCTTCATGAGGTGGTTCTCGGAGATGTCGTAGGCCTCCGCGATCTCTTGTATGGTGGCAAGGCGATCCGGCCGGGTGCCGAGATACATCAGCACGCGCAGCGAATAGTCGGAGAGAGCTGTCAGTCTCATGGTGGTTACCCGCCGAAATGCCACAAGGGGACCGGCTTGACCCGGAGCGAAAATAAGATGTATTACAAATATATCTTATAATGCAAGACGAGAGTGGTCTCCGTCATGATGCGCGAACCTCATCCGAAGGCTCCGGGGCTCCCAGTCGGCATCACGGAACCCATGATCCACGATCTCGTCCATAGTTTCTACGCCGAAGTGCGGCGTGACCCCGTCCTCGGCCCCATATTCAACACCCGCGTGCACGACTGGACCGAGCATCTCGACAAGCTCTGCGCATTCTGGTCGTCCGTCGTGCTGATGACGGGCCGGTTCAAGGGCCGCCCGATGCCCGTTCATATCGCTATCAGTGAGATCGAGCAGGCCCATTTCGAGCGCTGGCTCGGCCTGTTCCGCGCCACCGCCCGGCGCGTATGCCCCGGGGCCGCGGCGGACTTGTTCATTGATCGGGCAGAACGCATCGCGGAATCCCTCTTCCTCGGCATCTGCCTGCATCGCGGTGAAGGCCCGGGCTTCGCAGCAGCCAAATTCACCGCGCCCGCATCCTGACAGCAGAGCCTCGCGATCGCGCCATGCCCGATCCCGCCATGCCCGATCCCGCCCCTGACGACTGGAAAGCATTGCGGAGAGCCCAGCGCGCGGACCTGCTCGAAGCGCGCAACGCCCTCCCCCTTTCGAACCGTCAGGGCATGGCGCGGCAGGTGATCGCCAATCTCGACAAGGCCGTTGCGGATCTGCCCTGCAGGGTGCTCGGCCTCTATTGGCCGATCAAACGCGAGATCGACCTGCTCAAGTGGGCCGCCTCCCTGAGCGAGACCCGCGGCATTGCGCTGGCTCTCCCCGTCGTTTCCATCCCCCGGAGCCCGCTCGAATATTGGCTTTGGCAACCCGGCGCACGCATGACCCGCGGGTTCTGGAACATTCCCGTGCCCGTCGAAAAGAAACCAATCGATCCCGACGTCGTGATTGCCCCCCTTGTGGGGTTTCACGATTGCTGGCGGCTCGGTTACGGAGGGGGATATTTCGACCGCACTTTGGCGGCGCGCACGCCGCGCCCCGCCGCAATTGGCATCGGATTTGATTTTACCGAAGTTTCCCATTTCACACCCCGGGATCACGATATTCCGATGAAACGCATCGTGACCGAGAGCCGTATCTACGAGCGCAAGGCCTGAAAAAGCACAGCCCCTCTTCCCGCAATCGCGCTTTCTATGGTTAAATCAGCGCACGGAAGGGTATGAAACGGCTCGTTTTCGGACGTGTCTTCTGATCAAAAACGTCGCACGCGCCAGGAGCGATGTTTCCCAGGGAACTGACGGACTTGCACGGAGATTTAACGTGAGGTCGCTAGCCTTACTGATTGGTAGGGAAGCCAAATATGACTTGATTGTGACGGATGACAGACCTACATCCACCGTGCGTACGGGAGTAAAGTGTTATGGAGAGCGTTTGCCGGTCTGGAAATATTGAGCTGCCCTGTGAGGGAATTGGGAAATTGAATCCCGCCTCGCTGGCATCCGGATCCGTGCTTCAGAACGTCGAAACCAGCGAAATTCTTTTTCAGGCTGGCGAAGAGCGTGCGCTCTACCGCGTCGAGCGCGGGGCCATCTGCCACTACATGCTTTGGGCAGACGGACGTCACGACGTCATCGAATTCGCATTCCCCGGCGACATCATCGGTCTCGGCCATTTGCGCCATCACGTGAGCACGGCTCAGGCCATGGTCGACACGGTGGTAAGCCTCGTTTCCGAAGAGGAATTCGCGTCCGCGCTTGAAACCGACGACCGCCTGTCGTTCCGGCTGGCTGCAGCCGTCGAGCGTGAGTTCGATCATCTTCGCGATCGCGCGTTGTCTGCCGAGGAGCAGCCCGCCGCGGCCCGCGTCGCCAACTTCCTTCTCGCCATTTCGAGCCTCAACGGTCCGGAAGGGCGTGATCGCACGCTGATTTCCGACGACATCACCGCCGGTTTCGTGGCTGAAAAGCTGGACTTGAGCATCGAGAAGCTCGGGGCTGCGCTTTTGAGCCTCAAGAAGCAGGGGGCGGTCAAGGAAACGCCCGCAGGCTTGCGCATCCTCAACACCGAGACGCTGCAGAAGCTTGCCGACGCCGCCTGATATAATATGCAAAAACGGCCGCTACCTCTCGCGCGCGGCCGATAACCGCACAATCCGCCGGTTTTGATCCGGATCAAGCGGGTTGCTGGATTCCGCGACATCAAACTATTGTACGCGTCCTTCGCAGCCTGGCGGCTCGGAGGACGACCGAGCTTTACGGACTGACGAGGGAGCTTCCATCATGCTGGACGATCCGGAAGGCGCATCCGTGCGTGAGAAGCCCGTGCCCGCCCGGACTGCGGGCAATATGCTGTCTGAGGAAGTGCTCGACGTAACGCACTACACGGACAATCTTTTCAGCTTCCGCACCACCCGCACCTCGTCGTTCCGCTTCCAGAGCGGCCAGTTCACGATGATCGGCCTCATGAACGAAGGCCGCCCGCTGCTCCGCGCCTACAGCGTCGCGAGCGCCTACTACGACGACTGGCTCGAGTTCTTCAGCATCAAGGTGCCGGACGGCCCCCTCACCTCGCGCCTCCAGCACATCAAGCCGGGAGATCAGATCCTGATCGGCCCCAAGCCCACAGGCACGCTTCTGCTCGGCAACCTTCGCCCCGGCACGCGTCTGCTCCTGCTAGGCACCGGCACCGGCTTCGCCCCGTTCGCGAGCGTGCTCCGCGATCCGGAGACCTACGAGCGCTTCGACACCGTGATCGTGGCCGAAGGCTGCCGCACGGTGGGCGAGCTGGCTTTTGCTGCATCTGTCGTCGAAGGCGTGAAAAACCACGAGCTGCTGGGTGAGCTGGCCGCCGACAAACTCTACTACTACGACACCGTCACCCAGGAACCCTACCATCGCCAGGGCCGCATTCCGGATCTCATCACCTCGGGCAAACTCTTCGACGATCTCGGCCTCACGGCCCTCGACCTCGCAACGGACCGCGTGATGATCTGCGGCAACCCCGCCATGCTGGCCGACCTTACCCAGCTTTTCGCGAGCCGCGGCTTCGAGGAAGGCAACAGCGGCGAGCCGGGCGACTTTGTGATCGAGAAGGCGTTCGTGCAGCGCTGAGGCGGACAGCTCTCGCGCACGAGCTATCCGGGCATCACACCCCAGCCGACGCCGCCGGCGAGAGCAGAAGGCCCAGCGCGCCCGCGAGGATCGCGAGCCCGCTCGCGATAGCAAGCCGCCATCCAACCTCAGATCCCCCTGCGATCCAGCCCATCACCGTTTTGGATACCGTGTTGACGGCCACCACGATGGCGATCGCACGCGCGGCCACCTCGAGTCCGAGAGACCCTGCGCCGCCGAGCTGAGCCATCGACAGCGTGATGGCATCCACGTCCGCAATCCCCGAGATCGCCGCAAGGGCATAAACGCCGATGTCTCCCGCGTACACCGTGACGGCCTTGGCGAGCACGGAAATCACGGTGAGGAGCGCGCCGAACTGCAGCACGGTCGCAAGCTCGAACGGATTTCTGAGCACGATCTGGCCGTCGTCGTCGCCTTCAGGGCCGCCGCTCTTGAGCAGGAACAGCGCGACGAGCGCAAGCGCAAGCCCCGCCGCACCGACCGGCCCCGCAAGCTGAGACAGAAGCGCCGCGTTGATGACGCCGACCACTACGAGAATACGCGCCATCATGGTCGCCGACGCCACCAGCGCGCTCGCGACCAGCCTGTTGCGTTCCTCGGGATGCTCCCGCGCCATCCGCGCCATGTTGAGCGTCACCGCCGTCGACGAGACGAGACCGCCGCCGACGCCAGTGAGCAGCACGCCCCGGCGAGCACCGACGATCTTGATGGCCGCATAGCCAGCAAACGACAGCACGGCGATCATGATCGTCATGAGCCACAGCGAGAACGGATTGAGCGCGCCCCACGGATCGATGGGACGGTTGGGAAGCAGCGGAAGCATCACGAACGTCATTGCGAGCAGCATGAGCCCCGACCGCAGCTCCGCCCAGGACAGCCGCTGGACCCACGCGTGCAGCACGCCCTTGAGCGCGAGCAGCGCCGCCACCACGACCCCGCCTGCCGCGGCCACCTGAACGTCACCGACCACCGCGAAAGCCCCGAGTGCGAACGCGAGCATCGCCGCGACCACTGTCGTCGCGCCGAACGTCCCGTCGTGTCCCGTCTCCCGGTAGCGATAGAAGGCGATAACCCCCGTGAACGTGGCGAAGGCCACAGCGAGCGCGACGAGACCGATGTCCCCGCCCCCGCGCGCGATCGCGCCCCACACGCCGCCGAGCACGCCGGCAAGCGCATGCGTCCGGAAGCCGGCGGCACGCTCGCCCTCGGCTTCGAGACGCGCGTGCCAGCCCCTTTCGAGCCCGATCACGAGACCGATGGCGAGGGAGACCGAAAGGCGTTGAAACAGGTCGAGCGTGTCCATGACGGGAGAGTAATGAGGGTGCATTGCCAGTCAATTGCGCCGCCTCAAGTGCCTTTCCCTAAGGGGGGAGGGCAGGCCTATCCATCGCCCCTCGTCAGTCTGCTGTCAGCTTCCCCCCGATATGAAGATGCCTACGATCCAGTAAATGGCCCTGACCCGTTCGCGTGACATGAACCCTGATCGACCCGGCGCCTATCTCTGCTTCGACCCGCGTGATCCCGCCCAGCACGTCCACGATCGTGCGACCTGGAAGCTCTCCGACAACGCGATCCTGATCTCCGCGACCATGCTGTTCGCAGCACACGAAGGTAAATGCCCGATCAGTTGGGAGAAAGTTGCTGCCCTCGCCGACCTTTGTGAGGATCCGGAGTTCCTGCCGCAGCCGGACATGCCTCCCCGCAGACTAGCCACGCGGGATGAGACCGACGCCATGCTGCGCTCGGTGCTCCTCAAGGCCGAGCCCCAAGGCGGTTGAGCACGCTCCAAAACCAACTCTGCGAAAAACACTGCTCACTTGCCGCCCCGCCATGGACACGCCCCGCTCGTCCGGGCAGAGATCGGTTTGACAACCCGATCCGTTCATGGAACTCTCAATCGAATGGTTGAAGATCGCAACGAGCACCTGGACAATCTCTTTCACGCCCTCGCGAACGGCACCCGTCGCGAGATTGTGAGCCTTCTTGCCGCGCGCCCCCACAACGTCGGCGAACTGGCCCCCCGGTTCGACATGTCGCTCGCCGCGGTTTCCAAGCATGTCAAATCGCTCGAGCGCGCCGGCCTCATCAACCGGGAGGTGAGCGGCCGCAATCACATCTGCAGCCTCAAGCCCGAGGCTCTAGGCGAAGCCTTTCAGTGGTTGAGTGCCTACGAGCATTTCTGGCAGGATCGCCTCGACGCCCTCGAACGCGTTCTCGCACAAGCGAACGGGAAGACCCGTGGCCGCTCGAAACAAAAATAAGAACGTTTCCGTCGTCCTGGTGCGAAAGCTGAGCTCGCCCGCGCGCTCGGTCTTTGCCGCCTGGACAGAGCCGGGCCTTCTCGCGAAATGGCTGGCGCCGGGCGCCCACGTCGTCACCTCGGTGATGGTCGACCTCAGAAAAGGCGGGCGATACCGCCTCGAAGGCGTAGGCGGAGACGGCAAGCCCTATTCCTTCTCCGGAACCTATCTTGAGCTTGCCGAGGATCGCCGCGTCGCCATGTCGTGGAGCTATGACGGCCCCATTACGTCCCTCAAGGGCGGCGCTTCGGTCGTCATCGCCGATATCCGCTCCCTCGAGCCGGACGTGACGGAGCTGACCCTCACCCACGAGAAGCTCTCCGAGCGCGACGCAGCCGAGGTCTACCGTGTGAGCTGGACCGAGTGCATGGAAAAGCTCGCAGACGTTACCTGTCTCTGCACGAAAGACAGGGACCCGAGCGGCGAACGGGACGCGTCCGACTTCTTCTCCGACAGCCAGCGGGATTTCCAGGATCGCTTCGATACGCGTCGCTTGGCCGACCGGCTGGAAGCCGTTCTCGTCCACGACCACTTGAGCGCGGTCGATGCGTCTTTCATCACCCGCCAGAACATGTTCTTCCTCGCCACGACCGACGCCTACGGCCAGCCGAACTGCTCCTACAAAGGCGGAGCCCGCGGATTCGTGACCATCGTCGACGACAAGACGCTGGCCTTCCCGGATTACGACGGCAACGGTATGCATCTCTCCGTCGGCAACATTGATGAAACCAACAAGGTGGGGCTGCTCTTCATCGATTTCGAGCGCCAGTCACGCTTGCGCATCCTCGGCAAGGCGCAGGTGTCCGAACGCGACCCGCTGATGGAGCGCTATCCCGGCGCGAAGCTCATTGTCCGCGTCGTAATCGACTCCCTCTTCTCGAACTGCCCGCGCTACATCCACAAGATGCAGCTCGTCGAGGAATCGTACTTCGTGCCGAAAGAGGACGGCGAGGAGCGCATCCCCTCGTGGAAACGCCTCGGCGCCGTGGCCGACGTGCTCCCCGAGGAAGACAAGCACGCCGCCGGAACCGACACCGACCTCGACAAGACCCTCAACAAACACTGACGTATCAGCAGCCGGCTTCCCGCGCGACAGCGCCCGGCTATCATGGCGGGCTCTGAGATGCCGTCTGGTGCGAGAATGCCGGACGCGCACGCCACATGCTGCGCCGAACCGTCAGCTCACCAAACTATCCGTACACGTTGACGGTGCCAAATCTTCTGTGGATTTCTAAAAATTGGCTCCAATTGACGGAGAACAACTCCAGCTCGCGCGACACGGCTTAGGGAGAGAGCAGGGAAATTTAAATGACGATCTGAACTTCGCATTTGCGAAGGGACCTAGCCGACAGTTTTTCATTTTTTCGATCACCGATGCGTCTTACACAGATGCTATGAGTATTGTCGCAACCGGCCGAGACCACGACCATGGACAAACTCGCACGCCGACGCCGGCTTGAGCTCCACGTTCTCGTGGCCCTCACCCTTGTGCTCGCCCCCGCGCTCGCCATCGCGACAGTGGGAAGCTACGGCCTCTCGGTCTGGCTCTATCAGATGGTGGCAGGCCCCCCGAAAGCCCCACGCGCCACGCCCGTCTCGCCGACGGAGCCCATCGTCAACCCGACATCTCACATCGAAAAACCGTAAGGAGCGCCCATGGATGCCTCACGCCGCGCTTTCATTCACGGACAGTGGAACGCCAGCTATCCGGAAGCGGCCTCCGAGCGCCCTCCGGAAACGGAGATCATGAGCCTGATCGTTCAGGCCAGACCCGAGCATCTGCCCGATCTGATCAGAGCCATTTCCGCTCTCGAAGGCGTGGAGGTCCACGGCCACGACCCGGCCGGAAAGATCGTCGTCGTGGTGGAAGCCGAGACCCAGCGCCTCGCCGGCGATCGCATGATCGAAATCGACAGGCTCCCGAACGTCGTTTCCGTAGCGATGGTGTTCCAGGCCACGCACTCCGATGCGTTGGCCTGAACGCAACATAAGCCCGACCCAGACGACCTGAAGGTGTGATCATGACCGAGGCGACACTCGACCGGCGGACCATTCTGAAGCTTCAGGCAGCGGCCACCGCCGCCGCAGCAGCGGGGCTTCAGCTCCCAGCAAGCGCCACCAACCTTCCGACCGGGGTCGACGCCACCCAGCTCACCTGGAGCAAGGCGCCCTGCCGTTTCTGCGGCACGGGCTGTGGCGTGATGGTCGCCACGAAATCCGGGCGCGTCGTCGCCACCCATGGCGATGCCAAGGCCGAGGTGAACCGCGGCCTCAATTGCGTGAAGGGCTATTTCCTCTCCAAGATCATGTACGGCGAGGATCGCCTCACGCAGCCGCTGTTGAGAAAGAAGAACGGAAAGTTCGACAAGAACGGCGACTTCACGCCCGTCTCGTGGGACGAGGCTTTCGACATCATGGAGGAGAAGTTCAAGGCCGCCCTCCAGAAGCACGGGCCGTCCGGCGTCGGCATCTTCGGGTCCGGCCAATGGACCATCTGGGAAGGCTACGCGGCCTCCAAGCTCTTCAAGGGCGGTTTCCGTTCGAACAACATCGACCCCAATGCGCGCCATTGCATGGCTTCTGCGGCCGCGGGCTTCATGCGCACCTTCGGCATCGACGAGCCGATGGGATGCTACGACGACATCGAGGCCACCGACGCATTCGTCCTGTGGGGCTCGAACATGGCCGAGATGCACCCGATCCTCTGGACCCGGGTGGCAGACCGCCGTCTCTCGGCACCTCACGTCAAGGTCGCTGTGCTCTCCACCTTCGAGCATCGCTCGTTCGACTTGGCCGATCTTCCCATCGTCTTCAAGCCCCAGTCGGACTTGGCGCTCCTCAACGCGATCGCAAACCACATCATCCAGACCGGGCGCGTGAACAAGGATTTCGTCGACAGGCACACGCTGTTCAAGCGCGGACAGGCCGATATCGGCTATGGCCTGCGCCCGGAACATCCCTTGCAGCAACGCGCCAGCGGCAAGGACAAGCCGAACGATGCGACCGACATGTCCTTCGACGACTTCGCACAGTTCGTCTCCGAGTACACCTTCGAGAAGGCGGCCGAAATCTCGGGTGTCGAAGCGCGCCACATCGAGCAGCTTGCCGAGCTCTACGCCGACCCCAAGACCAAGGTCGTGAGCTTCTGGACCATGGGCTTCAACCAGCACACGCGCGGCGTGTGGGCCAATAACCTCGTCTACAACATCCATCTCCTGACCGGAAAGATCTCCGAGCCCGGCAACAGCCCGTTCTCGCTCACCGGCCAGCCCTCCGCATGCGGAACGGCTCGCGAGGTCGGCACCTTCTCCCACCGCCTGCCCGCGGACATGGTCGTGACCAACAAGGAGCATCGCGCCAAGACGGAGAAGATCTGGAACCTTCCCGAAGGCACCATCCCCGACAAGCCGGGCTATCACGCCGTTCTGCAGAACCGGATGCTCAAGGACGGCAAGCTCAACGCCTATTGGGTGCAGGTGAACAACAACATGCAGGCGGCCGCGAACTGCAACGAGGAGACGCTGCCCGGCTATCGCAACCCCGACAACTTCGTCGTCGTATCGGACGTCTATCCCACCGTGACGGCGCTCGCCGCCGATCTCATCCTGCCGACGGCCATGTGGGTCGAGAAAGAAGGCGCTTACGGCAACGCCGAGCGGCGCACGCACTTCTGGCACCAGCTCGTGAAGCCGCCCGGCGAAGCCCGCTCCGACGTCTGGCAGCTCGTGGAGTTCTCCAAACGCTTCAAGATCGAGGACGTGTGGCCCGCGGACCTCATCGAGAAGAAGCCCGACACCGCCGGCAAGACGCTGTACGAGGTTCTCTTCCGCAACGGCAAGGTCGACAAGTTCGCGCCTACCGAGGTCGAGGCCGGCTACGACAACGACGAGGCCGCCCACTTCGGCTTCTATCTGCAGAAGGGCCTGTTCGAGGAGTATGCCGAGTTCGGCCGCGGCCATGGCCATGACCTCGCGCCCTTCGACACCTATCATCAGGTTCGCGGCCTGCGCTGGCCGGTGGTCGACGGCAAGGAAACGCGCTGGCGCTTCCGCGAGGGCCTCGACCCCTACGCGAAGCCCGGCACCGGCGTCGACTTCTACGGACACGCCGATGGCAAGGCGTGGATCTACGCCCTGCCTTACGAGCCCGCCGCGGAAAGCCCGGATACGGATTTCCCGTTCTGGCTCACCACCGGCCGCGTGCTCGAGCACTGGCATTCCGGCTCAATGACGCGCCGCGTGCCCGAGTTGTATCGCGCCGTTCCCGAAGCCCTCTGCTACATGAACCCTGACGACGCGGCGGAGATGAACCTGCGGCGCGGCCAGGAGATCCGCGTCACCTCGCGCCGCGGCTACATACGCGCGCGCATCGAGGTCTCAGGCCGCAACAAGCCGCCGCGCGGCGTGATCTTCGTGCCGTGGTTCGACGAGAGCAAGCTCATCAACAAGGTGACGCTCGACGCGACCGATCCCATCTCGCTGCAGACGGACTACAAGAAGTGCGCCGTCCGCATCGAAAGATCCGAGGAGGGCAGCATATGACATCGCGCGCCAAGCTCGGTCTCGGCGGATGCGCTGCCGCGCTCGCTCTCCTCATCGTCGCGCTCGCGATCCCACAGTCGCCTTCGCTGTCGGAAAGCCCGGAGCCCCTGCACTCGAACCTGCGCGGCCCGGTTCCCTTGAACGAGGAAGGCCCCGCGCATCGCATGACGCCCGAGGTCAACACCGCCGATCGTGAGATCAGGAACTACCCCGAGCAGCCGCCGCTCGTTCCCCATCGCGTGGACGGCTATCAGCTCGACCGCAACGTCAACAAGTGCCTCTCATGCCATGCGCGCTCGCGCACCGGCGAGAGCCAGGCGCCGATGCTGTCCATCACCCACTTCATGGACCGTGACGGCCAGTTCCTGGCGACCGTATCGCCGCGCCGCTACTTCTGCACGCAGTGCCACGTGCCGCAGCACGCCGTCAAAGCTCCCGTAGGGAACACCTTCGTCGACGTGGATACGGTCCTGCGTAACGCGACGGGGAAGGCGCCGGAATGATGAACTCTGGCACACGCTTCTCCCCTGCGGCCATCAAGGGCCGGATCGCGCGAGCACGCGTTCGCCTCGCGGCATTCCCCTGGCGCGAGCGTGCGCTCGAATATTGGAACGTGCTGACCACGCCCAGCACGGCTTACAGCCTGGGCTTCCTCATCATCGCGGGATTCCTCGCAGGCATTCTGTTCTGGGGCGGATTCAACACCGCGCTCGAAGCCACCAACACCGAGAAGTTCTGCACGAGCTGCCACGAGATGCGCGACAACGTGTTCGCGGAGCTGAAATCGACCATCCACTATTCAAACCGCTCCGGCGTGCGCGCCACCTGCCCCGATTGCCACGTCCCCCACAACTGGACCGACAAGATCGCCCGCAAGATGCAGGCCTCCAAGGAAGTGTGGGGCAAGATCTTCGGCACCATCGACACCCGCGAGAAGTTTCTCGACAAACGCCTGGAGCTCGCCGCGCACGAATGGTTGCGGCTCAAATCGAACGACTCGCTCGAATGCCGCAATTGCCATTCCGCCCAATCCATGGACGTGGCGCGGCAAAGCCCGCGTGCCGCCTCCGCCCACGAACGCTACCTGTTCACCGGCCAGAAGACGTGCATCGACTGCCATAAGGGCATCGCCCACAAGCTCCCGGACATGGCGTCCGTGCCCGGCTGGCAATGAAGGCGCGTCCGCCCAGACGCACGGCACCTTGATCGCTTTTTGAGCAACCGCGCGAGATCGCGAATACGAGCCATTGAGTGGCGCCGCAAGGCCGCTATTTTGCGGCCATGAGCACCACCATCTCCCAAATTGAAAGCGTCGTGCGAGAGATCTCGGACGAGATGCGGCAGCGAACCGATCGGGGCGAGGTCGCGACCTACATCCCCGAGCTCGCTCGCGTCGACGCCAACGCCTTCGGCCTCGTGGTCATCGATGCCGATGGAAACACCGCGGCCGGCGGCGACGCCGACACGCCCTTTTCCATCCAGAGCATCTCGAAGGTGTTCACGCTGACGCTCGCCCTCGGAAAGGTTGGCGATCGGCTTTGGCGGCGCGTCGGCCGCGAGCCATCCGGCAGCCCGTTCAACTCAATCGTCCAGCTCGAGCGCGAGTGCGGCATCCCGCGCAATCCGTTCATCAACGCAGGGGCGATCGCCGTCACCGACCTCATTCTCTCAGGCCACCAGCCGCGCGAGGCACTGGGCGAGATCCTGCGCTTCATGCGCTACCTCGCCGACGATCCCTCGATAGCGATCGACGACAAAGTTGCGGCCTCCGAGCAGCGAACCGGATTCCGTAACAGCGCACTCGCAAACTACATGAAATCCTTCGGCGTGCTGGACAACCCGGTTGACTACACGCTCGGCGTCTACTTCCACCACTGCGCCATCGCCATGTCGTGCAGGCAGCTTGCCATGGCAGGCCGCTTTCTCGCCCATTCCGGACGCAACCCCTCGACTGGCCTCACCGTCGTCCATCCCGAGCGTGCACGCCGCATCAACGCGATCATGCTTACGTGCGGCCACTATGACGGTTCTGGCGAGTTCGCGTACCGGGTGGGTCTGCCCGGAAAGAGCGGCGTGGGAGGCGGCATCATGGCCATCGCGCCGGGCAAGGCCTCCATCGCGGTCTGGGCGCCTGGCCTCGATGCGGCCGGAAACTCTCACCTCGGCCGCATCGCGCTCGAAGCGCTCACGAGAAGGCTAGGCTGGTCGATCTTCGGCGCTTGAGCCGGTCGTACTTCTCTTGGCCGCGCGACAGTTCTCACGCGCGGCGAAAGGCTCACCGCTTGTGGCTGTCCTCGGCCTCGATGGCAGCATCGTGATACCAGCCGCTTCCGAAAACGACCTTGGGCAGCCGCTGAGCAGCCAGCTCCTCGACGTTCTTCACGGACTTGAATGGCGCGCTCGCGGCGGCGCGACGGCCGCCAGCCGGGAACATGAAAATCTCCGCGCTCTCCCGATGAGTCTTCGCAGTCATCGTTCGTCTCTCCATTCGTGTTTCGCCAAAGTGCGCAAAACACCGCGTCAATAAGACGTATTTTGCCTGATGTTCGCACAGAATGCTCGTTAAATATCGGGAATTGCTCATATTATAGGCATGAATGTTTTTGCTTGTTTGGCTAGCATTTTGGTGACGGCGAGGCGGCTTTAGCGCGCGTTTTTCGCCCACTCACGAGGCACACGACGGACTTGCTACCGAACCAGGCACCTTTCTTCCGAACGTTGGGGGACGAATGCTGAGCGGCGTGACATCCGCGCAAAGAGTTGGAGCGCTCACGCGCACCGGCGTCTCGGCATTTCCCACAGACATCACGCCAACGCACGGCGCGATCCGAACGTTCCGCCGGTCACGGCACCCTGGCACCGCACACTGAGCGCATCGCATCACAATGAACAGCGAGCGCGTCACGACCTCTCACGCGTCAAGGCATCAAACTAGGAGCTCACCATGACGAAGTACAAGCTCGAGTACATCTGGCTCGACGGCTATACACCGGTCCCCAATCTGCGCGGCAAGACGCAGATCAAGGAATACAGCGCCTTCCCGAGCCTTGCCGAGCTTCCGCTTTGGGGCTTCGACGGAAGCTCCACGCTCCAGGCCGAGGGTCACAGCTCCGATTGCGTGCTGAAGCCGGTCGCAGTCTATCCCGATCCCGCTCGCGTCAACGGCGCGCTCGTGATGTGCGAAGTCATGATGCCCGACGGCAAGACCCCCCATCCCTCCAACAAGCGCGCGACCATTCTCGACGACGACGGTGCCTGGTTCGGCTTCGAGCAGGAGTACTTCTTCTACAAGGACGGCCGCCCGCTCGGCTTCCCGGAGCACGGCTATCCCGCCCCGCAGGGCCCCTACTACACCGGCATCGGCTACAAGAACGTCGGCGACATCGCGCGCCAGATCGTCGAGGAGCATCTCGATCTCTGCCTCGCGGCCGGCATCAACCACGAGGGCATCAACGCCGAGGTGGCGAAGGGCCAGTGGGAATTCCAGATCTTCGGCAAGGGCTCGCGCAAGGCCGCTGACGAGATGTGGCTCGCCCGCTACCTGCTGCTCCGCCTCACGGAGAAATACGGCATCGACATCGAGTTCCACTGCAAGCCGCTCGGCGACACCGACTGGAACGGCTCGGGCATGCATTGCAACTTCTCGACCGCCTACATGCGCGAGGTCGGCGGCAAGGAGTACTTCGAGGCCCTCATGAAGGAGTTCGAGAAGAACCTCGACGATCACATCTCGGTCTACGGCCCCGACAACCACATGCGCCTCACCGGCAAGCACGAGACCGCTCCGTGGAACAAGTTCAGCTACGGCGTGGCTGACCGCGGCGCCTCCATCCGCGTGCCGCACAGCTTCGTCAATAACGGCTACAAGGGTTACCTCGAGGATCGCCGTCCGAACTCCCAGGGCGACCCCTACCAGATCGCTTCGCAGGTTCTGAAGACGATCTCGGGCGTGCCGGCCGGCGCCGTCGCCAAGGCGGCCTAACTACGCCACATCGCTTCATCGCGGCGCTGATCCGATCGTCGGCGCCGCGATAGCCCGCCCGAAGGCGACACTCCCCGAGTTATCGGCCTTCGGGCGGGATACCCCCAGGCAACAGCCTGCACTCCCCGCCCTCTCAGAAATTGTATCCCCGCTCCCCGTGCTCCGAGAGATCGAGCCCGGCACGCTCTTTCTCGCGCGGCGGCCTGAGGCCGATGACGAGATCGACGATCTTGTAGAGCGCCATCGAGACCAGCCCGGACCAGAGCAGAGTGAGCGCCACGGCCTTGAGCTGCGCCTTCATCTGGCTCGCCATGTCGTAGACGACCGTGATCTGCCCCGGCTTCGCGATGTAGTCGGCAATGCCGGTTCCGCCGAGCTGCGGATCGACCAGCAGTCCCGTTCCGATCGCGCCGACAATGCCGCCGACGCAATGCACGCCGAACACATCCAGACTGTCGTCGTAGCCGAGCGCGCTCTTGAGCGACGTGCAGGCCAGGAAGCCGCAAACGCCGCTTACGAGGCCAAGCACGATACTGCCCATCGGCCCCGCGAAGCCCGAGGCGGGCGTGACCGCCACCAGACCGACCACCATGCCTGAGACGAGGCCCAGCGTCGTCGGCTTCCCCTTGACCGCCCACTCCACGAAGATCCAGGCGAGGGCCGCTGCCGCCGTCGCCCCGAACGTATTGCCCATCGCCAGCGCCGCCGTGCCGTTCGCTTCGAGGTTCGAGCCGCAATTGAAGCCGAACCAGCCGACCCACAGCAGCGCCGCCCCCACCATGCTGAGCGTGAGCGAATGCGGCGGCATCGGCTCGCGCCCATAGCCGGAGCGCGGTCCCAGCATCCACGCGCCGACGAGGCCCGCGATGCCCGCGTTGATGTGCACCACTGTTCCGCCGGCGAAATCGATGGCGCCCCATTGCGCGGCAAGCCCCGCGCTCGACAATAGGCCCTGAAGGTGCGCTTCCGCTGCCGTGCGCGTCTCGCCACTGGCGACCGAAACGGCGCGGGCTGCATCGATCAGCGCATCCGGGCCAGCCCAATACCAGACCATGTGGGCGATCGGGCAGTAGACGATCGTGACCCAGAGCACCATGAACACCAGCAACGCCGCGAACCGCATGCGCTCCGCAAAGGCGCCCACGATCAAGGCAGGCGTGATCGCCGCAAACGTCATCTGAAACCAGACATAGGCGTATTCCGGAACGTAGACGCCCGGAGAGAACGTCGACACGACAGAGTCCGGCGTGATGCCGGCAAGAAATGCCTTGGAGAGCCCGCCGACGAATGGCGCAGTGTGGCTATCCGCCGTGAATGCCAGACTGTAGCCGTAGAGCATCCACACGAGACACACGAGCGCGACCGTCGCAAACACGTGCATCAGCGTGGCAAGCACGTTCTTGGTTCTGACAAGACCGCAGTAGAAGAGCGCGAGCCCCGGCACCGTCATGAGAAGAACGAGCACCGTCGAGACCATCAGAAATGCCGTATCGCCCTTATCGGGTGCGGCGATGGCCGCCGGACACGACAGGGCCGTCATGAGAAACGCGAGCCCGATGGGCCGTAGCGGACTTCTCGATTGAACGCGCATCTCGCAATCCCCCTCGCGCACATCTGAGCCACGTCGCGCCGGATGGCATCTCGCCACCTTCGGCATGACGTGAAATCTCACACAGCAATCCATGTGCCGAACGAGGCGCGCGCATCTTCCCTCTGCGCGAACAGCGCTTACGCGCGCGAACGCAAGCTCGCTTGCACATCGCCCGGCGCATCGCTGCCAGCCGAATGAGCGATCTGCTCAAATGTCTGTCACGCAACGCTCTTGTCGCGATCGAAGCGCTGAACTACGACATAATAAGACGGCTGCTGCGTGCGGCGCGGCCAAACCTCTGCGGGGATCTACGACGCAATAGCGAGTGGGCGCATGGGTAGGATAGACGCTGATGGCACGCCACGATGAACCCAAGCTGGACGAGCTCAAGAAACTGCTTCGCCGCCTCGACGGGCTCGACGGCGACAAGAGCCTGGGCAAGACCCCGCAGGAGACCGAGCAGCGCGGCTACATCGGCGCATTGCGCGGCGCGCCTGCCCCCGGCTCGGAGGAAGGCCGAAGTCCCGCTGCCGCCTCAGCGAAGAAATCCGGCACGAACGTCTACGTCGCCGCCGTCATGGCGGCAGCTGTCTCCGCCCTCACCGTCTTCCTCCTCATGTCGTGGCAAGGAAGATTGGGCGGCATGGGAAATCTGAAGACGAGTCCCGGAACGTTCGAGCTGAACCAGCCCGCCGCAGGCGCACGCAGCATCGATCCGCAACAGATAGATACGGCGAGCGGACTTGTTCGCCGCGCGGATGCGTTGCTCGCAAGCGGCGAGATCGAAGCGGCCCGCGCATTGCTGCAGCGAGCGGCCGAGCTTGGTTCCGGTCCGGCTGCACTCAAACTCGGCTTCAGCTACGATCCCTCTCAAAAAACACCGGTAAGTTTCGCCGATAGCCGGACAAATCCGGCACTCGCAAAAGCCTGGTACGAGCGCGCACTCGCCCTCGGAACACAGGAAGCGGCCAGCTATTTGCCGAGCGCGAGCGGCAAATAGCCCTATCCCGCGTCCGCAACAAGCTGACGCGGCGTCCCAAAGGGTCATACTCTCGACCTTCCGGCATGATCGCTTGAGCGTTGGAGTTTTTGGAGGCGTAGGGCGCTTGAACGCGAGCATGTCGGGTGAGGAGACCCGCTCGGGACTCATCGGCAGCAGGCTGGAAGGCCTGCGCGCGCAGCTTCTCGGCTGCGGCGATGTGCTGTCCAATCTCGTCGAGCCCGCCGAGCGTCCGCTTGTCACCGATGCGCTGCGCAAGCTGAAGCAGCTCACCTGCCGCGTCGCAATCGTCGGCCAGATCAAGTCAGGCAAGAGTTCCTTCATCAACGCCTTCGTGCAGGACCCTGGCTTCCTGCCGACCAGCGTCACGCCCTGGACGACGGCCGTCACGAATTTGCACTTCCGCCAAACGCCGCCGGGCGCACACGCGGCGATCTTCACATTCCTCCAGCAGAATGAATGGAGCAGCCTCGCCGAAAGCGGCGGACGCGTGCGGGAGTTGACGGAACGCCTCGTACCCGGCTTCGAGCCCCAGCTTCTCCAGCGCCAGGCGGATCAACTGAGAGAGCGCGCCCAGCAACGCCTCGGCGTCGAGTTCGAGCTTCTGCTCGGCCAGGCACACGCCTTCGAGAGCTTCGATGCCAGCATCCTGCTGCAATATCTCTGCTCCGGAGATTTCGCCGGCCATGCGGGAGCTGCCGCTATCGGCAAGTACTCCGATCTCACCAAGAGCGCCGACCTCTATTGCGATCACGGGCCCTTCGCGTTCCCGGTCACCGTCATCGACACGCCGGGCACCAACGATCCGTTCCTCATTCGCGACGAGATAACGCGGCGCAGCCTGGGCTCGGCCGATGTGCACCTCGTGGTGCTCACTGCCCGCCAGCCGCTTTCCGATACGGACGTCAGCCTGCTTCGCATCATGCGCGGCCTCAACAACGACCGCATCGTCGTCCTCATCAACCGCATCGACGATCTCGCCGACGTCGAGACGGAGCTGCCGAAGGTCATCGCCTACGTGCGCCAGAGGCTGGACGCCGAGTTTCCCGGAACCGGCATCCCCGTCGTCCATGGCAGCGCCTGGTGGGGCAATCAGGCCATCGCATTCGAGGCCGAGGCCGTCGCCCGCATCCTGGCGCGACGCTCGGCGAGCCACCTTTTGCGCGCCGGTCTCCTCCACCCGAGCGAGCTGACACCAGCCGCCCTCTCGAACCCCGATTGCCGCGAACGCATCCGCCACTCTCTTTGGGCGATGTCCGGCCTCCCGTCGGTTTACAAAGCGATCGACATGGCGATGGGCGCTGCCCGCCCCGCATTCGCGCTGCGCCAGATCACCCACGCCTTCGCGGAAATGGCCCGCGTGTGCGAAGGAAGCGCGAGAAGCGAGCTCGAGGCCCTGTCCGACGCAGCCAAGAGATCCAGCGATCTCCCGCAGGACGCCGAAGAGCGATTTGCCCGCATTTCAGCCGAAAGCGAGCAGCTTGCCCGCGTCACCGCCAACATCGACGCCTCTGCGACAGGCATCGAGACGCAGCTTGCCCGCATCATTCACGAGGAGCGGGAGGCATTGCGCCGTCACCTCATGGCGACGATCGATCTCCACGCCGCCCGCGAGCGCGACGTCCTCATAGACACCCTCTCGCGCGGGCGCGCACCACAGGTCTGGACGCATGAAGGCGTGGAGCTGAGGCGCGCACTGGCAGGCGCCTTCCATGAAGGGTTCCGCAACGCCGCCGAGCGCCTCACGTCGTTCCACGCCCGCGTTGCACCCGAGTTGCACAAACTCACAGCGTCCCTGATGCCGGACTCCGCCCTCTCCGATCCCCATGGGCCCACGCTCTCCATCGCGGAGCCCACCATCGCGCCCTTGAGCCGCCTTGTCGCCCTTGATCTCGACACGTCCCGCTGGCGCCTGTTCTGGAGCCGGCAGCCGTCGCCGGAGGCGTCCGGCGCCAGGATCGAGGCCCTCATCCGCGCCGAGTTCTCGCCTGTCGCCGACGAATTGGTGCAACTTGCGGAAAACGCCTTTCACGAGTTCAGCGCCACCACCATCACATGGTCGTTCGGCGCATGCCGCAACATCCAGCACGCCCTCCGCCGCCGCCTGGAATTTCTACGGGCCGAGTACGAGGAGACCCGGCGCGCCGCGGTCTCGCCCGAGAGCGCCCAGCGCGCAACCGAAACAGCCGAGCGGCTTCGCGCTCAGGACCAGCGCGTGAAGGACAATCAAACCCTCACCCGCCATCTCGAGCACCTCATCCAGTACATGGACAAAGTCCTGCATGAAGAGGCTCCGCGCCCATGAGTAGAGCATCCGAGCAGTTCCTCGCGGAGATCCGCGACGCCCGCGAACGCCTGATCGAGACCCGCCTCACCGATACGGCGCTGACCTATTGCATCGCCGGTCTCTCGCGCATCGAGGAGGCGCTTCGCCGGCCGGTGCGCGTGGTCATTCTCGGCGAGTACAATTCCGGCAAGACCTCCGTCGCCGACCTTTTGATCGGCGCGGGCCTGCTGCCCACCAGCGTCGTGGCGAACACGCAGGTGCCCGTGCTCATGACTTACGCCGAAACCGCGTCCATGTTCGGCGTCACGGAAGCAGGCACCCGCATCCGCGTCGATGGCGACGAGAACGACCCGCTGACCGACATCGCCTTCCGCGCTATTCAGGTGGCGTTGCCTCTGGAGCACCTGCGCAGGCTCCAGATCCTCGATACCCCCTCCGCCGCCAGTCCGGCCGCGTTCATCGAGGATGCCGACATCGTCATCTGGTGCACCGTCGCGACACGCGCCTGGACCGAAAGCGAGCGCGCGCTCTGGGCCTCGCTCCCTCCGCGCTGCTGCCGCAACGCGCTCCTGGTCGCAACGCATAAGGACAGCCTCCACCTCGCGGAGGAAGTGACGAGCGTAACCGAACGCCTGCGCGCCATGACCACCGGCCTCTTCCGCGATATCGTGCTGGTCGCGGCAGAAGGCGGACGCGACGACGGCGCAGCCGGACACGCGGGCGCAACGGACACCGGCGCGGCAACCCTTCGCAACGCCGTCGCATCGCTTGCAGGCGAGATCGCCGACCGGCGAACCCACAAAGCGGAGAAGATCGTCCGCAGGCTCGGCCGCCTCACCTTCCACCATCTCTCGAGCGCGCGCCTGCGCCCTGAAATCGCGACCTTGCTGACAGACTGGGAAAGCCGCTCCGGCCTCATCGTGGAGCAGCTCACCGCCGGAACCAGAACCGTCCCCTCGGCAATCGAAGAGCTTCTGCAGGCCTACGCCGGGTTCGCCGAGCTGCTGAGCCCCGGCGTCATTCTCGGCGACAGCATTCCCATCACCACGGCCCGCGCATTGACCGCGCCGCTCCATTGGCCCGCGAACGGCGCGGCGGCGCAACGCCTCGTCAAGACGCTCGTCTCGGACCTGACCGCGCTCCTGCGCATGCTGGCCGCGAGGTCCACGGCTGCGAGCCCCCGCCATGGCGACTACCAGACCGCCCGCGGCATTCTTCTTGCGCTCGCGGACCTTGATGGCTCCTTCGCCGCCCTCGAGCGAATGCTGGGCTCCTCGACGCCCGATGCCCCCGCCTGACGGCGCGGGGCAACCCGGCTGATCGACACCATTCCTCTTCGCTGCGTCTCATTGTAGGTTCTGGCGGCGTACTGCCCCAACCAGGTGGATGCGGAGCGATGCAGTTCCGAGTTCCTGCGCTCTTCGGCTCGTTGCGAGGATGGACGACGGCCAACGCCTGGCGCGACCTTGCCGCGGGCGTGACGCTGGCCGCCATCACCATCCCGGAGCAGATGGCCACCGCCCGCCTGGCGGGTCTCGAACCGCAGATCGGCTTCTATGCCTTCATCGGCGCCACCCTGGGATTTGCGGCCCTGGGCGCAAGCCGCCTGCTGACGGCGGGCGCGGACTCCACCATCACGCCGATTTTCGCGGGCGCGCTCGCTGCCATGGCGGCGAGCGGATCGGGATCGCTCGGTGCCGCCGCCGTGGCCTTGGCCTTCCTGGTGGGCGCCATGCTGATCGTGGCAGGCCTCCTGCGGCTCGGCTGGATCGCCAATCTTCTCTCGATACCGGTCGTCACCGGATTTCTGGTCGGCATCGCCGTCCACATCGCGGTGTCGCAGCTCCCGGCGCTGCTTGGCATCGACGGCGACGGAAGCGATTTCTACCGGCGCATCGAGGCCATCGCCCGCAACCTGCCCTCGCTCAATCCGTTCTCGGCTGCCATCGGGCTTGGCGTTCTTGCCATCATGATCGCATCCGAGCGCATCAACGGACGGATCCCCGGCGCCTTGATCGGTGTGATGCTCGCAACCATCATCGTGCAGGTCTTCGATCTCGAAAGCCGTGGCGTCGCCGTGCTCGGCCCGCTGCCGGGCGGCCTGCCACATTTCGCGCTCCCCTCGCTCGATGACATGTGGCAGCTCCTGCCCCTGGCGCTGATCGTCTCGCTCGTGGTCATGATCCAGACGGCGGCCGTCAGCCAGTCCTTCCCGGACCCGGACGGACGCTCCCCGGCAATCGATCAGGATTACATCGGCGTGGGAGCCGGAAATCTGGCCGCCGGCGTCCTCGGCGCCTTGCCGGTGGATGCCAGCCCGCCGCGCACCGCAGTCGTCGCCGCGGCGGGCGGCAGCTCGCAGATGAGCGCGCTCCTTGCCGCAGGCGCGGTGCTCCTGCTCGTCGTGTTCGGCGGCACGCTGCTCGCCCACATCCCTCAAGCCGCCCTTGCCGGGATCCTGATGTTCGTGGCCCAGCGGCTGATCCACACGGACACCATTGCCAGGATAGCCCGCGAGGCACCAATCGAAGGCTTGCTCGGGCTCGCCACGACAGCCGCGATCGTCGTGCTTCCCATCCAGATCGGCGTGACATTCGGCATCGGGCTTTCCCTCCTTCACGGCGTCTGGATGACGACGCAGACCCGGCCGGTCGAGATGAGAAGGCTTCCCGGCACCACGGTATGGTGGCCACCCAGCAAGACAGATCGCGGCGAATGCGTGGGCGGCGTGGCCGTCATCGCCTTCCAGGCCCCCTTGCTCTTTGCCAACGCCGAGACCTTCAAGCGCGCCATGATCGAACGGATCGACGGCTACGACACGCGCCCCGCCGTAGTCGTCCTGGAGGCGAGCAGCATTGCCGACATCGATTACACCGCGGCCGAAGCGCTGAGCGAGGTAATCCGCCACTGCCGCCGCACCGGCATCGCCTTCGCCATCGCCCGCCTGGAATCGATCCGGGCCCAGGACGCCCTCGACCGCTTCGGAACACTCGACGCCCTCGGGCCGGATCGCCTCTTTCACCGCGTCGAGGATGCCGTGCAGGCGCTTGCGCCGGAGCAAAGATCGCAAGCCCGCGACCGAGCATGATGTCAGCGTAACAGGACCAGCCCATGACACCCATTCGCGAGCCCCTGCTGAAGCCCACCGCGATCCGCGACTTGAGGCCCACGCAGATCACCATCGGCATGCGCGAGGTGGCAGAGAAACGTCAGCAATGGCGCGAGAAGAGCGCCCACGAGGGTCGCGATTTCCTGGCCCGGCACATGATCCCGGTGGTGATGGGCCCGAAAGCGCGGCCCTACCTCATCGATCACCATCATCTCGCGCGCGCGCTCCACGAGGAGGGGGTGGAGCTGGTGCTCACCACCGTCGTGAGCGATCTCAGCCATCTAGAAAAGGATGCGTTCTGGGTCGTTCTCGACAACCGGAGCTGGATGCACCCGTTCGACGATACCGGCTCGCGGTGCGGCTATTCGGAGATCCCGAAATCCGTAGTCCACTTGACGGACGACCCATTCCGCTCGCTTGCCGGCGCCCTGCGGCGCGCTGGCGGCTTCTCCAAGGATTCGACGCCGTTCAGCGAGTTCCTTTGGGCTGACTATCTGCGCCGCCACATCAAGCGGTCCACCGTGGAGAAGAACTTCGAGCACGCGCTCGCACTGGCGCTGGACGCATCCAAGACGCACGACACCAACTATCTCCCCGGCTGGTGCGGCCCCATCCAAGAGGAATGACGGCGTCGTTCAAGCCATGCACGCGCTCGCGAACGTGAAGCAGGCCCGCGTCTCCTGGGAGGTTCGCGCCCGCCCAAGGCACTGGACAAACAAGAGAAATTCGCCACCTACCCTCAAAGGGCTCAAGCGGCGTGACGACCCTGGTCGGGTTCGCGCGATACTCGCTGTTTCACGCGCCCGCCAAATAGGTTACGCACCCCCAGTCGCCTCCCACGCGGAGGCGTGGATTGAAACCCGGTGACGCCTACTCGCGTGGTGCCGGTCACGGTCGTCGCCTCCCACGCGGAGGCGTGGATTGAAACAATAAGAGTGTCGTCTGCCATTAAGGCGGGCCTCGTCGCCTCCCACGCGGAGGCGTGGATTGAAACTAGGCGTTGCAGCCGATCCGGCGCGTTCCACGATGTCGCCTCCCACGCGGAGGCGTGGATTGAAACGTTCCGCCGCTTGCGATGCTGTCGCATACAGCCGTCGCCTCCCACGCGGAGGCGTGGATTGAAACACGGTGCTCTCCTCGGCGCCGTCCGTGTCCATCAGGTCGCCTCCCACGCGGAGGCGTGGATTGAAACTGAGCAAAGCCGTCCCCTACAAGATCGACGGCGAGTCGCCTCCCACGCGGAGGCGTGGATTGAAACGTCGTCCTCGAACGCGTATCCGATCCTGTTCGTGTCGCCTCCCACGCGGAGGCGTGGATTGAAACAATGAGGATCGCGCGGCGCAGCTTCGCGGAGGAACGTCGCCTCCCACGCGGAGGCGTGGATTGAAACTCCGCCACCGTTGCCCCCTGGGTTTGAGCTTGTCGTCGCCTCCCACGCGGAGGCGTGGATTGAAACCAGGAACAGCAGGCGGCGCAGAGAGCGGAGCGTGGTCGCCTCCCACGCGGAGGCGTGGATTGAATCCACGACGTGTGCGCGATGTGGGCGCGCAACTTCGGCCGCCTCCTGCGCGGAGCACTTCAATAGACTGAATTAAATGGAGAAATTCATGGCGGTCCCTACGGGAAGGCCGAGTTCCGTCGCGATAACGTGCAAATTCAATCACTTACAGCGCCGCTTCGGTTCGATTGATACCACCTGGTGATACCACCCACAAGGTTCGTCGAGCCCATTGATCGACCGCGCGAATTGAGACCAGGCGGTCAGGCACCGTGCCCAGAGGAACTCCTTACGAGATTACCCCAGCGCCGGAGATAGTGCCCGTGTCGGCCGTCAAGCAATGAAGGGTATGCCTCTAAAAGCGCAAGAAATCCCTGGACCCCGCCATCCCACTCGGGGAGTGGATCGCGCGGCTGAACTTGCCATCCAAGGGCTTCGAGGCTGTACCGGCTACGCACCTGATTTCTCGCCATGCTTGTCGTGATCAGTTATCTTCCGTCTCTGTCCCGCCTGTCGAGACCGGGTCCAGATGCTCGACGCTCGCAAAGTGGGTCCAGTAAGCCTCATGTGCCTCATCTGACTTCCCATGGGGATGAGCAGGAAAGGTCTCTGGCCAGAGCGCAGAGAGGGCGGTGAGGTAACCCGAGAAGAACAGCAGGTCGCCGGTGTACCGGCATCGAAAGCCGTCTGCCATGAAGAGGAGAAGCCTTTGACGCTCGCTTATTGACCGTTTTGTGCGCATGGGCTTGAGGTGAGGCCAGCTGACGAACACCGGTCCGTTGCGATCAGGCACGGTTGCTTGCGCCGTCAGTGGCTTCACGCTGGGCAGCGATAGTTTCAGTTCGAAACACGCATCCCTTCGCCGTGGCCAAAGGTCTCAAACAGGCCATCGACAGCATCTTGAACGCCTTCATGGCTCGCGTAACACTCATCAGCTGTGTTGTAAGCGATCCAAACGGTACATTCGGTCATGTGCGTGTTGCCCCCCTCGTCAAGTCTAAGAACCTCTCGACGCGTCTCCGCCCGCTCGGGAATATTGCCGCGCGAAGATGAAGGACCACACCGCATTCACCTTCTCCTTCCAGAGAGGCTCGGGGTACGGGTCTTGCGGTAGTTCGTCGAGGGTAAAACGGATAGTGGTCTCCACAGCGGCCCGCGTCTGCTGCCTCGCCTTCCAGTCGAATACTGCGAGCTGCTCCTGCAGCTTCTCCAGCAGATCTCGCGCCACCTTCTTAACTGCTACCTCCTCCGCCTTAGTAAGTTTTGGCTCCGGGCGGGTAAGGAGGTCGAAGATGGCCAGCTCGTCCTCTGTTAGGTTCTCCCGAGCTGCGCGACGCTCCTCCTCCTCCATTTCTGCGATGAGCGCTTTCAGCGCGGCGAAGAAAGCGTCCACATCCACGGTGCCAAGGTTGTAGGCTTCAACGAGCTTCTCCAACTTCTCGACTAGATGTACGCGCGTGGGGTTGCGAGCGGCCATATCTTGAGCTTTGGCCTCGGCGTCGGTTCGCAACTTCTCCGCAGCAGTCCGCGGTCGGGTCGCGAACAGCTTGGCGAGCTTCTCGAAGTCAATTGCCGAGAGGTCAACGCGACCTCCCGCATCGTCTCCCTCGATGATCGGCGCCGTGATCGCCACACCCTCAATCTTCTCGTCCAGCAACGCCTCGATCTTCGCCGAGACGGCAGAGATGTCCACTGGACCCAGCTTGCCGCGAATAGCCTCCGCAAGCACATGAAGCGTCGCGACGGGTTTTAGATAAGGCGCAGCTCGTTCGTCTGGCAGTAGCGCCTTGTAGGCTCGCGCCGCCACTCCAGCGACACGGAAAAAGCCGCGTCGGCGGTCATCCGGCGCCACCAGAGCTTCCACCCCTTGGCTGATGAGCGAGAGACGCGCAAGCTTCTGGGCAGTAAAGATCGCCTCCACGTTCACGCCGACGCCGTTGCAGAAAGTTTGAGCCTCACCGAGCGCTTTCTCTAGTGCCCTAACTAGCTCATCCTTATCCTTGATCGGCTTGTCGTCGCTTCCTTTGGCGGCGTAGACAGAGAGTGCCTTCTGCAGGTTCTGAAACACGCCAACGTAGTCCACGATGACACCCGCACTCTTGCCCGGCGCCCGGCGATTGGCTCGCGCAATCGTCTGCATTAGTGTGTGGTTCTTCATCGGTTTGTCGAGGTAGACCGTGCTGCATGTCGGCACGTCGAAGCCAGTAATCCACATCGCGCAGACGAAGACGAGCCGCAGAGGGTCAGCATCGTCCTTGAATTTGGCCTCAAGGTCCTCCTTCTGCATCCGAGCGCGATGCGACAGGATGTCGAGATCCTTCTGCTTGAGGTCGTCAATCTCGTTCTGCGACTGGCTCACCACGACGGCCATGTCCACTGAACGCATCCACATCAGGCGCTCTGTGAGGCCAAGCCGTGCTTCCTCCGAAGCGGTGGCGTATTGCTCCTCCCGCGCTGCCAGCTCTGCGCCCCACGCCGCCTGCACCTTGTCGTACATCCGAACGGCGGTTGCCTTGTCGATGGCGACGAACATTGCCTTGCCGAGATAGCCCCGCGCCGAGAAGTGTCGCACAAGATCTGCCGCGATCTCGTCCAGCCGGTCGTTGCGCGTGATCAAATGATACTGCTTGCCAAAGGTCTGCTGGAGCTTGCTCTCCTGCTCCTCGTCCAATGCCGCTTCGTCCAGCAGCGCATCCAGCTCGTCTTTCAGCTCGTCAACAGCAAGCTGTAGCTCAGGCTTCCGTGCCTCGTAGTAGAGCGGCACCGTCGCCCCGTCCGCGATAGACTGCGCAAAGTTGTAGACGGATACGTAATCGCCGAAGACCTCGCGTGTCCGCTCTTCCTGTCCGGCGATCAGCGGCGTCCCAGTGAAACCGATGAAGGCTGCGTTCGGAAGCGCCCGGCGCATGTTGGCCGCGAGTTGGTCGTATTGGCTGCGGTGGGCCTCGTCGGTGATGACGATGATGTCGCTGCGCTTCGACAGGACAGGCATCGGCTCGCCGCGTCCCGTCGAGAACTTGTGGATGAGCGTGAAGATGTAGCGTTCCTGACCCGCTAGCAGCTCGCGAAGATGCGCGCGGCTCTGGGCCTGACAGTCCTTCACCAGCTTGGTGAGTGCGCCAACAGAGGCAAAAGTCGTGGCAATCTGCACGTCCAGCTCCTGACGGTCGGTGATGATGACGAAGGTCCAGTTGCCTCCCAGTCGGCGCAGCACCTTCTCGGCAAACATCACCATGGAGAAGCTCTTGCCGCTGCCCTGCGTGTGCCAGAACACGCCGAGCTTACCCCGGTTCTCCCCTATCTGCTCCACGGCCGCGATGGCGCGGTTGACGCCGAGCACTTGGTGGTACTTGCCGAGGACCTTACGCAGGCCGCCCCGCGCATCGTCGAACAGCAGGAAGCTCTCAACAAGGTCGAGGAACCGTGATGGCTCGCAGGTCGCCCGCAGCATCGTCTCCAGCGCCACACTCTCAGGGCCGTCCTCCTCAAGACGCTTCCATGGCGCGAACGTGTCGAACGGGGAGTGGCTCGCACCTATCAAGGCGTCCAGCCCGTTCGACAGAATGGTAACGGCATTGAAGTCGAACAAACGCGGGATGGTATCGCGATAGTCCCTCAGGTTTGCGTCGTAGGCTTCTTGGACGGGCTTCGTGATGTCTTTCCACTCGATGAGAAGGAGAGGGATACCGTTGACAAACCCGATAGCGTCCGGCCGGCGCGAGTAGAGATTGCTCTCAACCCAGACCTGCGATCCGAGGAAGAAGTCGTTCGCCGCGGGCGCCGTCCAGTCAATTACTGCAACGCGCTCGTCTTGCAGCGAACCGTCTGGTCGGCGCACCTGCACGGCGATGCCGTCGCGCAAAAGACTGTATACCTCGCGGTTCGCCGCCACCGGAAGCATCGCCGAGCGGTCTTTGGTAAGGACAATCTCGGCCTGTTGTAGCGCCTCGTCCGCCAGTGATGGGTTGAGCTTGCGAAGCGCGACGCGAAGGCGAGCGGGAAGCACCAGCTCGCGGAACGAAACACGACCAGTGGGGGTCGCCTCGCCTGGCTGTTCCTCCATCAGGTCGGCATGAGCCCACCCCAACTCCTCCAGCAACTCGATCCCCGGTGTTTCCACCAGCCCGTATTCGCTGGTTATGACCGCCGGAAGCGACTTCTGAGGAGCCGAAGGAGACATTATACGACCGCCTCAAGCTCGCGTTCTGCGGAGATGAGGGAAAGCTCGCCAGAGATCAAGCGTGGGAGGAGTAGATCGCGCGAAGCGGCGAGGGCGCGGTTCGTTGAGTAAGCGGTCCGAACCGCTGCTAATATATCCTCCAACTGTTTGTTGATCACCGCTCTAATCTCTGGCGGTGCGCATACGATCGGTACTCGCTCCAAGTCGGAACGATTGACAGCGCGGTAAATCGCTCCGTTTCCGATCAGGTCAGTGGTATGGAACGTTGCTCTAAGGTGAGCGAGTAGGTAGGCACGCTCACCTCCGCGACACTGAACAGCGGCCAACCCTCTGCCCAATACTGTCCGCTCCAACGCGCAGTTGATGCGCCCTACAGGAGCGCGAACGCTGAAAAGGATGTCGCCTTCGTCAGCGATGCGCTTGCCCGTGAGGTGTTCACTGAACACCCGTCGTCCGGGAAACAGCTCGCCGAAGTCAGAAACGCCTTGGTGAAAAACCAAGCCTGCTCCTTCGACATTAAGCTCCGCAGATGGCGGAGCCTGACCCATCGTTATCTGGGCAACGGCCGCGAGCGGCTTGACGGTCCAGCCGGAAGGTAGCTCGCGGGATTGAACGCAGGCGCCGCTCGGCTCTGGAAGCCCACCAACAGCCCGGGCAATCTTTTCGTTAAACAGACGCCGCGCCATCTCCTCCATCAGGGCAACCCGGCGCCGGTTCACCTCGATCAGATCGTCGTAGGCCCCGAGAATGGAGGCTATGCGCCGCTGGATGGGAAGTGGAGGTACCACAACGGGCAAACCCTTCAGGATGCCGAGGTTGATGCCAGGAACAGCAGCTCCGACCGCCTTGCCTAAGATGTGTTGGACCATCGGGGGGCTGGCAAAATAATAGAACGCGTACAGAGGGTCAGCGATCACAAGGTTCAGGCGAAGCTTGAGCTGCTTATTCGAGATGATGTAAACAGGGAAAGGCCCGTCACGCGGGATCAAGCCGACCTGCCCCAGGGTACCCCAGCACGTAAATACGAGATCCCCACCACGTACGTGCTGCGGCCGATACTTTTCGGCCTGCTCCTCACTTACAAAGACGAAACCTTTAGGAACGAACCGCGTAAGATCGTCTCTCAAGTTAGCCCCGCGGATCACCGGTACGCCAGTCTCCGTGAAGAACTTTGAACTAATGCTCGATCCGAACGGACCAGCAACACACGACCATTTTTCGGTAGACTTGATATCATCGACCGTCAGGAGTTGCCAGTCAGCAGGCAGCGGTGTTCCGAATAAGGGATGCCTTCGCGATACCATTAGCGTCACCCCAATAGCTCGGCAGTGTTTCTTCCAATCGCCTCTTCGAGCGTCCGCGCTTCCACGCTGAGTGCCTCCAGTTTCTCCTGTAGCGCTTCTAGGCACTCGCGGAACTCTCCGTCGTCCTTTTTCTCACCAGGGGCCACGCCGACGTAGCGCCCCGGATTAAGGCTCCAGTCCTGATCCTCGATGTCCTTCCAGCTCGCGACCTTGCAGAGGCCCGGCACATCGCTATAGCGCCTCTTTGGAAACGCCTGCCTGATCCGCGCCGCACTACCCGCCTCTGTCTCGATTTCTTCCCCACGCCACAATCGCACAATGTTCGCGATGAACTCGATGTGGTCTGGGTCAAAAGTGCGGTTGGCCCGCGTCACCTGCCGATAGAGATGCCGCACATCCACGAACAACACCTTGTCCTTGCGCGGGCCCTTCGCCTTGCCTTTGTCGAAAAACCAGAGTGTCACCGGCAAAGTCACTGTGATGAACATGTTTGGCCCAACCGCCACGATGCAATCCACGGCTCCCGTCTCGATCAGCGTTTTCCGCAGCTCGCGCTCGCTTCCGCCGGCATCGGAGGCACTGTTGGCCATTACGAAGCCGGCACGTCCCGTGTCTTTCAGGGCGGCATAGAAGAGGTTGATCCAGATATAGTTCGCGTTGTTTACGGTCGGCAGCCCGAGTGGAAGTCGCGCGTCTACTTTGCCCGTCGCACTGACTAGCTTGGACCGATCCACCTCAGACTGGTTGAAGGGTGGATTGGCCATGACGAAGTCGAAGCGGCCGATGAGCTTGTGCGGGTCGTCGTAGTAGCTGTTGGCCTCGCGGATGTCGCCTGACAGCCCGTGAACCGCGAGGCTCATGCGGCAGAGCTTCAACGTGTCGGACATCTTCTCGACGCCATAGAGGCTGATCTCTTTGGACGGTGTCTTATGATGCCGACGCACGAACTCGGCCGAATGAACGAACATCCCGCCGGACCCGCAAGCAGGGTCGAGGATCGTGCCGTGGTACGGTTCAATCACTTCGACTATGAGCTTGACGATGGAAGCCGGCGTAAAAAACTCGCCACCTTTCGTCATGTAGCTTGAGGCGAACTGGCCCATGAAGTACTCGAAAATGAGGCCGTAAGCATCGCCCTCGATCTTGAGGGGCGCCAGCAAGCGCAGTAGCTCCTGCAGAACATCGTTGGGCAGGCCCTGATAGCCTTGTGGCAGGACGCCGGCGAGGTCGGGGTTCGCGTCCGCTATGCCTTTCATGGCAGCGTTCAACTCGCCCCCGAGATCGGCATTTCCGGGCAGCGACAAGAGCCGGGAGAAGCGGGCGTGGTCTGGCAGGAAGATCGCACCCTGAGCCTGATAGTCGGCCGGAGCCGGCTTGAGCCGCCCCTTATACTTCGGAGCTAGTTGCGTATGGACGGCCTCGAACTTGGCTTCCATCTGCCTGAGCCCGATGAGCGCCAGCACCGGTTGGGCGTACTGGTCCGGCCTCAGGTTGCTATTGGTCCAGAGCTGATCGGCAGCGGCGAAGAGTGTCCGCGAGAAGTCCCGAAGATCGGCTGTCACTATTTCCCCTACTGGATAATCGATTTGCTTCACTCTAGACAAAAACGTGCCGCTCGCCACCGAGCGCCGATGTTTTGGCCCAGCAGTCCGAACGGGCATTCAAACTACGCTACAAGCACAAATCCCCCCTTGGCCCCCTTCCATTTCCAGGCCTCACCCTTGTTTAGGCGTTGGTCCAAGCTGAAAGGCTTCTGGATCGAAGATCGTTAACACGCGCTCAATTACATGCTCTAGCACCCGAACTTGATCGGTCATGAACTCCCACTCAGGGGTCGGGGTTGGCAGACCCAGCCAGTAACTCTCTACCACCTCTGCATCCGTAAGGCCTTTGTGCTCCGGATTTGCCCCGATACTTGGTTGAACCGCTCCTCTCACAGACGGCCGATGTCTTGCCTGGAGTTCGTCGACCCACTTGCGATCGTGGCGCGTCGGTTGCAGTTGAGGTTGAACCCTAAAGACATGGCCCTTAGGGGCACGGGCTCCCGAAAGTCGGAAGTGCGCGTGTGACACGGCGACGTCCTCTGGCAAGCCGATTAGAAAGACCGCACTGTTGCGGCACACTTCGCTAAAGCGACGTCCACGCTCAAAAAGTCTATCGACGATCCGTCGCGGCTCACTTCGCACCATCTCTCGCCGAGGATACCGAATGAAGTCGTCGACCGCGTACCGCTGTTCGGAAGCGTGAAAGAAAACCAATCGTTGTCTGTGAACGTCATCTTTGCCCGTCATCAGCAAACGTCCTCAAGTCGGTCTGTCGACATCCTTCGGACACCATCGGACGGAATACGTCCCTTTTCGGTATACCCCGCCGAGACATCGCCACGAGACACCCAGAGCGTCTTATTAGGGTATAGGGTTGACTTATGAGACGGAACCCAGTTATGGTCTAGACCCATACAAGACACTCTGGAGACAACCACATGGCGACCTACGGCTATGCGAGGGTCAGCACGACGGATCAGGACCTGGAAACCCAGGTGGAAAAGCTGACCGGCGCCGGCTGCACCATCGTTCGCGAAGAGAAAATGAGCGGTACGACCCGCGAGGGCAGAGCAGAGCTAGAAACCCTGCTGCAGTTCCTCCGATCCGGCGATGTCCTAATGGTCACCAAGGTGGATCGTCTGGCTCGGTCGGTCGGCGACCTGCAGGAAATCGTCAAAATAATCAAAGCTAAGGGCGCCGCGCTGAAGGCAACGGACCAGCCCATCGACACAGGTACAGCGGCCGGGAAATGCTTCTTGGACATGCTCGGCGTGTTCGCAGAGTTCGAGACCAATCTGCGCCGTGAGCGGCAGATGGAGGGGATAGCCAAGGCCAAGGCTCGCGGGGTCTACGAGGGGCGAAAGCCCTGCATTGATCCGCAGGAAGTGCGCCGGCTGGCTGGTGAGGGCTTGGGAGCGACGGACATCGCAAGGCGGCTGGGCATCGGGCGGGCTTCCGTCTACCGCCTACTCGAAAACCCGAGAAATGTGTAGAGCACACACTTGACGTGTTTAGATGGGTCACCTAGTTTGTGTGTACCAAAACACATCAAATAGGTGACCATGAACAAGCTCAAAGACCTTCGGACCCGATTTGGTTTCACGCAAAAGCAGGTGGCAGAGCACCTCCAGACGACCCAGCAGACCGTTCAAAGATGGGAAAGCGGACAGACCGAGATCCCCGCCAGCCACCTCAAGGACCTGTCAGTGCTGTTTGGGTGCAGCATTGACGAACTCCTCGGTGTGGATGCCAAAGCTAAGCGGCGCACGGAGGGGTTTGCCCGCGCTCGACACGAAACCCCTTGGGGCACTCTGAAGGTCACGTTCGCCTTTGGCGAGCGCGAGTACCCAATCGACGATCACGAGTACGCCGACCTTATCGATGAATTTCATTCGGCTGTTGAGATCGCGAGACCAAGCGGCTGGGTGCAGTTCACGGCGCTCGACAATCGTCTCGTCTTCCTCAATCCGGCTTTCGTCCTTGAAATCGAGGCAGTGACCGATGACCAGGAGGCAATGCCTTTCTTCGCATCGCCAGAGGCGTATCAGGCGCTGAGCAAGGACAGCCCCCTGACAGACGCCGGTCCGCTGCTCCAGGAGGAGTGCACAAGCTTACTGACGCACCTGAACATGAGGAGCCCACCGGGTGAAACCGATTTGGACGAAGTCCAGGAGCAGCTCAATTCGCTGGAGGTCATTCGCGGCGACGGCAAGTCTGTCAGGCAATTCCTGTCTGACGACCTTGCAACGAGCGTCTTCATTCTTGAAGGCCGGCGCGAAATCAAGCCCAACTCCTTCCTCACGGTATCGGCAGAGGACGGCAACTACCACTGCATGAACCTCACTGCCGTCGCGGCAATCGAGGTCCCCGTCGAGGCATATCTCGCTCACATGGCGAAGGACGGCGGGGAAGACGAAGACTGAGCGAAAACCTTTCCGCCTCTGCCTTTCTCTCTACGGCTGCAATTTTTCGAGGATCAATGAACGGAACTTGCCAAGTTCCCGGCTGCAGTTCCCCTGCGGCCTCGGGCTTCTCTCCCCACTGCTCAGCACACCGCGCCAATTTCCGACGCCATGGCGCAACGGATCAGAAGGCCATCAACAAGACACACGTGAAACCCTACCTGACCCTCGTAAGAGCGAGGATCGACAAGAACCCTCACAGCCCCGCTTGGATCACCCTTGAGGCCCGCTGGCGAGCATTGGTGGACGTTGCTGAAGGCATCGTGGCCGATTGCGAGCGCGGCCGACCTGGACCGCGTCCCCAGAGACTTGCGGCTTACGAAGTCATCAAGGTGGGCAAGACAGCCGAACCTCGCGCAGTCGTCGAGATGACGATGGCAATGGTGATGATGCGCGAGATGACCCCGCACCTCTTCCGTTCGGACCGCGCTTTCTGGGTCCAGCTCGGTCGCCGCGTAAGGGGACTTACCGACCTTAATTTCGGCGAGCGATACGTCCACGCAACCGGGAAGGTGAAACGCTGCTATCGAGAACTATCTCCTCAGGCGGGGATCGTTCTCGGACGCTGGCTTGCTGAGACCCTCGGGGTGGGAGGTCTGCACCTCGCTCGCCTTGAGCAAGCCGACCACGAACGACAAGTCGCCGAACGCCGCGACCTCCACAACGCGCTTTCCAGCCTTTCCTAAGGAGACGAATGAACAGCATCCAAGCGATCACCCCCGACCACACGAGCCGCGCTGCAGGCCGTCGAAAGCCACGGGAGCCCCTGCGCTACCAATGGTTCGACCAACATCTAATCGCAAAGCCAGGCCCGCTGAAGGTGCTGGTGGAGAACACCATCCGTTTCCTCGATCACCACGAGCGCCACATAGGTGCACGTAAGCGGGCAAGGCGCGAGCAAGACCACCAACAACACTTGCAACGCATCGAGACCATCGTCTGCAATCTCGCCCACGCTGTCTTGCTACCTCCGCCTGGAGGGCGCATCGCGGCCCCCTTGGGACATGGCGGCAAGGGACGCTCAAGGTACGATAGTCCCGTTGCGGGCAAGCTATTGTCTCCGACGCTCTCGCTCCTGTGGGATCTGGATTTCCTCGACGTACGGAACCCGAGCGTCGTGCGCGGTGAAGCCTCCTCGATTGGAGTGTCTGACTGGTTCACCGGCAAGGTGAAGGAGGCTGGGGTCAGCCTTGCTGACTTCGGCCGGCGAGAGGATGAGGAGGTCATTATCCTCAGCCGCCACACACGTCGTTCGACGGGTCGCGACCACGTCGTTTATCGAGCCCCGATTGACTATACCGACACGTCGGAGACCAAAAAGCATCGCGACGACTTGAAGGGCCTGAACGCCTTCCTGAATACCGCGGAAATTGCCTTCCTTGATGACGGCCTAGAGCCGCGCATTGACCCTTTCGACCGGACACTGCGGCGGCGCTTCGTGATCTTCTCCAATCAGAAGGAACGCTTCGATCAGGGCGGCAGAATGTTCGGCGGCTTCTGGCAGAACCTGAAATCAGAGCGGAGGCGGAACATCAGGATATGCGGCGAGCCCATTGCCATTCTCGACTACAGCTCGATGTTCACTCGACTTGCCTATGCCGAGCTAGGTAGCGTCCCTCCTCCCGGCGATCTCTACGTCATACCTGGCTTTGAGAGCTATCGAAGCGGGATTAAGTTCGCGATGAACTGCTTCCTCTTCGACGGAGGCCCGCGAAGAGCATGGCCAGACGAGTTGGCCATTGGCTTGGAAGACGACCTAACCGCCGCAAGGAACAGTGACGGCGAGGAAACCAAGTACGAAGCCCGACTACCTGCAGGAGCGACCGTGGGATCGACCAAGGAGGCAATACTCAGCGTCCATCCGATTTTGGGAAGGGCGTGGGACCGCCGCCTCGGCTACCGACTGATGTTCAGGGAAAGCGAGATTATGATGAGAGTCCTTGCTGAACTGGCGGCTCAGAATGTCCCTGCGCTTTGCCTACACGACGGCCTGATTGTGCCGATCTCTGGCTGCGAGCTAGCAACACACATCATGTCCAAATGCGCCCTTGAGTTGACCGGTGCTGTGTTCCCCGTCGCCGACAAGACGTAGCCCCAGGTACAATCGACACACCTTAAACAGCCTGAGGAGCACAATAGAACCCGGTAGGGGGCTCCTCAGGCACCCTAAAAGGCAACCTAGCTGGCGGTCCTTCTTAGGAGCCATGGTCGTGGGGTGGCACCTATCTTAGCTCCTTCACTAATCATACTTCCACTCCTTCCCTCCACTAACAGGACCGGTAAGAGCGTGGTCGACGCCCCTCCTTATCGGTCCCGTATGGCAGATGCGGCATGATCGGGCAGCTCGGTCTGCTAGCAGACACCTCTCCGATCGAGCCCTGACTGAGTCAGCCTGTCGCAGCCGGTCACAGGCCCCATATTGAGTCGTACAGGCCCGTCGCGCCTGAGCGGCTGTGTGGGTTGGCAATCTCAAACCGCCGTGCATTGCCCCTCCAAGGCCCGCGCCGAGCCATCCAAACTCGCTCTCCGCAGCCAGCCGAAGTGACGCAACATCATTGCAAGTGCTCGGATGAATAAAGGTGGATTAGAGAGAACCCTGGGTACTCCACCTTCGCCACGGCATCGGCAAGCCGCACCATACCAAAGCGCGACGCCTTGTCCTTGGTGCCATATCCCCGCCCAACGCCACCTCCCGCATGTCCCGTCAGAACGTCATTGATGTCTTCGCTCTCCCCGTTAGACCGAAGAGCGTCTTTGAAGTTGTGCCGGAAGGAATGAAACACGGGACCGGAGTCAGATATGCCGATCCTAGTCAGGTAGCGGCCGAACCACTTCGACCAATTGTCTGCAAACCCATCCCGCGCTCCCTTCTCTAGCAGCGGGAAGATCGGAGCCCGCAGACCGTCCTTACGTCGGCTGGCGACTACATCAAGAAACCCGAGGCTAACCAACTCAGGGTGAACGGGCACAATGCGTCGTGACGATTTGGTCTTGAGACGAGCGCCCCGCTCTCGGTCTTCTTTGATCTCGATATAGTCGATACCGGTGCGCTCATCCTTTTGCACATCGTCGGCCGTCAACGGTGCAAGCTCGCCCTGCCGAGCACCTGTAAAAAGCGCAAGCAAGGGCAGCCAGTACGCCGCCTCGCCGCACCCTGCCTCAGGTCGATAGCTCTCAGTAAACACAGGCGACCCGAATAGAAGTTTGAGTTCGCCGACCTTCCAAGGCTCGCGGTCGGGTTCCGGCTCTTCTAAGCGCATCCTCGCGAACGGGTCCGCCCACGGTCGGTCATCCGACGTGAAGCCGTTGTCATGCGACCATACAGCGATAGCTTGTACCCCACCCAGCATCTTGTTGATGGACGTGGGTTGAAGACGAGGTGCGTCTGGGTGCTTCGATGACCAATCCACTAGGGCTGGAAGATCAGCAGTCCTCAGCGGGCCAGATCGCCTTACCGGAATCATTTGCAGCGCTTCGCGGTACGCGCGGACGTGGCTACGCCGGATGTCTTCGATCCGAAGATCACCATGCTGCTCGATGAATCGTCGAACGGCATTCCGAAATTCACGGTCGGTACTTTGCGTTGGGTTCTTCGCCTTCTTCCATCCTTCGTACGCCGCGCCCAACGTGTCCGTGCCCGAAGGGCGCACCGCGGCCTCGATATCTTGGGGAGGCTCTACGATCCTTGGGGTTTCTACGACCTCGCCAGCATTGCGCTTGCCTATTGCCTCAAGGTGCTGAACGTAGCGCTTGAGCACGGCCATCCCCAGCGCCTTGTATGCCTCCGATCTCGGATCTAGGGCACACCGGAAGATCTCCATGAGTTCGTTTAGGTCTTCCTCGACGAACGTGATGTCTCCTCGCGCCAAGGCGGCTCTTGCCTCGGGGACCACGTAATCCACGGTATCCTGATGCTTCTTAAGCTCACGCTCGCTCATTCCGAAGGCGGGCAGTGGCTCGGGCTTAAACATCGTCGTCGCCTGAATGCCGAGGTCAGCGAGCTGTGTGGCAACATCCTGATAGACCTGCTCCGAGCCGGTCCCGCTGCGGCGGAGTTCGTCATCCTCGGCCAACAAGGACGCGTAGTGGTAGTCCGCCATCACCGCGATTTCACTGGCGCTGAGGCTTTCGCGCTTCGGGATGGGGCTCACAAGCGCCGACGCCCTCCCAAGCAAAGCGTCGAACTCCATCATGATCGGCTTAGCTGCCGTGTTGGCTATGCGCAGGTCTTTCGTGCCTAGAGAACGCTGCAGCCATGACACGCGCTCGCGACCATCCGCGAGCACCCTCGCTACCGCTTCTTCATGCCCAGCTGGCACCTTCTTCCGCACGACGTAGGTGCCGTTGCGGTTCTTCACCACACCCATGATTGCTCGCATGATTGATACCACCCATTGATACCACCTGGGCGACTGCAAGCCACTGATTTTGCCGGATTACTGCGATCTCAACACGTTAGGTTGAGACTGGCGGTCCCTACGGGAGTCGAACCCGTCTTTTCAGATTGAAAATCTGACGTCCTAACCGATAGACGAAGGGACCGTTCTCGCGGCGGACAGCGTCAGCCAACGGCAGCCGGTGGTATAGGGAGGTTTGCCGCAAGACGCAAGCGCTGCCCTGTCGCTCCGCTCCGGCGCGCCATTTTCGCGCACAGCCGCCTGGAAATTAAGGCTTTTGCTTCCGCGGATCGGCCGCATCCTCGATCTGCAGCTCGATGCGGTTCCGCCCGCCCCAGGTATCGCGCCTGAGTTGTCCTGCCACATGAACGGGGAGCCCGCCCGCCGCCTCCATGAGAAGGTCACCGAGCGGCTGTCCCGCGGCCCGGAAGGCCACAGCATCGAGACGCGAACCGTCGCCCGCTTCCAGCACACAGCGGATGTGGGCTGTCCCGACCGGCTTCGCGAACTTCACCCGATGCGCCGGAAACGCAAAGCGCGGCTGCGGATTGCCCTGGCCGTAGGGACCGGCCCTGCCGAGGAGATCCACGAGCGCGTCCGTTGCCGCCGAAGGCGTCAGCGCGCCGTCGATGGCAAGGGACGCGCGCTCGGCGAGACGCGCCGCCGACCCCGCGAGCTCCGCCGCGAAGAAAGCCTTGAGAGCGTCGAGCTTGGCGTGGTCCACAGTCAGGCCCGCCGCCATGGCGTGCCCGCCGCCCTTGAGCAGATGCCCTGCCGCAACCGCGTGACGGACCGCGGCGCCGATGTCGATGCCGGAGACGGAGCGAAGCGAGCCCGTCCCCGTCATCGCGCCTGTTGCGCCGTCCTTGTCCCACGAGATCACGCAGGATGGCCGCTTGAAGCGTTCCGTGAGGCGGCTCGCGATCAGGCCGACGACGCCCCGATGCCAGTCGGGCGATCCGACCAGGAGAACACCGAGATCGGGCGTCTCCTCGAGCATACGGTCGGCCGCCGCGGTGGCTTCCTCGAGTGCGGCCTGCTCGATCTCCTTGCGCTCCTTGTTGAGGCGGTCGAGCACCGCGGCGATGCGCACGGCCTCTCCCTCGTTCTCGGTCGAAAGCAGCTTCGCCCCCAGCGCCGCGTCGCCGATGCGCCCGCCCGCGTTGATGCGCGGCCCCAGGATGAACCCGAGATGATAGGCGTTCGGCGCCTCGCCGAGCCCCGCCGCATCCGACAAGGCCCGCAGCCCCACGTTGTCGCGGCCCGCCATCACCGCGAGCCCTTTGGTGACGTAGGCACGGTTCAGCCCCTTGAGCGGCACCACGTCCGCCACCGTCGCCAGCGCCACGAGGTCGAGATCGCCGATGAGCTGCGGCTCGCGAACGTTCGCATAGTAGCCGCGCTTGCGAAGCTCGCGCACCGTTGCCACCAGCACCAGGAACACAACGCCCGCCGCGCAGAGATGTCCCTGCCCGGAGATGTCGTCGAGCCGGTTCGGATTGACGAGCGCGTGCACCGCGGGCAGCACCTCGTCCGCCTGATGGTGGTCGATCACCACCACGTCCACGCCCCGCTTGCCCGCGCCAGCGAGCACGTCGACGCTGGTCGTGCCGCAGTCGACCGTGACGATCAGCTTCGCGCCTTCGCCGATCAATTGCTCGAACGCCGACGCGTTGGGGCCGTAGCCTTCCGTGAGGCGGTCCGGAATATAGATGCGGCTCGGCGTGTCATGGTGGGCGAGGAAGCGCGCCATGAGCGCGGAGGAGCAGGCCCCGTCCACGTCGTAGTCGCCAAAAATGGCAACCGGCTCCCGCTTGGTGATCGCGTCCGCCAGACGGCGCGCCGCCTTATCCATGTCGGTAAGCGAGGATGGATCGGGCATCAGCACCCGGATCGTGGGGTCGAGAAACACCGGCACGTCGTCGAGACCGACCCCGCGCGCGGCCAGCACCCGCCCCAGCAGCTCGGGCAGGTTGTGCTGCTGGCTGATGGCGATGGCATCCTTGGCGCGGGCGGGCTCCAGCGTCTCGCTCCACCGGTAGCCCCGCGCCGATTGAACCACCCCCAGGAATGCCGCCTCCGCAGGCTCTACCTGCTGAGAGACGCGCGCTTTCCGAAGTGCCGTCATATCCGAGATGCCCCCGCCCGATTCGCAATAGGCAAGGCTCCCACGCCCGGCCCAGGAAGGCGATTCCCTAAGGATGTATCGTCCACAGCGGCCGCGCTTGTTCCCTCGCCGGGCTTATGGCAGAGGTGCAGAACCGTCACAGCGAAAAGGCCCCGCCATGAGCGACCCGAAAAACCTGATCATCGCGCTGCTGCTCGTCGGCATCGGCGTGCTCGGCTATCTCTATTACGACAGCCAGCGCACGGCCGTCCGCATCGACGTACCGGGCTTCAAACTCGAAGCAAAGTAGGCGGACGCCCCTAGTCGCGGCTTGCGGGCAGGCGCTGCCCGTAGTCGCGGAACTTGCTGCGGATGCGGCGCACCGTGCCGGTCTTCGAGCGCATGATCAGCGTCTCGGTCTCGGCGGTCTGGCCGCGGAATTTCACGCCATCGAGCAGCGAGCCGCTGGTCACCCCCGTCGCCGCGAAAATCACGTCCGACGAGGCCATGTCCGCGAGCGTGAACTTCTTGCGGATGTCGGTGATGCCCATCTTGTGCGCGCGCTCGCGCTCGCCATCGTTCGAGGGCATCAGCCGGCCCTGTATCTGCCCACCGATGCAGCGCAGCGCCGCGGCGGCCAGCACGCCTTCGGGGGCGCCGCCCGAGCCCATGTAGATGTCGATGCCGGTCTCTTCCGGATCGGTGGTCCAGATCACGCCCGCGATGTCTCCGTCGGGGATGAGCTGCACCGCAGCCCCGGCCTCACGCACGGCCTTGATCAGCTCCGCGTGACGGGGGCGGTCGAGAATGCAGGCGGTGATACCGCTCACCGGCACGCCCTTCGCCTTGGCGAGCGCCGCGAGGTTTTGCGGCACCGGCGCATCGAGATCGACGACGCCCTCGGGATAGCCCGGCCCGACGGCGATCTTGTTCATGTACATGTCCGGGGCGTGCAGCAGGCCGCCCCGCTCCGAGATGGCAAGCACGGCAAGCGCGTTCGGCATCAGCTTGGCGCAGATCGTGGTACCCTCGAGCGGATCGACCGCGATGTCGACCTCCGGCCCCGTACCGTTGCCGACCTCCTCGCCGATATAGAGCATCGGCGCTTCGTCCATCTCGCCTTCGCCGATGACGACGGTGCCGCGCAGAGAGACGCGCCCCAGCTCGTGGCGCATGGCGTCCACCGCGGCCTTGTCCGCCGCCTTCTCGTTGCCCCTGCCGGAGAGACGCGCCGCCGCGATGGCCGCCGCCTCCGTCACACGGGCGACCTCAAGCACCAGCATGCGGTCCAGCCCGACGTCGCCATTGTCCTTCGCCATGGAGTTCCCTTGACCCAAGTCAGCTCTCAAAGATCTTCGATGCGGATCATCTGCGGACGCTCCGTCACCTTACCATCCTTCTCGATGGCTCGGAGCGCCTTGCGCATTGCATCCTCGGTTGTGTCGTGCGTGATGAGTATAACATTGACGGCCGGCTCCGCCGCGCCGGGCGGCGGCTCCCAGGCCTGGCCCGGATGCACCGCGCCGGGCCGCCTCTGAACGATGCTCTCAAGCGACACGTTCTCGTCGCTCATGCGCTTGGTGATGGCCGCCATGGCACCCGGCCGGTCATAAACCGAAAGGCGCACGTAATAGTTGCCCTGGTGCGCTTTGAGATTGAGCTTCCTGGCGGATTCCAGCGCGGCCGTGGGCCGGATGAACGGCGGCATCACGAGACCGCGCGCGATGTCCACGATGTCGCTCGCGACCGCGGAGGCCGTGGGCTTCGCGCCCGCCCCGGGACCGACGAGCAGAAGGTTACCCGCGAAGTCGCCGTCGATGCCGACGCAGTTGGTAACGCCCGAGACTTCCGCGAGCGCGGATTCTTCCGCCACCAGCACCGGCGTCACGCGCGCCTCGATCCCATGCGCAGTCTCGACTGCGACGCCGAGTAGCTTGATGCAGTAGCCGAGCTCCGTCGCCGCCTCGATGTCGGCGGAGGTGATGTGCTGGATGCCTTCCACGTGGATCTGGTCGAAAGCGAGTGTCGTGCCGAAGGCGAGGCAGGTGAGAAGCGAGAGCTTGTGCGCGGCATCGAAACCGCCGATGTCGAACGACGGATCGGCCTCCGCGTAGCCGCGCTCCTGCGCTTCCTTGAGCGCATCGGCGAAGGCCCGCTTCTCGTCCGTCATCTTCGAGAGAATGAAATTGCAGGTGCCGTTCAGGATGCCGTAGACGCGCCGCACCTCGTTGGCCGCAAGCGCCTCGCGCAGCATCTTGATGATCGGAATGCCGCCAGCGACAGCCGCCTCGAAATTGAGGGCGACGCCGTTCTCTTCGGCAAGGCGGGCCAGCGCGACGCCATGCTTGGCGAGCAGCGCCTTGTTGGCCGTCACCACGTGCTTCTTGGCTTTGAGCGCGGCCTCGACAGCCGCCTTTGCCACACCGTCCTCGCCGCCGATCAGCTCGACGAACACCGCGATCGACGGGTCCTTCGCCAGCGCCACCGGATCGTCGAACCAGCGGGCATCCCCCAGTCCCTCGCCCCGCTCCTTGCTGCGCGAGCGCGCCGAAACGCCGGCCACCGTGATCCGGCGGCCCAGCATCTTCTCGAGGCGCGGCGCATGGGCCGAAAGCAGTTGAATGAGGCCCATTCCGACGGTGCCGAGTCCGGCAACGCCGAGGGTCAAAGGCTCTGACATGGCTGGTTAATCTGAAACGACTAGCGGCTGGCTTTTTGCTGAATTGGGATGACGTTATGCAGTGTTTCAGGTGTTTGAGCCAGGAACTTCTTGATGGAGCGGGCCGCCTGCCGGATACGGTGCTCGTTCTCGACCAGGGCGATGCGCACATACCCCTCGCCGTACTCGCCGAAGCCGAGGCCGGGCGAAACGGCAACATCCGCCTTTTCAATCAAGAGCTTAGCGAACTCCACCGAGCCGAGCGCGCGGAACGGCTCGGGGATGGGGCACCAGGCGAACATGGTGGCCGGCGGAGGAGGAACCGGGAAGCCTGCACGGCCGAAGCTCTCCACCAGGCAGTCCCGGCGGCTCTTGTAGGTCTTGCGGATCTCCTCGACGCAGTCCTGCGGCCCATTGAGGGCTGCGGCCGCCGCCACCTGGATGGGCGTGAACGCACCGTAGTCGAGATAGGATTTGACGCGGGCGAGCGCACCGATCAGCCGCTCGTTGCCGACGGCGAAGCCCATGCGCCAGCCGGGCATGTTGTAGGTCTTGGAGAGCGACGTAAACTCGACGGTGATGTCCATCGCGCCCGGCACCTCCAGCACCGAAGGGGGCGGATTGTCGTCGAAGTAGATCTCCGAATAGGCGAGGTCGGAGAGGATGATCAGGTCGAGCTTCTTCGCGAGCGCAACCGCCTCCTTGTAGAAAGCGAGATCGGCCGTCATCGCCGTCGGGTTAGACGGATAGGACAGCACCACGGCGAGCGGCTTCGGAATCGAATGGCGCACGGCATGATCGACCGCGCGCAGGAAATCGTCGCCGTTCCCGGCCGGCACGTGCCGTAGCACCGCGCCCGAGATCAGAAAACCGAACTCGTGAATGGGATAGGTGGGATTGGGGACGATGATCACGTCACCCGGCGCAGAGATCGCCTGCGCCATGTTGGCGAAGCCTTCCTTGGAGCCGAGCGTCGCGACCACCTGCGTCTCCGGATCGAGCTTCACCCCGAACCGGCGCTCGTAGTAGGCGGCCTGAGCGCGGCGCAGACCAGGAATACCCTTCGACGCCGAGTAGCGGTGGGTCCGGGGCTTCGCCACGGTCTCGACGAGCTTCTCGACGATGTGCTGCGGCGTCGGCAGATCGGGGTTGCCCATGCCGAGGTCGATGATGTCCGCCCCGCGCGCTCGCGCCGACGCCTTGAGGCGGTTCACTTCGGCAAAAACATAAGGCGGCAAGCGCTTGATGCGGTGGAAGTCGTCGATCACGAGATCATCTCTTGGCTTGTTGCGGCACGCGCACGACAGCCGGTCCTGGGGCAGCGTATCGCACGCGGCGGTCGTCCGAGCACATGGTCATCCGGGCGCACGACGGTCACCCGCCATCCGGCCAGGAAACCGCGGGGCTCCAGCTCCCTGTATTTACGCTGAGCCGGGCATAAACGTCCAGAGGCAGGGGCCGGGAGGCCCTGGAGCTGTGCACATCTCGCCCGTTTTGCGCGTACTCCTTTCATCCTACTAGGCGTTGTCACATGGACCTCTTATCTTGGTGGCCATGACCCAAGACACTACCTCGCCCACTACTCCCTACCGGATCGAAAACCCCGAGGAGTTCGCGCGCAACATGTTGCGCCTTTTCGAGGAGGGCGGGCGCGCAATGGCCGAGTTCCTCGAGCGGCCTGACGCCAAGATCAGCCCTTTCTCGGCGGCGAGCGAGGTCAACGAGGCGACCAAGACTCTGGCCGACATCGCCCGCCTCTGGCTCACGGACCCGAGCAAGCTGGCCGAAGCCCAGACCGCGCTCGTCACCTCTTATCTCGATCTCTGGAACAACTCGATCCGCCGCCTCCTGGGCGAGAAGGTCGATCCGGTGGCCGAGCCGGAGCCATCCGACAATCGCTTCAAGGACCCCGAGTGGTCCTCGAACCCCTACTTCGATTTCTGGAAGCAGGCCTATCTGCTCACGACCCATTGGGCCGAGGATGTGCTTCAGCAGACCGAGGGGCTGGACGAGCAGGAGCGCCACAAGGCCGAGTTCTATCTGCGCCAGCTCTCGAGCGCGCTCTCTCCCTCCAACTTCCCGATGACCAATCCGGAAGTCGTCCGCGAGACTTTTGCCACCAACGCGCAGAACCTCGTGCAGGGCATGGCCCACCTGGTGCACGACATGGAGAAGTCCGGCGATCTGCTCAAGATCAGCCAGACGGACACCACCGCGTTCGAGGTCGGCAAGAACCTGGCCACCACGCCCGGCAAGGTGGTGTTCCAGAACGACGTATTCCAGCTCATCCAGTACGCGCCGAGCACCGACAAGGTGCGCGAGGTTCCGCTGCTCGTGGTGCCGCCCTGGATCAACAAATACTACATCCTCGATCTCACGCCGCCGAAGAGCCTTCTGAAGTACGCGGTCGATCAGGGCTTCACGGTCTTCGTCGTGTCCTGGGTGAATCCGGACGAGCGCCTCGCGCACAAGACCTTCGAGGACTACATGCTCGAAGGCATTCTTGCTGCCGCCGATGCCGTGAAGCGCGAAACCGCCGTCGAGAAAATCAATGTGGTGGGCTACTGCGTGGGCGGCACTCTGCTCGGCTCAACGCTCGCCTATCTCGCCGCCCGCGGCGAGGAGCCGTTCCGCTCGGTGACGTTCCTCACCACGCAGCTCGACTTTTCGAAGGCGGGAGACTTGCTGCTCTTCACCAACGACAGCCAGCTCACCAGCCTGCAGGAGATGATGGCCGAGCGCGGCTTCCTCGATGGCTCGCGCATGGCCAACGTCTTCAACATGATGCGGCCGCGCGACCTCATCTGGCCGTACATCGTCAACAACTATCTGCTCGGCAAGAAGCCGTTCCCGTTCGACCTGCTCTACTGGAACCAGGACTCGACGCGCATGGCCGCCGCCAACCACGCCTTCTACCTGCGCGAGTTTTACAACGAGAACAAGCTTGCCAAGGGTGAGATGACACTCGCCGGCGTAAAGCTCGACCTCAAGAAGGTGAAGCTGCCTGTCTTCGAGCTGGCGACCAAGGAAGACCACATCGCACCCGCCAAGTCCGTGTTCATCGGCTCGAAACTGCTCGGCGGCCCGGTCGAGTTCGTGCTGGCGGGCTCGGGCCACATCGCCGGTGTTGTCAATCCGCCCGACAAGATGAAGTACCAGTACTGGACCGCCAACAAGGCGGCGGCCGATACGCTCGACGAGTGGGTCCGCATGGCCAAGGAGCATCCCGGCTCCTGGTGGCCGTACTGGGTCGAGTGGCTGACCAAGTACTCCGGCGACTGGACGGCTCCCCGCGAGCCCGGCGAAAACCTCGGCGTCATCGAGGACGCGCCCGGCACCTTTGCCAGAACCAAATCGTGAGCCGGTGAGGCGCCGGGATTAACCCCAGCCCGCGCCTTAAGGTGCCAAAACCGTGTCCGCGTGCTTGTCTCCGTGTGGAGACTGTCGACCGCGTCTCACTGCCAGGGTTCGCGGCGCGGGCGAGTCCGGGCCACGCCATGATCATCCGCACCCGCACACAAGCACGCATCCCCCCATCCGCTGCGCGGTTTTGCCTGCACGGGGCCGCGTGGGCCGTCGCCTGCCTCCTCGTGTTCGCCTCGCACGCGCTCGCCGATACCGCCGCGTCCGCCACCGCTCCTCAATCCGGCACGCGACCGATCTACGTCCTGCCGTTGGGCGACTCGATCACTCAGGGCGGCCGAAACGACCGGCCCGAATACACCTACCGCTATCCCCTCTATTACATGCTGAAGGACGCCGGATACCCGGTAGACTTCATCGGCTCGCTTCACGCCGGTCTCAACGCGGACGCCGTCTGGCCCGACAAGAACGGCGTGCCGTTCGACCTCGACCATGAAGGCCATTACGGCTGGACCACGTCGGAGGTGCGCGACAACCTCAAAGGCTGGATGACCACCTATCCGGCCGCGCCCGACATCGCCCTCATTCACCTCGGCAGCAATGACGAGCACGCCTGGAGCTACCGGCGCGCCATCATTCGCCCGCTTGAGGACATCATCGCCATGCTGCGCGAGAAGAACCCGCACGTGGTCATTCTGATCGGACACATGATCGCCAACGGCCGCAACGCGCGCGCCTCACGCCCGTTGCTGGATGAACTGGCCCAGCGGATCAGCACCGCGGACTCCCCTGTCGTCACCGTGCCCCACTTCATCGACTGGCATGAAAGACCGGGCGAGCCCGGCTCCGACACCTTCGATTGGGCGCATCCCAATCCGCAAGGCCAGCAGAAGATGGCGGACAAGTGGTTCGCCGCCATGAAGCCATTTCTCGACGGGCTGCGGAAATAGCCGCCTCCGCTGGTGTCCGTCACATCCGTGTAAAAGAACTACGACAATATTTCTGCTCGAACGGAAGTCTCGCGCCGCTCTCCTTGCGGCTTGAAGAGCGGCCGCGGGCCGCGATAATCTTGCACCGCAGACCATGGGGCTCCCACTGCGACCGCCCCGTCAGGCATTCGCCCAAGCGTCGCTCCATCGGCCGTCCGGCTGAAGGAGTACGTATGTCGAGCGAGATCCCTTCTCGAACCCATTCGATGCAGCATGAACCCGTCTCTGCGCCGTCGTTCCGAGAGGCGCTGGCCACGTTCGCGCGCATCGGCATTCTGTCCTTCGGCGGTCCATCGGCCCAGATCGCCCTGATGCATCGCGTTTTCGTGGATGAGAAACAGTGGCTCGACGAGCGCCGCTATCTCAGCGCCTTGAGCTTCTGCATGTTGCTGCCCGGCCCCGAGGCGATGCAGTTGGCCACTTACGTCGGCTGGCGGCTCCACGGCTTTGCGGGCGGGCTCGCGGCCGGCCTTTTGTTTGTGCTGCCCGGCGCGCTCATCGTTCTCGCCCTCTCGATGATCTACGCCGCGTTCGGCAACGTGCCGCTTGTGGAAGCCCTCTTCTTCGGCATCAAGGCCGCGGTCCTCGTCATCGTGATCGAAGCTCTCCTGCGCATCGCGCGGCGCGCGCTCAAGCTCAGCGTGCATTGGCTCATCGCAGGTCTCTCCTTCCTCGCGATCTTCTTCCTCGCCGCCCCCTTCCCGCTCATCGTGCTCGCCGCCGCGCTGTTCGGCTTCTTCCATGTCCCGAGCGCAATCGCGGCAGCCAAAACCGCATACGCGTCTCCTCTCATCTCCACGGCGAAGACGTTGCGCACGATCGCCCTCTGGAGCGCAATCTGGGTCGCACCCCTCGCAATCATCTCCGCCGTCTTCGGCCGCGAGCACGTGCTGTCACAGCTCGGCCTCTTCTTTTCCAAGCTCGCCGTCGTCACCTTCGGCGGCGCCTACGCCGTGCTCGCCTACATGGGGCAAGATGTCGTGACCCGCTTCGGCTGGCTCGATGCGGGCGCGATGCTCGACGGGCTGGGTCTCGCGGAAACGACGCCGGGACCGCTCATCCTCGTGACCGAGTTCGTCGGGTATCTCGCCGCCTACCGGAACGGCGGCGAGCCGCAACTCGTCATGGGGCTGCTCGGCGCCTTCGTCGCCGTGTGGGCCACCTTCGCCCCCTGCTTCCTCTGGATCTTCGCCGGCGCGCCTTACATCGACTGGATCACACACCAGCCACGCCTCGCGGGCGCGCTCACCGCCATCACGGCGGCGGTCGTGGGGGTGATCCTCAATCTCGCGGTCTGGTTCGCGCTCCACGTCTTCTTCGCCGAGGTCGATCTCGTGGAATGGGGCTACTTGAAGCTTTGGACCCCCGCGTGGACGTCGCTCGACTGGCGCGTGGTGGCCCTCTCGGCCGTCGCGGCAGTCCTGATCTTTAAGCGCCGCTGGGATATCCCGGGCGTCCTGCTCGCAACGTCGGCGCTGGCACTTTTAATCAAGGTTACAGGGGTTTAGCTGATCGGTGACCCGCCCGCGCCTGCGGCCTCTTCACCAGAGGGCTCCACAGAAACCGAACCTGTGGTAGAAGGCCGCTTTCACGCGCTTCAAGGCCTAGAATGACCGTCCGAGCCCCGGCAAATCCATCCCCTGCACCTGCCCAGCGCGAGCCGAAACCGGCCCCGAAGGTGGGCTTCGTCTCGCTCGGCTGCCCCAAGGCGCTGGTGGACAGCGAACGCATCATCACCAAGCTGCGCGCCGAAGGCTATCAGGTTGCCCCCGACTACGCGGGCGCCGACGTGGTCGTCGTCAACACCTGCGGCTTCCTGGACAGCGCCAAGCAGGAGAGCCTCGACGCCATCGGCGAGGCTATTGCCGAGAACGGGCGCGTGATCGTCACGGGTTGCATGGGCGTGGAGGAGGGTCGCATCCGCGAGGTGCACCCCGGCGTCCTCGCCGTCACCGGCCCACACCAGTACGAGCAGGTAGTCACGGCCGTGCACGATGCCGTACCGCCGCTGCACGATCCCTACGTGGACCTCGTGCCGCCCGAGGGCCTTCGTCTCACACCCCGCCACTACGCCTATCTGAAAATTTCCGAGGGCTGCAACAATCGCTGCTCCTTCTGCATCATCCCGAGCATCCGCGGCGATCTCGCGAGCCGCCCCGCCAGCCACGTGATGGCGGAAGCCGAGCGCCTCGTGAAGGCAGGCGTGAAGGAGCTGCTCGTCATCAGCCAGGACACGAGCGCCTACGGCCTCGACATCAAGTATGCCGAGAGCCAATGGAAGGGCGCGCCGCTCAAGGCGAAGTTCCTCGATCTGTCCCGCGCGCTCGGCGAGCTCGGCGTGTGGACGCGGATGCACTACGTCTACCCCTATCCGCACGTGGACGAGGTGATCCCCCTGATGGCGGAGGGCAAGATCCTCCCCTATCTCGACATCCCCTTCCAGCACGCCTCTCCGGCCGTGCTGAAGGCCATGCGCCGCCCCGCGCATCAGGAGAAGACGGCCGAACGCATCGCCAACTGGCGCAAGGTCTGCCCGGATCTCGCCGTCCGCTCCACCTTCATCGTCGGCTTCCCCGGCGAGACGGAGGAGGACTTCTCATTCCTTCTCGACTGGCTGCGAGAGGCGAAGCTGAACCGCGTCGGCTGCTTCAAGTACGAGGCGGTCTCGGGCGCCAAGGCCAACGAGCTGCAGGGCGCCGTGCCCGAAGAGGTGAAGGAGGAGCGCTGGCATCGCTTCATGGCGGCGCAGCGGGAAGTCTCGGAAGAAATCCTGGCAACGCGCGTCGGCACCACCATCGACGTCATCATCGACGAGATCGACGAGGAGGGCGCGACCGGCCGCTCGAAGTGGGACGCGCCCGAGATCGACGGCAGTGTTTTTCTCAACGGCGAGCAGAAACTGAAGCCCGGCGACATCGTGCAGGCTCACATCGACGAGGCCGACGACTACGACCTCTGGGGCACGGTCGTCCGAAACGGCTGATACGGCCTCCGTTAACTCTACTGTTGCCACATCGTCATATCCGTCAGCCTGCGTTGACAGGCTGCGGGAGCCGGTGCGACAGTTCGCCCGATAAAACGGGGAGGACGTCTCGCAATGGCAATGCCGGACCAGGCAACTGCACCCGCGCCCGCGCCGCAAGGCGCCCCGGAAATCCGCATCTACGCCCACTCTCCCATCATCTACTGGTGGGTCGTCTGGGCCTATGGCTTCTTCTGCGCAGCCCTCACCTATTTTCAGGGCGAGCGCCTCACCTTAGGCCAGAACGCAAAACCCCTCTTCATTCATACGAGCGCGTGGGTCGGCCTCTCCTTCACACTGCTCCTGCTGCTCGTGATCGTCGCCACCTCGGTGCGCGCACGCGGCGTCAACGCGCTGCTGTTGCTCCTCCTCATGGGCGGCGCCGGGGCCGCGACCTACGTCGTCATGAACACGCCCGGCCTCTGGTCGGAGCCGCCCGCGCTTCTCGTGCACATGAACCTCGCATTTTACCTGCTGGTCTCCTCGGTGCTGTTCATCGTCTGGTTCGTCATCGTCTTCATCGTCGACCGGCTGAGCTATTGGCGCGTCCGCGGCACGCAGGTGGAGCGTGTCCAGATGTTCGGAAGCGTGCTGGGCCGCGCGCCGGAAAGCTGGTCCGTCATGCACATCCGCTTGACCCGCTACAGCGACGACATCATCGCCCACAAGCTGCTGGGCCTCGGCATCCTGGGGCTCGGCACCAGCGACATCGACGCCAAGCTCTCGATCTTCGGCGGCGGCCACGAGCAGTTCCGCATCGAGAACGTCTGGCGCGCAGCGCGGCCCCTGAAGGCTGTGCAGGCAGCCATGGGTCCGAAGGCGACGGTCGTCATCTGACCGGCCGAACAGAGAGACGATACGCTCGCTGCCGAACGATGAGACGTCGCCCCGCGAGAGCCGTGGTCCGGACATGCATCCTCTGATGCAAAGGTTGAGTTGGCGATGACCCTGCGCCGTCCCTCTCTGCACGTCCTCGTCACGGCGGCCGTTCTGGGGCTCGCCGTTGCACTGCGGATCCTCGACCCGAGCCCTGTCGCACGCCTGCGCCTCTCCATCTTCGACAGCTACCTCAACCTCAAGCCGCGCGAAGCCGATCCCGCTTTCCCCGTCCGCATCGTCGACATCGACGAGGTGTCGCTCGCCGCCATCGGCCAATGGCCCTGGCCACGCTCCGAGCTTGCCCGCATCGTCGAGCGCCTCGCGGACGCCGGCGCCAAGACCGTCGCGATAGACCTTATCCTCGCCGAGCCCGATCGCCTCTCGCCCGAAGCCCTCGCCCGCCAGGCCGAGCACCGCGCCGAGCTCGCCCCCATCGTGGCGGAGCTGGCCGCGCTGCCGTCCAACGACACGCTTCTGGCCACCGCGGCGGCCCGCCTCCCCGTGGTGCTTGGCGTCGCGGGAGACGCGACGGCCAGACCCGCACCCCGGCCGCCCAAGGCACGCTTCGCGACTGCCGGCGACGACCCCGCACTCTTCGTCCCGTCGTTCGCGGGCGCCATCGAGCCGCTCGCAGCACTCGCCGCGCCAGCCGCGGGCATCGGTGCCGTCAACTGGCTGCCCGCAGCAGACCAGATCGTTCGCCAGGTTCCTCTCCTGGCCACGCTCTCCGGCACACTCTATCCCACCCTCTCGCTGGAGGCGCTCCGGACCGGCATGGGCGAGACCACGGCGTTCGTCCGATCCTCCGGCGGTAGCGGCGTGCTCGCGTTCGGCCAGCAGACCGGCGTCGAAACGGTCCGTGTCGGCGCGACCGTGCTCCCCACCGCCAGCGACGGCCAGCTCTGGCTCAACTACGCACGCCCCGATCCGCGCCGCTACGTGTCCGCCCATAAAATCCTCGACGGCAGCTTCGATCCGAACGACTTCGCCGGACGCCACGTCCTGATCGGCGCGAGCGCCACCGGCCTTCTCGATCTGAGAGCTACGCCCCTCGCCTCATCGGTGCCCGGTGTGGAAATCCACGCCCAGGCCATCGAGCAGATGCTCTCCGGCGCACACCTCACGCGCCCTGCGCTCGCCACGGGCGCCGAGATTCTGTTTCTCCTCGCGGCAGGCGCTCTCGTCGCGGGTCTCATCCGCCGCTTGGGCCCGCTCGCCGCCGCCCTCGCGGGCGTCGCCGCCATCGCCGCCGTCGCACTGGGCTCATGGCTGGCCTTCGCCGAAAGCGGCTACCTGTTCGACCCCGTCTATCCCTCCCTCTCCCTGCTCGCCGTCTATCTCTCGGGTTCTCTCCTCTCCTTCATTCGCACCGAGACCGACCGCGCCCGCGTGAAACGCGCGTTCGGGCATTACGTCGCCGCGCCCCTGGTCGAGGAACTGGCCGCCGATCCCACTCGGCTCAAGCTCGGCGGGGAGACGCGGGAGGTCACGCTGCTGTTCGCCGACGTTCGCGGCTTCTCCCGCCTCTCCGAAGGCATGGACGCGGAAACGCTCATCCGCTTCGTCAACCGCCTCTTCACCCCGCTTTCGGAGATCATCCTCGATCACCGCGGCACCATCGACAAATTCATGGGAGATGCGGTGATGGCTTTCTGGAACGCCCCGGTGCCGGATCGCGATCACGCCGCCAACGCCTGCCGTGCCGCGCTCGCCATGCAGAAAGCCATGGATCGCCTCAACCGGGAGGAGGCCGCGCGTTGCGCCGCAGCCGCCATCCCCCATCATCCGGTCCGCATCGGCATCGGCCTCAACACCGGCCCCTGCTGCGTAGGCAACGTCGGCTCGCCCCAGCGCTTCGACTATTCCGTGCTCGGCGACGCCGTGAATGTCGCCTCCCGCATCGAGGACGCGACCAAGATCTACGGCGCTCCCATCATCGCCGGCGAGCGCACCGCACGCGAGGCGGTGGGCTTTGCCTTCCTCGAGATCGAGACCGCGGCACGCCTGCGCGGGAAGGATCGCCCGGAGCGGTTGTTCGCGCTCGTGGGCGACGACACGCTGGCGGCCACACCGGACTTCAAGGCGCTCTCCGCCCGCTACGCGGCTTTGCGCGCAGCCCTCGAGAGACGAGACACCGCAACGGCCGCGAGCGAGATCGCGGCCTGCCGGACGCTCGCGAGAACCGCATCCCCGGTCTCGATCGACGCTCTGCTCGACACCTACGAGGCCGCGCTTAGGTCCTGAGAGGACGCCAATCCAGCCGGTTCGTCGCAAGACACTCCGGCCAATCCAAAAGCATGCGATCCGAGCCTTCGAGCACAGAGCGTCCCAGAAACTGGCGGTCGGTTTTTACTGAGACGTGGCTGGAGCCCGACCTGCGTCGGGCTGACGGTTCCGTGAGGATGTCGACGCGTGGGCGTCCGCCCGATGACGTCATTCCGGCGAAGGCCGGAATCCAGATACGCCTTTGAAGGCGCATCTGCCGGCAAGGAGCGGTGGGCCGCTAGAAAATACGACAAATCAAAAAAGCTGGAGCGTGCGATCCGAGTCTATCGGATCGCGGTACGCTCTAGTACTTGCCGCCGGTCCGGCCGCCCCGCATCGGGCTGTCCATGCCGCGTCCGCCGCCGCCGCCCTTGTAGCCGCCGCGCCCGATCCCGCCGCCAATCCCGATCACGATGTCCATGCCCTTGACGATGTTGCTGTCGTCATCGGAGCTGTTCTTCTTCGCCGTGCGGGTCTTCTTCGGCTTCGTCTTTGTCTCGGTCGGCGTGGTCCGCGTGCGCTCCACGCGCTTGGTGGGTTTCGTGGTCTCCGTCTTCTTCTTGGGCTTCTCGGGCGTGGGAAGGTTGCCGAGAATGATCACGTCGCGCGTGAAGACGGGATTGGGATCGATGCTTGGCGTCTTAGCGACGAACGGAAACGCCGTGTCGAATGGAACCGTATCCTTCCCCGGGAGCGACGCCCATTTGACGGGCGAGCCCACGTCCCCGTCTCCGGTGATGCGGATAAGCTTGCCGGGCTCGTTCAGCTCGCGGCATTGCCCGCGCTGATTGCAAACCTGGATCGCGCCCTCGTGCAGCAGCAGCCACGAAAGCCCATCGTCCTGCACATAGACGTCGAACACGGTGCCGCGCACGGTGATCGCGGCCGCGGGCGTCTTGATAACGTAGGTCGGCTTCTCGGCCACGCCCGTCATGAAGCGGAACGTGCCCTTCACCAGGTCGAGCACGATGGAGCCTTTCGACTTCGCGGGATCGTAGACGAACTTGTCGAGCGTGAGGTGCGAGCCGGGCCCCAGCGCCAGCTTGGTCTCGTCGTCGAGCTTGAGCTCGCTCGAGGCATCGAGGCCCACCTCGATGGTCTCGTCCTGGTTGACGCGGTCTCCGGTGCTCAGCGTGCGCGTATCGCGATTGAAGGCCGCTGTCACCAGATTGACTACCGACAAGGTGGAGCCGATCGGTTCCTGAGGCGCGGCGTTGACGATGGAGACGGAGCAGAACAGCAGCAACAGGCTTGCGGCAAATGGGCGGAGTGTCATGACGGCCATCTTTCTTTTTGGCTCATGCCTCCATGGGTCTGGTGTGCGGCAGACCCGATCGGCGCGGCCCGAATGAAGCGGCGTGACGCATATCCCATCATATCAGATGGCGCGCTCCGCTCGAAAGGGCCCTACACTGCACCGCGATGGGTGATCAATTAGGGCAGATGGCCAAAATCCCGCGCGTCAGAGCGGAATCGTACCCTTGGAATGATCCTTGGCCTTATGCTCAGGCTCGACGTGAATGACCACCTCCGAGCCTTCGATCTCCGCCTCGATCTCGGCTTCGAGCCTGTCGCAGATCTCGTGTGCCGCGTGCACCGTCATGCTGCCGGGCACGACAAGATGGAACTCGATGAAGATGGCACGCCCCGCCTGCCGGGTACGCACGTCGTGGGCTTCCAGCGCGCCGTTCCCGCTCCGCTTGATCGCGGCGCGAATGCGCGCCTCGATATCGCCATCCGCCGCCTCGTCCAGTAGTCCGCTCATGGAGGTCACGGCGATCTTGGATCCGCTCCAGAGAATGTAGGCGGCCACAGCCACCGCAAGCAGCGGATCGAGCACCTTGAGACCCGTGGCCCAGGCCAGCAGCAGCCCGGCGACCACGCCTGCCGAGGTCATCACGTCCGTAAGGAGATGCCACCCGTCCGCAACCAGCGCCGGCGAGCGCAAGGCCCTTCCGCGCCGGATCAGAAAGGCGGACCACCCGCCGTTCCCGGCCGTCGCGAGGACACTGAGCAGCGCACCGTAGCCAAACTCGGAGATCTCGCGCGGCCTCAGGAACGCGTCGTAGGCCTCGCGCATGATGAGGATGGCCGCAACGACGATGAGAACCCCTTCGAGCACCGCCGAGAGATACTCGGCCTTGTGATGGCCGAACGGGTGGTTCTTGTCGGCGGGACGCGAGCTTATGTTGATCGCGAGCAGCGCCGCGACCGCAGTGACGAGGTTGACGATGCTCTCGAGCGCATCCGAGTAGAGCGCGACACTGCCCGTCACCCGGTAGGCGGCGTACTTGAGCCCCATGACGGCCAGAGCCACGAAAATGCTGGCGAAGCCGATCAGGTGAACTGTTTTCGTCGTGCGCAGGTCCGCCACCGCAAGTCCCGTCGTCCAAGCTTATGATAGGATTGCGCGATTGCGCGCAGCTGAGGCTTCTCCTGCCAGAGTTGGAAGCCGAGCGCCACCCCTCACGTCCTGCGGCGTCTCAGCGCCCTTCTCCGGGGGAACGGCGCGAACGCGTGTTATCCACACCGATTGCACCGCCCAAGCTCCCTCCTGGTGCGCGAATCTGGTCCGAAGGCATGGGATGAGCGCCGCGGGGTGCAAGCCGGCGCATGGCTTCGGATCGAGGAGCGCTTCGCCATGGCTAATTTCACGACACACATCGCGGCAGGAACCATCGTCGCTGGCGCGCTGGCTACGCTGACACTGGCCGCAGACGTCATCGCGCCCGACAACCTGATCGCGGTCACGATGGCGGGCGTGCTGGGCTCGGTGCTGCCCGACATCGATCTCAAGGACAGCCGGCCCAGCCGTGCGATGTTCTCCGGCCTCGGCATCTTCTTCTCGTTCGCGGTGCTGTTTTCGGCTGCGGGCCGCTTCTCGATCGCGGAACTCTGGATCCTGTGGCTCGGCACCCTGGTGCTGATACGCTACGGGCTGCACACCGCCTTCCATAATCTCGCCGTCCATCGCGGCATTTGGCATTCCATCATAGCCGCCCTGTTCTGCTCGGCGGCCACCGCCGTCGTCTTCGGCCACGTCCTCGACAGACATGCCGGCGTCGCCTGGCTCGCGGGCGGCTTCATGTTCGTGGGCTACCTCGTGCACCTCACCCTCGACGAGATCTATTCCGTCGACGTGATGGACACGCGCATCAAGTCCTCCTTCGGAACGGCTCTCAAGTTCGTGGACCGCCGCTACCCCTACGCGACGGCCGGCATGGCCACGGCCTTGGCGCTCGCCGTCTGGCTCGCCCCTTCCCCCAGCGCATTCGTCTCGGGCCTCTCCTCGCGCGATATGTGGGCGGGGCTCAACGAGCGCATGCTGCCCAAGGAGAGCTGGTTCGGCTTGGTGAAGGTGCCGAGCTATATCGCCGCCACGCCGCCAGCGTCCGACATCACGACGGGCGCGATTCCGGCCGCGCCCACGCAGAAGGAAGCCCCCAAGACGACGCCCTAGAGGTGACGCTGGGTAGCAGCCAAGAAGCGAGACGCGGGATCATCGACGCGCGCGAGTTGAGCGAGCGAAGCGCTAGGCGTGCCGGGCTTCGCCGCCTTCACGGTGACTACGCTGCTGCGCCTCGAACCCTACGAGATAGTTCCGCACGAGATCGTCCATCAGCACGCTCGCGTCGTCTGCCGCAATGATCGAGAGCTTGTCCGCGGCCGACAGAGACGAGATCCCGTGCATGCCCGCCCATAGCACGCGCGCCGCACGGCGCACCTCTTCGGGGCTGAGCCCTTCGGAGAGAGGAAGCAAGGCGTCCTCCACCTTCCCCATCAGCGCTTCGAGCTTCTGGCGATACCAGTCCGGCACGGTCCGGGAGGACGGGATGTGGTGCTCGAACAGAAGGTTCCAGAGATTGGGATCTCGCGCCGCGAACGCCAGATAGCAATTGGCGATCTGGTGAACCCGCTCGCGCGGATCACCGCCCTGCGGCACCGATGCCAGAGCGTGCAGCAAGCCGTCGAGCAGGCGTCCCTCGATGGTGAGAACGAGATCGTCCAGGTTCTCGAAGGAATTGTAGAGCGTGCCCGGCGAGTAATTGATGCGCCGGGCAATTTCTCGGGCTGAAAGCCCGCCGAGTCCAGACTGCTGGATCAGCTCGGTTGATGCCCCGATGATCAATTCCCTCAGCTCTTCTGCGGTGTGAAGCGATCGACGGCCCATGGAGGTTCTCTCGCGCATGAAGACCAGAACGATAGGGTGCCATCGAAAACCAAAGCACCCCGCAAGTCAGTAAGGCCATTTACCAACCGAGCCGTGCGCAGCACCCGAAGAGCTGTCACAGCCCAAGAGCGTGGATCCTGAAAAAAGCGCAGGCAACGTTAGCGAGGCGGCGAAAGCCAGATGCATCTAACTTGCATTTGCGTCTATTGAGGGTGCTCGAATGTGTCAGACGCGCCCGGAAAACCTTTCACGAACTCACCGACTTAAGCTGCGCCAAAATTTCTGAATCGCATTCGCCGTCAAAGACGGACGGAACGAAGCAAGGCGAAACCGGACCCCGAGATTCACCGAACCGGTGACGTGCTCAATCAGTTCCGGTATCGCCGCAAAAGCCCACGAAATCGTGCCTGCCCGCAAGCCATCGTGACAGCATACTGAAGATCGAAAGCGACTGCAATATTCTGAACGCAGTATTGGTCTGTCGGCGCCTTATTTTGGCGGTCAGCGTTCAATTTCGCCGCGTCACGAGAAGCACGAAGTCTGACATTTGGTATCGAAGATCACGCAAAGCCCTTTGCGCGGCTTGGCCATCGCGGTCTCCTTCCACGGCGTCTCCCCCATGATGAAGTTGAGGAAGAGCGGAACGAACGTGTAGGTCGCCTCGACCACCACCACGGCCTCGTTCTTCCCAACGATGCCCGCTCCCAAGGGATACGACTGGCATTTGGCCAACTCGCCGCCCGGTTTGCGATTGTAGCGGTTCGTGATCTCCGGATAGACGAGCGTGTTGCTCGCATTGGTCGGGCTCGACATCACTGGGATGACCGAGATCTGCAGCTGCTCGGTATCGTAGGGGCTCATCACGAGATCGGCGATGGCGTAGATGGCCTTGACGTCGTCGTTCGTCAGCTTCTCCTCGCGCGCGACGAGGTCGGCGACCATGCTGGTGACCAGACCGAAACGCTGATGGATCGCAACCGCGCGCGTGATTTCGACGGTGCCGATCAGAAGCACCATCATCACCGGCGCGATCATTCCGAACTCGACCGCTGCCAGTCCGCGGACGTCATGCCGGAATTTCCGGAGCAGCCGGCCGAGACGCGTGGCGATCGTTCCCCGCTTGCCGGGCTCGCTCATCCTCACTTCTCCCGCGCCATGCACACCTCGATCTCGGCTCATGTCACTCGCCCCCAGGCTCATTCGAACGGTTCGGATCGAAAGGCCGTTGCCGCCGACAGCACGACCATCTTCTGCTCGCGTGGGGTCTCACCCCTCTCCGCAAGCAGATTCCAGATGAACTGAAAGAGCGGCATGCCGCCCTGCCAGTCGTAGCAAGCGGTCACGACCACGGCCATGCTCGCGTCTCCCGACCGGCTGCGGATGCCGTCGGAGCCACTACCCTGTCGCGGCGTCAGCTTTCCGTCCGTCAGGCATGGAGTCGGCGGATTGAGATTGGCAAAGAGCGCATTGCTCTCGACGTGAATGACCAGGTGCGTGTCGCAGGCGATAAGATCACCCGACTTCTCGCAAACGAGATTGCGGAAATCGTTGAGCGTCATGCCCGCCTTCTGCGCCTCACCGGTTCTGAGGAGGCGCGAGGCATCCAGAACACCGCGCTGGAGCGAATGGTTGGTCAGGTAATAGAGCCCGATGGTCATGATGCCGAGCATCATCACCAGGAATGGAATCGAGACGAGCGCGAACTCGACCATCGTCACGCCCCGCGTATCCGCGGAGAAGCGCCGCGCGAAACGCACGAGCCTGGCTCGAAATCTCGGAGAACTTGAGTTGCTGTTACGCATGACGGGTCCGGACGCGCGGAATACGGGCATCGGACGAATTTAGGGCCGTCCCGATCTATGAAAGGTTGACGCGCGGACTAAGCCCGCTGCGAAGGTAAAGAGCGCATTACTTCGGGCGCCGATGCCCCCGGCAAGGGCGTAGCCGTTACACTCTATATATGCGCGACGTTCAGAGGATCCCGTGGCGACGGGGCCATAGCTCCGGACAACCCCCGGAGCCCCCGGCGTGCCCCATGGGCCGCCGCGGAAAATAGAATAGGAATCAAATGAGTAAGAGAAAAAGATCAGCCAAAAATGGTGCGGTCGAGAAGACTCGAACTTCCACGGGTTGCCCCGCTACCACCTCAAGGTAGTGCGTCTACCAATTCCGCCACGACCGCATCATGGCTCGAAGCGCCCCATATAGCCAAACCGGATCGGTTGAACAAGGGACACCTGAGAGCCCGCCGAACTATCAGAGGCAGGTGAGGAAGGCAAGCGGGAAACGAGCCGCAGGGGAGAACCTCGCACCCGGGCGGCAAACGCGTGGACGAAAGCCTAAGCCCCGGCCTCGAAACGTGACCATCGAAAATTCGAATGCGTTCGGGCTGGAGGCGCGCGAAGCGCTGCATGCCGCTTCGGAAGAAGCCGCATTCCACAAGGGTTAGAGAAGGTGATAGGTGTCCATCCATGATGGATTTCGATAGAAGCGCGGTCGCCTGGACGACGAGTAAAGAGCCCGTCGCATACCCGCTCGCCCTCGCTGCGATGGAAGAGCGGGCGCGCCAGATCAGAGCCGGCGACGCCCCCGAGTTGATCTGGCTGCTGGAGCATCCCGCCCTCTACACCGCGGGGACCAGCGCCCAGATCGCGGACCTCAAGGACCCCGATCGCTTCCCGATCTACACGGCCGGACGGGGCGGGCAGTACACCTACCACGGCCCCGGCCAGCGCATTGCCTACGTGATGCTCGACGTGCAGCGCCGCTTCGGATCGGACGTCCGCGCCTTCGTCTGCGCTCTCGAGCACTGGGTCATCGATAGTCTCGCCGAGTTCGGGATCAGGGGCGAGATCCGCCCCGGCCGCGTCGGCGTGTGGGTCGTCCTTCCGAACGAGGGCGGCGTGGAGAAGAAGATCGCCGCCATCGGCATCCGTATCCGGCGTGGCGTGAGCTTCCACGGGATCAGCCTGAACGTCGCCCCGGACCTCACCCACTACGACGGCATTGTCCCCTGCGGGATCGCCGAGCACGGCGTCACGAGCCTGCACGACCTGGGCCACCCCGCATCGATGAAAGATGTGGATATGTCGTTGAGGAGGACGTTCGAGCGCACTTTCGGCGTCACGGCCGATAGCCACGAGCCTGTCGAGACACCGCTCGCCGCCCATCAAAATGGCCCAAAACGGGACTGAGCGCGCCTGCGCCCAAAGGAAAACCCGGTCCCGCGAGGAGCGGAACCGGGTCTCTATTCACTACAACGAGCCTCTCTACGGACGAGAGCCAGGCTGAGAAGGCTGGGCGCCAGGCCTTGGATCGAGCGTACCCGAACCAGTTTCTGACGACACCCCTGCCTCGTCGTCGTAGAGCTGACCTTCCTCGATCGACGTAATCTCCGAGCCCTCAAGCTCGAACGGGTCTTCTCGACTGTCGCCGAGCCGGATCAAGCACCCCTTCTCACAGACCCCATCGAGCACCGCATTCGGTTTAAGAATATGGTCTTTCTGGGTGCTTCCCTCGATGATCGTGACCAGATGGTCCTTGTCATCCCGATTTGTGATCGAAGCCGAGTGACCGGCCGAGGAGAGGAGAAGCAGTGCGATCAGGAACCCCGGGATTACGCGACCGGCTATCACGGTCAACTCCGAGACTCGTGGCAGAAACTCGTTACTTCTTCTTCTTCGCAGCGGGCTTCTTCGCAGGAGCTTTCTTCGCGGCGGGCTTCTTAGCAGCTTTAGCCATCTTCGTTAGTCCTTCCATTGAACGCCCAGCATGAGCTGAGCCGAATCTGACCCGACTCACGACGGGCCGATCCTCAATGTGGTCAGAATCAATCCTCGCTTCAAACGGAATTTTCCGGTGACTACTATCGAAGATTTCGATAGATAGCGTTTACGCGCTTGGACGCGATGCGAGCCGCACATGGACATCAACCTCGCGCGAACCTTCCTGATGGTCACCGAGACCGGCAGCTTCATCGAAGCTGCGATGAAGCTCAACATCACCCAATCCACCGTTTCTGCGCGCATTAAGGTGCTCGAGGACCTTCTCGGACGCCCGCTCTTCGAGCGCTCGAAGTCCGGTGCCGACCTCACGGCGGCAGGCGAGCAGTTCCGCAAGCATGCACTGGCTCTCGTACGCGTCTGGCAGCGGGCTCAGCTCGAAGTGAGCCTCTCTGACCAGCACAGAGACCACCTCGCCGTCGGCGCGACGCTCGGATTGTGGCAGGGTTTCCTGCTCAAATGGGTGGCACGCCTGCGCGCGACCAACCCCGACATCGCCGTCTCGGCCATATCGAGCCCGTCGACCATCCTCACCCAGCGCCTGATCGAGGGCACGCTCGATCTCGCCGTCATGTACCGGCCCATCCAGCCCCCGGGCCACGTGGTCGAGCATCTCTTTGATGAAGAGTTCGTGCTGGTGACAAGCGCCAAGCAGACGAGCAGGCGTGGCCCGAGCGACTATGTGTTCGTGGACTGGGGGCCGGATTTCCAGCAGGACCACGCCGCCGCCTATCCCGAGCTCACCAACCCCGGCCTCCACCTCGACCTCGGATCGACCAGCATCGAATACCTGCTCGCCAACGAGGCGTCGGGCTACTTCCCGTCCCGCATCGTCAAGCATCACGTGACACGGGGGCGCCTGCGCCAGCCCAAACGCGCACGCCGCTTCGTCTATCCGGTCTATATGGTTTATCCGGAAGCCCGCGATGAGGAGACCTACGAGCTCATCATCCACGGCCTGCGCAGCGCAGCCGCCCGGCTCGCTTGAGCGCCCTCAGACGGTCTCGCGCACCTCGAAGCCCACGAACGCCTCGGCGTCCGCAGGCCCGACGGTCACAGACTTCACGCGGGCGCTGAGCGGCCCCTGCCGGCACGCCGCGATCATCGAGCGAATGTCCGGATCAGGCCCCTCGAACACCGCCTCCACCGAGCCGTCGCGCCGGTTACGCACCCACCCGGCGAGCTTGAGTTCCGCGGCCGTCCGCTGTGTCCAGAGGCGATAGCCAACACCCTGCACACGGCCTTCGATCAGAACATGAGCGGTTCGTACGGCGTCCGTCGTCATCGTGGTCCCTAAAAAGAATTCCCCTCCCCGCGAATGCGGGAAGGGGGAAAAAATGGCACGATTTCGTCCGGAGATGAGGACGACAAAGGCGCGCGGGCCTCACGCGAACTCGAGGATCACCGCGTCCACGGCCAAGCTGTCGCCCGGCTTGGCGTTCACCTTCTTTACGACGCCGTCGCGCTCGGCCCGGAGGATGTTCTCCATCTTCATGGCCTCGACCACGGCCAGCGCGTCGCCCGCCTTGACCTCCTGCCCCTCGGCCGTGTGGATGGCCTTCACGAGGCCCGGCATCGGGCAGAGCAGGAACTTCGACATGTCCGCGGCAGCCTTCACCGGCATGAGGCTGACAAGCTCTGCCTCGCGCTCGGTGTAGACGTAGACCGGGCTCTGGATGCCCCGGTAGGACAGGGTTGCGCCGTTCAGAATGGGCCGCACCTGCACCGAGACGGTCTTGCCGCTCACCTCGCCGCGCCAAACCGGCTCGCCGGCCGCCCACGGAGAGTTCACGGAGAGCGTCTGCTTCACGACGCCGTTCTCGCCGAGGAAGCTGATCTGGAGGGGACCGCCCTCGGCGCCCCCCACCTCGACGGCGACGCGCTCGCCGCCGACGTCGACCACGCGGCGCTTTGCGAACTGCACGGCCCCGTTAGCCATCTGATCGCTGATCAGACGGCGGCGCGAGTTGTGGATATGATCGATCGAAGCCGCCACCGCGACGAGCACGTTGAGCTCTTCGCCCTCCGCCTTCCGCGGCTTGAAGCCCTCGGGATACTCCTCGGCGATGAAGCCGGTCGAGAGCTTGCCCTCGCGCCAGCGCGGATGATGCATCAGCGCCGAAACGAAGGGCACGTTGTGCTGGATGCCGTCGATGTAGAACGCGTCGAGAGCGTCAGCCTGCGCGTCGATGGCCGCGATGCGCGTCGGCCCGTGCGTGACGAGCTTGGCGATCATCGGATCGTAGTACATCGAGATCTCGCCGCCCTCCTCGACGCCGGTATCGTTACGCACCGTGATGCCGTTCTGGACCTCCTCGGCCGGCGGGCGGTACTTTACGAGGCGCCCGATCGAAGGCAGGAAGTTGCGGAAAGGATCCTCGGCGTAGACGCGGCTCTCGATGGCCCAGCCGTTGAGCTTCACGTCGGACTGCGTGAACGGGAGCTTTTCCCCGGCCGCGCTGCGGATCATCAGCTCCACGAGATCGACGCCCGTCACGAGCTCCGTCACCGGATGCTCCACCTGGAGGCGCGTGTTCATCTCGAGGAAGTAGAAGCTGCGGTCCTGTCCCGCGACGAACTCCACCGTGCCGGCCGAGTCGTAGCCCACGGCCTTGGCAAGCGCGACCGCCTGCTCGCCCATGGCGCGGCGCGTCTTCTCGTCGAGCAGCGGCGAGGGCGCTTCCTCGATGACCTTCTGGTTGCGGCGCTGGATCGAGCATTCGCGCTCGCCGAGGTACACGACGTTGCCGTGCTTGTCGCCGATGAGCTGGATCTCGATGTGGCGCGGATCGACGATGAACTTCTCGATGAACATGCGATCGTCGCCGAACGAGGCCTTGGCCTCAGAGCGCGCCAGCGGGAAGCCTTCCTCGACCTCTTTGCGGTTGAAGGCGATGCGCATGCCCTTGCCGCCGCCGCCCGCCGAGGCCTTCATCATCACCGGATAGCCGATCTCCTCGGCGATCTTGACCGCATGCTTGGCGTCGTCGATCTCGCCCATGTAGCCGGGGACGGTGGACACCTTGGCCTTGGCGGCCGCCTTCTTGCTCTCGATCTTGTCGCCCATGGCCGCGATGGCCTTGGGGTTCGGGCCGATGAACACCACGCCGGCCTTGGCGAGCGCGATGGGGAATGCCTCGCGCTCCGAAAGGAAGCCATAGCCCGGATGGACCGCCTCGGCGCCCGTCTGTTTGCAGGCTTCGACGATCTTGTCGATGATCAGATACGACTGTGCGGCGGGGGGAGGCCCGAGATGCACCGCCTCGTCAGCCATTTCGACGTGAAGCGCGTCACGGTCCGCGTCCGAATAGACGGCAACGGTCTTGATGCCCATCTTGCGTGCGGTCTTGATCACGCGGCACGCAATTTCACCGCGATTGGCAATGAGGATTTTCTTGAACATTATCCCTTGGCGCCCTGTCTGGAATGTCGGGAGAGGTAGTTCGATCCGGCACTTCTAGTGTGCTTCCGCAAAACTGGAAACCGGTTTTCCAACCGGAAGCATGATCAACCAGAGAGCTAACGGACAGGCGCTTTTCAACGAAAAGCAGAAAAAACACTAGAACAAACCCGCCGCAGCCGTAAACCGCGACGAAAAATGCCGCTGCTGCCGAACTCTAATCCGCGAAAGCGGCAAGCCCCGCCATTGGGGGCTTGCATGCAATTCCGGGTGGCCAGGGCCGAAATCCCCGCCATACCGGCCTCTCGAAATTGGTAAACTCAGGCGGCCTTGCCGTCGCGCGCCATCCGCTGACGCTCGAAGCCTTCCCCGATGAGGCATTCGCGGCCGAGATGGTCCAGCACCGCCGCCTCCACCGCCGAGCGCCGCCGGCTCTCCAGGAGGCGCTGCGTGAGCCAGCCCTCCTCCTCGGGAAGGATCGATTCGCCCGTGACGATCTCGATCCGCTGACGCTCGAGCCGGGCGAGCGCGCGCTCCTCGACCGACTGCCGGTGATAGTCTTGCCGCAACAGGCCGAGCGAGGCCGCCACCTGCTCGTCGAATGTCGTATAGGCCGCTTCGGACACCCAGGGACGCAACGCCACCGCACGCGGAGGCACGGCGTATCCGTGCTCCGACAGGATCACGTTGGTCATCGCCTTGGCGAACAGATCCGTCCACGCAGCCGGAACCGTGCGCCCAGCACCGGAGACTGCCTTGTTGACCCCGATCAGGATCTCGGTTTCCTGCTGCGTCAGCGGCAGCGCGCTGTCGCCGCCGAACGCATTGACGATGACGCGGATGAGCGCGATCTCGCCCTCGCCGATGGTGCCCGGCACGGCGCCCTGCTGCCCGTGCCCGGCGCGCAAGGGACCGAAGCCATGGATCACGGCGCCCGCCACCTGATCGAGCGCGAACGTCGCGAGGCTGAGCGGGAACCAGCGTGCCTTTCCGAGAATGGCGACCAGCAGATCGAACTCCGCCCGGTTGGCGATCCAGCCGTCGCTCGCAAGCTTGGCGATCAGCCAGCGGCTCTTCTCCGCGGTGATATAGCCCTCGGGGCCGCTTTGATTGAGAATGTAATCGGCGATCACATCGACCAGGAATCCGCTCCAGGACGGGGCCTGGATGGGGCACGACCGGTTCAGCCGGAGCAGCGTCTCCGCCTCGTTCTCGTGAATGTGGGGATCTTCGGCGAAGGCCCGCATCATCCGGGCGACGTCGCTATCCTTGATACTGCCGCGGAACTCGAAATCCTCAACTGGAACAGACTTGACAACGCGCATGCAAACTTCCCCGCCCGAGTACTCGATGCCCCGAAGCTAGGTGACCAACCTTACCAAGCGGCTAACGGTGCCTCGGAATGGGACGCCCCCGCGGCCCGTTTCCGTGGACAGGAAAGGGGATGTGGCACAAATGCAGCAGCGCCGCGCCTCCTCGCCTGCGATGCTCGCCGGAGGATTTCGTGAGCGCCGATTAGCTCCTACGGATTGACGGCCGCCCCCGCCCGACGCCGGGGCCACGTCTTCACGTGCCAGCGCGAGCGCCACACAACCTGGAACCCGGATTGGGCATGCAAAGCTACCGAAACGACATCGACGGCCTGCGGGCAATCTGCATCGGGGCCGTGGTCATGTTTCATGCCGGCTTCGACGACTGGAAGGGCGGATATATCGGCGTCGACGTCTTCTTCGTGATCTCGGGCTACCTCATCACCTCGATGATCGCCCGCGACATGGCGGAGGGGCGCTTCTCGTTCCTGAGCTTTTACGAGCGACGCGCCCGCAGGCTGCTCGCAGCCACCATTCCGATGGTGATCTTCACCACGCTGTTCGCTTGGGCCTTCTACACGACGAGTAACTTCCTGGCCTACGCAAAGAGCCTCGTCGCCTTCGCCGCCTACGTCTCCAACTGGTACTTTCTCGCGACCACGGGCTACTTCGGCACCGATGCGAACGTCACCCCGCTGCTCCACACTTGGTCGCTGGCGGTCGAGGAACAGTTCTATTTCGTCTTTCCCGTTCTCTTGATGCTGCTCAGCAGGCGCAAGGCCCTCGTGGTGCCCGCGCTCGCCCTGATCGCGGTCCTGAGCGTAAGCTACGCCCAGGCCGAAATCGCACTCGGAAACCACGACCGCGCGTTCTACAGCCTCTTCTCCCGTTTCTGGGAGCTGATGGCCGGAGCGCTGTTGGCCCTCAAGGCCCAGGATGTCGAGAAACTCGCCCGCTTTTCCACCCCCATGCGGGCGGTGGGCCTCGCCCTGGTCATCACCCCCATATTCACGTTCGGCCCCACGACCAGCGTGCCGGGCTTCGCAACCCTGATCCCGGTCTCGGGCGCGCTTCTCCTGCTCGCCGCCTCGCCCACCGTCCGCGATCCCTTCGTCAAGGTTCTGGAAGCGTCCCCCGTCACCTACCTCGGACGCATCTCCTATTCGCTCTACCTGTGGCACTGGCCGATCTTCGGCGCGGTCAACACCTTGTTCCTCGATCGCAACGATCTTCACGCCGTGCTCGGCATCGCCGCGTCCATCGGCGCGGCCTCCCTCTCCTACCACTACCTGGAGCACCCCATCCGCAAGCGCCGGCTCTTGCCGCGCAAGATCGACATGGCGGGCCTGGTGGCAGCAAGCCTCGCTGCCTCCATCGCCGTGGGCGCCTACGGCTGGAGCACGGGCGGCTGGCCCGGCCGCTTCAGCCCCGAGGTCGAGAGCACCGCAGCGCTCGCCGCAAAGCGCCCGGCCGATCCCGACAACTGTTTCAAGACACCCGAGGAGACGAACGACTTCTGCAAGATCAACGTGAAGCCCGGCGAGCCCGTCGATCTCCTGCTCTGGGGCGACAGCCATGCGGGCTCGCTGATCCCGGCCTTCCGCCAGTATGCGGAGGCGAACGGCCTGTCCTTCGCGGCAACCGCCCGTGCCGACTGCCTGCCCCTCGTGGGCGTCTGGCGCACAAAGGACGACACCAACAAGGTCTGCCGCAAGTTCAACGACGAGGCCCTCGCCTTCATCAACGAGCACGAGGTGAAGAACGTTGCCATCACCGCGCGCTGGCAGGTCTACACCACAGGGCCGCAGATCCTGCTCGACGACGCCCACAAGACGGCCGTCAAAAGTCAGGTCAGAACCGTCTTCCGCGACGGCGTCGCGCGCACCCTCGATGCGCTCGCGGGCAAGAACGTCATGATCATCGAGCAGATGCCGGAGCTGCACGGGGAGCTACCGGCCGCCTATCTTCTGATGCAGCGGATCGGCCTGCCCCCGAGCACCGTGGCCGCCACCCTCAAGGATCATCGCAAGAAGAACCGCACCAGCACGGAAGCGTTCACGAGCCTCGAGCAGAGCCACCGCTTCGGCCGCTTCGACCCCGCGACGGTATTCTGCGCGAACGAGCTCTGCTCCTTCGAAGCCGGCGGCAAGCTGCTCTACTTCGACGACGACCACCTCAACACCGAGGGCGGACAGTTCATCTATCCGGCGCTCGCGGCTGCCCTCGACAAATGGCGCGTAAAATGAGCGGAGCCAAGCCTACTTGGCGCGGCCGCTGAATTTGCTTCCGAGATAGCGCGCATTCTCGATCGCGCGCTTGCCGAGGTAGCGCTTGAGCTCGCCCGGCTTGCGCGGCCAGGTGCGGAACCCGGCCCGCGAGCGGCGCACGGTGGCGACGCGCTCGAGGTGCGGAAAATGCCGGCCGAGGCGTTCCTTCCACCACTCGGCGGGCCGCACGGTCACATGGGCATTCCGCCCATCCGCCAACAGCTTCACCGCGAGCTTGGTGTCGATGATGATGAGGGCGTTGCGGCACAGGCTGCGCATGTCCTCGATGACGGAGTCGAGATCCGTCTCCTCGATGTGCTCCAGCACATCCACGTTGATGAGGAGGTCGAACACCTCGGTGGGCTTCTCGGAGACCTCCGGAATGGCCGGATCGTAGCGCACGAGCTTCGCGGGATAGCCAAGATCGAGCGCGTGGATGAGGCGCGACTGCCCGCATCCGTAATCGATGATGGAGCGCGGGGCGAGAAGCTGGATCTCTGGCCGGATGAACCGCAGGTTCTTCACCGACGTCGTGCCATAGGCGCTCGTCGCGTGAATCTGCCGGTACTGCTCGATGAGATCGGGATTGCCAACCATGCTGAACCCTGCGTTCCGGCCCAAACCCACGGCCAGCTTTGTTTATTTGCCTTGTATCGTCAGTCGAAACGTAAGATTACCGGGTTTGACAGATGAGCGGAAGCACCCTTCGAAGCGGCCGCTCGCCACGCGCGAGCACGCGCGGTGGATTGGCCCCTTGCCGCGGAGCCCGTTGAGTTCCCTCCCCGCGCGTCTATAAGGTGTCGCCGACGTATCCACAGGGATTAGCTAGGCCGCCAGCATGGCACCCAAACTCCGCTTCGCACCGAGTCCCACCGGCCGGCTTCACATCGGCAACATCCGGACAGCGGTCCTGAACTATCTTCTCGTCCTCAAGACGCAGGGCACATTCATCCTGCGCCTCGACGACACCGACCGCGAGCGCTCGACTGAGGAATTCGCCGAGGGCATCCGCAAGGATCTCGCCTGGCTCGGCTTCTCCTGGCAGCGCGAGGAGCGACAGTCGGACCGGATGGCCCGCTATGCCGAGGTCGCCGAAGCGCTGAAGGCGAAAGGCCGCCTCTATCCCTGCTACGAGACCGAGGACGAGCTCGACCGCAAGCGCAAGCGCCAGCTCGCCCGCGGCATGCCGCCCCTCTACGACCGGGCGGGCCTCAAGCTCACCGAGGAGGACCGCGCCAAGCTCGAAGCCGAGGGCCGCAAGCCCCATTGGCGGTTCCGTCTCGACAACACCGACGGACGCAGCCTCGAGCCCCTTCCCACGATAGTCTCCTGGAACGACCTCATCCGCGGCGATCAGACGGTCGACATCGGCTCGCTGTCCGATCCCGTGCTGATCCGCGAGGACGGCACGCCGCTCTATACCTTCACGAGTGTCATCGACGACATCGACTTCGCCATCACCCACATCGTCCGGGGCGAGGATCACGTCACCAATTCCGGCGTGCAGATCTCCATCTTCGAGGCCCTCGGCGCCGAGCCGCCTGCTTTCGCCCATCACAGCCTGCTCATCGGATCGGACGGCCACGCCCTCTCGAAGCGCCTCGGCACGCTTTCCATCGAGACCTTCCGCAACGACGGGCTCGAGCCCATGGCCATCCTGAGCCATGCCGCCCTCGTCGGAACCTCGGACGCCATCGAGCCGCACGCGGAGCTGGCCGAGCTGGCCGCCCTGTTCGACTTCTCCAAGATCTCGACGGCGCCGGGCCGCTTCGATCTCGAAGAGCTGAAGGCCCTCAACGCCAAGCTGCTCCACAAGACGCCTTACGAGAAGGTCGCGGACCGGCTCGCCGCGTGGGGCATCACCGGCGGCGCGGCGTTCTGGGAAGCGGTGCGCGGCAACATTACGGTGCTGTCCGATGCGAAGGAGTGGTGGAGCGTGGTCGCGGGCGAGATCGCCCCGGTGATCGAGAACGCCGCGCTCACCAGCAAGGCTGCGGAGCTGCTCCCGCCCGAGCCGTGGGATGCAGGAACATGGAGCGCACTGACGGGCAAGGTCTCCTCCGAGGCCGGCCTCAAGGGCCGCGCGCTGTTCCACCCGCTCCGCCTTGCCCTCACCGGCCGCGAAGCGGGGCCGGAGCTCAAGGCGCTTCTGCCCCTCATCGGCCGCACGCGCGCCGAAGCACGCCTGCGCGGCACCCGGGGCTAGACCCCGAACGCTATACTTTCAGAGGTGAGGAAATTGCCGTGCTCTAGGGCGTGGTCGCCCAGGGCAGCGTCTCGCCGCCACGCGCACCGCCGCTCTGCGCCTGTCCAGCCGGCGCCTGTCCAGACGGTGGTTGTCCGGTCGGCTGCTGCGGCGGCACCTGCGGATTGGCACCCGTCGGGCTTTCCGCGACCCACCCGCCCGCATCGCCCTGCTGGGCGCCGCCCGGGGGAATGGCGCCGGGCTCCGGCGTGTACTCGGCCATCTTGCACGAGCACCCCGCCACATATTCCTTGCGATAGCGGAACGCCGTCTTGAGCTGCGTGTACTGCGCGTTGCTCCGCGCCGCCACCGCCTGCTCCATGCCCGCGCCCGGGTTCTGGTGATAGTAGAGCTCGGCGGGCGCCGCGCACTTCGACTGGCACACTTCCTCGTCGCGCTGGAAGTGGTTCGGCAGCGTCGAGAAGCTCACCGGAAAATAGTAGCCGTCGCAAAGACGGACGCAGACGGTGCGATAGGTGGCGTAGGGCAGAGCGCCGAAGCTCGATCCGCTGCCGCCCGAGTTGCTCTCCTCGTCTTCCCAGAAACCGGAAAGACCGCCACCGCTCTGACGCCGCGCCTGCTGCTGATAGCTGGCGCCGCAGTTGTTGCGGGCGAGCTCGCGCACGATCTCGTCCTGGTACGAACGGCCCGATGAGCCCTGGAGCTGCTGGAGCTGAACCTCCAGATCCTCGATCCGCTGGCGCGTTGCATCTGCCTGACTGGCGAGATCCACGCACTTGCGCGTCCGCTTCAGCGTCTTCGAGAACAGGAAATACTCGTAGCAATCGCTGCGATCGAGCTGCTGTTTGTGGCCACGATAGGCCTGTTCCGTCTGACGCAGCTCATTCTCGACCATCGGAATGAGATTGCGCGAGTCGCTTCCACGCTGCCCCTCCTGCACGAGGCGCTGCTCCAGCTGAAGGCAGATTGGGCTGCGCCCGCCACCGGCCCAGCCCTGCTGGCCTTGCGGAGGAGGCGGAGGCGGCTGCCCGGCGGGATCCTGGTAAATGGGCTCGCGTGGAACGGGAGCCTGGCGCTGCTGCGGCTGCTGCTGGTTTCCACCGAACGGCCACCAGCTTTGCGCCAGCGCGGGCACGGCGACGCTCACGGCAAGCAGCACGCCGCCCAGCACGGCAAAGCCTCTACGCCTGCCGGCCTTCGCCACCAGCTTGTCGGCCCTCGCCGCCAAGCCGAGCATCCGGCGCCCGAAGCCGTTGTTAGTGGAACCTGCCATCGACCCCTTCGATCACCGGGGGTCCAAACGCCCCTAAGCTGGTCATGTCGTTCACTTTACTTATGCGAACCTCCGGATAGGGGGTCAATGCGGGAGAAATGCGGCGTCTCGCCTCGAACCGGGGTTATCCCGCAAAACCTCTCCCGCGAGCGCCGTTCATCCACGATACCGGCGCGGCGCTTGACGCCACGGGCTCCGCCCTTGACGCCATGGGCTCCGGCAAGCATAACACCCGCCATGAGAACACCGCTGCGCAAACCCGCCGTCACGATCTGCTGCGGCGCTATTATTATTTCCGGCTAGTCCCACCGGCTGGCGCGCGGCCACGTTCTTTGCCTCATGACAAGACAGAGAAACGCCCCGCCCAGACGGAGGGGTTCGCCTGTGCACGCCCGTTGAAACCGGACCAGACCCACCGGGGGCCGCCCCCGGCGAAGCATGAGGAGAGGACGCGTGTCGCTCACGCTCTATAATACGCTGACACGGCGCAAGGAGACGTTCGAGCCGATCGACCCGGCCCGCGTCCGCATGTACGTCTGCGGCCCGACGGTCTACGACTATGCCCACATCGGCAATGCGCGCCCCGTCATCGTCTTCGATCTTCTGTTCCGCCTGCTTCGCCACCACTACGGCGCCGCCCACGTCACCTATGCCCGCAACATCACCGACGTGGACGACAAGATCAACGCGCGCGCCGCGGCGGACTATCCAGACCTGCCGCTGAACGAGGCCATCCGCCGCGTCACCTCCGCCACCGAGAAGCAGTTCCACGACGACATCGCGGCCCTCGGCGTCCTGCCGCCCACGGTCGAGCCCCGCGCCACCGAGCACATCGAGGAGATGAAGCGGCTGTGCGAGGCGCTCGTCACGCGCGGCCATGCCTACGTCGCACAAGGCCACGTGCTGTTCGACGTGTCCTCGATGCCCGACTACGGCCGCCTCTCCAACCGCTCGCTCGAGGAGATGGAGGCGGGCGCCCGCGTCGAGGTCGCCCCTTACAAGAAAGGCCCCATGGACTTCGTGCTGTGGAAGCCGTCGAAGCCCGGCGAGCCCGCCTGGCCCTCGCCCTGCGGCATCGCCGAGCCCGGCCGCCCGGGTTGGCACATCGAGTGCTCCGCCATGTCGGAGAAGCACCTCGGCCCGATCTTCGACATCCACGGCGGCGGCATCGACCTCGTCTTCCCGCACCATGAGAACGAGATCGCCCAGTCCCGCTGCGCCCACGGCACACCCGTTATGGCGAGGGTCTGGATGCACAACGGCTTCCTTCAGGTCGAAGGCGAGAAGATGTCGAAGTCCCTCGGCAACTTCATCACCATCCACGAGCTCCTGGAGACCCGGAAATTCGGCGCGAGCCCCTGGCACGGCCGCGTCGTGCGCCTTGCCATGCTGGGCACCCACTACCGCCAGCCCATCGATTGGACCGCGGAGCGCCTGCTCCAGGCCCGCGCGACGCTTCTGGATTTCGCCGACCTGATCGCCAGCGCCGAACCCGCCGCCGCTCCGAATGCCGACGTGATTGCGGCCCTCTCGGACGATCTCAACACGCCGAGCGCGCTCTCGATCGTGCACGGCCTCGCCAAATCCGCCCGCCGCAATCCCGAAGCAGCCGGCGAGCTGCGCGCCACCCTCGAATTCATGGGGCTCTACGGCGGCGAGACGCGCGGCGATCTCAATGTCGGCGTGGAAAGCCTCAACGTGGACGCAGCCCAGATCGAAGCCCTCGTTGCCGCACGCTTGGCCGCGCGCAAGGCAAAGGATTTTAAAGAGAGCGATCGTATTCGTGACGAGCTGGCGGCCCTCGGCGTGTCGTTGAAGGACGCCAAGGACCCCAAGTCCGGCGAGATCATCACCACCTGGGAGGTCGCGCGCTAATCACGAGCCGCGGGAGATGAGCATGAGCGACGACTGGCGGAAAGACACACCGTTTCCCAAGCACTGGCTGGTCTACGTGGCGATCAAGATTGCGATCCTTGCGCTCGCCTTCTACCTCGCCCGCACCCACGGCTACATCTAGACGAGCCAGCGATGAGTACCGCATACCCGCTCCGTCCCTTCCTGCCGGCCGACACGATGGCCCTGCGCGAGCTGTTCGCCCAGAGCATCGAGGAGCTGACGGCGGACGACTATGACGAGGATCAGCGCGTCGCCTGGGCGAGCACGGCGGCCGACGCGGAAGCATTTGCCGCGCGTCTCGGCGCCATGACCACCCTCGTCGTGCAGGTAGACGGCGAATATGCGGGCTTCGCCTCCCTCAAGGACAACAACACCTTCGACATGCTCTACGTTCACCCCTACTTCGCGGGCGAAGGCGTAGGCAAGGCACTCGCCGACGCCATCGAAACGCTGGCCCGCAGCCGCGGCGCAACCGAGATCACGGTCGAGGCATCCGACACGGCAGAGCCGTTCTTCGAAGGCCGCGGCTACCAGGCCACCCAGCGCAACATGGTGCCGCGCGACGACCTCTGGCTCACCAACACCACCATGAAAAAGCAGCTCGCCCCCGCGAAGGCGGGCTGAGCCGCCGAGAGACCCGGACGATGACCAAAGAACGCCTCTACCTCTTTGACACCACGCTGCGAGACGGCGCGCAGACGACCGGCGTCGACTTCTCGCTCGAGGACAAGCGGCGCATCGCGGCCCTGCTCGACGACCTGGGCCTCGACTATGTCGAAGGCGGCTATCCCGGCGCCAACGACACCGACACCGAGTTCTTCACCTCGAAGCCCGCGTTCAGCCACGCCCGCTTCACCGCCTTCGGCATGATCAAGCGCGCGGGCCGCTCCGTCTCAAACGATCCGGGCCTCCAGGCGCTCCTCAACTCTGCCGCCGACAGCATCTGCCTCGTCGCCAAGTCGTGGGACTATCACGTGCGCGTCGCCCTCGGCATCTCCAACGAGGAGAACCTCCAGGGCATCGCCGAGAGCATCCGGGCCGTCGTCGCGTCCGGCCGCGAGGCGATGCTCGACTGCGAGCACTTCTTCGACGGCTACAAGGGCAATCGCGAGTACGCCCTGGCCGTCGCCAAGACCGCACTCGAGGCCGGCGCCCGCTGGGTCGTGCTGTGCGACACCAACGGGGGCACGCTTCCCCACGAGGTCGAGCGCATCGTGGCCGACGTGGCAACCCACGTTCCCGGCAGCAACCTTGGCATCCACACCCACAATGACACCGACAACGCGGTCGCCAACACGCTGGCCGCCGTGCGTCAGGGCTGCCGCCAGATCCAGGGCACGCTGAACGGACTCGGCGAGCGCTGCGGCAACGCCAACATGACATCCATCATCCCGACGCTGCTGCTGAAGAAGGATTTCGCCGAGCGGTTCAAAACCGGCGTCACACCCGAGCGCCTGCGCACCCTCACCCACGCGAGCCGCGTGCTGGATGAGCTTCTGAACGAGGCCCCCAATCGTCACGCGCCCTACGTGGGCGAGAGCGCTTTCGCCACCAAGGCGGGCATTCACGCCTCCGCGATCCTGAAGGAACCCGAGACCTACGAACACGTGCGCCCCGAAGCTGTCGGCAACGAGCGCCGCCTGCTTGTGTCGAAACAGGCCGGCCGCTCCAACGTTCTGGCCTCGCTGGAGCGCCTGGGACTCGCCGCCGACAAGGATGATCCGCGCATCCAGGCCCTGCTCGACGAGGTGAAGTCCCGCGAATCCGCAGGCTACGCCTACGAATCCGCCGACGCCTCGTTCGAGCTTCTGGCCCGCCGCCATCTGGCGGAGGTGCCGCGCTATTTCTCCGTCGACAGCTTCCGCGTGATGGTGGAGCGCCGCCACAACGCGTTGGGCGAACTGGTCACCGTCTCCGAGGCGACGGTGAAGGTGTTCGTCAACGGCGAGAACGAGCCCCTGTGGTCGGCCGGCGAAGGAAACGGCCCCGTCAACGCGCTCGATCGCGCGCTCCGTAAGGACCTCGGCCGCTACCAGAAGCACATCGATACGATCGAGCTGGTGGACTACAAGGTGCGCATCCTCACGGGCGGCACCGAGGCCGTCACTCGCGTTCTCGTCGAAACTCTCGATGCAGCAACCGGCGAACGCTGGCTCACCGTTGGCGTTTCCCCCAATATCATTGATGCCAGCTTCGAGGCGCTGCTCGATTCCATCAACTACAAGCTGTTGAAGGACGGCGCCACGGCGGCTTGATGAGGAAGGCCGGCGGCGGAGAGCATCCCCTCGCCCGCCACGCCCCTCGACAGGAGAGGACAGACATGCGTCTCGCAAGCGGCCTCGCCGCGCTCATTCTGGCCTTCGCGGTCGCAAATCCCGTCGCAGCCGCCGATCCCGCGCCGGCTCCTGCGGACGGAGCCGACGCGGCCGACGTGAAGCTTTCCGCGCGCGACGTTACCGCCCGCCTGTTCAAGGCCGCCCCCGGCTCGCGCCCGGATCTGCGCGAAACCAACCTCACCCGCCTCGACCTTGCAGATCTCGACTTCAAGCACGCCCGCCTCGACGGAGCGGATCTGTACGGCGCCGATCTCTCGCGCGCCAAGCTCACAGGCGTCTCGCTGGTCGGCGCGCGCCTCGACCGGGCGACCATCACATCCGCCGATTTCTCGGGCGCTGACCTCACCGACGCGCGCATCCTCCGCCCGACGATTTTCACCACCCTCGAGGTCGTCACCGCCGAGGCGCCCAAGTTCACCGGCGCCAAGCTGGTTCGCATTCGCTCCGACGGATGGCTCGATCGCGCCGACTTTTCCGGCGCGGACTTGACGGGCGCGGTGTTCGGCGGCGGCGCCTCCCGGGAGGAGTCGCTGTTCTCACCCGCAACCCTCGTCAGCGCCAACTTCACCAAGGCGATCCTCAAGGAAACCAAATTCCCCGGCGCCGCGCTGAAGTATGCCCGCTTCATCGACGCGGACCTCACGGGCGCCAATCTGCGCGGGGCCAACCTCACGCGCGCCGACTTCACGGGAGCCGATCTCACCGGCGCCGACGTCACCGGGGCAAACCTGGACGAAGCCGACCTGCGGCACGCCAAGGGCCTCGATCAGGTGATCGGCCTCACCTCCGCCACCAACCTCGACAGCGCCCAGCGCGACCCGACACCCTGACACTCCACTGCCCACTGCCCACTGCCCACTGCCCACTGCCCACTGCCCCTCTCTCACACCGAGACCGCCCGATGTCCGATCCCTTGAGCCTCGCGGCATTGGCCGACGGCACCATCCTCTCGCCCTTCTCGCGGCTCCGTCAGCTTCTCGATGGCGTCGAGCCCGGGCACGAGAAACCGATCGACCTCACGCTCGGCGAGCCGCGCGAGACCATGCCTCCATTCGTCGCCGCCAAGATCGCCGAGGCTGAAGCGCTCTTCGCCAAGTATCCCCCAATTCGCGGATCGGACGAGCTGCGCGGCGCCATCGCCGACTGGATCGGCCGCCGCTTCAATCTCGCTGGCGTCATAGATCCGGCGCGCGAGGTTCTTCCCTGCAACGGCTCGCGCGAAGGGCTCTTCTATGCCGCCTTCCCCGCCGTGGGCCGCAAGCGGCTCCCGGGCCAGCGCCCGGCCATCCTGATGTGCAATCCGTTCTATCAGGCCTATCTCGGCGGCGCGCTCGCGGCAGGCGCCGAGCCGGTGTTTCTCGACGCGACCGCCGCCACCGGCCACCTGCCCGATCTCGACACCCTCGAAGCTAACCCCGCGCTTCTCGCCCGCACGGCAGCGCTCTACCTGTGCTCGCCTGCCAACCCCCAGGGCGCCGTCGCGAGCCCGGCCTACATCGCCCGCGCGCTCGCACTCGCCCGCGCCCACGATTTCCTGCTCTTTTTCGATGAATGCTATTCGGAGATCTACAGCGGCACCCCGCCCACCGGCGCGCTCGAAGTTGCAGCCAAAACGCAGGAGCGCTTCAAGAATCTCGTGGTGTTCAACTCCCTCTCGAAACGCTCGAACCTGCCGGGGCTACGCTCCGGCTTCTCGGCCGGGGACGGCGATTTCCTCGCCACCCTGTTCGAGGTGCGCAATCTGATCGGCCCCCAGATGCCGGGGCCAATCCAGCACGCTTCCGCCGCCGTCTGGGCCGAGGAGCAGCACGTCACCGCCAATCGCCTGTCCTATTCGCGGAAGTACGACGTCGCCGGCGAGGTGCTAGGCAGCCGCTTCGGCTACCACCGGCCGGAGGGCGGTTTCTTCCTTTGGCTCGACATGAGCCAAATCGGCAACGGCGCTCACGCCGCACTAACCTTATGGAAACGTTTCGGAGTCAAGGTCATACCCGGTGCCTACCTGGCTCAGACCGGGGCTGACGGGACCAATCCGGGCGAAACCTACATTCGCGTCGCATTGGTCCATGATGCCGGAACGATCAGGGAGGCGCTCGAACGGTTCGTTCATGTTTCTGCGTAAGAGACGTTCGCCCCCATGCCCTCGGTTACCACGTCGTCCGCTTCCGGACTTGATCGTCAGCGCCTATTGCCGCCTGCTCTCGAGGCCCGCCTGATCGGCACCCTCGGAAGGGGATGCGGGCTGCTGATTCTTGCCGTGCTCGCGGCCATCTGGGCCAGCGTCGTCACCTGGTCCATCGCAGACCCGAGCCTCATGCACGCGACCGGTGGCCCGGTTCGCAACGCACTCGGCGCCCCGGGCGCTGTCGTCGCCGATCTTCTCCTTCAAACCCTCGGCCTTGCCGCAGCCGTCGCTCTGCTCCCGCTCATGCTGTGGGGTATCGAGCTGATGCTCTCGGAGCATGTCGCAGCACTCCGCACCAAGGCCATCTATTACCCCTTCGCCCTCATGGGACTGTCCGGGGCCGTCGCCTCGCTGCCGAGCACGTCATCCTGGCCGCTCGAGCACGGTTACGGCGGCATCCTGGGCGATGTGATCTTCGATTTCGTAGCCTCCGTGCTGCGCATCATCAGCTCGGATACCGCCGCCATTGCCGCCGGCCTCCTCCTGGCGGGGCTCGGCCTCTCCGCCTTGATGCGCACGCTCGGCCTCTCGAACGAGACCCCGTATCTCGCGCGGCAGCACGCCGTCCGCGCCATCGACCCGACCGTTCAGCACGCAGCCTGGAACAACGAGCCGCCTTCCGCGCCGCGCCACGCTCCTGTCCGCGCGCGTCCGGGCCGCAGCCTCATGGCCGCGCTCGGCACGCTCAAGGCATGGGCCGATCGCGCCCCCACTCTAAGCGCAGGAACGCTGCGCCAGCGCCACCGCACTGCCGCAGAACCGGTTCTGCCGGGCGCCTTCGCCGCCGCCCCGCGCTACGGCGAGGCCACGCCGCAGCCCCAGTCCTACGACGACCGGGACTATGCACCCCCGCATCGGCAGCCAGGCAGCCATCCCGAGTTCGCAGACGATGCTCCGGACGCGTTCGAGCACGACGATGCGCAAACCGATCACATGGAGGCCGATCCGCTCGATCCGGCCCTCGAAATGTCGAGCCGCGCCATCGCGGAACGCTTCGCGCCCGCCAACGCCCGCCCGCTTCCGCGCGATCCCGCGCTGAGCGTCGACGACCTGCCGCGCATCGTCCGCAACGCGGCCGCCGCACGCGCGCCCGTTCCCGCGTCCGTCATAAAGCCCGCCGAGCAACCGCGCCGCCCGCAGAAATCCTCTCTCCTGCGCGCGGTAACCCCGCGCCGCGCCGAGCCTGTGTTCAAGCGGCCCGCTCCCTCGATGCTGAAGCGCAGCCCGCCCTCGAAGGCCGGAAGCGAGTTCTCGCAAACCGTGCTGCGCGGCACCGCGCGCCTGCTCGAGGACGTGCTGGCCGATTTCGGCGTGAAAGGCGAGGTGCGCGACATCAAGCCCGGCCCCGTCGTCACACTTTATGAGCTCGAGCCCGCACGCGGCACCAAGGCCACGCGCATCATGGCGCTTGCCGACGACATCGCCCGCTCCATGAGCGCCACCAGTGCCCGCGTCGCCGTCATCCCCGGCCGCAACGTCATCGGCATCGAGCTGCCGAATGCCCGCCGCGAGATGGTGGGCCTGCGCGAGCTGCTGGAAAGCCCCATCTTCGGCTCCGCCGACGGCGTGCTGCCTCTCGCGCTCGGCCGCTCCATCGGCGGCGAGCCGATCATCGCCGATCTCGCGCGCATGCCCCACCTGCTCGTCGCCGGCACCACCGGCTCCGGCAAGTCGGTCGGCGTCAACGCCATGATCCTGTCGATCCTGTTCCGCCACACGCCGGACCAGTGCCGCTTCCTCATGATCGATCCGAAGATGCTGGAGCTCAGCGTCTACAACGGCATTCCCCATCTTCTCACCCCTGTCGTCACCGATCCGCAGAAGGCGGTCGGCGCGCTGAACTGGGTCGTGGCGGAGATGGAGGAGCGCTACAAGCGCATGGCCAAGCTCTCCGTGCGCAACATCGAGGCCTTCAACGGCCGCCTGAAAAGCGCGGCCGAGCGCGGCGAGCAGCTTGCCCGCACGGTCCAGACCGGCTTCGATTCCGCCACCGGCCAGCCTATCTACGAACGCGAGGAAATGGACCTCGCCCCCATGGCCTACATCGTGGTCGTGGTGGACGAATTCGCCGATCTCATGATCACCGCGGGCAAGGACATCGAGACCGCCGTTCAGCGCCTCGCCCAGAAGGCGCGCGCGGCCGGTATCCATCTCATCATGGCGACCCAGCGCCCGTCGGTGGACATCATCACCGGCACCATCAAGGCCAACTTCCCCACGCGCATCAGCTTCAAGGTCGCGTCCAAGATCGACAGCCGCACCATTCTCAACGAGCAGGGCGCCGAGCAACTCCTCGGCCAGGGCGACATGCTCTACACCTCCGGCGCAGGCCAGATGCTGCGCGTGCACGGACCGTTCGTGTCCGACGAAGAGGTTGAAGCCGTCGCCGCCTACCTGCGCACCCAGGGCGCGCCCCGCTATATCGAAAGCATCGCCGACGCGCAGGAGGAATCCTCCAGCGCCGGGTCCGGCTCGGCCGGCGGCGGAGCCGATGAAGGCGAAAGCCTCTACGATCGCGCGGTGGCCGTGGTGCTGCGCGACCGCAAGGCCTCGACCAGCTATGTCCAGCGCCGCCTCTCCATCGGCTACAACCGCGCCGCCGACCTGATCGAGCGCATGGAGCGGGAAGGGCTGATCAGCGCGCCGAACCACACGGGCCGCCGCGAGATTCTCGCGGGCGATGGCCCCGCCCGTTCGATTGCGTGAAACGGCCCTTCTGCTCCGCCGCAGAAAAACATCTTGCGGTATGAGATAGATGCTGGCGCCCGCCGTGCTCAGTCGCTACAGACACAGGGTCACGACGGGGCAAGCTCGGGGAAATCGCCAACTTGTGGTCGCAATGTCCGGTCAGACAGCGACCTTGGGACTTCGACGGGTGCCCCCGAGCGATTCGGTGAGGCAGGGCTCAATGAGACGGAACATGAAGAGATCTGAACTGGTCGTCGCCGCCGGCTTTGCCCTCGCGCTGATGACAGCCGCAGCCCATGCAGGCGGCACGGCACCGGCCGCACCCGCAGGCGGGCAGGCGGCCACGCCCGCGGTTCCCGCTCCCGTCCCTGCCGCGCGCCCCGAAGGTGCAGCACCCGCAGCGCAAGCTCCCGCCGATGCAGCCGCCCCCGCAACCGACGGCGCCGCTGCCGTGGGCCAAGGCTCGGGCTGGAATGCCGAGGTCGCCACACCGGGCGGCGGCATCGTTCTCAACGACGCCCAGACTGCACTCGTCAAAAAGGTCAACGACTACTTCAACGCACTCGGCGACTTGAAGGGCAACTTCGTCCAGACTGCCGCCGACAACAAGCGCATGAAGGGCAAGTTCATGGTCAAGCGGCCCGGCCGCTTCCGCTTCGACTATTCGTTGCCCTCGAAGCAGATCATCATTTCCGACGGCGAATACCTCGCCATCCAGGACCTCGATCTCAATAACGAGGACCGCGTCTCGCTCGACCAGACGCCGTTTCGTCTCCTGCTCCGCAAGGACGTGGATCTGATCCGCGACGCCAAAATCGTCGAAGTTCAGGAATCCGATGACCTGATTGTGCTGGCCCTCCGCGACAAGAGCCCGGATGCCCCCGGCAAGATCAAGCTGTTCCTCTCCACGAAGCCGGAAATGGAGCTCAAGGAATGGGTGACCACCGACGCCCAGGGCCTCGATACCCGCGTCGAGTTGTCCCAGCTCACCAAGCAAGAGCAGTTGGACGCCAAGCTGTTCAAGATCGAGGCGGTCAGCCTCAATAAATTCCATCCGCAATAGCTGAGTTTATGGTTTTGGGGCCGGCCTCCCTTGCATCCGGAGGTCTGCCAACCAAATATGCAGTGGACGGAAGCGTCTAATACCAAGGCATTTTTGGCGCCCCCCGGCGGCCGAATCGCGGCAAATTGGGGATAACGGGCATAAGTCAATCACGTTTTCGTGATAATTACGTGTCCCCCCTATTGAAAGCTGGCGTGTTGCGCTTATGTCATTGTCAGTCAGGCGATGCCATATACATCGGTAGCTCCCCCCGTCTAACCGAGGCAATCGTCTGGAACGCCGGCTTCCCTCCCGGCGTTGCGCGCGAGAGCGCTAATACGCCCAGCCCCGCCCCCCGGGGTTGGGCGTTTCTCGTTAGGGACCTGCGGCCAATCCCTTGCCCGCGAACGGGCCACCTTCGCCAACGGAAGCCAGCCCCCCTTCCATCCACGCTCTCTCCACCCCTATGCGCCCCTCTCCGGTCCCATGCGCAAGGGACGCTGCGAGATGAACGCATTCTGAAGGCCCCATTCAGACCCGGTTCAAAGGCATTCCCCTATCACTGGCGTCATCGAGACACCGGCACACACCGGACCTGATGACCAACTGGAGAACGCCAATGATCCGCACCGCCACCCTCGCCCTCGCCGCCCTGATCGCCATCCCGGCCGTCGCATCGGCCCACACCATCGACCAGCGCCGTGACTGGCAGGCCGAGAAGATCGAGCAGGGCCGCAAGGACGGCTCCATCACCTGGCGCGAAGGCATCAAGCTGCGCAAGGAGCAGCGCGACATCGCCCGCACCGAGAGCACGTTCAAGGAGAAGGGCTACCTGACCAAGACCGAGCGCCGCCAGCTCACGCAGATGCAGAACAAGGCGGCCCACAACATCCGCGCCGAGAAGAACGACAGCTGGCGCCGCTGGTGGCTGCTGCCCCGCGTCGGTCGCTAAGCCGCCCGCTAACTGAGAGCTCTACGCACGCGCGGCGCACCCTCGCCACGCGATGTCCCGAGGAACGGAGCAGTCCCCCGCACTGCTCCGTTCTTTCTTTTTTGCGCGCGCCGAGCGCAAAGACGCACGCTCCCAAACATGAACGGCACCTGACTGAAGCATTCAGAGCCGGTTCAAGGCACCTCTCGCATCATGGCCTCAATGCTGAACGGCCGACGTGGGGTTGGTTCGTCCGGCTGAATAGGGAGACGACATATGATCAACACCAAGCTCATCAGCGGAGCGATCGCCGTTGCGGCCGCGCTCGTCACTGTAACTCCGGCGCTCGCTGGCGGCAGCGACACCTACCGTCACGCGGCTCCCGCCGTCATGACCAAGAGCGACCACGCGAAGGTCGAGCTCGCTCATTCCAATCGCGGCTACAAGCACTATCCGAGCTACGGAAACCGCTACGACAATCCTCCTCCGTATGCCTGGAAGTACAAGAAGCATCACAACCGCTTCGGCTGGCACAAGCCTTCGCACAAGCGGTGGGGCTGGGGTTACGACCGCTACTATCGCAACCCCTACGCTTGGCGCTAACCCGACAAGATTCTCATATCCTCCCCCTGAGCCCGGTCCCTCGCCGGGCTCTTTTTTTTTGCGTTCTTTGCCCTTGCATCGCATTGCGGAAAGGCCGAAGGTCTCGCCAGTTCCAAGGGGCGCCGGAAAGACCGGCTGAGATCATGGTGGATCCCATGAGAACCCTTCGAACCTGATCCGGCTCATACCGGCGAAGGGATGGACGATATGACGAACGCAGAGCTGATAGCCGGCTTTGCCGGACCGCTGTTGATTGCGGTCGCGGCTGCGCTTTTGATCAACCGGCGCACCGTCGCCGGGCTTCTTACCGGCACACTGAACAGTCCCGAGTTCATTTTCTTTTCCGGCATTTTCACGCTGCTCGCCGGCTTGGCGATCGTGCGCGTCCACAACATCTGGTCGGCGGAATGGACGGTGCTCATCACCGTCCTCGGCTGGCTCTGCGTTGTGGGCGGCATCCTGCGCATCATCTGGCCCGAGCATGTCTCAGCCCTGCGCAACAGCGTGATCAAAGGCGAGAACACGATCACCGCATGGGCCCTTGTCGCCCTGCTGCTCGGCGCCTTTCTGACCGCCAAGGGCTACGCGCTCGTCTAGAGCCAGACCCGAACTCGCATGTGCGGCCACAACACCGCGCACCTCTCTCAAACATCCAGATCCGATATCCGAAACGGAGTGCCCCTCATCATGAACAAGCCCGCACGCCCCTCCGAAATGACCGTCTTCAAAGTCACGACCGGCGCGCTCTCTGGATCGCGCAAGATCCATTCGGAACCCGAAGGAATGCCCGGCCTCAAGGTGCCGTTTCGCGAGATCACGCTGTCGCCCGAAAGCGGAGAGCCGCCCGTTCGCGTCTATGATCCTTCGGGCCCCTACACAGACACGGCGGCAGCGATCGACGTCGACAAGGGATTGCCCCGCCACCGCGAAGCGTGGGTCACGGAGCGCGGCGGCGTCGAGCGCTACGAAGGACGCACCATACGGCCGGAGGACAACGGCTCCGTCACGGGACGCCACGCCGCCCGCGCCTTCCCAGTCGCCCATCAGCCGCTGCGGGGCACCTCGCCCGGCCGCGAGCCCGTGACCCAGCTCGAATACGCCCGCGCCGGCATCGTCACCAAGGAGATGATTTACGTCGCGCACCGTGAGAACCTCGGACGCGTGGCCGCCCTCGAACGCGCGAGCGCAGCGCTCCGCGACGGCGAAAGCTTCGGTGCGGCCATCCCGCCCCACATCACGCCGGAATTCGTGCGCGAGGAGATCGCCCGCGGGCGCGCCATCATACCCTCCAACATCAACCATCCCGAGTTGGAGCCGATGATCATCGGCCGCAATTTCCTCGTGAAGATCAACGCCAACATCGGCAACTCCGCCGTCACCTCCTCGGTCGAGGAGGAGATCGAGAAAATGGTGTGGGCCATCCGCTGGGGCGCCGACACCGTCATGGACCTCTCGACGGGCCGCAACATCCACACCACGCGCGAATGGATCATCCGCAATGCGCCCGTGCCCATCGGCACGGTACCGATCTACCAGGCCCTCGAAAAATGCGGCGGCGATCCCGTGAAGCTCACCTGGGAGCTTTACCGCGACACGCTGATCGAGCAATGCGAGCAGGGCGTCGATTATTTCACCATCCACGCGGGCGTGCGCCTGCGCTACGTGCCGCTGACCGCCAACCGCGTCACGGGCATCGTCTCGCGCGGCGGCTCCATCATGGCCAAGTGGTGCCTCGCTCATCACCGCGAAAGCTTCCTCTACGAGCGCTTCGACGAGATCTGCGACCTGATGCGCCGCTATGACGTCTCGTTCTCCCTCGGCGACGGCCTGCGCCCCGGCTCCATCGCGGACGCCAACGACCGCGCGCAGTTCGCCGAGCTCGAGACGCTCGGCGAGCTGACGCAGATCGCCTGGGCCAAGGGTTGCCAGGCGATGATCGAAGGCCCGGGGCACGTGCCCATGCACAAGATCAAGGTCAACATGGAAAAGCAGCTCCGCGAATGCGGGGAAGCCCCCTTCTACACGCTAGGGCCGCTCACCACCGACATTGCGCCGGGCTACGACCACATCACGAGCGGCATCGGCGCCGCCATGATCGGCTGGTACGGCACGTCAATGCTCTGCTACGTGACGCCGAAGGAGCACCTGGGGCTCCCCAACCGCGACGACGTGAAGACCGGCGTCATCACCTACAAGATCGCGGCCCACGCCGCCGATCTCGCCAAGGGCCACCCCGCAGCCCAGCTCCGCGACGACGCGCTCTCGCGCGCCCGTTTCGAGTTCCGCTGGCAGGACCAGTTCAACCTGTCTCTCGATCCCGATACGGCCCAGAGCTTCCACGACGAGACGCTGCCGAAGGAGGCGCACAAGGTCGCCCACTTCTGCTCCATGTGCGGACCCAAGTTCTGCTCCATGGAGATCACACGCGAGGTCCGCGACTACGCCTCGCGTTTGAACGAAGCCGCCGTCGAGATCGCCGAGGAGACGACACAGATCGATCCTGAAGCCGCGTCATGGCTTGCCCTGGAGCGGCAGGAGGAAGCGTCGGGGCTTGCCCCGGAGCGGCAAGAGGAAGCGTCGGGGCTTGCCCTGGAGCGGGAGATCGAAAGCGGCATGAACGAGATGAGCCAGAAATTCCGCGAGCTGGGCAACAACGTCTACGTCGAGCGGGACAAGACCTGAGGAAGAAGAGGCTCACTGCGAGGCGAGCTTCCGCACCTCCACCCAGACCGACCGGCCACCGGCCGTGCTCGGCCGCGTGAACACGTTGCCGATCTCGAGCCGGTCGCCCGGAAATACGCTCCCGAGATCGAGGCCAAAGGAGCCCTCTTCCTTGGAGGGCTCCTTCCGCAACGCCGATCCCTGATCGTACATCGGCGTCACGATCTGTCCGACGAGCGCTTCGGGCGCGGCGTCGAGAGGAACGCTGAGCATGCGGCTCGCCCAGCGGCCGTCCGCGTAGCGCCCCGCACCGACCCATCCGTGCCCAACGAAGGCGACGGCTTGCGGTGTTGGCGTGGCTGGAACCGGCACGGCCGGAACTGCCGCCGTCTCTTGCGTCGCGCGGGTCCCGCTCGTTCTGCACTCCCACACCTTCAGGAACTCGGTATGCGTGCAGAGACGCTGGTAGTCGGCGATGAACAGCCCCATCAGCAGGGTGCCGGCCACACCAAGAACTTTCGCAACGATGCGCATGGGCTCCCCCGCTCGCGCCAGCCTGCGCCGAGCTTATCTGCGCATCAGCGATCGGCGCAACCCGCCCCTCGGCCGCTTGGCAAGACCGCGCGGCCGGGAGAGGCGAGCCTGAAACCCTTCAAAGCAGCGTGCCGCTCAGAACCACCAGCGCCACGCTGAAGTAGATGACGAGCCCCGTCACGTCGACGAGCGTCGCCACGAACGGCGCCGACGCGCTCGCCGGATCGAACCCGAGCCGCTTGAGCACGAATGGCAACATTGACCCCGCCAGCGCCCCGAAGGTCACGATACCGACGAGCCCCAGGCCGACCGTGAGCGCCACCAGCTCCCAATGGGGACCGTAGTCGTAGATCCCGGCCTTTTGCCAGACGGCGATCCGAACCATGCCGACGACGCCAAGAATGGCGCCCAGCGTCAAGCCCACCGGAATCTCGCGCAACGCCACACGCCACCAGTCGCGCAGCCGCAATTGACCGAGCGCGAGCGCTCGGATCAGAAGCGACGTGGACTGCGAGCCCGAGTTTCCTCCCGAGCTCATGATCAGCGGAATGAAGAGGGTGAGCACCACGGCCTTGGCAAGCTCGTCCTCGAAGTGCTGCATCGCGCTTGCCGTCAGCATCTCGCCAAGGAAGAGCGCGCACAGCCAGCCGGCCCGCTTGTGGATCATGCCGAGGAAGCCGATTTCGAGGTACGGCTTCGGAAGCCCTTCCACGCCACCGAATTTCTGTACGTCCTCGGTGCTGATCGAAACGATGGCGTCGATGATATCGTCCACCGTCACGATGCCGAGCACCTGATGGCGTCCATTGAGCACCGGCACGGCCAGCAGGTCATGGATCGAGATGAGGCGCGCGACCTCCTCCCGGTCCGTATCGGGCGAGACCCAGATCGGCGCCCGGCCGGCGCCAATCTCCGTGATGCGCTGCTCCGGCTCGCTGGTGATGAGCTGGCGAAGCGACACGACACGCACGAGCTGGCGGCTCGACGGATCGAGCACGAGGATGGCGTAGACCGTCTCGCGGGAGGATTCCACGGCCCGGATATGCGCCAGCGTCTGCGCGACCGTGTAGGTGTCGGGCACGCTGACGAACTCCGTCGTCATCAAGCTGCCGGCCGTTCCTTCAGGATACGCCAGCAGCAGCTTGAGCGACATCGCGGTCTCGAAATCGACCCGCGTGAGCAGCTTCATCCTGTCGTGCCCATCGAGCTCCCGAAGCGTGTCGGTAGCGCGATCGGCCGACATTCCCTTGAGAACCGCCCCGGACATGTCCACCGGCAGCGCGAGCATCAGCTCGCCCGCACGCGCGAGCTCCGGCCGGTCGAAAATCTCGATGACATGATCGAGAGGCAGATCCGCGAGCTGAGCCGCGGCGGTCTCTATCCCAAGTTCGTTGATTTGGGCAACGCTGTCGGCAACGTGCTCTTGGCGCAAACCGCCGCCCAGCCGTGCCCCTTCCGCAACGCGGAGTTCTTCCATGGCTCACCTCACGATCCGCCGTTCGCGGAGGACCGTGGGAGCCCGACGTAGAGTTAACGTCGATCCACGAGCAGCCGCGACGGCAAACACAATCGACTACTGTCGCTTGGCATCACGTCGTTTCCTTTGGATTGCGGGCGCAACGAGCCCGCGGCCGGTATATGAGACGGCACGCACGGAAGGTCAAGCGGAAGCCGCCCTCCGCATCCGTTTTCATCCGAGCCGTCGTGCTTTAGGGTAGCCCGCACACTGGGGGAATTTGGGGGAACGGCCGTGAAGCTCAAGTCGTCGCAGCTCTGCGAGCTGATTGGAATTGCAATCCTGCTGGCTTCGGCCGCCGCGCAGCTTTTCTACCTCGAGCCCCTGAAGCGCGAGATCGAATGGCGCCTCGCCACGTTCTCCACACAGCAGTCGGCCCAGGTCCAGACCAGCGCGATGTTCGAGAACCACCTCTCCGTGCTCGCCTTGATGAACGCGCCGCCCGAGCAGGTGAAAAAGGCCGAGGCCCGGCGCGACGAGATCCTGGGCCAGTTCAAGACCGCCGACGCCAACATCTCCGATTTCATGATCGAGAAGGAGCGGGTGGAAAGCTATATCGAGGTGATCGTCATCGCGCTCTTTGCCTTCGGAAGCCTGCTCGCCGGCATCGGCCGCATGATCGAGATGCAGGCCAGGCCGGACTGAGCCCTCTTCCGGGGCGCCCATCCCCGGAGGCGCCCGCCCGCCTGCTCCCGGCAGAAAATTTAAAGGTTATTGCCGCCTCTGAGGCGCGGCCGCGCCGGAACAGGCGTAAGATTTGGCTCTCCCTCCGACCCCAACGCGAGGCAGACCCATGACGCAGCAAATCCCGCTTCCCGCGCTCGCTCTCTCCGTGATGGCAACCATCACACTCGGCGCGTTCGCACAGCCCTCCCCGGCTCGCGCAGAAAAACTCGAAGTGTCCAAAGACATCATCGCCGTGCAGATCCGCAAGCAGGGTTTCGAATGCGAGAACCCCGAAAGCGCGGAACGCGATGAGAAAGCCTCGCAGCCCGATAGCGAGGTCTGGATCCTGAGATGCGAGGGCATGAGCTACCGGGTGCAGCTCGTCCCCAACATGGCCGCGAAGGTGGAACGCCTCTCCGAAAAGCAGCCGCCGCCTGACAAGCCCTGACGCCCGCCTCCGTCGCTAGGCGCCGAACCTCAGCGCGTTGCGTGCCTTCGCCTTGGCAGCCTCTGCCTCGCGATCGCGCGGCGGTGCGAGCGTCACCAGCGAACCGAGCAACTCATGAGCCGCCGCCGCGACTTGATCGACGGCTTTGTTGAAGGCCTCTTCGTTGGTCTGCGACGGCCTGTTGAAACCGGAGATCTTCCGCACGAACTGTAAGGCCGAAGCGCGGATCTCCTCCTCGCTCGCGGGCGGCGAAAAATTGTAGAGCGTCTTGATATTGCGGCACATGAAAAAGGTCCTCGATCTTGTTCACGATCTGAAGACGTCTAGCCTTGCTCCATTCCGGCAGGGCTCATTGAGCGGCCGCCGCCACCTTCGGCTTCTTCAGCTCCGCTTCCACCGCAGAAACCAGGCGGTCCGCATCCGGCGTCGTCATGGAAAAGAAGCTCGTCACGAGCTTGCCGTCGCGCCCCACCAGATACTTGTGAAAGTTCCACTTCGGCGCATTCATCCATCCCAGCTCATCGCGCGCCCACTTGTAGAAGGGATGCGCGCCGTCGCCTGAAACCACATTCTTGTCGGTCAGCGGAAACTCGACGCCGAACATCCCCTCGCAGAATTCCTTGATCTCGCCCGCCGCCTTCGGCTCCTGCGCGCCGAAATCGTTCGACGGCACGCCGATCACCGCAAAGCCTTGCGGAGCATACTTCTGATGCAGCTCCTGAAGCGCCTTGTACTGCTTCGTGAACCCGCAGAACGAGGCGGTGTTCACGACCAGAAGTACCTGGCCGCGGAAGTCCGAAAGCGGCATCGGCTTGCCGTCGATGGACGTGAAGGAGAAATCCCAAGCCGTCCGCGCCGCGCCGCCCCCATCGCCCGCGAGCCCATCGGCGGCAAGCACGGACGAGGTGAGACCGAGTACGGCGGCAAACGTTGCGAGCTTCGAGGGCATCAATGGCCTCCACGGCAGGAAAGGGAATGGGACGAGACGTCGAAAAAACACCGGAAAAACGAGCGAAACGCGCCACCTGGACGAGTTGTAGACCACGCGCGCCGGCCTCGCACACCTTTACGTGGGAACCTTGGCGCCGGATTTCCACGCGTTGCAGCAACTATCCAAATCGTAACTTTTCAGATCGCGCGAAGCATGGCACGCTTACCCCATCGTTCAACAACTGGAAGGAGGTGATCCGATGTCGAGTGGGATCTTGAGGACGGCGATGTCGCGGTCGCTGGGTTTCAAGCCGGATCTGCCTCTGGTAGCGGCTTAAGCCAAGCGACAAGCGGCCGGGCGCAACAATCGCTCGAATAAGCCGCCTGAATCTCACGGGGGCTGTCCATCGGACAGCCCCTTTGCTTTTGCGGTAAGCCGCTGCGCGAGCGCTACTTGTCGGCGCCATCGTCGAACATCTGCTCGCCCGGGTTCTCCATGGAATCCTGGGGCGGATCGCTACCCTCTTCTTCAGGCAACGCATCGGGCGCCTCGCCGACGACCTCGACGGAAACCTCTTGCGTCTTGGCCACCTTGGGATCGTTGGCCCTCACATACTTGAAGACGAGCGTTGCCGTGCCCGGCGCCACGCCCGTCACGAGAACCTGGAATTTCTGAGGGGCTCCGAGCACGGGTCTCTCGCCCGGCGCCAGCTCCCGCTTGGCATAACCCAGGAGATCCACCGTGACGGACTTGGGAACCTTGTCGATCGCCCAGGCGTACCCGGTGGACGGATTGCCGTCGAGTTCAAGCGTCGTGGTGTCTCCCACCGTGACCTGCACCCGCGTTTCCTGCGCCCGCACGCGCTCCGAAAAACCCGGAAGCCCCGCGAGACCTGCAAGCAGCAAGGTTAAGACCGCACGGCGGCATGGACCGATCGACATCCGACATCCCTCTCGATAACGCCTAAGCCATCGAGCTTCGCACGCAGGGCAAGCACCCGTCCATATGGCCCCGGCAGGCCGAGCCTCGCCCGTTGCCCCACAACCATTTATCCATTGCCAATCTCCCCTCCCTACTGCCTACTGCCTACTGCCCTACCTCAACCGGTCTCACCCCATGCCCCTGCTCCGCTTCGATCTCATCGAGGGCCGCTCCGACGAGGAGCTGAAAACTCTCCTCGACGCCGCTCATCGCGCCATGCTGGCCGCCTTCAAGGTGCCGGAGCGCGACCGCTATCAGATCGTCCACGAGCACAAGCCCTCGCGCCTCATCGTTGAGGACACCGGACTCGGCATTCCGCGCACCGACAAGGTCGTGTTCCTGCAGGTGACGAGCCGTCCGCGCGGGCGGGCACCCAAGGAGGCCTTTTACCGTCTTCTTGTCGAGGAGCTGGAACGAAGCTGCGGCATCGCCCCGAGCGACGTGGTCGTGTCCATCGTCGAGAACACGGACGAGGACTGGTCGTTCGGCCATGGCCGCGCCCAGTTCCTCACGGGCGAGCTCGGCACCAAAGGCTGACGCCTCCCCTCATTATCAAGACCGGGAGCAGAATGGCCGCCGTGCATCAGCCGGCCGGCGCTCGCGACAAAATCGTCCCGTTCACTCTTTAACGACAAATTTTCTCCATCAGGCGGTGTTTCTGTCCATAGTGGATCACCGTAGCGTGGGTTTTAGGGGAGGTAAGCGTGTTCAGCCGAGGTTCCAATTCCGATTCCGGTCTGCCGAAGCCGCCGGTCATTCCGAGTGCAATTCCGACGGGCGCCGCGCCCTCGGCCGCTCCAGCCCCTGTCGCCAATGGCCGGTCCTCTCCCTTCGGCGCCGCCTCCACCATGGGGCAATCGGTGATCGGCACGGACCTCACCATTCTCGGCGACAAGATCACCATCATCTCTCAGAACAAGCTCCAGATCGACGGCGACGTCCGCGGCGACGTCACCGGCAAGCAGATCGTGATCGGTGAGGACGGCTCTGTCATCGGCACCGTCTGCGCCGAGCAGATCGAGGTGCGCGGCGGCGTGCGTGGTGCGATCAAGGCACAGAACGTGATGCTGCATCCGACCGCTGAGGTCGAGGGCGACATCTTCCATCAGACGCTGTCGATCTCCGAAGGCGCCCAGTTCGACGGCCGCGTGCGCCGCGCGAAGGATCTCGCGGAGATCTCGCCGAACCTGGATGTGAACAGCTACCCGGTTGGCCAACAGCAGACCGGCTGACCGGCGCTGACAACTACGAGTTAAAAGCCCTCCTCCGGCTGCCGGAAGAGGGCTTTTTCTTTTGCTGCGCTAGACCATGATCGCTCGGACACTTGTCAGTCCGAAGCGTGAATCATCGATCTCAATAAAGCCCTGAAGCGCTCTCCTGATCAATCAAACTCGATCGCGCTCTAGAACGGACGACGCCCCACGCTGTTGGCGTCGATGCAGGCGAGATAGATGCGATTGTCCCGGCCCACGTGCTGGCACACGTTGCGCTTGAGATTGGGGTTCTGACGGATCGAATTCGCCGAAACCTTTATGCCGTACTCGCGCGCGACCTTGGCCACGAGCTCGTCCTGGCAGTACGGGGTGGCGAGCGGCACGCCGTTCACCATCTGGTTTCCGTTCACGCACTTGATGCGAGCCTCGGCCGGCTGCGCGGCGGCGAGGAAGGCCATCGGAAGGGCCAGCGCGGCAAACAGAGCACCGGCACGGCCACCACGGGAAGTGAAACGCATGAAATATCTCCTTGAATAGACGTCCGGCCGGCGGGATGCGCCCGCAGCGGACGGTCAGGCTCGATGGGGCACTGAGCTAGCCTTGCCCGACACCGAGACGCAGTTCCTAAAGAAACACGCATAAGATCTGTCGAAGGTGACCGCCGCGCGACACCTCGGCAAACCTGTCTTGCTGTAAGGTATGAACCCGCCGGATGAGTTCAAGGCGGCTGAGGACATGCATGCTGACGATCTACGACACCACGGGCACGAGCCTGCTGAAGCACGACGATACCGCCGCCATCACCGCCGACACGGTTTGGTTCGACCTTCTCAACCCGACCAAGGAAGAGGACAACCGCGTCGAAGACCTGCTCAAGATCTCGGTGCCGACGCGCGCCGAGATGCGCGAGATCGAAGCCTCGAGCCGCTTCTATCAGGAGAACGGCGCGAGCTACATGACGGGCTTCATCGTCCACAACATCGATGAGCACACCCTCGGCTCGTCCACCCTCACCTTCATCCTGACTGGCAACGCGCTCGTCACCGTGCGCTATTCGGACAGCAAGGCTTTTCCCGCCTTCCTCTCGCGCGTCGAGCGCGGCGATGCCACCTGCCGCACAGGCGCCGGCATCATGATCGGCCTCATAGAGACGTTGATCGAGCGGCAGGCCGATCTCATCGAGCAGATCCAGGATCGCGTCGACAAGCTTGCCAAGGGCGTTTTCGAGCTTCAGAAGCGGCGCACGCGCGACACCAAGCTCGACGCGCTGCTCAAGGGCATCGGAGCCCAGGGCGACATCGTCGCCCGCGTAACGGAAAGCGCGACCTCCCTCGAGCGTGTGCTGCATGTGCTGAAGAACACGGCCCAGGAACGCAACTGCGACGGCAAGATCTTTCAGCGCATCGAGACGGCCGACCGCGACCTCACCTCTCTTGCCGAGCACATGCGCTTTCTCTCCGATCGCATCGGCTTCCTGCTCAACGCAACGCTCGGTCTCATCTCGAACGAGCAGAACCAGATCATCAAACTGTTCTCGGTCATGGCGGTGATGATGATGCCGCCCACGCTCGTCGCCTCGATCTACGGTATGAACTTCCGTCACATGCCCGAGCTGGAGTGGATCGAAGGCTATCCGCTCGCGTTGGGCCTCATGGTCATCTCGGCCGTGATCCCCTTCATCTATTTCCGCCATCGCGGCTGGCTGTGAGAAGAGCGCCACGCGAGACCGCGAAGCGCGCGACACATTCTCGCCGCATTTCCAGAGCGTTGCGAAACTCTCGTAAGACGCTTTCTCTGCGACGTGCCGTCGCACTTCGCACATCGTTAAAATGAAAATCGAAATGGAATCAACACGTCCCTCTCGCGTGCCTTACAGCGTTCAAGAATAGGCGTTGATTCCGCCCAATTCGGCTGGTCAGGTGCGCGCACCAGAACGGGGTGCTCTGACGACACTCCGGAATATTTGAGTGGCAGAACGCGTTCTGGCGTTGCGCTTAGGTTCTATCTCGTATCGGAAGCTCATCTTCTTATTGAAGAACGATATCCGCCACAGGCGGACAGCCCGAGTGGTCCCCTGGGGAACCATTTGTCGGGACTGGAGCTCTGCTTGAACCACGGCACTGTCGCTGGGAAGAATGGAGAATTGATCATGCGATTTATTGCTCTCGCAGCACTCGCCGTATTTGCGGTTGGCCTCATGGACGCTCGCCCTGCGAGCGCGGCACACCGTTGCGAAAACGCTCAGGTCTGCAGCAAGCACGCAGTCAAGAAGGCTCACTACAAGAAGTCGGCCCACCGCGCTCACAAGGAGCGCGCGGCCAAGACGAGCTATAAGTACGGCAAGAAGAACTACTCCAATGTCCAGACCACGCCGACCAAGCGTGCGGCTGCCCATCGCGCAGCGGCGCGTAAGGCTGCGAGCGCGTCTTACGGCGGCGGCTCGACCGGCATCGCCTCCTACTACTGGCAGGGCCAGATGACGGCTTCCGGCGCCCGCTTCAACCCCAGCGCCATGACGGCCGCCCACCGCACGCTGCCCTTCGGCACCCGCGTGCTCGTCACCAACCAGTCGAACGGCCGCTCGGTCACCGTGACCATCAACGACCGTGGCCCCTTCATCAAGGGCCGCATCATCGACCTGTCGAAGGCCGCCGCTGGCGCCATCGGCATGCAGGGCGCGGGCCTGGCTCGCGTTTCGATCTCGGTCCTCGGCCGCGGCTGATCCGGATCAGCAACGCACGAGTTGCAGAGGGCGGGCCGCAAAACGGCCCGCCTTTCTTCTTTAAACTGACAGTCTGAGCGGGCAAAAAAGGCGGGCCGTACCGCGCTCTTCACCACCATGTCGCTTAGCGCTTGGGGTGTCGGCAAAATTCGGTATATTGCGGAAAGTTGTTATCTGCGACTTGGGCCTCCGCCGCGATGAAATCGACACCCAACACGAAGGAGCGGGCAGCGGCGGTTCAGATCATCCGCACCGCCATGGTCGAGAAGAAGCTGACGCAAGCCGAGCTGGCCGACGCAGCCGACTGCCACGAGAAGACCATCCAGAACCTTCTGCACGGAAAGCCCGTGCGCGAGCAGACCCTGTTCGACGTGGCGATGGTGCTTGGGCTCGACTATCAGCGGCTCAAGGAATCCTGGTTCGGCTCCATGTCGACAGCCCAGCCCATGGAGCTCAAGGGCGAAGGCGGCGTCGTCGCTCCCGTCTATATGGGCGCCTACACCCGTGCCGCAGTCGACCACTATATCGGCAGCTACCTCACCATCCGCCCGGCCTTCGCCAAGCCCGATGCCATCGTCGCCTATCGCACCGACATCGTGTGGGATCCGGAGTGGCCGAGCCTGCTGTTCGAGGAGCGCGAGCGCCCGGACGCGCCATTCTCCCACCGCGGCCGCCTCTACGTGCCCGCATCCTCCATGTACATTCATCTGGTCTCGTTGACCAAAGGCGCCATGCGCATGGTGCTGATCTCACAGATCGACCAGAGCGGAGAGATGCGCGGCCTCATCACAACCCTCAACAAGCAGCGCGCAATGTTCGTGCCCGTCTCGGCACCGATCGTCTATCTGAAGCGGCAGGAGTTCAAATCGCTGTCGCTGGGCGAGATCATGCCCAAGAACCCCGACTACAAGATCTACAAGGGCCTGCTCGAAACCTCGATGGAAGAAGGCTACGCCCGCCTCGTCGGCCCCTGATCACCCGGTTTGCCGGACGCGCGTTCGTCGGACCGAGGGGCAACGCCGACATTCACATGCGGGAGCCACGGACGCAGCGTCCGCAAGAGCACATTCATAACCGAACGGCCGTCGCCCGCTCCATTGCCCGCAAATCCGGTTCAGGCCCATAATTCATCGGTCTAGACACCGGCCTTCGCCGGTGTGACGTGCAGTTTGCACTTGCGCGCACGCCCGCCAAAACATCATGCCGGCGATCATGGCGGAGCCATGCTTCGCAGGGACGGCCGGCATCCAGACACGCGAGCCGCAAAACGTCCGCTCAAGCGCGCGACGAGACGGCCTCGGTGTCGCTGCTCGCGATCGGCTCATCCTCCGCCGCCGTGAGGCTGCCGGCTGCCTGAAAGCGCTGCGCGAGATCCACCGTCTCCTGCTTGCCGATGAACTTGATGTTCTGAGCGAGCCATTTGTGGGTCTGCGTGCGCCCGGCGGAATGCAGATAGGTGAGCAGCCCAAGATCGGGCTTGAGCTTGCTGTCGTCCGAAAGGGACGAGGTGTAGCGCCCCGCCTCGATCATGTGAAAACGATGCGCGGCGAGCGGATTCTGCCGCCCGCGCCGGATCGATCCGAACCGCCCGCGCATCGCTTCACGCACGGCCAGGATCAATTCCACGTCCCTCAACAGCGGTGCGTTGAAGGTCAGCCGGTTCGCCGTCCCAGCGATCTCCCGCGCCCCCTTCGGCAACTCGCGGCGCACCAGCGGATTGATCTCGATGATCAGCGTGTCCCTGACCGGACTTTCGAGCGCGAGCGTCACGATGTCAGGGTTCTTAGAGAACCCGCCATCCCAATAGCCGACGCCGTCGATCTCGACTGTCCGGTGCAGTGTCGGCAGGCACGCCGATGCCAGCACCGATTCCACGGTGATCTCCTCACGCCGGAACAAGCGCGGACGCCCCGTCGCAACCTCCGTCGCCGCGATCAGGAGACCGACCGGCGCCTTTTCGCGAATGGCTTTGAAGTCGATTGTCTCCGCGAGCAGGTTGCGCAGAGGATCGAAGCCCAGCGGATTGAAGTCATAAGGCGAGAGGATGCTCGCCACCTGCGCGAGCGTGGTCGCATTGCTGAGACCGAACAGGAACGGGTTGAGACGCAGGAGATCCGGCACACCGGCCTTGTGCACCGCTTCCCACACTTGCCGAAGCTTCGCGCGCGCGCCTTCGCGTCCACCCTCGGCAAGACCCGCAGCCAGCGCAACCGCGTTCACCGCACCCGCGCTCGTCCCCGAGACCCACTCGAACGAAAGGCTCTCCTCCTCGAGCAGGCGATCGAGCACGCCCCACGTGAAGGCGCCGTGTGCGCCGCCACCCTGGAGAGCGAGGTTGATCTTGAGATGACGTCTGAAGCGCGGCAAAAAACGAGGCTCCTCGAGTGCGTTCAGAGAAGCGCGAACCCTAGCACGATCGCGGCGCGTGTCTGCCCCCGCAATCAGCCGCACGAGCGGTGCGTGCCTGCCACAATTGCTGTCACAAACTGCGTTTCATCGAGGCGGAGCAACGAGATCGCGCCGGCCGAGACTGATCACCTCGCCATCCGGTGAGGTAAGTCCGCGCGTCTCGCAGTGAATGTGAACGGCGCCATCGTCGCGCTTGATACGCAACAGATAATAGCGCGCCAGCGGTTCGTCCTTATGCGCATGCGCGCTCGAGGCGGAGGAAACACCGAGAACCGGTACGCCACGGCCGGAATGGGCGCGCCACGAGAGCATCTCCCGATGGTTGTGCCCGTGCAGAACCAGCTCCGCGCCGTATCTGTCGAGCACGTCGGAGAACGCGGCCGCATCCTGAAGCGCGCGGCGCGGCGGAGCGAGGCCCGGAAGTGGCGGATGGTGGATCAGCACGACACGAATGAATTTCGCCTCGGCGAGCCGTTCGAGACAAAGCGCAAACTGTTCGAGCTGCGCCCGCCCGAGCTCTCCCGCCGCAACGAACGGCGGCGTGGGCACCGCGGAGTTGAGACCGATCAGCGCCACCGGGCCTTGCGTGCGCACGTAAGGAAATCGCACCGCCTCGTCCCGCTTCCAGCTTTCGCTGTTGCGCATGTAGGGCGCCCAGCTATCGAGACACGAGGCGCCGCCGAGGCGGCCCGTGTAGATGTCGTGATTGCCCGGCACCACCGAGACACGCTCCGGCTCGCCCAGGGCCTTAAGCCACTCGAGCGCGGCGGCGTATTCCCCCGGCAGGCCGAGGTTCGCGAGATCGCCCGTCACCGCGATATGATCCGGCGCCTGCGCCAGCGCATCCGCCGCAAGCCTCTCCGCGACTGATCTCAGATGCACGCGCCGCCGTCCGCGTTGCCAATTCAGGAATCCAAGCGCACGCTTGGCATTCCAATGCCGCGCATGAAAGCCCGTGATCGGCGAGAGATGGACGTCCGAGAGATGGACAAGCGTAAAAGTGTCAGTCATATGCCCTCGAGCCGTGGCGGCTTGCGTCGTCCTTCGACCGCCGCCGCACGGCGATCATGATGCGGGAGAACGCGCGTGTCGCCTGACAAGATGATCAGCAAGGTGTTGCAACGCTACTGGCGCCACTCTCGCGGCTTGACGCTGGGTGCGCAAGGCGTCGTGCTCGATGACGCGAACCGGGTGCTCCTCATCCGCCACACTTACCGCCCCGGCTGGCATTTTCCCGGCGGCGGCGTCGAGAAGAACGAGACGGTGGAGGATGCGCTTACCCGCGAGCTCAGGGAGGAAGCGGGCGTCGATCTCAAAGGCCCGCCGGAGCTGTTCGGCATCTACGCCAATCACCGCCTGTTCCCGAACGATCACATCATCCTGTTCCTCGTGCGGGCCTGGCACCAGCCCGCGATCCCCCGCCCGAATGCCGAGATCGCCGAGCAGAAGCTGTTTCCCTGGGACGCGCTCCCCGAGGCCGTGAACGGCCCGACCCGCGAGCGCATGCTCGAAATCAGGGGCCTCCGGCCACGCTCCCACAACTGGTCTCCGTGACGGTTATGCGACGATTTACGACGTCGGACCAAGGGTCTGGACCCATCCCGGACCCCGTGCTAAAGCCCCGCCCATGAGCAGTCTATCCGCGAGCCTGAGACCGATGCCGCCGCGACGAGCGCGCTCGTCGCGCCATGCGCATTGAAAGATAGCCGTCCGCACTCAGCCCAGGATCTGCCCCCGATGCTCTCGAAAGTCTTGAGCCGGCCCGCGACGCCGGAAGACATCCCTCTGATCTCCGCCCTGCACGACCGCGTGTTCGGCCCAGGCCGTTTCGCGCGTACGGCCTATCGCGTGCGCGAGCAGAAGGGCACCGGCGCCGAAATCTCCCGCTTCTGCCGGCTCGCCGCATCCGACGACAACCGGCTGATCGCGGCTCTCCGCATGTCCGAGATCTCCATCGGCGGAAAGAAAGGCGCAATCCTTCTCGGGCCGCTCGTCGTCGCGCCGGAGTATGCAGGCCAGGGCTACGGCCGTGCCTTGGTCACGGAAGTGATCGAGGCCGCGAAAGCCGCGGGCCTCAAGCTCATGGTGTTGGTCGGAGACGAGCCCTACTACGGTCGCTTCGGCTTCAAGCCCGTGGCTCCCGGCACCATCACCTTCCCGGGCCCCGTGAACCCGCAGCGCATTCTCGCGCTCGAGCTGGAAAGCGGGGCGCTCGCAAGCTTCAGCGGCCAGATCTCCGGCCGCTGACGGCACCCAGTCAGCGCAGGCCTACTGCCCTCAATCCGCAAACGGATCGCGCATCAGGATGGTGTCGTCGCGCTCGGGGCTCGTCGAGAGCAGCGTGACCGGGCACTCGATCAGCTCCTCAATGTGGCGGACATACTTGACCGCCTGCGCCGGAAGGTCCGCCCAGCGCCGCGCGCCCCGCGTCGACTGCGACCAGCCCTCGAACGTCTCGTAGACCGGCTCGACACGCCCCTGCGCGTGCGCGCACGCCGGAAGACGCTGCAGCTTCTTGCCGTCGAGCTTGTAGCCGACGCACACCTTGATCTCGGAGAAACCGTCGAGCACGTCGAGCTTCGTCAAGGCGATGCCGTTGATGCCGGAAACCTTCGCCACCTGCCGCACCAGCACCGCGTCGAACCAGCCGCAACGCCGCTTGCGTCCGGTCACCGTGCCAAACTCGTGGCCGCGCACACCGATGGTCTCGCCGATCTCGTCGGTGAGCTCTGAGGGGAACGGCCCCGCGCCCACGCGCGTCGTGTAAGCCTTGGCGATGCCGAGCACGAAGCCGAGCGAGCCCGGCCCCATGCCGGACCCGGTCGCGGCCTGCGCCGCTACCGTATTGGACGAGGTGACGAACGGATACGTGCCGTGATCCACATCGAGCAGCGCACCCTGTGCGCCTTCGAACAGGATGCGCTTACCCGCCTTCCGCTCTTGGTCCAGCAGATCCCACGTGACATCCACGTAAGCGAGCACCTTGGGCGCGATCTCCTGCAGATCCGCCATCACCGCGTCCTTGCTGATCTCGGGCTTGCCGAGGCCGCGGCGAAGCGCGTTGTGATGCAGCAGAAGACGGTCGACCTTGGGGCCGAGCGTGTCGACGTTGGCGAGATCCTGCACGCGGATCGCGCGCCGCCCCACCTTGTCCTCGTAGGCCGGCCCGATGCCGCGCCCCGTGGTGCCGATCTTCCCGTCTCCGGCCGCGTCCTCGCGCATCACGTCGAGCTCGCTGTGGAACGGCAGGATGAGCGTCGCGTTCTCCGCGATACGCAGGTTGTCCCGGGTGATGGAAACGCCCTGCGCCTTGAGCTTCTCGATCTCGGCGGAGAGCGCCCAGGGATCGACCACCACGCCGTTGCCGATGATGCCGAGCTTGCCCTCGCGCACCACCCCCGAAGGCAGCAGCGAGAGCTTGTAGGTTTTGTCGCCGATCACCAGCGTATGGCCCGCGTTGTGTCCGCCTTGGAAGCGCACCACCACATCGGCCCGCTCGGAGAGCCAATCGACGATCTTGCCCTTCCCCTCGTCGCCCCACTGCGCGCCGACGACCACGACGTTAGCCATGTCTTCCACCAATTCTCATGAAATGGCCCCGGCTGATCGAGCCGGGGCCGGAACCATCTGATTTACATTTAGCGTCGGTCGCGGCCCTGGCCAACAACTATCCGCCACCGCCCGCACGGCTCCGCAGGAAGGATTTCCCGGGACAGAAATACTCCGACCAAAGTCGTGCAGCCGCAACCGCGCCTGCGCGATTATTGCCGGTAAATTATGGACTTAGCGGAGGGCCAGGAGACCCGGTAACCAAACTCGATGGTCTGCTCCTGGTCCGGTTCGAGTTTGCCCTCCCACACGAGAACGCCGCGCTTGTCGTCGACGTTCTGCTTGCTCGGCGTCGTCCGGCCCGTCAGCTCCACCTTGATGTCCTGGTTGGCCGAAACCGGGATCTGATCGAACACCGCGAGCGCGATCGCACGCTCGTGCATGCTCTTCACCGACAGCACGTAGTTGCGGCTGTCCGTGCGCGAGGTCGAGATCAGGCCCGTCTCCCCGCGCGTCTCCTGCGCAACGGCATGACGCACGCGGACGAGGTCGTCCGTGCCGAAGCCGAGCTCGTGCTCCTCGCCCGGCGAAAGCAGCGGCAAGCGCCCCGTGCCGACGAACGTGCCGTCACGGAAGAGCGCGACGGAGCCCGGCAGTAGCGGCGACCCCTTCGGCAGCGTGAACTTGGCATAGAGATAGGCCTTGGCATCGACCTTCGGCACCGCGCGGATCGCGAGCTGCGGCTCGATGGTCTCGGCGCCGAGCTGAACGCGCTTGGCTTCCCCCGTCTCCGGAATGGTGAGCCGCCCCGGCACCGCATAGAGCGCGTGGAACGGCGCCTGCACGACCTCCGCCGGACGCTCCGCCAAGGCCGCCCTCTTGCGGGGGGCCGGAGCAGCAAGGCCGTCGTTGTCCTTGAAGCGGGCTTCCGCCTCGAGCTGCGGGGCGGCCTCCTCCGGCGCCATGGCGCGTCCCGCTGCGGGAGCGGTCGTCGGCATCGCGACAGGCGGCGGAGGCGCCGGACGCACCTCCGGCTCGAAATCGACGATCAACGGCTTGAGATCCGGCGCGGCAGCCCCGGCGGTGGGGCGCGTCGTGGAAAGCGTGAGCGCGACGTTGTCCCAGCTCTCGCCCGTCTTCTGATTGATCGAAGCGCGCCGCGCGAGATCGATCTTGGGGGCAACCGTCTTGGCGCCCGTGGCGAGACGCACATCATAGAGAGGCGTCCAGGACGCATGCGAAACCTGATAGCGGATCGTGATGTCCGCTTCGAGCGGGGCCTGCGCCACCACGAACACCTTTGCTTCTGTACGCTCGGTCTTCTCCGGGGCAATCGACGCGAGCGACTTCTCGAGATCCTCGATCTTGCGGTCGGTCTCGCGAATACGAACCTGCGCATCCTGGATGGTACGCTGCGCGTCCGCCGAGCCTGCCGAGATCAAGGCCAGGATCGCAGACCAATCCTCGCCGCGCTCCGCACCCGCCGTGGGCGCCGGCCGCGTCGGAAGCTGTGTGAGATTGGAGATGAGCGTCTTCTGCGTCTCCGCGCTCTGCACCAGCGCATCGAGCCTGGCGCGATCGTCGCGCAGCGCTTCGATCTCCGTTTCGATCTTGCGCCGCTCCGTGGCGGAGACTTCCGCATCCGCGCGCGGCACGAGCAGCTTGCGCGTATCGACGGAGCCGATTTCGAGCTTGCCCGTGGCGTTGCCTTCGACGCGGATTGAGCCTTCGACCGCGCTCGCCGGCAGATCCTTGAACAGAAGCGTGTGCTCACCCTTCTCGAGCTGCACCTTGGCGACACGCAGAACCTCGGCCCCCATCGGGAACACGGTCACCGCATCGACGCGCGACTGGGCATCGACCTCGGCGGCGCGCACGAGCCCTGTGCTCGCCATGAGAGACAGAAGCGTGACAACAAGGACTTGCTTCACGGGGCGCGACCTTTCCGCTGGAAGTGAGATTGAGATGAAGGCATATGGCATACGTCGCCACGGTTGCTCAGGCGTTTATGCTCCGAAGCGCGGCAGCCATCCGATGGCTCGTGTGCGGCCGTTTCGAGACCAAATTATGGCCGGGGCGTCCTTTTCTCACGAGCGTGCGACACGTCAGTGTCCGCACCGGCGCACATCCGTTAACCGTACCGAAAAACGAAACGGGGCCGGCAACAGCCAGCCCCGTTCGAGCGGTGAAAACCAACGAAGACGCAGCCCGGGACACGATACGTCGGGCCGCGCCTTCTATTCCTATTTGAACGACACCGGGTAGACCGGCTGCGGCTGATCGAGGCGATAGCGCGCGCTGAACAGGAGATCGTGAGAGACGATGTCGCGGATCTCGAGGCCGTTGTACCAGCGGGTACCCGTGTAGTCGGTTGCACGCCCAGTATCGACGCTGCCGAGATCGGTGTAGCGATAGCCGAGGTCGAGCGTGAACTGCGGGGTCACGTCGTAGCTGATGCCGGCATAGAGAGCCCACGCGAAGTTCGTCGTGGTCTTGTCCTTGTCACCCAGATAGATGGTGCTGTTCACGACGTTGACGTCCTTGAAGCCCTGGACGTCGAGCGAGGCGATACCGATGCCGCCGCCGATGTAGGGCGTGATGCCGCGCCAGGTGCCGAGATCGATGTAAGCGTTGGCGAGGCCCAGCCAGCTCTCGATGTCAGCCGTATATTCGTTGACGTAAGGCGCGCCAGGTCCATGGTACCGGTCTTGCGCGACGAAGAGCTGCTTGCCGCGATATTCGCCGGTCACATCGAAGCGCAGCCAGCGGCTGTGCTCGACACCGATACCGAAGCCGTAGAGCGCGGTGCTCTTGATGTCTGCGTGATCGACGGTGAAGTTGCCGCTCTGGTAGCCAGGGCCTTCCGTACCGCCGCCGCTCGTCCAGATCGAACCCGGCTCGGCGTTCTTCATACCGATGGTGCCCTTGAGATACCAGGCGCGGCCCGACGGCGGCGGAGGCGGAATGTCCTTCACGCTTCCGTATCCAAGATCGGCAGCCTGTGCAGGCGCGACGGAGAACGAAAGAATAGCTGCGCTGACCGCTGCGCCCGCGAGGACGCAAACGCGTGAGAATCTCATGACTGTCCCTTTCGAATGCGGCCGCGCATGGGCACGCGGGCCTTAAACAGACGCAGCACTTCCTTCGAAGGACTCTGTCGGAGAACGTTTAATATACACTTAAGCGGTGTGCCGTTTCAGTGCGCACAACATGGCGACACCCGCACCTTGCGGCACGGGTGTCACACAGTCGTCGATGAAAGATTTCGTTAAGACTTGAAGCCCTACGCAGCCTGCGCGGCGGCCTTCACTGCTTCCACGATGTCGCCCACCACAGTGTTGACGAGCTTCTCGTCGTCACCTTCCGCCATCACGCGGATCACAGGCTCCGTACCCGAAGGACGAATGACGAGACGTCCGGCATCGCCCAGCCGCTCCTTCGCGCCCTCGATGGCGCGGCGGACACGATTGTCGTCGAGCGGCTTGCCGTTGGCATAGCGCACGTTCTGCAAAACCTGCGGCAGCGGCGTAAAGCGCGCGCACACTTCCGAAACCGGCTTGCCCGTTGCCACCACGCACGCGAGGACCTGCAGCGACGACACGAGACCGTCGCCCGTCGTCGTGAAGTCCGACAGCACGATATGGCCGGACTGCTCGCCGCCCACGTTGTAGCCGTGACGGCGCATGTGCTCGACAACGTAACGATCGCCCACCGGCGTGCGCACGAGCGACAGGCCGTGCGACTTGAGATAGCGCTCGAGGCCGAGGTTGCTCATCACCGTCGCGACGATGCCACCCGCGCTGAGCTTTCCGCGCCGGTGCCAGCTTTCGGCGATCACCGCCATGAGCTGGTCGCCATCCACGATGTTGCCCTTCTCGTCGACGATCACCACACGATCCGCGTCGCCGTCGAGCGCGATGCCGATGTCCGCCCGGATCTCGCGCACCTTGTCGATCAGCGCTTCGGGCGAAGTGGAGCCGCACTTGTAGTTGATGTTGCGCCCGTTCGGATCGACGCCGATCTTGATCACCTCGGCGCCGAGCTCCCAGAGCGCTTCCGGCGCCACCTTGTAGGCGGCTCCGTGCGCGCAATCGATCACGATGCGCAGGCCGTTGAGCTTGAGGTTCTTCGGCAACGTCCGCTTGGCGAACTCGATATAGCGTTCCTGCGCGCTGTCCACGCGCGTGGCCCGGCCGATGCGGTCCGCCGGCGCCAGCAATTGCTCGCTCGGCCCATCTATCAGACGCTCGATCTCGAGCTCCGTCTCGTCGGAGAGCTTGTAGCCGTCCGGATCGAACAGCTTGATACCGTTGTCGTCGTAGCGGTTGTGGGACGCGGAGATCATGACGCCGAGATCGGCGCGCAAGCTGCGCGTCAGCATGGCGACGGCAGGCGTCGGCATCGGCCCCAGCAGGAACACGTCCATGCCGACGGACGTGAAGCCGCTCATCAATGCCGCCTCCAGCATATAGCCCGAGAGGCGCGTATCCTTGCCGATGACGACCCTGTGGCGGTGCGTGCCGCTCTGGAAAAGCTTGCCGGCAGCCATGCCGACCTTGAGAGCGACCTCGGACGTCATCGGATGCTTGTTCGCCAAGCCCCGAATGCCATCGGTCCCGAAATAGCGGCGTGTCATCTGTTCCCTCACACGGAAGATCAACCCCGTGACCGCGCCCCGCAAAGGCTCCCCAGCCTCTTGCCGCGAAGCGGTGTCTACGCTTTGAACCAGAGCCTGACCGGAGGATCGTTTCGACCGCCGCCCGCTACACCCGACTCTGGAAAGGAACTTTAGAGCACGTTTGTGCCCTGAAAAACGATTCCAAATTTTGCCTGTCACAAGCCCCGGATGCTATCGGGCCGCTGTGCGCTCAACTGATCTTACGGCTGCGATTTTAAGCCGCCCGCGCCCCAGCGCCAAGACACCTTGGCGCACAAACCCCAGCCGGTTTGCGATGCCGTTTTGAACTGAAATTATTGACGGATTCGAAGACCACGCATGGGCGGCACGTCCGGCGCAAAAAAAATGCACGCGCCGCCTCGTCCCATCAGACCAGATTCGCCTCCGAGCCCGCCTGCGCCGCTTCCCAAACCGCGAGCGCCTGGCGCGTTTCCGCGACATCGTGCACGCGCACGATCTGAACACCTTGCGAAACAGAGTGCAGAGCCGCCGCGATCGACCCCGGCACGCGGTCGCGAGGTGCTTCGACATTGCAAAGCTGCCCGATCAGCTTTTTACGGCTCGCGCCCAGCAGCACCGGCACGCCGAGCCCATGATAGAGGCTCATCGCATTCAGCACGGCAACGTTGTGATGGAGGTGCTTGCCGAAGCCGATGCCGGGATCCGCGATGAGCCGCGACTTGGGAATGCCCGCCTCCACGCAGGCGCGGATGCGCTGCTCCAGGAAGTCGAACACGTCGAGCACCACGTCGCTGTATTGCGGATTGTCGTTCATAGTCTTGGGATCACCCTGAGCGTGCATCAGCATGACCGGCAGCCCGCTTTCCGCCGCCACGTCGAGAGCCGCCGGATCGTGCGTGAGCGCGGAGACGTCATTGAGAATGTCGGCTCCCGCCGCCGCCGCCCGCTGCATCACCTCCGCCTTGCGCGTATCGATGGAGATCAACGCGTCGGTCTTTGCGCGCAGCCCCTCGATCACGGGTATGACACGCCTCAGCTCCTCCTCCACCGGCACCGCATCCGAGCCGGGACGCGTCGACTCGCCGCCGATGTCCAGAATGTCGGCTCCCGCCTCCGCAAGCGCGAGACCGTGCGCCACCGCCGCTCCCCCCGTATCGTGCTGCCCGCCGTCGGAGAAACTGTCGGGCGTCACGTTCACGATGCCCATGATGCGCGGACGATCGAGCGAGAGCCCCGCGAGCCGGGGCCTGGGCGCGCGGATTTGCTCAAGGAGATCGGACGCGGCCAGCGTGTTCCGCCCCCAGTCGCGCTCGAACAGGTCTCCGAGGCCGATGGTCCGGCGCGACGTTCCGCGCGGACCACGCTCCAGCACTTCGAGCGCGGAGAAGGCAAGTGGCCCGCCCGCGAGCGGCAGACCGCCCCAGATCTCCTGCTGGGCCTCGAGCGTCTGGTCTCCCTGCCTCGCGGCATAGATCCCGAGCGGACGGATATAGAGGGAGCGTTGCATAATGAGACCCCGAAAAGAGAACGGCCGCGAAACCCTTCGCGGCCGTTCGAACTCTTAAGCGAGCACCCAGTGAGGCATCAAGCCTGCGGCTGAGGCTCCATGCCGCCGGTGCCGGGCTCCTCGCGCGGGCGCGTGCGGCCTGCGGTCGGAACAGCCGGGCCAGCCGAGCCCTTGGAAGAGTCGTCGTCACGGCGGATGATCTTATCGCCGCGCATGATCGCCGACACCTCTTCGCCCGAGATCGTCTCGAAATCGAGCAGCGCCTTGGCGACGGCATGCAGCTTGTCGATGTTGTCGGTCAGGATCTTCTTCGCCTTCTCCTCACCCGCGTGGATGAGGTTGCGGATCTCCTCGTCGATCAGCTTCGCCGTCTCGTCGGAGATGTTCTTGGTCTGGGTGACCGAGTGACCGAGGAAGACCTCCTGCTCGTTGCCGTTGTAGCGCACGCGTCCGAGCCTGTCGGACATGCCCCACTCCATGACCATGGCGCGCGCAAGCTGCGTCGCCATCTGGATGTCGCCGGTCGCGCCGTTGGTGACGTTGTCCGAGCCGCCGAGCAGGATCTCCGCCTCGCGGCCGCCGAACAGCACCGCAAGCCGCGCCTCGCACCACTGGCGCGTGCGGCTGTAGCGATCGCCTTCCGGCAGGTTCATGGTCACGCCGAGAGCGCGGCCACGCGGAATGATGGTCACCTTGTGCAGCGGGTCATAAGGCACCGACAGACCCACGATGGCGTGTCCCGCCTCGTGATAGGCCGTGTTGCGCTTCTCTTCCTCGCTCATCACCATGGAGCGCCGTTCCGCGCCCATCATGACCTTGTCCTTGGCGTCCTCGAACTCCGCCTGCGTCACGAGCCGCTTGTTGCGGCGCGCGGCGAGCAGCGCAGCCTCGTTGACGAGGTTCGCGAGGTCCGCGCCCGAGAAACCGGGCGTGCCGCGTGCGATGGTCTTGGCATCGACATCCGGAGCAATCGGGCTCTTGCGCATATGCACGCGCAGGATCTTCTCGCGGCCGATGATGTCGGGGTTCGGAACTACGATCTGGCGGTCGAAACGGCCGGGACGCAGCAACGCGGGATCGAGCACGTCGGGCCGGTTGGTGGCCGCGATGATGATGATGCCTTCGTTGGCCTCGAAGCCGTCCATCTCCACGAGGAGCTGGTTGAGCGTCTGCTCACGCTCGTCGTTGCCGCCGCCGAGACCCGCGCCGCGATGGCGGCCCACCGCGTCGATCTCGTCGATGAAGATGATACAGGGCGCGTTCTTCTTCGCCTGCTCGAACATGTCGCGCACGCGGCTTGCGCCGACGCCCACGAACATTTCCACGAAGTCGGAGCCCGAGATCGTGAAGAACGGCACGTTAGCCTCGCCCGCGACCGCACGCGCGATCAGCGTCTTGCCGGTGCCCGGAGGACCGACCAGAAGCGCGCCGCGCGGAATGCGTCCGCCGAGCCGCTGGAACTTCTGCGGATCGCGCAGGAACTCGACGATCTCCTCGAGATCGGACTTCGCCTCGTCCACGCCAGCCACGTCCTCGAACGTCACGCGGCCCTGCCGCTCGGTCAGGAGCTTTGCACGGCTCTTCCCGAAGCCCATGGCCCGGCCGGAGCCGGACTGCATCTGGCGCATGAAGAACACCCACACCGCGATCAGCAGCAGCATGGGGAACCAGTTGAGGATGACGGACAGGATCGACGGCACGTCCTCGTCCGACGGGCGAGCCTTGAACTTGACGTCCTTGGCTTTCAGCCGCTCCACGAGGCCCGGGTCCGCGGGCGCATAGCTGGTGAAGGGCGTCGCGTTCTCCCGCATCGTACCGTAGATGCGGTTTCCGGCCAGCGTCACCTCGGAAACGGTGCCCGCATCGACCGCGCTCAGGAAATCAGAGTAGCTGATCTCGCTCCCGCGACGGCTCTGTGACGGATTGTTGAACAGATTGAAGAGCGCGGCGAGCAGCACGAACACGGCTACCCAGATCGCAAGCTTCTGAAAGTTCGGATTCATCTGTGTTCCCAAAAAACCGGCCCAATACCGAGGGGCCGGAACGATCCGCGTCTAACTGGATGGTAAGATAGGTGCCGCGATCCTGTTTGCCAAGTTTATTGCCGGTCGCATCTGCCTCTATGACGAGGTAACGCTGCGGATTGGTGAAGGATATCGACACCGCGTTCAACAATGGCCCGCCGAAGCTGCCTTTGCGGCCCCTTTCAGCGCGTGCCACGCTTGAGCCCCAGGAATTGTGCCGTAAACCGGCTGTCGCTTTGCAGCGAGGGTACCGCAAGCAGCCGGTCCCCGTCCCAAAAAGCCGGCAAGCCCGCCGCGGCCCGTGCCGGCGGCCGGGAATAGGGGGAAAGACCATCCTTTAGGGTTGCATAAGCGGCCAGCCCGAGCGGTCGCACACTCACCGCCTGCGGGATGGGGGCCGGCGCGCCGCCAGCCTCCCCTTCGCCGTCACCCTCGCCTTCGAGAGGCTGATGCGGCTCGTAGCGCACCCGGAACCGCCAATCCCAGAGCGCCTCCCCGCCGCGAGACAGCATCATCTCGGGAAGCGCATGATGCCCGGGCTCCCGATAAAGCCGCAGCGTCGTGCGCCCTTGCGAGACGATGCAGCCGCCGAGCGTCTGGGCGAAAGGCATGCCCTGCGCGAGCACAGCCTCGAGCGCCTCCACCTGGGAGAGCTGGGCGGGCTTGGCATCGCCGCCAAAGGCCGCCAGGAGACGGGCGAGCATACGCACCCTCACCTCGCCCGGCTCGCCCCGCCAGACCTCTTGCGCCACCGATGCGAAGACGCCGTTGTGCTGGTCGACGAGGGCCGCGAGCCGCGCTTCCGTGATCTGCTCGAGCGCATCGCGCACTCGCAGCAGACGCGCCGCGCTGAGCGCAAGCTTCTCGTTGGAAAGGCCGAGCGCGCTGAGATGCTCACGGGCCATCCGCAGCCGGACCCGCTCGAAATCGAGCCGCTCGTTGGAGGGATCGTCGAGCCACGCTCCGTCCGTCTTCTTGAGAGTTCCGGCCAACTGCTCTTTCGAAAGGCCGAGCAGCGGCCTGACGAGATGAACGGAGCCGTCCGGCAGCAGCAGGCGGGACGGCGCCATGCCCGAAAGGCCGTCGAGGCCGCTGCCCCTGCCGAGGCGCATCAACAAGGTCTCGGCCTGATCGTCGGCCGTGTGCGCCGTCACGACGGCCGAAGGTGCCCCGCCGCGTGCGTGCGCGGCCAGCAAGGCATAGCGCGCCTCGCGCGCCCGTTCCTGGATGCTCGCGTCCGGCTTGTCGCCGCTCCACACCAGCGTCGTATGCTGAAAGCCCAGCGCCTTCGCGCGGTCCGCGACCCAGTCCGCCTCGCGTGACGACCCGGCACGCAGCCGATGATCGACCGTCGCGACATCGATGACGAGATCGTGCGGCGCCTGGCCGGACGCAATCCACCGCGCCGCGAGCACCATGAGCGCCATGCTGTCGGAGCCGCCGGACACGGCGAGCACCACGCGCTTGAACGGCGCCAGCAGCGGCGCGAACAGAGTTTCCAATGAATGATCGTGAAGGGGGCGCTCGTTCAAAGCCCGCTCCTGCTCCCCGGACGCAGTCCACGCAGGAGGATGTCGCCCGGAGCGGCCGTCATGCTCCCCACCGGGCCGCCGGCGCCGTCACGGACAGCCGATCCTCTGCCGCTCGCTGTCCGCCTTCGCCTTGAGATGCGCCGGCGCGTTCGGATACTTCGAGGTGACCGCACGCAGGCTCGTGCAGGCATCCTGACGCTTGCCGAGCTGCGCCAGCGCCATGCCGCGCTTCAACTGGGCATCGGCCGCCTTGCCGCTGGTGCCATAGGCCGAGATCACGAGGTCGAATGCTTCCGCCGCGTCCGCGTAGTTCCGCTGCACGTAGTGAGATTCGCCGAGCCAATAGAGCGCGTTCGGCGCCAGCGGATCCTGCGGATAGGACTTCAGGAAATCGCGAAACCCGGCTTGGGCCGCACCATAGTCCTGCTGAAGCAGATGCCCGTAAGCCGTTTCATAGAGCTGCTTCGGATTGCCCGCAGCAGCCGGATCCACGGCCGCGAGTTGATTGCCGCCAGTGGCAGCCCCACCCGGCGGCGGGAGAGTTTCGGCGCCGTAGGTCGAAGGAGGCACGGGCGGCGCACCGGCTTGTGTACCGGGCGCGTAATTCGGGTCGGCGAGCGCCCCGATTGGATCGGCGTTGTCCGAGGTCACAGTGGTCGAGCCGAAGCGGCTCGTTTGCGGCTGGTCGAAGCCCGGTTGAGCTGCCCCGCCCGCATCCGAGCGGCGTTGCCCGCCAGCAGCCTGCTGGGCCCGCACCTCGCCCGCAAGCTGCTCGACCTGCGCGGTGAGAGCACGGATCTGTGTCTCAATGCTATCGAGCCGGGCGCGATCGCCGGCCGCCACACCGCCACTGGCCTCCGAACGCACCGGAGCCGGCGCAGCTCCGCCCGTGCGCGCGAGGGATTCGAGGGTTCCGATCACCACCTGCAGATCGACGAGTTGCTCCTCGAGCTGCTCCACACGCTGACGCAAACCGGCAGACTCGCCGCCCCCCGCCGGGGCCGTCGCGGCAGGCGCCTTCTGCGCCTTTCCTTGCGCGCCCTTCACATCCGGAAGCTGCTCGCTCTGAACCGTCTGGGCCGTGGCTGCGCCAGCGCACCACAGCGCCGTGAGCAGAACGCCGGCCGCAGCTCCAAACGAGCGCCGCATGGAAAAGGACTTGACCGAATACATGGGCGAAACGCCCTCCTTCCCTGAAACGGCCGGATCACCGGCGAAACTCAAATCGCGAATTTCGGGCCCACCTTAGGTCGCGCCTTCGGCGAAGACCATGGCGCAGAGCCCGATGCCGCACCGTGCGCGGACCTCTCCGCCATGGTGCTCGCAATCGGCCCTGCTGTCAGTCCTTCACACGCGCTTGTCAACTTGAACGATCCCGCCGCGGGCTCACTGTGTGGGCGAAAACCCCAAATCCGAGCTTTCTCCCTGGACGCGGCGTATGGCGCCGTCGCCCAGCAACAGCCGCCCATCCAGAAGAACGGTGATCGCACGCCGGTTCTGAGCCAGACATTCGGGCGCCGGACAGTCGGAAACACGATCCTCCCGCCCCCGGCCATAGGCCGTGAGCCGGTCGGCCTCGACCCCCTCGGCGATCAGCCGGTCGCGCACGACGGCCGCCCGCTCGTCAGAAAGCCTCTGCGTCTCGGCATCCGGCAGCGCGCCGTCATCCGCGTGGCCTTCCACGGCCGCCGAAAGCTCGGGATGGCGAATGAGGAATCGCGCCTGCGCCTGGATCACAGCCCGCGCCCGCACGCCGAGGTTCGCGCTCCCGGCGCTGAAGAACACCCGGTCACCCGCATCCGAAAGGAATTGCCCGTCGATCGCCGACGATACGCGCGCCCGGTAGAGCACGGAGCGCGGGAGCACCGGAGCGGTGTTCACCGAAGCCGTCGTGGCTGGCGCACCCTGCGTCGACCACGGCAGCGCGCCGGTTGCTGTGTCCGGGCTCGTGAGCGGAGAGCCGGCAACAGGAGCGGCCTCGGCGGGCTGCGAGGGCTTGGCGGCGACGCCGCGATAGATTCGGCCGAGATGCTGGCGCGCCTCGGTGGCCTCGGTGCTGGCCGGCGCTTCCGCGACGAGGCGTTCGAACAGGCGCTGTGCCTCGTCCGTATGGCCGGCGTCGAGCGCCTTCATCGCGTCACTGTAGAGGTCTGCGGGCGCATCCTGCGGCGGCGAGGTCTTCTCCCATCGCTGGAAAAACCAGCGTCCGCTGCCGTTGTCGGATTCGTCGTCCTTGGCTTCCGGCACGCCCGCCGGCGGCTCGACGACCGAGAAGCCGTCATGCGGCTTGCCAATCGTGAACGTGCCGATCGGAACCTCGCGAAATTCTTGATTGTCTTGAGCTTGCGCGACCTGCGCCACGCCGCCGAGCACACTCGCGGCCGCCAAGACGCTTGCGGCGATCGTGATCCGAAGTTTGCTGACGTCCGCCGCGCCCCGCTTGCGCATGGATGGCATCCTCACCTTCCGCGAGCGCCCGGATAGAGCCAAACGCCCAGATAGTCGGGAAAACCTGTGCGCTCGCAATGCGGCTAAACTTTGCCACCTAACAGCCGGTTTGAGCGGAAAAATAACGCGTCTCGTTAAGAGACGGAGGCGTGTGACGCACATCGCTCACACCGCCGGCTTGCAACACAGTGCGAGCAGAGGCCATGCACCGTCACGGCCTCTAAATCATATCCTATGGAGGACTTGAGCGGATCGCGCAGAGACGCCCTTACGACGCGACGCGGTTGTTGAGCACCGTTTGCGCGCGGCGATTCTGCGACCAGCACGAGATGTCGTTGCACACCGCCACCGGTCGTTCCTTGCCGTAGGAGATCGTGCGAATGCGATTCGCTGCGACACCATTCTGAGCGAGATAGTTGCGAACCGTCGTCGCGCGCCGGGCGCCGAGCGCGATGTTGTACTCGCGCGTGCCGCGCTCGTCGGCGTGGCCTTCGACGGTGATCGTGAACTGCGGATACTGGCGCAGCCACTGCGACTGCTTCTGCAGGATCGACTGAGCTTCCGGCGTCAGGTCGCTGCTGTCGGACGAGAAATAGACGAGGTCGCCCACGTTCACGCTGAAATCGCGCTGCGTGCCGGGCGTGACCGGACCCTTGCCGTCCGGGCCGAGCTGAGACGAAGGATCGTTCTGAGTGTTCGCGCAGCCTGCCATGGCCGCGGCCGCAACGAGAAGCAGCAGAGCGCTAGCGAACTTCGAGGCCCGAGAAACAGGCGCCATAAACATCATCCTTTCATCGGCTCGACGGCGCAGCGCGATGCACACCGGAACCAAATAATCCCCACGACCGACGGAAATAACCGAGCGATCGTACGAAAATGTGGCCACCCACTCTACCCAGTGCGGCAAATGACCATCGGAGTGGCCGTCTCCGTTGGCCCGCGGCGCATGCGAAATCCGCAAGACTTGCCTGCCGCCCTCTGCTCCCGAGCGTTTCCCGAATGCGTCGCCCGTGTCTCTCTGGACCGTCGAGGGACAGTCGGACGCGAACGGCATGAGCCGCCACGGCATTTGCCCCCGGGCACGCTTCAGCCGCGAAAATGAGCGATCTGGTTCGCGGCGACAAGCAACGAATGCGATCCCAATCAATTCCCCTGGGGAAAGGATCACCAATGCCACGCATGGCCTTGCAGCAAACGGCGCAGGTGAAAACCACCATGCGCGAGCGGAGCTCTCCCGCACTCGTATGAGCGTGCCCAAAAAGAAAAAGAGCTGTCGCAGCATTCGCTACGACAGCTCTTTTTTCTCCAAGTCAGCCAGAGCTTACGCCCAAGCCAACTTTGAATTCGCTTTAGCGAACGTCGGCAACAGCCGGAGCGTCGACGCCGAGCTTGAGCGGAGCAGCCTCTTCACGACGGCAAGCGCCGAGAGCGACAGCAACGATAGCGGCAGCGAGAACGATAGCGCCCTTCATGGTAGTATCTCCTGTTGTGTCCCAAAATAAATTTCGGACGTTAGCGAGCCACTTCCGTGGCAGTCGGAACCTCGACGCCGAGCTTCAACGGCGCCGCTTCTTCACGACGGCAAGCGCCGAGCGCAACAGCGACAACGGCAGCCGAAAGAACGATCAGCCCCTTTACACCCTGCATGGTCTTATCTCCTGATGCTTGTTCGGCAACGAGCCGAATATTTGGGTACTGGCCCGGCATGATTTGATCAAGAACTGAGGGTCGTGCGACACTGTTTTCCCCCCTCGTTGATGCGAAAATGCCACGCCGTTGTTGGTGCTCCTCGAGCCTCTGGACGGCCGCCGCACGCCGCATGGAAGCCCCTGATTTACAAAGATTAATGCCTCACCCTGACGCAGAGGCGCAGATGCAAGAATACGCGCGCCCGGTTAAGCTCCGGTTAAACACTGTATCAGTTTAAGAGGGGGGACCAAGCAGGGTCCGACCCGAACGAAGGGGTGTTCACGACTCGCTCGTTGTAGCCGGTGAGATCGACCGAGTAGATTCGCGCTCCGCCGGTCTCGCCCTGGCTCTCCCGGAAGAACATCAAAACACGCCCGTTCGGAGCCCAGGTCGGCCCCTCGTTGTGGTAACCCTCCGTCAGGATTCGCTCTCCGGACCCATCCGGACGCATCACACCGATCAGGAAGCGGCCAGCTAACTGCTTGGTAAACGCGATATAATCGCCGCGGGGCGACCACACGGGCGTGGAGTAGCGCCCCTCGCCCACGCTGATCCGCCGGGCTCCCGAGCCGTCAGCCCCCATCACGTAGAGCTGCTGGGTCCCCTCGCGGTCCGACTCGAACACGATCGAGCGCCCATCCGGCGAGTAGCAGGGACTCGTATCGAGCGCGCCGGAGTTGGTGAGCTGGCGCGACTGCCGGGTCCTGAGATCCATTTCGAAGATGTTGGAATCGCTTCCGTTCTGAAGGCTCATGATCACGCGCTGCCCGTCCGGCGAGAAGCGAGGCGCGAACGTCATGCCAGGAAACTCGCCGACGGCCTCACGCTTGCCGGTCTCGAGATTCATCAGGAACACATGCGGTTGATCGCGGGTGTAGGCCATGTAGGCGATCTCGCTCGCGACCGGATTGAACCGCGGCGTCAGCACCAGCTCCTGTCCCTGCGAGAGCAGCCGCACGTTGGCACCGTCCTGGTCCATGATCGCGAGGCGCTTAACCCGCTTCGCCTTGGGACCGGTCTCGTCCACGAACACGACGCGCGTGTCGAAGTAGCCCTTCTCGCCCGTCAGACGCTCGTAGACCTGGTCGGCGACGAGGTGGCCGACGCGGCGCCAGTTCTGCGCGCCGGTCGTGAAACGCTGGCCCGCAAGCTGCTTGCCGCTGGTCACGTCCCAAAGCCGGAACTCCGAGGTGAGACGTCCGTCCGGACCACGCGTGACGCGGCCCACGGCGAGCGCTTCCGCGCCGATCTGGCGCCAATCGGGAAAGCGCGGCAACGCGTTGACATCACGAATGTTTTCAAGGAACGACGCCGGATCCAGAGGCTGAAACAGGCCCGACCGCTCGAGGTCCGCCATCAGCACTTGCGCAACGTCTGCGGCGAGCTTCGGATCATCCCCCACGAACACCGGAATCGCGATCGGAATCGGCGCAACCGTGCCCTGTCTCTGGGTGCCGCGAAGGCCTCCGCCTTCACCTCCCGAGAAGCCGCCCCCTCCGCCTCCGCCGCCGCCGCCGCCGGCGCCACCACCGCCGCCACCCGGAGGCGGCGTCTGATAGCCCTGCTGGCGAAGCTGATCCTCGAAACCACCGCCGCCGCCTCCCCCGCCGGCCGGCGGGCGATAGGCGTCATCCACTTGCGCAAACGAGGCGGGCGCGAACGTCGTCATGGCCAACAGAACGAGCGTCGCGGCGAGCAAAGGGAGCTTGAGCATCAGGGTCCGGGCCAGGAGAGCGATGTGAGAAGGGGAACGGGGATCAGTCATGGTCCTCATCTTCAATACAAATCGTGGCACCAGAGTGCTTCCGGAAAGGTTTCAGCCGTAACGCTTACAGCATTTCGCGCGGATCAAAATCCCAGATGATCGATTTCCAGGCCCAGTAGCTATCGGGCGGAAGGTTGAACGGCGAGCACATCTTCACGGCGCGGATCGCCGCTTCCGCCGCGATCTGGAACACGGGCCCCGTCTGCGGCGCCTCGATAGTGGGCTCGCCGTCGAGCGAGCCGTCGGGATGAAGCCGCCAGCGGATCGTCACCACCGTCGTCTCGATACCGCCGCCACCGCCCGGAAGCTTCCAGCAACCCCGCAGCTGAGCGCTGATCTGGCTCTTGAGAATGTCCTGCTCGCGCGCCGATAGCCGCGGTGCGTCGCCCTCGCTCGCACCCGCCGTCGGCCCCGTATAGTCCGTCGGATTGGTCGGCGGTGTCGCGGAATTGGGCGCGCCCTTGCGTGTCGGATCCTTGTCCAACAACGCCGCGAGGCGGTCGGCCTGCTGCTGCTTTTTCTTCTTCTCTTCCTCTTTGCGCTTCTGCTCGGCGAGCTTTTTCTTCTGCTCCGCCTTCTTCTTCTCCTCGGCTTTGCGCTTCTCCTCGGCCTTCTTCTTTTCCTCTTCCGCCTTCTTCTGCTCTTCCGCCTTGCGCTTCTCTTCGGCCTGCCGCTGCTCCTCCGCCTTCTTCTCTTCCTCAGCCTTCTTCAGCTCGTCGGGCGTCGGCCCCGGCGGCGGATCGGGCGGCATGGCAGCCAGCTTCTCCGCGATCGGATCGGATTTCGGGGGTTCCTGCTTAGGAGGCTCTTGCTTGGGAGGCTCAGGCGGGGGGGCCTCGGCCGCTTTCTTCTCCTCCGGAGGCGGCGGCGCAGGCTCGACCGGAAGCTCGGGCGCCGTCACCGGCTTGGGCTTCTCAGCTTCGAGCTTCGACACTTCGGGCTTGGGTTCGTCCTTGGCTTTCGCTTCGAGCTCCTTCGCCGTCTCGCTGCCCTTCTTGAGCGCGAGCAGCTCGGACGGCGTGATGAGCGCAACCGCAATAGGTTCGGGCTCGGGCGGCGCCAAAGGCGGCGTCGCGGCCATGGCGAGATACGCCCATAACAGGGCGCCGCCGTGTAGAAGAATGGAAACGGCCAGTCCGAACTGCACGGCTAGCCCCCGCTACGTGGCGTGAGGAGGCCGCCGGAGTGCGCGCAAGCACGCACGCTCAACTGCGCGCGAAGCTTCGCCCGGAATGATGTCGGGCGGCCGGCGCCTTGCGCCTCATGTGCTCGCCTGTGCTGCATCATGCCATTGTCCTCGTGCGGGCCCGGCGCCGGGCGTCGTCTCCGATCCGCGAGCCCGTCTCGATTCTCAAGGGGCCTTGGCCCCATCCTCCACCTCTGTTACGAGCGACACCTTCTTGAAACCGCCGGCACTGATGCGCCCCATCACGAGCATGACCGTGCCGTAGGTGATACCCTTGTCGCCGCGCACGAAGATCTGCTCGTCCACGCCGTTCTTCGCGATGGCCTTGAGCTTCTCCGCCACCTCGTCGAGCGCGACCTTCGTCTCACCGATGAAAACATCCCCGTTGGCCGAAACCGAGATGGTGAGCGGCTCCTTGTTGCTTTCGAGCTGCTTGCCCTGCGATTGGGGAAGCTCGATCGGCACGCCCACCGTGAGAAGCGGCGCCGCCACCATGAAGATGATGAGCAGCACGAGCATCACGTCCACCATCGGCGTGACGTTGATCTCGCTCATCGGCGCATGGCCGCGACCGCGCCGGCCCCGGCGCCTGCCGCCACCCCCCGCTTTGATGCTCATCCCCATCTAGTGTCCCGATTCCGAAGTTCGCTTGAGTTTGCGGCTAGGTCCCAGAGCGAACTTCGGAATCACAGGGGACACTAGAATCAAAGATTTACTCGTGTGGTTCAGATCGAGAAATGCGCTCTGAACCTGATCGCTCGATATGGCGAATTTCCCGATCATCCCACGAGGTCGTCAGCTCCTCACGTCGATCTGGCGAGAGACGATCGCGGCGAACTCGTCCGCGAAGGCTTCGAGGCGCTGGCTGATCTGCGCCGAGTCGGCTGAGAACTTGTTGTAGAAAACCACCGCCGGAATGGCCGCCATGAGGCCGAGCGCAGTGGCGAACAGCGCCTCCGCGATGCCCGGCGCGACGACGGCGAGGTTGGTATTCTTCGAGACGGCGATGGCCTGGAAGCTCGTCATGATGCCCCACACCGTGCCGAACAGACCGACGAACGGCGCCGTGGAGCCGACCGTCGCGAGAAACAGAAGCCTGCGGTCCAGCCGCTCCATCTCGCGGCTGATGGTGACGTCCATCACCTTCTCGACGCGAAGCTGGATGCCGCCGAGCGCACGGATGTTGCCCTCGACGGAGCGCTTCCACTCGCGCATCGCGGCGACGAACAGCGCGGCCATGGTGATCGTGCGCCCGCGCGAGAGCCCATTGTAGAGCTCGTCCAGCGACTGGCCCGACCAGAAGGTCTGCTCGAAGCGGTCCGCCTCGATCCGCGCGCGCCGGAACGCGATCAGCTTCTCGATGATGATCGCCCACGACCACACGGAGGCCAGCAGCAAGCCGCCCATCACGAACTGGACGGTCGGCGAGGCCTGCATGAAGAGTTCGATGAAGGATACGCCATGCGCCTGGGGCGCAAGGGTGGTTTGCGTCACGTCTGCGGGATTCATTGCGTCAACCGTCTTTCGAGACTTGGACCGTGATCGCCGCGGATCCTATCCATCCGAAGCGCAACTCGCCGGCATCGTCAGAGACCGAGAGCCCGGCCGCCGAGATGCGAGCGGAGCGCGCACCGGGAGCGAAACCGGACTCGAAACCAAAACTTAGCGCACGCTCCCCCTCACGGCCCGTTTCGAAGAAGAGCGAACGTGCTCTGGAGCGGGCGGCCGAGTGCCCCGTCGACATGTTGGTGCAGAATCAGCACTCCGCCCCCTGGCGTGTGCAACGTGCACTGGCGCGCACGGACCATCAAGACCCATGTTGCCGCGCAATATGACAAAACAAGGGCCAGCGACCGGTACGGACAGCCTCCGGACGAGCGAAAAACGACACGCTCAGGCTGAACGCGGTCCATAGAGGATGAGCGCCGTTCCGGCGAGGCAGATCGCCCCGCCGAGGAGGTCCCAGCGGTCCGGACGGAAGCCTTCGTAAGCCCACAGCCATCCGAGCGACGCCGCGATGTAGACCCCGCCGTAGGCCGCATAGGCCCGCCCGGCGAATTCCGCATCCACCCGCGTCAGGAGCCAGGCGAAAGCGACGAGCGACATCACGCCCGGAACGAGCCAGAACGCTGGCGCGCCCTGCCGCGCCCAGGCCCAGAAGGCAAAGCATCCCGCGATTTCGCACAGCGCGATGAGCACGAAGAGGGCGATCGAGGTCATGCCGTCCCCGCCGCGGCGTCCTGAAGCCCGCGCCACGCGCCGGTTTTGGGATCGTAGGCCAGGATCTCGCCCAGCTCCATGTCGTAGAGCCAGCCGTGAATGCCGATCCGCCCTTCGGCGACGCCCTGAGCGACGATCTCGTAGGTCATCAGGTTGTCGAGCTGGAACTGGATGTGCGCCCGGATGGTCGCCGCCATACGTTCGGCCTCGGGCACGCGCGCGGCCGCCACGAGCTGATGGGCCCGCCGCGTGTACTCCACCCAGCGCCCCAGGTGCGCCTCCTGGCCGGGCGGAATAGGCTCCGCCAGCGCCTGGATGCCGCCGCATCCCGAATGTCCGCACACCACGATGTCGTCCACGCCGAGGTGCCCCAGAGCATACTCGATCGCGGCCCCCACCGTGTCGTCTTCCGCCCACGACGGCGGCACGCAGTTGGCAATGTTGCGCACCTCGAACAGCTCGCCGGGATCCGCCGAGGTGATCTGCGAGGGCACCACGCGGCTGTCGCAGCAGCCAATCCAGAGCAGCTTCGGCTTCTGCTTGCGGTTTGCGAGACCTTTGAAGAAGGCCCTGTCGCGCTCGAACTCGAGCCGGAAGCGCTCATAGCCTTCCACGGCATCCTTGATGTCGAGATCGACGCCGCGTGAATCCTTCGCGGTGGTCATGCTGCTCCCCCATAAACCCCTGTACGCCGGGCATCATTCCCGCATGCGCATGACTTGTCTATGCGCCTCACGCGCCGGGGGGAGCAACTTTCCCAGTATCTGCGCCCTCGAAAGCACTCCGGACGGCCGTCGAGAGCCGCACCGGCTTGCCGGAGACCGCCACCAGCACCACCGTCACCTCGGCTTCGAACACGCGCCGTCCCTGGTTCACCACTGCCTGCAGAAGCGTGACGCTCGCGCCGCCCAGTTCCTTCACCCGCGTCTCCACGATCAGAAGATCGTCCATGCGCGCGGGCCGCAGGAAATCGCACGTCATCCGCCTGACCACGAACGCGGCGGGCTCATGGCTCGCCGAGCCGTCGATCAGACGGCGGGAATCGGTGCCGAGAAGCCGCAGGAAATCCGTCCGCCCGCGCTCGCACCAGCGGATGTAGGAGGCGTGATAGGCGATGCCGCCCGCGTCCGTATCCTCGAAATAGACGCGCACCGGCAGGATATGCCGCCGCCCCGTCTCGTCGTCGATGATGCGGCCCGCAATGTCCGGCCAGGCGTTTGTCGTCTCGCTCATGAGGGTGTCTGAGATCCAATAGAAACGGCACTGCGTCAGGCGAAGTCGTGGCCCGACACGGCATCGATGACCACGATTTCCGGCGGCGCCCCGAAGCGGATGGGCAGCGTGGAGCAGCCGAGCCCCGCCGACACGATGAGGTTGCGCTCCTCCTCGACGATATGGCCGTAAACATAGCGCCGGCCGTAGCGCGAGGGAACGATGGGCGCGAACCCTGCGATCGTCACCTGCCCGCCGTGGGTATGGCCCGCCACCGTGAGCGACACGCGCGCGGGAACCTCGGGGAAGATATCGGGCTCGTGCACCATCAGGATCACCGGCGCATCGTCGCCGATCTTGGCGAGCGTGCCCGCGAGGTCGTCGACCCCCACATAGCCATCGCTCTTGTGGGCGAGCCCGCGCGTATCCTCTTTCGGCCAATAAGCCCATTGGTCTCCGAGACCGGCGAGCCAGAACGGCAGCCCCTCCTTTTCGATGCGCACCGCATCGTTCTCGTAGACGGGGATGCCCGCCGCCTCCAGCGCCTCCCGCGACTTGATGGGACCCGAGCGCCGCTCCTGCACCTCGGGGTCCTCCCACCAGTCGTGATTGCCGAGCACCGCATGAACGCCGAGCGGCGCCTTGAGCTCCGCGAGCACGCCTGCCCAATCCTCGTGCTTCACCGCGCGGCTGAACACGCCCATGCGCCAGCCTGCCACGTAGTCGCCGAGCAGCAGCACCATGTCGGCGGACAGCGAGTTGGCGCGCGCCACGATACGGCGCAGCCGGTCGATGCCGAGCCACGGCTCGCAGATATGAAGATCGGTGATGATGGCGATCCGCAGCGAGAGACCAGGCGTCCAGCCCGGAGGCGAGATCCGGTAGCGCGTGATGCCGAGACGGAACGGCTCGGCCAGCGCATAGCCACCGAAGCTCATGGACGCCACGCCGGAAAGCGCGAGCCCCTTGAGCAGCGTTCTGCGGGAGATCAACACGGGGCCTCTGAATTGTGCCGAAATTGATCGCGACGAAATGAGCGCGCCGGACCGGCGCCAAGCTCAGCACCAAATGATGACCAGAATGTTGCTGAGGCAGCGCACCGAGGACGCATAGACCGCACACAGAGGACGCCCGTCAAGCCGAGCTTCCTTCGTCGTCCTCGAAGATCGGCAGCTCCGGGCTCGATGCCCGCGCCGGTCCGGAAACTCCGAGATGGCGGAAGGCCTTGAGCGTCAGCACCCGCCCGCGCGGCGTGCGCCCGATAAACCCCTGCTGCAACAGATAGGGCTCCACGATCTCCTCCAGCGCATCCCGCGGCTCGGAAAGCGCCGCCGCGATGGTCTCGATGCCGACGGGACCGCCCTCGTAGGTCGTCGCGATGCAGGTGAGATAGCGGTGATCGAGCGCGTCGAGACCGGCGTGGTCCACCTCGAGCGCGCGCAGCGCCTTGTCGGCAATGGCAGCGTCGATGATGTCGGCCCCCGCCACCGCCGCGAAATCACGGACACGTCGCAAGAGGCGCCCTGCGATGCGCGGCGTACCCCGCGCGCGCCGCGCGATCTCGGTTGCCCCATCCGGACCGATCGGCGCGCCGAGCACGCGCGCGCCACGCGTCACCACGCTCTCCAACTCCTCGACCGTGTAGAAATTGAGCCGGATCGGAATGCCGAACCGGTCGCGCAGCGGCGTCGTCAGCAGCCCCGCCCGCGTCGTCGCGCCGACGAGCGTGAACTTCGCGAGATCGATGCGCACCGAGCGCGCCGCCGGCCCCTCGCCGATGATGAGGTCGAGCTGGAAGTCCTCCATCGCCGGATAGAGGATTTCCTCGATCGCCGGATTGAGGCGATGGATCTCGTCGATGAAGAGCACATCCCGCTCTTCGAGATTGGTCAGAAGCGCGGCGAGATCGCCAGCCTTGGAGATCACCGGCCCCGAGGTGGCGCGGAAGCCGACCCCCATCTCCTTGGCCATGATCTGCGCGAGCGTCGTCTTGCCAAGGCCGGGCGGGCCGGCAAACAGCACGTGATCCAGCGCATCGCCGCGCGTCCTCGCCGCCGCGATGAAGACGCGAAGGTTTGCGCGCGCCTGCTCCTGGCCCACGAAGTCGTCGAGCGAGCGCGGCCGGATCGACGCCTCGTAGGCATCCGCCTCGCGCTTCGCTCCGCTGATAAGGCGGTCGGTCATGATTTGTTCCTGACCGTGTTCGCACACGCCGTCAAGCGCACGGCGGCCACACGGGCGATCTCACACCAGAAAAGCAGCGATGCTAGGCCCTCCGGCACACCAGCTTGCCGACAAGCAGCGCAATCGCAGGCGGTCCAGCTGCCAGCAGGCCGAACATGATCGCATGCTTGCTCGTCGCCGCCCTGAACGCCTCGAGGGTCCCCGGATCATTGGCCGAAACGTCGAGCGGCAGATGCGGCGCGGTCGTGTAGCCAAAGTAGGCGACGAGCCCAGTCCAGATCAGCGACAGCACGAGCCACACCGGAAACGAGAAAAGCCTGCACATCGAGCCAGTTCCTACTGCCTACTGCCTACTGCCTACTGCCTACCCCTCACCGCGCCAGCTCCTTGAGCCCGCGCCGGATCAGCTTCGCGGTATCCGCGTCCATTCCGAGCTCCTTCACGGCAGCCGCAACGGCCGCGGAGGCCTGCGCGGGGTTGTAGCCGAGGTTGGTCAGCGCGGAAATGGCCTCTGCAGTGGCAAGGCCGTCCGGCGGCAGCTCGGCGGCAACAGGCCCCCCCGGCCCCGCCACCGGAATGTGCAGCCCCGCAACCGAGAGCGCGGGCGCCTTGTCCTTGAGCTCCGCCACGATCCGCTGCGCGAGCTTCTTGCCGACCCCCGGCGCCTGCTCCACCGCCGCCCAATTGCCGAGCGCGATGGCATTGGCGAGATCGTGCGTGGACAGCACCCCGAGCACGCCCAGCGCCACCTTGGAGCCGACGCCCTGCACGTTCTGCAGCGTGCGGAACCAGCTCCGCTCCACCTCGCTCTGGAACCCGAAGAGGCGAATGGCATCCTCGCGCACATGCGTATCGATGGTGAGCGTCACGTCCTCGCCGAGTTTGAGATTGCGCAGCGTGCGCGCCGAAAGCTGCACCTCGTAGCCCACGCCATGCACATCGATGATCGCATGGGCTTCCCCGATGGCGTCCACTTTGCCTTTGAGCTGCCCGATCATCCGCGCATCTCCTCCTTCAGCACGCGCCGCGCGAGCGCCGCCGCCCCGCGATGATTGGCGTGACAAATAGCGATTGCCAAGGCGTCCGCCTCGTCCGCGCTCTCGAATTTGGCCTTGGGCAGCAAAAACCCGACCATCGCCTGGATCTGCCGCTTGTCCGCGTGACCCGAGCCGACGACGGCCTTCTTGATCAGGTTCGGCGGATACTCGGCGACCCTGAGGCCCCGCATCGCAGGCGCCAGCAGCGCCATGCCGCGCGCCTGCCCGAGCTTCAGCGTCGAGCGTGGGTTCTCGTTGACGAACGTCTCTTCGACGGCCGCCTCGTCCGCTTTCGACGACGAAAGCACACCGAGAAGCCCCTCGAAAAGCTCTCGCAGCCGGTAGGACAGGTCCTCGTCGGAGGTCGACGTGATGAGGCCCGAAGAGACATAGCTGAGCCGCACGCCATCGCTTTCGATAACACCCCAGCCCGTGCGCCGAAGCCCGGGATCGATACCGATGATGCGAACCAGCCTGTCCTTTTGCATCCCTCCCGATACCGCGATTCGCGCGACGGAGACTTACGAACGCTTTTCAGAAGTTATGCCCGGGGATAGGCTCAGCATACGGAACCCCAGAGGACACCATGCGCTTTTCCGCCCCCGCAGCACTTGCCGTCGCGGCCGCACTCATGACAGCGGCAAGCCCCGCCAGCGCCGGCGGCGCTTCCCCCGAATTCCTCTGCCTCAAGGATTTGAAAGCCTCGCTCGAAGGCCTGTCCATTGCCTGCTACAGCGAGTCGGGTTGTGCCTACGTCGAGGCGCAGAAGGCCGAGCCCCTGCCCGATTACGACCAAGAAAGCGTGGCCTATGCCTTGGGGCGTGAGAAGATCGAGGGCATCGTCACCGCGTCCGAGCCGATCATGAAAAAGATCAAGGGCTTCGGATATTCCTGCCGCAAGCTGGATTGACGGCGCGCACGTCTCCACTCACCACCGCCGAGTTTCCAATCAACGCCGCCACACGGGGGACCCCTATGCTTCAGTCGCTGACGCTCGGCACCAACGAATGGATGATGATCTGGGGCGCGGGCATCGCCCTCTTCGCGCTCTTCATCATGTGGCGGGTTTCCCGCTACGACCTTGCGGGCGCCGCCGTCGACAGCGCCTGGCAGGTCGCTACCGGCCAGCGCACATCGGAGAATCCGACCGCGCTCGAGCAGAAGCTGCGCGACATCAATGCGGGAGCCTCCGTCGGTGGAAAGGCCAAGCGCGCAGCCGGCACCGTCATCGGCCACTTCGCCGCCAAGGTGGCGAACTTCATCGCCATTCTCATGCTGCTGGCCGGCGGTGGGCTCATCGCTGCGGGCTACTTCTGGCGCTGAGGCATCCGCACCCGGACCCATTTGTGATCGATCAAACCGCTCCGCGCTTCGCCCGTTAGTGTTCGATCCACAAAGAAAAAACGCGGGCCCGAACTATGAGAAACATCAAGACAGCCCTCATCGCGTTCATCGCGATGCTTACGGCCCTCTGGCTCCTGGCCGATACGATCCTGCCCGACCCGCTGACCTATTTTTCGTTTCGGTCGGTGTTCGTCCAATACACGGGCATCCTCGCCATCGGCGCCATGAGCGCGGCGACGCTGCTCGCCGTCCGTCCGCTATGGCCCGAGCCGCTGCTCGGCGGCCTCGACAAAATGTACCGCCTTCATAAATGGCTCGGCATTACGGCGCTCGTCGCCGGCCTGCTCCATTGGTGGTGGGCCAAGGGCACCAAGTGGATGGTAGGATGGGGCTGGCTGACGCGGCCGGAGCGCCGGCACGGAGGCGATCAGGTCTTCGGTCCCATTGAGGGCTGGCTCAGAAGCCAGCGTGGCCTTGCCGAGTTCGTGGGCGAATGGGCCTTCTATGCCGCCGTCGTGCTGATCGCCCTCGCGCTGTGGAAGCGGTTCCCCTACCACTGGTTCGCGAGAACGCATAAGTGGATCGCGGTCGCCTACCTGATCCTCGTCTATCACGCGGTCGTGCTCACGAAGACCTCGTACTGGAACGAGCCCGTCGGCTGGGTCACCGCAATCTTGATGCTGGCCGGGTCGGTGGCTGCTGGGATGGCGCTCTTCCAGCGGATCGGCGCGGGGCGCACGGCGCAAGGCACCATCGAAACCCTCACCTACTATCCGGAGCTCCGCGTTCTCGAAACCTCCATCAGGATCGAGGATGGCCATTGGAAAGGGCACGAGGCAGGCCAGTTCGCGTTCGTGACGTCGAATGCGGTGGAAGGAGCCCATCCCTACACCATCGCATCCGCCTGGGACCCAGCCACCCAGCGCATCGTCTTCATCACCAAGGCGCTCGGCGACCACACAGGGCGCCTTCATGAGACGTTGAAAGCCGGATTGCCCGTCAGCGTCGAAGGCCCCTATGGCTGCTTCACATTCGGCGATAAGCAGCCGTGCCAGATCTGGATCGGCGCCGGGATCGGCATCACGCCGTTCATCGCGCGCATGAAGCAGCTGGCGCGATCCGGCTCACCCCAGGAGATCGTGCTCTTCCACCCGACCACCGATTTCGATCAGGCAGCCATCGACAAGCTCACCGCCGACGCCAAGGCCGCCAATGTGCGCCTGCACGTGCTCGTCGATGCCAGGGATGGCCTCTTGAACGCAGACCGCATCCGCGAGGCCGTTCCAGGTTGGCGAACGGCGAGCTTCTGGTTCTGCGGCCCGCCGCGATTCGGCGAAGCGCTTCGCAACGACTTCATCGCCCACGGTCTCGACGCCGCGAGCTTCCACCAGGAGCTGTTCGAGATGCGCTGAACGCAAAAACGCCCGCTGTCCGGCAGCCGGACAGCGGGCGCGAAGCGATCGGCGTAAGCCCGCCTTAAAGCAGCTTGCCCATGGCAACGGCCGTGTCGGCCATGCGGTTCGAGAAGCCCCACTCGTTGTCGTACCAGGAGAGAACGCGTACGAGCGTGCCGTCCAGAACCTTGGTCTGGTCGAGATGGAAGATCGACGAACGGCTGTCGTGATTGAAGTCGATCGACACGTTCGGCTGATCGGTGACGCCCAGAATGCCCTTGAGGTGCTGGGATGCGGCCACCTTGATCGCAGCGTTGATCTCGTCCTTGGTCGTCTCGTTCTTGGCGACGAACTTGAAATCAACCACGGACACGTTGGGCGTCGGAACGCGGATCGCCGTGCCGTCGAGACGGCCGTTGAGCTCCGGCAGCACGAGGCCGACGGCCTTCGCAGCGCCCGTCGAGGTCGGGATCATCGACAGCGCCGCCGCGCGGCCGCGATAGAGATCCTTGTGCAGCGTGTCGAGGGTCGGCTGATCACCCGTATAGCTGTGGATCGTCGTCATGAAGCCCTTCTCGATGCCCACGAGATCGTTGAGCACCTTCGCCACCGGCGCGAGGCAGTTGGTCGTGCACGAGGCATTCGAGACGACGAGATGATCCTTGGTCAGCTTCTCGTGGTTGACGCCGTAGACCACCGTGAGGTCGGCGCCGTCCGCCGGAGCCGAGACCAGCACGCGCTTCGCGCCCGCCGTGAGATGGGCGGCGGCCTTCTCCTTGCTGGTGAAGATACCGGTGCACTCGAGCGCGATATCGACGCCGAGGTCCTTGTGCGGAAGCTCCGCCGGGTTCTTGACCGCCGTCACCTTGATCGGCCCGCGGCCGAGGTCGATGCTGTCGCCCTTGACAACCACCTCGCCGGGGAAGCGGCCATGCACGCTGTCGAAGCGCAGAAGATGCGCGTTCGTCTCCACCGGGCCGAGGTCGTTGATTGCCACCACGTCGATATCCGTGCGGCCCGACTCGTAGATCGCGCGCAGCACGTTGCGGCCGATGCGGCCAAATCCGTTGATCGCGACCTTGAGTGCCATGAAAAGTCCTCCAAACCGGTGGTAAAAATTGTTGGGCGGGACGGCGCGGACAGAAGCGAAGCACCTGAAAATCCCGCCGGGCGGGCGCCATTAAGTTTGGGACCCCCCGCCCTGTCAATGCCATCTCCCGCCACACCGCGAGCCTCTGGCAAAATTGATCGCGTTGACCATCATTCCGGAAACCTCATTTCTTGCGCCGCAAGATGAGATTCCTTATGCTGTTACGGGGTGGTAGGCAGATCTGTTGCGTACCGGGGCTTACGAGGGAAAACACGGGTTAACTCATGGTGCAGCGGGTCAGAGAGAAAGCGAAACGTCCGGCCAGCCGCGCCAAGGAGCCGGCTTCCGCCGCTGCCCCTGCCGATCGCACCGAGGCACGCGTGAAGGCGCTCGAGCAGGAGCGCGACAAGCTCAAGGCAGAGCTCGAGATCGCCCGCTCACGGATCGCCGCGCTCGAAGAAAGCCGCAGCGCCGTCGCCAGCCGCATCGACTGGGTCATCGAGTCGCTCAGCGGCGTTGTCGACAGAACGGACTGAGCCCTCGCTTTTTTCCCGGCCGCATCCTATGTTGAAAAGGCTGCGGGGTTCGTCAGGAACACATGAATCTCCAGGGCCTATAAGATCTGCCTGGGAGCTGTCCCTGGCCGGGGCCGTGGCCCCGGACATATGGCGCCCACCTTACATTTGTAGGGACCCGGCGAGATCAACCGTTCCAACGGCCACCGCGGCACTTTCCCTTCCTCGTTGACCGCGCCCGTCTTGCGGACGTGCCCAAAACCTCCGCCGGACGCCTCGTGAAAGATTCCGCTTCGCCAGCCTCGGTAGACGACCAAAAGAAAGAGATGCGCCGCCAGGCGAAGGCCGCGCGCAAGGACGCGTTCGCCCGCCACGGCGCAACCGCCGCCGCGGACATCGCCCGCCATGGCATCGCCTTCGCGGGACGCGCGGCCCCTGCCGTCGTCTCGGGCTTCCTGGCCATCGGCGAGGAGATCGACCCAACGCCTCTCATGCTGCGCCTCATGGCCGAAGGCTATCGCCTCTGCCTGCCTGTTATGGAGGCGAAGGGCAAACCTCTTCTGTTCCGCGCCTGGTCACCGGGCGATCCGCTGGGCGAAGTGACATGGGGCATCCGCGAGCCCCTGCCCGAGGCGCCCGTGCTCGACCCCGATATCGTGCTGGGTCCGCTGCTCGCCTTCGATACCCTCGGATACCGCCTCGGCTATGGCGGAGGCTTTTACGACCGCACCCTGGCGCGCCTCAGGGCGCTGAAGCCGGTCGTTTCGATTGGCCTCGCTTTCGACGAGCAGCGGGTCGACGCCGTGCCCCGCGTCGACTATGACGAACGCCTCGATTGGATCCTGACCCCTTCCGGACCTCTGAAGTGCCAGTCCGCATGACGAACAAGCCGATGATCGCCCATTCCAAGCGTCGCGCGCGATCTCTCCCCGTGTCCCGCATAGCGGAGGCAAACGGCGGCGGAAAACCCACACGTGCCTGGACCTGGGCCTCCGCCGGGGTGATGGAGCGGGGAGGACTGCAGCTTTCCCATTTTCCAACGTCATCCCTACGCAGGTCGGGATCCAGACACGCATCGACGCACGACCGGCCGCCTCCATTACTGCGAGGGCACGCCTGATGCGCCTGCTGTTTCTCGGAGACATCGTCGGCCGTGCGGGCCGTAAAGCAGCCGTCGAGGCGATTCCGCGCCTGCGCCAGCGCTACAAGCTCGATTTCGTCGTGATCAACGGCGAGAACGCGGCAGGCGGCTTCGGCATCACCGAGGCCATCCATCTGGAGCTGATCGACGCCGGCGCCGATGCCGTGACCCTCGGCAATCACGCGTTCGACCAGAAAGACACCCTCGTCTTCATCGGCCGCCAGGAGCGGCTGATCCGCCCTCTCAACTTTCCGCCCGGCACGCCGGGACGCGGCGCTGCCCTGCTCAAGTCCAGGAACGGCGCGGACGTGCTCGTCATCAACGCCATGGGCCGCGTGTTCATGACCGAAACCGACTGCCCCTTCCGCGCCATCGACCGCGAGATCACTGCCTGCGGCTTGAAAACCGGGGCCGATGTCATCCTGATCGACTTTCACGCGGAGGCGACGAGCGAGAAGCAGGCGCTTGGCCATTTCGTGGACGGCAGGGCCAGCGTCGTGGTCGGTACTCACACCCACACCCCCACGAGCGACGAGCGCGTGCTGCCCGGCGGCACGGCCTACATGTCGGACGCGGGCATGTGCGGCGACTACAATTCCGTGCTCGGCATGGAGATCGACGAGCCGCTTAACCGCTTCCTGACACGCCTCCCGCGCGAGCGCTTCGAGCCGGCCCTCGGCCCCGCAACCGTCTCGGGTCTCGCGGTCGAGATCGACGACAAGACCGGCCTCGCGACCCGCGTGAAAAGCTTGCGGCTCGGTGGCGTTCTGGAGCCTACCGAGCCGCTCTTTTGGGTCGAGTGAGAGATCGTCTATGGCAACCGCTGAGGATGGGTTAACCCGCCCTCGGCGCAATGGTGAGACATGCTCACCCTGGTCCGCAATTGGGCAATAGCGGGATATCCGAAAGTCTAGTTGATTCTACTCGCCCCCGCGAGGCCCGGCCAAAGCGGCCGGCCCTCAATCCGCCCCAAAACCCCTGTTTCAGAGCCGTTGCTCCGGATCAACCATCAGGACGCTTCCCTCCGCTATTTCCGGGCTTTTTGGGCCTTGAGGGGGTTGACCGGCGGCAGACGGCCGCTCATTAAATCGGACGCAAAACACGCCCTCGGGAACCATCCCCCAAAACAGCCTCGGAAGCGGACATGGCCGGCCATTCAGCATTTAAGAACATTATGCACAAGAAGGGCCGCAAGGATGCGGCCAAGGCCAAGATGTTCGCCAAGTTCGCGCGTGAAATCACGGTCGCCGCAAAGTCCGGCATGCCCGACCCCACCATGAACCCGCGCCTGCGCCTCGCCATCCAGACCGCCCGCGCCGAGAACATGCCGAAAGACAACATCGAGCGCGCCATCAAGAAGGCCCAGGGCGGTGACAGCGAGGCTTACGAGACCATCCGTTACGAAGGCTACGCGCCCGGCGGCGTCGCCGTCATCGCCGAAGCCCTAACCGACAACCGCAACCGCACCGGCGGCGCAGTGCGCGCGGTGTTCAGCAAGTACGGCGGAAACCTGGCTGCCACCGGCGCCGTCGCGCACATGTTCCAGCATGTCGGCGAAATCCGCTTCAAGCCAGCGGCAGGCTCACCCGACTCCGTCCTCGAAGCCGCGATCGAAGCCGGTGCCGACGACGCCGTGTCCGATGCATCGGGCCACCTCGTCACCTGCTCGTTCGACAACCTCGGCACGGTCGCTGCGGCACTCGAGGAAAAGCTCGGCGAGCCGGAGAGCGTGAAAGCCGTTTGGAAACCCAACCTCTCGACCGAGGTCGACGAGGAGAACGCCCAATCCATCATGAAGCTCATCGCGGCCCTCGAGGACGACGACGATGTGCAGAACGTTTTCGCCAACTTCGAAGTTTCAGAAGAAATCCTGAAGAAGCTGACCGCCGCCTAGAAGCAGCGGACCGCATCGGAATTGAACCTTTAAGAGAATGAACTGGACGAGAGGCACATGACCGAGAAGCTGGAAGACATCGCCCAAGCCATGGTGGCCCCCGGAAAAGGCATCCTGGCCGCCGATGAAAGCTCGGGAACCATCAAGAAGCGTTTCGACAAGATCTCCGTCGTCTCGACCGAGGACAGCCGCCGCGATTATCGCGAGATGCTGTTCCGCGCCAACGACGCGATGAAGAACTATGTCTCGGGCGTCATCCTGTACGACGAGACCATCCGCCAGAAGGCCAAGGACGGCACCCCGCTGGTCGAGGTCATGCGGGCCGCTGGCTCGATCCCCGGCATCAAGGTCGACATGGGCGCCAAGCCCCTCGCCGGCCCCACGGCCAAAGTCGAGACCATCACCGAAGGTCTCGACGGCCTGCGTGAGCGCCTTGCGGAGTACTACAAGCTCGGCGCCCGCTTCGCCAAATGGCGCGCCGTCATCACCATTGCCGACGGTCTGCCCACCTGGAACTGCGTCAAGGCCAACGCGCACGCACTAGCCCGCTACGCCGCCCTTTGCCAGGAAGCCGGCATCGTTCCGATCGTCGAGCCGGAAGTGCTCATGGACGGCGAGCACTCGAGCCATGACATCGACGAATGCTACCGCGTGACGGAGTGGACGCTCCGCACCGTATTCCGCGAGCTCTACGACGCCCGCGTTTCGCTCGAGGGCATGATCCTGAAGCCCAACATGGTGATCGCCGGACAGAAGTCCGCGCGCCAGTCCTCGCCCGAGGAAGTCGCCGAGAAGACGCTGCGCTGCCTGAAGTCGACGGTTCCGGCCGCCGTGCCCGGCATCGCCTTCCTCTCGGGCGGCCAGTCCGACGAGGCGGCAACGCAGCACCTCTCCCTCATGAACGCCGCAGGCGGCCTGCCTTGGGCCCTCACCTTCTCCTACGGCCGCGCCTTGCAGGCCGCAGCCCTGTCCGCCTGGGGCGGCAAGGCGGAGAACGTCGCGGCCGGCCAGCGCGCCTTCACCCACCGCGCCCGCATGAACAGCCTCGCTGCTCTCGGCAAGTGGGAAGCGAAGCTCGAAAAGGCCGCGTGATTTTTCTGCCGGGCCACGGAACCCAGGCACGCTGAACACGTTTCAACGAGGTCTTCGGGCCATTGGAGCGAAGGCAAAGCATCAAGGCGCAACGAGCCCCCCTCGTTGCGCCTTGATTGCATTTGAGGCGCGCTGCGCCTCCCCCGAATGAGCAAAAAAAGCGCCGAACCACGAGGTCCGGCGCCTTTTTTGTCGTTCGAGTTCGGCTCAGTTCAGCCAGAAGCCCGAGATGGCGTCAGCCAGCGTATCGGGCGGCGCGTAGGTGTTCTTCTTCTTACCCTTCCGCTCCTTGGTGTTGCTGGTCGCCGTGGTCTCGGACGCGTATGGCGGCTCCGAGGACGACGTCTCGATCACCGGATCGAGCCTGAGTGCACGGCCCGTGAGCGCAGCCGAAAGCTTGCTGTCGTGGCCGTAGATGTCGGCAAAGGTGGAGACCTTACCGTGCTCGTCGGCAACCGCCGTGAAATAGGTCATGTGCACGGGAATTCTGTGATCGAGATGAACCTCGCCGCCGCCCGCCATCGCACGCTGCACGCCCGCTTCGTCGAGGCCATTACCCTCCGACAGCATGATCGCCGCGAACTGCTTCGGGTTCTGTACGCGGATGCATCCGTGCGAGAGCGCCCGGCTCGATTGCGCGAAGAGCTCCCGCTCGATCGTGTCGTGCATGTAGACGTCATGCTTGTTCGGGAAGCGGAACTTCACGATACCGAGCGGGTTCTTGCCGCCCGGCGGCTGGATGAAGCTGTAGTTGCGAAGATCCGCGGTGCTCCAGTTCACGCTCTCGGGCGACACTTCACGTCCGCCGTAATAGACCTTGAGACCGTAGGCACGGATCGACGCGGCGCCGTTGCTGCCGCCGCCGAACAGGTTCGAGAAGAAATCACCGCCGCCGATGGCCTTGAGACGCGGCGCGAGCTCGCGCATCTTGATGCCATCCGGCATGCCCCATGACGGGTTGAAGCCGACGAACTCCATCTCCGCTGAGAACACCGGAGTGGCCCAAGCCGGAAGCCCGACGATGATCCGTTCCTTGAAGATCACCTCGTTGCCCTTGTAGACGCGGGTGATGTACTCGGGGATGTTGTTCTGCACGTAGATCTTGCCCAGGTTCTCGGGCATCCAGCGCCAACGCTCCATGTTGAGCACCAGGATCTGCGTCTTGCGCTCGGGATCAGGCGCCCTGTTGGCTTCGAACTCGCGGTTGAGCGCAGAGCGCGTCGCGTTGTTGAGCTGACCCGACGCCTTGAGACCCTTCTCGAGCTGGAAGGCCTTGAGCGCCGTCTCCACCTTCTCGTCGAACAGCGTGTCCTTGGCCCCGGCGTCCGCCGGAACCTTGAGGCGCTGGCGCAAGAGCGCGATCGCCGCGTCGTCGGCACCGGCCTTCAGAAGTTTGCCTTCCGGGATCCGCACCTTGAGCGCGGGATCGACATCGGTCTCGGTCTTGGTGGGGCCTCCGCGCGCTTCCAGAAGCGCCTTGTGCAGCAGCTTGAACTGCGGATGCTGCGGATGCTGATCGCGCAGATAGGCATCCGGAGATGCCGCCGCCGAAAGCTCCGTCAGCACCACGTTGGGATCCTTGACGGGCGGCGTCTGATCCAGAATGCGGCTCAGCGACGTGGGATTGACGCGTCCGCCCTTGGCGAAGCGCGCATACTTGAGAAGCTCGAGCGTGAGTTTGCCCTCGGCCGCCGCGAGCGTCTCAGGCGTGTGAGAGCCGCTCAAATCCGGAAGATCGAAGGCAGCAGCCGAAAGGCCCCAGTCGTCGGCCTTGCGCACCTCATCCATCGCGGCCTTGGCCTTGGCGTTGAAGCCGGCGCTGTCGACCCACAGCGGCCCGCCCGTGCGCGCGCCGTAGAAGGCGACCGCAGCGGCCGTGTCATCCTTGTTGGACTTGGAAACGTTCGACGAGCTGCCGAGCCAGGTGCGCGCCGCTGCGATCACCGGATCGACGACGGGCTGAGGCGGAGGCGTTGCGGCCGCCGTTGCGGGAGCAGGCGCAGCCGCGGGAGCGGCTGCAGGTGTCGCGGTTGCTGCGGCCGCGGGCGGAGTTGCAGCCGGCGGCGTGGCAGTGGCGGCGGCGGGCTGTGAAGCAGTGGGAGCCGCCTCTTGCACGGTTGCGGCGGGTGGCGTGGCGGCCGCCGGAGCGGAAGCCGCAGCAGGCGGCGTGGACGCTGCGGGAGCCGCGGGCGCGGCAGTGCTCGCGCTCGAAGAAGGAGCGGCAGCAGGAGCCGCGGGCGGCGCAGCTGGAGCCGGGGTCTCCTGCGCAGCCGTAGCCGGTGGCGTGGCCGAAGGCGTTGCATCCGCGGCGGGCGGCGTGGTGGCCGCAGGCGCAGGCGTTGCAGCGGGCGCCGGTGTCACCGCGTTGGCGACCGCGCCGGAAGCGGCTGGGGTTTCCGACGCTGGCTTCTCGGGCGCCACGGTCGATGCGGCTGGCAAGGCAGAAGTCTCAGGGGGCGACGAGGACGATGACGACTGCGGCGCTGGCGTGCTCGGCGTCGTGCCCACGGCCGCTGTCTGCGCCTCGGCGCTCGAAACGGAAACGGTTATCGCCACGAGCGCGGTCGTAACGGCAGCAGTGCGCAAAAAAGCAGTCGTGAACATCAATCAGGCTCCGTCAAGCGAGACGCGGCACCCCAAAACTCGTGAAAACACCCTCAGAACAATTCCAGACAAAAGCAGGTATCAGCGTGGCGATTTCATGCCCAAGAACGCCAGGAAACGGATCATCGAAGAGAGCCCCGGGCCCCTTCACCGCCTTCCGGCGCCGCCGCCGGGTGAGCGGCCGTTTGCCGTCCAACCCGGACCCAACCTGCTCAAAACAGAGCCAACTCGTTAAGATGTCGGCACTTTACGCTTGGATTCGCATCTGGCGACGATAACGGAAAGGGCCAGAGGGCGATAGGGCAGAACGGCCAGCCTGCGCTTCTTTCCGCGAGTTCTCCCGCATCTCAACAGGGTGTCGCTTTTCCGCCGGATTTGGGCCAGATACGCTCGCGGAAGCAAAGCCCTGCCTCCGCTCCGGACGGAAAGAGACTGAAGGACATGACCCAAAAATCAGCAGCACCGGAGATTTGCCTCGTGGCCGAGGTTCTGGGCGACAAGGACTGGCCCGCCCATCTCGCGGCCGCCATCGACGCCACGGGAGCCGTCACGCTGGTGCTGACGCCCAAGGACGCGGGCGCGATCGATCCGTCGGCCGCGCGCGCGCTGGTTGAAATGGCCCAGAAAAAGAAAGTCGCCGCCCTCGTCGCGGACGACATCGGCTTGGCCCAGAACATCGGCGCCGACGGCGTACACCTGTCCGCACGCCCCGATATCGAGGAGGCCTACGACAACGCGCGCTCCAAGCTCGGGCCCGACTTCATCGTCGGCGCCGATGCCGGCGCCTCACGCCACGACGCCATGACATTGGGCGAGGCGGGCGCCGACTACGTCGCCTTCGGCACAGCTCGGGGCGACGCCGACCCCGAGGAGACGCAGCTCGATCTCGTTGCCTGGTGGGCGGACATCTTCGTCGTGCCCGTCGTCGCCTACGGCATCGAAACCGCGGGAGAGATCCCCGATCTCGTCCACGCACGCGCCGACTTCATCGCCGTGTCCGTTCCCCGCGATATCGCGGGCGAGGCGGGCAAGGCCTGGGCAGCCGGCATCGTCGCGGCGCTCAAAGCCCCGGCGAGCGCGGCCTAGAAGCCTCGAAGAAGCCCCAAGGAGCAGCGATCTTGAAAACGAGCCACCTTGTCGTTCTGGGCATTCTCGGCCTTTCCGTCGGCGTGCTGGGCGGCCTCGCCGCAACGGGCATGCTCGCCCCGTACCTTCCGCAGAGCACGCACCACACCGCCACGCCGGAGCTGAACAGCGAGCCCGCCAACCTCCCGCAGGACGACTCCGCCTACGCCGCCTTCGACCAAGGACAGTACCTCACCGCCTTGAAGCTCGCCGAGGAAGCCGCCCGCCGCGACGACCCGCAGGCGCATACTCTCATCGGGCGCATCTATGCCGACGGCCTCGGCGTCGCCAAGGACGAGACCACCGCCGCCCGCTGGTACGCGCGCGCCGCCGAGCTGGGCGACATCCCGGCCATGCTGGCGCTCGGCACCTTCCTCGCCGAAGGCCGCGGCGTCGCCAAGGACATGAACCTCGCCGCCGAGATGTTCGAGAAGGCCGCCGCGACCGGCGACCCGCTCGCGAACTACAATCTCGGCCTCCTCTTCCTGCGCGGAACCGGCAAGCCCGAGAACCCCTACCGCGCCGCCCAGCACATCCGCTACGCGGCCGAGAAAGGCATCGCCGCCGCACAGTACGACCTCGCCGCCCTCTACCTCGAAGGCAACGGCGTGCCCAACGATGCGCTCGAAGCCGCGCGCTGGAGCGCGAAGGCCGCCGAGCAGGGTCTCCCCGCCGCCCAATACGATTATGCCGTCATGCTGCTGCAGGGCCGCGGCCTGAAGGTGGATGAAGGCAAGGCCGTCACGTATCTCCAGGCCGCAGCCGACAAAGGCGTGGCAGGCGCCCAGAACCGGCTTGGTCACCTCTACGCCGAAGGCGTTGGCGTCGAGGCCAACCCGGTTGAAGCCGCCAAGTGGCGCTTCATCGCCAAAGCCGCCGGCGTGACCGACGACAAGCTCGACCTCTACGTCGCCGCCTTGCCGGATGCCGATAGAACGAAAGCCGAAGCCGCCGCGACCGAATGGCGCGAAAGGAAGCGGATCATGCCCTGAGCGGGCTGACGGCCTTGACGGAGGGGCTCACCCGCGCCCATTAACGACGTGGTCCCGCTCAACCCCGAAAAAGGTTGACGTTCCGTCCCGAACCCGTCAGAGCCTCGCCAATCCGTTTCCCAGCGAGGCTGCTTTCCAGCCCGCTTCAATCTCCAACTTTGGCCGATCATGCCCGCTTCAGCCCTGATGAATGTGATGGTCGCCGCCGCGCGCAAGGCGGGCCGCTCGCTCGCCCGCGACTTCGGCGAGGTTGAGCACCTGCAGGTGTCGGTGAAGGGGCCCGCGAACTTCGTCTCCGCCGCCGATCACAAAGCGGAGGAGATCATCTTCAAGGAGCTGTCGAAGGCCCGTCCGGGCTACGGCTTCCTGATGGAGGAGCGCGGTGAGGTCGAAGGCGTCGACAAGACCCATCGCTGGATCGTCGATCCGCTCGACGGCACCACGAATTTCCTGCACGGCATTCCCCACTTCGCGATCTCGATCGGCCTTGAGCGCGACGGCGTTCTGGTTGCGGGCGTCGTCTACAATCCCGCGACCGACGAACTGTTCGCCGCCGAGAAGGGCAAGGGCGCGTTCCTGAACGACAAGCGCCGCCTGCGCGTCGCCGCCCGCAAGACCCTGGCCGACGCCGTCGTCGTCACCGGCATTCCCCATCGCGGCCGTCCCGGACATCCCCGCTTCATGTCGGAGATGCAGACGGTGATGATGGAGGTCGCAGGCATTCGCCGCTCGGGCTCCGCCGCCCTCGATCTCGCATACATCGCGGCCGGCCGCTACGACGGCTACTGGGAGCGGAACCTGAAGCCCTGGGATCTCGCGGCAGGCATCGTGCTCGTGCGTGAGGCGGGCGGCATTGCAACCGGCATCGGCGGCGGCGACACGGCCCTCGAAACCGGCGACATCCTCGCCGGCAACAACGCGATCACCAAGGCGCTCTCACCCCTCCTCGCGCGCTGAGCGCGGACCACCTGGCTCGCTGACATGCTTTTTAGCTGCCCAGCGCGGCAAGGCTTGCGCTGCGAGAGTTTGCAGCAGCGCGTCTCCCCGCCAACCTACGATGGCTCGACGCGAGCAAGCGATTTAGACAAAAAACAAACGTCATCCTCGTGCAGACCGCTTGTCCGAGTGAACGAACACCACGCCCCTCCATAGCCGGGTCAAGCCCGGCCGTGGAGTTGCTGAAGGGCATGACGAGACCGCGACCTGGAACGCGCCCGGGCAAGACCGACATGCGTGAGGCATGTCTGGGCTCCCGCCTCGCAGCAATAACGTTGTGTTTGGGCAATCGCGTCTCACAAAACAAACGTCATCCCGACGTAGGTCGGGATCCAGACACGCTGCAATGAGTCGCGAAAATAACCGGTCCAGCCCTTCGACGAGGTGACGTCAGGCTCACCCTGCGCCTAGCGCCCCGCCTTGTCGCGCCCCTTGCCGCGCGACGCGAAGCGCACCGCTTCCTCGGCCGCGCGAACGATCGCCTTGGCCTTGTTGATGCACTCCTGCTGTTCCTTCTCGGGAACGCTGTCGAACACGATACCCGCCCCAGCCTGCACGTAGAGACGGCCGTCCTTGACGAGCGCCGTGCGCAACACGATGCACGTGTCCATCTCGCCGTCCGCCGTGAAGTAGCCGACGCAGCCCGCATAAGGACCGCGCTTGGCTTTCTCCAACTCGTCGATGATCTCCATCGAACGCACTTTCGGCGCACCCGACACTGTGCCCGCCGGGAAACCGGCCATCAGCGCATCGATCGCATCGTGCTTTCCGGCCAGCTTGCCCACCACGTTCGACACGATGTGCATCACGTGGCTGTAGCGCTCGATCACGAATTTCGCCGTCACCTCGACGGTGCCGACCTCGGCGACGCGGCCGACGTCGTTGCGGCCGAGATCGAGCAGCATCAGGTGCTCGCTGCGCTCCTTGGGATCGCGCAGCAGAGCCTCACCCAGCGCCTTGTCCTCGGCATCCGTCGCCCCGCGCGGCGCCGTGCCTGCGATCGGACGGATGGTCACCTCGCCATCGCGCAGCCGCACCAGGATTTCCGGGCTCGACCCGACGAGGGCGAACGAGCCGAGATCCAGGTGGAACAGGAAGGGCGACGGATTGGTGCGCCGTAAAGCGCGATAGAGCGCGAATGGCGGCAGCGCGAACGGCGCCGAGAAGCGCTGCGAAAGCACCACCTGGAAAATGTCTCCGGCGCGGATGAACTCCTTGGCCTTCTCGACCATGGACATGTATTCGCGCGGTGTGGTGTTGGAGCGCGGCTCGGGCTGAGCGAGCTTCTTGGGCGTGAGCGCTCCGCTGTGAGGCAACGGCTCGTCGAGAGCCTGCACGGCGCTCTTCAACCGCTTCAACGCGGCCTTGTAGGCCTTCTCCGCGTCGGATTTGTCGCCCGGGCGCACCGGCGTCACCAGGCTGATCTCGTCTTTCACGGAATCGAAGATCACGATCACCGTCGGGCGCATGAGAACGGCATCGGGCACGCCGAGCTCGTTCTCCTTCACCTCCGGCAGCTTCTCGATGAGCCGAACCGTGTCGTAGCCCATGTAGCCGAACACGCCAGCCGACATCGGCGGCAGCTCGGCAGGCAGAGACAAGCGCGACTGGCCCAGAAATTCGCGCAGCGAGACGAGCGCAGGCTTACCGTCCGTCTTGAAGGCGTCCGGCTTGCGAACCGGATCGCGATTGATCTCCGCGACCTCGCCGTTCGCCCGCCAGACGATATCCGGATCGAACCCGACCACCGAGTAGCGCCCGCGCGAGGCGCCGCCCTCGACCGACTCGAGCAGGAACGAGAACGGCCGGCTGCGCGCGAGCTTGAGGTACACCGAAACCGGCGTCTCGAGATCGGCGACCAGCCGCGTCCACACCACCTGCGGCTCACCGGCCCGATAGCGTTTCGTGAAGGCATCGAGCGATGGCAACGCTTCGATGCCCGAGGTTCTCTGCGAGAGCGTGCTCAAGAGAACGGACTCCTCTTACTGCTCGGTGCCTGTCCCCGCACCCGTGGCCCGCGCAAGCTCGGCCTCGTTGATGTGCACCTTGAGGTCGGCCTTGAGCGCGTTGACGTAGGCGATCAGGTCATCGTTGGCGAGCTGGTCGGCGAGCTCCTTGTTGAGCGCGTCGCTCTGTTCCTTCGTGGGAGCCCCCGCGGGAACGATGTCCTTGATCTGGAAAATGATGCGGCTCGCCCGGTCGCTGGTCTCCGCATAGCCCGCGCCGCCCTTGGGCAGGGCGAACGCCTGCTTCACCGCCTCCGTCGTGAGGCCCGGGGGCGAGAGATTGCGCTTGATCATGTCAAGCACCTCGGCCTTGCCGCCCGCTTCCCCGGCGATCTTCTCGAAAGGCTCGCCAGCCTTGAGACGATCCACGAGCTTCTGCGCCAGATCGTTCAGAAGACGCGACTTCTCCTTGTCGATGTAAAGCGTCTTCACCTCGGCCTTCACCTCGTCGAACGGCTTCTGCTTGCGCTCCGTCACGCCGAGCACGTCGAACCAGGCAAATGCAGGGCCGGGAAGCTCAACGGCGTCGGGCTGCGTGCCGACGCCCGTCGCAAACACGTCCTTGAGCACGATGGCGGCATCCGGAATGTCGATCGCGGTCTTGCCGTCGGGCGTCTTGTTGTCCCGGTCCACGGCGTCGACGTCGAAGAACTTGAGCTTCTGCTCCTCGGCGATCTCCTTGAGAGTCTTGCCGGCGTTGCGGCCTTCCTCGATGAGATCGAAACGCTCCTGGATCAGGCCCTGCGCACGCTCACCCGCGAGCTTGTCGCGCACCTTGTCCTTCACCTCCTCGAACGTGCTTTCCTTGCCCGGATCGATCTCCACGGCTCGCACCAGCACGGTCGCAAAACGGCCCTCGATCACGTCGGAGATCTTGTCGCGCTCCAGGCTGAAAGCCGCATCCGCGATCTTGGGATCGATGAGCGCGCTCTTCGTCACCATGCCAAGACTGACATCGGCCTCGGTGGCACCGGCTTCCTTCGCGACATCGAAGAAGTTCTTCTTGCCCTCGGCCAGGTCCTTGCGGGCCGCTTCCGCGGCAGCCTTGTCCTTGAAGGAGATCTGCTGGATGCGGCGGCGCTCCGGCTTGTCGTAGGTCGCCTTGTGATCGGTGTAATAAGTCTTGAGCTCATCGTCGGTCAGCGTGATCTCGGACTTGAGCGCATCCGACGACAGCACCAGCATCGCCACCTTGCGATACTCGGGCGTCATGAACTCCGTCTTCTGCGCCTCGTAGGTCTCGTTCAGCTTCGCCTCGTCCGGGTCGGGCACGGTGATCTTGGACGCATCGATGTTCACGAGCTCGATGGTGCGCGTCTCTTCCCGCCACTTGTGGAGGTCCTCGATCATCGGCTTCGGCACCACGATGGCGGACGAGAGCGCGTCAGAGATCTGCCCGCGCACCTCGTCGTCACGGCGGATTGCGAGGAAGCCCTGCTCGCTGAGGCCCATCTGGCGAAGCAGACCGTCGAAGCCCAGTCGCGAGAACTTGCCGTCCGGCCCGTGGAAGTTCGGATCGTTGCGCACGCCTTCCGCCAGCGTCTCGTCAGAGAGCGAGAGGCCGAGCTTCTCGGCATGGCTCTTGACGGCCGCCTGCGCGATCAGCTCGTTGAGCGCCTGACGGTCGAGACGCAGCATCAGGCCCTGCTCGGTGGTAAGGCGTCCGCCGTCCTGGAGCTGCACCGAGCGCAGCTTGCTCTGGAATGCGCGCTGGAAGTCGGTCACCGTGATGTCGGTGTCACCCACCTTCGCCACCGATCCGCGCCCGAATCCTCGGAACACGTCGGCAACGTTCCAGAAGATACCGAAGCTCACGATCAGGACCGCGAACAGGAGCTTGGCCAGCCAGCCTTGGGCGCCGCGTCGGAGGGCGTCGAGCATAGAAAATGATCTTCCTGTTAAATGCGGGCCGACGAGCGCACATTCTTCTTTTGGGCTCGGCCGCACCGCTTGCAGAAAAAGTTTATCCCGTCCATGACGGGACGCACGGGACTGATATGAAGCCCAGCCCGCTTCTGAATGCAAGACCGAGCTGCGCAACGGACATTAAACAAAGTTCCGGCTTCCCGGCCAACCCCTTAAGGGGCAAAAGCGGGGCCGGGAGGCGCGGCCCGCGGGGCAGGCCGGCGAAACGAACAAAGATGACGGAGCATCCGAGCCGATGAGCGAAGCTGAGAGCGCAATCCGCCCCTTGGTCGCCGGAAACTGGAAGATGAACGGACTCGCGGCCGCCCTCGGAGAGGCCGCCGCCGTGCGCGACGCCCTCCCGGGTCTAGGCACGGGCGCTCCAAGTGTCATGATCTGCCCGCCCGCAACCCTCCTGGCCGCCCTCGCAGCGGCCGCCAAGGGCTCGAACCTCAAGGTCGGCGGACAGGACTGCCACGCAGCGGCTTCGGGGGCCCACACTGGTGATATTGCAGCCGAAATGCTGAAAGATGCGGGCGCCGCCGCCGTCATCGTCGGCCATTCCGAGCGCCGCGCCGACCACGGCGAGCTGGACCGGGTCGTCCGCGCCAAGGCCACCGCCGCCCACCGGGCCGGGCTCACGGCCATCGTCTGCATCGGCGAGACCAAGGGTCAGCGTCTCACCGGGCTAACTCTCGATGTGGTCGACCGCCAGCTCAAAGCGTCCCTGCCCGACTCCGTATCCGGCACCAATACCGTGGTTGCCTATGAGCCTATCTGGGCCATCGGCACCGGTTTGACGCCCGAGCCCCGGGATGTGGCCGAGGTCCATGCCGCCATCCGCAAGAGCCTCGAGGCGCGCTTCGGCGAAGCTGGCCGGCGCATCCGCATTCTTTACGGCGGCTCCGTAAAACCCTCCAACGCCAAGGAGTTGCTCTCACTCCCGAACGTGAATGGCGCCCTCGTCGGCGGGGCGAGCCTCAAGGCCGCCGATTTCCTCGCCATTATCCGGGCCTACGCGTAAGACCCCTCGGCACCCGGCGGGGCTGAAAATTCATCTCGCCGGCCGAAAACGAACGGCATAAGTAGCAGCCCTGAATTGCAGGCACGCGGAGCAACGGCCATGAAGGGACACCCAAACGAGCGAGGTGGAACCATGCGGATCGGCCGTTCACGTCTGCTCGCTGCCATCCTTCTTGTGGCCGCACCCGCCGCCGCCAGCGCCGCGCCGCTCGATGCGCCAGCCTGCACCGCGCTCAAGACCGAGTACGACGGCCTCGTCTCGGGCGGCGCCAAAGCCGATATGGACCGCGGCCCGGCATGGGCGAAGACGAACCTCAGCCCCGACAAACTGCAGAAGATCGAGCGCCTGATCGCCCTTCAGGAGCAGCTGAGCTTCCGCTGCGGCGAGTTCCTGACCGCCCGCCCGCTCCTCAAGGAACCGCCCAAGCCGCCGCAGGAGGCCGGCGCGGAAGGCAAGGACGGGAAGGACGGCAAAAAGGCTACCGCCAAGGCAGCAGCCGATTCCCTAGATGGCGCAACGCCTTCCAACATTCCTCCGCCCAAGCGGAAGAACAAGGACGCCGCCTCTGCCGCGGGCAAGACCTCGAGCAGGAACTGACCTGGACCACGCCGCGCGCCCGCCGCCGCGACAACCCGAGCATCCTGAGGAGCCAAAGACGCGCCGCCATCTAGCCCTCGCGGCCCGGCTGGTGTAGAAGCCCAGAAAAATCCCCCCAAATGGCCCTCGCGGGAGAGGGCATGGAGCCCATCACCACATGATCACGGTTCTTCTCGTCATCCATCTTATGGTTGCAGCCGCACTGGTTGCCGTCGTGCTCTGGCAGCGCTCCGAAGGCGGCGCGCTCGGCATCGGCGGCGGTGGCGGCGGCTTCCTCACCGGCCGCGGAACCGCCAACCTGCTCACGCGCACCACGGCCATTCTCGCCGCCTGCTTCTTCCTGACGAGCATTCTCCTCACGCTCGTCTCCCAGCATTCGGCACCCAAGGGATCGGCCTTCGACAACGCGGCACCCGCTTCCTCGTCCGCACCGGCCGCGCCGGCTGGTACGCCGACGCCTGCCCCTGCCGACAACGCCCCGCGCGGCGGCATTCTCGACAAGCTGCAGTAAGAGCCAGCAGCCGCTTGCGAGATCTGAGGATGTGGCCGGTGCGCAACTGGCCACAGCCCCGGCGTGTTGCTAGCGTGCTTCCGGGTTGGGGAGCGGAGAACGGCCATGCATCGGGGACACGAGCATCGGGGCACCAGGCGTCGCGGACTGAGCAGCGCCTCCGGAGCAGCGATCGCGAGCATGGGAGCAGCCATTGCGCTGTCGGCCTGCTCGGCGGGCATGCCCGGCCTCGCACCCGGCGCGCTCCCCTATCAACGCTCGAACGCCATCGTCACCACCGGCTTCAAGGAAACCGAGGTCGCGCCCAACCAGTACCGCATCGAGGTCGTCGGCAACGCCAACACGCCGCGCGAACGGCTCGAGAAAATCGCAGCCACGCGCGCAGCCGAGATCGGCACTGAAAACCGCCTCGGCTATTTCCGCATCGACGGCGTGGAGCTCGCCACCCGCTGCGAGCAATACACCGTTGGCGGCCAGCGCGGCGGTAGCGGCACGGAAAAGCGCAGGCAGCAGCACACCGTCTTGACCGCGAACGTCACCTACACCAAGCAGCCGGCGGACCCGAGCTACGTGGAAGCCAAGACGGCCTTCCCGCAGTATCGCGCCGAGCTGGACCAGGACCTGTCGGCGCCTCTGCCCGCCGATCCCGCGCTCTCGGCCCAGTGCAGCTAGACGTGCAGCTAGACGTGCAGTTAACAAGACGCGGCCGAGACGCCACGACCTAACCCCCGCCCGCCTCGCGGCGACGCCAGCCGTCCCGCCGGATGGAACGGCCCGCCCGCTCCACGCGCAATCGTGGATGAGACAAGAAAACCGCTTCGAATCACGAAGGTAGAGCTGTAATGTTAAAGCCCATGCAACGGTACATCTTCATTACCGGCGGCGTGGTCTCCTCCCTCGGAAAAGGCCTTGCTTCCGCCGCCCTCGGCGCGCTCCTACAGGCGCGCGGATATTCCGTCCGTCTCCGCAAGCTCGACCCGTATTTGAACGTCGACCCCGGAACGATGAGCCCCTACCAGCACGGCGAGGTGTTCGTCACCGACGATGGCGCGGAGACCGACCTCGACCTCGGCCACTACGAGCGCTTCACCGGCGTCCCGGCCAAGAAGTCCGACAACATCACCACCGGCCGCATCTACCAGGACATCCTCGCCCGCGAGCGCCGCGGCGACTACCTGGGCGGCACGGTGCAGGTCATTCCCCACGTCACGGATGCGATCAAGCAGTTCGTCACCACCGGCAACGAGGACGTAGACTTCGTGCTGGTCGAGATCGGCGGCACGGTGGGCGACATCGAGGGACTGCCGTTCTTCGAGGCCATCCGCCAGCTCGGCAACGAGCTGCCGCGCCATTCGTCCATCTTCATCCACCTGACGCTTCTCCCCTTCATCCCCTCCGCGGGCGAGCTCAAGACCAAGCCCACGCAGCACTCGGTGAAGGAGCTGCGCTCCATCGGCATCCAGCCCGATATCCTGCTCTGCCGCTCCGACCGCGAGGTGCCGAAGGGCGAGCGCAAGAAGATCGCGCTCTTCTGCAACGTGCGCGAGGAAGCCGTCATCCAGGCCCTCGACGCCGCCTCCATCTACGACGTGCCGCTCGCCTATCACCGCGAGGGCCTCGACGAGCAGGTGCTCGAAGCCTTCGGCATCACCGGCGCGCCGAAGCCCGACCTCACGCGTTGGGAGACCATCTCGCGCGGCATCGCCTCGCCCGAGGGCGAGGTCACCATCGCCATCGTCGGCAAGTACACCGGCCTCAAGGACGCCTACAAATCGCTGATCGAGGCGCTGGTGCACGGCGGCATCGCCAACCGCGTGAAGGTGAAGCTCGAGTGGATCGAGAGCGAGATCTTCGAGCGCGAGGACCCGGCGCCCTATCTCGACGGCGTGCACGGCATCCTCGTGCCCGGCGGCTTCGGCGAGCGCGGCTCGGAGGGCAAGATCCTCGCCGCGAAATTCGCGCGCGAGCGGCGCGTTCCCTATTTCGGCATCTGCTTCGGCATGCAGATGGCGACCCTCGAAGCGGCCCGCAATCTCTGCGGCATCACGGGCGCGGGCTCGACCGAGTTCGGCGCGACGGACGAGCCCGTCGTCGGCCTCATGACCGAATGGATGAAGGGCAACGAGCTGGAGCAGCGGCGCCAGGGCGGCGACCTCGGCGGCACCATGCGCCTTGGCGCGTTCCCCGCCTCCCTCGGCAAGGACAGCCACATCGCGCGCATCTACGGATCGAACGAGATCTCGGAGCGCCACCGCCACCGCTATGAAGTGAACACGGACTACCGCCAGCGCCTCGAAGGCGCGGGCCTGCGCTTCGCGGGCCTCTCACCCGACGGACTGCTGCCCGAAACCGTGGAATACCCGGACCACCCCTGGTTCATCGGCGTCCAGTTCCACCCGGAGCTGAAGAGCCGCCCCTTCGAACCGCACCCGCTCTTCAAGAGCTTCATCGCGGCAGCCGTGGAGCAGAGCCGGTTGGTTTAAGCGGGAGCAAACTCGGCACGCTCAGCGAACTCCGGTGGACACGCGGGGCGCCAATCCCGCGACGCATCCAAACCATTCGGGAACGCGACAGCGGCAAGCTTGAGATCAGTGCCATTACGCGCAGGCTCGATACACGGCCCACGATCATCCGGCCCCGCACCTCGACCCGACCCCCGCGTCCTTTGGCTGCCCCGCGCCATCATAGACGATGAACTGCATCAGTCTCACCTCGGAAGCTGACGCACCCGCGCGGCTCTAACCCATCCGCCTTTGCGAGCGAGGAACCGCAGGAACGAGCCGCATCCGCCCTTTAATACCTTCGTCGCGACTGCCGTGGAGCAGAGCAGATTGACGTAGCGTAATGATCAAATTTCTTCAGAAATAAAACCAGAAGCGTTCTTCAGCATTTTACCGCGGTGTTGCAGTATGGGTGAGACAACTGCCCATTGTCAGTCCTACCGGTGCCGCCTTCGCGCCGAGGGGTGATGTGGTCGTAGGAAACCGCTTTCGCGGGATCCAAATAGCCTTCACAAATATTGCACTGCATCGCCTTTTTCAGAGCTTCTTGAAGAAAAATTGCTGACTTTGTGTCATCCGAAAACCCTTGCGGGGCATCTATTATACGGAGACTTCCTGCCCTACCCTGCAAGCCAAGGAACGTCAAAACGTCCTGGTCACTTACCTTCCCATTGGCACCCTTCCGAACCAACTCAGAAATAAGGTTAGCCACTCGCTCGACCCTTTGTCGACTATTTATATTGGCCAACCCTTGATTGATGATCGATTTTTTCTCCACGAGCACCTTTTCTATCCGCTTCCTCGCATCCGTGAATTGACTAAACCACGCTTTGTTATTGTTACGAACGGCATCAGCAAGGGCCTTCAAGACGCCAAGAAAAAGAAACCGACTGTGTTTCCCTCGCTCGTTATAAAAATAAACAGCTGGATGCAAACCAAGGCTCGACGGATCATTTCCCGTCATTCGCGTCACAACCTTTCGAACCCGCCTCAGCACCAACTTACTTTCAGAACCTTCGTCATCTACCCCCAACGCCTCAATAGCTTTTTTGGAATCTGCCTCTCCATCAACAATTGCGAAGATGTCTATGAGCATCTTGAGCGCATCCAGCGAAGAGGAAGTCCCGCCCAACGGAAGATCCAGAGTTTTAATTGGCTCCGTTATATCGGGCTGAAAAAGCAGAGAGTGCAGCTTGGACGCCTCCTCTTCAATGTTTCTCTGAGTTTCCGAATTAAAACTCGACCAATATTTATGTCCGGCGCCTGCGCGGACGACCGACCTAGCGGCGATAGCATAAGACGTTCGCCTATTTTTTAGCAGCAGCTCCTCAATCGGATCCAGAACGGTTCCTTGCGAATTAATCTTGAAAAACGAAGTTTCCGCCACTTCTTGAGAACCCTGTATCCACTGAATATGCAGGGATCTAGTAAAAATGTTTGCGGCAACGCGAGCTTTTTCGTTATCCGGCTCAGTGTCCTCGCCAATCGCTGCCTTAAAGTCAGAAAAACGACCAACCGACCTCTCAACCGCCCGCCTAGTGGCGTCAGCAAGTCGCTTTTGTTCAGGGGATATTGTTCCGCCAAAAAATTTCAAAGACTCCGCCCCATCACCATAATCGTTCTCAACCCACGCTTTGAGGGCACTTAGTCGATGAGCGCCGTCAATCACGAATACGAATGAATCAGATTTCCAGAGGATTAACGATGGAATGAGCTCGCCGTGCGCAAAACTCTTTACAAGCAAAGAAACTTGTTCCGGAGACCAATGATTAGTCTCACGCTGAAAATCAGGCTTGCGAAGAAGTCGCAGAAATGGGCTCTTATTTGATATTTGGTCAATTATTAGCTTTTCGCCAAGCTCGATCGTTCGCGCCTCTGCCTGGTGAGCAAAATCCGCTCTCTTGATCATTGCATCTAGCGTCACTCTACCAGCCATTGCCCCTCCAGATCGCCCACCATGGCCCCTTCTAAGGGGTTCCTTCAACATTTAGGTACTTTATCCCCAGCCACCGCATCGGGGACGCAACGCTAGACAACCGAATCTGCCATCTAGTAACGGTCGCTCCTTCGTGCGCGTCGCGGCCAAGAGGGCATGAGACGTGCTCGGGTTCATCTCCATCTTCGCGGCGAGCGTCGCGGGCTTCGCTGGCGTCGGCATCTGGGCCATCGCCGCGTGCGCGATCGCGCTCGCATCCACATCCTACGCCGAGCATCACGCCCTCTACCGGCGCGGCCAGGAGCTTGGCCTCACCGAGCTAACCCGGGCCACCGTCTTGCGGAGCCTTGGCAACGGCTTGCTTGCTTCTGGCGGCGCGTATGCGTGCGGTTATCTGCTGCGCTTGCTCAACCCTTAGGGATGGTAGAAGCCAAACGGTGATGTCGTAGTCGCCATCACGGGCCGCGATGGCGCGCTTGCGGCCCTGTTCCGCCCTCGCCCTCAGCTTCTTTCTCGCACCCCTGTACGACCATCCGTGGTGAGCGAGGTCGTCAAGAACGCCCTTGTATGCACCGACTGCGTCTTCCAAATAGGCCGCAGCTTTGACCTTTCCGCCAAGCAATGCGTATACGAACGACGCGAAAAAGTAGAGATCTCCGCTTTCGAGCAGATCCCACTCACGGTACGGCTCGAAGTTCTCACGAAGCAGCAAGGCGCCAGGCGCATATCCGACTAGACCACGGCCGTTCAGAAGCTTTATCGCATCGAGCGATGCGGGACTGTTTTCCGTCCCTGCGAAATAGCCGAGAACCTTCTGGGCCTGTGTGATTTCCGCTAGGTAGCGTTTTGCCCGAGCGTCGAGGATCGCCTGCTGGCGCGCATCGAGGTGACCGGTGAGCTCGAGTAGCTCGGAGTACGCCTCGGCGGCTCGATCAAAATGACCGAGCTTGCGCAGCTGGTGCGCCTCAAGTTCCTTCGCAAACACGGACGGCTTCTGCTGAGGAATCCGCAGAGCGTTCCGGAAACACCCAAGCGCGAATTCGCCTTGAGTTGGCGTCTTCTGCTCCGCCGCTGCGATTGCGCCGCGGAGTGTATGGGCGGCAACGAGCTGCTTTTGCAGCGACGCGCCAGCATTCATCGCTGCCTCCAGCCGACCGCTGATCCGCTCAATAGCGGACGCAAGCTGCGCGTCGGCGCTGCGCGCAACGGTGAGTGCGAATGGTGTCTGATCCCACCGGCGTTCGCGCAACACGCTCTGCAGTTCGCCTTCAGCAAACAAGGGAGGATTGAATGCGAAGGACGGCCCAGGCCGTTGTATTGCATCAAGCAAATCGGCGTGGGCCGTGTCGAGACGGCCGTCGCTTTCTTTGATGTACTTCGCGAGCCGGTCGTGAAGAATACGCTCGCGATATCGCCACCACCGCCAGAAGCCGAAACTGAAACCGAGCAATCCGAAAAACGCCTGACCGTAGTGCTGAAAAAAAAGCGCCACTCCGCCTGCGAAGCCAGAGGCGTTCTGGCCGAGCCGACCAATAATCTCAGCTAGACCACCGCCCAGCGCTTCACTTTCTTCGAAGAGTGCCATTACTTGGCACACCAGATCCTGTGACCCGCACTCCATTGCCCACCCCGCACGACATACAAATGGCAATGGCGAGTACAATGCGCCCGCGCATTGCGCGTGTACAGACATCCGTGCACCTACCCGCACGCGAATCCACAATGTTGCGTGGCACCCCCGCCACAAATCTTATCCCCGCTCCCTCTTCTCGCCTCTCACCTCACCGCATCCCACTCATTCGGGGGCACTCTGTTTGTGCGTGCCTTCGGCACGACGTGAGCTGGACGTGTCATGCCGGAGGCGTGCTTCCAGCATGGTGAGCGGGAGCTGCGCCTCCCCTCAACGCTGGTACCATCAGCCCGGAGCATTTTCCGGCGAAGTGGAAACCGGTTCGCCACTCGAAAATGCGACCACCAAGCAGGAGCTGGAAAGGTGCGGAGCTGCGCTGCACGACGGATGGGTTGGGCTGCCGAACGAATGCACGGTGGATGTTCGGGGTCATGTCGAAGACATGCTTTCAGCATGCGCGGCTCCGCGTCGGTGGAGGTTCGCTGCTATGGAGCGGGAGTCATGTCTCGCTTGGATCGTCGCAACGATGGCAGCGCGGGCGGCGTCCTGCCGAAGGCGGGCAAACAACAAGGCCGCATCCCCGAGTTCTACCCGCGGCCCCTACCCACGGCCTGCCGCTCCGCTCCCCGAGCCGTGCCGAATGCATGGAAACGGGGACTCAGCGCCGCTCTTTGACCCGCTTCGAACACCCGTCCGCGATCCCGGCACATTGCGGCTATCCCGCCGTGCGCGCCGTCAACGCCCCGCGTCGGAGGGAACTTGTCCGCCCCGCAGCCGTTCAAAGAGGCAAAGTGGAGGATCGCATGGCCGAGCGCAGATTGAACCCGAACCAAATCCCGAAAGCCCACGCCAAGGAGGACCGTAACACGCCGGGCGAGAGCAGCGGCGAGCAATGCCCGGGCGGCGAGATGAGGCAGCAGTCCGGCCCCGTCGCGCCCACGCCGCACTCCGAGCACGACACCGAGGTGTGCGTGCGCCCGGCGAACGGCAAGCGCGAGACCCGCACGTCTAATCCACCGCGGCCGGCGTCTCGCTGATCGACTGGAGAACCTGCGCGGCAAGCGCGGCGTTGCGCGCCCGCGCCATTTCCGCGAGGTCCGCCTTCGCGTATCCGCCCGCGTCCTCCATCAGGCGCGGCGCAATCTGCTCCGCGCCGAACGGGCACCTTCGGAACACGAACGCGGGAAGATCCGGCAGGCGCTCCGCATCATCGCCTTCGCCGAGCGTGAGCATCGACACCGCGTCGTCGCCAAGCACCGTCACCTTCGCGCGGTCCGGCTTCGCGTCCGCGACTTCCGCGATGTGATGAGTGTGCGTCACGCAATTGTCGATGGCCGATGCGGCATCGAACGTGCACCTGCCGGATTTGTAGCGCACGAAGCGCGCTTGCCTGTGAGCGTCCCAATGGCGCTTGTCGAGCAGGTAGCCGCTGAAAGCGCCATCCCGCGACTGATGCAGGATATCGAAGCCGCAGCCTTCGAGCGTCTTGCCCGGCGTCTCCAGGGCAAAATACCCCTCGAACGGATAGGGATCACTTGCAGCGGCGGCTCCGCAAAGCATCGCGCTCAGCGCAGCGAGCAAAAAACGCAGCTTCATTGTCCCCTCCTCCCGGCCGCACTTATGCTGGCTAGTCTATTCCGCGCACAACCGGCCACGCCTATTGGGCAAACTCGAAGAGCAGGGTCAATTCACGTTTGCCGGATCAAAGCACCGCACGAGCAAGAGGCCGCGCAGAAGAAAGCCCCGGACGCAGCGCGCCGGGGCTTCCGAGACCGAAGGCGTTTCGCAAATGCCTCAGTGCTTCTCCACCTCTTCCTTCACGATCGAGCCGTCGACCGGATTGAAGTAGACCTCGACGTCCTTGCCGTCCTTGTTCTTCCCGTAGATCTCGTAGCAGTTGCCGGAGACCTTAAAGACGTCATGCGTGTAACCGAGCTCGGCGACCTTCTTTTTCATATCCGCTTCCGAAAGCCACTTGTCTTTCGGAGCCGCAGGGCAATCGGCATCCGCCAGCGCAACGCCGGAGCCCAGCGCAACCAGCATACTCGTCAGGGTCAGTCTCAACATCATCGGGAAGATCCTCTCGCTAGGAAAGCGCTTCGAGGGACGCCAACGCGCAAGCCATCCGGGAGGTTCCTGGCGGGGGCCATCACCCGGATTGCGCCCGCTGGCATCCGCCGCGCTTACCCCCTATTTCTCGACGCGGAAGATCGAAAAGGCAAGATGCTGGCACGCGGCGCTCACCCGCACCCAGCACAATCCCACAACAGAGGCGCGAGCTTAATACCGACGGAACTTTACCGATGGTGCGCCGCCTGCCGTGACACGCCGCTAGGCAATGCGGAGGTGATCACGCCGCTCAGAGACGTGTTAGCTTGTCGAGCAGACCGGCCAGAGTTTCGTAGCCCGAGCCTGCGCGATTGGCCTCACCCGTCTCTTCCATGCTGGACATGGCTTTCCGCGTCTCGCCGATGAAGTCGATGCGGTCGTCGGCGTTGAGCGCGGCAGTCGATCCATCGAGGCCGATCCGCAGCCGGCCATCGGGATGGTCGAACCGGAACAGCTCGTCCAGCGAGATTTTGCCCTGGCGGAAAAGTTCCTTGCCCGCCTCCGCGATCTCTCCCCTGGTCATGTCGGAGAAATCATAATCGCCAGCCCCGGCTAGGACGTCGGCAAAAGCGCCGGGACGGTCGTCGCCGCCGGCCGCAGCGGCGCGGCTCGAACTCGCCTGCATCAGAGGAGGGGTAATAAAACCGACTTTCATAGGCCTGCCCGCGCTCGAAATTTCTATGACCCAGGGAGTAGCGCACCAGAGACTTGCGCCAGCGTTGCGCGATCCGCGTCCGCGAGGCTCCGCCATCACCGATCTGCGGTCTCTGCCCGCCCACCGGGGGCGCAGTAGCCGCGAGCGCAGAGCAGGGCCTCCGCCTCGCGAAGAACGAGCGGCTCCGTCACCAGGGCGCGGCTCGGATGGCGTTGTCCGGAATAATCCTCGAACGACGTGTCGACGACCACGAGCTTGAAGATGCCAATGGCGGGAGCGCCGGATTTATAAGTGAGAAAGGCCGTGCACGTGGCGCTCGGGATGTAGGCAGGGGTAAAAGACGCGCTCTCGGCATCGCGCACGATCTCCCGCTCGCAATCGGGCACAGCGGCGCCCAGAACATCGTCGCGGCCGAGAATGGCCATGCGCCCATCCATGAGCCGGGCCGGGATGCCTCGGCCATCGAGCAGACCATCGAGATACGCCGACCGCGATCCGGGCGACAACGAAAGAGACTTCCAAGCCAGCGGCCACTGCCAGAAATAGAGCGCCGGCAACGCCAGCACGGCGAGGCCCGCCAATCCCGCGATCTTGAGCGCGCGCGACGGCATCCAGCCAAACAAACCCGGCGCTCGCGGAGACCACGGCACCGATGGCCGCTGGGCGTTCGGATGATTGCTGAAGGCGCGCCAACGGCTCTCGACGGCCAAGCGCAAATCACCGGGTGAAACACTCAACAGCTCGGGATGCAGTACGATCTGGATTGCATCCCCCTTCGTCACGAACAGGGAGTTCCAACTGCGCCCGCGCCGAACCCACGAGCCGACGTCGATGTTCGCAGTGTAGAACCGCTTCGAAACCACCAGAGCCGTCGCGTCGCGAAACCGCCCCGCTCCAGACCTGAGCCAGTCGATGCCTGAGATCTCGACCGCGCCAACGTCCTGAACTTCACGCCACGGGATGAGCACGTCCTTCAGGCTCGCCATTCGATAGCGCACGCCGCTGGGGGAGAGCTCGATCACGGGCCTCCCAGGATGCGAACGCCGATAGTAGGCATAGGCTATGAAGCCGAGCCCGGCGGCCAGGAGAACGCACGACGCAAGGATGCTCTCGCGGTCACGGTCGACCCAAAGAAAAAGAACAAGCCCCAGCGCGGCGATCCCCGCCGCAAAGGGAACCTGCTTCAACAGATAGCCCTCGAACCCGAAAGCGAGCGGCTTGCGAACGTCTGAGAGATCGGGATTCACGCGGCGCCTCTCCGAACCGGATCAGGTTATAAAAGGGGACCACTCTGCAGATCACCACATCGCGCCGACGGCCCGCTGTCAACGACATCCGTCATCGGAGAGTTGACGAATGCCCCGGCCCCAAAACATGGCCGGTCCCCCCAAAACGGGAGGGCTCCACGGCAAGGCCCTCTGCGCCCACCCGTCCCCGGGGCTCCCATAAAAAGGTCGATACTCGCGCCGCTTCCCGATATTGAGGCGCCATGACGACCGAGACCGACTTCGAAATATTCCTCGTGGCAGCCCCAGGCCTCGAACCCACGCTCTGCGCCGAAGCGCGCGCCAGGGGCTTCAAGGGCGCGCGGGCGGCAAAAGGCGGCGTGACATTCAGGGGAGACTGGTCCGCGGTTTGGCGGGCCAACCTCGAAATCCGTGGGGCGGGCCGCGTCATCGCCCGTATCGGCGGCTTCCGGGCCATGCACCTCGCGCAACTCGACAAGCGTGCGCGCAAGCTCGCCTGGAGCCACGTGCTGCGCCCCGACGTACCCATCCGCGTCGAAGCCTCGTGCAAAAGCTCTCGCATCTATCATTCCGGAGCCGCCGCCCAGCGCATCGAGCGGGCCATCCACGAGGAGCTCGGTGCACCGGTCTCGCCCGAAGCGGAGGTCTGCATCCGCGCGCGCATCGAGGACGACTTCTGCAACATCGGCATCGACACCTCGGGCGAGCTGCTGCACAAGCGCGGACACAAGGAAGCCGTCAACAAAGCGCCCATGCGGGAAACGATGGCCTCCCTCTTCCTGCGCCAATGCGGTTATGACGGCGCCGAGCCCGTGCTTGACCCCATGTGCGGATCTGGAACGTTCGTCATCGAGGCGGCTGAGATCGCGGCCCGCCTGAAGCCCGGCCGCTCACGCCGTTTCGCCTTCGAGCAACTCGCAACCTTCGACGAAGCAGCCTGGCACAAACTCCGTGACACGGAGAACCCGGCGAAACCTGCGCTGCGCTTTTACGGAAGCGATCGCGACGCGGGCGCCATAAGCATCAGCCGCGCCAATGCGCAACGCGCGGGCGTCGCTGACATAACGGAATTCCACCAGCAGCAGATTATCGATCTCGTCGCACCCGGCGGACCTCCCGGTCTCGTCATTGTCAATCCGCCATACGGCGACAGACTTGGCGACAAGAAGCGCCTGCACGCGCTCTATCGAGCATTGGGACAAACGCTGGCGACACGCTTCTCCGGCTGGCGTGTCGGCTTGATCACCACCGACACCGCACTCGCCGCCGCGTGCGGGCTGCCGTTTGCGCCCCCCACGGCCCCCGTCTCGCACGGCGGACTGCGCGTGATGTTATTCCTGACGGCGCCGCTTCCTTGAAAGAACGCGCCTGAGCATTTCATGCGCGCCACACTACTGCCTTTATGCCGCGAAGAGCAAAAGCCGATTTCACGTTGCGACGGCGCAAAATGAAACACGGCTTGTTGCACGCCGTAACTATGACACGCGTTTGAGACGCGCAAAGCCGCTCGAACGCTTGTGCAAGTTTTCAACGGACGCTCATATCCGCCGAGCGGGACATTCAAAAATTTCATCGCGCGGGGCGATGCGAAAATTCCAACCACTCGGATCGCGCACTCGAGCGGAGCACATTTTATGTCGGACGACTGCCAGGGCGCCCCGTCCCAGGACGATGTTGGGGCGCCCCTCACCTGTGATCAGATGCCTACGGCTGCAAGCGGAAAACCCATGCATTGGGTGTCCGCGCGTATGGCGACCCCATCCACTCCTCTCATTCCAACGCCCGCGATGGACCCGGCGCCGGAGACGCCTCACGATCCGGATATCGCCGCCAAGCTCGCAGCACTTCACGAGATGCTGGCCTCCGCCATGGAGACGGCCGCGGCCGCACCGATAGCCGGAACCGATGCCGCCGATCCGCCGCGCGCGCCGCAGATACCTGCGCTGCCCGCCGCGCTGGACAGCGCAGAGCACAGTCGTGAGCCGGAAGCGGAGATGCCGAAGTTTCTGCGTGACGACGCGCCGGAACCGGAAGGCGCACGGCGGCCGCGTCCCGCCTCACGCACGCCCCTGCCGCCACCTCTGCCTCCCCTGCCTCCCCTGCCTCCTCTGTCTCCGTTGCCTCCCCGCTACGGTGCCTCTCGCCTTGCGGCTTTGCGGCAGAACGAGGACGCGCCCTGGATTTTCCTCGCATCCATCTTCGGCGTCGCGGCGTTGTTCCTGGCGTTCCAATCGTTTCACGCAGCCTCGCCACAGCCGAAAGAAGCGGCTGCCGAGCTTCCACCGGCCGTCGAGCCTCCGTCACCCGAGACGCGCCTGAGCTTCGTGAGGGAGCAGGCGTGCGAGAGGCCGCCGTGCGATGCGCTCTCCACGTCCATCGTGCGCACCATCGCCACCATGCCGATTGAGCCCGCCGAGGCCGCAAGTCCCGGGCTCGTCTACGCGACCAGCTCAGCGACCCTGGGCGACGACCCGAAAAACCTGGATTCACTCGACGTTGTCACCATCAAAGGTCTGCCTCCCGAGGTTCGCCTCTCGGTGGGGCACAAGACCTCCGACACCGAATGGACACTTGCGGCCGGCGATCTCACCGACATCGGCATGGTCGTGCCGAGCGAAATAGAAACCTTCAACACCACCATCGAGATCAAGAAGCGTGACGGCGAGCCGCTTGCCGTGCTGGGGCTGACGATCCAGCGCGAAACGCCCGAAGAAGAGGCCACACCGCCTGCCGCCGATCCTGCCGCGCTCGTGCCACCACTCGCCGAAGCCGCTCCGGCCATCTCCTTACCCGAGGCGAATGACAGCGCATCGGAGAACAGACAGCCGGAGCCTCGCGAAAAGCCCGTCAAGACGACATCACCCGTCCGCACGAAACCCGCGAAGGTCATGAAGGCCCGATACCGGACCCCAAGGATGAAGACGATGCCGCCTCCCGTACAGGCGAGCATGGAGGCCCCGCCCAAGCCGCCGGCTACCCTTCTCGAAGGATTTCTGAAATCCGCAACCGAGCCTGCGGCACCGCCAGAGAAAAGCGCACCACCGGATACAGTCGCGCATGACAAGAACGTAAAGCCAGCCCCCACCACGGCGTCGGACCGGCCGCCGGGCTTCGAAACGCTGGAGAACCTGGGTGGCGGCTTTGGATTGCAGCAGATGCCCTAGCCGCTCAGTCCGGGACGCGGTGCCGCGTCCCGGAGACAGCTTGAGGCTCGCGCATCTTTCGGCGGCATCAAATGACTTCAGTGCGGCTCACCACACGGCGATAGAGATGCCACGTGGCATGGCCGAGAATCGGGAACACGACCGCGAGCCCGAAGAAGAACGGAATCGCGCCCGCAACCAGCGATGCCGCCACGACGAGGCCCCACGCCGCCATCGGCAACGGGTTTTCGATAAACGCGCGGATGGAGGTGCGCACCGCTGTTCCCACGCCCACGTCCCGATCGACAAGCATCGGAAACGAGACCGCGCTGATCACGAGAACCAGAAGCGCAAAAAAGAACCCGACGACGTTACCCGAGATGATGAGCTGGCGGCCTTCGGCGGTGGAAAGCTGCTGCATGAAATGTGAGAGGGAGGTGGGCAGAACTCCTTCGAAGGATTGCACGTAGAGCGCGCGCGCCGTCATCATCCAAAGAACGAAAATCGCCAGCAGCACCACGCCGAGCCGGATGATCGCCCCGAGCGAAGGCGACCGGTAGACCTCGGCGATATGCCAGACGGACACGTCGAGCCCCTGCTCGCGCCGCCGGCTGAGCTCGTAGAGCCCCACCGCTGCCACCGGCCCGAGAAGCGCAAAGCCTGCCATCAACGGATAGATCATCGGCAGCAGATGATAGCCGAACGCGACCCGGAACAGGATCACGCCGACGATGGGATAGATGAGACAGAGGAACAGCGCGTGACTGGGCGCCGCCTTGAAATCCTCGATACCCTTGGCAAGCGCGTCCTCGACATCGGCAAGGCCGATCTTGCGGATCGCGGGCTCACCCGGTCTCCAAATGGCCGATGACGGCCAGCGGACATCGACGCCAAGCTGTCGCAGAGCGCCACCGGAATGAGGCAGTTCGCGTGAATGGGTCATGGCCGTAACTCCCGAGCTTGCGCCGAGGCAATTCCGACGAGGGGACCGGGCGTCGGACAATGCGACCGGCAAATGGCCAAGGAACAGATTGGGGCGCACGCACTAGACGATGCGCCCTCGAGCGCCTGGACAGAAGCGAAGAGGCCGAGGCGCTATTGAGTGGAGATGCGGAAGGCCACTTACCTATTCAATAGGCGCGACACGTTAGGAACAGCGATAAATAATCGTGCTTAAGGAAACCCACCTCTAGCTTCCCTCCTCCCAGCGGAATCTGAGGGAGAAAGTGAGCCCGCCGACAAGACCAACCTTCCGGCCCGGCGAACTAAGCCCCTAATGGCGCAAACAAGCGCAATATCGGCCCGTGGGTCTTATGAAAAGCGCTCAATCGCGCTCGCCCTCGGCGAGCAAAGCGAGCTTCTTGAGGTCACGAATGAGGAGCTTCTGACGGCCGCCTTCTACGAGCCCGCGCGTTTCCCAGGCGCTCAGGATGCGGGATACCGTATGCAGCGTCGTGCCGGTCATCTGGGCGATATCCTGGCGGGAGATGGGAAAATTGATCTGGATTCCCCCCTCCTCCTTTCGCCCCGCGCGCTCGGAAAGGCGCAGCACGACGTGCGCGATCCGCCGCTCCACCTCTTCCGTCGACATTTCCCGAATGCGCGTATGCGCTTCCTCGAGTTGCTTGCCGATGGTCTGGATGGCGTTGGCGGCTAGCTGCGCGTTCTGCTCGACGAACTGCGGCCAGAGCTCGTTCGGCCAGGACAGAACCTGACTTTCGGCAACGGCCGTCGCCCTCGCGGGATAGTCGACCCGCTGAAGCGCCCTCGCAAAGCCGAACAGGTCCCCGGGATGCACCATGCGCACGATGATCTGCTGGCCGTCGTCGGTCACCTGCGTAACCTTCAAGCGTCCGCTCAGCAGCAGATAGAAGCTCGTCGCCGCCTGCCCCTGCTCGAAAACCGCTTCCCCCTGCGGCACGCGCCGCACGGCTGCGCATCCGAGGAGATTGTCCAGGTCGGCATCGCTCATCCTATGGAAAACGGGGAGCGATCTGACGGCGGTTCGATCGATTTTCACTGCCGGGCGGCCTCACCGCAGAAGGTGACAGAGACTATCAAGACGCAGGCGGTCAAGAAAGGCTCCGGCGCGCTCAAAGGAGCCCACACTCACCGCTCTGCATCGATTTCCTCCGGCCGAGCTTGATCCTGATCAGAAAGTCAGCCCTCGTGCACGCAAATGCGCGATAAGCGGAGCATACCAGCGCGTATCCTTCACAAGCCGGAACCCGAGATTGTCCGGAGGCGTGCCCACCGCGCAACCGCCACCCTTGGGATTGCGAACGAAGAACACCATCGGCGCGCGATGCTTTCCAATGGCATGGTAGATGCCGCACGCATTGGCATCGACCGCATCCGGAACGCCGAGCCGGTCCACGTCCACGCGGCGGCTGCAGGTAGTGGTCCACTCCCAGATGTTGCCCCCGAAATCGGAAAGGCCGAACTCGTTCTCGCCGAAGCGGCCGAACGGCTGCGGGATCGGCTCGCGTGAAGCCTTGCGTTTCGCCTCGCGGTAGTAATCTGCGAGCCAGCGATCGGCTGGGTTTGCGCTGTTGGGATCCACCCCGAGGGCGTCATCCGGGAAACGCGAGCCGGCCGCGAAGGCAAGCTCCTCGTCCGTCGGCAACTGCCACACATCACCCGTGCGCTCGCTGAGCCACGCCGCATAGCCCTTTGCGTCATCGAGACTCACGCCCGTTACCGGACGATCGACGCTGGCCGCGGCCGGGTACTCCGGCTCTGCGGGCGCACACGCGCCATCCTCCACGCAGAGCGCATAGTCCGCGCTCGACACCTGATGCTTCATGATGGTGAGCGCACCCGTCATGGTAACGGTGCGCATCGGTCCATCGACCGCAAAGCCGTTCTTGTAGTAGTCGCCAGCTGCCCGGTAGCTGAAGGTGCGCGGCTCGATGACCACAGTCTCGGGCGCGGCAGGCAGCCCGACGTAGGACGGGCTTCCGGTAAAGACCTTCTTCGCTCCAATGAAGCCAACCGCCCCCATCACCGCCACCATCAGCGACGAAGTTACGACGAGAGCCCACGAGATGTCATGCCTGGTGGAAAGCGAAGCCATAAAGCCTCCTCCGCACCGCCGCCACCTAGCGACGGAGCGCGCTCATTGAAGCCGTGGAGCCTTGGTAGTGAGGCGGAAGGCGCGCGCAGCCGAGTTCCCCATCGGGCGCGCGCCTTCCGAACTGACGTCAGGTGCCGGTAGGAGCGACCACGGACGTCATGAGATCGCTGTTCCAATCTCCGGTGACGGTGAAGTGTGCCGCCGCCCCGAGTTCGAACGCTTCGATCAGGTTGTGGTTCACGTAGGCGTAGATGCCAGGCTGCTCGAAGGTATACAAAGCTGCACCCGCCGTTCCGCCGGGAATGAACCAGGTCTCCTGATCGACATCCGGCGGATTGCGGAACTTGCCGGTTGCCCAGACATAGTCACCATGTCCGCCGATGAGATGCGGACGCGTGTCGCGGTTGGCCTGCGAGTGCACGATCAACACCCGCTCGCCGACCGCCGCCTTGAGTGCATTCTCGCCCGTGAGAGCACCGACCGCGCCGTTGAACACGATGTGGCTCGGCGTGAGGGTACGCATGACCTCGAGCACATCCGGATAGGCATCGCCCGCAGTCTTGTACTTCTTGTACTCGCCGTTCTCGTCCTTCGGCACGTAGAAATCCTGCTCGCCGACATAATAGACGCGGTCGTAGGTGAGCTCCTTGCCGTGGCCGTCCGTCAGGCCCTCGCGCGGAAGAACCATGATGGCGCCGTTCATGCCGGACGTGACATGCCAAGGCACCATGCCCGGAGGAGCGCAATGGTAGACGAACACGCCTGCCTTCGTGGCCTTGAAGCGGAGCACCGTCTTCTCGCCGGGGTTGACGATGGTCAAACCGCCGCCGCCCAACGCGCCCGTTGCGGAGTGGAAGTCGATGTTGTGCTGGAGCGTGTTGGTCGGAGGATTGACGAGCGTGAGTTCCACGTAGTCGTCCTGGTGAACGACAATCATGGGGCCAGGAACGGAACCGTCGAATGTCATGGCGTGGACCTCAGCGCCATTGTCGTCGACGACGATCTTCTTCTCCTGAATGGTGAGCGTCACCTCGATGATCTTCGGGCCGCCCTGGGCCTTCTGCGTATGCTTGTGAACGAACGGCGGCTTCACCAGCTCGATCTTCTCGCGCGGCAGCTTGGAAATATCGACGGGAGACGCTTTCGCATTCGCAGCCGCATTCTCAGCCAACGTGGGCGTTGCGGTGAGCATAGGCGCCAAAGCGCCGACAAACGCCGAGCTCGCCAGCATTGTGCGGCGCGTCATGTTGTATTGCTCAGACATCGTTTTCTCCCTTTTCAAAAGGATTGAGCGCACTGCGCCCGATCTCCTTTTTTTGTAGGAGCATTCGCGTCATTCTCTTTGCGATGGCGCAAACAGCGATCGCGCAACGATGCGTCATTTTCGCAGGAACCAAGACGGGCTGCGGCGGCCTGCCTCAGCCTACTGACAACGAGCGCTCGAATGCTCGCGTTGCGCTACTTCTCGTTAACGTTCAGCGTGCCCGTCATGTTCGGATGAACTCGGCAGAAGTAGCCCAATACGCCCGCCTGCTTCACCACCAGCCGCCCACGGCCTCCGGCGGGAAGCGCCAAGTCCCAGGCGCCGTTGCTCGCGGTCGCCGTGTGATCGATGAAATCAGCGTTCACCCACTCGATCGTGTCGCCCACACGCGCGCTGACCTCGGCGGGAACGAACGCAAGATCCGTGATCTTCACCACGATAGTCTCGCCAGCTTTCGCGCTGGCCACATGGGCCAGCGCGACGAGAACGAATGAAAGAACGGAGAAACCGGATGCGCGCATGGTCTCGGCCTCACTTCAACGAGCCGGCAAGATGCTCGGCGTGCTTCAGGTGGCCCTGAAAGATCTTCAGGCCCGTCTCCAGCAGGCTCTTCAGCTCGCCGTTGTCGGAAGACGGGATCAGCGTCGTCTCGAGCGCCCCGTTCACCGCCTTGTGGTAGGCAACCTCGTTTTCGACATACGCCTTGTCGAACGCCGCGCCGGAAAGCGTCGCGAGATGAGCGCGCTTCTCGTCCGCGTCCTTCACCAGGCTCTTGCTGGTGTCGTTGTCCTCGGGCGAGACGTTGAGCTTCTTCACGAGCGCCAGCGCCTTGTCGTTGACGGCCTTGTGGTCGCGCACCATGTCGTCCGCGAACGCACGCACCGTCTTGCTCTGACTTTTTTCGAGCGCGAGTTCGGCCGCCTTGATGTCGAGATCGCCCGCCGTATAGGCGATATGCGCGATCTGGGCGTCCGATGGACCGGCACCCGCGGCAAACGCGAGACCGCCGGGAACCGTCAGCAAAACAGCCGCGATTGCATAAAGTGCTTTGGGATGACGCATCTGATGACCTCCATGTTGTGAGCCCTCTGGCTCCTGTTCACACGGAGATTTGGATGCACCTCGACGATGGAGGTTCCCGCTGCCCTCACGACGAGAGTTCGAGACGCGCCATCACCGCGTCGGTAATTCTCTCGCAGCGCGCCCCATCGAACGGAAACACGTCGCTCAGCATGGCGCCCAAGTGATCGGCCAGCATATCCTTGAGAAGACGCCGCGCCCGATGCAGGCGCGTCTTCACGGTCTCAGGCCGCAAGCCCAGCAGCTCCGCCGTCTCGTCCACGCTCATATCCTCGATAGCGCGCGCAACGAGCACCATCCGGAAATCATCGGGCAACGCATCGATCGCCTTTTCAAGAAGGTGGCAGAGTTCACGTTGAGCCATGGTGCGCTCCGGATCGGAAGGTTGCCCGCCGGATAACGGAAAAGGAATGACCTGAGCTTCGCGAAGCTCCGGAAGGTTCCCGTCCGGCAACGGCGTATCGGTGCGCCGGCGAAGGCGCTGAAGCGCCTCGTTGAGCACGATGCGCGTGAGCCAGGTGGCAAGCGTAGACTCGCCGCGAAAACGGTCGAGCGCCGAGAACGCGCGCAGGTACGCCTCCTGCAGCACGTCCTCCGCCTCCCCGTCGTCCCGCACGATGCTGCGCGCCGTTCGATAGAGCCGGCGATTGTGCGTCTGGATGATCTCACGCACCGCACGCGCGTCCTTCCTCAGGGCACGCTGCACAAGGTCCCACTCCGGAGAGTTGGGAGCGTCCTCGACTTGCAGATGGACCATGGCGAAACCTCCGGGGCAACGAGCCGCCTGCGTCCTTGGATGCCACGATCCGGATTCGGTTCCCGAAGCCGTCTAGCGGCCGGATAAAAATGAGCCTAGCGGCCCATGTTTTCGAGCACCGCCTTGAGAACCACGGCATTGTTGTGGTCCTCGTCGCGGGCGGCGAACAGCAGCGTCACCACCCCGAGATCGCGCCAGACCTTGAGCACGTTCAACAACTCGGCATTACCGCGAAGCTCCTCGCGATACCGGCGCTCGAACTCCTCCCAGCGCCTCGGATCATGCCCGAACCAGCGCCTCAGTTCGGCGCTCGGGGCAATGTCTTTCAGCCAGATGTCGACCTTGGCGCGCTCCTTTTGCAGGCCCCGCGGCCAGAGCCTGTCCACCAGCACCCTGACCCCGTCGCTCTCCTGTGGCTCGGCATAGGCGCGCTTGAGGCGAACACGGCTGGTTTGGACCTTTGAGGCAGCATCCGGGGAAGCGGTCACGCGCATATCAAATCTCCGATAAGATGTATGCAACGGTTGTCTTTGCAGGGTGCGAGCCATAAGATGTATAAGTAATGCATCTTAATCACAGACCTGTGATCGTGCAACGCCACGTCTCGCAAGCAACGCGTCGCGGCGCGAACCGAGAGAACAAAAGACCTGGGAGGAAACTAAATGTCTCGACTAGCTACGCTGCTCATACTCGGCCTCGTGGCCGGCACGGCCTACGCAGCCGACGAGCGCATCTCGTTCCCCGCGGACTACAAGACGAGTTTCACTAACTACCTGAGCCTCGATCGGGTTCAGAACGAGGACCAGATCATTCGCCTCTTCGCGAACCCCGTTGCACTGGAAGCCGCAGCCGCCGGAAAAGAGCTGCCCAACGGCTCCGTGCTGGTGGGCGAGATCTATGCCGCCAAGAAGGACAAGGACGGCAAGGTCATGAAAAGCGCGCTCGGTCAACGCATCCGCGACAAGCTGGCCGCCGTCGCGGTCATGCAGAAAGAGGAAGGCTGGGGCAGCACTATTCCGGAGAACCTGCGCAACGGAGACTGGGATTTCGCCATCTTCAGCCCAGACGGCAAACGCCTCAACAAGGACCTGAACACGTGCCGGCAATGCCACGCGCCACTGGCCTCCACGCAGCACCTGTTTTCGCTCGAACACCTGTCGAAATGAGGAGCGCCGCGCGGCACACCTCAATGCAATTGGGACAATGCAATGACCTACGTCGTCACCGAAAACTGCATCAAATGTAAATATACCGACTGCGTAGAGGTGTGCCCCGTGGACTGCTTCTACGAGGGCGAGAACATGCTCGTCATCCATCCCGACGAGTGCATCGATTGCGGCGTGTGCGTTCCGGAATGCCCGGCCCAGGCGATTTTCTCCGATACGGAGCCACAGGCAACCCGCTACTGGCTGGAGATCAACCACAGATACGCCGATATGTGGCCGAACATCACCGCTAGAAAACCGCCGCTTCCGGATGCGGATGCCGAGAATGGGCGAAAGGGCAAGGCCGGCGAGTTGTCTCCCAACCCGGCCACCGAGGAGGCCGGCACCTAGCCGCCTCCTCGTCTTCCGCACGTTCTGCGCGCGCTTAGCGCACCGGAACGGGGCGCTGGCTTTCCAGCCATTTGGCTATGATGGTGCGGTCGTGAAACTCGATCGCACCGCAATTCTGACAGACGATCATCAGCACATTCAGCGTCGAGCTGGAGGAGCAGTCGGCCGTTGTGCCGCGCTGGCAGCTCAGCGTGTGAACATCGAGATCGCATTGGGAGCGGAAACGCCCGCACACCGCACAGCTCGTGAGGTGCTTGCCGAACAGGAAACGATCCACGTCGGCCTTGGTGATATCGCGGGTTAGAGTATCGGCCATCACACCCACCCTGATTTTCCTCGCTTGTTTGAAGATAATCCGGACACGTCCCGCCGACAAGGAATCGGAAGAGCATCTCGCGATGCATCATGGAACGAGATGTTGATGCGCCGAGGCTCGCCGCATCGCAGCAAGAAGAATATGACCGAAATCAAAATGTGCGCAGGAACCGCGGGACCTACTCGCCGCCCACGCGCTTGATCTGCGGAACGGGCGTGTCGTCCGCACTCTTGAGCGCCACGGTCGGCGCCGCACCGTTGTCGATGACGATTTCGGCGGACTTGATGCAGATCGGCATCCGATCCGGCTTGAACGTCTGCTTGATCTCGAACACGCCGTCGTTGTCGCGCACGGTCACGTTGGCTGCCCCCTGCGCAAGCTTCTCCACCTCGGCCTTGCCGCCGAGCCGCGCCAGATCCGTCTGCTTCAGCTTGTAGCTGACAGCTCCGGCGCGAACCGTCTCGCGCACCAGGAAATACTTGCTGCCGCGTTTCGGCGTCATCGAAGCCTTGAAGAGATCGACGATCTTGTCGGCCACGTGATCGTCGATGACCTCGCCCACCATGTCCTCGACGATGATGTCCACCGTCATCGCCTTCTTGTAGTCGGCCGAACCCGAGGCCCTGAGGCCGGGAACCACCTTTTGCAGGAGATCGAACGAGAGCCCGGCATTCGCCTGCTGCGTGTCGGAGAGCACGTAGTTCGAGATCGGCACGTCGCGCTTGAAGGTACCGAGCGCCGTGATCGCGGGATCTGCGGTGAAATCCTTCACCCGGAAATAGGTGCCGTCCTTGTCGAGGCGGTAGATCGAGCCAGCCGGGTCGAACCCGTTCGGCACCAGCGGACATTGATAGCCCTTGGGCACCCCCGGGACGAACCCCTGTGTCACGGTATCGGCGGCGGGTTTGATGGAAGCGGTATCGACGCCGGGAATGGTCTCCGCGCAGCCCGATACGACGAACGCAAGCGCGCAAAGTCCCGCGCGTCCTGCAATGCGAATAGCCGCCAGCATTTGCCTGTGCCCCTGCTCCGCTCCCCACCGGCACGATCAGTATCAGCCAGTCCGCGCACCGACAATGCGAGGCGGCGAGCTATCACCAATCGCACAGCCACTTCATCGCTTTGGCGAGAGCGTGTGACGAAACGGCGTCACGCCGGCAGCCTTCACCACTGGTTAACTTGTGCCCAAAAGGAGCACAGTTTCCGTATCTTAGCGTGTTTTCGGATAGCAATCTGATATCGCAATTGATCCTTGCTTTCGCCACAGACAGCCCGCATAACGCCGGGGCCGGTGCGCTCCGAGGTGGACGTACCCTCACAAGGTCGAATGAGAGAGCGTGCCACCGGCCGTTTGCCTTATTCCTGCATTGACTGAGATCCCGAATGACGGCGCGCCGTTCGGGACTGGCTGATCTTTTGCGCGCAAAGTGAAGGAACACCACTATGGATCGCATCACGGGCACGGTGAAGTTTTTCAACACCGCCAAGGGCTTCGGCTTCATCCAGCCGGAAGACGGCTCGAAGGACGTCTTCATCCACATCTCCGCTCTCGAGCGGGCAGGCATCAACGGCGTCTATGAGGGCGACAAGCTCTCGTTCGTCCTCGAGGACGATCGCAAGGGCCGCGGCAAGCAGGCCGGCCAGGTTCAGCTCGTCTAATTCGGCGCTGCGCCAGAATTCCAGATCCGATCGGATCGAAGCCGCCGGTGAGCAACCGGCGGCTTTTCTTTTGCGCGCCGGACCATCAGCGCTTCGGATCCCATCCGTCCGAAGCGTGGATCATCGCTCTCGCTGAAGCGCTGCAGCGCGATCCTCATTCAATCAGGACCGATCGCGCTCTACACGTGGCGCGCGAGCCAAACGGTATGGCCACCGCACGACGCATCCTCGGCCACGTGATCTACGACGTGGAAGCCGTTGGCCGAGAGCAGCGCCTCGTACTCCTCGGGCGCAAGGCTGGCGTGATAGAGCGCCTCGCCTTCGAACGAGCCGATGGCTTCACCATGGTATGGCCCGCTCGTGAACAGGAGGGCTGCACCCGGCGCCGCATGCCGATCGAAGATCGGAAACATCGCCCGCTGGTCGGCGTAGGACAGATGGAAAAAGCTGTCCCACGCGATAAGCCCGCCGAAGCGGCGGCCGAGATCCAGGCTGCGCATATCTGCGACGAGCCAGGCGTGATCGGGAAAGCGCGCCTGACAAATCTCAATGAGAGAAGCGGACGAGTCGACACCCGTCACCGGATGATCCGCTTCCACGAAATAGCGGGCGATCGGCTCCCCCGCCCCGCACCCGATGTCGAGAATCGAGCGGTCCGCGGGCAAGACGGCCCGGAACTTGTCGAGCCAGGCCCGCTCGAACAGGGAGCGCCCCCGATCGCGATCCCACGCCTCGGCGTGACGCTCGTAAAGATCGACAATCCGTGATGCGGCGGGATGCATAGCTCGACCTTCCAATTGGGCGCAGGGCACTGACGCAGACGGTTAGCAGCCGGCCAGCCGCGGCGGCACTGCGACTCCGCGGAACCCGAGATTACCTTGACTTCGCACCCGCAACATGAGACAAGCCGTTCCAACGCTTGAAAAAGTCGAGCGTATTCCGGCGCTCCAGCCGCGTGAAGGGACATGTGTCGGGCCAAAGAGGCCCAATTCGTCCCCCTGTTGAGCGCCCTGAAAAACTCCCCATCCGACAGCCCAGGCCACGCGGGGCGTCATCGAGAAACGAGCACTGCTTCGCCGGGAATCGGCGCGGCTGCTCCGCCGCACATGCGCGGCTTCAAAAGAAAGACCACCCTTTGACATCGTTTTCAGATCTTCGCCTCGCCGAGCCGATCCTCAAGGCTCTGAACGAAGAAGGCTACACCACGCCGACGCCGATCCAGGCGAAGGCCATTCCTCCGGTGATGGAGGGCCGCAACCTGCTCGGCATCGCGCAGACGGGAACCGGCAAGACCGCGGCGTTCGCGCTGCCCATCCTCAACCGCCTCGCCGCAGACCGCCGCGCAGCACCCCGCAAGGGCTGCCGGGTGCTGGTGCTCTCGCCCACGCGTGAGCTCGCAACCCAGATCGGCGAAAGCTTCCGCGCCTACGGCCGCCACCTCGGCATCACCGTCGCCGTCGTGTTTGGCGGCGTCGCGCATCGTCCGCAGATCCAGGCTCTTTCGCGCGGCGTCGACGTGCTCGTCGCGGCACCCGGCCGCCTGCTCGATCTGATGGAGCAGCGCTGCGCCGACATCTCCGGCACCGAGATCTTCGTGCTCGATGAAGCCGACCAGATGCTGGACCTCGGCTTCGTGAAGCCCATCCGCCGGATCGTGTCGCACCTCTCGCACCGCCGCCAGAACCTGTTCTTCTCGGCCACCATGCCGAAGGAGATCGCCGGTCTCGCCGACGAGCTGCTGCAGGACCCGGTCAAGGTTTCGGTGGCACCGGTCGCGACCACCGCAGAGCGTGTCCGCCAGCGCGTGATCCATATCGAGGCCGGAAAGAAGCGCGCCCTGCTTGCCGAGCTTCTCGCAGACCCTGCCATGGAGCGCACGCTCGTCTTCACCCGCACCAAGCGCGGGGCGGACCGCGTCGCCCGCCACCTCGAAGGCGGCGGCACCAAGGTTGCGGCCATCCACGGCAACAAAAGCCAGCGCCAGCGTGAGAACGCGCTCGAGGATTTCCGCACGTCCCGCATCAAGGTGCTGGTGGCGACCGACATCGCCGCGCGCGGCATCGACATCGACCTCGTGACGCACGTCATCAACTACGAGCTTCCGGAAGTGCCGGAGGCGTACGTTCATCGCATCGGCCGCACGGCGCGCGCGGGTGCTTCGGGCATCGCCATCTCGCTCTGCGACGTCGATGAGCGCGAGCAGCTCCGCGCCATCGAGCGCCTCACCCGACAGCAGATCCCCCACGAGGACCGCCGCAACGACGCCTCCATCGTCGCCGACCGCACCCCGGCGCGCCGGGACGACGGCGAGCGCACGAGCGGGGGACATCGCGGACATCGCCATCAGGGCGGCGGACGCAATCATGGCGCGGGCGAACGGGGCCGCGGTCACGGCCGCTCCGAACACGCGCACGGCGGGCACGGCCACGGCGGCGGCCGCCGCGACCATGCACGCCACGCGGATGAGCCCGTGCGCAGCAACGAGGGGCAACGTCCCCAGCGCCACGGCCAGGACCGGCCCCGCGCATCGGACGCGTCCGGCTCGGGCTCGCTGCACAATGTGGGCTTCCTCGCTCGTCCCTCCTCCCACGGCCATCGCGACGGCCAGCACCGCTCGCACGGAGGCGGTGATCGCCGCGGTCAGAGCGGCTTCAACCGGCCGGCGCGCCAGGGTGCGCCGCGCAACCGCGACGCGGGCTGAGTGAGAGAGCCGCCGCCGAGGCGCGGCGGCTCACCTTCGCACGTTTGACACCGAACCGGCCGAAACGGAGGAGCCCCTCCTCCGTTCTCGGCCGGCTGCTGATCTGAAAGGACCACCGATGGCACGCAAGAAACCCAACCCGAAAGCAGAGTTCGTCCTTTTCAACGTGCTTTATCAGGACGGATCCCAGACCTCGAACCGCAAGGTTCCGAGCGATATCCTGGGCGGCCTCGACGGCGACGAGCCTGCGCGTGCCGCCATCGAGGAGCAGGACCGCGAGATCGCCGAGCGCTCCGGTCGCCCGCGCGGTCCGATCAAGTCGATCGAGCGCGCCTGATCGAGAGACCACACCAACAAATGAAAACGGCCGCTCTTCCGAGCGGCCGTTTTGCGTTGAGGCAATTACGCCGGCGATCTAAGCCAGGACCGCTTCGGACAGCGGCACCAGGCGCCGCTCCTTCTCGTCCCAGAGCCTCAGCTTCACGCACTTGAAGCTCTCCCACAGCGTAATGCGGTGCACTTCCGCGAGCTCCGGAAAGTCCTTCAGCACCTTCGGCAGGTTGTAATAGGGAATGCGGCTATAGAGGTGGTGCACGTGATGCACGCCAATGTTCGCCGTCAGCCAAGGCAGGAAGCCGGGAAGATCGTAGTGCGAGCTGCCATGGAGAGCGGCCTCGTGCACGTTCCACTCGGGCTTCTCCGCCCAGATCGTGTCCTCGAACTGGTGCTGGATGTAGAACAGCCAAACGCCGATCGACGAGCCGATCGCCACGATGGGAAGCTGCACGGCAAGAAACGCCTTCCAGCCCACCAGCCAGATCACGAGCCCGCCCAGCACCAGAAGGCCGGCGTTGGTGCCGATCACGCTGGCCCAGCTCCGCCAGTCCGCGCCGCGCAACATGCTGAACGGCAAGCGATGCTGGATCATGAACAGAAGCGGCGGCCCGATGCCGAACAGGACGATCGGGTGGCGGTACGTGCGATAGAGGAACCGGCGGAACGGCGAGAGCGCCGCATACTCGCGCACCGTGAGCGTATCGATGTCGCCCGTGCCGCGATCGTCGAGGCTGCCGTGCGTCGCATGGTGGATGGCGTGGCTGCGCTTCCACGCGTCGTAGGGCGTCAGCGTCAGCACGCCCATCGCCCGGCCGACCCAGTCGTTGGTCAGCTTCTTGCGGAAGAGCGCGCCGTGGCCGCAGTCATGCTGAATGAGGAACAGGCGCACGAGAAAGAACGCCGCCGGAACGGCGATGAGAAGCGTGAGCCAATAACCGATATCGAGCGCGGCCCAGGCCGCTGCCCAAAGTGCGATGAACGGAACGAGGGTGATGAAAACCTCGAACGTGCTGCGCGCCGGATCCGGATGACGATAGCGCTGCAGGATCTCGATCCAGTCGCGCGCCTTCTGCGGCTGCGCCGACGTACCGGACGCAGATGCGCCGGACGCGAGAGTATGTGCCAAGTATCCCCCCGTGGAATTCGCGGTCGAGCGCGCCCGCCGAGGCGACTCCCCACTAGTTGTCGGGGCACACTTGCAGGACGCCACGGCTTCCGCAAGTGGGGCGCGGCATATTCCACTGTAGCCGTCTAGAAAATGACATAGCCCAGCGCGGTCTGCGGCCCATTATTGATGCACCGCACGCAAACACGACAATTGAACGGCTGTATTTCGGCGCTGCGCCACACAAAACTGCAACAGTCTGCAAAGAAGACCCGGCGGCCGCGTCAAGGATAGAGAAGCGTCTTGCTCCACGGTTCGGACGCGCCCGCGCGGCGGAACACGACCCTGTCGTGCAGGCGGAACGGGCGGTCGTGCCAAAGCTCGATTTGCACCGGCGTGACCCGGAAGCCCGACCAGTGAGGAGGGCGCGGGATTTCTCCGATACCGAATTGCGTCGTGTAGAGTGCCACCTTTTTCTCCAGCGCGAACCGGCTTTCGAGCGGGCGCGATTGATCGGAGGCCCATGCGCCAATGCGAGAGAGCCGTGGCCGCGACGCGAAATATTCGTCCGCCTCCTCGGCGGTAACGGGCGTTACACTGCCCCGCACCCGCACCTGCCGCCTTAGCGTCTTCCAGTGAAACAGCAGGGCGGCGCGCGGAACTTGCGCGAGCTCCTCGCCCTTCGCGCTGCCGAGGTTCGTAAAGAAGACGAACCCGCGATCCGGCCGCTCCGGACCATCTAGCCCTTTGAGCAGCACCATGCGCACGTCCGGCAAGCCGGACGCATCGACTGTGGCAAGTGCCATGGCGTTCGGATCGTTGGGCTCGGTCCGCGTCGCATCCTGAAGCCACGCCTCGAACAGCGAAAAAGGATCGTCCTCGGCGGTGAAGTCGGCCTCTCCCTTCGCGCCCTCTGCCCCCGCCTCGATCGAATTCTCAGCCACGCCGTTCCCTTCCTGTCCGTTGCCCGCCGTTGCCGGCCTTTTTCCGATACCCGCTGACGGATGCCGGCTCCACCCCAAATTTTGGGACGCAGCTTTAGCACCTTTTAACCATGACGGCACACAATGGACCGGCTGGCCCCGTAGTGGCCTGCCGTGTTTGTTGTGTTGTGGAGTTGGCCTGTCATGCGTCACGCCCCCGTGCTGGAGACTTGTGCCCTGACCGCTGCGACCGCCTTGATGCTGGCGGCCTCGGTCCTTCTCGCGGACGATTTCGCCCACGCCGGCGAGCGCCCGTCCGACGAGGCTAGATGCACCTGTCCGGACGCCCAGCAAAAAGCCACACGCCCAAAATTCGCAGACTTCAACCGCGCCCTGGACGAGGCCGACGAGATCGCGGCGCTGGAGAGCATCCAGGTCGGGCTTTCCCGCATGGATGACGGCACACCCTTCGTCTGGCGCCGCCCCAACGGACGCCTCTCCGGCATCGTTCGCCCGACCGTTTCCTTCCGCAACGCAAACGGCTCGGTCTGCCGTCACGTGGTGGTGCTTCTCACCACCGGATACAAGACCCGGACCGCCGAAGGCATCGCCTGCCGCATGCCGAACCGCCGCTGGGTGCTCGAGGGCTGAGCGCCAATGTCGCATCGGCTCGTAAAGAATTAAAACCCTAAGACTCTGAAATTTAACGACATCCAGCGCTGAACTCTCAGTACGGCCCCGCTCGCGCGCGTCCAAATGGTAACGCCGTAAAGTTCGCAGGGGGCTTCGCCAAGCGGCCATCTGGACCAGCAATTCCTTTTGTGTAGGATGCGCGCAAATTTCAGAGACCAAGGGAACGCGGGCACATGACCGAGAAGGCGGCTGATGTGGAACAACTTGCCGGCACGCTAATGGCCGGTAAGCGCGGCCTCATCATGGGGGTTGCAAACAACCGCTCGATCGCCTGGGGCATAGCTAAAGCGGCCGTCGCGCAAGGCGCCGAGGTTGCCCTCACCTATCAGGGCGACGCCCTGAAGAAGCGCGTCGAGCCTTTGGCCGCCGAGCTCGGCTCGAAGGTCGTGCTTCCCTGCGATGTCTCCGATACCGCCTCCGTCGACGCGCTGTTTGCGGAGCTGAGCCGCGTGTGGGGCCGCCTGGACTTCCTCGTCCATGCCATCGCCTTCTCCGACAAGAACGAGCTCGACGGCCGTTATGTCGACACGAGCGAAGCAAACTTTACCCAGACCATGCTCGTCTCCTGCTTCTCGCTGACCGCGCTCGCCCAGCGCGCCGAGAAGCTGATGACCAACGGCGGCTCCATCATCACCCTCACCTACTACGGCGCCGAGAAGGTGATGCCGCACTATAACGTCATGGGCGTCGCCAAGGCCGCGCTCGAAGCTTCCGTGCGCTACCTCGCGGCCGATCTCGGCAAGAACGCCATCCGCGTGAACGCCATCTCCGCTGGCCCAATCAAGACGCTCGCGGCCTCCGGCATCTCGGACTTCCGCTACATTCTGCGCTGGAACGAGTACAATTCCCCGCTCCGCCGCACAGTCACGATCGAGGATGTCGGCGGCGCCGGCGTCTATCTTCTGTCCGATCTCTCGAAGGGCGTCACCGGCGAGGTTCATCACGTGGACGCCGGCTACCACGTCCAGGGCATGAAGAACGAGGATGCGCCCGACATATCGGTTGTGAAGAACGACGGCTGATGCCGACCGGCAGAGGCCGATCTCGCCGAAGCACCGGACGCCAGATCACGTCATGCCGGATCACCCGACGATCTACTTCATTCGCCACGGCGAGACCGACTGGAACCGTGACCGGCGTTACCAGGGCCAGCGCGACATTCCCTTGAACGAGACCGGACGCGCCCAGGCCCGCCGCAACGGCGAGACGCTGCGCGCGTTCCTGCCTGCGATCAGAGAGGCGGGCTTCCTCGCAAGCCCGCTCAGCCGCGCGCGAGAGACCATGGAGATCGTGCGCAGCGCGCTGGATCTGCCGCCCGAGGGATACGAAACCGACCCGCGCCTCATGGAATTGTCTTACGGCGCCTGGGAAGGCACCCTGCAGGACGATCTCCGGGCCCGCGATCCCGCAGGCTTCGCCGAGCGTACCCAGGACCCCTTCCGATGGCGGCCCGAGCAGGGAGAGAGCTATGCCGATCTGCTCGACCGCGTGAGGCTCTGGAGCGAAACTCTCACGCGCGATTGCGTGGTCGTCTCCCATGGCGGCATCTCGCGCTGCCTGCGTGCCCATCTCCTGGGACTGGATCCGGAGCTGATCCCCGGCCTTGAAAGCCCCCAGGACCGCATCCTCGTGCTCACGGGCGGAACCATGCGCTGGCTCTGAGCCACCCAAAGAAAAAGGGAGCCAGAGCAGCGGCGCTCCAGCTCCCTTCTATGCAATAGACATAGGTGCGGACATCTCGACCCGGTTGCTCAGACCGGAAGGAACCGTCCGCTGAACGCAGAAACGCACACAAGCAAACGCACAAAACAATACCCCGGCTAGGCCGGGCGCGCCTGAACACGCCTCATGCAGCCTCCTTTCGACCGGCGCACAACACTCAGGCACTCAGCCTGATTACCTGCGTCGCGGCCGAGCGCAAAATAAATACGAGTGAAAGGGATTGTTTCGAATCCATCAGGGATCGAGCCGGCACAGCGCACGATCCCGCTTGTAGATGCCATAACCGGAAAAAGAACTATATTTTCAAGTAACTATGAGCCATCGAGCGGCTTCGCGGCAGCCGCGTCAGGCCGTGCACGGCCCATCGCGCCGAAATTCTCGCCCGCTTGAGAAGAGGCCTCTTAGCAAAGCCTGACTGAGCGCGGCGCGGCGCGCTTGCTGTAGGCGCGCTCGGCACTTATGACAGGATGTCATTGACTGGTGCGCGAGTTGTGGATGCGATCTGCTGTCATCAGCATCGGTGCATCCCGCCCGTCCGCCACCTTCCAGCAGCGGCTTCCATGTCACACAACACCTTCGGCCATCTTTTCCGCATGACCACCTGGGGCGAAAGCCATGGGCCCGCCATCGGCTGCGTCGTCGATGGCTGCCCGCCGGGCATTCCGATCACAGCCGAGGAAATCCAAGTCCAACTGAACCGGCGCAAACCCGGACAGTCGCGCTTCACCACCCAGCGCCGTGAAGCCGACGCGGTGGAGATACTCTCCGGCGTCTTCCCCGATGCCAGCGGCGAGCAGGTGACGACCGGAACGCCGATCTCCCTGCTGATCCATAACACCGACCAGCGCAGCAAGGACTACGGCGAGATCAAGGATGCGTTTCGCCCCGGCCATGCCGACATCACCTACTGGTCCAAGTACGGCATCCGGGATTTCCGTGGCGGCGGGCGCTCCTCGGCGCGCGAGACGGCCATGCGCGTCGCAGCAGGCGCGATCGCGCGCAAGGTGCTGGGCGCGGGCGTCGTGATCCGTGGCGCCCTCATCCAGATCGGTGAGCACAAGGTCGACCGCTCCCGCTGGGACTGGGAAACGGTGGACACCAATCCGTTCTTCAGCCCCGACCCCGGCATGGTGCCGGAATGGACACACTATCTCGACAGCGTGCGCAAGAACGGCTCGTCCGTCGGCGCCGTGGTGGAGGTAGTGGCAGAGGGCGTACCCGCCGGTCTCGGCGCACCCCTTTACGCCAAGCTCGACCAGGACCTCGCCTCCGCGATGATGAGCATCAACGCGGTGAAGGGCGTCGAGATCGGTGCGGGCATGGCGGCCGCGGAGCTGACAGGCGAGGCCAACGCCGACGAGATCCGTATCGGCAACGACGGCAAGCCGCGCTTCTTGTCCAACCACGCCGGCGGCATCCTGGGCGGCATCTCCACCGGCCAGCCGATCGTGTGCCGGTTCGCCGTGAAACCGACCTCCTCCATCCTGACCCCGCGTCAGACCATCGACACGCAGGGTCACGAGACGGAAATCGTCACCAAAGGCCGCCACGATCCCTGTGTCGGCATCCGCGCGGTCCCGGTTGGAGAGGCCATGATGGCGCTGGTTCTGGCCGATCACCTGCTGCGCCACCGCGCCCAATGCGGCTGAAGGCACCGCCGCCGCGCTCACATACCCCTGACTGAACACGATAAAACGGGAGTGCGTCGAAGACGCGCTCCCGCGCCCCCTTTTTAACATATGGCCGCTCCATTCAGCTTCGTGTCAGTTTGGGCAAGGAAGGATCTCCGGACAACGGGGGCGACCATGCGAATTCTCCTGATCGAAGACGAGCCGCTGCTGGGCGAAGCCGTGGCGACCCACTTGAAGAAAACTCACGCCGTCGACTGGATGCAGACGCTCGACGATGGCGCCCAAGCCATCGAGACGGTGAGCTATGACCTCATGCTGCTCGATCTGAACCTTCCGGACGGTCACGGCCTCAACTTTCTGCGCAGCATCCGCAAATCGGGGCGCCCGCTTCCCGTCATCGTCATCACGGCCCGCGATCAGATCCGCGACCGTATCGACGGTCTCAACGCCGGCGCCGACGACTATGTCGTGAAGCCGTTCGACCTCGACGAGCTGAGCGCACGCATCTTCGCGGTTCAGCGGCGCGCCTCCGCGCTGCCGAACCCGCGCCAGCGTATCGGCGCCATCGAGGTCGACCAGGCTGCGCGAAAAGTCTGGCGTGATGGCGAGGAATTGCAGCTCACCGCGCGCGAGTGGGCGCTCCTCGACTCGTTCATGCACCGCCTGGGCACCATCGTCTCCAAGAGCAAACTGGAAGAGGTCCTCTACGGCTTCGGATCCGAGATCGAGAGCAACGCCGTGGAAGTCTACGTCAGCCGCCTTCGCAAGAAGCTCGGCAGCAACTCCATCCGCACCTTGCGCGGCCTCGGCTATCGGATGGATCGATAGCCATGGCCCAATGGTCCATCAAAGGCCGTCTGATCAAGTCGCTGATCGTTCTGGTCGGTCTGTTCTGGATTTCGGGAGTTCTGATCGCCGGCCTGGTGGTGCATCACGAGATCGACGAGGTGTTCGATAGTGCACTCCGCGAAACCGCCGAGCAGATCATTCCGGTGGCGCTCGAGGACTACCGGCTGGAGCAGGCTGGGAGCACCGGGAAATCATCCGCCGGAAGGCCCATTTCCACGCGCGTCGGAAAAGGTCATGTGCACTACCGGCTGCGCGCTGCGGACGGCACCATCCTCGCGGAATCGAGCGCACCGGCCATCTCCCCGGTGCTCCCCGTCAAAAAAGGCTTCCGGAGCAGCGGAGGATTCCGCTACTACACGCGATACATCAAGGACAGGGACCTCTGGATCGAAGTCGTCCAGGATCTGTTCGAGCGCCGGGAGACGGCGATAGGCATCTGGATCAGCCTGTCCTCCCCTCTGCTTGCCCTGTTGCCGTTCGCGGCTCTTGCCGTCTATCGCACCATCGGACGCGCGACGGCGCCCATATCCCTCGTGTCGAGCGAGCTCGAAGCCCGAGGCGGCGACTATCTCGAGCCGATCCAGAACGCCGGGCTCCCGAGCGAGATCGCGCCCGTGGTCGACGCGATCAATACCCTGATGGCCCGCCTGAAGAGGGCAATCGAATCCGAGCGGGAATTCGCCGCGAACGCAGCTCACGAGCTTCGCAATCCCATCGCGTCCGCGCGCGCGCAAGTTCAGGTTCTAGCGAGCAGGCTCGTGGGATCGAGCGAGCAAGCGCGCGCCGAGAACATCGCGTCCCAATTGGGACAGCTCGGCCGCAGGATCGAGAAGCTTCTCGAGATGTCTCGGGCGGCGGCCGGACTTGGTCATTCGCGCGAGCGCAGCGACCTCAACGTGATCGCCCATCTGCTGGTGGACGAGTACAAACACCGCCCGGACGTCGACGGCCGGATCCACCTTCACCTCGCCAACGACGCCGGGTGCAGAGTAGCCATGGATCAGGACGCGCTTGCGATCGTGCTGCGGAATGCGCTGGAAAATGCCGTCGTGCATGGGGATAGAGACCAGCCGATCGATGTTCACGTGGGCACCGATCATGCCATTCGCATCGTCAACGCATGCCCGCCGGTCGCACCTGAAACGCTCGCCGAGCTCAAGAACCGGTTTCGGCGCGGACGTGCGCCTGTCAATACCGGCAGCGGATTGGGGCTCGCCATCGTCGATACCATCATGCGACAGGCGGATGGATCGGTAACGCTGCTGTCTCCGGCGCAGGGCCGCAGCGATGGCTTTGAGATCGTTCTGAAATTTCCGGCCGCCCTTTGACGCCCAAATAATCGCCGGGTTTGTAAGCTTGTAGTCAGCTTCGCGAGCCACAAACACGCCCAGCCCGCACACGTGCGGAGACCTTGGGGGTCAAGCCATGTTCGTGACCGTCGTCTTGCCCGCCTACAATGAGGCGGAGTGCATCGGCCGTCTGCTTCGCGAGATCCGCGACGAGATGGACCACCTGCCGATCCGCGAGATCGTTGTCGTCGACGACGGAAGTGACGACGCCACCGCCGAGCGCGCCATCGCGGAAGCGAGCGGCATCGAAAATCTTCGCGTGCTGAGACACGGCCGCCGGCAAGGCCAGAGCCGCGCCCTGCTTACCGGCATCCGAGCGGCAAGCAACGAGCTGATCGTCACGCTCGACGCCGACGGCCAGAACAACCCCGCGGACCTTCACACCGTTTTTCAGCGCTACATCGAAGCACAATCGCGAACGCCGCGCCTGATGATCGCAGGGCAGAGACGCAAGCGCCGCGACACGTTCGTGCGCCGCATCTCGTCTCGCATCGCCAACGGCGTGCGTTCCGCGATGCTCCATGACGAGGTGCGCGACACCGGATGCAGCCTGAAACTGTTCCGGCGCGACGACTTCCTCGAGCTTCCCTTCTTCGACCACATCCACCGCTTCATCCCCGCGATGATGAAAGCGTCGGGCGTCAAGATCGTGCTTGTCGACGTCGATCATCGCCCACGTTCCGGAGGCAAGTCGAAGTATGGCCTGTGGGATCGCCTCTGGGTCGGCATTCACGACCTGATCGGCGTGCGCTGGCTCGTGAAAAGGCAGATCGCAAAGGTCGAGATGGAGGAGATGCTATGATCGGTTATTTCTCCAATCCGGAGCACGTCTGGCTCTGCATCGGCCTCGTCGGCCAATCACTTTTCTTCATGCGATTTTTCGTTCAATGGATTGCGTCCGAGCGGCGGCGCGAATCCGTGATCCCGACCGCATTCTGGTATTTCAGCCTGTCGGGTGGCGCCGTACTTCTGGCTTACGCGATCTGGCGGCAGGATCCTATCTTCATCATCGGCCAGGCCACCGGCCTCTTCATCTACTGCCGCAACCTCTATTTCGTCACGGGCGCGTCGAGCCGCGCCGCGCCCGCCATGCAGACGGCGAGATAGGCATCCCTTGCAGTACAAGCCGTCCATCGAGCGGACCGCGCTCGCGATCCTGCTCGGCCTGCTGATCGCGCTGCTCGTCGTCGTCACGACGCTGCCTGCGTTTCCGGTGGATGAAACGCGCTACCTCACCGTCGCGTGGGAAATGCGCGCGAGCGGCAACTGGGCCCTCCCCACGCTCAACTTCGAGCCCTACTCTCACAAGCCGCCTCTCCTCTTCTGGCTCATCAATCTCCTCTGGTCCCTCCTCGGCGAGCAGGTGTGGGTCGCACGCCTCGTCGGCGTGTTGAGCTTCATCGCCGTTCTGATCCTTGCGCACCGGCTCGAGGGGGACCTCGCCGCGACGGAGACGGCAGAGGATGAACGCCCCGCCACCAGCGTTCTCCTGCTGGCGGGATTTCCGGTGTTCATCGCCTTCGGCTTCTCGATCATGTTCGACATGCTGCTGACGGCCTGCGTCGTGGCAGCCCTGCTCGCGCTCTGGCACGCCGGACGATACGGAGACCGGCGCGCGTGGGCCGCGTTCGCCATAAGCATGGGTGCGGGCCTCCTCGCCAAGGGGCCGGTCGCGTTGCTGACGCTGCTCCCCGTTGCACTTCTCGGACCGCTCTGGATCGCACCGGAGCAACGCCCACGCTGGTACCTCAAGGTGGCAACGGCCGTCGCCATCGGAGGCACCATGGTCCTCGGATGGGCCTTGCGCGCGGCATACCTCGGTGGACCCGAGTATGCCGAAATGATCTTCTGGAAGCAGTCCGCAGGCCGCATCTCTTCGTCTTTCGCCCATGCCCGGCCCTTCTGGTTCTACATACCCGTTCTCACCATCTTCCTGCTTCCGGTGATCCTCTGGCGGCCCCTGCGCGATGGCGTGCGCAAAGTCGCCGCCGCGAGCTCACCTGCTCGCAATTTCCTGCTCGCTTGGATCATCCCGCCGGTCATCGGGCTGAGCCTCATCAGCGGCAAGCAGCCCCACTATCTCCTGCCGCTCATTCCGGGCATCGCGATCCTGGTCGCGCTCGGGATGCGGAAAACCGAATTCCGCCCGCGCGACCGGACGGAGCTAATCGCCGTCGCCGGCGTCTCCGCCACGATGGTTGTCGTGCTGTCGATCGTTGGGACCAGCCTCCTGCCGCAAGAAGGCATCCTCGAAGCGGTTCAACACTTGAGTCTCCCATGGGCGATCTTGATCGCCGTAGATATATTTGCAGCCATCTATCTTCTCGCCCGGTCCATACGTGGCGCTCTGATCGGCATCGCTATTGCAAACGTGATCGCCATGATGAGCGCGCTCGCCATCGGCCGCAGCACGATCGCAAAGCTCTACGACCTCCAGCCGATGGCCGACGTGCTCGCCACTCACGCCGGTTCACCGATCGCGGCGGCGCAAAAAACACGCGGCGAGTTCGGCTTCCTCGCGCGGCTCCAATCGCCCCTCATCATCGTACCGGAAGAGAATATCGCCTGTTGGCTTGCAAAAACACCCCGCAGCCTGGCAATCATGCGCACGCAGGTTGACGCCGATGTGCCGGCCTATCGCACTGTCTACAGGCAGCCTTATCGGGCCAATGATGCACTGCTGATCATCGAGAGCGACGGAAAGACCGCCTGCACCAACGGCGATGCCGTGCCGATCACAAAGGGCACGGCCGAAGAGTGAGCGGAGGGCGAACCTGCCGCCTAGATGTCGGGCTGCGAGGCGCGCTCGCGCAAGACGCGCTTGCAGGTTTCCCGCCACGCCTCCTTCGTCATATGCGTGTCTTTATCCCACGTGCTGATGCAGTGCTCGAGCTCGTCGTTCGAAACGGCGTTCGACGATGGCGGCGGCTCACGCAGTAACGGCTCGCTCATGTCATCCGGCTCGTAGTTGCGCGTACCTTTCCTCCCCGCGACAGGCACGACGGCGCGCTCGTCCGTAGCGGAGTCGTAGGTCCTCGAGAGCGCGGATAGCGCAGGCGTCACGGCGAAGGGAGCTGACAGAGAGAACGCCGCGAACAGGCAGAAGCAGACTGCAGACGACCGGTGGCACCACATGATGGACCTCCAACAAGCCCGAGACGCGCGAAGTCCACCCGCTTCGCCGACACACAGCCCCCCAGAGATCTAAAGACAGCGAAGCTTTGCGCCACAGGCTCCCGCACGCAAGGGCTCGGCTGCGGATAGAATTTATTTTTTGCTCCATCGCTCGACTACCCGCGATGGTAAACAGCGAGCAGCGCGCTGAACTTGGTAAAGAGGCGGCGCGAGCCGAGCGCGATGGGGCCGCCTCACCCGGCGTCTTTAGTGACCACACGCGGCGCCTGTCCTCCGCGCAGCACCGTATTCCCCTGATAGAGGGTGCGCTGGTCGATCGGCGGCGGCGAGAGCCAGTCGTCCTCGCTCATCTGGCCGCTCTTGCCATAGACCGCCAGGGCGTTCGCATAGGTGACGAGGCGGATAGCCTCCGCGGTGAGACCTTGATCCGCCATGAGCTGCGCCGTCTTCGGCACCGAAAGCGGATCCGACACCCCCCAATCGCAAGCCGAATCCACGATGAGCCGCTCCGGCCCATAGGTCTTGACCAGCGAGACCATCCGCTCCGCGGTCATCTTCGAATGCGGATAGATGGAGAAGGCGGCCCAGAAGCCGCGATCCTTCACTTCCCCGATCGTCTCCTCGTTGACGTGGTCGATGACGACCCGCGAAGGATCGACTTTGTGCTCCAGGATGACATCCATCGAGCGCGACGCGCCACGCTTCTTGTCGCGATGCGGCGTGTGGATCATCACGGGAAGATCGAGATCGCGCGCCAGGTCCAGCTGCAGGCGGAAATATTTGTCCTCGAGCGCGGTCTGCTCGTCGTAGCCGATCTCGCCGATGGCGACGACACCCTCCTTGGTCGCGAATGAGGGCAGGATCTCCATCACGCCTTCTGCGAGCGCCTCGTTGTTCGCCTCCTTCGAATTGAGACCGATGCAGCAATAGTGGCGCACCCCGAACTGCCCGGCGCGAAAGCGCTCGAAGCCCAGAATGTGCGAGAGGTAATCCTTGTAGCTGCCGACGTTGGTGCGGGCCTGCCCGATCCAGAACGCGGGCTCGATGACGGCGACAACCCCCGCGCTCGCCATGGCTTCATAGTCGTTCGTCGTGCGCGAGATCATGTGAGCGTGGGGATCGATGTACATCGGAGGTCTCCAAACGAGTGTCGTGAGAGGTCAGGCTATCATGGTCCAGGTGAGGCGCCCGTCGCGGGCAGCGGCGGCGAGATCGGGGGCAGCTTCGAGCGCGGCCTTCGCGGACGGATGCGGCGACTCGGAAAGGGCGAGCGCCGCCCCGCCCCGCTCGGCCTCGGAGCCATCGCACAGGATGGAGGCGAGCATCGCGATCTCCGCCCCCTCCAGGAAGGGCGCAACGCAGCGCCACAGCTCCGGCGAGATGGTGCGGCCGGCCGCTCGCCGCTCGGCGGCGTAATCGATCAACATGCGCGCAAGATCAGCGTTGCGGCGCGCATCCAGCCCCTGGATGGGCCAGAGGCGGCTGCCGATGAACAGCGTCTTCACCACCATCTGGTTCCACTGCGCATCGCTGAACTGCTCGCGCGGATAGGGATTGCGATGAGCGACAGCCTCGAAAATCGGCTGCATGGCCGACCGGACGCCCTCCGCCGCATGAGAAACCAAGCGAGCGGGCGCGGGAAAGAGCGGCAGGCCCCGCAAAAGCGCGATCTGCTCGCCGATCTCCGCCGCGGCGAGTATTCGGTCGAAGGCCCCGGCAAAGGCGGCCTCGTCGCCCCGGAAGCTCGCGAGAACAAAGAGAATGCGCGCCGCCTGATCCACGCTCCAGCCCGTCGCATCGAGGTCAGGACGGATTTCCCGTCCAGCCTCCTGCTCGGCAAACGAGAGCGCGAGATCGTCCTTGCCCACCTTGCGCGGCGCAAGCCCGATCGCGATCCCGAGTTGAAGGGGCCGCTCTCCCCCTTCGATGAGCGCGATCTGCTGATCGAGCCAGCCGAGCGCCTCCGGGGAGAGACGCGAGGCGAGCCATCCATGAAGCAGCGCTTTGGCTCTCTCGACCTGTGTCATATCCATGCCCGTGCTTCCCATCTCAGGTGCCTGGAACAACGCGCTGCAACGCCAGCGTCAAACAGAAGAAGGCGAGACAGACGAGTGCCAGCATCACGTTCCCATGCGCACTCGCGACGACGGCATCCACGAGCGCGATGGATGCGATCAGAAGACCGACAGCACGTTCCCGATCGCTCGCCAAACCCGACTTTGATCGAAACACCGCCCATCCGATTGCTCCAGTCGCAACCGCAGCCAGCAACGACGAAGCCATCGTGATCTCCCCATCGGCCAGTCCAAGCACGATCGGGGCTGCGAGAAGGGCGGCAGGCCAGAAGGTCGGCAGAGACCGGAAGGCCACGCCTTTCGCGACGAGCGTCAAACCGGCCACATAGAGCAGCAGCGCCAGCGCTGCGCCGATGATCGGCGCAGACAGCGCAGCCCCGGCCGCAAGCACGGTGCCGATATAAACAAGCGCGCGGCAGAGCCCCATGATTAGCGGCGAGATGGGGTTACCTTTGTGCCAAGCATCGTAAACGAGAATAGCGGCCGCGAGCGCGCCACCTGCGGCAGCCGCGCCGAGGCCGAACATTGAGAGCCCCGCCACGCCGCACGCGAGAAGCCCGCCGCCGATGCCCCACACCGCGCCAGGGGAAATCTCGCCAGACGGCAACGGGCGCTCAGGCCGGACGCGCGCATCGATCTCACGATCGAATGCATCGTTGAGGAACATGCCGCCCGTATAGAGCGCGGACATCGCGATCGCGACAAGCACGAGCTCGCTCATGCCGAGACCACCCGCCAGCACGGAGGCCGCCAGAACGTTGCTCCAAACCGTCGGCAGGTTGGAGATGCGCGCCAGCCGAAGTAGCGACAAGGTCGTGCTCACGCGCCGAGCTCCGCCCGCACCCACTGAAGCTCCCGCACGATATCGCCGACGATCTCGGACGATTTGAGCGCCTCGGGAAGAACGTTCCAGGTATAAGTCTCGACTTCGAGATGCGGCGAGATCTCCTGTGTCCGGCACAGAGCCAGAGCCTCGCGGAGGTTCTGCTGCGTGGAGCCGAGCGTCTCGAAACGGTCGACGAACACAGGCACGTGGCAGTGAACACGCCACTCTCCCCCGGCCGAACCCCGCCGCGCCGTAAGAAAGGCCTCGGGCAAATCCGTGTGGCGCGTAATCTCTCCGTTACGCCGCTGCACGGTTTGATGGAGGTAGATGCCATCGTCGAAGCGGCCGAGCAGCCGTTCGAAATGCGAGGCATCGCCCGTCGCGCTGAGCGCGGCGCTGAGTTGTAGCTTCGCAACCGCGATACCGGCCGCCCGCACCGCTGCGAGCGTCGGCGCGGTTTCCTCAAACGCCACCGCCGAATGACACACATCGAAGCAGAGGCCGATATGGCGTCTCAGGCTGGCTTCCGCTTCGGCTGCCGGCACCTCGGCCAACCGTGAAAAGAGCGCGCGCCCGGTTCCCGAAAAGATATGGTCTTGAAGAAAGCTCAGCGCCTCCGACGTGGTTTCGAGGAAGCAGGCAGGCTCGGGCTCTATGGCAAGCGTGATCAACCGCCCCATCTCGCGAGAAATGCCGTAGAGATGAAAAGCCGCGCGTGCGAACCCCTCGGCAATGCGATCGACGTCGGCCTTGGTGGTGACGCCCGCTTTGAAAGCGCCCGGCACGGTACTGATGCTCGCTGTCATCCCGCCCGGAGCGATGTCTGAGAGGATATCGGCCACCAGATTGGTGAAGGCCAGCCTCTCGTGCGTGCGCCAGTCGGGCGCGTAGACCATCTCCTTTACGCGCGTGCCATGAAAACTTCCGTACGGAAACGCGTTGATCGTGAACACATAGAAGTCGCCGTCCGAAAGGAACTGCTTGAAGCGCGAGCGCACCGACGACTGGGATAGACCTGCGGCAGCCAACGCCGAGAGCCGCAGACCGACACCCATAGGCGCATCTGGAGAGACCTGCCGCTTCACCTCGGGAAGATAGCGCGCGAGCGCTGCCTCCACCTCCGGCCAGCTCTCTCCGGCATGAATGTTCGTGCAGTAGGTAAGATGCGGCCGTCCGGGAAGCGCAAGCTGCATCAGGCCCCAGCCTCCGCCCGCAGCCAATCCAGCGCATTTTCAACCAGCTCGGGATCCATGGTGTGAACTTCGACGCCGGTGCCGAGCTCGCTGAGAAGCGTAATGGTGAGCTCCCCGCCCAGGTGCTCGCGAAACTCCTCGAGGCCCTTGAGCAGAAGCCGGCGGCCACTGGCGTCCCGCCGGTCGGCAGCCTCATGCCAGAGCGCAAACCCGAGACGCTCGAGAAGGCGGGTCACGCGCTTCTCCTCACCTGCGGGAAGGTGACCTGCGAGCACGGAGTAGCGCGTATCGAGCGCAATTCCGATCGCGACGGCCTCGCCATGGCGAAGCTCGTAAGCGGACAGCACTTCGAGCTTGTGCGCGGCCCAGTGACCGAAATCGAGCGGACGGACGCTGCCGCGCTCGAAAGGGTCACCTCCGTGCGCGATCTGGCGCATATGAAGAAGCGCACAATGACGGATGAGCTTATCGAGAGGCTCGGAAGCGAAAATCGCAAGCGCTTCCGCCTTCTCCTCGAGCCACTCGAAGAAAGACCTGTCGCGAATGAGCGCCACCTTCACCGCCTCCGCCATTCCCGCGCGCTTGTCGCGTCCTGGAAGCACGTCGATGAAAGCCGAGTCGTTGATCACGGCGTTCGGCGGAACGAATGTGCCGAGCATGTTCTTCATGCCGAAAGCGTTGATGCCGTTTTTCACGCCGACACCCGAGTCGTTCTGGGCGAGCACCGTCGTCGGAATGCGAACGTGCCGTATGCCCCGGTGCGTCGTCGCGGCCGCATATCCCACGAGATCGAGCACCGCGCCGCCACCGACACAGACGACATAGGAATGGCGGTCGAGCCCGTCGCTTACGAACCGCTGCTGAAGCTCGGAGACGCGCCGCGGATCGTTCTTCACAGCTTCGCCCCCGGCGAGGCTCACGACAGGTCCGGCGAGCGAGAGGTTCGGGGTGGCATCGACGTAGGCCGCTATCCGCCGCTTGAGGTCCGGCATCTCGCGCTCGACGCCTTCGTCGACGACGAACGTCAACAGATTGGCCGCGCCCGCGCTTTTAGGGCCGATCAGATCCGCCAGCGTTCTATTCTCGGCTGAAAAAACGTCCCGTGTAAAAAAAACGGGAAATTCATAAGAGACAGAGAAACGCTGCAAGAAAGTCCTTGCATTATTTTCGGCCCGCAATGGTGGAATGGCCAAAGCTAAATCTCGCGACACGACGTTTCCCCACAAAGCGCGTTTATTCTTAGTCAGAAGCCCTGAAGCGCCACGGGATCAAAGCCACATCGGAGGCCAGAATTTTTCCCGGCCATGCGACAGCTGTGTCCTTTGCGACCAGAGCGGACGGCTAAGTTCTGCTCCAATTACCGGGCGCTGGCAACACACAGACGCTCCCCAAATACAGACCCCAGACGAGATCCAGGAGCCACCCCTTGCTTAAAATTGAGCCTCCCTGACGCCAATCGGGAATTAATCCCACAACACCGCCGGATAACTATCCATTGATTATTTTGACTACTTCCCGATTTGATATAATTTCCTGATATTCAAATTTTCTTGATTGCGCTAAATCAAGAACTAGTTGTTCTATAGGCGGCGCGCGCATTCATGCCGCACAATGCAAATGCAGTTTCGGCACTGCAGGTGCATTTCTTTGCGCAACGCAAAATAGTCCGCCGTCGCGCAAAACGCTTCGTATAGAAACAAAACTGTAAATGGGAGAACGTCCAAATGCGAATGCGGTTCTTAATGTCCGCGTCGATATTGGCGGCCGGCCTCCTCGGGACCGGGTCTGTGACCGCGGTCGCGCAGGAGGTTCCCAAGACGCCGGACCAAGTGGCTCGGCCGGGAGGGAAGCTGCCTGGAGATCCGAAGATTGCCGTCGTCAAGGTCGCCGAAGGCTTCCTTGATCCTGTCGGTGTTGCCTCTGCGCGAGACGGCACCGGACGCATCTTCGTGGTCGAACGCCAGGGCAAGATCAAAATCGTCAACAAGGACGGCAAGATCAACGAGAAGCCGTTCCTCGACCTGACGAAGAACAGCCCGCTCGGCAGCGAAGTGCAGACCGGCTTCGTGGAGCAGGGCCTCTGGGCCGTTGCCTTCCATCCGAAGTTCAAGGAGAACGGCCACTTCTTCGTGAGCTATGCGTCTCTGCCCTTCAACGGCGCGCACATCATCGCCCGTTACACGGTTGATCCGGCGAGCCCGGATGTCGTGTCGGTCGAGCATGCCAACAAGACCGTAAAGGTCATCATGAACATCCCGCAGCCTTACTACAATCACTACGGCGGCGGCATCCAGTTCGGACCCGACGGCAACCTCTACATCGGCAAGGGTGACGCAGGCTGGGAAGGCGATCCGCTCGACGCTGGCCAGCGCAAGGACGTGCTCTGGGGCAAGATGCTTCGCATCAACGTCGATACGCCCGATGACGTGGCGTACACGATCCCCAAGGACAACCCCTGGGCCGGCGCCTATCAGGATCGCATGATGACGCTCTTCGGCATCACCGAGAAGGGCTTCTCCCAGATCCATATGGGCGCTCGGGGTGAATCGTGGGCCTACGGCCTGCGCAATCCCTACGCGTTCCACTTCAACGCCAAGACCGGCGACCTCTTCATCGCCGACGTCGGCCAGAACCATCTCGAGGAGATCAACTGGCAGCCCGCATCGAGCAAGGGCGGCGAGAACTATGGCTGGAAGCACAACATGGGCACCAACTGCCATCCGATGACTGGACCGGATGACAAGTGCCCGATCGTTGGCGTGCTCCCGGCTGCACAGTATCCGCACCAGGAGCCCTATCCTGGCGCCGAGAAGCTGAAGGACGGCTGGGGCTGCTCGGTTCAGGGTCTCGGCGTCGCGAACTACGGCGGCATGAACGGCGTGTTCCTGACCGGCGACTGGTGCTCGGGCCGCATCTTCGGCACCGGCTGGGATGGCAGCAAGTGGCAGCTCCAGGAGCTCGCCCAGACCGCGCTGCAGTTCACGGCCGGCAACACCGACGAGGACGGCACCGTGCTCGCAGTGAACTGCAACTGCTTCTACCTGGACGACAAGGGCGCTGCGGCCAACCCGCCGGGCGCTCTCTGGAAGATCCTGCCGGCCGACAAGGTTCCGGCTGGAGCGGAAGTCGCGAAGACGAAGAAGTAGTCAACACGTTTAGCCACGCAAAAAAGGAAGGCCCTTGCACCCCCCATGGGTGGGAGGGCCTTCCGCCTGAGAAGAGCCGAAGTTTCGATCAAACATGCGATGAGCGCCATGCTGCCTAAAATTCGGACGAAAGCACTCCTGACTGCCCTGACACTCGCTGCTGCCGCGGCGGCTGCGCCGGCTCTCGCCGACGTCGAGTTCCGCCACGCACTCGACGACTCCGCGCTCGATCTCTCCCCGATCAAAGGCGAGGAGATCACCGACGCCGTGAAGTCGTTCCGCAAGGATGGCGTCAATCCCTACAACGGCAACGCCGAGGCGCTGGCTGCCGGCAAGACAATCTACGAGGACAACTGTCAGGCCTGTCACCTCGACGACGGCCGCGGCGGCATGGGACCGAGCCTGATCGACAACGTCTTTGTGAACGCGCGCGCGAACACGGACGTCGGCATGTTCGAGATCATCCACTCCGGCGCCTCGGGCGCCATGCGATCGTTCTCCCAGCGCGGGGTGACGCAGGACCAGATCCTGAAGGTCATCGCCTATATCCATTCTCTCAAGAAGTAGGCCTAAGCCGGGAGACGATGCATCCTACCGTTGTCATTAACGTCGTTGGATTGACGCCGGCCCTTCTTGGCCCTCGCACGCCAAATCTGTCGCGTCTCGCCGCAAACGGCTGCCAGCGTCCTTTGCGGACCGTCACGCCGGCCGTCACCTGCTCGGCGCAAGCGACGTTCGTGACCGGCCTTCCGCCGAGCGAGCATGGCATCGTCGGCAACGGCTGGCTGTTCCGCGACCTGATGGAGGTCTGGCTTTGGCGCCAGTCCAACCGGCTCGTCGCGGGAGAGCGCGTGTGGGACGCCGCAAAGGCGCGAGACCCCAGCTTCACCTGCGCCAATCTCTTCTGGTGGTACGCGATGGCGGCTTCGACCGATATCGCCGTCACCCCTCGGCCGATCTATAAGGCCGATGGCCGCAAGCTCCCCGATTGCTATTCCGATCCGCCCGAGCTGCGCGACGAGCTTACGCGGAAGCTCGGCGCTTTCCCCCTTTTTCACTTCTGGGGACCGGCAACATCGATCGCGTCGAGCCGATGGATTGCGGACTCGGCAAAGCACGTGCTCGCGGCCAACGATCCGACCCTCACCCTCGTCTACCTCCCGCATCTCGATTACGGCCTGCAGCGTCTCGGACCCGACCACCCCGAAATCGCAAAGGATGTCGAGGAGATCGACACGGTCGTGGGAGACCTCATCGATACCGCGAAAGCCCAAGGCCGGCGCGTCATCGTGCTGTCCGAGTACGGCATCGTACCCGTCAACCGTCCCGTGCACATCAACCGCGCCCTTCGCGAGGCCGGTCTCCTGGCCGTACGCGAGGAGGAAGGCGGCGAGATCCTCGATATTCCCCGCTGCCGCGCGTTTGCCCTCGCCGATCATCAGGTCGCGCATGTCTACGTGCGCGATCCGGACGATATTCCCAAGGCGCGCGAGGCGATCGAACGGCTGCCCGGCGTGGCCCATGTTCTCGACAGCCAGCAGCAGGCGAAGTGGAACCTCGACCACGAACGCTCCGGCGAGCTCGTCGCCATTTCCGCCGCCGATTCCTGGTTCACCTACTACTATTGGCTCGACGACGCCCGCGCGCCGGACTTCGCCCGGACGGTCGACATTCACAAGAAGCCGGGCTATGACCCCGCAGAGCTGTTCCTGGATCCAGGAATTCGCTGGCCGAAGCTCGCTATCGCATGGCGTCTCCTCAAGAAGGCGTTCGGATTTCGGACACTGATGGACGTCATCCCCCTTGATGCGTCCCTCGTGAAAGGCTCTCATGGACGAGCGGACGGCCCGGCGGCTCACGGACCGGTCTTCCTGTCGTCGGCGCCGCATCTCGTGCCGGAGGGCACCATCGATGCGCGTCAAGTGAAAGGGCTGATGCTCTCCCATGTCTTCGATCCATAACGAGCACTCTCTGCAGCCAACGAGCGAACATCTCATCCTCGTCGACGCGGACGACCGTGAGATCGGAACGGCCGAGAAGATCGATGCCCATCGTCGCGCGTTGCTCCACCGCGCGTTCTCGGTCATCGTTTGGGATTCGGAGGGACGCCAGCTCCTGCAGAAGCGCGCCGCGAGCAAGTATCATTCCGGCGGGCTCTGGACGAACGCCTGTTGCGGACACCCCCGGCCGGACGAGCCGGTCGCCGATGCCGCGCAACGCCGCCTCGGCGAGGAAATGGGCTTCTCCTGCCCTCTCGAATGGCTCGGCACCGTCCAATACCATGCCGCCTTCGACAACGGTTTGAGCGAGCACGAAATCGTGCATGTGTTTCGCGGCCGATATGACGGCCCCTTGCAGCCCGATCCTGCCGAGGCCGAGGATTATCGGTGGTCCTCGATCGAAGAAATCCGCAGCGACATCGCTGCCGAACCCGATCGCTTCAGCGTCTGGTACCTGCGCTACATCGCCGAGGAATGGCCCATGGCCCTGATGCCGCCTCGCTAGCCTCGGCTTCCTTGCTTCTCAAGAGGAATGCGAAACATGACGATCGAAACCGAACGAAGCGCTGCGCAGCACGCATCCTCCGCACTGGCCCGCATCGTGCGAGACTATGCGGCTGACAGCGGCACGATCCATTTTCTGGGCAATGACGGCTTGCTGCATCTCGCGGCCGCCTCTCAGGGCATGCCCGACCACGTCCTCGCGATCATAAAGACGATCCCCGTCGGCAAGGGAATGGCGGGCCTCGCCGTCGAACGCGCCAAGCCGGTCGATGCCTGCAACATTCAGACGGACACGAGCGGCGACGTGCGTCCTGGCGCTAAGGCGACAGGACTCGCCGGCTCGATCGTCGTTCCTATCTTCGATGGCGATACGGTCATTGGCGCCCTTGGCGTCGCCAATCGCTCCGAGCGCACGTTCTCCGAGAACGAGATCGCAGGCCTTGTCGACGAGGGCCGGAAGCTCGCGGCTGCGCGGCCCCGCTTATCAGGCGCCGATTGAGCAGGCCGATGCCCGGCGATGGCCTCGACATGGACCGTGAGGCCGCCGCGCGTGAACAAAACGCGCAGAAGTCTCCAGTGTCTTCATGGCCCCGTCGAGCGCGGAAGCTTGCGCTCCTTCTGCTCGTGATGATTGCGATCGTCGTAGTTCCGTTCCTGCTGTTCGGCGAGACGCTGGATCGGCTGGCTCGCGACATGATGATGAGCCCGCTTTCCCGGCCACTCGCCGCCGTCGCGGGATTTCTTCTGCTCGCCGCCGACGTCGTCCTGCCCATACCGTCGACCGTCGTGATCTCCATTCTTGGCGCTGTCTTGGGTATCGCGGGCGGAACACTCGTAGCCACCGCCGCGCTCACGCTCGGGTGCGCCTTGGGCTACTGGCTCGGACACCGCCTGGGCCACGACGTCACCGAGCGCATGATCGGACGCGAGGACTTTCAGTACCTGACACATCAGTTCGAACGCTATGGCTTGCTCATGCTCGTTCTTTGCCGTCCCGTGCCGGTTCTGGCTGAGGCCTCCGTCATCGCAGCGGGCGTAGCGGGTTTGCCTGCCGGACACGTTCTGGCTATCACGACTCTCGCGAACATCGGTGTCGCGGCGACCTATGCTTCGCTCGGATCGAGTGCGGAAACCGGCAGCGGACTTCTCGCTGCACTCGCAGCCTCCATCGGCCTGCCGCTCGTGGCCATGTTGACGGCCAAGACCGTGAGGCGCGCCACGCGCGCCCGTTGACGAAGGCTCGCGTCTTTTGGACGCGACGCATGCGCCGGTCGGCGTGCCCGCGCGAATGATCCTTCCCAGCGCGTGTCCGGAACCCGTCTGGATCTCGGACGTTATCCCGGCTGCCCAGCAGCCCAGATACACACCGACGTGCCAACTTCCCCAAAAGACCTGCGCGGCGGCGACCCGCTTTGGGCGGAGAGCCCCCGCATCACCGTTCGCCACCGGTCGCGGCTCGACAACGAGAGCTGTGACGTCGCTGTCGTCGGCGCTGGCATCAGCGGCGCCCTCATCGCGCTCAGCCTCGCCGAGAAGGGGCATGACGTGGTCGTGCTGGACCGCCGCCCGCCATGCCACGGCAGCACCTTGGCCAGCACCGCCATGATCCAGTTCGAGCTGGACACGACACTCGTGGATCTTGCCGAAAAAATTGGGGCGACCCCAGCGCGGCGAGCCTACCGGCGTTCCTACGCAGCGGTGAAGAAACTGGGAACACTCATCGAGCGGCATGGCCTGAGTTGTGCATGGAAGGAACGCGACGCCCTCTATCTTGCAGGCGACGAACACGGGTGGCGCGCCCTCGAAACGGAGGCGAAGCGCCGCGCCAAGGCAGGGCTGCCTTCGACGTTTCTCGATCACGACACCCTTCTCGCGTCCTACGGAATCGAGCGGACAGGTGCGATCCTCTCGTCCGGTGCCGCAGAAGTGAACCCGGTGCAGCTTGCCGCCGGATGCCTGCGGATCGCTCAACGGTCCGGTGCGCGGCTCTACTCACCTTGCGAAGTCAAAAGCGTAAGAACGCGAAAGGATGGCGTCGACCTCGATACGGCGGATGGCGCCAGTATCTCGGCCCGCCGCGTGGTGTTCGCAACGGGATACGAGGTCATACACGGGCTTCCGCGCGACCGCTTCGACATCATCTCGACATGGGCACTCGCCACCAATCCGCTCAACGCCGACGAGGTCTGGCCGGATCGCTGCCTGATCTGGGAGGCGTCCGACCCCTATCTCTACATGCGCATGACGCACGACAATCGCATCCTCGCGGGCGGCGAAGATTCGAAACTGATCGATGCTGACCGCCGCGATGCCGCCATTCCGAACAAGGCCGCACGCCTCCTCGCTAAGATCGAGAAGCTGCTGCCTGGCCGCAGGCTGAAAGTAGACTACGCATGGGCGGGCGCCTTCGCCGACAGCCCGACGGGCTTGCCCCACATCGCCCCACTCGCGAACCTGCCGCATTGCTTCGCCGTTCTCGGCTGCGGCGGCAATGGCATCACCTTCAGCGTGATCGCAGCCGATGTCGTCTCCGCCTGGGTCGAAGGACGAAAGGATCCCGATGCCGACTTGTACGTCTAAGCGCCTATGAGCTCCGCAACACGGCTGCCGGGTCCATCCGCGCGACCATTCACACCGGCACCGTCCGTGTTCACCACCGAGAACTCCGGCATCAGCAGAACGACCGCTGTTCGATTGATCTGGCTCGGCGTATCGAAGAGGCCGACGACCTTTACGATGTATTCACCGCCGAGACGCACCCGCCGCCCCGGCAGAAGCGGACTTCCGGCCCTCAATGATCGACACCGAGTCCCAGAGGAACGAGCCGTCCTTTCAGCCAAGAACGGAAGCGGAATAGCTCTGCAGGATGGAGAGCAGACGGACCAGCATCGGCGAGGACTGGGCAACGGCCGGGTCCGGCGCGATGCGCGCCTCCACGCTCTCCGGGACGATGACCGCGGCATCCACGGAACGGCGCACGCCCAGAAATACCTCAACCTCACCGTGCTGCTCCCAATAGCGAACCGCGCCTAGTTGGCTGATCTCGCGCAACCCAATACGCACATCGAAAACACTCCGCCGCTGACATCAATCAGAGCATCCCTCACTGAACTCTGCTCCTATGGACCTCACAGGGCACAGCCGTTCGCCAGCGCGGGAGGGAAAGCGCCGGCGGCACCGCAAGTGCCGTGCGACATCCACATAGTGCCAAACGGCACTATTGCGGTCGGTTTTTCGCCGACACGATATTGATAGAACGATGACGGGGTACGGGGCTCCACTCACATGGCCACCAGCACGATTGAAAGACCTGCGAATACGAAGCAGGATCTGCGCATGCGGCGGCTCGGCGTCGCTCTCGTTGCGGCGTCGGCGGTTTGTTGGAGCACCGCCGGTCTGTTCGTGCGCGTTGCCGATCTCGACTCCGCAACGCTCATCGTCTGGTCCGCCATCGCCGCGTGCCTCGGCCTCGGACTTGTCTGCGCGGTCCGCCTGGGGCGCAACTTTCTGCGTGAGATCGTCGGGATCGGCATATCCGGCGTACTCTACGTCACCGTCGCCGCTGTATGCAGCATCAGCTACATCATCTCGCTGCGCTACACGACTGTTGCCAACGTGATGACAATCTACGCGGCCCTTCCCTTTCTCGCCACGGCCATAGCGTTTTTCTGGCTACGCGAGCGGGTGAGCCGGCCCTTCGTGATCGCCGGTGCGTTCGCGATGGCCGGCGTCGCCATCACCGCGGGCGCGGCCGCCACCACGGACGACATCATCGGGCTCGTTGCAGGCTTCGTAATGACCGCGAGCTTTGCCGCCCAGCTCGTCTTCGCAAAGCGCTACCCCAAGATGGACATCCTTCTGGTGAGCGCGATTTCGGCAGGTGTGACAGCCATTATCGCCGCTCCGTTCATGAACACTGACGTGGTGCTCACGCCGATGCAGCTCACCGGCAGCGCGTTGTACGGGCTGATCCCCTATGGGCTCGGAACCGCGCTCGCCCTGGCCGGCGGCCGCCTCGTCAAATCGGGCGAGGCCGGATTCATAGCCATGCTCGACGTCGTGCTTGGTCCAGTCTGGGTCTGGCTCTTCTTCAGCGAGCAGCCGGCCGTCGAAGCCGTGATCGGCGGCACCATGGTGCTCTGCGCAGTCGCCTGGTATCTCTCGAAAGAAGGAAATCCTGCGAGCGAAGCGTAACGCGGGCCCTTTTCAAGGGGCGGCTGTTACGCCCAGATTGGTCTGGCGACATTGGCCGCCGAGATTTCGGAACTCGTTGCTCCGGATCCCGGCCTCCACCGGCAGGACACCCCGCGAGTCGAGCTTCAAGCCATAAAGCACGATGCGTGTGGCGCCATCCGGCGACGTGATCGTCGCCTCTCCGTCTTCGTTGAGGCCGTAGGTCCAGATCGGGCGATCATTGCCTTCGAACGCAGTCCGCGTGCCTTCCGCCGACACAAAGGCGCGTTGGAGAAAGCGGGGCGGCTCGCCCTTCGAAATCGCAGCATCGAAATAGAAGATGATAGCCGTGCTGTTATGCATAAAGGCCGTGAACGAACAATCGAGCGACGGCGACAGGATGTCTTCAGATGGCTTCTGACGCGTCTCCGCAGCCTTTGACGGAGGCGCGGAAGGCTCACCGGACGAATACACAGCAAAAAAGCCTACCAGAAGAGCGGTTGCGATCCCCGCCGCCATTAGAACCACGGATCTGCCGGATAGGCGCGCTTCCATAGAGAATGACTCCAATTGCCGTCGTCCGGCATCCTGCATACTCGCTCATAGCAGGATCCGTCCAAGGTGGGAGCCCAATTCTCGCCTCGTGTCACGGGAACAAATGGATCGCGACGAGCGCACCGGAATAATCACAACGGCATCGACGCTCATCGAAGCTTGCAGAAACAAGGAGTACCAACCTCAGGATTTCTCTTCGTGCACGCTCTTCAACAGAGCGACGATCTCGCGGTAGCCTAGAGACGAAGATATCGAGACTTCCCCCGCTCGTCCGGCGCGCGTATCGAATTTCACGACATAGGCCTCAGACTGTTTGCGGGACGGAGTGATCTCCGCCTCGCCGATCTGCGCATCGTAGATTGCCTCCTTGATACGCTGGACGGCTTCTCTCATTACGCCGCTGTTCTTGTCCATTCTCCGCCTTCCTCCTCCGATCGCCCAAAAACGCGCCTAGGCGCACCGGAGTACCTGTCCCTGCATCTCGCCGCGAACGGCGCAGCAAGGGGAACGGAGATTGCACGAACTCTTCAAAGGAGTGTGCTCCCCATTCCCCGTTGCGGGCTCCCGGCCCTCGGCTCGCTCAGCGCTGGAGCATCTGTTGGACAGATGCGATGAATTGCAGGATCGAATCCGTCGGCGATCCGTTCAACACGGAGGCCACCAGCCATGCCATTCCGCCAAACATCACGATCCCCAACAGCAGGATCGTCATCGACGGAGCCGTCTCGTGTGCTTCGCCGAACTCACGAAAGAACCTTCCCATATTCCCTCCCTTTTTTGATTGAGAATAGTGAAGAGGTAGGCATGGGGTCAGGCGCACCGTCAACACGTGGGAATTTCGGGGTAGGTACGCAATTGTCCTCACGTCGAAAAACTCCGCGATTTCACTCGCCGAGAACTCAGGCGCAGAGGGCGTTTATCCCCGCGGACAAAGCCTGCCTCTCCGCCCTCCTTCGAGGGTTCGAAAAAAATGCGGGGGCGCTGGCACAAGGCATCAGCGCCCCCGCAGGGCATCCTAAAGCAAATATCGACGACAGGATCGAAGCGACCTGCTGACCGCTGGCGCTAAGTCAGAAAAGGCACGAGAGCCCAACTGATAACCAGCGCAATGACAACCCCGTCAAGCGCTGCTCGCCGTCGCTGTGTTGCGGCTTGAAGCATGTGCTTCTCTCACTCTTACCGCTTACTTGGCCTCTGCAGCCTTGGTGGCAATGGCGTCGACGGGCTTCTCGAAGCCGATGAAGATGACGCACGCATCGGGTCCCTCGCACTTTGCGGAGTGGGGCATACCCGCCGGAATGAGCGTATAGGCGCCCTGATCGAGCGAAGCCTGACGGCCGCCGTCAAAGGTCACACTGAATTTCCCCTTCACCAGAACCACATGCTCCGGCGAATGATGCCAGTGCCCCTTCAGCTCGGTTCCAGGCGCCGCCCTGAGATAGACGTCAGCCGCTCCCTTTGCCGGATCTCCGCTCAACACCGTCACCTCGCAGCCGGACGGGAAGATATCGGGACACGGTCCCCACTTCAGGTTCTTGTCATCCGGCGAGGTGGTGATCAATTCGCCTACGACCTGCGGCGGCGCCCCGTGATTGTCAGCGCTCGCCGACTGCAGACCGACGCAGGCGCCGGCCAACCCAGCGAGCACACCCAGAGCCAAACGAGATACGCCGGTGCGGGCGCGGATCCCCTGTCGAACCATTGTGAGTTCCTCTCCTCAATATTTCTGTCTCCACCCATCATCCGTTTCGCTCGAGATGGGCAGATCGCGCTCACGCGACAGCCGAAATATCGGGCCGATTAAGCGGCCGCGAAATACGCTTGTCTGCGCGGCGGGTCGCGTAGTTCTACTTGCAGCGGCAGGAAGAAAATTCGATTGATCGCGGCCCGTCGAACGCGCTTTTTCAGTCTCGTCTGTTACGGCAAATCCCGGCGACGAAACGTTCGAGGCCCATCTAAAAAAAAACTCCCGCGCGGCAAGCAGGATCACCCGCCTGCGAACCCGCATCACTCATGAACGAAGGAACCCATCCATCCCATGCCACTCACGCCTAACGAAGAAGCACCCGTCGTCGAGGGCCTCGCGGTCCGCTGGACCATGTCTAACGGAGCAAAGCGCCAGGTTTGCTGGGTCCGTTCTGCCGCGCTCGAAAAGCTCGAAGGTAATCCCGATCTAGAAAGGAGCGCATTTCTCGATGCCTTCAACAGGCATCGCGCGCTGCTGGAGGCAACCGCGAGCGACATCTTCGACAAGGGCAAACTTGACGGGCCGAACGTGATCGTTCGCAAGGAGAACATCTAGACTGCCCGAGTTGGCTTCCATCGCCCCCCTCGTTAGGACGGCCGCCGACGGGGCACTAGACGCAGACACCGTCGATGCTCATTCGCGCAAAAAAAAGGCCGAGAGCTCGCTCATTGCGGGCACTCGGCAGGAAGGACACGATGAGAGGGGAAGCACCTTGCCAGCTTTACGCTGGCCGTCTCTAGTCTTCGCGCCTCCTCAGGCGCAGCACGACCTCAATTCTGGCGATCTCCATGCCTGCAGGCAGCGGCGGGAGATGATCGATGGAAAGATAGCCTGACGGAACATCGACGATGCAGTCGTCCTCTTCCATCAGAAGGTGATGGTGCTCGGACACGTTGGTATCAAACCAGGCTTTCGCCGTGTCGGTTGCCAGCCTCCGAAGAAGTCCGGCGTTCGTGAACTGCTGAAGCGTGTTGTACACAGTCGCGAGCGAGACAGGGATCTCCACGCGCATGGCTTCTTCGTACAGCATGTCAGCCGTCGTATGGCGGTCGCCTTTTCCGAAAAGAAGCTTCGCGAGTTCCATCCGCTGACGCGTCGGCCTGAGACCGGCATCACGCAGCTTCGTTCCGAGATCCCGAGACACGCAGGGCGACGTGCAAAAGGCGCACTTCAATTTGAGGCCAGCCTCGAAGCTGTCAGCTCCACTGTTGCAGTCAGGCATGTTGGTCAGATTGTCCATCCTGAGTTCCCCCTTTTCTTGTTGCCTTTCATGGTCTGGGCGACTTAGGCCCGTCCGCCGGGCATCGAAGATGCATCAAGGAATTTGTCGAAGAAGATTCGCTGCTCGCCGATGCCGAGCGCCTTGAGGCGGCTGACCGCTGCATCCACCATGACCGGCGGGCCGCAGAGATAAGCCTGCCCATCGGACGCCTCCAGCATCCCTTCGGCTATGGCGTTGGGACAGTGCCCGGTCGCGCCATCCCATCCATCGGCGGCCGTCTCCTGAGAAAGCACCGGAAGGAAGGAAAACTGACCATTGAGCTGCTTCGAATACTCTTCGATCTCGTCGAGGCAATAGAGATCATTCCGCGTGCGCGCTCCGAAGATCAGGGTTACCTTCCCCTTACGACCTTCATCGATGAACTGTTGCATGAGAGCGCGGATCGGCGCCAAGCCGCTGCCTCCCGCGACGAGCAGGATCGATCCCGAAGGCTCCCGCAAATAGAAGGATCCATGCGGCCCCTCGAGGAGCACGCGATCGCCTCTCCGGTCACCGGTATGCAGCCATTCGGTAAGGGATCCGTTAGGCACGCGGCGAATGAAGAAGCTGACGTTGTTGGGCTTCTCATGCGAGGGCGAACGCGAGAACGAGTAGGATCGCGCCTTGTCGATGACGCCGGGAATGGTCACGTCGGCATATTGTCCGGGGAGGTAATCGGTGAGAGCCGCCTCGAGCTCGATCCCCACGTCGAGGATGTCGTGCGTCAGCTTTTCGACCCTCGAAATCCGCCCTTCGATGCGCCGCGACTTCGCGAGCTCCACCCCGTTTGCCTCGAGCGGAACCTCAACCTCGATATCGCTGCGAAGCATCGTCTGACAGGCAAGGATGTAGCCTTGGTCCAGCTCCTCGCCTGTCAGCACGTAGCTGAAATCGTTTAGCGGCTTGATTTGACCGCTCACGAGCTTGCACTTGCACGAACCACAACTTCCAACGCGACAATTGTAGGGCCAGTTTATCCCATTCTCCAACGCGACCTTGAGAAGGTTCTCCGACGACCCGCCCTTGACGGAAATCGTCTTCCCCAGGGGCGAGATCGTGGCGTTGAAAGGACCTTTGTTCTTTTTGAAGAAACCAAACATTGCGGCGTTCCAGTGCTCCGATGAGAGGGCGTTGCGGTCGGGCGTGCTCTAGAGATGAACGACCTCCGGCTTCATCGAATACAGAATGCAGAGGATCTCATCCCTCTCGCGCTTACCGACCTTGCAACGGTCAAGCGCGTCGAGCACGTCGTCACAAACCGCAACGAACTCCGCTTCGTTGATGTTCATGCCCGTATGAGTGGTGATCATGTCCTTGCCGGTGTACGTCTCGGGCCCGCCAAACCCGGCGCAGCACATCTCCGTCACGAGTCGCTTCACCTCAGTCGGGTTGCTCCGGACGTAACGCTGTTTGACGAGGGGATTTGACGTGTGGTTCTGCCAAATGATCTCCACGATCTCCTCGATGCGAGGACGGCCTCCAAGCCGCTCGTAGAGCGTACCGGCCTGCTGGTCAGAGTTGAGAACTGGCACTTCCGCCGCAGATGCTTCCGACATTTGCAATATTCTCCCTGAATGCGATCCGCCATTTTGGCGGATCGCGTTTTGTTGTTGTCGTAGTCTGGATAGGAGGTCAGCTCACGTAGCTGACTTCGAGGCGCTTGCCTTCGACCTTGCGCGGGTCGATGTCGTAGCCGACGGCCTTGTTGATCTTGGCTGCGATCTTGCGCTCCTCGGGGGTCGCGAAGTCGCGGTCCCAGATGGCAAGCTTGCGGCGCATGATGTAGTGCCAGAGCGGCGGGAACAGAGCGATCACGAACTCGGTGTAGTAGCCGATGCGTGCGTTCGGCGCGCCCGTGGGAGGACCACCCACGCCGGTGAGCTCCCAAAAGTGGGTCTCGCCGCGATCGTGGTGATCAGCCTGACGGCCAATCTCGATGAAGGCCCAGCCGGTGAAGATCGTGTCGTTGTCCCAAGAGTGACGATACTCGATGGGCTCGCCCTTCACGCGGATGAGACCGTAGTGCTCCATGTAGTTGAGCGCTTCGAGCTCGAAGTTCGAGATGATCCAGACGACCAGCATCGCGGCGAGACCAATGAGGACGCCGGTTGCATCGCCGCTGCCGAGGTAGCCGGCGCCGGCGAACAGAGCCACCGTCGGAATGCTCATGAGGTAGCCGCGGATCCAGCGGTTCGAGAGCGAGAAGAACGACTTGCCCATACGCTTCAGGCGCTTGCTCTCGGTAAGGATGCCGAAATACGACTGGCCGATATGCGAGACGATGAAGTGCGTGTAGATCGAGCGGCCACGCGGAGCCGTCGCCGGATCCGTGTCGTCACCCATCTTGTTGCCTTCCGGTCCGAGCCAGGCGCGGCCGAGTTCCAGGTGATGGTTGTAGACATGCGCAAAGCAGAAATGCGCAGTGCCGGAGAGTGCCATCATCCAACGCGAAACCAGGAAGCCGAAGCCCTTCGTATGAGAAAGCTCATGGCCGAAGATGATGCCGAGGCCCTGATGCATGCCCGCGCCGATGGTCGCTGCGATCAGCGTCACCGTATCGATGCCGTTCATGTACTCGAAGCCGTTCCACGTCATCGTCTCGATCGGAACGCCAGCGACGTACTGATAGACGCGCCAGGCGAGCGCAAGCTGAAGTCCGATGAAGGTGATCAGCTGAACGTACATCATCGAGTTCAGAATGGCGGGAATGCCCGATGCCGATCCATCCTTGTCGGATGCAGCGCCACGAAGATGGAACGGAGACGAAAGAGTGTCGACGATGATGTTGACGGCAAAGATGCCAATGCCGAGCCAGGCCCATTCGCCGCCCTTGAGAATGCCAAGGGTGCATGCGAGCACCCCGAGCGGGGTGTACAAGTACACCAGGTGACCAAGTATCAATTTCTTCATTTCATTCTTTCCCTTCTTGCCGAATTCCGCCACATCTGCAGCAAGTTCGCGCTGACCTTTTTTTTGCCATCAGCGGGCGAATAAACTTTTTCGCTCTCGCTGATCAGCCACTGCAATTCCACCTATACATTTTGGCTACGCTCGTTTTCCATGCGTGAGATTACGCCCTCTCGCGTAGTCTCACGTCCGATGCGGCGTCTAACCGGAATGGCGCTGCGACGGCGCATTTCGACTGCACGCTGAAACAGAGCGAGCATGACAAACAGGACGGCAATTGCCATTGCTGTTGTGAGCAAGCGATTACTCCGCCAGCTCGACAATCCGCAGATAGGGCTTGAGCTCCTTCCAGCCCTGCGGGAACAGGTCCTTCGCCTGCTCGTTAGAGATGCTTGGCGGGATGATTGCCGCCTCACCCGGCTTCCAGTTGACGGGCGTTGCCACTTTGTGGCGATCCGAAGTCTGCAGGCTGTCGACGACGCGAAGGATCTCGTCGAAGTTGCGTCCTGCGCTCGGCGGATAGGTCATCGTGAGACGCACCCGCTTGGACGGATCTATGATAAACACCGAACGCACGGTGATCGTCGGATCGCAATCAGGATGGATCATGCCGTAGAGCTTGCTGACCGCGCGGTCCGCATCGGCAAGCACAGGGAAATTCAGGCACTGCCCCTGCGTTTCCTCGATGTCCTTTTCCCAACCGATATGGTTTTCGCCGGTATCGACCGAGAGACCGATGACCTTGACGTTGCGCTTTTCCCATTCCGGCATCAGGCGAGCGGCCGCGGCCAGCTCTGTCGTGCACACCGGGGTGTAATCCTTGGGATGGCTGAAAAGGATACCCCACGAGTCTCCCAGCCATTTATGGAACTCGATAACGCCGCGACTGCTCTCTTGCTTGAAGTCCGGCGCGATCTGACCGAGCGATATCACTGTCTGTAACTCCTTGGATTCAAGTTTCCTGACACCCCGACAGCGAGACCGTTCACCCGTGAGCGCGCACGCGTGCGATTGCCTCAGCCGTCATTACAGGGTGCTGCGATCGATACATTTGAGATATTTGGCGGGCTACCCGTTAGATTACGGGCGTGCACGTAGTTACCCGTCCTGCCGGATACCGGCCGCCTATGGTGTTATGCGCACGCCGCGTCACACCTCCTGCACATCTCGAGCAGACGCCGGCTTTCGGACTCACGTCGCGCAAAGCGCGCTAACAACTCATCCAAGGGACGGAAATGACTCGATTGCTTTACATCCAGGCGTCACCAAGAGGAGAGCGCTCTGCCTCGGCTCACGTCGCGCAGGCCTATATCGAAGCCGTAAAAAAGAAAGGCAGTGTTGAGGTCGATACGATCGACGTCTGGAATGACGAGCTGCCTCCGTTCAACGGCCCCGCATTGGACGGCAAGTATGCCGGCCTCGCCGGAACGCCTCTCACCGACGAGCAGACCGCGGCTTGGGCAGCAATCCACAGCCTCGGCGAGCGGTTCAGGAAGGCCAATCAGATCGTCGTTGCCGTTCCCATGTGGAACTTCGGAGTTCCCTACAAGCTCAAGCAGCTGATCGACCTCGTCACGCAGAAGGACGTGACGTTCCTGTTCGGCGCGAACGGCTTCGACGGAATGCTGAAAACTCAAAAGGCCGTTCTGGTTTGCGCGCGCGGCCTCGGCTACGGCGAAGGCGGGCTCCCTGAAGCGCAGTTCGACTATCAGAATGCCTACTTGAAGTCTTGGCTCACCTTCCTCGGCATCACCGACATCCACACCATCAAGGTCGAGAAGACGCTGCTCGGCGACGCCGAGCGTGAGGCCTCTCTCGCCAAGGGCACGGCGGAAGCGGCAGCCCTCGCCGCATAGCTCAGCCCGATAGCTCTGGCCACGCAAGCGCCACTCGTGCTCATGCAGCACGGGTGGCCTTTTTATCCTGGACAGTGCGGGCTCCACACCGCCCATCCCGCCGCGGGAACCTGCGAAAATGGAGCGGCAAACCACGTAGTACTACGTGTTCCAAGTCAATTTTCACGCGATTATTCTCAAGCAACCCGCAACATTGCGTCCGAGCATACGTTTCCCGTGCGCTTTACAAAGGGGACTTGCCGTTGATTATAGACCGACCGCTCATATTGGGTGGAATACATATAATCCGACAAGACGGGAGAAAACATGCTTGAGAAAGCAATGCAGCGCGACGCGGAATCGCGCATCTTCGAGAAGGAAATAAAGAAACTCGGCGAAATTCTGATGGCAGATCCAGCACTTCTGGGAAAGCTCGATACCACACCCGACAAATCCGCGTTCATCGATATGTACATGGCAATGGCCAAGGAACGCGGCCTCAAATTCACACGCGACGACCTGTTGATCGCGGTGCAGGAGCAGAAGCAAGGCCAGGACTGGATCCTTCCGAAAAAGGTCATCCGCATGATTGCGGACCGGTTCTGAGACGCCATAGGAACTGAAGGAAACGCAAAGATGAGCAACGACATCAAAACCACTGAAGGGCGCGTGGTCGGCAGCTGGGACGGCGTGTGCGCCAAGGAATTCATGGCGGAAATCGGGCGCGTGCGAAAAGCGCTCGCCGCTGCGGGCAACGGCGAGAAATTACAGCCCAGGGACATGCCTCACAGGGACCAGCTTCCGGCTGATCTGAAGAGCTTCAACGCCTATCCCCTGTGGGGATGCGACAAGAACGGTCAGTGTGTTGTGGGCGCGGGCGCGAACCGCATCGAGCCCGTGGAGAAGGTCTTGTCGTTTTCCCTCGTTGAGCACCACTAGCCAAGGCCCTAGACTGGAGCTGCCCACGAATGAACCGGGGAGGGCCTAGGCCCTCCCCTATTTGATAGAGAGAACCGAGAATGTCGTTTTGGGAGGCCGGCAGCGCTGCCATTCTGCGAAAGACCGAGGAGATCGCGCGAGACGTTCTCGCACCACAGGCGGAGCGTATCGATACAGACGCAGTATGGCCGGAGAAGAGCCTCCGGACGTTGCTCGCGGAAGGCTTCGGGGGGCTGCTCGTCCCGCGCCAGTACGGCGGCAAGGGCCAGGGTATGCAAACGCTGGCGCGCGTTTGCGAGGCGCTGAGCAGGGGATGTGCATCCACTGGAATTTGCTACGGCATGCACTGCGTCGGAACGTCCGTGATCTCGGTGAACGCGACGGATGCGCAACAGGAGAACTTCCTCACCCCGATTTGCCAGGGCAAGCACATCACCACGCTCTCACTGAGCGAAACGGGAACCGGCGTACACTTCTACCTGCCGCAGACGCGACTGGACTCGGTTCCCCCGGAGCACTACCTGCTCAACGGCGAAAAGGTCTTCGTCACGAATGGAGGGCACGCTGATTCCTATGTCGTGTCGGCCGTGGCCGGCTCGCCAGAGGCGCCGGCAGGACGGTTTTCATGCGTCGTAGTGCCGGGCAGCACGATGGGACTGAGCTGGGGCCAGCCCTGGAACGGCGTCGGCATGCGGGGAAATTCTTCGCGCTCCATGACGCTGCGTAGCGTGAAAGTACCCCGCTACTGCCTGCTCGGGCGCGAGGGCGACCAGATCTGGTACATTTTCAACGTCATCACACCCTTCTTCCTGATCGCCATTTCCGCGACTTACCTGGGTATTGCCGCGAGCGCCCTCGAGGAGGCCCGCACCCACATCACACAGCGCCGCCACGTGCACACCGGATCTCTGTCGCAAGCACCCATCGTGCAACATCGCATTGGCGTGCTGTGGGGGATGCTGGAGCGGACGCGGCGCCTCATCTACAGCGCGGCCGCAAGTTTCGACGCGGGCGAGCCCGACGCGCTGATTCCGGTCATGGCCAGCAAAGCCGAGCTTGCAGACGCAGTCGTCACGATCGTGAACGAAGCCATGACGTTGACAGGCGGACGCGGCTATGCCGAGGGCTCCAGGCTGTCACGCCATTTGAGAGATGTGCGCGCGGTCCATCTCATGTCTCCATCGACGGATCTATTGAGAACCTGGATCGGCAGATGGGTTCTCGGCGTACCGTTTCTCGCCGACTGATTGCCTCAACGGACGCGATAGTCCTGTCTTCAGCGGCGGAGAGTGCAAAACGCGATGCCACACACGACGAAAGCCATCCAAATGCAGGCCAGAGCGACCCGCCTGGCCTCGACTGGAAGCGACTCGTGTCGGCTCCTTTTTGTCGACGTCGACCAGCAGCTCGGCTTCCATCTCGCGAACAATCTCACCCGCCTCCACCACATCGAGTTCATCCCGGGCAGCGAACAATGCCTGAGCGAGCTGAAGGCAGGCGTCGAGTTCGTAGATGCCGTTTTGCTCGGCCCGGACATCGAGGACAAGGTCGGCACCGCCCAGAGCATCAATATGCTCGACAAGCGGATCCCCATCGTCATCCTCAGCACCGATGTGAACTGCGCCAGGCTGCGGCAGAACCTGATGTTCAGCCCTTTTCTGGGCCATGAGGTTCTCGTCTGGCCAACCAGCGACATCGATGGTCTCGCCGCCGTGCTCGCAGACGCAGCCGAACGACGCCAGCAGCGCCTGCGCTACCAGAAGGCGACGCTCGCGAATGCGCATGTCCAGCTCGAGGTGCTACCCCTTCTCCAGTCGGCCAACGCGGAGTTCATCGAGGGGCTCTTCGACAACGAGCCGATAGCCGTTCTCGTCACGGATCAACATGGGATTGTCCGGCGGCTCAATCGCCAATCCATGCAGATTCTGGGAATCAAGGAACAGCACGGCCTCGGGCGGCCGCTGCGAGAGCTATTTCCCCGCAAAGAGCATCGGCGGCTGTCCGCACTCCTCAAGCTCGCCCTGGGATCGGAAGATCCGCTTCCCCCCGAAATTTTCGAGCTTCCGATGGACGGCGGCAAGAGCGTCTACATCGAAGTGACGTTCGCCGCATTTTCCGCGAGGAATGGCAAGCGCGGCGGAGCGATGGTCGTCATCCAGGAGGTGACGCTCCGCGTGCAAGCGGAGCAGAAGCGCACGGAGGCCGTCGTCGAGCTTCGCCTGATAGCGAACACGCTGCGGGCCTTCCACGCCATCAACACCGACACCACGCTCACCTTTCCGCGGAAGATACGCCAGGTGCTCCACCTCGGCTGCGAGCAGTTCGGCTTGCCGATCGGCATCATCTCCCGGGTGGAGGGAAATACCCTCACCATTCTCGAATCCATATCCGATCTTCCCCGGTTCTCGGTAGGGCGGAGGCTCGGCCTCGACCGGACTTACTGTTCCACGACGATCGACTCCGTCGAGCCGATCGCACTCGAAGATGCCGGAAACTCGGAATGGTGCACCCATTCGACTTATCGCGAAACCGGCTTTGAAGCATACTTCGGTGCCCGCATCGTCATCGACGGCAAGCCCTTCGGAACGCTCTGCTTTATCGGCCGGACAAGACGAAAGCGCCCGTTCACATCCGCCGAGCGCGAAACGCTCAAACTCATGTCGCAGTGGATTGCGAACGAGCTTCAGCGTGAGCTTGCCGAAGCCCACATGAGAAAGCTGTCGAGCGCCATCGAGCAGACCGCCGACAGCGTCGTCATCACGGATTTTCTGGGCTGCGTGGAGTACGTGAATTCATCCTTCGAGTTCCTCACCGGCTATGAGCGCGCAGAAATCGTTGGACAGGCCGCAAACTTCCTCAGCACCAATGGCAAGCTGCGCACCGATCTTTGGGAGGCTATCGGCAAACGCAGAAACTTCCAGTTCCTCCGAACGGACCGGACGAAGTCCGGCACGACGTTTCATGAACAAATGACGATCAGCCCGCTTCGGGACACGGACGGCCACATCACGCACTTCATCGCGACGGGCCGGGATGTGACAGGCCTCATCGAGGCGAAAGCGACCGATCGCAAGCGCCAGGCCGAGCTCACGCACGTGGCGCGTCTCAGCACCCTCGGCGGCATGGTCTCCGGCCTTGCGCACGAGTTGAACCAGCCGCTTTGCGCGATCATGACCTACGCGCAAACCTGCCTTCGCAAGATTGGCGGAGAGAATCCGGATCTCGACGATCTAAAACACGGACTGAACCAGATCGTCCGGCAAGCCGAGAGGGCAGACGAGATATTCGTCCGCATCAGGAATTTCTCGCGCAAGCGGGAAATCAAGCGGCAACGAACCGACGTGCGGGAAATACTCAACAACTCGCTCGCCTTCGTGGAGACGGAAATCCACCACAACAACATCAAGCTTCAGATCCGCGCGCCCAAGAAAGCACGATTGGTCTTCGTAGACGCGGTTCAGATTCAACAGGTGCTGATCAACCTCATCCGCAACAGCATCGACGCGCTGAGCGGTGTCGACGAGGCAAAGCGCACTTTAAAAATAAACGTGACGGCCGACGGCGACAGCCTGACCAAGATTTCCGTGTCCGACAATGGGTGCGGATGTCAGGAGGCACACATGGACCGTCTCTTCGAGCCGTTTTTTACGACAAAGGAAGCCGGCCTCGGTGTCGGTCTCAGCATAAGCCAGGGAATCGTCGAGGCCCACGGCGGGAAGCTATGGCTTCACCAGACCTCGCCAAAGGGATCGACGTTCTGCGTGACCGTACCCAATTGGAAACGAGCCTGATATGTCCTCAGCAGCTAGCAAGAAAGCAACACCTACCGTCTTCATCGTCGACGACGATCTGGCCGTGCGGGATGCAATCCGCTGGTTGATGGAGCAGGTCAAACTCAAGGTTCAGGTCTTCGCATCTGCCGACGAGTTCCTCGCCAACTATGTTCCAGGCACGCGGGGATGCATCATTCTCGATATCCGGATGCCTGGAATGAGCGGGCTCGAGCTGCAGGAGCGCCTGAAGGCCTCAAAGGCGCTCATCCCCATCATCATCATAACCGGCCATGGCGATGTGCCGATCGCTGTTCGCGCCATGAAAGGCGGCGCGATCGAATTTCTGCAGAAGCCGTTCAACGATCAGCTCCTTCTCGACACCGTGCAATCGGCCTTGTCCACCTACGCGGAAATCTGGGATCAGGAGGCACGCCGGCAGGAGTGCAACAAGAACCTTTCCTCCCTCACCAAGCGCGAGATGGAGGTGTTGAACCTGTTGAGGACGGGCAAGCCCAACAAGCTTATCGCGACCGCCCTCAACATCTCCGTGCGAACGGTGGAAGGCCATCGCGCCACCATAATGGCCAAGACCGGCGCAAAATCGCTGGGAGCGCTGATCGAAATGCTGCACGCGCAAAGCTAGCCCGATGCAGACAGTCTCAAGGCGTGCGGACAGCAACCCGCGTCATGCGGGCTCAGAACGAACGAGCCATTTCAGCTTACCGCTTCAAGATTAGGGGCGCTGGTGGCTACGTCCAGCCTACTGTCCTACCCGGGGAGACCGTTTCGAATACAGCAACGACAGAACGTAGCCGACCAGCTGGCGACGGGGAGCGTCGCGTTGGCAACCTCAATAATCGAACGAAGCGAAATATCGGAACTCGCAAAAGAGACAGTCGGCCGTGTCGGCTAGTTTCATCTTCGCCACCGGCCTCAGACAGTTTATCGACTGTTTTCATCGCAACACCAAGATGCCCAAAACACTTGCATTTGCGCATCCAATACGCGTTGCGGAACGTGTTTTCACGGGGTTGCACGAAAGCAGCGCATAGCTCATGGCATTGGAAGCCCGGCAGGGAGGGCGCCATGGACCTAGAACAGCTAAAATTCGTAAAGGCGCTCGCAGACGAGGGCAGCTTTGAAGCGGCTGCGGCCCGGTGCGCAGTCGCTCTCCCAGCCATTTTGACCGCTATCACTCAACTCGAGGCCGAGTTTGGAAAACGTCTTTTCCGGCGCACGGCGACAAGCGTCCGATTGACCCCGTACGGCGAACACCTGCTCCCGCACATACTGGTTGCGATCCAGGTCCTGGATTCTCTCACTCACCACTCCCAAACGCCACCCACCAAATCCCACACCAGCGTGCATGTCGGGTTGTCACCGATCATTGGCATCCGCCGCGCCGAGGCGATCCTCTCGAGGTTTCGCGCCAAACACCCCGAAACGGACGTCATCTATCACGAGCGGAACTTCAACGAGCTGTGCCTTCTGCTCCAACAGCGTCAGCTTGATATTATTCTAGCGCCCTACGATCTGGACACGTCGCTCAACTTGGAGCTCTTCTGCGTCTCTTTGGAATGCGATCCTCTGATCTTTCTGCCGACGCCGTCGAGCAAACCTAAGTGGGAGCTGTTCGACAGCGTAACACTGGCCGATATCGCCAACGAAACGTTCGTAATGCTCTCCGACGGTTGCGGGCTCGCGAGCTTCACAAAACAGATCTTCAAGTCCCACAACATCGTGCTGCGTCAACACTCAGGCGAGGCGAGCGGCTATGGCGCACTATACGAGTGGACACAAGCCGGCATTGGCTCAGGCATTCTTCCCCGGTCCTGCATCGCCGATAAGGAGTTCCCCGGAATACCAATCGTTCAGAACGGACATCCCGTCACGATCGAATATTTCGCGCTCGGAAGGCCATCGACAATCTCGCCGCGTCTTTTTTCCCAGCTTTGGGATTCTCTGCTCGAGACGAAGATCGTGCTTCCTCAGCTTACGGGGTCATTACCGCGGCTGCTGCGCCTGCTGAAGACGACGCTATAAGTCCGCAAGATCCGCGGCGCACGCCGGCCCACCGCCGCGCTGGACGCACCAGCGCCGTTCACTCATTCGATTTGGAGACGATCTAAGGCGCCGTCTTGATCAATCGGAGCTCCCGCTTGCGAGCAAGAGGGCCAGGGGCCTGGCGTGTGGAAACTGTTCGGGCTTCCCGCAGGGCCTCCCACAATTCGGAGAAGGGCGCGCGCGTAATTGTGGACGGTTTGCCCATCGTGAAATAGTCGATCGAGACCTCGCATCCATCGTGCACGATGGGAAGTGCCAGCGGAGCTTTTTCCGGCATACGGGACTTGGGAAGAATGCCGGAGCCGATCCCCGTCTCGGCCCATTCGATGATAGATTCATAGCTGCCGACATCTCCGATGTGCCGGCGCAGCATCATATCGTTCGATTCGAAGATGGCCTTCGTGAAGCTGGTAAGCCCACACGTGTCGGGAACCAGCACGAAGGTCTCGTTCACAATGTCGTGGAGCGTCACGCTGCCGGCATCGAGCCACCGTTGACGGTCCGACGACTTCGGAACGAACACCAACGGATCACGCTCCATCAGGATTTCCATGTGCTCGGTGTCGAGCCGCAATCCTTTGTCGTAGGGCGATATGATGATATCGACCTGGCCGCCCCGCAGAAGCTCATAGAGCTCGCGGAAATTGTACTCCCTGTAGGCGATGTGGATATCTGGATGCTTCGACCTGAAGCCCGCCAGCATGGCTTCGGCACGCCGGATGCCGACGAGCGGCGACAGTCCGACCTGGATGCTGTTGACGACGCTCTTTTCGACGGCAGCTTTGGATCGCGCCTTCAAGGCTTCGATCGACTGCAGCACCTCGACAACGAACGGCAGCAGGTGCTCACCGTAGGCAGTCAGGCGAACGCTTCTCGTCGTCCGCTGAAAAAGGCGCTGTCCGAACTCGGCCTCGAGTTGGGCGATTCCATTCGACAATGTGGGTTGGGTGACGTTGCAGCGCGCCGCTGCCCCTCCAAAGCTTCCCTCGTCGACGAGGGCCTTGACGTACTTGAGTTGTTGGAAGTTCATGGCAACATCCCACGTGGGCTACCTATGCCATGCGATAAATTGTTCTCGTGAAGCAACCCCGTAAAAACACCTGTGATCATAGGGGTACATGGCTCGAAAGAGCCGGAAACTGTGCTGAAAAGCGGCTTGCTGGCCAAGACTTAGGCTCGGGGCCCCCACGCAATCAACTTGGCAGGGTGACGCATTTGCCGTCAGCTATCACAGAGCCCTTTATGGTCATGCCGCCAGCAAGAACACCCGGCCGAATGCTTGAGAGCACCCCATGAAAGCCGTCGCAAGGCTTCTTCAGCGACTGGCCGTGCTAGGCGTCGGCGTACTCGGCATCTGGCTGATCGTCTATGTCTTCGAGCTCACGGACAAGAGGGTGCCCACTCTTCTGGCACTCGGCATCACCTATGGCATCGCAGCCTACGTCATCCTGCCCCGCGTGGTTCGAATGGGGCTCAAGATTCTCCAGCGCAAGCATGTGCCGCACTTCACGGTCACGGGCGACGGGCTTCTCGGCGATCCCGTCAATCTCGCCCTCGTGGGCACGTTAGACCAGCTCCGCGCCGCCTTCTCCGCGACCGGCTGGGTCGAAGCGGATCCGCTCAATATCAACACCTCGTGGCGTATGGCTCAGGCCTTTGTCCTGAACAGACCCTACCCGACGGCGCCGTTCAGCACGCTCTACCTGTTTGGACGCGGACAGGACATCGGCTTTCAGAAGGCCATCGGCGATAGCCCGCGCAAGCGCCACCATGTCCGCTTCTGGGCGCAGGACGTCACCAATGCCGAGGCCAACGCAAACACACTCGACTTCTGGCTCAACACCGACCGGCCAGAAGATTCGGAGCTGGCGCTTTGGGTGGGCGCCGGCACGCGGGATACGGGCTTCTCGCTGACGCGCCTCACATTCCAGATTACGCATGCAACGGATGCCGACACCAATGCCGAGCGCGATTTCATCATCGGCGAGCTCACGCGATCGGGCACAATCCGGCATGCGATGCTGGTGAAGCCCGGAGACCGCCTGGAACGCGCCGCCAGTCACTACATCTGCGACGGCGAGATCGCTGTCGCGGAGATCGTGAAATCCTGAGAGCAAAATTCACGCGGGTGGATCGCAGCGTGATGCGCGCGCCCTCCACGTGGAAAGCCGCAACGAAAATCCAAGCGTTTTCAATGAAAATTCAGAAAAATGGCGACCCCGGCAGGATTTGAACCTGCGACCCTCAGATTAGGAATCTGATGCTCTATCCACTGAGCTACGGGGCCCGCCTGGCACCTATGAATACATGAGCCGCGTGGCAATTTCACAGTGAAAAAAGCGCGCAACGGCGGGGGCAAATGCGAGCTGCGCGGAGCCTCTGGACGCACCCAGGTTGCTACTGCAGCGCCCCGGCATCGAGAAGCACCCGCCGCGCCATCTCGCCGAGGTCACGGGGAATACGCCCCAGCTCACGATGACGCGCGACCAAAGTCAGTTTGCGGGTGATCTGTGGCCCGGGAAGCTGCGCCGTAATGAGGCCTGCCTCGGGCAACGCCGCCTCCCGGATGCAGAGCGGCGTGGTGATCGCAAACCCCAATCCGTTCGCCACCATCGAGGCCACACCGTAGGGCGTGTCGAACTCGAAGGACCGCGGCACATCGAGGCCGAGCCTGCGAATATGCGACTCGATATCGAGCCCGGTCTGGGAACGGCTGCTGAAACGGATCAGCGGCTGGGATTGCGCGAGCTTCCTGAGCGCCCCGACCGTGCGAGGCGCTTCCGTGCCCGCCGGAAGAAGCAGAACATAAGGCTCCTTGGCGAGCTGCCAGCGCTCGAGCCCCGCCCAGTCCTCAAGGTCGTCCACACCGAGGAACAGGTCGAGCCGCCGCGTCAGCAGATCGCTCGCGTGCGACGCTGTGAGCCCCGAGAGGATCCACACTTCGTCTGCCTTCGATGCGAGATAGGAGGCGAGCGGCGCCGTGAGTGCGCGCGCGAGCGAATCGACGAGCCCGACGCGAATGAGAGGCAGCTTGCCGTGCTCCGTTTCGCGCAGCAGCGGACCGATCTGACGCGCTTCCGCCAGAAGGGCGCTCGCACGCTGCCGCAAGAGCCCACCCGCGAGCGTAACGGCCAGCGGCCGCACGGTGCGATCGAACAGCTCGTGCCCGAGCTTCCGCTCGAGATCGGAGATGGCAAGAGACACAGCCGGCTGGGTCAATCCAAGCGCCCGCGCGGCCGAAGACATGGCCCCCGTCTCGCAGACGGACAGGAAAATTTCGAGCGACCTGAGGTCGAAAGGAAGTGAGGCAGAAGCGTCTCTCATGACGACAGTATAAATAACACTTATATCCCCCACAACCGCATTCGCCGTTAAGGGTAGAAGCCTCAGTCTCGAGGAGCGAGCAGACGATGTCTTGGTCCCACTACTCCATCTTTTCCGTCCTACGCGAATCCCTCCGCGGGCATACGGGCTGGGGCCCGGCCTGGCGCGATGCGGCCCCGAAATCCGATTACGACGTGGTGATCGTGGGCGGCGGCGGCCATGGCCTCGCGACCGCCTTCTACCTCGCCAAGCACTACGGCCCGCTGCGCATCGCAGTCGTCGAGAAGGGCTGGATCGGCGGCGGTAACGTCGGCCGTAACACCACCATCGTCCGCTCGAACTACCTGCTGCCCGGCAACATCCCCTTCTACGAGCTCTCTATGCAGCTCTGGGAGCAGCTCGAGCACGAGCTCAACTATAACGCGATGGTGAGCCAGCGCGGCGTGCTGAACCTTTACCATTCGGACGCCCAGCGCGACGCCTTCGCCCGCCGCGGCAACGCCATGCGCCTCCACGGCGTGGACGCCGAGCTGCTCGACCAGGACGCGGTCCGTAAGATGGTTCCGTTCCTCAACTTCGAGAACGGCCGCTTCCCCATTCACGGCGGTCTCCTCCAGCGCCGCGGCGGCACCGTACGCCATGACGCCGTCGCCTGGGGCTACGCCCGCGCCGCCGACAAGCTCGGCGTCGACATCATCCAGAACTGCGAGGTCAAAGGCTTCAAGCGCGAAGGCGATCGCATCGTCGGCGTTGAGACCACGCGCGGCTATATCGGCGCGCGCAAGATCGGCATGGCCGTCGCCGGCAGCTCCTCGCGCGTTGCCGCCATGGCGGGCCTGCGCCTTCCCATCGAGAGCCACGTGCTGCAAGCCTTCGTCTCCGAAGCCATCAAGCCGTTCATCGACGGCGTCGTGACCTTCGGCGCCGGCCACTTCTACATCAGCCAGTCCGACAAGGGCGGCCTCGTGTTCGGCGGCGATCTCGACGGCTATAACAGCTACGCCCAGCGCGGCAACCTTCCCGTCGTGGAGGATGTCTGCGAAGGCGGTATGGCGCTGATGCCGCGCATCGGCCGCGTGCGTTTGCTGCGCCACTGGGGCGGCATCATGGACATGTCGATGGACGGCAGCCCGATCATCGACCACACGCCGGTCCAGGGCCTCTACATCAACGCCGGCTGGTGCTACGGCGGCTTCAAGGCGACCCCGGCTTCGGGCCTCTGCTTCGCCCACCTGATCGCCCGCGACGCGCCTCATCCGGTCGCCAAGGCCTACCGTCTGGATCGCTTCGCCACGGGCCACGCGATCGACGAAAAGGGCATGGGCCCGCACCCGAACCTGCACTGACATCAACCCTGATAGGAAAGTCCCGGCGATGCGAATCGCATGTCCCTACTGCGGCGAACGGAGTCTCGACGAGTTCCTGTACTCGGGAGACGCCACGGTGAAACGGCCCGACTTCGCGAGCCCCACCGCGACCGAAGAATTTGTCAGCTACGTGTATGAGCGCACCAACCCGCCGGGCATGCACCGCGAGCTCTGGTACCACGCGGCGGGCTGCCACGCCTGGCTGGTCGTCACGCGCGGCGTGGCCACCCACCAGATCACGTCGGTCGAGGCCGCGCGTGAAGTCGCCCTCAAGGAAAAGTCTGCAACGAAGGACACTAAGTAATGGCCACGCCTGGACACCGCTCGGGCACGGGTTCGCAGCCGAACCGCCTCGACAGAGGCGGCCTGATCGACCGTAGCCGCACCATTCGCTTCACCTTCGACGGCAAGACCTACACCGGCCACCCCGGAGACACGCTTGCCTCCGCGCTTCTCGCCAATGGCGTGGTTCTGACCGGCCGCTCGTTCAAGTATCACCGTCCGCGCGGCATCCTGAGCGCAGGCTCCGAGGAACCGAACGCCCTCGTCGAGCTGCGTGACGGCGCGCGCCGTGAGCCCAACACCAAGGCCACCATGGCCGAGCTGTTCGACGGGCTGAGCGCGACCAGCCAGAACCGCTGGCCTTCGCTCGAGTTCGACGTCATGTCGATCAACTCGCTGCTGTCTCCGGTCTTCGTCGCAGGCTTCTACTACAAGACGTTCATGTGGCCCTCGGCGCTCTGGGAGAAGTTGTACGAACCCATGATCCGCCGCGCCGCCGGTCTCGGCCGGGCGAGCGACGATGCCGACCCCGACACATACGACAAAGCGACCGCTTTCGCAGACGTGCTCGTCATAGGTGCGGGATCGGCTGGCCTGATGGCCGCCCTCTCGGCCGCGCGCACCGGCGCCCGCGTCATCCTGGTGGATGAGAACGCCGCGCTCGGCGGACGCGCCATTGACGACGCGGCAGAGATCGACGGCAAGCCCGCCGCCGACTGGGTCCGATCGGTAGAGACCGAGCTTTCGCAGGCCAAGAACGTGCGCATCCTGCGCCGCACGACGGCATTCGGCGCCTATGACGGCGGCACATACGGTGCCGTCGAGCGCGTCAGCGATCACCTTCCCAAAGCGGCCGAAGGCGCGCCCCGCCAGCGCTTGTGGCGCCTCGTCGCCAAGCAGACCGTACTCGCCTCCGGCGCAACCGAGCGGCCGATCGTGTTCGGCGGCAACGATCGCCCCGGCGTCATGCTGGCAGGTGCCGTCCGCACGTATCTCAACCGCTTCGGCGTCGCCCCCGGCCAGCGCGCCGTGGTGTTCACGAACAACGACTACGGCGCAACCACGGTAACCGCCCTCAAACGGGCAGGCGTGGATGTCGTAGCCCTCGTCGACAGCCGCCCCGAACTCTCCGAACAGGTGAAGCGCATCGCGGGAGAAGCCGGGACTAAGCTGATCTCGGGGGGCGTCGTGACCGGCGCCCTCGGCAAGAAGCGCGTGACCGGCGTGACCATCCAGACGCGCACCGACGACGAGATCAAGCTCGAGTGCGATCTGGTAGCCGTCTCGGGCGGCTGGAATCCCAACATCCAGCTCACAACGCATCAGGGCAGCAGGCCGGTCTGGAACGATACGCTCCATTGCTTCCTGCCGGGCGTCCTGCCCCACGGCATGTCGCTGGCCGGCGCCGTGGCGGGCGACCTCGCTTTACACAAAGCACTCGCCGGCGGCGCAACCGCGGGCGCCAGCGCAGCCACCTCCACCGGACGCCAGGCCACGCCCACGGCCGTGCCGAAGGCCGCCGAGGAGAGCGAGGCCATAACCCCGCTCTGGCGCGTCAAGAACCCGAACGGCAAGGCGTTCGTCGATCAGCAGAACGACGTCACCGCTTCCGACGTCGAGCTTGCCGAGCGCGAAGGCTTCCGCGCGGTCGAGCATCTGAAGCGCTACACCACGCTCGGCATGGCGACCGACCAGGGCCGCACCGCCAACGTCAACGCGCTCGCCATCATGGCCGAGATCACGGGCAGGTCGATCCCGGAGACCGGTATCACCGTGGCACGTCCGCCCTACACGCCTGTCGCGCTCGGAGCCCTCGCTGGCCATCACCGCGAGAAGAACTTCAAGCCCACGCGCCTTCCGCCCTCCTATCGCTGGGCGAAGGAGCAGGGCGCCGTGTTCGTGGAAACCGGCCTGTGGCTGCGCCCGGCCTACTTCCCGCGTCCCGGCGAGAAGGACTGGCTCGAGACCGTCAAGCGCGAGGTGACCACCGTCCGCAGCGCCGTAGGCATCTGCGACGTGTCCACCCTCGGCAAGGTCGATCTCCAGGGCGCGGACGCAGCCGCATTCCTCGACAAGATCTACATGAACGGCCTCAAGACGCTCGGCATCGGCAAGGCTCGCTACGGCGGCATGTTGCGCGAGGACGGCATCTTCCTGGACGACGGCACCGTCGCGCGCTTCGGTGAGAACCACTACTTCATCACCACGACCACGGCCAACGCCGTGAAGGCTGTGCAGCACATGGAGTATTGCCACCAGTGGCTCTTCCCCGAGATGGACGTGCAGATCGTCTCGGCCACGGAGCAATGGGCGCAGTATGCCGTCGCTGGCCCCAAATCGCGCGAGCTGCTGCAGAAGGTCGTCGACCCCGAGTTCGACATCACGGACGCGGGCTTCAACTACCTGCAGGTGGGCGAGATCACCGTCTGCGGTGGCATCAAGGCGCGTCTCTACCGCCTGTCGTTCTCCGGTGAGCGCGCCTACGAGATCGGCGTTCCGGCCCGCTACGGCGATGCCCTGATCCGCCGCCTCATGGAGGCGGGGCAGGAGTTCGGCGCCTGCGCTTACGGCACGGAAGCCCTCGGCGTCATGCGTATTGAGAAGGGCCACATCAGCGGCCCCGAGCTCAACGGTACGACGACGCCGCGCGACGTGGGCCTCGGCGGGATGGTGTCGTCCAAGAAGGACTTCATCGGCCACGTGCTCGGCAAGCGTCCGGGTCTCACCGATCCCGACCGGCCGACGCTTGTCGGCTTCCGTCCGGTGGACCGGCAGGCACGGCTTCGCTCTGGCGCGCACTTCATCGCCCGCGACGCCGTCCCGAGCGCCAGCACCGACGAAGGTTACATGACCTCCGTCGCCTTCTCGCCCTCGAACGGCCACTGGGTCGGCCTCGGCTTCCTGAAGCGCGGCCCAGACCGCATCGGTGAGATCGTGCGTGCCTACGATCCGGTCCGCGGCGGCGACACGTTGGTCGAAGTCGTATCCCCCGTATTCGTCGATCCAGAAGGAGTGAGAGTCCGTGGCTAAGCAGGGACTGACAGCAACCTCGGCCTTCCTCCACTGGAAGCCCGTCGCAAATTCGAACCTCACCGTCGATGCGCGCGAGACCCTGACCATGGCGAGCTTCGCGGCCGCCAAGGGCAAGAAGGACGAGCTCAACGCCGCAGTTCGCGCCGCCTACGGCGTGGATCTGCCCAAGACGCCGTCGCGTGTCGAAGGCCAGCAGGGCGTCGCCTTCGTGTGGGCCGGCCCGGAGCAGTGGCTCGCCGTAGCGGAGCGAAAGGACGGTCGCGATCTCGAGACCGAGTTCAAGAAGACCTTTGGCCCGCTCGCCTCCGTCGTGGACCAGTCCGATGGCCGCGTCGTGGTGCGCATCTCCGGACCCCGCGCCCGTGAGGTGCTCGCCAAGGGCATCCCGCTCGATCTCCACGAAACCGCATTCCGGCCCGGCAGCGCGGCCATCACGCACGCGAGCCACATCGGCGTGATCCTCTGGCAGATCGATGACAAGCCCACCTACGAGGTGGCGCTGTTCCGGAGCTACGTCGACAGCTTCGCCCACTGGCTGCTCGACTCGGCCGCCGAATACGGTGTGGCGCACGCCTAGGCGCGCCCCGCATAAGCAACGAAGGACGCCCGGCGCACCCGCACCGGCGCGCATCACGGGAGATCTCGATGAGTGGACGAATTGGAATCCGCGTTGGAGAAGCGCTCGTAGCCGGCGGCCCTCCGGGCACCGCGGCCGAGCCCGAGGTGGCCATCGGCGATCTCGACGGCCCGTTCGGGACGGCCTTCGCGAACCTGCTCGGCAACCAGGTGGTGGGCCACAGCCGTGTGCTCGCCCTCCTCAACACCGACGTGATGGTGCGCCCTGCCACGCTCTGCGTAAGCAAGGTCACCGTCACCAACGAGCGCTACACCAATATCCTGATGGGTACGGTGCAGTACGCGACCGCCATGGGCGTGCTCGACGCGGTGCGCAGCGGCGACCTTCCGAAGGCCATCGTCAACGACATCGGCATCATCATCTCGGTGTGGCTGAACCCCTCCGTCGCCACAATCGACAATCTGGATCACAAGATCCTGTTCAACATCCATCGCGAGGCGACCGCCCGCGCCATTCAGAAGGCCATGTCGAACGAGCCGTCCATCGACTGGCTCCTCGAGAACCAGGACAAGATCATTCACAAGTACTTCGAGAAGGGTCTCAAAGGCGAGATCTGAGATTGCGTTCCCAAGCCCAGTAACTAATTCGCCGCCGGCCCTTGGGTTCGGCGGCTTTTTCTTGCCTGAGTTTTGCGGAAAGCAAGGGCGAGAAAGAGCAGAGCCCTCGCCCTCTCGAAAGACACTAGTCCCGATTGACCAGCATCGTTGCGACGCGCGTGAACGGCGCCATCAGGCGCGCCTTCACATCGGCGGAAAGGCCGACGCGATCGATGGCGATCGACATGCAGTTGAGCCAGGCATCCTTAGCCTCGGCGTTGATCTCGACATGCTCGTGCATCTGGCGCACGTCCGAATGTCCGTACTTCTGGACGTAAAGGCTGGGACCGCCGAAGAAGCCCGAAAGAAAGTTGAACTGCTCGATGCGGGAGTGCGCTACGCCATGCCCGCGCAGATGCAGCACGAGGAGCACGCGCCCTTCCGGCTCGAATTCGATGATGTCGTAGAAGGTCTCGATGAGATTGCGCAGCCCCTCCTCGCCACCAACGAGGTCGTAGAGAACGGGCTCTGCGGAAGCGGAGCGGCGAGCATGAAAGCGAGTGCCGGAGGAGGAGTCCGCGTGTTCGGATTGAACCGCGAAAGATGAGTCGCTAGAGGCAGCGCTACCCATTAGTTTTCCTCCATAATCTCCATTTTTCTTGAATTATACTGCTGTTCGTCAGTCGCGACTTGCGCACCATCAAGTGAATTCACAAAGTTTGGGCTCGCATGGCACCCCGCTGCGCCACGCGAGCCCTTCGCCCTCGCGATTAGACGTCGAGCGTGTTCGCGCGTTCCCACTCGGTGAGATGCGACGTGTAGGAGTTCCACTCGGTCATCTTGAGCTTGATGTACGAGTTTGCGAAATCCTCGCCGAGCATCTGCTTCAGCTCGGTGTCCTTGTCGAAGTTGCGCAGCGCATCGAGCAGGTTGAGCGGCAGCTTCGGCGCATCCGTCACGGTATGGCCAAGCTGGTACATGTCGATGTCGTAGCGCTTGCCCGGGTGAGCCTTGCGGTGGATGCCCGAGAGACCGGCCGCGATGATGACGGCCTGCAGGAGATACGGGTTCGCCGCACCGTCCGGCAGACGCAGCTCGAAGCGGCCCTTGCCCGGAACGCGAACCATGTGCGTGCGGTTGTTGCCAGTCCAGGTAACCGTGTTCGGCGCCCAGGTCGCACCCGACACCGTACGCGGCGCGTTGATGCGCTTGTAGGAGTTCACCGTCGGATTGGTGATCGCCGACAGCGACTCCGCGTGGCGCATGATGCCGCCGAGGAAGTGATAGCCCTGCTGGGACAGGCCCATCTCGTCCGTATTGTCGTAGAACATGTTGGTCTTGCCGGCCTTGTCCCAGACCGAGATGTGCGCGTGGCAGCCCGAGCCCGTAAGGCCCATGAAGGGCTTCGGCATGAACGTCGCGCGCAGGCCGTGCTTCTCGGCAATGGCCTTGGTCATGAACTTGAAGAACGCATGACGATCCGCCGTGAGCAGGCTGTCGTCGAAGTTCCAGTTCATCTCCCACTGGCCGTTGGCGTCCTCGTGGTCGTTCTGGTACGGACCCCAGCCGAGCTCCAGCATGTAGTCGCAGATCTCGGAGATCACGTCGTAACGGCGCATCAGCGCCTGCTGGTCGTAGCAGGACTTCGTTGCGCGGTCGGCGTCATCGGAGATCTGCGTCCCGCACGGCTTGGTCAGGAAGAACTCGCACTCGACGCCGGTCTTGACGTAGAGACCCTCTTTCGCAGCTTCCGCCATCACGTTCTTGAGAACGACGCGCGGAGCCTGCGAGACGGGCCGGTCCTCCATCATGCAGTCGGCCGCAACCCAGGCAACGTCCTTGCGCCAGGGAAGCTGGATGAAAGAAGACGGATCCGGCAGGCCGAACATGTCCGGGTGCGCCGGCGTCATATCGAACCAGGTTGCGAAGCCGGCAAAACCAGCGCCGTCCTTCTGCATGTCCGCGATGGCGACAGCCGGCACCAGCTTTGCGCGCTGGCTGCCGAACAGATCGGTAAAAGAGATGAGGAAGTACTTGACGCCGCGTTCTTTCGCGAGCGCCGCGAGATCCTGAACCATGAACGTTTCCTATTAATCTTGCTTCTTCGTTTGCGTCAGAAAGGAAAAGGGGCGGCTAAAGCCCGCCCCCTCCAACACCCGGAATCCAGGTTGTGCCTGCCAACGGAACGCGGGCCATCGCCGCGGCCTCGACAGTCAGCGCGCAAAGATCCTCCGGCTCGAGGTTGTGAATGTGATTATGGCCGCAAGCACGTGCGATCGTCTGCACCTCGAGCGTCATCACCTTGAGGTAGTTCGCCAGGCGGCGGCCACCCTTCACCGGATCGAACCGCGACATGAGCTCGGGGTCCTGCGTCGTGATGCCGGCAGGATCCTTGCCCTCGTGCCAGTCGTCGTAGGAGCCGGCCGTGGTGCCGAGCTGCCGGTATTCCTTCTCGTGCGACGGATCGTTGTCGCCGAGCGCGACCAGAGCTGCGATACCGATGGCCACGGCGTCCGCGCCGAGCGCGAGTGCCTTCGCCACATCCGCGCCGTTGCGAATGCCGCCCGACACGATGAGCTGCACCTTGCGGTGCATACCGAGATCCTGCAGCGCCTGAACCGCAGGACGGATGCAAGCCATCGTGGGCAGACCGACGTGTTCGATGAACACTTCCTGCGTGGCAGCCGTGCCGCCCTGCATGCCGTCGAGAACGACCACGTCGGCGCCGGCCTTAACTGCCAGAGCAACGTCGTAGTAAGGACGGGTGCCGCCGATCTTCACGTAGATAGGCTTCTGCCAGTCGGTGATCTCGCGGATCTCCTGGATCTTGATCTCGAGATCGTCCGGACCGGTCCAGTCGGGGTGACGGCAGGCCGAGCGCTGGTCGATGCCCTTCGGCAGGTTGCGCATCTCGGCGACGCGGTCGGAGATCTTCTGACCCAGCAGCATGCCGCCGCCGCCGGGCTTGGCGCCCTGACCGACCACGACCTCGATCGCGTCAGCGCGGCGAAGATCGTCCGGGTTCATGCCGTAACGCGACGGCAGGTACTGATAGATGAGCGTCTTCGACTGACCACGCTCCTCGGGCGTCATGCCGCCGTCACCGGTCGTCGTCGACGTACCGGCGATCGAGGCGCCACGGCCGAGCGCTTCCTTTGCGTGCGCCGAAAGCGCGCCGAAGCTCATGCCTGCGATGGTGATCGGAATCTTGAGCTCGATCGGCTTCTTGGCAAAACGCGTTCCGAGCGTCACGCCCGTCGAGCAGCGCTCGCGATAACCTTCGAGCGGATAGCGCGAGATCGAGGCACCAAGGAACAGCAGGTCGTCGAAATGCGGGACCTTGCGCTTCGCGCCGCCGCCACGAATGTCGTAGATGCCGGTTTGCGCGGCACGACGGATTTCTGACAGCGTGTAATCGTCGAAGGTCGAGGATTTGCGCGGCGTTGTCGGAGGGTTATGGTATGACATCAGTATGCGTCCGCGTTATCGATGTTGAAGTTGTAGAGCTTGCGGGCTGAGCCGTAGCGCTTGAACTCGCTCGTCTTCACACCCTTGACCCCGGCGTTTTCCAGAAGCTTCGCGAGCGCCTCGTGATGCTCCGGACGCATCTCCTTCTCGATGCAGTCGGCACCCAGGCTCTTCACCTTGCCGCGCACGAACAGCTTCGCCTCGTAGATGGAATCTCCGAGCGCGTCGCCCGCATCGCCCAGAACGACGAGGTGGCCGCTCTGCGCCATGAACGCCGACATGTGGCCGATGTTGCCCTTGACGACGATATCGATGCCCTTCATCGAGACGCCGCAACGCGACGAGGCATTACCCTCGATCACGAGCAGGCCGCCGCGGCCCGTAGCGCCTGCATACTGGCTCGCATCGCCTGTGATGCGCACCTTGCCCGACATCATGTTCTCGGCAACGCCGGGCCCGGCCGAGCCGTGCACCGTAACGGTCGCCTGCTTGTTCATGCCGGCGCAGTAATAGCCGACGTTGCCGCGGATGTTGACATCGATGGGTGCATCAATGCCGACGGCGACGGCATGAAAGCCCATCGGGTTGAGAACTTCCCACGCCTTCTCGTTCGAGCCTTCCGACTGCCGATGAAGATCCTGGTTGAGGTCGCGAAGTGGGGTCTTCGCCAAATCTACTGTTTGCATGATGATGAATGCTCCCGTCTTTTCTTATCTTTCCCAGAAGTACACGGTCGCAGGCTCAGGCTCCCAGACCCGGGCCTTTTCGATGCCGGGCAGGTTGGCAAGCGCGCGATATTCGGAGCCGAACGCAACATACTGATCAGTCTCAGCCATGACTGCAGGCTTGCATGCGATCGGATCGCGGATGACACCGAAGCCGTCCTTGGTACCGACGACGAAGGTGAAGAAGCCGTCGAGGTCATCGAGGCTGTTGGTCAGCGCTTCGCCAAGGTTCTTGCCCTGGTTCATGCGCCACGTGAGATAAGCGGCAGCGACTTCGCTGTCGTTCTGCGTCTCGAAAGTCATGCCGTCGTGCTTGAGATCGCGCCGCAGGTTGTTGTGGTTCGACAGCGAGCCGTTGTGAACGAGGCACTGATCAGCGCCCGTCGAGAACGGATGCGAGCCCATCGTGGTGACGGCGCTCTCGGTGGCCATGCGCGTATGACCGATGGCGTGCGTGCCGGTCATCTTCGCGAGATCGAAGCGCTTGGCGACTTCGGTCGGATAGCCGACCTCCTTGTAGATCTCGATAGAGGCGCCAGTCGCCATGATGCGAACCGAGGGGAACTCCGCGCGGATCGCAGCCTTCGCTGCGTCAGCCTTGTCCTCGGGAACAGTCAACACCGCATGGGTGGACTTGAGCGAGAAATCGACCTTGCTGCCGATTGCCTTGCTGACGGCGGCATCGAGGCCCTTGAAGTCGGCGTCCGGATTGGGAGACGAAATCGTGATCTTGACCTTCCCCTTCTCCGGGGTGCCGTAGATCGCAAAACCTGCTGAGTCCGGGCCGCGGTCGCACATGGTGGCGAGCATCTCGGCCGTAAGCGCGCCGAGCTGCGGCTCGAGCGCCTTGTCCTTAAGAAATAATCCGACAATTCCACACATCTGACGCGTGCCCTCGGGTTGTTGATTATGAGGAAACACTACAAGAGACAAATGGCCGCGTCAATGTTCGAGAAACAAATTTTCTTCTAAAGAAACTCCCCGCCTCGTCCAACTCGAGCATCCGGCCGCGCAACACGCCTCGCGCAGCAGCCGGATTCTCCGCATCGGCCCGCAACTTGAGCGATGCCGGGGAAGCGCGGCTCCGCCCTCGCTGCATAACCGAACGCGCCTGTGCACACGTCCGCTGTGCGGTGCAATACACGGCTGAAGGGAAGCGGAGAGCGCTCCGTTACGCCTTCCGGCGCTCGTAAATGATGATCGAAAGATAGATCGCCGGCAGCTCGATCAGCTTGTCGGGGCCGTGCAGCTCGGCGGAATCGAACATGATCGAGTCGCCAGGCTCGAGAACATACGAGCGGTCGCCGTGCGCGTACGACACCTTACCGCTCAGCATGTAGAGGAACTCGATGCCCTCGTGGCGGAATTCCGTGTAGGTGTCCGCGTCCTTGTTGAGCGTGATGATGTACGGCTCGACGGCGATGTCGCCTCCCAGCGATTGACCGAGAAGCTGATAGTTGTGGCCGACCTTCGTGCCGCGGCGGCGAATGGCGACGCCTTCACCCTTCTTCACATACGAGCAGCCCCGCCCGCTGTCGTAAGTCGCAAGCAGCATCGTAAGCGGCAGATTGAGCGCCGACGCCAAGAGCTGCAGCGTGGAAAGAGAAGGCGAAATCTGGCCGTTCTCGATTTTAGAAAGCATGCCGGACGAAATATCCGCAACGGATGCGAGCTCCGAAACTGTGAGCCCCGCGTGCTTGCGATAGTCGCGCACCTGCGCGCCGATCGCGTTTTCGAGGGTACGAATGACGATGTCCGGCGCGCCGGATCCCGTCGTCAGATGCGCAGCCTTGGCTTTCGTGCCCGGCTTCTTCGTCACTTTACGCTTGGCCATCATCGCTATCGTTTTTGTTTCACATTGAGAGACGGCGAGACCCGCCTCTGTGCTCTGCGCTGACCTGAAAAGCTCGGTATTCCAGCGCAAACACCGACTTCTCCAAACATCCCCGCTCCGAAGATGCATCATTATTCGCGAGGTGACAAACGGGGAAGACGCGGAGAAAGATGTTTCCTCTCGCGAATATTTGTTGACACAGAAACAACCGCTGCGTCATTATCGCCCAGGGGGTTGCATCAGGGGTCCGGTAACAGACGGCACCCCAAAAAGCGATGCGCCCGCCATTGCCCGTCTGCGACACCGAAGCGCTCAACGCATGTCCGATGGCGCTCTCGCAGAGGGAAACAAAAAAAGCTCTGGGGAGTAAAAAATGAATGTCGTAACGGGCGCGTTGGCGGCTGACTCGCCAACATTACATCGATCAATTGACTGGAGAGGCGCGTTCTGGGTCGCCAGTGGCGTTCCTGCTCTCGTTCTCTTTTCCATTGGCGGCATCGCTGGAACCACCGGCAATGTCGCCTTTCTTGTCTGGATGGCCAGCATGTGCATGGGCTTCATCCAGTCGTTTACCTACGCCGAGATCGCTGGCCTCTTCCCGAACAAGTCGGGCGGCGCATCCGTTTACGGCGCCTCTGCCTGGGTTCGTTACTCGAAGCTGATTGCTCCGCTTTCCGTCTGGTGCAACTGGCTGGCCTGGACGCCGGTGCTCTCGCTCGGTTGCTCCATCGCAGCCGCCTACATCCTGAACGCACTTGGTCCGATCCCAGGCGCGGAGTCGCCGGAAGTCCTCGCCTGGGTAAAGGCGAACGCCAGCTCTCTCGCCGCCGATAGCCCGCGCATCGCAGAATGGCTGGCAGCCAACGCCGGCAAGACGGCCGAGGATGCACGCGCGGCACTGCTCGCGGCCGACGGCGTCTCGGCACTCACACCCGCGTTCCGCAACTGGACTCTTGTCAGCGGCTCGCTCGGTCCGGTCTCCTTCTCCCTCAACTGGACGTTCTTCATCGGCGTCGCGCTGATGCTGATGACGTTCGCGATCCAGCATCGCGGCATTCTGGGCACCGCCAACGTACAGAAGTACATCGGTCTGCTCGTGATCGTCCCGATGCTCATCGTCGGCATCGCGCCCATCGTGACCGGCCAGATCAACTGGGACAACTACACGCCTCTCGCACCCTTGAAGCAGGCCTACGTGCCTGAACATGGCGAGTGGAACATCGGTGGCTGGACGCTGGTGCTCGGCGGCATGTTCATCGCGGCCTGGTCGACCTACGCGTTTGAGACCGCGATCTGCTACACGAGCGAGTTCAAGAATCCGAAGACCGATACCTTCCGCGCGATCTTCTACTCGGGCCTGCTTTGCCTCGTGCTCTACACGCTCGTCCCCTTCACCTTCCAGGGCGTGCTGGGCCTCAACGGAATGCTCGACGCCTCGATTGTCGACGGCTCGGGCGTTGCGGCCGCTATGGGCAACATGGTGGGCGGAGGCGGCTTCGTCACGTCAATCATGGTCATGTTGATGATCTTCGCGCTCATCCTCGCGATCATGACGGCGATGGGCGGCTCCTCGCGCACGCTGTACCAGGGCTCCGTCGACGGCTGGCTTCCGCGCTACCTGTCTCGCGTGAACACGCACGGCGCTCCCACCGCGGCGATGTGGTCCGACCTCATCTTCAACCTCGGCCTTCTTGCCATCGCCGCGGCCGATGCGACGAGCTACTTCTTCATCCTCGCCGTATCGAACTGCTGCTACATCATCTTCAACTTCCTGAACCTGAACTCGGGCTGGATCCACCGGATCGACAACGGCCACATCGAGCGGCCGTGGAAAGCTCCCACGATCCTGCTCGCGATCGGCGTACTGTTCTCCTTCGTCAACGCCGTGTTCCTCGGCGCAGGCGCCAAGGTCTGGAACCCGGTTGCACTCTGGGCAGCCACCATCGCGGCCGGCCTCATCATTCCGGTGTTCATGTTCCGCCACTATGTGCAGGACAAGGGCCGCTTCCCCGCTCACATGCTGGACGACCTCAACCTCACCGAGGCCGACCTCAAGGTGCGCAAGGCCGGCATCCTGCCCTATCTGACGCTCATCGCAGGCGTCACTGTTGTTCTTCTCGCCAACTGGTTCTTCCAGCTTCCGGCGTGATGACGAAAGGACGGTGGGCCGCCAGGCCCGCCGTCACACGACACTGACCGAACAAGAAACTGATAAGAAACTGCACCAATAAAAAAAGACACAGCGCTAGGGCGATCTCCGAGCACAGCGAGGAAATCGCCCGAAGCGCCGTAAGAAACCAATAATCCTAGCGGAGAACTGCGCATGCTTGTCGAGGGCATCAAAAGCAGGCCACAGTATCCTGGCTTGATCGCCGACTGCTACGCGAACCATCACGTCATCGCTGCAGATGGCGATGGAGCACAAGCCATCATCGATCTCTTCAATCAACACGGTCCGCAGATCAAAGGCCGCGTCACCATCGTCTACGCCGAGACCCTGCCCAACAGCGCCGACTACACGACACGCCTGAAGCAACTGCCCGTCGAGATCGTTCATGCGCTGCCGACTGTCGTCACGGCGATCCGGCGTCTGACCGGCGTGCTCCACGTGGCGCGCATGGGAACCCGCATCTACGCCGCGGGAACCGAAACCATGATCGGCCTCACCGTCCAACTCGCGCAGGAGCTTGGCATGGACCCGCAAGCGGTCCTGACCGAGCATCGCGGCACTATGGCCCGCCGCGTACAGTGCGTTCATTGCAAGGGATTTACCGAGAACGTGAAGACGAACATCGTCAAGTGCGCGCACTGCGGCGCAAATCTTCTCGTCCGCGATCACTACTCGAAGCGCCTCGCAGCCTTCCAGGGCGTGTGCGTCGACGCCGAGGTTCCCGGCGAGCTCCCCGAGATCGTCGAGGTGTTCAAATGAGTGGCGCTGAAATTCCCGTCCGCGTCGCCCGCGTCGAAACCGTCGCAGAGCGCATCAAGCGCATCCGCTTCGTCCCCATCGACGGACGCCCGCTGCCCACCTTCTCGGCCGGCGCCCACACCGTGGTCACGATGCGCGACGGCGCCAAGACCATCAAGAACCCCTACTCGCTCATGGGCTCGCTGAGCGACACCACCGGCTACGAGATCAGCGTCCTCAAGACCAATAATTCGCACGGCGGATCGCTGTACGTGCACGAGAAGCTATACGAAGGCGCTTTCGTCACCATCAGCCACCCCTCGAATCTGTTCGCGCTCGACCTTCGCGCGCGCAAGCATCTCCTCATCGCGGGCGGCATCGGCATCACGCCGATCATGGCGATGGCCGAGCAGCTTCAGCAGATCGGCGCGCCCTTCGAGCTGCACTACTCCACCCGCACGCCGAGCTCGGGCGCATACGTGGATGAGTTGAAGCGGAAATACGGCCGCAAGCTTCACCACTATCAGACCGTCTCCGCCCAGCGGATCGATCTCACCAATCTCCTCGGTCAGCAGCCCCTCGGAACGCATCTCTATGTCTGCGGTCCCGACGCGATGATCGAGGATGTGCTGCGGCTCGCCAAGGAAGCCGGCTGGCCAAGCCAGCACGTCCACGCCGAGCACTTCACCGCCCCGCGCGGCGGCCTGCCGTTCGATGTGGAGCTCACGAAATCGGGCCGAACCATCCGCGTGAAGGAGGACGAAAGCATCCTCCAGGCACTCGAATCCGCTGGCCTCGAGCCTCCGTATCTCTGCCGCGGCGGGGCATGCGGACAGTGCGAGACGGCCGTGGTGAGCTGCGACGGCAGCATTCTCCACTACGACCACTATCTGACCGACGAGGAAAAGCAGGCTGGAAACAAAATCATGATCTGCGTTTCTCGCCTCAAAGGATCGCGGATCACTCTCGATCTCTGATGTCACCTCCCGAAATGCGGTCTTAGGAGCAAGCTAATGAATCAGGAATTCAAGAAAGAGACCTTCCGGGACGATTACACGTTCTCGAACAGCCCGGAGTCGATCAGGCGCTTCCCCTTCCCGTTCTGGGAAGACAAGTACATGTACTCGGTGAACATCGAGCCGCACACCAAGGGCCCCGCGGGCTCGGTGTTCGAGTTCCCCATCGACATCAACGAGCACTACGTCTCCGAGATGGCGGATCGCGCCATCGTCCTCAAGGAGGACCCGCTCCGCTGCCAGGCCCTTCCTCACATGATGCTGGCGCAGTGGGACTTTCTCGAGCTGCTGATGACCTCCATGGCGCGGGATTACCCGCAGTGGTTCTCGCTCAAGACCGAGGGCGACAACTGGCACTGGATCAACCGCCCGCTCAACATCGACCAGAAGTTCGTCTTCGGCGATCCCTCGACGCTGCCCTACGAGCCGATGGAGTACATCGGCCGCCAGTGCCAGGGTGACTTCTCGATCCAGGACCAGCGCGACGGACAGCTCTGGATGGATGCCGGAATCATCACCACCCAGGCCGATTGGTCGCTCGATTTCGACGTCGGCATGAACTTCATGGAATGGCACGGCCCGGTGCCGCTCGCCCATGACATGAAGGTGTTCGATCGCGCGCTGAAGTTCCTCTTGAACCTCCAGCTCGGCCAGCCTGTGCGCCGCCTCAACTGGACGATGACCATCAACCCGCGTCTCGATACCAGCCCGGAGAACTACAACAAGTGGGGCAAGGACCGCACCACGGTCACGCCGGAGAATGTCGGCGACAAGGTGCACCTGCGCGTCGAGCTGCAGGCGCTGTGGCGCCTCCCGCGCTCGAACGCCATCCTCTTCTCCATCCGCGGCTATCTGATCAAGATGCGCGAGCTGGTCACGGTGCCGAAGTGGGGCCGCCGCATGCATCGCGTTCTGAAGTCGCTCCCGCAGGAGCTCATCGACTACAAGGGCATCACACGCTACCGCGACACCACCCTCGAATGGCTGTCTCAGTATGACGACGGCGCACCGACCTCTCAGGGCGGCGGTCCTGATTGAGATCTGAAACTTGCAGCGGACGATTGAGCTTCCACGCACAATCGTCCGCTGCGCTCATTCCGGACGTTTCCGCTATGCGTCCCGCATTCGATTTTCCCGAATTTTGAATTTCTCACTAAGAAAAAAAGTTGACTCAAAAGAAACGACGTGCGAGAAATTTGAAAAAGCTCGGCATGCGTATGCGCAGCAGCCCAAAAAGTACTCGGAGGAAATGATGTCGAATATCACCCGCAAAACTGCGCTCGAAAGCCGCCACCGCGCGCTCGGGTCGGACCTGACCCAGTCCTGGAACGGCATGCCGATTCCTCAGAACTACGCCACCGATCCCTATGACGAGGTTGCAGCAACGCGCTATCGCGCAGGCCTCATCGAGGTCACCGGCCTCAACATCGTCAACGTCTCCGGTCCGGACGCCACGAAGTTCCTGAACTATCTTCTCACCACCGACGTTTCGAAGGCCGCTGTCGGCGACTCGCATATCTCGAACACCGTCAACGATGCTGGCGCACTCATCGACGACGTTCTCGTGTACGTCGACGGCCAGAACACGTTCCGCATCTCCCATGGCGGCGGCGCCTTCGGCGAAGCGCTGAAGGAGTACGCGTCGAAGTACGACGTCAAGATCGAGCCCGATGACGATGTGCACATTCTCTCGCTGCAGGGCCCCGTCGCGCTCGAGGTGTTGGCTCCCCATACGCCGGCCGATCTGTCGAAGCTCGGCTACTTCAAGCATCTGAAGACAACGCTTTTCGGCCGCCCGGTTTCGATCGCACGCGGCGGCTACTCCGGCGAGCGCGGCTACGAAGTCTTCACCAGCCGCGAAGACGCGGGCTTCATCTGGGATTCGATCCTCGAAGCCGGAAAGGCAAAGGGCGTCATGCCGGTCTCCTGGACCTGCCTCGACATCGTCCGCGTCGAATCCGGCCTGCTGTTCTTCCCGTTCGATATGCCCCATGGCGACACCACGCCTTGGGAAGTGCGCGCCGACTGGACCATCGATCTCAGCAAGCCTGACTTCCGCGGCAAGGCGGCCGTAGCCGCGAGCAAGGGCAAGGAGCGCTCGTTCATCACCGGCCTGGAAGTGGATTCCCACGAAGCCGTCACCCCCGGCGCGAAGGTTTTCGCAGGCGGCAAGGAAGTCGGCATCGTGACCAGCACCACCTTCAGCCAGCATCTCGGCAAGTCGCTGGCCATGGCCCAGATCGCGCCGTCGCACACGGCACTCGGCACGGCCGTCGAGATCAACGACGGCGGCAAGGTGCTCAACGCTCACGTCGTGCGGATGCCGTTCTACGACCCGCTGCGTTTCCGGACCCATCCGGCCTCGGAGCGCTGATTACCTCACGCCTCCAACACTACTTCACTACGTCTTCCTCCCAAGTACGATGCTGTTTGGTGCCGATCTTTTGACCATCGAGGTTCCCCTGGTTTCTTTAGACGGCAATGTCCATCCAAACAGCTAAACTGGAGCCCAAGCCAAACTTGGGCTCCTTTTTTTATCCTCGGCCGCTCACGCTTTTTGAGCCGCTCGGATGGGGGTGCTCACATTGGCCGTCAGGGCCCTTGACGCCGCGCTGCAATCCGCCATGCTCGCGGCATGCTGACTCTTTCCATCCTCCGCCACGCAAAGTCGAGCTGGTCCGATCCCGAGCTTGACGATCACGACCGTCCGCTCGCCAAGCGCGGCGCGAAAGCAATTCCCGCGCTCGCCAAGTTCATCCGCCATGAAAAGCTGAGACCGACGCTGGCCTTGTGCTCGGATGCCATGCGCACGCGCGCGACCTTGACGCTGCTGCTCGCCGAGCTAGGCCCGCCCGCGCCGCGCGTGGTTTACGACGAAGCGCTGTACCTTGCCTCGCCCGAGGTCATGCGCACCGTGCTCGGCCAGTACGCCGAGGACGAGCCGCACGTGCTGCTGGTGGGCCACAACCCCGGCCTTCACGCGCTCGCGCTCGAGCTTGCAGGCGATGGAGACCGCAAGACGCTCGCCGCCCTCGCGCAAGAGTTCCCCACGGGAGCGCTGGCCGTGCTCACCTTCAAGGCTTCGAGCTGGAAGGACATCACGTCGGCCAGCGGGCACCTGGAGCATTTCACGACCCCGCGTCGCCTCGAATCCTGAGCGGTTACGTTACTCGGAGACGATCATTTCTTGCGGAAACCTGAGACGGCAGGAGAAACCCTCCCCATCGAAGCTGATATTGGGGCTCGCCGCACCGGGTCCCGCCAGCGACGAGATCAGACTGAGACCGAAACCACGGCGTGGCGTCACGGCCGGAACTGTCCCGCCCTGCTCGGACCATTCGAATTCGAGATACCGCTCGGCTCCCGTCTCGAACAGGGTCCAGCCCACGTTCACGGTGCCGGACTGACCGGAGAGCGCGCCGTGCTGCATCGCATTCGTAGCCAGCTCGTGCACGGCAAGTGTGAAGGTTTGCACCACCGAGCCGCGTAGCCGCACCGGCGGCCCGGATGTGGTTACGCGATGGATGACCTCGTGCAGCTCCCCGTCCATGATCTCGCCGATACCGGCCCCGCTTCCATCCCCCGCCGTCAGCATTTGATAGGCGCGCGAAAGCGCCCGCAGCCGCCCGATCAAGGCACCACGCGCTTCGTCCATCGGACGGCCCTCGCTCAAGGTCCTGAGCGAGATGGACTGCATGATCGCGAGAAGATTCTTGCCGCGGTGGACGTGCTCGCTCGCAAGCGAGCCTAATCTGTCCGCACGCCGGACTTCCTCCGCAGCCGTTGCCTGAAGCCGATCCAGGTCTGAGCCGAGCGCGGCAACGGATCCGGACAAGCGCGCCAACTCGCCGTGCAGCCGCGCCCGTTCGAGCAAGAGGCTTGCCTTTGCGCGCAGAAGCCGTGGCGGAACAGGCCAGGGAAGATAGTCGAAAGGTGCAGCAAGAGCGTCCGTGATCGCCTCTACACGCTCCGCATCAGCGGAAAAGAACACCACGGGGGTGCCAGCCAAGGCACCGAGCATGTCGCCCATCTGCCGCAGCCTCGAACCGTCTATCCCGTCGAGTTGGATCAGCACAGCCGCGAACTGCTGGCTATCGCCGAGAGCTGTGGCGATGTCGTCCGACGGTGTCAGGAATTCGATGCGATCGGCGAGCCCCGCCAGAGCCTCCCGGTAGAAGGCATGCCGCGCAACCGCAGGATCGAGGACGAGAAGGCCAGCAATGGCCGAAGGACGTGTCATCCCAAGACCCGATATTGGTGGTTCGCACGGCGAGCTCTGGTCAATCGATAGCGCACCGCGGCAACCAAAGTTCCCAAGGATTTGGGGCCCGGAACGCGGATCCCGTGGAGAGGCTCACGACGCTCGATGATCAGGCCTGATTTTGAGACGTCACGAGCTCGTTGACGAGCTTGCGCACCACGTCGAAGTCGAACGGTTTGGAGACCGTCATGCGCTCTCGAAATGCATCCGGCATGGCATGGGCGCCATGGCCCGTGGCGAACGCGAACGGAATGCCGCGCTCGCCCAGCGCCTCGGCCACCGCGAAGCAATCGTGATCGCCAAGCGTCACATCGAGGATCGCCGCATCGATCGGCGTGGAAGCCACGAGCTCCAGCGCCTGACTTTCCGAGTGCGCCGGCCCAACGGTTTCATGCCCGTACTCCGTGAGCAGGTCGCAGAGCATCATGGCAATGAGGGCTTCGTCATCGACAACCAGAACACGCGCCATTCTAGGTCCACCAATTACGGCTCGACGAGCAATGACATAGAAAGCAAGCCGGCAGGCATCCGGTGACTCGCGAAATATAGAACGCGAACCTCGGCCCGGATCGGCAAGCGCGAGCGTGAATCACGTCTGCTTTCAATTCAATGAAAAAGGCGATCATCCTTTTCGCGTTTATGTGATCGGAAGGAGGGGCCGGGGAGGCCTCTCGCTTCGCGCATCCGGGAGAATGCGCCTGGAACACTCCAGGCGACCAGAAGACGGCACGATACTCCCGGCGCCGGAGCGCCGGAAGAGACGCCGTTATGCTTAAGGCCTTGCGGACCGGCCGCCAGCCGAAGACGCGCCAGCGCCGAGACGCGGCCCTCTCTGGCTGCCAATGCCCGCCGGAGTCTCGGGAACGTGTGCATTCGTGCCGAAGAACAGCGCTTGGCTGACCAGCGCCCGAACGGTATTGGGCTCGAAAGGCTTGGTGATGAGAAAGGTCGGCTCCGGGCGCTCGCCCGTCAAAAGGCGCTCCGGGAAAGCCGTAATGAAGATCACGGGCACATTGAACCCGAGCAGGATCTCGTTAACCGCATCGAGACCCGAGCTGCCATCGGCCAGATGAATATCGGCGAGCACGAGACCTGGCTTTTTCTTCCGGACCTCCGCCAGCGCCTCGCGGTGCGTGCGGGCAATGCCCGACACCCTGTGGCCGAGACCTTTGACGAGGGCTTCGAGATCCATGGAGATCAGCGGCTCGTCCTCGATGATGAGAACGTCCGTTGCGGTCTGCTCCGCGATCTGCTCACCCGCCTCCTCGATCAGACGCGTAACGGCATCGTTCGAACACTCAAGAATTTCGGCGATCTGCTGCGTCGTGAACCCCTCCACGGAAGCGAGAAGAAAAGCCTGGCGCGGCAGCGGCGTGATAGCTTCCAGGCTGCGATCGGCCTGGGTTTTCGGCACCGCCGGCTCGTGGTTGACGCTGATCGAGTTCCAAACCTTGAGGAAGCACTTGTAGAGGCCGACGCGTTTCAGGCTGCCCTGCGGAAAGCTGTCTGGATCAGCCACAAGCGTTTCGAGCACGGCCACCACATAGGCATCCCCGCTCTCCTGGCTGCCGGTCAACGCGCGCGCAAAACGCCTGAGATAAGGCAGCTGAGGCGCAATCGTTTCAGCAAGCGACATGGTGTTTTCTCCCTACAAAGCAGACCATCACTGGCATGCGGACGGCCGCGACCCTCGTCATTAACGCCGGGCCGGGGGCAAAAGTTCCGAAACCAAATTTAAATGTTCCATATCAAACAACTAGGTGTCGGGCCTCAACCCCTCGCACTGTCCTTGACCAGCCCCGCGATCTGGGACGGAACGGTCGAGTGCGTGCCGGATTTGAGATCCTCGTCGCCAAGCAGCTCCACCAGTCTGTTGCGCGCGCGGTTTACGCGGCTCTTGATGGTGCCCACGGCGCAGCCGCAGATTTCCGCGGCCTCCTCGTAGGAAAAGCCTTCCGCGCCGACCAGCACCAGCGCCTCGCGTTGATCCGACGGAAGCGTCGAAAGCGCCGACCGGAAATCCGCGAGATCGAGATGGCCATACTGCTCGGGCTGAACGGCGAGCGAGTTCTGGTAATGATCTTCTGGGTCGTCCACCTCGCGGCGTAACTTCCGATGCTGCGAAAAATAGACGTTTCTGAGAATGGTGAACAGCCACGCCCGGAAGTTGGTGCCAGGCGTAAAGGAGTCCCGGCTGTTCCAGGCCTTGACGAGCGTTTCCTGCACCAAATCGTCCGCGCGCGCGGGATCGTTCGCGAACGAGCGGGCGAAGGCGCGAAGATGTGAAATCGCGCCGACCAGGGCTTCTTCGAAATCAGGTGCTGCCATTGGGACTTTCACCCGCCTTTGCCGCTGGTCTCGGACTTCTTGAGTTGATCGAGCAGGTGCAGGAACTTGTCAGGCACCTTCTCGCGCACAACCTCCTCGTAGCTCTCGCGCAACCTCCGCCCGAGCGCTCCCTGGATAGCCGCGTCGACGCTCGCCGGCGGCTCCGTATCGACGGCGCTCTCCGCTGTCACGCTCTGAGCCGGTTGAACGGATTTAGGTGTCGTCATCTTGATGAGATCCCTCGGAACCTTTTCACTTTCTCCAACCCAAGTTGCCCCGTCGCAGAACTCAGGACCATGACCGCACGCGCAGGACCGCCTCGGTCGTCTCCACACCCATGCGCGGCCGCTCCCTTGAGGGCAGCGTTCATTTTTACTGCGTTTATTTCCCCTGTCCCGCCGTGTCTCAATGTTTCCCGCAACTGCAAGCTGGCGATCCCATTGCCATTAAGCCCAGCGTTCTCAATACATTAAGCCAGATCGAGAGCCTTGAAGCCCGACCAAGACATTCTGCGAACCATCCCGCGGAACGCACGAAGGCCCAGCCGGTTCCATCGAAGGTGCGATTAAAATTCCGAAGACCCGCACCCCACGCTGCACGTTGCAATCCCGGGAACCGGCCCGCGGTTCCCGCGTTATCCCGCAGATATGGCCAGCTCTGATCGAGATCGCGCGATCAATGACGACGCTTCGGGCTTGCACAGCAGACGCCGCCCGCACCCCCTCCCCGACCCTAGAGCACGGGTGGCGTCATGCTCGTGGTGCCGGCAGGCAGCTTCCCTCCCAATACTGCTGTCGGCACCACACACTTCCCCGACCCTCCGAAGGGCGAACACCTTCGCTCCGTTCACGGTAATCACCTGTTCACCCTATCCGGTTAGGGTGCGTGGGTCGGTGGTCGATTTCAAAAAGAACAACGAATGCATGTCGTCATCATCGACCCGAGCCGGGTCGTTCAACAGAAGCTCGCAATCGAGCTTGAAGCTACGGGATGCTATGTCGATTGCTTTTCGGCATCGGATCTCGCGCTGCAATACATCGAATCCACGCGCTCCGTGGACGTGGTGCTGACCAGCCTCGAACTCGAGCCTATACCCGGCCTGGAGCTGTGCTGGAACCTTCGCACATTCGTCGGCGACAAGCGCCCGCTCCACATCATCGTCATGTCGTCGAACACCAGCGAGCGTGCGCTCGCGGAAGCGCTCGACTGCGGCGCCGACGACTTCACCGTGAAGCCGGTGCGCCGCGAGGAGCTCATGGCGCGCCTGCGCGCGGCCAACCGCATCATCACCATGCAGCGCCAGCTCGTCGAGCAGGCGCAGACCGACTACTTGACGGGCGTACTCAACCGCCGCGCATTTCTGGCGACCATGGAAGAGAAGCGCCGCGAGCTCGATGCCTCGGACAACCTTGCGCTGTGCCTTCTCGATATCGACCGCTTCAAAAGTATCAACGACACCTATGGCCATGATGTCGGAGATCTCGTCATCAAGACCGTCGCGCGCATCGCAGGCGAGGAAGCTCCCGTCGTTGCCCGCCTCGGCGGAGAGGAATTCGCCCTCGCGTTTCCCATTCTGGATGCAGACCAGGCCGCCCATTGGTGCGACGTCATCCGCCAGAACATCGCCGCCCACGAGTTCGACGGCGGCAGTGCTCCGTTCCACGCGAGTTGCAGTTTCGGCGTCTCGGCCTGGACCGCAAACGAGCCCCTGAGTCTCGCCCTGCAACGGGCCGACAAGGCCCTGATGAGCGCCAAGCAGGACGGCCGCAACCGCGTGCAGATTGCTGGAAAACCAGAACTCGTCGCGGCTTAATACAAGCAAAATCAATAGGTTGAAGAAATACGGGGGTTTTTTTCCGTTTTGCTACAACCACCCCCCTCCCGAGAGACCGGTCTTAGCTTATCCTGAATGCGCCAAAATGGCGCACTCAGGGGAGCTAAACAATGCAACAACACTCCACGCAAGGCGTGACCTATGAAAAGGTCGATGACGCCTATTTCAAAGCACGCGGTCTAAAGCGACACGCCGGCGTTTGGTCATTATGGGCCCTCGGCGTGGGCGCGGTGATCTCCGGCCACTTCTCTGGCTGGAATCTCGGCCTGGCCCAGGGCGGCTGGGGTGGCATGTTCTTCGCCACCATCATCATCGCCACCATGTACCTGGGCCTCACCTACAGCCTCGCGGAAATGAGCCCGGCGATGCCGCACACCGGCGGCGCTTACTCGTTTGCGCGCACCGCGTTCGGTCCGTGGGGCGGCTTCCTCACTGGCCTTGCCGAAAACGTCGAATACGTGATCACGCCTTCGGTCATCGTCTTCTTCATCGGCAGCTATGCAGCCGCGATCCTCGGCGCGCCTGCGGAAGCACAGCCGCTCTTCTGGATCGCCTTCTACATCATCTTCGTCACACTGAATTACGTCGGCGTGGAGCTGTCGTTCCGCTTCTCGCTGATCATCACCATCCTGGCGCTGCTGTGCCTCATCGTGTTCAATCTGAGCGCGATCGGGCATATCGATTTCAGCCGCTGGGCCCTCAACATCGGCCCCGATGGCGCCGAGCTGCCGGAGGGCAACGGGCCGTTCCTGCCGTTCGGTGCCTACGGCATTCTCGCGGGCCTGCCGTTCGCCGTGTGGCTGTTCCTGGCCATCGAGCAGCTTCCGCTCGCAGCCGAGGAGTCGGTCGATCCCAAGCGCGACATGCCGAAGGGAATTCTCGCGGGCATGTTCACGCTTCTGGTCTCCGCCTTCCTCATCCTGACGCTCAATCCGTCTGTGACAGGAGTGGGATCGCACAAGCTCGGTGCCTCCGGCGAGCCTTTGCTCGACGGCTTCCGCGCGATCTACGGCACCGAGATCGCAACGCTGCTCGCCATCGTCGCCCTTACCGGCCTGATCGCGAGCTTCCATACGATCATCTACGCCTATGGTCGCCAGATCTACTCGCTGTCGCGCGCCGGCTATTTCCCGCGCGCCTTCTCCCTGACCCACGGCACGCGTAAGACCCCGCATGTGGCACTCTTCGTGGGTGCCATCGTCGGTCTCTCCGTGATGATGATCGTGTGGTTTGCCGAAGGGGCCGACAAAGGCGCACAGCTCATCGGCGGTACGCTCCTGAACATGGCCGTGTTCGGCGCCATGTTCTCCTACGTGATGCAGGGCCTCACCTACATCAAGCTGAAGCGCGATTTCCCGACGCTCGAACGGCCCTACAAGAGCCCGCTCGGCACCGTCGGCGCGGCGCTCACCGTGATCATCGCGCTCGTCACCATCTACATGCAGCTCCAAGACCCGGTCTATCGGGTCGGCGTTTACTGGGTGGCTGCTTGGTTCGCCATCGGCATCCTCTACTTCGCGCTGATCGGCCGTCACAAGCTGATCCTCTCGCCCGAAGAAGAGTTCGCCCTCACCAAGGGCGAGAAGGCGTACGAGACGCACTAAGCTCGGCGGCAATCCATCGAGAGCGGAGGGCCGGGCTGCGATGCCTGGCCCTTTTGCTTGATCGCGCGGCTCCGTCTCGGTTCGCCCGCGGGCAAAATAACGACGGACACGCCAATATCGCCGGCAAAACCCGGCCATGACACTTCTACAACGCCATGACGCGAACCCGCGGTGTTTCGCGATGCTTGACAGAGACGCCGCCGGAGTGGATCGCTGTATCCGATAAAATACAGCCACCAATCAGGATCCACTCATGGCAAAATTCGCACGATTGTTGATGTGCACCCTCACGCTCGCCTTTGCGGGGCTCGCGCACGCGCAGGAGGCCCGCCCCTCCGAAAGCTCCGCCACCGGCACGAAGCCCGTCGTCGTCTTTGCGGCAGCGAGCCTCAAGAACGCGCTCGACACGATCGGCAAGGATTGGGAGAGCAAGACAGGGAACAAAGTGGCGTTGTCGTTTGCTGCGTCGTCAGCACTCGCCAAGCAGCTCGAATCCGGCGCGCCCGCCGATCTCTTCGTCTCCGCCGACCTCAAGTGGATGGATTGGGTCGCCGAGCGCAAGCTGATCGATCCCGCCTCCCGCAAGACCCTGCTCGGAAACACCCTGGTGCTGATCGCACCCAAGGAGAGCACCTTCTCCCTCAAGATCGAGAAGGGCTTCAAGCTGGCGGAAGCCCTCGGCGACGGACGCCTTGCCATGGGCGAGCCCAAATCCGTTCCCGCTGGCATCTACGGTCAGGCAGCCCTCACCTCACTGGGCGTGTGGGAGGCAGTGTCCGCGAAGGTCGCGGGCGCAGAGAACGTCCGCGTCGCCCTGGCTTACGTGGCACGTGGCGAGGCGCCCCTCGGCATCGTCTACGGCACGGACGCCAAGAGCGACCCGCAGGTGAAGGTGATCGATACCTTCCCGGCAGACAGCCATCCGCCGATCGTCTATCCGGTGGCCATCGCCGCGTCGTCGACCAGCGCGGAAGCCAGAAAATTCCTCGAATTCCTCTCGAGCCCGGACGCCGCGAAGGTGTTCGAAGGCCAAGGCTTCACCGTTCTGAAATGAGCGGAAACGGCAGGCCGGCGGTCGGCGAGAGCAACCCCGGCTTGCTTCCAACGTTCACACGTTTTCGAGATCGGACTCGAAAGCCACAAGCTCGGCGCGCGCGGCTTCCGCTGCGCGGTCCTCGATCCGCCGATAGGCCGCGATCAGCGCGCGGCCGAAGTCCGTCAGCTCCGCGCCGCCTCCATGCGCCCCGCCTGCCGCGGTGGTGAGGATAGGCCGCTTGAACAGCTTGGCAAGCTCGTCCGCCAGAAGCCACGCGCGCCGGTAGGACATCCCGAGATCCCGCGCCGCCGACGAGATCGAGCCCGTCCGCCCGATCGCCTCCAGCAGATCCACTTTTCCCGGCCCGAGCTGCCGCTCATCGGGAAACACGATGCGCAGCCGCAACATCGCCCGCGACAGAGGCCCCTTTTCCGCGATCGCCTTGCGCCGAGTTGCCGGGGCGGCTGCCTTCCGTTTCACCATCAATCGACCTGCTTCATCACGTCTGATTGCATCCAACGCCGTCCACACCCGCAAATCTATACCGCAGGCGGGGCCCAAGCGGGAGAGCATTGAGCGCGTGCATCCCCTTGTGCTTCCTGCGATATACTTTTGCTGTCAACACGTCCGCATACGTCGCGGACGCGTGTGTCACGGGGTGGGGCCGCCGGAAAAGTGCGGCCACGCAGCAGAGGAAGATCGAAGCGTGAGCGAAACGGAAGCAGCCCCGGCCGTCGAGTTGCTCGACAAGCTCGCCGCGCAATCGCTTCGCCGCTTCGCGCTTCCGCCCGATACCACGCCGACCCTCGTCAACATTTCGGAGAACGCCACCTATCGCCTGGACGATCCTGCGACGGGCAACCGGTGGGCATTGCGGATCCATCGCGAAGGCTACCACTCGCCGACGGCCATTGCATCCGAGCTGGCGTGGCTCTCCGCGCTCAAGGAGGCGAGCGCCGCAGCCGTGCCAGCGCCCATCGCCGGCCGCGACGGCGAGCTGATCCAGTCCGTCGCCATCGACGGATTACCCAGCCCGCGCAATGTCGTGCTTTTCGCGTGGGAGGCCGGCCAGGAGCCTGCGCCCAACGACATAGCGGGCTTCGAGCGCCTGGGCGAGACGGCCGCCCACATGCATGGCCACGTGAAGACGTGGAACCGGCCACCTTGGTTCGAGCGCCATAGCTGGACGTTCGAGACGAGCCTGGGCGCAACGCCGCACTGGGGGCGATGGCGGGATGGCATGGGGCTCACCCCGGAGATCGCAGCCGTTATTTCCGAAGCCGTGGCCGTGATCGAACGTCGCCTCGCACGTATCGGAACGTCGCCGTCCGTCTTCAATCTCGTTCATGGCGACATGCGCCTCGCCAATCTCCTGGTCGATGGCGACACCGTGAAGGTTATCGATTTCGACGACTGCGGCTTCTCCTGGTTCCTCTACGACTGCGCGACGACAGTCTCGTTTTTCGAGGATGCGCCGGAGGTACCGGAGCTGATCAAGGCTTGGACGCGCGGATACCGCCGCTTCGGCGCGCTGAGCCCGGAGGAGGAGACGGAGATCGAGACCTTCGTGATGCTGAGACGCATCCTGCTCGTCGCCTGGATCGGCTCCCATTCGGAAACCAACCTCGCGCAAGAGATGGGCGTCGCCTACACGCAAGGAACAGGGCCGCTCTGCGAACGCTACCTCTCCCGCTTTGCGTGACCCCTTCCGCTCGAAACCCCGACAGGATCTCATGACGCCGAAACTCTTCATCGATGGAACATGGCAGGCCGCAGCCCGGGGCGGCACCATCGACGTCGTCGATCCCGCGACCGAGCGGGTCTTCAGAACCTGCTCTGCGGGCACGGCTGACGACGTGGACCGCGCCGTCACAGCGGCAAAGCGCGCGGGACAAGGTCCCTGGGGACGCACCACCGGCCGTGAGCGCGCCGTCGTTCTGTGCGCAATCGCGGACGCTATCGAGCGCGAGAAGCAGGCGCTTGCCGAGCTCGAGGTTCGCGACAACGGCAAACCACTCGCGGAAGCCCTGGGCGACATCTCGGACGCCGCCTATTGTTTCAACCTCTACGCCGCCTACGCCGAAGAGCTGGATGCACGCCAGGGCGAAGCGATCGCCGTTCCGGACGACCGTTTCAAGACCACCGTGAAATATGTTCCCGCCGGAGTAGCCGGCCTTATCGTGCCGTGGAACTATCCGCTTCTGATGGCGGCATGGAAGGTAGCCCCAGCGCTCGCCGCCGGATGCACCCTGGTGCTGAAGCCGTCTGAGTTCACCCCGCTCACAGCGCTCGAGCTTGCGCGCATTTGCGAGGAAGCTGCGGTCCCTCCAGGTGTCGTCAACGTCGTGACGGGCTACGGCAACGACGCGGGAGCGCGCCTCGCCGCGCATCCCGACGTAAGAAAGCTCGCCTTCACCGGCTCCGTGCCGACCGGCATAGCCGTCGCCACCGCTGCCGCCCGGGACATCAAGAGCGTCAGTCTCGAACTCGGCGGAAAATCACCCATCGTCGTCTTCGACGATGCCGATCTGGAGCAGGTCGTCGAATGGGTGATGTTCGGAATCTTCTGGAACCAGGGGCAGGTCTGCAGCGCCACCTCCCGCTTGATCGTCGAGCGAGGGATTGCCGGGCGCCTGATCGAGCGCCTCGTAGAGGAGGCCCGCAAGATCACAATCGGCAACGGCATGGACGAGGGCGTGCTGCTGGGCCCTCTCGTGAGCCGCAGCCAGTACGACAAGGTCCTTGGCTATATCGAGATCGGAAAGCAGGAAGCCCGCCTCGCGTCCGGGGGGAGGCGCCCGCCCGGATTCGACGCAGGCTATTTCCTGGAACCCACCATCTTCACCGGCGTACCGCCCGATGCACGCATCTGGCGCGAGGAAATCTTCGGGCCGGTGCTGTGCGTCGCCGAGTTCGGCACCGAAGAGGAAGCGCTCACACTTGCCAACGGCAGCGAGTTCGGTCTCGCCGCCGCCGTCATGACCCGCGATCTCGAACGCGCCGCGCGCGTCGCCGACCGGTTCGAGGCAGGTGTCGTCTGGATCAATTGCTCGCAGCCGAACTTCCTCGAGCCTCCGTGGGGCGGCATGAAGAAGAGCGGCGTCGGCCGAGAACTCGGCACCTGGGGACTGATGAACTTCCTGGAACCCAAGCAGATCACGAACTACCTGAGCCCCGCCCCCTGGGGCTGGTACCTCAAGGGATAGCTGCGGCTCTCCTCAATCGAGATCGACCACCGACTTCACGAAAAAGGTGCGAAGCACACCGTCGTGCTCCCGGAAAGAAACGTACTCGCCGGGAACGATGCGATGCTTGTCGAGCTTGTAGCCCGGCTCGTCGTCCCCGCTCTGCGTCGGATCGTAATCGAACGCCCAGCTCCCGCCACGCCGCCGGATCAGATGGCCGATGGCATCCTTCTCATGCGGCCAGAACCGCTTCACGCGGCAGCGCTCGCGCGCGCCTTGCCATTCCTCGGCGTCGAGATGGCCATCGTCCCCCAAAGGAGCGATGAACTCATACCCCCGGTCATGGCTGCCGTTCGGAAACTCCGGATCGCGCGCGAGTTCCAGTCTGATATGCTTGAGCGTCACGCAAAGTCCTCCTTGATGGGCTCGTGGAAGAATATTGGGCTCGGACCGGAAACTCAGGATTGATCCGCGTCAAAATGCCGGTTCATCCCACGGCAACAACGGTCTCCCGGACACGCGCCCTCCGCCGGCCTGCGTCCGTTCGCCAGACCACCTCCGGAACCATGTATGTTGGCGGACCCGGGCGCCGGTGCTAGATCAGAAAAGCTTTGGACCCCGAGGTCCGGAGGAGAGAGAGTTAACGGTCTCGCCGAAGACCGCAACGCGTCCTACCCCAGCTTCGAGAGAGGCCATGGCCGACACGCCCCATCCGCCACCGACGTCGAGACGCGACCCGACCGAGACGCTGCGGATCGCGGAAACGCAGATCTCGGCCATTCTGACCATCGCGGCGGACGCGATCATCTCCCTCGACGACCAGTTCCGCATCACGCTTTTCAACGACGGCGCGACGGCGATCTTCGGCTACGTGCCCGAAGAGATCATCGGCCACTCCCTCGAAAAGCTCATTCCCGAGCGGTTTCACGACGTTCACCATCACCACGTCGCGGATTTCTCCGCCTCCCCCATCGCGGCACGCAAGATGGGCGACAGGCGCGAGATCTTTGCGTTGCGCAAGGACGGTACGGAGTTTCCGGCCGAAGCCTCCATCGCCAAGCAGCAGGTCGGCGGCAAAAAAGTTTACATGGTCGTGCTGCGGGATGTGACGGAGCGTAAGCGCACCGAAGCCGCCCTCGCGCTCGCCAACACGGAGCTGGAGCAGCGCATCGCCGACCGGACCCGGGATCTCGAGGCCGAGATACACCGCCGCGAGGAAACCCAGGCAGCCCTCATCCAAGCCCAGCGCATGGAAGCGTTCGGCCAGCTCACCGGCGGCATCGCCCACGACTTCAACAATCTTCTCACCATCGTCACCGGGAACCTGGAGCTTCTCGGATACGATCTCGAGAACGAGACCTCCCGTGCCTACCTGAAGCGCGCCAGCGATGCGGCCGACATGGGCGCCGCCCTGACCAAGCGCCTGCTGACCTTCGCCCGCCGCCGCCGCCTGACGACACAGGTGATCGACGTCAACGATCTGGTACTGGGCCTGACGGAGATCCTGAAACGCTCCCTCGGCGAGCCGATCACGCTCACCACCGTCCTTGCCGGCAAGCTCTGGCACACCCGCACCGACCCGAGCGAGCTCGAGAATGCCATCCTGAACCTCGCCATCAACGCGCGCGACGCCATGCCGGCAGGCGGCGATCTCATCATCGAGACGAAGAACGCTCCGGCCGCCGACATCCCGGCGAACATAGGGCCCGGCGAGTACGTGCTGATCACCGTCAGCGACACGGGACAGGGCATGCCGCCAGAGGTGATGGAGCGAGCCTTCGAGCCCTTCTTCACCACCAAGGAGCCGGGGCGAGGCACGGGCCTCGGCCTCAGCACCATCTACGGTTTCGCAGAGCAATCCGGCGGCTACTGCACAATTAGCAGCACCCTCGGCAAGGGCACCTCGGTCAGCCTCTACCTGCCGCGCGCAGCGGCCGACGCGGATACGGTGCGGCCCGACGCGGCCGAGCCGATCCCGCTTTCCGAGAATTGCGAGGTCGTGCTCGTCGTCGAGGACAATCCCGAGGTTCGCGAGCTGACACTGCAGCGGGTCGAAGGTCTTGGATACGTCGTACACGAAGCCGAGAACGGGCCGGACGCGGTCCGCCTGATCGACAGCGGCGAGCCTGTGGACGTGATCCTGAGCGACATCGTGATGGCGGGCGGCATGTCCGGCTACGATCTGGCCCGCTGGGCGAAGGACAATGCCCCGCACATCAAGGTCATCCTCACCACCGGCTATGCCGCCGAGGAGGCGAGCAACGATCCCGCCGAGCTGATTGATGCACCGATCCTGCGCAAGCCGTATCCGAGGGCGGATCTCGCCAAGGCACTCCGCAACGCGCTCCGCGCGCCGAGCGGCTAGGCGCTCGTCTTCTCGCACCTGGAAGCGGCTACACCCGCTTCACCGCACCGGCAAAGGCGTAACCCACGCCGCGAACAGTCTTGACGAGCTGAGGCCGCTCGCTTTCCGGCTCGATTTTCTTGCGCAGGCGGGCAACCAGACCGTCGATCGAGCGATCCATCGGCGTCCAGTCGTGGCCCTTGAGCAGATCCATAAGCTCGTCCCGTGACAACACCCGCCCCGGACGCTTGACGAAGATCGCCAGCAGATTGAACTCGGCGGTCGTGAGCTCGGAAATCCGGCTCTTGGGATCGCGCACCTCGCGCCGCTTCATGTCGATGGTCCACCCGTCGAACGTGAAACGGCTCCCGTCCGGCTTCTCCACCACGGGCTCCGCCTCCTCGGCGGCCACATAGCGCCTCAGCACGGCACGGATGCGCGCGATCACCTCGCGCATGAGGAACGGCTTCGAAATGTAGTCGTCCGCGCCCAGCTCGAGGCCGACGACGCGGTCGATGGGATCGCCCTTTCCGGTGATCATGATGATGGGCGTATTGCGCTTCGCCCGGAAGTCGCGGGCGAGCTTGAGGCCATCCTCGCCGCCGAGCTTGAGATCGAGCGTCATGAGCGCAACGGGCTGTTGGTCAAGATGCGCCTGCGCCTCGGCCCCGTTTCCTGCTTCCAGAACGCCGAAACCTTCCGCTTCGAGCCCCGCGCGCAGCAAGGCCCGAATATCCGGCTCGTCGTCCACGATCAGAACTTGCTCTTGCTGAGGCTGTTGAGACATCCGTCGCTCACCCGAACCGAAACCCTCGAGAACGCTGGAGACAGGCGCCCAAAAAAGGCGACTGACACATCGTGATACACAATCTCACAATCGGACCATACGCCTGGGACGCTGATCCCATCTTATGTCCCTAATCCACATTGGCCAGCGCGCCAAATGTCATGGTTCGTAAAGAATGTATTTGCATCGCCAAATTCGAGAATCCGAGACCGGAGAGCGTTTGGTGACGAAGGCCGCTAAGATCCCCGTTAAGGGTGCTGAGAGTGCCGGTACGCCGCCTGAGACGCTCGACGTAAGCGCTGCGAATACCCGGCAAACCTTCGTGCTTGGAATATTCCCGCTCGTTCCGGCTGCAAGCGAAGCCATCGAGCACCTCGCGGACACGTCCGCGCGGGATTGCGACGCGCTCCTCGTTTCGGACGGCATCCCCCATTTGGTGGACGGCATTCGGCCGCATGCCCGCGCGCTCCGCTGCACGGCGAGCGATCTCACCGGCTTTGGCCTCACGTCGCGACGGCTAGTGGACGCGACACCCCCGTTCAAGGCTCTGTGGGAGAGCATCCGGACGCCCGAGGGGCTGAAATCCGGCACGCTCGGAACCCAGAGGCTTTTCCAGCATCTGGTGCAGCGCGTCTCCAGCGGAGCGGCTGTCGTCATTGTACGTACGGTGACCCCGGAGCAACGCCTCGCGACGTCCCGGACGTTGCTGGAGGCGGGCTGTGAGGTGCTGCTGACCCACGAAATAACGGCCCCCCCCAACTGATCCTCCCCATCGAGCTCCTTGCTTTCACATCCACACGAGGTTCCCGATGACACAGACTTTGGACGAAATGCTCGAAGCCGACGCATGGCAAACGCCGTTCATGAGGGTTTTCGATGCATGGATCACCTTCAACGGAGCAGTGTTCGAAGCCGCCTCCCAGACGAGCATGGCCTTGGCCAGCCAGCCCGCCGTATTCGCACGCGCGATGGCCGAGGGCTTCACGGCGCCGCTGCGGCCCGCGGAAGAACCGGACCAGGAAGCCGATACAGAGTGCTGCGGGGCGGAATGCACGTCGGAGACCTGCAACCGCGCCGCACTCGCGCGCATGATGCAGGAAATCCGTCACTGAGCCGTGCTAAAGGCAAGAGTGCTGAGGATAGCTGCTCGAGCGCGTCGAGTCGCCTGATGACGCGCGGCCGCGAATCCCTCCGTATTCAAGCCATCTCCTTCCGATACGAGACGAAAGCCGCATTCAATGCAGTGGCTTGACTGTGCAAACTGCGCGCGTTTACTCGCAGCGCATCCGCCACGTCGCGTGACCGGATCGAAGAGGCTTTTGCATGACGGTTCGCAACCTCGAGTTCCTGTTTTCGCCGAGAACCGTCGCGCTCATAGGCGCAAGCCCTCAGCCGGGCAGCATCGGGCGCATCATTGCCAGAAACCTTGATAGCAGCACCTTTGCGGGTGAAGTCTTTCTCGTCAATCCACACCATACGGAGATCGACGGAACGGTCTGCTACCCCTCCGTCTCCGCGCTGCCGCGCACGCCCGATCTCGCGATCGTCGCAACGCCCCCCAAGACAGTCCCCTCGATCGTGGCCGAGCTTGCCGCCAAGGGAACACGCGCCACCGTCATCATAACAGCCGGAATAGAGGGCGAGCTTCGCCTCAAGACCTTCGAGGCCGCGCGTCCGGCCTGCATGCGCATCGTCGGTCCGAATTGTATCGGCGTTCTCATGCCGCGCCTCGGGCTCAACGCCAGCTTCTCCCATCGCATGCCGCTCAAGGGCGATCTCGCGTTCATGTCGCAATCGGGCGCCCTCGTAACGGCGGTCATCGACTGGGCCCACGCCCGCGGCATCGGCTTCTCCAAGGTCGTCTCGATGGGCGACATGGCGGATGTCGATTTTGGAGATCTCCTGGATTTCCTCGCCGGCGATCCGGAAAGCAAGGCGATCATGCTTTACGTCGAGCAGATCACCCAGGCTCCCAAATTCCTCACCGCCGCCCGCCGGGCCGCCCGCGCCAAGCCCGTCATCGTGCTCAAATCCGGCCGCCATGCCTCCGGCGCCAGGGCCGCCCACTCCCATACCGGCGCCCTCTCCGGCTCGGACGCTGTCTACGATGCCGCCTTCCGGCGCGCGGGGCTCGTTCGCGTCGGCGATCTCGATTCGCTGTTCAGCGCGGCCGAGATGCTCTCCTTCACACCGAAGCTCGAAGGCGAGCGGCTGGCGATTCTCACTAACGGCGGAGGCGCAGGCGTGCTGGCTGCAGACCGCCTCGCCGACTTCAACGTCGAGCCGCCCAATCTGACCCCGGAGACCTTTGCGGCGCTCCACAAGGTGCTGCCGCCCACCTGGTCCAGAGGCAACCCCATCGACATCATCGGAGACGCCGGCCCCGAGCGCTACGCGGCCGCACTCGACATCCTCCTTCAGGACAAGGCGCTGGATGCCGTTCTCGTCATAAATTGCCCCACCGCGCTCGCCTCCAGCGAGGACAACGCCAACGCCATCATCCGCACGCATGCCGCCGACACGCGGATGCTCGGGCAGAGAAAGCCCGTGCTCACCAACTGGCTCGGAGACAGCGCCGCTACCGAGGCACGCCGCCGCTTCGCCAAGGCCGGAATTCCTACGTTCGATACCCCCGCCGAAGCCATCGAAGGCTTCATGCAGCTAGTTGCCTACAAGCGCTCTCAGAACGAGCTGATGCGCACGCCGCCCACGTCGCCTGGCAACCTCCATTTCGACAGCGAGCGCGCGGGCGCCGTGATCGCGAACGCCCTCTCCCGCAGCCGGTTCATGCTGACGGAAAAGGAATCGAAGGCCGTGCTCTCCGCCTACGGCATTCCCGTTGCTGACACGATCATCGCCAAAGACCCGGAAGCCGTCGCCGCAGCCGCAGAGAGGATATTGCAGACCACGCGCGCCTGCGTGATCAAGATTCTATCGGACGACATCTCCCACAAATCCGACGTCGGCGGCGTGCGTCTCGGCCTCAGAAGCCCGGAGGAGGCCCGCGAGGCGGCCCGTGCCATGCTGGCCGACGTCGCGCGCATCCGCCCTGATGCCCGCCTCGAGGGCTTCACCGTCGAGCCGATGATCGAGCGGCCCGGCGCACACGAGCTGATCGTTGGCATGAGCGTGGACCGCACGTTCGGCCCCACCCTGCTGTTCGGCGCGGGCGGGACAGCCGTCGAGGTCATCAAGGACACGGCCCGCGCGCTGCCGCCGCTCGATCTGATGCTGGCCCATGACGCCATCCGCCAGACACGTATCAGCCGTCTCCTGCAAGGCTACCGCGACCGACCGCGCGCCGATCTCGACGCCATCGCCGAGGTGCTGGTCCGCGTGAGCTACATGATCGCCAATCATCCCGAGATCCGCGAGCTCGACATCAATCCCCTTCTGGCGGACGAAAAAGGGTGCATCGCGCTCGATGCCCGCATGCGCGTGGCGGATGCGCTGACGCAGCCGCGCCTGCCGCTTTCGATCCGGCCTTATCCCGCCGAATGGGAAAAGGACCTGGAACTGCCCCGCATCGGCAAGATCCATTTGCGCCCCGTGCGCCCCGAAGACGAAGCGCTCTACGATCGCTTCTTCGAGCGCGTCACGCCCGAGGATGCGCACATGCGCTTTTTCACCATGAAGCCGGATCGCTCACACCGCTTCATCGCCCGCCTCACCCAGATCGACTATGCGCGCGAAATGGCGTTCGTGGCCCTCTCCCAGCCGGACGGCGAGTTGCTAGGCGTGGGCCGCCTCGCCGCAGATCCCGACTACCTGCGGGCCGAGTATGCGGTGCTTGTCCGGTCGGATCTGAAGGGAAAAGGTCTTGGCTGGCTGCTGATGCAGCACCTCGTCGCTTACGCCCGCGAGGAAGGCCTGCAGCAGATCTTCGGGGAGATCCTCGCGACCAACATGACCATGCTGAACATGTGCCGCGACCTCGGGTTCCGCATCGAAACGGTGCCCGACGACATCACGCTCCGCCACGTGACGTTGGACCTCGGCGGCCCGCCCGGCGCACGCATGAAAACGAACGTGTAGATTGCGCCGGCCCCGCGATCAGCCGCGGCGCTGAGAGGGATCGTCGGGCGGCGTGGGCGCGTCATCGTCCTGAATGGCCCGCCAGCCAGCGCCTTCGAGATCCTGAAATTGACCGGAGTTGAGCGCCCAAAGAAAAGCGAGCAACCCGAGAAGCCCCAGCACGAGTGCGCACGGAATGAGCCAAGCCAACGCAGTCATGTCTTGCCTCCCACGCGTTCCAGCACGAGCCTCCGGCGTCTCAACCGCAAAGCGTTTCCGGTCACCGCGATCGACGAGAGCGACATCGCGAGCGCGGCAATCAGCGGCGTGACATGGCCCGTCATCGCCAAAGGCACCGACACTACGTTGTAGGCGAGTGCGATGGCAAAATTCTGAACAGCCATGCGCTGCGACGCCTGCGCGACTTCGAGCGTATCGAGAATGGGCGTGAGCTGCTGACCCTGGAACACCGCGTCCGCCGCGGTCTGGCTGATATCCGCAGCCGAAGACGGGGACAGCGAAGCATGCGCAGCCGCCAGCGCCGGAGCGTCGTTGAGCCCGTCACCGACCATCAGCACGCGCCGGCCCGTGGCCTTGAGATGCTCCAGCATTGCGATCTTGCCGTCCGGGCGAACCTCCCCCCACCAGTCGGTGATACCGACCTCGCGCGTAGCGGCCTCGACGGCCTCGCGCCGGTCGCCCGAGAGCAGGCACACGCTGTAACCCGCCTTGCGCAACCGCGCGACGACCTCGTGAGCATCCGGGCGCACGGCATCCTCGAAATGGAACGCGACGGGGCGGCCGCCGCCAACAGCGTACCAGAGCGAGCTGCGTTTCGTATCAGAAGGCGTGCTGCCCTTGACCCATTCCGCAGATCCGAGCCTACGTTCGCCATCGCCTCCGCTCACCGACAGTCCAGATCCTGGAACCTCAGACACGCCTGCTGCGGGAACGATCTCGAGCCCCCGGTCACGCGCCGCGCGCACGACCGCCTTCGAATAGGGATGCCGGCTCGAGATCGCGAGCGCCGCGGCCGAACGCAATGTCTCGTCGCCGATCTCGGCTGCGTTGCGAAGCGCGGGCTCGCCGCGCGTGAGCGTTCCGGTCTTGTCAAAAACGACGGTGTCGACCTCCGACAGGCGCTCGAGCCCATCGGCGGCCTTCACGATGACGCCCTTCCCGAACAACCGGCTCGTCGCTGCCACTTGAACGGCAGGAACCGCCAGCGCGAGCGCGCAGGGGCAGGTGATGATGAGCACGGCAACGGCGTTGGTGAGCGCAGGTTCCCAGCCAGCTCCCAACAGCATCCAGCCGATGAAAGTCGCAGCCCCCAGCACATGCACGGCCGGCGCATAGAGACGAGAGGCGCGATCAGCGAGACGCACGTATTGCCCACGCCCCTGCTCGGCCGAGAGCATGAGACGCGCGATTTCCGCGAGCAACGTGCTCTCGTCGGTGGCCGTCGCTTCGACTGTGATCGCCCGCGTAAGATTGACGGTTCCGGCGTGAACGGTGCCGCCCCGCGCAACGGTAGCGGGCAGCGTCTCGCCCGTAATGAGGCTCGCGTCGATATCCGTCGTGCCGTCGATGACGCGCCCGTCGACAGGAACACGCTCTCCGACCGCGACCTGGATCCGCATGCCCGGCTTGAGCGCGCGGGCGGGCACGCGCTGAGCCGTGCCGTCCGCACCGATGACGAGCGCCGTGAGCGCCTTGAGACCGATGAGGTTCTCGGCCGCGCTCCGCGCGCGCAATCTCACCTGCTCGTCGAGATAGCGTCCGATGAGCAGGAAGAACGTGAGCATGATGGCGGCGTCGAAATAGACGTGCGACGTGCCCCGAATGGTCTGGAACAGGCTCATGCCCGTGGCCAGCAGGATGCCGAGAGAGATCGGCACATCCATGTTGAGCCGGCCCGCCCGCAACGCTCCCCCCGCCGAGCGGAAGAAGGGCTGCGCCGAATAAGCGATCGACGGCATCGCGATCAGCGCCGACAGCCAGTGGAAGAGAGAGGCGGCCGCCCGGTCCATATCGCTGACTTCTCCGGCCCACACCGACACAGAGAGCAGCATGACGTTGGCCGCCGCAAAACCCGCCACGCCGAGACGGCGCAACAGGTCGTTCGCGCGCGCTTCGGCGAGGTTGACGGCCGTTTCCGGCGCCTCGGCGGCATTGAATCCGGCCCGCTCCAGCGCGTCGATCAGAACCTGAGGCTGCGCTTCATCCGGATGGAAAGTGACGGACGCGCGCTTGGCCGAAAGATTCACACGCGCGTCGACGACACCCGGCACCTTGCGCAACGCGCGCTCGATGGAGGACATGCACGCGCCGCAATGCATGTTCTCGACGACCAGTGAGGCGGTCTCGGTCTTGGGCGGCTCACCGCGTCCGGCGTCACGCCCGCTCAGCTCTTGAAGGGGAATATCTAAGGCGCGACCCACAGCCGCCTCCGAACCTGAAAGTCCGGCTTCGCGGCGTCATGGCTGGAAAAGGCCTGCACGTCGGCGATCCAGGTACCCTGCCCTGCGGTTTCGAGCATGGCTTCGTATATGCCGGGATTAACCTCGACGAGGTTGAGCTTGCTGTCGAACCGGTTCGTCGCCGGGCGTCCCACTTCGGCGACGAGCTTCTTGCCGGCGACGGGCGCCCCCTCCCGATCCTTGAGAGACACGCGCAGCCGAAGGGGATCGCCGCCGAGCTCGACGCCCTCTTCCCAGCCGAGTGCCGACTGGCGGGTATCGGATTCGATGCGCTGGTTGTAGGCGAGCCCATCCCGGTATGCGTTCACGTTGTCGACGCCGCCGAACGTCGTGAGCGCCTTGTAGATGAGCGTCGCGTCCGCCACCACGATGACGGCGAAAAAGCCGACGAGCGACATCAGCACATGCGTTCCGGTGAGCCCGCGCCTTGGCCCCGAAGGTTGGGAGGAGAACATCATTGTCCAGAGCTCCTGAATGTCGTGTCGGTTATCACGGTATCGCCGCTCTCGACGTTCGTCACGCTCACTTTGAGGTTCGTGGAACTGCTGAGCTGCTGGCGCAAGGCCGGCGGAACCGAAACGTAAACTTTATAAGCCCGAACGCTGTCTGCCTCCACCGTCAAAGGCGTGTCGCTTCCATCGAAGCCGACGATCGAGACGTGCGCGCCAGCAAGGCCATCGACCCCCACGCGGAACTGCTGATGCGCATGTGTCTTGTTGAGGATCTTGACCGTGTAGCCGTTGCGAACTCCACCATCAGACAACGTTACGAAAATGGGGTTACGATCGGCGATCACGCTCACCTGTAGCGTCGAACGCGCCATCCAGGCCCAGCCCATCAGACCGATCACTAGAGCGATCAGCACCGAATAGAGCACAGTGCGAGGGCGCACGAAGCGAACGGGAGAACGCTCGGCGCCTGCCGGCGCTTCGACGTTGAGGAAAGTATCGTACGAGATCAGGCCCTTCGGCCGTCCCACCTTGCCCATGATATCGTCGCACGCATCGATGCAGAGCGCGCACTGGATGCACTCGAGCTGAGCGCCGTCGCGAATGTCGATACCCATCGGGCAGACCGCCACGCACGCCTTGCAGTCGATGCAATCGCCACGGTCGAGCCAAGACTGCCCCTTCTTATGGGGACCGCGAGGCTCACCCCGGTGGTCGTGATAGGAGACGAGCAGCGATTCCGCATCGAACATCGCCGCCTGAATACGCGGCCACGGGCACATGTAGATGCAGACTTGCTCGCGCGCGATCCCGCCGAGAAGATACGTGGTCGCGGTAAAGACCCCCAGGAAGACATAGGCGACAATCGGTGCGTCGCCGCGAATAAGCTCGCCCGCAAGCGTCGGCGCATCGCGGAAATAGAACACCAGCACGCCGCCGGTCGCGAGGGAGATCAAAAGCCACGTGACGTGGGTCGCTGTCTTCTTCCAGATCTTCTCGAACGTCCATCCCGCGCTGTCGAGCCGCATACGCGCATTGCGATCGCCCTGCCAGAAGCGTTCGACCGCGATCATGAGGTCGGTCCACACCGTCTGAGGACAGGCGTACCCGCACCACATGCGTCCGGCGATGGCGGTGACCAGGAACAGGCCCAGCGCCGAGATCACGAGGATGCCCGTGATGAAATAAAGCTCCTGCGCCCAGATCTCGATCGGACCGAAAAAGAGACGCTGATTGGCGAAATCGAGCAGGAACGCCTGGTTGGGAAGGGTCGGGCCGCGATCCCAGCGGAACCAGGGCAGGAGGTAGTAGATCCCGAGCGTGACGGCCATCACCAGCCACTTGATGGACCGGAAAGTGCCTTTCGCACGCTTGGGATAGATTTTCTGCCGCGTTCCGTAGAGCGAGCGGAGTGCTTTGGACGAGACCGCCGCGACATCGATACGAGCGATTCCAGGCGCAGCCTCGGCAGGTGTGCCGTTCTTGCTGACCGATACCGGCTCCATGTTCGTCACAGCGGTCTCCGCCTCCTGTTACTTACCGCCACCCAAAGAGTGGACATAGATCGCAAGCATCTTGATGGTGACGGGATCGAGCTTGCCTTCCCACGCGGGCATCACGCCACCCCGGCCATTGCGAACCGTCTCCTCGACATCCGCCTTCCGTCCTCCGTAGAGCCAGATGGCATCGGTGAGATTCGGTGCGCCGAGTTCCAGGTTACCCTTTGCATCCGCGCCGTGACATGCCGCACATTGTTCCGCGAACACGGCCTTGCCGCGCTCGATCGCCGCGGCATCACCCGCAGCGCCCGAAAGGGAGAGAACGTAGTCAGCCGTGTCCGAGATCTGCGCATTGGTCAGAAGCTGATCGAGCCCGAAGCGCGGCATCGCACCTTCATGAGCCTTCTCGTGGCCCGAGCGAATGCCGTAGCTGATCGTGTTCTGGATGGCCTCGTTGGAGCCGCCCCAGAGCCAATCGTCATCGTTCAGGTTAGGATAGCCCTTGAAGCCCTGCGCGCCTTTGCCATGGCACGGCGCACAGTTGTTTCCGAACTGCGTGGCACCGCCCCGCAGAACGAACTCCATGAGATCCGGGTTCTTTTCGATCTCCTCGATAGGCTTGGAAGCGATCGCCTCCAGGAACGAGGCCTGGCTCTGCTTGGCGAGCGCGACATCCTTCATCACCTCCGCGCGCTGGCTATAGCCGAGGATACCACGCGTGTAGCCATCAATTCCTGGCCACGTGGGATAGAGCACCCAGTAACCGATGGACCAGACGATCGACGCATAGAGAACGTAGAGCCACCACTTCGGCAGCGGCTTGTTGAGCTCCTTGAGATCTCCGTCCCAGACGTGTCCCGTCGTTTCGACGCCGGTGACGGCATCGATTTCCTTATTTCCGGCCATGTGACTGCTCCCCAGTGACATCGTCATGCTCGAGCGGAAGACGTGCCGCAGCATCGAACCGCGCCTTGTTGGAAGGACGCAGTGCGTGGATGACGACGCCGAGCAAGACCGCGCCGAATATGCCCATCGCAATTAGCTGAGAAGCCGCGGAAAGATTTTCGTAGCTCATAGGCTCCTCCTCACCGCAAGTTGGGTCCGGCCGCATCGAACTTCGTGAAGTCGACGAGCGTTCCGAGCATCTGCAGATAGGCGATCATCGCATCGAGCTCCGTCGCTGGACCTTCGGGATTGCCGTCGAACTTGCGTACCTGAGCCTTGGGATAGCGCTCGAGCACGCCCTTCGCCTCCTTCGAATCCGGCTGGGTCTGGGCAATGAGATCGGTCTTGGCCTTCTCCAGCATCTCATCGGTGTAAGGCACGCCGGCGAGCCTGAGCGCCTTCATTCTCTGCTCGATGTCCTCCCCGTTGAGCTTACGCGCGGCAAGGAACGGATAGCCAGGCATCACGGAAGCAGGGACCACCTCGCGCGGTGCCTTGAGATGATCCACGTGCCAGGCGTCCGAGTACTTGCCGCCGACGCGCGCAAGATCCGGACCGGTGCGCTTTGAGCCCCACTGGAACGGATGGTCGTACATGCTCTCCGCGGCGAGGCTGTAGTGGCCGTAACGCTCCACTTCATCTCGCAGCGCGCGGATCATCTGGCTGTGGCAATTGTAGCAGCCCTCGCGGATATAGATGTCCCGTCCCGCGAGCTCGAGCGGCGAGTAGGGACGCATCCCCTGCACCTTCTCGATGGTCGATCCGAGGAAGAACAGGGGTGCGATCTCGATCAGGCCACCGATCGACACCACGATCAGGATGCCCACCAGAAGCACCATGGAGTTCTTTTCGAAGAAATCATGCTTCATGACTGATTGTCCCCCTTACTCAGCCGGATGGGCCAAGAGACCGGTGCGCAGCTCCGGAGCGGCGGCGACACGAGGCTGTTGCTTGATGTCGACCGGCTTGGCGCCCTGCACCGTCTTCCAGACGTTCCAGGCCATCATCAGCGAGCCGATGACGAACAGGAGACCGCCCGTCGCACGGATGATGTACGGCCAGTACATGGCCTCGACCGTTTCGACGAAGGAGTAGGTGAGGAAGCCCAGGTGGTCATAGGCGCGCCACATGAGGCCCTGCATCACGCCCGACACCCACATCGACGAGATGTAGAGAACGATGCCGATGGTCGCGATCCAGAAGTGCCACTCCACGAGGCGGAGCGAGTAGAGGCCTTCACGCTTCCAGAGCCACGGCACGAGGCAGTAGATGGCGCCGAAAGACACCATGCCGACCCAGCCCAGCGCACCCGAGTGCACGTGGCCGATGGTCCAGTCCGTGTAGTGGCTGAGCGAGTTCACCGCCTTGATGGACATGAGCGGACCTTCGAAGGTCGACATGCCGTAGAAGGCCACCGACACGACGAGCAAGCGCACCACCGGGTCCGTTCTGAGACGGTCCCAGGCGCCCGAAAGCGTCATCAGGCCGTTGATCATGCCGCCCCACGAGGGCATCCACAGCATGATCGAGAAGGTCATGCCGAGCGTCTGCGCCCAGTCCGGCAGCGCCGTGTAGTGAAGGTGATGCGGCCCAGCCCAGATGTAGAGGAAGATCAAGCTCCAGAAGTGGATGATGGAGAGACGGTACGAGTACACGGGCCGCTCCACCCGCTTCGGGATGAAGTAGTACATGATGCCGAGGAAGCCGGCAGTGAGGAAGAAGCCGACCGCGTTATGGCCGTACCACCACTGCGTCATCGCATCCTGAACGCCTGCGAACAGCGAATAGCTCTTGGAGCTGAGCAGCGAGATCGGAATCGCCAGATTATTGACGATGTGCAGCATCGCAATGGTGACGATGAAGGCAAGATAGAACCAGTTCGCCACGTAGATGTGCGGCTCCTTGCGCTTCCAGAGCGTTCCGAGGAACACCAGGAGATAGGCAACCCACACGATCGTCAGCCAAAGGTCCACGTACCATTCGGGCTCGGCGTACTCCTTGCTCTGCGTCGCGCCGAGAATGTAGCCGGTCGCGGCGAGCACGATGAAAAGCTGATAGCCGAACACCACGAACCACGGCGTCCAGTAGCCCGCGAGGCGCGCGCGTGACGTGCGCTGCACCACGTAGAGCGAGGTCGCGATCAGAACGTTTCCGCCGAAGGCGAAAATCACCGCCGATGTATGCAGCGGCCTCAGTCGCCCGAAGTTCGTCCAAGGGAGATCGAAGTTCAGCACCGGGAACGCGAGCTGCCAGGCGATGACATCGCCCACCAGAAACCCGACCACGCCCCAGAACACCGCGGCGAGCGTGGCGAACTTGATGGGCCCGTCCATGTAGGACTGCTGTTCCTCAAGCCCGCCCTTGCGCGGATTGGCCATGATGTAAAGTCCGGCGCCGATAGCGGCGACTGCGATCAGGAGACCGTGGATCCGGATGACTTCGTCGAGGCCGGCGAAAGCCAGCACTCCGCCCAGGATCGCGAAAAGGGCTGCGGACATGACCCCTAACGCGCCGGAGACTGCAATAACCTCTTCACTGGTTGATTTCATTGGCTGCCCCTTGCCCGTCCCTACGTGCGTTCAATTTGAACCATTCTGAGATTGATGATGATGTGACCCCTGCACTGCTTTGACTGCGATCAACACGGGCTGAGATCGAAACAATCGGACGCAGGGTATGCATCGGCTCACTCGACGACGAGCATGGCCTCAAAATTCGGATGCCTGAGCTCGAAAAAGAAGACGCGCGCTGACACCCCATCCCGATACGGAAAGGCGTCAGCGCAACAAAATGACGGAAATCAGCAAAGCCCGCGAACGCGGGGCGCTTACGGGCTTATTCGTTGGCGAGATCCGTAAGGCGGACGACGTCGCAAAGCGTGACGGTCGTGCCACCCTGCTCGACGCCGATCACGCCCATCGTGCGAAGCTTGGTGAGGGTGCGGCTCACAGTCTCGATGGTCAACCCGAGGAGATCCGCGATATCGCTTCTGCGCATCGCGAGCGTGACCGTATGATCGTCGGCTTCACCTGAGCGGCGATGGAGCGCGAGCAGGAACGAGGCCACGCGCTCGACCGCGCTACGCTGCCCCACCGTGACGAGCAGGCTCCGCGTCGCGGCAAGCTCCTGGCAAACCGACTTGTAAAGCTTGAGCGCGAGATTGGCGTCGCTCTCCGCGAGGCTTTCGAGCGTTGCGGCCGAGAGGCAACGGACTTTCGACGTGCAGGTCGCCTGAGCACTCAGAATGTGCTCGTCGAGCGCGCCGAGACCGATGAGGTCGCCCGGATAAGCGAAATCGATGATCCGGCGGCGGCCGTCACAAAGCGTCTTGTAGATGGCGATCACGCCTTCCTCGACCCGGAACACGTGGAGCCGCGGATCACCCTCGCAGAAGACATGCTCCTTGCTCTCGAGCTTGCGCACGGTTGCGTGCGACAAACGCTCGTCGAGGCTGTTGGATGCGGCCGGCGAAGTGGAAATTCTGGGGGCCTGGGGGCGGAAAGAGCGGGGTTCTACGGTCTGAATTCCGAGCATCGATCTCTCCTCGCCGTGATTTGCGCTGGAGAGGATTAAAAAGGGTCTTGGAACCGCCGATATGCGCCGTTCGTGATGAATTGTGAGAGAATGTAACAAGCGCGAGAGATGAGGGCAGACTCGCGAACAAAGCCGACAACAGCACTCGGCATATGATTTTAATCAATCCGCATCCGGCATACTGACGCTAGCTTTGGCGGCATTCCTGCGAGGAGCCCCCATGCCGAAGCGAGCGTCTGGCCCGACCGTTCCGCCCACAGACGTGCCGGCTTCGGCAGAGGCCAGGTCGTCCGCCGCCATCGATCCCCGCAATGTGACCTTTGCCGACCGCCATCTGCAGGAGGAGATCTCCAACGCGCTCGAAGAATTGGCCGACAGCTTGCCCGAGCTCGCCGATCTCAGGCTCGCGCGCAGCCTGAGTGCAATTCTGGAGCCGAGTTGGTCGGAGCACGTCGATTTCCAGGAAGCCGCCCTCTTCCCCATCATCATTCGCCACAAAGGCGGCCTGGAGGAAGCGGTGAGCCTGCTCGGCCGCCTCAGCACCGAGCATACCGAGCTGGCCGACCGCCACACTGAGGTGAGTGAGTACATCGAGATGCTGGTCGCAGGCGAACTGACGAACTACGACACATTCGGCTATCTCCTGCGCAGCGCGTTCGAGGCGCGCCGCCACCACGCCGTGGCGGAGAGCTGCATCGAGGATATGCTGCCCCGCCTGCTGACACCGGCAGACCGAACGATGCTGACGGAATGGAGAAAGGAGCGGTCGACGCCGCCATTCCCCATCAATCTCATTCTTGATCGGCGGCACTGAGACACCGCACGCAGAGGGCTTAGGCCCAGGCGCTCGCTAGTGCGACATGAGCACCGGCAGGACCGTTGTCCTCAGCACCTTGCGCGTCGCGCCACCGAGAACGAACTCGCGAAACCGCGAGTGGCCGTAGCAGCCCATCACGAGAAGGTCGCTGCCCCACGCCTGCATGTAGTCCGCGAGCGCATCGCCGACAACGGCATCGGGAGCGGACAGCTCCACCGCCTCGCATTTGATCCCGTGACGGGCGAGCGCCGTGCAGAGATCGCCCGTCGGAACATCGTCCACGGTTGCACTGTCGTCCTTGGGATTGACCCAAACGACATTCACCGCATCCGCTTGCTTCAGCAAAGGCAATGCATCGAAAACGGCGCGCGTACCCTCGCGCCGTCCGTTCCACGCAACGGTAATCCGCTTCCCCACACCACCCGCATCGCAACCGGCGGGAACGAAGAGCACCGGGCGCCCCGACTGGAGCACGAGTTGCTCCGTCCCCTCGTCGTCGGATATGCCGGAAATGATCAGGTCGGCCGCGCGTCCGTAGTTCACCGCGCTCCGCCAGACGGGCAGAAGGCCCGCATCGTCGTCCACCCACTCGGCGCTGATGCCGGCCTCCCGCGCCGACGTCTCGAACGCCGCCTTCAGGCGCTGCGCCACCGCAATAAACACCTTGCGGTGCTCCTCCACGACGGACGACGTCGCACCGGGCACGAAGGACGGCTGAAGTATGTAGGGAGGGACCACGGCCAGGCCGATGAGATGCGCGCCGCACCGCCGCGCGAGATCGAAGGCAGGCGCCATGACCGTCTGGAACTCGGGCTCACCGGTGACGTGAACGAGAATGGTTTTGTAGGTCATGATCCCCTTCGCCTCCTGCCGTCAGCACACGCTCGGCTCGCACAATTCTATGCGGAATTTCTGGTGCTTGCGGGTGCGGCTGAAGTCGAACTGCCTATTGTCGAGGCAAGAGACGCGGCCTTGAACGCCGACGTCGTCGCCGAGCGGGATCTCTTCGAAGGTCAGAACCTCGTTAAGATCACAGCCCTTTTCATGCTTGAGCTGATCCTTGAGAATGATGCGCCACGGCCCTTCCTGCACCGGCTCCGGCTGATCCTGCGCGTGCACCGGCAGCACCACGCTCGCACCAACAGCCAGCGCACTCGCCATCATCCACCAACGGCCCTTCGTCGACATGTCAGCTTCCCTCCGCTTTTCGATCGCTCCTCTTAATGATAGGAAAATGAGGTTCGAAACTTTGACGCGCGTCAAGGTACGAGACTGTCGGAGAACACATCTTACTTTCGTCAACGCGTCATAAGAGTCCAAACCGGGACGCGGCCCTTCCAGAGCCACGGATGAGCGCGCGAGATGACGACGAACGTAATCGACCTGTTCCTATCCCTGAAAGGCCGCATCGACCGGCAGGTCTGGTGGATCGGCATGCTCGCGGCCTTTGTCGCGACGATGGTCGGCATCGGCCTGTTCAATCGCGACTCGTTCGACGAAAGCGCCAACGCCGTGTCCGGTGCCCCCACCATGGCTGCCTTCATCTGGGCGGCCCTATGCGGCTATGCGGCAACGTCGCTCACTGTAAAGCGTCTCAACGATGCGGCCTGCCCGCGATGGCTGGGGCAGTTGTTCGCACTGGCAGGAGCCACCATCGTCATCGGGTGGGGACTCGGATTTTTCCTTCATCCCTTTGTGTTGAATGGCGAATCTGCGGTCTTCTGGGTGCTCGCCCTGTCGGCCGTTCCTGCCCTCATCGAATCCGCTGCCCGTCCCAGCGCGCCTGACGACCCGAACCGGCAAACCGATCAGCTTGATCGCGCGCAAGGAGCGCCCGGCCCGGACATACGAAGCTGAATGATCTACGTCAGTTGAACACCGGACACCCTTCCTTGGACCCTGTGATCCTCAGCATCGTCACCGGATTGAGCCTCGGCTTTGCGAGCACGCTGCATTGCGCCGGCATGTGCGGCGGCATCTCGTCGAGCCTGCTTCTCGCGGCAGGCCCCGGAGACCTCCGCAGCCAAGGCAACGCACTCGCGCTGACCCACAGCGGTCGCATCACGGCCTACGCCCTCGCAGGTGCCTTGATCGGCGCTCTCGGCACTCCGGTCGTCGGATGGCTCGACCGGGAGCTTGCCTTCCGGCTGGCGCAATGGGCTGGCGCCGTGGCGCTCATGTGGATCGGACTTTCCACCGCGGGCCTGCTTCCGGCATTGAACGGCATCGACCGCCTCTTAAGCCCGGTCGCGAATTTCCTCGCACGCCTCACCCGGCCCGCACGGGGACGCGCCTGGGCTCCCTTCGCCGCAGGGCTCGCGTGGGGGCTCATGCCCTGCGCGATGGTCTACGGCGCGCTCTTCATGGCCATGCTCACGGGATCGGCATCCCTCGGCGCCCTCGCCATGCTGGCGTTCGGCGTCGGCACCTTGCCCGGCCTCTTTGCAGCAACTTTCGGCGTTCGCGCGCTCGCCGCCGCAGGACAGCGCCAGCACTTGCGCATGGCAGCCGGCCTTGCCATCGGCGCACTCGGCTTTTTGACAGTGTGGCTTCCCCACCCGGCAAATGGCGTCATCTGCGCACCGGGCGACAGCGCAGTCTTGAGTTGGATCAACGGTGCGCTTTCGCCGGCGCTTTAGTTTTCTCCCGTCTTGAGCATGGAGGTTACCGTGCACGCATCACTTCGGAGCCTGGCAGCAGCCGCGCTTCTCATCCCCGCTGCAGCCCACGCCGACACCCTCGGAAGCGCAAGCGAGGGGCAGGCATATGCCAAGGCACACTGCGCCGAGTGTCATACCGTGGACAAATCGGGAGACGTCTCGCCCGACTTCGCCGCTCCTTCCTTTGTCAGTGTGGCGAACACGCCTGGCATGACGGAGCGGGCGATCGCGGTTTGGCTTCAGACCTCCCACCCCACCATGCCGGATCTCATCATTCCGGAAAATGTCCGCGACAACCTCATTGCCTATATTATGACGCTGAAAGAGCCGGCCAGCCATTAGGCCACGTCCGGCGCGTCGGCCTGCACACCACCCATGCGAAGGTTGGAGGAACGAATGGTGAGAAACCCGGCCGCGCTACTCGGCGCATGCCTTGCCGCGGCCCTGCCGATCGCCGCCTGCTCCGACGCCTCGATCCACGACAAAGGCCGCGCCGCGCTCGAATCGCGCTGCGCCCGCTGCCATGCCATCGGCGTCGACGATAAGAGCCCCCACGCCCAGGCGCCGCCGTTCCGCGAGATCGTGCACCGTTATCCGCCCGAGAACCTCGCCGAATCCCTCGCGGAAGGCATCGTCTCCGGTCATCCGGACATGCCGCAATTCGTCATGGACCCTGACGAGATCGGCGCGGTCATCGACTATCTTTCCAACCTCCTTGCGAAGACGAGCAAATAGCCGGCAGCACTAAGAGAGCCGCTCGCCCAAGCGCCGCATCTCGGCAAGCCATCCGGCGCGCCCGGCCGGACCGATCTGCTCGACGCTTCCGATCACCGTCGAGCGGACCGGAGACACGCCCATGAACTCCAGAATATTTCGCCGGAGCATCTTGAGAGCGTGGGCGCCGAACCACCATCGATAGATCCATCCTGGCATGCCCATCGTCACGATCACGCGCGCGGACTTTCCTGCGAGCACCTTGACGAACTGGCCCGTCTGCGCCGGCTCGATGATCTCGGGCTGAAGAATCCGTTCGAGAAATCCCTTGAGGATCGCGGGAAGCGTCCCCAGCCACAGCGGAAACACGAGCACGATGTGATCGGCCGCGCGCAAGGCGGAATAGGCGGCTTCGAGATCGGGCTCGCGCGGCTGCACCTCGACATACGCGCCGCGCAGAATGGGATCGAATGCAAGCTTGGACGTCACGAAAATCTGCGCGTGGTGTCCGGCCGCCTCGGCTCCGGTCCGATAGGCCTCCCCGATCGCCTCGCAGAACGTGCCTGCACGCGAATGACCGACAATGATGACGGCACGCTTCATCACAAGCTCCGAGCCAAAAGTGCCAGCAGAAGCTAGGGCGGCCTCCGCCGAGAAGGGTTGACCAGCCTCAAATCGCGCGCCAATGACGCTGCCAGGATAGTGCACGAAAATCCGGAGCCCTGTGATGCCGAGACAGCGCCGACCTCAAGATCTCGCGGGATCGGACCGCGAAGAGGCAGAGGTGATCGCGTTCCTCTCCGATCCTGCCTCTTATCCCGGCCGCCCCGGGCAGGTGGACATCGTTGAAACGCACGCCGCACGTATTTTTCTCGCCGGCCGCCAAGCTCTCAAGATCAAAAAACGCGTCACCCTTCCGTTCCTCGATTTCTCCACCTTGCCCAAGCGCCGCGCCGCTCTCGAACGGGAGCTGGAGCTCAATCGCGATCATGCACCCGAGATCTACGGCGGCGTGTCCGCCATCAGCCGCGGACCGGACGGCCGCCTGACCTTTGGCGAGGGCACCGTGGTGGACTATGCGCTGGTGATGAACCGGTTCGAGCAGGAGAACCTTCTCGCCCGCATCGCAGCCGAAGGTCCCCTGCAGCCCAAGATTGCGCGCGAGCTGGCGGACATGGTAGCCCGCTATCACCGGACGGTTCCTCTGGCCGGCGGGACGTCCGGCGGGGCCGTGATGCTCGACACCGTCGGTCAGCTCGCCGCTTCGCTGACAGACGCGGCGCCGCCCTCCTTGTCCGCTCTCATGACCACTTTCGCCGAGCGGAGCCTGACCGAGCTGGCGCGCATCGCGCCCCTGCTCGAAGCGCGCGGAGAAGCCGGGCACGTTCGCCGCTGCCATGGCGATCTTCACCTCGGTAACATCGTTCTGCTCGAAGGACGCGTGGTGCCCTTCGACGCGCTGGAGTTCGACGAGCGCCTCGCCTCCATCGATGTGCTCTACGATCTCGCCTTCCTGCTGATGGACCTCGATGTCCGAGGAGACCGGCGCGCCGCCAACACCGTGCTCAACGCCTATGTGTCGGCCGAACCCACCGGCAGCGAGATCGAAGGGCTCGCAACGCTCCCGCTGTTCCTCGCCACCCGCGCCGCCGTGCGCGCCCTCGTCTCTCTAGAAAGCGCACTTCAGAAACCCGAAGGCGAGGACGAGGCGGACACAGCCCGCGCCGCCCGTTACGTGACGGCCGCCAACGCTTACCTCGCGCCCGGGCAGCCCATGCTGCTCGCCGTGGGCGGCCTCTCGGGAACCGGAAAATCAACCCTCGCCGCAGCTCTCGCGCCGCGCATCGGCCCCGCGCCAGGCGCGCTCGTGTTGCGCACCGACGTCGAGCGCAAGCGCATGTTCGAGGTGCCGGAAACCGAACGGCTCGCCGTCGAGCACTATGGAGAGCAGGCCTCAGACGACGTCTACGCCGTGCTCTACGCCAAGACAGAGCGGGCACTCGCGGCGGGCCACGCCGTGATTTTCGACGGCGTGTCGGCCAAACCGGCCGAGCGCGAGAAAATATCCGCCATCGCCGCCAAGCTCGGCGTCCCCTTCACCGGGCTATGGCTCGACGCGCCTCTCGAAATTCAGATTACCCGCGTCGAAGCCCGCAAGGGCGACGCTTCTGATTCCAATGAAGCCGTCGTACGCGCCCAGGCGGAGCGCGATCTCGGCCCCATCACTTGGACGCGCATTGATGCTGGCCAGTCACCGGAGCACACCTTTCAACAAGCCCTCGCTTTGCTGGGCTTGCCTCAGCCTTGATCGCACGCAAAGCGTCCAAATTCTCCGGCTCCTAACTTGCGGATCATGTAATCCGCACAATCGGGGACCCGATGAACCATCACCATCGCAAAGTGCTTCACGCCATTTTCAGCCATCCCGTCAACGCCAACATCGACATGAAGGAGATCGAGCACACCCTCGAGGCGCTCGGAGCCGAGCTGGAGACGAAGTCGGGCAGCCGCCTCGGCATCTCGCTGAACGGCCACAAGATCGCCGTTCAGCATGTCAACCACAGCGTTCCCAAGGAAGAGGTCATTCAGATCCGGAAGTTCCTCGAGACGTGCGGCGTCGCCGCCGCCGACTATCCGGTCTGACATCCGCCAAGAGTATAAAAGCAAGAAAGCCGCGCCGAGGTCACATACCTCAGCGCGGCTTCTTCTTTTTCTTGACTGCACCGGGCCCGCCTTAGGCGGCGCGGCTGCTTCCCATCACACTCTCGGCCGTCTTGCGAAGCTCGGCCGCTTGTGAGCCAAGCCGCTTTGCCGCCGCCAGCATCTGGGAGGCCGCCGACCCGGTCGAAGCCGCGGACGTGGAGAGCCCTATTGCATTCGAAGCGACGTCCGACGTCCCTTGCGCCGCTTCCTGAACGTTGCGAGCGATCTCTGTGGTTGCAGCGCCCTGCTCTTCCACGGCGGACGCGATCGTCGTCGCGATCTGATCCATCGATTTGATGATGCTGCCGATATTTCCGATGGATCCCACGGCATCCGCCGTCGACCCCTGGATCGCGTTGATCTGCGCTCCAATCTCTGCGGTTGCCTTAGCCGTCTGATTAGCCAGAGACTTCACTTCCTGCGCGACGACTGCGAACCCCTTGCCGGCCTCGCCAGCCCGCGCGGCCTCGATGGTGGCATTGAGCGCGAGAAGGTTAGTCTGCCGCGCGATGTTGCTGATCAGCTCGACGACATCGCCAATTTTCTGAGACGCCTGGGATAGAGCGCGCACCTTTTCCGAGGTCTCGTCGGCCGTCATCACCGCACGTCCCGCGATTTCCGTCGAGCCCGCCACCTGCCGCGAGATTTCCTTGACGGAAGCGGACAACTGGTCGGCCGCGGCTGCCACCGTGCGCACGTTGGCCGAAGCCTGCTCTGCGGCCGTCGCGACGGCCGACGTCTGATCCGTGGCCGAGCGCGCCGATGACGCGACGGACTCGGCCGCCCCTTCGAGCTCGTTCGCCGTATGCGCCACCGAGGTCGCCATGGAAACCACGGCGCCGGCGAGCGTGCTCAGCTCGCGCCGCCCCGCTTCGAGGTAGACCGCGATCGCGAGATCCATGTCGAGCATCGCGGCTTTGATGACCGCACTTTGGAGAGCGAAGCGCTTGTCCTGCACAGGCGCCGCCTTGGCCTTCCAGTCCAGCGCTCCCTGGCTCGCCCGCGCCTGCGGCATGCGAAGCATGATCGCTTCCAACAACCCATTTACCAGCGCGTTGTAGCCGCCGATGTACCACCGCGGATCAAGACCGATACGATGGTGCGTTTCGCCGATACGCTTGATGGACGCCTCATAAACGCCGTCGAAGTTTCCATCGAGGATCGTCTGCCAGTGCCTCAACTGCGCGTTCTTCGCGCCCGTCATGAGGTCCCGCGTCTTGAAGAAGGCCGCGGTCTCGGGAAACTTCGCAAGATGCGTGTAGAAGACGTCCAGCACGCCGGGCAGCTCCCGCGATAGAAATTCTTTGTTCTCCCGGAGCAGGCGCCGCGCCTCCTCGTCTATCTGATTGAACGAGAGTCGCGCTGTCATCGAAGCGTCGGCGGTCATGATCTGTCTCTTTTTCCTCGAGAGCTGGAGCGGCATGCTTACGTCCGGAGATGTCGGGGTCCCCATCCCCCTGCGCACACAAACAGCGCAGTTAAAAACACAACGTACATAATTTAATGAAAAACGCGGATCCTATATAAAATAACAAACACAGGTCATTTACATCCCCATTTCCGTACAAATTCGACTGAGTCGGACTCGCGCACAAGAGGCCACGATGCAACGGCGCCTTCTCCGCACGACGCTCATTTCATCACTTGAGAACTCGGAATTTCAACGGGGAAAGAACAGAACAACCGCAGCGGATGCGTTGCGCTTCGACGCAGCAATGCCGCATGACAAAGCGCACGCCGGCCATTGTTTCAAGAAATACGCTCCATAGCTTTCAACAAGCTTACAAAGCTAAGCCGTACAAAAATAACAAACGCAACAGGTAGAAATACGCGCGACGCCTTTCAATTAGACAGCGAGGGCATGGCGGCGCTGCTTTACCTCCGCTGAAAGGTAGGGATCGAAACGGGCGCAAACCATGCGGACGAAAGGCCGTCCTTTCTCGGTGACCCGCAGCCCATCTTCGTGAAGATCCACAAAGGCGTCAGCATCATTCCGCGCCAAATCCTCGGCCTCACGGCGAAGCTGCTCGACACCCGCTCCAAAGCGGCGTGCGAGATCCGGCCAGGAAACGGAAAACTCACACATGAGCTGCTCGATGAGCGACGCGCGCATCTCATCGTCCCCATGCATCGCATGTCCGCGTGCCGTTGCGAGCCCGTCCGTACCCACGCGGCGCCCGTAGTCATCCACCGCGACCGCGTTCTGCGCGAAGCCCTGCGGCAAGCGCGAGATGGCCGAGGCGCCAAACCCGAGCAGGGCATCCGCCTGGTCGGTCGTGTAGCCCTGAAAGTTCCGCGCGAGACGGCCGGTCGCGAGATGATCGCTGGGCCGGGCGAAGTGATCGATGCCGAGTTGCGCATAGCCTGCATCGGTCAAGTGGCGGGCGATGAGCTGCGCTTGCGCGAAGCGCTCGACCGGCCCCGGCAGAGTGCTCTCGTCAATCAGCCGCTGATGCTTCAGCCGATCGGGGAGATGCGCATACCCGAACACGGCGACGCGGTCGGGGGCAAGCTCCAGAACCTGCACCAGCGTCCGCGAAGCGCTCTCTTCGGTCTGGCGCGGCAAGCCGTAGACGAGATCGACGTTGATGGAACGAATGCCGCGCTCCCGGAACAGCCCAACGGCCTTGCTCGTGGTCTCGAAGCTCTGCATCCGCCCGATGGAACGCTGAACCGCCATATCGAAGTCCTGAACACCGATCGAGACACGGTTGACGCCGATCTCCGCGAACGCGTCCGCCTGCTCCTCGCTGAGCAGGCGCGGATCGATCTCCACCGCGAACTCGGCCGTCGGCGCAAACGAGAACTGGCCGCGCATCAAGGTTCCGAGGCGGCGGATGTCGGCCGGTTTCAGAATATCCGGCGAGCCGCCTCCCCAATGGATATGGGTGACGCGATGCCCGGGTGGCACGAGCGCGGCCGCCGCCTCGATCTCCGCGAAAAGGGGGGCGAGATAGTCGCCGACCGGCGCGTAGCGCTGCGTCGCCTTGGTGCTGCACCCGCAATACCAGCAAAGCTCGCGGCAATAGGGAATGTGCACATAGAGCGAGAGCGCGGCATCCTGCGGCAGCTCCCCGAGCCACCGGCGGTAGTCCTCCGCCGTCACCGCCGCCGAGAAGTGATTGGCGGTGGGATAGCTCGTGTAGCGCGGCACCGGGGCAGCGTAGCGTTTGATGAGATCAGGCGTCATAAGCGGCCTCGTCGAGACTCCCCGCCGAAGCAAGCTCCAGCCGTTCTCGAACCTAGCGCCTGATGCGCCCCCGTCCTTGCTTTAGATCAAATCTGCCAAGCGGCACGCCGGGCCCGCCTCACTCGGCAGGCGACGGCGCATCCTCTGCGGCCGCACGCCGCCGCCGCAAACCGAGCCCGGCCAGCCAGCGGCAGACCACGTAGAACACGGGCGTGAACACCAAGCCGAACACCGTGACGCCGATCATGCCAGCAAACACGGCCGTTCCAAGCGCCTGACGCAGCTCAGCACCCGCGCCCACCGCCCACACCAGCGGCACGACGCCGAGAATGAAGGCGAGCGACGTCATCAGAATGGGCCGCATTCTGAGCCGTGAGGCTTCCGTTGCGGCAGCGAACCGGTTCTTCCCCTGGCCTTCGAGCTGGTGCGCGAACTCCACGATCAGGATAGCGTTCTTCGCGGCAAGGCCGATCAGAACAATGAAACCGACCTGCGTGAGAATGTTGTTGTCCTGGCCCCTGAGGATAACGCCCGTAATTGACGCGATGAGGCTCATGGGCACGATCAGGATGACGGCCAGCGGCAGCATCAGGCTCTCGAACTGCGCCGCCAGCACCAGGAACACGAACACGACGCCGAGCGCGAACGCGAAGGCCGCGGTGTTTCCGGCCCGGATCTGCTGGAACGCGAGCTCCGTCCACTCGTAGCTGAAGCCTTGGGGTAGCGTCTCCGCCGCGATCTTCTCCATGAGATCGATGGCCTGGCCTTGCGAATAGCCGGGAGCCGCCGAGCCGTCGAGCTCGGCCGCCGGATAAAGGTTGTAGCGAGGAACGCGAGACGGGCCGGAAATGTCCTGAACCGTCGTGAAGGTGCCGAGGGGCACAGCATCGCCCGCCGAGTTCCTCACACGGATATTCAGGATGTCCTTGGCGTTCGTCCGAAAATCGCTGTCCGCCTGCGCGGTGACACGGAAGGTGCGCCCCAGCAGGTTGAAGTCGTTGACGTAGGCGGAGCCAAGATAGGTCTGGAGCGCCGTGAACACGTCCGTGACGTTGACGCCGAGCATCTGCGCCTTGTCGCGGTCGATGTCGAGGTAGAGCTGCGGCGTAGAATTCTCGAACATCGAGAACACCTGCTGCAGCCCCGGCGTCTGGTTCGCCTTCTGCATCATGGCGCCGACGGCCTGCTGGAGCGCGGCGGGACCTGCCCCGTTGCGATCCTGGATCATCATGCGGAAACCGCCCGCGCTGCCGATACCGCGCACGGGCGGCGGCGCGACGACGAGCACCATCGCGTCCTGGATGGTCGAGAACTTCGCGAGCAAGGCCTTCTGGATCGCCTGCGCCGACTGGTTGGGATCACGCGCGCGCTCGTCGAACGGCTTGAGTACCACGAACACCGCGCCCGCGTTTGGCGCGTTGGTGCGCGTCGCACCCGAGAAGCCAACGATGTTGACCGCATGCGCAACGCCCGGAACCTCGAGCGCGAGTTCAACCGCGCGCCGGTTCACCTCGTCGGTACGCGCCAGCGACGCGGCGGGGGGAAGCTGCGTCACGGTGATCAGGTAGCCGCCGTCGAGCGCTGGAATGAAGCCCACGGGCGTCTTGCGGAACTCGTTCATGCCGAACGCAATGATGCCCGCGTAGACCACCAGCATGACGACGGCGAGCCGCACCAGCCTTGCGACGACCCACGAATAGCCGCTCGACAGCTTGTCGAAGCTCCAGTTGAACGCACGGAAGAACGCATTGATGGGGCGCATCAGCAGGCTCTGCTTCTGATGGCCATGCGCGTGCGGCTTGAGCAACAGCGCGCAGAGCGCCGGCGAAAGCGTGAGCGAGACGATCAGCGAGATTACCGTTGCGCCCGCAATGGTGAGAGCGAACTGGCGATAGAACTGGCCCGAGATGCCCGTGATGAAGGCCGACGGCACGAACACCGCCGACAACACCAGCGCGATGGCGATCAGCGCAGCGCCCACTTCCTCCATCGTGCGATAGGCGGCCTCGCGCGGGCTCATCCCGTTCGCCATGTTGCGCTCGACGTTCTCCACCACGACGATGGCGTCGTCGACCACGATGCCGATCGCGAGCACAAGGCCGAACAGCGACAGGTTGTTGAGCGAGAAGCCGAACGCCGCGAGCAGGAAGAACGTGCCGATCAGCGACACCGGGATCGCCACGATCGGGATGATCGCCGCACGCCACGTCTGCAGGAACAGGATCACGACGAGCACCACGAGCACCACCGCCTCGAGGATGGTGTGCACGACCGCATCGACCGACTGCTGGATGAACTCGGTCGGATTGTAGATGATCGCGTACTCGAGCCCGGCGGGGAAGCTCTTCGACAGCTCCGCCATCGTCTGCTTGATCTTCTCCGCCGTCGCGATCGCATTCGATCCCGGAAGCTGGAACACGCCGAGACCCGTGGCGGGCACTTTGTCGAGATAGGAGTTGAGCCCGTAGTCGAGGGCCGCCAGCTCTACCCGCGCCACGTCCTTCAGGCGCACCACGGCCGAGCCCGACTGCTTCACGACAATCTGGGAGAACTGATCGGGGTCGGCTAAGCGCCCCTGCGTTTGAACCGAGACCTGGAAAGCCCCTGGCTGCGCCAACGGCGGCTGGTTGAGAATGCCCGCTGCGACCTGCACGTTCTGCCGTTGCAGCGCCTGAACCACGTCGTTGGCGGTCAGGGCGAGAGATTGCAGACGATCTGGATCGAGCCAGACGCGCATGGAGTAGTCGCGGCTGCCGAACACCGTGATCGAGCCGACGCCCTCGATGCGGCTCAGCACATCCACGACGTTGACGCTCGCATAGTTGGAAATGAAGAGCGTGTCGCGCGATTGATCCGGCGAAAGCAGATGCACGACCATCATCAGGTCGGGCGAAGCCTTCGCGACGGTGACGCCGATGTTGCGCACATCGGCCGGCAAGCGCGGCTGCGCGATCGCCACACGGTTCTGCACCTGCACCTGCGCGGTATCGAGGTTGGTGCCGAGATCGAACGTGACCGAAATCGAGAAGCGCCCATCCACCGTGGAGTTGGACGAGATATAGAGCATGTGCTCCACACCGTTGATCTGCTGCTCGAGCGGCGCCACCACGGTAGAGGCCACCACCTCCGCGCTCGCGCCCGGATACTGCCCGGTCACGTTCACGACCGGCGGCGCGATGTCCGGATACTGCGCGATCGGGAGCCGCCCCAGCGCGACCGCACCGATAATCACGAACACGATCGAGATCACGCCCGCAAAAATCGGCCGGTCGATGAAAAAGTGCGAAATGCGCATGGGAGGTTCCCGCTGCTCGGACTGGAGGCGGCAGGGCGGAACGCGCCCGCCGGAGTGAATTAGGTGCGATGCAAAGCCAACGCCCCGTTCCGCAACCGGCGAGATCGCGGGACGGAAGGATCAGTTGGTGCCGACAACCGTGCCTTTGCCATCGCCGTTGGAAGCCGTGGCCTGCTGGGGCGAAACCTTGGTGCCCGGCCGCACGCGCATCAGCCCGTTGACCACGACCGTGTCGTCGGAATCGAGGCCATCCGTGATAACCCGCATGCCGTCGACCACGGATCCCAGCGTCACGTATTTCGGGTTGGCGACATCATCCGGCGAAACCGCATAGACGAACTTGCGCACCTGCTCCGTGCCGATCGCGCTGTCGGGAACGAGCAACGCCACCGCGGGCTTCGAAACCGCGATCTGGATGCGGCCGAACATGCCGGGTGTGAGCTTGCCGTCGGGATTCCTGAATTCGGCGCGCCCGCGGATCGTACCCGAGGACCGGTCGATCGCATTGTCGACGAAGTCGATCTTCCCTTCGTGGACGAAGTCACGCTCGTCGATCAGTTTGAGCTTCACGGGGAGTGACATGCCCCTGTTGCTCGACGTCGCGGCCGCTTCGGTCGCAGCGCGCAGGTAGCGAAGGTAGGACGCCTCATCCATCGTGAACTCGAACCGGATCGGGTCGACGGACACCACGGTGGCCAGCAGCGTCGTGTTGCCCGCGGTCCCGCCGGTCACGAGGTTTCCAACCGACACGCGCCGATCGCCGATACGCCCGGAAATGGGGGCCTTGAGCTCGGTGAACTGCAGATCGAGTTCGGCCTGCCTCTGGGCGGCCTCCTGCGCTGTGACCGAGGCCTCCGCCACGCGCTTGGCTTGGGTACGCTGGTCGAGCGTCTGCTGCGTGATGGTCGTTCCGCGGATCAGGCTTTCGCCGCGCTTCAAATCGCTTTCGGCGAACGCGAGGTTGGCCTCGGCCTGCTCGCGCGCGGCCTTGGCCTGCGCCAGCGCGGCCTCGAACGGGCGACGGTCGATCGTGAACAGATCGTCGCCTTCCTTGATCATCTGACCGTCGGTGAAATGGATCTTGTCGAGATAGCCCGAGACCCGCGAGCGGACCTCCACGAAGTCGTAAGCCACGAACCGGCCCACGTACTCGTCGAAATCGGACACGAGCTTCTTGACTGGCTTGGCAACCGTTACCTTGGGAGCGGGAGGCGCTACCGCCTGGGCGTTGGGCTGCGACTCGCCGCACCCGGCGAGGAGAAGAGAAAACAGAACGGTGGCCGCGGCGGCGGGGCGAAAACGACGAGGCAACATATGCCCTCCAGCGCTCAAACGAGCGTTTCGATCTTGTTTCAGATCAGCGACCGTGGGCAAAACAAATTGCACCATGAGCCGAAATTCCTAGAATCAGACTACGTGCTTTGCGGTGCGGGATTGATCCGTTGGCAAAGCTGATCTAAGTATGATAGGCGTTACTGACCGGTAACACCCTGCTAGCTACCGATCGGTAACATGACAGTCAAGGGGCAATGAGCAGAACGTTGGTCCAGACCCGACAAAATGACGCGGGTGCAACTCCGCCTTCGCTACCTCCGCGAGAGCGGATTATGGCGGTTGCACGTGATCTCTTCTATCGGCACGGTGTTCATACTGTCGGTGTGGAGCTCATCGCCGAAGCTGCTCAGACTAATAAGATGACGCTCTATCGTCACTTCAAGTCGAAGGACGATCTTGTCGTCGAGTATGCCCGCCAGCTTGCCGCCGAAGGCGATGCGGTCTGGACGAAGCTCGCCGAGGCGTTTCCCGACAACCCCGAAAAACGCCTCTGCGCCTGGGTCGACCACGTCGAGGAGATCCTGACCAACCGGTTCGAGCGCGGCTGCGCCCTGGCAAATGCGGCCGTCGAGCTACAGGCCGCCCATCCCGCACGGGCGGTGATCGAAGACTACAAGCAGCGCAAGCGCGATCATCTCGTAAGGCTCTTCCAGGATGCCAACTACCGCGATCCCGAGGAGCTTGCGGACGAAGTTTTTCTTCTATTCGAAGGCGCCCGCATCAGCATTCAGTGCGGAGGCCGAGGCCCCGCCTCTCGCGTCGTAAAAATGCTGCGCGATCTCCTCGCAACGGCTCCGCGTGTCAGCGAAGGGCCGTGACGGCCTCCCGGCAACGGATCACTTCCACAATCCCACCTCTTCCCAAGTGTCCGGCGGAATCTCCTTGCCGAGCTCGTAGGTGAACGCGATGGCCTTGAGCTGATCGCTCGAAACCGTGCAGTCGAATTTCAACTGATACCAATGCTTGTTGGAGCGGACGGCAGCTCCCTTCGCGGAGACCACGTTTCCATCGAACGCAGCGCGCTTGAAGGTGTCCGGCATCAACCGGTCGGCCTGCGACAGACGCTTGTCGCGACGCACCGTATCGAGTCCCTTCACAACACAAACCTGGTGAGCACGCTCTTCCGGATCGAGCTTCATCAGCGATTTCTCGAGCGACCCTGCGCGAGCTGCCTCGCATGTGCCAAACGCCGCGACGACCGAAAGAATGACCACGAACTGCCGCAAAATACTCCCCCTCACCCCAACGCGAAGCCAGAGCCCAAGGAGCAAGCAAATGTGTCATCATTGCGTAACAGTTTGTTACGACGCCAACATCTGGTTCGAGCACGGAGGGTGGAGCACAACGCCAAGTGTCACCGACGTCGGATCCGATCTTCCAAGCTTTCCCTGAATCCGCCGTCTTCTGCTTGATGTTCGAAGGAGCCTCTGTCCCCCCGGCGCTCGTCTGCCTCCTCGAGAGTGGCGAGCTTATCGATCATCCGCCAGGGCATAGGACGCTGCACGATGGCATCGTAATAGCGGCGCAGCTCCCCGCCCAAATGTTTGAGCATCTCCGTCATGGGCCTAGAACTTGTGGGAGAGGAGGAGGTTCCATGCGTCAGGGTACACTTTTCCCTGCTCGCACCGTGGGTCCCCTGTCTATATCTCTAGAGTAGACGGGGAAGGACTCACACATGACGGACGCGACAGGATCGAGCTGGCAGCGGCTCGGCCAAAAGCTGGAAACGGCGCTCCTAAATCCCATTCGTGCGTTCCGTCCGCGCTACCTGCCGCTGCTGATGGTTTACTTCGCTTACGGCGCCCTCGGCATCGTCACCATCGCCGAAAGCTTCTGGATCAAGTCTGCACTGACACTTTCCGCGTCTGAGCTGGCGGCACTCAGCGTGTGGCTCACGCTGCCTTGGACCATCAAGATGGTGTTCGGAGAGCTCGTCGACGCAGTGCCCGTGTTCGGCTCCCAGCGCCGCGCCTACGTGCTGATCGGCGGCGCCCTCGTGGCTCTCGGCCTTCTCACGCTTGCAGGGGCCGCGGGCGGCTGGCTGACCTTCGCCACGCCGCCTGATCTCTACCGCATCGGATCGTTCCTGAGCGTGGTCGGCGTGGTGTTGCAGGACGTGACTGCCGACGCCATGAGCACCGAAGTCGTAGATCGCGAGAACCCGGACGGAACACCGCGCGCCCCGAAAGACATCAACCGCGATCTCGGCATGGTGCAGGTGCTGGGGCGTCTTTCGCTCTCGCTCGGCATGGTGGCGGTGGCAGGTCTCGCGGGCTTCCTGGCGAGCGTCTTTTCCTATGAGACCGTCTTCCTCTGTGGCCTCGTCATTCCGCTGATCTCCATATCGGGCGCGCTCCTGATCGACATCAACACCGCCGAGACCCGGCCTGTAGACTGGCGCATCCTGGGCGGCGGCATCGCCTTCGGTAGCGCCGTCTTCGTGCTCGCCATCACCGGCGTTCCCTACAGCCAGGAGGTGGTGTTCCTCGTGTCGATGGCCGTGGTGTCCGCCATGCTCTGGCGCGTCGTCAGCGATCTCGATCCCGAAACCAAGGAGAAGATCTTCTACGCCGCCCTCATCATCTTCGTGTTCCGCGCGACGCCGCTCGTCGGACAGGGCTACACCTGGTTCACCATCGACGTGCTCGGCTTCGACGAGGCATTTCAGGGAACGCTGAACCAGATCGGCGCGCTGCTGGCTCTTCTCGGCACCTGGGTGTTCTCGGACGCCATCACCGGCCGGCCCATTCCCGTCGTGCTCTTCTGGCTTACCATCGCCGCGACGGTGCTGACGCTGCCGAGCCTCGCGCTGACGCTCGGCATCAGCCAATGGACGGAAGCGACGTTCGGTTTCGGCGCGCGCGCCATCGCCATCATCGACACCGCCGCATCATCGCCGTTCCTGCAATTGAGCATGATCCCATTGCTCACGCTCTGCGCCATCTACGCGCCGGAAAAGCGCCGCGCCACGTGGTTCGCTCTGATGGGCTCTCTCATGAACCTCGCCCTAGTCGCCGGCGCCCTGCAGACGAAGTACCTCAACACGATCTTTGTCGTCGATCGCGGCTCCTACGAAAACCTTCCCTTGATCCTCGGCACGGTGATGGCGATCGGCCTGATCGCGCCGCTGACGGCGATCCTGCTGTTCGGATATCACTTGAACGGAGGGAACGGGCGACCTCCTGTGCGGCAGGACTGACCGCAGGCGCGGGCGTCAGCGCTGGTTCGAGCCGTAGAGGGGACTGGACGATCCGACACGCGTCCCGTCCTCGGCGAGATAGAAGCTGTTCACCCAGCCCTTGATCTCGCCGTAGCGGATCGGACACCAGTCTGCCTGGCACTGCCCGGTGATCTCGACGCGCCGCCCCGTGGCGGGAATGCCCGCGATCGAAGCATGGGTTTCCGAGGGTCCGCGCCGCACGTTGAGAACGTCGCCCCGGCTGACACCCCGCACCTTGTAGAGGGACGGCGTGATCACTGACGTCATCGCCACTTGCTGGCTCTTGCCTGCGCGCCCCTGGGCTTTCTCCTTGTCAGGAGCCGCACGCGTCTGAGCCGCTCGGTCGGAGGAGGCGCCAGCATCACCGGCCGGCGGAAGATGAGCGACGACGACAGGCTTCTTCACGGGCTTGGCGTGCGGCGTCGCGGCCTTCTTGGCCGGAGGGGCGCTCGCGCTCTTGTAGTCCTCTTTGACGGTAACAGCCGGTGCCGAGGCATCAGGCGGTCCGGAGGCGACAGGCGCCGGCGACGTCGCTCCGTGACCACGGTCCGCATCGAGGAAGCCCGCTCCACCAATTCGCATCGCGGGAGCTTCGACGCGGCGCTCCGGCGGCGCTGCAGTCACGCTTGCGACCACGGCCGGTTTCACCTCGGCAGGCGCCTGCGAGGGAACGGTCTCGCGCGCTTGCTCAACTTTCTTGACAGGCGGAGTAGCAACAGGCGCCGGGTCTGCATTCGCGACTACGGCCGGGGCCGAGACGGGCTTCTCCGGCGTTCCCCGCTCGACGAGCGTTGCCGTCCCTGTCTCGCCGTCATCGATCTTGCGCCAATAGATGCGCGAGCCTTCCTGCGTGATCGTGAGGCAGCGCACCTGCGCATCGAACCAGCGGAACCATTTGGTGCAGAGCTTGTCCGCGTCCACCCACCAGCGACCGCGATCCTTGCGCGAGCCGAGAATGGGCGCGAGCGCGCCTGCTTCCGCAGCGACAAGACCGTCGCTTCCGAAACGGATTGGAAGTGTCGTGCCGAGCGGGGTATCGATCTCGACCAGAGAGCCGGACACGGCCTCTTTCAGCGCGTCGTTTGCAAGAGGCACGGGCTCCGCGAGTGCGCCCGTCGCCGCCGACAAAACACTTATGACGATGAACGGCCTGAGCAAGAAACGACCCTAACGCTACAGTACCCGACGGATGAGCCCTCTTCCTCCTACACGAGTGTGGCAGGAACAGGGTTGTCTCCCAGTCTTACGGCCTCCGAAAAACAAAGCGTGCCAAAGCTGTGCGACGTAAAGCTCGCTGAGCGCTCCTCGGCAGACCACCCTAATCATTAGGGGGGCGAGTGTTACCGTGAGGTAAAGAACCCCCTCCACAGGCCACCCAGCCGCTCCCCTCCGAAATACTGTTTCTGAGCACATAAAGGTCTGGCTGCACGCCCGGAAACGCCAACGACGAGATACGATTGACCCCGGTCTAGTGGCCCGGCTTTCCTGCATGATAGTCGCCTCCGAAGGCGGTCTTCGAGAAGGCGGAGTGAGCACATGACGGCCAAGATAGGAGTGGTGACGGTGTCGGACCGCGCCAGCGCGGGCACCTACGAGGACAAGGGCGGCCCTGCCATCGTCGAGGTGCTGCGTGAGATCCTCCTCTCGCCTTGGCAACCCGTCATGCGGCTGGTTCCGGACGAGCGCACACGCGTCGAAAGCGCCCTTATCGAGCTGGCGGACCGGGAGCAGTGTGGCGCCATCTTCACCACCGGCGGCACGGGACCTTCCGCCCGTGACATCACGCCCGAGGCGACCGAGACCGTCTGCGAAAAAATATTGCCCGGTTTTGGAGAGCTGATGCGCGAGCGGAGCCTGGCGCAGGTGCCAACCGCGATCCTCTCGCGCCAGACAGCCGGCATCCGCGGCAGGACGCTGATCGTGAACCTGCCTGGCCGCCCCGCTTCAATCCGGCTCTGCATGATGGCCGTGTTCCCCGCCATCCCCTATTGCATCGATCTGATCGGCGGGCCGCGCCTGGAGACTGACCCCGAGAAATGCCGGGCCTTCAGGCCGCCGTCCTGAAGCGAGCGGCGTCAGCCCGGATAGGCCGACTGCTCGCCCCCCGTCCACGGCATGGCCAAAGGCGCCATGTCGAGCCCCAGCAGATCGATGGCGCGACGGGCGATATGGTCGATGATCTCCTCTATCGTCGTCGGGCCGTGATAGAAGGCCGGCACCGGCGGCAGGATGATCCCCCCATACTCCGTAACGGAAGCCATCGCGCGAAGGTGGCCGAGATGCAGGGGGCTCTCCCGCGCAATAAGCACCAGACGGCGCCGCTCCTTCAAATGAACGTCCGCCGCACGCGTCAGCAGATTGTCGGAAATTCCCGATGCGATCGCGGACAGCGTCCGCATCGAGCACGGCGCAACCACCATGCCCGCGCTGCTGAAGGAGCCGCTGGCAATGGAGGCGCCGATGTCCCGAATATTGTGGCGCAACGTCGCCATCCGCTCGAGCCGCCCCAGCGCATCGCGCCCCGCTTCCTGCAAAAGCGTCCGCTTCGCCGCATCCGACACGACGAGATGCAGCTCGACATCCGGAACCGCGGACAGAAGCTCCCCGATGCGGATTGCGATCTTAGCCCCCGATGCGCCACTGACCCCGAGCACCACGCGTGCAAGCTTCATGAGTGTCCTCCGATAGATGAGCGGGCTCCCTCGCCGGTTACATCGAGCCCCAACCGCTTCCACATGGCGTCTACGCGCGCGGCAACGGCGGAATCCATGGCGAGCACGCGCCCCCACTCCCGATCCGTCTCGGCTCCGATCTTGGTCGTCGCGTCGATGCCGAGCTTGCCCCCGAGCCCCGAGACGGGCGATGCGAAATCCAGATAGTCGATCGGCGTCCGCTCCGTGATCATGAGATCCCGCGACGCATCCATGCGCGTCGAGATTGCCCAGGAAATGTCGCGCCAATTGCGCACGTCGATATCCTCGTCCACCACGACGATCACCTTGGTGTAGGAGAACTGCGGCAACAGGCTCCACAGCGCCATCATCACCCGGCGGGCCTGCCCGGCGTAGCGCTTACGGATCGAAACGATCGCCATGCGGTAGGAGCAGGCATCGGGCGGCAGCCAGCAATCCACCACCTCGGGCACCTGCCGGCGAAGGATGGGAATGAAGAGCTCGTTCAGCACCTCGCCGATGACGGACGGCTCGTCCGGCGGCCGCCCGGTGAACGTGGAAAGGTAGATCGGATCGGCCCGCGTCGTGATGGCCGTGACGCGGAGAACGGGAAACTCCTCGATCGCGTTGTAATACCCCGTATGATCGCCGAACGGCCCTTCGGGCGCAGTCTCGTGCGCGGAGACAAAGCCCTCGATCACGATCTCCGCATCCGCAGGCACCGCGAGAGGAACGCTCACGCACCGCGCGAGCCGCGGCCTCTCCCCGCGCAGAAGGCCGGAGAAGCGCAACTCGGACATCGTCTCCGGCAAGGGCAGCACCGCCGAGAGAATGGTGGCCGGATCGGCACCGACGACGACCGCGATCGGCATCTCACGCCCCTCGTCGCTCCACAAACGATGATGCGCGGCCCCGCCCCGATGCGCGAGCCATCGCACGATGGCTCTGTCGGGCCCGAGTACCTGCATGCGGTAGACGCCCATGTTATAGCGCGAAAGCGAGTCATCGCCCGGAGGGCGCGTGATCACGAGAGGCCAGGTGATGAGCGGAGCCGGCTCCCCCGGCCAGCACGTCTGCACCGGAAATCTGTCGAGCGCGATATCCTGCCCCTTCTGCACACGGGATTGCACGGGCGCGCGTCGCACGAAGGAGGGCATCATGCTCATGGCTGCCTTGAGCATTGGCAGGCGATCCAGCGCATCGCGATAGCCATCGACCGGCTCGGGCTCACGCAACGCGCTCAACAAGCTGCCGAAAGCCCGAACACGCGACGGCTCGATGCCGAGCCCCCAGGCCACACGCTCGCCCGTCCCGAAGAGATTGGCGAGCACAGGCACATCCGAAGCAGAGCCATCCGCAAGGAGAGGGCGCTCGAACAACAGCGCCGGCCCACCCTGCTGCAAGACGCGACGGTGTATCTCCGTCATGTCGTGCACCAGCGAGACCGGCTCGGTGACGCGCTTCAACGCGCCCTTTCCGTCGAGATAGCCGAGAAAGTCGCGCAGAGTGCGGAAACAGGCGAGATCGCGCATAGAAATGGGCACTCCAGGCTCCGTCGCACGCACTAAACACTGCCTCCCACCGTCAAGTTTGATCTGAGTTAAGTCACGACTCCTCGCCTCCTCTAAAAGGCTCCACGGGAGGCGACATGCAGGAGCAGGCACCGCAGCAGGTTTTACGCTTACCGGGTTTCGTTGCATGGGCGATGCGCCCCTTGCCTCTGTTGCCCCTGGAGATAGCCCTCGGCCGTCTCGTCAAAGGAATAGTCGCGCGTCACCCCGAGCTGGTCGGCAGGTTGAACGGAAGCGAGTGGCGTTGTGTAGCTGTCGATCCGAACGACCTGCCGTTCGTCATCCTGCTCGATATGCGCGAGGGAAGTCTGACCTTGAGGCTGGCCCGCACGCTCGACAGCGAGACGGCCCACGCGCGCATCTCCGGTCCCCTGATCGCACTGGTCGGCCTCGTCGACGGCGTCTACGACGGTGATGCTCTGTTCTTCTCGCGCGATCTCGTCATCGAAGGCGACATCGAAACAGTTCTGGCCCTGCGCAACGCAATCGACGATGCGGACATCGGCCTCCTGCGCGAGACTGCAGCCCTCCTTGAACCCTATGCCGCGCCCTTCGATCGCGTGGGGCGAAGTGCCATCGCCGTCGTCCGTCGCACTCTCGGCCTTGGCGGCGCGGAGCATCGAGGAAACGCATCGTGAAGACAGAAACCCGACGCCCGCTGGAGCTGGTATGCCCGGCAGGCACGCCATCCGCGTTGAGAGCTGCCATCGAAGCCGGTGCCGATGCGGTCTATTGCGGGTTCCGCGATGAAACCAACGCGCGCAACTTTCCGGGCCTGAACTTCAGCCGCGAGGAAATGAAATCCTCCATCGGATACGCTCACAGCCACGGCGCCAAGGTGCTGATCGCCGTGAACACCTTCGCGCGAGCGGGCGACCTCACGCCTTGGCTTAGCGCCATCGACGATGCGGCAACCCTCGGCGCCGACGCGGTCATTCTCGCGGACATAGGCCTCATGAGCTACGCCGCGAAGAACCACCCTGGCCTCCGCCTGCACCTCTCCGTGCAGGCCGCAGCCGCGAGCTCGGATTCCATCAACTTCTACGTCGAAGCCTTCGGCGTGAAACGCGTGGTTCTGCCGCGCGTTCTCAGCGTTCCCGAAATCGCGGCGGTGACGCGCAACGCGTCCTGCGAGACGGAGACGTTCGCGTTCGGCGGGCTCTGCGTCATGACCGAAGGACGCTGCTCGCTCTCCTCGTATGCCACCGGGCAATCCCCGAACATGAACGGGGTATGCTCCCCCGCGAGCCACGTGAGCTATCGTCAGGAAGACGGCGTCATGGTCGCACGCCTGGGAGACTTCACTATCAACCGCTCGTCTGCGGACCAGCCCGTAGGCTACCCCACGCTCTGCAAAGGCCGCTTCAAGACCGGCGTCGGCGAAGGACACATCTTCGAGGAGCCGGTGAGCCTCGATGTGCGGCAGCTTTTGCCTGCGCTTCAGAATGCGGGCGTAACCGCCATCAAGATCGAAGGGCGCCAACGCAGCCGCGCCTACATCAAGGCCGTCGTCCACGCTTTCCGCGAAGCGCTCGATGCCCTGGCAGACAAGAGAAGCGTACCGATCAGCTCGCTCGCCCCGATCACGGAAGGACAAAGCGTGACCGGTGGCGCCTACGTGAAGACCTGGCGATAACCAGAAAGAGGACGCTCGCGCATGTCTCGCACGACACTCACGCTAGGCCCCCTTCTCTACAATTGGCCGGCCGCAGACTGGCGGGATTTCTACGCGCGCATCGCCGACGAGGCACCTGTCGACACCGTCTGCATCGGCGAGGTCGTCTGCTCCAAGCGCCAGCCCTTCTACGCCGACGTGATCCCCGAAACCATCGAGCGGCTGGAGCGCGCCGGAAAGACGGTGATCCTGAGCACCCTGGCGCTTCCGACGCTTGACCGCGAGCTTAAATATTGCGGCTCGCTGGCGCGCGAAGCCTCGCAGATGATCGAGGTCAACGATATCTCGACGATCCCCGCACTCGCGAAACGGCCACACGCGATCGGGCCGTTGATCAACGTCTACAACGAGGCAGCCGCCGCCTTTCTCATCGCAGGCGGAGCGGCGCGCATCGCTCTGCCGCCGGAGTTGCCGCTCAAATCCATCTCCGCCATCGTCGCGGCCGCCCGGAACGCGGTCATTGAAGTCTGGGCGTTCGGGCGCATTCCCCTCGCAATCTCCGCGCGCTGCTATCATGCCCGCCTGCACGGAAGAACCAAAGACTCCTGCCAGTTCGTCTGCGAGCAGGACCTGGACGGCCTCGATGTCGAAACGCTCGACGGAGAGAGATTCCTTGCCGTCAACGGCGTGCAGACGCTGTCCTACTCCTACTGCAATCTGATCTTCGAGGCGCGCCAGCTCGAGAGCCTCGGCGTCTCAGCCCTGCGTCTCTCCCCCCATACCTGCGATATGGTCGCCGTCTCGCAGATTTTCCGCGACGTGCTCGACGGCATTCGCGAACCTTCGCACGCCATGCGGGCGATGCGCACCATCTGCTCCGACGCCGCCTTCTCCAACGGCTTCGTGCACGGAACAAACGGCGCGCTCTATGTTCTCGAGTGAACCTGGGATCTGACATGAAGCCCTCCGTCATCACCATCGTCGGCGCGGGAATCACGGGGCTGTGGCAGGCCTACACGCTCGCTTACCGCGGATATGCCGTTCATCTCGTCGACAAGGCCAAGAACCCGCTGATCGATGCCGCCAGCTCCTTTGCGGGAGCCATGCTCGCCCCCTTTTGCGAGCGGGAAGCCGCTCCTCCCATCGTCCAGGATCTGGGGCTGCGTTCCCTCGACATCTGGCGCTCGACGTTTTCCGGGATCGTCAGCAACGGCACGCTCGTCGTCGCCCATCCCGAGGATCGAAACGAGCTGATCAGGTTCTCCCGCCTCACCGAGGGCTACCGGGCCGTCAACTCGAGCGACCTCGCCAAGCTCGAGCCCGATCTGCAAGGCCGGTTCCGCGAAGGACTGTTCTACGCCGAGGAAGCGCACGTCGAGCCCGCGTCCGCCGCCGCCTTTCTGCTGAATGCAATACGCCGCCTCGGCGGCAAGATCACCTTCGATCACACGTGGTCCCTTGGAGAAGCCGACTACGTGATCGACTGCAGGGGCATGAGTGCGAGGGATGACGTCACGTCCCTGCGGGGCGTGAAAGGCGAACGGATCGTCGTCCAGACGCAGGATATCGCGCTGAAGCGGCCGGTGCGGCTCTTGCATCCGCGCTTTCCCCTCTACGTCGTGCCGTGGGACAGAGGCACCTACATGATCGGCGCGACCGTGATCGAAAGCGAGGACGACGGCCCCGTCACGCTCCATTCCGCCGTCGATCTTCTGGCAGCTGCCTATGCGCTTCACCCGGCGTTCGGAGGCTCGCGCATTCTCGCCATCAATGCGGGCGTCAGGCCGGCCTTCCCCGACAACGTGCCGAGGATCGTCCTGCGCGGCCGGCACGTTCTGGTGAACGGCCTCTACCGGCACGGCTTTCTTCTTGCGCCCGCCCTTGCGGAGCTCGTCGCCGACTACCTGGCCGGAGGATCGGCGGTCAGCCCGCTCTTCGTAGAGGAGTAAGGGCAAGACGCCGCGCCGCCCCCCTTGCCTCATCCGTGGGCCCTGAGCTCCTTCAAAATGCGCCGGACGCGCGCCGCGCCGCTGTTCGCGAACGCGCCATGAACCTGAACGAGCGACGCGCCTGCCGCAAGCCGCGCCACCACGTCCTCCGTCGTCCGGACACCGCCCACTGATATGACCGAAATCCCATCGAGATAAGACGAGATCGCACCAATCCGCTCGACGCAATCCGACACCAGCACCACGCCATCGATGCCACCCACACGCGCCGCCATCACCGCGGCCGGAAAACGCGTGTCACGGACCCCAGCCTCAATCTTGAGAAGCAGCGGAACGCGATGCCCCTCCACTGCGGAGAGCACGTCGCGCGCGATGCTCAAGCGCTTCACCAGCTTGTCGACGCCCGCGGTGTTGCCATCCCGGCGCAGCGTCGGCGCGGTCAGGTTCGCGACGACGTAGTCGCTGAACCGTGAAACCTGCTTCAGCATCGCCACGTAATCTTCGATGACCCGATCGTCCAATCCAGGGCGCGCGCTGCCGATGTTGACACCGACGCGCATCAACGAGGACGTGCGCTTCAAAGCACCCGAAAATCCTGTCGCAGGCGTGATCGTCCCGATCTCCACATGCCCGAACCCATGCGGTCGCAAGGAGGAGATCAGCTCGCCTGTGCGATCGAAGCCCGCAGCCAGGCCGAGCGGATTGGGGAAAGCGAGCCCCAGCGCGGTGACGCCTCGTTGCCCGAGCGGCCGAATGGGGCTTGTTCCCGCAGTCCGCTCCCCGTAGCGAAACGGACTTCTCTCCCGCACACCTTGCGTCATCACCCTCTCCGGCGTTTGAAATCGGACATGAAGCTCACCAGCGCATCCACCGCGCACTCCGGCACGGCGTTGTAGAGGGAGGCCCGAATCCCCCCGACTTGCGGATGCCCCTGAAGATGAAAAAGCCCGCGCGCACGCGCCTCCTCGACGAACAGCACGTCGAGCGCGGAATCAGGCAGGCGAAAACACACGCTGATCGGCGACCGGGAACCCGGCGACGCCACGCACCGGTAGAAGTCTCCATCGAGCGCGGCGTAGAGCTTGGCGCTCTTCTGTCCGTTCCGCTCCGCCATGGCATCTAGCCCGCCGCACCCGCGCAGCCACCCAAGCATCCGGCAAGCCACCAGCACGGAGAACGTCGGCGGCGTGTTGACCTTGGATTTGGCTTCCGCCTGCCGCGCGTAGCTGAAAGGCGCGGGAATGCCGGAGCGGCCACGTCCCAGCAGATCCTCCCTCACGATCACGATCGTGAGGCCGGCCGCGCCGAGGTTCTTCTGCGCGCTCGCATAGATGAGACCGAACCGCTCGACGGGGATCGGCCGGGTCAGAAAGTCCGCCGTCATGTCCGCGACCAGCGGCACATCCGAGATCTCGGGATAGCACTGGAACTGGAGCCCTTCGGCGGTCTCGTTGCTGGTGTAGTGGCAATAGGCAGCATCCGGAGAGGTATCCCAGGAGCAGGGCACCGGCAGCTCTCCCACGCTTCCGACCGCCGCCACGCGCACATCGCACCAGGCCGCTGCTTCCTTGATGGCACGCTTCGACCAGTGCCCCGTCTGCACGTAATCGCAGTGAGACGCGCTCCCGAGCAGGTTCATCGGCAGAAGCGCGAACTGTGCCGAAGCCCCCCCTTGCAGAAACAGAACCCTGTACGCCTCCGGAAGATCGAGAAGAGCCCTCAATTCGTGCTCGGTGAGCGCCAGGATGTCGGCGAAGTCCTTGCCCGTGAACGGCAGCTCGAGCGCGGAGAAGCCGCTGTGCTTCCACTCGGCAACGTCATCACTGAGCGCCGCCAGAACGTCTTGAGGCAACGGAGCGTGACTGGAGGCGAAGCTGTAGACCGTCACGCCCCTTCCCCCTCAACCGAAGGATAGCCCGCCATGCGCCCCGGCGAGCATCAGAAGCAGCGTGACCGACGACAGCACCGTGTTGGTGCGCGACGACAGGAACGTGATGCGCGCGCACCGAAGGCGCTCCTCGGTCGGTGCCGGAATGAAGCCCAGAACCTTCTTCTGGTGCGGCCAGAGAACGAACCAGAGGTTCAAGACCATGGCGAACCCGATCCAGGCCCCGAGGCCGATCACCGCCGAAGGCCCGGAGAGCGTCAGCGCGTCCACGAGATCGCCGCGCCGCCACAGCATGTAAAGACCAGTCGCCAGAACCACGAGGGAGGCATGGCGGAAGATGCCGTGCTCGCGCTTCGAAGCACCGATGAATACCGCGCGCACCGCCTCCGGCGGATCTGCCGGAAGCACGCGCCGGAACGCCGGGTTGTTCACCACGTTCACCCAGTTGTGCCCAATCCAGATGATGACGCCCGCCACATGCAGCAAGCGGGCTGCGAGATCGATCGACCCAAGTTCCATTCTTTTTTCCGATTGACCACCCGCCCCGAGGGCGCGCGTCTCCGCCTCAACGGTCCGCGAACACCTTGCGCTTCAGAAGCCCCCTGGCCCGCATGATCAGAGGCTTCTTGCTGGCCGGGCCGCGCTCCTCGGCCGTGCTGAGCAAAGCGTCGATGATGTGACGGTCCGGCGACTTCGCGCAGACGGGATCCGTATTGGATGCATCTCCCGTAAGCAGGAATGCCTGGCACCGGCAGCCGCCGAAATCCTTCTCGCGCTCGCTGCAGCTCCGGCACGGCTCCTTCATCCACCCGTCACCGCGAAACTGGTTGAAGCCCGGCGAATCCCGCCAGATCCAATCCAGCCCGTGCTCGCGCACGTTCGGGAACTTGATGCCCTTGATGAGGCGGGCTTCCTGGCAGGGCAGCGCCGTGCCATCCGGCGCGATCGTGAGATGGATGGAGCCCCAGCCGTTCATGCACGCTTTGGGGCGCTTGTCATGATAGTCCGGCACCACGAAATAGATCGTGAGCTTCTTGCCGAGACGCTCTCGCGCCGCATTCACCTGAGCTTCGGAGCGGGCAAGCTGCTCGCGCGTGGGCAGCAGCTCCGCACGGTTGAGCAGCGCCCAATTGTAGTATTGCAGGTTCGCAAACTCGAGATACTCCACACCGAGATCGGCCGCGAGCTCGATGAATGCTTCCGTCTGCTCGATGTTGTAGCGGCTCACCGGCACGTTCATCACCATGGGGAACCCCTCGGCTTTGATCGTGCGGGCGATCTCGATCTTGTGCTCGAACACGTCGAGCCCGACGAGCTTCTCGCTGAGCTCCCGGTCGGTCGCCTGGATGCTGAGCTGGATCTGCTTGAGGCCGGCCTTCTTGAGAGCCTTTAGCCGTTCGATGGAAAGCCCCACGCCCGAGGTGATCAGGTTGGTGTAATAGCCGAGCCGGTCCGCCTCCTCGACCAGCTCCTCGAGATCACGCCGCAGCATGGGCTCGCCGCCGGTGAACCCGAGCTGCAAGGCGCCCATCTTCCGCCCCTCACGCAGAACGTCCTTCCACTCCTCAGTGGTCAGCTCCTTGCGGTACTGGTCGAAATCGACCGGATTGCTGCACCACGGACATTTGAGCGGACATTTGTACGTAAGCTCGAGGACGAGCCAAAGGGGCATGCCGAGGCCGTCAAGACTTAAGCCGGATCCAGCCTTTGGCATGAGCCACCTCCAAGAACTTCAAGACTTCTGCGCTGAGATTGCGCTTCTGATAGCGGCGAGCGAGCTCCGCCGTTCCCGCCGCGATGGACGGGGCTCCGGTACAGGCCTCGAGGATCGCAGCCGCCGTTGTGTTGAGCTTCACGATGCCCTCGGGGTAGAGGAGCACATGCGCTTGCTGCGGCTCTTCCCATCGGAAGTGATAGTTGGGATTTAGCTCGACCACGTCCTCGGGTCTGAGCCGCCTTTCGACGTCCATGTGCTCCTCTCCACCTTCACAGGGACCACGCCAGTCCCTGCTCCCCGTCAGCGAACGTAGACGTAGGCGGTGACCTCGAAGCCGAGGCGCACGTCGCAGTAAGCAGGCGCAACCCACGTCGTGGTGACGTTTCCACCGAACACGGCGGGATCGATATACTTCATCGGCTTTCCTCCTTGTTATCGTAACGAGAGGGGCCGTTTCAGCCCCGCGCGCACTATCCGCGCGAGGCGCCTGCGATATTTTGACTTTCGTTAAACCCGAACAGGCCGAAGCCCCGCGAACGCGGAGACTCACGCGCTTGTGATGGTGGCGACAGTTAAGGAAGGATGGAAATCCTAGGCGTCGTCTTCGTCCGCGTACTCGACGAATCCGAGAAGGCCCGCGACGTCGGCGATGCACACCGTACCGCGCTCGACGGTGACGCCATATGAGCGCAACTGCGCGAGCGCACGCGAGAAGCTCTCGGGCTTCATGCCGAGGCGGTTCGCAAGCAGACCCTTCTCGAACGGAAGCTCGATCACGGCGGGACCCTTGCGAACCTGCGTCATCCGCACCAGAAAGTCCGCGATCCGCTGCGGCGCAGATCTGACCTTGATCTGCTCGATCTGCTCGACCAGGGATTTGAGCTGATAGGAAGCAGACGCGAGCATCGCCATTGCCAGCGCCGGACGCTCCTCGATGCGCGAGCGGAAAGCGGCTCCGTCGACCCTCAGGATACGCGCGGCGGAAACCGTCTCAGCACTCGCCGGATAGCGTCCGCCGAGAAAGATCGCAGCCTCGGCGAGCGTCTCACCGCGCTTGAAGACGTGAAGAACCACCTCGAGCCCATCGGGCGTCGTCCGATAGATCTTAACCCAGCCGTCGAGCACGATGAAAAAGGCGGACGCCGGCTCACCCTGAAGGAAAAGCGTGATCCCCTTCTCGTGGCAGCGGGGAGTGGTATTTCCCACAAGCGCCTGCGCCGTCTGCGATGCCATCGCACCGAAAAGCGGGGTGGACTTGATGATGTCCCAATCGGCTGCGTCCATATTCGGCGAGCCCGGCCTTCTGATTGTCCTGATACTCCCTCATGCGCGATCACAGGGGATTCGCAGTTGATTCAGGACAAATACAGTCAGGTCTTATTGCCACAGCGACGTGGGTCAGCGGAAAACGCAGCAATTTACAGCGCCGCCTTTGCATCAAAAATCCGTGAAAGCGGATGCTAGAAAGCAGCCGGCGCGCGCTCACACGCCATGCCGCTGAAGAATATTCTCGATGTCGCCCGCACTGCGGATCTCCATCATCTCATCCATGGAAAGACGAATTGAGAACGTGGTTTCGAGCGCGCGGATCAGCGCGATGTGCTGCAGCGAATCCCAACGCTCCACATCGTCCGGCGAGGTCTCTCGCGCCACCGGCCCCGCATACTGAAAAACGTCCGAAAAGATCGATGCGATCTCCGGATACGACAGCTCTTCTCTGATCGGGCACGTATCCATTCAGGTCTCCCAGCTCACGGTCACGAATTTCGATGCCGGCAATTTCTTCTTGCCGATCGTAAGGCTCCAAGCGGTAGCGCCCTCGTCGTCGGAGCGCGACGCCGTGAAGCCGGCATTCTCGTAAAAATCCCGCACCATTGCGTTCTTGGCGGTCGGGATGTAGTCGCCGCGCACCTGGGTCACGCCACGCTGGCGCAACTCCCGCAGCAACTCCCCGAGAAAGGCGCGCTCGACCTCACGGCCGATCACGCGGCAGCTCATCAACAGCGTGTGAATGACGGCTTCGCGTTCGTGAATGACGACGGTCGCGACGATGACGATGCCGTGGTCTCCGAACCTGTCGGAGACCTTTCCGAGCACCACGATCCCGCGGCCCTCGTCTCCTGCAATCCCGGCGATCTCCGATTCCGTGAGGCGTCTCGTCGTGAGATTGAACTGATTGGTTCTCTGGTGCATCTGAGCGACCCGCACCAAGGTGTCCCGCCCGACGAAACTCAGAACGAGCCGTTGCTCCAATCCTCTGAGATAATCCTCGAGGCTAGACGCCTCGGCCTTTGCCGCTTCGGCTTTGCGCCCCACCTCGTAGAGATCCGCTCGCGCCTCATCTTCCGCGGTGAGGCGCACCGGCCAGGTGGCCACGAGCCGGCGCAGCCACAGCGGCCGCTCAGCCGGATCCAGCGGCATTTCCGGAACGAGAACCTCCGGACAGAGCCGCCGCATGGCCTCGCGCTCGTGCGGGCTGTCGTCGAGAAAAAGGAAACTGTCGAGCCCGAGATTGAGCTCGCGCGCAATTTTGCGGATGTTGTCCGGCTTCGGCTCCCAGTTGACGGCCACGGAGGCGAAATCTTCCGCCTTGAGCGCCATGCCGAGATGCCGCCCGAACACGGACATCGCATCAGGATTGTTCTTGCTGAGGCCGACGAGCAGGAGCCCCTGCCCCTTGAGCCTCAGACACTCCTGCTGAAGGCCGAGGAAGGCATTGCCCGGAAAATCGTCTCCACAGGCAAGCCGCTCGAGACCGTCGTCTCCGTAGACACCGCCCCACAGCGTGTTGTCGAAATCGACAGCCACCACCTTCGCGGGGCCGCGCTTGAGAAGCTTCCAGGCATCCGCGAACGCAAAGGCCAGAAGCCGCGTCGCCTCCGACGAATAGGGAAGGCGGCCGTAATACCAGAGCTTCGGATCGACCTGATCGCGTGCGGGAAGCGTCGAGAGAGCGTGGTCTGCGTCGATCACAACGATCCGGCTCGATGCCGCAGCCGCGTCGAGTATCCGCCTGTTGATGGTATCGACTGCGTTCCGCACACCGGCCGCATGATGACGGTCGAGAAAACCGATCCCCGGTGCTGCCGGCACGGGAATTGTACTGATCAGCAGCGGAACGCCCGCGCGTGACGAGAACACGTCGAGCGCGCTGCCAAGCATATCCGCACGCTCGGTGAGCACCGCCAGAAGCTCACCTGCCGGCTGCCGCCAGTTGCGCTGAAGGATGCCGTCGAGATCGAGAAGAAGAACGAGTGCGTCGACACCTTCCGGCGGCGCGATAAGATCGGTCAATGCACTTCCAAAATCACCCTCTCTGACGTCCGCACGCCATCCTTGCGCGGCAAAAGCGGGCGTCAGCATCTCAGCGAATGAATGAATGGTCGAAAAGCCAGACACGCGCATTCGCGCGGCAGGCAGACCAGCAACATGCTTGCCGAACAGCTCTGCCGCGGGTTTCAGCGCGTTGGGCACGCGATGAAGTTGTGAAAGCGCGAGGTGAAGCGCTTCGCTGTCCCAGCTCAGCGCAACGAGCCTCCGGATGATCGCGACGACAAGCTCGGGATCTAGGTCGGCATCGAGCGCGAGCGTGCCGAGCGCCGCAGAAATCGCATCCCGCTCATGAAGCTCGCCGCTCGCGCAGTTTAGCCGATTGAGCACCGCGTGTGCGCCGCGAAGCGACCGCGCGAGATCTTCGCTGATAGTGTGCCCGGCGACCAGCAGGCTCTTGGCCAGCCAGCCAGGAACTGCCATGCGGGCCTGCGCCAGAGATCCGAGAAGCAGGCCGACATTGTGCGGGCTGACGAGCGACCAATCGATGGACGGCAGAATGACGCGCTGGCGCACGCATTCCGGCGCGGCGTCGATAGCCGCCTCGATGATCTCATCGATCTTCTTGTCCGGCGCAAGCCGCACGCCCGGGCTTTTGACCGGTGGATTCTTACGGGGATTTCCGCGCTCCAGAGACACCGATGACATTCCCTTCTCTCCTCAGAGCATGTGCTCCCCGCCCGTCACGAGCAGGTTCTCTCCGGTGATGAAAGCAGCATAGGGTGAAGCGAGCATCAGAACGGCGCCGGCAACATCCTCCGGCGTCGCAAGCCGGCGCAGCGGCGTCCGCGAGATGGTCATCTCCCGCATCCGCTCCGGAACGTTCGCCACGAGATCGGTATCCACCATCGACGGCGAGACGAGATTGACCCTCACGCCATCCGGCCCCAGCTCCTGCGCCAGGTTCTTGCTCATCGCGTGCAAGGCCGCCTTGGCACCCACGTAGGGCATCCAGTTGTGCGCGGTACGCCCGAGCGCCGCCGAGGACAGAATGTTGATGACGACCCCGCGGCGCGCCTTCAACGCCGGCAACGCGGCCTGAGTGACGCGGAAGGTGCTGCCCACGATATCGTCGTGGGTCTTCGCCACCGCCGCCCATTCGAGGCGCGAGAACGGCGCTGACTGAATTTTCGGACCCGCGTTGTTGACCAGAATATCGAGCGCACCCTCGGCGCGGATTGCGTCCAGCATCCGCGTCACGTCGTCGCCTCGGCTCACGTCAGCTTGAACCGGACGGCACCATCCACCTGCTTCAGAGATCTCCCGCGCGAGCCCTTCGGCAGCCGTCTGGCTCTTGTGATAGTTGATCCACACACGCGCGCCATGTTGCGCAAGCAGCCGCGCCACCGCGCGCCCGATTCCGCGCGACGCTCCCGTCACGAGAGCGACACGCCCATCGAGAAGACGCGCCCCGTCTTGAACCGGCTCTACGGCCCGCTTCTCCTGCTCCGCGAGGCGAAGCACCTTCACCGTTGCCGTTCCGCGCATCACACAATCGTTGTCGGCCCGCGAAATCGCCGTCGCGAGTGTGACGAGACGCGTTTCCGTATCGATCTTCTCGACCGTCGCGCGCGCCTCGACCGTATCTCCGATGAACACCGGCCGCGTGAACTCGATGCTCTGCGACACATAGAGCGCCCCACGCCCCGGAAGCTTCGTGCCGACGAGCGTGGAAAGCAGGCTTGCGTTCAGAAAGCCATGGACGACACGCTGTCCGAACTCCGTCCTTGCCGCGAACTCGTCGTCGAGGTGCAGTGCATTTGTATCCCCGGAAAGGCGCGCGAATGCGGCCACATCCTCAGCAGTAATGGTGCGGACAAGGCGTTCCGTCTGTCCGGTCCTGAGCTCGAGAAGGCGATCCGATCCACTCGTCATCGTTAAGGTTTCGCCCCGGTTCTTCTGTCTCAGGAAGCGATAGCCAACGCGATCGTCTGCACGTTTGACTTGTGTTAAGCGGCCTTCCGGACGCCGCTGCTACTAGCCACGAAATCGTGCTGGCCAGATTCACATCACGGATCTCTCAGCGCCACGCGATTGATACGTAAACTCGCGCGCATATCTGGACTGGGAGCATGCAGATGGCCTCAACTTATGAAACCGTTGCCGGCATTATCTCCTCGACCAGCGACATACCTCTGGAGCGGATCACGCCGCAGAGTCATGTCATGAAAGACCTTGAGGTCGACAGCCTCGCCTTCCTCGATATCACCTTCGAAATCGATCAGGCGTTCGGGATCAAGCTTCCCGTCGAGGACTGGATGGGTCGGGTCAACGAGGGCAAGGACAAGGGGGACGAGTACTTCATCGTCGGCAATCTCTGCTCGCAAATAGATTCCCTGCGCGCCGCGCTCGCCGAGTAAGGCGGCAGCAAAATGCGTCTTGAGAATTTCCAGATGCTCGACGAGGTCGAGACGATCGACGTCGAGCGCTTGTCCATCGTGGCCATCGCCCGCGTTCCCTACGAAAGCCCCGTCTTCGACGGACATTTCCCGGGCTATCGCATCATGCCGGGAGTTCTGCTTCTCGAGACCATGGCGCAAGCCGCGGGCTATCTGCTGATGGCCCAGAACGGCTTCGCACGCATGCCGTTCTTCGCAAGCGCAAAGACCGCGAACTTCAGATCATTCGTGCTGCCGGGATCGGTGCTCAAGGTGAAGGCGGACTGCCTTCACGCCGGGTCCGGATACGCAGTCATGACGACGAGCCTCGAATGCGAAGGCACGCGCGTGAGCGACGCCCAGCTCACCATGCGCACGATTGCATTCCCCACGCCGGCCCTGGAGCAGCACGTCCGCCGTGAGGGCCAGCGGCTGGGATTCCTGAAAAACGCGGAAGCCGGCTGATGCCCAACGTGCAAGACGACGTCTGGATCACGGGCATTGGCCTCGTCAGCTCTCTGGCCGAAGGCGCGGCGGCGCATTGGAATCGTCTCAGCAACGGGCCGCAACGCCCGGTGATCGATCCTCAGCGCTTCGCCCCCTACACCGTGCATCCGCTCGTCGACATCGACTTCTCCAAACAGATTCCAAAGACCAGCGACCAGAAGCAGATGGAGCGCTGGCAGAGAATTGGCGTCTATGCGGCCGGTCTCGCGCTGGCAGACGCCAACCTCAGCAAAGATCCAGCCCTGCTCGACCGAACGGACCTCTGTATCGCGGCTGGAAACGGAGAGCGGGATCTCGCCCTCGACAGCCGCATTCTGGCCGCCATCGGCAGCACGGGAGAGAGCGGCGCCTACCTCAACCAGGAGCTTGCCACCGGGCTTCGGCCGACGCTTTACCTGGGCCAGCTCTCCAATCTCCTCGCCGGAAACATTTCCATCATCCACAAGGCCACCGGCTCGTCCCGCACCTTCAAGGGTGAGGAGATGGCGGGTGTCTCGGCCGTGGAGGACGCGGTCAGCCGCATTCAATCCGGCCAGGGCGAGCTGTTCCTCGTCGGCGGCGCGCTCAATGCGGAACGGGACGACGCGCTCCTCGGCTGCGAGGTTGCAGGCTCGCTCTACCAGGGGCCGTATCGCTCTGTCTGGCAGCGCCGCGAGCAAGGCGGCGGATTGGTGCCCGGAAGCGTGGGCGCATTTCTGGTTCTCGAAGCAAGCAACCATGCGCACCGCCGCGGCGCGCTTCCCTACGCTCGTATCGCAAACGTCGTATCCGACAGCTCGCGGCGGCGGGCGGGCGATGCCGCAGCGGCCGGCGCCCGCCTCTTCGGCCGCCTCGGCATCACACCCGAAACGGGCGTCCTCGGCGTCCTCTCCGGCGCGAGCGGCGTGGAGCTCCCGACATCGGAAGAGCTGCTCTTTCTCGCAGGACTCGAGCGGCGCGGCTTCACGCCACTGATCCGCGCGTGGGGTAGCGTGCTCGGCCATACGCTTGAAGCCCATTTCGTCGTCGGCTTGGCGCTCGCAGCCATGGCGGTCTCCCACGACACCTTCTATCCGCCGTTCGAGACATCGGAGGTCGAGCACGCCTCAGACATGCGCCCGGATCGGATCCTGGTGACGGCCTTCGGTCATTGGCGCGGCGAAGGCCTGGCACTGGTCCAATCGGCCTGGTGAGACCTGACGGAGTGAGGATCTGACGGAATGGCCAGCAGAACTCTCGATCACAAGGGCCGGCCCGTAGTGGTTGTTACGGGGCTCGGCCTCGTGACATCGCTCGGCGTTGGCGCCGAGACATGCTGGAGCAGGCTCGTTGCAGGCCATTCCGGTATCAAGCCGATCAGGCGGTTCTCTACGCAAGGCCTCAAGACCACCATCGCGGGCACTGTCGACGATCTCGATGTCGCCCCCTACTCGGCATTCGACCTCTCAACCGCAATGGCCGAGTCCGCAGCCGAAGAGGCGATCTCGCAGGCGAAGATCGGCCGCACCGCCTCTTTCCCCGGACCTCTGATCGTGGCCACGCCGCCGTCCGAGTTCGAATGGCCGCACCTGCGCGAGATCTACGACGCTCATCCCAACAACGCGCTCACCGGCTACAAACGTCTGCTCGCCAACGCGCGCCGTGAGAGATTCGGGGGCCTCGCACGCCACGTCCGCTTTTCAGCCATCGCGGATCATTTGAAGCAGCGCTTCGGCACGGAAGGCGCCCCCCTCTCCGTCTGCACCGCCTGCGCATCCGGCGCCACCACCATCCAGCTCGGTCTCGAAGCCATCCGGCGCGGCGCGACGGACGCAGCCCTCTGCATCGGCACGGACGCGACCGTTCATCCTGAAGGATTGATCCGCTTCTCGCTTCTCTCAGCGCTCTCCACCGCCAACTCGGAGCCTACGAAGGCTTCAAAACCGTTTTCGAGAACACGCGACGGCTTCGTCATGGCGGAAGGCGCAGGCGCGCTCGTCCTCGAATCCTATGACGCGGCAAAGGCAAGAGGCGCGAAAATCCTCGGCGTCGTGCGCGGCTGCGGCGAGAAAGCGGATGAATTTCATCGCACCCGCTCGAAGCCGGACGGCGCCGCCATGATCGGCGCTATTCGCAAAACGCTCGCCGACGCCGGCGTGGAGCCCCACGAGATCGACTACATCAACGCTCACGGCACCAGCACACCCGAGAACGACAAGATGGAAACCCTCTCGCTGAGGGCGGTGCTGGGAGATCATCTTCTGCGCACGCCGATCAGCTCCAACAAATCCATGGTCGGGCACACGCTGATCGCGGCGGGCTCGGTGGAAGCGGTGTTCTCCATCCTCACGCTCGAGAGAGGCGTTCTACCTCCCACGCTCAACTACGACCCCGATCCCGATCTGCCGCTCGATGTGGTTCCGGAGCAAAGCCGACGAGCCCGCGTCAGAACGGTTCTGTCGAACTCGTTCGGCTTCGGCGGACAGAACGTGTGCGTCGTGTTCTCCGGAGAGCCGGCATGACGGAACGCAAGGGCAACCCCCAACCATCTCACGAAAGACGATGACCATCATGTACGGCAGCGAAGGTGTGCGGATGCGCAGCACGACAATACGGGCAGCAGAGCTTAGGGGGCAGCGGCATGTGGTGCTCAGCACCCACGACGTGCCGCCACCACCGGCCCCGGACGAGGTGACGGTGCGCATTCGCGCCGTGGCGCTCAATCACATCGACGTGTGGAGCTGGCGGGGCATGGCCTTCGCCAAGCGTGAGTTGCCGATCGTTCTCGGAGCCGAAGCGGCGGGCGAGGTGATCGCCGTCGGCGATGCCGTCGAGACCCTGTTCCGCGGCGACGTGGTCGCACTCTATGGCGCCGAGACCTGCGGACACTGCGCGGCCTGCCTCGAGGGGCGCGACAACTTCTGCGAAGCCCAGGCCAACATGTATGGCTTCCACCGCGACGGATTCCTGCAGGAGCGGGTCAACGTTCCGGCCCGCATCGCCGTCAAGGCGCCGCGTGGTCTCGACGCGACGTCCGCCGCCTGTGCGCCCATTACCTTCGGCACCGTCGAGCACATGCTGTTCGACAATGCGCAACTGAAGGCTGGAGAAACCATTCTCATCCAGGCTGGCGGAAGCGGCATCGGAACTGCGGCGATCCAGCTTGCAAAGGCCGCCGGCGCCACAGTGATCACCACCGTTGGAAGCGAGGAGAAAGCCAAGAGGGCACGCGCGCTCGGGGCCGACCATGTCATCAACTACCGCGAGGAGCGCTTCGAAGGGCGCGTGCGCAAGATCACGGGACGCCGCGGCGTGGACGTCGTGTTCGAGCACGTAGGCCCGGCCACCTGGGAAGGCAGCATCATGTCGCTCAAGCGTGGCGGACGCCTCGTCACGTGCGGATCCACCACCGGCGTCGCCGCCAGCACCAACCTTTATCTTCTGTTCCAGCAGCAGCTTCGCCTGATCGGCAGCTTCGGATGCCGCATGAGCAACATGCAGAGCGTGATGGAGAAGATGGCCAAAGGCCTCGTCACACCCACGATCGATACCGTCATCGGACTGGACGAGCTGGAAAAAGGCTTGGCGCGCCTCGAAGAGCGCAACGTATTCGGAAAAATCCTCGTCACCTTGTAGCGAGCGGAGTTGCACGTGACCCTAAAGACGAGCAGCAACGAGGTCCTGATCACCGGCGTTGGCCTTGCGAGCTCCCTCGGCGCGGATGCGGAAGCGCATCTCGCCCGGCTCTTCTCCGGCGCGCCCGTGACCCCGGCTGTGGACGAGGCGCGCTACGCGCCCTACCCGGTGCACCCCTTTGCCGAGGTCGACTTCTCGCGCGAGATCCCCAAGAAGAGCGATCAGCGCCAGATGGAGCTGTGGCAGAGGATCGGTGTCTACGCAGCCGGCCTCGCGCTCTCCGATGCCGGCATTGCGCGTAATCCGGAGCTGCTCGACCGGACCGACCTCGTGGTCGCCGCCGGAAGCGGCGAGCGCGACACGAAAGTGGATTGCGAGGTGCTGGAAAAGCTCGGTCCGCGAGACGACGCGGCCCTGCTGGCCAAGGAGGTCCTTCCGAGCGCGTTGAGACCGACGCTGTTTCTCGCCCAGCTCTCGAACATGCTCGCGGGAAACATTTCGATCGTCCACAACGTCACCGGCTCGTCGCGAACGTTCATGGGTGAAGAGATGGCGGGGCTCGCGGCGCTGGAAAACGCCCATCGCCGGATTGCCGCCGGCCAGGCCGACCTCATTCTCGTCGGCGGCGCGCTGAACGCCGAGCGCGAGGATCTCCTTCTCGGATATGAGATCGGCCATAACCTGTGGCGCGGCAGCCATTGCCCTGTTTGGGACCGTGAGGACGGCGGCGGATTCGTTCCCGGCAGCATCGGCGCATTCGTAGTGCTTGAATCGAAAGCGCACGCAGACGCGCGCAAGGCAAAGCCTTACGGGCGCCTTGTTGCGGTCGAAACCGGACACACTCAGCGCGAAAGAGGCGCGATCGTGCGAACGCTCGCAGACCTTCTCGGGCGCATGCGCGGCCTCCTGCCGGATGGCGAATTGCCAACCCTCAGCGGTGCGAGCGGCAAGCGCCCCGCGACGTGCGAGGAGCGCGTCTTCCTCACCCAGCTCGCCTCCCAGAACCTGAACCCAATCGTGCGGGCCTACGGCAGCTTGCTGGGGCACGGTGTCGAGGCGCAGTTCCCGGCCGGCATCGCACTCGCCGCCCTCGCATTGAAGAGCGGACGGCTCCCGCCTCCGGGCGGACCGGAGAGCATCGAGCAGCCTCTCTCCGCGCCTCCGCAGCGCGTGCTCGTAACAGGTGTCGGACACTGGCGCGGCGAGGGCTTGGCCCTTGTCGAAGCCGTAGCGTGAGGTTGCCATGAGCAGCGTATACCAGGACAGCAAAGGCCGCCCCCTCGTCGCGGTCACTGGCATGGGCCTTGTCACCTCGCTCGGCAGGGGGAAAGCCGACAACTGGGCGGCTCTCTCGCAGGGGAAATCAGGCATTCGGACCATCAGCCGCTTTCCCACAGAAGGACTGCGGACCACCATCGCCGGAACCGTCGACTTCATGGAAGTCGCACCCTACTCGGCGGCGGCCTTGTCGGCGGCCATGGCACTCGCCGCAGGCAGCGAGGCGATCGAGCAGGCCCGCATCGGATCGAAAGCGGCCTTTCCAGGACCGCTCTATCTGGCGACACCGCCGGCTGAGATCGAATGGCCGCAACGCCGCGCGCTCTATGATCAGGCCGCCGGCTCGGAAAGGGGCTACAAGCGCCTGCTCGCCGCCGCACGCGCAGGGAACTGGAGCGAATTGCAGTCGCTGTGTCAGTTCGCAAGCGTCGCCGAACGTGTTTCGGGCGAGCTCGGCACGCAGGGACTCCCTGTCTCGATATCGACCGCTTGCGCATCCGGAGCGACGGCCATCCAGCTCGGCGTGGAAGCTATCCGGCGAGGCGATACGGACGCGGCTTTGTGCATCGGAACCGACAGCTCGGTTCAGATCGAGGCGTTGATCCGGTTCTCTCTGCTGTCCGCGCTATCGACCCGCAACGATGCGCCCGAGGCCGCCTCACGCCCCTTCTCGAAAGAGCGCGACGGCTTCGTGATGGCCGAGGGCGCGGGCGCCCTTGTACTCGAATCCTATCAATCCGCTGTTGCCCGCGGCGCGGAGATCCTGGGCGTCGTGCGCGGATGCGGCGAAAAAGCCGACGACTACCACCGCACCCGCTCCAAGCCGGACGGCACGGCCATCATCGGCGCGATCCGCAACGCCCTTCTGGACGCGGGCGCGGCACCGGAGGAAATCGACTACGTCAACGCCCACGGCACCAGCACGCCTGAGAACGACAAGATGGAATATCTGTCGCTCAAAGCCGTGCTCGGAGACCACCTTGCTTCAACGCCGGTCAGCTCGAACAAGTCCATGATCGGCCACACGCTCTCCGCATCGGGCGCCATCGAGGCCGTCGTCTCGCTACTCACCATCCAGAACGGCTTTTTGCCGCCCACCATCAACTACGCGCCGCCCGATCCGGAAATCCCGGTCGATGCCGTCGGAAACCAGGGGCGCGCGGCGAACGTCCGTACCGTCCTGTCCAACTCGTTCGGATTCGGAGGGCAGAACGTCTCGCTGCTCATCGCGGCAGCATGATGCGCAGGCCTTGAACATTCTGAGCCAAATCAGAAAACGCCTGTTGTTTTTCGATATGCATATGCCTTTTCTTGATCTCCGATACGTCAGTACAGCGCCGATCTGGTAGATATTTAGGGATATGATTCGAAATGCGTTCGGCAGCGCCGGGCGCATTCCATCTGGGGGGATGGGAATGTCTTGGCAAATGAAAGCAGTTGCCGCAGCAATCGGGCTGTCGGCAGCCTTCGGCTCGCAGGCCGTTGCCGCCGATCTGGGCGGCTCGTGTTGCGCCGATCTGGAGGAGCGTATCGCCGAGCTAGAGGCCACCACCGCGCGAAAGGGAACGCGCAAGGTCTCGCTCACGATCTCCGGCTATATCGCCCAGGAAATTACTCATTGGGACGATGGCGGCGAATCCAACACCTACATTCACGGCCTCGGCCCCACGCAGACCTCGCACGTCAAGTTCAACGGCCAGGCGACCATCGTCCCGGGCTGGACGGCTGGCTACCTGTTACGGATCCAGGACCTCACCGGAAACGCGTTCTCCGGCGGCGCCAACGCCATCAATCAGTTCAACGCCACCAAGAACGATCCGCCAAACGCGCAGATGGCATTCTGGTATCTGCAGAACAAGGATCTCGGAAAGGTCAGCATCGGACGCATGGCCCACGCCGCCAAGAGCGCGGCCATGTTCACAGACGCATCCGGAACACAGATCATCGACAACTACACGTTCCTCGCCGGCTTTCCGCAGCTCATCATCCGCTCAGGCGGCGATCTCAACCCTACGTCTTTGACGTGGGGCCAGCTTGCCTTCTGCTATTCGCAAGCGCTTCCCTTGGGCGGCGACTGCAACGGCATCGTGATGAACGGCGTGCGCTACGACACGCCGACGATCGGCGGTTTCTCCTTCTCCGCATCGTGGGGCGAGGACGACTTCTGGGAGATCGCGGGCCGCTACGCGGGAGAGGTCTCTGGCTTCAAGCTCGCCTTCGGCGTCGGCTACTCAGAAATGCACGACGAGACCACCACGGGCGCGGCCGTCGCACGGGACAAGGATTCGCAGTTCTTCCAGGTCGGCGGCTACGCCCAGCACCTCGCAACCGGTTTGTTCGTGCATGCCGCCTACGGATATGAGGACAACAACGACACGCTGCTGCTGAACGGCCGGCGCGCCAAGAATGGCGAGCACTGGTACGTAAAGAGCGGAATCCGCAAAGCCTGGCTCCCGCTCGGCGCAACCGTCATCTACGGCGACTACGCCCAGTACATCGACCAGCTCGGCCCCGCCGCCCTCGCTCTTGGCGCAACCTCCAGCACGATGGACCGTTTCGGCGGTGGCATCGCTCAGGAGATCGACGCGGCCGCGATGACCGTCTACCTCAAGTACCAGCACTATGAGGCGGATATGAGCGGAGCTGCTCTCTCGCCCGCCGCGACCAATCTCGACGACGCGGATCTCATCAGCCTCGGCGCTCTCATCAACTTCTGAGACCGCCCGGCCGCCGGCGCGCTGCGCGAAAGCAATTAAAAGACCCCGTGAGAGAGCGTAGTCTCACGGGGTCTTTTATTTTGAACCGTCCGCGGAAAAGGATCAGAGCCAGAAGCCCACGCTCTCTCCCTTCGGCACGCCATAGGCACGGACTCCATCACGCAGCAGGCGGGCGGGGTCCGGAACGATGGAAAGCGCAGTCGACAAGCCATCCGCAATGGCCGCCCGCTCCGCGACGACAGTCATGCTCGCCCATTCGCGCGCCGGAGCGCCGGTCGCCGGATCGAGCATGTGCGTGAACCGCCCGTCTGGATCGAACCGGCAACCGTAGCCGCCGGACGTCGCCACCGCGCCGCCCATCACAGGCAGTTTCTCAATGACGCGATCGGGACTGCGCGGATCCGAGATCCCGATCGTCCAGGCCTCCCCGCCTCCCTTAGGCCCCAACGCCAGCTGCTCGCCCATGTTTACGAGCACATGAGAGAAACCGCGAGCCCTCAGCAGATCGCCCACCTTGTCCGTGATGTAACCCTGCGCGATACCATTGAGCGTCACGGCCATGCCGGACTTGAGCAAGCGAACGCGCCCGCCTTCCATGAAAACTTTCCGCCAGCCCACGAGCGACAATGCGGCCTCGATATCCGCCCTCGCAGGGCCGGACCGCGCCGCCCCTTGCTGGTTGAAATGGCGCGCATAGAGCGCCCAAAGCGGCTGGATGGTCGGATCGAATGCCCCATCGGAACGTTGGGCCAAATCGAGTGCATCGCTCAACAGCACACGAAAATCGGCCGGCGCGTCCTCGAGCACCCCGGTCGCGTTCAGCCGCGCGATGGAGCTCTCGGGATCGAAGAGACTGAAAATGCGCTCCAGCCGCGCCGCTTCCACCAAGCATGCCTCGATTGCCCCATGGGCCTCCGCGGCATCCGAATGCTGCAGCGTGAGCGAGGCTTCCGCACCGAGAACCACACCGCGCCACGTGATCGTTTCGAGCCCCCCTGCACGGCTGAGGCCCGGAAGCAGCAACGAGCCGCCAGCCGCCGCGGCAATCGCGATGAAGCGCCGGCGATCGAGGCGCGCCGAGCCACCCGTAGATGTCATCAGGTCCCTCCACCTTTCTCGATTTCTTCATCCGCCAGCGCGCGGAGAACGCTCTCGTAGTCGGCCACTCGCCCGCCTTCGGCGCTGGCGAACTTCTCCGCCGCGACGCGCCCCTTGAACGGAACCGCTTCGAGCCCTCCCATGGCCGTCTCCTTGCCGCTCCCCACCACGAACCAAGCAGAGCGTGCATCGATCCAGGACTTGGGCGCAGGCGTCTCCCAGCTTCCTTCCGTCATGTCATTCACCCAAAACCCGGCCACGTCCGCATCGCTCACGAGATCGTGGTTCACATAGGTGAGCGCGTCGCGCACGGACGAGAACCAGAACGGATCACCGACGCCCTTGAGAAGGATCTGCCCTTTCGGGCCTTGGTGCTCCTTGAGCGTCATGCTGCAATAGAAGCCGGTCGCATCCGGCCCCGGCTCGCGCGGAACCGCCGCCATCTTCGCGCTTTCCTCGCCGCAAGCCGCAAGCGAAAGCGCGAGTCCGAGAACGAGTGTAAGCCCCCGCCTCATGCTTCCCTCCTGCTGAAGATGGCGATGGCCGCCGCCAGCGGCGCCGCGATCCAGGCCACGAGAGAAAGCAGCAGCACCGCCGGCGCGAAGTGCGCCGTGGCCGACAGTCCCGCCATGCCCGAGATCTTGCGAACATTTTCGAACGCGCTGAGGTTGAAGAGACGATAGGCATCCGCCGGATTGAGCAGCAGAAGGCTCGGAAACACCTCACGCCCCATCGCGCCTTTGCTCGCAACCAGGAAACCCATAAGCGCGAGATCGAACACGATGATGAAGAGAAGCCAGAGACCGACTGCCAGCCCCGCCGCCGTGCTCCGCTCCGTCACCAGGACGCTGATGAGATAGGCGAGAGCCAGGAACGAAAGCCCGAGCAGAACCGAACTCACGAGCAGCGCACCGAACGCTCGCCAGCTTTCGGCATCCGCGCTGCCGGTCCAGGCCGCCGCCGCGCCTGCCGCGCCATAGCCCACCACCGTAGCCACCGCGAGAATGGCGCCATGCCCTAGGAATTTTCCAACGATGATCTCGGTCCGCGACACCGGATAGGTGAGCATGAGGAGCAGGCACCCCCGCTCAGATTCGCCCACGATGGCGTCATAACCGAGCATCAGCGCGATCAGAGGAACCAGAAAAATCGTAAGGCTCGAGATGCTGACCACCGTCGTCGCGAGCGGCTTGACATCGAGGAGACCCGTCGGCGATGAGCCGAGCAACGTCAGTGCGAACGCCAATGCCGCGAGCAGCAGTGTAGCAGCCGCGACCCAGCGGTTGCGCAAGCCGTCCCGGAACTCTTTCGACGCCAGAATGAGGATGCTGGTCATGATCCCGTCTCCTCGATTGTCACCGACGGCCGGCCGCTGTAGTGCAGATAGAGATCGTCCAGGCTCGGAACCCGCACCTCAATGTCCGAGCAAAGGTCCCCAAACTCTGCGAGCGTGCGCAACAGCGCCATTTTTTGCACCGCCGGACAATCAACCTCGATGCTTCCCCGATCAGGTCCCAGCACCTTGTGATAGGACCCGTTCAAGCCCTGCGCGATCGCGGGCGCATTCCCTTTGATCCGCACGCTTACCGGAAGGTTCGCCTCCGCCCGCAGCACGTCGAGATCACCGAAAGCTGCGAGCTGCCCCTCGCGCAGAATGGCGACGAAATTCGTCTGCGCTTCTAGCTCCGTCAGAATGTGCGACGACAGGATGACCGAGGTTCCCCCGGCCGTCAGATCGCGAATGATCCCGAAGAATTCCTGCCGCGAGACCGGATCGAGGCCGGTCGTCGGCTCGTCGAGCAAAAGGAGCTTGGGCTGCCCGAGCAGCGCTTGCGCCAGCCCGAGCCGCTGACGCATCCCCTTGGAGTACGTTTTCACTCGTCGCTCCGCGGCGTGAAGCAATCCGACGCGATCGAGAAGCGGTCTGACCTCCGGCCATCCGAGCCCCTTGAGCCGCGCATAGAAGGTCAGCGTGTCCGTTCCCGTCAGCTCGTCGTGGAAGGCGACGTTCTCCGGCAGAAACCCGAGCGCGTGCCGGAATTCCTTGCCCGCGCGCGCCGGATCGCAGCCGAGCACGGTGATCTTCCCGCATGTCGGCGTGATGAGCCCCAGGATGAGCTTCATCAGCGTCGTCTTCCCCGCCCCGTTATGTCCGATGAGAGCAAGACACCGCCCTTCCGGAACGGAGAAGCTCACACCGTCCAGAACGGCATGTGTGCCGTACGTCTTGCCCACATTGTCGATCGCGATGACAGCCATGGGAACCTCACATGATGGGCCGCGAATCCGCGCCCGCCTGGGCGGGATCACGGGGCGCTGGCGACAGATCGACGTCCGCCGGCAGGGCGGCCACCCCGGCACCCGGCGTCATGAGCGGATAGCTGTCGATCGCACCGCCTGGATAGAGCGTCGGGAGCTGTGCCTGAACGAAACGCAGCATCTCGAGCGCGGGGCTCGAAACCAAAAGCTTGGCGAGCGGATATTTCCACAGAACCCAATCGACGAGTGTGTTGGGCCGATAGGCGGCATCAGCGATCCCGTCGCCATCGAGATCGAAGGCCGGATTGTCGCTCCAGTAGTTCCCCCGGCCGTTCTTCGACCATTCGTAGACCTTGAGGCCAGTGTACTTCACCTGCATCTCGTTCAGGAGGAACGTGTTGCCGTAGAAGGCATTACTCTCGGAGCCGCCGGTGAAGTGAACCCCCACCCCGCATTGCTCGAAGCGATTGTCGTGAATGTCGTTGCCCGCGGAGGTGTAGATGAACAGGCACTTCTCGCCGGTGCCGAAGATGCGGTTCCCCGCCGCCTCGGACTTGTGGACCGTATGCAGCATGAGCCCATGTTGCAGATCCGAAACCGACACGTTGCGCAGTGCCTTGAGGCCGTTCGAGTACATCAGCGCGAAGCCGACCCGGTTGCGGATCGAAATATTGTCGCTCACCTCGTTGCGGTTAGCGTACATGTAGTGAACCGCGAACCGCAGGCCCTCGAACCGGTTGCCGCGAATGACGTTGTCGTGGCTGATCTCGATGTAGATGCCGTCGCGCCCGGACGTCACATGATTGTCCGCGACGAGCGAGCCGCTGGTGTTCCAAATGTGGATGCCGTTGCCGCGATCGTTGAGCCAGAGATCACTGCGATTGGCGATGCGGTTGTTGAGGACGCGCGCACCCTTGCAGCCATGAAGAACGATGCCGAAAAGATTGCCTTCCACATCGTTGTTCTCGATGACGACGTCGTCAGCCCCCTTCTTGATGAAGATCCCGCTGTCGAAATCCTCACCCTTCTTTCCGGATCCGCGAACGGTTAGGCCGCGCACGGTCGCGCCCGAAGAGACGACCTTGATCGCCGTGCCTTTGCCCCCGGCGTCGACGATGGCTCCCGGTACCCCTTCGACGGCAAGCTTCTTGTCGATGACGAAGGAGCCCGCATAGACGCCGGCTTGAAGCAGGAGGCGGTCTCCGTCCTGCGCCTGCTCGAGTGCCTGGGTGAAGGCCGCTGCGTCGGCCTTCACCGCAATATCTGCCGCGAGCACAGGGGGAGACACCGCGAACATCAGACCCGCGACGACACCCGCCAAAGCTCGCAGCTCATGACGCACGAGCGTTAGACTCCCGTGTCCTCGACCAGCATCTGTCCCGACATCTCCATGTGGAGCGCGTGGCAGAACCACTGGCAGTAGTAGTAATGAACGCCCGGCTTGTTGGCCTTGAAAGTGACCGAGGACGTGGCCTGCGGACCGATCTCCATGGCGACGCCGTAGTCGACGATGGTGAAGCCGTGCGTGAGATCGACCACGTCGTCGATGTTGGTGACGAACACCGTCACCTCATCGCCCTTCTTCACGCGGAAGTTCTCGAGGCCGAACGCAGGCGCCGCAGACGTCATGTAGACGCGCACCTTGTCGCCGTCGCGGATCACCTTGTTGTCGTCACCGAGCTTGATGCCGTCCTTCTTGGCCCAGTCCATCGCGAACTTGAAGAACGGGTCGTCCTTCTTCCACACCTCGACCGGATTGAGCTTGGACGCGTGCACGATGGTCGCGTCATGCGGCTCGGCGAAGGTCGGGCCGTCATGCACCAGCACCATCTTGTCGCCCGAGATGTCGATGAGCTGATCGTTCTCGGGCTTCAGCGGACCGACGTTGAGGAAGCGGTCCTTCGAGAACTTGCAGAGCGCGATTGCCCACTTGCCGTCGGCCTCCTTGGTCTCGCCGTGGGTGGCGTTGATGTGGCCAACCTGGTAGTGCACGTCGATCTTCTGCTTGATCGGGTTGACCTTCTCGCCGTTGTAGGCACGGATAGCTTCGCCGATATTCCACTTCACGACCTGACTGTCGAGGAAGAGGGAGGTGTAGGCGTTGCCCTTTCCGTCGAAAGTCGTGTGGAGCGGTCCAAGGCCGACCTCGAGATTGCCGACGATGGCTTCCTCGCCCTTGATCTTGCCGGCGAACACGTCGTCGAACTTGTCCCAGTCGAAGATCGTCACCGTGGGCGAGAGCTTGCCGTTGATGACGAGATGCTTTCCGTCCGGCGCGGCGTTGCAGCCGTGGGGGCTGTTGGCCACGGGCACATAGACGGTGACGCCGAGTGTCGACGTCTTGCGTCCATCGACCACCTTCACGCCATTGATCTCGGTGTACTTGCCGTCCTTGATCGCTTTCTCGATCGCGGGGATGTTGAACACCACGATGTGATCCTTGTCGCTCGCCGTCATCTCGGCGACCGTGGTGCCTTCCTCCGCGTTGTAGCTCGTGGACGCGATGTAGCGGCCCTTGTAGTCCGCGTCATTGTTGTCCAGGTTGCCGGACACGATCACCTGCCAGGCAACCTGCATGGTATCGCCGTCGATGGCCGAGAACACCGAGCTCCACTTCTTCGGCTCGTCGAGAAGCTTTCCAACATTCGGGATCGGCGCGCGGTTCTCGCCGTTACAGAACACGTAGCCGGTCCTCGGGTAGCGTTGCAGGCGCAGACCGTGGACCGAATGCGCGTTCGGAACCTGGATGATCTTGTCGCACTTCATCACGTCGAGGCGAATGCGCGCGACACGCGAGTTGGCCTTGTCGTTGATGAAGAGGTAGCGCCCGTCGTAGGCGCCGTCCGTATAGGAGGGACGCGGATGGTGCGTATCTCCGTTGATGTACGTCTTCAGCCCGATCGAAGCGAGATACTCGCGACTCTCCGGCGTCAAGCCTTCCGTGAGAACCTGGAGGCTTTCGTTGGTGATGCCCCAGCCAGTGGCGCTGCAATGATTGAACACCGGTATGCGCATCAGCTCGCGCATCGACGGAAGACCGAGAACGCGCACCTCTCCGGAATGGCCGCCCGACCAGAACCCGTAATACTCGTCGAGCTTTCCGGGCGCGATGGCGACCTTTGCATGCGCATCGCTATCGTTGTCGGCGCGGGCTGTTTCAGGCCGCGCGATAAGAACCGCCGTTCCTCCCGTTGCGAGACCGGCAACGCCCGCGGCCGTCGCCGCCGTTATTCCGGAACCCAGCAGGTCACGCCTGCTCAGGCCTTCTTGATCTGACTTAGACATGACTCTTCTCCTTGGTGCTGTACGTGATCTCGATCGGCGCCGGCGGCTTGGCGGGCACTTGTGCCGGCGCAGCCTGAACAGCATCGCGCTTGGCCGCCGCTTTCTTGCCTCTGCCTTCGCGCTTCATGACGAGCGGCGGGCAGGCGTGATCATCCGAGTAGATGACCTGGCAGTGCATGCAGTAGAGGCACTCGTTGGGATTGATCTCGCCCAGCGGATGGATGGCTTGCACCATGCAGTTCTTGGCGCAGAGCTGGCATTCATAGCCGCACTGCTTGCGCCGCTTCAGCCAGTTGAACATGCGCCCGCGCCCAGGCATGGCGAGCGCCGCGCCGAGAACGCAGAGATAGCGGCAATAGAAGCGCTCGATGAAGAGGCCCGCCGTGAGCAGCGAAAGCGCGAACAGCACAAACCACCACTCGCGCATGAAGCGCAGCAGAACCACCGTCTTGAACGGCTCGATTTCCGCAAGCTGTTCGGCGAAAGCCATGTTCCCGAGCGAGACGCCGAAAAGACCGAGGAACAGGATGTACTTCAGCGCCCACAGACGCTCGTGCACGTAGAACGGCACGGTGATCTGCCGGATGCCGAGGCGCCGCGCCCCGTGATTGAGAAGCTCCTGCAACGATCCAAACGGGCACAGCCATCCGCAGTACGCCCCACGGCCCCAGAAGATCAGCGAGACGGCTGTCGCGCACCACAAGATGAAGATCAACGGCTCGAGCAGGAAATAGTCCCAGCGGAACTCGGTAACGATCGCATTTGCGAAAGTGAGAACATTGACGACGGAAAGCTGCGCCTTTGCGTAGAGCCCGATCCAAAGCACACTGAACAGCAGAAAGGCTGTCCGCAGGCGCGCGAACATGACGGGCTTCTTCACCAGCCAATCCTGGAAGAAGAAGATGCCTGTCAGGATGGCGAGTGAGATCGCGAGAATGACGACGTCCAGCACACGTGCGCGCCAGATCTTCGGCCACAGAGCATCGGCCTGCGCCGCGCTTTCGTGAGCACCCGGATCGGGCGCAGACGCGACAGGCTCCGGTTGCGGCGCTGGAGCCGCGGCGGTCGCGAGGAACCGCTGCGGTGTCTGATAGGAGAGCGAGAAGCTGGTGAACGCCTTGCTGGTGGCGCCTGTCGGCCGCTGCACCAGAAGCTCGAGCCGGAACGGCTTCGTGGGGTCGAACTTGGCCGAGGCAGGCACCCGGAACAACCCAACCTCGCTGAATTCGGGATTGGGTAGCTTAAGGCTGTCGACCCGGCGATAGTCCTTGTCTTTGAACAGGATCGTCTGGTCATCCTGCACGAGCTGGATGCGATCGAAAATACCGCCGCGAACGAAGCCCGAGCCCCGGAAGCTGTAATCGCCGCTCGCCGCGATGATCAGAGCGGACTGTCCAGGCTCGAGCCACGATGCGAGCCGCTTGTAGTCCACCTCCGGCACCAGTGAGCGCCCGATCGTCTCGATATTGAAAAGCCCGAGATGCAGATCGATGAAGTCGGCGTCCGGCACACCGGCACGCGCGTAAGGCTCGGGGCTCCCCACGCCGATCTTCAGAAACTCCGCATCCACGTCCTTGTTGAGGAGATGCAGGCGCCGGACGGAGCCATCCCCGATCAATTGGGCCCAGTCGGCGGGAGTATAGGGTATTTCCGCGAGCACGCTCCGGGCAGCAGGGGATTGCCCGGCAGACGCCCCGGCCGCCGGTGGTGGAAACCCTGCAATCCCCCGCGATTTCGCGACGGCCAGCGCCCCACGCATGACACCGTCGGTAATCACGACCGCAGTCACGGTCGCCCCGGAAATCACATCGACCGATTTCGAGGCGCTCTCCTTGGACATCTCGACGATGTTGCGCCCGGCAAAACGGCCGACGAAGCCGAACAGCTCTTCCGGCGCAATCCCGACCAAGAGGATCGGCTCATGATGCTCGATGACTTTCGCACCGGTGAACACGCCCGCCACATCGATACCCGCGAGAATGCGGATCGGCTTGCCTGAGTAGCCGATGTCGGACGTCTCAAAGACGTAGCCGGCGATCTTACCGCCCTTGAGCGCGGGGATGGCTTTTGGCTTGCCCTCCGCGGGCCCGAATGTCTCAGCGCCGGGGAAGACGTCAGCGGGCTTTACGTCAGCCGTATACGCGCCAAAACCCGCGGAATAGGCAGCCGGCGCGTAACCGAGCGAGGTGAGCAGAAGGGAGGCACAAAGAAGGAGTGCGAAGCCCGGCAGCCCGGCAGATTGGTATCCTCGCAAGATCCGTAACGGCACCGCCGGCTCCCAACTTCCACGCCGCAAGGGCGGCTGCGCGTGATGAGCCCCATAGGTATCGATGGCATCCCCTGAGATCCTTAACCGGGGTCAAGGGGGCTAGCGGTTGATTGAGCTGCGAGACGCTGGCACAAAGCAGGGAGAGAACAAAAAGTGCTAGTGTGCGAGGCTATTGAGCTGCGGCGCGAGGCACGGAGCAGCAAGGCCCCGATCCCCGAGGGGCATCTCCGGAAGAGCGAGGAAAATGGATCCGACAGACTGGCAAATCGTCCGCTCGACCCCGCTCTTTGGCACCATGCCGCAAGAGGTTGCAGTTTCCGTCATCGGCAACCAAACCGTGACAGTCCACCGAAAGGGAGAAATGCTCTTCCAGCAGGGAGAGAGCGCGAACTCGTTCTTCGTGGTCCTTGATGGGTGGGTGAAGCTCTATCGCGTCACGCCCGACGGCGCCGAAGCGGTCGTCGGCGTATTCCGGCGCGGCGAGACCTTCGCGGAAGGCGCCATGTTCATCGGCGGGCGCTATCCCGTCAGCGCCGAGGTCGTGACCAGCTCGCGGCTTCTGCGGATCGACGGACAAACCTTGCGACGCCGCATCCGTGAGCAGCCGGATCTTGCCCTCTCCATGCTGGCTTCCTCGTCCTATCACCTGAAAGCGCTCGTCGAGCAGATCGAGCATATCAAGCTTCTCTCCGCACCCCAGCGCATCGCAGATTTTCTATTGCGCCTCTGTCCGGTGCGCGAAGGCGGCTGCACCATCGAGCTTCCCTACGAGAAGGCGCTGATCGCCAACCGCCTCGGCATGAAGCCCGAAAGCCTCTCGCGCGCCTTGGGAAAACTCCGCCCGCTCGGCGTCAGCGTGGACCGCGAAAACGTGACGATCGTCGATATCGCCCTGCTCAAGCAGTTCATCGAGTCGACCGAACGCGGAGACGAAGGCTTCTGAGCTGGCACACGCGCCCCGGTTGACCCCGGTTAAGCAGCCCCCTGCGACAAAGCGCTAGCGTGAGCGCACCAGTCATGAAGCAGGGAGACCGGAGAAGCCATTCGGTTTGTTTCCGGCGCATGCCACAGATGACGTTCTCACCCGTTCCCCATCCCTCGCAACGGCTCGCGCCGAGCGGCGCGCGTCCCAGCTTCGATGCTTTCTTCTCATACGGATTCCGGCCGTTCTTTCTCGGCGCGGGCATCTTCTCCGCACTGGCAATGGGCATCTGGACGATCTGGATCGCGCTTGCGGCCGGAGGCGGCGCGCAGGACTGGCTGCCGGTTGCGGGATCGCCGTTCGCCTGGCACGCGCACGAAATGGTGTTCGGCTTTGCGGGCGCCGCGCTTGCCGGCTTCTTGCTCACGGCCGTGCCCAACTGGACAGGCGGGCTACCCCTCTCCGGCCTTCCACTTGTCGTGTCATTCGCGGCCTGGCTGGCCGGGCGCCTCGCCATGGGACTGTCCGGCACCATTCCCTATGCCCTCGCGGCCACCATCGACGTTCTGTTCCTACCCCTGATCGGAGCCTTCGCCGCGCGCCAGCTTCTCGTGAAGCCGATGCCGCGCAATCTCGTCTTCCTGGCCATCATTGCGGCGCTGACGCTCGGAAACGTGTCATTCCATCTCGCCAACGCCGGATATATAGATGCCTCTCCGTTGTCCGCGGTCCGCTTCTCGATGCTGCTGGTCATTACGATGACGGCCATCATCGCCGGCCGCATCGTGCCCGCCTTCACCCACAACTGGGTGCACATTCACAGCCCGGCGAGCAGGCTGCCGAGCCGCATCGTCTGGCTCGACGCCACCTCGATCCTCTCGATCGTAGCCTTCCTACTGATCGACGCATCCGGCATTTCAACCATACTGGCTGGCCTCGCAGCCTTGATCGCTGCCGGACTCAACGGCGCGCGCCTCGCGCTGTGGCGGGGTGTCGAAGCCCGCAAGGAGCCCATCGTCTGGATCCTGCATCTGGGTTACGCCTGGATCGTGATCGGGCTCGTTCTGAGCGCGATGGCAAATTGGACCGGTCTGGTGACGAGCGCCATGGCGAGCCATGCGTTCGGCACCGGCGCCATCGGTACGATGATCCTTGCCGTGATGAGCCGCGCCTCGCTCGGCCACACAGGGCGCCGCCTCATCGCGCCGCCCCTTGTGGTGTGGTCCTATGGCTTGGTCACTCTGGCCGCGCTGCTGCGCGTTATGGCGCCGATGGTGCCCCCCGAGCTTACCAACGTCTTCCTCGGCGCGGCAGCCATGGCCTGGATCGCGGCGTTCGCCCTCTTCACGTTCGTCTACGCGCCGATCCTGACGACGCCGCGCGTCCACACCAAGGTGATGCGCACGAGACCGTAGTGCGAACGGCTTCTAGGGCGCCACCGGCATGTTGAACGTGCGCGACGCGATATCCTCGCCGGGATCGAACGCCGAGTCGTCGCGGTTATAGAGATCGTTGCGGAACTGAACGTTGCCGTTCTCGGCCCACGCGGTGAGATAGATGAAGTGCACAGGCACGGGCCGCGCAAGCTTGATCGTCTTGGCACGACCTTCGGCGAGCGCCGCCTCGATCCCCGCGCGGCTCCATCCGTCCTGCCCCGCGAGAAGCCAATCGGCCAGATCCACGTAGCGTTGCACGCGCACGCAGCCCGCGCTGTTCGCCCGCTCGTAATAATCGAAGAGGTTCTTCATCGGCGTATCGTGCATGTACACGATCTGCTTGTTGGGCATGTCGAAGCGGATGAGACCCAGCGCATTCTGCGGTCCCGGGTCCTGCCGGAACACGTAGCGCTCGGCTTCGGGCCCCCACCAGTTGACCATCGAGGGATCGATCTCCTCGCCGCCGAACGTCGAGAACACGCGGATGCGCTCCTTGTAGAGATAGGAGGGGTCCTTTCGGACCGCAGGAATGAGCGCGGCTTTCGCGATCGACCCGGGCACATGCCAGAAAGGATAGATGTTGAGGGCTTGCAGCGTCGCGCTGATGGTGGGCGTCGGCGTCGCGCGTTTCCCTGCGATCGTTCTGCTCGTCAGCTCCACTTGCCCGCCGTTGAGCGCCTGCAGTTCGAAGCTCGCCGAGTTCATGAGAACCTGCCGCGGAGCCGAAAGTTTCGGCAGCAGCTCCTGCATACGCGCAAGATTGAGCTGAAGCTGGCGCAACCGCGTCTGGGCCGGCACGTTGAGCGAGCGCTGCGTGATGCCGTACACGATCCCCGTAGGCTCGAGCCCGTTGCGAAGCTGATACCGTTTGACGCCCGCCTCCAACGCCGCGTCGAACAGATACGCATCGCCGCCGCGGCGCATGTCCCCGGTCATCTCGAGATGGCGGCGAACGATGGCGACGTTCGCGTCGCTATCCCCGGGCCGCAACGTAATACGGGCGGGCAGCATTGGCCATCCGCCAGCGGAAACGATCGCCTGATACTTCGCAATCGCGCCCTGAAGCTCCTGGATGCCGGGCGGGCTCACCCAGGGAACGGTGCTGGGCTCCGGCGGCAACGTCCGCTGCCGCTGCGCGGCGGCCGGATGGGCAGCGAGCATCGAGACGCACGACACCGCAGCCAACGCCCAAACGACGCGGAGAGCGGAAGCACGAAACCTGGAGACCGGGATGAGACGCATGGCAAAGCCTGACTTCGAGACCTGTGGGGAGGTGAAACGCATCACCACATGGGCGGAGCGGACAGGATGCCGCCGCGCTTCCACAGCGCGTTGAGCCCGCGATCCATGCCGAGGGAGCTTCCCTTGCCGACATTGGCCTCGAACATCTCTCCGTAGTTCCCGACTCCTGCCACGACATCGCGCAGCCAGGTTCGTTTGAGGCGCAGCTTCTCGCCGCTGGCACCCGCGCCATCGACGAGCCGCTGCGCATCGTCGCTCAGAGAGCCCCCGCCGGAAGCCGCCGCCTTGTCCAGCCCCACCTCCTCCGCGTTCACGAGACCGGCAAGCGTCCAGCGCACGATCTCCGTCCACTCCTCGTCACTCTTGAGCACGGCCGGGCCGAGCGGCTCCTTGGAGATCACCTCGGGCAGGATGTCATGCTTTTCCGGCTCGGAGAACGAAGCGCGATCCGAGAACAGTGCCGAGCGATCGCCCGAATAGGCATCGCATGCGCCGCTGCCATAGGCTTTCAGCATGTCGTCGCGCGTCGGGAAGGCCTGAACCTGCGCGTCGATGCCCTGCGCCTTGAAATAGTAGGCCATGTTTTTCTCGGTGGTCGTGCCGGATTCCACGCAAACCTTCAGTCCCGAAAGCTGGTGCGCGGACACGAGCCCGCGCTCGCTGCCCGTCATGAACCCCTGGCCATCGAAATAGAGAATGCCGGCAAACCTCAGGCCCATCTCCACCTCGCGCGACATGGTCCAGGTGGTGTTGCGCGAGAGAATGTCGACCTTCTGGCTCTTCAGCGCGTCGAAGCGCTCGTTGGTCTCGAGCGGCACGAAATCCACCTTGCTCGCATCGCCGAATACCGCCGCCGCGAGCGCATGGCAGAACTCGACATCGAGCCCCGCCCAGCTACCAGCGCCGGTCTGCGCTGCGAAACCCAAAAGCCCGGTGTTCACTCCGCACAGAACCTTGCCGCGCGAGCGAACCTCGTCGAGTTTCGACGCAGCGGACGGTAACGCGGCAGTGACGATAGAAGCTCCTTCGGCAGCGGACGCAGGAGCAGGCTCCGTGACCTGGGTAGGCGGCGGGTCGGCCGCCGGAGCGGGAACAGCCGGAGCCTGCGCAGTGGAGGATGCCGCCTGAGGCTGTGTCCCTTCCGCGGGGGCCGCCGCCGCGTCTTTTTTCTGGGCAGCGTCCGCGGCGCGGCAGCGGCTCTTCGGCACCACAGTGAAGTTGCCTGCGCCGTCGCCATCGGACTTGCACGTGCACGGTCCCTGTGGCCCGTCGCGAAGCGCGCACAGCCTGTATCCTGCGCTGGCGGGCCCGGCAATTCCGGAAAGAAAAGCCAAGACCATCGCCGCCTGTGCAGCGGCTACGGTTGCACGTCGTCTAAGCATAGGTCTCAAGCCCCGTCTGGCGCGGCACCTGCGGTATCCCCCGACCGTATGGAGGATCGCCCGTGCCACAACTTCGATAGATATGTCAGGCAGTTCGGCGTGAACGCCAGCTCGCGGGGCAACCTTAGAACGGATGAGCGACGACGCGCTAGTGGACTTCCGGAAGTAAGGCACAGCCTGCGGCCACGCAAAAGCCCGATAAGACGGGCCTCGCTGGAGGCAGAGAAGCGATCGACAATGAGAGGGGGGACACACACCGGTATTCCTGATAAGTTGCATATATTGGCGGTCGCGAGATTGGGAGCCGCCTGACGAGAGTGCATCCGCGATATGCGCCTCCCCTCTTTCGAGCGGCTGGAGTGGGCGATGCAGTTTCTATCCTCCGATAGGTTCGATTCCGCCACCAAGGACCTCCTTCGCGATGTTCACGAAAGCGTCGTGAAGCAGCTCGATGTCCAGTTTCCGCATATGTCGAACCGGGACGGCGTTCTGAACGCTCTGTGCGAGGCCATTACGAGCCTCGCGGCGGCGGGCCAGCGCAATCGTGATGCGCTGGAAAGGTATGGGCTGCACCAGGCGTCCCTCAACGCCATCGGCTCTACGCCCTAGGCCGGTAAATCGGCGACCGGGCACCGGGCCGCCTCCACCTTCGAAACCAAGATGTTCGAAGTCATTTGCCCACGGCCTTTTACAGAATATTTTAGCGCTAGCCTGTAACACACCGAAACATCGCAACGACCAGGCCCGTACCCGTTTTATCGAACGAGCTCGAACAACGGAGCACGAGATTACGGTTTCTTGCCAATAGCTTGGCTAACCAATTGCCGACACATCATGTTGCCGAGCCCATGCTCATCGACGCCGTTTTAACCAAGCCACTTTTCGGAAGCACAAAGAGCCCAGGACAGGCCGGGAAGCCGGTCGGCAACGATCCGAGGGCGCTCGGGGAAACGTCTATGACCGCCGCGGCTCAACAAAACCAAAAACGCACGCGCCGCTGGCCCGTCTTCGAAACCATCCCGCCGCATTTCGCCGCTCAGTGCCGGAACGGCCAGGTCTCGGTGACGGGAGACACCACCTGCAGCCTCGGAAACGAATACGAAACAACGAGCGGCCGGCCCGCGGGGGTCTTCGCCTCCTGGTCCTGGGATGGCGAAACCCTCGTCGCCGAGGTGGATCCGTTTGGCTACTTCAATCTCTTCTTCTTTGCGAACGGCAAGACCGTCGGCGTATCGCCCTCGCTCCTGCAATTGATCGCAGATGGCGCCGACACCACGCTCGACCATCGCGCCCTCGCGGTCTTTTACCGCCTCGGCCTCTTCATCAACGACGACACCCCGTTCAAGAACATTCGCGTGCTTCCCCCGGGCGGGCGTCTTACATGGCGCAACGGCGAGTTCACGGTCACAGGCGGCCCCACGGTTCCCCAGGTCCGGGAGATCTCGCGGCAAGGCGCGGTTGACGGCTTCATCGACCTTGCGCGCCAGAGCATGACGCGCATCCTGGATGCTTGGACCGACGACATCGTGCTGCCGCTGAGCGGCGGGCGCGACTCGCGCCACATTCTGCTCGAAATGCAGCACCTCGGCCGCCTGCCGAAGACCTGCGTGACGTTCCACCATGGCGGCCGCGAGCTGAACTCTGAAGCCCGCGCTGCGCGCGCGGTCTGCGAGAGCGTCGGCGTCTCTCACACCATTCTCGGCCACCCGAGATCGCGCTCGCGCGATATCCTGCGCACGTTGATCCTGACAAGCCTATGCTCGGACGAACACGCGCAGATGATGCCGCTGCACGACTACCTTGCAGACCAACCCTGCGCCGCGCTCGACGGCATCGCGGGCGACATCCTGACGAACCCGGACGACTCCGCCGAGGAGTACTTCCAGCTTGCCTCACGCGGAGACTACGCCGGCATCGCCCAGCGGATGATCGCCGGACACGGCAGGGTGATCTCGCAAGCGAGCTGGGGCCGGGGCGCCGGCCCTCTTTACGCGCCGGGACGCGATGACGAGGCGATCGACTACATCGGCACGGCGATCCAGGAGTATGCCTCAGCACCCGACCCCTACCAGGCGTTCTGGTTCTGGAGCCGCACCCGTCGTGAGATCGGCCTCGTGCCCACCTCCATGTTCGGCAGCGCCGCGGCCATCTACTGTCCCTACCTCGACCCCGAGTTCGTCGAGTTCGGCCTTTCCCTCCCCTATCGCGTCACGCGCGATCAGCAACTGCACAACGACGCCATCGCTAAAGCCTATCCCGCACATCGCCATGTGCCCTTCCAGGAAGGCTTCCGCAACCTGCCGCACACGCGCCCGAACCCGTTCCACAAGATCACGAGCGCCTTGGACGGCATCTCGATGCTCCTCGCCATCGAGCCGGAGAAGCCCTTCAAGGAGGCCGCGGACTTCCTGAGGGGTTCGAAGGAATTGCACCGCAGCTCGGCCAACATCTACCGTATGTACGCGCTTTGCCTCGAAAGCCTCGATGCCGAGAAGGCCAAGCGCCTCCTGGCCCTCAACGCCAGGCTCCACGCCTCGCGATCGAGAGACCTCGTCACCGACACCTACCTGCCGCGCAAACTCGCTGAGACGACCAATGGCATCTGATCGCCACGGCCTGATCCTGGAAAAGATGCGCCGCGCCATCCAGCGCACCGGCCGCTTCGCCGCGCGCAAATGGCTCCTCAATCGCCCGTTCTCGAAAACGGCCACATCGCGGCTTCTCCTCGTCACCATCGACGAGCGCATTCCCCAAAGCCAGATCTACCCTTTCCATTTCTATGCCGACGCGCTCCGCCGCCAGTACGGCACCGAGATCCGCGAGGTCTCAATCGAGGAATACGAGCGGGGCAACAGTCCCGCACCCCGGGACGCCACCACCGTCTGTTTCCAGACGCAATTCCACACGCCCCGTGACGAGCTCATCGCCATCGTGGAGCGCCTCAAACAGCAGAACCCTGAAGCCCGCATCGTCTATCTGGACTGGTTCGCGCCGACAGACCTGAGGCTCGCGGACGCCCTCGATCCGCACATCGCGATCTATGTAAAAAAGCACGTTCTGCGGGATCGCTCCCTCTACGGCCAGCCGACCCTCGGCGACACGAACCTTGTCGATCATTTCAGCAAGAAATTCGGAATTGCCGAGGAGACGCGGCTATTCCCGATCCCCCCGGGCTTCCTCGACAAACTTCACATCGGCCCATCTTTCGTGACAGCCGACTTCATGCTGCATCGCTTTTTGGGCGCGTCTCCGGTCGTGGGCGAGAAGCCGATTGACGTGCACGCCCGCCTCGGCGTCAAGGGTACGCCCTGGTATCAGGCCATGCGAACCGAATGCGTCGACGCGCTCGGAACCATTGCAGACCTGAACGTCGCGACCGGCGGCAATCTCGGCCATGTCGCCTACCTGCAGGAGCTGCAGGCGTCGAAGGTCTGCTTCAGTCCCTTCGGCTATGGCGAAGTTTGCTGGCGTGACTATGAGGCCATCATGAGCGGCTCGGTGTTGCTGAAACCCGACATGTCGCACATAGAGACCGACCCGGACATCTTCGTCCCTGGCAAGACCTACGTACCGCTGAGATGGGACCTTGCCGATTTCGAGGAGAAGGTCCGCGAGCTGGTCGGCATGCCGAGCCTGCGCGAAGAGATCGCCAACAACGCCTTCACCGCGCTCCACGACTACGTGACGAGCGAGCGCTTCGTTACCCAGATGCGCCCGCTCATCGCCTGATCGCTTTTAGCGCCGCGCTTACGCGGCTTCCCGCGCCCACTCCGGGAACGGATCCGGCAGATCCGCCCACTGGCTCGTATCGAGAGTGCCCTCCGCCGGAATCGGCAGAAGGCAGGCGTCGAGCGCCGCCATCATGGCCACCTTGTCCATCTCAGGCGTGCCGATGAACACGATCTCCTGGCGCCGGTCGCCCCACAGCTTGTGCCAGGTCTTGTTGATGCGGCCGACAAGGTCGTCGTCCTTCGGCCAGTTCTTTCTGGGTACCGCCGCCCACCAGTAGCCGATCGCCTCGTGCTGGACGAGCGCACCCGCCTGCGCGAGCTCGCCAACCCACTGTGGCCGCGTTGCAAGCCAGAAAAATCCCTTCGCGCGAATGACGCCGGGCCACGACTTGCTGAAGAAGGCATGAAGGTTCGCGGGCTCGAACGGCCCTCGCGCGCGGTAGACGAAACTGGAGATCCCATACTCCTCCGTTTCGGGCTTGTGGTCCTTGAAGCCGTTCAGCTCCTTGAACCAGGTCGGATGACGATGCGCCGTCTCGAAGCTGAAGAGCCCCGTATCGAGAATATCACGCGATGAAACGCGCGCATGACTCGTCTCGATGATCCGCGCATCCGAGTTGAGCGAGCGGATGATGGACCGCGCCGCCTCGATGGCATCCGGGCTCGCGACATCGATCTTGTTCAGAACGATGACGTCGGCGAACTCGATCTGATCCACGAGCAGTTGAACCAGCGGGCGCTCGTCTCCCTCGCCCGCCACCTCTCCGCGATCCTTGAGAAAGTCACTCGACGAATAATCCTTGAGCAGGTGCGCTGCATCGACCACCGTCACCATGGTATCGAGCCGCGCGACATCCGAAAGGCTCCTGCCGTCCTCGTCGCGAAACTCGAAGGTCGTGGCAACAGGCAGAGGCTCGGCAATACCGGTCGACTCGATCAGGAGATAATCGAACCGGCGCTCCGCGGCGAGCCGGCGCACCTCCTTCAGAAGATCGTCGCGCAACGTGCAGCAAATGCAGCCGTTCGACATTTCGACAAGCGTCTCATCCGTGCGCGAAAGATTGGCACCGCCTTTCTCCACCAGATCGGCGTCGATGTTCACCTCGCTCATATCGTTGACGATCACCGCGACCTTGAGCCCGTCACGGTTATTCAGCACATGATTGAGGAGCGTCGTCTTGCCCGCCCCGAGAAAACCGGAGAGCACGGTCACGGGGAGACGCCTGTCGATGCGTGTTGTCGCCACTCCTTCGAGATGCGCCGCAAGTTTCTCATCCATTCTCCACCTCGCAAATTCTGCAACGGAAGTTATAACATCCATACAAGACTACTGGCCCGGCTTATCCCATCTGCGCAGAAGCCGTTTTGCTATGTCTGCCGTCAGTTGAGCGTGATCGATCCGAACACCCGCACACTGGCGCCGGGCAGCAGCACATCCTCGCTGCGTTTGAACGAGGCGTGATTGAGCACTTCGTCGTCGGCCAAGTTTTCACCCTTGAGACCGATGGTGGCCACCGGCACGATGCCATCGACGGCTTCCCCCGCAACGCTGTAGCTGATCTCCGCCGAAACCAGCGTGTAGCCCGGCGTCGCGATCTCGTTCACCCCGAAGTCGTTCTGATCGAAGGCGTGCAGGACACCAGCCCGCGCAAACCAGTTGGCGTCCCGATAAAACAGGCCGCCACCCAGACGATGCGGAGGAATGCGGGGAACGTTCTCGCCGTTGTCGAACTCGGCACGCACGAAGTCGTACTGCCCGTCGACACCCCAAACGCCCTTCCAGACGCGAGCCACATCATATTGGAACGCGAGCTCGGCGCCGTAGAACGTCGCGTCGCGCTGCTGAAAGAAGACGAGATCGAACGCCTCGTGCCCATGGCCATGCCCGCCGCCACCCGCGTGGCCCTCGTCAAAGCAATGGAAATGATCGCCATGCGCCTCCGCATCGCATTCGAGTCCGGAGAGCTGGCGATAGATGAAGCCGTTGTAGCGGGTGTAGTAGGCCGACGCATCGAAACGCAGAGCACCCACTGACTTCTTGAGGCCCGCCTCGATCGTTGTCGCCTTCTCCACATCGAGTCCGGGATTGCCCACCTCGAACGTCCCCGTCGCCTCGTGCATGCCCTTCGAGAAAAGTTCCGCAGCATCGGGCGCACGCTCGACGTACTGCCCCGTGAGACGGGCCACCGTCTGAAGTGGCAACTGATAGAGAAGCCCAAGGCTCGCACTCGTCGGCGTGAAGTCACGCTCTCCGGAGAAGCGATGCGAATGGAAATGCCATTCGTGATCGTCCGGCGGCGCCTCGCGATGTCCGTGGAACTCCTCCCACCCCGAACCATCGATCGTCGCATGCTCGATCCGAGCCGCAGCCTGGACGCTGAGCTTCCGCGTCAATGCAAGCTCCTCGAACCAGAACGCCGCGATGCTTTGCGTGTGGGCCGGCTCGAGCAGAGATTCACCCTCGAAGCTTTGCCCGCGCGTCTTGCGGTTGTTCCAGTGAGCGCCGATCACGCCGGTCAGCTCGCCGAGCACGGTGCCCACGGGAACGTGTTGCACCTCCACGCGCGCCTCTTGCTCCTTGTTGGTGAAGCGTGAGCCAACCTCGAACTCGTCTTCGACGCCCGGGTCATGGATCGCAAGCTCGTCGTGCGCATAGTCCGATGCTCCGAACCAGAAGCGAACCGCATCGACGGCCGAGCCGCGGACCCGCCACTCGCCTTTCGCGAGCACCTTGTCCTGCACCATGTCGATACGCGGGTTGACGCCCTCCTCCGCTTCCTCGCCGGGAATGCCGTAAAGGCTTTCGATTCGGGAAAACGAAACGCCGACAAATCCGTCCGGTCCCACGATGGAGCCGCCCAGCGCACCGCCCTTGCTGTCGGCAAAGCTGTTCTCGACAGTGCCCTTGGGAGACTCGTAGTCGTCCGCCTTGCGCCAGAAGCCGTCTGCGTGGACCACGATGCCTTGGGAGCCAGCAGTGGCCCGGAATGCACCGTCCTTGCTGTCGTCCACCGACGTGCCACCGCCTTTGAGCGCGCCACTGAAGCCGCCCTTCGGCATGTAGGTTGGAATACGCTGGTTCTCGACCGAGACGACACCGCCGATGGCCTGCGAACCGTAGCGCAGCGTTGCGGGACCACGCACGACCTCGATGCGGTCGGCAGAATCCGGGCTGATCGGGATTGCATGATCCTCGGAAATGGCAGCCACATCATGCGTGCCGATGCCGTTCTCCTGCGTGCGGACGCGATAGCTGTCAAGGCCGCGAATGATCGGCCTGTTCGCACCAGGCGCAAAGGACGTTCCCGAAATTCCGGGCTTCGTCTCCAGCGCGTCCGTGATGGTCGCCCCGTTGATCGGCGCAATCTCGCTCTCGCTCATCGTCGTGACCGCCACGAACGAATGATCCGCAAAATCGAGCGCTGTGCCGGGAAGCGACGCACTTTCCGCAGGCGCGGTATCCCCCTCCGGAAGCGTCTGCTTGGACCGCTTCGGTTTCACGATCGGGCTCGCCGTCGTCACATCGATAGCAGGAAGCTCCGTAACGCTCTGCGCCGAGGCCGAAGAAACGGCCATCACGGTAGCAGCGGCGGGAAACGCCAGAACGGCCGCCCGAAGGCGTTCACGGTTGTACGGGGGCATGAGAACCTCGACTTACGGATGTTATAATATCCGCTTAATAGCCGCCGCGCTCCCCTCTGGCAAGTGGGTTGTCTGGGTGGTTCGCACGCCGTCGCCCCAGCGCCGAAGGACGCCGCAGCTCCCGATTGCTCCTGCCGTGCACGAAGAAGAAACGCGCGGACGCGGCAATGCCGAAATTCATGTCTTATAAAGCGGCGATGACATGGTGCGCATCGAGCGGGGAGAGCTGTTGACAATGCGGGCACGGAAACGGCGCGGCAGCCGAAGAGACGCCTTCTTGGCGATCATCCTACTTCTCCTCGCCCCCATCGCCATGACGCCAGCGCCCGCGGCCGCGCGTGACGAGGTCGGCACAGGCGAGCTGGCCGCCGCCAGGCCCGGCACAGTGTTCCGCATCTGGCCACTCGAAGGAGGCGTAAAGGCCGGATACAAAGGCTACCGCGTCCTCTATCGCTCGACGGGATTTCAGGACGAGCCGATCGCGGTGAGCGCCGCGATCATCTTCCCCGCAGCCGGCGCCACCTCGCCCCGCCCCGTGATCGCATGGGCGCATCCCACCAGCGGAGTCGTGACGCGCTGCGCGCCGACGCTGATGCCGGATCTCGCAGGCACCATCCCGGGAATCGACCAGTTCACCGACGCAGGCTACGTCATCGTCGCAACGGACTATCCGGGCCTCGGCGCCCCAGGCGCCCATCCCTACCTTATCGGAAAAAGCGCGGCCCATGCCGTGCTGGACTCTGTGCGGGCGGCACGCACCCTGAAGGACGTGCACGCTGGCAAGCGCTTCGTCGTGTGGGGACACTCACAGGGCGGACACGCAGCCTTGTTCACGGGCGCCGAAGCAAGATCCTACGCCCCCGACATCGAGCTTCTCGGCGTAGCCGCTGCAGCTCCCGCGACCAACCTTATCGAGCTCTTCGACGCCGATCGCGAGACGAGCAGCGGCCGTAGCCTCACGGCGATGGCACTCTATTCCTGGTCGCGTGTCTTCGGCTTCCCACTCTCCAACTTCGTCGTGCCCCATGCGGAACGAAGCTTCGGCCGCCTGGCCAGCGATTGCATCCTCGACCTTGCCGACTTCATGAAGGAGGACAGCGACGAGCACGCACTTGCCCGCAACTTCCTATCTTCCGACCCGACGAAAGACGCCCGCATCCGCGACATCATGCAGAAGAACTCGACGGGGATGCTGCCTCACGGAATGCCCGTGTTCATCGCGCAAGGCACCTCCGACGAGCTCGTGAGGCCAAAAATCACGCGAGCCTACGCGAAAGAACTTTGCGGCGGCGGAGCTAAGGTCAAGTTGCACATGATGAGCGGCACACCACATTTGACGGCAGGCATGAACGCAGCTTACGCAGCATCGCAATGGATGAGCTTGCTGTTCAAAGGCGCCACACCGCCGAGTGATTGCTGACAGTCTCCCCCGTCACGCCGCACGGCCGAGAACCGCGCACGCCTCTGCCGCAATCACGTGCTCCTCGTCCGTGGGAATGACGAGCACGGTGATCCGGCTCCCCGCCGCACTGATGACCTCGGCATTCTGCGCATTGCGTTCGGGATCGAGCACGAGGCCGAGCCATGCCAGCCGCGCGCACACTTCAGCGCGCACGCGCGGCTGATTCTCACCTATTCCGGCCGTGAACACGATGGCATCGAGCCCCCCCGCGCTCATGGCGAGACGGCCGATCTCCCCGGCGATCCTGAGCGTGAAAAGTTCTATCGCCTCCCGTGCTTCCGGCGCGGCGCTCTCCAGAAGTTCGCGGCTGTCCGCGCTGATCCCCGAAACGCCGAGCAGTCCGGACCGATGATAGAGAATAGCCTCGACCTCGTTCAAAGGAAGCTTCTTGTCGCCCAGGAGATGCAGCAAGACGCCCGGATCGAGCGCGCCGCACCGCGTCGCCATCGGAATTCCATCGAGCGTCGAGAACCCCATGCTGGTATCACGGCTTGCCCCGCCATCGAGCGCGCAGAGGCTCGCCCCGCTGCCGAGATGCGCCGCAATCACCTTGCCGTGCGCCACAGTCGGGAACCTCCGCGAGAGCGACCCGGATATGGACGCATAAGAGAGCCCGTGAAACCCGTAGCGCTTGATGCCTTCGTCATGCATCGCGCGGGGAATGGCGAAGCGCTGCACGATCGGATCGTTGCTGCGATGGAAGGCCGTATCGAACGACGCCGACTGCGGAAGCTCGGGGCGGAGCTGCCGGATGGCCCGGATAACGCGCAGGCTCTGCGGCTGGTGCAGCGGCGCGAGCTTCGTGAGCGCGTCCATGGCGCTGAGCGCAGCGTCGTCAATCACCACGGGTCCCGAGAACGCATCTCCGCCGTGAACGACGCGATGCCCCGCGGCCGATACTTTGCTGAGATCGAAGTGCTTGCCGACAAACCCGAACGTCTCGGCCAGAACCTCGCTCAGGTCGTCGGACGCTCGCGCACTGAGTTCCACATCGAACACCTCAGGACCTTCGACAAGGTGAAAGGTGAGAGGCGCCTTCCGGAAATCGATGACGCCCTTAGCGAGCCTCCGCGGCGCAGATCCGCCTCGCTCGAACACCCCGATCTTCACGGTGGACGAGCCAGCATTGAAAGTGATCAGAAGTTGGTCGCTCATTCGGCAGGAAGCCTTTCCATGGGCCGCAGCGCGGCAACGAGTTTCGCGAGCGCGGCCGATGCAATGCGCGCGCTCATGGGATCGGCCCGGCTCGTCAGCACGATGGGAACGCGTGCGCCGAGCACGAGACCGGCGGCGGTCGCTCCCGCGAAATAGATGAGCTGCTTGGCCAGCATGTTCCCCGCTTCGAGATCGGGCACCACGAGAACGTCGGCCTGTCCCGCAACAGGTGACACGATCCCTTTGGTGCGGGCCGCCTCGAGGCTGATCGCGTTGTCGAAGGCGAGCGGACCGTCCACTTTCGCGCCCGTGATCTGGCCGCGAGAGGCCATCACCGTCAGCGCGGCCGCATCGAGCGTCGCCGGCATCTTCGAGTTCACCGTCTCCACCGCCGCAAGGACCGCAACGAGCGGCTCTTTCAGTCCGAGCGTATGCAAGAGATCGATGGCGTTCTGACAAATGTCCCGCTTCTGCTCGAGCGTGGGCTGGATGTTGATGGCCGCATCCGTGATCAGAATAGGCTTGGGATAGGCAGGCACATCCATCGCATAGACGTGACTGATACGCCGCTCGGTGCGCAAGCCGGACGTCGGCGCCACGACGGCACCCAGCAATTCATCGGTATGGAGACTGCCCTTCACCAACACCTCGACGTCTCCAGCGACGGCGATCTCCACCGCGCGCGCCGCAGCGGCGTGACTGTGCGGGACGGATTCGATACTGATCCCATCGAGCGAAACGCCCGCCACATCCGCCGCCGCCCGGATCTTGGCTTCCGGACCGACGAGAAGCGGAACGAGAAGCCGCTCGTCCCGCACCTCCACAGCCGCGCGCACGGCCTCCGGCGAGCAGGGATGGACGATGGCCGCCTGAATCGGCGGAAGATCACGCGCTTTCTGGATGAAGGCTTCGTAGCGGGTGCCATGCGCGGTGGGAGGAGCTTGAGGAAGCATCGAGACCTCATCGTTGATGAAAAAATGCCACTCCTCGATACGAGGCGGAACAAAACCAAAGTCACAAGCCCCTCAGGTTCGCCGGGGCGCGGGCGCCACTGTCCCGATGGTCGCAATGATGCTCGCAACCAGGTCCTCAAGTTCCCCGCCTCCGCTCTCGCGAAGCGGCGCGATCTCGAGCACGTTGCGGAGAATGCCGACACCCGCCAGAAACGCGGCGATCAGGGCCGCCCTTTGCTGCGCAGGCTTGCGCAGCTTCGCGCTGAGCGGCTCCACGAAATCGTTCACGATGTAGTCCCGCAGGATCGACGCCGCTTTCGGGCTCGTCAAGGACCGAACCACGATGTCGAGCGGCCCCGCTCTTTCGCGCGAGCGCCGGTCCTCCCGCGCGAACGCCTGCCTGGCGAGCGCAGCAGGCAGCTCTCCGCCGGAAGAGGAAAAAATATGGTCTGCCCCGATCGCCGCACGCAGGGCTTCGGCAAACAAATTCTCCTTCGAGCCGAAGCAGCGATGAACATAAGCCACATCCACACCAACATCGGTCGCGATGTCGCGCAGGCCGGTCTGCTCGTAGGAACGCCGCGAGAACTGCCGGATGGCGGCCTCAAGAATTCGCTCCCGCGTGTCTCTCGCCGGCTGTGCTGCTGGCTTCTTCCTCATCCGGTCCTCGAACCCGTGACAGCCAATCACTCACCGCATCCTTACCATCCGCTCCGGTCAACGGCTGTTGATCTCCATCAATGCAGGTATGCGGTGTGCAAATAGGACTGTCGCAACAAGATGCGATACCGTCGCCGACATACGCTACGACCCAAACCTGCGAGCGCCCGGACGAAGTCCCCCCGCCGCGCGGGGCCTAGAGACCCGGAGAAACACTGATGGCTGATCAACGACCCAGCGCCTTGGCCAGCGCGGCCGACGCTCTCCGCTCCGCTTACCAGAGGATCGCGCACGTCGCCGACCGCCCCAGCCGCTTCGGTTGGAGCAACCGCACGCTCGCCGTCGCGGCCTTGGCCGCTATCGCCGTCGGATACTTCTCTTGGCACAAGCTCACCGCAGGTGATCTTCCGGATGGGATCGCCAAAGGCAACGGCCGCATCGAGGCGGTCGAGATCGACATCTCCACGAAGACCGCGGGCCGCATCAAGGAAATCCTGGCCGACGAAGGAGACTTCGTCACCATCGGCCAGGTGCTCGCCCGCATGGATACCGATCAGCTCGAAGCGCAGCGCCGCCAAGCGGAAGCCCAGCTTCGCCGCGCCATGATCGGCGTCGAGACCGCAAAGAGCGTCGTCGTGCAGCGTGAAGCCGAGCGGACGGCGGCCATAGCCGTCGTCGCGCAACAGGAAGCCCAGCTCGACGCGGCCGAACGCAAGCTCGCAAGATCCGAGGTTCTGGCCAAACAGGACAATGTCTCCCAGCAGGTTCTCGACAACGATCGCGCGACGGAGCAGGGCGCGAAGGCCGCCGTCGGAGCAGCCAAGGCACAGCAGGCCGCGACCGAAGCCGCCATCAGCGCGGCCAAGGCCCTCGTGGTCGACGCCGAGGCCTCGGTCGAAGCGGCCCGCGCAGCCATCGAGAGCCTGACCGTCGAGATCAACGACAGCACGCTGAAGGCCCCGCGCGACGGCCGCGTACAGTATCGCGTCGCCCAGCCCGGAGAAGTGCTCTCTGCCGGCGGACGTGTCCTCAATATGGTCGATCTCGGCGACGTCTACATGACGTTCTTCCTGCCCACCAGCCAGGCAGGCCGCGTCGCGCTTGGCACCGAGATCCGCCTCGTCTTGGACGCCGCACCTCAATATGTCATCCCCGCCAACGCGTCGTTCGTAGCCGACGTCGCCCAGTTCACGCCCAAGACGGTGGAGACGGAGGAGGAGCGCCAGAAGCTGATGTTCCGCATCAAGGCTCAGATCCCTCCCGAATTGCTCCGTAAGCACATCCAACAGGTGAAGACCGGCCTTCCCGGCATGGCCTACGTCAAGCTCGATCCGGAAGCGGAATGGCCGAAGCGGCTTTCGGAAAATCTTGTCAAATGAACGTAGCCCCCCGAGACAGCACGCCCGACGTCCGTCCCCCGGTCGCGCGCCTCGAAGGCGTCGCGCTCACATACGGCAAGATCCGCGCGCTCGACGGCATCACCCTCGACCTCCCGTCCGGATGCATGGTGGGCCTTATCGGCCCCGACGGCGTTGGCAAATCCAGCCTGCTCGCTCTCGTCGCGGGGGCGCGCGCCATTCAGAGCGGCCACATCGAGGTGCTGGACGGCGACATGGCCGAGGTCCGCCATCGGCAAGCGGCGTGTCCACGCATCGCCTACATGCCGCAGGGCCTCGGCAAGAACCTGTATCCGACACTCTCCGTCTTCGAGAACGTCGATTTCTTCGGGCGTCTCTTCGGGCACGCCCGCCACGAGCGCGAGCGGCGCATCGCCGAATTGCTCGCGCGGACCGGCCTCAGTCCCTTTGCCGACCGGCCTGCCGCGAAACTCTCCGGCGGCATGAAGCAGAAGCTCGGCCTGTGCTGCGCTCTCATTCACGACCCCGATCTCCTCATTCTCGACGAGCCGACGACCGGCGTTGATCCTCTGTCCCGCCGTCAGTTCTGGGAGCTGATCGACTCCATCCGCGCGAGCCGCGAGGGAATGAGCGTCGTTGTCGCCACCGCGTACATGGAGGAGGCAGCGCGCTTCGATTGGCTGGTCGCCATGGATGCGGGGCGCGTGCTGGCGACCGGCACGCCGCAGGATCTTCTTGCCAAAACCGGCGCCCCCAATCTCGACGCGGCCTTCATCGCGCTGCTTCCCGAGGAAATGCGCCAAGGCCACCGCGAGGTGATCATTCCGCCGCGCGATCCGGCCGACGACGGCGAGATCGCCATCGAAGCCGAGCACCTCACCATGCGCTTCGGAACCTTCACGGCCGTGGACGACGTGAGCTTCCGCATAGAGAGAGGCGAGATCTTCGGATTTCTGGGATCCAACGGATGCGGCAAGACCACGACCATGAAGATGCTGACCGGTCTTCTACCGGCTACCAGCGGCATCGCCCGCCTGTTCGGGCGGGAGGTCGACCCAAAGGACATCGAGGTGCGCCGCCGCGTCGGCTACATGTCCCAGGCCTTCTCGCTCTACACGGAGCTGACGGTCGCGCAGAACCTGGACCTCCACGCGCGCCTGTTCGCGATGAAGCCGGAGGCGATCCCCGCCCGCATTGAGGAGATGGCGAAGCGCTTCGATCTCACGGAGGTGATGGACGCCCTGCCGGATTCCCTGCCGCTGGGCATCCGCCAGCGCCTCTCACTCGCCGTCGCAATGATCCACTCGCCCGACATCCTCATCCTCGACGAGCCGACCTCCGGCGTGGACCCCGTTGCGCGAGATGCCTTCTGGCAAATCCTGTCCGACCTTTCCCGCAAAGATAAAGTCACCATCTTCGTCTCGACGCATTTTATGAACGAGGCGGAGCTTTGCGATCGCATCTCGCTCATGCATGCGGGCAAGGTACTGATCAGCGACACCCCTGCCGCCATCGTCGCAAAACGCTCCGCCCACACGCTCGAGCAAGCCTTCGTCGCCTATCTCGAGGACGCCATCGGCGAAGCGAAAGAGAAAGAGAAGGCGCCGCCAGAGACCCTCTCTGCGTCCGAGCCCAAACCAATACCCCGCAAGACGTCGGCTTCGCGCGGCCTCCGCCACCTCTTCGATTTCCGGCGCATGTTCGCCTACACGAAACGCGAATCGCTCGAGCTGCAGCGCGATCCCATTCGCGGCGCGCTCGCCACCATCGGCAGCGTCATCCTGATGTTCGTGATCGGCTACGGCATCAACATGGACGTCGAGAACCTGACTTTCGCGGTTCTGGACCGCGACGACACCACGGTGAGCCGCGACTACACCCTCCAGATCGCCGGATCCCGCTACTTCACCGAGAAGGCTCCGATCACCGACTACGCCGACCTCGATCGCCGCATGCGGAACGGCGAGATCAGCCTCGCCATCGAGATCCCGCCCGGCTTCGGCCGCGATACGGCGCGTGGCGACCCTGTCGAGATCGGCGCGTGGATCGACGGGGCCATGCCGACGCGCGCCGAGAACGTCCGCGGCTACGTGCAAGGCATGCACGCAACCTGGCTCGCGCAGAAATCACGCGAGATCTACGGCGACGCCGCCACCATTGGCGATTTCCAGCTCGCTCTCCGCTACCGCTACAATCCCGACATCCAGAGCCTCGTGGCCATGGTCCCGGCGGTGATCCCGCTTCTGCTTCTCATGATCCCGGCGATGCTCTCGGTCCTCAGCGTCGTGCGCGAGAAGGAGCTGGGCTCGATCATCAATTTCTACGTGACGCCGGTCACACGGCTTGAATTCCTCATCGGCAAGCAGATCCCCTACATCGCCCTCGGCATGTTCAATTTCTTCCTGCTGGCCGGCTTCGCGGTGTTCGCGTTCCGCGTGCCCTTCACCGGAAGCTTCCTCACCCTGGCGTCAGCCGCACTCATCTATGTGGCGGTGACCACCGCGTTCGGGCTTCTGCTCTCCACCTTCATGAAGAGCCAGATCGCCGCCATCTTCGGCACTGCCCTGCTCACGCTCATTCCCGCCGTGCAGTACTGCGGCATCATCGACCCCGTCTCCTCGCTGCAAGGCGCCGGTGCACTGATCGGACAGATCTACCCGACCACCTATTTCGTCACCATCGCCCGCGGGACATTCTCGAAGGCGCTGGAATTCCGAGACCTGGCGGGAAGCTTCGTTCCGCTCCTGATCTCGGGCCCGATCCTGATCGGCCTCGGCGCGAGCCTCCTCAAGAAGCAGGCGACATGATCATGCACCGGAGTAATATCTTCCAGCTTGGCATCAAGGAGCTTCGCGGTCTTCTCCGCGATCCCATGCTTCTGGTTTTGATCGTCTACGCCTTCACGATCTCGATCTACACAGCCTCCCGCGCGATGCCGGAAACGCTCAATCAGGCGCCGATCGCAATCGTGGACGAGGACCGGTCCCCCGTATCCACCCGCATCGTTTCGGCCTTCTATCCTCCATACTTCCTGGCGCCTGCGCTGATCTCGCAGCACGAGATGGACGTGCGGATGGATTCCGGGGTCGACACATTCGCACTCGACATTCCACCGAATTTCCAGCGCGATCTCCTCGCCGGAAGATCGCCGACCATTCAGCTCAACATCGACGCCACCCGTATGACGCAGGCGTTCAGCGGCGGCGGCTATGTGCAGTCCATCGTTTCGAGTGAGGTGAGCGAGTTTCTGAGCGGTCACCGGACCAACACCGTTCTGCCTGTCGAGCTGACGCTGCGCTCCCGCTTCAATCAGGAAATGAACAAAGGGTGGTTCGGCTCCGTCACGAACGTCATCATGGCCATCACCATGCTGTCGATCGTGCTCACGGGTGCAGCCCTCATCCGCGAGCGCGAGCACGGCACCATCGAGCACCTTCTCGTCATGCCGGTTACGCCTACCGAAATCATGATCAGCAAGATCTGGTCCATGGGCATCGTCGTGCTGCTGGCGTCGGCGTTCTCCCTCTTTGTCATCGTAGAGGGCTTGCTCTCCGTTCCCGTCGAAGGATCGATCGCGCTGTTCCTCGTTGGCGCCGCGCTCCATCTCTTCGCCACCACGAGCATGGGCATCTTCCTGGCCACTGTCGCCGGAACCATGCCGCAGTTCGGCTTGCTGCTCATGCTCGTCCTCCTGCCGCTGCAGCTCCTGTCGGGCGGCGTCACCCCGCGCGAAAGCATGCCTGAGATCATTCAGTTCATCATGCTGGCCGCGCCGAACACGCATTTCGTCATCCTGGCACAAACTATTCTGTTCCGAGGCGCCGGGCTGGATGTGGTCTGGCCGCAGTTCGTCGCGCTCCTCACGATCGGCAGCATCCTGTTCGCGTTCTCGCTCCGCCGCTTCCGGAAATTCCTGCGATAGCGGCCGAAGCACCACGCTCGGCGAATAAAAACGCCGCCGTTCCCGGTCTCGGTGGCCCTTAAGTTTCCCTTAATCTGGACCGTTAGGCATACGCCGCACGGAACGCGAGATGCGTCTGCACGCACATGCGGCGGCACGTGGCCTCACGCGTCGTTGGGGTCACGTATGCCAGTTGGGGGATCATGACATGTTGCACCGAAGGTTGTTTCTCGTCGGCCTGGCCGCGTCTTTGTCGGGCTGTGCCTCCGGCAACATGGATTTGGATTGGCTCGGCGTCGCCTACGATGTGAGCGAGGCCGACCGCAGGAACTATGCGGCCCTGCCTCGCGAGCGCTTCCCCATCCCCGCGGCCGATCTCGAAAAGCTCGATCCCAAGTTCCGCCGCCAGCTGGTGCGCTACGAAACCGCGGAGCCCGCGGGCACAATCGTTGTCGATACGCCCCGGCGTTATCTCTATCTCGTCAGCGGTAACGGCCGGGCGATGCGCTACGGAATAGAGGTAGGACGAGAAGGCTTCGGCTGGAACGGCACCGCCACCATCGCGCGCAAGGCAGAATGGCCCACATGGACGCCCCCCGCCGAAATGGTCGCGCGCGATCCGCGCACCGCACCCTATGCGCGCGGCATGCCCGGCGGCCCCGAAAATCCTCTCGGCGCACGCGCTCTCTATCTCTACCAGGACGGCCGCGACACGCTCTATCGCATTCACGGCGGCGGGCGCCCCTCGACGCTCGGCAAGGCGACATCCAGCGGCTGCATCCGCCTGCTCGACCATGACGCGATCGACCTCTTCAACCGCACGCCCACGGGAACGCGCACGGTCGTGTTGCAGGACCCGCTGCTCAGCCGGAAAGCCGCGCCCGCCCAGGCAGCACGTGACGCGCAAGGCGAGGACGCATCGGGCTAGCGCGAAGCCGCCTTCCTGCGGCTCTTCGCTGCGGCTCCATATCCGGGAGCGGACAGGCCCCTTCCCTGCGCCCGCTGCATGGCCTAAGGGTGCGCTGGATTTGCTCCAGGGACCCCTCCGCATATGATTCGCCTCGACAATATCGGCAAGCAGAACGGCCACCAGATCCTCTTCGTCGAGGCGTCCGCCGCTCTCAACAGAGGCGAGAAGGTTGGCCTCGTCGGCCCCAACGGAGCAGGCAAGACCACCCTCTTCCGGATGATCATCGGCGAGGAGCAGCCGGATGAAGGCCAGGTGGCCGTCGATCGCGGCGTGACGATCGGCTACTTCAGCCAGGATGTCGGCGAAATGGCTGGCCGCAGCGCCGTGTCGGAGGTGATGGACGGCGCCGGTCCCGTGAGCGAGGTAGCCGCCGAGCTCAAGGAGCTGGAAGCCGCGATGGCCGATCCGGACCGCGCGGACGAGATGGAAAGCATCATCGAGCGCTATGGCGAGGTGCAAGGCCGCTTCGAGGAGCTTGGCGGCTACGCACTCGAAGGAAAGGCGCGCGAAGTGCTGGCGGGCCTCTCGTTCAGCCAGGAGATGATGGACGGCGACGTGGGCGCGTTGTCCGGCGGCTGGAAGATGCGCGTCGCGCTCGCTCGTGTGCTGCTCATGCGGCCGGACGCCATGCTGCTCGACGAGCCGAGCAACCATCTCGATCTCGAAAGCCTCATCTGGCTCGAGGATTTCCTCAAGGGTTACGACGGCGTGCTGCTGATGACCTCGCACGACCGCGAGTTCATGAACCGCATCGTGACGAAGATCGTCGAGATCGACGGCGGAACCCTCACCACCTATTCGGGCAATCACGAATTCTACGAGCAGCAGCGCGCCCTGAACGAAAAGCAGCAGCAGGCGCAGTTCGATCGCCAGCAGGCCATGCTGGCCAAGGAGATCAAGTTCATCGAGCGCTTCAAGGCCCGCGCCTCCCATGCGGCACAGGTGCAAAGCCGCGTGAAGCAGCTCGCCAAGATCGACCGCGTGGAGCCTCCGAAACGCCGCCAGACCGTGCTCTTCGAATTTGCGCCAGCCCCACGCTCCGGCGAGGACGTCGTTACCCTCAAGGACGTACACAAGGGCTACGGCAGCCGCAGCATCTACGAGGGACTGGATTTCCAGGTGCGCCGCAAGGAGCGCTGGTGCGTGATGGGCATCAACGGCGCCGGAAAATCCACCTTGTTGAAGCTAGTGGCCGGCACGACGCAACCGGACACAGGAACCGTGACCATCGGCGGCAGCGTGAAGATGGGCTATTTCGCCCAGCACGCCATGGACATCCTCGACGGGGAACGCACGGTGTTCCAGTCGCTCGAAGACTCCTTCCCGCAAGCCGGACAGGGATCGTTGCGCTCGCTCGCGGGCTGCTTCGGCTTCTCCGGTGATGACGTGGAGAAAAGGTGCCGCGTGCTGTCCGGCGGCGAGAAGGCCCGCCTCGTCATGGCCAAGATGCTCTACGATCCACCAAATTTCTTGGTCCTCGACGAGCCGACCAACCATCTCGACATGGCGACGAAGGAAATGCTGATCGTTGCCCTTTCCCAATACGAAGGCGCGATGCTGTTCGTCTCCCACGACCGGCGCTTCCTCGCGGCCCTCTCCAATCGGGTGCTTGAGCTGACGCCGGACGGCATTCACAAATACGGGGGCGGCTACACCGAGTACGTGGAGCGCACGGGATACGAAGCCCCCGGCCTGCACCGCTGAGCCGCATCACGCGCGCGAAGGCGCCTCCGCACCGAGCCCCGCCCTCGCTTCCGCATAGAGCGGCAGCCTCGTGAGCGCATCACCCTCCACGCGCGCCATGTGTGACAGGATCAGAGCCTTCTTCGCCAGGTAGGTCTCCGCATATGCGGGATCATGGGCTAGGATGGTCCGCGTGTTGTCGATGAGATCAGCAAGCTTGATCACTTTCGCGGCCAGGGGCGCCCTGGAGAGACGCCACGCCGACACCACCTTTTGAAAAGGGTCCGCTTCGCCCGGCGCGTCCGTCAGCCAGAATACGATCTCGCCTATGTCGGGACCAAAGGACTCTGCGATCTCCGCGAGGCTCACCGAAGCCTTCTCGACCGCATCGTGCAGATAGGCCGCAGCAAGGATTGCAGGCGCATCGTAGCCGTAATCCCTCAACAGCGCCACGACCCGCTCGAGATGCTCGGTGTGAAGCCCATCCTCGTGCTTGCGGCGCCCGAAGCCATGACGCTGGTACGCAAATTTTCGAGCCTGTTCCACGATCTCGTCCATGCCAATGAGAACGCCCGAGCCGGCACGATTGGTTCCAGCGGCGGTGCTCTCTATCTCTGTGGTGTTCGGAGAGTTTTCACCACACCCAGAACAGCAGGACGGGGCTCGCATTCGCGACGGCGGCCCCCAGCGTAAAGGCCAGAAGCGCCGTCGCGTAACGCACCTTCGAATGCGCATAGCGGCGGCAAATCGCGGCGGCCAACGCCAGCGACCAGAGGAAGGCTCCCGCGAGCAGAGCCATGCGGACCGACCCGACCCAAGCGAGCTGCACGCCTTCCGCGCGTAGAAGAGTGACCGATAAACTCGACAATCCAAGGAAGATCCCGCAGCCCGCGATCGGAATAAGCCCCTGCGCCAGATGATGAAAGCGCTGCCAGGACCAGTGACCGAGCACTCGCGTGGCACCGGCAAGGGCGAGCGAGATGAAGAGGCTTAAGAAAGCCGCGGCCGTCGCGACGTAGACAACGAGCAGAGCACCATCGAGCAGCGTTAGAACGTCGTTATTTGCGGGATAGTTCGTAAGGATCCACCACGGCGCCGTTGCCTCCAGTGGCCACAGCGTACCATGGCCGACCAGCCAGGCGGCGAGGCTCTGCTTCAAGGCGACGAACCACGGACTGACCGACCACTGGAAGGCGCCCCCCGCGATGCCGATCATGCCGACGACGATGAGCGCGGTCTCCCACGCATCCGCCGTGTCGCCAGCCACCTCGACGATTTCATGATTGGGCGAACGGCGAACCAGCCCGACGGCGCCGCGAAACCCGCTGCAGCGTCCGCACATGTGGCATTGGCTCGCACCGCGCATGGTGCGGATCGGAACGAGCGGCGCGCAATTGACACGCGGGAGCTGGCTCTTCGGCACGTTGTGTGACGCCTGCCAAGCCTCGGCATCCACGGCAAAGTGGAAAGGCGATAGCTTCGCGAGCACGCCGAACACGCCGCTCACCGGACAGAGGAAGCGGCACCACACCCTCTTGGCCCGCCCGAACGTCGCTCCGACGAGAACCGCCGCAACCGTCGAGCCGCCGAGAACGACCAGCGCCGCCGAAGGATACTGATAGACGCTGACCATCTGCCCGTAGACCGTCGTACAAACGAAGGCCGCGAGCGGCCATCCTCGCCATGTCACCCAAGAGGCAATGGCACGGCCCTGGCCATGCCGGCTTGCCCATTCGCTCAAGGCGCCTTCGGGACAGAAGAGACCGCACCAGGCGCGCCCTGCCAGAACCACGCTGAGCAGCACAAACGGCCACCAAAGTCCCCAGAATACGAACTGGGCAAACAGCGTGAAATTGTTCGAGATATGGGAGAAACGATCCGGAAGCGGAAGCGCTGCGGGAACGATCAGCAGCACGAGGTAAGCCGCGATCACACCCCATTGAACTCTTCGGATCACATGCTGATTGGCCAGCAGCCAAGCGCCGATCCCACGCCACAGATCCCGGGGCGGCGTGCACGCCGCCACCGGGATCGCGCCCCCTGCGCGCGTCATCGCCTGGCGATCAATAAGCACCTTTCTTACCTGTGCCGGCGAACACGAACTCATAGTCGACCGAGAACGGCTTGAACCATTCGCCGACGCCCGTTTCGCGATCGATGTGACGGCCGAAATGCGCATGGGCTGTGCCGCCTGGCGGGCTCACAGTGAAACGCAATTTGTACGAGCCTGGTCCGGAGAGCTTCACGTTGTCTCCGTAGTGCGGCCCGTCGCTCGCTACCATCGGCATGAGATCTCCGGAAACCGTCTCACCGCCGGCTTTGCTCAACTCGTATCGAACAGAAAGATAAGGGATCCATGTGCCATCCTCGAAGCCGTTCTTGTTGTCGGCGGCCGCGTGGATATCGGCCTCGAGGTGAATGTCAGATTTGGCAGCCGCCAGCATCATGCCTTCCGGCTCCATCTCCACAGGCTGGAGATAGACTGCGGCGACCTCCATGCCGTGGATGACCTGCGCTGCGCCGATCTCGTATTCGGCCGCCGCCGCGAGGGGGCTCAACCCCGCCGTCACAACAAAAACCACCGCAACTTTCTGGGCAAAGGACGTCATGATGGTCTCTCTTCTTTCTGGTGCAACCGGCGGCAACGAGACGGGCCCCACAAGAAACGTGGGCTCGCGCAAACTTGATGAAAGAAGTATAGTTACGTCCGTGCGCTCCCGCTTGACATCCCTCAAGTGCCGGTCGGAGCTTGCGGACCGCCGGCTCGGAGAGAGAGAGAGAGGAGGCGTCTTTTCCCGCGCGGCATCACCGCCCGCGCCGGACAGAGTCTCTGAAACATTCTCGGCACTTGCCCTTCGGGGATGGGGCAAGAACCCCGCGAAATCATGCAGCCGAAAGGCGCAATCGCACACGGCGTTCTGCCCCCTAACTTAGCCATGACCAGAAAGGAACTAGGCCGTTGAGACACTTGACACGGGCGCGACCGGACCTAAACAAAGTGCAGGGCGCTGCTTCGTGACCCACGTTTTAAGACACGGCATTACGTATATATTTTCATAGACGCTAACGGGGCATCCATCAGCCCAAAGCTGCAAATCCTTGCGGCATGCCTTAGATCATATCCCTCATGAACCTGCTCAGGCTCACTCCCGCCACGATCCTCGCAGCCACATTCCTTTGCGCTGCGGGTTTCATTGTTCTGCTGAATAAATCTGGCGTCGACATTTCCGTATTCCGAACCCTCTATACGGTGCCTGTCGGAACCGATGGTGCCGCTCACTCCACGAACTACAACCCGCTGGCATTTCTCGGAATTACGATTGTCATCATCGCCGCGCTCGGCGCTCTTTCTGGCGCCATGCATCTGCTCGCCAGAAGCGGCCGGCTCTCTGGAAAAGTGCTATCCTGGCAGTCGCTTCGCACGTTTGTCGCCGGCCTCCTCGGCCAAGGCGAACGCAAGCGTGTAGAGGGCGAGATGATGCGCGTCGCGGAGATCCTGCGCAAGCTCATCGACACGAACGGCAGCTACGCTGGCCAGCTCGGAAAATTCAGCGACAAGATCCGCGGACAGATGGACGCGCAAGTGGTGAGCTCCATCTTGAACGAGCTGTTGGCTGAGCATCAGCGATCGCGCGAGGAAACTACGCAGCTTTTGGCGGAGCTTGAAAACAAGACCGCCGAGAAGCAGGCCGTGGAGCAGCAGCTTTCCCAGGCAAAAAAGGAGCTGAGCACGGACGCCCTCACCAACATTGGCAACAGGCGCACGTTCGATCAGGAGCTCACGGCTGCCATAACCAGTTGCCAGGAGGGCGCGCGCCCCCTCGCCTTGGTCCTCGCCGATATCGATCACTTCAAGCGGATCAATGACGAGCACGGCCATCAGGTCGGCGATGAAGTCATAAAAATGCTGGCGAGGATCATCCAGTCTACGGTGCGAGATACCGACGTCGCGACACGCTATGGCGGCGAGGAATTCGCGTTGATCCTGCCTGGGACCGGTCTTGAAGCGGCGAAATCGGTCGCCGAGCGCATCCGCAAGAAGTTCGAGTCACGGAAATTGACACTGAGACATTCCGGCCAGAGCATCGGAAAAGTGACCGCCTCGTTCGGTGTGGCGGAACTCCGCTTCGGAGACAACGCGACCATCCTCTTCCAGCGCGCAGACCGGAAGCTCTACGCCGCAAAGTCGGCAGGACGCAATCGCGTATCCGGATAGCGTCTCTCCAGCGAACCTTTCAACCCGCGCGGCGCTATTCTCGCGAAATCCGATGTGCTGCCTTCAGTAGGGCACGCCGTCCTTGCGCGTAAAGATCCACCGTCCGTCAGCGTCCAGAACGGCCTTGAGGTCGTCGGCGGGATACGTTCCCTCGTCGCCCGGCGTGCGATCACCGATTTCGAGATAGACCACAGGTTCCGCGCTGCGGTTCACGAGATGATGAGCCACACCTCCGGCCGGAAACCCAGCGCACATCCCGGGCATCAAATCCACGTCCCCCTGATCCGTGACCAGCGTTGGAGCGCCCTGGAGAACGTAGATGAACTCGTCTTGCTTGCTGTGCCGATGTAAAAGAGCCGACTCCCCGCCCGGCAGAAGCGTCGTGAGGTTGACCCCGAAATTGCGGAGCCCGAACATATCTCCGAGCGGTCGTTTCTCCCGCTTCGCCATACGGCTGAAGTACGGCTCGGGATAGTTCGAAGGCTTGGAGCGCAAAGGCGCTTCCTCCGCAACGATAGCGAGCGGGGCGGCTTCTTCGATATGTTGAGACACGGCCGTTTTCATCCTGACGAGTCGGGGATCGCGGAGGCACACTATCGAGCCTCCCTCCCGCCCGCCATAGCTGCTCGCCGCTACCTCACGCGACCAGCCTCAGTTTCGGTGCGGACTTGGCCGGAGGCCGATCGTTGGCCCTGTCTTCCTCGCGATGCCCCTGGAGCGGCCCATCCCAGAGCGCCCGCAGAAACTCGCGCACCTGCCCCGCAAGACGATCCGCTTCCGCCGCCAATCCAACCGAGGCCTCTTTCGTTCCCTTGGCCAGACGCTCCGTCTGGCCGGCATTCTCGGTCACCCTGAAGATGTTAGCCGATATGTCGCGGAACCCTGCCAATGCCTGCTCGATGTTGTCGCCGATCTCCTGCGTGGCACGCGTTTGAGCGTGAACCGTATCGACGACGGCGGACGTGACCTGATTGACCTCCGAAACAAGCCCGTTGATCTCGGCAACGGCCTCTACTGCGCCACGCGTTGCACCCTTCACCTCGGCGATGTGCACATCGATCTGGCCTGTCGCGCGCGCCGTCTGCAAAGCAAGAGACTTCACCTCCGCCGCTACGACCGCAAATCCCTTCCCGGCCTCACCGGCCCGCGCTGCCTCTATGGTGGCGTTGAGCGCGAGAAGGTTGGTCTGCGCCGCAATGGCCCGGATCAAGCCGGCAACCTCCGCGATATTCTGCCCCGCCGTCGCCATCTCGCCGATGGTCGCCTCCGCCTCGGCAGAGCGCGAGACCGCCCTTTTTACGAACTCGGCCGAACGAACCACCTGAACGCCGATCTCTTGAGCGGAGCCGCGAAGCTCGCCACACGCAGCGGCAATGGACTGAATGTTGGCCGTCGCCTGCTCCGCAGCCGCCGCCACGCCCGAGGCATTCTCGGACGTCTCGCCCGCACCACGGTCGAGCCGTGTTGCGACCTCGCCCATATGACCTGAAGCCGTCGACACGCGCTCGACAATGTCGCCGACGGATTGCTCGAAGCCCTCGGTCGCCCGTTCGAACGATCGGATCCGGCTCTCGATTGATCCCATGGCGTCGTTGATCGTCCGGGCGGAAACGAGGAGCGCACCGTGAAGCCCCTCCTCGCGGATACGGCGATAGTACTTGTTTGCCCGCACCGCTTCCATCGCAGCCGCCGACTCGCGGACGTAGGCATCGCAACGATCGATCATGCCATTGATGGACCATTGCAATGCCCCCAGCGCGCCGCGCTCGCGAACGTGCACCATACGGACCTCGAAATCGCCGTCCGCAACGGCACGGCACACCCGGCCAGCCTGACGAACGACCCCGTACGTTCTCCATATGAAGACGCCAGCGACAACCGAAGCCACGAGCGCAATGCCAGCAGAGGCATTTGATAAAAGCGTCCATCCCAGCACTTGCCCGGCAATGGAGAGCACCAGCGATCCGGCGCACACCGCGCTCGCCCCAAGCCCCTTAGAGAGAGAGCACAAGTTCGTCATAGCTCGTCTTCTTTGCTTTTATGAAGTTACCCAGATAGCGCGCCCCGGCCGCCAATCCTTCCTTCGCGTTTCGATGCCCATCCTCGACCCTAAGAACCTCATCGTAGACGGGCGCAATCGCGTCCACGGCCTTGCGGCTCGGCACGCGGCGATTGGAATGAAAAGCGATGACGTTGCCTGAGGCATCCAGCGACGGCGTCACATGAGCCAGCACCCAATAGTGATCGCCGCTCTTCGCCATGTTCTTCACGTACGCAAAAATCTCCTGCCCCCCGTGCAGCGTCTCCCACAGCACCTTGAACACCGTGCGCGGCATGTCGGGATGGCGGATGATACTGTGCTGCTCTCCCAGCAACTCCCGTTCGCTGTAGCCCGCGATGCGCATGAAGACGTCATTGACGTATGTCAGACGCCCTTTGAGATCCGTCTTCGACACGATGATTTCGCCGGGCTCAAAAAAAATCTCTCTACCAGTCGGAACAATTGAACGGGCCATACTCGCCTCCTCCCCGATAAGCGGAACACTGAGCGAGCCGTTTGAACATCGTCTTAAATTCCAAATTTCCCGATCGACATATTTTCTGACAACAATCAGCACTTAACAAAAGTCAAGTGCGGCGCACAAATTACAAAGCGCGACATCTTGCTTCGCCATACCAAGCTCAAATCAAAAACAGGCAAAACCTTATTTGCTGCGCGACAAACAAATAAACGGAGAACTATTATTACAGCGCGCCGCCATGGTTCTGAGGCACAAGCACAAATCGGAGCGCGCGAGCGGGATGCCAAACGCTCATCGTTTTCGATTTAAAATTACCACAAATGACGCAGCTGGTTGCGCCAAAATGCCACCCTCTGGATGGCACAATAAAAGCTTGCAACCCATCCTAAGCGCATCCAAACGACAAAAAAATCGCCAGCCGATATCCATGAATATCAAATACTTATAATCTGGCGCGCGATGGCGCATTAAATATCCGACTTTTCAGATAGGCGAATTGCGCAACTTTCTCCGATTAACTGCGGTCAATAATAGATCATATCGATCATGCGATCGATATAGCTCATCTGCCGAATGCTGAGCGGAGAGCTAGTATTATGACGGCCGAAATAAACATTAGCAAGCAAGAGCAAAACCGCGCGCTCGGGATCTCGACGATCGCTTTCACCGTGTGTTTCGCGGTCTGGACAATATTCTCGATCATCGGGATCGAGATTAGACAGGAGCTAAACCTCAACGAGACGCAATTCGGCCTTCTCGTTGGCACGCCCGTTCTCACGGGCTCGCTGCTTCGCATCGCTCTTGGCATTTGGACAGATCAATACGGCGGCCGGCGCATATTCACGGTCGTCATGCTTGCAGCGGCCGTCGCAACCTGGTTGCTGACCTACGCGCAGACCTACCCGCAATTCCTCCTGGCCGCCCTCGCGGTCGGCGTCGCTGGCGGCGCGTTTTCGGTAGGCGTCGCCTATGTGTCGCGGTGGTATCCGGCGGGCAAGCAAGGAACCGCACTCGGTATTTTCGGCGCCGGCAACGTCGGCGCGGCCGTCACAAAGTTCGTGGCCCCGTTCGTGCTCGTCGCCTACGGGTGGCACACCGTTGCCCAGGTCTGGGCAGCAGCGATCGCCGTGATGGCGATCATTTTCTGGTTCACCACCGAGGATGACCCCGTCATCCGCGAACGGAAGCTCAAGGGCGAGAAGCCACAGAGTGCATGGCTCGAGCTTGCGCCTCTGAAGAATATTCAGGTCTGGCGGTTCGGCCTCTACTACTTCTTCGTTTTCGGCGCCTTCGTTGCCCTCGCGTTATGGCTGCCGCGCTATCTCATCGGCGTCTACGGCGTGAGCATCACGTCCGCCGGCATGATCGCCGCCGCCTACTCCATTCCCGCCAGCATTTTCAGAGCCTACGGCGGTGTGTTGTCCGACCGGTATGGCGCGCGCCGCGTCCTTTACTGGACCTTCCTCGTCTCCATCGCCTGCACGTTCGTGCTCTCCTATCCCCCGACGGAATACGTGGTGCGCGGCATCAACGGCCCGATCACCTTCCAGTTCGAGATCGGCCTCATCACCTTCACCGTGATTGTGTTCGTGCTCGGCTTCTTCATGAGCCTGGGCAAGGCGGCCGTCTACAGGCACGTCCCGGTCTACTACCCGAATAACGTGGGTGCCGTCGGCGGCCTCGTCGGCATGATTGGTGGCCTCGGCGGATTCATCCTGCCGATCGTCTTCGGCATCCTGAACGACCTGACGGGACTCTGGACGAGCTGCTTCGCCTTGCTCTTCCTGATCGTCACCGCCTCCCTCGTCTGGATGCACCTCGCCATCCGGCACATGGAGCAGGAGGCGGGCGATACCAAGCTGTCCGAACTCCCGCAGCTTCCGGAAATGCTGCCCATCCACAAGCCGCACCACGTCGGCGCGATGGGTCCCGCCCTCATCGAGGATTGGCGGCCGGAGGAGCCCGTGTTCTGGGAGGAGAAGGGGCGCGCCATCGCGCGGCGTAATCTCTGGCTCTCAATTCCTTCGCTGCTGCTCTCCTTCGCAATCTGGATGGTGTGGTCCGTGGTCGTCGCGAAGCTGCCGTCCGTCGGTTTCCAGTACACCACCGACCAGTTGTTCTGGCTCGCAGCCGTTCCCGGCCTTTCTGGCGCCACGCTACGTATCTTCTACTCCTTCATGGTCCCGATCTTTGGCGGGCGGCTCTGGACCACCCTCGCCACATGGTCGCTGATATTCCCGGCCCTCGGCATCGGAATGGCGGTGCAGAACCCGAATACGCCATACTGGATCTTCCTCGTCCTGGCGCTTCTGTGCGGCTTTGGCGGCGGCAATTTCGCATCCTCCATGTCGAACATCTCCTTCTTCTTCCCGAAGCGCGAGAAGGGCAACGCGTTGGCGCTCAATGCCGGGCTCGGCAATCTGGGCGTCAGCGTCGCGCAGTTCCTGGTGCCACTCGTCATCACAGCCGGTGTCTTCGGATGGCTCGGCGGAGCCCCCGTCATGGTCACCGAAGGCGACAAGACTTTCCCGATGTGGCTGCAGAACGCAGGCTACATCTGGGTTCCCTTCATCGTGGCATCCGCGTTCGCCTCGTGGATCGGCATGAACGACATCGCCTCCGCGCGAGCCTCCTTCAGCGAGCAGTCGGTCATCTTCCAGCGCAAGCACAACTGGATCATGTGCTGGCTCTACACCGGCACATTCGGCTCGTTCATCGGCTATTCCGCAGGCTTCCCCCTGCTGGCCAAGATCCAGTTCCCCGAGGTGAACGCCCTCGCTTACGCGTTCCTCGGCCCTCTCGTCGGCGCCATATCGCGATCCGCGACAGGATGGATCGCCGACAAGTGGGGCGGCGCCCGGGTGACGTTCTGGGTGTTCATCGGCATGACAGGCGGCGTCGCGGGCGTTCTCTACTTCCTGAGCCTCGGAAACTTCGCCGGCTTCTTCGCGATGTTCATCTTCCTCTTCTTGGTGAGCGGCATCGGCAACGCCTCAACGTTCCAGATGATCCCGGCCATCATGCGCAAGGAAATGGACCGCTTGATGCCGGACGCCGACGACGCGGCACGCAGGCGCAATGCGGAAAAGGAGAGTGCCGCGATCATCGGCTTCAGCTCGGCGGTCGCAGCCTACGGCGCATTCTTCATTCCCAAAGGCTACGGCACGTCGATCGCACTGACCGGCGGCCCAGAAGCGGCCTTGTGGGGTTTCCTGATCTTCTATGTCACGTGCATTGCCATCACGTGGTGGGTCTACGCGCGGCGCGGCGGCCTTCTCTACGACATCGAGCGCGCTACGAGCGCATCCATCAAAGCCACCGCCCAACCGGCCTGATAAGCGGGAGATAAGAAATGAGTCACTTCCTCGATCGCCTGACGTTCTTCAATCGCGTCGTCGACGACTTCTCACAAGGCCACGGCGTGGTCACCCGTGAGGATCGCCGCTGGGAGGATGGTTATCGCAAGCGCTGGCAGCACGACAAGATCGTGAGGTCGACCCACGGCGCGAACTGCACCGGCTCGTGCTCCTGGAAGATCTACGTCAAAGGCGGCATCGTCACGTGGGAGACGCAGCAGACCGACTACCCGCGCACGCGCCCGGATCTTCCCAACCATGAGCCCCGCGGGTGCGCGCGCGGAGCCAGCTATTCCTGGTACATGTATTCCGGCAATCGCGTGAAATACCCGCTCGTTCGCGCCCGCCTTCTCAAGCTGTGGCGCGAGGCGCGCGCATCCCAGACGCCCGTAAAAGCCTGGGCTTCTATTGTCACCGATCCCAAGAAGCGCTCGGCCTACACTAGAAAGCGCGGCAGCGGCGGCTTCGTACGCGCCACGTGGGACGAGGTCAACGAGATCATCGGCGCGGCCAACGCCTACACCGTCAAGGCCCACGGGCCTGACCGCATCGCGGGCTTTTCGCCGATCCCGGCCATGTCGATGGTTTCCTATGCGGCAGGCGCCCGCTATCTCTCTCTGGTGGGCGGAGTTTGCCTCTCGTTCTACGATTGGTACTGCGATCTGCCTCCGGCTTCGCCGCAGACCTGGGGCGAGCAGACCGATGTTCCGGAGTCGGCGGACTGGTACAATTCCGGCTTCCTCATCCTCTGGGGCTCCAACGTGCCGCAGACGCGCACGCCGGACGCGCATTTCTACACCGAAGCCCGCTATCGCGGCGCCAAGAGCGTCGTCATTTGCCCCGACTATTCGGAAGCCTCCAAGTTCGGCGACATGTGGATCTCGGTGAAGCAGGGAACCGATGCCGCGCTCGCCATGGCCATGGGCCACGTCATTCTCCGCGAGTTCCATATCGACCGGCAGGCCACCTATTTCCGCGACTACGTGCGCCAATATACCGACATGCCGATGCTGGTTCGGCTCGTCAGAGACAAGAACGGCAAGCTCATTCCGGAGCGTCTTCTCAGAGCCTCCGACTTCACCGGAACGCTCGGAGAGGCCAATAATCCGGACTGGAAGACGGTCGCCTACGACGAGACATCGGGCGAGATCGTCGTCCCCTCGGGCTCCGTCGGCTTCCGCTGGGGCGAGAAGGGCAAGTGGAACCTCGAGGAGAAGGATGCAAAGGGCCAGGATACCAAGCTCCGCCTGACGCTCGCCGAGACCAAGGACGATCTGGCTGACGTGGCCTTCCCCTACTTCGGCAACATCGAGCACGATCACTTCACGGGAACGGACCACCCGAGCGTTCTCGAGCGCCGCGTCCCGGTAAAGAAACTGCAGCTTGCCGAAGGCGAGACGCTGGTCGCAACCGTCTACGACCTCTTTGTCGCCAACTACGGTCTCGACCGGGGCTTCGGCGGCGCCCACGTCGCGAAGAGCTACGACGAGAACGTGCCCTACACGCCGGCCTGGGCGGAAACCATCACCGGCGTGCCGCGCGACCAGATCATCACCGTGGCACGCGAGTTCGCTCGTAACGCCGAGAAGACCCATGGCCGCTCCATGGTGATCATCGGCGCCGCGATGAACCACTGGTACCACATGGATATGAACTACCGCGGCGTCATCAACATGCTGGTGATGTGCGGATGCATCGGTCAATCGGGCGGCGGCTGGTCCCACTACGTGGGCCAGGAGAAGCTGCGCCCGCAGTCGGGATGGCTGCCGCTCGCATTCGGGCTCGATTGGAGCCGCCCGCCGCGCCAGCAGAACGCGACCTCGTTCTTCTACGCCCACACCGACCAGTGGCGCTACGAGACGCTCGACGTGAAGGAGATCCTGTCTCCCACGGCACCTCCGGGACCGTGGGACGGCGCCATCATCGACTACAACGTGCGCGCGGAGCGCATGGGCTGGCTTCCCTCCGCCCCTCAGCTGGAGCAAAACCCGCTTTCCATCGCGGCCGCGGCGGCAGCCAAGGGGCAAGACGTCAAGGACTACGTGCCCCAGGCCCTCAAGTCCGGCGAGCTCAAGCTCTCGTGTGAGGACCCCGATAGTCCGGCGAACTGGCCGCGCAATATGTTCGTCTGGCGCTCCAATCTGCTCGGCTCGTCCGGCAAGGGTCACGAGTATTTCCTGAAGCATCTCCTCGGCACGTCGCATGGCGTGATGGGCAAGGACCTCGGCGAGGACGGACGCCAGAAGCCCCAGGATGTGGTCTGGCGTGACGCGGCGCCGGAAGGAAAGCTCGATCTGCTCGTCACCCTCGATTTCCGCATGTCGACGACGTGCGTCTACTCCGACATCGTTCTGCCGACTGCGACCTGGTACGAGAAGAACGATCTCAACACCTCTGACATGCACCCCTTCATCCATCCGCTGACCGCGGCAGTGGACCCCGTCTGGGAAGCCAGGAGCGATTGGGAGATCTACAAGGGCATCGCGAAGGCGTTCTCGCGCGTCGCGCCGGAGGTGCTGGGCGTCGAGAAGGACGTCGTGCTCACACCCATCATGCACGACACCGCAGGCGAGATCGCCCAGGCCCTCGACGTCAAGGATTGGAAGCGCGGCGAGGTGGCGCCGATCCCCGGCAAGACCATGCCGCAGATCACCGTGATCGAACGAGACTACCCGAATATCTACAAGCGCTTCACCTCGCTCGGGCCGCTCATGGACAAGCTCGGCAACGGCGGCAAGGGCATGGCGTGGGACACCCAGCACGAGGTCGAGTTCCTGCGCCACCTCAACGGTGTCGTGACGGAGCCCGGCCCGACGAAGGGATTGGCGCGGATCGAAACCGACATCGATGCCGCGGAAGTCCTCCTCACGCTTGCGCCGGAAACCAACGGCGAGGTGGCTGTCAAAGCCTGGGAGTCCTTAAGCGGCTTCACGGGACGCGACCACACGCACCTCGCGATCCCGAAAGAGGACGAGAAGATCCGCTTCCGTGACGTGGTGGCTCAGCCGCGCAAGATCATCTCGTCTCCGATCTGGTCCGGACTCGAGTCCGAGAAGGTTTGTTATAACGCCGGCTACACCAACGTTCACGAGCTGATCCCCTGGCGAACGCTCACCGGCCGCCAGCAGCTTTATCAGGATCATCTCTGGATGCGCGCCTTCGGCGAGGGCTTCTGTGTCTATCGACCGCCCATAGACACAAAGACCGTCAAACCGGTCATCTCGCGCAAGCCAAACGGCAACAAATCTGTGGTGCTCAACTTCATCACGCCGCACCAGAAATGGGGCATCCACTCCACCTACACCGACAATCTCCTGATGCTCACGCTGTCTCGCGGGGGGCCCATCGTCTGGATCAGCGAAGCCGACGCCATCAAGGCCGGCATCGTCGATAACGATTGGATCGAGGCCTACAACAGCAACGGCGCCTTGGCGGCGCGCGCGGTCGTCTCCCAGCGCGTCAAGGAAGGCATGTGCATGATGTACCATGCGCAGGAGAAGATCGTGAACGTGCCGGGCTCGGAGCAGACGGGCCAGCGTGGCGGCATTCACAACTCCGTCACCCGCGCCGTTCTGAAGCCAACCCACATGATCGGCGGCTACGTCCAGCAATCCTACGGCTTCAACTACTACGGAACGGTCGGATCGAACCGGGACGAGTTCGTCATCGTCCGCAAGATGGCCGAGGTCGACTGGCTCGACACGCCCACCGCCGACCAGCCTCAACCCCTATCGCGAACCCCCAAGACGGAGGCAGCAGAATGAAAGTACGCGCTCAAATCGCGATGGTGCTGAACCTCGACAAGTGCATCGGCTGCCACACGTGCTCCGTCACCTGCAAGAACGTATGGACCAGCCGCGAAGGCATTGAATACGCCTGGTTCAACAACGTCGAGACGAAGCCCGGCATCGGCTATCCGAAGGATTGGGAGAACCAGGATCGCTGGAAGGGCGGATGGGTCCGCAAGAAGAGCGGCAAGATCGAGCCGAGGATCGGCGCGAAATGGCGCGTCCTCGCCAACATCTTCGCCAACCCCGACCTGCCGGAGATCGATGACTACTACGAGCCCTTCACCTTCGACTACGAGCATCTGCAGAAGGCGCCCGAGCTGCCCGCTTTCCCGACCGCCCGGCCGCGTTCGCTCGTCACCGGCGAGCGCATGGAGAAGATCCACTGGGGGCCGAACTGGGAGGAGATCCTCGGCGGCGAATTTGCCAAGAGATCGGAGGATTACAACTTCGAAGGCGTCCAGAAAGACATCTACGGCCAGTTCGAAAACACCTTCATGATGTATCTGCCGCGCCTGTGCGAGCACTGCCTCAATCCGGCTTGCGTCGCGTCCTGCCCTTCGGGCGCAATCTACAAGCGCGAGGAGGACGGCATCGTCCTCATCGATCAGGACAAGTGCCGCGGCTGGCGCATGTGCGTCTCGGGATGCCCGTACAAAAAGATCTACTACAATTGGTCGAGCGGAAAGTCGGAGAAGTGCATCCTCTGCTATCCGCGCATCGAAGCGGGCCAGCCGACGGTGTGCTCCGAGACCTGCGTCGGGCGCATCCGCTATCTCGGTGTCGTCCTCTACGATGCGGACCGCATCGAAGCGGCGGCAAGCGCGGCCAACGAGGAGGATCTCTACGAAGCCCAGCTCAAGATCTTCCTCGATCCCAACGATCCTGAGGTGATCCGCCAAGCAAGAGCCGATGGCGTGCCTGATAGCTGGCTCGAGGGCGCCAAGCGCTCGCCGATCTGGAAGATGGCGATGGAATGGAAGGTCGCCTTCCCGCTCCACCCCGAATACCGCACACTTCCCATGGTCTGGTATGTGCCGCCGCTCTCGCCCATTCAATCGGCTGCCGAAGCCGGAAAGATCGGTCACGACGGCGAGATGCCCGACGTGCGCAGCCTGCGCATTCCGCTGAAGTACCTCGCCAACATGCTGACAGCCGGCAAGGAGGAGCCCGTGGCGCTCGGCCTTGAGCGCATGCTCGCCATGCGCGCCTATATGCGCGCCAAGACTGTAGACGGCGTGATCGACCAGAGCATCGCCAAGAAAGTCGGCCTCACCGCAGCCCAGATCGACGAGATGTACCGCGTGATGGCGATCGCGAACTACGAGGATCGCTTCGTCATTCCCACCGCGCATCGCGAGCTTGGCGAGGACGCCTACGATCTCAAGGGATCGTGCGGCTTCTCGTTCGGCAACGGCTGCTCCGACGGGCGAACCGACCAGAGCCTGTTCGGTGTTCCCAAGCGCGCCAAGAACCCGATGGAGATCGCGTAATGAAGATGACGCTCAAAACCATCTCGGCCTTGCTGTGCTACCCGAGCGAGGATGTTCAGGCTGCGATCCCGGAATTGCAGGCCGCAGTCGCATCCGAGAAAGCGCTGCCGAAAGAGGCCGAGGAAGCGCTGTCTGGTCTGCTGAAAGAGTACGCCACAGGGGACATCTACGATCTCCAGGAACGCTATGTGCTTCTGTTCGACCGCACGCGCTCGCTCTCTCTGCATCTCTTCGAGCACGTCCACGGCGAAAGCCGGGACCGCGGTCAGGCGATGGTGGATCTGGCCCAGCTCTACGAAAAGCATGGCCTCGCCGTCTCGGCAAACGAGCTGCCGGACTTCATGCCGCTTTTCCTCGAGTTCCTGTCTGCTATCCCGTCTGCGGAAGCGCGCCAGCACCTGAGTGAGACGGTCCATATCCTGGAAGCAATCCGCCAGCGCCTCGAAAAGCGCCAGTCGGCTTACGCGTCCGCCTTCTCGGCGCTTCAGGCCTTGAGCCGCGAACAGCCCGACAAAGATGTGCTGAACGCCATCCTCTCCGTCCCGGACGACGACCCCAACGATCTCGCCGCGCTCGACGCAGCCTGGATCGACGAGGAAGTCAAATTCGGACCCGGAGCAGACACCACCTGCGACACAGAAGGACTGGCCGCCAAGATCCGGGCAGGCCGTCGTCCGGCGCCGGGAATGGAGTCACCGCCCCAGCGTCGCCCCGTCGTAGCCCACTCACCTTCGAACCGCGCCTGAGGAGGCAACCATGCGCGATCTCATCAATCACATCGTGTTCGGCTGGTATCCCTACCTCTGCCTGACCGTCTTCCTGCTCGGCTCGCTCGCCCGTTTCGATCGCGAGCAGTACACATGGCGCTCGGGATCGAGCCAGATGCTGCGCAAACGTCAGCTCACCATGGGCTCAAACCTCTTCCACGTCGGCATCCTCGTCATATTCATGGGTCACTTCGCCGGCCTCCTGACACCTATCTGGGTGTTCGACGCACTCGGGATTTCCCACGGTTTCAAGCAGATGCTGGCCATCGTCGTGGGCGGCATCGCGGGCGTCGCCTGCTTCGTGGGCATGACGCTGCTCATTCACCGGCGCCTGTTCGATTCCCGCATCCGCAAGACATCGTCGTTCGGCGACATCGCCGTCCTGCTCATTCTCTATGTCCAGCTCCTGCTCGGCCTCGCGACGATCATCGTCTCGCTCGACCACCTCGACGGACACGAAATGGTGCGGTTCATGACCTGGGCGCAGGGAATTCTCACGCTGCAACCCGGCGTATCCAGCCTCATTGCCGATGCGCATCCTATCTTCCGCGCGCACCTCTTCCTCGGCATGACCATCTTCCTCGTCTTCCCCTTCACGCGGCTTGTCCACGTGTGGAGCGCCCCAGTCTGGTACCTGGGACGGCGGGGCTATCAGGTCGTCCGGTCGCGGTCTGGAAAGAACGCCCCGCAGGCGGTATCGGCCAAAGCTAGAACTCTTCCGGCGGAGTGAGACGATGGGCTGCTCGGTACACGCTGATCTCGCCGCAGCACCTCGCAAGCGCGTGGCTGTCAACGGCATCGCCATACCCCACGACGCGATCTCCCGCGAAGCCCAGCACCACAGGGCCTCGACGCCGCTCGGAGCGTGGACCGCGGCAGCCCAGGCTCTCGTCGTGCGCACCCTTCTGATGGAGGAAGCAAAGCGGCTCGATCTCGCGGTCGAGCCTCTCAGCGATGACAGCGGCCGATGCGAAACGGACGAGGAGGCTTCGATCCGCGCCCTCGTCGCGAACGAGGTCGTAACTCCCTCCGCCGACGGCGAAGCATGCAGGCGCTACTACGAGCGCAACCGTAAGCGCTTCCGTTCGCCGGACATCTTCGAGGTCGCGCACATTCTGTTCGCGGCACGCAAGGACGATGCTTCGGCGTTCGAAAAAGCGCGAGCGGGCGCAACAGCAGCCTTGGTGATCCTCAAACAGGACCCGAACCGCTTCAACTCGCTGGCCCGGGCGCACTCGGCATGCCCGTCGCGCGAACTGGGCGGCAACCTCGGCCAGATTTCGGCAGGGGAGACGACGCCCGAGTTCGAGGCCGCAGTCATGGCGCTCAACCCTGGCGAGATGACCACACTCCCGGTCGAGACACGATACGGCTTCCACATCATCCGCCTGGAACGGAAAATCGCCGGAGAGGAGCTGCCATTCGAGATCGTGCGCGAAAAGATTGCCGGCTATCTGGGCGAGCGAGCGCACCGCACCGCCGTCGCCCAGTACATCGCTCGTCTTGCGGCCCGGGCAAACATCGAAGGCGTGGCACTGCCCAGCCCGGCCGACCTGCGCGTAGCATAGGGGGCACATATGCAGCTCGGCACCCTCCTGTCCCGGTTCGACGACGAAGCCGTCGTACTCGAAACCCTGCTCGCGATGAACGACTTGCCATTTCTGTCACGCGTTCAGGATGCGGCCAAGCGTGCGAGCACGGACATCGGCGCCTGGGCGCACGAAGCTGTTGGCAGCTTCATCCGCACTGCCGACGATGAACGATGGCTCGGCCTCATCGCCGCGTGCAGCACGGCTAAAGACCCGGGCTTGACCGCTCTTCGGCGCATGCTGGCAGCCGCTCTTTCCGCCGAAGCCCGGCCGCACGGTTGAGAGTTTCACTGCAATGCGGGGAGAGCCACGCCCCGGCAACGCTCACTCTCAGGTCCCTTCGCACGGCGACGACGCCGGTAGCCTCTTGCGAAAGACGCGCGGCGACACGCCCGTCCAGCGCTTGAAGGCGAGAGTAAACGGACCGGGCGTCGAATACGCGAGGAGGCCCGCGATGCGCGAGATCGGCGCCTCCGTGTCCGAAAGAAGACGGACGGCCATGGCCCGCCGCACATCATCCAGGATCGCCGAGAACGACGTCCCCTCGTGCGAGAGTAGTCTTTGAAGCTTTTTCGCGCTGAGGCCCAACGAGCCGGCGACAAGCCCGCACGAGCAAAGCTTCGTCCCCATGACGCTGCGAATAGCAAGCCCTACCGTCGTTGCCATCGTATCGTCGCGAAGCGGCATCTGGCGCCAGCGATGGCGGATGTGGAGATCCATTACCTTCCTGAGCCGCCCCGGCGTTCCACGCAGTGGAAGGGAGAGCAGCCGCCGGTCGAACACGATGTCGTCGTGAGAAGCCCCAAACGTTACGGGACAGCCGAAGATCGCCTCGTGCAACGAGGTATCGGCAGGCTTCTGATGCCGAAACCGAACTTGGGACGGATTCCGATGTATCAACCCGCCCATCGCGCGCGCCATGCGGCAAGCGTTCCCCAGCATGTATTCCGCGTGCTGCCGCATGGGAAGCGCGGGTGAGAGCAGAACGTGGCGAAACACGGCGTCGTGCCCAGGCCCGTCATCCACGAGTTGAAGCGCGAAGGCGTTGGTATGGTGGCGCCAGTAGGTGATGCTGGCCTCGATCCACTCCTGGAATGTGCCCGCAAAATTCGCCAGCAGCAGCGTCGGTCCCACATTGGGGAAATGATCGGGAACGCTCAAGGCCCACTCGATACCGAGCGAGGGCCTATCCAGCGTCTCCGCGGCACGCTCCAACAACAGGCAGAGCCGGGGCCAGGACACGAGCTCGTCCTGCAGAGCGGGCACCTCGGGCGAGAAGCCTGCCTTCTCGAGCAACGCGGCCGGGTCACCCCCCGCCGCCGTGACCAACTCGGCGAAGCCTGCGAGCGCAGATCCACGGATGTAATACCTCGGATCCTCCGCGGAGTCTTTCTGCCAACGGCCCATCTCGTGCATCTCGCCCAATCCATTCTTCCGAATCAGGATAGCGAGCAGAAATGCCGTCGCCTTGATTTCTGGGAAGGCGGCCGGCAGCAATTCGAAATGAAATCCGCCGCAGGAACGCCGTCATGCCGCGCGGATCGTCGTCAGGAAACTCCCGACCTGAAGCTTGAGCTGGCCGCTCTGCTGCGAGAGAGACTGCGCCGAGGACAACACCTGAGACGAAGCCGATCCCGTCTCAGCCGCGCCGCGATCCACTTCCGTGATGTTGCTTGCGACGTCCGTCGTGCCCTTTGCCGCCTCTTCTATGTTGCGCGCAATCATATGCGTGGCAGCGCCCTGCTCTTCGACGGCCGCGGCGATGGTCGAGGAGATCTTCGCGATCCGTCCGATCGTCCCGCTGATCTCCTTGATCGCCGTCACCGACTCCTCCGTCGCGCCCTGCATGCCGGAGATCTGCGATCCGATCTCCTCGGTCGCCCTGGTGGTCTGCGCGGCAAGCGCCTTCACCTCCTCGGCCACCACCGCAAAGCCCTTGCCAGCCTCCCCTGCCCGCGCCGCCTCGATCGTGGCGTTGAGCGCCAGCAGGTTCGTCTGCCCGGCGATCGCGGAAATCAGCTCGACAACGTCTCCGATCCGCTGCGCCGCGTGCGACAGCGCGGTGATGCTCATGTCCGTCTTCTGCGCCTGCTGCACCGCCTCGTCCGCAATCCGGCTCGATTCCACGACCTGCCGGCTGATCTCGTTGACGGACGACGACATTTCGTTTGTCGCCGAAGCGACGGACTGCACGTTGACCGACGCCTGCTCCGAAGCCGCGGCCACGGTCGTCGAAAGATGCCGCGTCGTCTCCGCTGTCTTGGTGAGGCTTCCGGCCGCGGTCTCGAGCTCGCTCGCAGCCGAGGAAACGTTCTCCACGATTTGCCCTACTGCCGTTTCGAACTCGTTGGCGAGCGTCAACATTTCATTCCGGCGAGCTTCGGCGGTCCGGCGCTCCGTTTCTCGTTGCTCCGCTTCGAGCCGCCGCCGCTCGATGGCGTTCGACTTGAAAACCTCCACCGCCTTCGCCATCAGGCCGATCTCGTCCCTACGGTCGGCGCCCGGCACCTCCGTATCGAGATCTCCCTTGGCGAGGGTCTTCATCGCACTCCCGAGCGCATCGAGCGGGCGCGTGATGCTCCACGCGATCATGAGCACGAGCACGAGGCTTGCCGCGATTGCGGCACCCACCGTGCTTGCAAGCGCGACAAGCTCCTTCAGCGCTTCTCCGGAGATCGCGGCGGTCTCCGTGACGAGCTCATCACCAACGCGGTCCTCCACGCTCTTGAGAAGATCGATCCGCGCCGCCGCCGCCTCGAACCACGCGCGCGCGTCGAGCCCCGCCAAATCCCCGGTAAGGCCCCCGGCGGCAATAATCTCGCGCATCCTCGCGACTGTATCCACGACCGGACCGGCGATGGCCTGCTCGAAGAGACTGCGGAGCGCGGGACTTGCCATCGCCCTGAACCGGTCAAAATCGGCAGTCTGCGCCGCCGCAAGCGAGAGCATCCGCGTGTAGGACGCAAATTCGAAGCGGCCGGCAGAGATCGCGGCCGATCCGGTCGCGCGTTCCTGGCCCGCACGCTCCTTGCCTTGCATGAGCGTCACATAAGCCGTCATCGTTCGGGTGACATCCCCGTGCGCGCTTTTCTTGGTCATCTCGCTCGCGGCATCGAGAAGGTGGCCTATGGCTCCCGTGTAGTAGGCGAAGGCCTCGGAACCGGAGAGCGACAGTGCGCTGACCTCGCGGCGTTTCGCATCGATTTCATCAAGCGCCGAAAGACCACCCGCTGCGGCAGCGACGTCGGCACGCCGTTCGTCCGTTCGCCCGCGCTGCGAGGAGAGATCCGCGCTCATCTGCGCGCCTTTGCTGGCCAGAAAGGCTGCCGATAGTCCGCGCTCGCGCTGAAGCTCATGAACGAGGTCGCTGACGGCTCTTACCCCTTTGGCGAGGTCGACCAGCCGCATCATCTCGGCCCTCGTCTCCCACCTCAGATAGACATCGTTGCCAGCGAGCAAGCCAAGCATCACCAGCGGCACGGCAATCGCAATACCCAGGCGCGGCGCGATAGGAATCCGGGAAAACACTGCATCCTCCAAAAGTTCGGAGCTTGGCCTGGTCCGCAAACAGGTGCGCGCCACGCGACGAACCGGCGCGCGCCATCGATCCCGATGGCGCCCCCGCTATCGCTTGTCACCCTGTTCACGATCCCTTTCGACCCACTCCCACAACATCGGGATACCGCTCATGGCTCTGCCCGGCGTTCCCATGCTGTCCTCGCCCCATTGATCGCGAGAAACCCGGAAACGAACGGTTACGGCCAACGGCCGGCGTGCCGTCTCGTGTCCGCAAATATGAATTTGCATGTGATACGGAATTCCGCTGAAGCGTCTGCTGGAGATCAGAGAGCGCGATTGACCAACGAAACGGCGTGCGCCTTCGCTGACGTCTTTCGGCGTCGCTCACAAGCTAGCGGATCGTCGATGGCTTGCTTCCCGCGCCACGGCCTGCGACGGCCCGGTTCGCACCTTTGCGGTCGCGCAGCGATACCCACTTGCGGCAGCTCGGGCGCGCGAGATCGCACGCAGGCGCCGGCCGTTCCGCTGCTTGAGCCTGCTTGCCAGGCACCCGCCCCGCCTGATCGAGATGAGGCGGGAGACTGTCGCGATCCTGGTCGCAAAGCTCGACGCCCTCAGGCTCACGCTCGAACGGAGACGCATCGCGAACCTGGTAGCGTCTCTGGCATACGGAGACTTTCGGCGGCAGGCGCGTACGCTCGAAGGAGTCGTACCCGTCCTTGAGGTCCCGCCAGAATTGGGCCCAAGGCGAGGCGGCATTGGCCGCGACGTTGGCATCGGTCATGCGAAACGGAAATATCTGCATGGGAACATGCGGTGTGATGCGGAGCGCGGCGGACACCAAATCGTAAAGCTCGGCATTCACGGCGTTCGTCATCGCGAAGCACCCCGATGAATCGCAGCCCCCGTGAACGAGGATGACCGATCCGCTACGCCCGTTGACGCGATCGAAAATGTTCGGATAGCCGACGTTGAGAGAGCGCCGCCAGCGTTGGCCGTGATGCAGCAGATCCTCCGTGACTGTGTAGAACCCTTCCGGTGTCTGCCGGTCTCCTTCATGGCGCTTGGGACCGAGGGCGCCGGACCAGTAGCAGACCGGGTAGGTCGCGAAGAGCTCGAAGGCGCGGCCCTTCTTGATCCACACTTCGAGCTCGGATTCCGCCTTGAAGATGCGGATCAGCACGGGCGCGCCGAGCTGCATGCCGGCATTGGCAAGACGCGTGATCAGCTTTTCCGTATCGGGCGTCCCTGGCAACGGAAGCTGAAGGCGGCCGCTGCGCGCAGCTTGCCAGCGCTCCAGCTTCTCGGCCTGGGAACGCTCCGGATTTACCGGTTCCGCCGTCGCGAGGCCGGTCGCGCACACCCACGCTGCAATCGCCCAAGCGACAACGGCAAGCCTGCTGGCCCTTCCGCCCGCCAATGACCATCCCTCTTCAAGCAGCTACCAGAAGCTGAAGAACGGCGTGTAGCGCTGCGGTCTGCGGCGCCGGTCGCCGTAGTAGTAATAGTCGTCGTAGTACGGGTCGTATTGGTAATAGTTGGGCTGCTGACGCGGACGCTTCTTGATGCCGCCCTGCGGCTCGCCGCTGATCAGCACGACGAAATCCGTCGCCTCGCCTGTCTCCTTGCTCATCTCCTCGTCGGAGACGATGATCGAAGATCCCGGCCACACATACTGCGACACCTTCGAGACGATCTCCGGCGGCAACGTGATGCGGTCGAGCGCGGCCTTCGCGGCCACGACATCCGTCTGCGGGGGAACATCGGCGCCAGATGTCGTGCGGCGGCTCCTGCTGTAGCCATCGTCATCGAAGTCGTCAGCCTGACGGGGAAGAAGGGTCACGACGTTCCAGCGGACATCATCGCCATTCCCTTTGTAGTCGACTGCCGTGAACGTGTGGGTTCCGATCGGAATATCGGCATTGGCGATACTCACGGGGCTGTCGAGCACCGCCTCATGCCCCTGTCGCACATAGACCCTCTGGGTCTTGAGGCTCACGAAGACGGAAACCGGCAGCGTCTTGCGCCGGGCTTCCTTCGCAGCCTCGGTCGCCTTCCTCTTTACGGCATCGGACACCTTGAACGCATCCGTCGCCTGGGCCAGCTCCGCTCCCGCTGCATCGTCCTTGGTTTTCGCGTCGTTGAAGGCAAGAGCGGCCTTTTCGGCGGCAGCGGCTGCCTTTGCGGCTTCGGCTTCTGCGGATTTGCGGGCGCGGTCCGTCTTGGCCGCAGCCGCGCGCTTGGCCACGCTGGCCACCCAGCCGTCCGCCTTGCTCTTCGCCTTCTCGGCGCGCTTCAGCGCCTTTGCGGTCTTGGCTCGAGCAGCCTCGCGCTCTTTGAGCGCCTTTTTGAGCTCATCCAATTCGGGAGCCGCCGCGTCCGCTTCGGCTGCCTTCGTCGAGGCCACAGCCCTCAATTGCTCGAGAAGAGCTTGGCGTTCGGGCCAGTTGCGCAGATCCGGCATGAAGGGCGCCGGCCCGGCCTCGCTATCCGGCTCATAGCCGATCGGCGTCGCCGAGGCCTGCGCACCGCTGGCGGTGGGCTTGAACAACAGAGGATGCGAGATCTCGGACGGCGCGATATTCTCCCGGGCGACGATGATGCGGGTGCCGATCTTCGCCAACCCGAAAATCTTCTCGGCATAGTTGTAGGGAAGACGAACGCAGCCGTGCGAAGCGGGGTAACCCGGAAGGGCCCCCGCGTGAAGCGCGATACCCGACCACGTCAGACGCTGCATGAAGGGCATCTGCGCGTCGTCGTAGAGGTTCGAATAGTGGTCTTTGTTCTTCTGGAGAATGCTGTAGATACCGACAGGAGTCTCGTAGTCCGTTTGCCCGCTCGAAACACGCGCCCTCACCGCATTTCCGGCGGCGTCATAAACCGAAATACGCTGATCGCGAAGCGACACCACCGCCAGAACGGCGGGCCCCGTGAGCGTAACTTCCGGCTCTGGCGCTTTACGCGCTGTCTTGTTGCGCGGCTCCGCAACCGCGGAGGTCCCAGCCGTGGCGAGCGCAGCGACCAGCAAGAACGCCTGAACGATGGTAACGAACGTCCCGCGAAACATGTGCTAACCCGTTGAGCTATAAGTCCCCTCCAGAGGCGGCTCTGTGTAAATGCCGACCGCCGTGGAGACGTTCCCTGCCAATTGAGCCGGGAAGTGTGTCACAGCGTGGTTATGATTCTTAAAACAGCGGAATTGATGGCAGCCTGGAGCCCGCCAAAGGCCTCGGTGAAGGCGGCTGCTCGACCGCGCCGCCCCCGGGACTTCGGGACGGCTCGCCTGTCGTCATGCGAAACAATTTGAGATGCTTCGAAACATTCAAACGATGCGAATCAACCTAGCGTTCGGGGAAATTTCTCTTTCCAGGAACAATCCATGGCCGAGATGCCGCCCCCTGCGCGACCAACCGTATTCATAGCCACGCCCTGTTACGGAGGGCTCGTCTCGCAGGAATACACGTTATCTCTGCTTGCGCTCTCGACCTACAATACACGCATGGGACTCGAGATCGTCGTCGCCCTTCAAGGGCACGACTCCCTGGTCACGCGCTCCCGCAATACGCTCGTCGGACACTTCCTCGACAGCAACGCGACACACCTTCTGTTCATCGACGCAGACATTGGCTTCGAACCGAGCCAGGTCGAACGCATGGTCGCATTCGACGAGGATGTCGTTTGCGGGATCTACCCCTTGAAGGTGCGCGACTGGGGCCCGATGTCCCTCGATCAGATGAAGCTTGGCGTAGCCGCCGAAACTGCCTCCTTGCGCTACGTCGGTCTCGCCTGCGATGCGAACGAATTCGAACAGCGCGGCGACTTCGTCACCGGGCAATACGCCGGTTGCGGCTTCATGCTGATCAAGCGCGGAGCCATCGAGCGCATGATCACGGCGTTTCCGGAAACGGCTTACCGCGCCATTCACTCCTACAGCAACGCCAAGCCTCGCTCTGGGTATGCCCTGTTCGAGACGGAGATAGACCATCAAGACGGTCTTTATCTCAGCGAGGATTTCGCGTTCTGCCGCCGCTTCCGATCCATTGGCGGCAAGATCTGGCTGGATACGCAAGGCAAGCTGACACACGTGGGATCGCACGCGTTCGTGGGGGAGCCATCCATCGGATTTCCGCTGCCACGCGCCCCCGGCCAATCGGCAAACGCCGCGGCCTAGCCGCATATCGGAAACGAAACCCGCTTGGCTTATGCGCGCCGCCGCACTTATTGCTCTCCCTTCTTCAACGCCGGGCCACCCTCATCCCCCAATTCGCGGATCGCCTGGCGCAAGGTGGGGAACAGACGGATGCGCTCGTCGTGGAACCCGCGGGCCAGCATCCAGCGACGCCACTCGGTGGCCCGACCTGCCGCGTTGAAGGTAATCCCCCGCTGGCCCAGCGCCTCGACCACCTCGCGTACCGTCAGGATCCCGGTCGCATCGATGTTCGGGATGGGAAGCAGATCAAGCACGACATGCCGCAGATCGGGCCCGGCCTGCTCCACCGCCTTCATCACCTCCCGCTTGAAATAGGGGGCGTTGAAAAACGCGATCGGGGCATTGAAGCGAACCAGAAGCAGCCCCGGGATGGCTTCCCCTGAATCATGCCGCTCGAGCGAATGCAGCCCCGGAATACCGCCGACCTTCCCCAGCGTTTCAATGCTCGGACGAGAAAGCACCCTGATGAAACGCACGAGCGCAAGGATCACAGCCAGCAGAATGGCATTGACGGAGCCGACAGCCACGACACCGAGCGTGGCAACAACAGAAAGGAGCGCCTCCGTTTTGTCGATCCTATAGATGAGGCGAACCGTACCGATATCCACGAGCGACAGACCCGCCATGACGAGCACGGCGCCGAGCGCCGCCGTGGGGATATATCGCAGCGGCTCCGTCACGAAGAGCAAAACGAAAACGATCACAACGGCCGCAATCAGGCCCACGGCGCGGGTCCGCCCGCCCGACGCATCGCTGACCGCCGTCCGCGAATCTGCTCCGCTGATGGCAAAGCCCTGCGAAAGCGCCGACGCGATATTGGCCGCCCCAAGTGCCGCGAAGTCCCGATCGGGATCGACGTCGTAGCCATTTTTCAAGGCAAAGCTGCGTGACGTGAGCATGAGGCTCGAAAAGCTGATCAAAGCCAGACCTGCGGCATCGGCCAGAAGCGCAGGCAGCAGCGCGGGATCAACGCGGGGCATCGCAAGAGCGGGCAACCCCGCAGGGACGAGCCCCAGCGTCTTGATGCCCGCCGATGAGAGGCCGAATGCCTGCACGATCACCCCGGCGAAAACGAGCCCCACGAGCGCACCCGGCAGCCACGTCCAAAGGCGTGGCGCGATGATAATGACAGCGAAGGTTGCAGCCGCGAGCGCAAGTGTCGGGAGATGGACCTGACTGAGGCTGCCGATGATCTCCACCAGCCGCGGGAGGATGCCCGCATTGTGAACATCAAAGCCCAAAATCTTGCCGGCCTGTCCAAGCACGATAGAGAGCGCGACGCCGTTGAGAAAGCCGACGAGAATGGGCCTAGACAGAAAGTCGGCGAGCGCTCCGAGCCGCAAAAAACTCGCCGTGATGCTGATGAGCCCGGTCAACGCCGCCAGCATGACGGAGAGCGACGCATAGGCCGTCGCGTCTCCTGCGGCGAGAGGCGCAACGGCGGCGGCGACCACCGCGCACGTCGCCGCATCGGGCCCGACGATGAGCTGGCGTGACGAGCCTAGAACCGCGTAGGCGACGAGCGGAAGAACGCTGGAATAAAGCCCCACCTGCGGAGGAAAACCAGCAAGCTCCGCATAGGCAATGGCAACCGGGATAGCGACCGCCGCAACCGACAGACCCGCTCTCATGTCGGCCGGCGCATCGCTTCGCCTGTAATGGCGCAACTCCACGAGGCCGGGCGCTACTCTCGCGAGCAATGGCATCTACCGAGACCCAGTATTCGACGTCAGTGTCCCGAGAAGACCAGAACCTTGACGGGCAGAACGAGCGCCTGCAGACGCAGGATCATCGCATGAACGAGCGCGACCGCGTCAACCGCATGCAGGAAAAGCCAGCTTCCGATGCCCAGCTCTCCGCTCGCGAGCTTATCGTGATTGCTGGTGTAGGCATTCGCCACACAGCTGCTGCCCGGAACGATCCCATCGAGCCCACCTTCATAGAGCGGCTGCATGAAAACCGTGAGGGTACCGGGGCGCGCCGTCTGGAGCGCATCGATCAGTTGCTCCGACGTGCGAACCTGCCCCGCGGCTATGAAGTCCTGCACGGAAGTGACCACCATCGGAATGATCTTCAACGGCTTCGAAGCGCAGGTCACCTCCGCGATCATCCCCGTCTTCATCACCTGCGCTTCGATCTGATTGAAGCCGGCCATGAGATATTGCCGGCCTGCCCCAGCCGGTATCAGGACGCCGGCCGGGCGCATCAACGGATTGACGACATCCCCCACTCTCAAGGTGAACTGCTCCACATGCCCGTCGACACCCGCCGTGACGAGCATCTTGGACAGCTCGACCTCGGCTTGATCTCTCGCCGCCTCCGCGCTCGCCTTCTCGGCGGGCAACAACGTCGAAAGCTTGGTTTCGGCGGCCTGCTTCGCGGCTTCCGCGGCCGACAAAGCACCCTTGCGCCCGTCCGCGACATTGCGGAGCCGTTCGATCTCACGCTGCGCGACGACATCCGCGTTGCGCGCTTGCAGCGTCTCCTTCATCGCAAGCTCATCGAGCGCTTGCTGATAGGCCCCCTTGGCCTGCTGAATCTGGCCTTCCGCAGCGGCGATATCCGCCTTCGCCACAGTCATGGCCGCCTCCACTTCGGCGATCTGCCGCGTGGCGACCTCGAGCTGCGCCTCCGCCTTGCGGCTGTCCAGCCTGAAAAGCGGATCACCCTTCTTAACCTGCCCCGAGAAGCCGACGAAAACCTCGGCAACACGCCCGTTCGTTTCAGGCAGGATGGGAACCGTCCGGAAGTAGCTGGTCACATTTGTGGTCGAGGGATGGAAATAGAAGATCGTGGTGATCAGCGCTATCGTCAGCATCAGGCACGCCGTGATGCCGTACCTCAGCTCGTACCAAACGGAATAGAATCCGATCTCGACGCCAAGCCGCTTGCCCTCCCCGTAACGGCGATAGAGGTAGTCCGGCAGGATCGTGAAAAATGAGCAGAGGAGCAGCTCGAGCATGGCGGCCTCCGCGCGTCAGGCGCGCTTGGGAGTGTCGTTACGGCCAACTTTCTTTGAGTTCGGAACCTGCGCCGGTCTTCGGTCCCCGGGCGGCGCCTGGCCTGCGGCCATCGTCTCGAGCGAACCCGCGATGCTGTCCAGCGGCTTGGAAAAGCTCGGAAAGGAAAGGTCCGGGATCTTGACGAGCGCCAGCAGCAAGGCCGCGACCCAAAACGCGTGGATGTGAGTGAACAACGAAAGCAGAGCCAGCACGGCGACGACATCAAACTGGGCCTTGTTGTGAACCATCCGCTCCGGAAGCGAGTGCAGCCAGAAAAAGAAAACGCCCGCGGCCAATATTGAGCCGATCAGAATGATCGCCATGACCACCATGAGCACGTCGGTTTGATCGGGCGCGGTAACAAAAATTGGGAGATGCGGGGTAGCCGCCGGATGCAGGTCCGCCATTGCTTCCCTCCTCCTGAACGCTGATCGTTGACTTTGTCGATCTTCAAAAGGCGATAGATGGGAATGAACGCCGCCCAGAGATAGCGCCAAAACCACAAGCCCCGCACATCACTCGATTTTTTCATTGGAGAGGCGCAGGGATTTACAAATTTGTAGCACGACCGGAGACCTTTCCCGACTATAATTTTTCGTACGCTGCGCTTTCCGTTTTCTCATTTACGGATCTGCGCTTGAAATCGTTTAAAGTTAACGCGCTCCCCGAGTTGGCAGACGTCACCCGCGGCGTATCTTCGTCGTGCCGTGGTTTTCCCCTGAATCACCTGTCGCGGAGGCACGCATGCGCAGAATGCTATTTATCTGCCTCACGCTTTCTCTGATGTGGATCAGAGGCGGCGCTGCCCAGACGGACGGTGGCATTGTGCCGGTCGACCAAGGCCGCGGCGACCTCGGCGCCTTGACGCGCATGCACGATTACCTCCAGCAGCGCCCCGCCGTCGAGTTCAAGACATCGTTCCGCGAAACCAGCGACTTGCCCGGAATGGGGCGGAGCGGCACGGCGCACTTCTTTATCAAAAGGCCCGAAAGCTTCCGCATCGAGCTGTCGTCGGGGAAGGAGGACTATCTCTTCATCTCGGATGGCACGACGCTCACGATCTACCGCCCCAACGCCCGAAAATACGCGAGAATACCGAGCAAGGATTCCATGATCGGCACGATGTACACCGCCATCGGTCTGCTCGGCACTCAGGAAAAGCTGATCGACTTCATCTGGACCATCGACTACGGGGAACAGGTCTCCTCGAAGGCGATCGGCTCCCAGAACATTGGCGAAGAAACGTGCGATCGCTTCAGCGTTCAGCGCTTTGAGCAGCAATGGGACGTCTGGCTCAGGAAGGACGGCGCTCCCGTTCCGTGCAGAATCGTAAGCCGAAAACTGGATGCCAACGATCGCACAGTGCAAACGAACGAATTCGCGTGGGTCGACACGCCGGCGTTCAGTCAGGACCTGTTTTTGTTCACCCCACCGGCCGACGCCGTTGAAGTCGGACCATCGGAGATCGAGTGACGGCCGTATAAAAGCCGTTCTGAAAAAAGGGAAATCAGATTCCTGCTTGAACCTCAGCGCGCTTTGATGCAAAGCTCGCGACGCTAAAATGCTTCATTGTTAAAGCCGCCCATCAATAGTAAAATTTATAATTCCGAAATGATACGATTGTTCTGAATCAAATACGCACTGACGGGCTAGCAATAGTGAGTTTGCTATGGAGACCCGAGGCATTCGATTTCGCGGCAGCGTGAGAACCGGGCTTTGCGCTCCGTGCGGCGGCGCTGTCTACGACGTCAGGATCATCCTGCACGTCACACTCAATACGATCAGTAACTACGCGAAAAAGTGCCGGCCCGGCCGGATCGACCGACGGGGCAAGACCTGAGCTCAAGCTCAGCCTCACGAAGTAGGCATTCACGCCTCACCCGCCGCGCGACAACGTAGATCGAGAGGCTGCTCATGAGTACGCAGGCCGCTACACGTTCGCTGCAATCCTTCCAGGCCCCATGGGCGTTCAGTCTTACGCAAGATGCCATGGCGTATTGGATCGACGCCTGGCAACGCAGCATCCTCACGCTCGACGTCTTGCGCGAACGCAGCGCCCGCTACGACGCGCACGCCGCAAAGCAGGCGCCCCACGTCCTGAAATTCGATTGTGAGCTTGTGATGGACGGCCGCGCCCTGCCCCGGCCGGTCAACTACGTCCTCGCTCGCATAAAGCCGCCCCGCGGCGCAACCATCGACGACAGCAAACGTCCCTTCGTCATCGTGGATCCTCGCGCGGGCCACGGCCCCGGCATCGGAGGTTTCAAGCCGGATAGCGAGATAGGGGTCGCCTTCAAAGCGGGGCACCCCTGTTACTTCGTCGGCTTCCTGCCTTCCCCCGTATCCGGCCAAACGATCGAGGATGTTGCGCTCGCGGAGGCAGCCTTTCTCGAACGCGTCATTGCCGATCATCCCAAGGCCGACGGAAAGCCCGCCGTCATCGGAAACTGCCAGGCCGGCTGGGCGGTCATGATGCTCGCCGCGCTGAAACCCGATCTGTTCGGCCCAATCATCATCGCAGGCTCGCCGCTTTCCTACTGGGCAGGCGTTCGCGGCGAGAACCCGATGCGCTTCACGGGCGGCCTGCTCGGCGGAAGCTGGCTGACGGCCCTCACCGGAGATCTAGGCGCAGGCAAGTTCGATGGTGCGTGGCTGGTCTCCAACTTCGAAAACCTGAACCCGGCCAACACGCTGTGGTCCAAGCACTATAACCTTTACGCCAACGTCGACAAAGAGGCGCCTCGCTTCCTCGAGTTCGAGCAGTGGTGGGGCGGGCATGTTCTACTCAACGCGGCGGAGATGCAGTTCATCGCCGACGAGCTGTTCATCGGCAACAAGCTTGCGCGCGGAGCGCTGACGATGAGCGACGGCGCGCAAGTCGATCTCCGGAACATCAGATCGCCCATACTCGTCTTCTGCTCGAAGGCCGACAACATCACGCCACCCCAGCAGGCACTCGGCTGGATCCTCGACCTTTATACCTCGGTGGATGACATTCGAGCCCACGGCCAGACGATCGTTTACGCGGTTCACGAGACCATCGGGCATCTCGGGATTTTCGTTTCGGGTTCCGTCGCCCGCAAGGAGCACGACGAGTTTGCGAGCAACATCGACCTCATCGATGTTCTGCCACCGGGGCTGTATGAAGCCGTCATCACGCCAAAAAAGGAGACGGACGCAAAAGACGAACTCGTCGAAGGCGAGCATCTGGTCCGCTTCGAATCTCGCACCCTGGACGACATTCGCGCATTCGGCGGCAACGATGCTGCAGACGAGCGCGAGTTCGCGGCCGTCGCGCGGATCTCGGAGATCAACCTCGGCCTGTATCGGACCTTCGTTCAGCCTTGGCTCAAGGCCTACACCACCGAGTGGATGGCAGATGCCATCCGCAATCTCCATCCGCTCCGCCTCCAGTACGAGATGCTGTCGAAGGACAATCCCTACGTTAAAATGCTGGAATGGATGGTGAAGAACGTCCGGGAGACACGCCAGCCCGTTCCGGAAAGCAATAGCCTTTGGCAGGCGCAAAACCACGTTTCGGATTTCATCGAGACGTCGCTCGATGCTTACCGTGAGACGCGAGACAAGGCGCTCGAGAGCGCATTTCACGCCATCTACGGGTCGCCGCTCCTGCAGGCTCTCGCCGGTTTGAGGACGAGCGACGATCAAGCCTATCGGCCCCAGCCAATGACAGCCTCCCACGCCGCCCTCGTGCGCCGGCATATCGCCGAGATCAAGGAGCGTGCCTCCCAGGGTGGGCCGCGCGAAGCGGCGCTGCGCGCGCTGATTTACATCCGCATGCCCGACGGCGTGATCGACGAGCGCGGCTTCAATCTGCTGCGCGCCATACGCAAGGAGGCCGGCAAAGGATACAGCCTCGATGAGTTCAAGCGCGTCCTGCGCGAGCAGTTCCTGCTCTTGTTGCTGGACGAGCGTAAAGCCGTGGCGGCACTCCCCGGCATGTTCGCCAAAGAGCCTGCGCTCACGCAACGCATGGCGGACGCGCTTCATCGCATGGTGGATGCCGTTGGCCTGCGCAGTGATGAAGCCAAAGCGCGGCTGACCCACATCGAGCATCTCATCGACGAGGCAGCCACAGAGAAGGCCAGCCTCCCCGCTGAGCACGAAACCCAGGCACGTCTGCACGCGGCCCGCATAAGACCCGCACGCGTGCAAACGGTGAGGGGCGGCAAACACCCGCAGTGATTGATAGCGAATGGGAGAGCGACCATGGCGACGCTACTACGCCCTACGGATCTCAATCTGATGGCCTCCGACGCCGAAGCGGCGAAAATGGACGAGGAGCGAAAGCTCAAACAAAAGAAAGATCAGAAGCAGCTCGAGCTACGCGATGCCTTCATGGGGCGCGAGATCCATCCCGAGGTATTCGACCGCTTGAACCAGGCGGTCAGCGTTGCCGCCCAGCGCGGACTGCATCAGATCCAGGTGATCACGTTCCCGAGCAGCTACTGCAGCGACGGCGGACGCAGGATCAACATCGCAGACCCGGAATGGCCGAGCACGCTGCAAGGCTTCGCGAAGAAGGCCTACGATTTCTTCGACGCCGAGCTCCGCCCTCTCGGCTACAAGCTTCATGCCGAAATCATCAGTTTTCCGGGCGGCATGCCAGGAGACGCAGCGCTTTACCTCAAGTGGTAGCCAGCAGGCTGCGTAGTGTGTTGTGACGTCGGGAGGGCCATTCTCATGACCAAGAAGGCCACTGTCTCTCATATTCACCGGCACGAGAAATACGAGCGGCTGATTGCGGCAGCCGCGGAATTGCCTCCCCTTCCCGTCGCCGTGGCGCACCCGTGTGACGAAACCTCCCTCCGCGGCGCCATAGAGGCGGCCGAGCACAGGCTGCTCGCTCCGATCCTCGTTGGTCCCGAGCGTCGTATCGCCGAGCTGGCCGAAGCGTGCGGCCTCGCCCTCGGCAACTACGAGATAATCGATGTCCCGCACAGCATCGCGGCCGCCGAGAAGGCCGTGGAGCTGGTCCGCGAGGGCAAGGCGGAGCTGCTGATGAAGGGCAGCCTTCACTCCGACGAGCTTCTCGGCGCGGTAACGCGACGGGAGGGCGGACTGCGCACGGGGCGGCGCATCAGTCACGTCTTCATCATGGACGTCCCCACCCACGCTCAGACCCTGTTCATCACGGACGCTGCCGTGAACATCACTCCCGATCTTATGGCAAAGCGCGACATCATTCAGAACGCCATCGACCTCTTCGCCGCGCTTGGCCTCGGCGTACCAAAGGTCGCGATCCTGTCGGCTGTCGAGACGGTGAACCCCAGCATCCCCTCCACGATCGAAGCGGCGGCTTTGTGCAAGATGGCGGACCGCGGACAGATCACAGGCGGCATTCTGGACGGCCCGCTCGCCTTCGACAACGCGATCAGCCTCGAGGCCGCGCGCATCAAGGGCATCAAGTCGCCGGTCGCTGGCCAGGCACAGATCCTCGTCGTCCCGGACCTCGAAGCAGGAAATATGCTGGCCAAGAACCTGACCTTCCTGTCGGGAGCGGACGCAGCCGGCATCGTGCTCGGCGCCCGCGTGCCCGTGATCCTCACATCGCGCGCCGACAACGTGAGAACTCGGCTGGCGTCGTGCGCGGTCGCATCGCTTCTCGCTTACAGCCGCAGGAACAAGGAACCGATAAGGGCGTGAGCCATGACCGAAACAATTCTGGTGGTCAACGCAGGAAGCTCGAGCATCAAATTCCAGCTGTTCGCGGTTGGAGCGGGCGATCGGCTCGAACGGATGATCAAAGGGCAGGTCGACGGCATCGGAACCCGGCCGCGCTTGGTCGCGGTCACGTCCCAGCGCGCGATCCTCGCCGATGAGACGTGGCCGCCTTCCGAGGTCGCCACCATTCCGGCCGCGCTCGACAAGGTCATTGCGTTTCTACGCCCCCAGATCGGCGGCAACCTGCCCAACGCTCTCGGCCATCGCGTCGTCCATGGCGGTCCACACTATGCCAGTCCCGTGGTGATGACCTCGGCAATCCTGTCCGAGCTGGAGAAGCTGACGCCGCTCGCTCCACTCCATCAACCGAACAACCTCGCCCCTATCCGCGCCGTTTTGGAGCGCCGTCCGCATCTGCTGCAAGTGGCCTGCTTCGATACGGCATTCCATCGCGGTCATCCGGAGCTTGCGGACAGATACGCCATCCCGCAGAGCCTCTACGCGGAAGGCGTGCGCCGCTACGGCTTCCATGGGTTGTCTTACGAATACATCGCGCAGCGCCTGCCTCAGGCCGCGCCTCAGATTTCGAACGGTCGGATTGTAGTAGCACATCTCGGCAGCGGGGCCTCCATGTGCGCGATTGCCGGCGGGAAGAGCATGGATAGCACCATGGGCTTCACCGCCATGGACGGGTTGCCTATGGGCACCCGTCCAGGGCAATTGGATCCGGGCGTCGTGCTCTATCTCCTGACGGAAAAGAACATGACCGCGGATGCGGTCCAGGACTTCCTCTACAAGGACTGCGGCCTCAAAGGCCTTTCCGGCATCAGCAACGACGTCCGTAATCTTCTCGCCAGCACCGACCCGCGGGCAGCCCTCGCGTTGAACTATTTCACGTATCGCATTGCCCTGTTCACCGGGATGCTCGCGGCCGCGATGGGCGGCATCGATGCCTTCGTGTTCACCGCAGGCATCGGAGAGAACGCGCCTGCCATTCGCGAAGCCGTCATCCGGCGGCTCGAATGGCTCGGCCTGCGTCTTTCCTCGCAGGCCAACAAGAAGAACGCTCTTTGCATCTCCCGCAAAGGTACAAAAATTCCATGCTTCGTCATCCCCACGGATGAAGAGCTAATGATCGCGACGCACACCCTCCAGGTGATGCGCAAGCGCGAGTATGCAGGCTTTCAGGAAAAAAGCGCATGATCGATCTTTCGACCCTGGCCCTTCTCAAGGGCAAGAAGGCGCTGGTCACGGGCATCGCCAACGACCAGTCGATCGCGTGGGGCTGCGCGAAAGCGTTTCATGCGTTCGGCGCCGAGGTGGCAGTGACATACCTCAATGAAAAATCGAAGCGCTTTGTGGAGCCGCTGGCGCACGAGTTGAAAGCCCCCATTCTGATGCCGCTGGACTTGCAGAAGCCAGGCGAGCTGGAAGCCGTGTTCGATGCCGTGGAGAAGAAGTGGGGCACCCTCGATATCCTGCTGCATTCCATCGCCTTCGCTCCCAAGGACGATCTTCACGGCCGGGTGGTGGACTGCTCTCGCGACGGCTTCCTGCTCGCGATGTCGCTGTCCTGCTGGTCATTCATTCGCATGGCCAAACTTGCCGAGCCGCTGATGAAGAACGGCGGCACGCTCTTCACCATGACTTACTACGGCTCGCAAATGGTCGTCGAAAACTACAACATCATGGGCCCCGTGAAAGCAGCGCTCGAATCCGCCACGCGCTACCTCGCGGCCGAGCTGGGCCCGCAAGGCATCCGTGTCCACGCGATTTCGCCCGGTCCCTTGAAAACACGCGCCGCCTCCGGCATCAGCGAGTTCGACAAGCTCCTGCAGAAAGCGCAATCGAAAGCGCCAAGCCGCAGCCTCGTATCGATCGACGATGTCGGCGTGGCCGTCGCCGTGCTCGCGATGAACGGCGCCAAGCTGATCACCGGAGAAACGCTCTACATAGACGGCGGCTATCACATCATCGATTAGGCGCAGACCGCCCAGCTCATCCGAAGGGCAAGAGCCCCTTTCCAGCCCGGCTTAGTAGCGTGCCGGAATCTCTTTGACGGTGTGCTCGGAAGCCTTCCCCGACGCCTTCCGCTTCGGCAGCTTGACCCTCTCTCGCGGAACGCTCTTGTAAGGGATCTTGCTCAGTATGTGCTCGATGATGTTGAGCCGCGCTTTTCGCTTGTCGTCCGACTTTGCAACATACCAGGGAGCCCACGCAGTATCCGTCGCTCGGAACATGTCGTCGCGCGCCTCGGAATAATCGTCCCATCGCGTATAGGACTTCAAATCCATCGGAGAAAGCTTCCAGATCTTGCGCGGATCGTCGATGCGGGCTTCCAGTCTGCGCGTCTGCTCGTCCGGACTGACCTCCAGCCAGTACTTCAGCAGAATGACCCCCGACTCCGTGATAGCCTTCTCCACGTCGGGAACCACATCCAGGAAACGCTTCGTCTGCTCGGCGGAGCAGAACCCCATCACGCGCTCCACGCCTGCGCGATTGTACCAGCTGCGGTCAAAAATCACGATCTCGCCGGAAGCCGGAAGATGGGGAATGTAGCGCTGAATGTACATTTGCGATTTTTCGCGCTCCGTCGGCGCGGGAAGCGCGATGACGCGGAAAATTCGCGGACTGACGCGGGCCGTGATGGCTTTTATCGTGCCACCCTTCCCTGCGCCGTCGCGGCCTTCGAACACGATGCAGATCTTGCGCCCCTCGTGCCGAACCCACTCCTGAAGCTTGACGAGCTCGCCATGCAGGCGTTTGAGCTCCTTCTCGAAAGCTTTCCGCTTGAGCTTGCCGTCACTGTTCAAATCGTCGTCGTCGGATTTGTGCTTGCCGGCTTCGTTCACGCCCTTTCGAGCCATCCGCCGCTCCGCCATGCAAACCTCCCTACCCGGCGGGCTCACGCCCGCGTCAGCTGCTCACTGGTATTTGGTTCTTGCGCATTGACCGATTGCAGCCGGCAGGCATTGCCTTCACCGCTGTGGACGATCCGGATTGCGCCGCCGCGCAGACATCAAGCCCTCGCAGAACCGCAGGCCTCCGGACGCCGGCGGCTCCGGTCCCATAGTCCAGTTCGGTATCGATCTCTGTGAGAGGCATCCAGCGCGCCTCCGTGAAACGGTTCAAGCCTCGGCGACCGCTAATCGTCACTATACCAAACGAACCAACAAGTACGCCATCGGATGATATAGTAAATTACGGCAATCTCTCTTTGCGGCGCACGCTCATGGACCGGTGTCATGATTGACGCGAAGCACTATTTCGCAGACGACACGCTTTCGGACGGCACGCCCGTGGTCGTCCGTGCGATCCGCATGGACGATCGGTCCGCCATCCTCGCTGCTTTCAGGGGACTCGACCGCGAGTCCGTCTACACGAGGTTCTTCACGTACAAGAAGGCCCTGACCGGCCAAGAGCTGCATGCGATCACGGATGTCGATTTCGACCACGTCGTCGCCCTCGTTGCAATTGGCCCGCCCGAGAAAGGCGCGCCGCTGATAGGCGGCGGCCGTTACGCCGCCGCACCGGGCCGGGACGCAGCTACCGTTGCGGAGCTTGCCTTCGTCTCAGCCGGGGAATGGCGCGGCCGTGGCGTAGCCTCTCTTCTCCTGAGGCATCTCGTCCGGATTGCCCGCGAGCGAGGGCTGACGCGCTTTGAAGCTGAGGTCCTGGCGCAAAACGGAGCCATGCTGGGCGTTTTCCGCCGCAGCGGTCTGCCCATGACGACGACGGTCGACGGCGACACGATCCACGTCTCACTCGCGCTGGCACCTCTGGCCTGACCGTCCACCGCAGGCACGAGCTTCGGCGGGCAAGCCCCCGGCAGGTGCCAAGTCAACCAAAACCAATGGGGACCTGCCCCGTCGGAGAAGGGATAGTGTTCATCTATCAAGCACGGCGAATATGGTATAAAGTCCCGTCTGCCATTTTGACAAAGCTATCCTGACTATGCGCGGTTTGAACAGGCACCAGGCCATCAGGGCCGTCGTCACCATCCTTTATGGGATGGCGATGCTCATGTTGCCGTTTGCCCATCGGCCGGCAAGCGCCGCGCAGGATCTCTCGGCATATGCTCTGCCGGACGGCACAATTCCCGAACTCTGCTTGACCAGCAGCGGCGAGTCCGGCCTTCCACGCGCACCCCATTTTGGAAAGGTCTGCGACGCCTGCCTTTTGACAGGCGCTCCTGGGCTCATCAACCCCGACGGGTCGCTCGGCGCGCCCCTGCTGCTTCTCTCGGAAGATCTCGGCGCTCGCGCTGCAATACGTTCGGGAGAGCGCCTTTTCATTACTGCCGATGCGCGCCCTCGCGCCCCTCCCCAGATTCTCGCCTGATCACACGAGCCACAACGGATCTTTGGCAACCGGTCTCTGCCCCGCTTGGCAGAGGCGGTGTGTTGAGCGAGAGCCAGCAAAATGCAGACCGAACAAACGTCCACCGCAATGCGGCGCGGCGAAAATACTCACAATATCAATCAAGACCTCGTGACCCCAAAGCAGGAGCTTGCTCCCGGCCGCTCGCCATCGAAGCCGGCGCAAGAGGCCGACACCGCTTGTTTCCGGGAAGGAGCATGGGTGTTCAAAAGCGGGCAAAAGGCCAATGCCGTCTATCAGGTGCTTTCGGGCGCTGTCCTGCTGACCCGCCCCACCGATGAGGGAAATGAACAAGTCCTAGAGGCGCTCGGAGAACGGGCAATCGTCGGTGTGACGACATTGGCGGCTTATGAGTTCGGGGCGATGGCGATGACGCGCGCAATCGTGCGGCGCATTCCGATTTCGGCGATCCAGGAGTCGATCGAGGCCCAACAGCTGATCTCCGCACAGCTCGCCACCAGTTTGGCGCGTATCCGCGATCAGGTTGCGTTCCGCGGCCGGAAGGCGGCCCCTCGCCTGGTCGCATCCGCGTTGTTGTCGCTGCCGGCATGCGCCACTATTCGAAGCACAGAGGACTCGCGACGCGTCTTGCACACGCGCGTCATGATGACGGAGCCCGAGCTCTCGAGCTATCTCGGCTTGACGCGACAGACCGTGGGACGGGTCCTGGCGAACCTTAAGGCGGACGGGCTCATTCGCCTGGCAAGCCCTCGCCTTCTCGTCATTCGCGATCTTCCGGCCCTCGAGTTGATCGCCTCCGGCGAGAAATATCGGGCACACCCTGAGAGCTTCTATGAGGAATAGCGCGGCGCGCGTAGCAGGCGAAAGCCGTCTCCCGGCCCCACGGCCGGGATGCGCGGGTCATCAATCGGCGCCGGGACGCGCTGGAGTTAAGCGGATGCCAGTCACGCGTAGTTGTCAGAAGATCTGACTAGCGCCGCTGCGGAGAGAACAACCCTCGACGCTTCCGGTGGGCGCCCAATCCTTCAGCCGTCTCCGCCCCCGTCCGCAAAACTGGGCTCCCCGCCCTTTGGCGCGGCCGACCGGGTCGGGTGAACACGGCGGGCGTTCGGAATCTTCGGGCCTCTGTAGTATTGGGTCATTGCCTCGATGCAAAGCGGCTGCAGCCCGGCGCCGCCGCTGTCGATGTGCGCCTTCAACGCGTTGCGCATGCGCGGCTCCCACGAGGCATGGATGTGCTTTGCGATGCCGTCGAGCGCCTCCTCCTTGGGATAGACAGCGAAGAAGTCGGTTATCTGGTTTGCCATACGGACAAGGTTGCTGACTTGCATGATCCAATTCCGTTGTGATGCGGATGGGCAATTGTGATTTAGCCCGACCTGAAACCTAAAAAGCGATCACGGATCACTTCGCTGCCTCGAGCGTCACGTCCTTGACGATACGCTTGTTGGCCATCGTCCTCACCCGCTGTTCCTCCTGCCACTCCGAAGGTGCATTCGAGATCGTCACCTGGACTGCCGTGACCTTGTACTCGGGACAATTTGTGGCCCAGTCCGAGTTGTCCGTCGTGATCACGTTGGCGCCCGTCACTGGATGATGGAACGTCGTATAGACGACACCCTGCGGCATGCGATCGGAGACCACGGCCGTAAGCGTCGTCGCGCCCACCCGGCTCGCGAGCGACACCTTCATGCCGGTCCCGATGCCACGCACCTCTGCGTCGTGCGGATGAATCTCCAGTATGTCCTCGGGATGCCACACGACATTGTCGGTACGCCGCGTCTGCGCGCCGACATTGTAGTGCGCGAGGATGCGCCCGGTCGTCAAAATCAGCGGGAAACTGCGGTTGGTACGCTCGGCTGTCGGCACAAAGGCCGTGAGCATGAAGCGCCCCTTGCCACGCGTGAATTCGTCGACGTGCATCACCGGCGTGCCTTCGGGATGCTCGTCGTTGCACGGCCACTGTATTGATCCGAGTTCGTCGAGACGCTCATACGAGACGCCCTGGAACGTCGGCGTCAGTCGTGCGATCTCGTCCATGATCTCGGACGCCGAATTGTAATTCATCGGATAGCCCATCGCGGTGGCGAGGCGGCAAACGACTTCCCACTCGGCCATGCCCTGTTTCTCGCGCATGACCTTTCGCACCCGGTTGATCCGCCGCTCGGCATTGGTGAACGTGCCGTCCTTCTCCAGGAACGACGTGCCGGGCAGGAAGACGTGCGCGAACGCCGCCGTCTCGTTGAGGAACAGATCCTGCACAATGACGATGTCCATCGCCGACAGCGCATGCTCCACGTGGTGCGTATTCGGATCGGACTGGGCGATATCCTCGCCCTGGATGAACAGCCCCTTGAACACGCCATCAGACGCGGCATCGAACATGTTCGGGATCCTGAGCCCCGGCTCACCGGACAGCTCGACCTTCCACTCCCTTTCGAATTGCGTGCGCGCCTCGACGTTGGCGACGTGGCGATACCCCGGAAACTCGTGCGGGAAAGAGCCCATGTCGCAGGAGCCTTGCACGTTGTTCTGCCCGCGCAATGGATTGACGCCCACGCCTTCGCGCCCGATGTTTCCCGTCGCCATGGCGATGTTGGCCATCGCCATCACCATGGTCGAGCCCTGGCTGTGCTCGGTGACACCGAGGCCGTAGTAGATCGCCGCATTGCCGCCAGTCGCGTACAGACGGGCGGCTCCGCGCACCATTTCGGCCGGAACCCCGGTGATTGGCTCCAGTGCTTCGGGTGAATTTTCCGGGCGCTTAATGAACTCCTCCCAGCGGGCGAAGTCGGACAGCTCGCAGCGCCGCTCCACGAACTTGCGATCGATCAGGTTCTCGGTCGCGATGACGTGACCGATCGCGTTGATGATCGCGACGTTCGTCGATGGCTGAAGCTGCAGATGATAAGCGGCCTGGACGTGCGGCGAGCGCACGATGTCCGTTCGCCGCGGATCGATCACGATCAGCTTCGCGCCCGCGCGGATGCGCTTCTTCATGCGTGACCCGAATACGGGATGGCCGTCGGTCGGATTGGCTCCGATGACCATGATCACGTCGCAAACGTCGATGCTTCTGAAGTCCTGCGTTCCCGCCGACTCTCCGAAGGTCTGCTTCAACCCGTAGCCGGTCGGCGAGTGGCAGACGCGGGCGCACGTGTCGATGTTGTTGGTGTTGAAAGCCGCGCGCACCATCCGCTGCACCGCATAGACTTCCTCGTTCGTAGTCCGCGACGACGTGATCCCGCCGATGGAATCCTTGCCATACTTCCGCTGCGTGTCTTTCAGTCGCTTCGCCGCATAGTTGATCGCCTCGTCCCAGGAGACGACCTGCCACGGATCGCTGATCTTCTCGCGGATCATGGGCGTCAGCACGCGATCCTTGTGTGTCGCATAGCCGAACGCAAACCGGCCCTTGACGCAGGAATGACCTTCGTTGGCGCCGCCATCCTTGTACGGCACCATGCGCACGACCTCATCGCCGCGCATCTCGGCCTTGAAGCTGCAGCCCACGCCACAATAGGCGCAAGTCGTCACCAGGCTGTGCTCCGGCTGGCCGATGTCGACGATCGAGGACTCGATCAGCGTGGCCGTGGGGCACGCCTGCACGCAGGCCCCGCAGGACACGCATTCGGAAGAGAGAAACGCCTCGTCCATGCCGGGCGAAACGCGGCTATCGAAGCCGCGGCCGGAAATCGTCAGCGCAAATGTGCCCTGCACTTCCTCGCACGCCCGCACGCAGCGGCTGCAGACGATGCACTTGGATGGCTCGAACGTGAAGTAGGGGTTCGACTCGTCTTTCGGCCGCCACTCGGCGTTGACCTCGCCACCCCTCTTGGCGAAAACGTGGTTGGCTCCGTCGTAGCCATAGCGCACCTCGCGCAGACCGACCGCGCCGGCCATGTCCTGCAGCTCGCAATCGCCGTTGGCGGCGCAGGTAAGGCAATCCAGCGGATGATCGGAGATGTAGAGCTCCATGACGCCGCGGCGAATTTGCATGAGACGCGGTGTCTGCGTCTTGACGACGATACCTGGAGCAACCGGAGTGGTGCAGGCTGCCGGAGTTCCGCCGCGCCCCTCGATTTCGATGACACAGAGCCGGCACGAGCCGAAGGCCTCTATGCTGTCGGTAGCGCAGAGCTTCGGCACCATGGTGCCAAGCTCGGCTGCGGCGCGCATGATTGATGTGCCTTCAGGCACCGTCACCTGCTGGCCATCGATTGTCAGCGTCACGGACTTCGCCGACTTCGCGCGCGGCGTTCCGTAGTCCGTCTCTTTTATGAGAGTTGCTGGTTCCGGCATGCTAACTCCTCCGCATATGAGGGAGAGACGTCTCGGTGGAGAAAGACTAGCACGCCGATGCCGCGATTTGAAATCTTGTCGTCACGTATCGTCGCCCCCATGACAGCCGCGCGTAGACTGCCCTCTCGCACGCAACGGTCAAATCCCGCGCCGACACGTTCGTTTCCACTCGGTGGACAGTCCACGCGGGCTTACGAGATCGCGCGAAACTGATTACTTCGCAAATGCGGCATGGCCGCTGCCGATCGTGGATACCGAACGAGAAATCCATAAGTGGAAGGCATATGCGGGCTCAAACATCGTCAGGCTCATAGAGGGCGCAGGCGAGTAACGCAGGCAGGGCTGCGGTCGAGGCCAACACCGCAAACAACGCCATCGGCACCCCAAAAGGATGCCAGTGCATAACTGCGGCTATGCCGCCGAGCAGACCGGCCATGGGAATTGGCAATGCCAGCCAAAGCGGCCTTGGAATATCGAGAAGCCGCTTGGCGCAAAGGAGTGCGACCACGGTCACCTGACCGAAATACCAAGCCACGAGCAACAGCCGGCCCGCCTTGGTGGTTGGCGGCGCCAAAGAGGCTTCCTCGCTTCCGCAGAGGAGCGATACGCCGAGCAGGAAGATGGACGCCGACGCGATCATAGCCCAGCGCCACGCGTCTCTAGATAGTGATCCGCGCAGAGAGAAGAACACCTCGAATGAGCTGGAGGTTCCAATGCGCGATTTATCCTGGAAGGTGTCGGACATCACGGACCTCACGAGAGATCTGCCCAAGGGCATCGGCTTCCTCGAAGTCCACGAGGACGAGAGTTGGCGACGCAGCGGCCAATCCAACGCGTGCGCCCGCCATATTCACCGGCGAATTCGTGATCGACAGGGACAAGGGGACAAATGGAGAGGATCTGGAGGCTGGGGCCTGTGACAGGGAGGAAACCCCAATCCGCCGCTGCCTTCAGCGAGGTTCCGGCGTCCTCGGATCGCCTCGCTGCAAAAAAAGAAATAAAGAACATGCTCAGCCCTCTCATCTGGGGGCCGGGCCGTCCCGGACATTCTTTTCTAAGGGAAGGTCGTCCTTCCGCTTCCAAGTTTAACGGCGGCGTTCCGCGAGTTCAATATCGGTGAGCGCAGCGCACTCAAGCGTTCCAGCGGAACAGGCCATCCGCCGCGCGGTTTCTCGACGGCCGAGAAATGACCCGTGTTCGGGAGTGTGACCAAGCGAGCGCCTGGCAGCGCGGCCTTGGTGCGCTCCCGCTCGGGAAGCGCGACCAGTCTTTGTCGCCGTAGATCAGCGTCACTGGGGCTTTGACGGCGGAAAAGCGCTCGCGGGCTTTGGACCAGGACCGCCACTGCTGAAGGACTTTGCGAGCGACTCGCTTGTAGGTGATTGGCGAGTGGTGGGCCGGCCTGACCCGTTCCGATGATGGCCGCGTCATAGTGCTGGGTCACTGGTGAACTCCCGTGGACCGCATTGCAGATGGGCGCGGAGCGGCACCCATCGCCCTCTACTTTGCCAGAGGGCTCCATAGCTTTGAGGTATCAATTCGAGAGCCGCTCAATGGATTGGACACTTTGGGCAATTGTCTATGCTCCCTGACGGAACTGATCAGGGCTTTCAACACTTTATGTGATCGAGCCTCTGGGGCTCGCCCGAGAGGTCCGCCGCAAGAGGATGCCCATGGCTCAAGATGCAAGTGCTGAGACCATGACGACTCTCCCGTCGGCGGTTGCCAAGACCTCCCTTTCCCACCGCCTCTTCGAATGTCGCAATCTTTCGCTGGAGTTGGCGGTTCCGCTCACCCCCGAGGACATGACGGTCCAGCCGATGGAAGACGCGAGCCCGACGAAGTGGCACCTCGCGCACGTGACGTGGTTCTTCGAGACGTTCGTTCTCTCGAAGCACCTCATGGGCTATCGGGTCTTCGACGAAACTTTCAACTACTGCTTTAATTCGTATTACGAGGCGTTGGGGCCGCGCCAGCCGCGCCCACGGCGCGGTGTGCTGACCCGCCCCTCGGCAGAACGACTCGTTGCCTATCGCACCCACGTTGACGAAGGCTTGAGGAAGCTTCTTGCAAGCGGATTCGACCCGGAAAGCGACGTCTGGCGGCTGATCGAGATCGGAATCAATCACGAACAGCAGCATCAGGAGCTGCTGCTGACCGACATCCTCTCGCTCTTTGCTTCAAACCCGCTTCGACCGTCTTATGCGCGCCCCGCGCCCGCAGACGCGGGGATCGCGGCCGACCCGGTCAGCTGGATCGCATACGAGGGCGGCATTCGCGCTGTGGGCCACGAGGGCGACGGGTTCTCGTGGGATAACGAAAGCCCGCGCCACAGCGTTCTCATCCACCCATTCGGTCTCGCCGACCGGCTCGTGACAAATGCGGAATGGCAAGAGTTCATGCGCGATGGCGGATACCGGACGCCATCCCTGTGGCTCGCCGACGGCTGGGCGCTCGTCAACCGCGAGCAGTGGCAAGGTCCCCTCTATTGGGAGGAGCGCGACGACGGCCTCATGCAAATGACGCTTCACGGCCTGCAGCCGGTCGAGCCTGCTGCTCCCGTCTGCAATGTCTCCTACTACGAGGCTGATGCCTTCGCACGCTGGGCGGGAAAGCGCCTTCCGACCGAGTTCGAATGGGAGATCGCGGCCGCAGGCCTGCCTATCACGGGCAATACGCTCGGCTCTCGCGCGCTTCGGCCGCTCCCCGCCGAGCCCACCGGCATCCGTCGGCCGCGTCAGATGTTCGGCGACGTCTGGGAGTGGACTGCGAGCTCCTACCTCCCTTACCCCGGCTATCGCCCTCCGCCAGGAGCAGTCGGCGAGTACAACGGAAAGTTCATGGTTAGCCAGCACGTGTTGCGCGGCGCTTCCTGCGCAACACCGGACGGTCACTCACGCGCGACCTACCGCAACTTCTTCTACCCCCACCAGCGCTGGCAGTTCGTGGGCCTGCGCCTAGCCTCGGAGGCCGTCTGATGCGCCACGCCGGCTCCAATGCCCGCCTTTTGGAACCGCAGCCGGAGGTCGCGGACGAGTTTGCTCTCTCTGTTGTCGAGGGCCTCTCGCGGCCGCGCAAGGCGCTCCCCTGCCGCTTCTTCTATGATGCTCGGGGGAGCGATCTCTTCGAGCAGATCACCAGGCTCCCCGAGTACTATCCGACGCGAGCCGAGGCACAAATCCTGTCGGCCTACGCTGACAAGATGATGGCTGAAATAGCCCGAGACAGCGTGCTCGTCGAGTTCGGCTCGGGCTCGAGCTTGAAGACTGAGACCCTGCTTGCCCGTGCGCCGGACGGCATCGCCTATGTGCCCATCGATGTCTCGGAGAGTGCCCTCGCCTCCGCGCAAAGGCGCCTCGATGCGCGCTTTCCCCACATCGCAGTGCGACCGCTCGTCGGGGACTTCTCCCTTCCCATCGAGGTTCCGCCCGATCTCAGCGGACGGTCCAGGACGGGGTTTTTCCCCGGCTCGACGATCGGAAATCTCACGCCCCCGGATGCGGTGGAGCTCCTGCGTACGTTCAAGTCGACGCTACCTCGGGGAAGCAGGCTCATCATCGGCATCGACTTGAAGAAGGACGCGAGGAAGCTCGTGCTTGCCTACGACGATGCCGCGGGCGTCACGGCCGCTTTCAACCTCAACCTTCTTGTGCGCATCAACCGGGAGCTCGGGAGCGCGATTGATGTCGCATCCTTCCGCCACGAAGCGATCTATGAGCCGCGTGAGGGGCGCATTGAGATGCATCTGGTGAGCACCATTGAGCAGGAGATCTCGATCGCCGGGCATCGAATCCATTTCGAAGCCAACGAGCGCATCCACACGGAGAACTCCTACAAATACTCGATCGCGCAGTTCCAGGAGCTGGCTCTCTCCGCGAACTGGACGCCGGCTCATGTCTGGATCGATGACGAGGGGCAATTCAGCGTGCACGAGCTCATCTCGGGCTGAGCTGAATGGCCTCGCTGCTCGCCGCCGATCGTAGCAAGCGGCATTTGCTGTGCGACCTTCGGCCAGGGGCATTGCATGGTCCTCATAGCCAAGCGCTATGAATTCGAGACCGTCCAGGTATTTCCATCCGCTACCCGCCGCCCTCACCATGCGTGACGAAGCGGGTATCTAAACCTCCCTCTTCCAGAGAAACGACGCGCCTCCCGGCGCCACGGGTTTACCCTGTCCATCAGGAGACTTGCATGACCAAACCACTCAAGATCGCCTCGGCTGCCACCCTCGCGGGCGCGCTCGCGTCGGCCCTCGCGCTAGCCGGCTCGGCGTCCGCTTTTCGCCTCGATGCAGACCGGCTCGCTTCGACGCTCAGCACACTACGACCGTGGTCGCCGACTTCTGCTATTGGGACGCTGCTACCGTTGCGGCGCCGAGATTGCGGACGTCAGCCGCCCGACAGATGGGCACTTGAATGCAATGCACAGCACCTCAATAAGCGGACACATTGGAGCAAGCGTCGCATCCACAGCGATTGACCTCATTGCCTTAAACCGCACACCGCCAAGCTCTGGGCGGCTTGGCTGGAAAAGGTGCCCATTTTTCCACAACCATGAGGCGTGCTGACGGCAAGATTCGCGTAGTCCCCAGCGACTCATGCAAGAAAAAGCTCCGTCGTACGCATATCGGTGTGCGAACACATGCGGGACTATTGCGCCATGCCCACATTGCAGGATTTCGATCCGGTCGAGTTTGTTCGAGCAGAGCTTGCCAAGCTCAGAACTGAGCTGTTGGATTTTTCCACGCGCAACAAGCTCCTGAGCTTTAAGCACTCTGATCGGGGAAGCGACTACATCCGCGCTGTCGACGAGCTGCCAGCGGAAATGTTCCGTCACTTGAGTAGCGGCGGCATGCGTTTCAAGCCACTACCGCATATCACTCATGTTCCTCCAGACGAAATGACTGAGGAGTTCAAGTCTGCTTTAAACGAAACACGCCAATCTGATGAACCCTATCTCGAAGCGGTCAAGAGGCTAACAGAAGACGGGCTTCAGCCAGAGCAAGATTTCTGGCTCGAACGCAAACTCAGGGACACTGTTCGAGTTTCCCTCGGCAAGGAGCCTATCTCCGTACGCACTAACCGGGTCAACCTTGCAGTGTTTGCCGCAGCCAATGGCATTGATCCCAACTATGAGCTCCCCCATCCTGACGGCGCTGCGCGCAACGATCATCATGACAAATTCATTCAAACACTCTTCCTTCCAGACGATCTGGATCGGCGCGTACGTAAGATTTATGAATCGTACCAAGATCACATTCAGGAGAAGGGGATCAACGTCCTCAATGCTGCGTTGGGCTTCCTCGAGTGGTATGAAGACGACAGCTCGAGTACAGCCCATTACGCTCCGCTAATTCTCGCGCCGCTCACGCTCACCCGTAGTACTGACCGAGGCCAGATCGGCTATACGATGTCGGCTGAGCCCGACGAAGCACAGCTGAACGTCACGCTTCAGGAATTTCTAAAGCAGAAGCACCAGCTCACGCTTCCACCCTTCTTGCTGGCCACCGAGCAAGATCAGCCTGGCGATGGAGCGCAGGACGAAGCGGCGCTGCTCGAACCCTGGCTCGCCCAAGTGGCCGAGGTGATCGCATCAAAGCGCCGCTGGCGCGTCCGCCGATTCGTAACGATTGGTACGTTCCCATTCTCACGCCTCGCACTCTATAAAGATCTCGCGACAGAGGACTGGGCAGGCGATGTGTTATCTAAACATGAGCTGGTAGGCCGGCTTCTCGGCGGGCGCGGCCTCACTGACACCTTCGAATCCGCCACTGGAGCCGACTATCCAATCGATGACCCTAGTTTCCCACTATCCGTACCGAGCCTTGTGCTCGAAGCCGATTCCTCACAGCACTCAGCTGTGATCGATGCGATAGCCGGGAAGTCTTTCGTCATTCAGGGCCCACCCGGAACCGGTAAATCGCAGACAATTGCCAACATCATCGCGGCTGCCCTGGATGCTAACAAGCGCATCTTATTTTTGGCCGAGAAGAGCGCCGCTCTCAATGTCGTATCGAGCAGACTGAAGGATCGGGGCTTCGGTCCGTTCCTCTTTGAGGTCCACTCGGACAGGACCCGCAAATCTGAGATTTTGGCTTCAATCTCTGAGCGATTGAACCTCCAGACACTGTATGCGCCCGAAGCTGTCGAGCGCAAACTCGAGCAGCGCAGATCGTTGCGTGATAAGCTCGCGCGTTATGTCGCGCTGATGGGTAAGCCGATTGGTAAGCTTGCGCGACCATTACATCAGCTTATGTGGTTCTCAAACCGCTATTCCCCCGACCTTGATCCTCAGCTACCAGCCGGCCTGGAGAAAGTCGGGATCGCACATGCGCTTGCCATAGATTCGCACACTCTCGATCGGCATCGCGCGTCCCTCGACAGTCTTGCAAATGCACGAAATGCTATCCTGTCAGGCGCTCAGCAGCTTGTCGGCCATCCCTGGCGTGGCGTTGGCGAGACGAACCGGTTCCTCGCCAATCACGTCGTGGATGCGGCAAGCGCTGCCGACCATGAGATTCAGCGCCTCATCCACGCCGTCGCGACACTTAGAGGGGCGGGCTTTAATGTTCCTGACAACGTTAGGGGCTTGCGAGATTGGGTCGACGCAGTTTCGCGGATTCCTGATCTCGCGGCAGATCCGCAACTTTTGTCGCTCTGCCTACAGGCAGGAGACTACCTGACCACGCTTGCTGATTACGTCGAGCGTCACGTCAAGCTCTCCGGTGTTCTTGGCGATCTTTTCGTCGATCCCACAAGCCTAGAGCCAAAGACACTTAACGAGCTTCTTGGCTCCTGCCAAAGGCTCGGTATAGAAGCGAGTGTAGCGGCCTTAACAGCCGCTTCCATATATGCACTAGAAGAACTGCAAACACTCGAGCACACCGCAAACGACCTGAAACGGTTCGTTGACTTCCTTGGCACACCTTGGCCCGCGTCCACAAACGACGCACTTTCTTTTGTCAAGGCAGCCAAGTTGTTTGTCGAGGAACGCGATGAGGTCCTCGATGCGCGAACGGTCGGCATGCTTGCCGATGGCAGCGAGCGACTCATCGCGGTGGCGGGCCGGAAGGCTATAATGCTCGCCAGTCGCGAGACTTCGCTCAATGAGCAGTTCGATGTCCCGCGAGCGCGGCGAGAATTCTCAAGTGAGGCCCTCTATAAGGCCGCTGATACCCTGGCCGCGTCAAATGTCTTAACGGCGTTCTCATCAGAAGCGCGGCAAGCGAACACTATGTGGCGTGGCCTGGTCCGAAATCCGACGAAAGCCAACGCGCACACGCGCTCCGGGCACCTAAGAGAGATTGCGTGTCTGCTTGCCGAGGCAAATGACTTTGCCGAGGATCCGAAGAATAGAGAGGTCCTTGGCCCAGACTTTCAAGGCCACCATTCCGACTTCGACCTCTATAGGGCAGCTGCAGATCTTCTCCGGTCAGCCGCCTTGACCATGGCGCGATCGAGCGCACCTTTTCGATCAATTGCCTATCAGAAGCTCCTAGGGGAAAGCACCAATAACCTGCGCCTTCTGCGCGCTCGCTTTTCTTTCGATGACCTTACCGACTTGGAGCGCCGGCTATCAGCATGCGAGCCTGCGGAAGAAGAGCTCGGCAATATGGTGGATCGGGCTAGGCAGCGCCATGCAGCGATTGCGTCCGCGCTCGAGAACGGCCGATGCATTTTGACCAAAGAAGCCAGCCTCTCGATGGACAAGTCGCCGGATGGCGAATGGAAACAAGCCAAGGATCTCGTGGAGTGGAAGCGACGCGAAAGGGAGCTCAGGGACCGCGCAGATCTTCGGAAAGCTCTTGGCTCCACCTACGACGCTATTCTTGACGATCCGGCTGTGCTGCGAGCAGCCCTGGCGTGCGCACAGGGAATTGAGAGTGCAGGTCTCCCGGATGCCGTGGAGAGAGAGATAAAGGCGAGTGCAAATCCTCATCGGTATCGCGAGATTGCGAGACATGCGGCCCCTCAGCTCGCTGCAATCTTGGCGGACTTCCAGGAAAAGTGGGACCACTTCGCCGCCACGGCGCAATTGTCCGAAGTCGACTTCTTGGGCAACGCCGGCGAAAGCCATTCCGTTTCGCTCGGAGAGGTTCACTCTCGACTGCAACGTGCGGTGCAGAGCACGGAAAGCTTGCTCGATTGGATGCGCTACAAAAATGCCTTCGACGAAGCGCTCTCGACCCCGATCGCGCCGATTGCCAAGGCGTTCGATGCACTTGAAGCGACCGAAGAGCGCCTTGCAGATGTTTTTGAACTCTGCCTCGTGCGAACTCTCATCCGACATCAACTCGATACTGAGGGGCGTGAGCTTGCCGATTTGACGGGAACTACTCTTGACGACGCACGGGCGCGTTTTGCAGCGCTGGACAAGGAACTCCTCAATCTCGAGGCCAAGCGTATCGTCGCAAAAGCGACACTGCAAACAGCGCCGTACGGAAACGATCAAGGCCCGCGCTCGACGTGGTCAGAGCGCGCATTATTGGAAAACGAGGCAAATAAGCGAAGGCGACATATTCCACTTCGTGATGTGATCCGTCGGGCGCCAAACGCACTGCGCGCGCTTAAACCCGTCTGGATGATGTCTCCGCTCACGGCGGCCCAGTATCTGCCACGGCAAGATGGCTTCTTTGACGTCGTCATCATCGACGAAGCTTCGCAAATGAAGCCCGCTGATGCTGTCGGTGGACTCGCACGCGCCAATCAAACGATCATCGTCGGTGACCCGATGCAGTTGCCGCCGACCGACTTTTTTGGAACAAGCGCCGATGGAGCCGATGGCCAGGATGGGGCTGCCGCAGGACAGAGTTCGATCTTGGATCTCGCTGAAGCCCGGTTAAGGCGAACCCGAATGCTGCGCTGGCACTACAGATCGCGACACGAAAGCCTTATCGCGTTTTCGAACAGGCACTTTTACGATGACCGTTTAGTCGTCTTTCCGTCCGCCACCGACTCCTCCGACGGTCTTGGCATTGAGCACGTTTATGTTGGCGGCCAGTATCTCGGTGGGGGCACAAACTCCGAAGAAGCGCGCGTTATGGTCGATCGAGCGCGCGAACTCATCGAGCGCAGCCCTGAGCTCAGCATCGGTCTCGTTACTACGAATACCCAGCAGAGAGAGCTTGTCCTAGAAGTTCTCGAGAAGCTTGCTCACGAGAACAAGAGCGTTGCCGACTACCGGGCACGGTGGCAGGAGACACTAGAGCCACTTTTCGTCAAAAACCTGGAGAACGTGCAGGGCGATGAGCGTGACGTCATCCTTATCTCGACCGTGTTCGGTCCAGGCGAGACTGGACAGGTCGCCCAACGCTTCGGCCCCATCAACAGCGAGGCAGGGCATCGGCGCCTCAATGTGCTTTTCACACGCGCCAAGCGGAAGATTGTGCTTGTGACCTCGTTGAGGTCCGGAGACATCGTCGCGGCGCCGAGCGCCAACCGCGGCGTGCACGTTCTCAAGAGCTTCCTTGAATATGCGGCCGTTGGCCGGATTGAACCGGGCATCGAGACAGGGCGACCTCCGGACAGCGACTTCGAAGTGCACGTGGCTGGCAAGCTTCGGCAAGCAGGCTACGAAGCCGTGCCACAGGTTGGGGTCGATGGCTTTCGCATCGATATCGGCGTCCGACATCCAGGTTGGCCGAACGGCTTCCTTGCTGGAATCGAGTGCGACGGCGCCACATATCACTCTGGTGTAACAGTTCGAGACCGCGATCGTTTGCGGCAGGAGATTCTGGAAGATCTGGGCTGGCGGCTCTACCGCGTCTGGTCCACCGATTGGTTTACCAACCAAGACCGCGAAATGCGCAAAATGCTGGCTTGGTTGGAGGCGGTTCGCGCTACGGACTAGTGAACCAACCGACCAAAGCTCTTGGGCCAAGGCTGCGTCGGATCAGAATCGACGAGCGGTAACCATGGGATAGAAGAAGTTGACCGAAACCAGTCGTGAAGTCAGCAGGCTGGGCTGACCTAGGTGCATGCTGGTCTGTCTCTCAAACAAGGAGACAGATTATGGAACACGAAGACACTCGCACTTCCGAAGCCCCGCTCAAGTCCACCTGTGTGCCCTGGAACAAGGGAAACTCGTCGGCGCCAAGCCGCCACTGCGACCGAGCCACGTCTGGTCAATCAGGACCAAGTTGCAGATTGAGGGCAAGAAGCGCGAGCCTGCAACGACATCGAACCCCGCCGGCCCCATCGCCGCATCCGAATGGGTCTGTTGCGTCTTTGGCATGCACGGGCCGACTTCACTCGCCGCATGCTCTTGGTCTCGTCAATCCAGAGCGGTTCACTTCCGCGCAAATTTCGCAGCGTGGAACATGACGACTGGTGGCACTGCATTGGTCGCTAGCCTGGCCGCCGGGGCTCAACCAGGAGATCTGGACCAAGCCCGACAGAATGGAGGACTCGGTTTGTTCGTTCGTTCTCTCGTCGGCTTGGATCGCGAAGCAGCGAAACGCGCGTTTGACGGTTTCCTACGCGCGGAGGTACAGCAATCGAGCCCATGCCTCAGTTCCGAGATCGACACGACGCCCAATAAACGACATGATGCCATGGCCGCCTATTGCACCTGGAATCTTTCAATCCGACTCACATGAACCGCGCTCGCAGACTAGCAGCTTCTGTCCTGCTTTTGGTGATGGTGCCGTCGTTGGCGCTGGCGGCGATGCCGTTGCGCAATTGCATTGGGCCATCCGGCCATCAGGCGATTGAATTCGTTATCGATGGCGTATTGCACAGCGGCAATCACGAAAGTCACGAGCAGGCTGCTCACGATCCTGTTGGCTGCGCCGGGGAAGTCGACGCCTTTGCCGACGGCGAAAAATGCACTGACAAAGCGTTGATGGATACGGTTTCTGCGCCGCCGACAGCGCCGGACCTCAAGTTGCTGCCGGCATTTGCGGTGGCAATCCCAGTTCGCGTTCAGTTTCTCTCGCGATCGGGATTATCTGCGGGAGATGGTCTCGCCGTTTTCAACCGTCATCAGACGCAGGTTGATCCTCGCATCGAAGTGCGCCGCACAGTGGTGCTTCTTATTTAGAGCCCTCGTGCCTTTAGGGCTGCTTCTCATCGAGAGAAGCCGATTGCTGTCCCAATAAGCCTGATTGGTCAGACATCTGGAACGATGTGCTCTTCATCGCTGCCCCTTCTAGTGGGCGGCATGGCTGGGTGTGTCACCGAATTCTCGAACAGGTTGGCCTGTCATGAAATCACTCTGGTGAGCGCAAGCTCACCGATGGAGACCACTTATGCATATCGCTTTGCACGCTTCACTTATTGCAACGAGCTTGCTGCTGGCAGCGTCCACGGCCTCAGCGCTGACTTTGGGCGCACCGTCGCGCGTTCCATTAGCCGGTGGCTACGGGGACGTGCACGAGATCGCCAAAAAGCATCACGGCAAACATTCAAAGCGCGGAGGCTGTCGCCTTACCCACGACGGCCTGGTGTGCGGAGGAGGCAATCACGGAGGAGGACACAACAAGCAACACGAGAAGGGACACGGAAACAGTAACGGACACGGGAACGGCAATGGTCATGGTGGAAAGCGTCACTGATCAAGCCATCCGATACAGCAACGTACACATGGAGACGAAAATGAAATCGACTATCCGCATCACTGTCGCAGCCCTCGGTCTCGCCGCACTGTCCTTGCCGGCGTTGGCCGGTGATGATCACGGCCACTGTTCTGGCGCCAACGTCTGTGCCGGCGACGCCGCTTGCGAGAAGCAGGGGTACAAGGAGCTCACGAAGGACGAATGCGCCAAAATTGACGGCGCGAAGTTCGAAGCGTCCTCACACGGGGGCGAAGACCATAAGGACGGTGATCACGACAAACACGGTCACGACAAGAAGTAGTTAGGACGGAGCCGCGCGGTTGAAAAAGTCGCGCGGCTCTTCTCGCCCACGGGCGAAAGAAAGGAGCAGTCACAATGCGCAAATTCTCAATCGCCGGCCTCCTGTGTGCAGGACTTCTTGCTCTCCTCAGTCCGGCTTCGGCCAACGTTGCCACTGGCGCAGTCGGGAAAACACTGGGGCAAGGCGCCCAGTCCGGCGAAGCGCAGGTCATACAAATTCGGCATCGACACTTGAGGCGACATCATCACCACAGACATTGGCGCCACCGCCACCATCGACGCCACTGGTATGGTTTCAGAATACGCCATCACCACCGTCATCATCATCACTGAAGCTGGCTCAAATCGCTAGCCAGGATACCGCCCGACGACACACACGTCGGTTCACCGTCAAGGAGAATGACCATGCTGGGAAATCGCAGTTTGATTGTAATAGCCCTAGCGGGCGCATGCGTGATGGCCGAAGGCCCGGCTAATGCCGCAAGCATGTCGGGACTGGGAACGGCCATATCCGGACAGACCGTCAGCGATGTCGAGCAAGTGGCGCGGCGTTGTAGATATGACAGGCATGGACATCTTAGCTGTCGCAAGGTCCGGCACAGACACTATCGGCGCTACTACTACGATCCCTACGCCGACTACGGCTACTATCCTCGTTTCTACGGTTTTGGACATCATCATCACCATGGGTTCGGACGTCACCATCACCACCATGGCCATCATTAAGCAGCCTTGCAGCACGCAAAAAACTGGAAGGGCGTGGGCTCTTCCAGTTTTTCCTCCTCATGAGGGCACCGCTCAGTCGTCAGCGCAGCCCTTAAGGGAGATGAATAAACTCCGGCAGCCAACCATAAACCCGAGCCAGCTCGATTGCATCGACGGCCGGGATGGCAATGAGAAAATAGCTCGACTCTAAGAAGGTTCGATACACCACTTTCGGCCGGATCGTGAGGTGTTCAACATCCTGATAGGCGCTGAAACGCGGAAAGAATCTCGGAACGCGGCGGGCGTATGCGTCATATTTTGCTCCGAACCGCGCACGCAGAAACGTCTCCTCTTTGAAAACCACCGCCGCAAGAACAGCGCTGGCAGTTAGCGCACAGAGGAGCATCATCACCAGCGAGCTTGTCTGCGCTCCGATGCCTGCGGCACCAATCAGGGTGAACAGGTATAGGGGATTACGCACGACCGAATAAGGGCCGGTCTCGACGAGTACGATCTTCTTGTTGCCGCCAATGTGCAGGGCGCTCCATGTGCGGCCTGCGATCGCGACGAAGATCAAGAAGATCCCTGCGTGCTCGATCTGTGCGTAAAGCAATGGATTGGTATGCAGCCAAACCGCGCAGACGAAGGGCAAGAGCACGGTCACGATCAGGATGGAGAAGGCCAGCACAACCCTGCGCCGCCATTGGACCGCGCTCAGATCGAGTTCTGTCTGAGAAAAGGTGAGTGACATGCAAGCGCCCCCGGAATGAATGGTCCATCGGTTGCTCGCTTCAAAATGCGGCGGCAATGTGTGCAGGTTCAATGCAGGCCGTGGTCATCCCGGCTGTTCCGGCAGTCGCTACTCTCGGTCTGCAGCGTCACATGACGGATCTCGAACCTGTCGTGCAGGACGTTTGCTGCAGCACCGCGGACCACGTCAGCATCCACGCCATCAGTAAGTACGAGATGGGCCGCTAGAGACGGCATGCCGTTCGTCAGCGCCCAAACATGCAGGTCGTGGACATTTCTCACCCCGGCGACTGACGTCAGTTCCAAGGCAACCTTATCGAGATCGATACCTTCCGGTACGCCTTCGAGCAGAATGTTCGTTGTTTCCTTGAGCAGTACCCACGTTCGAGGGAGTACCCAAAGGCCGATGGCGATCGCCACGATCGGATCAACCCAGGTCCAACCCGTCAGCCAAATGGTGATCGCTGCCGCGATGACGCCAATGGAGCCGAGCATGTCGCTCCATACCTCGAGATACGCGCCCTTGACGTTCAGGCTAACGGACTGTCCGGCATTGAGGATTCGCATGGCGACAAGATTGACGACTAAACCGCCCGTCGCGATTGCCATCATTGGTAGCGACTGAACCTCGGGTGGTTCGATGAACCTCTGCACGCCCTCGTAAAGGATGTAGGCCGCAACTCCGAACAGCAGCAAAGCGTTAAAGGCCGCCGCCAGGATTTCGAATCTCTTGTAGCCGAATGTTCTCCGGTTGTCGGCCGGGCGAGCTCCTATTCGAATGGCTGCTAGGGCGATGGCAAGCCCGGCGGTGTCGGTCATCATGTGTGCCGCATCGGACAGTAGCGCTAGGCTTCCGGTGAGCAGCCCGCCCACGACTTCGGCGACCATAAAGGTCGCGGTCAAAGCCAACGCCTTTGTGATCGCTGTGGCATTCATGTCGCCGGTATGATGATCGTGGCCCGCGCCCATGATCGCCTTTCAGAGATACTTTGTGAGAGACCTCGCCTGCTGAAGCGCTTCGCCGGCAGACATTGCGCCGTTCGCAAGTGCCTCCTCGAGGCAGTGGTTCAAGTGGTCGTGGATCATCTCTCGCTTTGCATTTGCGAGTGCGTTCTCGACGGCATGCAGTTGCTGCGCGACATCGACGCACTCGCTGCCAGCTTCGATCATGCTGATGAGGGAGCGCAGATGCCCTTCCGCGCGCTTCAGGCGTTTGACGACTGAAATATAAGTTGTGTCGCTCATGTCCAAATCCTATCCTGGGGGATAGGTTGTGGCAAGTGTGTCGAATTTTGATATCCTGGCTGTGCCATCGTTGCAATTGTCGGTGGTCAACGACTCGTTTACGATTGCATCTCTAACTCTGGGTAATTCGTTCGAAAATGACCATTTGGCAACGCGCTGTAGCCATCTTTACTCTGATGGTTTTTCTGCCGGCATCCGTGCTGGCCGGGACGCCGTTGCGCGTTTGTGTTGGTGCCGACGGTCACCGTGCTATCGAGTTCGTGCTCAGTGGCGATCACCACGCCGCTGCCGAACTGAATGATGACTGCGCCAGTCCCGGGCACCCTGTGGTCGCGTCTGCTTCGCAGTGCACCGATAGCCAGCTTTTGACAGCGGCTCAGAAGCCAAGCCCATCTTCTCAGTTCAAGGCCGGGTTCTCCTACGACGATCTTCCCGTCACTGCGATCTTACCGCGGGTACCCACCTTGCCGGCAGTTTATGCTGGATCTGCGCGTTTGGCGCAGGGCATTGCTGGCGCGCGCCGCAACGCGCAGCTCGATGCGCTGAGGACCATCATCCTCCTTATCTAGGTTTCCCTTCCCCAGAATCTTGTAGGCGCGTCGACGGGGGTCGGCTGCGCTCGTAGCTCTTATTTTCGGGGGAATGCATGCCAGACCATACTGGCTTTAGATCTGGATTACTCGTGGCGTTGACGGCTTCGTTGCTGGCTGGATGCAGCTCTCTTGCGCAGAACCCTGAAATGGGCAGCCTACCTGCGCCGGAAGCCTATGCATCGGATCGCGACCTGCCGCTGCGCCCGGCTGTTCCGCCCGAGCAGCCGGTGCCCGGAGGGGCTGGTGCACCGGCCTATGCTGACACCATCACACTTCGCGATGCCGTAACGCGGGCCATTCTATTCAGCCCCTCGGTAAGGGCGGCTTTTATCGAGATCGATGCACGTCGGGGCGAGGAGGTGCAGTCTGCGGTCAGGCCTAATCCCTCGCTGCTTGTGGAAGCCGAGAATTTCGGAGGCAGCAAGGACAAGAGTGGTTTCGAAACCGCCGAGGAAACCGTCAGCTTGGCCCAGACGGTCGAGCTTGGCGACAAGCGGTTGAAACGTCTTCAGGCCGCACATCTGGATACATCCCTTGCCGGCTGGGATCACGAAACCTTGCGCGTGAAGGTCGCAACTGATGCTGCGCAGGCTTTCGTCGACGTGCTGATTGCGCAGGAGCGTATCAAGGTCCTGGGTGAGTTTGTTTCTCTTGCGAAACAGACACGCACGAGCGTCGACGCTCGCGTGAGGGGCGGCAAGGCAAGCCCGATCGAGCTGGATCGCGCAGCAGTTGCTCTAGCTCGCGCCGAGGCGCTTCAAAAGGGGGAACGGGCGAGGCTGGACGCAGCAAAGCGCAAGCTTTCCGCACTCTGGGGTTCAGCGGATATTGCATTCGGCAGTGTTATAGGGCGGCTCGGAAATGGATATACGGCACCAGCGCCGGAAGCGCTCATCACCCTTCTAGAAAACAATCCCACCCTCGCGCGGTGGGGAGACGAGATCAACCGTCGCGTCGCACAGCTCGACTTGGAGCATGCGAAAGCCATCCCCGATATCACAGTTAGCGCGGGCGTCAGAACTTTCCAGGAGAACGACGCCGCAGCGATGGTGGCGTCCGTCTCGATGCCTATCCCCCTGTTCGATCGCAATCAGGGCAACATCGCCGCAGCGGAGCGCCGAATCGCCAAGGCGGAAAACGAGCAGTTGGCGACGCGTAATGAACTTTACGCAACGCTCGTCGAAGCACTCGGCGAACTCAATGTGGCTGCGACGGAATTGAAGGCACTCGAGAAGGACGTGCTGCCTGGAGCGCAGCGAGCCTACGACAAGACGAAGATCGGCTTTGACGAAGGAAAATTCGACATCCTGAGCGTCCTCGATGTTCAACGCACCGTGTTCGAGTCCCGCCTCGAAGTACTCACGGCGCGCGCTAACTACGAAAAGGCGCGGGTCAGGGTTGAAGCCCTTGTCGGGCGCGACCTGAACGGATTGTGAGCTTGAGGATTGTGATGAACTGGAAGACGAAAATTATTGTCGCTGCGATCTTTGTCGCTGTCGCCGGTTTCATTGGTGTGCGCGAGCTAAAAAGCTCCTGCGCGCCGACGCCGAAAGCTGACGCACATGAACACGCTCATGGAGAATCCGAACAGCACGCGGAAGAAGGCTTCGGCACTAAAGTCTGTGAAGATGGAGTTATCGGAGCCATTCAGGATACGCTGGGTTTTGGCGATAAGCCCGCTGCTATGCCGACCGCCGCTCCCAACGAGGGCGACGGTCACCAGCATTCCGATGGCGAGAAAGCGGCAGGTGGAAAAGACGAGCACGGTCACGCGCATGGAGAAGGTGAAGAGAGCGGTGAAGGGCTGATCAAGCTCAGCGCCGCGCAAATCGAAGCCGCTAGCATCGACATGTCGCCGGTGACGTCGGGCAAGCTGGTCAAGGAGGTTTCCGTTCCTGGTCGTATCGCCATCAACGCTGATGGCCAGGCAAAAATCGTCCCCAAACTCTCTGGCACTGTTGCCCGCGTCGAGAAGCAACTCGGCGACAAAGTAAAAGTTGGCGATTTGTTGGCTGTTCTCGAGAGCCGCGAAATGGCGGATGCCAAAGCGGACTACCTTGCGTCGTGGCGTGCTGAGGAACTGGCTCGCTCGATATATGAGCGCGAAGAGCGGTTATGGACGCAGAAGGTGACTGCCGAACAGGATTACCTCACTGCAAAGAACGGGCATCAGGCTGCAAAGATCAAGCTCGATCTCGCCCACCAGAAGCTTCACACCATCGGCCTGACGCATGATGAGATAAAGGCGCTTCCAAAGCTCTCCGACGAAGGTCAATTCCGCTTCTATGAGATCCGAACGCCAATCGACGGCAGTGTGACCGCGCGCGATATCGTGTTGGGCCAGACGGTCGGCACTGACCGTGAGATCTTCACCATCGCGGACGTCTCGAAAGTCTGGATCGAAATGGCGATCCCTCCGGGAGATTTAAGTTTCGCGAAGCAAGGTCAGGATGTGCGTGTCGAGGCCGGGCAGCAAAAGGCCACAGCGAAGATCATTGCCCTCAGTCCGTTGATCGATCCGGAGACCCGGTCCGCAAAGGCTATTGCCGAGCTGGACAATGCAGGTTTGGTCTGGCGCCTCGGCGATTACGTCAATGCTCGATTGCTGTCGGGTGAGCAAGAGGCAAACCTCATCGTTCCGCTCGCCGCGATACAGACGGTGGGCGGCAAATCGGTAGTCTTCGTCAACGAAGGCGGCGGCTTTCGCGCTCGTCCTGTCACGACCGGCCGTGAGGATTCTGTGAATGTCGAGATCCTCTCGGGCCTCGAATTTGGCGAGACGGTTGCAACATCAAACACCTTCACGCTCAAGGCCGAGCTCGGAAAATCCGAAGCTGAGCACGAGCACTAGGGGCGTTGTCATGATTGAACGTATCCTCAGTTTTTCCTTGGCCAATCGCTTCCTAGTTGTCCTGCTTGTGGCAGCTGTGGCCGCATTTGGCATCCGCTCGTTGCAACGACTGCCTATCGATGCGGTGCCTGACATCACCAATAATCAGGTGCAGATCAACACCGAGGCGAGTTCGCTTTCGCCTTTCGAGATCGAAAAGAGCGTTACCTTTCCCATTGAAACGGCGCTTGCCGGTATTCCTGGCCTTTCCTACACGCGCTCGCTGTCTCGTAATGGCTTCTCTCAGGTGACGGCAGTCTTCAATGAGGACGTCGATATCTACTTTGCCCGCACACAGGTCGCCGAACGCATCGCTCAGGCCAAGGGCGATCTTCCAGCAGGCGCCGAACCGCGCATGGGCGCCGTATCGACCGGTCTTGGCGAAGTGTACATGTGGACAGTCCACTTTGAGCACCCGCGCGGCAAAGGCGCCGAGGTCAAAGACGGGCAGCCCGGATGGCAGAGCGATGGCAGTTACCTCACGCCTGAGGGGCTGAAACTCACCAAAGATTTTGAGTTCGCAATGTACCTGCGCACGGTGCAGGACTGGATCATCCGGCCGCAGCTCAAGGGTGTCGAGGGCGTTGCGGAGGTCGACTCCATCGGCGGTTACGAGCAGCAATACCATGTGCAGCCAGATCCACAGAAGCTGCTCTCGCTTGGCCTCTCTTTCTCCGACGTGATTACCGCTCTGGAAAAGAACAATAGCGGCGTGGGTGCGGGTTATATTGAGCAAAAAGGAGAGTCATACACCGTTCGCGCCGACGGGCGCTTGGAGACGGCCAGCGACATCGGCAACGTCATCATTACCAATAAAAATGGCGTTCCCGTCTTCCTAAAGGACGTTGCGGAAGTCGGTATCGGTCGCGAACTGCGCACCGGATCGGGCAGCGAAGACGGGAATGAAGTCGTCGTTGGCACGACCATGATGCTCAAGGGCGGTAACAGCCGCATCGTCTCAAATCTCGTCGATGAGAAGATGCAAGCGATCAGCAAGGCGCTGCCTCCTGACATCACGGTCAAGACCGTTCTCAATCGGACGCAACTCGTTGATGCGACCGTTAGGACCGTGGCAAAGAACCTGGCTGAAGGCGCGCTCCTCGTCATCGTCATACTTTTTCTGATGCTGGGAAATCTTCGCGCAGCGCTAATCACTGCGCTTGTTATTCCAGTGACCATGCTGATGACGATCACCGGCATGTTGGAAACGGGAATCTCCGCCAACCTTATGAGTCTGGGTGCGCTTGATTTTGGTCTTATCGTCGATGGCGCCGTCATCATCACCGAGAACGCGCTCAGGCGGCTCGCAGAACGGCAACATCATGAAGGACGCTTGCTAACGCTTGAGGAGCGGCTTCACGAGGTGATGGTTGCGAGTAAGGAGATGATCCAGCCCACGGTCTTCGGCCAGATCATCATCATCACCGTCTACTTCCCCCTTCTTACCTTCACCGGCGTCGAGGGAAAGATGTTCGAGCCGATGGGCCTGACGGTCATCATCGCTCTGGTATGCGCTTTCGTTCTTTCGCTCACGTTTGTGCCGGCCATGCTCGCAATCTTCGTCACGGGTCGTGTCGAGGAGAAAGAGAACTGGATCATCCGGACGTCGAAGGCGCGGTATGCACCCATCCTGAAGGCGGCTCTCAGCGAGCCACGCTTCGTAATACGGCTCGCGGTGGCGCTGTTCGTCTTCAGCGTTCTGCTGTTTACGCGGCTGGGACAGGAATTCATCCCGCAGTTGGATGAGAAGAATCTCGCCATGCACGCCATGCGCATTCCCTCGACCTCGCTGACACAGTCGACGGAAATGCAGCTGAAAGTCGAAGGGGTGGTGCGTAGCTTCCCTGAGGTCGCCTTCGTTTTTTCGAAGACAGGTACCGCCGAGATGGCGGCTGATCCCATGCCTCCGCATGTGTCGGACACCTTCATCATTCTCAAGCCTCAGTACGAGTGGCCTGATCCGTCAGAGTCGAAATCCTCCCTCCTGAACAGGATCGCCGAAGCGGTGGGGCTCTTGCCGGGCAATAACTACGAATTCACCCAACCTATCCAAATGCGCTTCAACGAACTCATATCGGGCGTGCGAAGCGACGTCGCGGTCAAGGTGTTTGGTGACGATTTCGATCGGCTCGGGAACACGGCGAACAAAATTGCCGGCGTGCTGCGGTCGGTTCAGGGCGCCGCGGATGTCAAGGTCGAGCAAACCACAGGCCTGCCGATGCTCAACGTCAAGCTGAACAAGGAGGCTGTGTCACGCTACGGTCTCAACGTCAGCGATGTGTTGGACGTGATTTCGATCGCGGTCGGCGGCCGGGAAAGCGGTCTTGTTTTTCAGGGCGATCGACGGTTCGATATCGTCGTCCGCCTTCCCGACCAGCTGCGCGACGACATGGCCGAGCTCGAAAACCTTCCGGTGCCAATCCCCGACACCGACGGGGAAAGCGGAAGGAGGGCGAATTTTATTCCGCTGAAAACACTCGCCAGCTTTGTCGTCGAGGAAGGCCCCAACCAGATCAGTCGCGAGAACGGAAAGCGACGCATCGTCGTTCAGGCTAACGTGCGCGGACGAGATATTGGCTCCTTCGTTCTTGAAGCCCAGGAAAAGATCGATGCCCAGGTCAAGGTGCCACCTGGTGAATGGCTGACCTGGGGCGGGCAGTTTGAGAACCTGCAGGCCGCGCGGGCGCGTCTGATGATTGTCGTGCCGGCATGCTTCTTCGTCATCTTCCTCATGCTTTTCACGGCGCTCGGAAACGTCCGCGAGGCGCTGCTTGTGTTCTCAGGCGTTCCTCTCGCGATCAGCGGAGGCATATTGAGCCTTTATTTGAGGGACATGCCGTTTTCGATTTCGGCTGCGGTTGGCTTCATCGCTCTCTCCGGTGTAGCTGTGCTCAACGGCCTCGTCATGGTCACTTACATCAACCAGCTGCGCAAGCAGGGCCTACCCGGTGACCAAGCTATCTTTGACGGCGCGATGACACGCCTCAGGCCGGTTCTCATGACGGCTCTCGTGGCGTCGCTCGGTTTTGTCCCCATGGCAATTGCGACCGGTACTGGCGCTGAAGTGCAAAAGCCTCTCGCCACCGTTGTCATCGGAGGCTTGATCAGCGCCACCGCGCTAACCCTCGTCGTTCTTCCAGCACTCTATAAGCGCTTCATCCTTAAAGGGGATGAGCCGGAAATGATTGGAGACGCACCAGCCAAGAAGGAGTTCGCCTAATGTCGACCACCAGCAGAGCAGTCGCCTTTGCCGCCATCTTCGGCTGCGCAGCGCTGTCCCCCGGATATGCCGAAGACAACGGCCGGGCTCAAAAAGACAAGGACCACGACGTTCAGGTCGCGGCCAATGACGGGCACGATCACGGCAATGATGCGCATGACCATGCCAAAGATCATGGTCACGAAGACAAAGGTCACTTTGAAGCAAAGACGTTTGCTACGGCGAAAGAGGCTTGGGCGTTCATCGCCTCAACGACAGCTGACGTCGAAAAGCTGGTGGCAGAAAAGAAAATCGAACCAATTCACGAACTGGCCGAGCACATCGCCAGTGCAGTGCACGCGCTCGAAGACAAGTCCGACATGGTAACCGGCGATGCGAAGACAAAGCTCACGTCGGCGCTCAAACAACTCGATAAGGCAGCCGACGATCTGCATCACTCAGCCGAGAAGAACGACTCTGATGCCACCGCTTTGAACCTGAAAAGGGTCAAGGGTTTGCTCCCGCTCGTGCAAGGTCTCTATCCGGCTGGAGCTCTCTAGGCCTCCGAGGATGTCGCCCTCCTACCCCCGGGCGGCATCCTCCTTCTTTGGAGGATGGGCTTTGACAAAGAAATCTAAGATTTGGATTGCTGTCACCGGCGCGGCATGGGCTGCCGTCAGCTCGTCGGCTTTAATAGCTGTTACGCCGAGCCTGGCTCGTGGCCAACCTATTGATGGTTCGACGGAGCAGATCCACGATCGTGCAGCACAAGCCCTTGTGCAGGGAAGGCTGTTGGAGGCGCTTCAGGGTTTCAATGAAGTCCTGGAGCGGGAACCCTTCAACGCGTCAGCATACTATAACCGTGGCAACGTGCGGCACCTGCGCCGGGAGTTCGAGCTCGCCCTGGAAGATTTCACGTCGGCCATTAAGTACCGCCCCGGGTTCGCCGCAGCGTTTATGAACCGAGGCGTGGTCAACTCAAACCTTAGTCGCCTCGATGACGCACTTTCCGATCTCGACAAAGCGGCCGAGTTTGATCCCTCTAATCCAGACGTGTTCTTCAATCGCGCTATCGTTCAGGTGAAACGCGATGCGATGGAGAGCGCGCTATCCGACTACGAGAAAATAGTTCAGCTTGATGGGTCCGTCGCAGGAGTGGCTCAAGCCCGGCTTAGATTGAGCGCGCTTCTAACCCAGGTTGACGAGCTGGCTGTTGTCGGAAGGGAACGTACACGCCGCATCGTCGCGGAAATCGATCATGCAAGGTCCGTGGAGGCTGTGCTGGCATTTGCGGAGCGGACCTGCATCCGGCTTGGCGATGACCATCAGGCACTAGTCAACGTTGCCCAACTGGATGGCTGGACCAGCGCGACCGCAGCGCAGCTGGCTCGGGGAAGCACAGCAAACCATAAGCTGACTGCTGGTTGGATGGCGACGAACAATCTCGGAAGCATCGCTATCGTGCAATCCCAATCCGTTCCTGAACCTCACTTGGTCTCTTGCTCCATCACGGCCAAGCTTGGCGACCAACATTGGTTTGAGGACTTGGCGACGCTATTCAGCAGCAAATTTGGAGCGCCCAGTCTGGTTATTCGAGAGTTCGATGACAAGAGAGTGAGCCAGCAGGTTGTGGTTAGAGAGGATCAAGCTCGGGTGGAGGTAATCCTGCAGCAACCGACTGCGGGGAACCTAGTCACGATCGGCACGAGGCACAGTCGGGAATTCACGCGTGATGCAGCCAAGTAGTTGTTAAGTTGAGAGAGAGGATCTGATGACAGTCCGAATGTTCTTCATTGGTTGTTTCGTGTGGATGCAATTCCTGGTGGGCACGCAGCTAGCTGCCGCTCATGAGATGCCATGGGCGTCAGGAGACAGTCGCATGAAGGGTTTTGGGCGCTGCGCAAAAGGCCCATGCCAGAAGCGTTACAACTTTGCCGACAGCATGCCGCATCATCATCATGGTCTCTGTGTGGTGATAGGGTCTGCTGTTCATTCCCCGCTCGAAAGCTGCGCGAATCGTGCGCGCAATTTACCCGGTTTGTAGGAGCGCAGGGTAGTGACCGGGATTTGCGACGACACACGCGTTGCGCAGCGTCGATGCGAAACGCGACGAACGCTAGCTCGAGGCATTGCCACCTCTAAATTGCAATGAAGGAACGACGGAAGGGCCTATCTGCTGCTCTGGATGACATGCAGGAGCGTGAAGATCCAACAGGCATGCTTGAACTCGATGGCGCAGCACGCGGCTATCGGCAAACCTTGAGGATTGTCATCGCCATCTCGGGGGCCATGTTCGCGCTCGAAACCATAGCCGGCTATCTGTGGGACTCGCATACGCTGCGGGCGGACGCGCTGGACTTTTTGGACGACGCGTTGATCTATGCCCTAAGTCTCGCGGTCATTGGCGTCGATACCCGCACTCGCCTGGCCGTTGCGCTGTGCAAGGCCGGGATTATGTGTGCGATGAGTCTGTTAGTGTTAGGCTCGGCTCTATTTCACATATTCACGCCTGAGCTTCCTCGCGCGGATGTCATAGGTGCGGTCGGTGTTCTTGGCCTAGCGTCAAATTTGACGTGCCTCGTTCTCTTGTCAGTTCATAGGACAGGTCAACAGAATCTACGTGCAGACGGAACCGCTCCCCGCCCCGATATCGCGGGAAATATTACTGTTATCGTGACTGCTGGCGCAGTTTGGTTGTTCGATTCTGCCTGGCCTGACCTTTTTGTTGCGATCGCCGCTTGCTTGCAAATGCTCAAATCGAACGCGCCGGTAATGCGAAGGACCGTTCAAACGTATTGCAGCAGCCGGAGGTGACAATATCCAGCCGAGTGTTAAGTGAACCATAGGGTAGGGTGTTCCGGTCTGTTGTTGACCGGCAATTCCAACCGGGGTTTCAGGATGGGCTCGCTGCTTACGCGGGGCTGCGTCCGACCCACATCTAACCAAATCGACAACAGCCAACGTAAGTCGGCCCGATAGTCTTTGAATTTGCCAATGCATTCGACTGCACTGCATGGGTTTCACTCCAGCGCGCGGGAGGACCTGAAGAGGCGGCGCGGAGCTGGATGTGCTGCAGTAGCCCATGAGCACCGCTCCGCTGACCTCGTCGGAAAGAACTTCATGATTTAGTGCAACCGTTCCGCAGGTCGCGGCTTGACCGCATGTGCGATTCACGATCATGGGCGAAGTGCAATTCACCGTTCGGATATAGTCTGCTGTTTCCGTGCTCGGAGTTCTGACGCGTACGGCAACTCAGAAAGCGGCACAATCGATGACTTGGTCTCCAAGCGTACGCGTCGCTACCGGTACTTTTTTGGCACTCATTCTGATGTCGCCTATCGTGGCGGCAGAGGACAATCGGCCCGCCGCCGGTATCCAAGACAACTCATTCCTGATGGAGGAAGCCTGTAATCAGGAGCCAAGTGTCGTACGGCACATCAACACTTTTCGCCGCCTGGATAGCAATTGGTTTTGCAGCTTCACCGACGAGTGGCCTCTCGTAACTCAACTGCATCAAGTCTCGATCTCGGTCCCATACTCTTGGCTATGAGATCAGGGCGATGACGCCAGCGGCTTCGGCGATCTGCAGCTCAACTACTGCTGTCAGCTGAGACTGCGCAAAGGCCAGCAGTTGCCCCTCGGCCCACACTGATTTTGCCGACCGGAGATGAAGGCAAAGGGCTCGGAGAGGGATCGACAGGCTTTCAGTTTAATCTTCCTATCAAGATCGTCTCGGATCGGGTGACGCTGAATGGAAATGCAGGCTTCACCACATATTTCGACGTCTACGGAGAACAGCCGAGCGCCTACAATCTCGGCGGCAGCGTCGCCTTCCTCCTACTAACGAACAAACGGCCTGCCAAACTGCGACAATGTCGCCTACGACGAAATCTCTTTCTCGCCCCGACCTGGATTGAGCAGCCGCAGCGCATTTAACGTAACAAGCACCGTAGCGCCGGTGTCGGCCATGATAGCAGGCCAGAGCCCTGTGATGCCGAGTAATGTGGTGACGAGGAACACCGCCTTAAGTCCGAGGGCGATGGTGATATTCTGCCAGATGTTGCCCATTGTCCGCTTGGAGAGCTCGATCATAGCGGCAACGTCTCGCACGCGGCCGTGCAGCACTGCGGCATCGGCCGTCTCGAGCGCTACATCGCTGCCTCCGCCCATCGCAATACCGACGTCTGCTGCCGCGAGGGCCGGGGCATCGTTGATGCCGTCCCCAACTTTGGCCACGGTGCGGCCTTCCGACTGAAGTTCGGAAACTATGCGCAGCTTATCCTCCGGCAGGAGCTCGGCGCGCGCCTCCATAGCAAGCGACTTAGCGATAGCGGTTGCGGTGCGTGTATTGTCGCCGGTGAGCATCACGGCTGGGATGCCCATCTGATTCAGGGCGGCGATCCCTGCGACGGCATCGGCACGTGGCTCGTCGCGCATGGCGATGACGCCCGCCACATCCTTGTCGACGACGAGGACAGATACGGTTTTTCCCTCGTCGTTGAGGCGACCGATCCTCGCCGACAGATCATCCGGCAGCATAGCCCGCTTGCGCGCAGCGCCGGGCGAGCCGAGAAAGACCTCGCGGCCGTCGATTGTGCCAACCACGCCCTCGCCACCGATCGCGCCGGTGTTGCTGGCGGCATTGGGCGCAATTCCGTCGTGTGAGGCACGTGCCAATATCGCCTTCGCGAGCGGATGGCTGGAACCGGCTTCGAGTGAGGCAGCAAGTGCAAGGAGTTCGCCTTCGCTGCGGTCAACCGAAATGACATCCGTGACCTGCGGCTTGCCTTCGGTCAAGGTACCTGTCTTGTCGAAAGCAACCGTCGTGACGTTGCGCAGATTTTCCAGCACCGCGCCGCCCTTCATTAGCAGCCCACGCCGTGCGCCGTTCGAGAGGCCTGCCGCGATTGCGGCGGGCGTCGAAATAACGAGGGCACACGGGCATCCGATCAACAGGATCGCAAGGCCTTTGTAAATCCATGGGCTCCAGGGTGCCCCAGTCAGCAGAGGTGGAGCAATCGCGACCAGGGCACCGAGCGCCAGCACCGCTGGCGTGTAGTACTTGGAGAACTGGTCGATGAAGCGTTGTGTCGGCGCCTTCGCTTCGTGCGCTTCCTCGACCAGCTTGACGATGCGCGCAATGGTGTTGTCGGCCGCCGCCGCCGTGACGCGCAGTCTCAGTGAATTGTTCTGGTTGATGGTCCCGGCGAACGCGCGATCTCCGACGCGCTTGCGTTTCGGTGTCGATTCACCCGTGACCGGCGCCTCGTCAATCGCGCTATCGCCCTCGACGATGTCGCCGTCGGCCGGGATACGATCGCCAGGGCGCACGAGAATGATGTCTCCGACCGCGAGGGTGTCAGCTTGCACTTCGGCAGTCCTGCCGTTGCGTTCGACAAGCGCGGTTTTGGGCACCAGCTTGGTCAGGTCCGAGATGCTTGCACGTGCGCGTCCTGCGGCCACGCCTTCCAGCAGCTCACCCACGAGAAAGAGGAACACGACGGCAGCGGCTTCCTCGGCGGCATTAATCGCAATCGCGCCGACGGCGGCAATCGTCATCAGAGTTTCGATGGTGAACGGCATGCCGATGCGGGCAGCCGAAATGGCGCGCCGGGCGATGGGAATGAGGCCGACTGCCATGGCGAGGATGAAGCCCCATGGTGCGGTCGCCGGGACAAGCCTGCCGGCGGCCCACGCCAGGGCAACCGCGATGCCGCAAGCGATCGTGAGACGGCCCTTTGGTGTTCCGTACCACTGCTTATTGGTCGGTTGATAAGCATCGCCGTGAAGCGGCCCCGTCCGATCGCTTTTTTCGCCAATGCCCGCCGGTTCCGGCGCAGGCACGTCCTCGCTGTCTCGCTCACGCTTCGCGACGGTGTTCAGAGGCTGAATCGTATAGCCGAGAGGCGTGACCGCCGTAGCCAGCGCATCGTCGAGTCCCGGCTTATCGCGGTGCTTCACCCTCATGGTGCCTGAGGCAACAGACACATTGACATCCGACACTTCGGGCAATCTACGCACGGCGCGGTCGATTTTCGCGGCGCAACCCGCGCAATCCATGCCGCCGATGCGATACCGAGTTTCAATTATGTCAACCATGGCAGCCTCCGAGGCGGGGTCATTGACTTGGCCAGAGCCCTACAACCTCTAGCCACCAGAAAAGCAAGAGAATAGTTACTGAGGAATGCCTGCTTGTCGGCGAGACCGCGCTGGCCGGGGAAGCCCCACCACTGCCCTGTGCTTGTGCTGTGCCCTGTGCGCAACATGAGTGTGCTGACGCATTAAATACCTACGCTATTGCGATTGAATTCGTGCACGGAGGTTGTGCAGAATGGTGGTCCTATAGGTCGTGTGATCAGTTCCTTGCATCTCAATTGTGAGGGAATTCATGAGGCACGCTTCCAAGCTTTGGCTATCACAAACTGCTGCGGCACTTTTGGGGGTGTCAGGTGTTCAGGCCGGGCAAGACGCTAATTTCATTCTCTATAACCAACATATGGAGGAGAAAGGCGCTCTCGATGTCGAGGTTTATTCCGATTTCAGCCATGTAGGCGACGGTGAGGCAAACTACACAGCACAGCTTTTCGAGATTGAGTACGGCGTCACCGACCTTTTCACGACTGCAATTTATCTTGAGGGCGTGAAAAATTACGACGCGGGCGAGAATTACGATTTCGGGAGCTTCCGTTTCGAAAACCGATTTCGGCTCTTTCGAGGCGAGACACTGTTAAATCCAGTTCTCTACGCGGAGTATGAATACAAGAAGCCGAACAGCCGCTTCATCCGCTCCGTGGTCGGTCGGACAGATGGCGAGGAGGAGGAAGCGGAGGCTGGCGAGGAAGAAAGCGAGCACGAGCTAGAAAGCAAGCTCATCCTCGGACGGGACTTAACGAGCAATCTGAACGTCGCGTTCAATACTATCCAAGAAGTCAACTTCGGAGATGGTTTGTGGTCGTTCGGGTATGCGGCTGGGCTCAACTACGTGTTCTTCCGCGCCTATGAGGGGTCCGAAGTGTCCAGCACCTCGAGTGAAACCGGCCTAGAGAAGATGACGCTCGGCGTTGAGCTGTACGGCGGCCTCGGCGACTCGCACAAAGGTCTTACCCTCGACGGTAGCAGCACGGAACAGTACGCGGGGATCAACCTGCGCTTCGATTGCAAAAACGAAACGCACTTCGGCGTCGGCGGCGCCTTTGGTCTGACCGATGACAGCGAGGATGCAATTTTGCGGTTAACCGCCGGCTATGAATTCGAGTGATTAGTGGGGCGCTGTAACTTGTTTGGCACGCGAGCGATTGGCCGTGCGCCTTGTCCCTAATTCGCATGACGCAGCGGATTTCTCCTTCGGAAGGGCGCCTCACCGCATTATCTGTGCGAACGTGGCTAAGATTCACGGTTTGACAGTCACTGTTTCGATCATCGCCGCACCCGAAGGGCGAAGGAGTACTTCGTCACGATCGACGGAGTGATGGCAAGGCAGGTCACTACTATTTTTGTGGCAACGTCCACTTTCTCGGCACGACGGTCAAAGCGTTATGGCAGGTTCGTCCCAGCAGCTGACATTGGTGAAGCGACGAGCGGCGCCGATGGTTCTTCCCTCGAAAAGCCCGCTGGTCGATCCTGAGCGGACGTCCGAAAACGACGGCCGTTGGGAGCAAATGACCCTGTAGCGGACCTGAAGAGTTTGCGAAGCTACTAGTGCCTTCGATACGCGCGGGAGCGTGGCCAACCCGCGCGCTGTAAGGGTCATGTCAGTCCGCGTGGCGTCGCCTGTGCCAGCCCGTGCCAGCGCGCTCACGGCAGCTCCCACTTGCTACTGTAGCGACCGCCGAACAACGTCTCCGTCAACTGGTCGTACTGGTACGTGCCGCCACCGTCGACATCCTTGAACTTGCCCGTGCCGCCGGTCGCCTTGTAGGGGTTAGTCTTGAGGTGAGAACCTTCTTCCCACGTTACGGAAATGGTGTCGCCACCCGTGTTCGTGGCTGTGCAGGTTCCACTGCCCTTCCAGCTGCCGTCGGGCATGTACTCGTACTTTCCCTCACACGCCTCCGTCGCTTTCAACGCGGCCGGATCGTCCGGAACCTTGACGCAGCGGCCGGAGTAATCAACCAGCTTGTGCCCCTTCTCGGGCTCCTTCTCATCCCATTTGTCGCTCACGCAGACGAGCACGCCGGCTTCTTCGACGGTCTTGCCGGCTTGGGCCGCGCCGCAGCCGAGCACAATGAGCGTCGCGGGAAAGGCGACGAGCAGTCGCTTGAAATTGTTGGTCATATCACTTCCTCGCAATTGGATGGGTCATACGCATTGGCGGCCAAGGCCGCCGTCCCCGCAGCGGGATCGTGACAGGACCGGTGTGCCGGTCCTAGTATGTAACCGTAGCAAACGTCATTAGGTCGGGACGCAATTCTCTGTTTCAGCACCTGATTGGAGTTTGACCGTGACGGCAGCATTGCCCGGTGGCTGCAGCCCATCCGATCCAGATGCCGTGCGTGAGCAGCTGGCCCGCATCCTGAGAAGCGGGCCGTTTCAGCAGTCGCAGCGCCGGCAGCGGTTCCTGCGCTACCTCGTCGACGAGACTCTGGCCGGCCGTGGCGATAGGCTCAAAGCCTATACGATCGCCGTCGCTGTGTTCGACCGCCCTTCCACGTTTGATCCCGTCGTCGATCCCGTCGTACGCATCGAGGCGGGGCGGCTCAGAGACAAGCTCCGCGAGTATTACGACACCCTCGGACAGACCGATCCCATTCGCATCGAGCTGCCCAAGGGGAGCTATGCGCCACACATCGAGAACCAACGGGACGCAGTCTCGGCGCACGGTCCGGATCCGATCAAAGCGCCGCCGCCCGAGCAGTTGCTGGGCGACGCCGTCGCGCGCGAGCCGACACCGCGGCGCTTCGCTCCCTTCACGACCACCGGATGGTCGCTCGCCGGGCTGCTGGCCGGCGCCGCGCTGCTGATCGCCGTGGCGAGCTTCTGGGGAAGCCGAAGGCCGCCGGTGCCCGACAATCCATCTATTGCCGTTCTGCCGTTCAACAACATCGGGCACAACGCCAGATGGCAACGGTTCGCCGATGGGATCACCGAGGACACCATCACCGACCTCACGCGCGCCAAGGACCTCATCGTGATCGCCCGCAATTCCACCGAGGTCTACAGGGATAAGCCCATCGACGTTCGAAAGATTGGCCGCGACCTCAATGTGAAGTACGTGCTCGAAGGCAGCATCCAGCCCATCGGCGAGCGCATTCGCGTCACCGCGCAGCTCATCGACAGCGCCTCCGGCAGCCACGTCTGGTCCGAGCGCTACGATAGGCCCGCCGACGATCTGTTCGCGCTGCAGAGCGAGGTTACGCAACGGATTGCCGCAACGCTCATGGGCTACCAGGGAGCCGTCGCCGAGGCGGAGCGCCGCCTCGTCAGACGCAAGCCGCCAGCGAGCCTCACGGCCTACGACACCTACCTGCTCGGCATCGAGGCGAAGCACAGGGTGACGAAGGAAAGCCTAGCCGAGGCGGAAAGCCTGCTCAACAAGGCCATCGAACTCGATCCTCAGCTTGCCCGCGCCTACGTCGCGTTGGCTGAGGTCCAATTCTATCTCATCGATCTGGGGTTGGCGCCTTCCTTCGAGGGAGCCGTCGAGGAAATGATGGATGCCGCGGAAAAGGCCGTGACGCTCGACCCCGACGACGGAAAGACCCACCTCGCCCTCGGCATGGCCTACATGTGTGGCGGCAAGCAGGAGCAGGCCGCCACCGAGCTTTCCCGTGCTGAAGCTCTCGCGTCCTCCGATGCGGACGTGCTGATTTGCGTCGCGTGGTCGCTCCCGCCGCTCGGTCAGTCGAAACGAGCCGTAGCATTGGCGGAGCGGTCACTACAGCTCAACCCGCACTATCCCGACTGGTATAATCAAGGCCTCAGCTACGTGTACTTCTTTGGCGGGCAGTACGACAAAGCCGCTGAATACAGACTGCTCGTGAAGAGGCCCCTTGCCCTCGACCACGCCTTTGCGGCGGTAACCTATGCCTATCTCGACCGCCCGAGAGATGCCGAAGCGGCCGCCGCCTCGGTCTTGAAGCTCGACCCGGTGTGGAACGCTGAGCGCTACCTCAGCGAAGGCGGCGGATTCGCGGACAGGGAAGCCGAGCTGTTCGTCGATGGCGCCCGCAAAGCGGGACTGCCGAGCTGCATGCCCTCCGCTCTGCTCAAGGACGTGCCCCACTTCATTCGCGTCAAGTCCTGCGACCGGCAGCGCGCCAGCACGTCCGGCTGATCCGCCCCGCGATCACGTCCTCGATGAGCTACTTCTGACCCAGAACGCCACCGGCTTGAAGACTGCTTTCGGACCTTAGCCTGCGTCGGGCCTGATTGCTGGTCCGTCCCAGAAGCGGTCATGGCGTGATCAGCCTTCCGTTACTCCAATGTACGCGTCGAGATGTCAGCTTCGGGATGCAGAACAGTCATCCCTTCCCGTTTATCCACCTCCAGAAGCAGTTACGCCAAACTTGCGAGCGCGTGACGGTCACTCGACGATTCAGGAGAGTGAGGAACCAAGATGATTGCCTCCGGCGCGGGCCGGCGCACGCGGAACCAGGCCGCGTAGAGCGCTGGCACGAACAGCAGCGTCAGGACCGTTGCCACAAGGAGCCCGCCCATCATGGTGATGGCCATTGGCCCCCAGAACACCGAGCGTGTCAGCGGGATCATGGCCAGGATGGCAGCGAGCGCCGTCAGCACCAGCGGCCGCGAGCGCCTCACCGTCGACTCGACGATCGCCTCCCACCGCGACAGGCCCGCGGCCACATCCGCATCGATCTGATCCACCAGGATGACCGTGTTGCGCATGATCATGCCGGCCAGCGCGATGAGGCCGAGCAGTGCCACGAAGCCAAACGGCGCATTGAACGCGAGCAATGAGAAGCTTGCCCCGATGATGCCGAGCGGCGCTGTGGAAAACACCAGGAACAAGGTCGAGAAACTCTGCAGCTGCAGCATGAGCAGCGTCAGCATGACCAGAAACATGAGCGGGAAGATCTGGAACAGCGCCACGTTCGCCTTGGCACTCTCCTCCACCGCTCCACCCGCCTCGATGCGCATGCTGGGCGGCAAATCGGCGGAGATCGTGTCGATCGCCGGCTGGATCTGCGCCGTAACGTCCGGCGCCTGCAGCCCGGGAGCGATGTCCGAGCGCACCGTCAACACCACATCCCGGTTGCGACGCCACAGGATCGGCTCCTCGAACTCGTAGTGGACGCGCGCCACCTGCGAGATGGGAACCGCCGCGCCTGAGCGCGTCGGTATGGTGAGATCCTCGAACGAGCCGAGCCCCAGACGCTCCTCGGGCACGGCGCGCGCCACGACGGGCACCAGCTCGATGCCTTCCTTGTACTCGGTGACCGTGTAGCCGGACAGCAGCGTCTGCAGCGTTTGGGAGATGTCCTGCGGCGTGAGCCCGAGCGAGCGAGCGCGATCCTGGTCGACTTCGAGCCGGATCGACTTCTTCTGCTCGTTCCAGTCGAACTGCACGTCGCGCGTGTTCGGGTTGGCACGCATGGCATCGCGCACCTTGTTCGCAACCTCGCGCACGCTTGTGCTATCCGGCCCGAGAACGCGGAACTGCACTGGGAAGCCGACCGGAGGCCCGAAGTTCAGCCGGTCGATGCGCAGGCGCGCCTCGGGAATGACGTTTTCCGCGACGAGCTTGTCGAGCCGGTCCTTGAGTCTCTCGCGCGCCTCCGCACCTTTGGTCATCATGACGATGAGTGCAAAGTTCTCGTTAGGCAGCACGGGGTTGAGAGCCAGGAAGAAGCGCGGCGAGCCCTCGCCGACATAGGTCGTATAGTAGTCGAGGTCCGGATCGCCTTTGATGAGCGCCTCGGCCTTTTTCGCCGCGGCCTCGGTGACGTTGATGGACGTGCCTTCCGGCAGGCGGATCTCGATGAAAAGCTCCGGCCGAGACGAGGTGGGGAAGAACTGCTGCTGCACCTGCGTGAAGGCGGCGATCGCCGAAACGAAGGCGGCAAGCGTGAGCGCGATCACGATCCAGCGGAAGCGAACGCTCCAGCCCACGGCGCCGCGCAACGCACGGTAAATTCGGGTATTGTAGAGATCATGCCCGCCGTGGCCCGCGCCTTGCTTGGCGAAGTTCGGTAGCAGCTTGACACCGATGTAGGGCGTGAAGAACACCGCCACGATCCACGACACCACGAGCGCCAAACCCACGATCCAGAAGATGTTGCCAGCATATTCGCCCGCGGTCGATTTCGCGAGGCCGACGGGCAGGAAGCCCGCCGCCGTCACTAGCGTGCCGGTCAACATCGGGAAGGCGGTCGAATCCCAGGCGGCCGCGGCGGCCTGCATGCGGCTCCAGCCCTGCTCCATCTTAACCACCATCATCTCAATAGCGATGATGGCGTCGTCGACGAGCAGACCGAGCGCGATGATGAGCGAGCCAAGCGTGATGCGGTCGAGGTTCAGCTCCGCGACGTACATGACGAGAAGTACCACAGCGAGCACCAACGGCACGGATGTCGCGACCACGAGGCCCGAGCGCCATCCGAGCGAGATGAAGCTCACGACCAGCACGATGCCGAGCGCCTCAACGAAGGAGCGCAGGAACTCGCTTACGGACTCTTCGACAACGCTAGGCTGGTCCGTGATCTGGTCGATCTCGACGCCGGTCGGAACTTGCGCTCTTGCCTCGGCAATGGCCAACTTCAGCCGCTCGCCGAGTTCGAGCACGTTCGCGCCGTTGGTCATGGCAACGACGATGCCCACGGACTCGGTGCCGTTGTGGCGAACGATGCTGCTAGGCGGATCTTCGTAGCCGCGTTTGATCGTGGCGATGTCGCCGAGCCGGAACGTGGCCCCGCCTGCTTCGATCGGCACTTCGGCAATAGCCGCTTCGCCTTTGAACGCCCCGGTGACGCGCACGTCGATGCGGTCGGCGCTGGTCTCGACGGTGCCGGCAGGCGTCACTGCATTCTGGCGCGCCACGCTGTCGAAGATGGCCTGCGGCGTGATGCCGAGCGTCGCAAGCTTGCGATGGCTGAACTCTATGAAGATGCGCTGCTCACGAATGCCGACGATGTCGACCTTGGAGACGCCAGGCGTCCGCAATAGCCGCTGACGCACTGTCTCGGCATAGTCCTTGAGCTTGGCGAGCGAAACGTCGCCACCCGAGAGCATGTAGATGGCGGAATACACATCGCCGTATTCGTCATTGAAGAACGGGCCCTGCACGCCCTGTGGCAGCACCGGCTTGGTGTCATTCAGCTTCTTGCGAACTTGATACCAGGCATCATCTACGTCCTTGCCGCGCGCTTGGTCCCGAAGCTGCATCTGGATGACGGTGACGCCGGGACGCGTATAGGTCTTGACGTAGTCGAACAGCTCCAGTTCCTGCAGGCGCTTCTCCAGCTTGTCCGCTACCTGATCCTGCATTTCCTCGGCCGTTGCGCCGGGCCAGGCGGCGCTGACCACCATGGTCTTGATGGCGAACGAGGGATCCTCGGCGCGGCCGAGCTTCAGGTAGCTGAACAGGCCAGCCCCTGAGAGCACGATGATGAGGAACAGGACTAGCGACGGATGCGCCACCGCCCAGGCGGACAGGTTACCCCGTGACGGGGTATGATCTTGCTCTAAGGGAGCGTTCATCGCACGATCTCGACGATACGAACGGGGATACCGGCGTCGAGCTTGTGCACGCCGGCCGCGACGATCTTCTGGCCGGACTCGAGTCCGCCCGTGACGATGGCCGAGGTTTCGGTCCATGAGCCGACATCGACGCTCTTCTTAGTCAGATGCCCGTGAGCCTCATCGATCAGCCACACGGAGGGCTGCCCCTCATCCTTGAACACGGCAGCGAGCGGCACCTTTGCCTGAGATCCATTGCCCACTCGCGCAAGATGCACCGTCGCCGTCTTGCCGAGCGCTATGCCGTCGTCGGACTTAAGGATCGAATAGCGTGCCTGGTAGGTACGCGTGGCGGGATCCGCCTGTGGAGAGACTTCGCGTAGCTTGGACGCGTACACATGATCGGGCGCCGCCCACAGCGTCACCGAGGAAATCGCGTTGCGGTCGCTGTCGATGCGGCTCTCCGGGATCGACACGACGGCTTCGAGCTCGTCGAGGCGTGCAACGCGCGCAATGAGCTGTCCGGCGCTGATGACCTGCCCCACTTCGACCGGGAGCGCCGTGACAACGCCGGATTCGGTTGCCCGAAGGTTAGTGTAGTCAAGTTGGTTCTTGGCGAGAGCGAGTGAGCGGCGAGCCCTCTCCACGCGTCCACGCGCTTCGTCTGCCGCCGCCTTCTTTTGATCATAGCCTGCGGCGCTGACCCATCCGTCCTTCGTCAGGCGCGCATAACGTTTTTCGTCGGCGTCCGTCTGCGCGAGGCTGCTTTCCGCAGCCTTGAGCTCGGCGTCGGCGGATTCGAGGGCCAAGCGGTAGTCGGTGGCATCGAGCTTCGCCAGCGTCATGCCGGGTGTCACCCTGTCGCCGACATTGATGAAGCGTTCGACGATCTTGCCGGAGACCCTAAAGCCGAGATCGCTTTGGTAGCGCGGCTTGATCGTGCCGGTATAGGACCGCGTCTCTGCCGCCCCCGTGAGCGTCACCTCTGCGGCGCGCACGGGCTGCGGCAGAGCGACGTACTCGGCACCTTCACTTTTGCAACCGGCAAGACTAACTGCGACTGAAACGAGTGCACCCGCGATCAGAATGGGGCGCGCGAGCGTCTGTGTTGGTGCAGATTTGGAGGAAGAGGGAGCACTCATGTTGAGCCTCATCGCGGTTGCGGCCTTGTGCCGGCATGGCTGATGCACTAAGTTAGTGAAGCTAACTTATAAGTAAGTGCCGCTAACTTGGCAAGGCAGAATCGACGCGCGAAGGCAAAAAAGTTAATCCTACTAACTTAGGGTGAGTGTGCTAGCTTATGGAGTCGTCGGCCGGTAGAATTGGAATAACCCGTTATGGCCCAAGCAGAAAAACTGAGAGAAAAAAAGCGGACGGCGGTGCGCTCGAAGAAGAGCTTCCACCACGGCGACCTGCGCGAGGCGCTTATTGCCGCAACCCGCGAGCTACTGATCGAGCACGGCCCCGACGGCTTCACGCTGGCGGACGCCTGCCGGCGCGCCGGCGTGACCACGGCCGCTCCCTACAAGCATTTCCGCGACAAGCGGGAGATCCTTGAAGAGATCGTCGCAAGCGGCTTCGATCAGTTACGTGAGCAGAACGCACGCGCGGTGGCCGAGAAGGGCAGCGGCACCATCGACGGCATCACCGCGATGGGCATCTCATACTTGAGGTTCGCCGTCGCCCAGCCCGCCATTTTCAGGCTCATGTTCGGCGAGCTGAAAAAGAGCAGCAAGGCGGATGGCAAGGGCGAGGACTGCCTGAAGAATGTCGTCGAAGAAGTCGCCCACTATTGCCGCAAGAACGGCCACACGACGGACGCGCAGCAGATTGCGGTGCGGCTCTGGACATTCGTCCACGGCGCCTCGTCGCTCGAGCTCGACGGCGACTACGAGCGAGTTGTTCCCGGCCTCGACGTCGACGATCTGATTGCGGATGTCACGCCAAGGCTGCTCGGCGCACCGTCGAGCGTCCGGGCGACACGCAAAAAGGGCTAGTCATTTTCCTTTTTTCACTCTCGTTCCAACTTCGCGGATGAGATGTCCCAATAGCTGCCGTTTGAGATGGCGATTGCCCGACGTGAACCTCGCCTCTCAGCATAGGCCGCCATTGAACGGTGAGCAGACATACCGCTCCACCGGAGCTCAGGCGCTTACGACCCTTAGCAGTACTGAGCTAATGCTGCATTGCGCTGCCATCAATGACCGTCGTGCCGAGAAAGCGGACGTTGCCACAAAAATTGTAGTGACCTGCCTTGCCATCACTCCGTCGATTGTGACGAAGTACTCCTTCGCCCTTCGGGTGCGGCGATGATCGAAACAGTGACTGTCAAACCGTGACTCTTAGCGACGTTCGCACAGATAATGCGGTGAGGCGCCCTTCCGAAGGAGAAATCCGCTGCGTCATGCGAATTAGGGACAAGGCGCACGGCCAATCGCTCGCGTGCCAAACAAGTTACAGCGCCCTACTAATCACTCGAATTCATAGCCGGCGGTTAACCGCAAAATTGCATCCTCGCTGTCATCGGTCAGACCAAAGGCGCCGCCGACGCCGAAGTGCGTTTCGTTTTTGCAATCGAAGCGCAGGTTGATCCCCGCGTACTGTTCCGTGCTGCTACCGTTGACCGCGTGCTGACCGAGATTGAACGGCTGCCTTGGGGCGCACTCGGCAGGTGGACACAGCACAACGATATTTCTTACGGCACCTACCTCTACGGCTGGCCGATCCAACAGTCGCTGATGGTTGCTTTTCCAAGCATCAGCATCACTGCGAACATGTTCGCGGCCTTGGTTCTGGCACCACTAGCTGGATTTGCGTCTTGGACAGCGATCGAGACCAAGGCGCTTAGTTTCAAGACGCTTTTGCCGGCGCGGCCCGATCCGATAAATCGCCAATCATAGGGTACCTTTGCACGGTCTACGGTGAGGGTCAGAGCTAGCTGGCTAGCCGCGCAACCGGTTCGTAAGACGAGTAACGTGCTATCTCTTTTCCGCCCCTGCTGAGGTCAGCTCACGCGTCTCGGCCGCTATTGTCGCGTCGCTGCCAAGACCAAGCCAGGATTGCAGCCTGATAACCGTTTCCGGCAGCAGCACGAGGTTGAGGAAGGTTGCCGAGGCGAGGCCGCCAAGGATGGTGATAGCCATCGGCGCTTCGATTTCATGACCAGGCCGGCCGAGGCCCAAGGCGAGAGGCACCAAGCCGAGCGCCGCCATCAGCGCCGTCATGAACACAGGTGCAAATCGCTCCGCCGCCGCGAGATGAATGGTGCTTGCCGACCAAGGACGGCCCTCGTTGTCGACGAGATGCTCGACATGAGCCAGCATCATCACCGAGTTTCTCGCCCCGATCCCAAACACGGTGACCAGTCCAACGAGGCTGCCCAGCGTGAGCCCTATCCCACTCGCGACGATGGCAGCCATTCCTCCGATCAAACAGAACGGCACGTTGACCAATAGCACCGCGGCGAGCGCGCGCCTCCGGAACGCTAGCGCCAGCACGATGACTACGAGCCCGATCGCGATGGCGGTCAAGAACGCCAGGCGGATCTGTCCGGCGCGTTCTTCCTCGGCGCGCCCCGCATATGAAACATAGACGGCGGGCGGCAGCTTGAGCTCGGAAATCCGAGCTTTCACATCGGCGACGATATCGCGAAGCGAGCGCTCCTCCGAGCCGTTGAAATTCACGGTGACCCGGCGCTGAGCGCTTTCATGCTGAATGTTGGAGCGTCCTTCAGCGATCTTTATGGAGGCGACGTTGCCGAGAAGCACACGAGCCTTGGAGTTGCCAATGAGCAAGTTCGCGAGCTGCTCTACGCGATCCCTCTCGGCTGGCGCCAGGATTACGACAACGTCCACCGTCTGGGCGCCAACGTAGGTCTGCCCGATCGTCGTGCCGGCAAAAGCCGTCTGCACGGCATCGAGCGCGTCCTGTGCCGTGAGGCCATAGCGAGCCAGCGCCGCATTGTCGAGCGAGAGGGAAACCGTCGGCACTTTTGCCTTGCGAGGAATGCGCAGGTCTTCCACGCCCTCGATCGACGCGATGGCCTGTTGAATCTGATCAGCCGCCGATTCAAGAGCTTCGAGTTGCGGGCCGCTGAGATTGACGACCATCTGCGCTGTCTCGCCGCTCAGGGTCTCACTGATACGGTCGCCAAGGAAGGTCATTGCCTCGGTGCGCACCTCGGGGAATCTTTCGAGAACCTTCCGGATCATGTCTTGCGCTTCGGTTTCCGTCTCCTCGTGCTCGGCGGTCAACTCGACATGGAACTCGCTCTTGTCTGGGCTCCAGGTATCCTCGCCCACCTCGGCTCGCCCGATCTGATGTCCGACAGCAAGAATGAACGGCAGTTTGAGAAGTTCGTTTGAGATGCGGATCCCTGTCGCAGCCACGTCAGCGACAGACGTCCCCTGCGCCGCCGCTGTCATTTGAATGACGAAGTGCCCCTCACGAAACTGTGGGATGAGCTCGCTGCGCAGAAAGGGGGCTACAGAGACCGCAGCAGCGGATGCAGCGATCAGTGCGGCCACGGTAAGCCCCCAGTGCCTCCGCACTGCCCTCATGCAACGAGCCTGCACGTCCTTCATGCGTTCTAGCAGGCGCGGGGTCTCCTTCGTCTCCTCGCCGGTGAGCATCAAGGCGCACAACGCCGGCGTGACGGTGAGGGCCACAACCATGGACGCAATGACAGCAATGATGAAGGTGAGCGCCATCGGTCCGATAAAGCGTCCCTGGACGCCACCAGTGAAGAGGATGGGCAGGAACACGAAAATGACGGCCAGTGTGCCGTAAAACATCGAACCTCGAATCTCGATCGAGGCCTCCTCGATAGTGGCGAGATCGTCCGTGCGACCTTCCGCCTTGGCGAGGCGAAGCCGGCGCATGATATTTTCAATGTCGATGATGGCGTCGTCGACGAGAACGCCGAGGGCAAGGGCGAAGCCGCCGAGCGTCATCGTATTGAGCGTCTGCCCGAACTCGGCCAGCACCACGATGGCAGCCAGCAGCGATAGAGGAATGGCGAGAAACGAAATCAGTGCCGCCTTCCAACTCCGTAGGAAGGCATAAAGCACGAACAGGATGAGTGCAGAACCAAGCGCAAGCGCGTGTTCGAGGTTCCCCAGCGCCCGTTCGATGAATGACGCAGGCCGGTGGAGCAGGATGACGTCTATGCCGCGCTTCTCGAGCGCCGGCTTGAGGTCCAAGAGCGCGGCCTCCACAGCCTCCGTTGCCTTCAAGGTGTTAGCCCCAAACTGGCTTGAGACCGTTACAAGGACGCCGGGCTTGCCCATGATGGTGGCGTCGCCGATCGGCACCATCGGTCCGATGGTCACGTTTGCCACCTGCCCAATCGTGACAGGTACGTTGTCCTGCATCACGACCAGGGCCTGAGCTATTTTTTCGGGATCCGGAGTCGGCGGCGTGGCATCGAGCGTTATGCGCTGCGAGCGGGTGTCGATGGTGCCGCCGCCGCGCAAGGCCACTGCGGCCCTGCCGGCTTCCATGAGTTCGGAGAGCGAAATGCCGAGACCCGCCAGTCGGTCGAGATCGGGCTGGATCTGCACTTGCCGCACTGCGCCGCCATAGACCGTCACGCGCGCAATACCCGACAGAGACAGAAGATGCGGATTGATGGTCCAGTCCGCGATGTCGCGCAGCGTGTAGGCATCGACCACATTCGAGATTAAGCCGAACTTGAGGACATCCATCGTGCTCGAGGTGAGCGGCGTGAGCCTCGGCTGCTGCACCCCCTCTGGGAGCTCTCCAGTCAGCGTGGCCAGCCGCTCCGATATGCCCTGCCGGAGCGTGAGCGGATCGGCGTCCTCGGTGAAGGTGATCAACACAACCGACAGCCCATAAACGGACTCCGAACGCATTGACTCAATGCCAGGCGCACCGTTTACGGCTGCTTCAATGGGCCGCGTGATGATTTGCTCGACGTGTTCCGGTGCAAAACCCGGCGCTTCCGTTTGGATGGTCACCTGAGGCGGCACGAACTCAGGAAAGACGTCCAGGGGCGCGTTGAGCGTAAAGAGCACTCCGGCGACCAGCCACACGACGGAAAGGGCTGCCACGGCCACTCGGTAGCGGACAGACCATCGGATGATAGCATCCATTGGCGCGCTCTAGTCGGGATCTGAGTTGGAATTGGCATCCGAGCTCGCGAGCGGCGAGCCGTGGTCGTCCTTGGTCCCGTCCTGCTCCTGAGCAGGCATCTTGTCGCGAGCCGCAGGCTTGGCGCGCGACCCGGCATCATCCCCGCGGTCGTCGTCGTCATCATCGTCGAACGAAGCGGGGTCGGCTTCACGCGATAGGAGGGCGGACGCACCCTCCACGACGACCTTCGTTCCTGGAGCAAACTCGTTGGTGATGTAACCGTCGGCGACCGGCGTCGTAAGCGTAATACGGCGGCGCTCGAACTCGCCCGGCTTGCCCTCGATGTAGCACCAGGAATCGCCAGCAAAAACCACCACGGCCGAGGCCGGCACGATCACGCCGGCCGTCGTTGCACTTCGCTCGGCATTGACCTTGGCCCGATCGCCGGGTCTTAAGCCGGGGCCGGTCGCCATGATGCCGAAGAACGAGGTGCCGGGCATGGCAAGACTGCCCGAAGGCGCCGGCCACACCGTTGTCACGGGTGTCTCCTCGCCCCCACCGAGGGCAACAATCCGCACGTTTTTTGGCCCACGCTCGTCGGAGCGCGGGAAATCGAGCCGCACCAGCGTCGTCTTGCCGGAAGAAAGCTCATCGACAAGGTTTTGGCGCTTCCCGGCCGCTAGGAATGGCGCTGACTCGCCCCAAGAGTTGCGCAATTTGAGTTCGAGCAACGCGACCTGCGTCGCGTCTGTTGCGGCCTGCCGCTCGGCATTGTCTAGACGATGCTCGCCGAGGGAGGTCGTTCCCTTGAAACGGTCCACAGTCCGTTTGCTGAACCCAAGAGCAATCTCTGCCGCGCAGATCTCGGCGTTGAGCTGAGTGAGAGGGTCAGGACTAAGGAGCGTCGCGATGCCGGAGATTTTGGTAGCCATCTCCGCGGGCGTGACGACTGCCGTTACCGGTCTGAATTTGATCTCGGCTTCGGGGCTGTAGGCCTCAGATCGCGGCTGATCACACGCGGCAATGGCAAGCGTCGCGATGCACACAACCGCACGAAAACCAGACCTAAGCGCTTCCATCGGGATTTATTCCCATAATTTTAGGGAAGAATGCCCGATCGACGTGCCATTGACCAGTCCCCCAGTAGCTTGCAGGGGCTGCCGCACGAGCACCCGTGCCCACACGGCCCTCGGGTCCTGATGAACAGCGACGCCGGTACTCCAGATCACCGTTCTTCGCCCATCGAGCGGAACGAGGGCCTCGGGCACGCGGCGCACCAAGTACCAGTAGCCGTTACGATTGATGGGTTGAGCTTCTTTGGGCTTGTTCGCCATGTCCGTCCTTCCGCTCCTTGCGGCAAGATGGACGGATGAATTGTCGACTCATATGTCGACGTATCAAGCCCTCGCGGCTACGCCATACCCCTCCCGACCCACAATTTTGTGCGATATTTCAGGAAGTTAGCGTCGATCGACTTGGCGCCCCGTAGGGGACTCGAACCCCTGTTACCAACGTGAGAGGCTGGTGTCCTAGGCCACTAGACGAACGGGGCTGCTCTCCGAAGGACGCCACCTATAGGAGAGGCCGGGCCGCCGATCAAGGACGAACTTCGCCCAAATGCACATTCCCCATGAGCCAAACGGCCGCGCGGGCGCCGGCACCGGCCCTAGCGCCCGCCCGCCCCGGGGGAGACCTCAACGCGGCGCACCACGGCCCCGCTGGCAAGGTCGAAAATCGCGATTCCGGCCCCAGAGGGCGCCTCGTAGTGGACGGCAAGGCGATCCCCGCTTAACGAGACGGACTTGACGACCGCGCCCGCCGGCAGATCGAGCCGGTCCTGTGACGGGAGCGCCGCTGCCGCAGGAGTCTCCTGAGTGGCTTCCTGAGCCTCCCGTGGTGCCGAGGGCGTCGAGGAGAGATAGATGATCCGAAGGACGACGGCCGTAAGTCCGGCAATGATGAGCAGGCCGAGAAACGACACGATGAAAACCAGGAGGCGCTCGGTACGCTTGCGCACGGCCGTTTCGTCGGCCTCACCGGCGGCCGGATCGCTCGCAGGCTGGGTCATGCCGCCGATGTCCTTCCGTATCGCGCTGCCATCCCGCAGAGCCTCCCCCATCGTCTGGATTCAAGCGGAACGTCTAACAGCTTCCCCTGTCCCAAGGCGACAGAAAAGCACGCCGCGAAAGCGCAAGGACCTCAGCCGATGATCGACCAAGACGACGAGTTGGACGACGAAGGCGAGATCGACGAAGCCGAAGGCGCGGCGGTAGCCCCGCCCAGCGGCTCCCACACGCTCACCGTTTCCGAGGACGTTGCTGGCGCACGGCTGGACCGCTTTCTCGCTGACAGGCTGGCAGGGCTGAGCCGCGCCCGCATACAGGCTCTCATCCGCAAGGGGCAGGTCCAAGGTCCGCAAGGAACCGCCACAGATCCAGGCGCCAAAGTGAGGCCCGGCCAGAGCTACGAGATCACGATCCCGCCACCGGAACCGGCAGGCCCGGCGCCCGAAGCGCTCCCGCTCGCCGTGGTCTACGAGGACAAGCACCTGCTCGTCATCGACAAGCCCGCAGGCCTCGTCGTCCACCCGGCTGCCGGTCATGCGAGCGGCACGCTCGTCAACGCCCTCATCGCCCACTGCGGAGACGAACTCTCCGGGATCGGAGGCGTAAGGCGGCCCGGCATCGTCCACCGTCTCGACAAGGACACATCCGGCCTCCTGGTCGTCGCCAAAAGCGACGTCGCGCATCAAGGTCTCGCCGAGCAATTCGCCTCTCACGGAGCCGATGGACGGCTCGTGCGCACATACGAAGCGTTCGTGTGGGGCGCTCCCCTCCGCCAAAGCGGAACCATCGATGCCAATCTCGGCCGCAGCCAGACAAACCGCACACGCATGGCCGTTCTGCGTGGAGAGCATGGCCGACACGCCGTCACGCATTACGAGGTGGTGGAGTCCTTTACAGGACCTGACGGCAAGCCCTTGGCGTCTCGGCTCAAGGTCGCACTCGAAACCGGGCGTACTCACCAAATCCGCGTGCATCTCGCCCATATCGGCCATCCCGTAATGGGCGATGCAGTCTATGGCGCGGGCTTCAAATCGAGCACGCGGCGCTTGCCGGAAAAGGCCGGAGAAGCACTGGAAAACCTAGGCCGCCAAGCGCTTCACGCCGAGGAGCTGGGCTTCGAACATCCGGTCACGCACCGCCCGCTTCACTTCACAAGTTCGCGACCAAGCGACATGGAAGCCCTTTATGCGGCCCTGAAACCAACACTGTCCGAACCGCCAAAAGCGCCGAAACGCAAGGCGAAGCGCAACGTTTCCAATCGGTAATTAGCCCGGCAGACGGATTCGGGGATAAGGTTGCGTTAAGGTTCGGAGTGTCGAACTCCTAAGCGATCTAAACGTTGAGACACGACGTAGAAGACAAAGCGGACAAGCCGGTCGATCGCCCGGCAGAACGCGAGACAACTCCCTTCCGCCAACGGAAGGGAAAGCGGATCTGGAGACGGCAGCGTCTCCAGTTCCTGAGATGGGGAGCGTAAACTGGCTGGTCAACCCGGCCAGAGCGTTTGAGACAAATGGCAACAAAAACTCTTCCGACGATTGCTGGCGGCTCCGGTGGCCTCTCTCGGTATCTCGAGGAGATCCGCCGTTTTCCGATGCTCGAGCCCGATCAGGAATACATGCTGGCCAAGCGTTGGCGCGAGCACGGTGATCCGGATGCGGCGCAGGAGTTGATCACTTCGCATCTTCGCCTCGTCGCCCGCATCGCGATGGGCTACCGCGGCTATGGCCTGCCGATCGGCGAGGTCATCTCCGAGGGCAACGTCGGCCTGATGCAAGCGGTCAAACGCTTCGAGCCGGATCGCGGCTTCCGCTTGGCGACCTATGCCATGTGGTGGATCCGCGCCTCGATCCAGGAGTACATCCTGCGCTCGTGGAGCCTCGTGAAGATGGGCACCACCGCGGCCCAGAAGAAGCTGTTCTTCAATCTGCGCCGCGCCAAGAGCCAGCTCCAGGCGCTCGAGGAAGGCGATCTCAAGCCCGAGCACGTGAAGTCGATCGCGAAGAAATTCGGCGTGTCGGAAGAAGACGTCGTCTCGATGAACCGGCGCCTCGGCGGCGATGCGTCGCTGAACGCTCCGGTGCGCGCGGATTCCGAATCCGGCGAGTGGCAGGACTGGCTGGTGGACGACACCCCTGACCAGGAGGAGCAGCTCGTCGAAACGGAGGAGATGGGACGGCGCAAGTCCTATCTCAGCGATGCCCTCTCGACGCTGAACGACCGCGAGCGGCGCATCTTCGAAGCACGTCGCCTTGCGGAAGATCCGGTCACGCTCGAGGAGCTTTCCAGCGAGTTCGGCGTCTCGCGCGAGCGTATTCGCCAGATCGAGGTGCGCGCCTTCGAGAAGGTGCAGAAGGCGGTGCAGAACGCATCGCGTCTCGAAACCGGCGACGTGAGCTGAAGCACGTCGGCAAGAATCAAATGAGCAGCAAAGGTCGTTCCGCCTGAAAGCGGAGCGACCTTAGTGAAGCTGAAGCCACTCGCGGGCGCTCTTCTGGGCGGCCGCGATTTGCTTTTTGGTCATCTCGCGCGAGATTTCCTGGCGATAGCTCTTGGCGGCCTGGTTGCCGCGTAGCGCCGCGATGTTGAACCACTTGTGCGCCTGGATCAGATCGATTTCCACGTCCCGTCCCGCGCAATACATAAGCCCCAGCTGGAAAAGGGCATCCGCCCCGTCCACCTGCGCCGAGCCGTCTACGACGTCCTCGGCCGAAAAATCAAAACGTGCCATTCCTGTTTACCTCTGAGCACTTATCGGTCGAACTCCGAGCCCCTGCCGATCCGCCGCAAAAGCCGCGAACGTGGGCCTCTTGACGATAACGATAGGTCCGACTGCGATGAAAAGCGGTAAACGAGGGAACAGGCGTTTCGAAAAGAACGCCTTTCCCGGCGACTCGTTTCGAGCCAATCGGGTGACTTCCGGTCACCGGGAAATTCAAGTTTAACGAATTCCGTAACCTCCGGCTAACCATGCCGGAAGATTGACGGAGACGTCACGCAAGAGCGCTCGAAAGCCCGCGCTGCACGGCCTCGCGCTCGGCAAGCCGCGCAAGCCAAGCCTTTACGCGCGGAAAATCGTCGATGTTCTGGCCCTGCCGCTGCCAGTGAACCATCCAGGGATAGGACGCGATGTCGGCGATCGAATAGTCGTCGGCAATGTAGCTGCGGCCCTTGAGCCTCTTGTCGAGCACGCCGTAGAGCCGCGTCACTTCCTTGGTGTAGCGCTCGATGCCGTAGGCGACCTTCTTCGGCGCGTAATGGCGGAAGTGGTGCGCCTGCCCCGCCATCGGACCAAGACCGCCCACCTGCCAGAACAGCCATTGGTCCACCAGCACACGGCCACGCTCGTCCTTCGGATAGAGCTTCCCGGTCTTGCGTCCGAGATACTGGAGAATGGCCCCGCTCTCGAAGATCGAAATCGGCTCTTTGCCCGGGCCGTCCGGATCGACGATGGCCGGCATCTTGTTGTTGGGAGAGATCGCGAGGAAGCGGGGCTTGAACTGATCGCCCTTGTTGATGTCCACCGGCTTGATGCGATAGGGCAGCCCGCACTCTTCCAGCATGATGCGGATCTTGTGCCCGTTCGGTGTGGGCCAGAAATAGAAGTCGATCGGCTTTTGCGCCATTGGAATCCCCCCAGATAGAGCCGTAGCTAGATTGTGAGCACAGTGGAGCCTGTCGTGTTGCGCGCTTCGAGCGTGCGATGAGCGTCGGCGGCATCCCTAAGTGCGAACGTCTGGTTGACCTGGATCTTGATCGCGCCCGACAGCACCATCCGGAACAGATCCTGTGCGTTTGCGTCGAGTTCCGCGTGCGTCGCCGTATAGGCCATGAGCGAAGGCCGGGTCGCGAACAGCGAACCCTTGAGCGCCGTGAGCTCGAACGGCGGCACCGGGCCTGAGGCATTGCCGAAGCTTACCCAAAGCCCTTTCCTGCGCAGACAATCGAGCGAACGCGGATACGTATCCTTGCCGATGCCGTCGTAAACGACGTGGCAGCCTTCGCCGCCGGTGATCTCGCGCACGCGCGCCACGAAATCCTCGCGCGACGTGTTGATGACATGGGCAGCGCCGTGCGCACGCGCCAGCTCCGCCTTCTCGTCGGTGCTGACGGTCCCGATCAGCGTCGCGCCGAGTGCACGGGCCCATTGGCAGGCGATCAGCCCAACGCCGCCCGCCGCAGCATGAAACAGCAGCACCGTTCCGGGGCCGACGTTGTAAGTCTCCCTAAGTAGATAGCGCACCGTCATGCCCTGCAGCATCATGGCCGCAGCCGTCTGGTAAGCGATCCCGTCGGGGAGCTTCACAAGCCGGTCGGCGTCGATCAGGCGCTCTTCGGCATAGCCCCCGAGCACGCCCGCGTAGGCAACGCGATCCCCAACCGAAAGCGACGTCACGCCGGGCCCCAGCGCCACCACATCGCCCGCCCCCTCCATGCCGATCACGGCCGGTAGAGTGGCGAGCGGGTAGAGACCGGAGCGATGATATACGTCAATATAGTTCAATCCGGCGGCGCGCTGTTTGATTCGCACCTGTCCCGGGCCGGGCACGCCAACCTCGATTTGCTCCCAAGTCAGACGATCCGCACCGCCGACGGCATGCACGCGCACCCCATGCACCATTTGAGCAACTCCATGAAACGGATTGAGAATTGATGTCGCTCGGGTTCGCCTCGCCGGATATGGCCCTTCGGGCGCCAGGAGACTGCCTTGACCCTGCCACGGCTGCCTTCTATTGGCTCCCTCAAGTGATCACAAGAGGCCGGAAATGAGCATGTGCCACGCCGCCACACGAATTGCGGCGCACTTGGCTGTGGTCGCGGGAGCATTGGCCCTGGGAGCCTGCGCAATCGGCGCGGGACCGGAGATCGAGACACGTGCGGGCCTCGGCTGCGTGGACGACTCACCCGAATGCATCAGCCGCCGGCAAGCCACCCTGCGCCATATGGTCGACGACAAGTCCCGGAGCTGGGTCCACGAGAGCCCCACGCCCGAGGCCTACGCGTCCGGCGTGCGCCTGTTCGCCTACAAGACCAAGAAGAAGGAGCTTTCCTGCGACGAGCTGAAGCGCGGGAAGCTGGAGGCCGACACCGCGCGCACAAGCCTGGCGAGCATGGGCACGCGCCTGACACCCGCCCAGGTTTCCCGCAGCGCCATGCTGGCAGGCGAGGTGGGCCGCGAGCTGCAGGCCGAGCTCAATCGGCGTTGCAAGAAGGCCTGACCCTGGCCAAACTGGATTTCCTCCCCACATAGGGAGCCACGAACCGCCCTCCATGCCGCGAGCCCCTCGCCCGGCCCTCATGACATGAAAGACGTTTGCCAATGGCACTTGAGGCAGTTGTCGACACGATCGTGACTTTCGTCAGAGAGCACGAGAACTGGGCGGCACCGATCGCGTTCCTCGTCGCATTCGGCGAAAGCTTCTGTTTCCTCTCCCTTCTGATACCCGGCACGGCCATTCTCGCAGGCATCGCGGCCCTGCTCGCTGCCAGCGGCATAGAGGTCTCGGTGCTCACCCCCGCCATCATCGCGGCAGGTCTAGGCGGCACGCTCGGCTACGCCGTCTCCTTCTGGATCGGCCGCTACTTCAAAGATAGCGTGCACAAGATCTGGCCGTTCAGCACCCGGCCCCACCTCATAACGCAGGCCGAGGAGTTCTTCGACAAATACGGCGCTTTCGGCGTGTTCCTCGGCCACTTCTTCGGCCCCGTGCGCGCCGTGCTGCCGGTCGTCGCCGGCATGTTCCGGATGCGCGAGCTGCCGTTCCAGATCGCCAACATTCTGAGCGCGTTCATCTGGGCGGCCGGCGTGATCGCCCCCGCCTTCTTTCTCGTCACCTTCAAGACCGAGGTGCTGGGCTTCCTCGCCGCTCACGAGTATGCGGTCGCAACCGCGCTGTTCCTGCTGGCGGTGGCCCACAGTATCCCCCGCCCCATCCTGTTCGTACCCACGCTGATCCTCGTGTTCGGCCTCGGCACGCTCATGGTGATCGGAAACGGCAACTTCCCGCTGATGTGCCTCTCGGCGGCAGCGGGCGCCTTCGTCGGAGACTTCTACGCCTATTACAAAGGCATCCTCCACAAGGAGGACCGCATCGCCACGTGGCCGTTCTCCGCAACCCAGAAGCAGCACGTCGAAGCGCGCGCCTTCGCCGAAAGACACGGCTACCTGAGCCTGATCCTCAGCAAGTTCCAGGGCTTCAACCGCGGCCTCGTGCCCCTCGAGATCGGCGCGCTGGAGCGTCCGGTGCTGCCGTTCGTCGCCGTGAGCGCCGTCTCCGCCCTCGCGTGGTCGGCAGCCCTTCTCGCGCCCGCCCTCGTCATCGGATACTTCACCGCACGCGCCTGAGACGGGTTCTAGGCCGAGGGTTTCCGCAGAATGGCGGAGCACGCATAGTCGCGGAACGGCCGCTCGAACGACAGGGACGCGCCTGTCTCCGAAGCAACCCGCCGAAGCTCCGCCTCGAGCTCCGCCCTGGGCTCCACCGAAAACTTCCGGAGCCACGCTCTGAGCCCAGTGCGAAAAGCACCTGGCAGCCGCCCTTGCTCGCCGAAATCGACGATATGCAGCGATCCCCCGGGAGCGACGGCATGGAGCGCGCGGTCGATCGTCTCTCGCCACGGCGGGATCATCGACAGCGCATACGAGATGAACACCCGGTCGAAGCCATCCACGCCGAACAGGTCCCTGGGCTCGAAACGCGAGGCATCCGCCTGCCCGAGCGTGATGCGCCGGCTGAGACCCGCTTTGGCAACAGAGGCCGCCGCCGTCTCCAGCATGGCACCCGATACGTCGAAGCCGAAGAAGCGCGCGGAAGGATAGCGCCTGGCCGCCAGAATGAGGTTGCGCCCCGTGCCGCAGCCCACTTCCAGAACGCTTCCGCCCAAGGGAACGTCGAGCGTATCCAGCAGTCCGTCTCGGCCGAGGAGATAGTACTTACGGGACGCGTCGTAGATGTGCCGCTGCAGGCGATAGATCGCGTCCATTTCGGCGGCGGCATCCGCCATGGGCTAGCCCTCGAACGTGTAGAGGTGGAATCCGCCGTAGATCGACGAGCGATCGAAGACGCCCAGTGCTCGGGATTGGGCGGCATCGTAGCGGAAGCGCCCGAGGATCGCATTCGGAACGCGTCCGGGTAGGATCGTTTCCTCGCCCGCCGTCCGGAAGATCACGCGGCATCCCGGCTTGCCCGTCCGCACGATCTCGCTCCACAGCGCCGTGAGCTGCTCGTCCGTCATCCAGTCCTGAGCGTCGAGCAGCACGTAGGCGTCGTAGGTGGGCGCGGAGAAGCTGCGCAGATGCTCGGCAAACGACGCATGAACCACGGTGACGTTGCCGACGCGGGACTTCAACGTCTCCCAGTTCGCGCGCTCGAGATAGGGTGGAAGCGGCCCCGCGCCACCCGCAGCGTATCCGCGGCCGAACGCCTGCCAGGCGAAATAGTTATCCTTGAGATCGAACCCGTAGGCGAGGCGCGCCAAGCGCTCCTTGAGCACGTCCGCCATCTGCGGCGCATCACCCTTGAGCGCATCGAACTGCGAGGGCGGAATGCCGAGCCCGAACAGGGAGGCGGGCTTGTCCATGAGCCAGCGCATGTGGCGCATCTCGAACAACGGCGCCAGCTCCTCCTGGAAAATCCGCTCCTGATCCGCCCGGTCCTTCGCCTCCAGCATCCTGGCCGGGTTGCGGCCATGGATGCGTGCCATGAGATGCCCCGCCGTGATGAAGCTGCCGAGCAGCCCTTGGCGGTAGAACCTGCGGCCGAAATAGCTGATGCGGCGGCGGCCGAGGGCATCCCGCCCTTCCCAGTAGGCACGCGTGGCCGCGTCGAGATGAGGGGCGAGCAGGCTGTCGTAGATCTCAGCCGTCTTCGCATCTGCCGCCGACACGAAAAAGCGTGCGAAGGTCTCGTAGTCCGGCGCACGCGCGACGGCAGCCGTCTTGAGCTTGTTCAGCGCCACATGCGCCGGGTTGAGATCGAGCGCCGTCACCCGCACATCCGCCGCCGTCACGTAGGAGAGCACGTTGCAGCCGCCCGAGGCGATGGCGGCCACGTTCTCGCCGGGCTTCAGCGCCATGGCCTTGAGGTCGACGACGGGATCTTCCCAGATCTGCGGATAGACCAGGCCGGAGAACGCCCAGGTGAAGAAGCGCTCCTCGAGGCCCTTCCGGCTTGCCACGCCATACCGGTGCACCGCCTCCGCCAGCCGATGGTTCTTCCGGCTGCCGCGCAGGGCGTCTTCACCTTGTACGTGCGCCTCAGCCACTCCGCTCATGGAAAATCCCCCGAATATGCTTATTCATTGGGCCCGACTAACGACTTCATGTTGCAGCCCTGTGACAGGAGGGCGGCAGGTCTGTGGACCCCGTGCGACACGTGGCATCCCGCCCCAGGCCCCGGCGCCGTTCGGCTTGCCTCTGGCCGCAAGATCCCTTAGACGAGGCGTCATAGATCGGACATTCGGGCGAAGCGCCCGGCATTCACAGGATTTTTCGCCCATGACCGCCCGTCATCACCGCAAGGTCGAGATTCAGAAGAAGAAGGCCCGCCGCGCCATTCCCCGCTCCAAGGTGACGCGCATCCAGGGCAACACCGCAGCCGCCCGCAAGCGCCTGAAGAAGCTCTCGGGCAAGACCCGCGCCGCCAAGGCCAAGGCTTCCGCCTAATCATCCTGCGTGCATGAGCAGTCAGCGCCTCGGACGCGGCCCGCGTCCGGGGCTTTTGCTGTTAGTGAGGCTCAACGCCGGAATACGGTGATAGCCTCCACGTGCGCCGAGTAGAGGAACTGGTCGATCGGCGTCACGGGCCCCATGCGATAGCCCCCGTCCAGCAGGGTTCGCGCATCACGGGCCAGGGTCGCCGGGTTGCAGGAGACGGCGATCACGGTCGGCACCTTCGACTTGGCGAGCCGCTCCGCCTGCTCGGCCGCACCCGCCCGCGGCGGATCGAGCACCACCGCGTCGAAACCCGCGAGCTCCCGCGCCGACAACGGATCGCGATAGAGATCCCGTACCTGCGCCGTGACGGGCTTCAGCCCCTGCGTATGACGAACCGCGCCCGTGAGCGCGGTGATCGCCCGCCGGTCGCTGTCGTAAGCCGTGATCGACGCGCGCCGCGCCAGCGGAAGCGTGAGCGTCCCCACCCCGCAGAACAGATCCGCGACGGTCTTCGCAGACTTCGGCAGCGCCGCAACGCACAGCTCGGCCATGAGCCGCTCCGCCTGCGGCACGGCCTGCAGGAAGAGCCCCGGCGCAATCTCCACCTCCACGCCGGCAATGGTGACGACCGGACGTCCCCCCGCCACGATCAGTTCGCCTCCGACCATCAGCCGCGCGAGCCCCATCTTCTGCGCAAGCGCGCCGAGCTCCGCCCGCTCGTGAGGCGAGAGATCCTTGCGGCCGTTGTCGAACGAAACGTCGAGCCCACGGTCGAGGCGCGTCACCACCAGCCGCCCGCCCGCGCGATCCGGCATCACCCGCTGCGCGATGACGCGCAGGCCGGGAACGGCCGAGACGATCAAGGGATCGAGCACCGGACATTCCACGAGATCGACGAGGGTATGCTGCCCCTCCTCACGAAAGCCGAGGATGACATCCGCGCCGCGCCGCTCGACACCCAGAAACGCGCGCCGCCGGGAGCGCGCGTCCACCACCACCGTCTCTTTCACGTCGGCGTCTATGCCGCGATGGCGGAACGCCTCCACAACGAGACCGCGCTTCCAATCCCGGTAAAGACCGGGAGACATATGCTGTGCAAGGCACCCGCCGCATTGCATGAAATGGCGGCAAACAGGCTCGGCCCGCTCTGCGCTGTCCGTTATGCGACGGTAGCCGTCATCGCTCCCGCGCCACTGCTCGCCCGCAAGCGCGAACGGCACGTACACCGTCTCGCCATCGAGCGTGGCGACGCCGTCGCCTTTGGCGCCGAGCCGCTCGATGACGAACGCGCCGCTTTCCCGAACCGAGCCCTCACCCATCGAGATGCGCTCCCAAAAGAAACTCCTGATTTCCCGAGCCGCCTTCGATGGGCGACACGATCACGCCGTCCACGCGCCATCCTGCAAGAGAGCCGACCCACGCCGCGATCTTCTCCGCCTGCGCGTCTCTCACCTCGGCATCCCGCACGATGCCGCCTTTCCCGATCGCCTGCGGCCCGGCCTCGAATTGCGGCTTCACCAGAGCAACGAGCCAGGCCCCCGCATCGGCAAAGGCAAGACCGGCCGGCAATGCCTTCTCGAGCGAGATGAAGCTCACGTCCGCGACGATGGCCCCCACCTTTCGCGTGATCTCCCGCGAGGAGAGCGCACGTGCATCCATCCCCTCGAGCGACGTCACCCGCACATCCTCGGCGAGGCGGGGATGGAGTTGCCCATGCCCCACGTCGACCGCGAACACATGCGCTGCCCCGCGCCGCAGCAGCACCTCCGTAAAGCCGCCGGTCGAGGCCCCGATGTCGAGTGCGGCCCGGCCCGCCGGATCGAACCCGAAGGCATCGAGCGCGGCTTCGAGCTTGAGGCTGCCGCGCGAGACATAGTCGGCCGCCTCCAGAAGCTGGATCGGCACATCCTCCGGCACCAGCGCACCAGGCTTGGTCTGCACGGCCCCGCCTACGCTGACCGCTCCGCGAACGATCAGATCACGTGCGCGCGACCGGGTGGGAACTAGTCCCCGCGCAAGAAGCACCTTGTCGAGCCTCAGCCCCATGAATTGCCGATTCCGTCCTGAACTTTCTGTCCTGCCCGCTGGTTCTGCCACAGAGGGAGGCTATATAGCGTAATGAACTTTTCTCACGAGGCAGCCAGAAGTAGACGGAGACTATTGATGATGAAACCCAATCGTCGGAACTTCCTTGTCGCAGCAGGTGCCGCGGGCCTCCTCTCCGCTGTATCCGTTGGCGGAATCCGCCGCGCCTTCGCGGAGACGCCGTCGGGCCCGTTTACCTTGCCGGCGCTGCCCTATGATCCGGCCGCACTGGAGCCCCATATCGACGCCACCACCATGGGCATCCACCACGGCAAGCATCATGCCGCCTACGTCAACAACCTCAACAACGCGCTCAAGGATCACGGCGAGCTGGCCAAGCTTCCGCTGGAGGAGCTGCTCGCCAAGCTCCCGGAGGTCCCGGATGCAGTCCGCACCGCGATCCGCAACAACGGCGGCGGCCACGCGAACCATTCCATGTTCTGGCAGATTATGGGCGCACCCGGCGGCCCCGGCCCGGACGGCGCTCTGAAGGAGGCCATCGACCGCGACCTCGGCGGCCTCGAAAAGCTCCAGGCCGACTTCAACACCGCGGGTACCAAGGTGTTCGGCTCGGGCTGGGTGTTCGTCACCGTCGACAAGACCGGCAAGCTCGCCCTCGTCTCGAAGCCGAACCAGGACACGCCGCTCATGGACGGCGGCCGCGTCCTCATCGGCAACGACGTCTGGGAGCACGCCTACTATCTGAAATACCAGAACAAGCGCGCAGACTACCTCAAGGCCTGGTGGAACGTCGTGAACTGGAAGGCCGTCGCCGACCGCTACGCCGCCGCACAGGCCGGCAAGCTCGCGATCTGATCTCGACGCATAGAGCCGATAGCGATGTTCCCCATCGCTATCGGCTTTCTTACGTCAATCGCGCAAGGCATACCGCCCCGGGCCGTTGGCGAACAACAGCAACAAGCCGCCCGCAAGGCCGAGATTCTTGAAGAAGCTGATCATCTGCATGCTGCCGCCATCTCCCGACCAGGCGGAGTGAAACACCAGCGCAGTGACGATGCAGAAGACGGCGAGGATGAGACCGGCCCAGCGCGACAAAACTCCGAACAGGATGGCAAGCCCGCCACCGAGCTCCGCGGCGATGGCAAGAGGCAGCAGAATGCCGGGAAGCCCGTAGGCTTCCATGTATCCGGCCGAGCCGGCATAGTCGGTGATCTTTCCAATGCCTGCCCAGATGAACACGGGCGCGATGAGAAGGCGCGCGGCGAGACTGGCGAGGTCGTGCGTGGATGTCATGGTTCAACCTATGTTGTAAGGGTGGGCCCGACTGCACGCTGAACCTAGCTGCTTCGCCAGATCAGGTCACGGCCTCGCTGATGAGCCCGGCCGAAAGCCATCCGTTGAGATATTGGGCGACCCGCAGCGCCGCCGTGTCCGGATCGTCATAGACGGCTGCCATTTCCGCGAGTCCCGCGAACGCCTTGCCGCGCGCGGCCTCGCTCCACAGCATATGCTCTTCTGCCCCCAGCCTCCGCACCGAGGGAACAGTGTTCCGGCGCCAGACGAGAAAAGCATGAGGCCCCTCTAGGACGGCCGCGGGGGCAGCCTCCTCATCCTTGAGAGCGCGCCAGATCTCGAAGGCGTTGGTCTCGAAGTCCAGCACGGCAGCCGACGGATGCGGAACGAAGGCGAGCCCGCCCCACGTCTCCGGCGGATGCTGCGCAAGCCCCGCAAGATCGAGCACCGGCGCATCCGGCGCATCGAACGCGAGGTCGAGCTGCCGTTCGAGCAGCGCGATCTCGCGAAGCTCGGGCTCTGCCACAAACGGATCGCGCGACAACAGCTCTGGCACCTCGCTCGCATACCAGCGCGCATTCGCATGCCGAGACGGGTAGAGCGCCACATAGCGCTGCGCCATGAGGGTGAACGCCTCGTCTCCCATGTGGCGTGCGAGCATGGGATAGGCGTTCCGCACCACCTCCACGAGACGCCCCACGTAAGCGTTCCGGTAGACGCCGAGCAGCACCGCGTTGCTCGTGCGCGAGTTGGCGGGGATGAGCGCGAGTACGTCATCCGAGCCATCGACGATCGCCGCCTGAAAACGGGCCTGCAGCTCCGCAAGAGACGGCGGCTTCGCGGTCATGAGAACGCCCTTATGCGTCAGCCGCGGCCGGTTTCAGCATCTCGGCCGCGACCGACCGCGCCACATCGAGCTCCGCCACCAGCTCGTCCAGCGGCGGGATGTGATCGTCCCGCTCGATGATCGCGGACACCGGACCGAAATGGCGCAGCGCCGTACGATAGAGGTCCCACACCTCGTCGCACACGATGGCGTCGTGCGTATCGATGATGTGGCTCATGTTGTGCTCGTGCCCCGCGAGATGGAACTGCACGATGCGCTCCTTCGGCACGCCCGCGATGAAAGAATGCGCATCGAAGTCGTGATTGAACGCGGAGACGAACACATTGTTGACGTCGAACACCAGCCAGCATCCGGTGCGCCGCGTCAGCTCCGCGATAAACTCCCACTCGCTCATTTCCGAATGCGAGAACTGCACGTAGCTCGATACGTTCTCGAGCGCGATCGCCTGACCCAGATATTCCTGCACGTGATGCACGCGCGCCGCCACGTGGTCGAGCGCCTCGCGGGTATAGGGAACGGGAAGCAAATCGTGCAGGTTCACGCCATGCACGCCCGTCCAGCACAGATGATCCGAAATGAAGACGGGCTCGCTCCGCTTCGCAAGCGCTTTCAGATCCCGCAGATAGCCCTCGTTCAAAGGCGCCGTCGACGCGATCGAGAGAGACACACCATGCATGACGATCGGATAGCGCGCGCGGATGCGATCCAGCATTTTGAGCGGCTGCCCGCCCGGCACCATGTAGTTCTCGGAAATGACCTCGAACCAGTCGACATTCGGATTTCCCTCCAGAATGTCCTGGTAGTGCTGAGGCCGGAGACCAAGGCCGAAACCGAGGTAGGGCGGCTTCTGTGAGGAGCCCTCGGCATTGGCCGGCGGGCATTTCTCTGCCGTCATGACGCGCGCCTCCGGAGTTCAAATTTCGCAATGTCCGGCGGTAGTCTTCCTGCCGCCGGACATCATGACGCTCGGGAGCGGCTTACTTCGCCGGCTCGAATTTCGCGCCTTCGACCTTCTCGCAATCGGCCTTCGTGCTCTCCGTGAAGCCCTGGCCCTTGCAGGCATTCTGCCCCTTGCAGGCGTTGGTCGCGGTCTTGCACGCGCCTGTGCCCTTACAGGCATTTGCGCCCATGCAATGTCCCTTGGCTTCGTCGGCAGCATAAGTCGGCGCCGAGACGGCACCGGCCAGCAGAAGCGTTGCAGCGGCGGCAGCGAGAGCGGAGCCAGAGGTCACCGTGAGTTTCATGAGCGTATCCTTTCTTATGATGAACGCCATCCCGGAGTGATCATCGAAGGGCTTCCCGTCCCGGGTGCCGACCGAGGAAGCATGCTGGGAGCTACGCCGTGCCGCGAAAGGAAGTTTCAAAAAATCCGCAAAATAAAAACGTTGATCCGATGACGAAAAGCGGCCGTATGACTTGGCCCCAGCGCGTGGAATGAGCCGAGGCTCCGATCACGGCGTCGCCTTGACCAGCTTGCCGCTGAACACCACGGGTCCCGTCGGCTTGCCCGTGGGCGAGCCACCCTTGGGCTCCACGCTCACCGCATAGGTGCCGTCCATCATCATGTCGTGCATCTTGCCGCCCGCCATGGGCCGCACGTCCATCTCGCTGTCGTCGAACACGCCGAGCGACTTCGGTTGCGGCATGTCGTCGTGCACGAGCCAAAGCTGGTAGGACTTCTCCGCTTCCGCCGGCTTCTGCATCGCGGAAATGACGAACATGTTCGTCTTGGTATCGACAGTCAGCAGGAACGCCGGCAGCGCATCAGTTGCCTGCAGAACCGCCACATACTGCGTCGGCATCTGGCGCCGTTCGTACTCCTGCCAGCCGACCACGCCCGCGAGCGAAGCCGCCAGCGCCGTCATCGCACCGGCCGCGGTGCGCCAGCGGCTTGCCCGGCGCACCAGCGCCTGCTCGCGCGCCTTGAGCGACACGACATGCTGCGAAAGCCCGATTTGCGCGCGGATCTTGCTGTAAAGCCCAGGCGGCGGCTGCACCGGCGCCACGACCTCGGCCAACGGCCCGAGACGGCGCTCCCATACGGCGACCGCCTTGGCGAACGCCGGGTCGCTTTCGAGCTTGGCCTCCGCCTCGGCGCGTTCCGCGCGCGACAGCGTTCCGAGCACGAACTCGGCAGCCAGGGCATCGATGTCGTCGAGCTCGTTCATCGCTCGAGGCACCCCTTCAACTGAGCCAGACTGCGATGCAGCCAGGTCTTGATCGTGCCCTCGGGACGATCGAACCGCTTGGCGAGCGCGTCACGGCTCAAGCCATCCAGATAGGCGAGCCGGACCATCTGCCGCTTGTCGGGCTCGAGCCCTTCGAGGCATTTCAGCAGCCGGTCCACATCCTCCCGCCGCCCGAGAACCTCGACGGGATGCTCGTCGTCGCTCGGAAGATCGTCCAGCTCCGACACGTCGGCCGCCGGTCGCACGCCGCGCCGCCGCACCTCGTCCAGAGCCCGGTTACGCACGATCGCGGCCATCCAGGTAATCGGCGCCGCAATCTCGGACTTAAAGTCCTGAGCGCGCTCCCAAATCCTGAAATAGCTATCCTGGACCACGTCCTCCGCCGCCTCCTTGCTTCTCAGGATACGCAGGGCAACGGAGAAGAGTTTCGCGGAGGTGGCTTGGTAAAGCTCCGCGAACGCGGCTTCATCGCCGCGCGCCACTCCGGCAAGAAGCTCGTCGAGCTGTCGGCACGTGGACTTCATTCCAGCCGTTCCGGTTACGGAGTTCGCCCATGTCGCACGATGGGCGCAGGCGCGAAAAACTGCGACAGTAATAACGGATTGCGGCCTCATGTCGAGACACGAGCTGCGGCTTGGCTTAATCAAAGGCTGAACAGAACCCTTTGCATCTGGATAGCCACGGAGATCCCCTTGCCGAGTTTCGGACTGCCGACCAATCTCGCTCCCATTCTTCTGCTCCTTGCCTCGAACATCTTCATGACGTTCGCCTGGTACGGTCACCTCAAGTTCAAGAGCGCGCCCATCTGGATCGCAATCGTGGTGAGCTGGGGCATCGCCTTTTTCGAATACTGCCTCGCCGTCCCTGCCAATCGCATCGGCCACGGCACCTATACGGCCGCCGAGCTGAAGACGATCCAGGAGGTGATCACGCTCACGGTCTTCGCGGGCTTCTCGGTGCTCTATCTGCACGAGCCGCTGACGCTCAATCACCTGGTGGGCTTTGCACTCATCGTGGCGGGAGCCTATTTCATTTTCCGGGGGCCGCTATGAGGCTGACACCCATGGAACGCATGAACGCCGCGGCCGCCGAAATCGACGCCGCCAACAGCCAGGATCCGAACCGCATTACAGTGGACGGTGCGGACTATCCCGCCGAGCTGATCTACGGGCAGCGCATGTCGGCCATGCTCGCGCGTGTCTATCCCGATGCCTCGGAGGCGCTTCGTCTCGCCGCTCGCGCTCAGCACATCCGCCGGTGGGAAGTACCCCGCAACACTTATCCCATGGACCGGCCCGGCTACCTCCGCTGGCGCAAGGACCTCGGCCGCAAGCATGCCGAATGGGCGGGTGCCATCCTGGCAGACCTCGGCTACAGCGACGACGAGATTGCACGCGTCGGCGCTCTCATCCGCAAGGACAACTTCCGTCGCGACCCCGAGGCCCAGGCTGTCGAGGACGTCGCCTCGCTGGTGTTTCTCGCCCACTATGCCGAGGACTTCGCGGCGAAGCATGAGCCCGGGAAAGTCATCGGCATCCTGGTGAAGACGCTCGGCAAGATGTCGGAGCACGGCAAAGCGGCCGCAGCCGGGCTCGATCTTCCCCCTGCGGTTCGCGCCGCTCTCGAAACGGCGATCGCCGAGGCCGCCGCATCATGACCTCCTCGCCGGCTCACGCGCTCGCGGTCGTTTTCGCAAGCCACGGGGACCGGGGCGGCGCCTCTCCCAACGCTGCGTTGAACGCCCAGGCCAACGCCGTGCGCGCCCTCATGCCGGGCACACCTCTCTTCGCGGGCGTGCTGAAAGGCGAACCCACGCTGGAGCAGGCGCTCGCGGAGGCAGCCGCATCGGGAGCTGAAACCATCGCCGTCTATCCGCTCTTCATGGCGGACGGCTACTTCGTGCATAAAGTTCGCGAACGCGTTCTCGCCGCTGGCCTTGCGACAGAGCCGAGAATACTCCCCCCCCTCGGCCTCGACCCGGTCCTACCCGACATCCTGGTGCAGGAGGCCGTCGCCATCGCGCACCGTAGGGGATTCGAACCCCTCAATTCCCGTCTCCTGATCGCCGGTCACGGCTCGAAGCTCGGCCCCGCCTCCGCGAGCGCAACCCGCAAGGCCGCCGCCCGCGCCGCGCTCTCACGGCGCTTCGCCACTGTGACGACGGCGTTTCTCGAGGAAGAGCCCTTTCTGGAGGATGCGCTGCGAGCAAGTCCTGCACCGACCATCGTCGCGGGATTCTTCTTCGGCGATGGCATGCACGCCGGAGACGACGTTCCCGAAGCCATCGAGGAAACCGGCGCCAACGCGATCTACACCGGCCCCATCGGCAATTCGCCGGCCATCGCCCCCCTCATCGCCGCGGCATTGTCGGCGAACGGACCGGCAGCCTAATACGCCGAGATGTGAAACCCGCCGACACGGGCGCAAGCCGGCACTCGCACCGAGATCTCCCCGCTGTCCCAGCGGACGCCCCACTCGCAGGTCTCCTCGCTGTCCACAAAATAACTGAGCCCTGGAACGGCCGACCGGCACATCAGGCTCTCCGCATATTCGCACCGCGCCCGATCCGTCTTGAGCGCGTCCCGCAGCGGTGTACCGACACGAATGCCGAGACTGTCGGCCGCGCGCTCACTCCACGACGAAAGCGCCGTGATCTTGCCGCTCTCCTCGCTGCCGTAGATGTTGAACGACACACCTTTGCGGCTGATGACGTAGCATTCCATCTCGCACTCGTCCGAAAACGTGACCGTATAGGGCTGGAACCGCCCCTTGATGAACGACGGCGAATAGCGGTCTCCGAGCGCAATCCGAAAATCCGCGTTCAAGGCGCTCTGGACATGCCGGCTATGAAAAACCAGCTCCGTCGCATCGTCGGCGCGCGCAGACGCCATGAGGACGAAGACGGTCAGCAACGCGGCGAGAGGGGAGAGGATGGTGAGGTGCAAAGCAGAAGACCTCCGGAAAAGCGAACCTGTCCGCAATCTAACGAAAAAGGCCGCTGCGTTGATGCTCAGCGGCCTCTTGTCGTTAATCCGTTAGCGCCTTGTAACGGCTACTCCCGGCGGCGGCGCTCGCCACGGCCGCCCTCGCGGTCGCGGCGGGGCGGACGCTCGGCCGAGAACGTCTCCTCGGGCTCGCCCTCGGCACGCGGAATCTCCTGACCGGTGGCCTGGTCGACGATCTTCATCGAGAGGCGCACCTTGCCGCGGTCGTCGAAGCCCAGGAGCTTCACATAGACTTCCTGGCCCTCCTTCACGACCTCACCCACGGTCTGCGGGCGGCCCTGCGTGAGCTGCGAGATGTGCACCAGGCCGTCCTTCGCGCCAAAGAAATTCACGAACGCGCCGAACTCCATGATCTTCACGACCTTGCCCTTGTAGATCTGGCCGACCTCGGGCTCCGACGTGATGCCGCGGATGCGGGCGAGCGCCTTCTCGATGCTCTCGCGGCTCGCCGACGCGATCTTCACCGTGCCGTCGTCCTCGATGTCGATCTTGGCACCCGACTCCGCAACGATCTCGCGGATCACCGAGCCGCCCGAGCCGATCACTTCGCGGATCTTATCGGTCGGAATCTTGATCGTCTCGATGCGCGGCGCGTACTCGCCGAGCTCCTCGCGGGCCCCCGTCAGCGCCTTGGACATCTCGCCGAGGATGTGCAGACGGCCACGATGGGCCTGCTCCACGGCAACCTTCATGATCTCCTCGGTGATGCCGGTGATCTTGATGTCCATCTGCAGCGCCGTGACACCGTTTGCAGTGCCGGCCACCTTGAAGTCCATGTCGCCGAGATGATCCTCGTCGCCGAGAATATCCGAAAGCACGGCAAAATCATCGCCTTCCTTGATGAGGCCCATCGCGATGCCGGCAACCGGCGAACGCAGCGGAACACCCGCATCCATCAGCGCGAGCGAGGTGCCGCACACCGTCGCCATCGAGGAGGAGCCGTTGCTCTCGGTGATCTCCGAAACGACGCGCAGCGTGTACGGGAACTCGTCCTGCTTCGGCAGCAGCGGATGGATGGCGCGCCAGGCGAGCTTGCCATGGCCGATCTCGCGGCGTCCCGGAGAGCCCATGCGGCCCGTCTCGCCCACCGAGTAGGGCGGGAAGTTGTAGTGCAGCAGGAAGCGCTCTTTCTTGGTGCCTTCCAGGCTGTCGATGTACTGCTCGTCCTCGCCGGTGCCGAGCGTCGCCACCACGAGCGCCTGCGTCTCGCCGCGCGTGAACAGCGCCGAGCCGTGCGTGCGGGGCAGCACGTGAACCTCGGAAAGGATGGGACGCACGGTCTCGAGATCGCGTCCGTCGATGCGACGCTTCGTCTTCAGCACGTCGCCGCGCATGATCTCCATTTCGAGCGCCTTGAAGGTGTCGCCGAGCAGCACCTTCTCGTTCGGATCGTCCGGCAGCTGAATGCCTTCGAGCACCTTCTTCTTGGCCTCGGCCACGAGATCCTGGCGCTTGCCTTTCTCCTTGGTCGAGAACGCGGTCTTGAGAAGATCGCCCGCGAGCTCCTTGACCTTCGCCTTGTACTTCTCCGCGTCGGGAAGCTTGATGTCCCAGGGCTCCTTGGCGGCCTTCTCGGCAAGCTTGATGATAGCGTCGATCACCGGCTGCATGTGCTTGTGGCCGAACACGACGGCGCCGATCATCTGGCTTTCGGGAAGCTCCTGAGCCTCGCTCTCGACCATCATCACGGCATCCTGCGTGCCTGCGACGACGAGGTCGAGCGTGCTTTCCGCCATCTCGTCGATCATCGGGTTGAGCACGAATTCGCCGCCGATGACGCCGACGCGGGCGGCGCCGATCGGTCCGAGGAACGGCAGACCCGAGAGCGTGAGCGCCGCGGAAGCCGCAACCATGCCAACGACGTCCGGATCATTCTCGAGGTCGTGCGAAAGAACGGTGACGACGACCTGCACCTCGTTCTTGAAGCCGTCCACGAACAGCGGACGGATGGGGCGGTCGATGAGGCGCGACGTCAGCGTCTCCTTCTCGGTCGGACGTCCCTCGCGCTTGAAATAGCCGCCCGGGATCTTGCCCGCGGCATACGTACGTTCCTGGTAGTTCACGGTCAGCGGAAAGAAATCGATGCCGGGCTTCGGGCTCTTTGCGCCGACGACGGTGGCCAGAACGCTGGTCTCTCCGTACTGCGCATAGACGGCGGCATCGGCCTGGCGGGCCATATGCCCGGTCTCCAGTTTGAGCGTGCGGCCGCCCCATTCAATTTCCACGCGATGAATATCGAACATGTGCGTTCTTTCGTTCTATCTCTGTTTCATGTCTTTTGATGCGCGGCTTCCATAGCACGAATGCAAGCAGCGCCGCGAACCGAAAAGGTCGGCGGCGCCAAAAGTGCTTTCGAAAAAGTGGAGGCCGATTTGCCAGCGATGGCGGAGGCCGAGCTTGCCCTTCGCGTCCCCCATGGGACCCGAGCGGAGCAGCACCTCGGCCATCACCAACCCGATTTCCGCCGCTATTAGCGACGGATACCGAGCTTCTCGATGATCTTCTGGTAGCGCGCCTCATCCTTGCGCTTCACATAGTCCAGAAGCTGGCGGCGCTGGCTCACCATCTTGAGCAGACCGCGGCGCGAGTGGTTGTCCTTCTTGTGCGCCTTGAAGTGCTCGGTGAGGCCGTTGATGCGCTCGGTCAGGATCGCAACCTGAACCTCGGGCGAGCCGGTGTCGTTCGCCTTGGTGGCATTGGCCTTGATGAGCTTGGACTTAGCTTCGGTCGTCAGCGACATCGGGGTCTCCTTTCAGGTGGGAGGCCGCCCCTTCGGGCGGCGATGAACGGCCATGGCCGGGATGTCGTCCAGCCAGGTCGCAAACAAGGACCATGATCGGATCAGGCTCCATCGCCTGACGTGCGGTCATCGGTCCAAAGCAAAACGCCGCTCACGCCTGAGGCGCGAACGGGATGCGCCGTTATACACATTCGTCCGAACAGCGCGAGTGAAAAGTTTCACAAACAAGGTCAAGAGGTTGCAGGACTAAAAACCGAAGTTGCATAGGCGCAAGCTTCAAATCCCGTCAGCCGCCGAAATTGAACACCCGGGTGGGATGCAAGGCCCCCTTCTCGATCTCGCCCAGCGCCACGATCTGGCCCTTGGAGATCGCATACGCCACACCGCCCAGCACCGGCGCATCGCGCCCGCGGATCAGAATGCTGCGCCCCTGCGCCAGATCGGCAGCATCCGACGGGCTGACGTTGATCTCCAGGATCTCGCCCAGCGCCATCTCGACGGGGCGCAGGAACGACGAGAGATCCTCGCCCGCCTCCGCCGCCTCCTCGATCTCCTCGAGCGAGAATGACTCCTCCTCCGCGAACGGCCCCACGCGCATCCGGCGAAGCTCGATCACGTGCCCCCGGCAGCCGAGCGCCCGCCCCATGTCGCGCGCAATCGCACGCACGTAGGTGCCCTTGCCGCAGCGTGCTTCGAAGATCGCGACGTCCTCGTTCGGGGTCTCGAGCAGACGAAGCTCGTCGATGACCACAGGGCGCGCTTCGAGCGTCACCTCCTCGCCGTCGCGCGCCAAGGCATACGCACGCTCGCCGTCGACCTTGATGGCCGAGAACTGAGGAGGAACCTGCATGATCTCGCCCGTGAAGCTCGGCAGCAACGCTTCGATCTGGGCTGGCGTCGGACGCCCCTCGCCCGTCGCCACCACCTCGCCCTCAGCGTCGTCGGTCGCCGTCTCCGCACCCCAGCGCACGGCGAAGCGATAGACCTTCTCGCCGTCGACAGCGAACGACACCGTCTTCGTCGCCTCTCCGAACGCAATCGGCAGGATACCCGTCGCCAGCGGATCGAGCGTGCCCGCGTGCCCGACCTTCTGCGCGTTGAACAAACGCTTGAGAATGCCGACTGCGCGCGTGGAGGTCATCTCGAACGGCTTGTCGAGCACCAGCCAACCGTGAACGGCGTTGCCTTTTTTACGTCGTGCCATTGTGTGCTTACCTGCGTCCCGCACCGCTCGCCCGGATCAGCGAAGCAATCGGTATCTCTCCGCCCGCGTCATCCCGGCGGTCGTGCCGCCTCACGCGCCAGTCGCGTGTCGAGAGGCGGGGCTAGTCCTTCTCCACGTCTCGCCGCACCTTCTCGCTGTGCAGGAGCTGATCGATGCGCGTGACCTCGTCGAAGGTCTCGTCCTCGCGAAAACGAACCTCGGGCGCCACCCTCAGATCCACCGCATGCGCGATCTCGCCGCGAATGAACTTCGCGTTGCGCCCGAGCGCATCGATCACGGTCTGGGTGTCCTTGCCGCCGAGCGGCATCACGTAGGCCGTTGCCAGCCGCAGGTCGGGCGACATGCGGACCTCGGTGATGGTCGTCACGTGGGAAGCGAGCACGTCGTCATAGATCTCGCCGCGGGCCAGCATCTCGGCCAGCTTGTGACGGATCAGTTCGCCAACGCGAAGCTGGCGCTGCGAAGGTCCCTTCGCACTATGGGATTTTCGTCTGGACATATCTTCTCAATCCACCGGGATCGAACCGGCACGAGGCTAATGGCCTCTATAGCGACGCAACTTCGGCTGCGAAACAGCCCGGGAGCAAGGCGACTCGCGACGAATGTCGCGCCTCGCGGAGCGCTTCCGATCGCTCTTTTCGAGCGATCGGAACAGCGCGCATGAGCGGCCTAGAGACTTCTCTTGATCGTCTCCACCTGGAAGCACTCGATCTCGTCGCCCTCGCGGATATCCTGGTAATTCGCGAACGCCATGCCGCACTCCTGGCCAGCGGGCACCTCGCGGACATCGTCCTTGAAGCGCTTGAGCATCGAGAGCGTGCCCTCGTGAATGACGACCTTGTCGCGGAGCAGACGCACCTTCGCGCCGCGCTCCACCTTGCCTTCCGTCACGAGGCAGCCGGCAACCTTGCCGACCTTCGAGATGTTGAACACCTGCTTGATCGAGGCGTAGCCGAGGAAGTTCTCGCGCAGCGTCGGCGCCAGCAGGCCGGACATGGCCGCCTTAACGTCATCCACGAGATCGTAGATGATGCTGTAGTAGCGGATCTCGATGCCCTGCGAGTCGGCTGTCTGCTTCGCCTGCGTGTTGGCACGCACGTTGAAGCCGACGACGACGGCCTTCGAAGCCGCCGCGAGCGCGATGTCCGACTCCGTGATGCCGCCGACACCCGAATGCACGACGCGCGCCTCGACCTCGTCGGTGCCGAGCTTCTTCAGCGCGCCGGCGATGGCTTCCACCGAGCCCTGCACGTCGCCCTTGATGACGAGCGTGAAGTCCTTCTTGCCCGCCGAGTCCTTCAGCGTCTGCATCATCTGCTCGAGCGTGCGCGGCGTACCGGCCGAGCCAAGCGTCTCGCGGCGCTTGCGGATACGGTAGTCGGTGATCTCGCGGGCACGCGCCTCGTTCTCCACCACGGCGATCTGATCGCCCGCCTCGGGAGCCGAGTTGAAGCCCAGGATCTCGACCGGAACCGAAGGTCCGGCGCTGTTGACGTTCTTGCCCTGGTCGTCGATGAGGGCGCGCACGCGTCCCCACGCCATGCCGGCCACGACGATGTCGCCGACATTGAGCGTGCCGCGCTGAACGAGAACCGTGCCCACCGGGCCGCGTCCGCGCTCGAGCTTCGCCTCGATCACGACGCCTTCCGCCGAGCGGTCGGGGTTCGCCTTGAGGTCGAGAACTTCCGCCTGCAGGTGGATCGTCTCGAGCAGCTTGTCGAGGTTGGTCCGCTTCAGCGCCGAGACCGGCACCTCCAGCGTCTCGCCGCCCATGCTCTCGACCACGATCTCATGCGAGAGGAGATCGGTCTGCACGCGCTTGGGCTCGGCTGCCGGCTTGTCGATCTTGTTGATCGCCACGATGATCGGCACGTTCGCGGCCTTGGCGTGATTGATGGCTTCCACCGTCTGAGGCATCACGCCGTCGTCGGCTGCAACCACCAGCACCACGATATCGGTCACCTTGGCGCCGCGGGCACGCATGGCCGTAAAGGCGGCGTGGCCCGGCGTATCGATGAAGGTCACCTTCGCGCCCGAGGGCGTCGTCACCTGATAGGCGCCGATATGCTGCGTGATGCCGCCGGCCTCGCCCGCGACCACGTTGGTCTGGCGGATAGCGTCGAGAAGCGACGTCTTGCCGTGGTCGACGTGGCCCATGATGGTGACCACGGGCGCGCGCGGCTGCTGCGCCTCCTCGGCATCCTTCTCGCCGATGAAGCCCGATTCAACGTCGGCTTCCGAAACACGCTTTGCCGTGTGCCCGAATTCCGAGACGATGAGCTCTGCCGTATCCGCATCGATCACGTCGGTGATCTTGTGCATCGCGCCTTGCTTCATCAGGAACTTGATGAGGTCGACGGCGCGCTCCGTCATGCGGTTGGAGAGTTCCTGGATGGTGATGGCTTCAGGAATGACGACTTCGCGCACGATCTTGTCCCTGGGCTGCTGAATGCCCATGGCTTTCAGCTTCTCGCGCTCGCGCTTGCGCTTGAGCGACGCCAGTGAACGCTCCCGCTGCTGCTCGTCGAGCGCATTGTTGATGGTGAGCTTGCCGCGCTCGCGCTTCTCGTCGACAGACGGAGCCTTGACCGGCACGCGGACGACCTTGCCGCCGCGCTTGATGGCGCGGCTCTCCTCGTCGTCCGCCGTCTCGACGGCGACGGGACGCGGACGCGCGTCGTCTTTCCTCACGAGCTTGGTGGGCTCTGCGCCGCCGCCACGATCGGCGGGCGGTGCCGCACTCGCGGGGCGGGGCAGCTCGATCTGCTTCGGACGGCCGCCCTCACGGGGAGCAAAACGCGTGTCGTAGCTCGTCGGACGCGGACGCGACGAAGCCGGACGCCCGCCTTCCGCGCCGTGCGGGCGCGAAGCGGAGCGCTCGGAAGCCGGTGCTGCCGGGCGTGCCGGCGGCTCGGCGCGTGCAGCAGGGCTCGCCTGCTGAGCAACCGGCTGAGGACGCTGGGGCTCGGCTGCAGGAGGAGCAACCTCGGCAGCGGGCGGAGCGGCAGCAGGAGGCGGCGGAGCGGCAGCAGCCGCTTCGGCGGCGCGCTTGGCCTCGGCCGCGCGCTGCTCTTCGGCGCGCTGCGCATCCTCGACAGCCTGCTTGCGGGCCTCCGCGAGAGCGCGCGCACGGGCGTCGCGCTCTTCCGGCCTCAGAAGATCACCCTTACCGGCATCAGCCCGCGACTCGGCGCGGACCGGAGCCTTTGGCGGAGCCTTCGCTTCGACCTTGGGAGGCGCCGCCTGCGGGGCAGCCGGCGCGGCCTCGGGCTGCGCGCCCGGCGCGGCCAGCTTGCGGGTCTTGCGCTTTTCCACAACCACGGACTTGGAGCGTCCATGACTGAAGCTCTGCCGGACGTGGCCCGATTCAACGGTGCGCTGAAGCGATAGCGGTTTGCGTCCGCCCCCAGCCAGCGTCTTATCGGCAGTGTCCTTGGTTTCGCTCATTCGATATCCGTTCAAACCTTTAATTCACGAGCACTTTCCGGCCGATCGGATGCACCGATGCCGGACCGGTAGCGCCTAAGCCGCTCGGCCTCGTCATAAAACCGCTCAGCGGCTCCGCCTTGTATGAGGGCAGCATGTACCACATTTGACCGCCCCATGGCCAAGCTCAATTGTTCTGTCGATAGACTGGTTACCAAAGAGGCTTCCTTGCCACGGGCGCGCGCAACTGCAGCATATTTGCGCTGCAACCGCTCCCTCCCGCCGTCGGCGGCATCCGAAGCCTGCACCAGGACGGCCGTCGTCCCACCTTCCAAAAGCTCGTCAACCTGCTGAAAACCGGCCGTAACCAGCCCTGCCTTGTTGGCGAGCGCCAGCGCCTCCAGCACCCGCTTTTCCAGCAGGTGCTCTACGCGCTCCGGCAAGGCCGGATCGGCCTTGACATGACGCTTGAGGCTCTTGGCAAACACGTTGGCTTTGACGGCGCGCTCGAGCACCGCCTTGTCCGCCTTGACCCAAACCCCGCGGCCGGGCAGACGCCGCGCGAGATCCGGAACGATGTCCCCTGAGGGATCTGCGACGAAACGGATCAGGTGGTCGGGGCTCAGCGCCTCCCGCGTGGCCGCGCACAGACGCTCCCCGCCGTGTCCATCCACGGCAGGCTCGGCATCGTCGTGCTGGCGGCGGCGGTCTGCCAATGCCCCAAGTCCTCCAAAACTGGTCTGCGGCGTGTCACGGCCTTAAGCTTCCGAAGCAGCTTCGGACTCGTCCGAACCTGCCTCGTCTTCCGGAGCCGTCGCTTCCTCAGGCGTGATCCAGCCAGCGAGCACGCGCGCGCCAAGGATCAGATCCTCGGCCTCCTTGCGGCCCACCTCGAAGCCGTCGAGCACGCCCTTGTGCCGCACCGGCTCCACGTCCTTGTCCTTCGAGCGCTCGGTCCAGCCGACGAGGTCGTCCGTCGCGCAGTCCGCGAGATCCTCGAGCGTCTTGATGCCGTTCTCGCCGAAAGCGACGAGCATCGCCGTCGTCACGCCCTCGACCTTCGAAAGGTCGTCGGAAACGCCGAGTTCCCGGCGGCGGGCATCACGCTCGGCTTCCTGCTTTTCGAGATACTCACGCGCACGCGTCTGGATCTCGCCAGCCGTGTTCTCGTCGAAGCCCTCGATGTGAGCGATCTCCGACAGATCCACGTAGGCGACTTCCTCCACCGAGGCGAAGCCTTCGGTCACGAGAAGCTGGGCGATGACCTCGTCCACGTCGAGCGCATCCATGAACGCCTGCGAGCGCTCTGCGAATTCCTTCTGGCGCCGCTCGCTCTCTTCCTGCTCGGTCAGAATGTCGATGTCCCAGCCCGTGAGCTGCGAAGCAAGCCGCACGTTCTGGCCGCGCCGTCCGATGGCCAGCGAAAGCTGGCTCTCCGGCACCACCACCTCGATGCGGTTGGAATCTTCGTCCAGCACCACCTTCGAGACTTCCGCCGGCGCAAGCGCATTGACGATGAAGCTCGCCGCATCCGGGTTCCACTGGATGATGTCGACCTTCTCGCCCTGCAGCTCATTGACGACCGCCTGCACGCGGGCGCCGCGCATACCGACGCACGCACCGACCGGATCGATCGAGCTGTCGCGGCTGATGACGGCGATCTTGGCGCGCGAGCCGGGATCGCGGGCGACCGACTTGATCTCCACCACGCCGTCGTAGATTTCCGGCACTTCCTGCGCGAAGAGCTTGCTCATGAACTCGGGCCGCGCGCGCGACAGGAAGATCTGCGGACCGCGCTGCTCGCGGCGCACGTCGTAGATGTAGGCGCGGATGCGATCGCCGTAGCGCACGTTCTCGCGCGGGATCATCTCATCGCGGCGGATGATGCCTTCCGCGCGTCCGAGATCCACGATGACGTTGCCGTATTCGGCGCGCTTCACGGTGCCGTTCACGATCTCGCCGATGCGATCCTTGTATTCGCCGAACTGCCGGTCGCGCTCCGCTTCGCGCACCTTCTGCACGATGACCTGCTTGGCGTTCTGCGCGGCCACGCGGCCGAAATCGAGCGGCGGCAGGCTCTCTGCGATGAGGTCGCCGAGCTTGGCTTCCGGGTTGCGGCGCTTGGCGTCGTCCAGCGTGATCTGCGTCGCCTCGTTCTCGACCGCATCGACGACGGCCAGCACGCGCGAAAGCCGCGTCTCGCCCGTCTTTGGGTCGATCTCGCAGCGAATGTCGTTCTCCGCGCCATAGCGCGATTTCGCGGCCTTCTGGATCGCGTCTTCCATGGCCTGGATCACGATCTTGCGGTCGATCGTCTTTTCCCGCGCGACAGCGTCCGCAATTTGCAGAAGCTCGAGCCTGTTGGCGCTAATGCCTGCAACGCCTGCCATCTTCAGAGACCCTCCACGTCGTCGGTCTTCAAATCGTCCGGATCGGCTTCGACGCCGTCTCCGAGCTGTCCTTTACCTTTGGCCTTGGCCCGGCTCAGGGCTTCCCGAATGAGCTCGTCCGTCAGCACCAGCCGGGCACTGGCGATAAGCCCGACTGCAAGTCCGATAACCTTGTGGCCGTCCTCGCCGAGGTCGGCCTCTATCAGCACCTCGCCGTCCTCGAACCCTTCGAGGATGCCGCGAAAGCGCTTGCGTCCGTCGATCGGCGCCTTGAGCTCGATCTTGGCCTCCGAGCCAGCCCAGTCCACGAAATCGGACGGTCTCACCAGCGGCCGGTCGATGCCCGGCGACGAGATCTCGAGCCGGTAGCTGTCGCTGACGATATCCTGCACGTCGAGCAGCGGCGAAACGGCCCGCGAGATCGCCTCGCAGTCTTCGATCGTGATCGATCCGTCGGGGCGCTCTGCCATGATCTGCAGGGTCTTGCCGTCGCGCCCGGAAATCTCGATGCGAACAAGGCGAAAACCGAGGCTCTCGAGCACGGGCTCGACAAGCACCGCAACATCCGATGCGAGACCGGTTTCCAGAATAAAGCGATCGCGAGACGCGACCTCGTTCGAACTTTGCATACCTAGTGAATTCCGGCCGCCGCGGCAACGGGCGCTGCCAAAACAAAAAGAGCGGACCCTTGAGGGGCCCACTCTCAAAGTTGAGATGATCATGAGCAAGCGAATAATACGTGACTATGACACCCCTTGCAAGCGTGTTTCCTGGGGTTTTCAGGCCCGGAACAAAAGCCAACCGGGAGTTTGGCTAACAGTTTCGAGTCAAACTCGGGAAAAGCGGAAGAAATAGCAGCGCCGACCTTCTCGGCCTGCTTTGGCCTCGTATCGCGTGGCGGGCCAGTCGTCGAGACGCACCCGCCAATCCTCCGCGCAGTCCGCAGTCCAGCGAAATTCGGGGGTCTGAGCCACCGCCAGCAGCGCAGTGCGCGCATAATCTCCTATGTCCGTTCCAAGCCTCAGCTCGGCCCCGGGCTTCATCACGCGCGCGAGTTGGCGCAACAGCTCGACGGAGAACAGACGGCGCTTGTGATGCCGCTTCTTCGGCCACGGATCGGGAAACAGCATGAACACGCGCGAGATCGAGGCTTCCGGCAACCAGCGCAGCAGCGGCCGCACGTCGTCGCCCCAAAGGCGCACATTTCCGAGGTGCCCCTCGTCGATGGCCGTCAAAGCCTTGACCATGCCTTCCTCGAACGGCTCGCACCCGATGAGACCGACATCCGGATGATGGCGGGCCTGCCAGATGAGATGCTCCGACCCGCCGAATCCGATCTCGAGCCACACGGCCGACGCGGCCGGCCCGAAGAGCTGACGAGCGTCCGCGGGCGCCCCCTGCGTGAGATCCACGCCCACGCGCGGCAGCAGATCGCTCATGAGCTGCCCCTGACGCGGGCTGAGCTTGCGCCCCCGCCGCCGCCCGAACGACCTCAACTCCGTCGAATGCGCCCCGCCCTGCTTACCGTCAGCCGGATTCACGTGCCCGTCCTCAAAAAACAAACGGCCGCACACCTGCGGCCGTTCGCAACAACTCGGTTCCAGATCTCAAACGGCCTTCTTGATGGTCTCGACCAGATCGTCCTTCTCCCAGGAGAAGCCGCCGTCGTTGTCCGGCTTGCGGCCAAAATGACCATAGGCCGACGTGCGTGCGAAGATCGGCTTGTTGAGATCGAGATGCTGGCGAATGCCGCGCGGCGTGAGATCCATCGACTTGGCGAGCGCAGCCTCGATGGCCGCCTCTTCCACCTTGCCCGTGCCGTGCGTGTCCACGTAGATCGAGAGCGGACGCGCCACGCCGATGGCGTAGGAAAGCTGGATGGTGCAGCGGTCCGCAAGACCGGCCGCAACGACGTTCTTCGCGAGATAACGCGCAGCATAAGCCGCCGAGCGATCAACCTTGGTCGAATCCTTGCCCGAGAACGCGCCGCCGCCGTGGGGCGCCGCGCCGCCGTAGGTGTCCACGATGATCTTTCGGCCGGTTAGGCCGGTGTCGCCATCGGGACCGCCGATGAAGAACTTGCCGGTGGGATTGATGTGCCAGACCGTATCCTTGCCGATCCAGCCCTCCGGCAGCGCCGCGCGCACGAACGGCTCGACGATATCGCGCACCTGGCGCGAGGAAAGATCCTCGACGATATGCTGATGAGACACCACGATCTGCGTCACGCCGACAGGCTTGCCGTTCTCGTAGCGCACGGTCACCTGGCTCTTGGAGTCGGGGCCGAGCTTCGCCGCATCCCCGCTCTTCGCCTTGCGGGCCTTGGCCAGGTCCTCGAGAATCTTGTGGCTGTAGTAGATCGGCGCCGGCATCAGCTCAGGCGTCTCGCGGCAGGCGTAGCCGAACATGATGCCCTGGTCGCCCGCGCCTTCTTCCTGGTTGGTCGGCTGCTGCGCATCGACACCCTGCGCGATGTCGGCAGACTGCGGATGGAGCAGAACCTTGATGTCGGCCTTGTCCCAGTGGAAGCCGTCCTGCTCGTAGCCGATGTCGCGGATCGCCATCCGCGCCGTATGCGCAATCCAATCCTTCGTCACCGTCTCGGGGCCGCGCGTCTCGCCGGCGATGACCACCTGGTTGGTGGTGGCAAGCGTCTCGCAGGCCGCGCGGATGATCCAGGGATCAACGCCCGCGCTCGCACCTTCACGATAGAAGAGGTCGACGATCTCATCCGAGATCCGGTCGCAGACCTTGTCCGGATGCCCCTCGGAAACGGATTCGCTCGTGAACAGGAATGACTGGCGTGCCACTGGATCCCCTCGATCTCGCGCTAAAGCTGGAACATTTTCCGACGAAGTGATCAGCGTTGCATCGTAGAAAATGTGACAAACAAAGAACCTAAAGTGCTTGATCCTAAGCGGGGCAGGACAAGTCAAAGCACTTCAGAGAATTCGGGCCGTGTCTTGCAGCTTTTACCGAGTCCGGTCAAGAGCGACGGCGCTTCGCCGCACCCCGAGCGGACGGCCCGCAGGCGCCGCGCATTGGCTCGCACGTCCCCATGACGGGATGACTACAATTAGTCGACGTTTTCCTCGCCACCGAGCGAGCGAACTAGCTCCACCACTGAGCGGCGAACGCGCGGATCGGTGATCTTCACGAAAGCCTTGTTCAGCTCAAGACCCTCGCGGGTCGAAAGAAATTCGACGACATAGCTTTCTGTCGGCCGTTCAGCGAACCCCGGAGCGAGCGAGGTTTCCACCAGCTCCGCCGGCGCCTCGTCATAAAAGAATTGCACTGGCACGCCGAGCACGCGCGCCAAATCGAACAGCCGGCTCGCGCCGATGCGATTGACACCCTTCTCGTACTTCTGAACTTGCTGGAAGGTAAGTCCAAGGTGCTCGCCGAGCTTCTCCTGGCTCATTCCAAGCAACATTCTGCGAAGTCGGACACGAGTTCCAACATGCGCATCGATCGGGTTTGGCTTGCGCGAGCCACGCTCGGTATCGACCTCTTCGTCGATTGCTTCGTCTTTGGACATTCTTTTTTGCTCCGTACCCAACTCGACCGTTTCGGCTCGCCTCTTGCCTATGGAACTCGCGCAGCCGGGTCAATCTTGACGGTCATGAAAGAACTTTGCATCAAGTACTTTTGATTGAGACGGATACAAAAAAACAATTGATGGGCGAGATTTGTGCACTTCAGATAGCAGCTTTAAGGATTCGCCTACTGACCATCAAGCATTACGTGGAATGATTTCTTATCCTCAAAATAAAAAGTGTAGCAGCGAACAACACGCCAGCGAGCAGAAAAACGCCATCTCCCCACACTGCATACGCGGGCGGGCTATGAGATATTGGAAGTAATGAACTTGCACTTCCTTTCACGTTTATACCGAGCATGACTACAATCTTTCCGGTTGGTCCGACGACCGCTGAAATGCCGTTGTTCGCCACCCTGACCAGCGTCAGGCCCTCTTCTACCGCCCGGACCCGTGCTTGATGAAAATGCTGCCGCGGCCCCGTGGTGTTGCCGAACCACCCATCGTTCGTGACGTTCAGAAGCAAACCCGGACGCGCCCGACTCGCCGCACCGACACCCGGAAAAATCGCCTCGTAGCAGATAAGACTACCCACCGGCGGAAGCCTCGGCACGGCAAGCGTCGGTCTCGGGATAACACCCTCGGTAAACCCACCCCGCATCCGCGTAAGTTGCTCGAGCCCGACCGCCTCGAGCGCGGCTTGCCATGGCAGATACTCTCCGAACGGAACAAGATGGGTCTTGTCGTAGACGCTGTGCAACGCGCCGCCGCTGTCGAACACCATCAGGCTATTGAATGCGCGATAAGCCTGCGGAGCGGCCATGCCATCCGGAGCAGCAGCGGGCTCACGCCGCAACGCGCCCGTCAGCAGCATGACGCCTTCCGGCAACGTCGCACCGATCGCCTCCAGCGCTTCGGGATGCTCCAGCGGCAGAAATGGCATCGCCGCCTCGGGCCACACCACATGCGTGATGCCGGCAAGATCGTCCCGCTCTCCCGCCGCGGTTCTGACGGAGAGATCGAGATGCTCCTGAAAGATAGCGCCCTGCTTCTCGGGCAGCCACTTCTCGCGTTGCGGAATACTCGGCTGCACGATGCGGATCTTGACGCCGTCCACGTGTCCCGTTGGAGCGGTCTCGATCCGAGCGATGCCATAGCCCGCCAGCAGAAGCAGCGGAGCAGCGACAACGAGCGCCGCGCGGAGCCCGGCGCGCCGCCGCGCAGCCCCAGCCGAAACATCGCCCATCATCACGAGCGGCGCGCCGAAGATCGGCACCGCAATCAAGGTCAGCCCGTAGATGCCGAGAAGCCCCGCGCTCTGCAGGAACACCGACGGCCCCGTGAGCGCATAGCCCAGCACGTTCCACGGAAATCCCGTGAGCACATGCCCGCGAAGCCATTCGAAACCGGCGAGCATGAGGGCGAGTACGAGCAGCCGCTGAAATCCCGGGCGCCACGGCAGAACGGAGAGTGCCGCCGCCGCCGCCCAGAACAACGCAAGGCCCGCGGGCATCAGCGTCACCGCGAACGGCAGCAACCAGCCGAACTTGTCGGCCTCCACCAGAAATGCTTCCCCGATCCAGAATAGGCCGAAAAGAAAATAGCCGAATCCGAACCACCATCCCGAGATGGCAGCGGATCTCATCCCCTCCTCACGCACGCCCGGCCGCGCCGCCGCGTCGTCGATCAGCCAGACGAGAACGGGAAGTGAGAGAAACAGGATGGGCGCGAAAAGAAACGGCGCCATCGCCAGGTTTGCAAGCGCACCCGCCGCAAAGGCGATCGCATGGCGGCGCCAGCCCCGCGCCGTCCTCACCGCGTGCTGCCACTCGCCGAGGCGGTCTCGCACGTCCCTCATCGAGGTCAGCCGGACACGCCGCTGTCCGCCGCATCCGCGTGCGGCACGTGGATCTTGAGCCGCTTGACCCGGCGCGGATCGGCGTCGAGCACCTCGAACTCCACACCCGAGGCATGGCGGATCAGCTCGCCGCGCGCAGGCACGCGGCCCACGATCGCGAACACGAGCCCGCCCAGCGTATCGATGTCGGCCTCCTCTTCGGCCTTGAGCAGCTTGATCCCGAGCCGGGTTTCGAGCTCCTTCACCGGCGCGCGTCCCGACGCGACGAGCCCAAGCTTGGGATCGACAGCGATCAGATCGGCCTCCTCCTCGTCGTGCTCGTCCTCGATATCGCCCACGATCTGCTCGACCAGATCCTCGATCGTCACGAGACCATCTGTGCCGCCGTACTCGTCGACGATGAGAGCCATGTGAATGCGCGTCGCCTGCATGCGCACGAGCAGGTTCATCGCGGGCATGGACGGGGGAACGTAGAGGACCGGCTTCCTCAATTTCAGAACGGCAATAGGCCGCGTGAGATCGATGCGGCTGAGATCGGGCTTGCCGCCGGCGAGCCGGCTCTCTCCGTCCGCTTTGACGGTGTCAGCCTGGCCGGGACGCTGCTTGCTCGGCTCCCTCAGCGCACGCCCCGCCACCTCCGCCGAGATCCACCGGAACAGATCCTTGATGTGGATCATCCCGCGCGGATCGTCGAGCGTCTCGTGGAAGATCGGAATGCGCGAAACGCCCGCCTCCTCGAACAGGCGCACGAGCTCGCCAAGCGGCTCCATCTCCTCGATGGCGATGATGTCCGCCCGCGGCACCATGATCTCGTCGACGCGCGACGCGCCGAACCGCAGAAGGCCCGACAGCATCATGCGCTCTTCCGGCGAGAAGCCGCCGGTGACCTTGGCTTCTTCCTTGAGCAGAACCTCGAGCTTGTCGCGCAGCGTCGGCTGCTCTGAAAGCCCTAGCCGGGTCCAGAGATGATGAAGCCATCCGCTCGCGCTCTCGCGCATGGTAGGCCGCTCTCGGTCGAGACTCACATCGTCCATCTGGTCGTCGTCACTGGTCATGGGTTGCTGGAGTTACCTCGTCGCCTGCATAGGGATTGGCAATGCCGAGTCCCGCGAGAACCTCGATTTCGATGCCCTCCATTTCCTGAGCCTCCTCCTCCGTCTCGTGATCAAATCCGAGAAGGTGAAGCAGGCCGTGCACGACGAGGTGTTGAAGATGATGCGCGGGCGTCACGCCTTGCTCGGCCGCCTCCCGCTCGATCGTTTCCTGCGCCAGGATGATGTCACCCAGTTGAGGCGCGCTTTCCTCTTGAGGCCCCTTGAGAGCCGGGAACGACAGCACGTTCGTGGGCTTGTCCTTGCCGCGGAAACGCGCGTTGAGATCGCGCACCGTCCCGTCGTCACTGAGCGCGACGCACGCTTCGGCTTTGGGCTCGTCCGCGAAGAGAGGATAGGAGGCGAGCGCGCGGCCCGCGGCAGCGATCAGGCGATCCCGGTCGCCGATCCGCGACCAGTCGCCTGCTTCGTGGAGGATGTCGAGGCTGAGCCAGAGGGGCGCCGCAGGGCTCCCCTCGCTCAGACTTCGACTGTCCGGATCGTCGGGCATGTCTAAGGCTTCCTCGTCCCGGCAGGACCGGCACGATCATAAGCCTCGACGATCTTCGCCACGAGGTCGCGACGCACCACATCGACGCTGGAGAAACGCACGGCCGTAATGCCGGAAACATCCGTGAGCAGGCGCACCGCCTCCTCGAGCCCCGAGGTCATACCCGGAGGCAAATCGATCTGCGAAGGATCGCCGGTGATGACCATCTTCGAGCCTTCGCCGAGGCGGGTCAAAAACATCTTCATCTGCATGCTCGTCGTATTCTGCGCTTCGTCCAGAATGACGAACGCATTGGCGAGCGTGCGCCCGCGCATGAACGCGAGCGGCGCAATCTCGATCACGCCCTGCTCGAGGTCCCGCTCGACCTTTTCGGGTGGCAGCACGTCGTAAAGCGCGTCATAGAGCGGACGCAAGTAGGGATCAACCTTCTCGCGCATGTCGCCTGGCAGAAAGCCCAGACGCTCGCCGGCTTCCACCGCCGGACGCGAGAGAATGATGCGCTCCACGAGCCCGCGCTCGAGGCACTGCGCAGCGAACGCGACCGCAAGATAGGTCTTGCCGGTGCCCGCCGGGCCGATGCCGAACACGAGATCGGTTTTCTCGAGCGCACGAATGTAGGTGCTCTGCGCCGGCGTGCGCGCCTTCACGACACGCCGCCGCGTCGCGATCTGCCCCTGCCCGTCGGAGGGAGCATCCTGCTGGCGGGAGTGTCGGATCAGCCCGTCGAAATCGCCCGGTCCCACATGCTCTCCCTTCGTCACGCGCTCGTAAAGCTGTTCCAGCACGCCGCGCGCAATTTCGCACGCCGCCTCTGAACCGTTCAGAATGACGACATTTCCGTGGGCGTGCGCCTCGATGCCGAGACGGTCCTCCACGAGAGCCAGATTGGCGTCGAACTCGCCAAGGAGGCGGGTGAGATGTCGGTTATCCTCGAACGGGACGACCACTCTCTTGTTGGGAATTGGGGATTTAGCCACTCGCCGTCGACCTATGGCCGTCTGGCCGCGAACTGCTGTCAATCGCCTCGTCTCCTAAGAGAAGCGCTTCCCAGTGACGGGAAGCCTGTTGTCCGTTGCGCAGCACGATCAATCAAAGCCCTGACCGGAGCCGAATCGCGACTCCTTCCCTTGAGCCTAGAGCCGGAACGCCGCCGAGGCGAGCGGCCTCGATCCGATGAGCTGCGCTGATCGGACTTTCGAACAGGAACCTTTTGTGCGCTCGCATGCGGTGGTGAGAACCCGGCCAGAGGAGAACGTGCTCTAGAATAGGCAAGACGGGCGTCGAATCAACGCCCCTGCCAACCGCGGAACGGTTAACAGGCCTATTTGGATCCGCGTATGACACCGGAAAGGCTGTTCGCCCCGGCAGCCTGGATCTCCACGTCGATAATCCGGCCGATCAGATCCGGCTGCGCATCAGCGTGCACCAGCTGGAGATAAGGGGAACGCCCCACGAGCTGGCCGTCGCGCCGCCCGGTCTTCTCGAACAGAACCGGCAGCGTCCTGCCGACTGTCGCGCGGTTGAAGCGGCTGTGGCCCTCGTCGATCGCCGCCTGCAGGCGTTCGAGCCGCTCGCGCTTCACGCCCTCGGCCACCTGCCCTTCCATCTTCGAGGCCGGCGTTCCGGGGCGCGGGCTGTACTTGAAAGAGTACGCGTGCGCGAACCCGACTTCCTTGACCAACGTCAGCGTCGCCTCGAAATCCTCGTCCGTCTCACCCGGAAACCCGACGATGATGTCGGTCGAGAGCGCGATATCGGGGCGCGCCTCGCGGATGCGCTCGATCAGCCGCATGTAATCGGCGCCCGTGTGCTTCCTGTTCATCGCGGCCAGCACGCGGTCCGATCCGGCCTGGAAAGGCAGATGCAGATAGGGCATCAGCTTTTCCTCGTCGCGATGGGCGGCGATCAGATCATCGCTCATGTCGCGCGGATGGCTGGTCATATAGCGGATGCGATCCAAGCCGTCGATCGCGGCCAGATGACGAACGAGGCCCGCAAGCGTCGTCGCCCGCCCGTCCGGTCCATCGCCATGATAGCCGTTCACGTTCTGCCCGAGCAGCGTAACCTCGCGCACGCCGCGCGCGACGAGGCGGCGTGCCTCCTCTACGAGAGAGGACACCGGCCGCGAGAATTCCATGCCGCGGGTATAAGGCACCACGCAGAACGTGCAGAACTTGTCGCAGCCTTCCTGCACGGTGAGAAAAGCGGACGCCGCTTTCGCGGGCTTACGATCAGGCAGCGCCTGGAATTTATCCTCGTCCGGAAACGCCGTCTCGACCAGCGCGCTCTCGCCGTTCCTGAGACGCGCGAGAAGCTCCGGCAAACGGTGATAGCTCTGAGAGCCGAGCACGAGATCCACGGCCGGGGCGCGGCGCACGATCTCCTCGCCCTCCGCCTGGGCGACGCAGCCCGCCACCGTGATCAGCGTGTCCTTGCCGCCCTTCGCGCGATCACGCTTGATGTCGCGCAGGCGCCCCAGATCCGAATAAACCTTCTCTGCCGCCTTCTCACGGATGTGACAGGTGTTGAGAATGGCGAGATCGGCTTCCGACGCGTCGCTGGTCTCGACATAACCCTCGGCCTGAAGCGCCTCGCTCATGCGCTCGGAGTCGTAGACGTTCATCTGACAACCGAATGTCTTGATGAAGACACGCTTCGCCGCAAGCGTAGCATCCGGCTCGCTGTGCCGCGACTGGAGCGGCGTCTCGTCGAGAAGCGATGTTTCGAAATCGTCCACGGGGCTTTCCGGATAGCAGGCGCGGCTCGAATTGAACGCGTGCACAGCGGGTATCACAAATTCATCTGGGCCACATCCCCACGTCACCGCATTGCAGCATTGCGGGGGTGTCTTGTCCAGTGCGGCGCACAAACATAGTCACCGGATTTTGCACGAACAGGCACGGAAATATTACGTTGCATCAAAGACCTGACCCAAACTCGCGGCCCGTTAAACCTAACTGCAAAACGCCCGGTCTCTGCCGCATCCCTCAACGAAACAGCGTGTCACCGCTCTTGGCGGGACGGCTCGCGGTGCGCGCCTCCGCCACGGGGGTCGTGACGGCGATCGGCGCATCCGCCGGATAGTTGCGCAACAGACCTACGACGTTCTGGCGGATCTCGTCCTCGCTCCGCCGCGCGAGATCTTTCCGGTCGGCGAAGCTTTCGAGCGGGATCGGCTTGCCGATGCGAATGCGCACATCCAGCGGCCCCGCCTTGAGCAGCTCCCACGCGTGGCTCTGCATCTCCATGTCGCCGTACCAGCCGACGATCGGGCGTGCGGCACGGTTCATCGGCACGCCATGCAGCCGCGTGTAGACGAGCGACAGGGTCTGCACCACCACGTCCGGCGTCGCCGCAGAGGCCGCGCCTGCCTTCGCGGGAGGTTTCGCGGCGGCGAACAGCGAGGTCTTGAAGGGCAACACCCGGTTTCCGTCGCTCGACGTGCCCTCCGCGAACAGCACCACCGTATCACCCATGGCGAGGCGGCCCATGATCTCGTTCGTCGTCTCGCCCACCGCTGTGCGACGCTCGCGATCGACGAACACCGATCGCTGCAGCCGCGCGAGCGTGGAGACGAACGGCCACCGCGAGACGTCTTTCTTCGCCACGAACGAGACCGGCGCGACGGCCGAGAGCACCGAGATGTCGAGCCACGAAGTGTGGTTGGAGATGAGCAGCACCGGCTTGTCTTTGGCCACCTCGCCTTCGATGGAAAGGCGCACACCCATCAGCCGGCACACCTGCCGGTGATACCAGTGTGGAAACCTGCGGGCGCGCGCCGGAGACACGCGGAGAAGCGCCGCCTGGATCGGCATCAACGGCACGGTGAGCGCGAAAAATCCCGCAAGAATGGATGTGGCTCTGAACGTTCCCATACTCGAAACCTTGGTCGGCGCGATGCGGCGATCCCCAGCCGAGCCCGCGTTAGCCCTTGCGCGGCGACTTCTTCTTGTCAATCGGCTCGCCGTAGAGCTCCAGCCGATGCCCGACCAGCACGTAGCCGAGCTCCCGCGCGATCTTTTCCTGCAGCTTCTCGATTTCCTCGCTGTGGAACTCGATTACGCGGCCGGTCGCAATGTCTATCAGATGGTCGTGATGGTCTGGCGACGCCTCCTCGTAGCGCCCGCGTCCGCGCCCGAACGCATGCCGTTCGAGAATACCCTTCTTCTCGAGAAGATTGACCGTCCGGTAGACGGTCGAAAGCGAGATGTGAGAATCGACCAGATGAGCGCGCCGGTGCAGTTCCTCGACGTCAGGGTGATCACGCGCCTCGGAGAGCACGCGGGCAATGACCCGGCGCTGGCCCGTCATGCGAAGTCCATGCTCCGCGCACAACACCTCTAGCCGCGAGAGGCTATCGTTTTTCGAGACCGGCATGGCGCATATCCCGAGCAATGATCGGATGCGCTCCTCCGAAGTCCGACCGGAACCTACGCGAGAGCAGCGCGAATCTCTTTGGTCTACTGGATTATAATAGGGGATTCCACAAGGCCGTCTAAAGCCTTAGTGCTAACGTCACCGCATCCACTGCTTGCGCGCCGGGACGCTCGTAGTAGCCCCGCCTCAACCCCGTTCCGAGGAACCCCGCCCTCCGGTAAAGCTCCAGCGCGGCGTCGTTGTCGGCCGCCACCTCGAGAAAGAGCTTCTTGGCCTCGGCCCGCTGCGCGGCCCGCGCCACGCCATCGAGCAGCCGGCGCCCCAATCCCTTCCGCTGCCAGGCAGGCGACACGCCGATGCTGAGAATTTCCGCTTCATCCGCGGCGAGCTGGGCCATTACGAACCCCACGCACACTTTGGGCGCTCCGCCCACCATAGCCATGAACGCCGTCGACGCGGGATGATCGAGCAGTGAACGCACGCTGTCCTCCGACCACGGGGGCGAGAACAGCTCCGCGTGAAGCCGCGCTATCTCGGCGGCTTGTTCGGGCCCAGCCCACAGCAGCGAGACGTACTTCGGATCGAGCGGCGCTCCGTTGGTCATGATACTCTCTTGAGCGAAAACCCGTCCTGCGGCTTCGCATCCGGCGGCCTCAGATAAAGGGGGCGTGGCAAGCCGGTTGGTGCGCCGAGAACGGCAGCTTCGGGAATGAACTGCACATCGGGTTCGAGCGCGCCGGGATATGCCGCGACACGCGCTCCCTCGCAGGCACGCGCAGCGGCGGCCACCGCCTCTGCACCCGATCCGGCTGCGATCGTATCCATCGTGCCGAGGAGCGAAACCGCAGTCTCCGGCGTGACGAGAGACGGCTCGCCGATCGGCGCCAGAGTACCCGCGGCGAACGCCTGGAAATAGATTTCCCCGCGCCGCGCATCCACGGCGGCCGCCAGCACTTTGCCGGACGCCTCCATCGCGCCAAGCTTGGCCGCAGCAGTATAGGCCAGCACGGCAAGGCTCGAAAGCGACACCACCTGAGCACCGCTTGCAAGCGCCAGCGCACGCGCCGTGCCGATACCGACGCGCTGGCCGGTGAACGTACCCGGCCCGACCGTCACTACGATTCGGTCGAGCGCGTCGAACCCGAACGGGGCCTCCGCCATCACTTCGGAGATCATCGGCATCAGCCGCTCGGCGTGCCCGCGCTCGAGACGTTCGAACCGGAAGGCACAGCGACGCGACGAGCCCGCGCCGCTATGCGGCACGCTCCACGTGGCCGCCACCGAGCAGGCGCCGAAACAGGTATCGAAAGCGAGCATGTTCATGCTTCGAGCCTATACCCTGAAGCGGCTCGCGCAACGAAAGTTTTTTAATCTATCCGGCTTGCATCGAAAGCAGGATCACTCGGCAATCGCAGCCCGAAATGCCTTAGATGATTTTCGCGAGCTCCTCGAACGCAAGACGTGGCGAACGCGGACGCAGAGCCGAGGCGTCGCCGTAGCCGAGATTGCAGAGGAAATTCGCGACCACCTCCGTCCCCGCGAAGAACTCGCGCGTCACACCCGCCTGATCGAAGCCCGACATCGGACCGCAATCGAGCCCCACGGCGCGCGCGGCCATGATCAGATACGCACCCTGCAGCGACCCGTTGCGGAAAGCGGTTTCGCGGATGTGCTCCGGCTTTCCCGTGAACCAGGAGCGCGCGTCCGTATGCGGAAAGAGACGCGGCAGCTCGTCATAGAACTTGAGATCGTAGCCGATGATTGCCGTCACGGGCGCCTTCATCGTCTTGTCGCGGTTGCCTTCCGAAAGAAGCGGCTTGAGCCGCGCCTTGGCCTCCTGCGACTTCACGAACACGATCCGCGCCGGCGAGCAGTTGGCGCTCGTCGGGCCGAGCTTCATGAGATCAATGATTTCGACGAGCAGCTCGTCCGGAACCGGTTTGTCCTGCCACACGCTGTGGGTCCGCGCGGCAAGAAAGAGCTGTGAAAGAGAGGCTTCGTCGAGGGAGAACGCCATAGCGGGAAATCCTGAAGGCTGGAAAAGCTGGCGGGAACGCGGAGTAGGCGCAAAAAGAAAGAACCCCGCCGGGAAGGCGGGGTTCCGAGAAAACCGGGATCACACGGCCTGGACTTCTTCCACCTCAGGGCAGAAATGCCGCAACAGGTTCTCGATGCCGTGCCGCAACGTGGCCGTGGAGCTGGGACAGCCCGAGCAGGCGCCACGCATATGCAGATAGACGATGCCATCGCGGAAACCGGCGAAGGTGATATCGCCGCCATCTTGCGCCACGGCCGGACGCACCCGCGTCTCGAGCAGCTCCTTGATGGTCGCCACCACATCGGCGTCCTTGGCGTCATAAGCGCCATCCGCCGTGTCGTTCGCGCCATCGCCGTCGACGATGTTTGCGCCCGACATGTAGTGCTCCATGATCGCGCCGAGGATCATGGGCTTCAAATGCTGCCACTCGGCATCATTCTTCGTCACCGAGATGAAATCCGAGCCGAGAAACACACCCGACACGCCCTCGATGTCGAACAGGCGCTTGGCGAGCGGCGAGGAGCCGGCGTCGCGCTTGGCCCGGAAATCGGCGGTGCCGTCCTCCAGCACGGGCTTGCCGGGGATGAACTTCAACGTCTGGGGGTTCGGCGTTGCCTCGGTCTGAATGAACATGTCGTGTCTCCTCGCAAACCGTGCAGGCAGCTCCATAGCGCCGCCCTCACACGCCCCATCTTTAGAATTATTCTAGCAAATAAGCCAGGCGTCCCTAATTGTCTAGCCCTGGCATCGGAGATTTCACAAGGAACCTGATCAAATCAGGGCGCGATCTATCGGCGCGGGCCGCTGCTTCAAGCCAGGGCCACGATATCCTCGAAATCGAGGTTGCCGGGAACCACGGTGATGGGGATCGGAAACGATCCGGCCGCCGTGCCTGCTGCCAGCGTCGACACTAGCGGCCCTGGCCCCTTGGGGTCTGTCGAGGCCCCCAGCACGAGGATGGAAACATCCTCGTCTTCGGCGATGGTCTTCATGATCTCCTCGCCCTTGAGGCCTTCGCGCACCAGCTCCTCGCAGACGATGTTCTCGAACCCCACCTGGTGCAGCTTCCGGCGAAACAGGCGGAACAGCGCCCGCGCTTTCACTGTCTCCTCCTCGATCTGCACCTGCCGCACGCCCGCCCAATGCTGGAAGTCCTGCGGCTCGATCACGTACAGCATGAGGATCTGCCCGGATGATCGCACGACGCGCGCCGCCGCATAATAGAGTGCGCGCTCCACCTCCGGGCTGTCGTCAACGACGAGCAGGAACTTCCGGGTGTGGCCAGCCTCGAAGGAGCGGCGTTTGCGATATGCGGGCGTCATGGACGCGATGCTGCCATGCGATTCCGGACTTCACAACAGGCGCGTGGGCCGGACACCTTGGAGCACAAGCAGTCCTGATGCAGATGTCTGGACCCCGACCTGCGTGTGGGGACGTCGAGTCTGAGGCAGGCGGATAACAAACATGCCGTCACCCAGCGGAGGCCGGGGTCCGGATACGTCGGAGCCACACATCGCATGAGGGGCCAATGGCGCCCCCTGCCCGCCGCCGCCTACGACCGGATGAAGCCGACGATGTCCTTCACCTCGTTCATGACCGGCGTCGCGATCGCGCGCGCCCGCTGCGAGCCGTCCGCCAGCACGCGGTCGATCTCCGCCGGATCGTTCATGAGCCGCACGATCTCTGCGCGGATCGGGCCGAGTTTTTCCGTCGCGATCTCGGTCAAGGCCCGTTTGAAGCCGGTAAAGATGCTCGGCCCCTCGCCCGAGGTCTTCTGCAGAAGCTCGAGCCCCGCCTCCTTGGTCACGCCCGCCAGCGCGGCGTAGATGCCGACCAGATTGTCGATCTCCGGACGCGCACCGAGTTCTTCGAGATTGGCGGGAGGCGTCGGAACCATGTCCGTCTTCGCCCGCTTGATCTTGTCGGCAATCGCGTCCACCTCGTCCATGAGGTTGATGCGCGAAAGATCGGAAGGATCCGACTTCGACATCTTCTTCGTGCCGTCGCGCAGGCTCATCACGCGCGTCGCCGGTCCCATGATCACAGGCTCCGGCTGCGGGAAGAACACGCCATCCGCGTAGCCCTTGGCCTCGATCGAGGGACGGAAATCGCTGTTGAACTTCTGCGCGATGTCGCGGGCGAGCTCGAGATGCTGCTTCTGGTCCTCACCCACGGGCACGTGCGTCGCGCGATAGGCGAGAATGTCGGCCGCCATGAGGTTCGGATAGGCATAGAGGCCGACGGACGCGTTCTCGCGATCCTTGCCCGCCTTCTCCTTGAACTGCGTCATGCGGTTGAGCCAGCCGAGCCGCGCCACGCAATTGAAGATCCAGGCCAGCTCCGCGTGCTCCGGCACCTGGCTCTGGTTGAACAGGATGCTCTTCTTGGGATCGAGGCCCGAGGCGATATAGGCGGCGGTCACCTGCCGGATCGCGCGCGTGAGCTCGGCCGGGTCCTGCCAGACGGTGATGGCGTGCAGATCCACCACGCAGTAGATGCACTCGTGCGTCTTCTGCATCTCGATCCACTGCACCATGGCGCCCAGATAGTTGCCTAGATGCAGGCTGCCCGTGGGCTGCATGCCCGAGAAAACGCGCTCTTTGAGTTCCATAATCCCTCGTCCGTCCGGCCAAGACCTCGCGTCGGCCCGGCCGGGGTTATGACGCGCCGGAATGGGATGCGCAAGCCTCGCGGCCGCCCGGCTCAGCCCCGCCGGGAGATCTTCCGCAATTGCCGGAGATTGAGGGTCCCCGTCACCAGAATGACGGCAGCATAAACCACGAGCCCGATGCCGATCAGCGCCGTGAGCGCCATCACGTGCACCACGAATCCGCGATCCGGCGCGAAGTAGGCGCCGAGATAGTGCGCCGCACCGATCAGCGCCGCCCCCATCACCACACTTGACAGCACGATCATCGCGAACGCCCGCGCCATGCGCCGGTCGAGTGTGAAATGCCCTCGCTTGACGAGCGTGGTCCACAACAGCCCCGCGTTGAGCCATCCGCCCAGTGTCGTCGCTACCGCGATGCCGAGGTGCGGGAGGTAGCCGAGGCGCCGGAACAGGAAGAACAGCGCAATCGAACCCACCGTGTTGGCGATCAGGCTGATGGCTGCGTAGCGCATCGGCGTCCTGGTATCCTCGCGGGCGAAATAAGCGGGCGAGAACACCTTGATCATCACGAACGCCGGCAAGCCCAGCGCGAACACCGAGAGCACAGCGGAAGTCTGCGCCGTGTCCGTTGCCGTGAACGCGCCGCGTTCGAACAGCACCTTGATGATGGGCACCGGAACGAGCGCGAGCGCGAGCGCGGCAGGCACCGTCAGCAGCATCGCGAATTCGAGCGAGCGGTTCTGGCTGTCGAGCACGGCTTCGTGGTTGCCCGCCCTGAGTTGCCGCGACACATCCGGAAGCAGCACCACGCCGATCGCAATGCCGACGATCGCGAGCGGCAGCTCATAGAGCCGGTCCGCATAATAGAGCTGCGAGACGGCGCCCGGTTGCTGCGAGGCGATCACCGTGCCGATCATGATGTTGAGCTGCGTCACGCCCCCCGCGATCACGCCCGGGATGCCAAGCGTGATGAGCCGCCTCATGCGATCCGTCATGCGCGGACGGCGCAGCTTGAGCGTGAAATTGTTGCGCCTGAGCCCGCTGATCAGCAGCCAGAGTTGCAGCACACCCGCGACAAACACACCGACCGCCTGCACCACGCCACCGCCTGGCTCGTTGTGATAGCCCATCGCGAAACCGATGAAGATGGCGGCGGCCAGCGTGACGTTGAGAACGATCGAAACCGACGAGCTCTCCACGAACTTTCCGAACGTGTTGAGCACGCCTGAGAACAGCGCGACGAGCGACATGCAGAGGAGATAGGGAAACGTGATCTGCGTAAGCAGCACCGCGAGATCGAACTTCTCCGGCGTCTCGCTGAACCCCGGCGCGAGCAGATACATGAGCCAAGGCATGGTGAGGATCGCGACCACCGAGAGCGCGACCAGCACCGCGAACAGTCCGCTCATCGCCTCCTCGGCAAACGAGCGCGCGGCCTCCTTGCCGTTCAGCTCCAGCTCTTTCGCGAACAGGGGAATGAACGCCGAGTTGAAAGCACCCTCGCCGAACAGGCGCCGAAAGAGATTCGGAAAGCGGAACGCCACGTTGAACGCGTCCGCGACCCAACCTGCACCGAACGCCCAAGCAAAGAGAATGTCGCGCACGAACCCCAGCACGCGGCTGACGAGCGTCAGGCCGCCGACGGTGGCAAAGGCGCGATAGAGCTTCATGACTTCCCCCGGGGAACGCGCCCACCCATAATGCGCTTGCGGAAAAGTGGAAACCGGTTTTCCGGCCGGGGACGGCCCAGCCGGCGCACCTGATTGCTACTCGCGGCCGTGCGCAGAATATGAATTACGATTTTATGCCAAAGCCTTGCTGGCGATTCTACAGGGGCGGGGCAGCCCCGCCTCCGAGGGACGACACGAAGAAGCTCGCCCCCATCAGAAAGACGAGCGCCGATCCGATGAGCCCGGCCCCCGTTGCAACCGCGCCGGCGAGCCGGCTTTCCCCGCCGCCTGCCATCCGCTTCGCGAGTTCCCGCGAGCCGACCGCAAGCGACGCCAGAACCGACACCGTGATCGCCGTTCCGAAGGCCATGGCGAACGCGGAGAAAATGCCCGCGATCAAAAGCCCCTGGCTGAGCGCGAAGATCATCACCAGGATAGCGCCCGTGCACGGCCTGATGCCGACTGAGAACGCGATGGCGAGCGCCTTGGTCCACGGAAGCGAACCCTGAAGCTGGGACGGATCGGGAATGTGCGCATGATCGCAGCACGAGCCGTCCGCCGCGTGGCTGTGCCCCTCGTGCGCATGGTGGTCGTGCTCGTGCGCGTGGCCATGGCTGTGAGCATGGCTTGCGCCGTGGTTGTGGTCATGGTCGTGCCCGCACCCACAGCTTCCATGGGCATGTTCGTGCGCATGAGCATGAGGCTGCGCGTGATCGTGATGATGAGAAGCGGTCGCAACGGCAGCGGCGCTCCGGCGCTTGAGCAACGCGCCGAGCTGCCCCCAGAGCAGCCACGCGCCGATCAGCGCGACAAATCCCCAGCTCACGGTCTCGATCCACTTCTCGGCTGCATTGATCTCGAGGCTCGTCGCACGCAAGGCGATAGCCAGCACGCCCACGATGGCGATGGCCGACAACGCCTGAATGAACGCCGACAGGAACGAGAGCATGATGCCGCGCCGCACCGTCTTCTCGTTGGCGAGCACGTAGGACGAGATCACCGCCTTGCCGTGACCCGGCCCCGCCGCATGTAGCACACCGTAGGCGAAACTCAGGAATGCCAGCAGAAGCGTGGCATGCAGTGCATTGCCCGTCTTCATCTGGCGCACGGCCCCCGCGAGCTCGCGGTTGAGCCTCTGTTGCTGCGTAAGCACGTAAGACCACACGTCGCCGAGAAAGCTGCGCTCCACCTTCTGCGCCGGAACGCTCGTGGATTGGCCAAGCGCGAGCGGAACGCCGAACGGCGACTTCTTCGTCTCGCCTTCCTGGGCGTGCGCCGAAACGGCGACGACGAGGCAAAGCAGCAGCGCGCCGAGCGCGGAGAAAAGACGTGTCATGATTTCTTGCAGCCCAGCGTCACGGTTTTCGCGTAACCCATTCCCATGCCGGCGTTGGCATCGCCTGCCGTAAGCTGACCGCCGAACGACTCGTTCAACGACTGAAGCTGCTCCAGCTCGTTCTGCGGAATGCCGACATTGGCCGAGCAGCCCGCAGGCGCGCCTGCGCTTAGCTTCACCGGATCATCTTTGCCGAAATCGAATGCGATGAAGAACGATTCATCGAAGACGGAGAAATTGAAATCCTTGGCGTCCGCGAGCACCGGCTGCTCGAACGGCAATATGAAATGCAGCGAGAGAAGCCCGTCCTTGTATTCGAGATGATAGTCGGTGGGATCCTTCGCCTTGACCGGCGCCGCGCCGAGCTTTGCCACCGTGAAGTAATTGAATTCCTTCAACCCATCGATGTTCACCTTGGCGAGCTCCGCCAGCTCCTCGCGAGAGTACTGCCCGTCGCCGTTCGCATCGAGGCCCTGGATCGCCATGGCCGTATACATGTCGTCGAAGGTCCACTTGTGCTGAAGGCCGGTGATCGACCCGCCCTCGTAGATGACGGTCGTCTCGACCGTGACCCAAACATGTGGATGCGCCGCCGCTGGCCTTGCCGCCATGACGAAAGCCAGCCCCAGCGCCAGGGTTAGGCTCCCTATCGCCGACATCCTTGCTCGCACGCTTCCCTCCTCGCTTCGCCCAGTCCCGGCACCGATGCCCGAGTTCGCCCCCAGTCTAGCACACGTCGCAGGGCATCCCGATTTGCCGGGGGACATCCGGCCACACCGCCCCGAATCACCGGGATTTGCGTCCCGTGACGGGCATTTCTGCGGCTCGCGAGACCAACCTCAAATTGGAGCAGAACGAAGGCACGGCGGCCTTTGTTGCGCCCGAATGGATGTTATAGTATCCGTAAATAAAGATCGGAGATCACCCATGCCCCGCACACGGCCCGCCTCATGCATGTATGTCCGCAATCGCGCTGTCATCGCTGCCGCGGCCACCGCAATCGCGGCCACTGCGAGCCCGGCATGGGCTGAGCTCAAGGTGACCGTCACCATCAAGCCGGTCCACGCGTTGGTGGCCCAGGTCATGGAAGGCGTCGGAACCCCGTCCCTGCTCGTCCAAGGCGCCGCGTCTCCGCACACCTACGCCTTGAAGCCGTCGGACGCCAAGGCGCTGAACAAGGCCGACGTCTTCTTCCGTGTCTCGGAAAGCGTCGAGCCCTTCACGCGCAAGATCGTGGCCGCTCTGCCGAAGTCGGTGCACACGGTCACGCTCGCCGATGCCCCAGGCATCGAGCTTCTCGACGTTCGCACGGGCGACACCTTCGAAAAGCACGATCACGCCCATGAGCACGGCCACGAAGACCACGACGACGATCACGACAAGCACGCCAAGGCCGGTCACGACCACCACGAAAAGGCTGGCGAGGCTCATGACGATCACGATGATCACGAGCACGAAACCCGCGACGGCCACGTCTGGCTCGATCCTCAGAATGCCCGCAAGATGATCACCGAGATCGCGCGTGTACTTTCCGAAGCCTCCCCCGCCGACGCGGACAAGTTCAAAGCGAACGCCGAGCGCGCGAGCGAAGCCCTCGACACGCTGCAAGCCGAGATCGCCAGCGAGCTGGAGCCCATCAAAGGCAAGCCCTACGTCGTCTTCCACGACGCCTATCAGTATTTCGAGCGCCGCTTCGGGCTCACCGCAGTAGGCTCGATCACCGTGAACCCCGAAGCCCAGCCCTCCGCCAAGCGCTTGACGGAAATTCGCAAGAAACTGACGGACCTTTCGGCAAGCTGCGTGTTCGCCGAGCCCCAGTTCCAGCCGAAGCTGGTGGCGGCCGTCACGGAGAACACCAAGGCCCACACCGGCACGCTCGATCCCGAAGGCGCGCTCGTCGAGCCGGGCCCCGGCGCCTACGCCACGCTGCTCAAGAACCTGGCATCGGGCCTCAAATCCTGCCTCTCACAGGGAAGATGACGGCATCGCAGCCACGTGGTTGGACAAGACAGCCGACAAATGAAAAGGGCGGCCACAGATGTGAGCCGCCCTTTCGAGTCTGATCGGCGTATCCGCCCGCGCTAAAGCGGTGGATGCCGGGATTACTCCACCTTCGTATGCGAGGTCCGCGAGACGGCGCCGCCAACCTGGCGGGTCTCCATGCCCTCTTCCGGACGCACCGGGTTTGCTTCGTCGTCAGGATAGATGAAGAAGCCGGTCTTCGGAGCGCTCGCAACCGAGCGCGTCTTCTTCGTCACCTTCACCGGTTCAGCCACGGCCGGAGCCTGCTCGACGTCGGCCGACGCCACGCCCGCACCCGTCTGGAAGCGATTCCACGTCACCACCACCTTCGTGCCGGTCGGAATCTTCGGGTAGAGGTCGAGCACGTCCTCGTTGAACATGCGGATGCAGCCCTTCGACACGTTCTGACCGATGGTCCAGGGCGCGTCCGTGCCGTGAATACGATAGGTGCTGGAGCCCAGATAGAGAGCGCGCACGCCGAGCGGGTTCATCGGATGGCCGCCGGGCACCCAGCTCGGAAGCCGGGGATTCTCGCGCAGCATCTCGGGCGTCGGACGCCAATCGGGATTCTCACGCTTCATCGACACCACGGTGGTGCCCTGCCAACGGCTCTGCTCGCGCGGAACGGCGATCGGATAGCTCGTCGCCTGGCCTTCCTTGGTGATGTGGTAGAGACGGCGATCGCCGAAGCTGACGATGATCTGGCCGGCCTTATACTGCGGGTCGAACTTGACGACCTGGCGCTTGCCGCCACCGTACTCGGGCTCGCCACCCCACAGGAACTCGATCAGGCCCTGCGCGTTGGCGGCACCCGGCGCTCCCGCCAGCACGGCCGCCGCGGCCACTGCTGCCAGAATTCCACCGACCTTTGCCTTCAACACCGACATTTACAAAACTCCCGCTGTCATAAGCTGCAAGGGTCGAAACCGGTTCCCTCGAAAAGGTCCCGCCCCATCGCCGGCATGTTGCGCCAGTTTGATGAAGGCCCCGTATAAACCAGTCCTAAAATTGGTGGCAGAGCACCACAGTCACACCACGGTCATCTTCCGTCAATTCCGGCACACTTGCCGCTCGACCGGTGCCCGAGTGCAACGCATGCCGATTTGCAAGGCAAATCGGCAGGTTGAGTGCCTCTACAGCTTGACAACCTGCCGCATTTTGATGAGAACAAAAAAAGAACAAAATCGACCCGCATAACTCTCCTCATGAGCGCGTACCGATCCCCTCGGGTGCTCGTGCAGTGAAGTGGCGTAACGGCCGGGTAGGCTGGCGTACCGGGCCTGCCGGGTCGGCGTAAGTTCAATCATGTGGCGCATATTTACGCGTATTAACAATTTTAAGTTGCGTTAGTTGTGTGGTGTTGCGTTGTGTTCTTCGCCCGTCGCCGTGCCCTCACCCGGCGGCTGAAGCGAAGCAGTTTTCCCCGTGCCTGCGATCTTGTGGCGCCAGCCCGCGTTCAGTGTGCGTCTCGTTTCCTGGCCTGGCCCAGCGGCCGGAATGGAGCCCCCGCCATTCCGGCCGTCATTTTTTTCGCAGTCTCGCTCCGTCAGCGTGACGCCGGCTCCGTCGGCTTGAGCCCGTCCGCCCCCATGAAAACTACGAGAACGCGCATGGGAGCAACCCCGGTATTGCGGCCGTTGTGCGCAACGCCGATCGCCTCCAGAACCGCCTCACCCGCGCGGTACACCCGAACGCCCTTCTCCCCGTAGTCGACCTCGAGCTCGCCTTCGAGCACATAGCCAAGCACCGGCATTCCGTGTGTATGCCAGCCGGTCTCCTGTCCGGGCGCGAGTGTCACCACCGCCGCCGTCACTTTGGCCGGCGCGCCCGCTGGATAAGCGATCCGTTCCCCCACTACGGTCTCGCCGGAGGAAAGAAGTGGCACGGCAGGAGGCGGCACATCGCGTGCACGCAACGCATCCACCCACACCAGCGCAACGGCCACAGTGCAGAAGAGGCTGATTGCCGCCCTCTCGCGAATACGAAGGTTTCCAAGCATGTCTTCACCCCTATAGAACGGTATCGAGATCCTGCCGCTGGAACCGATGACAGAAGACGCGCACGCGTCTCTCGCGCGGGCCCGGCGAGCAAGCACAAGACACCATGCCGGAGTTTCCCGATGCTCTGCCGACGCCGCAAGGGACGATCATGACCGGCATTGCCCGCACGCCGCTCCGGCGAATCTCTTCTACCAGCTCCAGATCGCTCGATGCTTTCCGGCTCGCCGTTTACGCCCTGCTGCTGCTCGCCTGCTTGTCCCCGCATGACGTCCTGCGCGCAGAGCCGGTCGCAATCCCTCGCCCGCAGCTCGAGCCGGAAGCCGACACGGGCCGCGAGGAAAAACGCCTCGCCGTAGCGAAGAAGTATCTGATCACGACCGCCAACGCCCACGCCTCGGAGGCGGGCCGCGAGATGCTGCGCAAAGGCGGCTCCGCCACTGACGCCGCGATCGCGGCCCAGTTGGTCCTCGGCCTTGTCGAGCCTCAGTCATCGGGTCTCGGCGGCGGCGCTTTCCTGCTTCATTGGGACCAAGCCGAAAAGAAGCTCGCCACCTATGACGGCCGCGAGACCGCACCCGCTGCCGCCAAGCCAGACCGCTTCATGGTGGCTGGCAAGCCGATGGAATATGACCGCGCCGTACACTCGGGCCTCAGCGTAGGCACGCCGGGGCTCGTCCGCCTGCTGGAGCACGCCCACAAACGCCACGGAAGGTTGCCGTGGCCGGTGCTGTTCGAGCCTGCCATGAAGCTCGCGCGCGAAGGCTTCGAGGTTTCGAGCCGGCTCTACTTCATGCTGCGCTGGTTCGGCCCCTCCGGGCTCTCTCCCGCCGCGCGGCGCTACTTCTTCGACGAGACCGGAAGCGCGCGCCCCATCGGACATCGCCTCACCAATCCCGCCTATGCCGCCACGCTCGAAGCAATCGCCAAAGGAGGCGCCGACGCCTTCTACACGGGGCCGGTCGCCGAGGAGATCGTCGCAGCCGTAAAGAACGCCCACACTGCCGCAGGCGATCTGACCCTCGATGATCTCGCAGGCTACAAAATCGTCGAACGGCCCCCGCTCTGCGTGGATTACCGGAGCCACCGCGTCTGCGGCATGGCGCCCCCATCGTCCGGCACCGTGGCCGTCGCCCAGTCTCTGAAGCTGATCGAGCGCTTCGATGTGGGGAGCACGCCCAAAGACGCCCTACGCACGGACGTGCTGCATCTCATCGTCGAGGCCGAGCGCCTCGCCTATGCCGATCGCGACCGCTACCTCGCCGATCCGGCCTTCGCGCCGGTCCCGAAAGGGCTGCTCGATCCGGCCTATCTCGCCGCCCGAAGCGCACTGATAGATCCGGCGCAAGCCATGACGCTGGTGGAGCCCGGCCTCCCGCCGGACGCCGACAAGCGCGCATTCGGCACCGACGCCACAAACGAAAGCAACGGCACGAGCCACCTCTCCGTCATCGACGCGGACGGCAACACCGTTTCGCTTACGACGACCATCGAAGGCGCCTTCGGATCCGGCGTGTTCGCCGGCGGCTTCCTGCTCAACAACCAGTTGACGGATTTCTCCTTCCGCCCCGTGGACGAGACCGGCCGCCCGGTCGCAAACCGGGTGGAAGGCGGCAAGCGCCCGCGCAGCACCATGGCCCCCACCATCGTCTTCGACGAAAAGGGTGACGTGTTCGCCACGCTCGGATCGCCCGGCGGCAGCCGCATCATTCTATATGTGATGAAAGCGCTCGTCGGCCTGCTCGACTGGCAGCTCGACGCCCAGGCCGCCCTCGACCTGCCGAACTTCGGCAGCACCGGCGACACCGTGGAGCTGGAATACGGCTGGTCGACGATCTGGCGTGCCCTCGTGCTCAAGAGCTACGGTCATGCGATTGCGCCGGACCTGATGAACTCGGGGCTGCATGCGATCGTGAGACGCAATGGCGTGCTCGAAGGCGGAGCCGATCCGCGCCGCGAAGGAATTGCCCTTGGAGATTGACACCCCCTCGCCCCATGCGAACACGCCGCTCGCCATCTCGGTAGTCGGAGCCGGCATCATGGGCCTGTGGCAAGCCCTCACGCTTGCCCGGCGCGGCCATCGCGTGCGCCTCCTCGAGAGAAGCCCCACGCCGTTCACCGAAAGTGCGAGCCGCTACGCAGGCGCCATGCTCGCGCCCGGATGCGAAAGCGAAACCGCGCCCGAGCTGCGGACACTCGGCCCGCGCGGTCTCGCGCTCTGGCGCGAGATCTATCCGGACCTCGTCAACGCCGGCAGCCTGGTCGTCGCCGCGGCCCGCGATCACACGGAGCTTGCCCGCTTCGAGAAGGCGACGGAGCCGCCCCGGACACTCGACGCAACCGGCATCGCCGCGCTTGAGCCGGACCTGGCTGGCCGCTTCGCGAAGGGCTTCTACTTTCCCGACGAAGCGCACATGGAGACGCCGCGTGCGCTGGCCTTTCTGCTGGACGCCATCCGTGCGGCGGGGGTTGCCATCGAGTTCGGAGTCTGGCGGATGCCCTCCGACAACGTGGACGTTCTGATCGATTGCCGCGGCATGGATGCTGCACCCGACCTGCCGACACTACGCGGCGTGCGCGGCGAGCGCCTTCTGATCAAGTCGGACGAGATCCGCCTGTCGCGCCCAGTGCGCCTTCTGCATCCCCGCCATCCGCTCTACGTGGTTCCCTGGAGCGGCGGCCATTTCCTGGTCGGCGCCACCGTCATCGAAAGCCAGGACATGGGACCGATCACGGTCCGCTCGGCGCTCGAACTGCTGGGCGCCGCTTACACACTTCACCCGGCCTTCGGCGAGGCCGAGATCGTGGATACGGGTGCCGGCATCCGCCCCGCCTTCCCCGACAACATGCCTCACGCGGAAATCCGCGACGGCGGACAGCGGATTTTGGTCAACGGGGCCTTCCGCCATGGCTTCCTTCTGGCGCCTGTGCTGGCGGAGGCCGTGGCCCGCCATCTCGCCCAGGGATCGCCTCATCCGCTGCTGCGCACCTGACGCGTCATCGTGGCCGCATAAACCATTCCGCTTAACCGCAGCCTTGGCGCCGAAGCCGCAATATGTCTATGGTCGCGCCATGTCGAACGATACCAACACCCCGCCGGGCTCGGATAACACCACGAGCTTCGGCTTCCGAGCGGTTCGCGAAAGCGAGCGGCAGGGCCTCGTCAACGCCGTATTCTCGTCCGTGGCCTCGCGCTACGACCTGATGAACGACCTCATGTCGGGCGGCCTGCACCGGCTCTGGAAGACGGAGTTCGTCTCCATGATCGGCGCCCCGCGCGGTGATCGTCCCTTCCGGCTCCTGGATGTTGCGGGCGGCACCGGCGACATCGCCATCCGCTATGCCGAAAGCTCGGGCCCGAACGCCACTGCGGTGCTGTCGGATATCAGCCCGCAGATGCTGGAGGAGGGCCGCACCAAGGTCGCCGCCAAAGGGCTCGGCGAGCGCATTCGCCTCACGCAGGGGAACGCCGAGGCGCTTCCCTTCCCCGATGGCACGTTCGACGCCTACACCATCGCCTTCGGCATCCGGAACGTCACCCACATCGACGTGGCGCTGAAGGAAGCCTATCGCGTCCTCAAGATCGGCGGACGGTTTCTGTGCCTCGAATTCTCGGAGTGCCAGGTGCCGATCCTGGACCGCCTCTACGACTTCCACTCCTTCGAGGTGATCCCGCGCCTCGGACAGATCGCAGCCGGCTCGGCCGAGCCCTATCGCTATCTCGTGGAAAGCATCCGCCGCTTCCCCAACCAGGAGAAGTTCGCGGGCATGATCCGTGAGGCTGGCTTCGAGCGCGTCTCCGTCCGCAACCTGACGGGCGGCATCGCAGCCATCCATTCCGGCTGGAAGATCTGAGGCCCGCGCCTCACGCTATTCGAAACAAAAAACGCTTCGGACGAGGTGCCCGAAGCATTTTTTATCTCTCCGAAGAACGAGCGTTTTACTCGCCGCGATCCACCCGGCGCGAGAACTCCGTCTGCCCTCCGGAAGACAGAATGCGCGCCTGCTCGATCCAGCCCTCGCGCTCGATGCGCCCTTTGAAGTCGAGCAATTGGCTGATGCGATCGATGTCCGCTCCGGTCCAGTTGGCGACCTGCTCGTAGGTGCTGATCCCGAGCGAGTTGAGCTTCTTCTCGATCAGCACGCCGATGCCACGGATACGCTTGAGATCGTCCACCTCGCCTGAGGAAACGCCAAGCGAGCTCCCGCCGTCGCCGCGCAACGCTTCCGAACGCACGGACCGCAACGCGGAATAGCCTTCCCCGCGCGGAGCATCCGGCACAGTGTCATCGGGCTCGGCGGCAGCAGCCGGTTCCTCCTCCACGAACGCGACCGTCTCGGGAAGCGGCTCGGGCTCGGGCTCTACCAGAGGCTCGACCGGCTCCGCGATCGGCGCGTGCTCGGCAGCGCTGTGCCCTGTCAGGAAACGGGCCTGCTCAACCCAGCCTTCGCGGCCGATACGGCCCGGAGTTCCGAGCAACGTCTCGAAATGCGCGACGTCCGCGCTCGTCCAGGCAGCGATCGCCGCAAGCGTGGCGACACCGTTGGCACGCAGCAGCGCTTCGGAATCGGGATCGATGCCGATGATGCGATGCAGCCGTTCGCCGTCTACGGGCGCGGCGACATCGACCGGCTCGCCTTCCGCGTGGCCGCGCGAATAATCCGCCTCATCGCCTCCAGCCAGAATCCGCGCCTGCTCGACCCAGTTCTCTTCCTCGATACGGCCCTGGATACCAAGGCTCTGGCTGATGCGATTGACGTCCGACGGCGTCCACGCCGCGATATCCGCGAAGCTCAGGACGCCAAGCCGGGCCAGGCGCTCCTTGAGGTCGGTATCGATCGCGCGAATACGCGTGAAGTCGTCGACCGGCTCGCTTGCAACGAACGGCTCAGGCTCACGCGCGGAGGCTTCGGCCAGCGCTGCTGCTTCGGCTTCTTCGGCGGCTTTGGCCTCTTCCTCGGCGGCCTTTGCGGCGGCGGCTTCTTCCTCGGCCCTGGCAGCGGCGGCGGCGGCCGCAGCAGCCGCGGCCGCAACCGCAATCTCCGTGTAGGTCGGACCCGAAGGCGGCGTCGGCAAAGAGGGCGGCGGTGCGGGAGGCTCGGGGAGCGGCTCCGGCGCGGGAGGAGCGGCGGCGACAGGCGCCGGCGGCGGCGCGACAGGCTCGACAACAGGCGCCGGCGGAGTAGCCGCGACAGGCGCGGGGGGTGGGGGCACAGGCTCCGCGACGGCCGGAACCGGCTGGACGGCGGGCGGCGGCGGAGCGGGCTGCGGCTGAACCTCGACGACCGGCTGCCCGGCGGTCTGGAACACGGGCGGAACCGAAGGAGCATGTCCTCCGGCCAGCGCACGTCCGAACCGGTCCATTTCCATCGGCTTGGCCGGCGGCACAACTGGAGCGCTCGGCTGGGAAACGCTGGTGAGGCTGGAGGCGGTCGCAACCTCCTCCGCCACATCCTCATCGCGCCTGCCGGAGAAAGCGCGCCGGATAAGGCAAGCGAGCGAGGCGCCGAGCAGGAAGGCTCCCAGCAACAGCAGGAATGTCTGCACGAGCAAAATCGTCATTCGCACCAACTCCTTTTCAAAGACAGCACCTCAGCGCGATCCCGAGCCCGCGTTCCCACGGGGCCCGCCTGCGCGCTTCTAGGTTCAGTCTTCGACGCGTCCACAGCTGATCCACCCCACGACGAGACCGATGGCGAATGCCGCGACCAGATACCAAAACAGTTTGATCACCAGGTATTCCATCTCGCCGTCCCCCAGCTTCGTCCCCACGGGCTCAATTCGTAAAAGCCCGGAATTCAATACGCCTGTTGCGTGCCATGCCTTCGGGCGTGTCGTTGGAAGCCACCGGCCGCTCGGCACCGTAGCCGACGGCCGAAAGCCTGTCCTCAGACACGCCCGCATGAATGAGGCTCTTCATCACCGCGCGCGCGCGCCGCTCCGAAAGCCTCTGGTTCCGGTCAGGCTCACCCTCGGAATCCGTATGCCCCTCCACCTCGATGCGCGCCCCCGGGCACGCCTTCACGATCTCCGCAAGGCGCGCGATGGTGAGAGAGCTCTTCGGATCGATATCGGCCTTCGCACGCTCGAACAGGATCACGCCTTCGGCAGCGGCCGTCGCCAGGCGCTTTTCGCAAGCCTGCGTCTCCGCGGTCGTCTTGCGCTGTTTCGCCTTGGCCTCCCGCTCCGCCTTCTGCCGTTCGGCATCGGCTTTCGCCTCGGCCTCCATATCGGCCTCTTGCTTGGCTTTTTGCGCGGCGGCGGCCTCAGCGTCCCGCTTCGCCGCGAGGGCCGCGGCAGCTTCGGCTTCTTCCTTGGCCTTCCGTGCGGCGGCCGCGGCCTCCGCTTCCTGCTGCGCCTTCAGTGCGGCAGCCGCCTCGGCCTCTTCCTTCGCCTTCTGTGCAGCCGCCGCAGCTTCTGCATCCTGCTGTGCCTTCAGCGCCGCAGCCGCCTCCGCCTCCTTGGCATTCCGAGCGGCGGCAGCTTCGGCTTCCTGCTGGGCCTTCAATGCCGCAGCGGCTTCGGCCTCTTCCTGCGCCTTTTGCGCGGCAGCGGCGTCATCGGTTTCCTGCTGCGCCTTCAAAGCGGCGGCAGCCTCAGCCTCGGCCTCCTTGGCGGTCTGCGCAGCAGCGGCGGCGTCCGCGTCCTGTTTCGCCTTCAGCGCCGCGGCAGCCTCGGCTTCTTCCTTGGCCTTCTGCGCAGCAGCCGCAGCCTCCGCTTCCTGCTGTACCTTCAACGCCGCAGCCGCCTCGGCTTCTTCCTTCGCCTTCTGCGCAGCGGCCTCAGCTTCCGCTTCCTGCTGCGCCTTCAAAGCGGCAGCCGCTTCGGCCTCGTCCTTCGCCTTCTGCGCGGCGGCAGCGGCTTCAGCCTCGAGCTTTGCCTTTCGCGCAGCAGCTTCCGCCGCATCCGGCGACGCAGCTTGCGGGCCGATGGCTACAGGCGGCGGCAACGGCGTTCCCGCGAGATCTGTTTTCAACTGAACGGTTCGGATGCCCCAAACGGAGCGCACGGCGTCGAGCGCGGCCTTCGGCTCGCCGTCCTTCTTCGCCCGCCCCGTGATGGTGGCGTCGCGGCCATTCATGGAGACTTTCGCCCAGGGCTGACCCGCAGCCCGCAACGCCTCGATCGCGCGCTCCGAAAGCTCCGCTTCCACGTGAGGGCGCTCGCGGTAGTAGGTCCCCCAGCTCAGCATAGCGATCGGAATGAGACCCCAAAGCCAACGCGAAGGATTACACCTCATTCCCGCCCAAAGCTCCCCTTTGACCGGCAGAGACGGATACGCCATCTCCCGGCTCGGCCCCCCGGCCAACCTCGTCGCGCTGCACTATAGACAAGCCTTCCGGCGTTTCCAAGTTGCACAGAAACCCGAGCGGGCAAGACTAACCTGCTCAAATTTCAGCCGGCTCCGGCTTCGACTAAAGGCGCGATCTTAAGCATAATCCATTGAGTTGAGGGCACGATGACGGCATCTTGGGTGCCTACGTGCACAGCATTTGACCTTTGTTGGCCTTTTCCTCTTGCAAACGCGCTACACCCAGCCTCAAGTGTCACGAAACTGGCAGCCAGATGGGATTGCCCGCGTTGACTGAATCGAGAGCGCACAGTGCGGCCCGAGACGTCGCACGGCACTGCGAAGGATTCCTGCGATGACGGTCAGATTCTTGATCGTCGACGATCATCCCCTCTTTCGCGAGGCTCTTCAGCTCGCGATCGAGTCCGCCTACCCGGAAGCTGAGATCGTCGAAGCCTCGTCTATTCCCGCGGCCCTCGAGGCGCTCGGCAGCGAACAGCCGTTCGATCTGCTCCTTCTCGACCTCACGATGCCTGGAACGCGCGGATTCGACGGTCTGATCGAGCTGCGCGCGGCCCGCCCGAAACAACCCATTCTCGTTGTCTCCGCCCACGAGGACGCACGCATCGTGCATGAGGCGATGACGTGCGGGGCGGCAGGCTACATTTCGAAGTCCGTCAAGAAGCGGGATCTGGCCGAGGCGATCCAGGACGTGATGGCCGGCCTCGTGGTTCTGCCCAAGGGCTACGCACCGCCCCACCAGGAGGGCAGCGCCTCACGCGAATCCGATCTTGCCGCTCGTGTTGCCTCCCTCACCCGCCAGCAGCTTCGCGTGTTGCAGATGGTCCGCCAGGGAATGCTCAACAAGCAGATCGCCCACGAGCTCGGCGTCGGCGAGACCACGATCAAGGCCCACGTGTCGGAGATCATGCGCAAGCTCAACGTGGTCTCGCGCACGCAGGCCGTCATCGAGGTTGCCCGCCTCGACTACGACGCCATTCTCGGAGGCGCGGCTGCCAAGGAGAACGACAAGACCGCGACGGGCTCCTGAGCGGGACTTGAGGCGCGAGCAGAACGAGGCGCCGCCTCACCCCACGAGATGAGTGATGAGCGCGCGCAGCTCGGCAGGCTTCACCGGCTTGCGCAGGATCTCGCTGCCCGTAGCAGCAACCGCTTCCGCCACTTCGACCGAATGATCGGCCGTGATCACCACCGCCTGGATCGGCGTGCCAAAGGCTTCCCGCACCCGCGCCACCGCATCGAGCCCCTGCTCGCCGTTGTCGAGATGGAAGTCGGCGAGAATGATGTCGGGACGGAAGGCCGGATCCGAGGCGAGCATGCCGTTCACACCTTCGAGCCCTTGGAACAGGCGGGCGTCGCATCCCCAGCGATCGAGCAGCGCCCGCATCGCTTCGCGCACGCCCGCATCGTTGTCCACCACCACCACCTTGAGTGAGGTGAGGCCGTAGGCCCGCGTAGCCGCTGACTGACGGTCGCGTGACACGCTGCGGTTGGCAGGCAGCTCCTCGGAAATGGGCACATAGACCGAGAAGCGCGTTCCCCGGCCCGGCTCCGAGCACAGCTCGATCCGATGCCCCAGCGTCTCCGCCATACGCGAGATGATCGCGAGCCCGATGCCGAACCCGCCCGCATGCGAGCGCTGACCGGCCGCGCCCCGGTGGAACTCCTCGAAGATCTTGGTCTGCTCCGAAGGCGCGATGCCCGGCCCCGTATCCCAGACGTCGATCCGGAGATGCGCGCCCCGCTTCCGGCAAGCGAGGAGCACGCGACCGCGCTCCGTGTATTGCACGGCATTTGCGAGCAGGTTTTGCAGGATCCGGCGCAACATCAGCGGATCGGACGTCACCGCCATCTCGCGCGCCCGCATCGTGAGCAGCAGCCCCTTGTCCCGAGCGATCGGCTCGATGTCCACCAGCACGGAGCGGAACAGGTCCGGCACCCCGACCGGCTGGAACGACGGCTTGATGGCCCCGGAGTCGAGCTTCGAAAGATCGAGAATGGTCCGCAGCAGCTCCTCGATGGTCGAGAGAGCATGGTCGACCTGTCCGATGAGCCGTTTGTGCTGCTGCTCGCCGTGAATTTCGCCCAGCGCCGAAAGCGAAAGCCGCGCCGCGTGCAGCGGCTGCAGCAGGTCGTGCCCCACGGCCGTGAAGAAACGCGTCTTGAAACGGTTCGCCCGCTCCGCGCCGTCGCGTGCGAGCGTCAACTGGCTGTTGGCGCGCTCGAGCCGGTTGAGCGCCGCCTTCAGCTCTTCGGTGCGCGCCCGAACCTGCGTTTCGAGACCAATCGCGGTCTGAAACATGGAGTAGGCGTTCGCCTGGTAGTCCATGGAGCGCTCGACGCGCTGCATCAGGGCTGCGTTGATCTTGGCAAGCTTCTGATTGCGCCGCTCGAGCTCTTCGAGCGCGTTGTCGTGAGACCCATACTCAGAACGGTTCTCGATCGTCACCTCGCGCCTCGCCGCGATCCGAATGCAACCCCGGTCAGGGTCTGATTGAGGTGCATGGAGTTGTGCTGCTCACCGTAGGTGTGAAAACCCACGACACCGTATGTTCTGTAGAGATCTTCCATTTGCCGATGAATCTGCCGGTTCTCGGCGTCGAGCCGCCTCAGCACGCAATCGAAACCGAGCACCAGCTCGATGCCGCCGAGAGCCTCGTCGAGATCCTTCAGTGTCCGCGCCGTGGAGCTCAGCATATCCTTTGGGCGGGCCACCGTGAAAACCAGACCTTCGTCTATGGCGCAGAAGAACGACAGGCTGCCGTCAGGATTCATGTTGCGGATCGAACGGCAGTAATAGTCGCCGCCCACCTTCACCACGAGCGGATAGGACGCAAAGCTGAACGGCCCGAGTTCGTCGGGCATGAGGCCGATGGCTGAGGCATATTCGCGCGCCGCCGGTTCCGCGTTGAGCTCATAGACCGTGCGCGCTTCCGTATCGGCCGCGGTGACCACGAGCTTGATCTGCGTCGGCTCGAAATTCGAGGTCTTGAAGATGCGGAACGGATACTCGCTCTCCACCATCATCAGGATGGCCGAGCGCTTCATCACGCGACCGTCATGAATGAGCGCGGTATTCTTGAATGTGAGGCTGTCGCCGGCCGATCCGCCGACGAGCTGGATATCGCCGAACGCCCAGTGCACCGCCGCGACCAGCGTCTCCTCGGCGTTCGAAAGGCCGTCGACCAGCATCACGCCGAATACGCGGTCCGCCAGCTTCTCGTCACCCTGCACGCCGATCTTCGCTTTGAGCCCGCGTACGATCTCGCTGGCCCGTTCCACACCGATCGCGCCGATATCCTCGATGATGCCGGTGTGGATGCGGAAACCCTGCCGCGGAAAGGCGATCAGCAGGATGCCGCTTTCCATGAGCCCATCCGGGCCGATCCCGCCCGACGTCGAGCATCCGCTGATGTCGACGTTGGGAAACGCTTCCGAGAGACCGGCATGAAGCTCAGCCGCGTCGTAATCCACGGAAAAGAGCGCGATGATGTGTTGGAAATCACCGTCGAGCGCTGCCCGCAGATCGCACACGGCGTCATGAACCGCCGGAGCCCTGGTGCTCGCCACGCCAATTCCACACGATCCCGCGGAGGCCGTAATTCGCCCCACGCCCAGTCCTCCCTTGACGCTGTCCTTGAGGTGCAGAGCACCCGGAAGCGGATTTTTTCGAACCGATACAAGGATAGGCTGCCACACCTATTGCAAAGCAGCAAATGAACTTGCTGATTGGCCTAACGGCTGATCGAGATCTCGGGTCGGATTGTTTCCCGTGATTTTACAGGTTGGTTAAGGCCCGAAGATCGACCAGCCCATACGCTGGGTGATGAGTTCCAGCGCCCGCGTGCCCACCAGCGAGTTTCCGTGCACGTCGAGCCCTGGCGACCATACGGCGATGGCGGCCACGCCGGGCACGATGGCCAGGATGCCCCCGCCGACGCCGCTCTTTCCGGGAAGCCCCACGCGGAAAGCGAAATCCCCCGACCCGTCGTAGTGGCCGCACGTCAGCATAAGCGCGTTGATGCGCCGGGCCCGCGCCCGCGAGACCACGTTCAGCCCCGTCAGCGGGCTGCGACCTCCGTTAGCGAGGAACAGGCCGGCCCGCGCGAGTTGCGCGCAACTCATGGCGAGTGCGCAGGAGTGGAAGTAGACGCCGAGCGTCAGCTCCACCGGATGCACGAGGTTGCCCCAGCTCTTCATGAAGCTCGCCAGCGCCGCATTGCGAAAGCCGTGCGCCTTCTCGGACTCCGCCACGCTCGGATCGATGGCGATCGTCTCGTCGTCGGCCAGCGAGCGCACGAAACGCACCATCTCGCCGATCGCCTCCTTCGGCTGATGTCCGGCGAGAAGCACATCGGTTACGACAATGGCGCCCGCGTTGATGAACGGATTTCGGGGAAGCCCGCGCTCATGCTCGAGTTGCACAATCGAGTTGAACGCGGTGCCGGAGGGCTCGCGGCCGACGCGCTTCCAAAGCGCATCGCCCACCTTGCCGAGGGCGAGCGTCAGCGCGAAGACCTTCGAAATGCTCTGAACCGAGAACGGCTCGTCCGCATCTCCCGCGCTGAGAACCCGCCCGTCCACCGTCGCCACCGCGATGCCGAACTTCGAAGGATCGACTTTGGCAAGCTCCGGAATGTAGTCGGCAAGGCTCCCCTGCCCGACCAGCGGCGCGAGGTCGGCACGCACAGCCTGGATGCATTGAAGAATCGCATCGCTTTCTGAGCTGGCTGCCGACGCGCACATTGAGCTTATCTGTCTCGACCGCCGGTCAACCCGCAGGCAGCGGCGCCGTGACGGCAATCACCCGCAGCTTGTGGGGCCGTCCATCCACGCCCCGCAACATGATGGCCTGGCCGGGAGACAGTCCGATGAGCGCCGTGCCGATGGGCGTCAGCACGGAAATCTTGCCCTCGTCGATGTTGGCCTCTCCGGGGAACACGAGCTCGCCCTCGCGCCGCTCGCCCCCGTCGATCTCGAACGCCACGCGCGCGTTCATGCGCACCACCGTGTCGGGCACGGCCGCATCCGGCACAACCTCGGCCCGTTCCATCTCGGCGAGAAGCACGCGCGCGACATATTGCGAGCGGCCGGTCAGCATGGCAGACGTCGCGAGCGTGGTCAGCCGGTGCTCCTCACGTTCGCCGACGACGATCCTGGGCAGCGCATCAGTAGGCGGATGATAGACCATGTGAAAACCTCTGGTATCTGCGTCTCGCCCCGGTCGCTTCGGCCTGGAAGCGGGTTCAGGAGCGGATCAATGGGCTGGAGCAGAATCCACCTGACGCGCAAACTCTCATGCGCGAACGCGCGGACAGCGCTCCGAGTTTCTGATGAGACCTGCGCCCGGCAAGGACGCGGCCGTTAAGGTGCAGGAAGTTTTAAGGGTCTGTACGCCCCCGGCTCGGGGACTCAACAAGGCACGCCAAGCCGGGGCTAGAAGCCCGCGACTTCGGTTCCCTCACGGGGGAGCTTCAGGTGAAAGGCGGCCGGTGTAATCATGCCTAAAGAATGGGCAGAGCCGCTCGTTCTGTCAATGGGCGGAACGAACGGACGAGCGCCAACGAGGCACGACGCCCGCCCCAAACGCGAACAATGTTCAAAAGAACTGCCAGTCCAAAGAGACACGTGTGCCCGCCCCCAACCGAAGGCACTCTAATCAGCGGCCTCGTATATCGTATGACAGCTCACCACAGACGGGCGACCCCGAAGTGGACCGCAAGGAAGCCTGCCACCAGGATCACGTGGACGATGGCCGCATGAATCGGATCAATCCGAGGAGCGTCGGGTTTGCGATCGGTGTTCGTTTTCAACATATCCTGCTCCAGTTTCGTTTTACTGCCACGAAGGACACCGGCCGTGCCTTAGCGCACAGCGCGTCGCGACAAAGGCGCGGGGCGGGCCGCCGTAAGGGCAAACTCCAGATCCTCGATCAGATCGCGCGGCGCCTCGAGCCCGACCGACAGACGCAAAAGGCCGTCTGTAATTCCGGCCGCACGGCGCGCGTTGGCATCCATGCCCGCATGGGTCATCGTCGCGGGATGCGCGACCAGGCTCTCCACGCCGCCGAGCGACTCTGCCAGCGTGAACACCCGCACCGACTCCACGAAACGGCGGACGGCTTCCACCCCGCCCGACAGCTCGAAGCTCAGCATCGCGCCGAACCCGGACTGCTGCTGCTTCGCGAGCGCATGTCCCTCATGTGAGGGCAACCCCGGATAATGCACGCGCGCAACCGTCGGGCAGCTCTCCAGGTACTTGGCAATCTCGAGCGCCGTCGCCTGCTGCTCCTTGACGCGCGGGAACAGCGTCCGCACGCCACGAAGCGTCAGGTAGGAATCGAATGCCGAGCCCGTGACACCGACGACATTGGCCCACGCGGCCAGTGTCTCGGCGTCCGTCTTGTCCGCACAAACGACGGCGCCGCCCACCACGTCCGAATGGCCGTTGAGATACTTGGTTGTCGAATGAATGACGTAGTGCGCGCCGAGAAGAAGGGGCCTCTGCAGGGCAGGAGACAGGAAGGTGTTGTCCACGGCCACCTTCGCCCCAACTTCTCGGGCGCGTCGTGTGATGGCTCGAATGTCCACCACACGCATCAGGGGATTGCTGGGCGTCTCGATCAGCACCATCGTAGGAGAAGCGGAAAACGCCTCATCGAGCTGCTTGGCATCGCCCTGATCCACGAACATCACATCGAAATGCTTGAGGTCGCGCCGCGCCGAAAGGAGCCGGTGCGTGCCCCCATAGCAATCGTGCGGTGCGATCAGCAGGTCGTACGACTTGAGCTGGCTGAATGTGAGATCGACCGCCGCCATGCCCGAAGACACCACCACGGCCCCTTGCCCGCCCTCCAGCTCCGCCAGGGTTTCGGCAAGCAGGGATCGCGTCGGATTGGAGGTTCGCGAATAATCGTGCGCGCGGGCCCGCTCGAAGCCCGCAAAACTGTAGGTGGTGGAGAGGTGAATGGGCGGCGTTACCGCGCCAAACGCGGTATCCACCGCGATGCCCTTCCTCGCGGCCACTGTTCTTGGATCGTTTCGTTTGGTCATACCAGCCCGCCCCGGAGCGTGACACCGCAAGAGGAAACCGCCATACCGTCCCGCACCGGACGTTGCACGTGACGCCGATTTTATATCGTGTTACGATATAATCAAGAGAGACCCATGACGAAAGCCACTCCTCCTCGCAAGTTTCCCAAGAAGAGTTACGAGGCCCTCGCCGACTTCCGGTACGCGCTGAGATGCTTCCTGGCCTTCAGCGAGCAAGCGGCGGGCGAAGCCGGCTTGACACCCCAGCAGTATCAGGCGCTGCTGGCCATCAAAGGCGCGGGCGACCGCAAGGCTCTCGGCATCGGCGACATCGCCGAGCGGCTCCTGATCCGCCATCACACCGCCGTCGAGCTGGTGAACCGGCTCGAGAAAAACGGCTTTGTGACCAGGACCAAGGACAAGGAGGATGCCCGGCGCGTCACCGTCGCGCTGTCCCTAAAGGCCGAGCACACCATGGATGGCCTTGCGGCGGCGCATCTCCAGGAGTTGAAAGGGATACGGCCTGTTCTGGAGCAGCTTCTCGACCAGTTCGATCCTCCGAAGCCGGATTCGAAAAAAGGCCGCTTATGACTGGGAGGCGCAAAAGGCGTCGCGCGGCAGCGCTTCTCCGCGATAAGGCCCCTGAAACAAGGATAGAGTTATGCGTGTCCTGATCCTCGGCGCCGGCGCAGTGGGCGGCTACATCGGGGCGAGACTGAAAACGGCGGGAGCCGACGTCGCCTTTATCGCGCGCCCCGAGCGGCTCGCGAGCCTCACCGCGAGCGGACTGGTCATCAAGAGCCCGCTTGGCGACTTCGCAGCTCCGGTGAGTGCCGCAGCCGGTCCGCCGACCGGCTTCGCCGCGAACGTGGCGATCATCGCCTGCAAAGCCCCGGCACTCGCGGGCGCCATCGAGACCATCGGACCCGGCATCGGACCGGACACGCGCGTTCTACCGTTTTTCAACGGCGTCGCGCATCTCGAGACCCTGCACCGCAGCTTCCCTCAGACCCCCATGCTTGGAGGCATCGCCCACGGCGCGCTCACGTTGCGATCCGATGGCGTCATCGAGCACCTGACGCCCTTCTTCTCGGCGATCGTCGGGCCCACCTCGAAAGCGCCCGATCCCGTCGCCGGGGAGATCGTCGCGCTGCTGAGCGCAGGCGGCACAGACGCGCGCCTGAGCCCCGACATCCACCAGGAGATGTGGAACAAATTCGTGTTCCTCGCCACGCTCGCCGGAATGACGTGTCTGATGCGCGCGAGTATCGGCACGATCGTATCGACCAACGACGGGCGGGATCTGATCTTGCAGCTCCTGACGGAGAACCTCTCGGTCGCCCGCGCAGAGCGCTATGCTCCTGACGAGACCGCGATGGCTTCTTACAGGCAGTCTCTGACGGAGCCCGGATCGACCTTCACCTCCTCGATGCTGCGCGACGTGCTGAGCGGACGCCGCACGGAGGCGGATCACATACTCGGAGACATGCTGCGCCGCGCACGACGGTACGGCTTGGAAACGCCGGTACTGAAAACCGCCTACGCGCATCTCCAATGCCACGAGGCAACCATAGCGCGCTAGCGCTCGACAGCCGAGCTACAATGGCCTCCCACGAGACGAAAGCCCCAATCGCGAACGAGCCCTATTCCGGGATATCCGGCTCGACGAGCTTCGCAAGCTGCATGAGCGATTGCTGCCAGCCGAGATAGCAGGCTTCCGGCGGAATGACGCTGGGAATGCCCGACTGCTCGATGTTGATGTCGGTCCCGACCGAAACGGCTTTCAGCCTCACGGTCACAGACATGAGGCCAGGGAGGTTCGGATCGTCGAAGCGGTCGGTGTATCGGATGAGCTCACGGGGCACGAGTTCGAGATACTCCCCGCCGAACGAATGGCTCTTGTCCGTCGTGAAGTTTTTGAAAGACATCTGGAACGTGCCGCCCACCTTCGCATCCATATGATGCACGTTGCAGGTGAAGCCGTAGGGAGGCAGCCACTTGGCCATCGCGTCGGCATCGAGGAAAGCCCGGTAGACCTTTTCGGGCTTGGCCGCCAGAACGCGGTGCAGGCGAACGGTAGTCTCCGGCTTGCTGGACATGAGTGTCTCCCTGGATCTTGTCGACGAGCGGGCAGCCCGGCATGAAGTCGGCTCCCTGTGATCAAGACGTTCGACACACCCGGTACCCGACACGCGATCGAGATGCCTATCTCTCATCTTCGGCGGCAATGCGAAACCGCGCATCCAGCCCGGCAACCAACGGGCAGAAGAGAGCAACTGCAATAAATATCAATAAATTATGCCCCCCGGACGGGAGCAACTTTCGGCTGAGCGGCATACAGTGCCGCTCAGCCATCTCCTGCAATGAGCGAAAAGCCAAAAAATTGAAGTCGAGACCTTCGCTTTCCGTCCGCGCCTTTAGGCTACGGAATCGACAGCGTCGAGGGCACGGGCGGAATAGACGAGCGCGGCACCTGCGTTCATCGCGATAGCGACGCCGAGCGCCTCGGCGATCTCCTCTTTCGTCGCGCCGCTTTCGACGGCCTTCTGCGAATGCACCGAGATGCATCCATCGCATCGTGTGGTGACCGCGACGGCAAGAGAAATCAGCTGCCGTGTTTTTTCATCGAGATGACCGGTTTTCGCACCAGCGCCGCTTGCCATGAGATAGCCGCCCACCGAATCCGGCGACAACTTCCCGAGCTCTCCGATACGTCCCAACAGGGTTTGGCGGAACCCTTTCCAATCCATCAGCGACATGAGCACTCCTTTTTTGCCGAGCTACCGGCCGGTGTCTACCTACTACATGGTAGGCATGTCAAGTACACGTGCTGGCTGTCGTCGCGCGCCTCCCGCACGCGACGCCACGACTGGCTTGAACAGGTAAGTACCTTCGGCGCTGAAAGATTTCGGCAGCTGAGCGTTCACCCATCGGGCTCCACACGCGAAAAACCGAAACAAGTGCAGCCGCCGGGGGCAATAAGTCTAGGCCGGTAGGTTGATGAGGCCGACCTGCAAATAGGGATAGGTCAACTTGGTAGTGCGCCGCTAATATTCAACGCGACGTCGATTCGTGGTCTGACGAGATAATCTGCGCAATTCAGGAGCGGACTCTTGCGTCAACCAGACGAGGACCAATCTCTCCAGCAGATGCCGGGAACCTCCAAGGCGGCAGCAATTCTGCTTGCGCTCAACAAGGAGCTGGCGGGACGCGTTCTCAAGTTTTTTGACGAAGAAGAAGTGAAGATCGTCGCGCAGGCCGTGAACGATCTGGGATCTGTGTCACGCCAGACGCTCGACAAGCTGATCGAAGACTTCGCCAGCGACATCAAAAGCGGCGTCGACTTCGGCTCCAACACGAGAAAGATCCAGGCCCTTTTGGAAGGCGTGCTGAGCCCAGAGCAGATCGAGGCTCTTTTGGCACAGACCGGAACAAGGTCCACCAACGCCGTCTGGCAGCAACTCGCCAAAATGCCCGATGCGGCGGTCGGGCAGTATCTGATGAAGGAGCATCCGCAGATCATCGCCCTCGTTCTGTCGCGGGCCGAGCCGCAGACCTCAGCGAACCTGCTCACGCTCCTTCCCAAGCCGCTCGCGAACGACGTCGTCGGGCGCATGTTGAGCTTGAGGCCCGTGCTGGAGCGGCCGATGGTTCTGCTCGAAATCTCGTTTGTGCAGGATGTGCTTCTGAACCGGCGCCGCGATTCCGATCTGTCGCCGCACACGCGTCTCGCCGAGGTCATCAACAAGATGGACCGAAAGCTGATGGACGATTGCCTGGCCGCCATCGGCGCTTACAACGAAAAGGACGCGGATCTGATCAGGCAGCAGCTCTTCACCTTCGATGATCTCGACAGGCTCACCGAGCTGTCGCTGGTGACCGTCTTCGATTCAATTCAGCCGGATGTCATCATCAAGGCTCTGTTCGGCATTCCCAAGCCGTTGCTGTCGAAGATCCTCGAAGCCATTCCCGGCCGCGCGAGACGCGCCATCGAAGCCGAGCTGGAAGGCGGCGCGACCCCGAAACCGAAAGAAGTTCACAAGGCACAGCGCGCCATTGCGGATGTCGCTCTCCAGTTGCTGGAGAGAGGCGCGATCGAAATGCAGAGCGACGACGGCGAGCAGCAACAGGAAGAGCTCATCTAGCGGCGACGCCGTCGTCTCGGCGCGGCGGGCTGAGGTCAAGCCGTGCTGTGATCGGAATAATCGGCAACGCGGTCCCGTCCGCGCGCCTTGGCTTCGTAGAGCTTCGCGTCGGCCCTTTGGACAAACATCTCCACGTCGTCTCCCGGACGGTGCTCCACCACTCCGAATGACGCGGTGACCCGACCAACCTTCTCGTGGGTTTTACGGATCGAGAACTGCTTGGCGCCGAACTGGCGTCGAATACGTTCAGCAATCGCGGTCGCCGCCCGCTGGTCCGTACCGGGGAGGATGATGACGAACTCCTCGCCGCCGTACCGCGCGACACTGTCCGTCTCCTGCACGCTCGATGCGATGATGCGTGTAAGCGCCTTGATGATCTCGTCGCCGACGGAATGGCCGAACGTGTCGTTGACGCGCTTGAAGTGGTCGATGTCGCACATGATCAACGACAGCGGCGTCCTGCGCGCATTGCTCTCGCCAACCGCCCTCTCTATCTCTTCGTCGAAAAGCCGGCGGTTGCCCATGCCTGTCAGCGGATCCTTGAGCGTCGCCTCCTCGGCCGCGCGAAGGTTTGCTTCGAGAGACGAGATTTCACGCGCGCAGGCATCGAGCTTGTTCTTGTCGTCCGAGCTGGCACGCCGCATGCGCTGGTTTTCTGCAACGAGAAGGCTGACGATGACGCGAACCTGCTCAGCCTCGGGTAGCCGCCCCAGGCGCACCTGCGCATCGGCGAGAGCCCGCGCGTAAGCCTCCCGGCTTGCGATGTCTCCGCGCATGACGGCGAGCGCATTGGAAAGCTCGCGCCCCAGCGTCTTGCTGACGGACGCAACCCGATCGGCATCGATCCGCGGCTTCCGCGAAACGAGCGGCATGACGAGCCGGCCGAGCATCACCACGCCACTGCCTCCGGCGACGGCGAGCATGGAGAGGGCGAGAATTCCGATCGGATTGTAGCGCGTCTCGGTCACGGCGCCGCCGCGCTCCAACACCGTGCGCAGAGTAAACACGTGCGCAAGATCGGAACTCCAGAACACAGAGAGTGCCGCCAGAGAGACGCCGCCGATCAAGGCGGCAGCGAGCGCGATCCCATGTCGGGCCGGCAACGAATGAAGGAACGAAATCATGGGAGCATAAAAGGCAAGGCGCATGTACGAATATCGTCCGCCCCTACCTGATTCCGGCTCTGGCCTCACGAGAATAGTCGAATAAATACAATAGGAGGCAAAACTTATCGAAGTATAACCGGAAACATGCCGCCAATTTATACTTTGTCTGATGGATTCTGACTAAAACTGACGCCAAAGCATCTTGTCACCACGGACGAAGCGCTTAAGCATCCACGCGCATGCTTGATGCCAAAACCATCTTCCTGGTCTCGGTCCTTTCGGACGCCCTGTTCTGTCTGTGCGGCCTGCTGCTTTGGCGCACGCAGCGGCAGGTGCCGGGCATGTTTCCACTGGCGATGGCCTTCGCAGCGAGAGGGAGCGGCCTGCTCCTGTTGGTTGCTACACCGGCGCTCACTCCATTCATTGGCATCTGGTTCGGAAATTTGTTCGCCGCGCTCAGCGTCGTCCTCATTCTCGAGGGGTTTGCGCGCTTCCTCAGCCAGCCTGCGCCGCGCCGCATTCAAGCGTTCGCGTTAGCCGTTGTCGGCATCGGCTGGCCCATCATGCTCTGGCTGCGGCCGGAGGATGTCACGCTGCGCATGTCGGTTTTGGCCGTTATGGGAGCCATATGCTACGCCCGCTGCGCGCTAATGTTCCTGCACGATCGCGGCCTGCCACCCTCCTTGCGTCGCGTGGTCGTCGCGTGGTGGTTTATCCTTGCGGGCACCTGCGCGATCTGCTCGGGCGTGGTCTGGCTCGTCTCTCCCAAAGGCCTTTTCGATCCCAACCCGTTCGTGGGCGTCTATTTGCTTCTCCACCTCCTGTCGTTCCTCGTCAAAGGGGTGCTGACCGCCATTCTGGTGGGCGTGCGTCTGCGCACGGAGCTGCTGGCACGCATCGAGGACGAGCGCGCCCAGCTTCTGATGCTGAGCCATGAGCTGCGCACGCCGCTTGCGATTGTCTCGCGCTCGAGCGAGCTCCTCGAAGAAGGAAAGGCGACCGCGAGCCCGGCCGATGCACGGCGCGTGACGCAGATCCGCTCTGCGGCAGCGCGAATGAGCGTGCTCGTCGGAGAGTTTCTCGCCCACGCCCGGCAGGACGCGATGGAAGAGCGGATAGAGCGCTTCGACCTCGCTCAAGAGATCAGATCGCTTGCGAACTCACCTCGCCTCGTGCTTGACCTTCCCAAGCACCTCCCTATGACCGGAGACCGGAAGATGATGGGCGTCATCTTCTCCAACATCACCGACAACGCACTGAAGTATTCCCCCCCTCACAGCCTGGTCGACGTTTCGCTGCGAGACCACGAAGGACAAGTCCACATGATCGTAAAGGACCGCGGAGTCGGCCTCGGCTCCGAGGAGGAACGCGTGCGGCTTGGCGAGAAGTTCTTCCGCGCCTCCAACACACACGGAACGGCGGGCATGGGTCTCGGGCTCTACACCGTCCGCAAGCTCGCCGCGCGCCATGGCGGAAACGTCGCGCTGGTGCCGCGCGAAGGCGGTGGAACGATTGTCACGGTCACAGTTCTTGGAACACCCCATGCAGCATGACGGCCATGTCCTGGTGGTCGAGGATGAACCGGCCCTCCGGATCGATCTCGTCGACTATCTTCTCGCGCGGGGCTTCCGGGTGGATCAGGCTGCCACCTGCCGCGACAGCCTTGCCCTGCTTGAGCGCTCGAAGCCGGACCTCATTCTGCTCGATCTCGCATTGCCGGACGGCAGTGGCCTCGCCGTAGCAGCCGCGGCGCGCCAGCGCTACGACCTGGCAGTCGGCATCATCATGCTCACGGCCTTCGGCGACGAAGCTCACCGTCTGGCGGGGCGAGGCGTCGGAGCGGACATCTATCTCGTCAAGGATACGTCGCTCCGCGAGATCGAAGCGTGCTGCCGCAATTTGTTGCGCAGGCTCCAGCCGTCTCCGTCGGCGAATGCTACATCCCCGCCCACGGCCTGGCATCTGGATGACATGCTCTGGCAGCTCCTGACGCCCGACGGCAGCGTCGTGCCGCTGACGGCTACGGAAGTGGCCTTCCTCAAGCTGCTCATGGCGGCCCCCCACATCGCTCAGAAGCGCGCGGATCTGAGCCCGGGCGGCGAGCCCAGAAACCTCGACGCCGTCGTGCTGCGCTTGAGACGCAAGATCGAGGCGGTGAGCAGTCATCCGCCGCCTTTCAAGGCCGTGTATGGCTCCGGATACGTTTTCACCGGAGCCCCGCCTCAGTCTTGAGGTGAGCGCGCCCTGCTCGAGGAAATCTGCCGAAGGCAGCCGCTGACCAATAGACACCGCGCTTATCTGCGCCAACCGCGATCAGAATTGCAGGTTGAGACCGACACTGCCCTTGAGGTCGTAGCTGTTGCCCAAATCACTGAAGGGGCTATTGGCGGAAACCTCACTGTAGAGAGTGAGGTCGGAGGCCCAGTTTACGCTCGCGCCCAGACCGACCTCACCCCAGAGCCGCTCGTCGGCCCGGTCGATTGGCGTTCCCGAGACGACGGCCCGCGTGCCGTCGAGCCATTCATAGTTGAGATTGACGAGCCCGTAGATGTGGCTGCGGCCGTTCTCCCATACGCTCTGATGATCGAGCGAGACACCCCATCGGGTCTTCAGGCTGTCGCCCCGGCCCGTTGACACGCGGGCGCCGGATGGATCGACGAAACGATCAAAGTGGACATTGGAATAGGCGGTTTGAACCTGCGGGGTGATGCTGACCTTCCCCCCGATGTGCATCCGCTTGCCGGCCTCGATGCTGAAAGCCTCGCCGTCGCCGTCATTGTCCTCCGCGAGCATGCCGATGATGTTGGACGCGACGTCGCTGTTGAAATAGCTGATCTGCGCCTGACCATCGACATAGAAGCCCTCGACGCCGTACCAGGTCAGCGTTGCCCCGACGCCGTAGCCCTCTGTCTTTAGCGCGCCGTCACCGAAAATCGAGCGAACCCCGCTGTTCGCCTCGCCGTAGTGGACGGTGACGCCCGCGACCAGCCGCTCGCCCTTGGCGGTGTCTGCCATCACCCAATCCGCGCCCAGCTGTGTCTTCCAGCTGTCGGTGTGCTGATCGGAGCCAGTCGTCGAAACATCGGCGCTGGCGCGCGTGCGTATGCCCTCCGTCCGTCCCCACATTCCCCTCGCTCCTGGATTGGCACGGTCCGCCCAGCTTTGGTTGCCGACACGCTGTTGCAGCGTCGGCAACGCGTTGAGCGACTGCAGATTGGCAGCGTAGGATTCGTAGATCGGCACACCGGACTGATAGAGCGGCGGCGGAGCAGGATCATCCGTCTCGAACAATGCGGATCGCAGGTACCAGTCTCCGTCCGCGGGATCCGAGACACTTCCCTGATAGAGCCGATAGGCGTATGCGCCGGCAACAACGGCCTGCTCGCCATGAAAGATGTAATCGCCATCCAGTACGAAGCTACCGTTGGACGCGCCGGTCACTTCGACGATCCTGATCCCTTCCACTGTCTGTCCACCGAGGCCACCTCGGTTTATGACATCGACCTGGGTCGTGCCCGAGGTTGCACCGTTGACCAGGAGGCGGCTGGTTTGCGAGCTGTCGTCCCCGAGAACCGTCTCGATTTCGAGGCGACCTCCGGTGGCGGAATAGTTGCCCTGGACGGTGAGCGTACCCATGGCGTTTCCGTAGCCGGGCGCAACGATTCCGCGATTGGTCGTGGTGCCGACCTGGCCCGTCCCCACGAGCCGTCCGGCTGGTTCCACGTCCATCGTGCCGCCAAGCACGCCGTTCACGGCCAACGTCCCTGCCGACACCGTCGCTGCTCCGACAAAACCGGAGCTATCGCCGCTCAGGGTCAGGTGCCCGAGGCCCAGCTTGTTGAAGCTCGAGCTACCCGAAAAATCGGTGCCGATTTCGATGTCGTAAGTGTTGCTATCAATCCATGCGCCTTCGGCGCCCACTGTTAGCGCTGCAAAGCCATCTAGGAAATTTGCTTCGTTTCGATTTGCGCGCAGGATGCCGCCGTTGAAGTCGAGATCAGCAGTGGCCCCGAGGCCCCGTATCACCGAGCCGGCCTCCAGCACGCCGCGTCCGGTTGCGTCGCCATTGAGATGGAGCGTGCCGTTGCCCGTGGCATCAATAGCGATATGAACATTGGAATCAGCCCTCGCGAAGCCGCCTTTCTCGATGGTCATCGTGCCCGTGCCGCCGCGGCCGACTTCGATGCGGTCTGTCGCCGTCAAGCTCGAGACATCCCCATTGCTGCTCGAAAGAGTGATCGCGCCCGTACCGCCAGCGGCGAAGCCGATATAGACGGATGCAGCGCCACCGCCCGCACCACTCGTGCTCACCGAGGCGCCGTCCTCGACGTTGAGCGTGCCGTCGCCCGAGAACCCCACATAGATGTTGTTGAGAGCATTCCAGGTCGAGGCAGCGCCGTTGACGTCGCGTCCCGTGACGGTGACTGCGCCCTCGCTACCGCCGCTGAAGCCGATGAGGCCTTGCCCACTGCTCACCAACCCGCCGTTCTGAATGGAGAGCGTGTTGTTTGTGCCATCGTAGGCGATAATTAGTTGGTTGGTAACGTTCCAGGTCGAAGCAGTGCCGGCGGCGTCGTGGCCCATGACGACAACAGCGCCCGAACCGGAAATGCCATTGCCAATCGAAGCCAATGCACTGTTCACCAAACCACCGTTCTCGATAGTCAGCGATGCAGAGCCCCCATCTCCCACCAGAAGTTGGCCAGCGTTGTTCCAGATCGAGTTGGGACCTGCCACGTAGACGTAACCGTGGCTGCCAGCCCCACCTCCGATATAGCCGTCGTTGTTGTTGACATGGCCCCCGTCTTCGATACGGAGCACGCCTATGCCATCCTGGCCGGCTACGAGGTCACCAGTGTTGGTCCACGTAGATGCATTGCCGCTGCCGTCCTGGCCGGAAACAGTGACAGTCCCCTCATCCAAGGCGCCGACGCCGATGAACCCCGTGTCGTTGCTGACGGTGCCGCCATCCTGGATGTCGAGAACGCCACCACCAGGATTCGAATTGCCGACTTCAAGGTCGCTGCCAACCACCCAATGCGGTAACGACACGACGCCGCCGGGGGTTACGCCGGCGCCGGTGACGGACTGCGCGCGCGCCGGCCGCGTGTCGGCAGCCGTAAAAGCGAAAGCGACAACCGCCGCCGTCAGTTTCAAGGATCGTCGGTAGCTGACGAGGTTAGTACAGCCCTCTGCCCCAAGTTTCATAAACTGGCGTTCCCCTCAGCAAGCTCACGTCTGTCGGGAAAGAGCGCTCGTCCAACTGGCTCCACTACACGGGTCCGATGCGCGTCCGACAAAGTCTGAGCCCCCCCGACTCGAACCTTCCCTGTCAGGGCAACCCTTGCGGATCATGATTAAATTTCGGTTTGTAAACGTCTCAACATTCTCCCACCGAGCCCTTCAGCACGGCTAGGCTGGAGGCGTCTCGAGCCTCCTTTCCAGTTGAGCAACGTCCCCATTTCTGGGGTGATGCTCGCGGAAAGGACGTCTCCAGGCCAACGGTGATGTCCAGGATCCGGAAGGTGCGATCACTGAGTAAAATCGGGTGTAGTCGCGGCCGGGTTGCGATCTGGACACGCAGGTCGGCTACAGGCGACTTGGGTTCGCGGAAATCGCGCCGCGTGATCTAGAAGATGCTGGCCTCGAGGCGTGCCTTCAATTTGGACTGCTGCGCTTTCGACAATGGCCCCACCGCACAAGCGCGGACCAGCATCCCGCGCAGAAGGACTTCAGGGATGCGCTCCACGATTTGCTTGAGGGAGGGCATTGCAGATCTCCTCTCTTCTGCCTTTGACGCGCCGTGCCGATCCGGCGGGAAAGGGAACACTTCGACCCGAAGGTCGAAGTGTTCAGTTAAATCCGCAGTGCACATTGCTACGGACGGGGAGTGAGTGAGGCGTGTGACCGCCTTCAATGCCGGTTTGTTACTGGTAGGTCGCCAAGAGGTGGCCGACGTAGATCGTCAGCGCGCCTGCGATGAGCGTTACGTAGGGCAGGATACCTGCGCGACGCCGGATGGGCATTCCATTCTCCTCCAAGTCCGCTTGCATCCACGGAGGGAAGCTACCGCGGTCCGTGACGTAGTGGCGGTAGGCGAAGATGGGGATGATGCCGGCTACGATGAGAAGGCTGGTGAGGAGAACGCGCTGTCCCCAGAAGTCCGCACCCCATCCCATGATCAGCAGGTTCAGGAAGCCGCAGATAGCACCCACGGCAATCAGCCACGTCGACGCCCGGTAGGGCCGTTCGGCATCGGGCCTGTCGATCCGGTGAAGCCACCCGGCCTGCAGATTGAGGAAGACGAAGATCATGTAGGTGGTGTTCGCAAGGACGATCAGGAACACATAGTCCGAGATCGACAGCAGCACGGCGTTGACCGCAAGATCGGTCCACATTGCCGCCACCGGAGCACCGTGGCTGTTCACCCGCGAGAGATACTTCGGGAGCCATCCGTCATGGGAGCCTTGGAACAGCGTGCGTGAGGAGCCGGCCATCGCCGTCATCACCACGAGACAGATGGAGAGTGTGAGCGTCGCAATGATGATGTTTCCAAGGACCGGCCCCGCGCCCACCATTTGCGTCATGACCTGGCCAACGCCCGTGCCGTCGTAGATTCCGGGCTCGAGCAGGCCGTTCAGTCCGAGATAGCCCTGAAAGGCCACGGGGACGAGCGTGTAGAACGCGATGCAAAGAAGACCCGAATAGACCAACGCACGTACCGTATCGTAGCCGGGGTTCTTGAACTCGCTGACGTAGCAGACGGCGGTTTCGAACGGATAGGTGGACCAGGCAGCCAGCAGGAGGCACGCCATGAAGGTTGTCATTCCCACCATGTCCCAGGCGCCGTTCGCAGGGTTGCCGGCCGCGTCGCGAATGAGGGGAACGAACGGGGTGAAGTTCTCCGAGTGGAGATCGCCCGTAAACAACGGCACGATTCCGATGAGAAGCAGCGGCAAAAGCACCGCAATCGCGATGATCATCTGAACGCGGGCCGCTTTAAGGATGCCGCGATGCTGAATCGCAAACACCGCGAGCATCAGCGCCAGGCCAAGGAAGAAGGTCGCGTTGAGCCGAACGACGACGCCTTCTTTTATGAAGCTCAAATCAAAGAGGGTGATCTGCCAGGTGCGGATGAGAGCATCAGGAGGAAAGAGCAGGTTGAGGACGTATCCTGCGGCCAGTCCGGACCCGATGGCGAGGACGGGCGACCAAGAAAACCAATTCGCCCACACCGAAATCGGCCCCAGCATCTTTCCATAGGGCACCCAGGCGATCGCACCATAGACGGACGCTCCACCCGACTTTCTCGGAAAAAGACCGGATATCTCCGCGTAGGTAAAGCACTGAACGAAGCCGATGAGCATGGAGATGATCCATACTCCCGCCGAGATGTTGCCCGCAGCCGAGGCGACCGCACCAATCGAAAAAAGAACCAGAACGGGCGTGCCAGAGGCAATCCAGAACGCGTGCGTCCAATTTAGTGTGCGGTGCATCTTGTGCGATTGCACAGGTATGTCACCCGCTGATGCAATGGATGCTTCAGCCATCTCTCCGCTCCTCCCTATTTTCTCTTGCTTGAGCCCCACTCGGTTTGACGCCTCGAAATACGAGACGGCACCTCAGGGTGAAGGAGAACACAAGAGCGGAGATAGAAAACTACCCGGCGAGCTATTTATTGCATTGAACGATTTGATGCAGATGTCGCTCGTCGCTCGCGGGCATTGGCGAGAGAGAGGGGGATGCAGTCTTTGCAGCGGGTTCTTTTGCGCTGCAATCGCGATCGTCGTCCGCAACCGCCGGCTCTGCGAGTCCGGGGCTCGCCGAGCGGTTGCGAACTGGCTTCCTCACAAGCTCCTCCATGAAAAGGTCTGTGACCAGTCTTTTCGGTGCGTGGCTGTTCGTTATTGCATAGACGTCGCAACCGACGCGCTCGCGCGTTTTCGAGGTGAGCGGCCAAAGCGCGCCGCTCTTCACGTCTCCGACCGCCATACGGGCAGGCAGAAGACAAATGCCGACACCGAGTATAGCGAGACGCTTTGCTTCTTCTAAATTCGGGGTGGTGGCAGCCACTCTCTTTCCGAGGCCATGGCGCAAACGATAGTAGGTGAGGCTCTCAGGCTCGTCCGCGCCGGTCAGGATGAGCGGCTCCTCGCAAAGCTCGTCCGCGCTATCGACGAAGGTGCCGAAGCGGGGATGACGCTTTCCGCAGTAAACGAGATGAACCTCACGCGTGAGGAACTCGTATTGAAGCTCCGGATATTTCATCTGGATGGGAGCAATCCCCACATCCACCTCGTTTCGCAACACGGCGAGTGAGATCGTTTCCCACGGCGCCACCTCGATCTGCAGCTCCACGAGCGGACACCGTGTGCTGTAGGAAACGAGCAGCCTGTCGAACTTGGCGCTCACAAAATTGCTGATGGTGCGGAGGCGGAGCCTTCCCCGCAGCTCGTGCGACGCGTTCTGTATGCTCTCGGGGATCTGGCTGAACTTTGCGAAAATCTCGCTCACCTGCTCGTGGAGAATTCTCCCCTCGTCAGTAAGCTCGAAGCCGGCCGGACCGCGGCGGCACAGCTTCTTGCCGAGACTCTTTTCAAGCCGCTGCAGCGCAAGACTGACGGTGGATTGCTTTCGCCAGAGCACGTTCGCAGCAGACGTGACGCCCTTCGCCTCGACGATGCTGTGAAACACTTTGAGAAGGTTCCAGTCCAAGTCGAGGCAGAATTTCTGGCCTGTCCTCATAGACCCCCCGGGGTATGCGCGCTGCGCGGCTGTGTCGCTCATTCAATTTCTGCATATCCGCTTCGCGCTAGCAAGGCAGGAGCGCAGCAACGGCGACGCAACAATCTATATGCGTCGCAGGAAGCCACGGGTGCGGATCATCGACGGCGCTCATGATGAGCATGAATCTTTCGGGAGTTTTTTGCGCATTTGCGCTGACTATCATGTTGCTCGTCATTCACCAGTAACAAGGCGGATCTCGATGGCGAACAACAACGATAACCATGGCCGCGAACGCAGGGGTCATGTGCATTCACACCAGCCACATGGGGTGAGGCGGGAGGATACCCACGGCGCTCGGACCATGCAGACCTTGTCCCGTCTCTCCCAGAACAAGCAGGACGAGGAGGTCAGGCAGAGCCTGGAGTACGGACTGGAGGCGGCGAGCTCGGTCATCGACCGGAACATCTCGCTCTTCAGCCGTGGCCACCAGCCGGCCTTCGCAGGCATCAATACCTTCATGAAGGCGCCTTACTGCGAGGATGTGCGCAAAATCGGCAATTTCGAAGCGGCGTTCGTCGGCGCGCCCTTCGATTCCGCGACGACCTACCGGCCGGGCACGCGCTTTGGGCCTCAGGCGGTGCGCCGCATCTCGGCACTCTATGACGGCTACTGGTTCGACGGTGGCGTAGACATCTACGAAGAGCTGGATTTGTGCGACGCGGGAGACATTTTTGTCATCCCCGGAAACATCGAGAAGACCTTCGATCAGGTAACAAAGGCCGTCTCCCATATCTACACGTCTGGCGTGTTCCCCATCATTTGTGGTGGTGATCACTCCCTCGGCTTTCCGAACGTTCGCGGGATCGCCCCACACATCGACGGCAACGTCGGCATCATTCACATCGATCGCCACATCGATATCCAGGAAAAGGATATGGATGAGCGTATGCATACGACGCCTTGGTTCTGGACGACGCACGAAGGCGGGACCCATTCTCACCGCGACCACAGCCACATGCACGACGTCGGGTTGCCAAACTGCCATCCCCGCAATCTCGTCCAGATCGGCATCGGAGGCTGGTACGGCAACCGCCCGGGAACGGCCGTCGCCAAACGGAGAGGCACCAGCGTTCTCACGATGCACGACGTGCAGCACCACGGCCCGAAAAAAGCGGCGGAGATCGCCTTGGAAATGGCCTGGGAAGGCTGCAAGGCCGTCTACCTTTCTTTCGATATCGACTCGATCGACCCGGGCTTCGCACCCGGAACCGGCTCACCCGAACCGGGCGGCCTGCTGCCGCGAGAAGCCTTCGAGATGATTCACACGATCGCCAAGGAGGGATTGTGCGGAATGGAGGTCGTGGAGGTATCTCCGCCCTACGACGTCAACGACAACACGGCACAGCTCGCGTGCCGCGTGATCCTCGACGTGCTTGGCACCCTCGTTTCGGAGGGACATCTCGGTCATCGCAACAAGGTCATGAAGTGAGAAAGACAATGCTGCATCGTAGACTCTTTTGGTCAGTGGCTGCCTCGATCTGCGCACTCTCGTCCGCCCTGCCGGCTTCGGCGCATGTGGGACACGGAGATGTCGACGGCTTTACGCACGGCCTAATGCACCCCATCGGGGGGCTCGACCACTTTCTGGCCATGACGGCGGTCGGCATGTTGGCGGCGCTCCTCGGCCGCAGGGCGATCTGGATCGTTCCACTGTCTTTCATGCTCACGATGGTGGTGGGCGCGGCGCTCGCGATCGGACAGGTCGAGCTGCCCTTTGTGGAACTGGCGATCGCCATGTCCGTCGTCGTCCTCGGACTGGCGGTTGCGCTGCAGGTTCCGCTTCCGACGATTGCGGCCGTGGGGCTCGTTGGCTTCTTCGCTCTGTTCCACGGCTATGCCCACGGAGCCGAGATGCCGATGAATGTGTCCGGGGCCAGCTATGCGGCAGGCTTCCTGGCTGCTACGGCCTTGCTTCACCTCGCTGGCATCGCCATCGGCTTTGCTTTCAAGCGCACGCAGGACATGCGGGACGTGATCCCTCGCATCGCGGGCTGTGCAATTGCGGTTGCCGGTGTTTTTCTCGTAGCGGGAATCTGAGGCCCGCGGTCGGCGCACACTGCGAAAGCCCACGGCAGGGATGCCGTGGGCTTTTTTTTGCGATCTTGGGCTCCTCGGGTGTGTGACGCCTCTGATGTTGCGAAAACACGCAGAGCTCGGCGCTACGCATGGTTGCTGCGCGGCAGCTCGAAACCAGAATTATTTTGTGAAATAGCGCATTGTGGCGCCCCGGGGCCACGTTCGAACTTCAGCCCGAAGGGCGCGGGAGCAAGGCGACCCGGGCCAAGTGGCCCGCCCTCGCGGAGCGCCTACAGGCGCGTGAGCGGAAAAATGGCGGAGACGATGGGCAAAATTCGAACTTCAGCCCGAAGGGCGCGGGAGCAAGGCGACCCGGGCCAAGTGGCCCGCCCTCGCGGAGCGCCTACAGGCGCGTGAGCAGAAAAATGGCGGAGACGAGGGGCAAAATTCGAACTTCAGCCCGAAGGTCGCGGGAGCAAGGCGACCCGGGCCAAGTGGCCCGCCCTCGCGGAGCGCCTACAGGCGCGTGAGCAGAAAAATGGCGGAGACGAGGGGCAAAATTCGAACTTCAGCCCGAAGGGCGCGGGAGCAAGGCGACCCGGGCCAAGTGGCCCGCCCTCGCGGAGCGCCTACAGGCGCGTGAGCGGAAAAATGGCGGAGACGAGGGGCAAAATTCGAACTTCAGCCCGAAGGGCGCGGGAGCAAGGCGACCCGGGCCAAGTGGCCTGCCCTCGCGGAACGCCTACAGGCGCGTGAGCGAAAAAATGGCGGAGACGAGGGGCAAAATTCGAACTTCAGCCCGAAGGGCGCGGGAGCAAGGCGACCCGGGCCAAGTGGCCTGCCCTCGCGGAACGCCTACAGGCGCGTGAGCGAAAAAATGGCGGAGACGAGGGGCAAAATTCGAACTTCAGCCCGAAGGGCGCGGGAGCAAGGCGACCCGGGCCAAGTGGCCTGCCCTCGCGGAACGCCTACAGGCGCGTGAGCGAAAAAATGGCGGAGACGAGGGGCAAAATTCGAACTTCAGCCCGAAGGGCGCGGGAGCAAGGCGACCCGGGCCAAGTGGCCCGCCCTCGCGGAGCGCCTACAGGCGCGTGAGCGAAAAAATGGCGGAGACGAGGGGATTCGAACCCCTGATACCCCTTTAGAGGGTATAACGATTTAGCAAACCGCCGCCTTCAGCCTCTCGGCCACGTCTCCGGATCGCGCGAAGCACCCGTATAGATGTGGGGTCGCCGCTTTGCAAGCGCGCCGCCACCCTTTCTGACCGACGTTTTCACACCCAGGCGGGCACGGCCCCTTCATTGGTTTGTCCCAAGTCATATGATAAGGGGCGTGAGCCGCACAAACTCGTCGCCGAAGCAAAAAACAGTGCCGGCCAGTGGAGTAAGGGGATGGTTCGTATCGCATACGCAGGCGCGGGCGCCGCACTTGTCCTGGCCGCGTCAGGAAGTGCGTGGGCGCTCGAATACTGCGTGACGTGCGAAGGCCCGCCCGCCATGTACCGGTGCGTCGTCGACGGAACGCCGGACGGCCCCGGCAAGGACCCCAGCGCCTCCCTCTACTGCATCTCGGAAATGGCCTCGAAGGGCCGCCACGAGGCCTGCGCGGTCTCCCGCGGCGCGCCCTTCCCCTGTCCCGGCCTCACCACCATGGTGAAGCCGCCACCGAAGCTCCCGGGCATGGCGGCACCTCAGATCGGGGCGCCGGCACCTGACAACCGCACCCCGCTCGCAAGTGAGCCTCCCGCACCCGAGACCGCGCCGCCGCCGGAAGCCGAAAAGCCGGCAAAGGTGCCGCGCACGGTCGAGGAGCTGGCCGGCGAAACGGTGAGATCCTCCAAGAAGGGCCTGGAGCAGGCCGGCGAAGCCATCGGCGGAACTGCGAAAAAAGCGGGCGAGCAGATCGGCAACGCCGGAAGCGCCATTGGCAATGCCGCAACCAAGACGTGGAACTGCCTGACGTCGCTCTTCAGCGACTGCGGCCAGCAAGCCGAACCGGCCGAAAAACCCGCCCCGCCGGACGAGCCGCCTCATCAGTGAGTCAAGCCAGCCACGCCGCAAATAATATTGCGAACCGTTAGCTTGGCTTCATTCGAATCACATACGTTCTAAGCCGTGGGGGAGAATTACCTCGCCTGACGCGACTGCGGTCTCGGCCGCCTTGCGTCTGCTACCGGTGCATGCGTCAGAGCCTTTTTGGACAGGTGTCCTTGAGATCTCTGAACCGAAACGACCGATCAGCTGGTCAAAGAGCCCAGTGGAACGTGTGGCAGCCCAGGACGGCGCTGCCAGAGGGAGCGTTCCAAAGGCGCGCATCGCACCATCCCATAAGTCCGTCCAGGACCGCCGTGTCCGCTCCGGCCCCGTCAGCATCGTCGTCGTCTCGCTCCGCCAGCCCTGGCAGAGGGAGAGGTGTGTCGCGGCTGTCGCAGGCTTATTCGATCGGAGCTCGGTCACGGCACCAGCTAGAAGATGGAGTGCACTATGCTGAAGCACCTTCGTCAGTGGTCCACCGACGCGTCCCGACCAAGGAGCGCCGCTCATACCCATGAGCTTCGGCACGATACCGACTGGGACTTTGTACTCCTGTGGCGACTTAAACCTCCGCATCCTCCAAGTAGAACTTGAATGAGCTTTGCCGGCAGGGCGTGCGACCCGGCGCCGGCTAGAAAAACTAAAGGCCGGTCCCCCCAGGGCCGGCCTTCTAGTTTTTGAAGCTTGCGCGAGACGGCCGCTACATCGGCAGGCGCGCGATCTGATTTCCGAAGTAGTTCTCGACCGCGGTCATAATGGAATCCGAAACCTTATCGCGCCACGTGTCGGATCTGAGCAGCTCCGCGTCCTGCTTGTTGGTGACGTAGGCGAGCTCGATCAACACCGAGGGGAACTGCGCCGTCTTCAGCACCCGGAACGCGGCCTGCTGGTCCGGCTTGGCACGAAGCTCAGTGCTTGCGCCCATGTATTCGATCACCGAGCGGGTGAAGACGCTGGTGCGCTCCTGCGTGGCGTCGACCTCGCGCCCCGCGAGATCGGCGAGAATGCTCTTAACCGCCGAGAGATCGTTGTCGATGCTCGCCTTCTTCATCGTGTCGACTTCATCCTTCGTCAGGACGGCGCTCGACACCTCGCCCTTGGCGGAGCGCTGAAGTGCGTTGGCAACGTTCTCGCGCAGCGAATAGATGGTGGCACCGCGCGCCTTGGAGTTGCCGCCCGCATAGTCGGCGTGCACGGCGATGAACAGGTTCGCCTTGTGCTCCTCGGCGAAATCGACGCGCTTGCCGAGCTCGACGAACACGTCGGTATCGCGCGTCATCAGCACTTTGTAACGGCCGGTCTTCTCGAGCTTGTCCTTGAGCATGAGGCTGAAGGCGAGGACGACATCCTTCTCGACGGTGCCGTTTTTCATGGCACCCGAGTCGTGTCCGCCGTGGCCAGGATCAATCACGATGATCGGCTTGAACGAGCGCGCGGCGATCTCGTCCGGACGCTGGGCGGGCATCGGCAGCGGGGGTTGCACGTCGACGGCACCGAGCGCGAACGGCGCGACCTTGAGCGGCTTCTTCGCCGCCTTGGTGGCCGAGTTGACCGGCACGATGTCGAGCGCCAGGCGATGGCCCTTGCCGTCCTTCGCACCTTCGATGCTGGCGCTCTCAACGACGACCGGGCGCGTGACCTCGATCACCACGCGGGACTTGCCGGGCGCCGATCGGCCGGCCTGGAACGACTTCACGAGACCGACCGCGATGTTCTCCTCGGGCTGCGCAGGAAGACGCAGCGCGGTCTCCGCGATGTCCACGATCACGCGATTGGGGTTCGAAAGCGAGAAAACCTGGAACTCGACCTCCTTGGGGAGGCCAATCAGAAAGCGCGTATGGCTGGCGTCGCCGCCGAGCGTCGCTTCCGGCGCGGCAGCGGCCTGCACCTTGGCTTTGGCAGCGGCACCGAGAGAGCCGGTCTCGACGGATTTCTTGGATTTTTGCGGGGAAGCGGCAGGGATCTTGTCTGACACGGCGCGCTGGTCCGCCGCGATCGCCGCGAGCGGAAACGCAAGCGCAAAAAGCGCGCAGAAGCTCTGCAGCGCAAAGCGCTGCCGGTATTCATTCATCATCGTTGTGTGACCCCCGTCTACGCAACACGGTCCATTGGCGGGACAGTCATTAAGTAACCGTAGATAATGGCGTTTTGCGGGACGCCATCAGGCATTGTTATGGAACGATAAAGGTTAACGATTTACTAATCGTCCACCATGCCGAGCGCGGGCGCACGGGAATAACCAAGCAAAATCAATGTTGTGAAGATTTTATTTAGGAAAACGTATTTGGTTACTTTTCGGTTAACGATGCGCCCGTCCAGCGCGCGAGGGCGGCCCCATCGCTGGCCCGCTCGTCGACCCACGTCTCAGTCCCGTCGGCGAAGGACTCCTTTTTCCAGAACGGCGCCCGGGACTTGAGATAGTCCATCAGGAACTCCGCCGCCTCGAAGGCCGCCCTGCGGTGGGCCGAGAGCGTGATGACCAGAACGATCGGGTCGCCGGGCTTCAACTCGCCGAACCGGTGAACGACGAGAGATCCGGTGAGGCCGAACCGCTCGCGGGCCTCATCGTCGATACGGCCGAGCTCGAGTTCGGTCATGCCAGGATAGTGCTCGAGGGTGAGCGTCTGGAGCGCCCGCCCGCCGGCTTCGCCGCGCACGAGCCCCGTGAAGGTCACGATACCGCCGACGTCGGTACGCCTATCGGTCAAGAGGCGGATTTCCTCCGCCACATCGAACGCCTCGCGCTGAACACGCACCGCCACGGCCGTTTCTCCTCAGCCGCCAGTCACCGGCGGAAAGAAGGCGATCTCCCGCGCACCCGCAAGCGCATGCGCCGGCTTCACATGAACCTGATCCAGCGCAGCGCGCACCACGCCTGCCCGCGCGAACGCGTTCTCGTACTCGGGGCCGCGCGTGCTGAGCCAAGCCACGAGATCGCCGACGGTCGCGACGCCCTGAGGCACGTCGACGACCTCCTCCGCGCGTCCCACTTTCTCGCGCACCCAGGCGAAATAGCGCACGGTGAGGCGCTGCCCCGCCGCGGCAGAGGCCCGAGCCTCGCTTATCGTTCCGATCGACACCGAACTACCCTTCCATCGCGTGGCGGACACCAGCCTTGAGATAGTCATAGCCGGTCCAGAGCGTAAGCACTGCCGCGACCCAGAGAAGCACAATTCCCGCAACCGAAGTGCCCGGAACGATCCGGTCTCCGGCCGGTCCCGCGATCAGAAATGCCAGCGCGACCATCTGCACGGCCGTCTTCCATTTGGCGAGGGCCGTCACGTGCACCTTGACGTTCAGCTCCGCCAGGAACTCGCGCAGCCCGGAAACGAGGATTTCACGGCACATGATCACGATGGCGGCCCAGATCGACAGCCCGTCGATGGTCCGGTCATGCACCAGCATGATCAGCGCCGCCCCCACGATCAGCTTGTCCGCGATCGGGTCCAGCATGCGTCCCAGCGTCGACTGCTGCTCGAGCCGGCGCGCGAGGTACCCATCGAGCCAGTCGGTGATGGCCGCGGCGACGAACAGCCAGAACGCGGCCCACCGCCCGGCTTCCCCTTCGACGAACATCAGGCAGGCCACGAGCGCAGGAACAGCCGCGATCCGTGCGTAGGTGAGCACGTTCGGCAGGCTGGTCGCATGAGGCCGGGTTGAGATGGGCGGGTCCATGGCGCCTAGCTAACACCATCCGGGCGCACGCCAGTCAATGGGGTACCGACCGGCGGCTCAACACGGCTTGAAGGAGAAACAGCGAAGTCCCCAGCCGGGGCGCCGCAATAGGCCTTATCCACAGGCAAATCCCGGAACCCAGGAACAAACCGCCCGACCACTCGTTCTCGTAACAGAAACGTCAAGCTGCCGACGTAAGTATCTCGTCGTCGACCGCTGGTCGTCAGCGCCTAGAGTGTAGCCGCGTATTTGGAATCAGGCGCCATTGTGGGCAGAGCAGGAGTAAAAGCTCCTGCTCTGCTCATTTTTTATGGCGGAGAGGCTTGGTTAAATCTTGGCCTTGGTGTCCCGCCCGGCGTCCGACACGATCTGGCGCGCGAGCTCGAACGCATCGCGGAAATCGAGGTCGAGCGGCTGCGAAGCCGTCAGCATACGGCGGAACAGCCCCGCCTGCGTCTTGTACTTGATATCGCCGATGGCGAGCGCGCCGACGCCGAGCGTGCTGCATCCCGGAAGCGGAACGCCATCCATGAAGAGATCCAGACCCTCGATACCGTAGGGCTTCACCGCATTGACGTCCGCAGCGACGAGAAGCCCCGGCGCCTTTGCGAGTTGCATCCGCGAGATGATGTTCACCCCAGCCGGACCCGCCGTGAAGATCACGTCGGAAGTCTTGAGAAGCTTGCTCTTGAGCGCATCCGTCTGCCCGGCGACGGGATGGAGCGCAACGTTGAAACGCTCGGCCGCAAACCCGGCGGAAGCCTCCAGCGGCTCTATTGCATCGTGCGCCACGATGCGCACCTCCGCACCCTCGTTCGCGGCGATGACGGCGGACGAAAATCCGACGACGCCCATCGCGCCGAACACGGAAACCCGAAGGCCCTGCCAGCCACGTCCGTAGCTGCGCCGCAGCACGCGCTCGACGCACGCCACCATCGCCGCCGCGGTCGTGAATGACCCGCCCGGATCGGCGAAAACGGAAACCTCGAACGGCGGCACCATCGCGCGGCGCGCCGCCTTCATCATGTCGAGCGCGAGCGTGATGTCCTTGCCGCCGATGAACAGGCCCGTCATGGCTTTCGGCGGCCGCGAGAAGATCGCGTCCTGCACCAGGGCACCCACGTCGCCGAGGCCCACGTTGTCGTAGGGCAGGACGACTTTGTATCCGGAATCGACCGCCATGTTGCAGTCGAACGGGCTCATGAATTTCTGCGGAGAAAGCATGTAGAGGATCGGCAGCGATCCCGGCGCCGCATCCTTCGCTTTCGCTTTCGCGCGCTTGGGCGTTTTCGCGGCTTGCGAGGCCTTCGCGGGGCTGGATTTCAAAGCCGACTGGGGCGTCCGCTTTTCGGACGAGCGCGCACGCTTCGAACGAGCGTCGCTCGAAGGGCGACGGCCCAGCACATCCTCACTCACACGCATGACGAACTTCCCCCACGCCCTCGACGGGCACACGCACGACACTCTGCGGGCGCCGGCACGGCCTCACGCGACGCCGGTCTGCCACACCCTTGAACGGTGACTATGACAGCCGATGGTTGAGAAAGGATTTTAAAAATAGCTGGGAATGGCAGGCGTTGGTCAATCAGCCTGCGGCAAAAACTCAAAAAGGTATCGCAAGGAAACGGTATTCGCTCGACAAAACATTAACGGGCCAAAGGCCAACGTCTCAAACCCTGCGCTCGTGAAAGAAATCGTAAATCTTCTTCGCCATTTCCGCTGAAATCCCGTCGACGGCCTGCAGATCGTCCACGCCGGCGCGCGACACGGCCTTGGCAGAGCCGAAGTGCTTCAGCAGCGCGCGCTTGCGCGTCGGGCCGATCCCCGCGATCTCATCGAGCGGGTTGGCCCCGAGCGACTTCGCCCGTTTGGCCCGGTGCGTGCCGATGGCGAAGCGATGAGCCTCATCGCGCAGCCGCTGCACGAAGTAGAGCACGGGATCGCGCGGCTCCAGCATGAAGGGCGCCCGGCCCGGCATATGAAAATGTTCGCGACCCGCATCCCGGTCCGGCCCCTTGGCGACACCGACCACCTTGATGTCGCTGATCCCGAGCTCCGCCAGCACCTCAAGCGCGACCGTGAGCTGCCCCAGGCCGCCATCCACCAGAACCAGGTCCGGCCGGTCCGGCAGCGTATCCGGAAAAGAAGCGGCTTCCGCTTCCTCCTCGGCCGCCTCGCCCTGCCCCGGCACATGCTCCCACAGCGCTTCCGCGGGCGTCTCGGCCGGAGCTTCGGCCTCGTTCTCGGCAAGCCGGCGGAAACGGCGCTCCAGCACCTCCCGCATCATGCCGTAGTCGTCACCCGGCACGAGCGCATCCGATCGGATGTTGAACTTGCGATAGGCCCCCTTCGCGAACCCCTCCGGCCCGGCAACGATCATGCCGCCCACGGCATTGGTGCCCATGATGTGGCTGTTGTCGAACACCTCCACGCGGCGCGGCGGCCGCGGAAGCCCGAACCGCTCGCCCAGCGCCGCGAGCAGCGTACGCTGCGACGAGCCCTCGGCGAGCTTGCGGCCGAGCGCTTCGCGGGCATTGGAGAGTGCGTGCTCGACCAGCCCCGACTTCACGCCCCGCTGCGGAACGCGGATCTCCACACGCCGGTCGGCCTTTATCGAGAGCGCTTCCGCGAGAAGCGCATGGTTGGCGATCTCGTGCGAGAGAAGGATCAGCCGCGGCACGGGCTTGTCGTCATAGAACTGCGCAACGAAGCTATCGAGCACCTCTTCCACCGGAAGAGACCGATCGGCCTTCGGATAGTAGGCGCGGTTGCCCCAGTTCTGGCCGACGCGGAAGAAGAACACCTGGATGCAGGTCTGCCCGCCCTCCTGGAACGCCGCGAACACGTCCGCTTCCTCGACGCCGTCGGGGTTGATCGCCTGCTCGGCCGTCACGTGCGCCAGCGCCCAAAGGCGGTTGCGCAGCTTCGCCGCCCGCTCGAACTCGAGCTTCTCCGCCGCCTCCTCCATCAGCCGCTGGTACATTTCGCGCACCGACTGGCTCTCGCCCTTGAGAAACCGCAGCGCCTCGTCCACAAGCGCCCCATAGTCTTCAAGGCTGATCTCGCCCGTGCACGGCGCCGAGCAACGCTTGATCTGATAGAGCAGGCATGGCCGCGTGCGGCTCTCGTAGACGCTGTCGGAGCAGGAGCGCAGAAGGAACGCGCGCTCCAGCATGTTGATGGTGCGGTTCACCGCCCCCGCCGACGCGAACGGCCCGAAGTATTCGCCCTTGATGGTGCGCGCGCCGCGATGTTTCAGGATCTGGGGCGCGCCTTGATCGCGGCGGATCAGAATGTACGGAAACGACTTGTCGTCCCGCAGCGTGACGTTGAAGCGCGGACGAAACCGCTTGATCAGGTTCGCCTCGAGCAGCAGCGCCTCGGCCTCGGTCCTGACCGTCACGAACTCCATGGAGGCCGTAGCCTGGATCATCCGCAGCGTGCGGTTCGGGAGCCCGGCGAGCCGCGTATAATTCTGAACGCGCGCTTTGAGATTGCGCGCCTTGCCCACGTAGACCACCTCGCCGCCCGCATCGAGCATGCGGTAGACGCCAGGCCCCGTGGTCAGGGTCTTGAGATAGGACGCGATCACGTCCGCCCCCGTGGGCACCGGCGCGCCCGCGCTCTCGCGGCGTTCTTCCGGCCCGATATTGGCGGGGGGCGCGCCGGTCTTGTCTTCGGTGTTGGGCATGTCCGGAACATTGGCGGGATGGCCCCGCCCGTCAAGCAGGCAGCATGAAATCGGCGGCAACACCGCCGCACCGGGCCGAAATGCCACAAATTCGCCTCGGAGGTCGCAGTCCTTGGGCGGACCGAAAGGCAATCTACGCGCAATTGATCCCGCTGAGCCCGGCGCGTCCGGAGGTGACGGCCCATGCGAGTTTTCACAACCCTTGCTGTCGCGCTCGTGGTGGCCTTGTCCCCCGCGCTGGCGAAGGACAAGCCGAAGCCGCCGCCGCTCGAGTTCAAGAAGTCGGAGCAGGTCCTGAAATGGATCAACGACTATCGCCGGGCGCCGGAGCCGGACCGCCTGCCGGAAGTCGTGCACGCGATGGGCGACCTCGGCCTGTTCCGCGATCTGGATTCGGCCGGCGTCTATGTCGGCTTCATCGGCGGCGTCATCGGCGCCAATCCGGAAGGCGCGGAACGGCTGGTCTCCCGCATGTTCCCGATGCCGCCCGAGGATCAGGTGGTGCTGATCCGAGCCATCGCCTACTCGGGCCTTCCGGACTGGAAGCAGCTGCTGCAGAAGTTCATCGAGCGCATGCCCGCCCGCATGGTGCTCATCCGCAAATATCTCTACGGCGACGGCAAGACGCTCCAGGAGCTGCCCATCGACGAAGGCTCTTACGTTCTCGACGCGCTCTGGGGCTATTACTTCGCAACCGGCTATCGCGAACCTATCGAGCGCATCGTGAGCGCGCTCAAACTCTCCACCAACAAGGACGACCTGGAAAAGCTGACCATCGGCTCCATGGCAAAATGGACGCTCGCCAGCAACGCCTCGCGCGAGCGCGATCTTCTCGACATCCTCGCCGAGGAGATGAACCGTCAGCCGCCCGAGGTGAGAAAGCCGCTCCGCGAGGTGATCGAGGCCGCCGAGACCTTCGAGATCGGCAAGATCCGGAAGGACGCCCTCGCCGCCATCGACGAGTTGAAGCTCAAAGGCCCACAGAAGGCGCGTGACTTCGCCTGGTGGGGACAGGCGGGTCAAACGGCGCTCGCCCTCGGCTGCGTGGCCGCCGGCGCGATGGGCCAGGTCGCGCTCGGCATTCCGTGCGTGGTTGGCGGGGCCGTCTCCACGGCCGCGCTCAAATACTTCGCGCCCGCGCAATAGCAGCAAGAAAGACGGAGATCTGAGATAGAAACGCGGCCGGGCTCAGCTCGCGCAGAGCGAATGAGCTTTGGCGAGCGCCTCGTTTCGCGACGGGAACGTGCCGATCGCTTCACCGCCCGCCGGACGCGACGAGAGAAAGCTCTTCGTCATGCTGTCCTCGAAGCCGTCGATCACCGAAAGCGCAATGTAGTGCACATCCGCGCCCACCGGAGATTTCACCAGCACAGTCGTCTCGCCGCCATACCGCGCGGTTTCGACAAGACAACGCCCCGGCTTTACGCCGAGGCCTGAAGGAGGATCGAATTGGGGCTTGGCAGTCGCATCTCCTCCGCCTCCAAGACCCGTCACGAGCGCAGCCAGCCCACCCGCTTCGGGTCCGGCTGCGGCGACGTAAGGCGTGCTCGGCGGCGGCGGAACGCTCTCCGCGATCGGCGGAACGACAGCGGTCGCAGGTGGTGGAGGCGGCGGTCCCGCGAGAGCGTCCGCAGGTGCAGCGGCCTGTTTCACATCAGATGCAGGAGCCCCATTGCCAGCTTGAGCCACATGAGATGCAGGCTTTAGGGCTGGTACTTTCACGTCTGCAAGCGCGGACGGCGGTGTGAACAGCGCGAATCCAGGCACGGGCTCGCCGCTCTCGGCGGTATCGGCCGGTGATGCCGGAGAAGCAGGTGCAGCCGGCGTGGTGAACCCATCGGGCTCGGCAAGCAATTCCGCGACCGCGTCGGCGGCAGTGCGCGCAGCCGGAGCTTTGGAAGGCGAAGCCGCAGCCTTCACAGCCGCCTTCGCCGAGGGCGCCGTTGCCGCCGAGGCCGTCGAAGAGGCAGGCGCGCGTTCACGCATCGGAGCCGCGGCGGGCGCTGTCGCGTCCCCGCGCGACCAGACCGTGCGAACCGCGGACGAAGCCGACGACGTCGCCCCCGTTGTCATTCCTCCACGACGCTCCGGCGGCTGGGAAGGGGGCGCCGCCGCACGTCCTCCGCCGGTAGCCCGCGGCTGAGCCGGAGCTTGCTGCCAGGGCAGCACTTCGATGTCCTGAGGCGCGGCGCGCTGTCCGCCCGCGCAGTATTCGGAGCGGAACTGCCCCGCCACCCACTCGATGGAGCCGGCATACTTGGGATCGGCCGCCCAGCGCCGTGCGAGATCCGAGAAGCGCACCGGACGGTTCAGCTCCCGCGACTTGGCGAGAATGTGCTCCTGCTTGAGCTGCGTGCGCGGCGCGACGGGATTGTTGATCATTTCACCGGAGTACACGACGAGGTGCTGGATCTGCGCCAGCACGCCCGTGTTCACATCCGGAAAGCTGTCACCGGGAACGCCGCCGCCGGTCGTACCGATGCCTGCAAAATTGTTCTGCTTGGGATCGACGTCCCCCATGCGCCCGTTCGGCGCGCGATAGGTGAGAAAGTTGGTCTCGATCGCCATCTGGAAGAACGCGTAGTCCCAGCGCACGTGCCAGGTCTCGCCGTGGTGGCGATAGAAAGAGGCGATGTCGCGAAAGCGCGGCGAGAGATTGCCGTTGCGCCGCGTGAGAAACGCCATCAGCCGCTCGGGCGTCACGCAGGCCGGAACCATGTTCTGCCGCGAGGTGCGGATCTCGGGCAGCTTGGGGGCGGCCACGGCCGCGAGCGGGGCAGCAAGCGCTGCGAGCCCCGCGGCCAGCACCACGCACGCCGATCGGCTCACAAAGGAAAGACTCGAAAAACTTGCGGTCATGAAACGCTCACGGACAACACCAACGAACGCAACGATCCGAGCTTCCCTCAGCCCTCGGGGCAGAGCTCGAAGGCTTTTTCCAGGGCCTGAGACTGACTCTGGAACTCGCCGACCGACTGCCCGCCCTTCGCATAGGCGTTGATGTAGGCGTCGGCCTCGCGCTTTTCGGACCCGTCGTTGACGTCGAGCACCGTGTAGTTGGTCGTCTTGTCCTGCGTGGCCTTGATGATGATGGCCTTGGATCCGCCGTAGCTCGCGGTCCACACACGGCACTTGCCGGAGGCTGCCGCGCTCGGAGCCGCCTTCTTGTCCGGCTTGTCGGCTTTCTCGGTCTTTTTCTCCACCTTGCCGGCATCCTTGATCGCACCGGGCAGCGCGGCCACCTCGATGGCCTTTGCACCCTTGGATTTGCCGGCTGCCGGAGCCGCCACGGCGGCCTGCTCGGCCTCCATGGAAACCTGCGTCTCGGCAGGAGGCGTGGGTTCGGCGTTGAGAAGCGTGAGCGGCGGGCTCATCGACGCGGTCTGCGTCTTCGCCTTCGCATCCGGTGCGACGGCGGCCGCCTCCGCGGAAGCGGCCTTCACCGGAAGCTTCGCGGCACCCTGATCCTCTGCGGCAGGCGGAGCGCCGAGTGACGAGCGGCCCGTCGTGCCCTCGGCCTTGGCCGCCTCAATGGCGCGCTTCTGCGCGTCGAGGCCACGCGTCTTCGCCGGGGCCTCTGCCGACGCCGTTTTCACGGGCGTTCCGCGGATCTCCGCGACCAGCTCCGGCTGCGGATCGGCCTCCTTGCAGACGCCGTCGAAAAAGCGCGTGGCGATGGTCTCGATGTCGACGGCATACCGACGGCTGGTCGGGGCCCACTTCTTGGCGAGCTGGGTGAACGTGATCGGCCCGTCGATGCTCTTTTGCCAGGACGTGAGAACGTTCCACTCCTGAATATTGCGCGTGCGCTCGGCGACCGGGTTTTCCACGTGCTCACCCGAGTACATCAGAAGATGCTCGATGTGCGCCCGTGCGCCGGTCGAAACGTCCTTGAAGCGCTCGCCCCGCGCGCCCTTTCCGGTCGCGCCCAGGCCCGCAAAATTATTCTGGTCCGGCTTCACGTCGCCGCCATAAGCGAGATAGCCCGTCTCGAGCAGCATCTGGAAAAACGCATAGTCCCAGCGCACGTGCAGCGCCTCGCCGTGGCGCATGTATTCGCTGGCGACCACGTCGAATTTGGGTTCGAGCTTGGGGTTGCGCTGCCTGACGTAGCTCATCAAGCGGCCCGGCGTCGCGCATTCGGCGACTTGATTGGTTTCGCTGACTTTAATCGGGGGCAGATCGGCCGCGCTGGCAGCGGCGGGAAGAGCTGTTACGGACGCCAGAAGCAGCGCCACGCCGGAACGTGAAGACCTAGATCGGCAGGTCATGGGACACCCCAATTTTCTACGCGGCGCAGAGCGCGCCCAACAATCCGAACAATGGTTCGTAAGCCCTTAAGCTTAAGAGCCGGTTTACGCGCGAATCGACGGACGACAGATGAGGCTTACCCGTGACCCATGTTTGGGGCGCGAGTGGGGGGATGAGAGGGAGGAATTGTGGCGTGGACGGGCACAAGCGCGCAGCCACCCGCGCTTAACCCAACTGCCTACTGCCCCTCCGCCCAGGTCAGATGCTGCCCGCCGTCGAGCGCAATCATCTGCCCGGTCAATGACGGGGAGGCCAGGATGAAGCGGACGGCGGCCGCGATCTCTTCCGGGGTCGGCCCACGCTTGAGCAGGGTCGACTGGGCCTCCCGCGCGAAATCGGCATCCGTCTGATGGACGCTCTTGAGCACCGGCCCCGGCCCGATCGCGTTGACGCGGACCCTGGGCGCGAGCGCCTGCGCCAGCGTCCGCGTCGCCGTCCACAGCCCCGCCTTGGAGATGGTGTAGGAGAAGAAGTCGGGCGTGAGCTTCCACACCCGCTGGTCGATGATGTTGATCACGTTGCCCGCCACACCCTCCGGCAGATTGAGGAACAGCGCCTTGGCGAGGAACACAGGTGCCTTGAGGTTGATGTCGAGGTGCGTGTCCCAGGTGCCGGGCGTCACCGTCGCAACCGTGTCGACGAGGAATTCCGACGCATTGTTGATCAGGCAGACCGGCGGGCCGAACAGCTCCCGGCACTTCGGAATGAGCCCTTCGATGTCGGCTTCTGACGCGAGATCCCCCGCGATCGCGGCCCCGGTTCCCCCCGCATTGCGGATCTCGGTGACCAAGGCCTCCGCCTCCCGCGACGAGCGGCGATAATGCACGCACACCTGCCAGCCATTGCGCGCCAGATCGAGCGCGATCGCGCGTCCGATACGCCGGGCGCTCCCGGTGATGAGCACAGTAGGCGCAAGCTCGTTTGGATGAGACATCTTCGTAAGGGTCCTGCTGACGACTGCACTTCGGCGCGCTGACCGACGAGAGATAGCCGTCCAATCGCATCACGCCAACGTGCGCATCACTTGGGCATTGCTCGCGCGTGGTGCACAAGCGCGTCAAATCGTCCGAAATTCCTTGGTTTTGTGCCTCTTTAGCGAGCGCCAGTTGCGCAATGAGCAGCCAATTTCGAGCCCGAGTTGCTGCTGCGCGACACCGTTTGAGCGAGCCCCTCACCCGCCGCGTTTAAGGCTTGGCTCCATCAGAGGTTTCCGCCCTTTATGACACCCACGTTACGCCAATAAAGCGGCGCTCTCTCCTAGTCTTGCGGCACGCCGAGAGGACCGGGGAGCACGCATCCGGCGTAGGGCGCATCGAGTGTGGGAACTATCTTTTGGGGGTTTAGGTACGATGACAATGTCATTCACGAAATCGGTTGGCGCGGCCGGCATCGCGCTTCTTACGTGCGCGGCACCGGCTCTCGCCAGCGACATGACCCCGCCCCCGGCCGGACGCGAGTTCTCCTGGTCCGTCAACGCGGCGATCACGAGCGACTACGTCTTCCGCGGCGTGTCTCAGTCCGACAACGACCCGGCCCTGCAGGCCGGCATCGACTTCGCATACGGCATTCTCTACGCGGGCGCCTGGGGCTCCTCCATCGACGAGACCTTCCTCGGCGGCAACCTAGAGATCGATTACTACGCGGGCATCAAGCCGGTGCTCGGCCCCGCGACCTTCGACCTCGGGATCATCTACTACACCTATCCCGGTGTCACCGAGCCCGCCAAGGGCGACGCGGAGGTGGTCGAGCTCAAGATCGGCGTGAGCGGCGAAATTCTCCCCAAGCTGACCGGATCGACCTACTTTTACTGGAGCCCGGAAGCCGCGGGTGACAATGGCGAATATTGGGTCTCGGAAACCAGCCTTGCCTACGCCCTTCCGAAGGTCTTCGTCTTCGATCCCACCATCAGCGGCACCTACGGCTACTCCGAGAACGTGGACACGGACGTGGAAACCGCGTGGTGGAACGTCGGCCTGACGCTTGGCTACGACAAGTTCTCCTTCGATTTCCGCTACTGGGACAGCGACTTCGACACCTTCAACGCCGTCAGCCTGACCAACCTCTCGGACGAGCGCTTCGTCTTCACCGCGAAGGTTGCCTTCCCGTAGGTCTCTCCTTTCCCATCTGCACCTGAACGGGGCCGTTTCTGGCCCCGTTTTTTTTGCCAAACGGGGAATCAAAACACTGTTCCGGCTTTCGACAGCACCGTTTTTGATTCTGATTCACCTGAACATCCGACGTGAGATTACTTTCTTTTCCCCATTGCGCATTGCGACATGCCTAAAAAATAGGCAGCAGCCTCCCAAATCCCGTTCACAATCCGTCAACAGATGCCTCCAGTTTGCGCTTTTTGAAGGCAAGAAGTGGCCAGTTTCCGGCCAGAGTGGCATTGATGAGACACCTGTAACGGCAGCGGTGGACCCGTGTGTCTTAAAGCTTGTGCTTGGTGGGGAGTTTCGGTCTTCTGATGGGCAAGACGCACTCGCCGAGTGGAAGCGGGTCGCCCGATCATTCTGTTTCTGACGCATGATCAGGAGACCTGTTCGGTAGGGGGCACACGAACTCAGGTGTGGGACTTTGGGGGTTACAGGTACTATGAAAGCATCATTCGCCAAGTCGGTCGGAGCCGCGAGCATCGCGCTTTTGACCCTTTCGGGCGCCGCTCTTGCAGACGGCTACGGTGAAAGCGTGAAGGACGCGCCGGCTCCGGCTGGTCGCGAGTTCAGCTGGTCGGTCACTCTCGGCGGCACGTCCGACTATATCTTCCGTGGCCTCTCGCTGCGCAACGAAGATCCGGCAGCTCAGGGCTCGATCGATTTCTCGTACGGAATTCTGTACGCTGGCGCATGGGCGTCCAACGTTGGCGGCCTCGGAGCGCCTGCTGAAATCGACTGGTACGCCGGCATCAAGCCGGTTCTCGGCCCGGTCACGTTCGACTTAGGCGTTCTCTACTACACCTATCCGAGCGGCGACGACATCTCGGGTCCGCGCGCCAACCACGAGCTTGACTATGTCGAGCTCAAGGCTGGTGCCAGCGGCGAGATCGCCAAGAACCTGACCATCGGCGTAATGGGCTTCTACTCGCCGGAGCAGCAGGGCTGGGGCGAGACCTACGCGGTCGAAGGCACCGCAGCTTACGCGCTTCCTGCAGTCGGCATCTTCACGCCGACGATTGGCGGCACGTATGGCTGGCAAGGCACCGAGGAAGTTGGTGTTCTCGTCAATGGCGACGACTACACCTACTGGAACGTTGGTCTTGCGCTCGCCGTCGAGAAGTTCACCTTCGACTTCCGCTACTGGGATACGGACATCAGCAAGGCTGACGCTCTTCCCGGCACCTACGGCCTCTCCGACGACCGCTTCGTGTTCTCGGCAAAGGTCACGCTGCCCTAGTCGGCACGCGCCAGAATTCACAACGGAACGGGACCCTCGCGGGTCCCGTTTTCGTTTGTGGAAGGGCCCAGTGGCTAAAGCGTTGCGCGCAAGACACAAACCTGGGGAGACGAATCGTCGTCTCGCCCTTTGTTCTTGTTTGCTAACGACCTCTGCGCTTTCCTGTCCGGCACAAGGGGTACGCGTATCGCGCGTGGCACAAAGCGCGAGACAACGATTCTGCGTTGAGGGACGGTATTCATGTGGGGTTTCAGAAATTCGGCGCTGACACTTCTCGCGGGCGTTTCGCTCGTGAGCCTGTCGGGCGCTGCCCTGGCAGACGGCTACGGCGGTAGCGTCAAGGACGCCCCCATCGCCGAGGGTCGCAAGCTCGATCTCTCGGTCACGCTTGGCGGCACCAGCGACTACGTCTTCCGCGGCATCTCGCAGACCTTCGAGAACCCGGCCGCCCAAGGATCCGTCGACCTCACCTACGGCATCTTCTATGCCGGTATCTGGGCCTCCAACGTCGACTTCGACGACAATCCGAAGGCCAACGCGGAAATCGACCTGTACGCGGGCCTCAAGCCCACCTGGGGTCCGGTCACCTTCGACCTCGGCGTGCTCTACTACGCCTACCCCAGCGCGAAGGATTCCGCCGCAGAGCTCGATTATGTGGAACTGAAGGCCGGCTACAGCATGGCCTCGCCGTGGATCAAGGGCCTCACCAGCGGCACCACGCTCTACTGGTCCTCTGAATACGGCGGCGACGTCGGCGAGGTCTTCACGCTGGAAAGCGCAGCCGCCTATGAGCTGCCGCAGTTCGGCATCTTCAGCCCCTCCATCACTGGCGCCTATGGCACCGTCTACGGCGACTGGAAGGAAGGCTTCAGCGTGGATGGCACGCGAGAGGACGAATACACCTACTGGAACGTCGGCCTCGCCCTCGCGGTCGAGAAGTTCACGTTCGACTTCCGCTATTGGGATACGGACATTGGCAATGTCGTCGGTCCGGCCGTTTGCGTCAGCGAAGGCCTCTGCGACGAGCGTTTCGTGTTCACCGCCAAGGTCACGTTGCCTTGATGTCCTGAACTCTTTCTTTGAAGCCCGACCTCCTGCATGGGCGATGCTGAAAACCGAGGCCTACCGGCCTCGGTTTTTCTTTGCGCGCTCGCCTGTCTGCGCGCCCGGCGCGGAGATATGCCCAGACCACTGACATGCTGCCATACGGCCGTTGCAAGCCCTTCATCGTGCTGTCACCCGCTCCCGCTAGCGTCTGCCGCAAGTCGCCTCTTGAGACTGATCCTCTCGCCCCGAATTCCGCAGTGGGGCGCGAGCCGCCGGCCTCGGCGTTCGCTTGAGAGGAACAGGAGGGGGACGCGCGCATCGCCCTCGTCATCGCGCGTCCGTCTACGACCGCCACGCCCCGCCTGCGGGTACGCGGCGGAGAAAGAGGCCAGCCTGGCAGAACTCCCCGGCGTCCCCGCGGCCGGCGAAGGAAAGCAGGCTGGCCTCGTTTGCTTGAGCGGACCCGCAATCCCCGATTTTCCCCAGCTCTCGCCGCCTGGAGCTTGATCATCCGGCTGCGCGCAATCTATGAGATTGAGAGGCGGAAAATTGAGCAGATGCCGTGATTCTGACGATTGCCATCATGGTCGCTCTCACGATCGCGGTCGCGGCGCACACGCTTGCGCCGCGCATGGCCGACGGACGCGTGATCTTCGAGCAAAGCCCGGACCGGCCGGCTGGCTTCGGTTACAGGATGGCCTGGCTCGCCGTGCGAAGCCGCGATACCCGCGCCGTAGTGGAGGAGCTGGGCTTGCTCGCGGCCGAGCCTTGCAACTGGAAATCCGGGATCGGCACCGTCTACGACGACCACCTCGGCAACGACCACGTCTTCGTATCCCCGCCGGTGAACGGCTGGACGTTCGTCGTCGGCCTGGCTCTACCCCATCCCGTCGGCCGCAACTTCACCAACAAATGCTCCCCGCTTCTCGAGCAGCTCGGCCGGCGCTTCGTCGAGGTGCAGTTCTTCTTCGCCTACCCGGCCATCGATTGCTTCGCCTGGGCACGCCTCCTGGAAGGCCGCATCATCCGTGCCTTCGCCATCACGGATTCCGGCGTCGTCTGGAACCGGGGTCGCGCCACCAAGGAGGAGCGCGCGCTCGGCCTCAAGCTGTTCGATTTCCGCGGCGTGCGCGGCCGTAAGGGGGATGCCGGCGGAGAGATCATTCTCTATCCCACCGAAGAGCACGTGCTGCGGCTCGCCCAGCGTTGGAGCATCGACCCGACCGAGCTGGACAATATGGACACGCCCACGCCCGGCCTCGGCTACATCGCGCTCGCCCCCGCCTCCTGGCGCCCCGAGCGTCTGCGCAAGGCAGGCTAACCCAAAGCTCAGGGCCTCAAAGCCCGTTCAAGCAGCTTGGCGCTTCTCGGACATGACGGCCGAACGCAGGGCACGCTGCGGCATGTCCGGGAGCGTGAAGATCGTCGCGGACCGGCGCACCGGGCTCTCGGCAACGATGCTCTTTTGGCGCCCGAGCACGAGAGTGCCTGTCGTCTGCTTGTAACGCTTGAGCAGGCGCGGCGCCTTTTTCGGAATGGGTTTCCCCGCGGGCGGCGTCGTCCGCCGCCGAGCGCCCTTGAGCCCCTTGGGGACATTCAGGCGGGCGATGGACCTCAGACGCGCGGCAAGCGCCCAGCGCCGCGCGCTCGAAATGGAGAAATCGGAAGCGAAGAAGCCGAAAACCCGCTCCACCTTGGGAGCCTGGCGCACCAGGAACAGGGCAGGCAGGAAATGCGAAAAATCGGGAGCGGCACCACGCCCCGCCTTGGACCCGGCGAGCGCCCGGAGAATCCAGCCGAAAAACCTTCCGACAATCCCGTTTCCTGCAGCCGCGGCCGGCATAACCCACCTCCCAGAAGTCCGCGGACGGACTTGTTCTAAAGAGGAAGATTACATCGTTTGGTTAAAGCAAATATAATTTATCGTTCCAAAATAATATGTTGGAGAAAAATGCTTACACAAAATGACAGCAATGAAGATTCCGCCCGTCCTGCGCGCCCACGGACCTAAGCTGCGGATAGCCCGGCGATCTCCGCCATCTGATGGGCAATCATCTGATCCAGGAATCCCTCGAAGCGCACGGTGAACGTGGAGAGCCCCCTTGGGTCGTTGCTCCATTCCTGAAGCTTTTCTGCGAACTGCTCCGGCAATTCCGCCGCCGTCTCGTCGAGATCCACGACGCTTGCCCGGAACGCCGCTTCGGTCATCGGCAGAAAAGGAATGGTCACCATGTCCAAGTGGCCGTCGGCATGGCGGCGGGGAGCATGCACGGCTGCCGCCAGCACGATAGTCCTCTGACCGTCGAAAGATGCAATCGCGCCGATCAGCAGCCGGGACGTTTCGAACCCGGCGGGCGCTCGATAGGTCCAGCTTTGTCCGGCGGCGAGATCCATATCTACGACTCCACAAAAACTACTGACGGCTCAACGCTTTGAGCAACAACAGGGCTGGTAGCCGTGCATCGGGGCAGCTTTCAGGCGCCACCCCGCCGAAACTTAAAAGGAACTATGCGCCACCCGCCGGATGACCTTGTAAACAAACGGCGTTGAAGGCCTTGCCACACCCGGCTCAAAAATTTGCAGTCTCGCAAAATATGGCGAAACGGCCGGGCTCGTGCCCGGAGCTTAGACTACCGGCCGGCTCTAGGCGAGCCGATCTCGCCGGGCACGCCGCTACGGATCCCGGGCGCCGAGGCCGCCCGCAGCGCCCTGCCCAGCCGCGCCGTCGTCAACTGCGTCCGATGCGATAATGCGATCTTCCCGCCCCTGGAAGGTATCCGCCGGCAGCGGCGCGTGATCCGCCTCGCAGGCGCGCGCAGAGGTCACCCCCGTGCGCCGGTCCAGAAAAAGCGACGTGCACGACGCGGGCGCCACAGACGCTTCCGCCATTCGGATCCAGCCGGAGGGCTGCTCCGCCCTGAGCGCGTGACGTGACGCGCTCGGCACAGCCTCGACCGCGGGGCCGCCTGCCAGCACCACGTTGGAAACGAAGCTCCAGAACCCGACGAAGTGCCAGAACACCGCGCCTCCCAGAAATCCGATGATGCTCCAGCCGAGACCGCTCAAACCATCGAGCAGCCGCTTGGCGGCATCGAGCCGCTCGCGAGCCGTGACAACCGGCGGAGCACCGGCCTCAATGGCCGCAGCGCCATCATGCCCCTCCGCGCGGAACTCTCCGCCCAACGCGGAAGCCAGACTGCGTTCGTTCGCAATTCCCTGCATGCCTCGAGCCTGCAATAGCGAAAACCAAACGCAGAACGACTCGAAGCTTGAGACGAGGCGGCGGTGGCGGCAAGCCGAAATGCGGCAATCAAAAGACCGCGATCCCACAGGCCCGCATGAGTCTCACAGAGACATGACCAATCAAGCGCATGATCCAACGCGGCTTTCCCGCATCCCATGAAGACAGGAGACTAGCGGAGACTGCACAGCAGCCGCAGACTTATCCACAAGCGAAGAAGCGTCGAGCTGCCTGAGCACGCGCGCTGAAAGCCGCGCCGCTCAGCGAACCGGCGGCACGTGCATCCGGGAGCTCCGGCAAAGCGCGCCCTGATCCTCGTTGTCGCCGCAGGAACGCGGCTCGCCGGTCTTCGAGAAGCAGATGCGGATCTCGCGGAAACGGCTTCCCGGGCCGCGGCAGGCCACCGCCATCATGTCGGGCTTGAGCTGCGGGTTCACCGCCGCGAACTCCCGAATGACGTCGCGCGGATCGAGAAACTGCGCTTGCGTGGGTTTGCGGAAACGCTCCGGCACCTTGAGGCTCGCGAACAGCCGCCGCGCGGTTTGGAAGTACCCCTCTGGCGTGAGGCCCGAGCAGGTCCCGTGCTTGCGGTACTCATGAATGATCAGCCGCTTGCTCGGCATGATGTCCATCATGTCGTCGATGATGGATTGCGGCACGTAAGGCTTCACCCGTGTGGGGCAGTCCTCGGGATACCCGCGCTCGTACTGCGGCCAGAGCCCATGCAGGATGAACGCATAGCGCCGCCCGTCCCGGCGCGCGCATTGCGTATCGTCATCCTGCCCCTCGGGGCTGTCGCAGTGCGTCGGGCTCCAGGAGAGCACCAGCGAGTAATAGTCGAACGCGCCCGCCGCATTCGCCTCATTCCGGGCGCCGCCACTGGTGTTGCGAGCCGCCGTCGCGGGCGGTGCCTCCCCGGACCGGTTTCCGCCCTCGTCGCCCTTGCGCTCGAAATAGGCGAGCACCAGGGCAATTGCGATCAGCGCCAGAAGGCCAGGGAGAGTGAGCTGAGGACGGGAGGCCATGAAGATCGATCGGGTCCGGTTCTGCTGCGGAGAGGGAAGGAGAGATGCCCTGTATCACGCCACGCGGCGCGAAAGCGCATCGAGTATTCTGACCCAGCTCCGCGCGCCCTTCTTGAAGCTCTTCAAGTTGTATTTCTCATTGGGCGAGTGGATACGGTCGTCCTCCACGCCGAAGCCGACGAGCAGGCTATCCATCCCGAGCGCGGCCTTGAACGAGGTCACGATCGGGATCGAGGCGCCGCACCCCATCAGCACGGTCTTGGTGCCCCACTCCTCCTCGAGCGCAGCGGCAGCGGCCTGCATCGCGGGCGCGGACGTGTCGAACCCGATCGCCGCGCTGCCATGCCCGCCGAGGAACTCGGCCTCGCAGTCGTCTGGCAGATTGTCGGTCACGAACTTGCGCACGGCGGCCAGCACGTGCTCGGGATCTTGCCCCGGCACCAGGCGGCACGTGATCTTGACCGAGGCCTGCGCCGGAATGACTGTCTTCGAGCCTACTCCCTGATAACCGCCCGTGATGCCGTTGAACTCGAGCGTCGGGCGCGACCAGAGCTGCTCGATGAGCGAAGCGGACCTCTCGCCGGCGGGCGTCGACAGCCCGATCGGCCCCAGCAATTGCTTCGCGTCGAGACCGAGCGCCTGCCATTGCTTGAGCTGCGCCTTGGTGGGCGCGACGATCCCGTCATAGAAGCCCGGAATCTTGATGCGGCCCTTGTCGTCGTGGATCTTGCCGAGCAGGCCGACGAGCGCGCGGATCGGGTTCATCGCCGGCCCGCCGTACATGCCCGAATGCAGATCGCGCGACGGTCCCTTGACGATCACCTCGATACCCGCGAGCCCGCGCAGCATGGTGGTGATGGCGGGCGTGTCCTTGTCCCACTGCCCCGTGTCGCACACCAGCACGAGATCCGCCTTGATCTCCTTGCCGCTTTTCTTGAGAAAGCCGGGAAGCGACGGGGACCCGCACTCTTCCTCGCCTTCGATCATCGCCGAAACGGCGAGCGGCAGCTCGCCCACGACCTCTTTCCAGGCGCGCGCCGCCTCCAGGAAGGTCATGAGCTGGCCCTTGTTGTCCTCGGCGCCGCGCGCAACGATGACCTTGCCGTTGGCCTTGTCGCTCGCGATGCGCGGCTCGAATGGCGGCTTGGTCCACAGCTCGAGCGGGTCCGGCGGCTGCACGTCATAGTGGCCGTAGAAGAGAACGTGCGGCGTGCCCTTCGCGACCTTTGCGCGATCGTGCCCCACCACGATCGGATGCCCCGTCGTCTGGCGCACGCTGGCCGGGATGCCGGCCTCCGTCAATTGCGCCGCGCACCAATCGGCTGCCTTGCGGCAGGAGTCCTTGTAGGCCGGGTCCGCCGAGATGCTCTCTATCCGGAGCAGCTCGAACAGCCGCTCGAGGCCGGCGTCGAAATTGCGGTCGAGCCGCTCGAGAACCTTGGCAACGTGATCCGTCATGGGAGTCCTATCTTGAGCAAGACGTTCGCGAGAGTGCGCGATCGGTCCGGTGCAGTCAAAGGGAGTGTTGGCGCATCCCGGCGGCTATGCCACAGTCCCGCACCGGGCATCAATCCGGCACTCTGGAGGCCCGGTCCGCCGAGTGTGGCCCCAATGGGTGGCGAGGTTGTGAAACAGTCTCTTAATCAAAATATTGGAGCACCTTCCCACCTCAAGATCTTCGTACGCTGAGGAAGCGGGATAGAAACCAAACGCAGCCTAGAACAGGCGATCGTTTCAAAGAGAGGCACACGTGTCAGTTGCCCGGCCATCTTCCGACGCGGCTCCGAAATGGGTCTACTACTTCGCCGCCGGAGAAGCGGAAGGCGGCGCCGCGATGAAGAACCTGCTCGGCGGCAAGGGCGCGAACCTGGCCGAGATGGCGAGCCTCGGCCTGCCCGTCCCGCCCGGCTTCACCATCACCACCGAAGTCTGCGGCCTTTACTACAGGAACGGCCGCGCCCTGCCGGAAGGACTTGCCCCGCAGGTCGAGCGCGCCCTCGTCAAGGTCGGCCAGGAAACCGGCGCGCGCTTCGGCGACGAGGAGAACCCGCTGCTCGTCGCGGTGAGATCCGGCTCGCGTGCCTCCATGCCGGGCATGATGGACACCATTCTGAACCTCGGCCTCAACGATCGCACCGTTCTGGGCCTCGCACGCCGCTCGGGCGATGAGCGCTTCGCCTACGACAGTTATCGCCGCTTCATCCAGATGTACGGCGACGTGGTTCTCGGCGTCGATCACGGGGTGTTCGAGGACATTCTCGACAACTTCAAGAACCTCAACGGCTACTCCTTCGACACCGAGCTCGGCGCCGACGAATGGCGCGCCGTCATCGCGCTCTACAAGACTGCCATCGAGGACGCACTCGGCGCACCCTTCCCACAGGATACGAACGAGCAGCTCTGGGGTGCCATCGGCGCCGTATTCGGCTCCTGGCTCAACGCCCGCGCCGTCACCTATCGCCGCCTCCACGCGATCCCGGACGAATGGGGCACGGCCGTCAACGTACAGGCCATGGTGTTCGGCAACATGGGCGACACATCGGCAACCGGCGTCGCCTTCACCCGCAATCCCTCCACCGGCGCCAACGAGATCTACGGCGAATACCTGGTCAACGCCCAGGGCGAGGACGTCGTGGCGGGCATACGCACCCCGCAGCCGCTCACCCTCAAGGCCCGCCTCGAGGCGGAGGACCCAAACCTCTCGCTCGAGGAGGAGATGCCTCAGGCCTTCAGCGAGCTGAAGCTCATCTTCTCGGCCCTCGAAAGCCGCTACCGCGACATGCAGGACATCGAGTTCACCATCCAGAACGGCAAAGTCTGGATGCTGCAGACACGCTCCGGCAAGCGCACGGCGGAAGCCGCTGTGAAGATCGCCGTCGACATGGCGGACGAGGGCATCATTACGCGTGCGGAAGCCGTTCTGCGCGTGGACCCTTCGGGCTTCACCCAGCTTCTTCACCCGACCATCGATCCCGCCGGTGAGAAGGAGCTGCTGACGACGGGGCTTCCCGCCTCACCCGGCGCCGCGGCGGGCGCCATCGTCTTCAACTCCGACGAGGCCGAACGCCAGAAGCAGCAAGGCCGCGACGTGATCCTGGTGCGCACGGAGACGAGCCCGGAGGACATCCACGGCATGCACGCCTCGGCCGGCATCCTCACCGCGCGCGGCGGAATGACGAGCCACGCCGCCGTGGTAGCCCGCGGCATGGGCGTGCCCTGCGTCTCCGGCGCCGGCGCGCTTCGCATTAACGAGAAGGCGGAAACGCTGAGCATCGGCCCGCGCGCGTTGAAGGCCGGAGACGTCATCACCATCGACGGCGCGACGGGGCGCGTCTACGCGGGTTCCGTCCCCATGCGCCAGCCGCAGCTCTCCGGCGACTTCGCCCGCCTCATCGGATGGGCCGACGACGCACGCGGCCTCGCCGTGCGCGCCAACGCCGATACGCCGAAGGATGCCCGCCAGGCCCGGTCCTTCGGCGCGCAGGGCATCGGCCTCTGCCGCACGGAGCACATGTTCTTCGATGCAGCCCGTATTCTGGCCATGCGCGAGATGATCTGCGCCACGAACGAGGCCGGGCGCCGCGCCGCGCTGGCGAAGATCCTGCCCTTCCAGCGAAGCGATTTCATCGAGCTGTTCGAGATCATGGGCGAGCTTCCGGTCACCATCCGCCTGCTCGACCCGCCTCTGCACGAGTTTCTGCCGCGCCACGAGCGCGAGCTCGAAGCCGTCGCGGCTGAGCTCAAGATGCCGGTGGAGAAACTCAAGGCCCGCGTGGCGGAGCTCTCCGAATTTAATCCCATGCTAGGCCTGCGCGGCTCACGCCTTGCCATCCGCTATCCCGAAATCACCGAGATGCAGGCGCGCGCCATCTTCGAGGCCGCCATCGAAGCGGAGAAGCGTCTCGGCGCCGCCATCGTTCCGGAGATCATGATCCCGCTCGTCGCCTACCGGCGCGAGTTCGACATCCTGGCGGGCGTCATCCGTGCCACAGCCGAAACCGTGGAGAAGGAAGCGGGCGCGCGTCTCGACTACAAGCTCGGCACCATGATCGAGCTGCCGCGCGCCTGTATCAAAGCAGACAAGCTGGCCGAGGGAGAGGACGGCGCCGAGTTCTTCTCGTTCGGCACCAACGACCTCACGCAGACCATCCTTGGCCTGAGCCGCGACGACGCCTCCCCCATTCTATCGACCTACGCGACGCAGGGTGTTTACGAGACCGATCCCTTCGTCTCAATCGACCAGCAGGGCGTCGGCGAGCTGGTGAAGATTGGCGTCGAACGCGGGCGGGCGGAAAAGCCGGGCCTCAAGATGGGCATCTGCGGCGAGCACGGCGGAGACCCGGACTCCGTGGCGTTCTTCCATAAGCTCGGGTTCGACTACGTCTCGTGCTCCCCGTTCCGCGTGCCCATCGCCCGCCTCGCCGCCGCCCAAGCAGCCATCCGCGCCAAGCTCGAGACCCCGGAAAAATCCGAGACCCGCCCGGCGTTCTGAGACGCGTTCTGAGCCTCGAAGGCTACCGGCCAGCAGGTCGTCACACCCATGAGAGCAGATTACGCATGATCCATCACCTGTCTCTCGGAGTGACCGACATCGAACGCGCAGCCGCATTCTACGATGCGGCCCTTGCGCCGCTGGGATATGTCCGCGTGTGGTCGGACCTTCGCCCTGGAGAGCCCAATCAGGCAGCCGGATACGGCGTTCCTGGCGGTGGCGACACGCTGGCTCTCAAGCATCGTCCCGAACGACATCAGCCGCCAGGCCCTGGCTTCCACCTCGCGTTTGCCGCTCCCGATCCGCACGCTGTCGAGGAGTTCTATCGTGCAGCCCTCCGGCATGGAGCGAAGGACAACGGCGCCCCCGGTCTCCGTGCGCACTACGGCCCCCGCTATTTCGCGGCGTTCGTCGTGGACCCCGACGGACACAAACTCGAAGCGGTTTTCAATGGTGAGCGATGACGACGCGCGCCGGAAGCAGCGAGCCTCCCGACGTTCACGCTAATGGAGCAGATCGCGGTTCTCGATGCGATCGATCTCGTCGAGGCTCGGGCGGCGCGGTCGCGGGCCCTGCCGGCGCGGCATGAGCAGGAGCCACAGCACCAGCGGCGGAACGATGAAGCACCACGCCATCCAGAACGAGTAGTCCCGGTTCTTCCAGCCGGCGATGAATCCGGCCAGCGCGGCGGCCGTGATCGCCGACAAGCCCCAGATTACGATACCAGCCATCATGGCGGCGTTCCCTTCATAGTGCGTGCGTGAGAGCCAGGAGACACATGAGAAAGAACTGAGGCGAAATCAAGCTCCCAGTGCTGGAGGCGCAGCTTCACCCGCCGCCTCTCGCGATTGAGGTTAATCGCCGAAAAGCCAATGCAGCCGAATGCGTTCCACGCTTCACGCGGCAGGCGCGAAGTCGAGCCCGAGGTCGAGAATCGGCGCCGAATGCGTGAGCCCGCCTACGGAAATCAAATCCACGCCTGTCTCCGCGATGGCCCGCACCGTATCGAGCGTGACGCCGCCCGACGCTTCCGTCAGAACGCGCCCATCCACCATCTCGACGGCGGCGCGCAACGTCTCCGTGCTCATGTTGTCGAGCAGCACCGCGTCGATCGGATGTTTCAACGCCGCAGCGAGCTCGTCGAGCGTCCCGACCTCCACCTCGATCTTGACCATGTGCCCGGCATGCATCCGCGCGGAGATGATCGCACGCTCCACGCTGCCCGCCGCAACGATGTGATTATCCTTGATGAGGATCGCGTCGTAGAGGCCGGAGCGGTGATTGTGCCCGCCGCCGCAGCGCACCGCGTATTTCTCGAAGGCCCGCAGCCCAGGCGTGGTCTTGCGCGTGTCCACGATGCGCGCATGCGTGCCCGACACCGCGTCCGCAAACCGGCGCGTGAGCGTGGCGATGCCGCTCATGTGACAGAGGAAGTTCAGCGCCACGCGCTCCGCCGTGAGCAGCGAACGCGCCGAGCCCGAAACGCGCGCCACCACCGCGCCGTCTGCAACGCGATCACCGTCCGCCGCGAGTGGCTCAAACACCACCTGCAAATCGAGCGCATGAAAGGCCGCCTTCGCGACATCGAGCCCGGAGATCACGCCCTGACGGCGCGCGCCGAAAGTCGCCCGCGCCTGCGTCGTCGCGGAGACGGTGGAATCCGTCGTCAGGTCGCCGCGCGTGCCGAGATCCTCGAGCAAGGCCTGCTCGACGGCGCGCTCGATGATGAGGCGCGACAGGGTGCCATCCACAGGGCGTAGGCTCACAGCGGCATCTCCTCCGCGAGCTGCAAGCTCGCCGCGCGGCGCGGACGCGCGCCGATCGCTCTGATCTGGGAAAGCGTAACGGCGCTGCGATGCTGAAACTCCGCCGAAGGCTCCGGAAAGTCCGAACGGAAATGCGCCCCGCGGCTCTCCGTGCGCAACAGCGCGGAAGCAGCGATGATCTCCGCTGCGAGCGCCATGTTGGCGACGAGACCGTCCTCTCCCGCTTCTTCCCCGATCCCGCGCAGAATCGCGAGCGCCTGCTCGAGACCGCGCCCGGTGCGAACGACACCCACTTGCTCGCTCATGGTCCGGCGCAGAAGAGCGACGAGGTGAGCCCGGTGCGCCGCGTCGAACGGACGCTCCGCCGAGGTGCGGTAGGTCCGCGCGATCGGATAGGCCATGGACGGCGTGACGAGGCTTCCGATATCGTCGGCCACGCGCGCGCCCAGCACCACCGCTTCGAGGAGCGAGTTCGACGCGAGCCGGTTGGCGCCGTGCAGCCCCGTGGATGCCACTTCGCCGACAGCCCAGAGACCTTCGAGCGACGTGCGGCCCGACAGGTCCGTCGCGACGCCGCCCATGTGATAGTGCGCTGCCGGCGCCACCGGAATGGGCTGCGTGACGGGATCGATGCCCGCCGCGATGCAATGGCTGTAAACGGTCGGAAACGCTGTTGGAAATGCAGCTCCGATCGCCTCGCGGCAATCGAGGAACGCGCCACGAGCCGCCACGATCTCCGAAAATACGCCGCGTGCCACGATATCGCGCGGCGCAAGCTCGCCTGCCGGATTGAGGCTGAGCATGAACCGCTCGCCCTTGCCGTTGATGAGCGTCGCGCCTTCGCCCCGCAACGCTTCGGACGCAAGCGGCGCTGGATCCATGTGCGCGTCGATGGCGGTCGGATGGAATTGCACGAACTCCGCATCCGCGATCACCGCGCCCGCCCGCGCCGCAAAGGCCACGGCCTCGCCGCGCGCATAGATCGGATTGGTAGTAACGGAATAGAGCGCACCCGCCCCGCCCGTTGCGAGCACGACGGCACTCGCCGGCATGAAATCGAAAGTGCCCGTGCCTTTCGCCTCCGTCCGCACGAGCCGCACACCGGCCACGCGCCCAGCGCTTCCCGAGCCGCCTTCGAGGATGAGATCCTGCGCCTCGTAGTTTTCGAGAACGCGGATCGAAGGCGTGGCTTGCACCGCCGCGATCAACGCCTGCATGATGGCCGCGCCTGCCCGATCACCCGAGACGCGCACCACGCGCTTCTGCGAGTGCGCAGCCTCCCGCGAGAGCACGTAGTGCCCCGCGAGATCGCGATCGAAGGGAACGCCATAGCGCAGCAGATCGGCGATGCGGGCTGGCGCCTCCGCGGCGATCACGTCCGCCACATGCGTATCGACGATACCGCCACCTGCCGCGATCGTATCGGCCGCATGCTGGGCCGGCGTATCGCCCTCACCCACAGCCGCCGCGATCCCGCCCTGCGCCCACACGCTCGACGCGCCCTGGCCGAGTGGGGCAGCCGCGACGACGGTAACCGGCAGAGGCGCGAGGCGAAGCGCCGTGAAGAGCCCCGCCAATCCAGCACCGATGATGACGATATCGCCCGCCCCAAGCGCGCCGGAAGGATCGGCGAAGCCATGGCTTGGAGGAAGGCTGCGATCGGAGTCCATGGGCGGACCTCCTGAAGTGCGTCCGGACGAAAGCGGAACCCGATTTCCCGGCAAGAAGCACGATCAATCGCGGACTGCTGGAGTAGGCCCGCAGCAAGCACACGCCGCAGGGAGAGGACGCGGGCCACGAGGGCCCGCGCCGGAAAAGCTTAGGCCGAAGCCTCCACCATGCGCTCGACCGCGCGGCGCGCCTTCTCGGCGACAGCGGGATCGACCGTCACTTCGTAACGGTTGTAGAGCAGCGCCTCGTAGATGTTCTCGAGGCTGATGCGCTTCATGTGCGGGCACAGGTTGCACGGACGCACGAACTCGACATCCGGAGCTTCCGCCGCCACGTTGGACGCCATCGAGCACTCGGTGACGAGCACCACCTTCGCCGGGCGCTTGGTCTTCACCCAGTCGATCATGGCCGCCGTCGAGCCCGTGAAGTCCGCCGCGTTGATGACGTCCGGCGGGCACTCGGGATGCGCGATGATGCGCAGGCCCGGCTCCGCTTCGCGCATGGCGTTCATCTCTTCGCCGGTGAAGCGCTCGTGCACCTCGCAGTGGCCCTTCCAGGCGATGATCTCGACCTTGGTCTTGGTCTGCACGTACTTCGCGAGATACTCGTCGGGGATCAGCAGCACGCGCGGCGCGCCAAGGCTCTCGACGATCTTGACCGCATTCGACGACGTGCAGGTGATATCGCACTCGGCCTTAACGGCGGCGCTCGTGTTGACGTAGGTGACGATCGGCACGCCGGGATAGGCTGCCCGCAACGCACGGACGTCCTCAGGCGTGATCGAAGCCGCGAGCGAGCAGCCCGCCAGCGGATCGGGAATAAGCACAGTCTTGTCCGGGCTGAGCAGCTTAGACGTCTCGGCCATGAAGTGCACGCCGGCCTGCACGATCACGTCTGCTTCCGCGCGCGCGGCTTCCTTCGCGAGCTGCAAGCTGTCCCCACGGAAATCGCCTACGCAGTGGAAGATCTCCGGCGTCATGTAGTTGTGCGCCAGGATAACGGCATTGCGCTTCGCCTTGAGCTCGTTGATCGCCTTCACGATCGGCGCGTAGTGCACCCACTCCATCGGCGTGACGACGTGCTTCACCCGCTCGTAGAGAGGCTCGAGCTCACGCTTGAGAGCCGGCGTGAACGCAAACGGCGGAACGACCGTCTCCTTTGCCCGCGAGCGCGGTGCGCAGCTCGCTGCGTCCTCCGTCCGGGGAAGCTCCAAAGCCGAATGGGCCGAGCCAAGCGCCATTTTGACCTCCGTTCTATCATATACTCTACTTGAGTATATGAAGGACCTGAAAAACACCGGCCATCTCAGGCCAGCCACCTCCACACCACGTCACGTCGATCAACGCGCCATGTGTAACCTACGCCCGCCCCGTCGAAAGGTTCCATCGGTTATGCTCGATCAGAGCATTGAGCGTACAAAAAGAATCTAGTTGAGACGCCGGCGATTTTCCAGGCCGTTGCTGAAAATATTTGCAGACCCGCCGCAGCAATGCGCAGCGCGGCGAGTCTAGCTACGCACGGGTTTCACACGCACGCCCGGAGCAGGCCGCTCCAGCAGCACCTCGCGCCGGAAGCGGAACAGCTTGGCCGGACGCCCGCCGGTTTGCGTCTTGACCTCGCCCGTCGGCTCCACGAGACCGGCGCTCTCGACGAGCCGGCGGAAGTTCTGTTTGTGCAGATGCGGGCCGAGGATGGCCTCCACCGTCTTCTGCAGCTCGAACAGGGTGAAATCGTCCGGCATCAGCTCGAAGATGACGGGGCGGTATTTGATTTTCGCGCGCACGCGGCCGATCGCCGTCGCGAGGATGCGCCGATGATCGAAGCGCATGGCAGCGCCAAGCCGGGGCGCGGTGACGCCCCAGGAGGACGCAGATTCGCGCCCATCGCGCCGGGCCTCCTCGACGAGCCCCGCTTCGTAAAGCAGCTCGAAACGATCGAGCACCTTCTCCTCGTCCCACGCTCCGCCATCGAGGCCGAAGCAGATCCGCACGCGATCCTCGCGCTGCACGGGCCGCGCAGGTGCCGAGCGCAGAACAGGCCGCTGCGCCCACTCCTTGAGCCTGGGCTCGATCTCGGCGGAGAGAATTTCGGGTTTGCCTTTGCGCCAGTCTTCCCACGGGAAGAACTGATACCAGCTGCGCCAGGAGCCATGCTGCAGATCGCGCGCATGTCCCGTTTCGGTCAGCGCGAGATAGCCGATGGAAACCACGTGCGGAGAATGATCGGCGGGCTCTGCGTGCCGCCCGCGATCGCCGAACGTGTAGAGCTGTTCGACATAGCCGAGACCGAGGCCCGTCTGCTCCTCCACCCAGGCACGCAAGCCGCTTTCCAGCGTGCGATGTGCCACGGGCGAGAAGGGACCGAACGGAAGCCCGTCCGTCGCGCTCGCGCTATCCGTCTCGTTGCGGATCACGAGCACGACGGGCTCGTCGTCGATCACAGCAACGATCGCGGCATTGAGCCCGATTTCCACGTTCGCGGCCTCAGGGCGCACCGCGGCGTGGAGTGCTTTTTCTGCGCCGGTTTCTCCATCGTGAAACCGCCGCTTGATGTTTGCATCTGTGACCATGGCATCCGCTCCTGATTGCCCGCTAAACGCCGATCGTGGCGATTTTCGGAACCAACGGAAGCGGGATTTTCTTTGCGAAACAGGGAATAAAATCGAAAGCTTCCGCAAAGCCCCAAAACACGCGTTATTGCGCTTGGCTGAGGTCGGAAAATCTCCGAAGAAAAAGATGCTGCGCATCTGCCGCAGGCAGCGGTTCGAGAGCGATCAGCTTCCGCTGAATCGACTCTCCCAACCTGGTAGGCTCACCAAAGTAGAGCAGCGCTTCATCGCGTGCGAAACCGGCGAGCCCTGTCGCTTCGTAAAATGCGGCGATGCTGTCGGCACGCTTGATCTTCGCCGTGATGGCCTCCGGAAGCCGCGGCGGCAGTGAAAAACGCCGGTGAATGGCCTCGAGCAGCTTCAATTCGAACGATTTGTAGTCGAGACCGATTGCCGTTTTGAACGGGCTAATCAAATCACCGATCACGTACTCCGCGGAATCGTGAAGCAGAGCCGCGAGCCGCCACGCCTGCGGCCAATCCGGATTGAGATCCTCCGCGATCTCCTCCACCAGCAGCACATGCTGCGCGACTGAGAACGCATGCGCCCCCTGCGTCTGCCCGTTCCACCGGGCAACGCGCGCGAGGCCATGCGCGATATCCTCGATCTCGATATCGGCGGGCGAGGGATTAAGCAGGTCCAGCCGCCGCCCGGAGAGCATTCTCTGCCAGGCGCGCGGAACGCGGGTCTCGGGCTCGGATCCAGGCTCGCTCATCGCAATTCAAGCCGTTGGTGGAACGAAAGCGCGCTGCAGCTTGGCGCACGCTTTGTGGCGCGGGCATCCGGTTAGATGATCGTTCACCATGCCCGTCGACTGCATGAATGCGTAGAGCGTGGTGGGACCTACGAACCGGAACCCCTCCTTCTTGAGCGCCTTGGAAAGCCGCACGGACACATCCGTCGAAGCCGGAACCTCGCCCACCTTGGCATAGGCGTTGATGGCGGGCTTCCCGCCCGCGTGATGCCACAGGAACGACGCGAGCGACTGCCGCTTTCTGAGCACGAGATAGGCTTTCGCGTTGTCGATCGCAGCCAGCACCTTGAGGCGGTTGCGCACGATTCCCTCGTCCGCCATCAACCGCGCGATGTCCCTCTCGGTGTAGCGCGCGATGCGAGCCGGATCGAAATCATGAAACGCGCGCCGGAATGACTCGCGCTTTCGCAGGATCGTGATCCACGAGAGCCCAGCCTGAAAACCTTCGAGCAGCAGCTTTTCGAACAGGCGCTGATCGTCCGCATGGGGCACGCCCCATTCCTCATCGTGATAACGCGCGTAGAGCGGATCGTCGATGCCGGCCCAGGGGCAACGCGCCAGCACGTCGGCGTCAGGCGATTTCATGCGGAGCCCCGAGCTGAAAGGTGGCGAACGACGGAAGCACGACGCGAAGCGGAAGACCGTTCACGGTCACCAGCGTGCCGCCGCGCTGCGCTTCTGCCACGCGGTCGAGCCTCAGGAGAGCAAGCCCGCGCTGGCCCGCAACAGATCCGAGACGGCCGATTTCAGCCTCCCCAACCAGAACAGGGAGCGGCCCCTGTGGCAGCTCCTGGTCGGCCTCCACAGGCACCACCCGCTTGCGAACCGTGGTGCGATGCTGCATGCGCGACACCACCTCCTGGCCCACGTAACAGCCCTTGTCGAACGACACGCCGTTCAACTGGTCCAGCAGCGCCTCGTGCGGAAACGTATCGCCGAACACGAAATCCCGCCCGCCTTCGGGAACGCCGAGCGCGATGCGATAAGCGTCATAAGCCTCCGGTGACGCGTTCACTGCATCCCCGGCATCACGCACCGCGGTCACATCCGCGATGAAACGGCTCCCGAGCGCCGGAAGACGCGGATCCGCATAGACCAGCGCACCAGCCGGAACGTCGGACGGCACGGTCTCCCCGCCCCAAGCAGCGCCGACGGCGAAGTCAGCCGACACGTCGCGGATCTCTGCCTGCGCCCTGAGCTTGTACATCGAGAGCCGCTTGACGAGATCTCCCGTCTTCTCCCGCAGCGTATCGAGGAGAAAGCCGTCCCCTCTCTTCACCACCAGGAAGTCGAACAGCATCTTGCCTTGCGGTGCGAGCAGCGCCGCATAAAGCGCGTGCGCTTCAGCGATCAGCGCGATGTCGTTTGTGATCAGTCCGCCGAGCAGCTTTTCCGCATCGGCTCCCGTGACGGAAACGACACCGCGATCCGCCAACACCGTCACATGGGACCTCGTTGTTGCGGTCGTCATGGGCGTCTCTCGAATACGCGACGATAGCTCGGCTCAGCGGTCGCGGCGGCCGCTGGCCACGCGCTTCTTGAGAAGCTCCTTCTCGGCCCCAGCCTCCTGCGACACCGGCGCCGGTTTGGCAACGGGCTTCGCAGCCGAAGCGCCACCCTGGGCCTTCGCCGTGATCGGCTTCTGGCAGGCCCACGCCGCCACTTCGTCGATGTCGTAGAAGCGGCAGGCTTCCATCAGCATGCGGGCTTCCGTCCACATGTCGCCGTCCACCATCGGCATGAAGAGATCGTGGACATTGTCCACGCCGAGATAGCAGCGCACACCCGCTTCCCTGAGCTTCACGAACGGCGCGATCGAGTTGTGCAGCGGCGCCGTCATCGGCAGCTGCTTCATGCTGAGGGCCGCAGACGGGCAGATGATGATGCCCATATCCGCTTCCTTCACCTTCTCGATGATGCGGTCCTGCTCGCGATCTTCCTTGGCCGAGAGCGAGATCGCGTGCACGCCGAACACGCGGCCCTGCATGCCGTGCTCAATGGTCTTCTCCGCGAGAAGCTCGGTCTCGTTCTCGAGCGGATTGTTCTCCTGGTCGATGTGCACGTCCACCGGCTTGCCGAGCTTTTTGGCGAGCGACAGCACCACGTCGAGATGCTTCTCGGGCTTGGGCCGGTCACGCGAGGGCAAGCCGCCGCAATAATCCGCGAGCTCGCAGGCTTCCGCATACTGCTCGAACGAGGCCGGATCGAGCACGCCCTGCAGCGGCTGCACGCCCACCTCGAACTGGATGCGCCCCGCATACCGCTGCTTGACCTCGAGCGCCGCCTTGATCGGAAGAAGGCCGACGGTGCTGTCCGCGTCCACCATCGTTCGGCAGTAGGTTGCGCCCTGATGGATCATGGTCTCGACGCCGCGGCTGATGCGCTCCACGAGATCGTCGTGCGTGTAGTTCTCCTTGAGGTAGCGGTAGAGCTCCCACTTCTTCTGCATGTCGACCTGGCTGAGCCGCAGGTTCTCGTGCGTGATCAGATACGCCTTGTCGAAATGCGCGTGATGATTGGCGAGACCGCCGAGACGCTCTGCCGCCTGAAGGAACCGGAGCCTAAGGTTCCAGGGTTCGCTGTCGTCGGCGAGGCGGTAGCGATAGGTGCCGCGCTCGGCATCGATGATGATCTGCTCGAGCGTCGCGATGCCCACGTCGGCATCCGTGATGAGCGGAATTCCGTTCTCGATGGAGAGCTTGCGGATGAGCTTCGCATCCGAGCTCTCGTCGTAGTCCTCGTCGCCCGTGAGCACGTTGATGACGAGATCGAACCGGTTGGCCTTGAGGAACGAGAGAATGTTCGGCGAGCGCCCGTCGGTGATCTTGTGGATCTCGGTGCTCTTGATGCCGTTGGCAACGAAGAAGCGGTGCGTGCCGGGGGTCGCGTAAAGCTCGACATCGAGTGTGAGAATGCGCCGGATGGCGGGAAGCATGCGCTTCTTGTCCTCGGGGCGTCCGGCGCTGATCAGAAGGCTTTTGCGGCGCTGGCGTCCGAGGAGCTTCAGGTTGAAGGCCAGAAGCTCGAGTGAGATTGCGTTGCTCATTTTCCTGACCTCGTTTGTTGCGATAAGCGCTGGCTCGCGCGTCTTAACCCCGCGGAACGTCGCCGCGTGGTGGTCAGAATCGCACCTTATTGTAGTTGCCGCGCCAGCACCACCGGATTGCGTGGGCCATCCACGGTCGCCCGGCAGACAGAAGCTCGCCGACGTCGCCATCGGACATCCGCCCGCGTCCTGTACGCGAAGCGGCGCGGGCCTACAACGTCCGCGGAGGTTTAAGTCGTCGCACCCCCACGGAACGCTGGAATTCAGATGCCTTGATCGGCAGGCTTCGCCTCGGGCGCGGCTCCGTTGGCCGGCGGAGCAGCCGCATCCGGCTGAGCGGCGGCAGGCGGCGCCTCCGGCGCAGGCTCGCTAGCCTGCTGCGGCTGAGCCTTTGCGGCAGGCGTATAGCCCGGCGGCATCACGGTACCCGACTTCGGCAGGCGCTTCATCACGTATACGACCGTCGAGGCGTTGACGTGCTGCGCGAGATGCACGACGTGCTCGTTGTGCATCCGGAAGCAGCCCGACGAGGAAGCCGACCCGATCGACTTGGAATCGTTGGTACCGTGAATGCGGTAGAGCGTATTGCCGAGATAGATCGCCTTGGCGCCCAGCGGGTTGTTGAGGCCGCCCGTCATGCGGACCGGCAGGCCGGGCTTGCGTTGGCGCATCTCCGCGGGCGGGATCCAATCCGGCCAGTCCTCGATGCGCGACACCCGCTCGACGCCGGTCCAGGCGAAGCCCTGCTTGCCGACGGCGATGGGATACACATAGGCCGCGCTCTGCGAGAGCGTGTAGTAGAGCTTGCGTCCTGCGGTATCGATGACGATGGAGCCCGGTGCGAACCCGTTCGAGAAGCTCGCCGTTTGAGGTGCCTTCGCCGAGATGGACGGCCGCCCGCCGCCCTGCATCAGATCGACCGGCTTCATCATAGCCGGCCCCGCACCGAGATAGGACGGCTTGGAGCTGGCGGGCGGGCCACCCCACATTCCATACTGGCTGAGGCCCTGCGCGGCTGCCGGAGCAGCGGCTCCGAAAGCAACAAGCCCGGCGCCGAGAACGAGCGCGGAAATCCTGAACCCAAACATCATTCAACCTCGAAGTACGCTGACCCGACCGCACCGACCAATAAGGGCACGGTCACTTACATGGGGGCACTATATCGAACCTTCCAGATACCTGCATCCCCACAGCGGAATTGGTTGATACCGTTTAAGAATAGAGGACTGCAACGCAAGGCGCGTCATGCCGCAGCTCGCCTCACGGGAAGAATGTCCGCCCCTTGCCCCGTGTGCCGCGAAATACCTCTACTGGTACTTCCGGAACGTGTGCCAGGTTCCATCCGCTCCGATAGCAATACGCCACCACGCCCATTTTTTCGCATCCCGCATGGACTTGGCAGCCGCGGGGGGCACGAGGCGATAGAGATCCACCTCCTCCTGAGGCTTCAGGCTGTCGAGCGGAAGCTCGGCCAGGTACGGCCAAACGTAGACCATCGTGTTTTCGGGGTCTTTCCCGATGGCGAGACGCGCTGGAGGCAGCGCCAGCAGGTTCGCGATGGCCGCGAGCACCTCCCGCCCCTCTCCGTCGGCCGAGATCTTCTTCCAATACGCGATCGGATCCTTGTTCGCGTCCTCGCCGAAATCCGGCTTGATCTCGTTCCACTCGATGGCGCCCTTCAGCTCCGCCACATCTCCGGCGTGCACGGCTGCAAGGATCTGCTCGCGCATATCCGCCACGTTCGGAGGCAGCGCGCCATGGAACGCCCGCTCCTCGGGCACCACCTTTTCGGCAGCGCCGCTTTTTTCCGCGACCGCCGCTTTTTCCCCCGCAAGCGCCTGAAAACTTGAGGTATTGGCATGGACAAGGCACAGCGCCGCCGCTACCAATGAAAGCGCGCCAAGACTGCCGTTTGCGGCTCGCCGCTGGGTGTGCATCGTGGTGTTTTGCTTCGAGACCGCCCTTTGCGCGTCGGGAGCGCGTGCGATCCCATCCACAGCGAATGCGAGCACCTTCGGTTCGTAACCCATGAGGCTCTGATTTCCCTTCCATCGACCTGGGTCAGCCAGGTCCCATTCGAGGTGCAATGCCGGAAGTCGATATAGCGCTGTCGCCAAGGTGGCGCGCATGCAGCTAGTCCCCAACCTGCTGATCATCCCCGTTGGAATAGTGATCGGTGTGCTTGTCGCGGCTCCAGTCGGTCCCGTCAACGTACTCTGCATACAGCGCGCCATCGAACGCGGCTTTTGGGGCGGCCTCGCCGCCGGCATCGGCGCCATGCTGGGCGACGGCCTCATCGCTCTCTTCGCCAGCCTCGGCGTCGGCGCCATCTCGGGCGCCATCGAATATCACCGCCAGACAATCCAGATCGTAGGCGGCCTCGCGCTGATCCTGTTCGGCCTCAAGCTCTACGTCGCGCCGCCGCGCTTGATGAGCGTTCAGGCCGAGGGCGAAGGAGCAGCGTCCCTGCGCGACTATGCCTGGGACATCCCGAAAACGTTCTTCCTCACCATCACCAATCCCGGCGCCGTGCTCGGCTTGTTCGCCATCTTCGGCGGCATCAGCACCTTCGTGGAGGTCCACAGCTACGTGGACGCCCTGACCATGGTCGCGTCCATCATGGGCGGAAGTTTCATGTGGTGGCTCGGCCTCTCGCGCCTGATCGGCCGCCTGCGCCACCGCTTCAGCCCGGCGCATTTGGCTTACACGAACCGCATTTCGGGCGTGCTGCTGATCGGCTTCGGCGCCCTGCTGATAGGCGAGATGGTGCTGAAGATGTTGACCTGAGACAGGGTCACAAACGGAAAAACCCGGCCGCATGGCGGCCGAGTTTCAAGATCCTAGACGACGGAAAGCAAAGAAAACGAGCTTACTGCACGTTGCGATCGAGCGTGAATTCGCCCATTTCGATCCGCCGCTCGAGCCCGACTGCGAGCTTCTTGACGGCATCCTCTCCATAGAGAGAGACAAGATCGGTCAGCGCCGTGAACAGAGCGGCATAGGCCATCTGCTCCGGTGCGACCCCACTTTCCGTCCCTTCGTCCCAAGCCGCGAGAATAAGGCTAAGCGCGCGGAAGCTCAGGTCTTCGGACGAATTGAGTTCGATATGAGTAGCCATCACAGTCCTTCCCCCAGGAAGCTAATTCGAGAGCCAAGCCAAGCCACCCCTCGCCTCACGACTCTCGACCCTTGCAATTCGTACACCTAACACGGTGAACCTTGGCGACCAGACCCCGCGGTAATTCACAGTAAACTACCCGCTACCCTCTGTTTCGTGAGAACGCCGCCGCCGCATGGCGCTCGTCCTACCGAGTGCACTGAAGTTAAGGCGTATTCTTCACCAGTCCGTCGCCAATTTGAATGCCCTCGGCGAGGAAACGCTCGATGGACGACTGCGCCGTCGGCGTGCACGTCACATAGGTGCGCCGATAGCTGCGATAGCCTTGATTGAAGCTGCGTGTGAGGCGCGCCCGCCGCAACGCAGTGCCCCCTTCCGTGTCGAGCAGCTCTTTCATCCGGTCACGCCATACCTGCCCATCGTTCGCACTGCAAAGTTCGCGCAAGTAATGGACAGCACCCAGAATTTCGGCGAGCCGCATCAGCTTGTCGTCGTAGGGCTTGGTATCCCCCGGCGCCGCGACTGCGCCGCTCGCTCCGCCGCCCACGAGCGAGAGAGCAGCGCCGAGCGCCAGCAGCATCCCTTTGATGGAGGGCCGCCTCAGGCGCGGAAATTGCGGTTCGAACCCAGTCACGTATCGGCTCTCTCGGTTGTGCAAGGGAGTTTATCACCGATTCTGACCCCAGCATGGCGGGAATCTGGGAAAGCGCGGGCGGCACTAACCCTTGTGCTGGCGCGATTTACCATGTCCGCCACACCTCTCGCCCCGTGCGGAATTAGAGGATATTGTCTGCCGGCGCGCGATTGCGGCGAACCGCACGGGTGGGGTCGAACGACAGAACGTTCGATCGGATCGCGCGCATTTGTGTGGGGGCGAAATCCGGAGATTGTGTACTCCGCGTTTCGCGTTGCGTGACGGGAGTAGAGTATGGGTTACCGAGGCGAAGATCTGGATCTGAGGACGCCCCAGGCCGCGCCAGGAGACCATGCCCAGCCGCAACAGGCCGACCCGTTTTTCGTAAGCCAAAGAACGCGTCCCTCCGCCGGCGCACCGCGCGGCGCCCCGATCTGGGTCGACGAAACCGTACTCGACTGCTGCAACCACGCCTTCGACGTGGCGGCCGCCCACCGCGCCAACGAGGTGCGCATCGAGCATCTCATCTACGCCCTCACCCGCACCGAGGACGCCGCCGAGCCGTTCGAAATCCGCGGCGTGCGCGTCGCTGCCTTGCGCCGCGAGGCCGCGACCGTCATCGCAACCGAGATCCCGGCCGCACCCGGCAACGGCAAGACCGTGCCGAGGCGCGCCGAAGCGCTCGAGGAGGTGCTGAGGCTCGCCGCCGCTCACGCCTACCGCAAGCAATCCCCCGTCAGCGTCGCCGACGTTGTCTACGCGCTGTTCGACAGCGGCGTCGAGTTCGCGAGCCTGGGGCGGCTCTTGCCTGGCGTCTTCCCGCGCACTCTGGCCGCCCCCATGCCGGAGGCTACGCTCGACGTCGAAGCCGTGCGCGAGCGCGTTCGCAGCGCCGCCGCCGTGCCGCCTCAGCCCTCTCGCACCATTTCCTCTGACTTGGCGAGCCTCGCGGCCGCTCAGGCGCAGACCCAGCAATCGCGCATCGACACCCTCGAGCAATCGGTGCGTGCCCTCACCAGCGACTTGGCAAACGAGAGAAAAATCTTATCGGGAGTGCTGCAAGATCTGCAGCGGGAACTCATGGCTCAACGCGAAGAAGCGACCCGCCTCGGCGGCCTCACGCACGAGAAGATCCAGACCGTCTTCGGAGACCGCTTGCAGAGCCTCGAGCAGGCATTTCTATCGGCACGCAACCCGGTGTCGGCGGACTTCGGACCGCTTCAGGACCGCCTGGGGTTGCTGGAGCGCGCACTGCAGGCCGAGATCTCGGTGACACGCGCCGCGGTCGAATCCCTCGCCGCGAAGCAGACCGTGGATCTGGCACCGCTTCTCGATCGCCTCGAAGCCATCGAGGAAGCCGCCCTTGAGGAACGCGAGCACGCGCGCACGAACGAGCAGGCCTTGAACGCCAGCATCCAGGCCCTCACCGCCGGGCTCGAGCGTCAGCCGGGAGAGATCGCAAACCTCGTCTCGCCCCCCATCGTCGAGCAATTGAACGCCGCCGCCGCGGCGCGCGACGCCCAGCACACGGCCGCAACCGACAGCCTGGCGGAAGCCCATCGCCGTCTCGGCCTCTTGGAGGAGGCGCTCAACGCGCACGCCGCGCGGGCCGAGAACGCCGAAAGCCTCGCCGCGCAGGATCGCGCCAGCCTGCGCGACGCGCTCGCCCGCCTGAGCGAGACCATCGCCCAGGAAGTGACGAACGGACACGCGGCCTTCACGCGTCTCTCCGAAGGCTTCACGCAGGATCTCTCCGAGCTGCACGACAGCCTGGCCAAGATCAACACCAACCAGCACACGCTGGCGACCACGCTCGACAGCCAGGGGCAGGACGCGGCGGTCGCCGTCGCCACCCTCGTCGCCCGCATCCAAAGCCTGGAGCAGGCCGCGGCGAAGCCTGTGGAAATGCTGCACTCCCTCTCCACCACCGTCGAGAAGATGCACAAGGTCACGGTCGAGCGGTACTTCCGCCGGAACCGCTTCTGGTACTGGCTGTTCGGCACCGACGATTGGCTTGCCGCGAGCTGGCCGTCCCAGTCCGCGCGCATCGCCGAGGAGCTGCGCTCGATCAAGAACTAGCGCGAGGAGACGAGATTCTCCCTCGTTCTCACCCGCCGTGGAACTCTACTGCCTACTACCCACGGGCTACCTGTTGCCCGCTGCCTGCTGCCCCGACTTCATTTGCCCCGCTTCGCCCGCTGCACGGCGAGCTCGAGCGCTTCGAGGAAGCGCGATCTGTCCTGCCGCGTGAACGACGCATTGAAGCTGCCGCCTTCACCGGTCTCACGCAGATGCCGCGAGAGATCGCGCATCGCGAGCGCCATGCCGATACTCGCGTCGGTGAACGGCTTACCCGTGGGGCCGAGGGCCTGAGCGCCAGTCTTGAGGCAACGCGAGGCCAGAGGAATATCGGCCGTCACCGCGATATCGCCTGCCACGATACGGCTCGCGATCCAGTCGTCGGCCGCATCCGGCCCCTCCTGCACCACCACACGCTCGACTCTGCTGCCTTCCGGCAGCCGCATCCAGGTGTTGGACACATAGACGATCGCAAGATCGTGCCGGTCCGCAACCCGCAGGGCCTCCTCTTTCACCGGGCAGGCATCCGCATCAACGTAAATGATTGTCACCCGTCTTCCCCAACCCTCACTCGCCGTCGCCCCACTGCCTACTGCCTACTGCCTACTGCCTACTGCCTACTGCCTACTGCCCGTTACCTGCTGCCCGCTGCCGCCAAATAAGCTACACTCATTTTCATGAGCTGGCACAAAGACCGCGGGCCCGGCGAGCGCCGCGGCTATCACCATGGAAACTTGCGCGAGGCACTGATCGAGGCCGCGCTGAACCTGATCCGCGAGAAGGGTCCGGCAGGCTTCACCTTTGCCGAAGCCGCGCGGGCGGCCGGCGTCTCTCCCGCCGCACCTTATCGCCATTTCCGCGACCGGGACGCCCTCATCGCTGACATAGCCAAGCGCGGCTTCGAGGCCTTCACCCGCGCGCTGACCGTCGCCTGGAACGAAGGGCGCCCCAACGCACGGGACGCTTTCAACCGCCTCGGCGCGGCCTATCTGGCCTTCGCCAGCAGCGAGCCCGCCTACTTCTCGGCCATGTTCGAATCCGGCCTTTCGCTTTCGGAATATCCGGAAGTCCGCGCGGAGGGAGACCGCGCCTTCGCCGTGCTGCGCGAAGCCTGCGAGGCGCTGATTGCCACGCTGCCGAAGGAGCGCCGCCCGCCGCCATTGATGATGGCACTTCACATCTGGTCGCTGTCGCACGGCATCGCCGCGCTGTTCGCTCGCGGTGATCAGGCCCGCCGCCCGATCCCCATGCGCCCCGAGGAGCTGCTCGAAGCCGCCGTGCTGATCTACCTCGACGGCCTCGGCATCGGCGGGCGCTGAAACCAGACCGCACGAACGACAACACCCGCTCCTCGCCCAGCACTTGCCGGGCATGAGCGCAATTGCGATGCATATCGATGATCGGCGCGCATCCGCGTTCTTGCTCACAGAGCCTTGATCCCGGCCGCTCGTGCCAAGCATGGCGCCGGGATGACGGCCCTGGGAGGAGAGCCGCTACCCGCGCAAATGGCGTCACCCCGACGTAGGTCGGGGTCCAGACACGCTGAAACGAAGGCCTACTTCTTCTCGGGTGTCACCACGCGGATCGAAAGCTCGCGAAGCTGCTTCGGCGAGACCTCACTCGGCGCACCCATCAAGAGATCGTTAGCCTGCTGGTTCATCGGGAACAGCGCCACGTCGCGCACCGTCTTGGTGCCCGTGAGCAGCATCACCATGCGCTCGATGCCGGCTGCCATGCCGCCGTGCGGAGGTGCGCCGTACTGGAACGCGCGCAGCATGCCGCCGAAGCGCTCCTCGACGACCTCAGGCCCGAGCCCTGCGACGCCGAACGCGGCGATCATCGCATCGGGGCGATGGTTGCGCACGCCGCCCGATGCGATCTCATAGCCGTTGCAGACGATGTCGTACTGGTAGGCCTTAATCTTAAGATAGTCCTCCGGGCTCGTCGCCGCCTGGAGCGTTTCGAGACCGCCCTGGGGCATCGAGAACGGGTTGTGCGAGAAGTCGATCTTCTTCTCGTCCTCGTTCCACTCGTAGAACGGGAAGTCGACGATCCACGCGAACGCGAAGCGCCCTTCGTCGACGAGCTTGAGCTCGCGGCCCACCTCATCACGCGCCAGCCCCGCGAACTTGTAGAACTTGGCTGGATCGCCAGCCGTGAAGAAGCAGGCATCGCCCGTCTTGAGGCCCATCTGCGCCTGAATGGCGGAAGCCCGCTCTGCGCCCACGTTCTTCGCGATCGGGCCGGCACCGGCAGCGCCTTCCTCCTCGCGCCAGAAGATGTAGCCGAGACCCGGCTGGCCTTCCTTCTGTGCCCACGCGTTCATGCGATCGCAGAACGCGCGCGAACCGCCGCCCGGAGCCGGGATAGCCCACACGCGCACCTTGGGATCGCGCTCAATCATCTGCGCGAACACCTTGAAGCCCGAGCCGCGGAAATGCTCGGTCACATCCTGCATCTCGATCGGGTTGCGCAGGTCCGGCTTGTCGGAGCCATACTTTGCGATGGCCGTGTCATAGGGAATGCGCTGCCAGCCGCGATCCACGCGCTTGCCGTCCGCGAACTCCTCGAACACGGAGGTCAGGATCGGCTCCATCGTCTGGAAAATGTCCTCCTGCTCGACGAAGCTCATCTCGAGGTCGAGCTGATAGAATTCGCCCGGCAGACGATCGGCGCGCGGGTCCTCGTCGCGGAAGCACGGCGCGATCTGGAAGTAGCGGTCGAAGCCCGAGACCATGAGCAGCTGCTTGTACTGCTGCGGAGCCTGCGGCAGCGCGTAGAACTTGCCCGCGTGAATGCGCGACGGCACGAGGAAGTCGCGCGCGCCCTCGGGCGAGGACGCAGTCAGGATCGGCGTCGGAAATTCGTTGAAGCCAGCGTCATGCATCCGCGCGCGCAGCGACTTCGTGATCTGAAGCCGCTTCATGATGATGCCGTGCAGCGTCTCGCGGCGCAGATCGAGGAAGCGGTAGGTGAGGCGCAGGTCTTCCGGATAGTCCGGCTCTCCGAACACGGGGACCGGCAATTCCTTGGCTTCGGACAGCACCTCGATCTCGGTCGCGTAAACCTCGATCTCGCCAGTGGGCAATTCCGCATTCGTCGTGCCGTCGGGGCGCTTGCGCACGCTGCCATCAACGCGGATCACCCACTCCGAACGCACGGTCTCGGCCATCTTGAAGGCCGGGCTGTCCGGGTCGGCAACCACCTGCGTCACGCCATAGTGGTCGCGCAGATCGATGAACAGAACGCCGCCATGGTCGCGCACGCGATGGACCCAGCCGGAAAGACGCGCCGTGGTCCCGATGTCGCCAGACCTCAGCGCCCCGCACGTATGAGACCGGTATCGATGCAGCGTCCCCTGAGCCGCCCCTGCCTTGCCCACGCCCGCTTCCGCCTTCTTCCCGTCTGCCATCTGCCAATACCTTGAGGCCCCGATCCAAACGCCGGATCGAACAGATCCGGCGTGCCCGTGGCTATACCCCTGATTGAAGTTGGCGGAAAAGCGCATGATGCCCCCGCAAAGTCAAGGCTTTGGGGACCGTTCCGGCAGACCGGAGCGGGCAACCCGGGAGCCGCGCTTGCAAGTTCGAGAAAGCCGATTTTGAATCAGTCTCTTAGGTGAAAAGAGCCCGTCGGCATCACCCCCCGCAGCGAGGCAGTCAGGACGAGCCTGGGGAAGCTGCCCAAAGCCGCCTTGTCCAAGTTGTCTGGCTTCGGTCGATCGGCGGGTTCAGACCAGGACCAGCACCACCAGCCACATCGCCACAGACGCCGAAAACAGCCCCGCGCTGAGCTTCAACTTTCCGGAAACCTCCCGGAATTCACGCTCAAGCGTCCCCAATTCCGTCAAACGGCGGCTAACGGCCTCGAAAGTCCGAAAAGCTTGATAATCCCCTTTCGAATTTCCATCGACCGCATCGAGCCGCGTTTTCAAGAAATCAAATCGGCGCGAGAGATCGTCGATCTTTGCAGCGCGAGCCTTATACTCCCGTTCCTGAAATTCGGAAAACCGGTAGCTCCGCGATGCGTCCTCGCGCACCTCTGCAATGTCGCCTTTCAAAATCTGGATTTCCCGGCCGAGCGAGCGGATCTCCAGAATAACCTGATCGAGCTTGATGGCCGTATCGGAGACGAACGCATCCCGCGCGATAAGCTGCACTGCGGGTCCGGTCGCCACACGCTTGAATGGATTTTCTGCGATCATATAAGGCTGAAGCGCGGAGCTTCGGACACCGATCGGGCTCTTCCTGCCAAGCTCTTGCACGCCACACTCCTACGCGACACCTTAGCGGCCGCAACGCCCGCGACACGTCATGCGGGGCAACCGCACGCGGAATGGCAGCGCAAATCAATATTTTGGAGTTTCGTTTTCAGGATTTGAACAAGGCGAGAAAAATCGGAAACCGGCCAACAATAGATTGGCCTAATCCGAAACCTTCGCCCTCTAGAAATCCGTGACTGCTCGTGACCCGCGCCTGCGGAATTTTATACATCACAGGCGTTTACTTGACTAGATGTCGCACCCTGCCATTTTACTTTTCCGCCGGATTTTATTTTGGCCGGACTTGGCGCGCGCGAAAGGGCACGCCTTCAAGCGGCGAGAACCGCAAGCGAGCACGCCGGACCGGCCGAATGGACCCGGACGGCCGCGCCGCAGCGTCGTGTCTCCCCGACGCTCATCGGGGAGAAAATGCGCCCGGCGCGCACGGAACTAGCGACATCCGCGCTTCCCGTGTCTATAACCGTCGCGCAATGCGCGTCATTACCTCGACTTCTGCCCTTTCCGAAACCTGCTCCAGGCTCGCCGCCGGCGACTTCGTCGCCGTCGACACCGAGTTCATGCGTGAGCAGACGTTCTGGCCTGACCTCTGCCTGATCCAGCTCGCCGGCCCCGGCGACGAGGTGATCGTGGACCCGCTGGCGGAGGGCCTCGATCTAAAGCCCTTCTACGACCTCATGGCGGACGAGAAGGTCGTGAAGGTCTTCCACGCCGCGCGCCAGGACATCGAGATCGTCTTCTCCGAGGCAGGCCTCATCCCGGCGCCGGTCTTCGACACGCAGATCGCCGCCATGGTTTGCGGCTTCGGCGAAAGCGTGAGCTACGTCAATCTGGTGAAGAAGATCACCGGCCGCGACCTCGACAAAAGCTCGCGCTTTACCGACTGGAGCCGTCGTCCGTTGACGGAAAAACAGCTCGTCTACGCCATTGGCGACGTCACTCACCTGCGGGACATCTATACCCACCTCAAGACCGAGCTCGAGGTGACCAACCGGGAATCGTGGCTGGACGAGGAGATGGCGGAACTGACCGCGCCCTCGACCTACGAGAGCCACCCGGAGAACGCTTGGCAGCGCCTCAAGATGCGCGTCAAGAACCGCAAAGCCCTCGCCGTTCTGATCGAGCTGGCGGCCTGGCGCGAGCGCCTTGCGCAGGCGCAGGACGTGCCGCGCGGACGCATCCTGCGCGACGAAGCTCTCTACGACATCGCCAACCAGCAGCCCACGAGCCCGGAGAAACTCTCCGAGCTTCGCACGCTGAGCGACGGCTTCTCGCGCTCACAGCGCGCCAAGGAGATCGTGGACGCGGTGAAGCGCGGCCTCGAGCGCGATCCGAAGACTGTGCCAGCGCTTCCGCACAGCCAGCCCATGTCCGCGGAAGCCACCGCCACCATCGAGTTGCTGAAGGTGCTGCTCAAGGCCTCCGCCGCACGTCACCGCGTGGCCCCACGCCTCATCGCAGACGCCGACGATCTGGAGCGCATCGCGAGCGAAAAGGATCCCGATGTCCCCGCCCTCAAGGGCTGGCGCCGGCAGCTCTTCGGCGAGGATGCGCTCAAGCTGAAGCGTGGCGAGTTGGCTCTGACGCTCGCCAAAGGCGAGGTGCTCGCCATCGGCCTTCCCGAGGAGAGCTGAGCGCGGCGGCACGACACTCCGCTGCCTGTTGCCCTACTTCCTCGGATCGTACTTATGCTTCTGGCGCCATTCCGTCAGGAAGTACGAGAGGCTGTCGTCGATGGTATCCGGTAGCACGATGCGCACCGTGACCAGCTCATCGCCGGTCGCTCCCGTCGCCGCATTGCGGATGCCCTTGCCCTTGAGCCGCAGCACCTGCCCGGAGCTGGTGCCCTTGGGGATGGTGAGCTGCACCCGGCCCGACGCGGTCGGAACCTCCACCTTGCCGCCAAGAACCGCCTCGTCGATGGTGATCGGCACTTCGATCAGGATGTCGTCGCCCTCGCGCCGGAAATCGCGATGCGGACGCACCCGGATCTCGACCAGCGCGTCCCCGGATTCACCGCCCGCCACGCCAGGCTCTCCGCGCCCGCGAAGACGGAGGATCTGCCCGTCCGACACACCTTCCGGCACGGCGAGATCGAGCACACCGTTGTCCGGCAGCGTCACCCGCTTCTTCGCGCCCTGCACGGCCTCCAGAAAATCCACGTCCAGCGTGTAGCGGACATCCCGCCCCTTCGTGGAGAACCCGGCGCGGCCTCCACCGCCGCGTCCCATGCCGGAGAACAGGTCGGAGAAGACGTCGCCGAAATCCTCGAAGATCGGCCCGCCCCCACGCGACCGCGCCCCCGCGCCCTGCGGCCGATAGGCAGGCCTGCGCGGCTCGCCCGAGGCATCGATCTCGCCAGCATCGAACTGCCGGCGCCGATCGGGGTCGCCGACGATGTCATGCGCCGCCGTCACCTTCTTGAAACGCTCCTCGGCCGTCTTCGATGGATTGACGTCGGGATGCAGCTCTTTGACGAGCTTGAGGTAGGCGCGCCGAATCTGATCGTCGGTCGCGCCACGGGGCACGCCCAGAATTTCGTAGGGATCATCGGCCATGAGCGGCGTGCATCCTTAGTGTGCTTTCATCCCACAATCGCTTCGAGCCCCACCGCGCGATCCGGCTTTCCGGCAAGAAGCAAGATCCTGGACAGGGGCGGGTCAAGTGCAAAGAAAACACTCAGCGCGAGGATATGAAGGCCGGTCGGCCACTGGCTACGATAGATACGGGATCAGAAGCGCCCGAGACCAGCGCAAATTTGCGTCTGTGCTCAGCCCAGAATGCGGATCTCCGGCTCCCGTTGCACAAGCTCTGCGAGCATTCCGAAGCGCCGCCTCAGCCGTTCGCCGTCGAGCGCCTCGTAAGTCCTGGGAATGGTGAGAACGAGCTTCGGTCCCTCGTAGGAGAGCTTGGTCTCGTCGATGACGCCCGGCATGCCGATCGAGAGCATATGGGCCGCGCGAATGGCCGCGCCGATGATGCGAGCGCGTTTCTGCGCCCGCTTGCTGACCGCGAGCCGGAGCCGGGCCGAAAGATCGTCCCCCTTCGCCTCGTCCGATCCCACGTGCCGGTAGTAGACGGCGAGCGCGAGGAAGATGCGGCCGGGATGATCGATACCCGACATCCCCGAGTGAGCCACCACGTTGAGGCTTTGCTCACCCCGGTAGTCGGGATGCGCCCGCCAGCCGATGTCGGAGAGAAGGCACGCGGCATGTCTCAGCCGCCGGTCCTCCTCCGTTTCCTTGAGGCCATCCCCCTCGAACAGCGCGTCTGTCCATGAGCAGAGCTCGTGCGCATGTGCGACCGAACGGGACCTGAGGCGCGCATAGTCCTCGCAGAAGCAGAGCAACGGATCCTTGGCCTGCTCGTGCGGCGTCATGAGGCTGAACAGCAGCCCTTCGCGGATGCCGAAGACGGAGAAGATCACCTCCGAGGGCGCCAGCGCCTCGAGCAGACGTTCGAGCACCAGCGCGCCGTAGGGCACCACGTCGCGCCGCGCGCGCGCCACCTCTTCCATACCCCTGAGAGTCGAAACCTTCTTCGTCCGGCGCACAAACTGGCAGAACTCGATCGCCTCGCGCGTCGGAATGGAATAGCCGTGCATCACGCGCAGGGGGTAGTTCGTGTGCTCCATGTGCAGCTTGGCAAGCGCGCGCCACGTGCCGCCGACCGCGTAGAACGGACGCCCTCGCCCGTTGACCAGCCAGTTGATGCGCGCAACCGATTCATCCACCACCGGCAGCGCGCGCTCGATGCGGTTCGCCGTCTGGTCGATGAGACGCAGGCCGCCGAGCGGCAGGGTCGCCGCGTCGTTGAGGCGGTCCTTGTAGATGTCGATCACTTCGAGGCTGCCGCCACCGAGGTCGGCCGCGAGTCCGTCCGCATTCATGAAGCCCATGCGGATACCGTAGGCGGCGAATTGCGCTTCCATCTCGCCGGAAAGAACTTCGATACGCGTGCCGGCCGCCTTCTCCGCGCGCACGATGAAGTCGTGCCCGTCCTCGGCTTCGCGCACTGCCGCGGTGGCCAGCACACGGAGGTTCTTTACCTTGAGGATATGCGCGATTGCGCGGAACCGCCGCAGCGCCTCGAGCGCCCGCTCCACGCTCTCAGCGCCGAGATGCCCGGTGGAGGCGATCGACTTGCCGAGCCCGCACAGGACCTTCTCGTTGAAGATCGGCATGGCCGCCCGCACGGCGCCCTCGTACACCACGAGACGCACCGAGTTCGACCCGATGTCGATCACGCCGAGAGGCTCGAGCTCCGTTGCTTTTCCGCGCCCGCCGAACACCTGCGTCAAGCTCACCGATGAGTCCTGCCCGGAGCGACTGTTTTTGCCAAACCACGCCAAAAACGCGAAACCCGCTCTACATCATGAGTTTAGGCCGTGAAATACGCGTCTGCTTGATAGGGGCTCAAGCGGCGCCGGTCTAGTCTTTTTGCAAATCGAAGCGCGGGGGAAAATGCTTCTTGAGCGCCTGTCCGCGCCCCGAGAGCGAAGGATTTGTCATGAAGTACTTGTGCGCGTTGAAGGGCATTTCGCCCGGGGCAGGCTCGATGCGGGAGGACGACCCGTCTGCCTTGATTTCCCAGCTCTGCTGGTTGTCCTTGAGATTGGCAACCATGATCTGGTCGAGAATCTGCTCGTGCACGGTGGCGTTCTTGATCGGCACCATGGCCTCGACGCGCCGGTCGAGGTTCCGCGGCATCATGTCCGCCGAGCTGATGTAGACCGCAGCGGCAGGCGACGGCAGCCCTTCGCCCTCTCCGAAGCAGTAGATGCGCGCGTGCTCGAGGAAACGCCCGATAATGCTCTTGACGCGAATGTTCTCCGAGAGCCCCGGAATGCCCGGCCTCAGGCAGCACACGCCGCGCACCACGAGATCGATTTCGACGCCCGCCTGGCTCGCCTCGTAGAGCGCATCGATGATCTGCGCATCGACGAGCGAGTTCATCTTCATCCAGATCGCGCCGGGACGCCCCGCCTTCACATGCGCGATCTCGCGCTCGATGTGATCGAGAATGCGGTTGCGGATGCCGCGCGGGCTCGCTGCCACGTACTCGAGCTCCGCAGGCTCACCGTAACCGGTGACGAAGTTCAAGATGCGGGTGACGTCGCGCGCGATACCCGCGTCCGTCGTGAAGAGCGAAAGATCCGTATAAATACGGGCCGTCTGCACATGATAGTTGCCGGTGCCGATGTGGCAGTAGGTGACCAGCTCCGAGTTTTCCCGGCGCACGATCTGTCCGAGCTTGGCGTGCGTCTTGAGCTCGATGAAGCCGTACACCACGTGCACGCCCGCCTTTTCGAGATCGCGTGCCCAGCGGATATTGGCGGCCTCGTCGAAGCGCGCCTTGAGCTCCACCACCGCCGTGACGGACTTGCCCGCCTCGACGGCCTCTTTCAGCGCCTGCACGATCGGACTGTCGCGCGACGTCCGGTAGAGCGTCCACTTGATCGCCATGACGTTGGGATCGGCCACCGCTTGCCGCAGGAACTGCACCACCACATCGAAACTCTCGTAAGGATGGTGGACGACGAGATCCTTCTTGCTGATGGCAGCAAAGCAATCGCCGTTGAACTCGCGAATGCGCTCGGGGAAGCGCGGATTGAACACGCTGAACACGAGGTCGGGCCGGTCCGGCACGATGAGCTGCGACGTATCGGAAAGCCCGAGCAGCCCTTCCTTGAGGAACACGGATTCCTCCCCCACCTCCAGCTCGTCGATCACGAACTTCTTGAGCCTGTCCGGCATGCGCGCATCGAGCTCCAGCCGGATCACATGGCCACGGCGCCGCCGCTTCAGGAGCGTCTCGAACGAGCGCACCAGGTCTTCCGCTTCCTCCTGCAGCTCCACGTCGCTGTCGCGCAGCACGCGAAACGCGCCCTGGCTCTTCACGTCGAAGCCGGGGAACAGCTCCGAGATGAACATGCCGATCAGCTCCTCGAGCTGAATGAAGCGAAGCTGCGTCGACTTCGCCGTCTCCTCCACGCGCAGCCGGATGAAGCGCTCGAGCTGGCTCGGGATCGGGATGAGCCCGCTCATGGCCTTCGCATCGCTTTTGCGCTGCATCCAGACGACCATCGTGAGCCCGAGGTTCGGAATGAACGGGAACGGATGGGCGGGATCGACGGCGATCGGCGTGAGGATCGGAAAGATGTGCGAGAGGAACAGGCGCTGCAGCCACGTCTTCTCGGCAGGCGAGAGACCGGCGGGCTCGACGATCTCGATACCCGCCGTGGCCATGTCCTTCTTGATCTCGTTCCAGCACGCCTGTTTGTCCGCGACGAGCTTAGCGGCGAAGCGATTGATCTCCATGAGCTGCTGCTTCGGCGTCAGGCCGTCCTGGGTCAGCGTCGCGACCCCGGCCGCGATCTGGCCGTAGATGCCCGCCGCGCGCACCATGTAGAATTCGTCGAGGTTGGAGGCGGAGATCGATAGGAAGCGCAGCCGCTCCAGCACCGGATGCTGCTTGTTCTGGGCCTCTTCGAGCACGCGCCTGTTGAACTGCAGCCACGAAAGCTCGCGATTGTAGAACCGGGCAGGACCTTCGGGCACGGGAGTTGCGGGAACCGGCGCGCGTGCTTCCACTTTCTGCTTACCTTTTGCTGAAGCCATGTCGTCTTTCCTGCAATCATTCCGGCCAATCGGTAGGCCCGAATGAGGCGTACAACGTGCAACAGTATGATGACGGCCTTAGCGCCTGTTTCATCACGCAAAAAAGCCGCGGTGGCTGGCCCCCTGGTGGAAATGGCGCGCCAGAACGGGAGATCGAATCACTTTCGCACCCGATGAGGCGCAACGCCATCGTGACGAAAAGATCCTAGCCTTCGCCGCCGCCATCTTCCGCATCTTCGCGCTCCGCCGCAAGGGCAGCCGCGGCAACGGCTCGCGTCACCTTCCGTTGCATGGCGAGCGAAAGCCTGTCGCACACCGCGACCACCCGCGTGGCCGCATCCATCGAGCGATCCATGTGCAGCGCAAGATAGCTCACGACATGCGGCTCGACGGCGAGTTGCCGGTCGGAAAAGAGCTTCACCAGAACGGAGCGGATAAGCGCTTCGTCAGGCGGCTCGATCAGCACCGGCGGGATGGCCCGCAGCCGCGACCTGAGATCCGGCAGAGCGATCGTCATCTCTCCCGGCGCGATGCGGGAGGTCATCAGCAGCGAGCCGGACTTCTCGCGCGCGAGATTGAGCAGATGGAAGAGAACCTGCTCGCTCCCGATACCGCGATCGATGTCCTCCACCACGAGCGTGCGCTGCTGCTCGAAAGCGGCAACGGCCGTCTCGTCGAGCGTACGCGCTGCCACCACCGAGGCATGCGAGCGCGCGCGCCACACGTTGGCGAGGTGGCTTTTGCCGGCGCCTGCCGGTCCGACGACAGTCGCCGCATGAAGCGGCCAGCCCGGCCAGCTATCCACGAGATCGACAGCCGTCGTATTCGACCGGCTGACGAGAAAATCCTCGGCCTCCTGCGCTTGGCGATGAGGAAGCGCGAGCACGAGCTGCTGGGGCTCCGCTGCTTTGGTGGCGCGTGCGGTCATGGCAGCGTCTCGATCGTAGCGGGAGCCGTGCCCCGGTAGACGGGGCTCTTCAGATAGACATCGAGCGCAAAGCGGATCAGCACGCCCAGCGCCGCAGCCAGCGGAACCGCGACCAGCGTGCCGACGATGCCGAACAGATAGCTGAACACGAACAGCGCGAAGATCAGCCACACCGGATGCAGACCGATCTTGGAACCGACGATGGTGGGGCTCAGGAAGCCTGCGTCGAGCCCCTGCGCGGCCAGGAACACCCCCACCACGACCAGGATCGGCAGCATCTCCGGCCAGAACTGAACGATGGCGACGGTCGTCGCCGTCATGAAGCCCAAAGCCCAGCCGACGAACGGAATGAAAGCAAGCAACCCTGTCATGAGACCGATCAGAAGTCCGTAGTTGAGCCCGATCGCCGAGAGAGCGACCGCGTAGATGATGCCGAGAATGATGCACACCGTTCCCTGCCCGCGCACGAACGCCGCCACCGCGTCGTTCATGTCGGAGGCGAGGCCCCTGAGCGAGGCCGCGTGATTTCGCGGCAGCCAGCCATCGATCTTTTCGAGCATCGGGTGCCAGTCCACGAGCAGATAGAAAACGACGAGCGGCGTCACGAGCATCAAGGCCAGGAAGTTCACGATCGTTAAGCTGCCGCTCCAGATCGAAGTCGCCGCCCAGCCCGCGAGGCTCGCCCAGTTCTCCGCCAACTGGTCCGACGCGCGTCCGATCTGCGCATCCAAACCGGCGAAACCAGGGCCGAGCCGCTCCCGGGCCCATGTTTCCAACGCGCCCCTCAGCCGCGTGATCTCACCCGGAAGCGCCGCCGCCAGCTCCTGCGCCTGCGTGAGGATGATGGGCACGATCAGCACCAGCGCCGCGATCATCACGACGGCGAGCGTCGCGACGATCAGGAGAGAGGCGACGACCCTGTTCAATCCGAGCGAAACCAGACGATCCGCGAGCGGGCTCAGGAAATAGGCGATCGCGATACCGGCGATGAACGGCAGCAGGATGTCCTTCAGGACCGCGATCGTGAGGATGAGCAATCCCGCCGCCGTGACCCAAAACAGAACCTGCCGCTCCGCGCGCATGCCTTCCCCCGTGCCGGGCGCGCACGCCGCGCGCCGCTCCACTGCGGGGACTTTTACCCAGACATGTGTCGAAGCCAAGCCCGCAGATACGCCCAGAGCGACGCGATCGTAAGCGCCCCCGCAATCCACACCAGCCCGACCCGCAATGTTTCGAGCCCGAGGCCGAAGCCGTCGTCGGCGAGCACGGTGGCCGCCAGCACGATCTGCGCCGCGGTATTGGCCTTGCTGACGATGAGGGGGCTTATGCGCACCGGATGATCGAGCAGCCAGGAGAGCATGACGCCGACGACGATGAGAATATCGCGCGAGACCACCGCGATCACGAGCCACGACGGCAACGCGCCGCGCACGCCGAGGGCTACGAAGATGGAAACGATCAGCAGCTTGTCGGCCAACGGATCGAGATAGGCGCCGAGCTCTGTCGAAAGGCCGAAGCGCTTGGCGATGAAACCGTCGACCGCGTCAGAGACACCCGCGAGCACGAACGCGAAGAACGCGAGCTGCGTCTGTCCCGACACCAGAAGCCAGAACACCACGGGCACCAGGATCACACGCCCTAACGTGATCAGGTTCGGAATGTTCAACTGGCTGGTACCTGTCTCTCGAAATACGACCATACGTCACGTTATCCGACATCAAATCCAACCGGCCCCTCTGTACGGCTGGATCCGACCGGCTCGATGGCCCGAGCGATGCACAAGACCTGAAAACCAGTCGATCCCAAAAAGGCGCAAGACGCACCTTTCGGGCGTCTTACGCCAACCGGCCAAATTTTGCACCCGATCTCGTCAATCTGGCGCGCAACCGGTCACTTAAGAATTTGAATTCGAGCACGATAAGAGATGTTGATCGCGAGCAAAATCCGTAATTTTGCCTAATAGCCGGACCGGAGCGTCCACAATCCTCCGCCGGCGGTCAATGTCAGGCCCTGTCGGGCCAATACGGGTGCGAGGCCCGCGCCTCCCCCAGGATAGCGGAGAGAAACTTCCGCGCTGCGCGCCGAGACAGCCCCGATGCGCACGTCGTCCACGCCCGGGAGATCCAGAAGACGCCCCCTGAGATCGTTCCACTCCCCGAGGCTCGTGAACTCGACCGCCATGTGAACCTCGCCACCGCCACCGGAGAAACCGCCGCCCTGGCCGCCCTCCTCGGTCTTGGCGACTTTCCAGCGCCCTTCGAGCACGCCTTGCGTCACCACGGACGCGAACTCCATGGCGTAGGCGACATCACCGTCCGTGAGCCGATAGCTCCGCCGCCAGGAGAGCAGTCCGGCCGGATCGATGCCGGCCAGCGTCACGTTGAGCTGCTTGCCGGCGGTGTCCACCTCGGCAACCGCGAACAGCACGTAATCCGCTTTGTACTCGTTCGTCAGGATGCGCTCGACGCTGTCGTCGCCGTTGATGGCTGCCGCGATCGTGTCGTCATGAACCACCGGCAGAAGCGTTTCGATCTTGAGCGGCGTCAGCGTGTTGTCGAGATCGAGCCCCTTCCACACCTGGCTCCACGTTCCGCCCGCCGGACGATAGCGCATGGCCCCTTTCTCGCCGGGCTCTGCCGTCACCGGCACGAGCACCATGCGCGGAGCCTGCTCCTCCACGAACGGCACGCCCTCGCGCCGCAGGAGCTCGCGCACGCTGTCGGCCTGGAACGAGAAGTCGAGGCTCGCGATGTAGCGCGTATTCGAATTGCTTTCCGAGCGCACGGCAACGCCGTCGATATAGTTCGCTGCCCGCACGCCCTTAAGCCGGTCTATGCGGTTGTAGGCAGTGACGGGAACGAGCCGCTTCAGCAGCGCGCCCAGCGCAGCCTGCTGGCCCTCGGCGTGCGCCTTCTCCTTGGCCGCAACCGCGTCCTTGGCCGTCGCATCCACCGGATAGTTTGCGATCGTAAAAACCTTGTCCGCCGGTGCCGCCCAGGCGGGCAGCGCCCCCACGACCATCGCGAGCCCAAAGCCGAGCATGAGCCGGGAAGTCTTGGGTCGAGTCGTCAAATCATCCCTCCAGCGTAGTCAAACCGGTCTTGTCCCGGGCGGGCTTCCATGGATCTTAAGACTGCCGCGAACCGTGGCCAGCCTGCGGCATAGAGTGCTTCCCGAAGGCTGGAGCCGGATTTCCGAACAGGAAGCACGAAATCCGAACGACTCTTAGGACATGGCGCGCCCGTTGTCCGTTGCCGTTATGCCCCTGAGCTGGTAGGAGGCCCCATCTCCCTTTCACATTCGGGCGAAAGTAGGGTTTAGAGTGCTGGCGGATAACCGGTCCCGGGCTTGATCCGAAACGGAAACCGGCTTTTCGGCAACACCGACCCCGACCCGAGCGAGCTCCGAGGACTCATGAGCCAACCAGCGGACGGTTCGCCAGGCAAGAGCATCACCTACCGTGAGTCCGGGGTAGACATAGACGCCGGAAACGCGCTCGTCGAGGCGATCAAAGGCATTGCGAAATCGACCCGCCGCACCGGGGCGGATGCGGATCTCGGCGGTTTCGGCGGCCTGTTCGACCTCAAGGGCGCGGGCTTCCGCGATCCCGTGCTCGTCGCCGCGAACGATGGCGTCGGCACCAAGCTGCGCATCGCCATCGACACCGGCCGTCACGCAACCATCGGCATCGACCTCGTCGCCATGTGCGTGAACGACCTCGTCGTGCAAGGTGCCGAGCCCCTGTTCTTCTTGGATTATTTCGCCGTCGGAAAACTTGATGTGGCGACCGCCACCGCCGTGGTGTCCGGCATCGGAGAGGGCTGCCGCCAGGCGGGATGCGCCCTGATCGGCGGCGAGACCGCGGAAATGCCGGGCCACTACAAGGGCGCCGACTACGATCTCGCAGGCTTTGCCGTTGGAGCCGTGGAGCGCGGCGAGATCCTGCCGCGTCCCGACGTGGCCGTGGGCGACATCGTCATCGGCCTGCCCTCGTCCGGCGTCCACTCCAACGGCTATTCACTCGTCCGCCGCCTTGCCGCCGAGGAGAAGCTCGGCTGGGACGATCCGGCCCCCTTCGCGCGCGAGAAATCGCTCGCCGATGCCCTGCTTGAGCCCACGCGCATTTACGTCAAGCCCGTGCTCGCCGCGATCGAGGCGAGCGGCGGCGCGCTCGACGGCCCCATCAAGGCGCTCGCTCACATCACCGGCGGCGGCTTGTCCGAAAACCTGCCGCGCGTGCTGCCGCCGACAGTGGCCGCGACCGTGGACCTCACGAGCTGGCAGACGCCTGCCGTCTTCCAGTGGCTCGCCCGCGCCGGCCGCCTTCCCGACGACGAGATGCTGCGCACCTTCAACTGCGGCATCGGCATGATCGCCGTGGTCGCCAAGAGCGGAGCGGACGCCGTGCTGGCAAGCCTCGCGGCGGCCGGCGAGCGCCCGGTCGTGATCGGCGAGATCACGCCGCCCCGCGGCGAGAAGAGCTCGGCCAAGGGCAAGGGCGACGCCTGGGCCGTCACCTATGAAGGCACGCTCAAGTTCGGATGATCGCATGACAGCCAAAAAGCGCGTTGCAGTGCTGATTTCCGGCCGGGGCTCCAACATGCAGGCGCTGGTCGAAGCCGCGCGTGCCGCCGACTATCCGGCCGAGATCTCGCTCGTCATCTCGAACCGCCCCGACGCCGCGGGTCTCGCCTGGGCAAAGGCGCAAGGCATCCCCACACTCGGCCTCGACCACAAGCGCTACGAAAGCCGAGAGCATTTCGAAGGGCAGCTCCAGAGCGTCCTCGAGATGTCGCACATCGAGATCGTCGCGCTCGCGGGCTTCATGCGCCTCATGACAGCGCCGTTCGTCGAGCGCTGGCGCGACCGCATGATCAACATCCATCCCTCGCTGTTGCCGTCCTTCAAGGGGCTGCAAACGCACGAGCAGGCACTGGCAGCCGGCGTCAAGATATCCGGTTGCACCGTGCATTTTGTACGCGCGGAGATGGACGACGGTCCCATCATCGGCCAGGCCGCCGTTCCGGTTCTTTCCTCGGATACGCCCGATTCGCTGGCGGCCCGCGTTCTCGCGGCGGAGCACCGGCTCTACCCCCGCGCCCTTGAGCTTGTTGCGCGCGGTCAAACCCAACTCAAAGATGAGCGGGTATACTGGCAAGATGTTGTTAACACTGGGATTAACCAAGAGCTGGTCCTGGGCTCGCCATCTCTCTGAACGGCAGATACTGAAACCCTGCCCTGCGTCAATCGTTTCGCCACAATCGTCGCCGAGCAACGCTGCCGCATGGACAGGTCGAAATCCGGGGCACTAGACTCCCAAACTCGAACCTCTTCAACAGTAACCCCCGGAACACCAAGCAGTTGGGTTTCGTGTGCTAGAGTAATTGGGAAAGCAAGGGTCCGCATTCCCAGACCGGCACATCGATCAATGGGTTAGGCGTTAAGAAGACCCGAAGACGAGCGAAGGCAACCTCGAACCGGATGATATGGTCCGTCGGTGCATTCGCGTGAAAAGCACATGTAACTGATCGGGACCGGCAAGGCCCCACCGGATCACCCGGAGACAACTTCGCATGACCGCACAAAGCACTGAGCAGCAGTCGGGCTTCGGCCTCGGCGACGAGAGCAGCATCTGGTTCAATCTTTCTCCGCTCCTCAAGGACCCGGAGAATCCGATGCGCCTCCTGATGCAGATGGCTGAGCGCTATGGTCCCGTCATTCCCGTGAACATGGCCAACCAGCGCGTCGTGCTCGTCACCGAGCCCGAGTACTTCAAGCACGTGCTGGTGACCAAGGTCGACAACTACATCAAGTATTTCGACGGTCTGAAGCCGATCTTCGGCAAGTCGATGATCACCCACGACGGCGCGCTCTGGCAGAAGATCCGTATGCCCCAGCAGCCCGCATTCCACCCCGACGCGTTCGCCGACTACATCCCCTACTTCATCGATGCCATCAAATCGAAGATGGCCCAGTGGGGCCGCCTCGCCAAGACCGGCGAGACCTTCGAGATGGTCGAGCAGACGTGGACGCTGGCCGCCGACATGATCTGCAAGGCGCTGTTCGACCGCGACATGCCCTTCAATCCGCACTTCGTCTTCAAGTGCGTGAAGACCTACACCGACGTGTCCAACCACAAGGACATCCGCCTGAAGCGTCAGTCCGACGCCCTGTTCGAGGTCGGCGAGGAGGATACGGCGAAGGCCGTCGAGGCGTGGTGGAGCGTTCCGCCTGCCGTCTTCGCGGCCGACCCGCGCGAGGAGCGCGAGAAGACCCTGCTCAAGATGATCGAGGCGGCCGTTGCCGACCCGAGCATTCCCGAGTTCGACAGGCAGCAGGCTATCGACGAGATCAAGCAGTATCTGTGGGCCGGCACGGAGACGACCGCGCTGACGCTCGCCTGGGCGATGTACCTCACCTCGAAGCATCCCGAGGCCGCCGAGCGCATCCGCCGCGAGGGCGAGGCCGTCTGCGGCGATCGCGAGCCCACGGCCGCCGACTACTCCGCGCTCCAGTACACGCGCTCGGTCATCCAGGAGACCATGCGCATCTATCCGCCGGTTTGGAGCCTCATCCGCGTCGCCACCCAGCCGGACGTGATCGCAGGCAAGGAGATCAAGCCCGGCGACCGCATCGTGCTGTTCGGCTACGGCGCGCACCACAATCCGAAGTTCTGGAAGGACCCCGAGGCGTTCATCCCCGAGCGCTGGATGGACAAGACCCAGAAGCAGGTGAAGTACAGCTACATTCCGTTCGGCGCGGGCAAGCGCTCGTGCATCGGCGGCGCCATGAGCCAGGTCGAGAACACGCTGGCGCTTTCGATCCTGCTGCGCCGCTTCCGTCCCGAGTATGTCGGCCTCGAGCCGCCGGGCATCAACGCGACGGTGACGCTCACGCCGCGCGGCGGATTGCTGTTCCGCGTTCGCGAGCTGAGCTGAGAAAGCGAATAACAGCCAGCTCATCTCTTGCAGGCGTATCTCCCCGCCTTCGTCGGGGTGACGGAACGTAAGGCGACGCGTCCCACAACCGCGGCCACAAGCCGGGATCCAGACACGTCTCCGAAAAACACGGCCGCTGTTTGGACCACGCAATAAAAAACGGGCCTCGAACGAGGCCCGTTTTCGTTTCAGATCGGTCCGGCCGTTTTAGCCGACGATCTCGTCAGCCTTGAAGAAGAGGCCGATCTCGCGCTGAGCCGATGCCGCGCTGTCCGAGCCATGCACCGAGTTCTCGCCCTTCGAGAGCGCGAACAGCTTGCGGATGGTGCCCTCTGCAGCCTGCGCCGGATCGGTCGCGCCCATAACTTCGCGATACTTGGCGATGGCGTTCTCGCCTTCGAGCACCTGAAGCACGATCGGCTCCGAGGTCATGAACGTGACGAGCTCGCCGAAGAAGGGACGCTCCTTGTGCTCGGCATAGAATTCCTGCGCCTGGGCAGTGCTGAGCTTCACGCGCTTCTGAGCGACGATGCGCAGCCCCGACTTTTCGATCACGGCGTTCACGGCGCCGGTCAGATTACGCTTCGTCGCGTCGGGCTTGATGATGGAGAAGGTGCGCTCAATGGCCATCGTAAATCTCTCGAGTTCTGTGTTGCATCTTGAATTTTATGACATTGGGGCGGCTTATAGGACCGGCGTCTTCCCCCAAGAAAGGCGGCGCCTTAACGCAGGCAGCAAGTCTCGGGTGCCAGCCGGGCAAAAGTGCCCTGTAAAAGCCCGGATTCAATGTCTGATCAGACGTTGATGTGCGGAGATTGCATAGACTATCCCTGGTGTCCATGACGAACGTTTGAAACAACATGAGATGCAGCGGCATCTTGTGGAGTGTAGCGGACACCAACGGATGCTCACGGGCGGGGTGACTTTCGGGGCGGAGCTTGCCGGCGTCAGGCGGTTCTAAAGTGAGGGACGGGGGGCTTGGACCAGTTTTCCCTCTTCATGGTATGAGCAGGCATGAGCGGATCAGAGACGGACATTCAGTGGTTTATTGCCCGGGACGGCAAGCAGCACGGGCCGGTATCGGACGTCGAGCTTAAGAAGCTCGTCGAGCTCGCTCATTTGAAGGCGAACGACCTCGTCTGGCGCCAGGGTTTCACCGACTGGCGAACTGCCGTCTCCGTGTTCCCGTCCATTGCAGATCCGGCTCCCGCAACCCAGGCAGCCCCCGCGTCACCCGCCGCCCCGGCCGCCGTTTCGCCGTCCGCTGCACCCGCTGCCAGCGCTTCTACGGCCCCGTCTCAGCCGCAGGCCGCATCCACGCCGCAAGCCGCCGGCACCGCTCAGCAGCGCGCGCCCCTCTCTGCAACGACACCGTCCTCCTCGCAGCCCGCCGCAGGGGCAGAGAGCTGGCGAACCCCCGGCGAGCCCGCGCGCGCCAACCCCCTGACGACAGGCGCTGCTCCGGGAGCGACAGTCGGCAACCCCGTCACCGGCCGCCCCGCCGCCGGCACCGGCCCGCGCCCCGATGGCGCGTACCCGTCGCCCGCGGTTATGCCACGCACCACCACCGACAGCCGCAAGCCGTCCGAGATGCCCAAGCAGCCGGCTCGCGGACGCGGGCGCAGGCTCGCTCTGGTGGCAACCGGCCTGCTTGCCATGACCGGAGCCGGGGCTTGGCTCAGCAGCCAGTACAAGGACCAGATCCTCGCCTTCATCCAAAGCCAGAGCGGCGGCAGCGCCACCGGCGAGGTGAAGACCGCGAACGCCATTCCGCCCTCGCCGCCGCCAACCGCTGTGGCTGAGCCCGCGGCGGCCCCAACCGCGTCGGGCGCTGCCGAGGCGGCCCCCGTAACACCTGCGATGCTCTCGCCCGACGACGTGGACCGTAAGCTGCAGGGCCGCACCACGTGGGTCTCCATCAAGCAGGAGTTCCCGGACTGGTATCAGACCCGCGTCGCCGAGGTCGCGCGCCTCTCCTCCGAGCACAAGGACCAGGCCGAGATCACGCGCTATCTGGTCACGGAGTTCGTCCAGCTCCGGCGTGAGAACGCGAAATTCGCGCTCGCCGCCAGTACCACGCGCCACAAGGAGGTGGCGTCCGCGTTTCTCGCCAACCTGAAGCAGCTTTCGGCCGAGAGCGGAGACGGCTGCTACGACTTCATCTCGAAGGGCGAAACGAGCACGGCAATCGTCGAGCGCATCGACGACCCGGCCAAGAACTCCGAGATCGAGGCGCAGATGGTTGCGGTCGTCGCCGCCATCGCCGAGGGCCGTAAGCAGCCGAGCGACCACGCTGCGCCTGTGAAGACTGATTATGACGTGCTCGCCGGAGAGCTCGGCCGCCTCGGCTGGACCCAGGCCGACATGCAGCTCTTCGCCAACCCGCGCGAGCTTGCGAAAGCGCCCCGCGAGCGCGTCTGCAACATGCTGAAGGACTGGTTCACCGCGCATCTCTCCATCCAGGACCCCAGCACCCAGGAGCGCCTGCTTTTCGAGACGCTGAAACCGGTGGTCTCGGGCTAAGGCACTCCCGATGCTCGACCAACTCATCAAGGTTCTGCTGACGAGCGTGCTGGTGGTCACGGCTTCGGAAGCCGCCAAGCGCAGTGTCGTGCTTGGGGCGCTGATCGCCTCGCTGCCCCTGACGTCGATCCTGGCGATGATCTGGCTCTATGCCGACACTCGCGACCCGCAACGGCTGGCGGCCTTTGCGACCGGCATCTTCTGGCTCGTCTTACCGTCCCTCGTCATGCTCATCGTCCTCCCCCTGCTGCTGCGCAAAGGCTTCGCGTTCGCGCCGAGCCTTGCCGTCTCGGTGGCGGCGACCACGGCCAGCTATCTGGTCATGCTCCGGCTCCTGAAATGGTTCGGCATCGCGATATGAGCCAGCCAGGGTGACACACGGGGAGCGCGCCACTCGCGACACCACGTCCGCAGCAACCCGTGACAATTCCGCCGCGAGCGGCTATTCGCTCGCACACCATGCTGCACATCAACGATCTCACCTATCGCATCGAAGGCAAGCCGATCCTGGAGGAGGCGACCGCCGCCATTCCCGAGGGCCACAAGGTCGGCCTCGTCGGACGCAACGGCGCGGGCAAATCCACGCTTCTGAAGCTGATCGCAGGCGATCTCCACGCCGATCAGGGCACCGTCACCATTCCGCGCGGCGCCCGCATCGGCCGCATCGCGCAGGAGGCGCCCGGCGGTGATGAAAGCCTCGTCGATTGGGTGCTCTCGACCGACATCGAGCGCGCGAGCCTGCTTGCCGAAGCCGAAACGGCGACCGACCCGCACCGCATCGCCGAGATCCAGATCCGCCTCGCCGACATGCGCGCCCATGCCGCCCCGGCCCGCGCCGCGAGCATCCTCGCGGGCCTCGGCTTCGACGAGGAAGCCCAGCGGCGCCCCTGCCGCGCCTTCTCGGGCGGATGGCGCATGCGCGTCGCGCTCGGCTCCGTGCTGTTCCTCGAGCCCGACATCCTGCTGCTCGACGAGCCGACCAACTACCTCGATCTCGAAGGCACGCTCTGGCTCGAAAGCTATCTCAAGAGCTATCCGCACACCGTTCTGATCGTGAGCCACGACCGCGATCTTCTCAATCGCGCGGCAGGCGCCATCCTTCATCTCGATCGCGGCAAGCTTACGCTCTACACCGGCGGCTACGATGATTTCGAGGAGACGCGCCGCGCCAAGCAGAGCCTCGTGCTGAAGCTCAAGAAGAAGCAGGACGACGAGCGCCGCCGCATCCAGGCGTTCATCGACCGCTTCAAGGCCAAGGCCACCAAGGCCAAGCAGGCCCAGAGCCGCGTGAAGGCCCTCGCCAAGATGCAGCCCATCGCATCACAGGTGGAGGACCGCGTGGCGCCGTTCGCGCTGCCGAGCCCCGAGAAGCCGCTCGCGAGCCCGCTCATTCGCATCGAGAAGGCGACCGCCGGCTATGATCCGGCTCATCCCATTCTGGCCGGGCTCGACCTGCGCATCGACCAGGACGATCGCATCGCGTTGCTCGGTGCCAACGGCAACGGCAAATCCACCTTCGCCAAGCTCGTGGCGGGCAAGCTGGCCCCACTCTCGGGCAACGTGTTCGGCACGAACCGCGTTTCGGTCGGCTACTTCGCCCAGCACCAGCTCGACGAATTGAACCCGCTCTCGACGCCCTTCGACTACGTCGTGAAGCTGATGCCGGAGGCGACGGAGGCCCAGCGGCGAACGCGCCTCGGCACCTGGGGCTTCGGCGCCGACAAGGCCGATACGAAATGCGGCAACCTCTCGGGCGGCGAGAAGGCGCGCCTGCTGCTCGCGCTCACCGCTTTTCACGCTCCGCACCTGCTCATCCTGGACGAGCCGACCAACCACCTCGACGTCGACAGCCGCGAGGCGCTGATCCACGCCATCTCCGAGTTCGAAGGCGCCGTCATCCTCATCAGCCACGATCGCCATCTGGTGGAAGCCACCGCCGATCGCCTCTGGCTGGTCGCGAACGGCACGGTGAAATCCTACGACGGCGACATGGACTCGTACCGTGCCGAGTTGCTGCAAGCCCGCGCGCCCCGTGGCGACCGGAAGGGAGCGGCCGATACGGCCTCGCTCGACACCCGCGCCAGCCGCGCCGATCAACGCAAAGCTGCTGCCGACCGGCGGGCCGAGCTGGCGCCGCTCAAGAAAGCCATGCAGGCCGCGGAGAAATCCGTCGAGCGTTTGACGGCGGAGCTGGCGAAGCTCGACGAGGCGCTCGCCTCTCCCGATCTTTACGCCGATGCCGCCAAGGCGAGCCGCATCTCGCTCGAGCGTGGCCAGACGGCGAAGCGTCTCGCGGAGGCAGAGGAAGCCTGGCTGATGGCAACCAGCGCCTATGAGGACGCTGAACAGTCTGCGAGCGCCTGAGGCCCGCAGGGAACCCATTTCCATCCTCCGCGTTTTTCCAGCACAGGAGGCGTGCGGCGCACATCGAGGCGCCGCGAGCGCGTGGCGCCGTCTCCGCAACAAACATGGAGGAGACAATCATGATCAGGCATGGAGCGGCACTTGCGGCGGCGCTGACGCTTGGCGCACTCACCGCGCACGCTGCGAGCATGATTTCACCCGACGGCCTCAAGGCATCGGAAAGCGCTGTGACGGTTGGCGCGGTCACGGCGGAAAAGGATGGCTACCTCGTCGTGCACGCCACGGACTTCACGGGCACGATCCCCGGCACAGTCATCGGCCACGCTCCCGTGAAGGCGGGTGAGAACACTGGCGTTGCGATCACGCTCGAACGCAAGGCGAAGGCCGGCAGCAAGCTCATCGTGATGCTGCACGAGGAAGGCAACAACGACACAACCTTCGATTCGGCCGACAAGCCCGCCACAAGTGGCCGCGGGCCGGTTCAGCAGATCGTGACCGTGGAGTAAGCGGGCCAACCCCAAGGCGGCTCGAGACCCGACACGGATCATGAGCAGCCGGCGGTCCCCTCAAGGCCGCCGGCAACTTGTCGTATGGAAGCTTAGAAAAAAGACCGCGCCGGTCAGATCATCTGATCGAGCAGCATGCGCGCAATCGCCTCGGGCTCCGCCGAGCTTTCGGCGCGCGCGGTGCGCCGCGTAACGCCCTCGGTCGCCCAATAGAAAACAGTCACCACGTCGTCTTCCACGACGAAGGTCGCATCGTGATGTTTTCCGTCCTTCGCGATACTGAACGCAGTGGGCGGATAGCTCGTCTCCATCTTCGGCCCCTCCTGCAAAAGCACCTTCGACGATGCGCGGAAAGATACCGTGAATCGGCCATTTGGCACGTACGTGCGATTACCTAGATGCCTCGCCGCACTGGCTCGCGCAGTTAACCCGCGATCTTCGAGAAGTCCGCAACCGTCAGAGTTGCAGCGCGGATCTCGGAGAGCAGCTTGAGGCGGTTGGCGCGCAGCGTGGGGTCGGCGTCGTTAACCGTAACCTTGTCGAAGAAGTGGTCCACGGGCGCGCGCAACTCCGCGAGCGCATTCATCGCGCCCTTGAAGTTCTCGACGTTGATCGCCGCCACCGTATCCTGCTTCACGCTCTCGATCGCCGCGGCCAGAGCGAGTTCTTCCTTCTCCTTGAGCAGCTTGAGATCGTAGCCGCCCGTATAGCTCGCCTTGTCCTTCTTCTCCTCGATGGAGAGGATGTTGGACGCACGCTTCACGCCCGCCAGCAGGTTCGCGCCGTCATCGGTCTTCAGGAACTCGCCGAGCGCTTCCACGCGGCGCACGATCAGCGCGAGATCATCCTGCCCTCCGAGCGAGAACACCGCGTCGATGAGATCGTGCCGCGCACCCTTGTCCTTGAGATAGACCTTGAGCCGGTCGGCAAAGAAGGACAGGAGATCGACAGAGGTCGAGCGAACGGACTGCCCCGCCCACGTAACGTTGCCGGCTGCCCCGAGCTTGTAGTGGCCAATGGCCTGCTCGAAAGCGTGGATCAGCGGCACCCGTAGATCGTTCTCGATCACGATGCGGATCACGCCGAGCGCCGCGCGGCGAAGCTGATAGGGATCACCCGAACCCGTCGGCTTCTCGTCGATGGCCCAGAAGCCGACCAGCGTGTCGAGCTTGTCGGCGAGCGCGACGGCGATCGCAACCGCGTCGCCCTCCTCCTCCTTCGGCACGACATCCGTCGGACCCTTGGGCTTGTAGTGCAGCTCGATGGCGCGCGCGATCTCAGGTTTCGCGCCCGCGTGCTCCGCATAGTAGCGCCCCATCAGGCCCTGCAGCTCCGGGAACTCGCCCACCATGCCGGAGACAAGATCCGCCTTGCACAGCTCGGCTGCCCGCCGCGCATCCTGCGGATCGGCATCCACCGCGCCCGCGATCTGGAACGCCAGCTCCTTGATGCGCTCCACGCGCTCCTTCTGCGTGCCGAGCTTCTCATGGAACGTGATGCCTTCGAGCGAGATCGCCATCTCGTCGAGCGGACGCTTGAGATCCTGCTCCCAGAAGAACTTCGCGTCCGAAAGGCGCGCGCGGATCACCTTCTCGTTGCCCGAGACGATCTGCGTGCCGCCATCCGTTGCGGTGAGGTTCGAGACGAGAATGAACCGGTTCGCGAGCTTGCCCGTCTTGGGATCGCGCACCGAGAAACACTTCTGATGCGTCTTCATTGAGGTTATCAGACACTCGGCCGGCACCTCGAGAAAGCTCTTCTCGAACTCGCCCATCAGCACGACGGGCCATTCGGTGAGACCCGCGTTCTCGGCCAGCAGCGCCTCGTCCGCGATCAGCTCGAGCTTCGCTTTCGCCGCGAGCCCTTCCGCCTGCTCGCGGATCTCCTCCCCGCGCTCGGCAGCGTTCAGCATCACCGCATGGCCCGCGAGCTTCTCCGCATAGTCCTCGAAGCCCGTAACCTCGAACAGCTCGTTGCCGTGGAAGCGATGGCCGCGCGTCGCATTCGACGCCGTGAGCCCCGCGATCTCGAGCGGCACGATGGTTCCGTCGATCATGCAGATGATCGACTTGAGCGGCCGGATCCACTGGAACGTGCCGGAGCCCCAGCGCATGGACTTCGGCCACGGAAACTTCGCGAGCACCGACGACACGACCTCCGCCGTGATCGCCGCCGCCGGACGGCCCGGCTTCTCGATCCGCGCGACGTAGTAGTCGCCCTTCTTCTCGTCCTTCACGATCTCCGCATCGCCCAGCGAGGCGAGCCCCGCCGACTTCAGGAAGCCCTGCACCGCCTGCTCCGGCGCGCCCACGCGCGGCCCCTTCTTCTCCTCCGAGATGGCAGGCGAATGCGCGGGCACGTCCTCGATGGCGAGCGCGAGACGGCGCGGCGTCGCGAAGCTGTGCGCGTCACCGACCGCAAGGCCCGCCGCGCGCAAGCCGTCCGTCACCAGCCGCTTGAGATCGTCCGCCGCCCGCGCCTGCATGCGCGAAGGGATCTCCTCGGAAAAAAGCTCGAGCAACAGTTCGGCCATCGGCAAGTGCCTCGTGGAAGATATTCGAATGCGGGACGCCCGCGCGTCGTCGTCACAGACATACGGGGACGCTCGGGAGCGGGCAACTCGAAAGGAAAAGCCACCCGCCAAACAGAGAGAACCGAGGGCACGCGGCAGGCATGCCCTCGGTCAGAAATCGCGACAGTCGGTCGATCCGGGCGGCCTTACGGCGCCGGAGCGGACTCGGGAGCCGGAGCAGCCTCAGGCGCGGGAGCGGCTTCAGGCGTTGCTTCCGGTGCAGCCTCGGGCTGAGCCTCGGGAGCGGCCGAAGGTTGAGCCTCCGGTGCCGCAGGAGCTGCTTCCGGAGCAGGAGCCGCCTCGGGGGCCGGCGCCGGCGCAGGCTCGGGAGCCGGTGCAGGAGCAGGCTCCGGCGCGGCGGCGGGTGCCGCAGCAGGCTCAGGAGCAGCCGCAGGCGTCGGCGTCGCTGCCGGTGTCGGCTGCGAGCGCGGAATGTACTGGATCGCCTGCTTGCCGACGTCTTCCACCGTGCCGGTCGTGGTGAGATAGCCGAGCCCGACGATCAGCGCCGCGATGTACATCCAGAGCACCGGGCGATACCGGCCGAGCAGGATGCCGCCGATCAGAAGCGCGGGGATGGCGATAACAAGCAAACCAATATGAGTCTCGGTCACGAACGGCCTCCTTCAGTCTCGAGCCACGCAGCGCAGCACGCCTTGGCGAGCTCGCGGACGCGCAGGATATACCCCTGGCGCTCCGTAACCGATATGACGCCCCGTGCATCGAGAAGATTGAAGACGTGTGAGGCTTTTATGCACTGGTCATAGGCCGGCAAGGCCATCAGGTGCTTTTCCTCGTTTGCGCCCTTATCGAGCAGCGCCTTGCATTCCTTTTCGGCATCGCGGAAATGCTGGAGCAGCAGCGCCGTATCCGCGTGCTCGAAGTTGAAGCGCGAATACTCTTGCTCCGCCTGCAGAAAAACGTCGCCGTAGGTGAGCTTCCGCTCGTCGGTGCGCCCGTTGAAATTGAGATCGAACACCCGGTCCACACCCTGGACGTACATCGCCAGACGTTCGAGACCGTAGGTAATCTCGCCCGCGACGGGATTGCAGTCGAAGCCGCCCACCTGCTGGAAGTAGGTGAACTGCGTCACCTCCATGCCGTTGCACCACACCTCCCAGCCGAGCCCCCAGGCGCCCAGCGTCGGGCTCTCCCAGTCGTCCTCGACGAAGCGGATGTCGTTGACGCGCGTATCGATGCCGATGGCATCGAGGCTGGCAAGGTAGAGGTCGAGTATGTTCTCAGGCGACGGCTTCATGATCACCTGGAACTGATAGTAGTGCTGCAGCCGGTTCGGGTTCTCGCCGTAGCGCCCATCCTTCGGGCGGCGCGAGGGCTGCACGTAGCAGGCGCTCCACGGACGCGGGCCGAGCGAGCGCAGCGTGGTGGCCGGGTGGAACGTGCCCGCGCCCACCTCCATGTCGTAGGGCTGAAGCACCACGCAACCCTGGGCGCCCCAGAACTGCTGGAGCGTGAGGATCAGATCCTGGAAGCTTTCCTTGGGCCGGAGAGCCGGCGCAGCGGCGCTCTTGGCTTCGGCGGCCCGTGTTGACGATTTCGACATGACGCGCGTTCGCCCGAGTGGTTCTGAAGGGGGGGATGCGAGGGGCGCACTATACGCATTCGCGCCCCCATGTCACGCCGCGCGGATAAGTCCCCCGGAGCGGACAACCGTTCCGCCGGACGGCGCTGACAACCTGCCATAGCGCGAGGCGGCACCCGGGAGCTGTTCGAGAACCTTGCCGAGGAGCTGGCGCGCTTCGGGTGACGGTGGAAGTTCAGGACGATTTGGTGCGCGGCCGGTAAACGCCCGTCTGCGGATCACGCTCCAGCGTGCCGAGATCCTTCGGAGCGTCGCGGCCGCGCCGGGCAACGGCCTCCCGCAGATCGGCCTCTCGCTTGCGCGCACCCTCCTCGGCCTCCGCCAGCAGGCGCGACACCCATTTGTAGCCGGCATAGAGGCCAGCTCCGGCGAGCATCAGAGCGAACACTTGGGGCATGACACCACCTTCTCCACGCGGGAGGTTCGTAAAAGGCCCTCCGCGCGGCTCAAAGACCGAAGCGCGACCACAGGGCTCTCAGTTCCACAGCGGACACCAGATCGTCAGCGAAAGCAAGACCTTGAGGAAGATCCGACCCGCCTCCCAGCACCGACGGCAGTTTACGCAGGCGCGACGACAGCCATCCCCGCTCCACGGGCACCACGCGCAGCCGCACGTTCTCGCCGTGCACCTCACGCATCTTCGTGCGCACGTCCGAGATGCCGTCGATGAGACCCAGCTCCAGCGCTTCCGGCGCCGACCAGAACGCACCCGAGAACAGCTCCGAATCCGGACCCTTGAGCCGCCCCACGCGCCGGTCCTTGACGACGCCGATGAACACGTCGTGCACGGTGCGCTGGATGGCCTTGAGCCGCTCGATGTCGTCCTCCTTCTCGGGCTGGAACGGATCGAGCGCGCCCTTGCTCGTGCCCGCGGTGTAGACTCGCCGCGAGATGCCGAGCTTCTCGATCGCGCGGTCGAGGCCGAAGCTCGCCGAGATCACGCCGATGGAACCGACGATCGACGAGGCGTCCGCATAGATCTCATCGCCCGCCACCGCCAGATAGTAGCCGCCCGACGCCGCCACATCCTCACAGAAGACATAGATCTTCTTGCCTTTCTCGTCCGCGAGCTGACGCAGGCGCCGGAACAACAGGCTCGACTGCACCGGGCTGCCGCCGGGCGAGTTGATGATCACCGCCACCGATTTGGCACGCGACATCGAGAACGCCTTCTCGATCGGCCCGGCGAGCGCGGCGAGGCTGAGCCCCGGCCGTAGCGGCGCGGCCATGCCGATAGCCCCGGAAAACCTCAGGACAGGAACCACGACGCCGCGGTTGAACAGCCCCATTCGATCACGTCCTTTCGCTGAGCTTCGTTGTTGATGAAGCGGCGGCCATCACCGGTTCTCCGCCGCCTCCCAGTCTTTCCCATAGGCTACCGAAAGCGCCTGGCCAAGCCGGAGCACGCCTTCCGCGCCCCGGGTGAAACGCTCGTTGGCCTCGTGGAGCACAAGCCCCGGCTCGAGCCGGAACGGCGCCTTCGATCCCTTGCATCCCCTGAGCAGGATGCGGCTGGCCGCCTCCCCCTCGTGGGAATGGAGCGGCAGCGCCGAAAGCGCCCCGAACCGCCCCTTCAGTGCCTCTAGCAGATCCGGCAGCGCCTCCGTCTTGTGGACGATGAGAGCATCTCCCCCCGGACGCGCCATGCGGGCGAGAAACCGGCACCAGTCCTCGAGACCAGCTTCCGGCATGGCGTGCGCCGCCGCCTTGAGCGCGTTGCGCGCAGAGGTGCCCGCTCCTTCGGTGTGGTAGGGCGGATTGGCGATGACCTGATCAAACTGACCTTCGTCAGCCCCGAGTGCCGCGAGATCTGCACTCGCCACGCGCCGAATGTCCGCTTCTACCACGGAGACCCGCTCTCCGAGGCCGTTCCTCGCGATATTCTCCCGGGCGAGCGCCACCAGATCGGGCTCCCGCTCGAGCAGAACGACGGTCGCCTCCGGACACCGCCATGCGACCGAAAGTCCGGCGGTTCCGACCCCGGCCCCCACGTCGAGAACCCGGAACGGCGCCCCGCCCCGCCCCCGCACGGCAGCGGCCAGCATCACCGCATCGAGACCGGCCCTATAGCCTTTCAACGGCTGGAGAATATTGAGCCGTCCCCCCAGGAATGCGTCATCGCTGACGGACATGCACGAGCCTCGCTGCACCTCGTTTTTCCGGTGCGTCCCCGCCTGACTCTGGCTAAGGTGCCCGGACGATGTGTGGGGTATAAGGGCCGGCGCGGGGAGATTCCACCGGTCTGCCGCGCGCCTTGTTCAGCCGTTCGACCTGAGCTTCTGATCCAGACTGCAAGAAACGTTCGCAACAAACTAAGGAATTCGCCCGTGGGAGTTGTCGTCCCCCTCAATGAAGCCCGTGAACCGTCGCAAAGCCTCGCGCCGTTGCTCGAGCTCGTCAACGAGGACATGAACGCGATCAATCGGATCATCCTCGACAAAGCCGTCTCCCACGTCGAGCTCATTCCGAAGCTGACACACCATCTGGTGAATTCCGGCGGCAAGCGCCTCCGCCCGATGCTCGCCATCGCCGCCTCCAAGCTCTGCGCCTATCGCGGAGACGGGCATGTGCGCACCGCAGCCGCCATCGAGTTCATGCACACCGCGACGCTTCTGCACGACGACGTGGTGGACGAGAGCGACACCCGCCGCGGCCGCAAGACGGCCCGCCTCATCTGGGGCAACCAGGCCACCGTGCTCGTCGGCGACTTCCTGCTCGGACAGGCGTTCCGCATGCTCGTGGACGTAGGCTCGCTGCCGGTCCTGCGCATTCTCTCCAACGCTGCCGCCACCATCGCGGAAGGCGAGGTGATGCAGCTCGCCGCCGCCAAGAACACCGCGACCACCGAGGACGCCTACCTCTCGATTATCGACGCCAAGACTGCGGCCCTCTTTGCTGCGGCTGCCGAGGTCGGCGGCGCCATCACCAACCGCCCGGCGGACGAGCAGGCCGCGCTCCGCTCCTACGGCCGCAACCTGGGCCTCGCGTTCCAGCTCGTGGACGACGCACTCGACTACTCGGGCGACAGCGCGCGCCTCGGCAAATCCGTGGGCGACGATTTCCGCGAAGGCAAGATCACGCTGCCTGTGATCCTCTCCTTCCGGCGCGGTAACGACAAGGATCGCGAGTTCTGGAATCGCACCATCGTCTCGGGTGACATTCAGAACGGCGATCTCGAGCACGCCATCCAGCTCATGAAAAAGCACAACGCCATCGACGCCACGCTGGATCGCGCGCGTTCCTACGGTAGCATCGCCCGCGACGCGCTCGCCATCTTCCCGGACAGCACCGAGAAGAGCGCCATGCAGGACGTCATCGACTTCTGCATCGCCCGCGCGCACTGACCGGAAAAAGCTTCAGCCGATGTCCGAGGCCGCAACCCACCACGTGGGCCAAGCCGCTGCGAGCGCGGCTTCTGCGGCGGCCGCGGCTTCGGCGCTCGGAAACACGCCGAAGCAAGTCGGGCCAGCCCCCGAGAGGGCCGCATACTCGATCTGCGGCAACGACGTGAGTGCGGCGAGCACGGCTCCGATCTCCGGCACCACGGCTTCCGCGGCTGGCGCGAGATCGTTTCCGCACACCCGCATGAACGCGAGCAACCCGTCGCGATCCGCAAAACGCGGCGCAGGCGGCGCGCCATAGTGAGCCGCGAGACGCGGAGCGGCGAGAGCGCGAAACACACGCGCCGTCTTGTCAGCCGGCACATCGGCCAGCGGATTGACCAGCACGGCGTGAAGAACCGGAAGACCGTCCGGAATGTCCGCCAGGTGCTCGCCGACGCCCGTCATCCACAGCGCCCGGCTTTCGAGGCATACCGGAACGTCGGCTCCGAGTGTGAGCGCGAAACGATGCCAGTCGACAGCATTCCCGGCCTCACCGCTCGCGCGCCGTAGCACCCTCAGCAGCGCTCCCGCATCGGCCGAACCGCCGCCGATGCCCGCCGCCACCGGCAGATTTTTCTCGAGATGGACAGAGCCGGTCGGGAGTCCGGCCTCCGTCGAGGCGAGCAACTCCAGCGCACGCGAAAGTATGTTCGGACCTGAAAGCTTGTCCGCGAAAGGACCGCTCACCGTGAGCGCTCGCGCCGCGCCCGGTTCGAGCGTAACCACGTCGCCCGCGCGCGCGAACGCGACCAGGCTCCGGATCTCGTGGAAGCCGTCATCGCGACGGCCCGCCACTTCGAGCGTCAGATTGATTTTTGCCGGCGCGAATTCGCGGAAAGACGTCATCGAGCAAGCATCCGCGCCGCGCCGGCATGAGAGCAGGAGGAAAGACCGGCAGAGTAACGAGCGTTACTTCTGCTCGTTCTCACCCGATTTCGCAGCCTGCTTGCCGGAGGCGCTGATCGCTGCGGGCGCATCGACACCCGTCAGCCCGCTTTCCAGCTTCTTCTTGATCTTCGCCTCGTCCTCGGGCTCGGGCTTGAGCGAAAGCGCCTGATCCCACTGGTAGCGCGCCTCGCGCTCGCGGCCCACGCGCCACAGCGCATCGCCGAGATGGTCGTTGAGCACCGGATCGTCCGGCTTCAGCTCCACAGCCCGCTCTAGGTAACGCACGGCATCGGCGAAATTGCCCTGCATGTAGTGCGCCCAGCCGAGGCTGTCGACGATGTAGCCGTCATCCGGCTTCAGTGCGACGGCCTTCTCGATGTGCGCCATGCCTTCCTTGAGCTTACGCCCCTGGTCGATCCACGAATAGCCGAGATAGTTGAGGATCAGCGGCTGGTCCGGATAGAGCGACAGCGCCTTCTCGAGATCTGCTTCGGCAGCAGACCAGTTCTTGAGGCGCTCGTAGCTCGTGCCGCGCGCATAGAAATAGACCCAATGGCGCCGCTCTGGCTTCGGCACCAGCGCCAGCGCCTGATCGTAGTAGGGAATGGCCTCCGCATACATCTTGCGCGCACGCAGGATGTTGCCGAGCGCATCCAGGATCTCGAGCCTGTCAGAGACGGTGAGCGGCAGCGGCTCGTCCAGCGCGGGATCAGCCTTCGCCGTCTTGGTACCGGAGGCAGCCGCGCCACCGCTGAGGATCGCGCGGAACGTCTCGGGTCCCACCACGCCGTCCGCCTTGAGATCGTTCTTCTTCTGGAAGGCCATCACGGCCCGGCGCGTCCCGTCGCCGAACTTGCCGTCCGCCGTGCCGATGTCGTAGCCGAGTGCCTGCAGCGCCTCTTGAAGCTTCTGCACGCTGTCTCCGCGCTCGCCACGGCGGAGCACTTCGTCGTCGGCAAGAGAGGCAAGCTCCGGCTTCGCAGGCTCGGCCGGCGCAGCAGCTTCGGTCTTGGTCTCAGTCGCCTGCGTCTTCGACGTCTCGTCGAGCAGCGCCGAAAGCGTGGCACGCGCCTCGTCCACCCGGTCGAGCGAGTTGAGGTTGAACGCCTTGCGGATCTCAACCGCCGTCGCCAGCGGGCTGGTCTTCGGAATGCGGTTGTAGGTGTTGATGGCGTCCGCGTATTGCTTGTTGCCTTCATAGGCACTCGCGAGCGCGGCCAGCGCGAACTGATGGTCGGGCTCCACGAACAGAGCCATCTGCATGTAGAGCACGCCGACACCCACGGCGCCCTCACCGATCAAGGCTTCGCCGAGACCGTAGAACACCTCCGCCATGCCGTCCGACGGCGTCGTGACGATGGGATCGATCTTCTTGCCCGACTGCACGGCGGCGCGCAGACTCCGCAGCAACGGATGGCCGTCACCCTGAGACTTCTCGATGTGTTCGTTGATGATGGAGAGCGCACGCTTGCGATCGCCCGTGTAGGCCTCATGGCGTGCAAAGGCCAGCGCTATGCGCAGCGTGCGCGCATCCTGCCCGTAGACCTTCTCGTAAGAAGCCCGCGCCTCGGCGCGCCGCCCCGCAATGTCCGCGATCAGCGCACGATGATAGCGAAGGAAGAACTGCGCCCACTCCGCCTGCTTGGGCAGGTCGAGACGCGCCAGCGCGCCCGATATGTCGTTCTGTGCAAGCTCGACCCAGGCGACGGCCATCGCGCTCGTCAGCTCGCCGATGGGGCCCGAGCCAGCGGACTTGAAATGCTCTTCCGACTTCCGCCAGGCGCCCGCCTTGAAGTCCCGCAGCGCGAGCGCGAGTTGCGCCATGCGATGCTGCTTCTGCACGCCGACCAGATCCTCGGCCAGCTTGAAGGCGCGCGGCCAGTCTCCACGGGTAGCTTCGATCTGGAACGCCTGCTCAAGCAGAAGCTCGTTCTCGGGGTCGTGGATGAGAGCGTTCCGGTAGAACTCCGCCGCTTCCGCCGCGTCGTTCTGCGACTTGGCGATGCGCCCGGCCAGATAGCTGCCCACCAGCGAGTGCGTGCCCTCGAACGTCTCGGTCGCCTCGACCGTCTCGCCTCGCGAGAGCCCGGGAGCTCCGGCGAGACCCAAGGCCAAAAGAGGAACGAGGACGGTTAACCGGCCACGGCGAGCGCTCATTCTGTGATCCTCTCTGGGAAACCCAGCACGATTTCGGAAGAGAGTAGCAAACCTTACGGGCGGTTGGCGACTCTGCTTAAACGGTGATCCAAACGGTAATTAACCGGAATCCACCCGTGCGGGACCGAGAAGAGCCCTACATCTCGGCGTAATTCGGTCCGCCGCCACCTTCGGGGCAAACCCAGGTAATATTTTGGCTGGGATCCTTGATGTCGCACGTTTTGCAGTGAACGCAGTTTTGTGCGTTGATCTGGAAGATCGGCTCGCCCACGTCGCTCCGCACCACCTCGTAGACCCCCGCCGGGCAATACCGCTGGGCGGGCTCCGCGTAGTCCGGAAGGTTGACCTCGATCGGAATGGAGGGGTCGGTGAGCTTGAGGTGGACCGGCTGATCCTCCTCGTGATTCGTGGCCGAGAAGGACACGTTGGTCAGCTTGTCGAAGGTCAGCACGCCATCCGGCTTCGGATAGACGATCGGCTCGGCCCTCTTGGCACGAACGAGTGTCGCATAATCGGCCTTCCCGTGCCTCAGCGTGCCGAAGGGCGACCAGCCGCCGAGCAGCGTCCTGAGCCACATGTCGAGCCCGCCGAACGCGATGCCGGCGAAGCCCAGCCGAGACCAGAACGGCTTGACGTTGCGCACGCGCTTGAGATCGCGCGCGATGTCGCCGCTGCGCACCGCTTCCTCGTAACCCACGATCGTATCGTGCGTGCGGCCCTCAGCGAGCGCCGCCACCGTGGCTTCCGCCGCGTGGATGCCGGAGAGGATCGCGTTGTGGCTGCCCTTTATGCGCGGCACGTTCATGAAACCGGCCGCGCAACCGATCAGCATGCCACCCGGGAACACGAGCTTCGGGATCGATTGCCAGCCGCCCTCGGTCAACGCGCGCGCCCCGTAGGCGATGCGCCGCCCGCCCTCGAACACCGAGCGGATCTTGGGGTGCGTCTTGAAGCGCTGGAACTCGTCGTAGGGCGAAAGATAGGGGTTCTCGTAGTTGAGGTGGACGACGAAGCCCACGGACACGAGGTTCTTGCCGTAGTGATAGAGGAACGATCCGCCGCCCGTCTTGCGGTCGAGCGGCCAGCCGAAGCTGTGCTGAACGAGACCGGGGCGATGCTTCTCCGGCGCGACCTCCCACAGCTCCTTGAGTCCGATACCGTACTTTTGCGGCTGGCTGTCGCGCGCGAGATCGAACTTCTTGATCAGCGTCTTGGTGAGCGACCCGCGTGCACCCTCGGCGAAGAGCGTATACTTGCCGCGAAGCTCCATGCCGCGCGTGAAGCTGTCCTTGGGCTCCCCATCGCGGCCGACGCCCATGTCGCCTGTCGCCACACCCTGCACCACACCGTTCTCGTCGTAGAGCACCTCGGCCGCAGCGAAGCCCGGATAGATTTCGACACCCAGCTCCGCAGCCTGCTCGCCAAGCCACCGCACCAGCAGGCCGAGGCTGCCGATGTAGTTGCCATGGTTGCTCATGAGCGGCGGCATCAGGATGTTCGGCAGACGGATATCACCCGCCGGTCCGAGCACCAGAAAATGATCCTCCTCCACTTGCGTGGAAAGCGGCGCGCCACGCTCGCGCCAATCCGGGATCAGACGGTTGAGGCCGATGGGATCGATCACCGCGCCCGACAGGATGTGCGCGCCGACCTCGCTGCCCTTCTCGATGACGACGACGGAGATATCCTCTCCCCGCTCGCTCGCGAGTTGCTTGATGCGGATCGCGGCTGCAAGACCGGACGGCCCCGCTCCGACAATCACAACATCGAACTCCATGGCCTCCCGCTCAGGGAGGTCAGCACCATCGCGCGCCATCGTTTTCTTATCCCATCACCGCTGCTGTCGTGTCGATTTGGTCCCAATTGAAGAATGCGTCAAGCATTGTAAACAGTCCCGACACAACGCCCGGAGCGTGCATTTGGATCGCCGCGCCGGTAAAGTGCGCTTCAATGCAAACCGAAACCGACACCCGCGCGCTCGTGGCGCTTCTCGATTGGTACCGGGAGATGGGAGCGGACGCCTCCGTGGCGGACGAACCCGTCGACTGGCTGTCGCGTGGAGACGCGGCACCAGGCCACACCTTCCAGTGGCCGGAAATCACACGGGGAGAAACCGGCAGGGCTGCACCCCCGGCCGCCAATGCGCCCCCCCGCGCCCGCGAAGACGGCATGGCGCGTCCGCAGCTACGTCCGGCTCCGCAAACCCCGCCACCGGCCTCGCGGGCTCCCGCGCCGGGCTTCGAGCCGAGACCCGGCTTCTCCGCAACCCCGCCCGACGCCGCCGAGACCGCCGCCCGCGCGGCCGCGCGCAAGGCGGCAACGCTCGATGAGCTGGAAAGCGCGCTGCGCGCCTTCGACGGCTGCGGCCTCAAGGCCACCGCCAAGAACCTGTGTTTCTACAGGGGCGCGCCCCGCGCGCGCCTCATGATCGTGGGCGAGGCGCCCGGCCGCGAGGAGGATCTGGAAGGAAAGCCCTTCGTAGGACGCGCCGGTCAGCTCCTCGACAAGATGCTGGCGGCCATATCCCTCAGGGAGGAGGACGTCCACATCACCAACGTCGTCTACTGGCGCCCGCCCGGCAACCGCACGCCGACACCGCAGGAGAGCCAGGTGTGCCGTCCGTTCCTCGAAAGGCAGATGGAGCTGGTGGAACCGGACATCGTGCTGCTGCTCGGCGGTGCCGCGGCCAAACAGGTGCTCGACGTGGCAGAAGGCATCATGCGCATTCGCGGCAAATGGCGTGAGATCCAAAGCGGCCCGCGCGCCATCAAGACCATGGCGACGCTGCACCCCGCCTACCTCCTGCGCACGCCAGCAGCCAAGCGCCACGCCTGGCGCGATCTGCTCGCGGTGAGAGCCGCTCTCGATGGAGAGACGGGCACGGCGAGACGCCCCCAATCCAACGCCTGAGGACAGTCCCTTGACGAGCCGCATCGACGAAACGCGCCCATTCATTCCTGTGCGCATCGCCATCCTCACCATGTCCGACACGCGCTCCGCCGCCGAGGACAGGTCCGGCAACACGCTCGCCGAGCTGGCCACCGCATCAGGTCATACGGTGGTCGCCCGCGCGCTCGTGCGGGACGACGCGGAAGCCATTCGCGCGCAGGTCTCGGCCTGGATCGCGGCCCCCGGGATCGACGTGATCCTCACCACGGGCGGCACCGGCTTCACCGGCCGCGATGTGACGCCCGAAGCCGTGAAGCCGCTGTTCGAGAAGGAGATCGAAGGCTTCGCGATCCTCTTCCATCAGCTATCTTTTCAGTCCGTCGGCACCTCGACCATCCAGTCGCGCGCCTGCGGCGGCATCGCGCATGGAACGCTGATCTTCTGCCTGCCGGGATCGACGGGAGCCTGCAAGGACGCCTGGAACGGCATCCTCAAGCTCCAGCTCGACAACCGCCATCGTCCCTGCAATTTCGTAGAGATCATGCCGCGCTTCGAGGAGCATCGCCCCAAGGCGTGAGCGCGGAGCCGCCTTATCTGCGTTCTGCGAGCGGCTCGCCCACGGGCCCGGCGTCCGGCCCGAACAGATTGGCGATCCTGCTGACCGGCATACCGAGCAGGTAGAGCCCGAGCCGGGCCTGGCTGCGCACGAGCCTCGAACCATACCCGTCCCGGCGATAGCGCGCCGCGCTCGTGACGATCCGCGCGTTGAGCAGCGTGACCCGTCCGCGGCCGATGCGCCGCACGAGATCGACGTCCTCCATCAGCGGCAAGGTCGCAAACCCGCCCGCCTCCTCGTAGAGCGCGCGAGAAACCAGCAGTCCCTGATCGCCGTAAGGAAGCTTGAGCAGGCTGCCGCGCCAAGACGACAACTGCTCGAACAGGCGCGGCATCATCCCTTCGTCGTCGAGCGCGAAACGAAACGCAGCCGCCGATGGCCGCCGGCGCCCTTTTTCGACACGCTCGATGTGAAGCCCTGCCTCGCGCTCCCACCCTGGATCGAGAAACGAGTCCGGGTTGAGAAACAGAAGCCACGGAAACCGCGCCCGCTCGGCACCTGCCTTGAGCTGCGCGCCGCGTCCGGACGGCGCCTTGAGGATCTCGGCTCCCGCGCTGTCGGCAATTTCGAGGGTACGGTCCGTCGAGCCGCCATCGGCCACGATCACCTCGCGCACCAGCCCGTCGACCGCCGCCGGCACGAGCGAGGACATCGTCTCGGCCAAATGAGCCTGATCGTTGAGGGTAGGGATGACGACCGAAATCATGGGCCCTGTCTTGCACCAAGTCTTGCAGCTCAACAAGCGCCAGCGGCGCCACAGCCCGGGGTGCGGGACCATCCGCCCACGTTCAAATTAATGGGCGTTACGGGCAGTCTGGAAATTTTGTTCTTTATTTGTTCCTGATCTGCGGATACTGTCTTCGATCATGAAATCCGGCCGCGCCACCCTATGAGCAAACCCATCCCCCGCTCCGAGACAGCGCCGGAAAGCCTCGTGGAGGCAGAGCGCAGGCGCGGGCGTGGTGCACGCTCCAACCATTCCGGCCGCTTCGAGAGCGAGCGGCGTACCGTCTTCGACGACGGCTGGGAAAGCATGGGGGAGCTGGAAGCGCTCCGCACGGAAGTCTACCAGGAACCTGCTCGCTCCATCATCACCCGCAACCAGAGCCCTGACATCTCCTTCGACCAGTCGATCAATCCCTATCGCGGTTGTGAGCACGGCTGCATTTACTGCTACGCCCGCCCGACGCATTGCTATCTCGGCCACTCCGCGGGGCTCGATTTCGAGACCAAGCTTTATGCGAAGACCAACGCCGCCGAGCTTCTGGAGAAGGAGCTGGCGAGCAAGGCCTACAAGCCGAAGGTCATCGCGCTCGGCACCAATACCGATCCCTATCAGCCCATCGAGCGCGAGCAGCGCATCACGCGGCGGATCCTCGAGGTGCTGGAGCGCACCGGCCATCCCGTTGGCATCGTCACCAAGTCCGCGCTCGTGCTCCGCGATGTCGATATCCTTTCGCGGATGGCGGCGCGCGGCCTCGCCAAGGTCGCGCTCTCCGTCACCACGCTGGACAGAACCATCGCACGCGCCATGGAGCCTCGCGCGGTCACCCCTGCGAAGCGCTTGGAGGCGGTCCGGGGCCTCTCCGAAGCGGGCGTCCCGGTGTCCGTCATGGTGGCCCCGATCATCCCAGGCCTGACCGACAGCGAGATCGAGCGCATTCTCGAAGCCGCCCGCGACGCAGGCGCTCGAGAGGCGGGCTACGTGCTCCTGCGCCTGCCGCTGGAACTCAAGGACGTGTTCCGCGAATGGCTGGCGAGCGAGTTCCCGGATCGCGCAGACCGGGTGATCAACCTTCTGCGCTCCATGCACGGCGGAGAGGACTATGTGGCGGAGTTCAAGGTCCGCCAGAAAGGCCGCGGCCCTTATGCCGACCAGATCGCGCTGCGCTTCAGGTTGGCGCTGAAGCGGATGGGGCTCAATCAGCGCCACCACGCCCTGCGTCTCGACCTCTTTCAGCCGCCCGTACCAAAAGGCCAGCAGATGCGGCTGTTATAAATCAGGCAGCGGGGAGCAGGCAGTAAGGCAGTCGGGGAACTTCCACCCACTGCCCACCTCTATCCACACCCGCCTTTGACACGCCATTAATTCCCCGCAACCCTAAGGGCATGCGGGTGGATGATTCGAGAATTGTACCGACCTTCGAGCTGGAAGCGGCCGAGCTGTCCTTGGCCGGCGGTCCGATCGTGGGCATCGATGAAGCGGGCAGGGGCCCCTGGGCCGGCCCGGTCGTGGCCGCCGCCGTCGTTCTCGACCCCGATCGCATTCCCCAAGGTATCGACGACTCCAAGGCTCTGGAGGCGGAGGACCGCGAGCGTCTGTTCGAGCGCATCAGCGCAACCGCCCTCGCCATCGGCGTCGGTATTGGCGACGTGGAGCGCATTGATCGCGACAACATCCTGGCCGCCACCATGTGGGCGATGACGGACGCGGTGAAACGGCTCTCCTGCCGCCCGCGCCTCGCCATCATCGACGGCAATCGCGCGCCGCGCCTCTCCTGTCAGACCCGCACCATCGTCAAGGGCGACGCCAAGTGCCTCTCGATTGCCGCGGCCTCCATCGTCGCCAAGGTGACGCGCGACCGGATGATGATAGCACTCGCCCGGGAGATCCCAGGGTACGGCTTCGAGCGCCACAAGGGCTACGGAACCCCCGAGCATCGCGCCGCCCTGGTCCGCCTCGGCATCACGCCCCATCACCGCCGCTCGTTCAGACCCGTTCAACTCGCCCTCGGACTTGTCGGAGCGGAGGAGGGCGAGGCGGAGGAAGTCGTCTGAGCCATCGAGCTGGCACGGCGAACAGCTCCGCTCCCTGAGCATCTTTCCCGGTTGAGTGACGCCAAACACCCCGGCGACGCATCCGGTCGGGCCACGCCCTCCGGCGCGGCGGAACCAAATCGTTTCCCGATTGGAAACATAAGTGCCTGACACGCAGCGTTTGCACGGAAACAAACGTGCACATGCAGCGAACCTACAGGCAGTTGTGCCTCAAAAGGCAACAACACGGCGCGCATCATACCTTGCGTTTTTGCGCCTCGCCTGAGATCGTTCGGTCACGCTCTTGTTCAACCTCCAGCAAATGGGGAAACGACCCGCCCGATGCCGCATCACACGCCGCTCATAGCGACGATTGTCACCGGTCTGGCTCTTGCCTTTGTCTTCGGCGCATTGGCCCATCGCCTGCGCATCTCGCCCCTCGTCGGATATCTGGTTGCCGGCATCGCGATCGGCCCCTACACACCTGGCTTCATTGCGGATCAGGGCCTCGCGAACGAGCTTGCCGAAATCGGCGTGATCCTCCTGATGTTCGGCGTCGGCCTCCATTTCTCCATGAAGGAATTATGGGCGGTACGGAACATCGCCGTACCGGGCGCCGTGGTGCAGATCGCGGTTGCGACACTCCTCGGCGCGGCCCTCGCGCACACCATCGGATGGTCGCCGGGCGCGGGCCTCGTCTTCGGATTGGCACTCTCGTGCGCCAGCACCGTCGTCCTCCTGCGCGCGCTTCAGGAGCGCCGCCTGATCACGACCGAGCGCGGCCAGATCGCGGTCGGCTGGCTGATCGTCGAGGATCTCGTGATGGTCCTCACCCTCGTTCTCCTGCCCGCCATAGCACCCCTTCTCGGCGGTCATCCGGACGGACAATCGGCCGGGTCATCCTCCGTCGACGTGAGCCAGCTCATGAAAACGGTGGCGCTGACCATTGGAAAGGTCTCCGCTTTCGTCGCCATCATGATGCTGGTCGGCAGGCGCGTCATTCCGTGGATCCTCCACTACACGGCCCACACCGGCTCGCGCGAGCTGTTCCGCCTCGCCGTGCTTTCGATCGCCCTCGGCGTCGCCTTCATCGCCGCCAACCTGTTCGGCGTCTCTTTCGCACTCGGCGCCTTCTTCGCAGGTCTCATCCTGAGCGAGTCCCAGCTTTCCCAGCAGGCGGCCAACGAAAGCCTTCCGTTGCGTGACGCGTTCGCCGTTCTCTTCTTCGTCTCGGTCGGCATGCTGTTCGATCCGAAGATCGTCATCGAGCAGCCGCTTGCCGTCGCCGCGACGCTTCTGATCATCGTCATCGGCAAATCTCTGGCGGCGCTCGCCATCGTCCGCGCCTTCGGCCATCCGCTCGGCACCGCCTTCACCATTTCGGCAAGCCTCGCGCAGATCGGCGAGTTCTCCTTCATCCTCGCAGCCCTCGGCATGAGCCTCGATCTGCTGCCCGCCGCCGGACGCGACCTCATCCTCGCAGGCGCACTGCTCTCGATCGTCCTGAACCCTCTCTTCTTCGTCGGCCTCGATCACCTGAAGCCCTGGCTCGAGAAGAAGGACGAGACGCATCCCGCGAACAATGCCGAGCCCGAGGAAGAGGAAGAGCCGGTTTCCGTTACCGATCTCGAAGGCCACGTGATCGTTGTGGGCATCGGCCGCATCGGCAAGCGGATCATCGATAATCTCGCGCCCAGCGCGAAGCCCCTCTACGTGATCGACGAGAACGAGGAGGAGATCAAACGCCTCCACGCCCGCAGCATCGAAGGCATCGCCGGCAGCGCGACGACGTTGCTGCACGCAGCCAACCCCGCGAAGGCATCGGCCATGATCGTCGCCATCCCGAGCAACTTCGAAGCGGGACAGGCCATCGAGCAGGGCCGCGCCGCCAATGCCGCGATGCCGATCATCGGCCGCGCGCAGACCGAAGCGGAGGCGGATTATCTGCGCAGCTACGGTGCGACCCACGTCATCATCGGCGCCGACACGCTGGCCGATGCGCTCCTCGCGACATACCGCGCGACCGCGAGCGAGCAGCCACCGCCACCCGCAAGCCCTGAGCCGCCCCCCGAACCAAAAACCTGAGCGGACGAACGGTCCTCTCGCCGCATCGTTCCGGCTGCAGCGCCGGGCAAGAGCGTTGGCGCGCGCCGCGCGATGGCTTGCCCCGCAGCGCTGCGGCATCCCAATAAACGACGAATATTTATTGTTGTTATTCAATTAGTAACAGTGGACGGATAAAGTTTTACGTAATTTCGCAGGAACAATCAGATGATTTCCCGCGTGGGTTCCCCTGTTCATTTGGATAAGCAATGCTTCGCAACTTGAAACTGAAACACAAGGTCGTCGCGCTTATCGCCTTCCTTGCCCTTCTGCCCGTCGCCGGTGCCGCGCTCTCCTATCGCAGCCTCTCCGCCCAGAGCGAGGCGCAGGATCTCGCCATGCGCGCCAAGACCGGACAGATGTACCTCGAACGGATCAACGGTCTCGTCTACGCGATCGTCATGGACTCGCGCGGTATCTATATGTCGAGCGACTGGGCCTCGGCCGAGAGCTACGGCAACGGCCTGCTCAAAGGCACCGCAGAGCTGGAGAAGACGACTCAGTTGTGGGATGAGACGGTCGTGGGCGAAAACCGCGAAGGCCTCGCCGATACGAAAGCCACCATCGCCGAGTTCATCAAATTCCGCACTGAGCTCGTTCGCCTCGCCCGCGAGGAGACGCTTTCCGCAGCGCGGGCATTCGGCGACAACGACGCCAACCGCGCAAATCGCAAATCCCTGAACGACAAGCTGCGCGGCCTCTCCGCGCACTACGAGACCTACGTCGAGACGACGAGCGTCGCCTCCGACGCCGCACGCCAGGCCACGTTGCGCACACTGGCATGGACCAGCGCCATCTCCATTCTCACCCTGCTCGCGGGCATCTGGCTCGTGATCCAGCACCTCACGCGCCCGATCGAAGGCATGAAGCTCTCGATCCTCGACCTCGCCGCGGGCCATACCGATCGCGAGATCTACGGCACCGATCGCAAGGACGAGATCGGCGAGATCGCGGGCGCCGTGCTCATCTTCAAGCAGAACATCATCGAGGCGGAGCGCCTTCGCGCCGAGCAGGCCGAGAGCGAGAAGCGCATCGCAGCCCAGCGTCGCGCCGACATGATGGACCTCGCCAATCGGTTCCAGGAGAGCGTCGGACGCGTGGTCGATACGGTCTCTGCCGCCTCGTCCCAGCTTGAAGCGGCAGCGGGTCAGCTCACCATGAACGCCGCTTCCACCCAGGAGCTTTCCGGCACGGTAGCCAGCGCCTCCGAGCAGACGTCGGTCAACGTGCAGGGCGTCGCCGCCGCATCGGAGCAACTCTCTTCCACGGTCCAGGAAATCAGCCGCCAGGTGCACGAAAGCTCGTCGATCGCCAACGACGCCGTGCGCCAGGCCGCCAAGACCAATGAGAACGTGATCGAGCTTTCGCAGTCGGCCGAGCGCATCGGCGCTGTTGTCGAGCTGATCAATCAGATCGCGGGACAGACCAACCTTCTGGCCTTGAACGCCACCATCGAGGCCGCACGCGCCGGCGATGCCGGAAAGGGCTTCGCGGTCGTGGCGCAGGAAGTGAAGGCACTCGCCGCGCAGACCGCAAAGGCCACCAGCGAGATCGGAAGCCAGATCCAGAGCATGCAGGCGTCCACGCGTGAGGCGGTCGACGCGATCAATGAGATCGCCTCCACCATCAACCGCATCTCGGCCGTCAGCAGCAACATCGCAGCCGCCGTCGAGCAGCAGGGCGCCACCACGCAGGAGATCAGCCGCAACGTGATGGAAGCCGCCAAGGGCACCAGCGAGGTCGCATCCAACATCACGGCCGTGAGCCAGGGCGCATCCGAGACGGGCTCGGCGTCGAGCCAGGTTCTCGCCTCCGCCAAGTCTCTGTCGGGCGATAGCCGTACACTGAAAGTCGAGGTGGAGCGCTTCCTCTCGACCGTCCGCGCGGCGTGAGCCCCGGACAAAAAAATAACGCGCGCGCCCTAAGCCGCTGATCTTGGATCCAGATCCCAATCGCGCCGGTCCCACGACCGGCGCGATTGCTTTGTTCGCCTTCCGTTCGCCGCAAACCGATGCGAGTCCTGGCCCTGCCGAAACGTGAAAACATCCTTACGCATTAACCGAAAATTAACTCCCGCCATTTACATTCCATTAACCGTGGGACTGCTTTCTGGTCGCGTTGGGTTCGCTTCATGGATCCCTGGCATTTGTGGTTCTTCTTAGTGAGTTGCGTCGAATGGGTGTGCGTCGTCGTTCAAGTGCGGCTGCAGCGGGTCGCGGCGGCATGGCCAGAGATCGGTCTTTGGCCCGAAATCGAATCCTGGTGGGAGATTGCCTCGACCAGCTTCGTAGACTACCGGATGGAAGCGTAGATCTCGTCTTCGCCGACCCCCCTTACAATCTCCAGCTCTCGACCGAGCTTCTTCGCCCGAACAACACGCGCGTCGACGGCGTCGACGATGCCTGGGACAAGTTCGGCTCGTTCGAGGAGTACGACATCTTCACCCGCGCGTGGCTCTCGCAATGCCGCCGCGTGCTGAAGCCCGATGGCGCACTCTGGGTCATCGGCTCCTATCACAACGTCTTCCGTTTGGGCGCCGCGCTCCAGGACATGGGCTTCTGGATCCTGAACGACGTCGTCTGGCGCAAAGTGAACCCGATGCCGAACTTCCGCGGCCGGAGATTCACCAACGCGCATGAGACGCTGATCTGGGCGGCTCGCGATCAGAAGTCGCGCTACACCTTCAACTACGAGAGCCTGAAGACGTCGAACGACGATCTTCAGATGCGCTCCGACTGGCTGTTCCCGATCTGCTCGGGCCCTGAGCGGCTGAAGGACGAAGGCGGCCGCAAGGCTCATCCGACGCAGAAGCCGGAAGCCCTCCTCCATCGCGTGCTTCTCGCGACCACCAATCCCGGCGACACCGTGCTCGATCCGTTTTTCGGCACAGGGACCACTGGCGCGGTGGCCCAGCGCCTCGGCCGCAACTGGGTCGGCATCGAACGCGATCCGGACTATGCCAAGGCCGCCGAGGAGCGCATCGCGAAGGTCGTGCCGCTGTCACCCTCGGCGCTTGAAACGCAGCCCTCGAAACGCAGCGAGCCGCGCGTGCCCTTCGGCACCATCGTCGAGCTCGGCATTCTGCGCGCGGGCTCGAAGCTCTACGACGAGCGCCGCAGCGTGCGCGCCGAGGTGAAGGCGGACGGCACGCTCGCCGTGCCCGGCAGCCGCGGCTCGATCCATCGTCTCGGTGCCGTCGTGCAGGGCAAGACCGCGTGCAACGGCTGGACGTTCTGGCACTACGAGCGCGAAGGCGTTCTGCACCCCATCGACACCCTGCGCGAGCGCGCCAAGGTGGAGCTTGGACTCTCCGAGGCGAAACCGGAGGTGCCTCACATCATCGCTGCCGAGTAGAACGCAACGAGAGCGTGCGATCGTTCGCCATAGAATTTGATCGCACGTCGCATCTCGAAAAGACCACGCCCTTCGATGGGATCCAAAGCGGCGATGGTCAAGCGCACTTGGCGCGGCAAACGGGACCCGGAGCAAAATCTGCAGCGGTCGGGTTTTTGCTTCGGGTCCCGGCCTAATTACCCCCAAAGGCTGCCTGTCGCCGGCTGCCTCTCCCTCAATGCTCCTTGAGCGCGTGCGCAATCACTTTGCGCATCACCGAGGGCAAAGCGGCACTTCCGAGATCGCGGCGCGCAACCCACCGGCAACGCTCGGGGTCGGCCCAGAACGTCAGGCTGGATTCCGCGGGCACGATGGCGCGCAGGATCATCAGCTCCAGCCTGAAGTGCGTGAAGGTGTGGCTGACGACGCCCGGCACCTCCCACCAGTCCGCCTTCATCGGCTGAGCCGCGAGCGCGAGATCGACCGGCAGCCAGTCGTCCCCCCAATCGGTGGAGGGGACTTCGAGCATGCCGCCGAGCAGACCCGCCTCGGGCCTCTTGCGCAGCAGCACATGCCCATCCTCACGAAGCGCCAGAAATGCGATGCCATAGCGCACCGGACGATCCGGCTTCACGAGCTTGACGGGAAGCTGCTGCTCGATACCGAGCGCGTGCGCGTGGCAATCCTGCTGCAGCGGGCACATGAGGCACGAGGGCCGCTTCGGCGAGCAGACCGTCGCGCCGAGATCCATCATCGCCTGCGCGAAATCGCCGGCGCGCCGCTGTGGCGTGAGGCTTTCCGCGAGCCGTTTCAACTCACGCTTGGCGGAAGGCAGCGGACGCTTGAAGGCGAACAGACGCGAGACGACGCGCTCGATGTTGCCGTCCACCGGAGTCGCCGCCTCGCCGAACGCGATCGCAGCGATTGCGGCTGCCGTGTAAGGCCCGATCCCGGGCAACTCACGCAGCGTCTCTTCCGTGCGCGGAAACTGCCCGCCGTGCTCCGCGACGACGGCCTGCGCGCACTTGTAGAGATTGCGCGCCCGCGAGTAGTAGCCGAGGCCCGCCCATGCGGCGAGAACGTCGTCGAGATCGGCGGCGGCGAGTTTATCCACCGAAGGCCAGCGCGAAAGGAAGCGCTCGTAATAGGGGATAACCGCCTTGACAGTAGTTTGCTGCAGCATGATCTCGCTGAGCCAGACGCGGTAGGGATCGGACCGCTTTCCCCGCTTGCTACGCCAAGGAAGATCGCGCCGCTCGCGGTCATACCAGTCGAGCAACGCCGCAACCGTATCCGGTCCGGCCGGTCGAAGTGGCAGTTGCCTGCGCGCAACAGCTTTCACCCAGTGCCCCCTTGAGAGCGCGTCTCCGGCTGAAGACGCCGCGAATCGATCTCTATGATGCTAGGGATCTGCAACAGCTCTGCATATGATGGCGACGTCGCGTGAACGCAAAGCTCACAGAAAAGCCACGAAAGAGATCGCTCCCGCATCCTGCGCGCCGGTCTCTTTCCCTTGCCCCGTCGGACACGCGCTTCGCCGTTCCGCAGGCAGCCCGCTTCGTGCCGGCCAAGGCGGTGGGCAGCTTCGTGCCGTCACTGACCCGCAAAGCGTTTGAGAAATTTGGCTTTTCGACAGCCACCCTGATCACGGACTGGCCCCGCATCGCCGGCGCCGAGCTTGCCGAATACACGGTGCCCGACCGGCTGAAGTGGCCGCGAGGCGTGGCGGGCGCCGAGAACGGTCTTGACGACGACCAAGGCGAGCGCCGCGCCGCGACCCTGATCCTGCGCGTCGATCCGGCCCGCGCACTCGACGTGGAATACCGCGCACGCCAGATCATGGATCGCATCAACGCCTATTTCGGCTATCGCGCCGTGGAGACGATCCGCCTGATCCAGGCCCCCGTCGAGACCAGCGTGCGCAAGGCGGCCCCGCCGTCCGCGAAAGCGCAGCCCCGGTCCGCGTCGGTGACAGAGGTTTCCGGCGACCCGCTGAGCGCTGCCCTGGCACGGCTGGAAAAGGGCGTCCTGAGAGACCAGGCCACCCGGCGCAAGTAAGGGCGCACACCCCGTTTAGGCGCGGCATCCCTGCGCATTCAAATAGCATTCAGCCTGGTTTTGCCTTAATCGGGGGCCGGGCCCATGTTATCAGCCAGACCCTGAACAAGAGGCGCCCGGACCGGCCGCGACAGCAAAGGCGAGCCTGGTCAGACGCGAACGCCATGAGGAGTGAACGATGGACGTGATGAGCCGGCTCGATCGCCGCCAGGCCCTGAAAGCCGGAACCGCCATAGCCGGGCTGGCCTTTTTGACCACCGCGTTTCCGGCCCTTGCCCAGCGCGCGCAGGGCCCCGCCGAGGTGCCCGTTGCCGAGCTGATGAAAGCCGGTGATCTGCCGGATCTCGCCATCGGACCCGAGGATGCCAAGGTCACCATCGTCGAATACGCCTCGATGACCTGCGGCCACTGCATGCACTTCCACACCAAGGTCTTTCCGGAGCTGAAGAAGAAGTACATCGACACCGGCAAGATCCGCTTCATTTTCCGCGAGTTCCCGCTCGATGCGCGCGCATTCGCAGCCTCCATGCTCGCCCGCTGCGCCGGCTCCACCGAGAAGTCGCTGGCTCTCGTCAGCGCGCTGTTCGAAACGCAGGAGACCTGGGCCTTCGTGAAGGAGAACCCCACGCCGAAGCTGTTCGAGATCGCCAAGCAGGCGGGCTTCACACAGGAAAGCTTCGACAAGTGCCTGACCGACCAGAAGCTCTTGGATCAGCTCACCGCCATCCACACGCGCGCCAACACCGTGTTCGGCGTGAACGCGACGCCTTCGTTCTTTATCAACGGCAAGCGCCTCCAGGCTGCGCCGTCGATCGAGGAGTTCGACAAGGTGCTCGAGCCGCTGCTCGCGGGCTGATGACGCGGCAGGCCGGTTGATGGGGCCGGTCGAAGGGAAACGGGAGCGCACACGCGATGGGTCAGGCCCCGGCAAAGATGGCGAGAGCGAAAACAGTTGCTCTCGCCCTTGCGGCGAGCCTGATCCTGGCGGCCTGCTCCGGAAACGGCCCTGGCTTTCCCGGCCTTTCGGCAACGGACGGGGCCTCGTCCACATCCGCCGAAACATCCGCGTCGGGGAGCCCATACCCCGATGCGGCCGCTGGCGCCAAGCCGGTCGGGGACGCGCCCATCAGTCCGTTCGGGCATATCCCCGATCCATCCCAGGGCGGCCGCCAGGTCATTCAGAACCCGACCATCGCGGAGATCATGGCCACCGGTCCCTTGCCGGAAATGGCCATCGGCCGGCAGGACGCGCCGGTCACCATCGTCCAGTACGCGTCGCTGACCTGTCCACATTGCCGCAGCTTCCATCAGACCACATTCCCGGAGCTGCAACGCACCTATATCAAGACCGGCAAGGTGCGCTTCATCCTGCGCGAGTTTCCCATCGGCAAGCAGTCCGGCAACGCCACCATCGCGTTGCGCTGCGCCCCGCCCGATAAGTACTTCGAGCTCTACGGGAAATTCATGGACCAGCAGAACGCCTGGGTGTCCCAGGAAGTTCGCCTGGAACCCATCTTCGCCGTCGCCAAGCAGGTGGGGATGACGCAAAGCCAGTTCGATGCGTGCCTGAAGAATCAGGCCATGATCGATGGATTGAAGTGGGTCAAGGAGCGCGGGCGGACACTCGGCATCATCGGAACGCCGATGTTCTTCGTGCAAGGCAAGCTCGTGAAGAAGACGCTCACCATGAGCGAGATCCGCGAGCTGGTCGAGCCGCTGCTGGCCGCGCCGCAGGCGTCCGCCGCGGGCGCGGTGCGCACGCCCTGATCGTTCCACCCGCCGCATACGGCCCGCCACATACGGGAGGTGTGCACGGGATGAGTGGGATTAGACGCACGATATGAAGATCAGCCGCCTCAGGCTTCTCGGGTTCAAGTCCTTCGTCGAGCCGACGGAGCTTATCATCGAGTCCGGCCTCACCGGCGTCGTGGGGCCGAACGGCTGCGGCAAATCCAATCTGCTCGAAGCGCTTCGCTGGGTCATGGGCGAGACCTCGCACAAGTCCATGCGCGCCGCCGCGATGGACGACGTGATCTTCTCCGGCACCACATCGCGGCCCGCGCGCAACGTGGCCGAGGTGACGCTCTTCCTCGACAACCATGAGCGCAAGGCGCCCGCCGAGTTCAACGACAGCGACCTCATCGAGATCACGCGCCGCATCGAGCGCGAGGCCGGCTCCGCCTACCGCATCAACGGGCGGGAAGCACGCGCCCGCGACGTCAAGATCCTGTTCGAGGACGCCGCTACCGGCGCGCGGTCGCCCGCCCTCGTCCGCCAGGGGCAGATCTCCGAGATCGTCAACGCCAAGCCCGAGCAGCGCCGCCGCGTGCTGGAGGATGCCGCCGGCATCGCGGGTCTCCACAGCCGCCGCCACGAGGCGGAGCTGCGCCTCAAGGGCGCCGAAAGCAACCTCGCCCGCCTCGCCGACATCATGGGCCAGCTCGGCTCGCAGATCGAAAGCCTGAAACGCCAGGCGCGCCAGGCGCGCCGCTACAAGGACCTTTCCGAGGAGATCCGCCGCGCGGAGGCCCTCCTCGCCCACCTGTCGTGGATCGAGGCCCAGACGCTCGTCCAAACCGAGGAGCACAACTTCGCGGAAGGACTGGCCTTGCTCGGCCGCGTCACCGAGGATGAGGCTAAGGCCCTGCGCCTCGAAGCCGAGCTCGCCGAATCCATCCCGCCCCTGCGCGACAAGGAAGCCGAGCGCGGCGCCGCCCTGAGCCGCATCAAGATCGAGACCGAGGGCCTCGCGAAGGAGGCCCAGCGCTGCAACGAGCGGCGCCAGGAGCTGAGCAAGCTCGCGGGCGAGCTGGAGAAGGATCTCGCACGCGAGGCCGTTCTGATCTCTGAAGCGAAGGAGATCCTTGCTGGCTTCGACGTGGAAACCTCCGCCCTCGAAGCGGCCGACATCGAGGCCGAGGCCGCGGAGGATCACATCCTGGCCGCCGAGGAAGAGGCGGCCGCCGCCCTCGCCGCCGCCGAAAAGGAGCTGGCCGTCGTCACCGAGCGCGCGGCCGAAAGCCGGGCGCGCCGCAAGTCGCTCGAAGGCCAGGAGGCCGAGCGCCGCGCCACCATCGCCAAGCTCGACGCGAAGCTCACCGCGCTTCAGCGCGATACGGAAGCCGCCGCGGCGGGAGCACCCGATTCCCTGAAACTCGCCGCGATCACCGAGCAGGGCCAGCGCCTCGCCCGCGAGATCGCGGTCATCGAAACAACCACCCTCGAAGCCGAGGAGAAGCTCGGAGATCTTGCCGAAACCGCGCGCGTGCGCAGCAATGAGCTGCAGCACGCCCGCATGGCGCTGTCGACCCTCGTCACCGAGCGCGAGACGCTCCACAAGCTCGTGATGCCGGCCTACGAGGAAGGCATGCCGCCCGTGGTCGAGCACCTCACGGTCGCGCCGGGATACGAGGCCGCTCTCGTTGCCGCCTTGGGTGACGACCTGGACGCTCCCGTGCATGAGGACGCGCCCGTGCGCTGGCGCCTGATCGAGGTGAAACCCGACGACGAGGCGCTGCCCGCCGATGCGGAACCGCTGAGCCTTCACGTCGGCGCGCCGCCCGAGCTGACACGCCGCCTCCGCCAGATCGGCGTCGTCTCCCGCGAGCTCGGCGCGCGTCTTCAGCCGCACCTGAAACAAGGCCAGCGCCTTGTCAGCCGCGAAGGCGATCTCTGGCGGTGGGACGGGTTCATCGCAGTAGCTGGCGGCATGACGCCGGCCGCTCAGCGTCTCGCCGAGCGCAACCGCCTCGCCGAGATGTTCGAGCGCGAGAAGGTCGCCCGCGCCGACGTCCAGCGCCTCACCGCCCTCGACCAGGAGGCGGCCGCCGCTCGCGCGGCAGCGGCCAACGAGGAGAAGCGGCTCCGCGCGCTCTGGCGCGAAACCCAGACCAATCTCGTCACCACGCGCGAGGCCCTGAGCGCCATCGAGCGCCAGGCGCGCGAAACGGAAGCCAAGCTGCACGCAGTTGCCGAAGCGCGCGAGCGCGCGGAAGCGGACCGCAGGGAAGCCCAGGCCGCGCTCGATCATATCGAGGACGAATTCGCAAGGCTCGACGCCGAGGACGATCCGGCCGCGCGCCTCCCGGAAGTCCAGAAGGCCACTCAGGATCGCCGCACGGCCCTCTCCGTCGCGCAGTCGCGCGTCGCCACTCATGCGCGCGAGCGGGAGACGCGCAAGCGCCGCGCTGAAACCATCGTCGCCGAGCGGACCCGCTGGGCCACCCGCAGCCAGAGCGCCATGGAGCACATCGCAGCGCTCGAGGAGCGGCTCGCCAAGACGAAGGGCGACATCGCTGCGCTGGAGGAAGTGATTCCCGCGCTCGACGATCGCCGCCAGAGCCTGCTCGGCGCACTCGCTGATGCGGAAGAAGCCCGCAACGCCGCGGCCGACGACCTCGCCCGCGCCGACAACGCGCTGCGCGCCGCAAGCCAGAACCTGCGCGAGCTGCAGGCCGCCGTCGCCTCCGCGCGCGAAGGACGTGCCCGTATCGAGACTCGTCTCGAAGGCGCCCGCACGCGCCGCCAGGAGGAAGCCCGCCGCATCCGCGAGGCTCTGAACGTCAATCCGGACGAATGCCTCGGCCTTGCCGGGCTCGCCCCCGATACCGCGCTCCCGGCCCTCGCCGAGGCCGACCGCAGCCTTCAGCGCCTCAAGGCCGATCGCGAGCGCCTGGGCGGCGTCAATCTGCAGGCGGACGACGAACTCAACGCGTTCCTCGAGCAGATGAGCACGATGGAGACCGAGCGCAACGACGTGGAGCAGGCCATTGCCAAGCTCCGCGGAGCCATTGGCCAATTGAACCGCGAAGGCAAGAAGCGCCTCGACGAGGCCTTCGAGACCGTCAACGGCCACTTCCAGCGCCTGTTCACCACCCTCTTCGGCGGCGGCGAGGCCCGGCTCGAGATGATCGAGGGCGAGGACCCGCTGGAGAGCGGCCTCGAAATCATCGCCAAGCCGCCGGGCAAGAAGCCCGCAACGTTGTCTCTACTCTCCGGCGGCGAGCAGACCCTCACCGCCCTCTCGCTTATTTTCGCGGTGTTCCTCACCAACCCCTCGCCTATCTGCGTGCTGGACGAGGTGGACGCGCCTCTCGATGACGCGAACGTGGACCGCTTCTGCACGCTGATGGAGAAAATGTCGGAGGAAACGGCCACCCGCTTCCTCGTCATCACCCACCATCCCATGACCATGATGCGCATGAACCGCCTGTTCGGGGTGACCATGGCTGAAAAGGGCGTGTCCCAGCTCGTCTCGGTAGACCTCGAGACTGCCAAATCCTTCCGCGAGGCGGGCTGATTCCCTGAGTTTCTCTGGTCTTTTGCGCGGTTTGGCCAAAAGCCGGCCTCGTGAGGACCACGACCATGCCCCCTAAGTAGCAGCGTCCCAGCCTGCGCCGTTTAGCCATACCCCGCCTAGCTCTGCAAAAATGTGGCCTTTGCTTGACACCGCTTAAGCTCCGGCTATGGTGCGCGCCGTTGGTAATCCGGCCGTTTCAGCCCACAGTCTGGCACGGACAGGGGAAGCTATGTCGACGCCGAGTGATGACGAAAAACCGGCTCGCGGCGAGATCTCCCCCGAAGAGCGGGAGGCGTTCAAGAAGCGCGCTTCCGATCTTGGTGCTCGACTTGAGCAGGTCAAGGCGGAGGCCCGTGCAAAGCGCGGTCCTGAGCCTGGTGACCGGGCGCGAGGCGCGGCCATGGGCCAGGCGATGAAAATCGCCATCGAGCTCGTTGTCGGCATCGCAGTCGGCGGGTTCATCGGCAAGGTGCTGGACGACCAGTTCGGCTCGGCACCTTGGTTATTGATTTTGTTCCTGATGCTCGGTTTTGCTGCCGGCCTCTTGAACATTGTGCGTACCGCCCGGCGCCTGCAGGCCGAGGCAGAACCGCTTCAGCGCAACGCGAAGGCGGTTCCCGATGACGACGAAGAAGACGACCGGAAGTAGGGGACGGAACATTGGCTGAAGCGGCAGAAGTGGCGGGTCATGCGGCCGAGCACCATGGGCCCATGGCGCAGTTCGAAATCAAGCGCCTCGTGCCGCTTGAGCTTTTTGGCTACGACATCTCGTTTACGAACGCCTCGCTGTTCATGGTGCTGGCGCTCGTTCTGATTTCCGGCTTCCTCATCTTCGCGATGACCGGCCGTTCGCTGGTCCCGAGCCGCATCCAGTCCATCGCCGAAAGCGTCTATGAGTTCGTCGCAGGCATCGTCCGCGAGAACCTGGGCGAGGAAGGCATGCGCTACTTCCCCTGGGTGTTCTCGATCTTCATCTTCATTCTCACGCTGAACATGCTCGGCATGATCCCGGGCTCCTTCACCGTGACGAGCCACATCATCGTGACCTTCGCGCTCGCCGCCATGGTCTGGATCGTGGCGACGGGCATCGGCTTCGCTCGCCACGGCCTCGGCTATCTCAAGCTGTTCGTCCCGCACGGCGTTCCGATCTGGCTGATGCCGCTGATCGTGCCGATCGAGATCGTGTCCTACCTGATCCGTCCCATCAGCTTGTCCGTCCGTCTGTTCGCGAACATGATGGCCGGCCACACCATGCTGAAGGTGTTCGCGAGCTTCGCCGTGAGCCTGCCGTTCGTCGCCAAGGCGTTTCCGGTTCTGTTCACCGCGGCATTCACCGGCCTCGAGTTCCTCGTGGCCTTCCTTCAAGCCTTCATCTTCACCGTGCTGACCTGCATCTACCTCAACGATGCGGTCAACATGCACCACTGATTAGCGCCGTAGGCCGGGTTTGGCACTTCTGCCGGGCCTGGAGCAAAGCGTGCCGTTCACAGTTCGAAACCCACTCAAAACTCTAAATGGAGACGACCATGGATCCCCAGGCAGCAAAGTTCATCGGCGCCGGCCTCGCCTGCTTCGCCCTCATCGGCGCTGGCATCGGCATCGGCAACATCTTCGGCAACTACCTGTCGGGCGCGCTCCGCAATCCGTCGGCTGCTCCGGGCCAGTTCACGAACCTGCTGATCGGCTTCGCTCTTGCTGAAGCGACGGGCCTCTTCGGCCTTCTGATCGCTCTGATCATCCTCTTCGGTTGATCCTATCTTCGGCGGCAGGCCTGAGATCCGGGGTAGACCTGTGATCTGAGGCCCGCTGTCGACTACTCCACCTGGAGAAGACCAATGATCGCAGCGATGACCGTGCTCGCCGCGGAGTTGCCCGGAATTGCCACTGACGTGGCCGAGGCACTCGACGAGCACAAGTCCGGCGGCCTGCCGCAGCTCAATCAGCCGGATTTCGCGCCGCAGCTCTTCTGGCTCGCCCTCACCTTCGTGCTTCTGTACGTGATCATGAAGCGCGTTGCGCTCCCGCGCATCGGCGAAGTGATCGAGGAGCGGAAGGATCGTATCCAGCGCGATCTCGCGGCAGCCGAGCGTCTCAAGGGTGAAACCGAGAAGGCGCTTCAGGCTTACGAGAAGGCCCTGGCTGACGCTCGTTCGAACGCAACCTCCATCGCCCGGCAGACGCGTGACTCGCTGAACGCCGAAGTCGACAAGGAGCGTAAGGCGATCGAGGATCAGCTCGCCAAGAAGCTGAGCGACGCGGAGGCGAGCATCACCGCCACCAAGGACAAGGCGCTGGCGAGCGTCAAGGACATCGCGGGCGACACGGTTGTGTCGATCGTGGGCGCGCTGACCAACCTCTCCGTTTCCAAGGATGAGGTGAACAGCGCCCTGGCCGCATCGGAGAAGTGAGGACGCCATGTTCAATCCCGCTTATCCCGAATTCTGGGTCCTGATCTCGTTCACGCTGTTCGTCGCCGTTCTCGTCTGGAAGGGCGTGCCCGGCCTGATCGGAAAGGCTCTCGATCAGCGTGCGGTCGCCATCCGCACCGAGCTGGATGAGGCACGCCGCCTGCGTGAGGAGGCTCAGCAGCTCCTGGCTGACTATCAGCGCAAGAGCCGCGAGGCCGAGGACGAGGCCAAGTCGATCGTCGAGACCGCCAAGCGTGAGGCAGAGCGTCTTGCAGCCGAGACCCGCAAAGCTCTCGCCGAGCAGGTCGAGCGCCGCACCAAGGCTGCCGAGGAGAAGATCGCCCGCGCCGAAGCTCAGGCCGTCAGCGACGTGCGCGCCGCTGCCGTCGATCTCGCGGTCAAGGCGTCGGAAAGCATCTTGAAGACCAAGATCGCCGGAGACACCTCGAACTCGCTGACCGACGCCGCAATCCGCGACCTCAAGGGCAAGCTGAACTGAGTTCCGCTGTGTCGCTCTAAGAAATATGTCGCTCTAAGACACATGAAAGCCGGGCTTCATCGCCCGGCTTTTTTGTTTGGCCTCAGAGCAGCGCAATGAGGGTCGCACTAAGTGCCGAGACTGTGCCCCTCCGCGGAAGCATGCTCCCGCTGCCAGCGCGAACGCAAGCGCGGTGCAATGTACCAGCTCACAAACGGCGAGATCACGAAGCTCGCGACGATCACGGCGGGCAGCAAGACGGCGGCGTTCACCTGGAGAGCCGGGATCGAGAGCACAGCCACCGCGCCCACACCGAACAGGACCGCGTTGACGGGCAGGAACACAAGCGCTGCGATAGCGGTACGCGTTCTCATGACAAATCTCCTTTGCCATTCGAACGCTTGAAGATGAGGGTCGTTCCGAACGTCTGATCCAGATCTGCCGCTAGATTCGATCTATCCCCCGCTCGCCACGATCAGCCCCGCGAAGCAGGTCAGCACCAGCGCCGACACACGCGGGATGGCGCGGGAGGCCTGTCCGGAAGCCATCGCCCGCGCGGCCACGCGGCCAACCGCGATCCAGGATAACCCCGCCACCGCGACGAACGCCGCAAAGGCGAGGAGGTAAGGCACCACATTCGCGGACGAGAACGGAATGACGCCGAACGCAAAAACAATGGCTTTCGGATTGAGCAGCGTGGTGATGAAAACCCGTCCGGCTGGCACACCCGCCGGCGCTCCCCGGAGCCCCTCGCGCCGGGTCCACAGCTCGAACGCCGCATAGAGCAGATAGGCACCGATCGCAACGCGCAGCAGCGTGGTGATCGCCGGAGAAGCCGCGAGCACCGGTCCCAGCAGGGCGTGCAGGCATCCGATCGCGATCAGATACCCCGCCACCTCGGCGCCGATCAGCGGAAGCGACCGGCGCCAGCCCACGAGCGCGCCGGAGGCCGCCAGGAGCGTATTCGTCGGTCCTGGCGTGCCGAGGATCGCGAGAACGGCGAGAGAAAAGGCGATAGGATCATGCATGTTGCCACCCTGATGGCAGCATCCGAGCCGAGTCTTGATCTGGATCAGACCGCACAGCGTGCACTCGCCAGGTCACACCTATCTTCTGGACGAAAATCCGATGCCGCACGAGATCGAATGGCTGGCGCCGTGGTACGCAATCGAGGATCCCGGCGTCCACGCCGGGCTCGAGCGGCAGCTTCGCGTCGAGATGTCGGAGAGGCACGTGCTGGCAGGCGAGAGCGTTCGCCTCCTGGCCCGCCGCGAAGATACGGATGACGCCCTCTTCGCCCTCACAGGCGGACGCGTAGCCGAGGTGCATATGACGTGGCGCCAGAGCGCCGAGCCGGACCCGCGCTGGCCAGCGACCGCCATCTTCGACTCGCTGCAAGGCTGGGCCCGCGCCCGCATGCGCCCCCTGCACGCGGAACTGTCTCGTTTGCGGTGAACACCATCCAATCCGTTCCTAAAGCTGTGGATTGCGTACACAGATCTGCGGCCTGTCAATCTGATCCTTGCCGAAGAGGCAACGCGAGTGATGCAATCACAGGTGAGTCGTGCACTGCGTTCGCCATCGAGGACAGAAATGGAAACGCTCAGCGGGTTCCAAGAGAATTTGACTGCTATCGCTCAACGCTCGGCAGCAATAAAATCGGCATGCTCCAACGAGGAAAGCACAAAGCTCTATCTTGTGCTCCCGGTCATCGGCGCTCTCGGATACGACTATACGGACCCCTTCGTGGTTCAACCTGAATACGCGGCAGATTTCCGCAATGAGATGCCTGAGCGGGTTGACTATGTAGTGATGGCTGACGGCAATCCTGTAATAGCAATTGAGTGCAAGAAGGTCGGCACTGACCTTTCAGCCAACCGCGGACAACTTCGAACCTATTTTTCTGCCCTACAGACCGTCCATCTAGGGATTATGACAGACGGCATTCGTTTCGAATTCTTCGTTGACTGCGAAAACCCCAACGTAATGGATCAGGAACCGTTTCTTACACTTGACATGGAAGCGGCCACTCGATCGCCGATACCAGCCGATGTGATCGAGGCTCTCTCACTCATATCGCGATCCAATTTTCATCCCGATGTAATCGCAGAAGCCGCCGAGGAGCGACTGGTCGCCAAACGTCTTCGCGCTGTCTTGATGCAAGAGGTTCGCGAGCCATCCGATGAGCTGTGCCGTCTTGTTCTCCAGCGTGTCGGCATGAGGAACGTGCGTCGCACCTCGATTCAGACGCGATATAGCAGCCTGATACGATCCGCATTCGAAGATGCTCTTGTTTTGCCCGTTCTCGACAAGCTCCGTAGCTTGCAGGCGCGCAAAACACCTGAAATCGCACAAGAAGTTGAAACGGCCCAGCGGATAGTCACCACAGATCGCGAACTTGCTGTGTACCGTTACGTTTGCCGCCGCCTCGCATATCTAGCAGCGGACGAATATCAATTCGCCGCCGTGGAACGAGTGCAGCACAAAGACTATGTCGGAAAATTTGTCGTCTACTATGAAAGGGAGCGCAAAGGTCGCTTGTTCGACTTCATCGAAGGCAGCAACGGGTATGACAAATTTATCTTCCCCGAACCATTCGGCGAAATCATTACAAACTCGATGAGCGACATCGACCAAGCGCTAAAGACCACCTTCACGCAACGCATTCGCGAGCTGGCATCCGCAAAGGCGTCTGAAGCTAAACAGCTACAAACCGCATAACGCAACAGAACGCGGCTGCCTGCGGCTATCCCGCGTTTGGCGTGTTGCGGTCGAAGCCGACGTAGACTTCGAACTCGCCGGGGCGCGCGCCTTCGGGCACATCGAAGGTCACCGTGCGAACGGCCGAGAAATAGCCGATCGGATTCTCGACCGCGACCGTCGCATCCACGCGCAGCTTGTCCGTCGTGAGCCGCTCGCGCTTCGCGTCGGTGACGAACACATTGATCGGCATGGAGATCGGCCCCGACTGACCGCGAGGCCCCAGCAGGATGCGGCCCGAGAAGCCGTACTTCACCGTCACCTGCGTGCCGTTTATCGAGCATTCGCGCGCGGTCTTGGTGATCTCGCCGCGATGCATGATGGCAAGACCGTCGCCCACCCGGCCCGTCTCGTAGATCGTGAGGTGGCTGTCACGCGGCCAGGTCAGGAAGCGCGGGCAGCCCGGTTGCGCGTCGCCGCCCGAGAACTGAGGCGCACTGTCGCCGCCCGCCTTCGCGGCCGCGATCAGATCCTGCTCGCTGACGCCCGTGGGCTCGGCCCCGGAGGATCCGCCGCCGAAAATGCTGGTTCCGAGGCCGGAGGTGACGGACGACATGCCGCATCCCCCGAGCGCGAGCGCGGCAGCAAGGGCGGCCGCGGTCGAAACCGCGCCTTTGACCTTTGTCATGACGGATTGCGCCATCCCGCTCCGATCCGCATAATCCCCCAGAACCGTCCGCGCGTCGCGAGAACGACCCAAGCTCGTCGCATCGTTTCTAGTCCAGGACGAACGACTCAAGCTCTATCATCCCTATCTTGAACCATAAAGCGGCCGCTCCCTTTTTGGCCCACACGACCCGAGGACAAGTCCAAATGGCCTCTTCCAGCGCCGAGCACGACCAAGCAAAGCGTCCGGCCCTGAACGTTCTCCTGGCCGCCCCCCGCGGCTTCTGTGCGGGCGTCGACCGTGCGATCCAGATCGTCGAGCTGGCATTGGCCAAGTTCGGCGCGCCGGTCTACGTACGCCACGAGATTGTCCATAACCGATATGTCGTGGAATCCCTGAAGGCTAAAGGTGCCGTTTTTGTGGAGGAACTGGACGAGATCCCCGACACCGACCAGCCTGTGATCTTTTCGGCACACGGGGTGCCCAAGTCCGTGCCCCTGGCCGCAAAATCCCGCAATCTTTTCTCGATCGACGCCACCTGCCCGCTGGTTTTCAAAGTGCATACCGAGGCGAGCCGCCATCACGCGGAAGGCCGCAAGATCGTTCTGATCGGCCATGCGGGCCACCCGGAGGTGGAGGGCACCACAGGCCAGCTCCCGCCGGGCTCGGTAACCTTGATCGAGACGGCCGCCGACGCAGAGACCTTCGAGCCTGAGGACGCCTCCCGCCTCGCCTACGTGACGCAGACGACCCTCTCCGTGGACGACACAGCAGACATCGTGGCGATCCTGAAGCGCCGCTTCCCGGCCATCGTCGGCCCCCACAAGGAGGACATCTGCTACGCCACGACCAACCGCCAGGCAGCCGTGAAGGCCATTGCCGGCAAGGTCGGCCTCACCATCGTCGTCGGCGCGCCGAACTCGTCGAACTCGCTGCGTCTCGTCGAGGTCGCCGAACGGTCGGGCTGCCCGAAAGCCATTCTCATCCAGCGCGCTTCCGATATACCCTGGCCTCTGTTCGACGGCGTCGAGACCGTCGGCATTACGGCCGGCGCCTCCGCCCCGGAGACCCTTGTCGACGAGGTGCTGGACGCGCTGAACGCCCGCTTCGCCATCTCCGTCGAGCAGGTGAGAACGGCTAACGAGCGCATCGCCTTCAACGTCCCCCGCGAGTTGCGCGAGCCTGCCGACGCCTGATACACGGGGAAACCCTTCGCACCTCGGCCCCTCATCCAGTCACCGAAAAAGCAAAACCTATGGCCGTTTATACGGAAGTGACGGACGACGAGCTCGCGCGGCTGATCGCGGGCTACGATCTCGGCGCGCTGCTCTCCTACAAGGGCATCGCCGAAGGCGTCGAGAACACCAACTATATGGTGCATACGAGCGAAGGCACCTTCATCCTCACGCTCTACGAGCGCCGCGTCGACACCGCGGACCTACCGTTCTTCCTCGGCCTCCTGGAGCATCTGAACCGGAGAGGCATCTCGTGCCCGTTGCCGGTCCGCAACCGTAACGGCGAGGTGCTGACGGAAATCTCGGGCCGCACCGCCGCCATCGTCACCTTTCTCGAAGGGGTCTGGCCACGCCGCCCGCGCGTCGAGCACTGCGCGGAAGTTGGACGCGCACTCGCGGGCCTTCACCTCGCGGGCAAGGATTTCGCTCTGACGCGCCGCAACGCGTTGGGCCTCGAAGGCTGGCACGCGCTGTTCGACCGCTTCGCCCCCCGCGCCGACGAGGTCGCGCGCGGCCTCGGCAATCTCATCGCCTACGAGCTGGCCTATCTGGATCGCGCCTGGCCAAAAGACCTTCCCTCCGGCGTCATTCACGCCGACCTTTTTCCGGACAACGTGTTCTTCATCGGCGACAAGCTGTCCGGCCTCATCGACTTCTACTTCGCCTGCAACGACGCCTGGGCCTACGATCTCGCAATCTGCCTCAACGCATGGTGCTTCGAAGCTGATTTCGCCTTCAACGCCACCAAGGCCCGCGCGCTCCTCTCCGCCTATCAGAGCGCGCGCCCCCTCACCGAGGCCGAGTACGAGGCGTTTCCTACGCTCGCACGTGGCGCGGCGCTTCGCTTCCTGCTCACCCGCTCCCACGATTGGCTGCACACGGACCCTAACGCCCTCGTGAAGCCCCACGATCCGAACGCTTACGTTCGCCGCCTGAGGTTCCATCAGGAGGTGAACTCGCCGGGCGAATACGGATTGGAGAGGGTGCGATGAGCGGGACGAAGAAATCGATCGAGATCTACACCGACGGCGCCTGCTCCGGAAATCCGGGCCCGGGCGGCTGGGGCGCGATCCTCATCTGGGGCGATCACCGCAAGGAGATCAAAGGCGGCGAGGCCGAGACCACGAACAACCGCATGGAGCTGATGGCGGCGATCTCCGCACTCGAAGCGCTGAAGACAGGCGTCGAGGCGGATCTCTACACGGACAGCGCCTACGTGCGGAACGGCATCTCGAGCTGGATCCACGGCTGGAAGCGCAACGGCTGGCGCACCGCCGACAAGAAGCCGGTCAAGAACGTGGAGCTGTGGCAGCGCCTCGAGCAGGCGCTCTCCCGCCACAAGGTGACCTGGCACTGGGTGAAGGGCCACGCCGGACATCCCGAGAATGAGCGCGCAGACGAGCTTGCGCGCGAAGGCATGGCCGAGTTCAAACGCCGGTAGCTATTGTTTCCAATCCAGCCGGCCCCACCGCGACGGAAGTTCTTTCCGAGCGGCATGGTGCGTAATCCGTATCCGGCGAACCGGCGATCCGCCCGCCGACGCCGCCTCCCCCTAAAACCATTGGTGCACAATCAAGAGGCAATCGGCCCCGCGCCTGCGCGTGACGTGCGTCAAAGCGCACCAATCTTAGGGATTCATTCCCGGATTTCGTAAGATTTTACACATCCATTGCTAGGAATATAGGTGAAGGAAATAAGTTAACTGGCGGAAATAAATAGATGTTGTCTACGCTGCGTCTTCGTCTTCCGATCGCCATCGTCGGTCTCGGATTGGTGAGCTCAACGATCATGGGCTGGATCGGATGGTCCGGCGCAAGAAGCGCCTTGGAGGCATCCGCCTTCGACCGGCTTAACCTCGCAGCCGAATCCCGCCGCACCAGCCTCGAGCTCGTCGCAGACCGCCTGCGCGTCGACACCAGGAACATCGCCGGCCACAAGCTGGTGCTCGACAACATCGGCGACCTGACCGAGACGCTGAGCAAGTCCCCCGAGGCCCGCACGCAGGCGCTGGAATTCTTCGCTGGCCTCCCGCCCGAGCAGCGCGCCGAGAATGACGGCAGCATGTCGGGCACCATGTACGGCCTGCGCCATTCCAAGGTGCATCCGATCGCGATGACGGCGCTCACGCAGGCGAAGTACGACGACATCCTGCTGCTCGATGAGACCGGCACCATCGTTTACACGGCAAAAAAAGGCGCGGAGTTCGGCCAGAAGATCGGCACGCCCGCGACGGAAGGCTCCGGCCTCGAGACCCTGCTCGATGCGATGCAGAAGGCTGGCGACAAGGACGTGACCTTCCAGGATTTCCGCGAGTCCACACTGTCCGCCTCGGGCCCCCTCGCATTCATCGGCACGCCGATCCTCAAGAAGTCGAACGTCGCCATGGACAGTGCCCAGCAGGATATTCGCGTCGGCTATGCCGTCATCCGCGTGGCACCCGCCCTTCTCGACCAGGTCTTGAGCGATCGCCACGGCCTCGGCAAAACCGGCGAGACCTACGCCGTCGGCACCGACGGACTGATCCGCACCAACGCACCCCTCGCCACAACCCCGACCGCTGGCAAACCCGCCACGATGATGGGCTTCGATGGCAAGTCTTCGAGCGAGCTTTCCCGCTTCCATCGCAACGGCAACGCCTATCTCACCGCTGGAAACAAGGTCGAGTTCCTCGGCGCGGCGTGGAACGTTTACGCCGAGCAGGCGGACGACGAGGCCCTCGCCGCCGCAGCCGGCATTTCGCGCACCATGGGATTGGCAGCACTTCTGATCGTCGGTGCCCAGATTCTCGTTGGCTGGCTGGTCGCTCGCGGCATCGTGCGCCCCATCGGCGCACTGACGGCAGCCCTCAAGGCCCTTGCCGGCGGCAAGCTCACCTCCCAGATCGCGGGCAGGGAGCGCCGAGACGAAATCGGCGAGATCGCCCGCGCCGTCGAAGACATCCGTACCTTCACCGCTGCCGAGACCGAGCGCCGTGCGGCGGCCGCCGAGGAGGAGCGCCGCGAGCGCGAAGCCCAGCGCCGCCAGCTCACCGAAAGCCTGGCCCGCGATTTCGAGGAGCGCGTCGGCACGGTCGTGAGATCGGTCGCCCATGCGGCTGGCGACTTGGAGAAATCGGCGCTCGAGATGGCCGCCATCGCCGACCAGACCAAGGCCAGCTCCGTCAGGGTCGCAACCGCGACCGACTCCGCCAACCACGAGGTTCAGTCCGTCGCCGCCGCCTCCGAGCAGCTTTCGGCTTCCATTCGCGAGGTCGCATCGCTGACCTCACGCTCGGGCTCCATCGCCTCCGAAGCGGACAGGCATGCCCAGCAGACACACGAGATCGTCGCGTCGCTCTCGTCGAAAGCGGCGACCATTCAGAACGTCATCGACATGATCAAGGCGATCGCCGAACAGACCAACCTGCTGGCTCTCAACGCCACCATCGAAGCCGCGCGGGCGGGCGAAGCCGGAAAGGGCTTCTCGGTCGTGGCGAGCGAGGTGAAGGCCTTGGCCAGCCAGACCACCAAAGCCACCGGAGAGATCGCAGCCCAGATCGACGCGGTCGGCAGCGAGGTCAAGAACGCCGTCGACGCGGTATCGAGCATCCGCACCGTGGTGACCGACATCAGCCACGCCGTCGTCGCCATCTCCTCGGCCATCGAGGAGCAGACTGCGGCCACAGGCGAGATCGCCAAGTCCGCGCAGAGCGCCGCCGGCGAAACGGCCTCCGTCTCGACGAACATCGAAGAGGTCTCGCAGGCGATCACCACCACCGACCGGGCGGCAAATGACGTCGTCGAGCGGGCCCGTAGCCTCGGCAAGGAGGCATCGGACCTCGACCACAGCCTGCGTCAGTTCATCGAGCGGCTGCTCGCGGCATAAGCCCCGCCTGACGGCTGGCCAGCGCACGAGGGGCGCAGGCCAGCGTCACGCGGAATGCGTGGACCGGCTCGCCGGACAACGCCAGGCGAGCCCAAGGTTGCATCAGCCCACGCGGAAGACGGCACCGGCCACGGAGCGGGCGCGCGTGCGAACGGCGCCCCCGTCGTTGCCGGAGCGAACCAGCCACTGCCCATTGGGCGCGCGGCCGACGATCTCGCCGACGTGGTGACGCCAAACGACAACGGCGCCGACCTGCGGGCCGCTCGGGCTGCCCCACTTGCTCCAGTTCCAGGCGACGTTGAGATGCGCGCCACCGCCGCGCTGCGTGCGCATCCACCAGCCGCACCAGGCGCGCGGACGCGGACCGGCGGAATGGCTGCCGCTGCTGTAGGACGAGCGTGACTCGTAGCTCTGAGTTGCGTAGCGCACCCGCTGGGCGCGGCCGCGCGAGGCGACGCGCTGACGCTTGGCGCGCGGCGTGCTCACCCGCTGATCGGCGACGGAAGCAGAATGCTGGACGAAAGGATTCCAGCTATCGCGGGCGGTTTCGCGAGACGGACGCGCGTCCGCAGACGTCGCGCCAGCGAGTACCAACAGAGTCGCCGCGACGGCGAAGACGTTCTTTCTCATCTCAAAGGTCCCCATACTATTGCGTACTGAACAAGGCGCCAGTCGCACGAGCACCGGGCAGAAACAAGGAAACGGAACGCAAGCGCGTCAATATGTCCACCCTGAGAAACCCCAGACTGGCTTGACATGTGCTAAGTAAAACGAAGTATTTATTTCTGTTGTTTTACTTGAGAGCCGCCAGAACTTTTTCGGCAGTCGCCTTGTTATGCTCGGGAGGACTGTCTTCGATGCCGAGATATTTTACAACGCCGTCCTCGACGATCATCGCGTAGCGCTTCGAGCGAGTCCCCAATCCAAAGCCCGAAAGATCGATATCGAGACCGATCGCCTTCGCGAAATCTGCGTTCCCGTCGGCGAGCATCTCCACATCGTCCTGTGCATCCCGCGCCTTGGCCCATGCAGTGAGTACGAACACATCATTCACGGCCGTACACGCAACTGTATCCACACCTTTCGCCTTGAGATCGTCCGCTCGCCCGACGAAGCCCGGCAGGTGCTGCTCGCTGCAGGTCGGCGTGAAGGCACCCGGCACGGCGAACAGCACCACCGTCTTGCCCTTGAACACCTCGCTCGACGACACCGGCTTCGGACCGCCCTCGCCCATGATCGTGAACTTCGCCTCGGGGAGTGTGTCGCCAACCTTGATGCTCATCTCGGGTCTCCTGCAGTCTTAGGGTTGAGGCTTAGTAAAACTACGTAGTCGATTGGGACGCGGACCGTCACTTGGCGACAAACGTCGCAAACGAGGATCCCGCTTCACCGACGAGCGTGACCGTCACCGGCTTTCCCTTGAGCGCCGAGAGGTCCACGTCGCTGCCGAGTGCGGCTTCGAACGTCAGGACTCCATCGGCTGACGGCCGGCCCACAAGCTCGGGAATCGGCAGAAATAGGCCATTTGGAGCCTCTAGGAAGGCTTCCGCCCCTGTGACACCCTGGGGGAAACGCGCCGCGATGGAGATCTTCGGCTGGGCGCCGCCGAGGTCGGCCTCGGCCTTGATCAGAGCTGGATCGCCGTCGCGGAGCTTGTCCTGCGCGCGGGGAACGCTGTCGAGCGCCTGCGCCGCTTCAGGCGTCAGCGGATCGGCTTCATCCGGCGCAATCGTGAGCGACAACGACACGTCGATCGGCACACACACGTCCTTGCAGATGCCGTACTGAAGATCGACCGCGAGCGCGACCGGCTCACCGTCGTTCGTGGGCGCGATCGCCACGGGCAGGATCAGTCCGTCGTGATAGCCGATCGTGTTGCCCGACTTGTCGATGAAGCGCTGCGGCGCCGGAAACATCACATCCGCGCTCGCGAGGTTGGTGGATTTCGACCAATCGAAAGACGGCGGCAAGCCACCCGCGTCTCCAGGCGCGCGCCAGTATGTTTTCCATCCCGGCTCGAGCACGATCTCGACGAAGGCGAGGTGCTTTTCGCCCTCTTGAGACGCCTTTCCGGACACCAGCCGCGCCTTCGTTTTGTGTCCCGAAACCCAGGGCGACTCCGCCGCGAAAGCAGGCGCGGTGCCGCTTGAAGACGCCACAACAAGAGCAAATATTACTTTGATGATACAGCCGTAAGCAGGTGAATTCGGGCGCAGCATGAAGTTTCGGCTCTCTTTCGCACAGACAAAAGCCCAAGGATTTGGCACAGCGGCGGGGCTCCTCCGCACAGCCTCGCGACCGTATCTATACGGCGTAAAGCGATTTTGCGCGGCACAAAACACGGCTTCACATGCGGCCTCAGTGGGGGCTAGTCTCGATCCATGACCACGCCGAGATCGAAGCGCAAGAGACGGAGCGACACCTTCCTCAAGGGACAGCTTCTCGTCGCTATGCCATTGATGACGGACCGGCGATTTGCCCGCTCGGTCATCTACATGTGTGCCCATTCCGATGATGGTGCAATGGGTCTCATCATCAATCACCGCGCCGATCACATCAGCTTTCCGGATCTGCTTGAGCGCCTCGGCATCATTCCGAGCGGCTCCGACGAAGGAATTTCGAACGACATCCTCGAACGGCAGGTTCACGTCGGCGGTCCTGTCGAGACGGGCCGCGGCTTCGTGCTTCACTCGTCCGACTACTATTCGACGGAATCCACGCTGCCAATCGACCACGAGGTCAGTCTCACGGCTTCGATCGAGATTCTGAAAGCGATCGCCTGCGGAGAAGGCCCGCTGCACGCCATGCTGGCGCTCGGCTATGCCGGATGGTCAGCGGGACAATTGGAAAGCGAGATCCAGGCCAACGGCTGGCTGCACTGCCCGCCGGATCTCGACCTGCTGTTCGATCCCGACATCGAGGACAAGTATGCACGCGCCCTCGCCAAGATCGGCGTCGACCCGTCCCATCTCGTGAGCGACGCTGGCCACGCTTAGGCTCGGCTAAATCCAACCAGCGAGCGAGTTCGCAGCCGGATGTATCCCTCGGCTACGTGTTGCCTGCTGCCCGCTGCCATCCTCAATTCTGTTTACGCGCAACACCGGCCAGGCGTGCGAGGCTCTCGGCGATCGCGGGCGGCAGGTTCGAGAAATCCGGATCGGGCCGCGCGGGCCCGGGAGCAGGGCGGCTGGCGGCGGCTGGTGCGGGCTTTGCGGCCTGAACCCTCGGCTGAACCTGTGGCGGGCCGGACGGTGACGGCTGAACCCCGATGTTCGGCGGCAGACCGGCAGGCAGACCCGCGCCAGGAACAGGCGGAGGAGCAGGCTGCACCAGGATAGGCCGCGGGGCCTCGGGCACGACGTGTGGCGGCGGCGCAGGCGGCGTGAGCGCTGAGAGAGCTGGTCCCGGCAGCGGCGGCGGTGAGGGCGGCGGCATCGGCGGAGGTGGCAGATCGGCGCCACGAAGCGGCGGCGGCATATCCGGCCCGGGTGCGGGCGCACGCGGCTTTGCGATCCCGGCAGGCGGAGCCGAAGCCATCGGCACCACATCCGGCAACACATCGGCAAGGCGCGTCATGAGCTGTGGGGCAGACGGCACTGGTCCCGCGGCAGGCGGTGGCGGAGCAAACGCTGCTGCCGGAGGCGCGGCCCCAAGCGGCACCGTCGGTTGGGGTGGAACGCCCGGCGGCGGCATGGCGGCGGGCTTGCCGTTCGCATGAGGCTCCGGCGATGTACCGTTTACACGCTCCGGACGCAGACGCCCGCGCCGTGCGGCCAGTTGCGCGCTGTCCTCACGCGGACGCTGCTCGGCCTGCGGAGCGTGCGATGCTCGCGGCGGCGGAGCAGAAGGCGGCCGCGCGGCGCCATTCGCGCCCATCGGCGGCGGCGCATTGGCGGCCTGGGCGGCACCGGCGGCAGCCACCACGGCCTCATCCGGCTTATGCGAGGGAGCGCCCTGCGGTTTGCCGCCACGCCGCTTCTTCGTTTTCGGACGGAACACGCCGACCGGCTTGTGCTTGTTCTCGGTGGTCCGCACCGTCGCGAGCACCTGCAGCACCTCGGCCTCGGCGATGGCATCGCCGCAGTAAGCGCCCTGCGCATACTCGCACCCGATCGAACGCAGGAACCCGACCTCGCTCTCGGTCTCGACGCCCTTGGCCACGACCTTCTTGCTGAGCTCGTGGGCAAGCGCCACCATCGAGCGGACGAGCTGGCCTTCGTTGCCGCTCTTCGCGTTTCCACCCTGCATGAGGGACTGATCGATCTTCACCGTGTCGAACGGCAAACGGTCGAGATAGGCGAGCGACGAATAGCCGGTACCGAACTCGTCGAGCACGATCTCCGCGCCCGCCCCGCGCAGCCACTCGAGCACTTCCGTCGACTGCTCCGGATTTTCGAGCGCGATCTGCTCCGTCACCTCAAGGCGCAGCGAGCCTTTCGGCACCACGGTGCGCCCGAGAATGTGGCGGATCTCCTGAATGACGTCCTGCCGGAAGAGATGCCGGCACGAGATATTGACGCTGACGAACAGCGGCGCCTCGCTGCGCGGAAATTCCTTTTGCCACGCGATGACATCGCGCGAGGCCCGCTGCAGGAGATAGGCTCCGAGCTTGGCCACGAGATCCGTCTCATCGGCAAACGGAACGAACACCGACGGATCTATGGTGCCGAGCTGCGGATGATCCCACCGCGCAACGGCCTCGAAGCCCGCCAGCTCCTCGGTCGGAAGATAGATGATGGGCAGGTAGGCGATGCGAACCTGGTTCTTCTCCATCGCCCGGCGCAGCTCGGCTTCGAGCGCGGCGCGGTCGTCCTGCTCGCCGCGCATCTCGGGCGTGAAGACCTCGATGCGGTCCGCGCCCGCGCGCTTGGCGCGGAACATGGCAATCTCGGCCTTCTTGAGAAGATCGTGGCTCTTCTCCTCGTTCTCGAACATCGCGATACCGATCGAGCCGGTGAGCACGATCTCCTGCCCTGCGATCTTGATCGGCGACCGGAGCGAGCGGCGAATGCGCTCCGCGTGCTGGGCGAGCTCGCCCACGGACTGGTCGGCAAGCACCAGCAGCGCAAACCGATCGCCGCTGACGCGCGCGAGCGTGTCGTTAGGGCCGAGGTGACGCTGCAGACGCCGGGCGATCGTGAGAAGCAAACTATCGCCCAGCACGAGGCCGAGAGACGAGTTGACGCTCGTGAACTTGTCGATGTCGATGATGAGCATGGTGGGCCGCACCTGCGGCTCCGCCGTCGCACGCCGCATGGCGACCTGAAGCCGGTCGAGCAGAAGCTCGCGGTTCGGAAGTCCGGTCAGGCTGTCGTGAACGGCATCGTGCAGAAGCCGCTCGTGCGCGCGCTTGGCATCCGTCACGTCGCGAATGAGGCCGACGCATTTGAACGAGCGCGGATCCGTGCCCGGCACGCCCGCCGCCTCGATCTCGAACCAGCGATAGTTGTTGTCCGCTTGGCGGAGACGGAAATCGCAACAGATCTTGCCGTCGCGCCGCTCCTGGACCGTGAACAGCGCAAGCCTGAACCGCTCGCGGTCGGAGGGATGCAGATGGCGCATGAACTCGTCGGTGCGCGAGGAAAGGTCGCCCGGAGAAAGCCCGAGCAGCGCATCGACGCTGGGGCTGACTTTCACCTCGTCACGCCGTGCATTCCACTCCCACACGGCCGCGCCCGATGCGTCCACCGCAATGGAGCGGGCCTGGAGCTCGGAAGGCGCGGCGCCATAGACGGGCTCCCCTGAGCGGAACGCGTACTGCGTCACGGTGAAACCGATCGACAGCAGGATGAGCACGAGGCCGGACACGAGCCCGAACACGACAACCTCGCCGGAGAGCTGGCCCGTGAGAGCCACGCCCGCGCCGAAGATCCACACCAGGAACAGGATCCAAGTGGGAATGAGCGAGAGCGCGCGATCCTGGCCGCGCAGCGCGAGGAACAGAATGAGCCCCGTCCCCGTGAACCCGATGAATACGAACGAGAGCCGCGCGAATGTCGCCGCAAGCCTCGGGTCTATGATCGCCACGGCAATGAGCGAGAACTGCGCCAGCAGCCACACGCTGATCAGCATCCGGATGAGGCCGTGCCACAAGGCAAGCCGCAGGAACACGTGGAGGAAGAGAACGAGGCTCGCCGCCAGCGCCGATTCCGCCGCCGCACGGTAGACCGCGTTGGCTTCGGGCTTCATCTGGAACAGCTTATGAAAGAAGCCGAAGTCGACGCAGAGATAGGCGAGCGTGCACCAAGCGACGAGCGCCGATGCCGGGAAGATCAGCTTGTGGTTGGCGGCGAAGATGGCGGTCAGGAAGATCGCCATCAGACCCGTGAGGCCGAGCAACACGCCATTGAAGAGCTGGCGGTCCGAGATCTTGATTTCGTAGTCGAGCGGCTTCCAGAGATAGAGGCGCACGAAACGCTCTGAGCTCATCTCGGCGACGTAGGTAATGGTCTGCCCGGGCTCGAGCGTGATGCGGAAGAGATCCGCCCGGTCGCTCTTGATGCGCTCGGGAACGAAACCGATCGACGGTGTCACCGCCTCGATGCGGCGCGCGTCGAGATCCGGCCACACAACGCCGGAGCCGATCACGCTGTAACGATCCGCCGACAGCCAGCGCTCCACCGGCCGGTCCGTGGGATTGGTGAGCGCGAACACGATCCAGTTGGGGTTCGTGCCCGACGTGGTTGCGGAAACCGACATGCGGCTCGCAAGACCATCCGCGCCGGCCGCTGTTTCCACCTGAAGGCTGTCGCCGCGCGCTTCGTAGAGATCGCCGAGCGTCGTGATCTCGATCCGGCCCTGGTCGGGGCTGATCTCGATCGCCTTGAGGGCGAGCGCGGGACGAGCCGCGAGCACGACACCGCAAAGGACAGCGAGCAGCAGCGCGGCAAGCCGCCCCGCGACACCCCCAGGCGCGACGCAACGGAGGATCGGCCGCGCGAAGCCCCTCACGGTTGCACCTCCCCGGCCATCCAGTCCTCGGCGAGGATCGCGAACACGACATGATCCTGCCAGGCGCCGTTGATCTTGAGATAGCGCCGGGCGAGCCCTTCCTTGAGAAAGCCCGTGCGCGTCAGCACCTCGATGGAGCGCCCGTTGGTCGGCTGAACTGCGGCCTCGATGCGATGCAGGCGAAGCTGCTCGAAGGCGTGCGGCAGCACGGCTTTCACTGCCGCCGTCATGTGCCCGCGCCCTACGAAGGGAAGCCCCAGCCAGTAGCCGAGCATGGCCGACTGCGTAACGCCGCGCCGGACGTTGGACAGCGTGACGCCGCCCATCAGGCGGTCTGTCTCTGCTTCGAAGATGAGAAACGCATAGCCGAGGTCGTCGCGCGCCTCGCGCTGATAGTGCTTCACGCGGCGCCGGTAAGCGCTCTTGGTGAGGTCGTCCCGCGGCCAGGCCGGCTCCCACGGCGTGAGATGCGCGCGGCTTAAAGTCCTGAGCTCCGCCCAAGGAGCGTAGTCGCTCATCAGCGGCGGACGCAGCCACACCCCGCGGCCTTGGATGACCGCCCACTCCGACGAGTTTCCGGCCCTCAGGAACGCCATCAGGCTGTCCTTGCCTCCGAGCTTGCCGCCCCGCGCCCAATGCGTTGCGCGGCTTCCGACGCGAGCCGTTCGGAAACCTTTCCGGCTCCCACCACGGCGACCGATGGGCTCCGCGCGATGAGTTGCTGCGCGAAGCGTCCGATATCCTCGACGCTGACCGCGTCCACGTTTCGGATCAGCTCGTCGCTGCCAACAATCCGTCCGTGAGCCAACATTTGCCGTGCCATCTGCTCGGCACGGGCAGACGATGATTCCAAGCTCATTAGCAGCCCGGCCTTGAGCTGAGCTTTCGCCCGGTTCAGTTCCGCTTCGGAGGGTCCGCGCCGCGCCACATCCTCGAGCTCGGTGCCCGTCACGTCGATGAGGCTCGCCATCGTTTCCGTTCCCGTCGCCGCGTGCACCGCGAGAAGCCCCGTATCGGAGAGACCCCACGCGGACGAATAGATCGAATAGCAAAGCCCCCGCTTCTCACGAGCCTCCTGGAACAGGCGGGACGACATCCCTCCGCCAAAGAGACCCGAGAAAACCTGGGCCGTGAAATACTCCTGAGCGCGATAGGAAGGACCTTCGAACGCAAGCACGAGATGGCTCTGCTCGAAACGTTTGTGATCCCAACGGATGCCACCGTGGTAGCGCGCCTGCTCCTCACCCTCGATTCCATGGGAAGTGAGCCCCCCGAATAGGGCCTCAGCGTGGCGGACCAGAGGCTCGTGGTGGACGGCGCCGGCCGCCGCGAGCACCATGCTGCCGGGCCGGTAGTGGGTTTTCAGGAATTGCTGCAGATCAGCCGGCGAAAATCGCTTCACGTTGGCGGCCGGCCCCAGGATGGTTCGCCCGAGCGCCTGGCCGGGGTAGGCCGCCTCGTTCATCAGCTCGAAGGCGATGTCGTCAGGCACGTCTCGCGTGGCCGCGATCTCCTGCAGGATCACCTCGCGCTCGCGTTCGAGTTCGTCGGATGAAAACCTCGAGTTGAGCAGAATGTCGGCCAGGATCTCCAGCGCAACCCCTTCGTCGCCCTTAAGAACCCGGGCGAAATAGGCGGTGGTCTCGAGCCCCGTCGCAGCGTTCAGCTCTCCCCCAACCGCTTCGATCTCCTCGGCGATAGCCTGCGCCGAGCGGCTCGCCGTTCCCTTGAACGACATATGTTCGAGAAAATGCGAGATGCCGTTCTCGGCCAGCGTCTCGCTGCGGGACCCCACCCCGACCCAGATCCCGAGCGACGTGGTCTCGAGATGCGGCATCGTGTGGGTGATGACCGTGAGACCGTTGGAGAGCCGCGAGATCTCTTCCGTCATGACGCCCCCGCGGAAGCCGGCTGCACCGTCCCCTCGACAAAGCGTTTGACGGCCTCGACGTCGTTTTCGAGAACAGGATAGCGCTCGGCGTCCGTGAGCAGGTTCGAGAGACGCGGCGGCAGGCCGGGCCGCTCGCCCGTGATCCGCTCCATCGCGTCGGGAAACTTCGCGGGATGCGCGGTCGAGAGCACGATGCCGGGCACCGCCGACTGCGGAACCGTCTTTTCGAGCGCAACGAGACCGCAGGCCGTATGCGGATCCAGAAGATAGCCGCTCGCCACGCGCGTGCGCCGGATGGCATCCGCCACCTCTGCTTCAGAGGCCGACGAAGCCGCGAAATCGCTCTTGAACTGCGCGGCCGTTCCCGCGAGATCGAAACGCCCGCCCTGCGAGAGCGAGCCCATCGCGCCGCGGATGAACCCGGCGTCGCGCCCAGATGCCTCGAACAGGTAGCGCTCGAAATTCGAGGAGATCTGGATGTCCATCGAAGGCGACGTCGTCTCCACCACGCCCCGCATCTCGTAGACGCCGGTCGCGTGGGCGCGCGGAAGGATGTCGTTCTCGTTGGAGGCGATGACGAGCCGCTCGATCGGCAAGCCCATGCGCTTGGCCACCCACCCCGCGAGAATATCGCCGAAATTGCCGGTCGGCACGGAGACGGTGATCGGCCGATGCGGCGCGCCGAGCGCCGCGCCAGCGACGAAATAGTACGTGACCTGCGCCACGATGCGCGCCCAGTTGATGGAGTTCACGCCCGAGAGCGAGAGCCGGTCGCGGAACGCATGGTCGTTGAACATCGCTTTGACCAGCGCCTGGCAGTCGTCGAACGTGCCCTTGATCGCAACCGCATGTACGTTCGCTTCCTTCGGCGTGGTCATCATCCGCCGCTGGACATCCGAAACGCGCCCATCTGGAAAGAGGATCACGACATCGACGCGCTTCGAAGAGCGGAACGCCTCGATTGCGGCCCCCCCCGTATCGCCGGACGTCGCGCCCACGATGGTCGCGCGTTGGCCGCGCTTCGCGAGCGCATGATCCATGAGCCGCGCGAGAAGCTGCATCGCCACGTCCTTGAACGCGAGCGTCGGCCCGTGGAACAGCTCCAGCACCCACCGGTTGCGGTCGATCTGCACGAGCGGCGTCACCGCCGGATGGCCGAACTGGCCGTAGGCATCACGCGCCATGCCGAGCAGCGTCGACTTGTCGATCGACCCGCCGACGAAGGGCGCCATCACCTCGACGGCCACCTCCGCGAACGGCCGGCCGGCAAACGAGGCGATGGTCTCGCGCGAGAGCGCAGGCCACGTCTCGGGCACATAGAGCCCTCCGTCGCGGGCGAGCCCCTGCAGCAGCACATCCTCGAAGGTGAGGGAAAGCACTTCGCCCCGGGTGGAAATATAGGTCACGAGCTTGGCATCCTGGGTTGTACGGGCTGCCGGCCGCAAGCGATCGAGTGTTGGCCGGAAACGCGCGGAAACCGGCTTCCGAGCCGGGATCCGATCTTGTCTCTAACGCTGTACCGGGCGGCCCGCCTGCGATCAAGCCAAGGCCGGACGGCGGGCTCCCGCCCCTATGCGTTCCGTCGCCGCGTCCAGGCAAACGCCGCGAACACTGCGAGCAAGGTGGCAGCGAGACCGAACCAGGTCAGCGCATATTCGAGATGGCGGTTCGGAATGTCGAGCCGGGTCACGCCCCCCTTGGGCCAGCCGCCCGGATTGGCAGGCTCAGCTGTCGCGTCGACGAAGAACGGCAGCACCCGCGCCCGGTCCTCGTCCGAGCCCAGCGAGGCCGCCATGCCGTCGAGATCCCGCCAATACCAGACGTTTCGCGTCCGGTCGGCATCCGGCTCGAACCACCCTTTGACGCCGGCCTTGCGCACGAGCCCGCGGACGGTCACGCGGCCCTCGATCTGCCCGGCGGCCCGCGCCGCGGGCTCCTTGAACTCCTCCGGCACGAAGCCGCGATTGACGAACAGGATCTTGCCGCCGTCCGTCTCGAACGGCGTGTAGATGTGCCAGCCCGGCCCCTCCGCGTCGACGGCGAACAGGCGTCGCTCGTCCCCATGGCGGAAATGCCCGCTCACAGAAACCGGCCGGTACTCCTCGTGGCCGAGCTGCTTCCAAGCCTCCGCCGGCTGCTCCAGCGGCACGGGCTCCTTGCCGAGGCTCTCGTTGATCGAGGCGATCAGCGTCTCTTTCCAGGCCAGCCGCTCGAGCTGCCAAAAGCCGAGTGCGAGCAGAATTGGCAGCGCCACGAGCGTCATCAGCGCCGGCACCATGAGGCTACGGCCGCGCGGCGCGCCGCCATTGAGATCGCCGGATGTCATGTCAGTCCTTGGCCAACCGGCCCTCTTCCGCTTTGTTGACCCACTGCAGCGCGATCAGGATCGCCTTGAGGAACCGCAGCAGAATGAACGCCAAGAGCGGCGTGACAACGCCCCACAGTGCCACATGGACCCAAAGCGGCGGCCCGAAGCGGAATTCGACGATGAGCGCGAGCCCCAGCACCACGAAGCCGAGGATCAGGATGGCGAAAACGGCGGGGCCGTCTCCGGTGTCGATGAACTTGTAGTCGAGACCGCACTTGCTGCAGGCAGGCTTCAGCATCAGGCCGTTGTGAAACAGGGAGCCCTGGCCGCACCGGGGGCAACGCGCGAGCAGACCCGCCACGATTGGCGACACGCTCTGGCCCCGCTCGTGCGCATTCTCGCTTCCGCTCATCGACCGTCTCCTCGCTTGCGTAACTCTAGGTGGCCCCGGTGTGCGCTCCGGATCGCGAAGGTCCGAGGGCTCGTCTGTCCCGTGCCTACCCCGGAAAGGGCAAGGGGCCGGGCAAAAAACCCGACCCCTTCCCCATTTGCGTCGCGTTGTCCCTGACGAGTGTCAGTGACCGGCGCCCGGATGAGCGCCCGCGCCCCACACATAGATTGCGGCGAACAGGAACAGCCAAACCACGTCGACGAAGTGCCAGTACCAGGCAGCGGCCTCGAAGCCGAAGTGCTGCTGAGGCGTGAAATGGCCCTTGATCGCGCGAAGCAGGCACACCAGCAGGAAGATGGTGCCGATGATCACGTGCGCGCCGTGGAAGCCCGTGGCCATGAAGAAGGCCGAGCCGTAAGCGTGGCCGCCGAAGGTGAAGGCGGCGTGCATGTACTCGTAAGCCTGCGTGATGGTGAAGAGCACGCCGAGCACGACGGTGGCGAGCAGGCCGAGAACCAGACCGCGGCGGTCGTTCTTGAGCAACGCGTGGTGTGCCCACGTGACCGTGCAGCCCGACGACAGCAGGATCAGCGTGTTGACGAGCGGGAGGCCCCACGGATCGAAGGTGCCCTTGAAGTAGCCGTTGACCGGCGCACCCGTCGTGGGGACCACGGCATCCGTCGACTCGACAGGCACCGGCGGCCACTGCCCGCCGAACAGCGCGTTCCGCTGCACCATGCCGAGCGCTTCGGAGACGTTCTCCGGCTTGTAGATGTCAGCCGGGAACAGGGCGAAATCGAAATAGGCCCAGAACCAGGCGACGAAGAACATCACTTCCGAAGCGATGAAGAGAATGATGCCGTAGCGGAGGTGAAGCTGCACGACCGGCGTGTGATCGCCGCGGTGCGCTTCGATGATCACGTCACGCCACCACATGTAGGCGGTGGCGGCGAGGCCCGCGAAACCAGCCGCGAACACCCAGGGACCGTGCATGCCGAACAGGCCCGTTGCGCCTTCACCCGTCGAGCGCATCCAGATGATGGCGCCGACGGCCGTCACGAACGCCGACAGGGATGCCGTCAGCGGCCATGGGCTCGGATCGAGCAGGTGGTAGTCGTGTTGCTTGCCGTGCGCTTGGGCCATATTCGTCTCCACAGTCCCCGTTCGTTTGTATCCCCCGGCCTTGCCGAAAGCTCGCCCGACACCATCGAGGTTGTCGGCCAATCTCTCGTCTCGGCCCATCGATTTACCCGCAGCAACTTCGGCTCCGGGGTCTTCCTTACTCGATCCAGGGCACGCTTCGCTTCGCGAACCGGACGCCCAGGTCTTCCTTTGCGGCATTTTCCGCGACGGACCGGATGATCGCTACGAGACCCGGTGTCCAATCCGTCCGAAAATGCCTCAGCCTCCCTGCCGTGCCTCCCCGGATTTGACCTCGGCCTTGGGGCCGCTGCCGTCCACCGGATAGAACGTATAGGAAAGCGTGATCTCCTTGATGTTCGCCGCGTCCCGGTCCGCGAGGATCGAAGGATCGACGAAAAACGACACCGGCATGTCGACGCTCTCGCCGGCCGCCAGCGTCTGCTCCGTGAAGCAGAAGCACTCGATCTTGCTGAAGTAGGCGCCCGCGATGTCGGGCGAGACGTTGAAGCTCGCCGTGCCCTTCACGGTGCCGCTGGAGGAATTGTGCGCCTTGTAGAAGGCAAGCGCATTCTCGCCGAGCTTGACCGTGATCGTCCGCTGCGCCGGCTGGAACTCCCAGTGCATGCCCGGCGTCACGTTCGCATCGAACCGCACAGTGATGGTGCGCTCGAGAACGGTTTCGGGCGCCTTTTCCGCGCGCATCGGCGTGCCGCCGAAACCGGTCACCTGGCAGAACATGCGATAGAGCGGGACGGCGGCATACGTGGCCGCGCCCATGAACAGGAGCGCGCCGAGGCACGTCACCACCACGCCGCGGTTGCTTCCGCGGCGGACCGGATCCCGTTTCGGCTCCGCTGCACCGGCAGCGGGGGCACTGTTCTCGTCGTTTGTCGTCACATCAGCTCCAGATCAACGACCGCTTCGCTTAAGCGCTTAGTTTCCCATCCTCACGATGGTGGCGGCATAGAACAACAGCACCAGAAATCCGAGCCCCAAGGCAATCGCCACGGAACGCAGGCGCTGGCGCTTCAAGCGCTTCTGCTCTTCGTCTGCTCCGTCGCTCACCATGGCCTCGCGCGCGTTGAGTTCGATCTGTCCCATCTATCCTATACCCAAAGCTTGAGGGCGAGATTCTCGCCGAGGATGACCGCGAACAGAATGAAGAGATAAAAGATCGAGAACGTGAACAGCCGCTTGGCGGCGTGATCCGCCTCGCGTCCCTCACGGATCTGCCAGACCTTGAACGCCAGGTGCAGGAAGATGAGGCCCAGCACCACCGAAACCACCGCATAGACGATACCGCCGAGTCCGATCACATAGGGCATCACGGCAAGCGGGGTGAGCACGAGCGAGTAGAGCAGGATCTGGCGGCGCGTCTCGTCCGCACCGGCCACCACCGGCAGCATCGGCACGCCGACGCGCTCGTAGTCGCGGCAGCGGTAAAGCGCGAGCGCCCAGAAGTGCGGAGGCGTCCACATGAAGATGATGAGGAACAGCAGCACGCTCTCGATGGTCACCGTGCCGGTGACGGCAGCCCAGCCGATCATCGGCGGGAACGAGCCGGCGGCACCGCCGATGACGATGTTCTGCGGCGTCCGGCGCTTGAGCCACATCGTGTAGAAGAAGACATAGTAGGCGATCGTGAGCGCCAGCAGCGCGCCCGCCACCCAGTTCACGAGCACGCCGAGCGTCACCACCGACATGACGGAGAGCACGGAGCCGAACGCGAGCGCCTCGTCGGCCGTCACGCGCCCGCGCGGAATGGGGCGCGCAGCCGTGCGCGCCATGTGCGCGTCGATGTCGGCGTCGTACCACATGTTGAGCGCGCCCGACGCGCCTGCGCCGACAGCGATGCAGATAATGGCGATGATCGCCAGAACAGGGTGCAGGTTACCCGGCGCAGCGACCAGGCCTGCGAGAGAGGTGAACACCACGAGCGACATCACCCGCGGCTTCATGAGCTCGAGGAAATCCCCGACTGAGGGTTCCGAGCTTGTGGCCGAGACGTTGAGCGTGCCCTCGGCAGTCAATCCTGACATCGTCTTGCATCCTCCCGCCGCGGGTTGCCCCCGCCGATAACGCTCGCAATTCTCTGTTGCGGCTTCGAGGTGATACGGTGGGCGTACTGACGCCCACCGCACGTTCGGAACGCTGGGAAAGGGAAGGCTCCCGACCTCACCTTTCCCGAAGAGCGCTTAGTGATGCGAGCTGCCCGAGATACGCGGCAGCGTCTCGAAGCAGTGGAACGGAGGCGGCGAAGACAGCGTCCATTCCAGCGTGGTCGCACCGACGCCCCACGGATTGTTGCCGGCAGGAACCTTACGGGCCAGGGCAACGAACACGCCGATGAAGAAGCACAGCGTACCGACGGCCGTCATGTACGAGCCGATCGAGGACACGTGGTTCCAGAAGGCGTAGGCATCCGGATAGTCGACATAGCGGCGGGGCATGCCGGCGAGGCCGAGGAAGTGCTGCGGGAAGAACAGCACGTTGGCACCGACGAAGGTGATCCAGAAGTGCATCTTGCCCCAGAACTCGGAGTACATGTAGCCGCTCATCTTCGGGAACCAGTAGTACCAGCCCGCGAAGATCGAGAACACGGCGCCGAGCGACAGCACGTAGTGGAAGTGCGCGACGACGTAATAGGTGTCGTGCAGCGCGCGGTCGACGCCGGCGTTCGCCAGCATGACGCCCGTGACGCCGCCCACGGTGAACAGGAAGATGAAGCCCAGCGCCCAGATCATCGGCAGGCGGAACTGGATGGAGCCGCCCCACATGGTTGCAATCCAGGAGAAGATCTTCACGCCCGTGGGAACCGCGATCACCATCGTTGCGAACACGAAGTAGGCCTGCGTGTTGACCGTGATGCCGGCGGCATACATGTGGTGCGCCCACACGATGAAGCCGACGAGGCCGATGGCGAGCATGGCGTACGCCATGCCGAGGTAGCCGAACACCGGCTTGCGCGAGAAGGTTGCCACGATGTGGCTGATCATGCCGAAGCCGGGCAGGATCAGAATGTACACTTCGGGGTGACCGAAGAACCAGAACAGATGCTGATAGAGGATCGGGTCACCGCCGCCCGCCGGAGCGAAGAAGGTGGTGCCGAAGTTGCGGTCGGTGAGCAGCATCGTGATCGCGCCGGCGAGAACCGGGAGCGAGAGGAGCAGCAGGAACGCCGTGATCAGCACCGACCAGACGAACAGCGGCATCTTGTGCATGGTCATGCCAGGAGCGCGCATGTTGAAGATGGTGGTGATGAAGTTGATGGCGCCGAGGATCGACGAAGCACCCGCGACGTGAAGCGCGAGGATCGCGAAGTCGACGGCCGGACCCGGATGGCCGGAAACCGACAGCGGCGCATAGAGCGTCCAGCCGCTGCCGACGCCGTGCATGCCCGACGGACCTTCGACGAACATCGAGATCAGGAGCAGCGTGAGCGCCACCGGCAGAAGCCAGAACGAGATGTTGTTCATGCGCGGGAACGCCATGTCCGGCGCGCCGATCTGCAGCGGAACGAACCAGTTGCCGAACCCGCCCATGGTGGACGGCATGACCATGAAGAACACCATGATGAGACCATGGCCGGTCACGAACACGTTGAACATGTGCGGGTTGGAGAAGTACTGCATGCCCGGCTCGGCGAGCTCGAGACGCATGGCGATCGACAGCGCGCCACCGATGATACCGGAGATCATGCCGAAGATCAGGTACATCGTGCCGATGTCTTTATGGTTCGTCGAGAACAGCCAGCGACGCCACCCGGTAGGGGTGTGGTCGTGATCGTGGCCGGCGTGTGCGGTGGTGCTACCCATTGTTCAAGCCCTTGTTAACCTGGGTGTTTCCAATCCTGTGCAGGCAAGAGGAAACGGCTGTCCAAAAAGCCGTTGCCTTGTTCGCTTAGCGCTGCGAGGCGGTGTTCTCGGCAACGGCCTTGATGCCGGCCTGCTCGAGAGCGACCTTATCGAGGATCTCGCGTGCCTTCTTCTTGTCCTTGGCCTGCATTGCGGCAGCCCACTCGGTGAAAACACCTTCGGACACGACGCGCACAGCGATCGGCATGAACGCATGGTTCAGACCGCAGAGCTCCGAGCACTGCCCGTAGAACATGCCTTCCTTCTCAGCCTGGAACCAGGTGGAGGTGAGGCGGCCCGGAACCGCGTCGATCTTCGAGCCGAACGACTGCACGGTCCAGTTGTGGATCACGTCGTTGCTGGTCACGAGGACGTGGACGACCTTGTTGACCGGCACCACGATCTCGTTGTCGACCGAAAGCAGGCGCGGCGTCGGGATGCCCTTCTGCTCGCGAGCCGCGACCTCGTCGTCCGTCAGCATGTTAGACGTAATCGTGAAGTTGCCGTGATCCGGGTACTCATGCTCCCAGAACCAGGAGTTGCCCACCGCCTTGATCGTGAGATCGGGCTTCGGATAGCTGTACTGGTTCATCAGCAGCTTGAACGAAGGAATGGCGATCACCACCAGGATGAGGATGGGGATCACAGTCCAGGCCACTTCGAGCAGCGTGTGGTGCGTGGTCTGGCTGGGCGTCGGGTTGCGCCGCTCGCTAAAGCGGAACATCACGTAGATCAGCAGGATGAGAACGAAAATCGCGATCGCGATGATGATCGTGTTCGTGAGGTCGTAGAAGCTGTGCAGCTCGCGTGCGATCGGCGTCGCGGCCTCCTGGAGCCCCATCTGTTTGGGATAAGGCTGACCAAGGCCATTGTTGGCCAACGCAGCGCCTGGCGTCACGAGCAGGGCGATGAGCCCAGCCAGTGCCACCTGAGGCACACACTTGAGAATCCATTTCAGCATTAATCCGCTCCCCGGTTCGTGCTCCGGCACCTGTGCCGGAATCTCCCTGATGTCGGCCGTTTCGATCTTTCCGATCGTTCCTGCCCGGCGTCGCTCGCCGCGCCCTGGGGGGTGCGCCCTGTCCGACCTTGTATGCTGCACCGCCAGTAGTGCACGCGGCTGTGGCAGAGTCCCCCGACCACACACAGCACAAACGTCAAACTCGGCTCAAGTCAAGTTTTCTGCGTCATAACTACGCGTTGAAAAAATGGCGAAGCTGATCTGGGTCATATTGCGTCGCAGCATGACATGCGGCCGCCGCAGCGAAAGCGTGCCGCTTTGCGACCGCACCATGACGACGGCCGTGCGCAGGCGGGTCCCACTTTGGCCTTTTTCCTCGCCGAGACGAGCGGAGTACGGTAGAGGCGCACAAGCGCCATTTACGGGCACTAGGGCGCCGTTGATCCGTAGGCTCATCGAGGGATATCCGTTTCTATGGCAACCTGCACCAGCCGGTCGAACAGCCTCGCACCCCCCTCTCACGCGCACAGAAACATGGTGTTGTGCGCTGCGCTATTCGCACTCTTAACGGGACTGGCGGACACGGGATTTAACCTCGTCCGTCCGGCACTTGCCGGAGGTAGCGCGGGTGAGCAACCTAAGGCGGCGGCACTCTCCCCGCAGTTCGCCGATGGAACGGTGAAGGGCCAGTACGGCGATTGGCAGTACGTCTGCAAGCCGCCGCCACCCGGCGCCAAGAACGAGGTGTGCGCACTGGTTCAGAGCGTCACCGCCGAGGACCGCAAGAATGTCGGCCTCACCATCTACTTCCAGAAGTTCTCGAACGGCACGAAGGTGCTGCGCGTGTTCGCGCCTGTCGGCATCCTTCTTCCGCCCGGCGTGGGGTTGAAGGTGGACGGCGTGGACATCGGCCACGCCCCCTTCCTGCGCTGTCACACCTTCGCCTGCTACGCGCAGGTCACCGTCGAGGACAAGCTCATCCAGCAGCTCTCTACGGGCAAAACCGCAATTTTTATCATCTTCCAGACGGAAGAGGCGGGCATCGGCATCCCGATCTCGCTTGCGGGATTCGCAGATGGCCTCTCGGCGCTGAACTGAACGCGCAACGAAAAGGCCCCCGCATCTCTCGCCCGTTCAGGGCGGTGATGCAGGGGCCTTTGTTCTGTGAAACCGCTCGGGAAACCCGGTTCCGGCCCTAAGCCACGCGGCGCTGCTTGCCCGCCGAATCCGGCTTGGAAACGGTGATGCTGTTGTCCTTGCCCGTGCCGTTGAAGCTGATGTAATCGCGCTCGGCGCGCACGGCCGGGCGAACGGCATAGGCCTTCGCCCAGGGGAAGGCGTGCGACCACGTTTCGCCGATCTTCCTTGAGCTCTCGGTATACTGCTCGGCAGCCGTGCGCCAGAAGGCCAGTTGCTCGTTGATAACGTCCTGCGGCGTGCGGCAGTGGGCCAAACGCGTTGGAACTTGCATGTAGGCCTGGGTCCGCCGATTGAGCAGTCCCATCACCTCGAGCTGGCAGCACGCGGCAGCCTTGAGCGGTGCCGTGGCTTGCGCCGTCAGCGCCTGAGCATCGAAGCCCGAGGCGACGCCATCCGTCGACGGTGCGCGCGGGCTGAAGCTATCGATTGCGGAAAAATAGGATTGAAAAATTGCACCGAACGGACCGAAGGCGTTCGGATCAAAGCCCGCTTGCGTACCCATCGCCTCAACTCCCTAAACATGGGTCCGGCTACATGGCCGAAACCTCTTGATCACACGTTTTTAAAACTAGGCAGGACTGTTCTCGAATGCAAATGATCAAGATCAAATGGGCATGGACAAGACAATAACGAAATGTTGATAAGATTCGCATCGTTTCAACTCGCGATCCGACAGCATTGATCCCGATGTTATTTTCCGTTTTGCTACCGAACGAGCCGTCATGAGTCCGTGACCTCGGCCCGCTATGGGACACCCGGTCACGAACAAGGGGGTTCCATTGATGACGCGCACCGCGCTCCCGCCGTCTGTCGCCTTCGAAGCAGCCGAGAACGAGGGGTCGAACCCCAGCCACGGCCCGACCATCGGCGACCTCATCGCAACACGCCTCTCTCGCCGTGATCTCGTAAAGGGACTGGCTGCGGTTTCCGTCGCCGCCGAAGCTCTCTGGCCGAAAGCTCTTGCCGCGGCCCCCGCCTCCGGTGAGGAAAAAGGCACAGCCTCCCGTTTCGATTTCGTCGAGCTGCCCATCGCCCCCGGTTCCAAGACCCATCACGTCGCCGAGGGCTACGACGCCGACATCCTGATCCGCTGGGGTGACGCCGTTCTCCCGGACGCCCCGGAGTTCGCACCCGGCAAGCCCGACGCAGCCGCCCAGGAGAAGCAGTTCGGCTACAACAACGACTTCCTGGGCTTCATTCCGCTGGAGGGCCGCTCGGACCACGGGCTGCTCGTCGTCAATCACGAGTACACGAACGGCGAGCTGATGGTGCCCGGCCTCGCCCCCCGCAGCGACAAGGACTCGCAGTTCAGCGGCGTCACGCGCGAGATCGTGGATACCGAGATGATGGCGCACGGCGGCTCGGTGATCGAGATCCGCCGCGAAGGCGGCAAGTGGTCGGTCGTGCCCGGCTCCCGTTATGCCCGCCGCATCACCGCCGAAACCGAGATGGCGGTCTCCGGCCCCGCGGCGGGGCACGCGCGCATGAAAACAACGGCAGATCCCACCGGCACCCGCATCAAGGGCATGTTGAACAACTGTGCCGGCGGCGTGACGCCCTGGGGCACGTGGCTCACCTGCGAGGAGAACTTCAACGGCTACTTCTGGGGCAAAGCCGCCGCCGAGCCCGTGACGAAGGAGGCCCGTGCTCTCCGCCGCTACGGCGCACCCGGCGAGTGGTACCCCTGGGGCCGCTATCACGACCGCTTCGACACGCTGAAAGAGCCCAACGAGGCGAACCGCTTCGGATGGGTGGTCGAGATCGATCCGCTCGATCCCACGTCTGTGCCGGTGAAGCGCACGGCGCTCGGCCGCTTCAAACACGAGGGCGCGGGCAACATCGTCAACGGCGACGGCCGCTTCGTCGTCTATCAGGGCGACGACGAGCGCTTCGACTACGTCTATCGCTTCGTGACGGACGGCAAGGTGGACCTCGCAAACCGCGCGGCCAACAAGGATCTGCTCGACAAGGGCGTGCTCTCGGTCGCCCGCTTCAAGGCAGACGGCACCGGCGAATGGCTTCCCTTGATCCACGGCGCACCCAACAAGGACGGTCAAGTCTGGCTAAGCGCGCAAAACGGCTTCGAGGATCAGGGCGACGTTCTGATCCACACCCGCCTCGCAGCCGACATGCTGGGCGCCACCCGCATGGATCGCCCCGAGGACATCGAGGTCGATCCCAAGACCGGCAAGATCTACCTGATGCTGACCAACAACGCGAAGCGGAAGGCGGACCAGACGGACGCAGCCAACCCGCGTGCGGAGAACTTGTTCGGCCATATCATCGAGATCACGCCCGCGAACGGCGACCATGCGGCCCCGGCTTTCACGTGGGAGATCCTGCTCAAGTGCGGCTCGCCGGCCGTCGCTGAGGTCGGCGCCACCTTCAATCCCGCCACCACGGAGAACGGCTGGTTTGGCATGCCGGACAACTGCGCGATCGATTCGGAAGGGCGTCTCTGGGTCGCCACCGACGGCAACAGCACCAAGCGCACCGGCCGCGCCGACGGCATTTGGGCGATCGAGACCGACGGCGAGCGTCGCGCCACCTCCCGCTGCTTCTTCCAGGTACCGACGGGCGCGGAGATGTGCGGCCCGTGCTTCACCCCGGACCTCGAGACGTTCTTCGTCGCCGTTCAGCATCCCGGCGAGACCGAGGACGACGCGCCGCCCTCGACCTTCGACACGCCTTCAACGCGCTGGCCCGACTTCAAGGACGGCATCCCGCCGCGCCCCTCCGTCGTCGCCATCACCCGCAAGGGCGGCGGGAAAATCGCGGGATGAACGGACGCATGAAAAAAGGCACCCGGTCGTGAAAGACCGGGCGCCTCCTGAAAAATTTTGACAGCAGGCCGCCCCAATACCGGCCCGCCGGACACAATGAACTAAATTAGCCTGCCAGCTTCGCCTTGATGAAACCGAGCACGAGCGCGGTCAGCGCTCCGCTCACGCCGCCGGTGGCAAATCCGGTCACGATCGCATTGATGTCGAGGCCCGAGGCTGCGGCCGCCCCGCCGAGACCGAGAAGCGGACCGAGCAACTGCCCGCCAAGTCCTCCGCCCAGGGCGCCGGCGATCGTGTTGCCGAGTGTGCCAAGGGCGTCGTTCTTGGTTGCAGCGGCCGCGGCGTTGCCGCCGATTGCGCCACTGACGGCTTGGATGAGTAATGATGTAAGATCCATCGAAATCTCCCCAATAAAAATCGATCTGGCACTTGTTTGAAACCTAGATCGACACAGCAATTGTCAGCCTTCACTATGTTTCATTCAAACGCAAGCCGCCTTTGATCTGATATGGTTGACAATCCAGCCCCTATTGGCGGCATCCGGCTCTATCGTTACTGGCGCGAGACCAGGATCGCATCTCGCAGACGCGAAGCAGGCGCAATACCTTTGACTGATCAATAGCCTGGACAGCGATGGACGGGCGATGAGCATCACCCCCGCGCCGTCATCGGCGAAGCAGCAGCCGGGGAGCAAATTGAGCCTTGCAGTCCCGTCCCTTCGCGGTGCAAACATCCTCCAAAGCATTTTCCGATCTCATGGGCTCCTGCCCGTCGTAGAAAATGCGACACCAAAGGACCTTTCGGCTCCGATCGATCGCATCGGACGCCCGGGTGCCCGCCGAACCGGAATGAGGAGAGTCCCCTCGATGAACGTGCACGTCCTTCCGATGACCGCAGCGCCGATCGACGCCGTTCGCCACGACTGGACGAGAGCCGAGGCGCAGACCATCCACGACCTCCCGTTCAACGACCTCCTGTTCCGCGCCGCCACCGTCCAGCGCCTTCACTTCAATCCCAACAAGGTCCAGCTCGCCCGCCTGCTCTCCATCAAGACCGGCGGCTGCGCCGAGGACTGCGGCTATTGCAGCCAGTCCGCCCATCACGCCTCCGGCACCGGCCTGAAGGCTTCGAAGCTGATGGAGGTCGAGCGCGTCCTCAATGAGGCGAGGAAGGCCAAGGCCCAGGGCGCCACGCGCTACTGCATGGGCGCAGCCTGGCGCTCGCCGAAGAGCCGCGACATGGACTCGGTCGTCGCCATGGTGGAAGGCGTCAAGGCGCTCGGCATGGAAACCTGCATGACGCTCGGCATGCTCTCCGACGACGACGTCGTGAAACTCAAGGACGCCGGCCTCGACTACTACAATCACAACATCGATACGTCCGAGCGCTACTATTCCGAGATCATCAAGACGCGCACTTTCGCAGACCGCCTCGACACGCTGTCGCGCGTACGCGAAGCGGGTATCAAGGTCTGCTCCGGCGGCATCGTCGGCCTCGGCGAGACCATTGAGGATCGCATCGACATGCTGGTGACGCTCGCCAACCTCGAGCAGCACCCCGAGAGCGTGCCGATCAACATGCTGATCCCCATTCCGGGCACGCCGCTCGAGAACCGCAAGAAGGTCGACCCCATTGCTTTCGTGCGCATCATCGCGCTCGCCCGCATCATGATGCCGACCTCATTCGTGCGCCTTTCCGCCGGCCGCACCGAGATGAGCGAGGAGACGCAGGCGCTTTGCTTCTTTGCTGGCGCCAACTCGATCTTCTGCGGCGAGACGCTGCTCACCGCCGACAACCCCGGCGAGGACAAGGATCAGGCGCTGTTCAACAAGCTCGGCATCGAGCCGATGGCGCTCGACACCGACGCGGCCGCCGATGCGAGCATCGAGACGGCGCCCTCGGAGCACGCCGGCTGCGGCTGCTCTGGAACCTCCTCATGTCAGACAGCCACGAGCGCGCGCTAAAGGCGCTGGAACGTCGCGGCCGCCTGCGCGAGCTCAGCCCCCGCAGCGGCATCGACTTCTCGTCCAACGATTATCTCGGCCTTGCCACGTCGCCGGAGCTGACCGAGGCCGTCGCGCACGCGCTCGCGCGCGGTGTTGCCATCGGTGCGGGCGGCTCGCGCCTCCTGCGCGGCAACGATCCCGAGCATGAGGAGCTGGAGGCCGACGCGCAGGATTTCTTCGGCGCGGAAAGCTGCCTCTACTTCGGCGGCGGCTTCGTCGCCAACTACGCGCTCTTCTCGACGCTTCCCCAGCGCGGCGATCTCGTTGTCCACGACGAGCTCATCCATGCCAGCGTCATCGACGGGATGCGCGCGAGCAAAGCGGCGATTGCCTCGGCGCGCCACAACGATGCGCAGAGTTTCGAGGACGCCATCGCGGCCTGGCGCGCAGCGGGCGGCACCGGCCAGCCCTGGCTCGCGGTCGAAAGCCTCTACTCGATGGACGGCGACCGCGCTCCCCTCGGCGCGCTCATAGAGGTCGCACGCCGTCACGACGGCATGCTCGTCGTCGACGAGGCCCACGCCACGGGCGTGCTCGGCCCCGATGGACGCGGCCTTGCCCACGCGCTCGAAGGCGCACCCGATGTCGTCTCTCTGCATACCTGCGGAAAGGCTCTCGGCGTCAGCGGCGCATTGCTGCTCACCTCGCGCGGCCTGCGTGATTTTCTCGTCAACCGCGCCCGCCCCTTCATCTATGCGACCGCTCCCTCTCCGCTGATGGCGGCCGCCGTGCGCGCCTCTCTTCGCCTGGTTCGCGATGCGCCGGAGCGGCGGGAACGCCTCGCCAAGCTCGTCGATTTCGCAGGCCGGGCATTGAACGAGCGCTGTGGCATCGCGCCCTCCGGATCGCACATCCAGCCCGTTATCCTCGGCGCCGACGAGCGGGCCGTCTCGATTGCCCGCGCGCTCGTCGCGGAAGGCTTCGACGTCCGCGCCGTCCGCCCGCCGACCGTTCCCGAAGGCACCGCGCGCCTTCGCGTCTCCCTCACCCTCAACGCCGGCGAGGACGCCACCACGCGCCTCATCGATACGCTCGCCGCCATCCTTCAGCGGGTGCCCGCATGACCAACCCTCAGATTAGGAAGCCGATGCTTTCGCGCTCCGTCTCCGTAGAGCGCGAAACAGCTCGAAGGTTCGATACTTCCGACACACGCATCTGGATCCCGGCCTTCGCCGGGATGACGGAAGAAGGTGATCGTGCCGAGTGCCTCCCCGGAACGTCACCCCGACGGAGGTCGGGGTCCAGGCACGTTTCGAAGCGTCGCGTACGGTCGCTCAGATGCAGCGCGGAAAGCGCTTTGACATGACACAAGGCCTCATCGTCACCGGAACCGACACCGACGTCGGCAAGACTGTGTTCGCAGCCGCCCTCTCGGGCGCGCTCGGCGCATACTATTGGAAGCCCATTCAGTGCGGCCTCGCGGAAGGCGGAGACACCAGCCGCATCCGCGCGCTCTCCGGCCTCGCGCCTGATCACGTGCTGCCCGAGATCTACCGCCTGGAAATGGCCGCCTCCCCCCATCGCGCGGCCGAGGCGGAAGGCCTGGAGATCAGTATCGCGAAGCTGAAGCTCCCCGAGGCTCCCGGCCCCCTCGTCGTCGAAGGCGCGGGCGGCCTCATGGTGCCCGTCAACCGCCAGACGCTGCTGATCGACGTCTTCGCGTCCTGGCGCCTGCCCGTGGTGCTCGTGGCGCGCACCGCCCTCGGCACCATCAATCACACGCTCCTCTCGATCGAGGCGTTGAACGGCCGCAACATCCCGATCCTGGGCGTAGCCTTCGTCGGCGACGAGATGCCCGACACCGAGCAGACGATCGCCGAGATGGGCAACGTGCGCCGCCTCGGGCGCCTGCCTCACCTCGATACCCTGACCCGTGCGACTTTGAGCGACGCATTCGCGAGCCACTTCCGCGTCGAGGATTTCCGCTGATGGCGCGCTCCACCGTCTGGCATCCGTTCACGCAGCATGGCGCCGAGCCCAACGCGACGATGATCGCGCGCGGAGAGGGCGCCTGGCTCGAAACAGAGGATGGCCGGCGCATCCTCGATGGCATCTCGTCGTGGTGGGTCGTCACCCACGGCCATCGCCACCCGGCCATCGTCGCCGCCATCCACGAGCAGATCGACAAGCTCGATCAGGTGATCTTCGCGGGCTTCACCCACGCCCCTGCCGAGGAGCTTGCAAAAAAGGTGGTGGGACTGGCCCCCGCTGGTCTCGACCACGTCTTCTTCTCCGACAGCGGTTCAACTTCCATCGAAGTCGCGCTCAAGATGGCGCTCGGCTACTGGCGCAACATCGGACAGACGCGCACGCGCATCGCGGCCCTGGAGCACGGCTACCACGGCGACACCATCGGCACCATGTCGGCCGGCGCGCGCGGCGTCTTCAATGCCGCCTACGAGCCGCTGTTGTTCGATGTCGTGCGTATTCCTTTTCCCTATCCGGGACGCGAGCAGGAGACGCTGGACGCTCTCGACGCCGCCTGCCGCGAAGCCCCGCTCGCAGCCCTCATCGTCGAGCCCCTGATCCTGGGCGCAGGCGGCATGATGATGTACGGCGCGACGACTCTCCACGAGATGAAGCGCATCTGCGAGCGCCACGACGCGCTCTTCATCGCCGACGAGGTGATGACCGGATGGGGCCGCACCGGCACGCTGTTCGCCTGCGATCAGGCCGCGATCGCACCGGACATCATGTGCGTCGCCAAAGGTCTCACCGGCGGCAGCTTGCCGCTCGCCGCCACCCTCGCCTCGGCCCGCATTTTCGATGCCCACTATTCCGAGGACCGCTCGCGCACGCTGTTCCACTCGTCGAGCTTCACCGCCAATCCGGTCTGCTGCGCGGCAGCGCTCGCAAATCTACGCATTTGGGAAACCGAGCCCGTCCTCGAACGCGTCGCAGCACTCGGTGCGTTGCAGGAGCGCGCGCTCGGCGCGCTCAAGGCCAAGAGCGCGGGCTTCAAGAACCCGCGCCGCCTCGGCACCATCACGGCGGTAGACCTGGAGGTCGATGACAGCGGCTATCTGGCGTCGGTCGGCCCAGCGCTCCGCGCGCATTTCCTCGCGCGTGGCATCCTGCTCCGCCCGCTCGGCAACACCATCTACGTGATGCCGCCGTACTGCACGACCGAAGCCGACCTCGCCCTCACCTACGACGCGATCCGCGACGCCCCTAAGGCGCTGTCCCGAGGACCTTAACCCCGCTAATCAAGCCTTCCGCTTCAGCACGTAGGCGGTCTCCTCAAGGGAGGTCACGCCGCGGTCCTTGAGGTTCTGGCTCTGCTCGAGGCGATCCCGGCTGTCCGTGACGCGGATCTCGTGCGTCGCGCCGAACAGCGCCGAGACCTGCTCAGACGGCGTCGAGAACGGCGGGCCCGAGATCTGGCCGTCCGGATAGGCGAGCGACACGAGAAGAATGGACGCCGAAGCGGGCACCGCCTCCGCAAGTTTCTTGGCGTAGCGCTGCTGCAAGCTCGGCGGCAGGGCCACCAGCGCGGCACGGTCATAGACCGCCGCCACGTCGGAGAGCGCATCGGCCGGCATCTCGAACACGTCCCCGCACCAGATCGTGAACGGACCCGCCGTGCGCACAACGAACGGCCCCGTCGAACGCGTATCCGCTTCGAGCCCCTGCTCGCGGAAGAAGTCATCCACCGCCAGCGGCGAAAGCTCCGCGCCGATCACGCGGTGACCGTTGCCCGCAAGCCAAACCATGTCTTGGCTCTTCCCGCACAACGGCACGAAAACGGCCGATCCAGGTGCGAGGTTGAGCGACGGCCAGTTCCGCGGCAACAGATCGTTGCCCTCGGCCTGATGGAAGCCGATATCGCCTTTTTGCCAACGTTCGAGCCAGAAGTCGGGTGTCAGAGGCACCGTCCCTCCTCCTTTTGTCAGTGTCACCTTCGAGGAAACTCGTACCGGGGATCAGCTGCGATAATCTGCATTGATCGATACGTAGTCGTGCGTGAGATCGCACGTCCACACGTGAGACGTAGCCTTGCCCACGCCCACATCGATGCGAATGACGATCTCGCGCCCCTTCATATAGGACGCCGCAGTCGCTTCGTCATACTCCGCCGACCGCTCCCCGTCGCGCGCCACGCAGTGGTCGCCGAACCAGATGGAAAGCTTGTCGCGGTCGGCCGCCTCACCGGACTTGCCGACCGCCATCACCACCCGGCCCCAGTTCGGATCTTCGCCCGCGATCGCCGTCTTGAGGATCGGGGAGTTGGCACACGACAGCGCGATTTTCCGCGCGGCCTTCTCGCTCTCCGCCCCCTCCACGATGAAGGTGACGAACTTGGAGAGCCCCTCGCCGTCCTTCGCCACCTGGATCGCGAGATCCTGCATCAGATCGTGGAGCGCGGCCGAAAATTCCTTGAGCTTCTTCGAGCCCGCCTTCGTGATCGGCTCCTGCCCGCGCGCACTCGCGTCTCCCGTTGCGAAGATCAGGCACGTGTCGCTGGTGGAGGTGTCGCCGTCCACCGTCATCGCGTTGAAGGTCGTCTCGACATGCTCCGAGAGCAGCGCCTGCAGCGGCTTTGCGGCGATATGGGCGTCCGTGAAGATGAAGCACAGCATCGTCGCCATGTCGGGTGCGATCATTCCGGCACCCTTGCAGAAGCCGTTGAGGGTCACCTCGACATCCCCGATCAACGCCTTGCGCGTCGCCATTTTCGGATAGGTGTCCGTCGTCATGATCGCGCGCGCGGCCGCCTCGAAGGCATCGGGAGCCGCGTCCTTGACGAGCCCCTCGAGCAGATGCGCGAACTTCTCCGCCTCGAGCGGCTCGCCGATCACGCCTGTCGATGCCACGAACACCTCGTGGCGCGCGCAGTCGCCCGCCTTCGCAGCCGCGTCCACCGTGATCTCGACCGCTTCCTTGCCCTTCTTGCCGGTGAAAGCGTTCGCGTTGCCGGAGTTGACCACCAGCACGCGCGCCTCACCCTTCTTGAGATGCTTGCGGCAGGTGAGGACAGGCGCCGAGGCCGTCTTGGATTGGGTGAAAACGCCCGCGACGGCCGTGTCCTCCGCCAGGACGGCGACCATGAGATCGGTGCGGCCCTGATAGCGGATGCCAGCTTCCGCCGTGGAGAAGTGCACGCCGGCGATCGGATCGAGCCGGGGCAGTGTGGCAGGCGCGAAGGGCGAGGGAGGCATAGTCTTGGCCATGGAAGGAAACCCCAAACGAAATCTGCGGCAGGAGCGGGAGCGCCGCCCCCTGTTCGCCGCTCTTATAGATCAACGCGCGCCGGATATCCGCAGTCCAAAATAGAGACTGAGGACCCTAAAGCGGAATTTTTCGCTTGAGATGACAGGTATCAGTGTCCGCTCGAAGCCGAGAAGACGTTAACGACGATAACCCCGGCGATGATGAGGGAAAGGCCGATCAGGGCGGCGAGGTCCAGCTTCTGTCCGAACGCGACCCATCCGATGGCGGAGATCAGCACGATGCCGATTCCGGACCAGACCGCGTAGGCAACTCCCACAGGGATCGTCCGGAGCGCGAGCGAGAGGAAATAGAACGCCGCCCCATAGCCGATGGCCACGACGAGTGTGGGAAGAGGTTTGCTGAACCCCTCGGAAGCCTTGAGCGCGGAGGTCGCGATCACCTCCAGGACGATGGCAAGGGCCAAGGCGACGTGGCTCGACATTCTAGCCTTCCAAGCGCGAGCAAGACCCCGAAAAGGCGATGGCCGGGGCGCCCTGAGGCCCCGGCCTGAGCCAGCTTAGTTCTTCTTGTCTTCGGTCTTGTTTTCGTCCGGCTTCTTCTGGTCTTCCATCTTCTGGATCTGCTGATCCATCTGCTGCTCGAACATCTTCTTCTTGGCGGCGGCCAGCGCGGCCTCCTGCTCGACCTGCAGCTTGATCTCGCTGTCCACGTACTCGATGCTCGCCTTGCCGCGCAGATCCTGGGCCACCTGCTGGCCCTTCTGCTGCACCATGCTGTTGACGATCTGGCCCTTCACTTCCTCGAACGTGGGAAGGGGCTTCGTGCGGCGGTCCTCGATCTTGATGATGTGCCAGCCGAACTTGGTCTGCACCGGCTTCGACACCTCACCCTTGCGGAGCGCGAACGCGGCATCCTCGAACTCCTTCACCATCTGCCCCTTCGAGAAGTAGCCGAGCTTTCCGCCGTCGGCCTTGGAGCCGGGATCGTTCGAGTATTCTTCAGCCAGCTTGGCGAAATCCTCGCCCTTGCCGATCTTCTCGAGCACTTCCTTGGCCTTGTCCTCGCTATCGACCAGGATGTGGCGGGCTTCCACCTCGTCTTCCGCGGGGATCATCTTGACCTTGTCGTCGTAGATGCCCTTGACCAGACCGTCGCTGATCGCGCCCTTGATGGACTTCTCGTAGAAGGCGTCGCGCTTCGCACGCGTATTCCAATAGGCAAGGCGCTTCTCGTAGTCCGCCCCGCTCGTCAACTTCTCGCCCTCGGCCGCGTCGGCGAAAAGTTGCATCTCAATCAGGAATTCGAGCAGCAGGCGGCGGCGGTTTGCAGCCGGAAGATTGGCAACCTCCGGGCCCACCTCGGCTTCCGCCAGCGCGAGATCCGATTCACGGATCTCCTTGCCATTGAGCTTCGCGACGACGGCGTCATCGGCCAGAGCCGCCGTCGGCGCCAGAAGAGCCGGTCCGGACAACAACGCCGCGCCGGCGAGTGCAAGCGCGGCAAGACGGACAACGCGGGGCTGTTTCACGGGAATGGCTCCTGCCAGGTTCATGGCCTCGGGAAGCGCGCCGGGACAATGGGCGCGGCGCTCCAGCCGAGGCGGAGGGATGCGAGATCGCAAATTGGGCGCATCCATAGACCAGGGCTCGGCGAGATGCCAAGTTAACAATTGCAGATATTTGCCCGCATTTTTCCCAGAATCCGGCTTAGGGACACCCGAACGACGCTTCTAAGAGAATAACCTGCCACGCGTTGACATTTCCGGTCGGCAATCCTTATGTCTGCCCCCGTGTGGCCGATTGGCCGGACTGGCGCTCCCGCGGTTCTCCAGTTCTTGGTTATGGACCGCCTGACGTACCCGGGCGAGCGTGACGCTCGACCATCCGGACGCGCCGTGCGTTCCCGCCAAGTCCATGATTTTGAGGAATTATCTTGATGCTCTCTCTCGGCACGATCGCCTCGAAGATCTTCGGCTCATCCAACGAGCGGAGAATCAAGACCTTCCGCTCGCGGGTGGAGGCCATCAACGCCCTCGAGCCCGAAGTGTCCAAACTGACGGACAGCGAGCTGCGCGCCCGCACCGAAACTTTCCGTGAGCAGTACCGCAGCGGCACCTCCCTGGACGATCTTCTGGTCCCGGCGTTCGCCACCGTGCGCGAGGCAGCGAAGCGCACCCTCGGCCAGCGCCACTTCGACGTTCAGCTCATCGGCGGCATGGTGCTCCACGAAGGCAATATCGCCGAGATGAAGACGGGCGAAGGTAAGACGCTCGTCGCCACCCTCGCTGTGTATCTCAACGCACTTGCCGGCGAAGGCGTCCACGTCGTCACCGTCAACGACTACCTCGCCAAGCGCGACGCCGAGTGGATGGGCCAAGTCTACCGCTTCCTCGGCCTCACCGTGGACACCATCGTCCACGGCCTCGACGACGAGCAGCGCAAGGCCGCCTACGCCGCCGACGTCACCTACGCGACCAACAACGAGCTGGGCTTCGACTACCTCCGCGACAACATGAAGTTGCGCAAGGACGACATGGCCCAGCGCGGCCATGCCTTCGCCATCGTCGACGAGGTGGACAGCATTCTCATCGACGAGGCGCGGACGCCGCTCATCATTTCGGGTCCCCTGGAGGACCGCGCCGACCTTTACGTGGCCGTCGATAAGCTCATCCCCAAGCTCACCGCCGAGGACTACGAGCTCGACGAGAAGCAGCGCCAGGTTTCGCTCAACGAGCTCGGCAACGAGCGTATGGAGCAATTCCTCGCCGAGGCCGGTATGCTCAAGGGCTCGCTCTACGACATCGAGAACGTCTCGCTCGTCCATCACGTCAACCAGGCGCTCAAGGCGCACAAGCTGTTCCAGCGCGACAAGGACTACATCGTCAAGGCGGGCGAAGTGGTCATCATCGACGAGTTCACGGGCCGCATGATGCCCGGCCGCCGCTATTCGGAAGGCCTCCACCAGGCGCTCGAAGCCAAGGAGAACGTCGAGATCCAGCCCGAGAACCAGACGCTGGCCTCGATCACCTTCCAGAACTACTTCCGCCTCTACAAGAAGCTCGCCGGCATGACCGGCACCGCGCTGACGGAAGCGTCCGAGTTCATGGACATCTACGGGCTGGAGGTTGTCGAGATTCCGACCAACCTCAAGATCTCGCGTATCGACGAGGACGACGAGATCTACCGCACGCAGAAGGAAAAGCTCGCCGCCATCGTCACGACCATCGCGGACTGCGCGCGCCGCGGCCAGCCGATCCTCGTCGGCACCACCTCGATCGAGAAGTCGGAGCAGTTGTCCGAGCTGCTCAAGGACAAGACCTACATCATGAACCTGGGCCGCTCGCTGCTCTCGCAGGCCGAGAAGCTCAAGGAGGCGAAGGACGGCAAATCGAGCGCGGAATCGGATCTCAAGGCGTATTTCAACGACATCGGCGCCTATCTGATCGAGATTGGCTCGGCGAAGACCAAGGGCGACGCCATCGCGCATCAGGTTCTGAACGCTCGCTACCACGAGCAGGAAGCCGGCATCATCGCCCAGGCGGGCGTCCCGGGCGCCGTGACGATCGCAACCAACATGGCCGGCCGCGGCACGGACATCCAGCTCGGCGGCAATGCGGAGTATCAGGTACGCGACTGGGTCGCCGAGGAAACGGCTGCGGGACGCACGCCCTCCGAGGACGAGATCGCGAAGAAGCGGGCCGAGATCTTGGCCGCAATCGAGGGGCGCAAGAAGACGGCCCTCGAAGCCGGCGGCCTCTACGTGATCGGCACCGAGCGCCACGAAAGCCGCCGCATCGACAACCAGCTTCGCGGCCGCTCTGGCCGTCAGGGCGACCCGGGCCGCTCGAAATTCTATCTCGCGCTCGACGACGACCTGATGCGCATCTTCGGCTCCGACCGCATGGACAGCGTGCTGAAGACGCTCGGTCTCCAGGAGGGTGAGGCGATCACCCATCCGTGGATGAACAAGAGCCTCGAGATGGCGCAGAAGAAGGTCGAGGCCCGCAACTTCGACATCCGCAAGCAGATCCTGAAGTACGACGACGTGATGAACGACCAGCGCAAGGTCATTTTCGACCAGCGCAAGGACATCATGGCCGAGGACGACGTGTCCGAGACGGTGAAGGATCTGCGCCATCAGGTGGTGAACGATCTCGTCAGCCGCTTCATCCCCGAGCGCGCCTACGCCGAGCAGTGGAACATGACGGAGCTGAAGGAGGCCATGCTGGCCATCTTCGGTCTCGATCTGCCGCTCCAGGAGTGGGGCGCGGAGGAAGGCATCGCCGACCAGGAGATCCTGGAGCGTCTGATCGCGGCCGTGGACGAGAAGGCCGCGAAGAAGGCCGCCGACATTGGCCCGCCCACTTACCGGCAGATCGAGAAGATGGTTCTCCTGCAGACCCTCGATCACCTCTGGCGCGAGCATCTCGTGACGCTCGAGCACCTGCGTCAGGTCATCGGCTTCCGCGCCTACGGCCAGCGCGATCCGCTGAACGAGTACAAGAGCGAGGCCTTCGTGCTGTTCGAGAGCATGCTGGCACGCCTGCGCGAAGCAACGACCGGCCAGTTGATGCACGTGGAGCTCGCCCCTCCGGGCGAAGCCAACCCCGAGCTCGAGGAGCGTGAGCTTCCCGAGATGCACGCACACCACCTCGACCCCACCACTGGCGTCGACGAGATGTCCGAAGAGTTGGCGATGGTCGACGCAGCCATCGCAGCGCGGGGACGGGGCAGCCGCACGCCCGAGAAGCGGGCCCCCCTGCAAACCCGCAAGGCCGCAGGCGCCGTGGATCCCTCCGAGCCCGCAACCTGGGGCAAGATCTCGCGCAATGCGCCCTGCCCGTGCGGCTCCGGCAAGAAGTACAAGCACTGCCACGGCAAATACGAATAGCCGCCGGCCCACACGAGCTTTCCGGGAAGACACGAGGCCCGTCCTGACACGCGTCAGGGCGGGCCTCGTCCTTTGGGGATGCGTAAAACCCTTCGCGCCCCGAGCGGCGAAGGCGGCCGCCTCGGCTTTACTTGCCCGTCCCGAAGACTGCGCCTGCTCCAATTTTCGAGCGGAGACGGTCCGAAAAACAATCCGTTCGCTACCGGCGGATACTCCCGGTATGTCGCGCAAGCAAAAATGCGGAAAAACGAATTATTAATTATAATCGAAGCATGGTTTTCGGCGAATTATCACGAGGTAACAAATAGTAAACCAGGAATTACATAGGGATATACTTCACATAACTTGGAAAATTGCAAGTTTTAGTCTTTAGATTAGCAAGTTAGTAGGATTTGTTTATCTAGACATCTATCGCTTTTACATCGCTTTAACGACCCAAGCGTACCTTGTCCCTAGTTCAGACGCGCCGGGCAGCACCGCGCAACGAACTATAAGAATTGAAGTCGACATTGGGAGTTTTGAGTCATGACCAACATTTTCTCGCGTTTCCTGAAGGATGAGTCTGGCGCCACCGCGATCGAGTACGGCCTGATCGCTGGCATCATCAGCGTCGGCATTATCTCGACCCTTGGCCCGCTTGCCGACGCACTCAACGGCGTGTTCGGCAAGATCACGGATGACCTCCCCTCCAACTAAGCCGCGAACGGGATTGGCTTCAAGACACTCAATCCCACAAGGACCATCTGAGGAAACCCTCGGATGGTCCTTCGCTTTTCCGCAGCTTTGCATCTCCGTGAGGCCCGAGAAATGCGTCGCCTGCACACGCCATTAATCTTCGTGAGATAGGATTGAAGAGTGAGCCGAGAGGCACTCGTTGTGTCGGAAGCAGGCATGAAAATTCTTCTCAAGAAATTCTGGACGGACGACCGGGGCGCTACCGCGATCGAGTACGCGCTGATTGCAGGTGTAGTGTCGGTCGGCATCGTCGCCAGCCTCCACGAGATGGCTCCCTTGATAAATGCCCAGTACGAGAATATTAGCGACGCATTCGATCAGGGCCAATAGCGTCAAATCGCTTTTCGGATAGAGGAAACGCCCGTGTTCGAGTACGCGTTGCTCATGGTATTTCCGGCGCTTCTCGCGTTCGGCGGCGCCTACGATCTTTTGACGATGACGATCCCCAATCGCGTCTCGATGGCGCTCGTCGGCTTGTTCCTGGTTGTAGCGATGATCGCGGGTCTCTCTATCGAGCAGATTCTCTCTCACTTCGCGGCCGGTCTGCTCGTTCTCGCAGCCGGTATCGCCCTGTTCGCCATCGGCGGCTTCGGCGGCGGCGACGCCAAGCTCCTGGCCGCGGCGGCACTGTGGATCGGCTTCGAGCAGCTCCTGCCGTTCTTGGTCTACGTCACCTTCTTCGGTGGCCTTCTCGCCTTCGCCATCCTGTTCTATCGGCGTCTCCCGCTCCTCGGGGTCTATGCGCCGGAATGGGCCATCAAGCTCCACAAGCAAGGCGGCGGCATCCCTTACGGAATTGCCATTGCCAGCTCGGCACTTCTGGTCTGCCCGAAGACGGCCCTTTTTATAGCATCAGCCGTCTGATCATCGTCCAAAACGGAACAGACATTAACGCCGCGTTGACGTTTGTCCTTCAAACTTTGGCTTCTAGGCACAAGGTTCGGCCATAAGGCCGTATGGGACAACGCGCGCAATGAAACGGCCCCAGCTCATTGGACTTGCCATCGCGGCGACTGCTGGCCTCATGGCATTCATGATGGTGCGCGGCCTCGTGAGCAAGCCGCCCGTCCAGAAGACCGTTGAGGTCAAGGTGAAGTCGAGCGACGTCCTCGTCGCGCGCACCGACATCGGTCTCGGCCAGATCACCAACGACAGCCTGTTCCGCTGGCAATCCTGGCCCGAGGAGACCGTAACGGCGGGCTTCATCACCCGCACCGCGCAGCCGGATGCCATGACGCAGCTTGCAGGCTCGATTGCCCGCGCGCCCATCATGGCCGGCGAGCCCATCACGCAGCAGAAGCTCGTCAAGGCCGGCCAGGGCGGCGTTCTCGCCGCCATCCTGCCCGCGGGCATGCGCGCGATCTCGACGCGCATCAAGGAGGAGACGGCCGTCGGCAATCTCATCCTCCCCAATGATCGCGTGGACGTCATCCTGATTCGCCGCTTGAGGGGCAGATCTGGCCAAGAGGAGTATGTGAGCGACCTCCTGTTCGGCAACGTCCGCGTACTCGCCATCGGCCAGCAGATCGAGACCAAGGAAGGCAAGAAGACAGCCGACGGAGCTGCCACGACGGCAACTCTCGAGCTGACGGCCCGCCAGGCCGAGCTTCTCGCCCTCGGAAACTCCATGGGCGACATCAGTCTCTCGCTGCGTTCGATTGCCGATCTCGATGTCAACCAAGGCCCGACTGCGGGCATCGACCCATCGGTCAAAGAGAGCACTGCAATTCGCGTCCTGCGTTATGGAACTGCATCGCGTTCGTACGGCGTAAACTGAGCACTTCTCGAGTTTTAGTCCGTCAAAAGGCGATAACATGCGCATTCACGTCGAACCGTCGGCTCGCTATGCCTTGGCATGGTCTGCCGCGCTCGTCTTAGGTCTGGTCCTCGCATTCCACAGCCCGCGCGCGCAGGCTGGGGGCGATTTCGTGCCTCCGCCGGGCTCTCAAAGCTCAGTCCTGCGCATCAGCGGTGGAGAGGCCTTGCCCCAATCGCGCGCCGTGCGCATCGGCCGCAACAAATCGCTTTTGGTGGAATTGCCCGTCGATCTCCGCGACGTGATGGTGTCCTCGCCCGACATCGTCGACGCCGTGGTCCAGTCGTCGAGCCGCGTACATCTGATCGCCAAGAAAATCGGACAATCCAACGCGTTCTTCTTCGATGCCAACGGCGAGCAAGTGCTCACGCTTGAAATCAGCGTGGAGCAGGACACGGCCGTGCTCGACGCGCTGCTTCAGCGGCTGCTGCCCGGTGCCAACATCAAATCTGAGATCCTGAACGATACGGTCATCCTCACCGGCACCGTCCGCACGCCGGTCGACTCGAACCGCGCGAGCGACATCGCCTCCCGCTTCATCGTGGCGACGCCCGAATCCGACAAGCGCGACAAGAACAAGGTTGTGAACCTGCTCGGCGTCGAAGGCGAGGAGCAGGTCATGCTCAAGGTCGTCGTCGCCGAGGTTCAGCGCGAGCTGCTGAAGCAGTTCGGCATCAACCTCGCAGCTGACATCAACGCCGGCAACTTCACCTGGAGCCTGTTGACGGCCAACGCGCTCCCGCTGACGACCGCAGCCGGTCTCGGCGCCCTCCCCATATTCGGCGTCTCGACTGCCGGCGATCCGAACGACCCCGCTGTAGCCTGCGGCGCGGGACAAGGCTGCGTCTATAATCAGGGACCTGCCGCAAACAGTTTCGGAAACTCGGGAACGGTCTCGAACTGGAGTTCGAGCGACGTCAAGCTCGGCAAGGCCATGCGCGCACTTGAGCGCGATGGCCTCGTTCGCACGCTGGCCGAACCCAATCTGACCGCGATTTCCGGCGAGCCCGCCAAGTTCCTCGCAGGTGGCGAGTATCCGATCCCGGTGAAGGACTCGAACGGCCAGACCACTGTCACTTTCAAGGAGTTCGGTGTTGGCGTCGCCTTCACGCCGACGGTCCTCTCCGAGGGCCGCATCAGCCTCAAGATCGAAAGCGAGGTGAGCGAGCTTTCGAACGCAGGCGCGATCGTGCTCGATTCCACCTCGATCCCGGCCCTGAAGAAGCGCCAGGCGAACTCCACCGTCGAGCTTCCCTCGGGCGGCTCCATCGCGCTCGCGGGCCTCATCTCCGACGACGTGCGCCAGAACATCGACGGCTTCCCGGGCCTCAAGGACGTACCCGTGCTCGGCACGCTGTTCCGCAGCCGCGACTTCATCAAGCGCGAGACGGAGCTCGTGGTCATCGTTACGCCGTACCTGGTCAAGCCCGTTGCCCCCAAGGATCTTGCGAAGCCGCTGGACGGTCTCGCCGAGTCCAGCGATCTGCGGGCCAACTTCATGGGTCACTTGAATCGCATCTACGGCACCGAGAGTGTGGCCCCCGCGGGCGACCTCAAGGGCGACTACGGATTTATCGTGGAATAGTGGGCGAGCCTGGAGACGCAATCATGGATTACGCACTTGCTTCGCCGCTAGAGAAACGCGCCCCCGCGCGCTTTCGCCCGGTCTCTTACGCGCTGATCGCCTTCCTGGCGACCGCTCTCGCAGGATGTCGCCACGACTACGACATTGGCGCGCCCCAGGTCGCGGGCTGGTCGATGGTGGACGCGACCCAGCGTCACCCGATCATCGTCTCCCAACAGCCCCAGACGATGCAGCTCCGCGTCGGAGCCTCGTCCCGTGGACTGGCGCCCCGCCAGCGCGCCGAGGTGCTGGAGTTCGCCGACCGCGCCCGCGCAAGCGACGCCGGCAACAGCCGCGTGATCATCCAGGCTCCCGGCGGCGGCTCCAACGAGATCGCCGCCATGCACGCGGTCGGCGAGATCCGCCAGATCCTGAGCGACAACGGATTTGCGGAATCCTCGATCGCCATCGAGGCCTACCATGCCGCAGAAACCGCCGACGCTCCGGTGCGCATCTCGTATCTGCGCTATGTCGCCGAAGCGCCGACGTGTGGTTATTGGCCGACCAATCTGGCGCGCGAGCCCAACAACGGAAACTATCCGAATTTCGGCTGCGCCAATCAGCACAACCTCGCCGTCATGGTCGCGAACCCGGGCGATCTCCTCGGCCCGCGCACCGAAAGCGATCGCCCAGGCGAGCGCAGGGACACAGCGTGGGACAAGTACGTGAGGGGTGAATCGACCGCTTCGAAGAAGACCGACGACGAGAAAGTAAAGATTGCAAAGTGACGGTAGGCGCAGCCATGTCCAAGTCTTTGAAAGGTTCGGCAACGGAAGCGTACGACGCGCTCTCGCCCTTTGCCCTTGAGGCAGAAGGCGCGGAGACGCCGGCGCTGAGCGATCGTGCACGCCCCCTGCCCCGCATTTCGATCCAGGCCTTCTGCGAGACGCCCCAAACGGCGGAGGCACTGCAGGCCGCCTCCGAGGATCGGCGCCTGAGCAAAGCCCACGTCACCATCCAGATGGGCGGCGCTCCCGCCGCTGTCGCCCACTATCAGGAAAGCCCCACGCCGAACCTCATCATTCTGGAATCGCACCTTCCCCACGGCGAGCTCGTGGCCACGCTCGAAGAGCTGGCTCAGAGCTGCGATCCGGGCACGAAGGTCGTGATCATCGGCTCCACCAACGACGTGGTCCTCTACCGCGATCTCATGAAGCGCGGCATCTCCGAATACCTCGTGGCGCCCATTTCGTCGTTCGAGCTGATGGAGTGCTTGTCAGGGCTCTATAACAACCCGGATTCCGATCCGGTCGGCCAAGTCTTCGCCTTCATCGGAGCCAAGGGTGGCGTAGGTTCGTCCACCATCTGCCACAACGTGGCGTGGACACTCTCCGAAGCCCTCGCGACCAACATCGTCATCGCCGATATGGATCTCGCATTCGGCACGACTGGGCTCGACTTCAACCAGGATCCCGTCCAGGGCATCGCCGATGCGCTCCAGAACCCCGACCGTCTCGACGAGGTTCTGCTCGACCGTTTGCTGACCACCTGCTCGAAGCATCTCTCGATCTTCGCCGCGCCTGTCGTGCTTGATCGCGACTACGAAATGTCGCCCGAAGGATGCGAGACGGTGATCGACGTCGTGCGCCAGAACGTGCCGTTCGTCGCCGTCGACCTGCCGCACACCTGGGCGCCGTGGACCAAGCGCCTCCTGCTCCAGGCTGACGAGATCGTCATCACGGCCATCCCCGATCTCGCCAACCTTCGCAACGCGAAGAACATCATCGATCTCGTGAAGACCGCGCGCAAGAACGACGCCGCGCCCCACCTGGTGCTCAACATGGCCAACATGCAGAAGCGCCCCGAGATCACGCCGAAGGAGTTCGAGAACGCGCTCGATCTCAAAACCCTCGCCGTGATCGATTTCGACTGCGAGAACTTCGGCCAGGCCGCCAACAACGGTCAGATGGTCGAGGAATACAACAGCAAGGCGAAGGCACCCCAGGCCTTCCGCGACATCGCCATGGCGCTTGCGCACCGCAAGGAAGTGAAGGTCGAGAAGAAGTCGCCGCTCGCCCCACTCCTTGAAAAGCTCAAACTCATGCGTTGACGGAGACCTCATGTTCGGCAGACGCACGAATGAACCCGGCGCCCAACGTAAGCTGCCCGCACCCTCCGCGGCGCCGGCCCCTGGGCCTGCGCCCGCGTCCGCGCCCCCGCCTCCGTCCGCGGCCGTGCCCTCGCGCGCGGAGCCCGTTGAGCAGCAGCGCCACCATTCGGAAGAATACTACGACGTAAAGACGACCGTCTTTAACGCACTCATCGACACCATCGACCTCACGCAGCTCGCGAAGCTCGACTCCGCGGCCGCGCGCGAGGAGATCCGCGACATCGTAAGCGAGATCATCCAGGTCAAGAACGTCGTGATGTCGATCGCGGAGCAGGAAGAGCTGCTCGAGGACATCTGCAACGACGTGCTGGGCTATGGCCCCCTCGAGCCCCTGCTCGCACGCGACGACATCGCCGACATTATGGTCAACGGCGCCACGACCACCTTCATCGAGGTCAACGGCAAAACGCAGAAGACCGGCGTGCGCTTTGCCGACAACCAGCAGCTCATGAACATCTGCCAGCGCATAGTGAGCCAGGTCGGCCGCCGCGTTGACGAAAGCAGCCCCATATGCGACGCGCGTCTTCCGGACGGCTCGCGCGTCAACGTCATTGCGCCCCCGCTCGCCATCGACGGCCCTGCGCTCACGATCCGCAAGTTCAAGAAGGATCGCCTGACGCTCGAGCAGCTCCAGAAGTTCGGCGCTATCACGCCACAGGCAAAGACCATTCTCGAGATCATCGGACGTGTTCGCTGCAACGTTCTGATCTCAGGCGGCACGGGTTCAGGCAAGACCACGCTTCTGAACTGCCTCACCGGCACCATCGACCACGACGAGCGCATCATCACCTGTGAGGACTCGGCCGAGCTTCAGCTCCAGCAACCCCACGTCGTGCGCCTCGAAACGCGCCCGCCGAACCTCGAAGGTGAAGGCGAGATCACCATGCGCGATCTCGTCAAGAACTGCCTGCGTATGCGCCCGGAGCGGATCATCGTCGGCGAGGTCCGCGGCCCCGAAGCTTTCGACCTTCTGCAGGCCATGAACACCGGCCATGACGGCTCCATGGGCACGCTTCACTCGAACAGCCCGCGCGAAGCACTGAGCCGTCTGGAATCCATGATCATGATGGGCGGCTTCACACTCCCCATCAAAACCATCCGCGAGATGATCGTCGGCTCCATCGACGTCATCATCCAGGCCGCGCGTCTGCGCGACGGCTCGCGCAAGGTGACCCACATCACTGAGGTCACCGGCATGGAAGAGGACATCATCACCCTCCAGAACCTCATCGTCTACGAGATCACAGGAGAGGATGCCAACGGCAAGCTGACCGGACGCCACCGGTCGACGGGCATCGCACGGCCGGCATTCTGGGACCGCGCTCAGTACTACAAGGAAGAAAACCGGCTGGCCGCGGCCTTGGCTGCGGCCGAGGTGCTGGATACCAACGGCAATCCCATGGGAGAAGGCCGTGATTGATGCCGGCGCGATGCCACTGCTGACGGCTCTTGTCGCGGCGGTCGCCATCGCGGCGACGGCCTATGCCGTCATGTATCCCTATATTTCGAGCGATCGCGCAAAGGACAAGCGCGTCGCGAACGTGACGGAATCGCGCGCCAAGAAGATGTCGACGCGCTCGGCCGCCGAAGTGGCGGCAAACCGCAAGAAGCAGGTTGCCGAAAGCCTCAAGGATATCGAGAACAGGCAGAAGGCGCGCGAGAAGGTTTCCTTGCGCCTGCGCCTCGAACGCGCGGGCCTCGACGTCGAGCCGAAGATGTTCTGGATCGCGAGCGCTGTCTCGGCCGTCCTCGTCACCATCCTTGTCGTGAGCTTCCTGCCGGCCTCCACATCGTCGTTCCGGCCGATGATCATGATCGCCACCCTGATCGTCGGCGGCCTCGGCATTCCCCGCTTCGTCCTCTCCAAGATGATCGCGCGCCGTCAGAAAAAGTTTTTGGCGGAGCTTGCGAACTCGATCGACGTCATCGTGCGCGGCATCAAATCCGGCCTGCCGTTGAACGAATGCTTCGGCGTGATCGCCCGCGAGGCCCCCGAGCCTGTCGCCAGCGAGTTCCGCGAGACGATCGAGCAGCAGCGCATCGGCGTGTCGCTCTCGGAAGCTCTCGATCGTCTCACGCTGCGTATGCCCCTTCCAGAGGTCAAGTTCCTCGCCATCGTGATCGCGATCCAGCAGCAATCCGGCGGCAACCTTGCCGAAGCGCTCGCCAACCTTTCCGGCGTTCTGCGCGATCGCTTCAAGATGGCCATGAAGGTCAAGGCTCTTTCGGCCGAAGCGAAGGCGTCCGCCATGATCCTCGCCGCCCTGCCACCGGGCGTCATGTTCATGGTGTACTCGTCGTCGCCAGATTACATCAGCCCGCTGTTCACGACGCGAACGGGAAACCTTTTCATCCTCGTCGGCCTAACCTGGATGCTGATCGGCGTGCTGCTCATGCGCAAGATGATCAACTTCAAGTTCTAGTCTCGAAAGAGCGCTGCCATGCAAGACCTCATAGATACACTTATATCTCCGCAGTTTCTTGCGACGATGCTGGCTGCGGTTTCGGTCTTCGCCACCATACTGGCGGTCGTGATGCCGATCCTTGCGCGCGACCAGATGAACCAGCGCATGCGCGTCATGGCGCTCGAGCGCGACGCGTTGAGGTCCAAGCGTCTGGCAGAGCTGAACAAGGAGCGTGCGGGCCAAGGCAGGCTGCGGCAGGCGCCGAAAGGCTTCATGCAGCAGATCGTCGACAAGCTCAATCTGCGAGCCCAGTTCGACAGCGAGGAGCTGCGCAACAAACTCAAGATGGCAGGTCTCAGAGGCCAGGCGCCGCTCGTGGCCTACATGTTCTTCCGCGTGGCAGCCCCGCCGCTGGCCTTCATCGTCACGCTGCTCTACCTGTTCTTCGTCGCCGAAATCGAGGCGTCGTCGAATATGAAGCTGCTCTATTCAGTCCTTGCCGCCGGCGCCGGCTATTACCTGCCCAACGTGTTCATCGAAAACCTCACGCAGAAGCGCCAGCAAGCCATCAAAATAGCGTTCCCTGAAGCCCTCGACATGCTGCTGATCTGCGTCCAGTCCGGCATGTCGGTGGAAGCGTCTTTCGGGAAGGTGGCAAAGGAAATCTCGAACCAATGCGTCGAGCTGGGCGAGGAGCTGTCTCTGACGACAGCCGAGCTCTCCTATCTGCCGGATCGGCGTCAGGCCTTCGAGAACCTCGCCAAGCGAACGAACCTTCCGAGCGTCAAGGCGGTCACCACCGCGCTCGTGCAGGCAGAGCGCTACGGCACGCCCGTGAGCCAGGCCCTCCGCGTGATGGCCAAGGAAAACCGCGATATGCGCATGGCTGACGCCGAGAAGAAGGCAGCGGCCCTGCCCCCGAAGCTCACGGTGCCGATGATCGTATTCTTCCTGCCCGTCTTGTTCGTCGTGATCCTCGGTCCCGCCGCGATAACCTTCTGGAAGATGCAATAGTCTCGCTGAACGGTCCCGGCCCCCTGGCGCGTCACATGGCGGAGAATTGCCGCTAGCTTGGCGTCATCACGCACCCAAGCACGGAAAAGCCGGCGAACAGAGCGCCGGCTTTCGTCGTCGATCATCGATGAAGTAGGCGCAAGCGCCTGGGTATGCCCAGGTGGCGCTCGTTACTCCGCGGTGAACAGAGAGGCTGCGTGATCCGGCTCCGTACGGCCACCGAACCCGGTCTCGATGTTGCTCGACCGGAGCGCGGGCGCCTGGGCAGCAACCGGCGTCGGCGCCTTCACCTGGGCCTTGGCCACAGCCGTTGACCAGGAAGGCTCCTGCGCCGGCGTCTCACGTGGCGTCCGGGCGGGCGCCGAAGCCGGTGCAACAGCCTTGGCATCGAGCTTCACCATCTTCTTCAGAAGCGCGGTATTCGCCTGCGCATCGCTCGGCGAGAGATCCACTGAAGCCGTCCTCGTCGCTTCGTCGTACTTGCCCTGAAGGCCGAGCACGAGCGCCAGGTTCTGCCGAACCTTCGCGTTCTCGCCACCCGTCGCCGAAGCCTGCCGCAGAAGCTGCTCGCCACGATCCGCTTCGCCGCTCATGGTGTAGGCGAGCGCGAGATTGTTCAGCACGGACGGATGTCCGGGATTGAGCGCCTGCGCGCGTTCATAGTACGAGATCGCCTCGCGATAGCTGCCTTCCTTGGCCAGCACCGTGCCGCGCGCAAGGATGACGCGCCAATCGGGATTGGCAGGATCGTCCGCCACCGCGAGCACCTTCTTCGCAACGCTGACTTGATCGAGATCGAGCGCAAGGCGGCCATAGTCCGCAGCCAGGCGCCGGTCCGAGCCATGAATCAGCGACGCCTGCTGCAGCACGGCCAGCGCCTCGCGCTTCTGCCCCATCACCTTGAGGTTCTGCGCATAGGCGAGCGCTGCATCGAGATCGCGCGGGTTCTTGGAATACTGCTGTCCCCAATACTCGGTGGCCGCACGCGGATCGCTGGGCTGCTGAGCTTGGGCCGTCTCGGTAGCTGCGGGCGCCGTGTCGGGAGCCAGCGCGGAAAACAGCCCCGCGCTTTCCTCGCCGCCGATCTGAGCGCACGCACCGAGCAGCAGACTGGCCGCGATGGCTGCGAGCACACCGACGGGACGTGCCCTCTTCGGCATCGCAAGCGCGTCGAGGTCGGCCATGAATGTCTCCACTGCTCGTCGGTCACGGGGCGGGGCGCGCCTTATGCGCCCGTCTCCCGTCACTTTCCGATACAGCAGTCAATAAAGCCTTAACCGATCCGGCAGGGCCGCGCCCTAACCCGCGACTTCGGCCCGCGCCCCTCTGATCCACTCCTCGATGGCGGGAAGCGAGAGGATTGTATCGACGTAAGCCGCCGCCGTGCCGTCATCGCCGAACGCCCCGAGATCCGCAACATAGGTGCGGAAGCGCGAGGCCACCGGCGCGAACATGGCATCCGCGATCGAGAAGCGAGAGAACAGAAACGGACCATCGCCGCCGAACCGCTTGCGGCTGTCCATCCAGAGCTCGACGATCCGCCGGATGTTCGCCACCACCGCATCGGGATGCTCGGGCTTGGGATCCTGCGAGAGGATCTTCATCGGGCAGTGCTCGCGCAAGGGCTGAAAGCCCGAATGCATTTCCGCGCTGACCGAGCGCGCCACGGCTCTCGCCCTGACATCCGACGGCCACAGTGCCTTATCAGGATGGCGCTCGGCGACGTATTCGAGAATGGCGAGACTGTCCCAGATCATGAGATCGCCCGACCACAGCACCGGCACCTTTCCCGCCGGCGAATGCGCCAGGATCTGCTCCTTCGCGTCCGTGGCGCGGAGATTGATTCTGACCTCTGTGAAATCGATCCCCGCCTGCTTCAAGGCGAGCCAGGGCCTCAGGCTCCAGCTCGACGTATTCTTGTTGCCAATGACGAGTCGATATCCTTCAGCCGCCATCCTGAGCCGTCCTCTTGCGATTGTGTTTCCCTGCGTGTCTGGGGATAATGCCTGATCATCCGAGGTCCGTCCAAGCGGCCATTCTTACGAGACCAAAAGAACCCATCCATGACCGACAAATCTTCAGGGCCGAGCGCGCTCTCCCCCACCGATGTGCTGGCCCCCCACGACACCGCCGGCCCCAGCACCCCAATCTGGCTCGTCTCCGAATCGCAGCCGGTGGCACGCCTCACGGGCCTGGACGACACGGCCAAAGCGTGGCTCGAGCGCACGCGGTTCACGAGCGCGGCCAAGAAGCAGGCGCTCATTCCAGGTCCTCAGGGCGCGTTGGCAGGCGTTGCGCTCGGCATCGGCAACGGAAGCGCGGGCGATCCCTCCGGCCCCTCCGAGCTTCTGATGGGACAGCTCGCCGCAAGCCTGCCCGAAGGCCTCTATCATCTTGGAGGCGACGTTCCCAATGCGGAGCTCGCCGCCATCGCGTGGGGCCTCGGCGCCTACCGCTTCCGCCGCTACAAGAGCGCGCCCGGCGAGGCCCCGCCGCGCCTCAAGCTGCCCCAAAAGCTCGACTATCAGTCGGTCGTCAACCAGGTCGGCGCGATCTGGAAAGGACGCGATCTGATCAATACGCCCGCGTCCGACCTTGCCCCGGAAGATCTGGAAGCCGCCGCTCAGCGCCTCGCCCGCGATCACGGCGCGAGCATCGAGACCATCGTCGGCGACGACCTGCTCGAAAAAGGGTTCCGCATGATCCATGCGGTCGGCCGCGCCAGCTCCCGTGCGCCCCGCCTCATCGACGTCAGATGGCAGAAACCCGGCGGCAACCCCAAGGCGCCGATGCTCACGCTCGTCGGCAAGGGCATCACCTTCGACACCGGCGGCCTCGACATAAAGCCCGCCTCCGGCATGCTTCTCATGAAGAAGGATATGGGTGGCGCCGCCGCGGCCCTCACGCTGGCCGAGCTGATCATGAGCCGCGGCCTCGATGTGCGCCTGCGTTTGCTGATCGCAGCAGCCGAGAACAGCATTTCAGGCGATGCATTCCGCCCGGGCGACATTCTCCTGAGCCGCGCGGGCAAAACCGTCGAAATCGGAAACACCGACGCGGAAGGCCGCCTCGTGCTCGCCGACGCGCTATCGCTGGCCGACGAGGAGCAGCCCGACACGATCCTCGTATTCGCGACGCTGACCGGCGCGGCCCGCGTGGCCCTCGGCCCGGACCTCCCCGCATTCTTCACGAACGACAACGCATTCGCCGAAGCGCTCAGCGCGGAGGCCGAGGCCGTCGGCGACCCGGTATGGCGTCTGCCGTTCTGGCCGGGATACGAGCGCCACCTCGACAGCGACATCGCCGACATGAACAACGTCCATGATGCACCCTTCGCCGGGGCCATCACCGCCGCCCTGTTCCTGAAGCGCTTCGTGAAGAACGCCCGCCGCTTCGCCCACTTCGATCTTTATGGCTGGCGCCCGGCACCCCGTCCCCTCGGCCCCAAAGGCGGCGAGCCGCAGACGGCGCGCGCCCTCTTCTCACTTCTCACCAAAGAGCTCTGCTCATGACCAACGACAAGCCGGCGGACGAGAGCGGCAATGTGAGCGAGCCTGCTCAGCCGGCCGCTCCGCCCAAGCTCGACCCGCGCCGTCACGTCGTCCGGCCCGATCTCGCAGCCCTCTCGCTTCGTGGCCAGGTGGTCTCACCCCGCTATGCCGCAGGCACGACGCGCCAGGTTGCGAAACCTGCGATCCCGCTGCGCCGCGAACCGTCGCCCAATGTGGGGATCGAGACCGAAGCCCTCTTCGGCGAAATGGTGAAAGTGTACGACGAAGCCGAAGGATGGGCCTGGGTCCAGCTCCAGCGCGACCGTTATGTAGGCTACGTTCCTTCGAGTGCCTTGAGCAGCGAGGTGCAGCTCTCGACCCATCGCGTCAAAGCGCTCGGCACGTTCGTTTATGCGGCGGCGGACATCAAGACACCGCCGGTCATGCACCTGCCGCTCAACGCCGAGATCCGCGTCAGCGAATGGGGAGAGCGCTTCTGCCGTCTCGAGCGCGGCGGCTTCATAATCACCCGCCACATCATCGAGAAGGACCGCTACGAACGCGATTTCGTCGATATCGCGGAGCGCTTGATCGGCACGCCGTATCTGTGGGGCGGCCGCACCCGCATCGGCATCGACTGCTCGGGCCTCGTTCAAGTCGCCCTCGAAGCGGCCGGCGTGGCAGCCCCCCGCGACAGCGACATGCAGATGAACGAGCTCGGCACGTCCATCCTGATCCCCGAGGATTTGGAAGGCCTGCAGCGCGGCGACCTGATCTTCTGGAAAGGTCACGTCGGGATCATGAGCGATGGCGTGATGCTGGTTCATGCCAACGCGCACCACATGGCCGTGGCTGTGGAAACGCTGCCGGAAGCCGCGCAACGCATCGCCAGGGATGGTTCGAAAATCCTTGCAATCCGGCGCATCCCGCAAGCGGCAACGGCGCCGAAAGCCTGAACGATCAACCGCGACGGTAAGGCAGGAAGTGGCGATCGTGGCGCTCGCCGTATCCGTCCGGCTCCGGACCGTCGCGCCAAACCGCGCCGTCCCCGAGCAGAATGATGGTCTCGATGCCGCGCTCTACTCCGGTCACGGAGCTCACCCAGCGCCGCTGGATGATCTGGCCTTGCGTAATGCGCTCGAGAAGCAGCACCAGCTCCTCGAGCTTCCCGACCAGCCGATCCTCATACGTCTCGCCGGCAATCGCGATGTCGAAACGCCCCGTCTCCCTCAGCGCCAACGCCACCGGACACGCGGCGGCAACGACCGGCTCGATCGAAAGCAGCCAGCATTCGTCTTCATTACCCTCGAAGACGTGCGCAACATCCTTGATCGTCGGAACCCAATAGCGAAGCTGCTCGATCGTCGCCTGGACCGAGGACGGATGAAAACCCTCTTGCGTCGTCGTCATGCGAAATACACCGGCCTGATCGGAATGTGCGCAGGATGTCTCAAAAGGTGACCGCCCTCAAGCGCGATGACAGGCGGCGCATCCTGACGTAGGGAAAATTTCTGCCGACCGCGCGATGTTCGAGAATGGTCAACCCGCGATCGCCGCGCGGTGCGCCACCTTGAGATCAAACGCCGCCGCCAGAAGCGCCTTCGTATAATCCGCTTTGGGCGCTGTGAAAATTTCGTCCGCCGGACCTTCCTCCAGCGCCTTGCCGTTCCGCATCACGATCACATAGTTGCAGAGCGCGCGCACGACTTTGAGATCGTGACTGATGAAAACATAGGCAAGATTACGCTTGGCTTGCAGCTCCCGCAGGAGGTCGACGATCTGCGCCTGCACGCTCATATCGAGCGCGCTCGTCGGCTCGTCGAGTACGATGAACTTGGGTTCGAGCGCCATGGCACGCGCGATGGCGATACGCTGACGTTGCCCGCCGGAGAATTCGTGCGGATACCGGTCCAGCGACGAAGCCGCGTCGAGCCCCACCTCGCCCAACGCCTTCGCCGCCTGCTCGCGCCGTTGCGCAGCGGTCCACTCGGGCTTCTGGATGAGCAGGCCCTCCTCGATGATCTCGAAGATCGAAAGGCGCGGCGAGAGCGATCCATAGGGATCCTGGAAAACAACCTGCATCTCGCGCCTGAGCGGGCGCATCTCCTTGGAGGTGAGCCCGTCGATACGCTTGCCGAGATAGACGATGGGTCCGGACGACGAGATCAGCCGCAGGATCGCAAGCCCGAGCGTCGTCTTGCCCGATCCCGACTCGCCGACAACGCCCACCGTCTGCCCGGCAAGGATCTTCACCGAAACACCGTCCACCGCCTTCACGTGATCCACGGTCCGCTGCAGGAAGCCACGCTTGATCGGAAACCACACCTTGAGATCCTGCGTCTCCGCGATCACGGGTGAGGCGGCATCGAAATGCGGCGGCTTGCCCTTGGGCTCCGCCGCGATCAGATGGCGCGTGTAGGGATGTTGCGGAGAAGCGAACAGCGCCTCCGTCGGCTGCTCCTCCACGATCGAGCCGCTCTGCATGACGTACACACGCTCCGCCATCCGCCGCACGATGCCGAGATCGTGTGTGATCAGCAGCATCGCCATTCCCATTTCGCGCTGGAGATTGCGCAGAAGCTCCAGGATCTGCGCCTGGATGGTCACGTCGAGCGCGGTCGTCGGCTCGTCTGCGATCAGAAGATCCGGCTCGTTGGCGAGCGCCATCGCGATCATGACCCGCTGGCGCTGCCCGCCCGAAAGCTGGTGCGGGAAAGCGTTGAGCCGCTTCTCGGGCTCCGGAATACCGACCTTCGTCAGAAGCTCGATGACGCGCGCGCGGGCAGCCTGTCCGCTGAGACCGCGATGGAGCGCCAGGATCTCGCCCACCTGCCGCTCGATGGTATGCAGCGGATTGAGCGAGGTCATCGGCTCCTGAAAGATGATCGAGATGCGATCCCCGCGGATACGCTTGAGATCCTGCTCGGACGTCTTCAGCAGATCCTTCCCCTCGAAGAAGATCTCGCCCGTGGGATGCGACGCGGCCGGATAGGGCAGCAGCCGCAGGATTGAAAGCGCCGAGACGGACTTGCCGCTGCCGGACTCGCCGACGAGCGCCACCGTCTCACCCTTGTTGATCTTGAACGTCACGCCTTTCACGGCCGTCGTCGTCGTGCCGCCGCCCGAGCGGAAGGCCACCGACAGGTTCTTGACGTTGATCAGCACCTCTTTGGACATCGCCTACCCCCTCACGCAAAGGTCTTGCGGGGATCGAGCGCGTCGCGCACCCCTTCGAAGATGAAGATCAAGAGCGACAGCATGATCGCGATGGAGAAGAACGCGCTCATGCCGAGCCAAGGCGCGCCGAGATCACCCTTGCCCTGCAACAGCAGCTCACCCAGCGACGGCGAGCCCGGCGGCAAGCCAAGCCCGAGGAAGTCGAGCGACGTCAGCGTGGTGATGGAGCCCGAAAGCTGGAACGGCATGAACGTCAGCGTTGCGACGGTGGCGTTCGGCAGGAGGTGCTTGCGCATGATGGTCGTGTCGGAAAGCCCCAGTGCCCGCGCCGCGCGCACGTATTCGAAGTTGCGCGCCCGCAGGAACTCCGCGCGCACCACTCCGACCAGAGATGTCCATTGGAAGGCAAGCAGCACGAACAGCAGCGTCCAGAAGCCCGGCACCAGAACGGCCGCGATGATGATCAGCACGTAGAGCGTCGGAATGTTGCCCCAGATCTCCAGGAACCGCTGCATGAGGAGATCGATCCACCCGCCGTAGAACCCCTGAACAGCGCCTGCCGCGATGCCGATCAGGCTCGATAGGATCGTCAAGATCAGGCCGAACATCACCGAGATGCGGAACCCATAGATCACGCGCGCCAGCACGTCCCGGCCCTGGTTGTCGAGCCCGAGCCAATTCCAGTTTCCGACGGCTAGATAGCGCGCCATCTGATCGGGCGGCGCGTCACAGAGCTTCGCGCGCGCAGCCCATTGCGGCGGCGCCGGATAACCGAGCCCCGCCTGATGCTTCACGCCATCCCGCTCGATGAAGCAGTTGCCGTCGGCATCCACGCGGTTCGGATAGTCCTTGTTGATGGTGTCGTAGGAATAGCGGATCGGCGGCCAAATCATCCAGCCGTTGGAGGTAATCTCCTCAATGATGAGCGGATCGCGATAGTCCGTCACCGCCAGGAAGCCTCCGAACTTGGATTCGGGATAGTCGACGAGCACGGGGAACAGCGTCTCGCCCTTGTAGCGCACGATCAGCGGCCTATCGTTGGCGATGACCTCCGCGAACAGAGTGACGAAAAACAGGATGAGAAAGAGGACGAGGCTCCAGTAGCCGCGCCGGTTCGCCTTGAAGTTCGCCCAGCGCCGCGCGTTGATCGGCGAGAGCGTGAAGCGCGGAAGGAGCCGCGTGAAAAGCGGCGGACGCACCGGATCGGTCGTCACGGCCTGCTCATTGGTATCCTCGCGTCGGGCGTCCACGGCTAGATCTCCCGGCTCTCGAAGTCGATGCGGGGATCGACAAGTGTATAGATGAAATCGGTGACGACGTTCACGACAAGCCCCATCAGCGCAAAGATGTAGAGCGTGGCGAACACCACCGCATAATCTCGCTTGATCGCGCTCTCGAAGCCGAGCAGCCCGAGCCCGTCGAGCGAGAACACCGTCTCGATCAGCAGCGAGCCCGAGAAAAAGGCGCTGATGAAGGCCCCCGGAAAGCCCGCAATGATGAGCAGCATCGCGTTACGGAAGATATGCCCGTAGAGCACCTCCCGCTCGCTAAGCCCCTTGGAGCGCGCCGTGATCACGTACTGCTTGCGGATTTCGTCCAGGAAGCTGTTCTTGGTGAGGAACGCCATGGTGGTGAAGGCGCCGAGCGACATCGCGATGATTGGCAGCGTCAAGTGCCAGAAGTAGTCCACGATCTTCCCGAACGTCGAAAGCTGTTCCCAGTTGTCCGAGGTGAGCCCGCGTGACGGGAACCACTGGAAGAACGACGAGCCCGCGAACACGATGAGCAGCAGCACCGCCACGAGGAAGCCCGGCACCGCGTAGCCGACGACCAGAAGCGTGCTGGTCCAGGTATCGAACTTCTCCCCATCTTTCACCGCCTTCCGGATGCCGAGCGGAATGGAGATGAAATACGTGATCAACGTCATCCAGAGGCCAAGCGAGATCGAAACCGGCATCTTCTCCTTGATCAGCTCGATCACCGACACGTCGCGGAAGTAGCTCTTTCCGAAATCGAACATGAGATAGCTTTTCATCATGAGCAGAAAGCGCTCATGCGCGGGCTTGTCGAAGCCGAACTGCTTTTCGAGGCTTTTGATGAACTCGGGATCGAGCCCCTGCGCACCGCGATACTTCGAGGTGACGCTGTCGCCCGCGCCCTGGCCGAGTTGCGACTGGCTCCCGCCCCCAAGCGTATCGCGTCCACCGCCGCCGAGGCGGTCCGAGATCGACGTGTCGCTGCCCGTGAGCTTGGCGATCATCTGCTCGACCGGCCCGCCCGGCGCGAACTGCACGATCACGAAACTGATCAGCATGATACCGATCATCGTCGGAATGATGAGCAGCAATCGCTTGAGGAGATAGGCAGCCATCGTCGATCAGATCCTCGTTGGGGCGCCGCGCCCTGTCATCGGCTCATTCGTCACCGCTGAACCAGCGCTTTTGCTTTCTCGCTATCGTACCACCACGTATCGAGCGCGCCGCGCTCGTACCTGGGCTTCACCTCCGGCCATCCGAACTTGTTCCAGAACGCAAGGTTGTGCGCGCCCTTGTACCATTGCGGCACCCAGTAGTAGCCCGCTCTCAGAACACGGTCCGCCGCGCGCGTCGCCGTCACCAGCTCAGCCCGCGATTTTGCCGTCACGATATGGTCGATCAACTGGTCGAGCACAGGGTCCGCGATCCCGGCCAGGTTGAAGCTGCCATTCGTTTTGGCCGCGTCCGATCCCCAGAACGTCTTGAGCTCGATGCCGGGCGTAAGCCGGAGCGCATAGCGCTGCGTCGTGAGGTCGAAGTCGAAATCCTTGAGCCGGCGCTCATACTGGGCGGCATCCACCCGCCGCATCGTCGCATCGATACCGATCGCCTTCAGGTTCTTGAGATAAGGCCCAACGATCCGTTCGAACGAAGGGCTGTCGATCAGGATCTCGACCGAAAAGGGCTGCCCCGCCGCGTTGCGAAGCCCTTGCGGCGTCTGCGTCCATCCCGCCTCCGCGAGAAGCTTGGAGGCACGCCGCAATTGCTCGCGATTGTTGCCGCTGCCGTCCGTCACCGGAGGCGAGACGGCCTCGCCGAACACGGCTGCGGGAAGCTTGTCCCGGAACGGCTCCAGTAACGCCAGCTCTTCAGGCGATGGCACTCCGGACGCCTTCATGTCGGAGTTTTCGAAGTAGCTCCCGGTGCGCGTATAGAGCCCGAAAAAGAGGTTCTTGTTGCTCCACTCGAAATCGAACGCAAGGCCAAGTGCCTCCCGAACGCGCACGTCCTTGAACTTGTCGCGGCGCGTATTGATGAAGAAGCCTTGCGCGCCCGAAGGCCGCTCGTCGGGGATCGTGAGCAGCTTCACCCGGCCGTCCTTGACAGCCGGCTTGTCGTAACCGCCCGCCCAGTCCTTGGAGGTGAACTCCTCGCGGAAATCGAAATTCCCGGCCAGCAGGTTCTCGAGCTCGAGCGTCCGGTCGCGATAGTACTCGTAGCGAACCTCGTCGAAGTTGTGCTGCCCACGATTGATCGGCAGGTCCTTGCCCCAATAGTCCTCGCGCCGCACGTAAGTGACGTAGGTACCAGCCTTGAAGTCACCGATCTTGTAAGGGCCGGAGCCGAGCGGCGGCTCGAGCGTCGTCTTCTCGAAATCGTGCGCTGTGTAGTACGCCTTCGACAGGATCGGCAGCGTCGCAACGGAAATCGGCAGGTCGCGAATAAGCTGTCCTTGGAACGTGTAGCGCACCGTTTGCGGGTCGAGCGCCTCGGCGGACACCACGTCCTTCAGCGGAATGGCGAACGCCGGATGCCCCTTCGCCTTGATCGTGTCGAAGGAGAACACGACGTCGTCGGCGGTGAGCGGGCTGCCGTCGGCGAACTTTGCTTCCGGCCTCAGCTTGAAGGTAACCGAAAGACCGTCAGGCGCCACGTCCGCCGAGGAGGCGACAAGCCCGTAGACGGCATCCGGCTCGTCCAATGCGCGCGCCATCAGGGTATCGAACACCAGCTCCATGCCCTGGGCGGCGTCGCCCTTCAGGATGTAAGCATTGAAGCTGTCGAACGTGGTGAGCCCAGCCGTGCCGATCTGCGAGGCTTTCCCGCCCTTCGGCGCATCCGGATTGACGTAGTCGAAATGCGTGAAGTCAGCCGGATACTTGAGATCGCCGAAAATCGAGAGCCCATGCTTGGGCTCCGCCGAGAGCGGCGAGGCGAGGCCCGCCGCGAAAGCCAGAGCGCAGAATGCTGTAAGACCAGCGCGCACGCCGAGAAGTCGTCTCATCTGCCCTCCGGGAGACCGCGCCACCATCACGTTCATTTCCTGTGTGACGCGAGCGCCTGCTGCTTGGCCGGATCGACCCACCAGACCTGGCTGAAACCTGCGGTCAGAGACGGAAGCTTCTCGGGCCGGCCAAACATGTCCCACGTCGCGAGCCACTCGTAGGGATTGTACCACTGCGGCACCAGATAGTGCCCCCACAGCAGAACCCGGTCGAGCGCGCGGGTATGCGCGACGACCTCGTCCCGATCCTTCGCCACCACGAGCTTCTCGATCAGCGCGTCGATCACCGGGCTCTTGATGCCGATGGTGTTGCGGCTGCCGTCCTGGTCCGCCGCGGCCGAGCCCCAGAAGTCCCGCTGCTCGTTGCCGGGCGACAGGGATTGCGGGAAGCTGTCTATGACGATGTCGAAATCGAAGGTCGTCTCGCGCCGCTCGTACTGCGCCGGATCGACCACGCGGACCGACGCCTTCACGCCGATCTTTTCGAGATTGGCACGATAGTGCGCCACATGCCGCTGGAAGGCATCGGAGCCGAGCAGGAACTCCACCGTGAACGGCTCGCCCTTGTCGTTGCGCAGCACCGTTTGTGTCTTGGCCGAGCCGAGGCCAACCGCGCGGCCGAGCTTGCAGAACATGCCGCAGTCAGGATCGTCGATCTCCTCCTGGCGCACTTCCCAGCCCGCCTCCTTGAAGAGACGCATCGCCTCCTGCAGATTCTTGCGCGCGTCCTCACGCGAGGCATAGACCGGGTTCTTCCACTCCGTCGTGAACACTTCCGCCGGAAGATCCTTTTCGAACTCCTTGAGGATCTCGAGCTCACGGCCCTGCGGCAGCCCCTTCGCGGCCAGCTCCGAGTTGTCGAAATAGCTTCCGACGCGCGTGTACTGGCCGAACAGAACCGACTTGTTCAGATCCTCGAAATCGAACGCATAGTTGAAAGCCTGCCGAACGCGGGGATCCTTGAACTTGTCGCGCCGCGTGTTGAACACGAAGCCCTGCATCCGTGCGACGCCCTTGGTCGGGATCGCTTCCTTCTTGACCCAACCCTTCTGGATCGCATCGAACGCGAACTGCGTGGCCCATGAGCTTGCCGTGTTCTCGCGCCAGAAGTCGGCGCGGCCGGCCTTGAAGTCCTCGAACGCGGCGGTGCGATCGCGGAAATACTGGAACCGCATCTCGTCGAAGTTCCACTGGCCCACCATCACCGGCAGGTCCTTCGCCCAGTAATCCTTCACGCGCTCGAACACGATGCGGTTTCCGGTATCGAATTCCTTGATCTTGTACGGCCCGGAGCCCAGCGGCACTTCGAGCGTGCTCTTGGTGAGATCGCGCGGCTCGCCGTTCTTGCCGGTGGCCTCCCAATAGTGCTTCGGAAGCACGGTAAGCTGCCCGAGGATCTGCGGAAGCTCGCGGTTACCCGCGATATCGAACGTGAACGTCACCTCGTGATCGCCGGTCTTTTCGGCCTTGACCACGTTCTTGTAGTAGCGGGCATACATCGGATGCGCCTTCTTCAGCGCATCGAGGCTGAAGATCACGTCCTCAGGCGTGATCGGCTTTCCGTCATGGAAGCGGGCTTCCGGCCTCAGGCCGAACTTGGCCCACGAGTAATCCGGCGGATAGGAAACCCATTCGGCGACGAGACCGTACTCCGTCGACTCTTCGTCCGGGCTTCCAGCCATCAGCGAGTCGTAGATCATGCCGATGCCGCCCGCCGACATTCCCTTGATAGAGTAGGGATTGAGGGAGTCGAACGTACCCTCGACCGCGAACCGCACCGTGCCGCCCTTCGGCGCATCGGGATTGACCCAATCGAAATGCTTGAAGTCAGGCCCGAACCGCGGATCTCCGATCAGCGAGAGCGCATGATGGCGAACAGAGCTCGCGTCCGCCGGAACTGCAGCAGGCGAAGCGGCGGGCGCGCTCTCCTCCTGGGCCGAAGCCGGCGCTGAGAGTGCCGCAGCCGTCACAAAAAGCGCGGCGAGAAAGGACGAGAAGCGGGGGGAGAGGAGCGAGGGACCTGAGCGGTGTGAAGAGCGCGAGGCAGTCACGTTATCCGCGCGCGAGCGAGACTGATGAACCCTGTATGCCGCTACCATCGTCGCTTTCGTCCCTTTCAACCACCAAGGTGGCGCGCGCAAAGCACCCGCGCGGACGCCCACCCATGACCGACCAGCCCCAGCGGAAGCGGAGGCATTGCGAAAACCAGTTCCTAGAGCGCTTCCGGAAAGGTGTGAAGGAACTTTTCCGAAAGAAGTACGCGGAAACAACGCACTAGGAAGAAGTCCGCGATCCGACTAAATCCGCAGCGGACCCTAGCACGCCTTAAATCCAGATTCGGATTAAAGATCGGCAAGATCAGGGGCCGGAAGAGGGCCGGACGGATCCCCGGCCGACGGATAGTCCGGCAAGATGATGGCAAACGAAATCGGGGCCTCTCCTGAAGGAGAAGCCCCGACCACAACTCGATATGTCGCGCGGACCAATCCGTCCGCAGCCGGTCTTTAAGGCAGCGGATGCGGAGTGTCCGCCAGCGTCCGGATATAGGCGATCAGGTCGGCGAGATCGGCCGGATCAGACACGCCGTTGAAAATCATCTTGGTGCCGGGCAGCCAGGCCTTGGGCGCGTGCAGGAAGCCCGCGAGGTCGGCATACGTCCACTCGCCGGTCTTGGCCTTCATGGCCTCGGAATAACCGTTGAAATCCGAGCGGCTGGCGCGGGCGCGGCCCACGACGTCCCAAAGGTTGGGACCGGCCTTGCTGGCGGCGGCCTTGTCGGCCGTGTGGCACGCCAGGCACTTCTTGAACGTGCCCTGGCCGTTCTCGGGCTTGGCAGTCGCAAGCGCGGCAACCACCTGCGCCGGATCGAACGCGGCAGCAGCCGGGGCACCCGCTTCGGACTTGCCACCAGCGGCCTCCGTCGCAGCCGGAAGGGTGAAGCCCCCGGCGACCGGGCCGTGCGCGCCATGACCGTTGCGCGCGATGTCGATCGCCGTCTTGGGCACAAAGATGAGAAGCAAAGCCGCGAGCACCGCTCCGGCAATCTTGGTCAGTTCAAAGGAATCCATCATCTTCTCTTCACCCTGCAACCGGACGATCCTCGTCCACCGCTTCGAACACGAGGTGCGATTTTGTTAACGTCAAATCATGAACTTAACGTTTCAGCCTGAGATCCGGCTTCACCAAATCTAAGGGGAAAGCCTCTCCGGCTCGCTAATACCGAGCCCCCGCAACTCAGAACGCATCTAAAAGACGCGGGCCATGCCTTGCAACCCCACACCCGGCCAGTCTACAGCTCATGTCGTCACATGGAGCCGCAGCGCCATCAGATCGAAGGGTTTCACGGCCTTTGGTGCCCAATTCCTGTCAATACGACGCAGAAGACCGCCCCCAACATAGGCACCGGAGCGGACCCCGACATGGGGCCAAATGTCCGGGTCATCTGGCCCAGAGGGATATGCCTTGAGCAAACGCCGGACAGGGGCGGGCGGCCAGGCCCAACGGAAGCATTTGCCGGCGAGGTGAAGGCCGGTAAGAAAATGCAACCAACCAAAACCTGGATCGGATCGCGCGCTCCAGAGAACGAGAAGGCACAATGACGAAAGCACTGATCATCATCCCCGCCCGCATGGCCTCCACCCGCCTTCCGAACAAGCCGCTGGCCGACATCGAAGGCGAGCCGATGATCGTGCGCGTGTGGCGTCAGGCCTATGCCGCCGAAATGGGCCGGGTCGTCGTTGCCGCCGATTGCGAGGAGATCTGCAGCGCGGTGCGCGATGCGGGAGGCGAGGCGCTGATTACGCGTCCCGACCATGCTTCGGGGTCCGACCGCATTTTCGAGGCCCTGAACCGCGTCGATCCCGAAGCGGAAACCGACATCGTCATCAACCTGCAGGGCGACCTGCCGACCCTGGAGCCCCGCTTGATCCAGGAGTGTGCGTCCGTCCTGCTCACCAGCAAGGAACCGCACATTGCAACCCTCGCCGCCGAGATCCACGACGCCGACGAGCGCACCAACCCCAACGTGGTGAAAATCGTCGGCACCCCGGTCTCCCAGAACCGCCTGCGCGCTCTTTACTTCACCCGCGCCACGGCTCCCCACGGCGACGGCCCGCTGTTCCACCACATCGGCATCTACGCCTACCGGCGCACGGCGCTGGAGCGCTTCGTGTCGCTCCCCGCCTCGTATCTGGAAACGCGCGAGCGCCTGGAGCAGCTTCGCGCGCTGGAGGACGGCATGCGCATCGACGTAGCCATCGTTGACACTGTTCCCCTCGGTGTCGATACTCCGGCCGATCTCAACCGGGCCCGGCAGCTCATCAGACGAGCGCGCCGTTCCTGATCTCCGTCGGCTCACCCTCACCGGGCCGGGCCTCCGTCCCCACCTCTGCACCTGTCCGGTGTCCATGACCGGGGCCGTCCGCGGCCAGAGGCGGTCAATCCGAACACGCCTCCGTCTGTCGAGACCTGCACCATGACGAACTCCACGCGCGCGCACTCCTCCGATGCCTCGGCCTCAGCAAAGCGCATCGCTTACCAAGGCGAGCCCGGCGCGAATTCGCATCTGGCCTGCACGGAAGCATATCCGGACTTCGAAGCCCTGGCCTACCCCACCTTCGAGGACGCGCTTGCAGCCGTCACATCCGGCGAAGTGCTCTACGCCATGATCCCGATCGAGAACTCGGTCGCAGGGCGCGTCGCCGACATCCATCATCTTCTGCCCGGCGCGAACCTCTACATCGTCGGCGAGCACTTCCTGCGCGTGCGCCATCAGCTCATGTCGGTGAAGGGCAGCTCGCTCGAAACCTTGAAGAAGGTGCTGAGCCACACCCAAGCGCTCGGCCAGTGCCGCAACACGCTGCGCTCGATGGGCCTCACGCCCGTGCCGGAGGCCGATACGGCGGGATCGGCCCGCATCGTGAGCGAGCAGGGCGATCCGGCGCTCGCCGCCATCGCCTCGCGGCTGGCAGCCGAGATCTATGGTCTCGAAATTCTCCGCTCCGACATCGAGGACGAGGCGCACAACACCACGCGCTTCCTCATCCTTGCCAAGGATCCGGACGACGCCGAGCCCGAGGACGGCCCGGTCGTCACCACGTTCCTGTTCCGCGTGCGCAACGTGCCCGCCGCGCTCTACAAGGCGCTCGGCGGCTTCGCCACCAACGGCGTCAACATGATGAAGCTCGAGAGCTATCAGCTCGAGGGCACCTTCAACGCCACCATGTTCTACGCCGATATCGAGGGTCACCCGGCCGATCGCCCGGTTCAGCTTGCGCTCGAGGAGCTGTCGTTCTTCTCGACGGAGCTGCGCCTCCTCGGCACTTATCCGGCTAGCCCCTACCGCGCCGAGGCGGCACGTGCGGCCGCTCCCCCGACGGGCAAATAGCAGAACAGGTTCCCCATGAGACTGGCCGGAAAGATCGCAATCGTGACCGGAGCGGCTTCCGGGTTCGGTCGCGGCATCGCGGAAATATTCGCCGCGGAAGGCGCCAAGGTCGCCGTCGTCGACATCGATGCGAAACGGGCGGGCGAAGCTGCAGCGAGCATCGGCGCGGGCGCCATCTCCATTTCGGCCGACGTCTCGCGAAAAGCCGACGTCGACGCCATGATCGCGGCAACGGTCAAAGCATTCGGCGGTCTCGACATCCTCGTCAACAACGCCGGAACGACCCACAAGAACCAGTCGCTCATGACGGTGAGCGAAGAGGAGTTCGACCGCATCTATGCGGTCAACGTGAAGTCGATCTATCTCACCACGCTCGCCGCCGTTCCAGAGCTGGGGAAGCGCGGCGGCGGCTCCATCATCAATACCGCCTCGACCGCCGGTGTGCGCCCACGCCCGGGCCTCACCTGGTACAACGGCTCCAAGGGCGCGGTCATCACGCTCACGAAATCCATGGCGGCCGAGCTCGCACCGAAGAACATCCGCGTCAACGCCATCAACCCCGTGATCGGCGAAACCGGCATGCTGGAGCAGTTCATGGGGGCGGCCGATACGCCCGAGAACCGGGCGAAGTTTCTAGCCGGCATCCCGCTGGGGCGCATGTCGAAGCCTCAGGACATCGCCAACGCCGCCCTGTTCCTGGCAGATCCCGCGTCCAGCTTCGTCACGGGTGTCGCCATTGAAGTCGACGGCGGCCGCTGCATCTAGCCGCCCGATTTCGCGCATCTGGATACCGGCTCCATGCGAAGCATGCTTCCGCCATGAGCGAAATGACGTATCCCATCTGGCGAACAGCCGCCTCCTCCCGACGTCACCCCGACGGAGGTTGGGGTCCAGACACATCGAGCAGGGATTGGGTCGGTTGCCTCCCCACGAACGGAGCGACCGTCATATCCTCAGGGCACTGCCACGGATCTGATAGAGCGTCAGCGCAGTCGCAACCGCGAGATTGAGGCTGTCGAGCTTGCCCGCCATCGGGATTTTGATGAGCCGCGAGCACGAGCGCGTAAGGCTTTCCGAGAGCCCAGGCCCCTCGCTCCCCATCACCAGCAGCACAGGCCCCTTGTAGGCCGCTTGCCGGAAATCCTCCTGCGCATCGAGATGCGTGCCGACCACATCGCCGCGCCACGTCGCGCGCCACAGCAGGAAATCCTCGCGCGTGGTGCGCACCAGCGGCACGCTGAACACAGACCCCATCGTCGCGCGCACCGCTTCCCGCGAATAGGGATCGCACGAGTTGCCGACCAGAATGATGCCCTTTGCACCGACCGCATCGACCGTGCGGATGATGGTGCCGAGATTGCCGGGATCGCGCACCTCTTCCAGCGCCAGCCAGCAATCCTCGCTCGCAACGCGCTCCGGAGGATCGACCCAGCGCTGCCGGAACACCCCGATCATCGACTGCGGGTTTTCTTTCGACGCGAGCTTCGCCAGCACGGGCTCCGAGACTTCGAGCACGTCCGCCCCTGCGCCCAGCGCCCAGCCGACGAGCGAGCGCGACACCGGGCTGGCCGCCGATCCGGACTGATAGACGAGGCTCGTCGGCGTGAAACCGGCCTCGCGCGCCGTGACCAGGATCGAAGCGCCCTCGGCCACGAAAAGTCCCGTCTGCTTGCGCTCCTTGCGCATGTCGAGCGCACGGATCGCCTTCACCCTGTCGTTGGTGAGACTGGTGATGATGCGCGGTTCCGGCCCGGTCATGATGTCCACCGCACGAACAGCGATGTGGGAACCGCGGCCCCGCCGCCCTCAGCCGACAAAGCGAGTTCTCCAAACGAGAGATGTCCGCCGCGATCCGCGAGCACATCGGCCGAAAGTTGCTCGAATGCCAGCGCGGACGCGCGAATGGCGTAGACGGTGAGGATCATCGCCGCGCGCCCCGGCGCCAGCAATTGCGCCGCATTCTTCAACAGGACCGGCAAGCCCTGGAACAGATCCCACACCTCGCCTTCCGGGCCGCGCCCGAACTTCGGCGGATCGATCAGGATCACATGATAGGTCTTGCCCCGCCGAACCTCGCGCGCAACGAACTTCGCCGCATCGTCCAGGATCCAGCGTATCGGCGCGGAGCCGAGCCCCGACGCCGTCTGATTCTCCTTGGCCCACTGGATCGCCTTCTTGGACGCATCCACGTGCGTGACCTCAGCCCCGGCCCGCGCGGCCAGAAGCGAGGCGGCACCCGTGTAGGCAAAGAGGTTCAGCACGCGCGGGCGCTCCCCGCTCACTGCACCGATCTGCTCGATCATCCAGTCCCAGTGCGGTGATTGCTCCGGAAAGAGCCCGAGATGCCACAGCCCCTGCAGCTTGCAGGTCAGCACCACCTCGCCCACACGCACCGGCCAGCCGTCCGGCACTGGCTTGTCGAGCCGCCACTTTCCTTTTTCCTCGTCGTCGGCCGAAGCGGAGAAGACGGCATGCGCCTTCCCCCAGGCCGCGCCGCCGAGCTGCCGGCTCCAGAGCGCCTGCGGCTCCGGCCTGTCGACGACTATCGGACCGAACCGTTCGAGCTTGCGCCCACCGCCACTGTCGAGAAGCGCGTAGTCGGCTGGCCCCTTGGTGCGGATCAGCTCGAGCTTGCCCGATCGCTCGAACGGGCGGGGCCGGCGCTTCACTGCGCCCTCGGTCTTGTCGTCCTTGGCAGAGGTCATCGCGTGTCCCGTGGGGACTCGTCCCGCGCGCGCTCGATGATGTCGAGAATGGTAGCTCCGGGCGTGTCCAGCGGAAGCCGCAGGAAATCCGCCGACTGGCGAAGCGCGTCGTCGAGCAGGCGATGGAAATCGTCGCGATCGACCTCGATGGTGCCGAACTGGCGAAGGTGATCGGTCACGAACTGTGTATCCAACAACGTGAAGCCGCCGGCGATCAGCCGTCCGGCAAGATGAACGAGGGCGATCTTGGAAGCGTCCCGCACATAGGAGAACATGCTCTCGCCGAAGAACACGCCGCCCAGCGCCACCCCGTAGAGACCACCGACCAGACGGTCACCCTCCCACACTTCTACAGTGTGGCAGTGGCCGAGCCGGAAGAGCTCCTGATAGAGCCCGCGGATACGGCCGTTGATCCAGGTGGACCGCCGCCCCGCGCGCTCCGCGGCGCACCCCTCGATCACCCCTTCGTAGTCGGTATCGATGGCAACCCGCAGCGCGCCGCTCCGCACCGTCCGCGCCAGGCGCTTTGGAACGTGCACCGCCTCGAGCGGAAGGATGCCCCGGTGCTGAGGCTCGATCCAATAGAGCGCAGGATCGTCCGCGCTCTCGGCCATTGGAAAGATGCCGCAGCTGTAGGCCTTGAGAAGGACCTGCGGCGTAATCTCGATCATGATGTCGTCGCGTGACGCCATCACTCATGCTCCCGTCTCAACGTCCTTGCGCCGGCTATCCGGCACCAGGCGCGATACTAAAGCCGGATCACTCGAGTGGCGAGTACCTTGACCACGCGGCGCGTCAGGACTGCTTCCCGAGATACTTTTCTAGCCAATGGATATCGTAGAGCCCGTTGGCAATGTCCGGCTGCCGGATCAGTTCGTTGAACAACGGGATCGTCGTCTCGATTCCGTCGATCACGAACTCCGACAACGCGCGCCTCAGGCGCATCAGGCATTCATTGCGGTTCTTTCCGTGCACAATCAGCTTACCAATCAAGCTGTCGTAGAACGGGGGAATGCGATAGCCCTGGTACACGCCGCTGTCGACACGCACGCCAAGTCCGCCCGGCGGATGCCAGTAAGTGATCTGGCCAGGCGAAGGCCGGAAGGTGCGCGGATTCTCGGCGTTGATTCGACACTCGATCGCATGCCCGGAGAACGTGATGTCCTCCTGCTTGAACCCGAGCTGGCCGCCGGACGCCACGCGGATCTGCTCCAGCACGAGGTCGATGCCGGTGATGGCCTCGGTGACCGGATGCTCCACCTGCAGACGCGTGTTCATTTCGATGAAATAGAACTCGCCGTCCTCGAACAGGAACTCGACCGTTCCTGCGCCGCGGTACTTGATCTTGCGCATCGCGGCGGCGACGACCTCGCCGATCTTCTGGCGCGAAGCGGCGTTGAGCGCGGGCGACGGAGATTCTTCGAGGATCTTCTGGTGGCGCCGCTGCAGCGAGCAATCGCGCTCGCCGAGGTGCACCGCGTTGCCCTTGCCATCGCCGAACACCTGGATCTCGATGTGGCGCGGCTTCTGCAGATATTTCTCGATATAGACGGAGTCGTTGCCGAACGCCGCCTTGGCTTCCGAGCGTGCCGTCGCGAGAGCGATGCCGAGGTCCGCCGCCGAATGGGCAACCTTCATGCCGCGGCCGCCGCCGCCGGCGGTCGCCTTGATCAGCACAGGGAAGCCCATGTCCTTGGCGATCTTCATCGCCTGCGCTTCGCTGGTCACCGCGCCATCGGAGCCGGGCACCACCGGAATGCCGAGCTTCTTGGCGGTTTCCTTGGCTTCGATCTTGTCGCCCATGATCCGGATGTGCTCGGACGTGGGGCCGATGAAGGTGATCGAATGCTCTTCGAGGATCTCCGCGAAGCGGGCGTTCTCGGAAAGGAAGCCGTAGCCCGGATGGACGGCATCCGCGCCGGTGATCTCGCAAGCGGCCAGCAACCGCGGAATGTTGAGATAGCTGTCGCTGGCGGGCGGCGAGCCGATGCACACGCTCTCGTCGGCAAGCCTAACGTGCATCGCATCCGCGTCAGCCGTCGAATGGACGGCCACCGTCGCAATGCCGAGCTCCTTGCACGCGCGCTGAATGCGCAGCGCGATCTCACCCCGGTTGGCAATAAGGACCTTGTCGAACATTCTTATGTCGGGCAACCGGCAACAGGCAGCTGGCAGCATATACGAGGATCAGATCCCGCTGCCCGTTGCCCGCTGCCCGCTGCCGCTTCTCCCTTATTCAATGATCACAAGCGGCTCGCCGAACTCCACGGGCTGGCCATTCTCCACCAGAACGGCCGTGACCGTTCCCGCACGCGGGGCGGGGATCTGGTTCATGGTCTTCATCGCCTCGATGATCAGCAGCGTATCGCCCTGCTGCACGCGCGCCCCGACCTCGACGAACGGAGGCGCCTTCGGATCGGGCGAGCGATAGGCCGTGCCGACCATCGGCGACTTGACGGCACCCGGATGCTTGGCGGGATCGCCGCCTGCCGCGGGCGCCGGCTGCGCACCCGGCCCGGCCGAAGGCGCGGAAACCGGGGCAGGCGCACCAGAGAAATGAGAGGCAGCGGGCACGGCCGCCGCGATCGTCACCGTGCGGGCAACGCGCACCTTGAGCCCGCTCTTCTCGATCTCGATCTCTGAGAGACCCGTATCGTTCAAGAGCTGTGCGAGCTCCCTGATCAACTGCTGCTCGCCACTCGGTTTCTCGGCATCGTCTTTCGCCGTCATGCGCGCTAGCCCTTTCCCTTTCGGCTTCTTATCGCTGTCTTTGGATTTGTGTTTCACGAGACGCTCATGTCACCAGCTTCGCCATTGCGTCGAGTGCAAGCTCGTAGCCTTGAACGCCGAGGCCGCAGATGACGCCCTTTGCGGCAAGCGACACATAGGAGTGGTGACGAAAACTCTCGCGGCGGAAAATATTGGAAAGATGCACTTCGATCACCGGCAGCTCCGCGGCCGTGAGTGCATCGAGAATGCCGATGGACGTGTGCGTGAGCGAGCCGGCATTGAGAATGATCCCGGAAGCCGCGCCGCGCGCTTCCTGAATCCATCCGATGAGCTCGCCCTCGTGATTGGTCTGGCGGAATGAAACAGTAAGCCCCAACGCAGCCGCCCTCGCCTCTGCCCGCTGGCGCACGTCATCGAGCGTATCCCGGCCGTAGATCTCGGGCTCGCGCACGCCGAGCAAGTTCAGGTTCGGGCCGTTGAGGACGAATACGGGTTTGGCCATTCGCGCTTCTGCAAGGGAGTGTGGGCTGAGTGGTCGTTAGCTGAACCGCTTTTTCGCGGACGCTTCCGTCCATGAATGCAGGCCCTCCCGGCACCGGGAAAGCCACACAAGGTCCCTAGCAGCTTTAACGCACCCGCGAAAGGTCGCCAAGCCAAACGTTATGGGGCGTGTTTACCAAACCGTCTCCGGACAGAGGATCAAGGCACACCCCTAAGAAACGGGGAAAATCAAGTGCATAGAAGGCCGCCGCGGACCGAAGCCGGCCACGGCGGCCTTCTGTTTCTCAGCAATAGGTGCAGCCGGACTTCCTCAGCGCAACCACGTGCTCCTCGAGCACGTCGTAAAGGTTCTCGGGCGCCCCGCCGATGGCACGGTCGCCGACCAGGAAGTGGGGCGTGCCGTTGATGGAGAGCTTGCGGGCGAGGTCCTTCACCCGGTCGAGCTCGGCCTTGACCTCGGGCGAGTTCATGTCGGCCTTGAGCTTCACCATGTCGAGCCCGTGAGCCTCCGCGACCTTGAGGCCGACCGCCTCGTTCACGAGGCCCTTGGTCGAGATCATGTCGCGATGGACTTCCCAATACTTGCCCTGCATGCGCGCGGCGAGCGCCACCTTGGCCGCCTGCTCGGATTCGTCACGCAGGATCGGAAATTCCTTGAACACCACGCGGACGTTCTTGTCCTTCTCCACCAGCTTCGCGATCTCGCCGAAGCCGCGCTTGCAGTATCCGCAGTTGTAATCGAAGAACTCGACCACGGTGATATCGCCGTCCGGATTGCCCGCGACCGGCGCATTGGGAGCGCGATAGATCTCCTTGGCGTGCTCCGCAACCATCGCCTTCGTGCGATCGGCCTCGTCCTTGGCGAGCTTGGCTTCGAGCGAGCTCTGCACCTCGAGGAAGATCTCGGGGTTCTTGACGAGGTAGTCCTTTACGATCGCTTCGATCGCCTTGCGCTGATCGGGGCTGAACTCGTTGGCGCCGACCTGAGGCGCCGCGATCGCCGCACGGTCCTTCGCGTCTCCGGCCATCACGAACCACAGTCCGGTGATGAGAAGCAGCGGTGCCGCCACGAGCGCGCCGATGCTGAGGCCCGAGGGCCTGTTCGGCTTGTTGGGATTGGATTGGGTCATATGCGCTCCATAAGATGGCCGCGGACCAGTTCTCGGCCGCGCCTCGATAGGGGAATATAGGTCTTCAGGTCTGGGGCTTGTAGTTGATGATGTCGTCCGCCTTCACCCAGTCGGGTGAACCCGCCTTGAGACCGGCCTGGGCGCGTTTCGCAAACTCCTGCGCCTGTTTCAAGGCTCCAAAATAGAAGAGCCCTTGCGCCCGCGCCAGTTCTGCCTGCGCCATCATGCCCTTGTCGTAATACGCCTGCCCGAGCGTGTTATAGGCCGTGGCGTTGTCGGGCTCTTTCTGTACGGCCTTGCGCAAGAGGTTGATCGCCTCGTCGGCAACGCGGGGGTCCTTCGTCTGGATCAGCGCTTGCGCGAGCTGAACGCCCACGAGCGGCGCATCCCCGCCATGGAGTTGCAGCGCCCTCCTGAAAGGTCCGATGGCCTCCTGCGGGCGGCCGGCCTTCTGCAGGAAGTCACCCTTCACCTCCCAGAAGTAAGGATCGTTCGGCCTCTCGCGCAGAAGCGCATCCGCGCCTTGCAGCGCCGTCTCAAGGCCGCCCGCCCCGCCCCGGCGGAACGAGGCGATGGCCCGCGCATAACGCGCCGGCAGGCTCGTATCGGACGGTGGATAGCGGTTGAACACCACCGCCGGCGGCTCGATGTAGCCCGAGAGTTTCGCACGCACCATGTCGTGGCGAAGCTGAAGCTCGGGTGCATCTTTGTTGTTGTAGTAGGGGCTGCTCTCCACGAGCTGCCTCAGCCGCGCCAGACGGTCCGTGGCCACGGGATGGGTGCGCGCGAACGCGTCCTTGTGTGCGTCCGAGAACAGCTCCTGCCCCGCGAACCGCTCGAAGGTGGCGAGCATGCCCCGCCCGGATTGCTGAGTGGCGTTGAGATACTGAAGGCCAGCTTGGTCAGCCGCCGATTCCTGTGAACGCCGCTCGGCCGTCAGACCACGCATGATGAGCTCGTTGCCGCCCATCATCACGCCCTGTCCCGCGCTTCCGATTTCTTTGCCCGCATCCCCTCCCGAGACCGCGCCGCCGATCATGGCGCCGATGCCGAGCAGCTGGATGAGGAGCGCACGCGTCTGATCCTTCGCGATGCGCGAGCGAAGGGCCGCCATATGACCGCCTGCGATATGGCCTGCTTCGTGCGCGAGCACGCCGATCACCTCGTTCGGCGTATTGGCCTGCATCAGCGTGCCGGTGTGCATGAACACGTTGCGCCCGTCGATCACGAAGGCGTTGAACGCATCGTTGTTGACGATGCGGACGGTGACACGCCCGGTGCCGAGGCCCGCCGCACGGAAAATCTTCTGGGAGTAGTCGTTGAGCAGAAGCTCGATCTCGGTGTCGCGGATCAGCGGCAACCCTTGCGCCCGCGCGGACGGCGCGGAGAAAAGTCCCGTGACGGCGCCAGCCATCGATACGGCAAGGACGATCGCGCGAAGGCGGAATCTCAAGTTCGATGTGTTCATGCTCGTTGGATCGCTCGAAAAACTCGCGCCGAATTGTGCAGAAGACAACGCCCACCTCGCCCTAAATGGGCATACCGAGCCGAGGAGCGCAAGACCAGCGGCCGCGATACTGGCCAGACCGCAGGTTGGCGCCTATAAGCCCTCCCGATTAACGACGCGAACGGCGCGTTTCCATGACATGGACCTGCGCCATTGCGGCCAAAGGAAGGCGTTCGATGACGAGCAACCAGACCCCCGGCCGCAAAGATGCGCGCACCCGTGCACCCGCCCGCCGGAGCGACATCGCAAGCTTCATTGTCATGGACGTCATGCACGCGGCCGCCGTGCTCGAAGCACAGGGACGCTCCATCATCCACATGGAAGTGGGCCAGCCGGGAACACCCGCACCCGAGGCGGCCTTGGCGCGCGTCAAGTCCGCTCTCCATTCCGAAACGCTCGGATATACCGCGGCCCTCGGCATCGGCGACCTGAGACGGCGCATCGCGCGCTCCTACGGCGAACGTTACAACGTCGACGTCGACCAGAGCCGCGTCATCGTCTGCACCGGCTCGTCGGCCGCCTTTCTCCTGGCGTTCCTTGCCCTATTCGATGCGGGTGCGCGTGTCGCACTCCCCTCGCCGGGCTATCCCTGCTACCGCCACATCCTCTCGGCTCTCGGCTGCGCCTCGCCACTCATCGAAACCAGCCCCGAGACGCGTTGGATGCCGACACTCGACCAGCTCGCAGCCCTCGACCGCGACGTCGGCCTCGACGGGCTTCTGATCGCGAGCCCCGCCAATCCCACGGGCACCATGATCGAGCCCGAGCGCCTACGGGAGCTGGCCGGATACTGCGACGACCGCGGCCTCTGGTTCGTGTCGGATGAGATCTACCACGGGCTGACCTACGAGAAGGCGGCAACAACGGCCCTCTCGGTTTCCGGCAACGCCGTCGTCATTAATAGCTTCTCGAAATATCACGCCATGACCGGCTGGCGCGTCGGCTGGCTTGTCGTCCCGCCCTCGCTGGTGCGCACCATCGAGCGGCTTCAGCAGAACTTCTTCATATCGGCTCCGGCCGTCTCTCAGATCGCAGCCCTCGGCGCGTTTGAGGCGCACGACGAGCTCGAACGAAACCGCGAGACCTACGCAAAGAACCGGATGTTGCTCCTGGACGCCTTGCCAAAGGCGGGCTTCACGGCGCTCGCCCCCGCGGACGGCGCCTTCTATCTCTATGCGGACGTCTCGCGTTTCACGCACGACGCCCGGAGCTTCGCCACAGACATGCTGAACGAGATCGGCGTGGCCGTCACCCCCGGCCTCGATTTCGACGAGGCGCGCGGCAACCAGTTCCTGCGCTTTTCCTATGCCGGCACGGAAGCCGACATCGCGGAGGGCGCGCGCCGCATCGCCGATTGGCCCCGTCTTCGGACTGCGCGGTGACGCGACAAAAAAAGGGGGCGACCGGCGCCCCCCTTTTCCGAAGCCGGATCGATCAGCCTCTGCCGCCCGCACCGAGCGACACGAAGCGCGGACCGATATCCACGTGGATGTGGTTCATGTTGCGGTAGGTCATGGTGCCGCCCGCCATGTGGTTGGCGCGCAGCCAGTTCACGATTGCGGCCTTGCGTCCGCCCGCGTTGAAGTCGACGGCCAGGCCGAAACCATGCTTCGACGGCTTGCCGCTGCCCGCGATGCGCGCGCCCGGACGGCAGGTCGAGATCACCTGCACGGGGCCGAACTGTGCCTCGATGCGATCGAGAAGAGCGCGGGCCGAAGCCTGGAGGCAACCGCGCGAGGCGCCGCCGCCACCGCCGCCCGTATGGCTGGCCGTCATGGCACGGCCCTGCAGGCGGGCGGCACGGCCGACCTTGCCCTGGCCACGATACTTGGCGGACTTGCCGGTGGTGCGCCGCGCGGTGGCGCGAGCCTTGTTGTTCGAGGTGTACGCCTTCTTCGGCGCAGCGCGGCGATCCGCTTCGTAGAGCGAGCTGACGGGACCGTTGTCGATCCGCGCTTCGGCCGGCGCTGCGAGACACGCAGCGACACCCATACCCACTACGGCAGCAAGAATACGCTTGCTCATGGAGAACTCCCTTTAAATCTACTGAGGAATTCCGGAGACCGCACAACAACGGTAAGAAGAAAGAGATATCAGTCCCGGAATACTTCAAGTCACAACCGTGATATCTGGAAACGAAATCAAGAAATGTTCCCAGCTCACGTCATGGGAGCAATGGAGTGACGCCCCCATCACGGCCGGAATATCGAAACTCGGCCTTACCATTACTCCGCACGACGGGGCGGCAGTCACCAGCCGGATATGGTCAAAATGTGGCTTGCGGCCACGCGCGAAGGGCGCCTCGAAAGGCGTCGGACAGCGCTCTTTGAATTCGTTCGGGATTCTCCGGCCGCCCCGAAACGGACGAGCAAATTTGTCGCGACCCCAATCGGTTGGGGACGACAGTGAAACGGGCCGGGCAACTATGCCCGGCCCGTCCATGATGTAGTCAGGAAAAGAGACCGCGCAGTCAGCCGCCCAGACGGCGCTGCCACCAGCCGCGCCGAACGGTCGGCTCCTCGCCGCCCCCTGCGTCCGCACTGCCGGTCTGATCCGGCGACACCACGACCCGCTCGAGCTTCGGCTCGGCCGAGGTTGCCTGTCGGGCCCGAACGCGCGCTAGGACCGTATCCTCCTGCGCCGGCACCTCGCTTTGAGATGGGGCGGCAGGCTGCTCGGGAGCAGCCTTAGCGCGCGGCGCGTCCTCAGTCTCGACGGCAACCGCCTCCACGACCGGCGCGTCGGGCTGAGCCCGCGGTGCGCGCTCGCGGCGGCGCGGCTCACGGGCCGCCGGAGCCGCCACCTGAGTTTCTTCCGCAATCACTTCGATCGGCGCTGCGTCGTCGACCTGAGCATCGTCCAGCCCGGTATCGGCATCTTCATCGCCCGAGAAAGTCTGCTCGCCAGCCTCGTTCACGGAGCCGGCACCCTCGCCGTTCCGCGCGCGATCGCGGCCGCGACGGCCACCGCGCCGGCCACGACGCCTGCGCCGGCCGCCGCCCTCTTCAGAGCGTTCTCCATTCCGCTGGCCCGAGGCGCGCTCCTCGCGAGGAGCGCCTTCGTCGTCCCCGTAAGCATCCTCGATCTCGATCGGGCCGCCTTCGCCGCCGACCTCGATGGGCTCATCGCCGTCGGGGCCTCCGTCCTGCAGATCGTCCTCGTAAGGCTGCGGCTCGTCGCCACGACGCCCCTCGATCCGGCCCTCGCCGCCACGCTCGCGATCACCGCTGCCACCGCGACGGCCACGCCGGCGGCGCCGGCGGCGGCCACCCTCGCGGCCTTCCTGCTGGCCACGGCCATCGTCGCGGCCACGGCTTTCGCCGCGCGGCTCGCTGCCGGAAGCGGCCAATTCTTCGTCCGCACCCTCCTCGTCCGCGTCACCCTCACGGCCTTCCTCGCCCGCGAAGCCCCAATCCATGTTGACCGCGGCACGGTCCGGACGGCGCGTTGCGACGGGCGCGGCATGCCCCTTCTCGATCAGGAAGTTCGCGCCCTGCAGCTTGTCGCTCGCCTGCACGGTCACGAAGATGCCCTGACGGGCTTCCATCTCATTGATGAAGTGGCGCTTGTTGTTGAGGATGTAGAGCGCGACGCTCGACGTCGTGGTAGCGACCAGCGACGTCCGCGCACCCGCCAGCATCGCATCCTCGAGCGCACGCAGAACGGCGAGTGCAACGCTCTCGGTGGAGCGGATAATGCCGGTACCCTGGCAGTGCGGGCACTGCGAGGTGGAGCCCTCGAGCACGCCCGAGCGCAGACGCTGGCGGCTCATCTCCATAAGGCCGAAATGGCTGATCCGGCCGAGCTGAATGCGCGCACGGTCGAAACGAAGCGCATCCTTCAGCCGCCGCTCGACGGCGCGGTTGTTGCGCTTCTCCTCCATGTCGATGAAGTCGATCACGATCAGGCCCGCGAGGTCGCGGAGCTTGAGCTGACGCGCGATCTCGTCGGCCGCCTCGAGATTGGTGTTGAGCGCCGTCTCCTCGATGGAGAACTCGCGCGTGGATTTGCCCGAGTTCACGTCGATCGCCACCAGCGCTTCCGTCTGGTTGATGACGAGGTAGCCGCCCGACTTCAGCGTCACGTAGGGATTGAACATGGCATTGAGCTGGCGCTCGATGCCGTACTTCGTGAACAGCGGCTCGGGATCCTGGTGCGCAAGGACGTTCTTGGCATGGCTCGGCATGAGCATGCGCATGAAGTCCTTGGCATCCTTGTGCGCGTGCTCGCCCGCGACGATGATCTCCTCCACGTCCTTGTTGTAAAGGTCGCGGATCGAACGCTTGATCAGGTTGCCTTCCTCATAGACGAGGCTCGGCGCCGTGCTCTCGAGCGTGAGGTCACGGACGCTCTCCCACAGACGCAGCAGGTATTCGAAATCGCGCTTGATCTCCTGCTTGGTGCGCGAGGCACCCGCCGTGCGGATGATGAGCCCCATGCCCTCCGGCACTTCGAGCTCCTGCGCGATGGCCTTGAGCCGCTTGCGGTCCTGCGGATTGGTGATCTTGCGCGAGATACCGCCACCGCGCGCCGTGTTCGGCATCAGCACGGTGTAACGGCCTGCGAGCGAAAGATAGGTGGTAAGCGCCGCCCCCTTGTTGCCGCGCTCTTCCTTGACGACCTGCACCAGGATGACCTGGCGGCGCTTGATGACCTCTTGGATCTTGTAGCTGCGCGGACGGCGGCGCGGACGCGAGGGAAGCTCCTCGAGCGCATCCTCGGCGCCAGCACTTTCGAGCGCCTCGGGCTCGCTCGCCCCGCTGGCGACGACCTGCACGACGCCGCCTTCGCCGGCATCCCCTGCCGGGGCTTCCGGAGCGGCCTCGGCTTGAGAGGCCTCCTCAGCCGCTTCGACGGCGACGGCATCCGCCGCCGGCGTCTCCGGCTCGTCATCCGGGGAAGAGTCGAGATCACCGCCTTCGAAACCGCCGGCGCTCTCGGGCTCCGCGACGTCCTCTACGAGCACGTCGTCGCGAACGCTGGCCTCGGCGATGACCTCGGGACCATGATCGTCGTCGGCGCCGTCGTCCTCTGTGCTGGCGTCGTCCAGATCCTCCGAACCGTTCTCCTCGTCGGAGTGGTCGTCGTCTGACCGGGCGCCGTCCTCAGATCCGGCCTCCTGGCCGCGAGCGCCGCCTTGGTGCTGCCGTCTGCGCGCCAGCCGTTCGGCCCGTGCGTCAGCGGCAGCCTCCTCCTCGGCTTCCGCGGCCGCTTCCTCGTCGAGGAGCGCCTGCCGGTCGGCCATCGGGATTTGGTAGTAGTCGGGATGGATTTCGTTGAATGCGAGAAAGCCGTGGCGGTTTCCGCCGTAGTCGACGAAGGCCGCCTGGAGCGAAGGCTCCACCCGCGTAACCTTTGCCAGATAGATATTCCCGCGAAGCAGTTTGCGGGCAGCGCTCTCGTAGTCGAACTCCTCTACACGTCCGTTGCGCAGAACCACCACCCGAGTCTCCTCGGGGTGGGTGGCATCGATAAGCATCTTGTTGGGTGCCATGTGTTTTTGTCCTTTGCGCGCCGGTGGGCCGAACCACCGGAACCGGCCAGACGGCCGGAGGCGACAAGCGGCCGGGTCGTGGCGCGCGCCTTGGTTGTGGTGTTTGAAATGAAAGTGTTGGGGGTGAACTTACGGGCGCGCATCCCGCGCACAGCCGGGCGGGCCGGATGCGCGACGCCTCGGGCCGCGATCGGGCCGGAAGCTGAGAAACGGAATGTGCGGTCGATCTGCATGAGCTTCGAGTGACAGGTTTCCTGATGGAGGCCTGGGGCATGCCCGAACGCAGAAACTGCGCTGGAGCGGAAAGCGGGGAACCGTCCCTGGTGCGTGCGCGGCACGTGAGCTGCAACAGCACCGGAGATGATCCGGAGTTTGCACGAGAGGACAGCGTCAGCCGTCGTCGGGTGAAAAAGGCCCGCGCGGTTCGGCAAGAGCACAGTCCCGCCCGCCTGCGGCACCCCTTTCAACGGCGCCAATCAGGCAAGCTGCATCGTAGCCAAGACCGCGCCCTTGGTTCGAGACATCGGGTGCGACGCGCTTCGGCGCATCAATCCGCCAAACCTCCTCGGAGGCCAAGGCAAACGCTGCCGATCACAAAGCGCGCGCCGAGCTGTCATCGAGCCGTGCGCATCGTCCGCTTCTGGGACTTGGCGATCACCGGTTGGGAAAAAAGCTGGCCCTAAACCAGACCGAGCATCCTGCAACCAGCTAAACTCTCGCGTGAAGAGGACGTACTCAACACGATGCGGGTTAATTTTGTACGGGTTCGCTGGCAGGCTGGCAAGTACGATATCAAGGAAACCGAGCCGCAGGCGCCCACAATCGGCCATGCCCTTGCGCAAAAGCGGCGAATATGACCTAACTTGTAGAGCCTACGTGATAATTTGCTCACGAACGCGATGGGGAACGCGTGCAGCCGGGGATGGGAACCAGGACCGGAACTGTTGGCCTGCGGACGGCTTTGGCAGCCTTCGCGGTGCTGATGCATATCTGGAGCGGTTCCCCCGCCACGGCCGATACGGTGGCCACAGCAACCCGCGCCGAGCTCACCGGAGACACCAACCGGACCACCTTCCAGCTCGATTTGACCGCGGGCGTCACCGCCGAGATTTTCACCCTCGCCAATCCCTATCGCGTCATCGTCGATCTGCCTGACGTGACGTTCCGCCTGCCGGACGGCACGGGGCAGGGGGGCAGCGGACTGGTGCGCGCCTTCCGTTACGGACTGTTCGCCGAACGCAAGGCGCGCGTCGTGCTCGACACCACGGGGCCGGTCCGCATCGAGCGCGCGGCCATGACCGCAGCGCCGAAAGGAAACGGCATCGTCTTCACCTTCGATATGGTGACCACGGCGCCCGAAAGCTTCGGCATGGGCACGGGGGCTGGCAAGGCCGAGCCCTCCCCCACTCCCCCGGCAGACGAGAGCAAAGCCCTCGCCAAGCCCAAGCGCTCCGGCAAGGCCATCATCATGATCGACCCCGGCCATGGCGGCATCGACGGCGGCGCGACCGGCGCCAGCAACGTGCTCGAGAAGAATGTCGTACTGGCGGTTGGCAAGGAACTGGGGCGCCAGCTCGCAACGACGGGCCGCTACGATGTCCGCATGACCCGGGCATCCGACGTTTTTATCTCTCTTGATCAGCGTCTTAATATGTCTCTCACGCAGGGCGTCGATCTCTTCATCTCGCTGCACGCCGATTCCCTGCCCGAGCAGAACATCGCCCAGACCATCCGTGGTGCGACCATCTACACGCTCTCGGAGCGAGCCTCGGACGAGCAGGCTCGCCGCATGGCCGAAAAGGAAAACGCATCGGATCTCGTCGCCGGCCTGAGCTCCGCCGACAGCCGCGGCGACGACGAGGTGAAAAGCATCCTCATCGACCTCATGAAACGCGAGACGGCAAATTTCTCGACCGACTTCTCGAACACCCTCGTCCACAAGATGAAGCGCGCGACCACGCTGTCCCGGGATCCCCAGCGCGCCGCCGCCTTCAAGGTGCTGAAGCAGACCCATGCCCCATCGGTGCTGATCGAGCTCGGCTACCTCAGCAATCTCGAGGACGAGAAGCTCCTGAACTCGCCCGAGTGGCACAAGAAGGTCGCGTCCTCCATTACCGCCGCCGTGGACAGCTATTTCACGAAACGCACGGCGGGCTCGCCCGCCCCCTGAACATGCCCCGCCGCGGCCAAGTGTCGTGCAGCGCGGCGCGCATATCTGCGGATTAAACCTTCGCCAACTGCTTCGCGCCTAAACTTCGGCACTTTTTCAATGCCTAACCGCTTGGAGTGGCATCAGCAAAGATCGGTTTAGGATGGGCAGGGTTTATGGACGACGTGATGCCACAATCCATGTTAATGTTTCGGCTTGATCCAAGGGTTGCTGCAGTGCAATAGCAAGGGCAACCACGGCATTTCCGGCTCAGTTGTGACAGGCTTGTCGAAGGAAATGCGGCAAACACAAATGTCTCGGGCGTATTCCGATCTGCCATGTTGGGATCGGGCACGCACTTGCGAGTTCCCAGAACACCTTATTGGTCGAGCGGACCCAGGCTGAATGCGAGCCCCTACCCTTCCACCTCAGCAAGAGCCCCGCAGACGGACCAGGCGGCGCAAGAGCTTTCTCTTGAGCTTCCTCGGCTGGAGCTTCGCGGCGTTCGTCGTGCTCTTCCTGGTCGGCTCGGCAGGTGCGGGCTACGTGCTGTGGCAGGTCTCTAAGGATCTCCCGGACTACGAAAGCCTCGCCAAGTACGAGCCTCCGGTCATGACGCGCATCCACGCCCATGACGGCTCGCTGATCGCGGAGTACGCGCGCGAGCGGCGCATTTTCGTGCCGATCAACACCATTCCGAAGCGCGTGATCGCAGCTTTCCTGTCGGCGGAGGATCGCCGTTTCTATGAGCACGGCGGCCTCGACGTGCAGGGCATTGCGCGCGCCGTCTTCAAGTTCATCGAAACCAAGGCCCGCGGCGGCGACCGCCGGACGGAAGGCGCGTCCACGATCACCCAGCAGGTCGCCAAGAACTTCCTTCTCACCAGCGACCGCACCATCGATCGCAAGATCAAGGAAGCCATTCTCGCAATCCGCATCGAGCGCGCCTACTCGAAGGACAAGATCCTCGAGCTGTATCTGAACGAGATCTATCTCGGCATCGGCGCCTACGGCGTGGCCGCAGCCGGCCTCGCCTACTTCAACAAGGAGCTGAAGGACCTCACCATCGAGGAGGTCGCCTACCTCGCGGCGCTCCCGAAGGCCCCCAACAACTACCATCCGTTCCGCCAGAAGGTGAAAGCCACCGAGCGCCGCAACTGGATCATCGGCCAGATGGCCGAGAACGGTTACATCACCGAAGAGGAAGCGACCGAAGCCAAGGCCAAGCCGCTCACCGTGAACATCCGCCCGGGCGGCGCGCACATCTTTGCCGCTGAATACTTCGCCGAGGAAGTGCGCCGCTCGCTGATGTCAGCCTATGGCGAGGCAAAGCTCTACGCCGGCGGCCTCTCCGTCCGCACCACCCTCGATCCGCGTCTCCAGCAGATCGGCCGCAAGGCCCTGATCGACGGCCTCGTCGCCTACGACCGCAAGCAGGGCTGGCGCGGTCCGGTGAGCAAAATCGACATTGCGGGCGACTGGGGCGTGCCCCTCGGCGCCACCGACAGCCCCTCCGACATCGCCCCCTGGCGGCTCGGCGTCGTCCTATCCATGGAGAAGACGAAAGCCGTCGTCGGCCTCAAGCCGGCGCGCAAGCAGGACGGCTCTCTCACAGACGAGCGCCACGCCGTCGAGATCACGCTCGACGAGATCAAGTGGGCGAAGGTTCCGGGCAAGCGCACGGAAGCGAAGCAGATCTCCGACATCCTCTCTCCCGGCGACGTGATCTACGTATCGCCCAAGGACGAGAAGAACCTCGCGGGCGTCTGGTCGCTCATGCAGATCCCCGAGATCAGCGGCGGCCTTATTGCCATGGATCCGCACACCGGCCGCGTGCTCGCCGTCGTCGGCGGCTTCTCCTTCGCCATGAGCCAGTTCGACCGCGCCCTGCAGGCGAAGCGCCAGCCAGGTTCGTCCTTCAAGCCGTTCGTCTACGCAGCCGCCATCGACAATGGTTACAAGCCCACCTCCATCGTGCTCGACGCGCCGATCGAGATCGAACAGGGCCCTGGCCAGGACATCTGGCGTCCGAACAACTACGAGAAGGAGCAGTCGGGCGGCCCGACCACGCTGCGCGTCGGCATCGAGAAATCGCGCAACCAGATGACGGTCCGCCTCGCCCAGGACATGGGCATGCCGATCATCACCGAATATGCCAAGCGCTTCGGCATCTACGACGACCTGCTTCCGGTGCTCTCCATGTCGCTCGGCGCAGGCGAGACGACGCTGCTGCGCATGGCGACCGCCTATTGCATGATCGCCAACGGCGGCAAGACCGTGCGGCCCACGCTGATCGACCGCATCCAGGATCGCTGGGGTAAGTCCGTCTGGCGCCACGACGCACGTCAGTGCATCGACTGCGCCGCCGATCATTGGGCCAACCAGCCCGAGCCGGACATCCCGGACGACCGCAAGCAGATCGTCGACCCGCACACCGCCTATCAGATGACCTCGATCATGGAAGGCGTCATCCAGCGCGGCACCGCCACCTCGCTCAAGGCCTTGAACCGCCCCCTCGCGGGCAAGACCGGCACGACCAACGAGGAGAAGGACGCCTGGTTCGTCGGCTACACGCCGGATCTCGTGGTTGGCGTCTTCGTCGGCTTCGACACGCCGCGTCCGATGGGCAAGGGCAACACCGGCGGCCACGTGACCGCGCCGATCTTCGGCAACTTCATGAAGGCCGCGCTGGCGGATCAGCCCGCCGTGCCCTTCCGTATCCCGCCCGGCATCAAGCTCGTGCGCGTCAACCTGAAGACCGGCCTGCGCGCCTCTCCGGATGACACGACCGCCATCATGGAAGCCTTCAAGCCCAACGAGGAGCCGGACGACGCCTACTCCGTCATCGGCTTCTCCGATCCTTACGCACAGAGCTCGGCGAGCGGACAGCCCCAGGACGGCGGCGCCTGGCAGGCAACTCCTTCGGCCCAACCAGGTTACGGCGGCGGACGCGGGGGCATGTGGTGAGAATTTCTCCCGCTTACGGTGCGCTTTAGTTGATCCACCGTAGGATTACGTGCAGCCCGACGACGCGTTTACATCCACCCGCGCCGCCACTATATCTCTCGCCATAACCCCCTATATCACTGTCTGTTGGGAGGCAGCTATGCGCGCTGAAGCGCAAAAAGTCGTGACTTCTATCGAAGAGGCGCTCGTCCTCTTGAGGAGGTCTCTTTGACCCGGAACAGGCAGAGGCTCGTCTAGCCGATCTCAACCGGCGCGCGGAAGATCCCGCGCTCTGGAATGACCCTGCGCAGGCCCAGAAGGTCATGCGCCAGCGTCAGCAGCTCGAACGCTCCCTCACGGACTTCCGCCGTATCGAGCGCGAGTTCGAGGACAATCTCACGCTGATCGAGCTCGGCGAGGCCGAGGAGGACGAGGCCACCGTCACCGAAGGTGAAGGCGCGCTGAAGCGTCTCGACGAGGAGGTTCAGCGCAAGAGCGTCGAGGCCATGCTCTCGGGCGAGGCCGACGGCATGGACACCTACGTCGAAGTCCATGCAGGCGCCGGCGGCACGGAAAGCCAGGATTGGGCCTCCATGCTGACCCGCATGTACATGCGGTGGGCGGAACGGCGCGGCTTCAAGGTCAAGCTGATCGACGAGAGCCCGGGCGAAGAAGCCGGTCTCAAATCCGCGACGCTCGAGATCGAGGGCGAGAACGCCTACGGCTGGCTGAAGACGGAGGCCGGTGTGCACCGCCTCGTGCGCATCTCGCCGTTCGATTCCAACGCACGCCGCCACACGAGCTTCGCCTCCGTGACGGTCTACCCGGTGATCGACGACTCGATCGACATCGAGATCAATCCGGCCGACGTGGACGTGAGCTTTGCCCGGTCGAGCGGCGCTGGCGGACAGCACGTGAACCGTACCGAATCCGCCGTGCGCCTCGTGCACAAGCCGACCGGTATCGTCATCTTCGCGCAGGAGCAGCGCTCCCAGCACCAGAACAAGGACATCGCCTTCAAGCGTCTGAAGGCGCGCCTCTACGAGCTCGAACTGAAGAAGCGCGAGGAGCAGGCCTCCGCCGACCAGGCGGCCAAGACCGATATCGGCTGGGGCCACCAGATCCGCTCCTACGTGTTGCAGCCCTACCAGCTCGTGAAGGACCTGCGCACTGGAGAGCAGAGCTCGAACCCGGACGCAGTGCTGGACGGCGATCTTGACCCGTTCATTGAGGCGACCTTGGCCCAGCGCATGAAGGGCGGCACCGCCGCCGAGATTGCCGACCTCGATTAGTCAGCAGCGGGCAGCAGGCAACCGGCAGCGGCGTTCGCTGAGTTCGCTGCCTGCCCGCCGCTTCCCCTTGCCCTGTCCCCCAGGGAACAGCGGCCACCTCACAAATCTTTATGGTGCGACTCGTGGGAACCAAAGCGCCCTCCCCGCTGTTGGTCTCCCAGATCCGCCAGAGCAGCCACCCCCCGCGCCCTGGCGAGATAGAACACTGCCACGGGTTCCCCCGACCACGCTGGGCAGTGTTCACCCCACGATCGGCCCCCCAGTCCCCCCGCTGGGGGGCCTTTTTGTTGAATGCCGTTTAGAAAGAACCGCGTCTTTATATGTCAACTAATTGAATAGAAACAGCATTCAACGAACCCGCCGGAGCGGATCACGCAAAAATTCGCGCGGCCCACCCTCTCCCGCAGAATAAAGTTCCTTGTCGTCCGTTCTTCCCTAAGTGCGACCCGAATGCCTATGTCCCCGCGTTGGCAATCGAGCCGCATACCGCGTCTCATCAAAGCCGAGTGTCGCGATGAGCACGTCAATGGACGGGACAGGCCCCGCACACCTGTCCCGTCTTTTGTTTTTTCGGGTCTGGTGGATGCCCGGCCTCCGCGCTCAGTGGGCGAAGGCGGCCTCGTAGACGTCGGGCTTGAAGCCGACAATAAGCGTCTTGGCCCCGACCTCAAGCACCGGTCGCTTGATCAGCGACGGCTGGGCGAGCATCAGGGCAATCGCCTTCTTCTGATCGAGCCCCTGCTTTTCGGCATCCGGCAGCTTCCGGAACGTGGTCCCCGCGCGATTGAGCACGGTTTCCCAGCCGGCCTCCTTGCACCAGCGCTCCAGCCGCGCCTTGTCGATGCCGGACTTCTTGTAATCGTGAAAGACGGCCTCGATGCCCTGCGCCTCGAGCCAGGACCGGGCTTTCTTCATCGTGTCGCAATTGGGAATACCGTAAATCGTGACCGATTGCGTCTTGGCCATCTTCACTCCCACTCGATAGTGCCCGGCGGCTTGCTCGTCACGTCGTAGACCACGCGGTTGATGCCGCGCACCTCGTTGATGATGCGCGTGGCGGCGCGCCCCAGGAAGCCCATGTCGAACGGGAAGAAGTCGGCCGTCATGCCGTCCACCGAGGTGACGGCGCGCAGCGCGAGAACGTGGTCGTATGTGCGCCCGTCTCCCATGACGCCGACGGTCCGCACCGGCAGCAGCACGGCGAAGGCCTGCCAGATCGCATCGTACAGGCCCGCCTTGCGGATCTCGTCGAGATAGATCGCATCGGCCTTGCGCAGAATGTCGAGCTTCTCGACGGTGATCTCACCGGGAATACGAATTGCGAGACCCGGCCCCGGGAACGGATGACGTCCGACGAACGCGTCGGGCAGCCCGAGCTCGCGCCCGAGCGCGCGCACCTCGTCCTTGAACAGCTCGCGCAGCGGCTCCACGAGCTTCATGTTCATGCGCTCGGGCAGGCCGCCCACATTGTGATGCGACTTGATCGTGACCGACGGCCCGCCGCTGAACGACACGCTTTCGATCACGTCCGGATAGAGCGTGCCTTGCGCGAGGAACTGCGCGGGCGCTGTATCGGCACGCGAAGCGCCAGAAGAGGAGCCGTCGCCGATCTTGCGCGCTTCCGCTTCGAACACCTCGATGAAGTGCTTGCCGATGGTCTTGCGCTTGGTTTCGGGATCGGAAACGCCCGCGAGCGCATCCAGGAACTGCTTCGAGGCGTCCACGTGCACGAGCGGAATATTGAAGTGATCGCGGAACAGGCCGACCACCTGCTCGGCCTCTCCGAGGCGCATGAGGCCATGATCCACGAACACGCACGTGAGCTGATCGCCGATTGCCTCGTGGATCAGAACCGCGGCCACCGCACTGTCGACGCCGCCGGAAAGGCCGCAGATCACGCGCCCCTTGCCCACCTGCTTGCGGATACGCTCGATCATCTCGCGCCGGTAAGCGGCCATCGTCCAGTCGGGCTTGAGGCCCGCGATCCGATGCACGAAGTTCGAGATCAGCTTCTCGCCATCCGGCGTGTGAACGACCTCGGGATGGAATTGCACGGCATAGAAGCGCCGCGCCTCGTCGGCGACCGCCGCGAACGGAGCGTTCTCACTCGTCGCGATGACGCGAAACCCCTCGGGCAGCCGGGTCACGCGATCGCCGTGGCTCATCCACACCTGATGCCGGTCGCCCTTCTCCCACACTCCCTCGAACAAGGGGCTCTCTGCATCGACAGAAAGAACGGCCCGGCCGAACTCGCGATGATGCCCGCTTTCCACCTTGCCACCGAGTTGCTCCGCCATGGTCTGCTGGCCGTAGCAGATGCCGAAAACCGGGATCCCGGCCTTGAACACGGCGTCGGGCGCCCGGGGGCTGCCCTCTTCCGGGACCGAGGAAGGCCCGCCGGAAAGAATGACGGCCTGCGGTTTGAGCTTGGCGAACGCCGCTTCGGCATTCTGGAAGGGATGGATCTCGCAATAGACGCCGGCCTCGCGAACACGCCGCGCAATGAGCTGCGTGACTTGGCTGCCGAAGTCGATGATGAGGACGGTGGCGGACATGGAGGTTGGGTCGCTCCCTGAGAAAGTCCGGGTAGACCACCCCGCCGCCCGAGCGTCAAGACAGCGGCGGGTGAAGCAAAGCCGCACTCCACCGCCGGCACCGGAAACGCGCCCCTCCCCCGCCTGAAGCACCCCAAACAGCGCCTTGCGGGAGCCGCGAAACCGGCTAACTGGCCCAACTCTTGCGATCCATGGGGTTATTCGTTCATTTCTGAGAGGCATAGTCCCTGCCATGTTCGCCCCTCGCCGAGCCCTCTTCGCGCCCCGCCCCCTCGAGGGAATGGGCGCCAGAGACAAGGAAATGACCGAGCCCGCGGGCCTGCCCCTGCGCGAGACGCCCTTCGAGGCCGCCAAGAGATGGGCACTCGGAGTCGCCTATGCGTTGCAGCCGCACCGCGTGGCGAGCGTCCCCCAGCTTCTGGCCTGGACGGCACTCGACCTGTTACGCGGCGGCACGGAGATTCCAGATCAAAATCGGACGCGGTCCCGCCCTGACACATTCGGCGGCGTCGTTCGTGGCCTGACGGCCGAGACCTATGTGGCCGCGGCCCGCCTGGGCTTTTTCCCCTGGGCCCATTGCGGTCCCCTCAAGTGGTGGACCCGCGAGAAGCGCTCCATCCTGTTCTTTCCCGAGCTGCACATCTCCCGGCGCCTGAAGCGGCTCATGAGGACAGGCAAATACCGGGTGACGTTCGATACGGCATTCGAGGAGGTGCTGGCCAAGTGCGCAGCCCCCCGCGCCTACAATTGGCACGCCCTCACCTGGCTCACGCCGCGGTACAGGGCATTCTTCGCTGAGCTCCACCGCAAAGGCCACACGCACTCCTACGAGGTCTGGAACGCCGACGGTGAGCTCGTCGCCGGCGGTTTCGGCACCGTGGCCGGACGCGTCTTCGTCGGAGAATCCATGTTCAGCCGCGAGCCGGATACCTCCAAGCTCGGCAGCGTGGTGCTCTACGCGCACTTGAAACACTGGGGCTTCGCCTTCGTGGACGCTCGCGACACGACGCCCGTTCTGAGCAAGACGGGTTACCGCGAAATCCCGCGCGCCGAGTACGAAGCCCTCATGCGGGAGCACGCGACCGGCACCAGCCTCCCCGGGCGCTGGATCGCCGAGTTCTCTCCCGCAGAAGCCGTCGAAATGTTCGACAAGGCCACGTAGCAGGCGTCTGCCATCCCGCTGCCGACGCGCATTCACCTCTTGCTAACCAAAAAAGAGCGAACGCCGAACGCGAGCCCGCACACGGCCTCTCTCTTGCGAGGAAACGTAACTACTTAGGGATTGTCCCAGTAGTATACGGACCGAACCGGCAGAAACGAAAACCACACATGAACGCCGAAGACACCACGCCGCGCGAGACCTGGAGCAAATGGATCCACCGCTGGATTCTGGGGCTCGCCTATGCCGCTCGTCCCGGACGCATCGGAGACCTGCCGTCGCTGCTCTGGCATTCGGCCCTCGACATCGCGCGCGGCGGCACTGTGGTGCCGGATGCCTCCCGCACGGCGTCACGGCCCGACACCTTCGCAGGCATCTGCCGCGACATCTCTGCCCTCACCATGATCGAAGCCGCCCGCAAAGGCTTCTTTGCCTGGGCGCATTGCGGTCCCCTCAAATGGTGGACACGCGAGAAGCGCATGGCGCTGGTCTTCAACGAGCACAAGCTCGAGAAGCGCTGCCTGCGCGAGATGAAGAAGAACGCCTATCGCGTCAGCTTCGACACCGCTTTCGAAACGGTGGTGCGCGAGTGCGCAGCGCCCCGCGCTTACAATTGGCACACGCTGACCTGGATTACGCCGCTGATGCAGCGCCTCTACCGGGACCTGCACCGGCTTGGCTACGCCCATTCGTTCGAGATCTGGAATGCGGACGGCAAGCTCGTCGGCGGCGGCTTCGGCATATCGATCGGCCGCGTGTTCCTCTCCGACTCCCTGTTCAGCCGCGAGCGCGACGTCTCGAAGATGGTAAGCTCGGCGCTCTACTACCATCTTGCCAAGTGGGGCTACGTGCTCTGCGATGGCCGCGACTACACACCCATGCAGGACGCCATGGGATATCGCGAGATCTCGCGCGCGGACTATGAAGCGATCCTCGCCAAGCACGCCCACACGGGCGGCCGCCAGGGCCGCTGGGTGGCGGAAGCCGACCTCGCGACCGTGGCGCAATGGGTCTCCGCGAACAAGCGGCCGGCCATTGCCGGCACGCCCGGCAAGACGTCCGTGCACGAGACTGCAACGGCGGAAGCTTCCCGCGCGGCGTAGCTAGTCTTAGGCGGGCTGACCGGGATTGAGCTGCCAGATGGCGATATTGAGCGCGGTCGCGTAGCTCACCCACACGAGATAGGGCACGAACAAAAGGCTCGCGAGCCGGTTCGTCTTCCACGTCAGCGAGATGAAGATGACGATGGAGACCAGGAGCGCCACGATATTGGCGGCCGCGAGCGCGATCTGGTGCTCCTTGAACATCAGCACCGACCAGGCCGCGTTGATCTGGAGCGAGATCACCCAGACGATCAGCGCCTGCCGAAAGCCTTCCTTCTCGAACACCAGCCACCCGGCCACGGCGATCATGATGTAGAGCACCGTCCACACCGGCGGGAACAGCCAGTTCGGCGGCGTCCAGTCCGGTTTCACCAGCGCTTCGTACCAGGCGCCCGGAAGGTAGGTCATGCCGGTGAGCGCCGCAGCTGCCACCAACGCGAGAAAGATCAGAAGGGTGAGGAACGGTCTCATGAAGGATTACTGCGCGGCCTCTGCGGGTTGGGTCTGTGGCTTGGCCACAATATTCAATCTTTCGACGGCCGCTTGAAGAATCTGGGCCAGCAGCTCTGGATAGCGCATTCCCTGGAAGCCGGCCATGATGTTGAGCTTCCCGTCCCAGCACCAGCCGGGATTGGGATTCACCTCCAGCAGCTTGAGCTCGCCCTTGCTGTCCGCCCGGAAATCGAAGCGCGCATAGTCACGGCAGCCGAGCCGCTCGAACAGGCGCGTCGAGTGCTCGACGAGCTGCTGCTGGGCAAGCTCCGAGAGTGAGGCCTCCTGGTAGCGGATCTGCGTCCAGTAGGGACTCTCAGGCTCCCACTTGCTCTCGTAGCCGAGGATCTTGGGAAGGTTCGGATCGAGCTTCGAGTAATCGACCTCGAGGATCGGCAGCGCCCTGAGCCCCTGGTCAGGATTGCCGATCAGGCCGACGGAGTATTCGGCCCCCGTCAGAAATTCCTGCACCAGCACCGACCGCTTGGGAAACTCCGCTCTCAGCCGCTCGAGATAATCGAGCAGGGCCTTCTCGTTGCTCACTACCGCATCCATCGTGATGCCCTGGGAGCTGTCGCCCGTGTTAGGCTTCAAGAGCGCGGGGAACACCGAGGGCAGCGTGGCCCCCTGGTCTCCGGGGCGCACATAGGTTTCGAGCGGAACCGGCACATCGAGCGTCATGGCAACGGCCCGCACGAGGCCCTTGTCGTAGCAGGCCGCGAGCGCGGCCGGCGCGCCACCGGTATAGGGAAGCCCCAACGCATCCAGCATCGCCGGAACGTGCAGCTCCTTGAAGGGATCGTTGTTGAACCCCTCGTCGCAGAGATTGAAGACGAGATCGGTCCTGAGATCCGCGAGATCGCGATCGAGCGTCGCATGATTGTCGAGATAGCGGAACTTGTACGTCGTAAGCTCCGCGAGCGCATCCTTGAGACGGCGGACCGTCTCCATGTCCTCGTCCTGGAACGCGCCGCCGCGCTTCACCTGATCGGGAAGGCGGGGATCGCCGAGCAGAACCGTGACGTCGAGCTGCTGCAGCTTGCCGCGCGGCTTGCGCGCCGGAAGCTGAGGCGCATCCGCCGAGAGCAGCAGCCGCCGCGCCATCATGCCGAGATCCTGGTCGCGATCGGATACGGATTCCGCGCTGCCGTGATAGCGGATGTTCCGGAACCCGCAGCGCTCGAGAAGCTTGCCGATGCTCTCCTTCGTATAGAGGCGTTCGGCATAGAACTGATCCGCGATCACGCCGATCTCGTCGTGCACGATCACCTCGCGCGAGATGAGGCGTTCCCGGTCCGCCGACAGCGAGCGCTCGCGGCAGACGAAGTGATGCTCATCGATCCACTCCCACGAGCGGCGATCGAAATGATCGGCCATGTATGCGCCGTCGGTGATGTCGAGCACGATCTGTCCCGAAGGACGCAGCAGCTTGCCGACGGTAGTGAGAACCTTCTCGTCGTCCTGCTTGTTCGAGAAATAGCCGAACGAGTTGCCCATGATGGCAACGCAGTCGAAGCTGCTCTCGGGAAGCCGCGGATTGCGCGCATCGCCTTCCTTGAAGACGACCTGCAGACCCTCTGTCTGCGCTCGCTTCTTGGCGAGGCGGATGAGATAGCGCGACCGGTCGACGCCGGAGACGTTCTTGAACCCGCGCCGCGCAAGCTCGAGGCAATGCCGGCCCTGCCCGCAGCACAGATCGAGGATCGCGCTGTGCGGCTGGATTGCTGCCGTCGAGACGATGAAATCCACCTCGCGGCGGGTGTTCTCGTTGTTCTCGACGACGTCACCGTCGGTTTTCACGTAGAGCGCATTGAAAAGCTTGCGCCACCACTCTGCTGGCAGATGCTGCTCGAGATCCGCAACGGGTCCGAGACAGGAGCGCGGCGAGGGGCGCTTCGGCTTCTTCGCCTTCGGCACGGGGGCCATGATGGACGATCGTCCTCGCGAGCAGTTCGAGCCTGAAGCCGGTCAACTCATGGGGCGAGAAAAAGTTCAGGCAATATCTGAACTCTCGTCGCCACGGCTCGCGGCGGGCGCGCGAAGACCGCTCGGCGCCTTCGCAGCGCGCGCAACTTAGTCAAGGATTGTGACAAAGCAAGCGGCATGTTTGCGCCGTCCCCCGCTGCGATGGGGGAGTTAGCGGGCCCGCTTGAAGCTTGCGACAAAGAAGCCGTCCGTGCCGTGCGACGCCGGGGTGAGCAGCAGGGTTTCCGCCGATCCATCGGCGGACGCCGGGGGCTCCCCGCCGATGGTGGACCGCCAGACATCGCCGTAAGGCAGGATCTCGAACCCCTCGGACCGACCGAGGAACCAGGCAACCTGATCGACATTTTCCTGAGGCAACACAGAGCATGTAACGTAGACGAGCCGCCCGCCTGGCTTCACGAGCCCCGAGGCGAGCGACAGCACCTCCCGCTGCTCCTCGATGCGCGTTGCCAGCGCCTCCGGCTTGAGCCGCCACTTCGCATCCGGCTTGCGCCGCCAGGTTCCCGAACCCGAGCATGGCGCATCCACGAGCACCACGTCGAAACGCGGCCCCAGCGCTTCGAGTGCGTCCTTGTCCCCGCCATCCAGCACCTGGACGTTCCGGGCGCCCGCCCTTTGCAGCCTTTCGAAAATCGGCCGGAGCTGACCTTTGTCACTGTCGTAGGCGTAGATCTGGCCGCTGTTCTGCATGGCCGCCGCGAGCGCCAGCGTCTTGCCGCCAGCCCCTGCACAAAGATCGAGCACCTGCTGGCGGGGCGCCGCGCCGGTGAGCGCCGCCGCGATCTGGCTGCCCTCGTCCTGCACCTCGAACCATCCCTTGCCATGGGCCGCTTCCGCTTCGACGTGCGGGCTGCGCGCGGGGCCTTCCGGCGCCGGAATGCGGACGCCGTAGGGCGCGAGCCACGTGGGCGACGCATCGAGCTTCACAAGCGCCGTGACGACCTTGTCACGCGCGGCCTTGAGCGTGTTCGCCCTGAGATCGATGGGCGCCCGCTCGGCCATCGCCCGCCCTTCCGCGATCACCCTGTCTCCGAACGCGCGCTCGAAAAAGGGCAGTATCCAATCGGGAATGTCAGCGGCGACGTTGGGAGCGGCGTCGGCTGGAACACCGGCTTCGAGACGGGCACGCTCTTCGTCGCTCAAAGGCGCCGGAGCATGGGGACCGCTGTCGCAGGCCGAAGCGACGTCCGCAGGGGAAAGGCCGAGAGCCTTCGGGGCCGCAGCGAGCGCGAGCGCACGCGGCGCGGCGCTGCCCATTTGCGCCTCGAGCGAGAGCCGCCGCCGGAGCACGTCATAAACCAGCGTGCCGATCGCCGCCCGGTCTCCCGAGCCCGCGAAGCGGTGACGCTTGCCCCAATCCTGAAGCGCGGTCGCCGCCGGCTGGTGACGCGAGAAAATATCCTCGAGCACCTCGGCCGCGGCTTGGATGCGGGCACCCGGTCTCACGAACGTCGATCCTTAGATTGGCGCCGGCGCGCTCACGCGCCGCCGGCAGAGAAGAACAGAATGCGGATGGCGAACAGCACCCACATGACGAAGAGCGTGAGCGAGGCGAACAGATAGCCATAGAAGCGGTAAGGCTGCTTGTTCGCCGTCGTGTGGATGTAGGCGTGATAGAGGCGCGCCAGCACGAACACCCAGGCGAGAACGACGAAGACGAGATTCACCTGGCTCGTGATCATCAGAAATGCGACCACGGCATAGAACAGGATAGGCGTCTCGAGCTGGTTGTGAAACGCGTTGGAAACCTGCGTCGCCCGCGCCGGCCATTTTGGCTGCCTGAGCGAGATGTCTCCGAACGTCACCTCGCCGCGCTTCACCGCGCCCACGCGCTCCTTGCGCATCCATCCCTGCAGGAAGAACGTCAGGAACACCTGCACGAACACCGGATAGAGAATGGCGGTCTGGCTCATGACAGGACCCGTTCGGACTGCGGCTTCGGCTTAAACGCTGCCGGGATAGTTCGGGCTCTCGCGGGTGATGAGAACGCCGTGAGGATGGCTCTCGCGCATGCTGGCCGGAGAGATGCGGATGAAGTTCGCGTTCTTCCGCAGATCCGCGAGCGTCTTGGCTCCCGTGTAGCCCATGCCCGCGCGCAGACCGCCGACGAGCTGGTTCAGCACCGCATCCACCGGCCCCTTGTAGGGCACCTGCCCCTCGATGCCTTCCGGAACCAGCTTGAGCTGATCTTTCACTTCCTGCTGGAAGTAGCGGTCGGCCGAGCCGCGAGCCATGGCGCCCAGCGAGCCCATGCCGCGATACGCCTTGTAGGTGCGTCCCTGGTAGAGATAGGTCTCGCCCGGCGCCTCGTCGGTACCGGCCAGAAGCGAGCCCACCATCACGCAATCGGCGCCAGCCGCCAGCGCCTTCACGATGTCGCCGGAGAATCGGATGCCGCCGTCGGCGATCACCGGCACGTCGTGCTTGTGAGCTTCCGCGGCGCAATTCATCACGGCCGTGAGCTGCGGCACGCCGACGCCGGCCACGATACGCGTGGTGCAGATCGAGCCCGGCCCGATGCCGACCTTCACCGAATCCGCACCCGCTTCGATCAGCGCACGCGTCGCCTCGGCGGTCGCGACGTTACCCGCCACCACCTGCACCGAGTTCGAGATCTTCTTGATGCGCGTCACGGCGTCGAGCACGCTGCGCGAATGGCCATGCGCCGTGTCCACCACGATGAGATCGCATCCGGCCTCAAGCAGCTTCTCCGTCCGCTCCCAGCCGTCGTTGCCGACCGTCGTCGCCGCGGCGACGCGCAGGCGGCCCTCCGGGTCCTTGCACGCGTTCGGATGCTTCTGCGCCTTCTCGATGTCCTTCACGGTGATCAGGCCGACGCAATGATAGCTGTCGTCCACCACCAGGAGCTTCTCGATGCGGTTCTGGTGCAAGAGGCGCTTCGCCTCTTCGCGGCTCACGTCGCGCTTGACGGTAATGAGCCGCTCCTTGGTCATCAGCTCCGCTACGGGCTGCTTGAGGTTGGTCGCGAAACGAACGTCGCGGTTGGTGAGAATGCCGACGAGACGCCCCTTGGTCTCGCCCTTCTTAGGCGCCTCGACCACCGGGATGCCCGAGATCGAGTGGCCGGCCATCAACTTCAACGCTTCGTCGAGCGTGGCCGTGGGCTGAATGGTGACGGGATTGAGAACGATACCGGATTCGTACTTCTTCACCGAGGCCGCGTGGCGGCCTTGCTCGTCGGGCGTGAGGTTGCGGTGCAACACGCCGATGCCGCCTTCCTGAGCCATGGCGATGGCGAGGCGGCTTTCGGTGACCGTGTCCATGGCCGAGGACAGGATCGGAATATTGAGCGAGATGGTGCGCGTAACCCGGCTTGCGACGTTGACCTGGCTCGGCAGGACTTCCGAGGCGGCCGGGACCAGAAGCACATCATCAAATGTCAGTGCCAGACCCAAATCGCTATCGATTGGGCGGTTAGCCATGGCTCTCTCCTTGGGCGGGTTTGACAAAGGCGGCCGCTGAACGGAGCGGCCAGGCTCGAATGTCGGATGCCCTATAGCATCGGTCGATGGAGAGGGGAAGGGACCCTCCCTGCGGCCGAGCGGCTCGCCAGAGGACGGGCCGAGAGCGGCAGCGGGAAATCCCGATTGTTCGGTTCACCAATTCTCTCGCAACTGCACATTAGCATCGCTTATGGCGAACATTGAAAATTCAATTAGACCTCGGGCGCTTATCGCGTTAGGAAGACCGGGCTAAAGTGCTCTAGAGCGTTTTAAGGAGGAAACAAAAATGAAGATTTGGTCCAAGCCCGCCGTGCGCGAGCAGGAAGTCGGCCTCGAGGTCACGAGCTACCTCCCGGCGGAGATCGACATCATCTAATTGATGATGAAGACTGGCTCGCGCACTGGCGAGCCGATAAGGCACGGCGGTCGAGCAAGCGGCCGCCGTTGCTATTTTCAGGCCCCCGCAAACAAGGCTTTGCGCGCGAATCAGAGGGCCCGGAATCAGCCCTTGAAGCCCGTAGCCAGCACATAGAGCTCCGCACTGTCCGAGCGGCTCGCTGGCGGCTTCACATGACGCACCGTCGTGAAGCGCTGCTTCAGAAGATCGAGCAGATCGCGTTCCGTGCCCCCCTGGAACACCTTGCAGAGAAACGCCCCGCCCGGCGCAAGCACATCGCACGCAAAGTGCGCGGCCGCCTCCGCGAGCATCATGATCCTGAGGTGATCGGTCTTGGCGTGCCCCACCGTCGGCGCCGCCATGTCGGACAGCACCACGTCGGCCGCGCCGTCTCTCATTTTGCTCTTGAGCCAGCCTTCCGCGCGCTCGTCCATGAAATCGAGCGTCGCCGACTCGACACCCGCCAGCGGCTCCATGTCGAGAATGTCGATGGCAATCACCTGCCCGCGACCGTCGATGGACTTGGTGCGTTCAGCCGCGATCTGGCTCCAGCCGCCGGGCGCAGCGCCAAGGTCCACCACCCGGCCGCCAGGCTTCAGGAAGTGATACTTGTCGTCGATCTCGATGATCTTGTACGCCGCGCGCGAGCGGTATCCGGCGCGCTTCGCGGCCGACACGTAGGGGTCGTTGAGCTGACGCTCGAGCCAGCGCTGAGAGGAGGCCGTGCGGCTGCGCGCCGTCCTGAGGCGCACGTTGAGATCGCGCTGCCCGCCAGCCGAACCGATCGCACTCGAGGTGCCCTTGCCGCCGGACCCTCGCCCCGATTTTCCCTTCATCCGCATAGAGATCAACCTGACCGTTGGCGGCGCCGGCGACGGCCCGCGCGATAAACGCCGTCCTCGCTCATCAGCGTCGCAAGAATACCTTCGCGCAACCCCCGATCGGCAACACGCAGCCGCTCGGCCGGCCATTGCCGCAGGATCGCTTCCAGAATGGCGCAACCCGCGAGAACGAGGTCCGCCCGCTCGTGTCCAATGCACGGCTCCGCCACTCGCTCGTCGTAGGAGCGCGCGAGCAACGCATATGTCACAGACTGGATCTGGTCGATGGAGAGCCAGCACCCGTCCACGCGCGCGCGGTCGTAGCGCTTGAGCCCGAGGTGGATGCCCGCGACCGTGGTCACGGTGCCGGACGTGCCGAGCAGGTGCACGTTGCGGTCCCGCGACAGCTCGCGAAAGCCGTGCAGCGCCTCGAACGGATGCACGAGCTCGGTGACATACCGCACCATGTCCTCGAAGCTCTCGGGCGTGACGTGATGGCCGCCGAAGCGCTCGGCGAGCGTGACCACGCCGACCGGCAGCGAGGTCCAGGCCCGGATGCCCGGTTTCACGCCCGGCCGCTTCACACCGTCCTGGCCTCCCTCTCGCGCACCCCGCGAGAGGTCGAGCCAGATCAGCTCCGACGAGCCCCCGCCGATATCGAATACGAGCACATAGTCGGCCCTGTAGTCGATCAGCGAGGCGCAGCCGGATACGGCGAGACTCGCCTCCGTCTCACGGTCCAGAACCTCGATCCTGAGGCCGACCTCGTCTTCCACCTGACGCAGGAAATCGTGTCCATTGCTGGCGATGCGGCAGGCCTCCGTGGCCACGCAGCGGGCGCGTTCCACGTCGTTGCGCGCGAGCTTAGAGGCGCAGATCTTGAGCGCCTCGATCGTGCGCCGCATGGCAGCGTCCGACAGGCGCCCCGTCTGCGACACACCTTCACCGAGCCGGATGATCCGCGAGAACGCGTCGACCACACGAAACCCGCGCCGCGAAGGCCGCGCCAGCAGGAGGCGGCAGTTGTTGGTCCCGAGATCCAGCGCGCCATACACATGACCGCGCTCACTCACGGCAGGATGCCTGCCGCGGACGTTATGGTGTATTCCGTTGAATGGCGCCTTGGCGGCGCCCGCCTCCCCGGAGGCATGTCGCGGATCGCGAGGGGGAGCGCTGGCGCGCTCGTCATCCGTCAGTTCCGGCACGTCTTTTTCCCCAGTGCCTGGTTCCGGGGATCCGAACGGCGTTGCCGCGGGCTCACCCTCTCTTCAGGCCAAGTTCTGGCTGCATCTGGCAGGAGTGTAGCAGGAGACGGCTCAGCGTAAAGTAAAAGCGCGTGCGTGGTATACAACGGCGGTTGGCAAGTTTGCGGTTGCCTCCGCGCGCTCCAGCCTAATCGCCTGCTACACGGTTGTGTTTCTTCCGTTTGCGACTGACCCGCTTCTATAGTCGGTGCCCATGCTGCGACCCTGCCTTGCCCTCCTCCTAGCCTGCATGCTTCCCGCCGGCGCCCATCCCGAATCCGGGCCGCGCCCAGCCACCTCCAAAAGCGACATGGCCGGACTGGTGGCGGCCTATCCCGGCGTTCTCGAAAAGCTCGACGGCAACACCCTCGTCTGGCGGGATGGCACGCGCATGCCGGTCGATGACGGCAAGGGTGAAAAGCCGTTCGCAGCCTGGCTCGCCGACCCGGACATCGAGGACATGCTGCGCCTCCCCTATCCCGCTGGCGCACCGGCCACCCCGCCCGCTCCCGAGAGCGATCCCGGGCGCGCACGCAACGCCGCATTCTTCGAGAAAATGTATGGCGACTGCCGGAAGGGCGGGGTGAAATCACGCCTGACGACGATCACCTGGCTCCCGGCGAAAGCGCGACAGAAGCTGCAGGTCACCACGGTCAACAGCGTCTCCGCCCGCCTCGAAGCGGTGTCTAAAGAGCTCGACGCGCTTCCGGCCGAATTCGACAAGTATCTGATCCCGGCTGCCGGCACCTACAATTGCCGCGTCATTGCCGGCACGGACCGCGTCTCGGCCCATGGGTTCGCCATCGCCATCGATATCGCCGTGGCGCAAAGCGACTACTGGCGGTGGTCCAAGGGGAGCGCGCAAGCCGCCTACCGCAACCGCATCCCGTTGGAGATCGTCCAGATCTTCGAGAAGCACGGGTTCATCTGGGGTGGCCGCTGGTATCACTTCGACACCATGCACTTCGAGTACCGCCCCGAGTTGCTGCCACCCCTCGCGCCGCTCCCCTCCCGCTGACGCGCCGGCCACCCTTGTGCGACAAACCCGCAATTCGCGTGGCAGTCCGCCGCGCCCCGGCCGCCCCTTGTTGCCCAAGCCCCGGAAAAATAAGGGTCTGAAGCAAAACGGCGCTTCCGGCGTTCTTGCGCGACCCGGAATGAGCTGTTATACGGCCCCACTCGACGCGCCGGACCGCGATCGCGCCAGCCCTACCAGCCTGACGCAGGGATCGCCGTCCACCTGACGCACGTCGCGATCCCGGCTTTGGGGGATCGTCTAATGGTAGGACTGCAGACTCTGACTCTGCCTGTCTAGGTTCGAATCCTAGTCCCCCAGCCAATCAAAACAACCAACTAGCTAACATCTCCGCAGGGCGCGTCACCGGGGTGGGCACCTTGTCGACACCAGCAAAATAGCCCTGGCGAGAACCCGGACGGCCTCCCCCTACTCCCTCACCGCGTCGTCACGCAGCGTCACGTAGATCGCCGGGATGACGAGCACGGTGAGCAGCGTCGACGAGGCGAGGCCGAACAGCATCGAGATCGCAAGCCCCTGGAAGATGGGATCCGTCAGGATCACCGCGGCGCCGATCATCGCGGCAAGAGCGGTGAGCAGAATGGGCTTGAAGCGAATGGCGCCGGCCTCGAGCAGCACCTCGCGCAGCGGCGCACCGCTCACCCGGCGATGCTGGATGAAATCGACGAGCAGGATCGAGTTGCGCACGATGATGCCCGCGAGCGCAATGAACCCAATCATCGACGTGGCCGTGAATGGCGCCCCGAACAGCCAATGCCCGAACACGATGCCGATCAGCGTCAGGGGCACCGGCGTCAGAATGACGAGCGGCAACGTGAACGAGCGGAACTGCGCCACGACCAGCACATAGATTCCGAGCAGCGCCACCGCGAAAGCCGCGCCCATGTCGCGAAAGGTGACATAGGTGACCTCCCACTCGCCGTCCCACAAGAGAACCGGCTTCGTCTCGCTTAGCGGCTGCCCGTGGAGGCGCACTTCAGGCTTCGGCAGCGCGCCCCAGCCTTTGGCGTCGATGAGCTGCTGCACCGCCAGCATCCCATAGATCGGCGCCTCGTAAGCGCCGGCCAGCTCCGCCATCACCATCTCGGCCGCGCGTCCGTTGTGCCGGAACACGACGGGAGATGCTTCCTCTCGCGTGACACGCACAACGTCGCCCAGCTCGACGACACCCCGCTCGCCGGGAAGCGCGTTGGCCGGTACCGGCGTCGACAGCGTCCGCTCCGAGATCGCGAGATCGTTTTTCGGAAGCTGCACCGCGATCTCGACGGGGTGGCGGCCTCCGCCCTTGTGTGAGTAGCCGACCGCGGTGCCCGTGAGATAAGCCCCGATGGTGCTGTAGACGTCGTTTTCCTGGACGTTATGGAATTCGAGGTTGTCCTGGTCGAGGGTAATGCGCAGACGCGGCGCATGCTCCCGGAAGCCCACGTCCACGTCCACGATGTAAGGAACCGACCGGAAAAGCGCCGCAACCTCTCGGGCGACCGCACGCCGCTGCTCCGCGTCCGCGCCGTACACCTCGGCGAGCAGCGTCGCGATCACGGGCGGACCAGGCGGAACCTCCACCACCTTCACGACCGTTCCCGGCGGCATTGGGAGACCGTCGAGCAGGTGGCGCGCTTCGAGGGCGATTGCATGGCTCGCGCGGGTGCGTTCCCCTTTCGGCGCGAGATTGACTTGTAGATCACCTTGGTGAGGCGCGCTGCGCAGATAGGAGTGCCGCACGAGGCCGTTGAAGTTGAACGGCGCCGACGTGCCCGCGTAGGCTTGGATCGACGACAGCTCGGAAAGCCCTGCCAGGCGTTCCGCCGCCGCGTTGAGAACGCGATCCGTCTCCTCGAGGCTGGAGCCCGGAGGGAGATCGACCACCACCTGGAATTCCGACTTGTCGTCGAAGGGCAAGAGCTTCACGGTGACTGCCTTGGTGGCGAACGGAAGCAGCGCGAGCAACGTCGCCGCGCCGACCATCAGCAGAAAGCCGAGCGCCGAGCGCCGCGCGGAAATGATCGGACGCGCAGCCGCCCGGTAGCTATGACCGAGCCAGCCGCCGCCGGCCGTTTCGACATGCCCGCCTGCCGCACCGCCCACAAAGCGAAGCATCAGCCATGGCGTCACGATGACGGCGACAAAGAAAGACAGCAGCATGGCCGCCGACGCATTCGCCGGGATTGGGCTCATGTAGGGTCCCATCAGGCCCGAAACGAACAGCATCGGCAGAAGCGCGGCAACGACGGTGAGCGTCGCGAAGATGGTCGGATTACCGACCTCCGCGACCGCGTCGATGGCAGCGGCCGTTCGGCTGCGGCCATCGTGCATGGCCCAGTGGCGCGCAATATTCTCGATGACGACGATAGCGTCATCAACCAGAATGCCGATCGAGAAAATGAGAGCGAACAGGCTGACGCGATTGATGGTGTAGCCGAGCAGCCAGGATGCGAACAGCGTCAGCAGGATCGTGACGGGAATGACGACGAGCACCACCGCGCCCTCGCGCCACCCGATGGCGAGTCCGACGAGAAGCACGATCGAGAGAGTGGCGAGGCCCAGGTGGAAGAGCAGCTCGTTCGCCTTGTCGTTGGCGGTCTCGCCGTAGTTGCGGGTGACGATCACATCCACGTCGTCCGGGACCAGCTGGCCCTTGAGATCTTTTATCCGCTCGACGATGCGCTCCGAGATCACCACCGCGTTGGCGCCTGCGCGCTTGGCAAGCGCCAGAGTAACGGCCGGTGCCCGTTGCAGCTCTCCGGTCTCACCTTTGCTGATGTGCCACGCGCGGCGCTCGAGCGGCTTGGCGCCCACGACGACATTCGCAACGTCGCGGACATAGACGGGACGGGAATCGCGCGTGGTCAGCAGCAGGAGACCAATGTAGGGGACACCCTGAAGCGTTTGCCCGGCCGCGACCGAAAGGCTCTGTCCGCCCTCACGCACGCGTCCCGCGAGAAACGAGCGGTTGGCGCCCTTCACCTTTCCGACGAGCTCGGCAAGCGTCACACCGTAGTTCGCAAGCTTTTCCGGAACCGGTTCCACACGGATCTGATCCGGCCGTCCGCCGACGATGTAGGAAAGGCCGACATCTTCAAGCTTTGCGAGCTCGACCTGCAAATTCTCGGCGATATGAAAGAGGGCGTTGTCCTCGTAGCGGGTGATGCCCGCCTTAGGAGCCAGCGTGAGCGTGACGATGGCGACGTCATCGATACCGCGGCCAACGATCAGGGGCTCGGGAATACCCACGGGTATCCGGTCATAGTTGGCGCGAACCTTCTCATGAACGCGCAGAATGGCGTCGTCCTGCGGGGTGCCGACGAAGAAGCGGGCCGTGACGACCACCCTGTCGTCCTCGGTGCTCGAATACACGTGCTCGACGCCGTTGATGGCTTTGACGATGGTTTCGAGCGGCTCGGTGACGAGCTTGACCGCATCCTCCGCCTTGAGCCCGTCGGCGGAGACGAAGATGTCCACCATAGGCACCGAGATCTGCGGCTCCTCCTCGCGCGGTAGTGCCACCAGCGCGATCAGCCCGAGCGCAAGGCTCGCGAGCAGAATGAGCGGCGTCAACGGCGATTGAATGAAGGCGCGGGTCAGGAACCCCGAGACCCCGAGCCGAGGAGAACCCGTCATGGCAGCACCAGCCTGTCGCCGGCGTTGACCCCTGCGAGCACTTCGACGCTCTGCTGCCCGTCCGGCGCCTGAACCGTGCGCCCCGTCTGAACGACGACATCCGCATACCCGGAGCCATTCCGCGCGAGCCGCACGAAATCGATACCGAAGCGGCGGAACACGAACGGCCGCGGAACGACATACCCCTGGCGCTTGCCCGCCGAGATCCAGGCGAGAACACGCTCTCCAACGAAATAGCTGCCGAGGTCCGGCACTTCGGCGTCGGCGATGACGCGGCCATTGTCGAGCTCGGGATAGACCTGAGTAATGCGCCCGCTCGCCAGCGGCGCCTCCGGGCTCTCGAGACCGCGCGCGCCGAGACGAATGGGATCGCCCACTTTCATGAAACGGGCAAAGCGTTCCGGCAGCTCAAGGCGCAGAAGGTATCCGTTGGCGGCAATCGTGGCGATGCTCTCACCGGGAAGAACGACGCTTCCCTCCGTAACCGGAACCTTGAGTACGCGCCCGGCCGTCGGGGCCAGCACCTCTCCTTCCTGGATCTCCGTCTCGGCGACCGCGCGCTCGGCCTGCGCAGCCTTGAGATCGTTGGATGCCACGTCGTAGGCCGTCTGCGCCTGATCGACACGCGATTGCGGCGAGACGCCCTGGGACAACAGCGTTTGCGACCGCTCGAGCTCGACCTTCGCCGTCTCCATGCGCGAGGTCGCGGCGACGATGCGGGCATCGATGGCCTTGATCTTGAGCGCGATCTTCGGATCGGCGACGAGAGCAAGAACTTGGCCCTGACCCACCGAATCCCCTTCGTCCGTCTTGAGCGCCACCACCGTGCCAGGCGTGCGCACGCGCGCATAGATCAGATCGCGGCTGCGCACCGTGGCGTAGACGGATTTGAGATCGTCGATCTCCGTGGCAGCGACCTCGAACGTCGATGGATCAGCCGCGCGCGCATCCACGCCCGCGGCGAGCGCGAGCAGATATGTGGCGGAAAGAATACCGGCAAATGCCTTCATGGGCTGGCCTTTCTAGGCGGCCTCTAATTGAGCTTGACTCAATATCAGAATATTCTAAATTAGCAAATATGAATATTAAAGAGCTGACGTCCAGTAGCGAAGATGCCGCGGCCCTGCTCAAGGCGCTCGCCAACCCGCATCGCCTGATGATCCTTTGTGAGTTGCATAACGGTGAGCGGTCGGTCTCGGCGCTGGAAGAGGTCGTACCGCTCAGCCAATCGGCGCTCTCCCAACATCTCGCTAAACTGAGAGAAGGCGGCTTCGTCGCCACGCGGCGGGAAGCGCAGATGATCTACTACGCGCTGGCTGATGAGCGCGTATCCCGCCTTATCGGCGTGCTGCATGAAATCTTCTGCGAGCGCCGCGCGCCAAAAAACCGGAGACTATCGAAATGACCATAGATCGCGCCGTGCTGGCCTTTGCAGGATCGATGATCCTGGTGAGCCTCGTATTGAGCCACTATCACAGCCCGTACTGGCTCTTCCTCACGGCATTCGTCGGAGCCAATCTCCTGCAGGCCTCGCTGACAGGCTTCTGCCCGCTGGCTCTGATTCTGAAAAAGCTCGGCATGCGTCCCGGCCAGGCGTTCTTCTAGGCGAAGCTTTCGGAGCCGTCCGGCTGCCCAGAACAGACGCGGCTTGAAAGCGAAACAGCAAGGAAATGCAGGCAGTTTGGCAAAGGTGGCAGGGCTATTTCCCTGTCGCAGGAGGGGAATTCCACGCTGGGCGCCCCCCGTCTGACTCTCAAGCCGCCGCGCCGTCCCGCCCCAACTTTGCCTCGTAGAGTTTGAGCACAGATCGTTTCCCCGCCGATATGGCGCTCGCCTCGGCCGGACGCTACGCTCGCTCCCGCTATCGAAAAGGAGGAAGGAGAGCGACACGGCCATGCTGAGGGCAACAGCCATCCTTTTTTCGCTGCTGCTCCATGGATTGGTCGGCAATGCTCTCTGGCTGCGCCTTCAGCCGGAACAATTCGAGGCGTTGAATCTCGGAGAGGCGCAAGAGATCTTCCTTGAGCCTCAGGGCATGGACCTGAGCGAGGTCACGAATATCGGAGATGACCTCCAAAGCCTCGAGGCCCAGCCATCCGTTGCGATCGATCAGGCCGCGCCGCCACCTCCGATGGTAGCGCCTTTGCCCGAGCCACAAAACACGGCAGAGGATGCAAGCGGCAGCCTGGCCGAGAACGTCACCCCGCTCGCTCCGCAGGAGGCACCGGCCGATACTCTTTCTCGCGCTCAGCCGGAGACGATCCGCGACGTCATTGCGTCCGAGGAAAGCACCATCGAGCCAAACCTCGTCGATGTGCGCGGTCCAGAACCGGAACGCATTGAGGAGCAGGAGTTTGTTGCGGCCAATCAGGCATCATCCCCCGAGCAGAACCAGCTCTCCGACGCTGTGAAGGCCGATGAGACGCTTCCGCAATCGCTCTCAGAGGCTCCACCGCTGGCCGCCCAGCATCACCCTCCGCCGGACACGATCGCCGAAGCCAACCAGCCCGCCTCGCCGGACGCACTCAAGGAGCCCGCTCTCGAAAGCTATCGTGGACAGTCCCCCTCGCTCACCCCCCTGGAGGAAGCGGCACCCGAGGATATCCAGCTCGTGGCCCAGCCCGAGCAAGTCGTGATCGTGACGGAGTACAGCTCCGGAGAGGAGAAGAAGGGCGGCGACGCCAGCATCACCAGGCTCTACCTCGGCAAGATCAACGAGCGCGTCCAGCGCGCCAAGGTGAACCCGCGCTCGCGCATGACCGGGACCGTCGTCGTGAAGTTCACGGTGGGACTTGATGGGTCGCTTATAGCAAAGGAAGTAGTTTCATCGTCGGGAGCCGAGGTGCTGGACCGCGCCGCTCTCACGACGCTCGAACGCGCCGCCCCTTTCCCGGAAATTCCGCCGGAGGTGAGCGCGCTACCCATGACTTTCTCGCAGACATTCCGGTTCCTCGTCCGATAGCCGCAGGGAAGCCCGCTTCAGTTCAACCCGTGGTGCCAAGCCAGGCAAAAGAGCATGGCAAGAATTCCCACTGCCGCTCCCGCGCTTTACGCAGGTTCGCGCGTGTCCCAAACCTCTGGCTCGTCACGCAGCAAACGAGTGAAACCCATGAAGCTCCCTGTCACGGCCACGGCAATGATGCTGATTTTGGGATGCGCCCCGGCAATCGCCGGAGACCATCCCTACGCCGGCGTATGGGGCGAGGCGGGTGCTGACGAGGTCAAGGAGAACCCGGACTTCTTCGGAGAAAACGGCTGCTATAACAAATTCACCGAACAGCTCCCTGACGGCCGCTTCCGGTACTACCTCGTCGATCATGCGAAGTGGATCAGCGAGAAGAAGGTCGAATACCTGCTGGCCCAGGAGGGAACCTGCACGGTGGATGAAGCCGGCAAGAGCGAGAGGTGCACGGGCCAGGTCATTGGCGAAAAACAAAGCGATTGGTACATCGCCTATCAGAACGCGGACACAAAGAGCATCCGCGCGACGTTCTACGAAAACGTCTTCTACTTCGAGAAGCGGTTCAATGGCGAGCCGATCGTTCGTCAGAAGTGCCCATTCGATATGGCGAAGATCAAGCAGTTCATCACGGGCAGGACGATTGCCGACTGCACGACGAGATGCAGGGCCTTTGGCAAAACAGAGATCGAGCCGTTCAATGCCCTGCTCTCTTTCATCAAGGCACAACACTAGAACAAGACGCGGATGTTCATCGCTTCTTTCTGCAGAAGTTCGGAAAGAGACCGGTGGGAACGGATCGGCAAAGCCGCAATCCTGGATCGGCCGGCCCTCAGATCGTATCGAGCGGCTGCACGATGAGGCCCTTCGCACTTTGCTGGAGAAAAGCGGAGATGCCGTACACCTCGGCGATGTTCGCTTCCGTCAACACGTGCTGAGGCGCACCGTCCGCAGCCACCCTCCCGCGATCGAGCAGCACGAGCCGCGTGCACCATCGGGCCGCGAGTGACAATTCGTGGAGCGAGGCCACCACGATCCGTCCCCGCTGCGCGAGGCCGGCGAGCACCTTCATCAGGCTGATCTGGTGAGACGGATCGAGGCCGGCCGTCGGCTCATCGGCCAGAAGGATCGGAGTATCCTGAGCCAACGCGCGGGCGATGAGAACCCGCGCCCGCTCGCCGCCTGACAATTCCGACAGCAGCCGGTCGCGAAGTACGAGAACGTCGGCCTCCGCCATCGCCTCTTCGACCCTAGCCCCGTCGCGATCCGTCAACCCGCGCATCGGTTGCAGGTACGGCGTCCGTCCGAGTGCGACGACCTTCTCCACGCTGAGTGGCCAAGCCACATCCCGCTCCTGCGGAACGTAGCTCAGGAGCTTCGCGCGCTCGGGCGCATCCAGTTTCGCAAGCAGCCGGCCATTGATGGCGAGTGTCCCAGTCGAGGGCACCAGCCCCAGGATGGATTTGATCAGGGTGGACTTGCCCGCCCCGTTCGGTCCGATCAATCCAATGAAGTCACCCCCCCTGAGCGACAAGGAGACGTCGGTCAGCGCCGGGCGCGGTCCGAGCTGAACCGAAACTTTGTCGACCGAAAGCGTGGTCATAGGACGTTCCTCCGGTTCTTGATGACGAGCCAGAGGAAGAACGGCGCTCCCACGATGGCCGTGAGCACGCCCAGCTTGAGATCGCGTCCCGGCGCGATGATCCGCGTGGCGATATCGGACGCCAGCAGCAGCGCCGCGCCGCCGAGCGCGCTGGCGGTGAGCAACCGGCTCGGCTGCGCCCCGACGAGCGGGCGAAGCAGATGAGGAACGATGAGCCCCACGAAACTGATGGAGCCCACCACCGCCGTTGCCGCCCCCACCGAAGCGGCGGTCCCCAGCACCGCCAGCCACTGCGTCCGGCGAAGGCGGATGCCCATGCTGGAGGCGACATCGGCGCCGAGCGTAAGCGCATCCAGCGCCCGCCCCAGCGCGAACAGCATGACCCAGCCCGCCAGCATGAAGGGAAGCGACAGATAGACGTGCAGCATCGAGCGGTCCGCGAGCGAGCCCAGCATCCAGAACAGGATCTCGACGGCCGCAAATGGATTGGGCGAGAGGTTGAGCGCCAGCGAGGTGAGAGCGCCGGAAAGGCTCGTGATGGCGACACCGGAAAGGATGAGCGTGAGCGTGCCGGCATGCGTGCCCGAAAGCAGTTGGATCAGCACGACAGCAGCGACGGCGCCACCCATCGCCATCAATGGAAGCGCAAGCGCGAATGCGCCGGATAACCCGGTATAGAGCGCAATCACCGCGCCCAGCGATGCCGACGCACTGATGCCGAGCACGCCGGGATCCGCGAGCGGATTGCGCAAATACCCTTGCAGCACGGCGCCCGAAAGACCGAGCGTCGCGCCGATCGCGAGGCCGAGGATGGCCCGCGGCAGGCGGATCTCACGCATCACCAGACGCGCCGCTTCATTGTCGCCATTGAGCAATCCGGCGATGGAAGTCCCGACGTCCAATCCGGCCGGGCCGATCAGAAGCGAGATGGCGAACAAGAGGACGACGAGCACCGCGAGCGCCGCGAGCAGGAGGCGATAGCTCATTTCGCAGCGCCCCGCTCGGCTTTGAGCACAGGCGCGTGCGCCGAGAGCAAGCGGACGGCTTGCGCGGTGAAAGGCGCTCCGCAGATCCAATATCTGTCAGGAATGGATGTGAGCTCGCCCCCGTTGAGGACCGCTCTCAATGCCGGGTGCTCGAAAGTCTGATAGGCGAGCGCAGGCGCCGTGCCGGGGCGAAGGCCGCCAATGATCAGATCGGGCGCGGAGTTCACGAGCACCTCGAGCGGAAGCCGCACCATGCCGGTGAGGCCCAGCCTGGACCCCAGGTTCTCGAAACCCGAGCGCTCCACGATCGCGCTCGCCAGCGTCCCCGAGCCGGACGTATAGCTGTTGGCATAATGGAGAGCCGCAAGCGGGCGACGCCCCCCATGCATCCACTCGGGAATTGCGGCGAGTTGCCGGTCAAGCTCGCCGATCAGCTCCTGTGCCCGTGCCTCCCGATGCAGCAGGCGCCCCATCCGCAACATCTGCTCCCGGATCTCCGGAAACGAGTACGACGGCGGAAACTCCTCGAGCCGGAAGCCCAGGCGCTTCAACATCGCAATGGAGGCGCGATTGGTGAACGTGCCGGACAGAATGAGATCCGGCTTCATCATGAAGATCTCTTCGGCGAGCCCGTGGTTGATCGGAAACCGGCGCGCCTGCTCCGCCAGCACCGAACTCTCGGGATCTATCGCCAGGTGCGAGACAGAGCGAAGCTGGCCCTCGTCGGCCATTAACATGGCGAGCTGATCCGTGCAGAGGTTCATGGAAACGACACGCCGTGGCGGCGCGTCCGCATGAGCCGCCATGGAGCCGGCAAGCATCACCGCCGCGCATGCGGCAGCCAGCAGCCTCACGCCACGACCGTTGATCCGGGCGGCAAGGCGAACTGCGATAAGCGTGGCACGAATGATCATCTGATCCCGCCGGCGAGGAGCAGGAAGCTGCGGAGAACCGCGCGTGTGACTGTTTCGGATCGACGGGCAGCCGCATCTCTCATGCGGCGCGAGTATCGTGATGGCCCGTTGTTTTCGAAATTAAATGCCCACTTCGCGATGACCTGACGCAGCGTCCGTTCGGTTGCACATCAGTCGCCACGACGGTTGTCCGTCCCTCTGCGCGTCCCGCACATCAGGTGGGCGACTTGTGAAGGCAGGTCTCCTGGCTTACGGCTCAAGCGCTTCGAGCGGCCTTCCCGGCGACGGATCGCCAGTGGCAGTTCGGCCAAAGCTTGCCGTTAACAGTTGCGGGCGCAGCCACGGCTTCGACATAAGTCTCACCGCGTTCCCTATTAATCCGGAGGCTGGGAACTCGACCTCCTGGAACCGTCACGGCGCCACTTTGGCTACGGCCGGACGCCGGTGTCAACTGCCCACACCTGCCAAAGATCACCTCACCCGCAAAATGGGCTCCGGAAACCATGCGCCGGCGTCATCGAGAGAGCTGGCCCGCGGATCGGCCGGGGGCTAGAATGCAGCCCTACAGGCGCGCGAGAATTGATACGGCGTCATCGAGGAACCATGAGACGCCTTCTCGTCATTGGCATCGGGGCCGGAAATCCCGATTACATCACCATCCAGGCTATCAACGCCCTCAATCAGGCGGATGCGTTCTTTGTGTTCGACAAGGGCGAGGCAAAAGGCGATCTCGTGCGCTTTCGCAAGGAAATCTGCGAACGCCACATGAAGGATCGCCCCTTCAAGTTCATTTCGATCGCAGACCCCGTGCGCGATCCGGAACCCGGCGGCTACAAGCTCGGCGTCGCCGATTGGCATCGCGAACGCGCGAAGCGGCTTGCCGCACAGATCACAGCCGAGGTAGATGTGAACGGCTGCGGCGCGTTCCTCGTATGGGGCGATCCGAGCCTTTACGACAGCACCTTGCGCCTTGTGGATCTGCTACGCTCGGAAGGTGGCCTCGAATTCGACTGCGAGGTTATTCCGGGCATCAGCAGCGTGCAGGCACTCGCCGCGCGCCACGCCATGGTTCTGAACGCGGTGGGAGAGCCGGTGCATATCACGACGGGGCGCAAGCTCGTGAAGCACGGAATGCCGGAGACGGAAGAGAGCGTCGTCGTCATGCTCGACGGCGGCGAGACGCTCCGCGCCATCTGCGACGACGATATCGAGATCCACTGGGGAGCCTACCTCGGCACGCCCGACGAAATTCTCCTGTCCGGCAAGCTTCACGATCTCGTCGATGTCATCGAGCAGATCCGCGCCCGCGAGAAAGAGAAGCACGGCTGGATCATGGATACCTACGTGCTGCGAAGAACGCGCCCTAAAGCGCGGAGCGATCAATCCGACGACAGAAAATGAAAGAACGAGCCGGTCACGGAGCCATTGCGTGAGCCTGCGGGGCGCACGGCGCCGGTCCCCGCATCCCGGCACTCCATCAACGGCTGCCCCGTATCCGACAGCAGCGTCGCGTAATGGAACTCGTGCCCGTAGATCTCGGCCTCCTTCCTGCCCAGCACGCAATCGGAAAGCAGCCTCGCGCGGCGATATCCAAGATGTAGCTTGCGCTTGAGGAACGAGGTCTCCGCAGTGAGCAGTCCCGCCATCGCATGCCGATGGCCGTCCGCGTCCTCGAGCCCCTGCCCCAGCACCATGTAGCCTCCGCATTCGCCGTGAATGGGGACGGCCCGCTCCGCCGCCGCTCTCAAGCCCGTGAGAAACCGAGACGCCGCCGCAATCCGTCCCGCATGCAGCTCCGGATATCCGCCGGGAAGCCAGATCGCGTCCGCAGCTTCGCTCGGGCTCTCGTCCTGCAACGGCGAGAACGGCAGGATCTCCGCCCCCGCGTCACGCCACGATTTCAGAAGGTGATTGTAGGCGAACGAGAACGCGACATCGCGGGCGAGGGCAACCCGCTGACCGGGAGGCCGCATCGCCGGACGCAACTCGGGCGAGGCAGCCGGTTCGATACGATGAGCCGCCTCCAGAAGCGCAGCGAGATCCACCTCGTCCGCGATCCGTGCCCCGATGCGGTTTATCTTCGCTTGCCAGTCTTCCGTCTCGCCCGCCTGCACCAGACCGAGATGACGTTCCGGCAGCCGCAAATCGCCATCGCGGAACAGGGCGCCGAACACCTTGAGCCCGATGCGCGCGAAGCCCGGCGTGATCATCGCCAGATGACGCGCGCTGGCGACCTGGTTGAGAATGACCCCCACGACGCGCACATCCGGCCGGTAGAGAGCGCAACCCAGCGCCAGCGCCGCGGCCGTCTCCGTCTGCCCGGAAACGTCGAGCACCAGAACCACCGGCCAGCCGAGCAGCGCAGCGAGATCCGCCGTTGACCCGCTGCCGGCGCGCCCCGCATCCGAGGCGCCGTCGAACAAGCCCATCACGCCTTCTACGATGGCGACATCCGCATCCGGCGTCGTATCGGCGACGAGCCGCTTGATCGCAGGAGCGGGCATCGCCCATGTATCGAGATTGAAGCTCGGCCGCCCGGCCGCCGCCTCATGATGGCCGGTATCGATGTAATCGGGTCCCGTCTTGAACGGCTGAACCGCGCGTTCGCTCTGCCGCAATGCTGCGAGCAGGCCGAGCGTTACCGTCGTCTTGCCCGAGCCCGAGCAGGGCGCAGCAACGATCAACCCTCTTGTCCTGCGCGCCGTCACCATCAGCGCCCCCTGTAGCGGCGCTGGTAGTCCACGCTGTAGAGCGCGCTCTCACGAAAATCGCGGTGCCCCAGCGACGGACCAACAAGAATGAGCGCCGTGCGATCTATTCCGGCTTCGCCGACTGCATCGGCAATGGTGCCGAGCGTGCCGCGCAGGATCTCCTGGTCGGGCCAGCTCGCCTTCGCGACCACGACGGCGGGGCAGTCCTTGCCGTACAACGGCACCAGTTCCTGAACCACCTCGGCGATGGCCTGGATTGAAAGATGGATGGCAAGCGTCGCGCGCGTGGCGGCAAACGCAGCCAGCGTCTCCGTGGGCGGCATCGAAGAGGCGCGCCCCGGCGTGCGCGTAAGCACGAGCGATTGCGCGACTTCCGGGAGCGTCAATTCCTGGCACAGGGCAGCCGCAGCGGCCGCGAACGACGGCACTCCCGGCGTCATCGTGTAGGGAATGCCCAGCGCATCGAGGCGCCTCATCTGCTCGCCCACCGCACTCCATATCGAAACGTCGCCCGAATGCAGGCGCGCGACATCCTTCCCCGCATCCGTGGCCGCCTTCATCTCCGCAATGATTTCATCGAGCGAAAAGGGGGCCGTATCGACAATGCGGGCATCCGGCGGGCAGTGCGAGAGAAGCTCCTTGGGCACCAGAGATCCCGCGTAAAGGCAAACGGGAGACGCCGCGATCAGATCGCGCCCGCGCAGCGTGATGAGATCCGCAGCCCCCGGACCGGCGCCAATGAAATGGACCGTCACGTTCCGCCTCCATCCGATCGCGTGCCGTCGCCGATGGCAAACGCGCACGTCGCCCTTGGCGTCGCCACCCTCGGCCCCAGCAGCCGGCCGTTCACGCCGGCCGCCAGCAAGGCCGCCGCTTCGGCAACGGATCGTGTGCCCTTGTGTTCCAGCGCGGCAGCCGATTGCGTCAGCACCGACCCCGCCATCGCATCCAGCGCATCTGTTGGATAGGTTGCGACACGCACGCCGAGGCGCCGCGCCGCCTCCTGCAAACCATCCTCATCGGATTTGGACGCCTCCGTCGCGATCACCGCGATGGGAGCGTCGCATCCGAATGCAGAACGCGCGGCACTGATCGCCTCGTCGATGTCTGCGACCGACGCACCGCGCCGGCATCCGATCCCCGCTACGAGCATGGCTTCACCACCCGCCATTGCGTAACCGGCTTGCCCGGATTCCAGACCGTCTCACCCCCGACAGGCTTCAGCCGCGCCACACCCAGCCGCACGAGATCGCCGCCGTAGCGCTGGAACAAGTCGAGCACCAGCATCTCGGTCTTGAGCGCAACCGCATTTGCAACGAGACGGCCTCCAGGTTTCAGCGCGGCCCACGCAGCTTCGAACACGCCGGCGTCCCCCATCCCCCCGCCGATGAACACCGCATCGGGACTGGGGAGGCCGGAAAAAGCCTCCGGTGCGCGCCCCCTCACGATGGCGAGATCCGGCGTGCCGAGTTGCGCCGCATTGCGAGCCGCCCGCTCCGCTCGGTCCGCGCGCTCCTCGATGCCGAACGCCTTGAGTGACGGATGACGCAACAGCCACTCGATCGCAATCGAGCCGGCGCCGAGCCCCACGTCCCACAGAACCTCTCCCGCTCGCGGCGCGAGGGACGACAGCGTCACCGCCCGGATCTCGCGCTTGGTGAGCTGCCCGTCGCTCTCGAAAAGATCGTCGTCGAGCCCCGGCGACAGGCTCAGCGCAACAGCGCGCACATCCGCCGGGATCTCGACCGCAATCGTATTGAGATCGTCGATCTCCCCGAACGAGAGATCCGAAGCCTTTCCGGAAATCACGCGCTCGCGCGGCCCGCCCAGCGCTTCGAGAATGGTGATCCTCGCCTCGCCAAGACCGCGCGCCGCGAGCAGCCGGGCGACATCGGACGGCGTCTTGCCGTTCCACGAGAGCGCGAGAATGCGCGCGCCGGGCTGAAGATGACGGATGATCGCCTCAAGAGGCCGCCCATGCAGCGTCACCAGCGCCGTATCCTGCAAAGCCCAGCCGAGCCGAGACGCAGCGAGCGAGAACGCGGATGGCTGCGGCAGGCACAGCATCTCTTCGACCGGAACGAACTTAACGAGTTGCTTGCCGACGCCGTAAAAAAAGGGATCGCCGCTTGCCAGCACCACAACCGGGCGCCCTCGCCACGCCGTGATCTCGGGCCACGCATCGCTGATCGGGCTCGGCCAGCAAAGTTGCTTGCCGCGCACCACATCTCGGACCAACATGAGATGTCTTTTCCCGCCGACCACAAGCTCGGCACTCTCAAGGAGCAGCTTGGCCGTATCCGAGAGCCCCGCGACGCCGTCCTCACCCAGCCCTATGAGAGACAGCCAGCGCGCGCCGGATCGGCCTGTCTCGTTACCGGCCATGGGCAACACCCCGATGCGCATCCTCATACTCGGCGGCACGACGGAAGCCTCCGCCCTTGCAAAGCGCCTCGAAGGCGATCCGCGCTTCACGCCGATCCTCTCCCTCGCCGGCCGCACCAAAACACCGGCAACGCCTGGCATTGCTGTGCGCATCGGCGGCTTCGGCGGCGCTGACGGTCTTGCCCAGTGGCTCGCACAATCCGAAATCGAAGCCGTGATAGACGCGACGCATCCCTTCGCCGCCCAAATCTCCGCAAACGCAAGTGCCGCGACCGCCGAAACTGGCATCCCGCTCTGCACGATCATTCGTCCACCCTGGCAACCCGTGGCCGGAGATCGCTGGCTGATCGTCAAAACCATGGAAGAAGCGGCGGGCGCCTTGGGTGAGGCACCGCGACGGGTGTTTCTCAGCATCGGCCGCCAGACAGTCGGCGCATTCGCGCGCGCGCCGCAGCACACCTATCTCGCGCGCCTGATCGAGCCGCCGGACACCGCCCCGTTGCCGCCTCGGCTCACCCTGCTCCAGCATCGCGGTCCCTTCGATCTCGCGAGCGAGACCGCTCTGCTCCGCAACGAGCACATCGATGTCGTCGTATCGAAGAACTCCGGAGGCAGCGCCACCTATGCCAAGATCGAAGCAGCCCGCACGCTGGGTCTTCCCGTCGTCATGATCGAACGCCCAGATAAGGCGGGCCCGACCCTCGTTTACGATGCGGAAGAAGCGTTCGACTGGCTCATCCGGCGTCATGCTGAGCCTCGCGCTCCGAGCGCGGCGTGTAAACCCACGGCGTAGCGCCTTCGCGCGGGATCAGGCGCGTCCGGCTGGAGCCGATCAGCACCAGCGTCCGCATGTCGACACCGGCGGGATCGGCCTTGCCGAGGCTCTCGATCCGCACCTGCAGGTCCGCCGTGCCCGCTGCCTTGACGAACAGCACCACCGTATCGGCTGCTTTCAAGCCTCTGAGAAAAACCAGCGCACGGCCGAGTTGCTCCGGCCTGGCGCGCGAAGCCGGATTGTAGAGCGCGATCACGAAATCTCCACGTGCGGCCGCTTCGAGCCGCTGCTCGATCGTGCTCCACGCTTTGAGATTGTCAGACAGCGAGATGGCGCAGAAATCACCTCCGAGCGGAGCTCCCACGCTAGCGGCTGCCGCCAGCATCGCTGTGACGCCGGGCTCGATACGGATGTCGAGCGCGCGCCACGCAGGCTCGCCCTCTTCGATCGCTTCAAAAACGGCAGCCGCCATCGCGAACACGCCGGGATCGCCGCCCGACACGACGACAACGGTATGACCGGCCTCGGCGAGCGCCAGCGCATGACGCGCGCGATCGACCTCGACGCGGTTGTCTGAACCGTGGCGCCGCTGCCCTGCAGGGCCCGGCGGCACACGATCGAGATAGGTGAAATAGCCGACGATATCGGTCGCCTCTTCGAGGGCCTTCCGCACCGCAGGCGTCACCAGTTCCGGTGCGCCGGGACCAAGCCCCACCACTGTCAGCTTACCGCTCATAGCCGCCGCCCCTGGCCGGGAATGATCACCATGGCGAAATAAGTTCCGGCCACGCCGTCACACTCCCTGAGCGGCATGATCAGCTCATCCGCCATCGTCCCGCGCTCGACGTAGATCGCGCGATCGGAAAGGCCCGCATTCTCCACCGCCCGGCGTACTTTCTCCAGGTTTCGTCCGATCTTCATGATGACGGCCGCATCCGACGCCGCGAGCCGCTGCGTCAGCCGCTCCTCGTCGAGCGTGCCTGGAATGACGGTGAGGATATCGTCGCCCCACGTGATCGGCGTATTGGCGCGCGTCCAGCATCCGGACATTCCCGTGACACCAGGCACGACCTCCACAGGAAACGCTTCGTCCAAACGGCGCCACATGTGCATGAACGAGCCGTAGAAGAATGGATCGCCCTCTGCGAGCAACCCGACCGAACGCCCACCCTTGAGCTCGGCTTCCAGAGCAGCGGCCGTTTCCTTGTAGAACCCGGCGATCTGCTCCCGATACTCGGAGTGATCGGCAGGAACCTCGTCTGTAAGGGGATATTCGAAACGCAGCTCCCGGCGCTCCGCACCGACCAGCGCTGAGACGACCTTGCGGGCGTTGCCCTGCCGACCCTTCTTCGCGAAGAAGGCGATCACATCGACGGAGCACACGAGCGCGGCAGCACGCAGCGTCATGTAGCGGGTATCGCCCGGCCCGACGCCGATGCCGTAGAGCGTTCCCGCGACTGCCTTTCCGCCAATGTCTTCGAGAGAGATCATTCGGCCTCGCTCGCAAGGGCGTTGATCGCCGCTGCCGTCATCGCACTTCCCCCCTTACGGCCCTTCACGATCAGATAGGGGCACCGGCCATCGGCCCGAAGCGCCTCCTTGGATTCGGCAGCTCCCACAAACCCGACCGGAATCCCCACGATAGCCGCCGGGCGCGATGCGCCCTCGTCCAGCATTTCGAGCAGGCGGAACAGCGAGGTCGGCGCGTTGCCGATGGCGACGACGGCTCCGGCGAGTTTCGGCCGCCACAGCTCCATCGCGGCCGCGGATCGCGTCGTACCCATCTTGCGCGCCAGCTCCGCAACCTCGGGGGCCTGAAGCGTGCAGATCACTTCGTTGTTGGCAGGCAGGCGGCTCCGGGTGATGCCATGCGCCACCATGTTGGCGTCGCAGAGAATAGGCGCGCCCGCGAGCAAAGCCTCCCGCGCACGTGCGGTGAAATCGTCCGACATCACAATGTCGGACGCGATCTCGACCATGCCGGACGCATGGATGATGCGCACGGCCACCTTCTCGGAATGCCCGTTGAAACGCGCGAGATCGGCCTCGGCCCGGATGATCGAGAACGAGTTGCGGTAGATCTCGGCACCGTCGCGGATATAGGAGCGCTCGTGCGTCACGGCATCAAATTCCAGCTTCCAGCATCAGGCGAAGACGTTCGAGGTTGTCCGGCTCCACATAGGCAACCGGAGGAGCCTCCGCCCGCCCATGACGAGCCACCCCGAACACAGTACCGCAATCCACCAGCATGAGATCGGCCGCCTTCGAGCGGGCGCATCCTTTGGCACATCCCGAGACGTGAACCGAGGAAACACCCGGCAGGGGAAGCAACTGGGCAAGTCTGTAGGCGGCGGCTCGCACATCCAGCCGCGCGGAGCTGCAGGCGGGCGCGCCCGGACACGCGTCGATCAGTGTCAGCGGATCATCGGGATCGGCAATAAACCCGCACTCCCGCGCCCTCGCAAGCAGGATCTCCACGTCCCGCATCCGAGTCGCAGGCACAACGAGCGCCCGCCATGGAGAAAGCCGGAACTCGTCCAGGCCCAAACTCTGGGCCGCAGCCAACAAATCGCGCATCGATGCGGCTTCGAGACGCCCGAACGGCGCCCCGATCCCGGCGCCAACCACCGTTCCGTTCACCATGATCGGACCGAGCACACTGCCGCAAGACTGCTGGGGCGGCGCCAGCACATTCTCGGAGATAGCGGCGCCATAGGGCGCGAGTGCCAGCTTTAGATCCTGAACGAGGCGAGGCGCGAGAGCCCGGAAGCGGGTCCGCCCCGTGTTCTCGGTCGCTGCGAGAGAGGCTCTCAAGAGAGCTGTTACGGCATCCACGGCCGCATCCGGCGCGACGATCCCCAGCCACGCCACGCCATCGGTCCTATCGGCGCCGATGGCGATCGCCGGACGTGCCCCATCGCGGACCGCTCTCAGACGTACATCGGCGCGCTCGCCGTCGAGAGGAAGCACGCCGCCACCATCGACCGAAAAGCCGAATTTCGCTGGAAGCGACCAGAGGTCGCTCGCCTGCGAGAGCGCCGTCTCCAAGGCTAGGACGATAGGGCGAACGTCGGAGACCTCCGTCGGATCGAGCCCGGCGAGCGGGTTGATCATGACGTTGCGAACGGACTCGGCCTCCGCATTGAGATCGATAAGGCCGAGCGCCGAAAGCATACTCCAGACCTCGGGAAGCCCTTCTGCCTGGATTCCGCGGATCTGCACGTTGGCGCGGCGCGTGAGATCGATATGCCCATTGCCATGCCGCTCGGCGATCTCGCAGATGTCGAGCATCTGCTCCGCGCTGAGCGTTCCGCAGTGCGCGCGCACGCGCACGATCAGCCCATCGCCCGTTTCCATAGGCTTGAGCGCGCCCGGGCACCATCCCCTCACGGGCGCCCGGTGCGCGGTGGCGGCGGGATCGCTCATGGCAGCGCTCTCTTTTCGGATGCACGCCGCACCTCGCCACTGGCGAGCACGCGATGCAGCTCGGCATGAACCGCGTTGCGCCGGGGCGACCACAAGCGCCGCGCGATCGCATCTTGCAGGCGTTCGGCAATGGCACGAGCCGCAGACGCATTCAGCGTCAGAAGCGACCCCAGGCAATCTTCGTCCGCGATCAGGACGTCATGCACCGCTTCGAACAGGTGATCGTCCACCACGTCCGCCGTCGCGGAGAACGCATAGAGCGCGTCGACGCCCTGCGCGATCTCCGCCACGCCGCGATGTCCGTGCGCGATCATGCCCGAAACCCAGCGCGGATTGGTGAGCCGCCCGCGAACAATACGCACGACCTCCTCGCTGACCGTGCGCGCCTTGGGCGCCGCGGCCACACTGGTGTCGAGGTGATAGAGAGCCGGCGCCTTGCCGAGCCCCGCCGCGGCCGCAGCAAAACCCCCGACGAAATCCGCAACGCCATCGCCGTCGAGAAGATCGCGCTCCCTGTCGTCTTGCGGATGCACCAGCGCATCCGTCGCCGCGACACGCTCCTCAAAATCTTTCGCCGCCGGACGCTCGCTGTCGTCGCCCCCATAAGCATGAGAGCTGGACTGAAGATAGGCAGCCGCGAGATCGGCCCGGCTCTCCCACGCGCTGTCAAGCGCGGTTGCAGCCGCCCCCGCGCCATAGGTGCCGGGTTCGCTGCCGAAGATGCGAGACAGGCTTTCACCGCGAAGCCTTGCAGCGGACAGCGGGTTCCACTCTTCCGGCTCGTCGCGCTCCGCAACCAGCCGCACGGCAAGGTCGAACAGGGCAATCTGCGCCGGAAAGATGTCGCGGAACGATCCCGAGATGCGCAGCGTGACGTCGATCCTCGGCCGATCGAGCTTGGCAATCGGCAGCACCTCGACGCCGACCACGCGGTTCGATCCGTCGTCCCAGCGCGGGCGCACGCCGAGATAGGCCAACGCCTGGGCGAGATCGTCGCCCCCTGTGCGCAGCGAGGCCGAGGCCCAGAGATCGAGCATCAGCGCGCGGGGATAATCTCCGTGGTCCTGCATGTAACGGCGCACAACCTCGTCGGCCGCACGCGCGCCCACGATAGCGGCCGTCCGCGTTGGCACGGCACGCGGATCGATGGTCGTGAGGTTCCGTCCTGTGGGAAGCACATCGCGACGCCCACGGGTGGGCGCTCCTGATGGCCCCGGCGCAACGCGGCGAGAGTCGAGCGACGCGATCAGGGCACCCCGCTCGCTTTCGGCGCACGCGAGGATCGCCTGCTCGACACCCGCGATCTGCGCCTCCCCACCGCCGGAGGCGCGAACCATCTGAGCCGCCAGAGCCGTCCGCGCATCCAGAGAAGCCGCCCTGCCAAACACGTGAAGATGATCGCGGATCGCCAGATCCTTGATGTCGCAAAGCTGCGCATCGAGCTTGCCGATCGCATCCCGGGGCGCATCGGTCTTCTCCAGCCCGCAGTCCGCGGCAAGGCCAGAGCGCCACGCGCGATCCAAAATCTCCCGCTCGAGGATCGCGATGCGCCGCCTGTCGACGCCATCGGCCTCGGCATATTCCTCGATGAGCCCTTCGAGCTCTCCCAGCGGGCCGTGAAGCCCCGCCTCGCACAACGGCGGCGTCATGTGCCCGATGGTAAGCGCAGAAATCCGCCGCTTGGCCTGCACTGCTTCGCCCGGATTGTTCACGATGAACGGATAGATCACCGGCACGGGCCCGAGCACCGCTTCGGGAAAGCAAGCCTCAGAAAGCGCAAGCGCCTTGCCGGGAAGCCATTCCAGCGTGCCATGCGTACCGAGATGCACGAGCGCATGGATCTTCCGCGTCTCGCGCAGCCACCCGTAGAGCGCCACATAGGCATGGCGCGGCGGAAGCTGCATGTCATGATAGCCCGCTTTGCGGTCGCCGTGCGCACCGCGATCCGGCTGAAGCGAGATGACGATGTTCCCGGCCACCACAGCGCGAAACCGGAAATGACCGTTCTCAAAGGACGGATCGTCCTCCGGCGCACCCCACGCGGTCTCGATCTCTTTCGCAATCTCACCCGGCAGCGCACCCAGCCAGCCCAGATAGTCGCGGAGCGGCACCGTGATCGTATCGGCCCCCGGCGCAAGATCCGCGAGGCGCGAGATGAGATCATGCGCTTTGAACGGTTCATCCCCGACGTCGTAGCCTTCCGCGCGCAGCAGCCCCATGATCTCGGCCACGCTCTCGGGCGCATCGAGGCCGCAGGCATAACCCGTCCGCCCCGCGCGGTTCGGATAATCGGACAGCAGGATCGCAACACGCCGCGAGGCGCGCTCGGCCTGCCCAAGCCGCACCCAGGCAGCCGCGAGCTCGGCCACGAACGACACGCGGCCGTCGTCGGGCTCGTGCAGCACCCGCGCGTATTGCAGATCGGCCGCAGGCGCCACATCCGCCTTGAACGAGATCGCACGCGTAAAGAGGCGGCCGTCCAGCTCGGGCAGCACGACGTTCATCGCGAGATCGCTTGGAGACAGTCCTCGCCCGGAAGCCTCCCACGCGGCCTTCGGATGCCCCGCGAGCGCAACCTGCAGCACCGGACAGTCCGCGGCGTCGAGAACAGTGGTCTCGTCGGCCCGCATCGCGGAGAATGCCGTCGCATTCAGCACAACGGCCGGCATCACGCGGCGAATGAGAGCTTCGAGTGGACGGGTCGCATCCGGGTCTTTGAGGCTCGTGAGCGCGACGCACACTGGCCGCAGCCCTCGCGCGCGGAGCGCATCCGCCAACCGCGTGACCGGCTTGAAATCTCCCGCCAGCAGGCTCGACCTGTAGAAGACGACGAGCGCGCTCGGCCGATCCGGACAGGCCGAGATGGTATCGAGCCTGACAGGCAGGCCCTCCCCGTCGAGCGCCAGCGCCGGTTCCATATCGAGAGGGGGATCGAAGGCGACATCGCGTCCCAAGAGATGTGCGGCATAGAGGAGCGCGTTGCAGGCATTGTGCGGCCCGCCGGCACGAAAGTAGCGGTCGAACGCCTCGACGACGTCTCGCGGCGCCGTGGAAAGCGCCACCAGCCGCGCATCGGGCCGGTCGTCGCCCGGTAGCGCCACCAGCAGCGTGCCGCGCTCGGATGCGGCGCGCGCAAGACGCTCGAAGCCGTAGCGCCAATAGTCGAGACCGCCGAGGCTGCGCACGATGACGAGACGCGCGTGCTCGATCACGCGCTCCACGTAGACATCCACCGACATGGGATGGCGAAGCTTCTTGAGGCTGGCAAGCCTCAGCGACGGAAAGCGGGAGGCATCCTGCTCCCACGCCGACGCGAGTGCCGAGAGATCGCTGTCGCTGAACGACAAGACAACGATATCGGCGGGTGTCTGGTTGAGATCAACCGCGCCGTCAATTTCGTCCAGCGATCCCGTCTCGACGGCAAGTAGATGCATAAAGCAACCTTACACGCTTGAAATCGCCCGCGCGATGGCCTCCCGGTCAAGTCCCTTCTGCCCGATCACGACGAGACGGCCCTGCCGGCTTTCGCCTTCGCGCCAGGGGCGGTCGAACTGATGCTGCAGGCGCGAGCCTACACCCTGGATCAAGAGCCGCATCGGCTTACCTTTGACCTCGGTAAACCCTTTGATCCGCAGGATATCGTGGTCGTCCGCCGCCCGCCGGATGCGGGCCAGCAGCACCTCAGGATCCTCGAGCTGCGGAACATCCACGATGAACGTGTCGAAATCGTCGTGATCGTGGTCTTCCTCGTTATCGTGATGCGAGGGGCGCGCCGCGAGATCGGCTTCAGCAGCCGCACCCAGCCCGAGCAGCACTTTTGCTTCGAGCTGGCCGCCGGTCGTCTCCACTACCTTGACCGCGCGCGGAATAGACTGCCGGATCTCCTCCGACACCCGCTCGAGATCCGCGGCCGTCATGAGATCGGCCTTGTTGAGCACGATGAGATCCGCGCAGAGAAGCTGATCCTCGTAGACCTCCTCGAGCGGATTCTCGTGATCGACCGACGCATCATCGGCGCGTTGCGCCGCGAGCGCCTCCGGGTCGTCCGCGAAACGGCCGGCCGCAACCGCCGCCCCGTCGACCACCGCGATGACGCCGTCCACCGTCACGCGCGAGGCGATCGCCGGCCAGTTGAACGCCTGCACGAGCGGCTTCGGGAGCGCGAGCCCGGACGTCTCGATCAGGATGTGCTCGGGCGGATCGGAAAGCGCCAGCAGTCGTTCCAGAGCAGGCACGAAATCGTCGGCCACGGTGCAGCAGATGCAGCCGTTCGAAAGCTCCACGATGCGATCCTCGCTGCAGCTTTCCACGCCACAGCCCTTGAGGATCTCTCCGTCAATGCCGACATCGCCGAACTCGTTGACGATGACAGCCAGTCGCCGGCCCTGGGCGTTCTGGAGGATGTTGCGAACGAGCGTCGTCTTCCCGGCTCCGAGAAAGCCGGTCACGATGCTGCACGGCACTTTGGCGAGCGCTGTCATTCTCTGTCTTGCTCCGGCATGGAAAAACCCAACGGGGGAACGCGTGCGATCACGCCCTTGCGGAACGCTTCGGGGCGCTCCTTCCAGGGCACGATTCCATTCTCTGTTTTCTGAAACGCGGTAGCGGCCGCGATAATCTGATCGGCATGCCGCTCGGCATCGAGATCGCCGACGAGGTAGGTCCACCTGTCCGGCCCCACCATGGCGACGGTGCTGGGCCGGTTGCACACGGCAAGGCACTCGACAGGCGTGACCTTGATATGGCTCGCGTCCGTCTGCGCGAGCTTCTCATGCAGCACATCTGCCAGCGCACGCCCCGGCAGATGAAAACCCTCGCCTTCAGGATTGGCTCGCCGGCATGAAACGCAAACGAATATGGTTACGTCGGAATGGGTCATAAGATGCCGGACCTCAGAGCGCGCTAAGCGCGCCCCGTGCTATCCGTCCACTGCCAGAACCAGCCAACGGCGAGCCCCGTCGCAGCCCACAGCACCGCGTGAACCGCGAGCGATGTCGCCGCAAAACGGGCCGCAAGCTCGGCCGGCACGCGGCTCACCTCGCCCCCATGAAGGTGGGGAGCGCCGATCACATGCGGGGCGACCAGCAGAGCGACACCCAGGATCTGGAGCGCGAGACTGCGCGACCTCAGGATGAGCCAGAGGGCACCTCCCGTTGCCACCGCCGTCGCGACCCACCAGACCTGCCGGTCGATAAGATCCGCGGCTGGCATTCCAGGAAGCTCGGGCGCAAGCCCCAGCGCAGGCGCGAGGCCAGTCACGACAAAGCCGGCGGCACCCCACATCAGCGCCCGTTGCGGATCGATGCGATCACCCGAGGCGAGCAGCCCCGCAAGCAGCAGGAATGCGAAGCCGATCGCAGTCGCAATCGTCACCGTGCTCGTATAGAGCGTGCGCTCGATGCCGTCGGCGGGGGCCCATCCTTCTTCGCCCCCGGCCGCAGCATCGTGGTCGGCATGGGCGAGGATGAGACGCGCGTCGTCGCCCCGGAACACGGCAGGGCTGATCAGGGAGGGAGCCTCCGCAGCCTGGCTCTCAAAAACCTCGGCCGCGAGAATCAAGGGCGTGGTCGTGAAGTGCTGGATGACCGCTACGAGCACGCCAGCAAGAAAACCAGCCACAAGGCTGGTTGAAAGAACACGAATTATCATGGCGTTCCTCGATCAGTGACAAGGAAAGCTGAGCGCGTGGCGCGTATCGTGTCCGGCGTTGTGAATGGTGGAGGAATGCGAGAAACCGGCCGTGAAGACGAGACCGGCGCCCAGCACGAGCGCAAGCGCCGCGGCCTTCAGGCTTTCGCTTCTCGTGCCTTCCGCAGGTACGGTCGTAGAGGTGTAGGATTGCGTGTTCATCTCAATTCTCCCAGGCCGCCCCTCCGCGGCCACACGAGCTTATAGTTTCGACGGCCGGTCTCCTGGCTCTCGGTTCTCCGCGCTCAAGCGCCTTCCCGGTTTCCCAGTGGCATTCAGGCCGAGCACTCACCGATAACAGTTGCGGGGGCAGCTGCGGATTGGCCATGACGAGGCGACACCGCATTCCCGTTCAATCCTCTTGCGAGGAACCGTCACCAGTTTGATAAGGGCTGTTTCGGCATTGCGTCAATCGAAATCCGGCTCCGCGAAGGCCGGCAGTACAGGCGCGAACGGCCTCGTCCCCCCGCTTGAAAAGGAGCATCGCCCCATGCAGACCGGCACCAGCGAAGAGGCCCGCCACAAAGAGAAAATGGCGAACAGGAAAGCCGTGCAAGACGCGGAAGTGTCTTCCAAAAACATGGAGAAGGGACTGCTGATCGTCCACACCGGCAAGGGCAAAGGTAAATCCACGGCCGCTTGGGGGCTTCTCCTGCGTGCGCTCGGCAGGGGGCTGCGCGTTGGTGTCGTGCAATTCGGAAAGGGCGCCTGGGAAACCGGCGAGCGCAAAGCTGTCGAGAAGTTCGGGGATCAGGTTGTCTGGCACACATTGGGCGAAGGCTTTACCTGGGAAACGCAGGATCGCGCCCGCGATGTCGCCGCCGCCGAGCGGGCCTGGGCAGTGGCCATGGAGTTGATGGCGGACCCGTCCTTCGGACTCATCATCCTCGACGAGTTGAACATCGCGCTGCGCTACGACCACCTCGACCTCGCAATGGTCGTCGCAGCCCTCAAGGAAAAGCGCCCCAATCTGCACGTGGTCGTAACCGGACGCAACGCCAAGGCCGAGATGATCGAGGCCGCCGATCTCGTCACCGAGATGACCCTCGTGAAGCATCACTTCGCTGCCGGCGTCAAAGCCCAGGAAGGCATCGAGTTCTGACGCCCATGAAAGCGATCATGTTCCAGGGCACGGGCTCGGACGTCGGCAAGTCGTTGCTGGTTGCCGGGCTCGCCCGCGCGTTCGCCAACCGGGGCCTGCGCGTGCGCCCGTTCAAGCCGCAGAACATGTCGAACAACGCGGCCGTGACGCCCGACGGCGGCGAGATCGGCCGCGCCCAAGCCCTCCAGGCGCGCGCGGCCCGCATCGCACCCACCGTCCACATGAACCCGGTGCTCCTGAAGCCGCAGAGCGAGATCGGCGCTCAGGTGGTCGTGCAAGGCCGCGTGATCGGCAACGCTCCTGCGCGCGGCTATCACGACATGAAGCCCCGCCTGATGGCCGCCGTGCTCGACAGCTTCGAGCGGCTCTCCCAGGAGGCCGACATCGTTCTGGTGGAAGGCGCGGGCTCCGCCTCCGAGATCAACCTTCGCAAGGGCGACATCGCCAACATGGGCTTTGCACGCGCTGCGGATGTGCCGGTCGTGCTGATCGGCGATATCGAGCGCGGCGGCATCTTCGCAAGCCTTGCAGGCACACGTGCGGTGATCACGCCCGAAGATGCAGCCATGGTCGAAGGCTTCATCGTCAACAAGTTCCGCGGCGATCCGGCGCTCTTTGCAACCGGGCTCGATCTCATTGCCCAGCAGACCGGGTGGAGCGCGCTCGGCCTCGTGCCCTATTTCACCGAAGCGGCTAACCTGCCCGCCGAGGACTCCCAATCGCTCGTAACGGGCCGCACGGCGAGCGGCGACGCGAGCCGCCCGCTCGTCGTGGTGCTCGCCTATCCGCGCCTGTCCAACTTCGACGATTTCGATCCCTTGCGCCTCGAGCCCGGCATCGACTTCGCCTTCCTCCGGCCGGGAGAGCCGATCCCGGGAACGGCTGCCCTCGTCATTCTGCCGGGTTCGAAATCCACCATCGCAGACCTCGCAGCGCTAAGGGAAACCGGCTGGGACATCGACCTCGCGGCACACGTGCGCCGCGGCGGCCACGTGCTCGGGATCTGCGGGGGATATCAAATGCTCGGCCGCGAGATCGCCGATCCCGGCGGCATCGAAGGCCCGGCGGGATCAACGCGCGGCTTGGGCCTGCTCGATGTCGAAACGATGCTGGCGGGAGACAAAATGCTGGTCGAGGTAGCGGGTACGGCGACCGGCGGCATACCGATAAAAGGCTACGAGATGCACGTCGGCCGGACCAATGGTCCGGGCTGCGCAAACCCCATGCTGCAATTCTCCGATGGCAGACGCGACGGAGCCGTGAGCCCGTCCGGTCGCATCTCGGGGTGCTACGTGCACGGCCTCTTCGCGAGCGACGCGTATCGCTCGGCACTTCTCGATGGGCTTGGCGCGACGTCCGGCGTCCACGACTACGAGGCGGGCGTCGATGCCACGCTCGACGCGCTCGCCGCACATCTGGAAGCGCACCTCGATTGCGACCGCATCCTTGAAATCGCTCGCACACCGACGCTCGCAAGTTCGGTATAAGAGAGCGCACAACTCGCTGTCAGGGCACGTGTATCTCTGTGGCGAATTTGTACTCTCGCCCTCAGCGCCCGCCCCTCCGTGTGCATTTCTAAATTGACTCCCTGCCGCACGTTCTGAGCACATACGCCCCGTGACGGTTCCGCGGGATACGAAAGTCTCCCCGGATAATAGGGAACGCGGTGAGACCATGTGTCGACCCCGCGGCTGCGCCCGCAACTGTGAGCGGCAAGCATCTTTCGCAATGCCACTGGCGATCGACCTGATCGCTGGGAAGGCCGGGAGAAGCGCCAGAGCCGTGAGCCAGGAGACCTGCCGCCACATGTCGCCCACCTGCTGTGCGGGACGCGCAGAAGGACGGTTCACCGTAGTGGCGGCTGATGCGCAACCGAACGGAAGCAGCGTCAGGACATCACGGATGGGCAACCGGCGAGCGGTCTCGCTTGTCTCCCGAACTCCGGCATACCTGTCCTCGGGCGGCTTCTCGTTCCATCGTCTCTGACGGGGAACTCGCCATGGCTACACTTGATCCACACGCTCCATCGCCCGCTTTCGTTACGCTGGCAGACTTGCACACACTCCTCGAGGCAGAGCTTCGAAGCTGGACTTGCGGCTGGAGCGTCGGCTCCTTCGGCGCCATCGGCGAGTATCACCAGGACGAGGGCGAGAGGTTGATCGTCGACGATCCGGAAAATCTCACCCGCGCCACCAGCCGCGGCGCCATCCGCATTGCGCTGAAGGAGAACGTAGAGCCCGTCGCTTACGAGTTGTTGAGCCCTCGTCCCCATCGCTGGAGCCAGGGCATCGCGCTTTGCCTGCCCGACGCGGAAGCCGCAGCCGCTCAGCGCGAGGCCTTGACCGAGCTCGGCATCGATCGCGACGCCATCCGCCCCGAGGATCGAGGTTCCATTCTGTTCGATGTGGGCCTTGCCCAGCCGCAAATCGACTTCTGCGTGCGCACCAGCGATCCGGATCTCTTGCGCGTGCTCAGGAGCTGCTGCGGTAAACCGACCTTCGCCACCGAGGCCGGTATGGCCATCCTCTCGCAGCATCCGCACCGGGTCGTGATATCGCATCTCGGCCGCGCCGAGGTTTATCAGAAGATCGGCGGGCCGGACACGGGCGGCGTCTCGCCGCCAGGTCCTCACACCCACGTGCTGCCCAAACTACTATCCGCGCGCAGAACGCATTCGGCGAACACGCCAATCCCCGACGGCCTGACGCCGTGCGCGTTCCTCTATCCCGGCAACCCCGTCATCGGCGCACTGGGTGAGGACACTCCCTACGACGATGGATTGTTCGTAAAATTCCAGAACTATCTCGCAGCTTTCGGACCGCCTGCCTACACCGCGACGAAGCAGCGTGTGTGGCGCGCCATCGAGAACCGGGAAGATCCGGCAAACTTCGACGAGCCACAAACCCGCCTCGAAAGAGCCGCGCTGCGAAATGCCATCCGCCAACTGATCCGGCGCAGCGAAGCATCGGCTGATCAAGCTTTGCAGCAGAGTATAGAAGCTTGGCGCGCTGAGTTCGACAGGGCCTCCGAGAGCGACGACGAGTAACCTGCGCAACGCTCCACATCAGGAGTGTGGCAGATGTGTCTCGCATGGAGGTGCTGTTGGAAGAGTTCGAGGTTTGCACATTGACTCTGCCCCTCCCTTGAGGCGCTCTAAGAACCGTGACGGTGTCACCATCTGCGCAAGCAGGCGGCGACTAAGAGGGAACACGGTGTGACGCGAGCGCTGAAAAGCGCAGCACGTCGAAGCCGAGGCTGCTCCCGCAACTGTAAACGGCGAGTCTCTACCAACGACGCCACTGGCGGCCCCCAATTGGGCAACCGGGAAGGCAGGTAAAGAGACGCTTGAGCCGTGAGCCAGGAGACCTGCCGGCACGAGTCGCCCATCCTACGTGCGGGACGCGCGTTGGAACGGTTACCCGTAGTGGCGGCTGATGTGCAACCGAATGGGAGCAACGTCAGGCATGCCCAGGGTCTCGATACCCACCTGATTTGAGAACCAAGAACGCTCGCGTATGGCGGGCAATGCATCGTGCCGCGATACTTGCGGCGCCTTCGCATTGTGTGCCGCCGTTGCGAGCCGTCGGGCCGACCTGCCGGAGTTCCCGTCCATCACTCGTGACGGGGGAATTTGTGACGTATCGTAATATCGCCGCGACATCGGCGCCAAAAGGTGTCTTGAAAGCGCTTCTGCTCTCGACCAGCGCCACGCTTGTGACGCTCGCGACGCCCGCCGTAGCCCAGGAAGCGGAGGAGCTTCCGCCGCTGGTCGTCGAAGGCGCGACCGTCGAGAAGCCCAAAACAAAGGTGAGCAAGACCACTGGCTCGCCGTCGTCCTACGCCGTCCCTGGCCCCGCGGATTCCGCTGATGCGGCCGCGCTTACATCGAACGGCGGCGACGGCCAGACCGTGACCGGCGTCCCCGCCAATCAGATCGGCTCAGCCATCACAGTCGTGACCGGCGCCCAGCTCAAGGCGCAGCAGATCCGCCATGCCGCCGACGCGCTTCGCAGCCTGCCGGGCGTCTCGGTCAGCCAATCGGGAAGTGCAGGCGGCATCACGCAAATCCGTATCCGCGGCGCCGAAGGCAATCACACCCTCGTGCTCATCGACGGCATCGACGCCTCCGCGGCCACCGGCAACGAATTCGACTGGTCGAACCTCATGGCCGACGACATCGAGCGCATTGAGGTCATTCGCGGCGGACAGAGCGGTATCTACGGCTCGAAGGCGATCGGTGGCGTCGTCAACGTCATCACGAAGGGCGGCAAGGGCCCGATCACCTTGGCTGCGAAGACCGAGTTCGGCAGCTATGGCACGCGAGATGTGTCCGCCCGCGCTTCCGGCGGCACCGACCAGTTCTGGCTGGCGATCAGCGCCGGTTACCGCGAGCAGGACGGCTTCAACTGGGACATCTGGGGCACGGAAGACGATCCCTGGAACAACTCCAGCATCAACGTCAAAGGCGGTGTGACCCTGATGCAGGGCATGACGCTCGATTTCTTCGTGCGCAACTCGCACAAGCTCGTCAACTCCGACCCCGATCTTTACATGCCGCGCCCCCAAACCCCTTACAACAGCGTGGGCGATGCGCCGGACTATTCCAAGACGGATCTCTTTCTCGGCGGCGTGAACCTGCGGTGGGACATGCTGGGAGGCGCGCTCACGCACGTGGTCAAAGCCAACCGGACCGACACGGACTCCTGGTACTTCGCATCGGGCCCCTGGGGCGGCGTCTCAACGAACGACTCCATCGCCGAAACCTACTCCTACCTCGCCACCTATCGCTTCTCGACACCTGAGCTTCTGCAATCGAAGCACAGCATCAGCGGCTTCATCGAGAAGAAGGACGAGGAGTTCACCCCGGGATACAGCTACACCGACGCGCTCACCCGCGAGCGCGGTCACGTGGCGACGGTCGGCGAATACCGCACGGGCTTCTACGACCGCTTGTTCGTGGGCGGCACGATCCGTCGTGACAACAACGATACGTTCGCCGATTTCACGACCTGGAACGTCAACGCGTCGCTGAATTTGCCTGAGATCGGCCTGAGGCCGCACACCAGCACCGGCACCAGCGTTGCCCTGCCCGGCATGTTCGAGCAGTTCGGCACCGTTCTCGGTAACTTCATCGGAAACCCGAACCTGGTTCCCGAGGAATCCTACAGCTGGGACGCCGGTGTGGAGTTCAGCTTCCTCAAGGGCCGCGCTATCCTGGACGTGACCTACTTCGAAGCCGACCTCAAGAACGAGATCACCAGCTCCGGTAACTCCATGTACAATCAGCTCGGTGTGAGCGAGCGCAAGGGTGTGGAGATTTCAGGCCGTCTCGCCGTGATGCAGGGCCTGACAATCGGCGCCAGCTACACCTACCTCGACGCTTCCAACCCCGACGGCTCCATCGAGATCCGCCGCCCCGAGCACGCGGGGCGTGGCGACGTGAACTACAGCTTCGATGGTGGCCGCGGAAATCTCAACCTTGCGGCGATCTACAACGGCCAGACGGAAGACACCGACTTCGTGAGCTTCCAGAACGTCGTGCTGGACGACTATTGGCTCGTGAACATCGCGGGATCCTACGAGGTCACGCCGCAGTTCGAGATCTTCGGACGTGTCGATAACCTGCTGGATGAGCAGTATCAGGAGATCCTGGGCTACAATACGCTTGGCCTGGCAGCCTACGGCGGCGTGCGGATCAAGCTCGAGGATCCCTCTACAGCCCACTGGGCCAAGTATCGCTAAGAGAAGAACTCGGAAAGCGATGGAGTGCCCCCACGCTCCCGTCACTTCGTCGCGCGCCCGCAGCCAAACCACACCGGCTGCGGGCATTCCGTTTGCAACCGTCAAAGACCTTTGTGACGGGTCTCGCCCTTGAACTCGGTCTCGTCGGTGTCGATGGCGACGACGTCGAGCTCGTTGTTCTTTGTGTTGGCGTAGGTGAAGCGATAGTGCGGATCGGATGAGATCGAGATGCTGGTCTCAACCCGGAAAACGAGATCCTCGCCCCGATTGACCGTCATCGTCTTCACGAACCGCGCAGGTGTATAGGCGCGCGTTACCGGGTCCATCTGAAGCCCGTTGATGTTCGGGTGACGGATCATGATTTGCGCTTCCCGAAGCGGCGTCGTCTCGAGCGCAGGATCGAAGCTCTTCACGACGATCTTCCCGAGATCCGAACTCGCGCCGTCGATATCCTTGGGTGCGGGCGCCGAGCATCCGCCGGACGCCTTTACGAAAGTCTTTGCCATGTGCAGCGTGCCATCGCTGGTCTCCACGATGGCGCGCACATACGAGTAGGTATCGATGCGTACGCGCGTGGTCATGCGCCGCTCTCCGCCGCCATCCCCGGCGGCAGGACCGAACGTGAACGCGGCTGCCACGGGCGCCGGGTTTTGGTCGATGATCAGCGTGAGCGACTTCAGCGCGCCCTTGACGCTGGGCGGCACGCGCATGGTGATCGGAACGATCGCTGCGTCCTCCGCCCGCTCCGGCGCGTCGATCACAATGAGGCCGTCGCCCTCGACGATCGCTCTTTCACCGAAGACTTCCTTGCGCAGCGACGGCCAAAGGTCTTCATCGCCGGCAACGGCAGGCAAAGACATTCCCGCCACACCAAGCGCGAGAGCAACCGCGATCGCTGTGCGGCGCCCTACGTCGCTGACAAGTCCTCCGACCTTGAAAATCCTGCTCACCGGCTATCCTCCTCGATTGATCTTGTTGCTCTTGTCTCGGTCAGTCCCATTCCAGCTCCGCGAACGCCGTGGTCACGTTTCGCACGTGGAAGGTGTCGAACAGTTTCCAATCCGCCCGTTCCGAGAGCGCGGCGGTTTTGGCGGCCTCGCTCATCGTCTTGTTGTCAGCGATCAGCTTGCGGACATCGCTGGCCACCGTGGACAGGTATTTCCGCTCGGCATCGAGCGCGCCGGGGAACTCCATGGCTGGAGGTCCGTGCCCCGGCACCACGCGCGCCGCTTTCCGCGTCGCAAGCTCGTCCAGCAGCGAAAGCCAGCCCTTGATGGAGCCGTCGATCGTCGGAATATGGACGGAGAACAGCAGGTCGCCGAGAAACAGCGTGTCGGTTGCCGTATCCGTGATGATGAGATCGTTATCGGTATGCGCCGTCTTCTGGGGCTCGCAGATGAGGCTACGCCCGCCCAGATCGAGCGACAGCTTGTCCTCCACCAGCACGGTGGGCAGCACGATCTCCGAGCCTTCGAACGCCTCGTCGCCGAGCATCAGCTTGTTGGACTGGAGATAGCTATCGGCCCGCATGGCGAGCGCGCGTTGTAGCTTGTGATGACCGACATAGTCCGGGCTGTCCGCCTTGAAGGCCGCATTGCCCAGCACATGATCTGGATGCATGTGCGTGTTGATGACGTACTTGATTGGCCGGTCCGTCACGCCTCGGATCGCGGCGTGCAGCTCCCGGCCCACTTTGAAGCTGCCCGACGTGTCGATGACCGCCACAGCGTCCTTGCCGACGATGAAGCTCGCGTTCGCGATATCACCCCTGTTTTGCGGAGACTGCTCCTCGTAGAGCCCCTGATGAACGAAGACCCCCGGCGCCACCTCGCTTACCGAAAGTGCGGACGGCGCACCCGCTCGCGCAGGCACATATCGCAGTACTGGCGCAGCCAATGCGAACGTTGCGGCAAGAAAGGTCCGGCGCGAAAGGGAATGTGCCGCCTCGATCTCCCGCGAAAGCAACTCCGCGTCGGGCGCGAGGGCTTTTCGCCTTCCCGCACCTTTTCCTTCAAGACGCGAACGATCCGCCAGTTTTTCCATCGGTCCGACTTCCTTCCAGTCGGTAGTCTATCGATCCAAAAAATTACGTCGCAAGGCTGTCCACGACCTCCTTGAGGGCGGGACGAATGGTGCTGGGATCTTTCAAGGCCCACGCGACGAGGCTTGCCCCTTGAAGCGTGCTCAGCACGAGAAGCGCCGCCCGCTCGGGCTTGAGATCGGCGCGAACATCGCCGCTCGACACACCGGAGCGAAGCGTCTGCTCCAGCCACTCGAGATGAATACGAAAGAAATGCTCGACGCGCCCTTGCATCGAAGGCGGCAGATAGGCCGCATCTGCAGCCAATGCGCCGCAAAGGGGCATCTGCCGATCGCGTAATCCCTGAACGAAGAAATCGCCGTAAGCCAGAAGCTTGCCCTTGGTGTCGAGCCGGCGCTCCGAAAGCTTGGCGAGCTCAGCCTGGAAGCGCTCGAGATAAGAGTCGATCAGCGCGTTCCCCAAGCTCTCCTTGGTGGGAAAGTGATGGTGGATGCTGGCCTTGCGTATCCCGACGCGCTCCGAAAGGTCGGCATAGCTGAAAGCAGCATACCCGACGGTACGCACGAGGCTCTCCGCCTCCGCGAGCAAAGCTGTCTTGGTATCCATGGTCGTCATTTGCCACTTTTTACCTACCAACTGGTAGGTTGTCAATCGAGCGCGCCGGCTGCCCGCTCCCGAAGCGCCGGATGATATTGCGAGCACCCGCCGTTAACCATCACTCTATCCGCCCACGGAAGTGAAGGGGGTTTCCGCGCTAGAATCCAGAAAATTGTTCGCTTTCACCATGTGCTCGGGCTCGTCTGACGGATGGTGGCAAAGAAGCTAAGATGCGCCCAAACGGGAACCAGAGGGATGCGGACCAAGGCACTGAAAACAGTGACCTTTCCTGATGCGTGCCGCCTCCCGTCAATTCCAGGGCGGTCTCCGAACCTACGTCGTATTTCTACAGGGCTGACATGACGCAAACCGCAGCAAAGAAGATTGCGTGTGTGGTGATGGGCGATGAATCGCTCCTCGTCCAATGCGGAGAGGCGCTGCGAGAGCGGCAGCACAAGATCGAAGCGGTCGTTACGGCCAACGATCAGGTCGCGTCCTGGGCCAAAGGGCACGGCATCCCGACCCTGGCGCCCGGCGCCAGCCTCGAGCAGGATCTCGCGCCCTACACCTACGACTGGTTCTTCAGCATCGCCAATCTCCGGCTCATCCCCAAGGGTGTCTGGCAGCGCGCGCGTGAAGGCTCGGCGAACTTCCATGATGGCCCTCTGCCTCGCTACGCAGGCCTCAACACGCCGGTCTGGGCCATCCTGGCCGGAGAGACCGGCTACGGCGTCACCTGGCACGCACTGTCGGAGGGGATCGACGAGGGCGCGATCTACGCCGAGCGCGCCTTCGAGATCAGCGACGATGACACAGCGCTCACGCTGAATACGAAGTGCTTCGAAGCTGGCATTGCCTCGTTCTCCGAGCTGATCGAGAAGATCGAGAGCGGAAGCCTCGAAGGCCGCCCGCAATCCTTCGGCGAGCGCCTCTACTTCGGGAAGACAAAACGCCCCGAAGCCGCCGCCACCCTAGACTTCCGCCAGTCGGTCAGCCAGATCGGACGTCTTCAGCGCGCGCTCTCCTTCGGCCAGCGCTACGCAAACCCGCTCTGCCTGCCCAAGATCACAACCGCATCCGGCGCCTACGCCGTGACCGATCTCGAAATCGACACGACGAGCGTCGCGGCGCGCCCTGGAACGGTGATCGATGTCGACAAGAGCGGCGCCACCCTCGCCGCAGCCGACGGCAGCGTGCGTATCAAGGCACTCCGCGACAGCGCGGGCGAGGCTGTCGATCCCAGCGCGGTTCTCGCCAAGGGCGAGGTGATCCGCCCGGTCGACGCAGACGAAAGCATCCGGCTCACGGAGCTGACGCACGAGCTGGCGAAGAACGAGAGCTATTTCCGCGATCGCCTCACGGAGGCGCGCGATCCCGATCTCAACGGCGTGCTGCCAAAAGACGACGGCGCGATCCCCGCGTATGAGACCATCCAGCTTCCCCTGCCCGAGACCTGGGAGGCGGAGCGGACTGTCTCGGCGCTTGCCGCATTTTTTGCGCGCACAGGCAACCAGTCCCGCTTCCGGATCGCCCTCGTCGGCGACCGCCTCGCCGCGGACAGCGCTACGTTCGCGGGCTATATCGCACCGGCCGTCCCTCTGACTCTCGAGGTCGCATCGGACACGACGACAGCTTCTCTCTCCACCTCCGTCGCAAAGGAGCTGGCCGAAGCCCGCCGCCGCCGCGGCTATGCCGGAGATCTCGTTAACTGCAATCCAAAGCTTTCTCCCGGCCGCGCCACGGTCGCAATTCGACTGACGGGCGGATCCACCAGCTCGGAGCCTCTCCCGGGAAGCATCCTCACTTTCGTCATTCCGCCCAGCGCACACGCCATTGACGTTCTCGCTGACACGGCTCGTCTGCCGCGCACCGCTCTCGATGCGATCTCACGTCAGATCCAGGCGGTTTTCTCGGCGTTAGCGAGCAAGAGCGCACCCGAAAAGGTCGCGGATCTTCCGCTCATGTCGGACGCGGAAGTCGAAACCCTGCTCGTCGGCCGCAACCAGACGGGCCGCCCCTACGACCGCACCGCACTCGTGCATCGCCTGATCGAACAGCAAGCAGCGCGCACGCCCGACGCGACAGCCCTCATCTGCGAGGATGAGAAACTGACCTACCGCGATCTCGATGCACGAGCCAACCGCGTTGCAGAGACGCTCGTTTCCCTCGGCGTGAAGCCGGATACGCTCGTCGGCCTCTACGTACACCGGTCGTGCGACCTCGTCGTCGGCGCGCTCGCGATCCTCAAGGCGGGCGGCGCGTACGTTCCGCTCGATCCCACCTATCCGAAGGACCGCATCGCCCTCATGATCGAGGACAGCGGCCTCTCCATCATCCTCACGGAGAAGGGCCTCCAGCCGCCGGTTGGCACCAGCGCCGTCCATGTGCTGTCGGTCGAGGAGGCAGCTTCCAAGGCGAGCGCCGCCGCATCGGCCCCGCAGACCGAAACAACCTCCGCGAACCTCGCCTATGTGATCTACACCTCTGGATCGACCGGGCGTCCCAAGGGCGTGATGGTCGAGCACAGGAACGTCGTGAACTTCTTCGCCGGAATGGACGATCGCATTCCGCGCGCGGCAGACACGCAGCCCGTTTGGCTGGCTGTAACCAGCCTCTCGTTCGACATCTCGGTGCTCGAGCTGTTCTGGACGCTGGCCAACGGCTTTGCCGTTGTCGTCCACACGAGCCAGCAACGCGCCTCCACCACCGCGAAACGCCGGCAAGGCGCCAATGCGCCCATGGACTTCAGCCTCTACTTCTGGGGCAATGACGATGGAGCCGGCCCGCGGAAATATCAGCTCCTGCTCGAGGGCGCGCGCTATGCCGACACACGCGGCTTCCGCGCCGTGTGGACACCGGAGCGGCACTTCCACGCCTTCGGCGGCCCCTACCCCAACCCGTCAGTAACCGGTGCGGCCGTCGCGGCCGTCACCCGCAACCTCGACATCCGCGCCGGCAGTTGCGTGCTGCCGCTGCATCACCCCGCGCGCGTGGCCGAGGAATGGGCGGTCATCGACAACATCAGCAACGGCCGCGCGGGCATCGCGTTCGCGTCGGGCTGGATGCCCGAAGACTTCCTGCTGCGCCCGGAAAACGCGCCGCCCAACAACAAGAGCGCCATGCTGCGCGACATCGACGCCGTGCGACGTCTCTGGCGCGGCGAGGCCGTGCAGTTCGACGCTCCCGGCGGCAAGCAGGTGAACGTGCTCACCCAGCCTCGCCCGGTCAGCAAGGAGCTGCCGATCTGGGTGACGACGGCCGGCAATCCGGACACCTACCGCGAAGCAGCCCGCCTCGGCGCCAATGTGCTGACGCATCTTCTCGGCCAATCCATCGACGAGGTCGCGGACAAGATCCGCATCTACCGTGAAACGCTCGCCGAGACCGGGCGCAATCCAGCCGATTACACCGTCACGCTGATGCTGCACACCTTGATCGGGCACGACAGGGAAGAAGTGCGCGCGGCCGCCCGTGAGCCGATGAAGGCTTATCTCAGAAGCGCCGCGGCGCTGATAAAGCAGTATGCCTGGGCCTTCCCCGCCTTCAAGAAGCCCAAGGGCGTCACACAGCCCATGGACATCGATCTCCAGACCCTCGATCCCGAGGAGGTCGATGCCATCATCGAGTTCGCGTTCCTGCGCTACTTTGACGATAGCGGCCTCTTCGGCACCTTCGACGACGCCATGGCGCGCACCGAGCAGCTCAAGGCGATCGGCGTCAACGAGATTGCGTGCCTCATCGACTTCGGCGTCTCGACGGAAGTGGCTCTGCAGGCACTGGAGCCTCTCGCCGAAGTCGTGGGCGCGGTTCACGCCCAGGGCAACTCCATCGTCGACATGGGCGAGCACGGCAGCCTCGCCGCCCTCGTGCGCCGCCACGGCGTTACCCATATGCAGTGCACGCCGTCCATGGCCGCCATGATCCTCATGAGCGACGAGGATCGCGCCGCGCTTCAGTCCATCCGCCACCTGTTCATCGGCGGCGAAGCGCTTCAGCCTGCGCTCCTCAACGACCTGAGGAAAACCACCGCCGCCACGGTCGAGAACATGTACGGCCCCACCGAAACCACCATCTGGTCCTCGACGGGACCGGCCACCGCTGCGGGCAGCGGCGCCGTGCCGCTCGGAACGCCCATCGCCAACACGCAGCTCTACATTCTCGACGACGCGCGCCGGCTCGTTCCGCCGGGCGTACCGGGCGAGCTCCACATCGGCGGCGACGGCGTCACCCGCGGCTATCTCGGCCGTGACGACCTCACCCGCGAGCGCTTCCTCGAAAATCCGTTCGTCCCAGGCGAGCGCGTCTATCGCACGGGCGATCTCGTGCGCATCGGCGAGGATGGCGAGATACACTTCCTCGGCCGCGCGGATCATCAGGTCAAGGTGCGCGGCTATCGCATCGAGCTCGGTGAGATCGAAGCGCGTATCGGTCTCCACCCCGCCGTCGCCGAAGCAATTGTAATGGCGAGAGAGGACGAAGCGAACGACGTGCGCATCGTCGCGTACGTGCGCTACGAGCGCGAGCCCGTGCCGGATGCGGAATTGAAGGCTCACGTGCGTCATGCGCTACCGGACTTCATGGTGCCGGCGCACTTCGTCACCATGCAATCGTTCCCGCTGACGCCGAACGCGAAGGTGGACCGCAAGGCTCTGCCCCGCCCCGAGGAAGCCTGCCGCACGAAGGCTCCCGTCGAGTACATCGCCCCGACGAACGACTTGCAGCTCCGCCTGTCGGATGCCTTCAAGAAGCTGCTCGGCGTGGAACGGGTCGGTGCGTTCGACAACTTCTTCACGCTTGGCGGCCACTCGCTGCTGGCCGTCCAGCTTCACCGCGACCTCAAGGCCAGCATCGCGCCCGAGCTCACCATCACCGACATCTATCGCTTCCCGACAGTGGCCGGTCTTGCGGGACACATCCAGGATCGCGGACAGGCCGGAAAGCACCTGAGCCAGGTTGCTGATCGCGCCGCCGCACGTCGCCAGGCCATGCTGGGACGCCGGGCCGTGCCGGAGCGGACACGCGGCGTATCGTGAGCATCTTCGCGGGCCTCCTCGACCCACGCATCGCGATCGTCGAACGTGCGATCGGGGACGGCCTCGCCGCATCCTTTCCCGAGGAGGAAGCAGCCGTCGCCCCTGCTGTGGCGAAGCGCAGGCGTGAGTTTCTGGCAGGGCGCAATGCAGCCCATGACGCGCTTGCAAAGCTCGGCGCTCCTAGAAAGCCCCTTCTCCCAGGCCCCGATCGAATGCCGCTCTGGCCGGCAGGCTACGTCGGCAGCATCACGCACACGGATTGCCATTGCGCCGTGGCGGTCGGGCGCGCGGACGACGGTGTGCGCGCCATTGGCATCGACCTGGAACCGGCCGAGACGTTGCCTCCAGGCGTCCTGGAAACGATCGGCCGGGCCGAGGAAATTGCGTGGCTGCAATCGGCCGCGCGAAACGAGCGAGATCTCCTCGCCCGCGCCCTCTTCAGCGCCAAGGAATGCACGTTCAAGTGCCAGTTCCCGGTGACGCGGGAAATGCTCGAATTCGAAGACCTCTCAATCGAGATCGATCTCCGCGCGGAGACTTTCAAGGCCACATTCGAGCGCGACGCCGGCGAGTTTCCGCGCGGCCACACCGCCCGCGGCCGCATACGCGTGGCCAACGGCCTGCTCGCGAGCGCCATAGCTCTCTATTGCTGAATCTGTGTTGCTGAAACAGGGGTGAGGCACCGCCGCACGTGAATGCGGCGGTGACGTCTGTTCGCTACTCGGCCGCGATCTGCTGAACCGTCCGGCTCCGGTCGGCCCGCATCAGCTCCTGGCGCAGATGGCTCGCCAGAACGCGCACGTTCGGCTCAAGAACCATGCTGTCGTGATCGCCGGGAACCTCATGGATCGCGAGGTCCGCAACGAAAGGCGACCATCCATTGTCTGCACGCAGCAGGCTGCGCTCGTGATTGAGCTCGCGCCCGCCGGTCACCCGGTAGGCGACCTGCAGCTTCGGACGCATCAACAGAACGGACCCGTCGTAGGCCGCACCTTGATAGCGCGAAAGCGCACGGCGGAAGGCAGCCTCGATCTCCTCGTTGTGGAACTGCTCGGCAGACTTGGGCTGCACGCCGGCACGCGCCTGCGCCTTCCGCTGCTCCCACTCGATGCGGCGACGCACCCAGTTGCTGAAGAAGGAGAGACCTTCCTTCTCGACATCCTGCATCTTCATCATCAAGCGGTCCTGCGCGGAGAGCACGGGGTTCGCCGGATAGGGCGTATCGAGCAGAACGACGATCGCGGCCTCTTCTCCAGCGGCCCGAAGCTGCTGCGCCATCTCGTAGGCCACGAGCCCGCCACCCGAGAACCCGCCGAGCAGATAGGGACCATGCGGCTGCACGGTGCGAACTTCCGCAAGATAGTCTCGCGCCATCTCCTCGAACGTCTCGTGCGGCGCCTGACCGCCGTAGATGCCCCGCGCCTGGAGGCCGTAAACGGGGCGGTCTGCCCCGATCTGCACTGCCAGATGCCGCAGGTTGAGAATGTTGCCGAACATGCCCGCGCACAGGAAGAACGGCGTGCGCCGGGGATCCTTGCCGCTGTCCATCCGCACCAGGTGCAGCAGGCGCGGCCGCTCGAGGGCAGTGACAGTCGCTCCTGCATCCGCACCGGCATCGCTCTGAGGCTTCACGCCACTCTGCTCGATGAGGGCTGCGCACTGCGCGATCGTCGGGGCCTCGAACAGCACCGAAATCGGGAACTCGACGGAGAACGCCTTCTTGATCATGCGGAACAGGCGAACCGCGATCAGCGAATGCCCGCCGAGATCGAAGAAGCTGTCGTGAATGCCGATCTTCTTCACGCCGAGGAGCTCGGTCCAGAAGCCCGCGAGCGCCTTCTCGATATCCGTGCCGGGCTCGACGAAATCGACACCAAGATCCGGCCGTTCGAACGTCGTAGAAGATGCCGCCGCCTGAACCTCGGCCCGCGCGGCAGCCCGCTGCAGCGCCGGAAGATCCATCGAGCTCACGATCACCTGCGGCTTACCGGAGCCGACTGCGCGCAAAAGCGCTTCGAACCCTTCACCCGGAAGAATGCCTTGATCGACTTGGGCGGCAAGCCGTGCCAGTGCGGGCGAGAGCTCCGCCGTATCGCTTCCCTTGGAAGCCTCGGCCGTCTTCGCCTCACCTTCGTTCGAGAGCGACGCCGAGAGATCGGTTCCAGCCGCGAGCTTCTTGATCGTGAAGCCTTCGACCTCGATCACCACACGCCCCTCGGCGTCGGCAATCGTGACGTCGAACGTCGCGTAGCCCGGTCCCAGATCCTTCGACGTGTTGAGGCGGGCGTGGCTCCAGATCTTGGCAGGCAGCGCCCCGTTGATGCAGAGCTTGCCGTACGTCATCGGCACCCACAGGCCCGCCGCCGGCGAATAGCCGTCGATCAGGTTCATGGCGTAACCCGTCGCGATGTCCAGCAAGGCAGGATGAACCAGATAGCCGTGATCGAGATCGGTGACGAAATCGTCAGACAGTGCAAGCTGAGCCAGCGCCTCGCCACGCCCGAACGAGGCCGAACGCAGCACCTGCCAGCGCGCACCGAACCTCAGGTGATCTTCCTGCGCCGAACGATGCGGCTTGTCACCCGCGACAAGCGCTTTCGTCTCGCAGGCAGCCCCGATCCTGGCGGCATCGATAACGCGTCGCTTGGAGGAAGGCGCGATCCTCACGATAGCTTCCGCGTGACGCACGAGCGCTGCTCCGGGCTGCTCGCTGTCGATCGCGATCCGATAGCCGTCTGCCTCCGGCGTGAGCGTGACGCGCGCTGTGCGCGGTTCGTCGTCGGGAACGTGCAAGGGCCTGAGGAACGTCAGATCCTCGATCTCGAACGGCCCTTCGATCCGCTGCTCGGAGAGGGCTTCCGCGATCAGCTCGATGTAGCCTGTGCCCGGCCAGATGGCATGGCCGCTCTTGAGGCGATGCTCGTTCAGCACCCAATGGCGCGTGCTGTCGAGACGCGCCTCGAGCCATTCTTCTTTGTCCGATACGCGCACGCGCCGGTCGAACAAGGGCCCAAGCGCCGCTTCCACAACCGGCGCGGCATCTTGCTGCTCGGCCTGCGCAATGGCGCGCGCCGCCAGACCGACATCCTTCCACACGCCCCAATGCACGGCGATCGTGCGAACGCTGGACCCCACACGGCTTTCCGCAAACGCGTTGAGGAACGCGTTGGCCGCCACATAGTCGACCTGACCGGCCGGAGCCGTATCGGTGCTCGTCGACGAGAACAGCACCATCACGTCGAGCGGTTCTTTCTCGAGCACCTCGGCAAGCACCAGCGTGCCGAGGATCTTGGGCGCGAAAACGTCCTCGATGTCGGAGAGAGCCTTGAGGGCGATCAGATCGTCCTTCACGACGCCGGCCGTGTGCAGCACGCCGTTGAGACGGCCGAAACGGGCTTTCGCCGTCTCCACGACGGCCCGCATCGCCTCCGAATTGGTGATGTCGGCCTGCGCCACGGCCACCTCGCCGCCCGCAACTTCGATCCTGCGAACCGCGGCAATGGCACGGCCGATGCGGTCGTTCTCGCCGTAAGCGGCCAGATAGCCATCCCACTCCGCGCTGTCGGGCAGCGCAGTGCGCGCCACCAGCACGAGCCGAGCCTTGAAACGCCGCGCCAGATCCTCGGCGCAAGCCGTTGCAAGCTCACCGAGGCCGCCCGTGATCAGATAGACGCCGCGCTCGCGGAACACGGCCTCGCCTTCCCCGGCCTTGTCGAGAGAAAGCGGCTCCTGGCTCTGTGTCCAGCGCCGGCCTTTCCGGTAGCAGACGATCTCGTTGCAGGGCTCCGCCAGGATGTCGTCCCAGATGCGATCCGCCGCCGAGACTTCCGCGCCCTGCGCATCCAAAGCGGCGGCAAGGCGTTTCACCAGCAGCGCACGCTGACGCCGCACGAACGTCTCACGTCCGCCGGTGGCGAGCGGAATATCGATCACCCGCACGGACACATTGGGCATCTCGCGGGGAAGCACCTGCGCGGGACCCAGCACCGTCGCCTTGTCGGGATAGGCAAGGCACTCGTTGCCGATGCGCTGCATGCCGTTGGTCAGAACCGTGATGTGGGTCGGAAGCGTATGGCCGGCATCAGACAGCGCCTGCCCCAGGAAGAACAAGCTGTAGAAGCCCCGCTCCTGATTGCGATGGAAGAAGCTCGATCCCGGACGGAAGCTCTCGTCGTGCGTCGCCAGCCAAAGATGCACGATCCGCTGCGGGACGCCGCCCGCGCCCGTGAGATCCTTCACGAGCGCGTCATAGCCGTCGCGACCCTGCTCCGGGCAGAGCACATAGTCGCCCGCTGCCGTAACGCCGAAGGCATCACCCAAGGTGACCGTGCGCACCGTATGGCCGAGTTCACGAAGCCGGGCGACGAGCCCCGCGCCAATACCGCCATCGTCCAGGAACACAAGCCACGACGACGCCTCCTGTTCCGCATCGAGCCGCACATTCGGCGAAGATTGCTTCCAAACCGGTTGCCATCCCCAATTCGCCATGTCGGCGATCTTGGCAGGCGAAGCGTCCTCCTGCGCTGCGCCGCTGGCCGCGATCCGCTCTAGGAAATAGCTCTGATGCTGGAACGCATAGGTCGGGAGATTGACCCGCTGGGGATCCGCCCCTTCCGAAAGTTTCTCGAGCGGCACCGCCACGCCAACCGCCCACGCACGCCCAAGCGCCGTGAGGAAATGCAGATTGTCGTCGATCGCCTCCTCCGAATGAGGAAGGCTGTTGATCACCTGATTGGCCGGAATGCCTTGCGCTTTGGCCAGCGAGCCGAGCACACGGCCGGGCCCGACCTCGATGTAAACGCGCGACGGTTGCGCAGCGAGCAGCGCCATGCCGTCGCCGAACCGCACCGTGGAGCGCAGGTGCTTCGTCCAGTAGGCGGGATCGCGGGCTTCGGCCGCCGTCAGCCAGGTACCGGTCAGGTTGGACACGATCGGGATCGTGGGCGCGGACAAAGGCGTCGCGCGCAGAAAATCCTGGAAGCGCTCGATGATCGGCGCCAGCATCCGCGAATGAGCCGCGATGTCGATCGGAATACGGCTTGCCTCGATTCCTTCAGCGACGAGCACCTGACGGAAAGCATCAAGGGCGTCGTTCGAGCCCGACACGACGCAAAGCTCGGGCGCATTGATGGAGGCAACGTCGAGATCGGCGGGCAGCCGCGCCTTCAGCGCCTCGGCGGGAAGCGCCACGCTCAGCATTCCGCCGGGCGGAACCTCGTCGAACAGTTCGCCGCGCAACCGCACGAGCTTCACCGCTCGCTCGAAGCTCAGCACGCCGGCAACGCACGCCGCCGCGTTCTCGCCCATCGAATGGCCGATGAGCGCTGCGGGCTTCACGCCCCAACTCATCCAGAGGCGCGCCAGCGCAACCTCCACGATGAGAATGGCCGGAAGCTGAAGCGAGGGCCGCAGAAGCCGTTCCACCGCGTCGGCCGCCTCGGCACCCTGCGGAAGCCAGATGTCCCGGATCTCTTGCGCGGCAGGTGCCGGAAGATAGGAGAGCCCTTCGTCGACGACGCGCCGGAACGCGGGTTCGTCACGATAGAGAGCACGCGCCATATGCGGATACTGCGCTCCGCCGCCCGGAAACAGGAACACGGCCTCGGCCGTTCCCTCGACGGGCGTGTGTGTAAACACGCGATGCGTGTCCGGTTGAGCAAGCAGCGCCATCGCATCCGCCCGGTCAGCGACGGCAGCCACCCTGCGATGCTCGAAATGCCGCCGCCCGTTGAGCAGCGTGTGGGCCACGTCCTCCAGCCCGAGATCCGGATTGGCTTCGAGATGCTTCGCGAGCCGCTTACCGGCCTCGTCGAGCGCCTTGCGGCTCTTGGCCGTGAGAACCAGAACCTGCGGGCCTGCATCCGCGCGCGCGGCAGGCACCTTCCGCAGAGGCGCCTCCTCGACGATCACATGCGCGTTCGTCCCGCCGACACCGAGGGAGTTGATGCCCGCGCGGCGCGGGGCGCCAGTGGACGTCCAGGGCGTCAGCCGGTCGTTCACAACAAACGGGCTGGCGGCGAAATTTATGGCCGGATTGGGCTTCTCGAACCCGAGTGTCGGCGGGATTTCCCCGTGCTTCACGGAGAGAACGGCCTTGATGAGACTGACGACACCTGCCGCGGTATCGAGATGCCCGATGTTGGATTTCACCGAGCCGACCCGGCAGAAGCCGGTCTTGTCGGTCGTCTGGCGGAACGCCTGAGTGAGAGCTTCGATCTCGATCGGGTCGCCGAGATACGTCCCCGTGCCGTGGCACTCCACATAACCGATGGAGCTCGCCTCGAGACCCGCCAGCGCCTGCGCTTCGACGATGGCCTCGGCCTGCCCCGTGACGCTTGGGGCGAGATAGCCCGCCTTGCTTGCGCCGTCGTTGTTGATCGCCGTCGCCTTGATCACGGCATGGATGGGATCGCCGTCAGCGAGCGCATCCGCCAGCCGCCGCAGCACGACGACACCCGTGCCGCTTCCGAACACGGTTCCGGAGGCCCGATGGTCGAAGGCCCGGCAATGACCGTCCGTCGAAAGGATCTCGCCATCCTGGAAAAGATAGCCCCGCCCTTGCGGAAGCTCGATAGTGACGCCACCCGCGAGCGCCATCTCGCATTCGCCGCTGAGCAGGCTCTGGCAGGCATAATGCACGGCGACGAGCGATGTCGAGCACGCCGTCTGCACGTTCACGCTCGGCCCATGCAGATCGAAAAGATAGGACGCGCGCGTCGCGAGGAAGTCTTTGTCGTTGCCGGTGTGACGAAGCAGGAACATGCCCGTCTTGTCGACCAGGGCGCGATGGCTGCAGACGTTGAAATAGAAATAGCTGCCCATGCCGCAGCCGGCGAACACCCCGACAGGGCCCGCGATGCGCTCTGGCGTGCGCGTCGAATCCTCCAGCGCTTCCCACGCGCATTCCAGAAACTGGCGATGCTGCGGGTCCATGATCGCCGCTTCCTTCGGGCTGAACCCAAAGAACTCGGCATCGAAGCCTTCGAAACCGCGAAGCTCCGCGGTCCGGGGGACATAATTCTTACGGCGAAGATTGTCCGGGCTCTCGCCAGCCTGCAGCAGTTGCTCTGGCGTTCGGGTCTCGATGGACTCCACACCTTCCCGGAGATTGTGCCAAAACTCCTCGACTGAACGGGCACCGGGTACGCGCAGCGCCATCCCAACGATCGCGATGTCGCTTTGGGACGCCCCGCTCTCACTCTCGGACATACTTGCCTCGTCTCAACTCAATTGGCCGGGCGCCTTGCCGGATACGACCGCACAGAAACGGCAAAGCACCAATTTCGGGCTCGGCTGCAGGAAGCGCGCCAGATTTCACCCGTTCGCATCAGATCAATAAAAGTCGCACAAAAAACGGATTTGGATATTGATGCAACGCACCTATTCCCTTTTTAAAGCATTCCCGCCCGAGATGATATTAATTGAATACGACAAGCTATCCAAAAAGACAGACCGCAGATCGACGAAGAGCGGCTATGGTTAACAGCGCGAAAGGCATCACGGCGTACACCGCAGATGGAAATCCCGCTTAAGCCACAGTTTTATGACAGAAAAACGAGGTCGACGTCCGCACAGCGAGGCTCGGCCGTGCCTACCCGCCCAAGGTAAATCCGAGCAATTTTCAGGATAAAAAATTAACCAATCAAATAAACCATATTTTACCTTCGCCGCAAAAGGAGGAACACTGCGCATGCTATAGAGGCGTCGCCAGATCGAAGCGATCAGATAATGCGGACGTTTCCTGCGTGCACAGCGATCCATTTCTAGTTGAAGGTGTAAATGTCGAGACACTCTCCCTGGGAGATGCGTCTTCACGCGTCTGCGAGGAGGTGGGCTCGGGGAAATCCTTCTCGGTCTTCACCCTCAATCTCGACCACATCGTAAAACTGCGCTGCAACAAGGCGTTCCGCGCTGCTTACGACAGGGCACGCATCGTTTTGGCGGACGGGTTTCCCATCGTTCTCGCTGGCCGCCTTCAAGGACGGCACCTGTCCCGCACCACGGGGGCGGACCTGATCAAGCCTCTCTGCGCGGAAGCGAGCCGCCGTGGCCTACCGGTGCTGCTGTTCGGCTCCACGTTCGACTCTCTTGCCGGATCGGCGCGCCATCTCAAGAAAGACCATCCCGGCCTCACCATCGCCGGTGTGTACTCTCCGCCCCACGGCATTGATGTCCTCTCCGGAGAGGCCAACGAAGGCATCGAGTTCATCAAGAGCTCCGGCGCCAAAATCTGTTTCGTTGCCCTCGGCGCACCGAAGCAGGAGATTTTTGCCGACCGGTGCGCCCAGGAAGTGGAAGGCGTTTCGTTCATATGCATCGGCGCAGGATTGGATTTCCTCGCCGGCCATCAACGCCGCGCCCCGAAGGTGTTCCAAACTCTCGGCTGCGAGTGGCTGTGGCGCATGGCGCTCAATCCGCGCCGCCTCGCACGCCGTTACCTCGAATGCCTGTACGTATTTCCGGGCGTTCTGCTGGGCGGATTGGCCCGCCGCTGAGGTCTGGATCCCAGCCAACGCAAATCCCACGTCACGTCTAGCTCGAACGAACGGCGCGTCCTCAGTACGCGCCGCGGAACAGCACGAACACCGTGCGCGTGATGATCTCGATATCGAGCCAGATCGACCAGTTGTCGATGTAGTAGAGATCGTGCTGCATGCGGCTGCGGATATCCTCGGTCGTCTTCGTCTCGCCTCGGAACCCGTGCACCTGCGCCCATCCGGTCAAACCGGGACGCACCCGGCGGCGGCGGGAGAAGAGATCGAGCTTCTGCTCGAAGAGCTGATCATGCGCCAGCGCATGGGGGCGCGGCCCCACGATCGACATGTCGCCAGTGAGAACGTTGAGGAGCTGCGGAAGCTCGTCAATGCTCGTACGCCTTAGAATACGGCCCATTCGCGTCACACGGGGATCATCGCGCTCGGCTTGCTTGACCGTCGGACCATCCTCCGTCACCGCCATGGTGCGGAACTTGAAGATCCGGAAGATGCTGTTGTTCTGGCCATAGCGGCGCTGCCGGAAGAACACCGGACCCGGGCTGTCGATCTTGATGGCGAGCGCCACCACCGCGAGCAGCGGGGCGAGCACGATCAGGCCGACCAGTGCAACCGCGTAGTCCAGCATCGACTTCAGGAGCACGTTGCTCTCGGAAAGCGGCACCAGGTTCACGACGTTGGTCCTGAGCGGACCGAAATTCCGCGAGCCGTGGACGACCACCGGATAAGGATCGAGTTCGGTGCACAGCAAAAGCTCAGTCGAGTACGACGCCAGCCCGTTCACCGCCGTTTGAATCCGGGCCGTATCCTGGGCCGGCAAGCCGACGAAAACGGTGTCGAACTCGTTGCGCTCGATCGCGTCCTTGAGCTCCGCGAGGCCACCGTCGAGAGGCAGATCCGAGCTGCCGATCGCGGCGGGCTTGGCGAGATACACGCCCTCGACCACCACTGATTGCTCGGAGTTTTCGATCTGATCCTTCATGGCGGTGATAAACTCGAGCGTGCCGAAGATGGCCACCCGCCGACGGAGCTGACCGGTCGCAACCATATGGCGCACGCGCCGCATCGCAGCCACACGCACCGTGACGAGAGCCACGGCGCTGAGCGCGAACCAGGTCAGGAACCAGCCGCGCGAATACCCTTCAGCGCTCTTGAAGATGTAGAGAATGCCCAAGAGGACGAGGAGCGACATCGCGAGCGCCCCCCAGAGCTTCCCGTAGCCGACGACGCGATCGACCAGAACATTGGGCTCGTACAGCCCCGCCTGCTTCATAAATAGGTAAAGCGTGACAGAGAGCAGAGGCGCGGGCGCGAGATAGGGAAGCAGGCCCTGATCCTGGTCAAGAAACAGATCGATGTAGAGAAACTTGGCAACCGCAGCCGCCAGGATGACCGAGAGCCCTTCGGCAATCGCACAGGCCGTTATGCAGTTCTCGAACTTGGACAGAACTCCAGATCGAGCACTATCCACCCGCGCGAGCTGCCGAGCCCTCGCCGACACGGGCTCAACGTGCACGTTACTCTCAGCCATAACTGTCCCGACCACGCGCGCGCAATTCTAATTCTTTGGCCGTCGCGCTCGAAAATAAGCATGCGCAGACGTGCTCCATCGCCCCGGTCCAGCGCGCCATACCGTAAAATTTCAGGCTTGGATGCGTGGATAATATTTCGTTACATCAACGTTTTGGAAAGGATAAACAAATAAATTGGTTAACGTTGCTGATCCACCGTAAAGGCGGAACGGGCACGCCAACGGGGTCAACTCCATCAGCTGACTGATATTTTCGGAGGCAGAGGGCCGAGTTATAAATCAGCCATCTGACTGACAGGTGTCGAATGAAAGCGCGCTTCCCGGCGACGCTCAGCTCTGTGATGTGAGCAGCCGCGAGAGATACTGTCCGTATGCGCTCTTTCCATGCCGCACCGCAGCGGCTTCGAGTTGCGCCCCGTCGATGAAACGCATCCGCCACGCCACTTCCTCCGGACACGCGATCTTGAAGCCTTGCCGCTTCTCGAGCGTGCGCACGAACTCCGCAGCCTCGATCAGGCTGTCGGGCGTCCCGGTATCGAGCCACGCATAGCCTCGTCCCATCAACTCGACCGAAAGCGTGCCGCTGTCGAGGTAGGCGCGGTTCATGTCCGTGATCTCGAGCTCGCCCCGCGCGGACGGCTTGAGCCCCGCTGCGATGTGAGGCGCCTTCTCGTCGTAGAAATAGAGGCCCGTCACGGCCCAGTTGGATTTGGGCTTCACCGGCTTCTCCTCGATGGAGACCGCCTTCATGCCCTGATCGAACTCGACGACGCCGTAACGCTCGGGATCGGTGACATGGTAGGCGAAAACCGTCGCGCCGCTCTGCCGGCCAACCGCCACCTTCAATAGCTCCGGCAGTCCGTGACCGTAGTAGATGTTGTCGCCCAGGATCAGGCAAGAGCGCTGCCCGGCAACGAAATCCGCGCCGATGATATAGGCCTGCGCAAGTCCTTCGGGATGAGGCTGCTCGGCATAGGTGAGCGAGATTCCCCATTGTGATCCGTCACCGAGCAGACGCTGAAAGTTCGGCAGGTCATGCGGCGTCGAGATCAAAAGAATGTCGCGGATCCCGGCCAGCATCAGCGTGGTAAGCGGATAGTAGACCATCGGCTTGTCGTAGACGGGGAGGAGCTGCTTCGACGTGACGTGCGTCATCGGATGCAGCCGCGTTCCGCTACCGCCCGCCAGAATGATGCCCTTCATGATACCCTCGATGCCATGCCGCGAGATCGTCTTTAGGCGAGCCGCTCGAGCACGCCCGGTAGTGAAGCGCGCCATAGCGGCATGCGATAGCCGTGCAGCGACGCGAGCTTGCCGCTGTCCAGCCGCGAGTTGGCGGGCCGCCGCGCAGGCGTGGGATAGTCGGCGGTCGTGATCTTCTCCACCGTCACAGTCCTGCCCTTGCTCGCCCGCAGCCAATCACAGATCTCGGCCGCAAATTCCGCCCAGGTGGCTTCGCCGCCTGCCCCCATGTGGAACAGCCCACGCAAATCCGCCCGATCGGGTTCAGAGAGCACATTCCGTGCCACGGTCAGAACACCGTCGGCGACGTCGAGCGCGGAGCTCGGCGCGCCCACCTGATCCGAAACGATACGCAGGACGTCCCGCTCCCCCGCCAGCCGAAGGATCGTCTTCGCGAAATTGGCGCCAAACGGGCTGTACACCCACCCGATCCTCAGAACGACAGTGTTGGGCGAAGCAGCAAGCACGGCGTTTTCGCCCGCGAGCTTCGACGCGCCATAGACGCCGAGCGGCGCAGGGATGTCGGTCTCGGTCCAGGGGCTATCCTTTGACCCGTCGAACACATAGTCGGTCGAAATATGGATCAGCGGAACGCCAAGTGAGCTCGCAGCCTCCGCCAGCGCCCGTGGCCCCTCCGCGTTCACAGCGTAGGCGAGATCGGGCTCGCTCTCAGCCTTGTCGACCGCGGTGTACGCCGCGGCGGAGACAATGAGATCCGCCCTCGCAGCGGCCAACAGCGCGCCCACGCGCTCGGGGCTCGCGAGATCGAGCTCCGGCCGGCCGAGGGGCACGATGTCAGCGCCGAACGCAGGCCCGCGTTCCAGAAGCGCCTGAACCACTTGCCCCTTCTTGCCGGTGACGACGATGCGCATGGGAGTTATCCGGCGCCGACAGCAGTGCCGAGCCGCTCGCCGGAATAGACCTTCTCGCGCAGCGGACGCCACCACCAGTCATTATCGAGATACCACAGCACCGTCTTCTCGATGCCGGTGTCGAAGGTTTCCTTAGCGCGCCAGCCAAGCTCGGTTTCCAGCCGTGACGCGTCGATGGCATAGCGGTAGTCGTGCCCGGGGCGGTCCGTCACGAAGCGGATGAGATTGGCATGCGGCTCGCGCGCCGGACGCACCCGATCGAGAATGCCGCAGATCGCCTCCACGACGTCGATGTTCCGCCGCTCGTTGCGCCCGCCCACGTTGTACTTCTCGCCGAGCCGTCCCTTGCCCGCAATCAGGTGCAGGGCGCGGGCATGATCCTCCACATGGAGCCAATCACGGACGTTCGAGCCGTTTCCGTAGACCGGCAACGGCTTGCCATCGAGCGCGTTCAGGATCGTGAGAGGAATGAGCTTCTCGGGAAAATGATACGGCCCGTAATTGTTGGAGCAGTTGGAGATGATCGCGGGGAAGCCATAGGTGCGGTGCCACGACATGACCAGATGATCGGAAGCGGCTTTCGACGCCGAATAAGGCGAGCTCGGATCGTAGGCCGTTTCCTCGGTGAAGAAGCCGTCCGCCTCGAGCGAGCCGTAGACCTCGTCCGTCGAGACATGAAGGAACCGAAAGCTTGCTTTGCGCGCCTCATCGAGTCCGAGCCAGTAGTGGCGCGCTGCCTCGATCAGAGTGTAGGTGCCGACGATATTCGTCTGGATGAAATCCGCCGAGCCGTCGATGGATCGGTCGACGTGGCTTTCCGCCGCCAGATGGTAGATCCGGTCCGGCTGGAAGTCGTTGAGGGCTGCCGCAACGGCCTGCCGGTCGCAAATATCGGCCCGCAGGAAGCGATGGTTCGGAGCGTGCTCCACCGCACGCAAACTGGCCAGGTTGCCCGCATAAGTGAGCTTGTCGAACGTCAGCACTTCCGCGCCGGCCTCGTTGACGAGATAGCGCACCAGCGCCGACCCGATGAACCCGGCTCCTCCCGTCACCACTATACGCATCTGTCTCTCCGGCTTATTCGAAGTCGCGCGCAAGGTCGTGAAATCTCGGCAGCTTGGCGTCGCGCGGCGAGACCAGCGGCTCCAGCCCCGCCAGCGGCCAGGCGATGTTGAGGTCGGGATCGTCCCACAAAACCCCGCGCTCGTGCTCGGGACTGTAGGTGCTCGTCACCGCGTACCAGACCTCGGTATCCGGAACGAGGGTACAGAAACCGTGCGCAAACCCCGGCGGAATCCAAAGCTGGCTGTCGTCCTCCGAGGAAAGTTTTACCGCCACGTGCTGACCGAAGGTGGGCGAGGAGCGCCGCACGTCGACTGCGACGTCTAGCATCGCACCCTGCGCGCAACGGACAAGCTTTCCTTGAGCGGCCGGCGCGATCTGATAGTGAAGCCCGCGCACCGTGCCCGCAGGACGGGAAAGAGATTGATTGTACTGCACGAACTGCACATCGCCCGCTTGCGACTGAAACAGATCCGCACGAAAAAGCTCGACGAAATGGCCTCTACTGTCGCCATGCCGCTTTGGCGTGATCTTGATCACGTCGGGAATATGGCATCTCTCGAAGATCACCTGATCCGGCATCCTTTGCTCGTCGTATCGGGACCAATGCCTTAATGGTCTCCGCGCTTTCCGTGCAAGAACTGTCCGTTGGTTCGGTTTATGACGCGCCCCGCGCGCCATTGTTGATTCAAAATAAGGCGTTCGCCGCTCTTAACTGTATTGGCGGTTTGAGGTGTATGCTGCAATCGCCTGTTGGCATACTTCGGATGGTCCGTGGTGGCGATCCGACCAATGTCGTCGTAAGGACAGGCGAATAGCGGCCTGATGCAAGGCCAAGGCTTTTCGGAACGTTCATGAGCGCCGAACCAATCGACCGTCATGTGTTTCGCGGACTCATGCGAAACGTACCTGGACAGGTGTCCGTCGTGGCCACCGGCGCACCCGGCAACCGCATGGGCCTGACCGCGAGCGCCGTGTGCTCGCTGACGGATTTGCCGCCGACCGTCATCGTCTGCGTCAATCGCACGGCGGGCGCCCACGACCCGATCATTCGGAACGGCTTCTTCAGCATCAACGCGCTTGCCGTTCATCAGGAGAGCGTCGCGCGCGTCTTTTCGGGCGCCACCCGCGCTTATGGAGAAGCCCGCTTCGAGACCGGCAACTGGTCCCCGGGCGTAACCGGAGCCCCCATTCTGGCCGACGCCGTCTGCCGGCTCGAATGCCGCCTGTCCGAATACAGAACCGCCTCGTCCCACACCGTATTCTTTGGGCAGGTGATCGCAGGATCCGCGTCCGCCGAGGCAAGCCCGCTCCTTTACATGCGCGGCTCGTATGTGGGCTTGGAACAGAGCTTGCAGGATGAGCGGGATCAGGCCCGCAACGAGGTATGTGTCTCGGGCGGGCGTATCAAATAGGGACGCCGCCGTGCCGGGTGCGGAGAGTTTGAGAGTTGCGGTGATGGATCGCGAGACCCCGAGCACCGCCTTTACCGAGAACAAGACCAGCACAGCCGAGCCTCATGCCCGGAGCGCGGCAGCCGCCACGCAACCCGGCGCCGAGCCGCTCCGGATTGCCTATCTCGTCAACCAATATCCCAAGGTCAGCCACACCTTCATCCGCCGGGAGATCCTGGCCGTGGAGCGGCAAGGTATCGCCGTGGAGCGCGTCGCCATTCGCGGATGGGATGCCGAGGTCGTGGATGCCGAGGACATCGCCGAGCAGGCACGCACCCGCTACGCCCTGAAAGGGGGAATGCTGCCACTCCTGAAGGCGTCGTGGCGCACCCTGCTCGCCTCGCCCCGCCAGTTCGCGAACGCCTTGCGCGAAGCCCTGCGCATGTCCTGGGGCGGAGAACGTTCCGCGCCCTATCACCTCATCTATCTCGCCGAGGCCTGTCTCATTCTCGAATGGCTGCGCGAAGCGGACGTCAAGCACGTTCACGCTCACTTCGGAACCAACTCGGCAGAGGTCGCGACACTCGTTCATCTGCTCGGCGGCCCGGCGTACAGCTTCACGGTCCACGGCCCGGACGAGTTCGACAAGGCCCATTGTCTCCACCTCGACAAGAAGATCGGCCACGCAAAGTTCGTCGCGGCCGTGAATTCCTATTGCCGCGCGCAACTCTTCCGCCGCGCCAACCTCACCGACTGGGGAAAGATCAAGATAGTCCATTGCGGGCTGGAGCCTGAATTCCGCGCCACAAGTGAAAGCCCGGAGCCGACCAAAGGCCGCCTGGTATGCGTCGGACGGCTCTGCGAGCAGAAGGGACAACTCGTCCTTCTCGACGCCTTCAGCGAGTTGCGCAAGAGGATCGGCGGATCTCATCTCGTTCTGGCTGGCGACGGCGAGATGCGCCCTGAGATCGAAGCCCGCATCGCAACGCTCGGCCTGTCCGGCGCTGTCACCATTACCGGCTGGATCAGCAGCGCCGCCGTGCGCGACGAGATTCTCGCAGCCGAAGCGCTTGTATTGCCGAGCTTCCAGGAGAGCCTGCCGGTCGTCATCATGGAGGCCATGGCGCTCCGCCGCCCTGTGATCACCACGTACGTCGCGGGCATTCCGGAGCTGGTCATCCCCGGGGAAACCGGCTGGCTCGTGCCGGCCGCAGCCATCACGCCCCTGGTGGACGCCATGGAAGCTTGCCTCACCTCCTCTCCCGAAGCCCTGAAGCGCATGGGAGACGCCGGCTACGCACGTGTCGTTGGACGCCATGACATCGACAAGGAAGCCGAAAAGCTCGCCCGGCTCTTCAAAAGCAACGCGATAGGCCGCGAGATCGAAGAATGGCACTCCTAGACGTCGCCACCGCTGGTCTCTTGCTTGTAGGCATCGTGCTGGCCGTCCCGGTAGCCGTGCTTCTGGTCGAGATCGTCTCCGCCCTTGCCTTTTCGAGCCCGCAGAGACGCCGGGGCGACGCCAAACCCCGCTTGGCCGTGCTGGTGCCCGCGCACGACGAAGCGCTCGTCATCACCGAGACCCTTCTCAATATCCGCGATCAGCTTTCACCCGGCGATCGTCTGCTGGTTGTTGCCGACAACTGCACCGACGCAACCGCCGAGATCGCCGAAAATCTCGGCGCCGAAGTCGTCCGGCGCACGGACACCACACGGCGCGGCAAGAGCTACGCCCTCGATTTCGGCATCCGCCACCTCGCCTCGAACCCTCCCGACGTGGTCATCATCGTGGACGCGGACTGCGCCCTCGACTCCGGCTGCCTCCCGACCATCGGCAAAGAAGCTTACGAGACCGGCCGCCCTGTCCAGGCCCACTACGAGCTGCTTGCGCCCGCCGAAAGCCCGCCGCCGCGCGTCGGCATCGCGGTTTTTGCCGCAAAGGTTAAAAACTATCTTCGCGCCCTCGGATTTTACAATGTTGGCCTGCCCTGCCAGCTCATGGGAACCGGCATGGCATTTCCCTGGGACGCCTTTTCGAAGGTCGACCTTAATTCCGGCGAGCTCGCCGAAGATTTGGTTCTCGGATTAGACCTCGCCCGGGCCGGAATTCCCCCCATGTTTTGTCCAACGGCGCGCGTCACAAGCCGCTTTCCCGTGAGTGAGGAAGGCAGCCAAACGCAGCGCGCTCGCTGGGAAACCGGCCACCTGACAACCATAACCCGCCGCGTTCCGCTCTTACTATCTGAAGCCATAACCTCAAGAAATTGGCCACTTTTCGCCCTGGCGCTCGATGCTGCTGTGCCGCCGCTTGCGTTGCACGCGATGGCCCTCGCCGTCTTCGGCGTCGCCTCACTAATCTGGGCGCTTCTGACGGGGGTCACGTCCCCCCTGATCCTCGCCGCCGCCATCGCCGCCGCTTTCACGATCGCCGTGGCGCTCGCCTGGCAAAGCGTAGGTAGGGATAACATTACATTAATTGAATTGGCCCGCGCACCCGCTTATGCCATTTCAAAATTATCGCTATATGCTCAAATCTTGAAAGGGAAACACATTTCCTGGATCAGGTCGAAAAGGGACTGAGTGTGGAATGACTATTTTCGAACGCATACCGAACCCTCTCGACGCGACCCAGAAGCTAAGTCAGATCCTCGCAAACCCATCCGCCGATGCCGATACGGCTCCCGTCGAGTCGAAACTGGCGCGCCCGGCTGCCGACGAGGGAGATGCCGCGGCACAGGAGGCCGACAGTTGCGACATGTTCTTCGGTGACCCCACCAGCGCCCGCCGCATGGCGAAGATCATCGCGATTGCCAACACGCAGTCGGCGCACATCATCGGCGTCACCGGCGCACGCCCTGGCGTCGGCGTAACGGTCACCAGCCGCCAGCTCGCAGGAGCAATCTCGAACTTCGGAAGAAAGACGCTTCTCGTCGACCTGAGCGGAGTCGATTTTTCGAGCCTCGGCTCCGCTCACGCCCCCGCAGCCCCGATCACGCTTCTGGACTATGCGTCGGAGATCCGGCCGGGCCTCAGCGTCGTCGATGGCACCGCCGTGCCTCTGCTGCACGAGAAGACGCTTTCCGAGCTTCACCATGCGCTCGATACCGCCTCGCGATCTGGCTACACCATCATCGTCGATCTGCCCCCCGTGCTGCAGAAATCCGGCCAGCCGGTTCCTGCTACAGCCATCTCGGGCGCCGCGTGCGATCTCGTCTTTCTCGTCTGCCTGAGCGGCACCATGCAGCGCAAGGATCTGATCTCGTGCGTGCAAACGTGCGCGATCATGGAATTGAAGGTCGGCGGCCTGATCCTGAACGACTGGAAGCTTCCTGGCAGCAGCATCCTGGAAAGTTGACACCCTGACGGCGGCCGAAACCGGCCGCCTGGACGATCTGCAATGGAGTGATGCCGCACATGGGCATTGGATCTGAATTCATCCGGGAGCATCTGGTCTTCGCGCTGGACGTACTGCGCCGGCGCTGGCTCCTTCTCGCTTTGCCGATCTTGCTCGCGGCCCTCCTTTCGGCCTTCGCCGTCAAGTTCGCGCCCACCAAGTACACCGCCAAGTCGCTCATCCTCCTCCAGGCTGCAAACCGCAGCATCGGCGGATCGAACACCATCCAGCGCTCCAGCACCTACGAGCAGGTCCGCGCGATCGAAGCGTGGCTGAAGAGCGACCACGTGCTCGCAGGCATCCTGCCTCAGATCAAGGCCTTCCCTCCCGCGAAGTCGCCGGCCGAGCTGTTCATCCAGACAAGAGCGCTCGGCGCTTCGCTGACCTTCGAGCTCGTGGGCGGCTCCATTCTTGAGGTCGGTCTCGAAGGCCGCAATCCCGTGGGCCTCGGACGGGACCTCGAGGTCATCCTCTCGCGCCTCATGGAAGGCCTCACCGGCCCCGAGCAGAACATCTTCAGCGCGCCCCAATTCGTGCTCATGCGCAGAAGCGAGGACGTGGCCATCGCCGAGACGGCCTTGATGAAGGCCATCAACGAAGGCGGCTTCCAGGCACCGCTCCAGGTGCGCGCTGAGCTTCAGCAGCTGTGGACCATGACCCAACGCCGCGGCAACGCGAGCTACGACATGTCGTCGAGCGCGGAGCCTCCGCCGGAAACGGCCTCGGACGACGACAAGAGGGCTTTCGCTGCAGCCAACAGGCTCCGCCTTGCCATCAGCGAGAACCCGAAGGTGGTTCAGAACCTCGAACGCCTGTATGGCGTCTATCAGGCCGCCCTCGATCGCTTCCAGGCCCTGCAGAACCAGGCAGGCGGCGCGCGCGGCAACAACTATGTCGGCATCTTCGACTCGCCTGACGATCTGCTCATCATCGGACGCCCGAAGGATCCAATCGTCGGAGAAAGCGTCGCGCGCAAGCTCGCCGTGGCCGGCATCCTGCTGAGCGTGATCGGAGGCTGCGGCCTCGTATTCCTGGTCGAGCTGTTCGCCGGCCTCTTGCGCACGAGACGCGACCACGAGAACGCATCCGGCCTTCAGGTCGTCGGACGGGTCTCGAGAATTCCGCGAAGGAAGCTTGCCCACGGCTGAGCACAGCCCAGAACGGAGGATACGGATCACATGATCGCAAAACGCGTAGTCCGATCCGCTCTGATCGCACTGTCCATGCTCTTCTGCACCAGCGCCGCAATGGCCCAGGCGCACGCCAAATTCGACCCCGATACCGGCCTTTTCAGGGTCGAATACAAAACCTCGACCGTCGTGGATGCCGAGTTCAGTTTCTGGCGCGGTGAGTGGTCCTGGCTCGGCCTTGGCCTGGTGACGAGCGTGGTGGAGCCCCTGCGCCGCTACTCGGTGCGCGGAGACGCAGCCGAGAAAATGACACTCGATGCCGATGTGGAGCTTTCGGAGCCCGGCAAAGCCACTTGGGCTTTGCGGCTTAAGGAGGATCCGGAGCGCGCCACGGACGTCTTCGGCACCATTATCTTCAGGATTTCGAGCGACGCGCTGAAGCGCAAGGGTTTCGATCCCGTGGCGGAAGTGCGTCCCGACCGGATGGGATGGTCGCTGCTTCTGGAGCCGGACAAGCCGCCCCTGACGATCACGTTCGACAAACCCGTCGAAAGCCTCAGCTTCGAGATGGGAAACCGTAACGAGATCCGCGCCTATCTCCTCCAGAAGAACACCAGGCCCGATTCACTCGATCTCAAGATGACGGTGTCCCTTCCGGGCGAGTTCGTGCCCACTCTCTCCGAGCGCCTGGGCGAGAAGAAGGACACCTGGTGGGCAAGCGACATCCATTGGAACCGCACGCCTGTCGACCTGAGCTTCCTTAACGCCGAAGAGAAGCCCGCCGGAAAGCGGGGCTTCCTGCACGCGGTCGGCGAGGACCTGGTGTTCGAGGATGGAACCAAGGCCCGCTTCTGGGGCACGAACCTCTCGGGCTACGCGCTGTTCCAGGGCACCACGCCCGAGCTCGTGCGCAATCAGGCCAAGCGCATTTCGAAGCTAGGCTTCAATCTGGTCCGCATTCATCACCACGACTCGGCCTGGGTCTCACCCAACATCTTCGGCGCCGAGCCGCCGAACACCCTTTCCCTCAACGCCGCCTCGCTTGAGAAGATCGACTGGTGGATCAAGTGTCTCCGGGACGAAGGCATCTACGTCTGGCTGGACCTCCACGTTGGACGGAAGCTCAAGAAGGCCGACGGCGTCGATGCGTTCCAGGAGATCGCGGACAAGGACGGTGCCACGGCCGAAATGAAGGGCTACATGTATGTCAACGACAGCATCAAGGCCCGCACGAAGGAGTTCGCGGACGCTTACCTCTCGCATGTGAACCCTCACACCGGGCTCGCCTACAAGGATGATCCGGCCGTCGTCACCGTGCTGATCACGAACGAGAACGACCTCACCCAGCACTACGGAAACGGCCTGTTGCCGGACAAGAACGTGCCCTGGCATTCGGAGCGCTATCTCGCACGCGCCGACGCGTTCGCGGCGAAATCCGGGCTCGATAAGAGCAAGGTCTGGCGAAGCTGGGAGTTCGGGGCGTCGAAGATCTTCCTCGCCGACCTAGAGCACGCCTATTTCAGCGACATGACGAGCCACTTGCGTAAGCTCGGCGTCAAGGTGCCGATCGTCGGCACCAACTACTGGGGCGGCATGAATACCTCCGGCCTCACCTCGCTCGCTGAAGGCGACATGGTGGATGCGCACGCTTACGGCGGCACCAACGAAGTCGAGCACAATCCGCGCTTCACGCCGAGCCTGATGAGCTGGATCTCCGGCGGCGCGATCGTCAACAAGCCGTTTTCCGTCAGCGAGTGGAACGTCGAGCCATTCCCCGTATTCGACCGCTTCCAGGTTCCAGCCCATCTCGCCTCCGTCGCAAGCCTCCAGGGCTGGAACGCATTGCTTCAGTACGCCTATACCCAGGCCCCCATGAACGGCTACGCCTCCGTCGGAAACTGGGAGGGCTACAATGATCCGGCCCTGCTCGCGACCATGCCGGCCGCCGCTCTTCTGTTCCGCGCCAAGCATGTGAGCGAGGCTAAGAGCACATACGAGCTCGACCTGCCTGAAAAGGTGTTTACGGGGACCGAGGTCAACGCACGCACCTCGCGCGCCATCAGAACCCTCACCGAAACCTCAAAGCTGCGCATCAGGGTGCCCCAGATGCCGGCCCTGAGCTGGATCACCGAGCAGCCTGCGGCAAGCAGCGCAAAACAGATCACCGATCCCGATTTCGACGCCATCGGGGAAGGCAAGACCAGCGTTTGTTCCGACACCGGCGAGCTCTGCCGCGACTGGCAGCAAGGCGTCTTCACGGTCAACACTGCGAAATCCCAGATCGCGAGCGGCTGGCTCGGCGGAAAGACAATCGCGCTGCGCGACGTCACCGTAGCTCTGAGCACCGCAAATGCCGCTGTTGCCGTTCAGAGCCTCGACGGCGAGCCTTTGCCCCAGTCGAGCAGGCTTATGGTTTCGATCTCGGCCCGGTCGACACCCGAGGTGCAGGGACGTCTGCCGTATCTCACCGAGCCCGTCGAAGGGGAAATCAGAATTCGCGCGCGGGCTGGGCTCAAGGCCTACAAAGCGGATCGCGAAGGCGTCCTGTCACCCGTGCCGCTCGAAACCACCACCGAAGGCTACACGCTTCTGCGCCTCACGCCAGACATCCGCTCGCACTGGCTGTTCCTGCAATAGTCGCCAGCTAGCAGTCCGCGTCCCCAAGCACACCCGAACGCGGGTTTTTAGCGACGGTCTCCCACGCAATGCATTGGAGCGTTCGCGCAAGCGGCTCGCCGATCTCGGGCGGCGATGGAAGATCGGCCGGACTTTGCCGATAGAGCGTCGCGAAGTGCACCAGCGTCGAGAAGTAGATGCCAGCAAGGCTCGCGTGAATGTCGTCGAATGGCTTCGAGGGATCTCTGAGCGCGCCGGTGACAGAGTCGACGACCGGATTGGCCACCATATCGATTAGGCGAAACGGCCTTCCGTCTGGCCATTCGAAGCGATCGCCCGGCTTCGGAGCCGCCATACGCGCATCGAGCGCCAGGAGTGCGTCGCCCACCGGAACCGAATAAATGGGATCCTCGATGCCGCAACCGGCATCTGATGTCGAGGTCCAGCCCAGCCGATGCAGCCAATGAGGCGCGACGACGGACGGCTTCCGGGCCGCGTCCGCAAGTTCATCCCACAGCACCCGCTCCGCCTTCATCTCGGCGCGCCAATCGAAACCCTCGGGCGCGGGCTTGCCTCCAGCCCGATGCGAGCCCTGGAAGTTCACCCACGTCTGGTAGAGATAGACGCGTGCCTTAGGATTGGCCTTGAGCAGGGTGCAGTAGAAGCTGCGCAGATAATAGGGGCTGAACTCGTACTTGAGCGTTCCCGCAAGCGGAACAGCCTCCGTCGCAACGAGCGTATCGTAACGCCCCGCCTCCGTTTCGAAGACCGCTCGCTTCTTGGCCATCGGAGAAGCGTCGCGATCGTAGCTGTGTGGCCGCCCGCGCCAGAGGGCCGACAATGGGGAGCCGAACAGCGTGTGATCCGTCATGGTGTAGGCAAGCTTTCGGCTCTCCGCCAGCCTGCCGACGACCGACATGATGTCGACGCGGCCCCACGCCGAGTCCGCCTTCTGCTCGATGAGGCTGTGCCCCACCCACATGACCGAAATACCCGGCTTAGGACCGAGCCTGTGCTCCTGCCAGCTCTCCGCGGGCGCGCGCACCATGTCTTGAGCCCTCACTTCGAAAAGGCTTGCCCAGCCGGCGGCCGCAACGGCGAGCGAGACACAAAGAGGATTGCGATATCCGGCCATTTCTCAGCCTATCAGCATGCGCGAAGACGAAAGCGCGCACTTGAGCCGCTTCAGGATCTGCCGCGCGACCACGCTCACATGCGGCGCCTTGAGAACATCGAGATGATCACCCGGAACGTGCTGCACATCGAGGTTGCGGACGACAGCCCTCCAGCGCGCCGTCGTGTCCAGCGTCTTGCTATCATCCGCCCGGAACAGAACCGTCGTTCCGTCGTAGGGCTTCACCTTGTATCGGCGCGCCGCCCGCGCATAGATGGTATCGCGCAAAGCAGCGCGCCGGGCATCCTGAACATCCAGGATGTTCATGACCGGGAACGCATCCCCCGTCGCGCTTGCGAACGCGTCGATCAGCTCCGAAACGCGCGCACGCCCGCGTACGAGCCCTGGCATCAGACCCTCCGTCGGGAACATCTGCACGTGATGCAGCGCGCGGCGCGCAACGGTCCTGATCTTACGCTCCGGCATCACCGTATCGAACATGGCGAGAAATGCGACCTCCTCGCCGGCGCGGCGAAGCTGCTGGGCCATTTCGTAGGCGAGCAAGCCTCCGAACGACAGCCCGGCGAGAGAATAGGGACCGTGCGGCTGCTTCTTGCGCACCTCGACGAGATAGTCGGCCGCAAGCGTCTCGACCGAGATAAAACGCGATCTCTCATCCGCGTCTCCGTTCAGGATGCCGAGCTCGCACGGAACGAAGATCGCGTAAACCGGTGTATGCGGCGCAAGCTGGTCCGCCAGCTCCTGATAGAGATGGATGCCGCAGATGCAGAACAGCGGCGGTCCCTCCCCTTGCTCCTGCAGCGACACGAGCGATGGCTGCTCGAGATGCGGACGCATGCTCATTGCCGCGCCCAATCCGGCGACGGTGGGGTTCTGGAAAAACAGCGGTAGCGTGCACCGCGGCGAGATATCGGCCCGGATGCGGTTCACGACGCGCACCGCCAGCATGGAATGACCGCCGAGATCGAAGAAGTTCTCGTGAACGCCGAAGCGCTCGGTGCCGAGAACCTCACGCCAGATCTCCCAAATGGCCTGCTCGGTGAGGTTTCGCGGCGGCGTCGCGGCTTCGATCGTGAGATCGGGCAGCGGCCCTGCCGCCAGCCGCTTGCGATCGATCTTTCCGCTCCCAAGCAGCGGCAAGGCTTCCATTTCGGTAAAATGCTGCGGTACCATGTAGTCCGGCAGAAGGGCGCGCAGATGATCCCGAAGCGCCTCTCGCCCCGCAGGCTCCGCGCCTGACGCCACATACGCGACGAGCCGTTTGTCTCCGCCGAAATCACGGACGTCGACTGCCGCACGTGAGACCTGCGGATGCCGCGCCAGCGCCGCCTCGATCTCCGCAAGCTCGATCCGGTATCCTCGGATCTTCACTTGCGAATCCGACCGGCCAAGATGCAACAGCATGCCGTCTTTGCGCCACAAGGCGCGATCACCCGTGCGATAGAGCCTCGCCTGGCCGTCGCTGGGGAAGAACGGATCTGCCAAAAATCGCTCCGCCGTCAGCTCCGGCCGTTTGAGGTAGCCCGCGCTGACGCCAAGCCCGCCGATGAACAGCTCACCCTCGACACCGATAGGGCACCGCCGCATGCCGGCATCGAGCACGTAGACCTGCGTATTGGCAATCGGCCGTCCAATGGAGATGCGTTGTTCCGCGGGGTCTGCCACCAGCCCGCCGGTGGACCAGACCGTCGTCTCGGTCGGCCCATACATGTTCCAGACCGCCTCGCAACGCACCCGCAAGGCCATTGCCAAATCCGGCGGAAGCGGCTCGCCCGTTACGATAGCCGTCTTGAGCCACGGTGAGCCGGGCCATCCCGCTGCCAGCAGCAGATACCAGGTCGACGGCGTCGCCTGCACCACGGATACGCCGTGCTCGTCAATCAGGCGCCACAAGGCAGCGCCATCCGCGATCTCGTCGCCGCCAGCCAGCACGATCTGCGCCCCGGCGCCGAGCGGCAACAACGTTTCAGTGATGGAAATGTCGAAGCTCAGCGTGGTCACCGCGAGAATGCGGTCGGATGCGGCAAGCCCCGGCTCCTGCTCCACGCTCGCGAGCAGGTTCACAACCGGGCGGTGAGGGACCACCACGCCTTTCGGGTTCCCTGTCGAGCCCGACGTGTAGAGAATGTAGGCGGCATCATCCGGACCGGCATCACGCGACACGTCCCACGCATCATCGGTCCGCGCCAGATCCGCCCCTTCGGAAATCGCCTTGCCGACGTCGAGACGCGAGGTCTCGGATGCCCAATCCACGAGCGCTCCCTCCGGAGCATGGGTGAGAATGAGTCCGAGGCCTGCATCGCCCGCCATGTAGCGCAGCCGCGCAGCGGGATTGATGGGGTCGAGCGGCACATAAGCGCCGCCGGACTTCAGAATGCCGAGCTGCGCCACCAGCATCTCGACGGACCTGACGGCATAGAGCCCGACGCGGTCGCCTCGGCCGATCCCGCGCGCACGCAACGCGCGTGCAACCGCGTCCGCCGCACGGCCGAGCTCCCCATAGCTCGTCGCGCGCCCTTGGAACACGACCGCGGGTTCGTCGGCATTTCTCTCGAACGCAGGCGCCAGCCACGCAGGAACCGTCTCCGCGCGCAACGCAAGATCGCGCCCCCGCCCGAACGAGGAGATCCATGCGGCCTCCTCGGCATCCATCATCGGGAGAGCCCCTATCGTCACCGTTTCGGAAGCGGCCACAGCCCGAAGAACCCGCTCGTAATGAGAGGCGAGACGTTCCATCGTCTCCCGCTCGAACAGCTCCGCCGCATACTCGAAGCCGATCGAAAAATCGTGCTCGGCATCCACCATCACCGAGAGATCGAACTGCGTGGCCTCGCGGTCGAAATCGAAGCGCGAGACTTCGAGCCCGCCGAAATCGAGCTTACCGACCGGCGTGTTGATCATGTTGAACAGGACGTTGAAGAGAGGCGCGCGGCTGGCGTCTCGCTGATGTTTCAGCGCACGCACCAGAAGCTCGAACGGCATGTCCTGATGCGCAAAAGCGTCGAGCGCGCGCTGGCGAACCTGCCGCAGGAGCGACGCGAAATCCTGCCCGCTGTCGACGTCGGATCTCAGCACAAGCATGTTGACGAATGTACCGATGAGCGCTTCCGAGCGCGCATGGTTGCGATTGGCAATGGGAACACCGAACGAAATATCCGTTCGCCCGGAATGACGGTGCAGCAGCGCGTCGAGCGCCGCCATCATCACCATCGAAAGGCTCGCCCCGTGACGAGCGCCCAGCGCCGTCAATTCCTTCACAAGACCGGGATCGAGCGGCACCCGCACACGGCCGCCGCGATAGAGCGGATGATTGGGACGCGGCGCATCGGAAGCGAGCGCAAACGGCTCAAGATCGGCAAGCTCCTGTTCCCAGTACGCTTCCTCACGCTCACGCCGCGCGCCGGCAAACGTGCTGCGCTGCCACGCGGCGTAATCCGCATATTGCGCGACCAAAGGAGGCAGCAGCCCCACTTCGGCGCCAAGAGCCGCGCGATAGAAGTGCGCAAGCTCGCGCGCCAGCACCGCGAACGACCACTGATCGCCGATGATATGATGCATCACGATGAGCAGAACCGCCTCGCCAGCCCCGAGTCCGACGAGGTAGGTCCGCATCAACGGGCCGCGCTCAAAATCGAACGTCTCGTGTGTCAGGCGCGCAAGCAGGCGCTCCAGCTCCTCGGCGCGCGCCGCGGGATCGGCGGCCGAAAGCGCAACACGGCGAAGCGGAACGTGCATGGCCAGGTGAACGCGCGGCTCGACTCCGGACGCAGTCGTCTCGAACGTCGTCCGTAGAATATCGTGACGCTCGATGACGCGGGCGAATGCCGCCTCCATCGCATCCGCATCGACCGTGCCCCTGAGCCGCAAGGCGAGCGGCATGTGGTAGGCAGGGCTTTCCGGCGCCTGCTGGTGAATGAACCACATGCGTTCCTGCGAGAAGGACAGCGGCGTAGCGTCTGCCAAAACGATCTCGCCGCCTTGCCCTCGATCCACGCACGAAGAAACGGAGCGGCCCGCTTCGTCCCGAAGCTTCCGCGCGAGACCGGCAATGGTCGGCGCCTCGAACACACTCCGGATCGCGAGATCCACGCCGCAGGCAGCTTTCAGGCGCGAGACGAGCTGTGTCGCGGTGAGGGAGTTTCCGCCCTGCAGGAAGAAGTCATCGTCCACATTGCAGCGATCGAGACCCAGCACAGCCATCCACGCGTCGGCGACAACGCGTTCGGTGGCATCCGCAGGATCCCGGCTGGCCTGCACGGCCGGTCCGCCATTGAGCCTCTCACCCTCGAAGCCGCCTGCGAGATAGCGCTGGCGCGCGACAGCACGTTGCGGCTTTCCGCTCGAAGTCTGGGGCAACGCCCCGCGCTTCAACACCACGACATCGTGAACCTCGACGCCGTGCTCCGCGCTCACTTCACGCCTTATACGCTCGGCCAGGTCACGGATTGCGGCCTCGTCAGGCCGCCCCGAACATTCGGCGAGCAGCACCACGGCTTCCCCGACGGATCGTTCGATGCCCAAGGCGATAACGCCACCTTCGCGCACGGCATCATGTGCCGCCTCCGCCGTATGCTCGATGTCCTGCGGATAAAGATTGCGCCCATGCACGACGATCAGGTCTTTGCGGCGCCCGGAAATATAGAGCTGCCCATCGTGCAGAAAGCCGAGATCGCCGGTACGCAGGAAGCGCTCGCCGCTTCCCGCGAGCTCTGCGCCGAACGCCTCGCGGCTCTCGTCCGGCTTCCCCCAGTAGCCTTGCCCGATGGTCAGCCCGCGCACCCAGATTTCGCCAACCCGGTTCGGCGCACGCTCAACGCCAGTTTCCGCGTCGACGATGCGAAGATCGAGCCCATCGAGCACCGCGCCGCACCCGACGAGCGTCTTGGCGTCGGCGGCATGGCCTGGCGCCTCGCAAACCTCGTTGCGCTCGAGGGCGGCGCTGTCCAAGCGTAGAAAACGCGGCGGCGTTTCCTCGCAATTGAGGCTTACGGCGAGAACGGCCTCCGCCATTCCGTAGGCCGGCGCGAAAGCCTCGCTACGAAACCCATGCGGAGCGAAAGCGCGCAGGAAAGCCTGGACGGTATCGGCGCGAACCGGCTCTCCGCCGCTTGTCGCAAGAGACCAGGAGCCGAGATCCGCCGTCCAGTTCGGACGGCGGGCTAGAGCTCTCACGCAAGACAGGTACGCAGTATCCGGCCCACCGCTATGCGAGACGCGATACTTGGCTATTCCCTCGAGCCACGAAAGCGGCCTGCGCATGAACGAGACGGTCGGCATAAGATAGGAGGTCGCGCCCTTGTAGAGCGGCGCGATCACCCCCTGCACAAGCCCGAAATCGTGAAACCAGGGGAGCCAATTGAGGGAGCTGACCGGTTCCGTGCTCGAATCCGCTGTGCGTGTGATCACCGCGCAGTGATGCAGCACGTTGGCGTGCGTGAGTTCTACTCCGCGAGGTTCGCTGGTCGAGCCGGACGTATATTGCAGGTACGCAAGATCGCTTTCCGAAACCGTGACGTCTGGCGGTGCCGTCGCGAGACCTCCATCGAGCGCCTCGTAAGACACCCAATTATCAGGCACTGGCAGCGGCAGCTTCGCGAGCTGGTCTGCGGTGGTGACGACAAGGCTTGCGCCGGCATCGGCCGCGATGCCCTGCAGGCGACGGTATCCGATTTCCGCAAACTGCCGCGGCGCTGGCGCTGGCGCCGGAATGGGCACCGCGCCGGCCACGATGCACGCCCAGAACAGCTCGATGCTTTCGAGACCGTTGTCGAACGCGAGAAGCACACGCTCCCCCGGCTCGCAACGCGCGGCCAGGGCATAGGCGAGAGTGAACACCCGCCGCTGCAGCTCTTCGTAAGTGATCTGGCAGGCTATGCCGAGATTGTCGGCCAGCAGCGCGTAGGCGACCGTCGTCGCGCCGAGGCGGCTGCATTGACGCAGAAAGAGAGTGCGCAAATCTGCTGGAGCCCGGTCCTCCGGCGAGGCGGTGCGCAGCTTGGATGCTTTGGGAGAGAGGGCACGAAGCCGGTCTCTGGGACTGACATGAGTCACGTTATCGCAGCCACGACTGTTTCCACGACCGACATGACGCCTCAGCCACCCAGACGCCCCTGCCAACATTCAGAAAAAACGAAAAAACCCGAACCAAATCCTATCCGTCCGCGCAGCGCCTAACAAACGCCCCAGAGCACTAGCGTTAACGGAGCGAAAAGCATTGTGCCCGCCTCCGCAAGACGGGATCGCACGACGACGGAATCACTTGTATTCAATTAATTTTCCCGCACGCCCCGTGAGCAGGTCTCGCCGAAATTTCATCTGTCCGGCGGCCTCGGGAAATCGGCCCAGAACGTGGAGAAAAGAGGACGCCAGAGGCATCGGCTCACGCCCCGTGCGCTTGAGGTAAAGGCGGAGCACCTGAACGGGATAGACCAGCGCGAGCGCAAGGCCCGCAGGCCCCACAAGCACCACCGTGGCGGCGATCGCTGCCGGAATGCCGGCACCCCAGATCCACGCGCGGCGGGACTCGGCCACCCAATGACGCTCAGGCGGGTCGCCATGCAGGTGAGCGCCTTGGGCAAACGCGTAGCCGGAGCGCACGGAGCGGCGCCACCACTGGGAGAAACGCGTCATCGCCGCGTCATGCAGCGTCATCGGGTGATCGAGGCAGAAAATCTTCCACCCCCGCCGACGCAAGCGAACGCACAGCTCGGGCTCCTCGCCCGCAATGAGATCCGGCCGGTAACCGCCGGCCTCGCGGAACGCGCTTGCGCGCATCAACGCATCTCCGCCGCAGCTTTTCACCTCGCCCGCAGGAACGCTCCATTCGAGATCGCAAAGCCGGTTATAGAGAGAGCGTTCCGGAAACCGCTCCCGCCGCCGGCCGAATACGACGGCCGCCGCATCCGTCTCGGACAGAAAGCGGCGTGCGGTCCCGATCCAGCCGCGCTCCACCTCGCAATCGCCATCCACAAACTGAATGTAGGCCGGGCGCTCCCCAAGGCTCTCCAGATGGGAAAATCCCGCGTTGCGCGCCCGGGCAGCCGTGAAGGGCAAGCTGAGGTCAAGCGGCACCACGTGCACGCCAAGCCCTTCCGCGAACGCGATCGAGCCGTCGCTCGATCCGGAATCCACGTAGACGATCGTGCGAACCTGCCCGAGGAGCGAGCGCAGGCAACGCTGAAGCCGCTCGCCCTCGTTGCGCCCGATGACGATTGCCGCGACGTCCTGGTGAGGCTGCTCCACCGCGCCCGGGCCGCCCTCCGTCATCGCGTCTCCCCGCCGGCAGACGGATTGAGGATCGCGCTCTGACGCGCGAGATCGCTGAGAAACCGTTCGGGATTCGTGGGTGCGCGTCCCCGCACGACGTTGCGGAGCATCGATAGTGCGGTTCCGGCCGCAAGCGCGAGATCCGCCAGCGCCGCATAGACCACGCCATGATGCTTGATGAAGTAGCGCCGCCGCGACTGGAACCAGTAGGGAGCCCGCCGCTTGACACGCCCCGCCGCATCGGTGACGCCCGTGCTCTTGCCCACGAGATGGATCACACGGCTCTCGGGCACATACCAGCAAGACCAGCCGTAATCCAACGCACGACGGCAGAAATCCGTCTCCTCGTAGTAGAGGAAGTAGTCCTCGTCCATCAGCCCCACGTCCTGGAAAACGCGTGTGCGGATCAGCATGCTCGCGCCCGAAAGCCAATCGTAGCGGGAGGGCTCATCGGTGAGAGGAGGCGCGATCACCCACGGCTTCAGCAGCTTGGACACGACGCCGATCTGAAGGCTCGATTCGAACTCGCCCGCGACCGAATGAAAGCGAAACGCCGAGCATTGGCGCTCCCCATCGGGGTGCTCCAGGCGGCTTCCGGCGATCCCCGCATCGGGATGGGTTTCGAGAAAGGAGATGAGCGCGCGGAGCCCGCCCGGCCTCACGACGGTGTCGGTATTCAGAAGCCAGATGTACTTAGGGGGCTGCGGCTTCGCGAGCTGCTCGCGAACCACGCCGTTGTTGCCATAGCTGAAGCCGCCGTTGATCGGCATCGGCAGCAGCCGCGCCCACGCGGACCATCCGTTCTCCGCTATGGCGCGCGCGATCTCTGCGCCCGATCCATCCGGCGAGGCGTTGTCTGCGACCACCACATGAGAGCCGGGATACTGCGCAATCTCGGGCTCGAGCGAGCGAAGAGCGTCCAGCGTGAGATCGCGCGTGCAATAATTCACGAGCGCGACAACGACGGTGACACCCGAAGCTGTCTTATCCGTCTGCTCAGAAAACATAATTTCACCCACTACGATCGGACGCGGTTGCGCCTCAGACGCGCGGCACTCGTACTATCACAGCACCGAAGCTTCGGAAGAAATCCCGCTGACTTTGGTTGAGCGGGGCGAAATCTCGCCTCGCGCGCGGCGTCATCCACAGGCCTCGGCGCGGAGCCCGGCTGCAAGTTCCGTCGTCGCGAACCGGCCCCAAACCGCACGTTCTCGACTGCGACGATCCGATGAAACACCGCCCTTCCGTGTGACAATCCACAGCTCGCGGCGGCAGCGGTTAACCAAGGTAAACAATATCATAATATTTATGTTGCACATGATTGTATCAGGTCATATTTTTCGATTTCTAGACGTGCCGTTTTGGCACGTATTTGCTCCTGACTTAGGTCGTTCACATGGGGCACGTCGTTGGCCTGCAATCTTTGTGCAGACGAACGCCGTAGCGGAAGGGTGGAGTCCGTGACGAGTAAAATTGTTAGCCGCCCGATCGTGCGGCGAGTGCGCATTCCGACGCTTTTGGGCGCGTGTGTCGCAGCAAGCATATTGCCTGGCGCTATTTTTGCCGACAGCTTTGGAGAAGACTCGGCCCATGCCGACAGGCATGCGGCCTCGGCGGTGGATCTCGCATCCGTATCGCCCGCGCATGCGCTCTCGCCAAACGCGTCGAGTATCCGCGAGGTCGAGTACAGCGTACCCGCCGCGCAAACGCAGGCTCAAACCAAGAAGCGGGCGACATTCGACATGTCGCACGTCGAGCGCATCCGGATCCGCGTGTGGGGCAACGCCGACGTAAGCGGCGACTACACCATCGATCCGGACTCTTCGCTCTCCTTCCCGCGCCTGGGCCGTATCGAGATCGGCACCATGACGCCGGCCGAGCTCGAGCAGATGCTGGCCCAGAAGCTCAGCGCCTTGACGCGTACTGACGTGACGGTGGCCATCGAGGTCGCCAAGTTCCGTCCCTACTTCATCATGGGTCAGGTTGCCGAAGCCGGTGCCATCGAATGGCGCCCGGGCCTCAAGGTGATCCAGGCCATTTCTCTCGCACGCGGTGTGATGCGTTCGTCTGTCGAGGGAGGCAGCACGCAGGTTCGTACGGTTGCGAACCGCCAGACGCGGACGCAGTTGACCTTCGCTCTCGCACAGCTCGCGCGCCTAAAGGCCGAGCGTGAGGGTGCTGACGCGGTCGCAACGACCGAGCGCGTCAAGACGCTGATCAAGAGCGTTCCGGAATCGAGCCGCACGGCTCTGACGACGCTCGTCGCTCGCCAGAACACGATGCTGAGCGAGCAGCGCGACATGATGGAAACCCAGCTCATCGGCCTTCGTCGTGAGCGCGAGGCCGCCGAGCGTGAGCTCTCCGCCGCCCAGAGCCAGGAGAAGGCCGTCCTCGGCCAGCTCGAGATCACGCGCGCTCAGCTCGCCGACATCGAGAGCCTCAAGGACAAGCAGCTCGTCTCCAAGAGCCGTTATCTGAGCCAGAAGTCGGACCTGCTTTCGAGCGAGGTGCGTTACGCAGAGGCGCACTCCATGGTCGAGCGTGCACGCGTTCGCCTGAGCAACATCGACCAGCAGCTCGTGATGGTTCCGCAGCAGCGCCGCGCCGCTCTGAGCGAGCGTATCGATGCGCTCGAGCGTGAGGTCGCCCAGCTCGAGCTCGCTTCGGGCGTGCGCCCCGGCACCGCTGACCAGGAGGATGTGCTGAAGCTCAAGTATCACATCGCCCGCGAGACCGCTGAAGGCGTGCAGACGATTCCCGCCTCCGTGTTCACCGAGATCCTGCCGGGTGATGTGCTGATCGTGGCCGAAGGCCAGGACGCCCAGCCTGAGGCCGCCAGCGAGCAGTCGTCTCTCGAAGGCAGCGACAACGCGATCGACGCTGCCGACGCCGCGCAGCGCATGATCGAGGACGCGGCCGTGGACGCCCCGGCGATCCTCCGCCGCACGTCTTCCTCGTCCTCGGACGCAGGCAGCCGCAGCCACTACTGAGATTGCTTCCGGCGGCCGTGCGGCATGACCTGCCGCGCGGCCGCTTTTTCGTGCCCAAACCGATGCATCTTCGTCACGAGCCAGCCACCCCGGCGCGACGCCGCAAGGCCCACGGACGCCATGTTGGCCCGATATTAATCTCCTCATGCGTGAATGGCTTGCCAACCAGCCCCTTCGATGGTGATTAGGCCTGTCCCAGGCCGACCGGGCACTTTCGGAACTTGATGCGAGGAGAGCATCGCGTGCGATTTGTACCGCTTGATGCGCTCTCCCGGCTCAGCTTCTCCGCGCTCCGCGACCGCTTCATCCACGGCCGCATTTTCCAGGCCGCCAGCCTGATGATGGGCGCTCAGGTTCTGAGCCAGGTGATCCGCCTCGGCGGCAACCTGATCATCACCCGATTGCTGGCTCCCGAGATGTTCGGCCTCATGATCCTCGTGATCATGATCCAGGTCACGCTCGGCCTGCTCTCCGACATCGGACTTCGCTCCGCCATCATTCAGAGCAAGCGCGGAGACGATCCCGTGCTCCTCAACACCGCGTTCTCGGTGCAGGTGCTCCGCGGCGTGATCATGTGGATCGCCTGCGTCGCCATCGCGATGCTGTTGTATCTCGCCAACAGCTTCGGTCTCTTCAAGGAAGGAACCGCCTTCACCGCGCCCGAGCTGCCCCTCCTGCTCATTGCCGCGTCATTCGTGTTCGTGATCGGTGGTTTCCAGTCCACGAACCACATGACGGCCGGCCGCAACCTTGCACTCGGCCGTCTCATCATCATCGACGGGGCCGCCCAGATCGGCAGCCTGATCTTGATGATCGCGCTCGGCTACTTCACCCGGTCGATCTGGTCTCTTGTCGCTGCCAGCGTGGTCGCGACACTCATCACGACCGTGATGAGTCACACGTATCTCCCGGGCATCAAGAACCGCTTCATGTGGAACCGGGAGGCACTAACCGAGATATCGAAGTTCGGCCAGTGGGTGTTGGTTTCATCGATCACCTTCGTGTTCGCAACCAACATCGATCGCGCCTTCCTCGGCGCCGTCGTCAGCGCTGCGACCCTCGGCATCTACTCCATCGCGCTCAACCTGCATGGAGCGGTCGACGGGCTGATCTCGCGGCTGTTCGACAATGTCGTTCTCCCGGCTTTGAGCGAGGCCTCTCGTGAGAGCCACGAGAAGCTGCGCCAGCAATTGATGCGCCTGCGCCCACCGATCGACATCTGGTATCTGAGCTCTGCCGGCTTTCTGTTCGCGGTTGCGCCGAGCCTCGTCTCGCTGCTCTACGATCACCGTTACGAGGATGCGGGCGCCCTACTCCAGATCCTGTCGTTCTCTCTCGTGTTCGCGCGATACGGCGTTTTCAGCATGGCTTACCTCGCCGTTGGACGGCCGAAGTACCAGGCGATCCTGAGCTTCGTGAGACTGGTTGCCGTTGCCGTTCTCTTGCCGACCCTCTTCTACATGTACGGCCTTCACGGCGCGATGTACGCCATCGCGCTCCATCCCATCGTCATGATGCCTTTCCACTACGTCTTCGCCCGCGAGCTCGGTCTTGCGGATCTGAAATACGAGCTGATGGTGCTCCCGGCATGGCCCGCGGGCTACATCGCCGGATTGACCGCAATTGCGATCCTCACCCGCGTCCTCGGCTGAGACGCCTCGTCAGGCGATCGCAGCGCGGCGATGCCATCCTAGATCTGAGGGGCAGGGAGCTTCCGCGCCAGAGCGGGTTGCCAAGCGGGTACGCAGACCGGAGAGGGCGGCCGCACGCGAACCACCTCCTCATGTCTCTTTGCCGAAAGGCCGTAGGCGGCACGCCCCAGCGCCGCGAATACGATACCGAGATGAACCGTCAATGCGACATCGCTCGTCGTCGCGACGAGCGTCAGCCAGCCCACGAGGATCGCCAGCAGCACGGCACACGTCGAACGATCTCCGTGGCGCGCCTCGCGCCAGGCCCCGACCAGCAAGCCGTAAACGCTTTGCAGGAAGATGGAGAAGAACAGCACGAACCCGACGAACCCGTAGCTGAGCGCGATCTGCAGGTAGAGGTTCGTGATGTCGATGATGCCCTGCCCCTGGACAAGGTGATCGAACTTCCCGCTCGACATGAACCCGATGTTGCCGAACAGGAAATGGCTGCGGATATAGTCCAGCGACGTGATCAGAAGCTGTTTGCGATAATCGAACGTCCCGTAAGGATCGATCTCCGAATGATCGGTCTCGAACAGCCAGACGCTGCCCGCCATAACGCCGGCCAACAACCCCACGAAGTAGGTGGTCCGCAGCACCGTCGAGCGCATTGCAAACATCGCATAGACGCCATAGCCGAGCGCGAGCCCCACCATCGCCCCGCGCGAGCCGGTGGCAAATAGCCCGATGAACAGAAACGCCCGAAGCAGGTTGAGCCGGATGAACCCGAGCGACATGCGATGCTTCAGATATTCGAGTAGCAGCATGCCCGCCGCCAGATAGAACCCGAGCGAATGCGTGTTCGCCGTAGCCGAGATGCGCAGGAGCCCGCCACGATAATCGGGAATGCCCATCACGGAAGGCGGCTCGAACAGTCTGTAGAAATCCCACTGCTTGAGCGTGGAGATGAACGTCACGGCCGCGAGAATGACCGCGCAGGCGAGGAAGCCCCGCAGACAGGTTTCGAGCGCGTCATCGCTGTCTATGGCGCGCACCAGCGCCATATAGGGCACGATGAGGATCATGAACTGCTCCGCGAAGAAGCGGAACCCGCTCGTCACGTTGAGGGCCTGCGCCACCATGGCCGCCGTATACGCGGCAAACGCGACCACCGCGAAATCGGCGAGAGACCAGCCGAGCTTCGGCCGATCCGGCGATCGCGCGTAGAACAGCAGCGGCAGAAGAATGACGACGACCGCGATGCGGCTGTTCGAGACCACGGCGAGAAAGTTGATGCCTGGAAACGGAAGATCGGCATGAACGAAGTGCGGCACGGAGGGCACCGCGATCAGAAAGAAAGCCACGCGCCGGGCCGCCGAGAGGGGCGCCAGCGCCAGCATCAGCGCGGCCGTGGTCAGGAGGATCGTGAGAGGGTCGACGACGAGGAAGACGACCGGAATGCTGAGGAGCCACAGGAAAAGCCCGCGGCCCGCATCGAGATGCACCGTTCTCAATACGACGATCGCGAGACCGAGCGCAGCAAAGGCATAGATGGCGGCCGAAACGCTTGCGCCCATGCAACCGTGATCCTGAGGCCCATGGCCATGGAGAATCCAAAGCCATTGTTTCCGCTAACCAAATAATACGCGGCGACAAGCGCCGCCATCATGTGCGGAGAATATGGTTGATGCTTCGGATTAACGGGGCATACCGGCGCCAGATAGGGGAAAAGCCCTATCGGTCGGTCGGAATCCAGATCATCGCGATGGTGCCCGCTGTCGCCGCGGCAGCAACAATGCCGATGAGCAGCGGCTTCGAAAAGTCCGACGCCACAGCCGTGAACAAAACGGATCCCCACGCGACCGCAACGGCAGTGAATTTGATCTCGCGCCGGATCGCCCGCCGCTCCTCGAAGCGCCGCGCTTCCGCCATGGCCTCCCTGAGCAACGGCACCCGGTCGAGCCATCCGAGCAATCTCTCGCTCGAGCGTGCGAACGCCCAAAGCGCGACCAGCAGGAAGGGAGTTGTCGGCAGGCCAGGCAGGATCGCACCGGCAATGGCGAGCAGCGTTGCAATGCCGCCGACAGCGATATAGGCCAACCTTTGCACGCGATGCCCAATCTCCCGGTCAGTGACATAGTGAATTGAGTTGCAGATCCGGATCATATCGGTCTTGCGTGCCGTACGCATCGGGCATCGGCTTGATCTGAATCAATAATCACGACCGCCATAATATAGAATAAAATTGTGGTGCTGAGCGAGATCCCTCAAGGCTGCAGACCGAAACCGCCCTACGGCGCCCGTGAAGCCGCCACAAAAGGAGCCGCCATGGCGAGCGACAGTCATGATCTTGAAATGTTGCGTGGCGCCCTGTTTCTGTCAGGGCTGTCCGAGAGCGACTTCAAGAAATTCGCTGCCGAGACACCCATCGTAACACTCTCCGCGGGCGAAATCCTGTTTCACCAGGGCGACGTGGCGACGGCCTTCTATTTCGTCCTGGACGGATGGGCAGCCCTGTTCCGCGAAGGCTCGGACGGCGAGCGGACGGCGATCCATCTCATCGGCCCGGGTGAATCGTTCGCCGAGGCCGTGCTCGCCCGCGAAGCCCACTATCCCGTCAGTGCCGAAGCCGCGACCGATCTCCGGCTCGCGAGAATAGACACGGCGCGCTTCCGCGCCCTCATCCTGCAATCACCCGAGCTGTCGCTGTCGATCATCGCCGCGGTCTTTGGAAAGCTTCGTCGTCTCGTTGCGCGCATTGAGCAGGATCAGGAGTGGTCACCCCAGCGCCGGGTCGCGGCCTTCCTGCATAAGATCTGCGGGGACAATGACGGCATTTGCCGCTTCGAGCTCCCCGTCGAGCAGCGCTACATCGCAGCACGCCTGTCCATGACGCCGGCAACACTGTCGCGCGCGCTAAGTGAGCTTGCCGCGATCGGCGTAGAAGCGAAACGACGAAGAATTGTCGTGAGCGACGTCAGCAGACTCGCCCGCTTCGTCAACCAGGACGAGTTCTGAATATCGCACGTCCGCGTGTCGCACAGGACACACACCCTCCATGCCAAGACACCACTTGACCAAGAGCAAGTAGCTTTCGAACAAACTGGAATACGTTGGTCAAGAAACAACGCATCGGGGTCTGTAAAAAGATGTATTTTACGGGAAACTTTAGTCAGAAAGATCGCCGTCCCTCGGATGAGACGCTCCGTGCAGGGGAAATCGCTGGCCGCCAAGCAGGCGGCCTCGAAGCTGGATTGGCCCTTTGCGCCCTGCTTCTCGCGTGGCCGACCGACGCATCGAGCCAGTCGGCCGCACCGGGTGCGAGCGTCGACCTGCCCCCGGTCGTCGTTCAGGGCACCACGTCCCAGCCCGCAAAGAAATCCAAGAAAGCCGCAACCTCGGCGGCGTCTGGAGCAACGCAAGCATCCGAGGGCGTAGGTGCCGAGGCCGCTCCGGCCAGCGAAGGCTCGCCGAGCCAGGAAGCCGCGAGAACCCTGAACGCCATCCCCGGCGGCACCGCCGTCGTCACCAGCGAGGAGATCACGCCCAAGGCCAGCGCGTCGCTCTCCGAGATGCTGGCGTTCGTCCCTGGCGTCGTCGTGCAGAACTTCTTCGGCAGCAACGACCAGCCGCGCCTCCAGATCCGCGGCTCCGGCCTTCAGCAGAACCCCTCGGAGCGCGGCACCCTCGTGCTTCAGGACGGCTTGCCCATCAACCGCGCGGACGGATCCTATATCGTCGGCTTCGCAGATCCGAAGAGCGCCGAGTTCGTCGAGGTTTATCGCGGCTACACCGCCAACCGGCTCGGCGCCACGGTACTGGGCGGCGCCATCAATTTCGTTTCGCCCACAGGCATCACGGACCCCGGCGTCGAGGTCAGCGTCGAAGGCGGAAGCTTCGGTCATTTCGCCACCAGCGCACAGGCCGGCGCGCGCCAGGGTGATCTCGACGCCCACGCGAGCCTCAGCTACGCCGAGCGCGATGGCTACCGTATTCACAACGAATCCGAACGCACAAACCTGAACATCAATGCAGGCGCGCGCATCAACGAGAACATCAACACACGCCTGTTCTTCGGATACACCGACCTCGCCTTCGACGTCGTGGGTCCGCTGTCCAGCAAGCTGATGGAGCAGAACCCGAAGCAGATCTGCTCGGGCCCGCCCAACTGCCTCGGTCCGAACGTCGGCCGTGACGATCCGAGCCGTGAAGCCGAACAGTTCCGCGTCGGCTCGCGCACGACCGCGCGTTACGGCGCTAACCTGTTCGACGTCGCGTTCGGTTACACTTACACGGACGACAGCTTCACGTTCCCGATTTCCGGCGGCGTGCGCGAGACGGACGGCGGCGACTTCACAACTGTCATACGCTACGCCTACGCGCCAGAACCGAGCCGCGCTCTGCCCCTATTCGAGCTGACCGGCCAGTATGTCGTCGGCTCCGCCGACCGCCGCTACTTCATCAACAATCGCGGCGACAAGGATCTCCTTGTCGGCGAGAACGAGCTCGACTCGAGCACGCTTTCGATCCACGCCGGCTTCAACGTCCCCATCACGGACCGGCTGACGGTCTCGCCTGCCATCGCGTACTCCTACGCCACGCGCGACAACGACGACATCTATACCGCGACGACGCGCCCCTTCCTCGCAATCCCAAATCCCGCAGCGACGATGCGGGGCACGCGCCCCTTCAGGGACACGAGCTATGATCGCTCCTACTCCGAGTGGAGCCCGAGCCTCGCGCTCAGCTACGACATCGCTCGCGATCAATCTGTCTTCACCGCCGTGAGCCGCAGCTTCGAGCCGCCGACCCACGACGACCTGATCGCCACCGTCAACGGCAATCCGAATGCCAGCGCCGGATTTGGCGGATCCGCGCCGAACCCTCTGGCCGCCGTGTTCTCGACACCCGATCTCGATGCACAGACCGCAACTACGCTCGAAGGCGGCTGGAAGGGCAATACCAGTTCCATCGCATGGTCCGCCATTGCCTATTACTCCTGGGTCGAGGACGAGCTGCTCAACCTGCGTGACGCATCGGGCGTTTCCCTCGGCGCCGTCAACGCAGACAAGACAACCCACTTCGGCATCGAGCTGGGAGCCGCCGTCACACTCACCGCAAACCTCAGCGGCCGCGCGGCCTACACCTACCAGGACTTCCGCTTCGACGGCGACCGCAACTACGGCGACAATCGCCTGGCCGGCGCCCCGAGTCACATCGTGAACGCAGCTCTGCGCTACACGGTCATCCCGGGTCTATGGGTCGAAGCCGAGGTCAACTGGGTTCCGGACGAAACCCCGGTCGACAACGCCAACAAGCTCTACAACGAGGCTTTCACGCTGGTCGATCTCCGGTCGAGCTACGCCGTAACCGACAACCTCTCGATCTTCGGCGAGGTCTCGAACATCTTCGACGAAAGGTACGCATCCGCGACGCTGGTCGTCGACTCCGTCTCTAGCCCCAACCAGGCTGTCTTCCTGCCGGGTGACGGGCGTGCATTCGTAGCGGGAGTAAAAGCGAAGTTCTGATGTTTAGAAAACAGCACTTGGGGCGCGGTTACGCCGAGCCCACAGGCATCACGCGCAGAACCTTGATGAAAGGCGGAGCGTCGCTTGGCGGCGCTTTCGCCGTTTCTGCGCTTGTGCCATCGCCCGCATTCGCCGCGCCTCTCGACAAGCTCGAGATCTGGGGGCCGCCTGCGGGACCTTCGATCACCGTTCTGCACGCCATCGCCACGGGAAAGCTCGACGGCGTCGCACGCAAACCCACCCTGCGCGTCTGGCGCCAGGTCGACGAGGTGCGCGCGGGATTGACATCGAAAAGCTTCGACGTGGGCATCACCCCCGTCCCGGTCGCGGCCAATCTTTACAACAAGGGCCTCGGCGTGCGGCTCGTCAACGTCATGACGAACGGCATCCTCTACGTCATGTCGGCGGATCCGGACCTGACGAGCCTCGAAAAGCTCCGTGGTCGAAAGCTCGCGACGCTGTTCCCCAACGAGCTTCCGAGCCTGATCCTTGAGCGCCTGTTCCGTCTTGCAGGCGTGGACGGCAAGAAGGATCTGGAGCAGGTGCCGAGCGCCACACCGCTCGAAGCCATGCAGCTCCTGGTTCTCGGCCGCGTGGACGCCGCAATCATTCCGGAGCCCGCCGCATCGGCTGCCATCGTCAAAGGAAACCTCGCCGGCAAGGTCATCCACCGGGTCATCGACCTCCAGGCCGAATGGGGGCGCCTGACCGGAAAGCCGACCATCGTCCCCCAGGCCGGTCTCGTGGTGACAGACAGCTTCCGCGAAGCAAACGGTCCTGCTCTCCAGGCGCTTCAGGACGCCCTCGCCAAAGCCGCAGCCGACGTGGCAGCCCATCCGGCACGCGCCGCCAACAACGCAGCGGGACCGCTGCAGATGCCGTGGCCCGTAATCGAGAAGTCCATCCCCTACTGCAATCTCGTGGCCACACCGGCACGCGAGGCCCGCACGGCCGTCGAAAGCGTTCTGGAGGCCATGGCAGAGGTCAACCCCGGCTACATCGGCGGCAAGCTGCCGGATGCCGATTTCTACTTGTGAGGCCCCGATGGGACAGGTCTTGCTCGACAGGATGGGACGCCTCGGCCGCTTCTTGTGGTCGGGATGGGTGGGCGTCGCCGGTCTCGCACTGTTCTCCGCCGTCTGGCAGATAGGCCACGAAGCCTATGGCGATTTCATTCTCCCTTCTCCCATCGCCACCTTCCACGCCACGGCAGAGCTATTGCGCGCGGAGGAAACATGGCGGCTGGCTCGAGCCACCTCCACCCGCGCCATCCAGGGCTTCGCGCTGACCGCCTTTCTCGGCGGCGTGCTCGGACTCGCGGTCGGGTACTCCGCCGCGGCCATGCGCCTGGCGCGTCCCCTCCTCACCATCATCATGGGCGTGCCGCCGATCGCCTGGATCGTGCTCGCCATGATCTGGTTCGGATCGACCAGCGGAACGGTTCTGACGACGATCGTCGTCGCAGGCTTCCCTCTCGTTTTCGCCAACGTCGCCGAAGCCGTGGCGACGCGCGACCGCGCGTTGGAGGAGATGGCCAAGGCCTTCGGCGCCGGCCCGCTGCAAAGGCTATGGACGGTCGTGATGCGCCATGTGGCAGGCCAGTATTTTCCGGCATTGGCCGTCGCCCTCGGATCGGCCTTCAAAGTGGCGGTCATGGCCGAGCTTCTTGCCAACATCGACGGCATCGGCGTCGCGCTCGCCATGTCGCGCTCCAATCTCGATGTCGCTCAGTCGATCGCCTGGGTGGTGGTGATCGTCACCGCGATTTTCATGGTGGAGTACGGCGTGGTGCAGCCCATCCGCGCCGAGCTCGAGCGCTGGCGTGAAGCCGCTCGCCCATGGGGGGTCAAGAGATGACAGCCGTTGCGCTCGAAGGCGTCTCCCACGCCTATTTCGGCCGGACCGTTCTGGACCGGGTCAAGCTCGACGTACGCGACGGAGAGATCGTCTCGCTCGTCGGTCCTTCCGGTTGCGGCAAGAGCACGCTTGTCCACATCGCCGCCGGGCTCATCGAGCCCCAGCGAGGCCGCGTCGCCAATGGCTACCGCCGTCACGGCATGATCTTTCAGGAGCACCGCCTCCTGCCGTGGGCCACGGCTGAGGACAACATCGCTTATCCGCTTCGCCTCGCAGGCGTGCGCTGCAACGCGCGCCGTGCGCGAGCCAGGGCGGCCGCCGACCTCGTGCACCTCGATCGCCGGGATCTCGAGAAGTACCCGGTCGAGTTGTCGGGCGGCATGCGCCAGCGGGCGGCCATCGCTCGCGCGCTTGTCGTGGAGCCGGACTTCGTGTTCTTTGATGAACCGTTCACCGCACTCGATGTCGCGCTGAAACGCCAGATGCAGGATCTCGTGATCGCCGCGGCGCGCCAGGCGCGTTTCGCGGGCCTCTTCGTGACCCACGATCTCGCGGAAGCCGTGCGCGTATCCGACCGGATCGTTGTGCTGGACGAGCGCGTTCGCGGCATCGCCGGAGAACGCTTCCTGTCCCGGCCTCAGGGAGAGCGTGACGACGCCTTCGTGTTCGCGACCGTGCAGGCCTTCTTGAACGAAGATCCTCTCTTCGCCCATATCCACGATACCAACGAGCGGCGGGCATCATGAGCACGTCTCAGTCGGCGCGATTCGAGTCTCTGTCCGGGACTCTCGATGTTCTCAGCGACGAGGGGTTTCGCCTCTTCTTTCCGCTAGCCGCCCTTCACGCCGCGCTATGGCCTTTTCTATGGGCGGTGATCTACGGTTTCAATCTGCCGCTCGCGACCGAGATCCCCCCTGGCCTTTGGCACGTCCACGAGCTGATCATTGGATCGTTCGGTGCCGCGCTCATCGGCTTCATCACCACCGCCGTTCCGGAGTGGACCGACACGCCGCGGCTTCGCGGGCGCGCACTGTTCGTGTTTGCAGGTCTCTGGGGCTTTCCCCGCATCGCCGGCCTTGTCGGCCTGGAATCCCTCGGTCCCATCGCCGCTGTTTGCGATCTCGCCTGGCTCGCGCTCCTCGTCGCCTATCTCGTGCAGATCTCGCTCAGGAAACAGTCCACGCGCTTGATCGGCTTCGTGTTCTGGATCGCGTCCCTGTTTCTCGCCGAGGCCGTCACCCGCTACGCGTTCCTCGACATCGCGAACCGCATGGAGCTTGCCCAGCGCGCAAGCCACCTCGCCGGGTTCATTTTCCTCGGCATTCTCGGGATCGCGCTGGCGCGCATCACCGTGCCGGTGACCAATCTTGTGCTCGATCCCACCCAGGAGACCTCGCCGTTCCGCCCGCACCCCGGCCGCATGAACCTCGCACCCGGGCTCGTCGCCGTACTGATAGGCGCGGAAGTCCTCGGTCTATCCCAACAGACCACGGGTTATCTGTTCATTGCCGCTGGCGCCGCCTTCATGGACCGCGTGGCCGAAGCCTTCATCGGCAAGGAAATCGTGCGGGCCGAGATCCTGGCGCTCGCAGGCTCGAGCGCATTTGCCGGCATCGGCCTGATCCTGATTGGCGCAACCCACCTGGGAGCCCCGATCCCGGAGCGTGCCGGGCTGCACGTCGCCCTGATGGGCGGGCTGGGCCTCGGCGTCCTCACCGTATTCGCGATTGCCGGGCTGAGGCACACGGGACAGGCGCTCGGCCTTGTCCGCCAGACCAGAGCCGCAATGCTTTTCCTGGTGGCAGCCATGGTCGTGCGGGTTCTTCCCGAGATCTGGCCAACGGACTTGCTCTCGTCCCCGCCCTATGCGCTTGTGTCGCTACTCTGGGCCGCAGCCTTCTTGCTTTGGGTTAAGGTCTACTGGCCGTTCATACGCGATCGTAGCACCTTCCAACACGACGGCTGTTGAGGCGCTCCCGTGACCACCACCCATCTCATCCGGCAGAAAAACCCGCCCGCAATCCTTAGTCTCGGATTCCGGCCGTTCTTTCTCTTGGGCTCCATCTATGCCGCGGTCTTGATCGCGCTCTGGGTGCCGTGGTTCCTGGGCCTCATCTCCGTGCCGAGCGCTTTCCCGCCCACCGCCTGGCACGCCCACGAGTTGCTGTTCGGCTTCGTACCCGCCATCGTCGCGGGCTTCCTGCTGACGGCGGTACCGAACTGGACCGGACGAGCACCCGTGAGGGGGCCGTCACTCGGCGCCCTCGTGCTGCTCTGGCTCACGGGCCGCATCGCCCTCGCGCTGTCCGCACACCTTGATCCGTGGCTCACGGCGGCACTTTGCGTATCGTTCCCCCTCGCGCTGGCGGCTGTCATAGGGCGCGAGATCGTGGCAGCAAAGAACTGGCGCAACCTCAAGATCGTCGGTGCCCTGATCGGCCTCGCCGGAGCCGACGCCCTGTTTCACTACGAGGTCTTCGAGTTCGGCCGCCTAAAGCATGCGCAGACGCTGGCCGTCGCCGTGGCGCTTCTGCTTGTGATGACCATCGCCGGGCGCATCATCCCGTTCTTCACCACCAACTGGCTGAAGCAGAACCGGCCTGGGGCCCTGCCGCAACTCTTTGGCCGCTACGACATGGCTGCCATGGTGCTCAGCGGAGCCGCGCTCCTCGGCTGGGCCTGCCTTCCAGTTTTGGAAAGCCTGACCGCTCAGGCTCGTCCGATCGTGGGCTCGGCCATGATTGCGGCCGCAGCCGCGAATTTCTACCGCCAAAGCCGCTGGACACCGCTCCGTACCTTCGCCGAGCCGCTGCTCGCCATTCTTCACGTGGCGTACGTTTTCGTGGGCCTCGGCTTCTTGCTGTCCGGCCTTGGCGTCCTGAACGACAACTTCGAGTTTGCGTCCGCCGGCCTCCACGCATGGACCACGGGCGCCATCGGCACCATGATCATCGCGGTGATGACGCGCGTTTCGAGAGGCCATAGCGGCCGAAAGCTCACCGCACCCGCAAGCACGGTCGTGCTCTATGCCACGGCGCTTATTGCAACCTGCGCCCGCATCGGCGCGGCGCTCCACCCGGAATTGACGTCCATCCTGCTTCCGGTCTCGGGCGCCGCCTGGATCCTGGCCTTCGGCGGCTTTGCCGCGCTCTACGGCCCCATGCTCATGAAGCAAAGGCTGTAATCGCGCGAACCACCTTCCGTTCGCACAGCACAGTTTACATCGATGACCGAATAAGGATTGCAGCCCGGCTCAGGATGCAGCCGCGCGCTCTGCGGCCGATTCCGACATCGCCGCCGCACACCACCCCAGTATGTCCTCGCGGCGCTGCGGGAGGAAAACCAGGTCGTCTCCAACGAAATCGCGCCACGCCTCGAAATGGACGCGCTTCAAGCCGACCAGCACCGGCACCTGAAGGAAAACCGCACTTTCGATCAACGGCCGGAAGCCGTTCCCATCCGACTCCCGCTTCCCGAACCGGTTGATGATAACGAGCTCTGTTGCGGGATCGAGCGACGACGCCGCAAGACCGACGGAATCCTCGAGCGCGTTCGCGTCCAGCCGGCATCCCGGCTCCGGCGGAGCCCGATCGTCAGACGTCTTGATGCACTGCCCGGTGGCGAGGTCCTCGAGCGTCATCTCGCAACGGTTGGGGCGCGGCGCAGACTTGGACTGCACGGCGCCTGCGAGCTTCACGCCCGCATGACGGAATTGGTAGGCCACATCGGTGAGCAAGGCATCCGTCAGCTCGCCTTGATCGCCTTCGTAAAGAATCGCCGCGACATTCATGGATGAGCCCAACGCGTTTTTTCCGTTCGATCGACTGCAGCCTTCGCCCGATCAAGCCGACAATCAGCCTAGCTTGAAATGAAGCCGAGCGCCGCCCGAACGGCATTGATTTGCGTTAAGTCAGCCTAACAGACCGGAAGCGGCTGACACATCCCCAATGTCGTCCCGAGAAAATAGCGGGAGAGAGCACGAGGCTCCCTCCCGCCTCCGCATCAACCGATCTTGGCGTAAGCTTCGATTTCGACCTTCTGCCAGGGGCGCAGCATGGACGTTACCTGAACAAGGGTGCTGGCCGGACGCACGGCATCGAAGGACTCGAGATGTCCCTTGGCGACGGCGTCGGCGTCGTTGATGTCCCGAACGTAGACGACGGTTCTCACCACATCCTTGAAGCTCGCGCCCGCGTCCTCGAGCGCCTTGCCGACGATGGCGAGCGCCGCCCGTGTCTGCGTGTAGGCATCGCTCTTCTCATGGCCCACTGGCGCGCAGGTGCCCGAGACGTGCACGTCGTTGCCGATCCGCACCGCGCGCGAATAGCCGAACACGCCTTCGTAAGCTCCCCCCGAGGAGACGTTCACGCGCTTGGCCTTGCTGGCAGTCGTCATCTTTTCCTTCCTTTCGCTTGTTTATAGTTTGGTCGCATCGCGGAGCCGGTACCAGGTCTCGACGACCGGCACGACGCGCTTCGCAATTGGGTGAGCCGGGTAGCTCGGGAACACGAGATCGTCGAACGCGGTCCGCCCGGACGTATCTCCGATGAGCTGAAGCGCGATCTTGTGCCCGAAATAGGTGGCGCGCGAGACGCCGGTCCCGCAGTAGCCGATGGCGTAGTGAACGCCCTTGGACGTGCGGCCGAGATGCGGGACCTCGTCGTAGGTGTAGCCGATGAGGCCATCCCACGCGTGCGTGATGGGCACGTCCGCGAGCGCCGGAAAAACCCGCAGCATGTCGCGCGCGAGGTGGCCGAACGCCAGCGGCGACGTGTCGGAGGCGAGACGTCCCACGCGCCCGCCCCAGATCACGCGGCGCTCTCCCGGGGCCGCCCGGAAATAATAGAAGACGCGGTTGGTGTTTCCGTAGACGCGATTCTTCGGCATCAGCGGCGCGAAGATCGCCTCTGGAATCTTATCCGTCGCAATCAGGCCGGAGCCGATCGGAACGATCCGCCGTCCAAGCTCCGGCAGAAGGTTGTCCGTATAGCCGTTGGTGGCGATGATGACGTTGCGGCAGCTCACTTCGCCGCGCGCGGTGCGCACATCGAACCCGCCTGCGCGCGATGAGATGTCCTCAACCCCGGCATTGCCGATGACGAAGCCCCCTGCCTCCTCGATCCGCTGCGCGAGCCCCGCGTGATAAAGCCCGGGATGAAGGGACGCGTCAGCCGGCAGCACAGAGCCGCCATGGAAAACGTCCGATCCGATCTCTGCGTGCTGCTCCGAGCGCGGCACCATGAAACTCTCGACGCCGGCCAGCTTCCGCAGATCCTCCATGTCACGCGCCATGGCATCGTAGTGCTCAGGCTGGATAGCCGCGCGAAAGCGGCCGCACCGCTGGAAATGACACGCAATCTGCTCCGTCGTGACCAGGTGCTCTATGTAGTCGAGCATCTCCACGCCTTCACGAAGCATCGCTTCGGCTTTCCTTCGCCCGCGCAACTGAATGAGCCGCTTGACCCGGAACTTCTGATTGCCGCTGCCGATCTGTCCGCCATTCCGCGTGCTAGCACCGAACCCGGGATCGTTGCGCTCGAGCACGGCCACGGAGCGCCCGTTGCGCAGAAGCGTAAGCGCCGCTGAAAGTCCGGTGAAGCCGGATCCCACCACCACGACATCGACGGTCGCGGGAAGTGCGCGATCCGATTTTCGCCGCGGTGCCGCCTCCCACCAGTAGGGACGATAGAGAAGCCCGGCAGACGACGTGACGCGCCCCTCTGCGAGGCTGGATACGGTTGGACCAGTAGGCTCTTCGCTCGTCATCGAGCACGTTCCTTTTTGATCGGAAATTCATCCAATTCGAAAAATCATGGCTTTCACTGCATACAAAGAAGTTGCACCTCATGCAAGTTTGTTGTACGCCATGATCAGCGAGCATGCAGACAAAGTCGACCGCTCAAAGACAAGCTCGCATTGGGAGGAATGCCATGTCGATGGCACATTGGAACTGGCGTAATTCGCCAGGGCAACTTGTTGCACCGCAAGATCTCGATATTCAAAAAGCCAAGCTGTTTCTCGCCCAGCATCAGGTCCGTTACGTACTGGCTCAGTTCGTGGACATCTATGGTGTCGCGAAGAGCAAGGCCGTTCCCGTCGACCACCTCGAAGACATCGTCACCGATGGCGTGGGCTTCGCGGGCGGCGGCGTGTTCGGCATGAGGCTCGCGCCTCACGAGCCCGAGTACATGGTGATCGGCGACCTCTCGACGATGACGCTTACGCCCTGGGCGCCCGGCTATGCCCGCATGATGGGAACGGGCACCGTGTGCGGCAAGCCCCATCCCATCGACACCCGCAACATCCTGAAGACGCAGATCGCGCGCCTTTCCGAGCGCGGCTGGACCCTGAACACCGGCATCGAGCCTGAGTTCAGCCTGTTCGAGCGCACGACGGACGGCTCGATCGTTCCGTTCGATTCGACGGACGTCCTCCAGAAGCCCGCCTACGACTATCGCGGCCTCTCCCGCGTCCGCGTCTTCCTGGAGCGCGTCACGGAAAGCCTGCAGGCGCTCGGAATCGACGTCTACCAGATCGACCACGAGGACGGAAACGGCCAGTACGAGATCAACTTCAAGTACGCCGACGCACTTACATCGGCCGATCAGATCATTCTGTTCAAGATGGCCGCGGCCGAGATCGCTCATGAGCTTGGCGCCATCTGCTCCTTCATGCCGAAGCCGAAGAGCTCCACCACCGGCAACGGCATGCATATCCACGCCTCGATCGCCGATGCAGCCGGACGCAACCTGTTCCACGATGCATCCGACAAGAACGGCATGGGCCTGTCGCAGCTTGCCTACCACTTCCTGGCGGGCATCCTGAAGCACGCAGCCGCTCTCACGGCCCTGCTTGCGCCAAGCGTGAACTCCTACAAGAGACTCGTCGTCGGCCGCACGGCGTCTGGCACGACCTGGGCTCCGGTCTTCGTCGCCTATGGCGACAACAACCGCACGGCAATGGTCCGCGTTCCTTACGGACGCATCGAGCTCAGAACCGGCGACTCGGGCATGAACCCCTACCTCGCGCAGGCCGCCATGATCGCGGCCGGCCTCGACGGTGTGGACCGCAAGCTCGATCCCGGCCCGCCGCACAACGTCAATTTCTATGCGCTCTCGCCGCAGGAAATTGCCGCAAGAAACATCGACATCCTTCCCCAGTCTCTCAGCGAAGCCGTCGAGGCTCTGAACAAGAGCGAGCTCTTCCGCAAGACGCTGGGAACCGAGTTCATCGATGAGTTCGTATCGCTGAAACGCGACGAATGGACCGACTACCACCGCCACGTCTCCGATTGGGAAGTGAAGCGCTACCTGAGCTTCTTCTAGGACGCGTGCTCTCGGCCGGCCGCAGGCCCGGCTGAGAAAAATTACAACAGCAGAACGCAGGGCGGCGCCGGTCTTCGGCGACGAAGGGCCGGTGCGCGCCCTGCGCAACACCAAACCTGAAGGAATGAACCTCCCATGTGTGGAATTGCTGGGCTCTTCATAAAAGACCCGAAGCTCGAGCCAGAGCTCGGCGCGCTTCTCGCAAAAATGACCTCGACGCTGTGCAGCCGCGGCCCCGACTCGGCGGGATTCGCGATCTACAGCCGGGGCAAGGGCGATCTCTCCAAACTCACCATCGCCGGTCCCTCCACGAGCTTCGACATCGCGGGCGTCGCTGAAAAGCTCGCCACCTTCATCGGCAACGGCGCGAAAAGCGCGGTCCGGTACTCTCATGCCGTAGTCTCGCTGCGGCCGGAGGACGTGGCTAAGGCGGAGGAATGGCTCACGGCCAACCACCCCGACGTCACTGTGATGAGCGAGGGCACGAGCCTCGAGATCTATAAAGAGGTGGGCTATCCGGACGACGTGGCGAAGGCCTTCGGCATCGCCGGCATGGCGGGCAGCCACGGCATTTCCCACACGCGTATGGCGACGGAATCGGCCGTCACCACCAACGGCGCGCATCCTTTCTCGACCGGCGCCGATCAGTGCCTCGTGCACAATGGGTCGCTCTCGAACCATGCTTCCCTCCGCCGCGAGCTCAAGCGTGAAGGCATCCGGATCAAGACCGAGAACGACAGCGAGGTGGCGGCCGGCTACCTCACCAAGCAGATGCAGGCGGGCCAAACCCTCGGCGAGGCACTGCAATCCAGCCTCGACGACCTCGACGGCTTCTTCACGTTCGTGGTCGGCACCGAGCAGGGCTTCGGCGTGCTGCGCGATCCCATCGCGTGCAAGCCTGCCGTCATGGCGGAGACCGACCGCTATGTGGCGTTCGCCTCTGAATACAAGAGCCTCACCTGCCTCCCCGGAATTGAGAAAGCCAAGGTCTGGGAGCCGAAACCCGCCACCGTCTACTTCTGGGAGCACAACTGATGCCGAGCATCGATCTATCGAAGACATCCGTTCGAGAGCTGAATGCCGCGCTCCACAAGCTGAAGGCGGACACCAACGAAACGCTCTGGACGGTCACCAACCCTAACGGAGAGCACTCGATCGCCGCAGGCGTCGACGCCCCTGTCACCATCAATGTGCAGGGCAGCGTCGGTTATTTCTGTGGCGGCATGAACAAGCACGCCAATATCGTCATCGACGGCAGCGCCGGCCAGGGCGTTGGCGAGAACATGATGTCCGGCCGCATACACGTGAAGGGCGACGCGAGCCAGAGCGCTGGCGCCACCGGACGCGGCGGTCTGCTGATCGTGGACGGAAACGCCTCAGCCCGCTGCGGCATCTCCATGAAGGGCATCGACATCGTGGTGAAGGGCGGCATCGGCCACCTCTCCGCCTTCATGGGCCAGAACGGGCGTCTCGTCGTATTCGGCGAGGCGGGAGAAGCTCTCGGAGACTCGATCTACGAGGCCCGTCTCTATGTGCGCGGCCCTGTCGCCGGGCTCGGAGCCGACTGCATCGAGAAACCGCTGCGCGACACGCACAAGGCCGAGCTGATGGAGCTGCTCACGGAAGCGGGAGAGGCTCACAAGATCGATATCGCCGAGTTCCGCCGCTACGGCTCGGCGCGCAAACTTTACAACTTCAACATCGACAACGCCGGAGCCTACTGATGACCAGCCACGAACGGAACTGGATGCCGACCACTCCGCGCAAGTCGGCCACCTTCGACGACTACTCGCTCTCCGAGATCCGCCGCGCCGCCGCTACCGGCATCTACGACATCCGCGGCGGCGGCTCGAAGCGCCGCCTGCCGAACTTCGACGACTTGGTGATGCTCGGCGCCTCCATGTCGCGATATCCCCTCGAAGGCTATCGTGAGAAATGCGGAACCGACGTGGTTCTCGGCACGCGCTTCGCCAAGAAGCCGATCCACCTCAAGATCCCCGTCACCATCGCAGGCATGAGCTTCGGCTCGCTTTCGGCCAATGCCAAGGAAGCCCTCGGACGCGGCGCCTCCCTCGCGGGCACCTCCACGACCACGGGCGACGGCGGCATGACGCCGGAAGAGCGCGGCCAGTCCACCACGCTGGTCTACCAGTATCTGCCGTCGCGCTACGGCATGAACCCGGACGACCTGCGCAAGGCGGACGCCATCGAGATCGTGATCGGCCAGGGCGCCAAGCCCGGCGGCGGCGGCATGCTGCTCGGCCAGAAGATCTCCGACCGCGTGGCCGAGATGCGCCAGCTTCCGAAGGGTATCGACCAGCGCTCGGCCTGCCGCCATCCCGATTGGACCGGTGCCGACGATCTCGAGATCAAGATCAACGAGCTGCGTGAGATCACAGACTGGGAGAAGCCGATCTACCTCAAGGTCGGCGCGAGCCGCCCCTACTTCGACGTCGCGCTGGCCGTCAAATCCGGTGCGGACGTCGTCGTGCTCGACGGCATGCAGGGCGGAACGGCGGCGACGCAGGAGGTGTTCATCGAGCACGTCGGCATTCCGCTGCTCTCCGCAATCCGCCCCGCCGTGCAGGCCCTCCAGGACCTCGGCATGCATCGCAAGGTGCAGCTCATCGTCTCGGGCGGCATTCGCAATGGCGCGGATGTGGCGAAGGCGCTCGCGCTTGGCGCCGATGCAGTGGCTGTCGGCACGGCAGCGCTCGTGGCCCTCGGCGACAACGACCCAAAATGGGAGAAGGAGTACGCGCAGATCGGCTCCGCCCCGGGTTGCTACGACGATTGGCACGAGGGACGCGACCCCGCAGGCATCACCACCCAGACGCCCGAGCTCTACAAGCGCCTGGACCCCGTCATCGCTGGCCGCAGGCTCGCCAACTACCTCAAGGTCTTGACGCTGGAGGCCCAGACGCTGGCGCGTGCCTGCGGCAAGAACCATCTCCACAACCTGGAGCCGGAGGACTTGGCGGCACTCACCATCGAGGCAGCAGCCATGGCCCGCGTTCCGCTGGCAGGCACCACTTGGATCCCCGGGGCTACGGCTTGAGCTGTGCAGCAGCTCTCAGGCCATTTCCCCCAACTGCCGGGAGTGAAAACTCCCGGCATTTTTTTCCGGAAGCGCGTGAAGCGCCTCTCACTCTTCGCCATAGATGATGATGGAGATGAACTTCGCCCGCTCGTCGAGCAGCTTCTCCGGGCCATGCACCACGTCTCCCGAGAAGGTGAAGGCATCTCCCGGCTCGAGCAGATACGTGTACTCGCCGAACCGGTACTCCACCCGCCCTTGCAGCATGTAGATGAACTCGGTGCCGGGATGGGCAAAGCGCGGATAGGACTGGCTCTTCTTGTCCATCTCGATGAAGAAGGGATCGAACAGCTTCTTCGGCCCCTTGTCGTAGGAGAGAAGCTTGTAAGTGTAGCCGTACTTCGTACCGACCCGCACGACTTCCATCTGCTCGCTGCGCTTGACGAGCTGCGCCGTGCCCTCTTTCCTATCGGTCTGCTTGAACAGATCCGAAAGCCCGATGCCGAGCGCGTGACACAGCCGCTCGAGAGAATCGAGACTCGCCGTCGCCATTCCATTCTCGATCCGGCTCAGCATGGCGCTGGACATGCCCGCCCCCGTGCTGAGATCGGCAAGCGTGAGGTTCGCAGCCAGCCGAAGCTGCTTGAATACCTCTCCGATGCGCTTTTCCAACGGCACGTTCGCCGTGTCGTGCTGCGCGTCCGCCTTCGCAGCCGGCTGGCCTTCCGCAAGTTTATGACGTCGCGAAGGAGCCCGCCGGACTTTGGTTTTTGCCATGTCGTGCCTTGCCTGAGATGAGTCAAACGTACTGCAAACGCACGAACTTTGCCGCGCGAAGCAGGGGGCTGCTCCCATAATGCAGCGTTGCTCCGGATTGGCAACCGATGCTGCAGCGCACAGTCCAGTTACCTGACGGGCAATAAATTTGCATACAGGGTATGCAAATTTATTGCATCAGAGGCAACTCTGCGGCAGTATGCCTCGCACTAACACTTCATCAATAACTCCTCCTGAAGGGGAGCATAGGGAGCGATTCATGCAGGACGTGGCGAACAAAAAGCCGGAGGCAAACACTGCTTTTGCCGGCGATGAATTCGGCGGGTTGCACCGAACAATTGACTGGAAGGGTGCGTTTTGGATTGCGAGCGGTGTGCCCGCGCTCGTTCTGATTTCAATCGGCGGCATGGGGGCAACGGCCGGCAAGCTCGCCTTCCTCGTCTGGACGATCTCCGTGGTGATGGGCTTCCTCCAAGCCTACAGCTACGCCGAGATCGCAGGCCTCTTCAAAAACAAGTCGGGCGGCGCCGCCGTCTACGGCTCGGCTGCATGGCTGCGCTATAGCAAGCTCATCGCGCCGCTGTCGGTCTGGTGCAATTGGTATGCATGGACGCCGGTGCTATCGCTCGGCTGTGCCATCGCCGCCGGCTACATCCTCAACGCCATCGCGCCCATCCCCGTGTTCGGCGCGGACTCGCCTGAGGTTCTCGCCTGGCTCAAGAACGCAGCCAATGCCGCCGCCATCGACGGCAAATCCGCCGAGGAAGCTGCAAAGCTCGCCATCGCGGCCGTGACGGAAGCGGCAACACCCGCTCTTCGCACGATGACGCTTGCGAGCTTCTCGTTCTTCGGCCTTGCCAACATCGAGATCGGCCCGACCTTCTTCATCGGCGCGGCGCTGATGCTGATCACCTTCGCCATTCAGCATCGCGGCGTGCTCGGCACCGCGCGCGTTCAGATGGCGATCGGCCTTCTCGTCGTCATCCCGATGCTCATCGTCGGCATCGTTCCCTACTTCAACGGCGGCGTGAACTACCAGAACTATACGCCGCTCGTGCCTCCGAACGGCGAGTGGAACAACGGCGGCTGGACGTTCTTCCTCGGCGCTCTGTTCATCGCCGGCTGGTCCACCTACGCCTTCGAGACGGCCGTCTGCTACACGCGCGAGTTCAAGAATCCGGCTTCCGATACCAAGAAGTCGATCATCGCCGCTGGTCTTCTCTGCGTCCTGCTCTACACGCTGGTTGCTGCATCCTTTCAGGGATACCTCGGCCTCGAGGGCATGACGCAGCCCGGTATCGTGGACGGCACCGGCGTTGCGGCTGCCATGGGCCACATGGTCGGCGGTGGCTCGCAGATCATCACCCATCTTCTGGAGATGATGATGATCCTCGCGCTCATCCTCGCGATCCAGATGGCGATGGCCGGCTCCTCCCGCACGCTCTATCAGGGCGGCGTCGATGGCTGGCTGCCGAAGTACCTCGCCCACACCAACGAGCACGGCGCCCCCACGCGCGCCATGTGGACCGATCTCATCTTCAACCTCGGTCTTCTTACGTTCGCGGCTTCGGACGCGACGGCGTACTACCTGATCCTCTCCATCTCGAACGTCGGCTACATGATCTTCATCTTCCTGAACCTTCAGGCGACGTGGATCCACCGCATCGACAGCCCCAACATTCCCCGCCCCTACCGGGCACCGAACTGGCTGATCGCCGTCAACGCAGGACTCGGCTTCTTCAACCTGTTCCTCATGGGCGTTGGCGCCAAGGTCTGGGGCAATCCCAACGCGCTTTGGTACGGTTTGGCGTTCGGATTGCTGATCATACCCGTCTTCCTGTTCCGTCACTACGTGCAGGACAAGGGACGCTTCCCCGATCACATGCTGATCGACCTGGATCTCAAGAGCCAGGATCTCGGCGAGAGACGTGCGGGCATCCTGCCCTACCTGGCACTCGCCGCGGGCGCTGCCATCGTCCTCTTCGGCCACTACTACTTCCAGCTCCCGTCTTGAGCCTGAGACGGAGCACCTAGCGGACTGGCCGGGTCATCTCATGACCCGGCCATTTTTGTATCAGGAGAGCGCTTCCGCGAGCTTCGCGATGCCGGCCTCGATCTCCCGCTCGCTGAGCGAGGAGAACCCGAGCACGAGATAACGGTCTCCCTCCGGCACTGGCCCGAAATTGATGGCCGCTCCAGAGGCCAGCGTGTAGACGCCCACACCCGCCGCGAGTCCGATCTCCTCGACCTCCTTGGCCGAAGGCAAATGAGAGGGCAACCGCCACGCCAGATGCATGCCTGCTTCGTCGCCGATGATCTCGCTCTCGTTGAAATGCCGGCGTAGCGAGGAGACGAGCGCGTTCCGCCGCGCGAGATAGAGGTTGCGGATGCGCCGGACATGCCGTTCGAACCCGCCGCCGGTCATAAAATCGGCAAGCGCAGCCTGCTCGAGCCACGGCTGCCCGTTGTTCATGAGCGTTTTGACCTGACGCGCGCGTGAAATAAGATCGTTCGGCACCACCACGTATCCAAGACGGAGCCCCGCGCCGAGGCACTTGGAGAACGTGCCGAGATAAATGACACGATCCGCGCGATCGAGCCCCTTGAGAGCCGCGATCGGCGCCCCGTGAAACCGGAAATCGCTATCGTAGTCGTCCTCGACGATATAGGAGCCGGTCTGCGCCGCCCATGCCAGCAACTCGAGCCGCCGCTCGAGCGACAGCGTAACGCCGAGCGGATACTGGTGCGAGGGCGTCACGTAGGCGATCGCATTCCGGATGTTTGGCAGCTGGCTGCAATCGAGCCCGCGATGATCGATCCGGACGGGCACAAGCTTCGCGCCGAAGCTCTCGAACAGAAACGCAGCACCCTGGTAGCAGGGCGACTCGACAACCGCCGTGCTGCCAGGCTCCAGGATCATCCGGCTCACGAGATTGAGACCATCCTGGCTTCCGCCCACGATCAGGATCTGGTCCGGGCTCGCGACAATGCTCCGCGCCGGCCGCAGCCGGTCGGCGATCGCGCGACGCAGGTCGATCAGCCCCGCGACGTCCCGGTACTCGGTGAGCGCCGACCCTGCCGACTGAAGCCGCCGGTGGACGAGTGTCGCCCACGCCTTGCGCGGAAACGAGTTCGGATCGGGTCGGCCGACCCAGAAGTCGGCCGTCAGCTTGCGCCGATGAGGATTGACGAGCATCTGCGCGCGAAACTCGCGCTGCATCACCTTCGACGGGCGGCGCACTTTTCGCGAGACGGAGCGCGCTTCGCCATGCGTAGCCGTATAGAGAACATCCTCAGGAATCTGCAAAGACACGAACGTCCCGCGCGTTTTGCGGGATTCGATATAACCTTCCGCCATTAAACGCTCGTAGGTGAGACTAATGGTGTTTCGAGAAACACCAAGCTGCTCGCTCAAAATACGCGTAGCAGGCAGCGGCTCTCCAGGGCGAAGCCTCCCTTCCAAAATCATCCCGCGTACCTGCTCAAAAATCTGGATTTGCAGGCTGATTTCGCCCTCACGCTGAAGTCTGAGCGGCAATGTCACGGCTGGAAAGCTCCCCGGCAGATCGCAGAACCGAGTTCCGCATTGGCACCATAGTAGTGCGAGTGGCCATCAATTCCATAGAGCCACGCCTCACGCAGCGGGTAGAGCCACCGCGCCTTGCCTGCGCCGTAAGAACAGCACAGATCCCGGGATAATACCCTGTACAGAAACATTTATTCTCGGTTTGATCGGTCTTTTGCCCAGACGATAACGCTCCGCCTTCAAACTTGTTGGCGACACTCCGGAGAGGCCACGGGCAAGGAGAGATGGCACCAGCAGTCGTTTTCTCCCTGGCCCTAGGTGAGAGCCAAGCCGCGAGCCTATGGTTGCCACGCCACGGCACAATGGGTGGGAACACTTGGCAGAAGCCGCGAAATCATCGTCCGGTCATTTCCGAATTAAATTCGGGAACGGCGGAGCGAGAAACAGGAAATGAAGCGGAAATAAGAAAATTGCCGCTTCCAGCAGGATTCGCGGATTTCAAAAGAAAATAGTCGCCCACACCCAAGCGCCCGTGACCAGGACAAGAAAATCCTGAGAAACGTCTAGGAGGAAACATCATGTCCAGATCAGTCGGCGCCGCGGCGCTGCTGTTGACGACCGCCTTGGCCATGCCAGCCATCGCCAACGACGATGTGTTGAAGCAGAGCAAGGATCCCAACCAGTGGGCCCTGCAAACCGGTGACTACGCAAATCACCGCTTTTCCACTCTCGATCAGATCAACACGAGCAACGTCGGCGACCTGAAGGTCGCGTGGAGCTTCTCGACGGGCGTGCTGCGCGGTCACGAGGGAACGCCGCTGGTCATCGGCAGCACGATGTACCTCCACTCGCCGTTCCCGAACGTCGTCTATGCGTTGAACCTCGACGACGAGAACAAGATCATCTGGAAGTACTCTCCGAAGCAGGATCCCTCGGTCATCGGCGTGATGTGCTGCGACACCGTCAACCGCGGGCTCGCCTATGCTGAAGGCAAGATCTTCCTCTACCAGGCCGACACCACAGTCGTCGCACTCGACGCCAAGACCGGCCAGGAGGCTTGGAAGGTCGTGAACGGCGATCCCAAGAAGGGCGAGACCGGCGTTGCCGCACCCGTCGTCATCAAGGACAAGGTGATCGTCGGTATCTCGGGCGCCGAGTTCGGCATCCAGGGCTCGATCACGGCCTACGACATCAAGACCGGCAAGCGGGCCTGGCGCGGCTATAGCGTCGGTCCCGACGATCAGATCCTGTTCGATCCCCAGAAGACCACCTCGCTCGGCAAGCTGGTCGGCAAGGACAGCTCCCTCAAGACCTGGACTGGCGACCAGTGGAAGATCGGCGGCGGCTCGGTATGGGGATGGTTCTCCTACGATCCGGAGCTCGATCTCTTCTACTACGGTACCGCGAACCCCTCGACCTGGAACCCGGCTCAGCGCGCGGGACCCGATGGAAAGCAGATCGACCAGAAGTGGACGATGTCGATCATCGCCCGCAATCCGGACACGGGCGTCGCTGCCTGGGCCTACCAGATGACCCCGTTTGACGAGTGGGATTACGACGGCATCAACGAGATGATCCTCGTGGACCAGGAAGTCGCGGGCAAAACGCACAAGGCCCTCGTCCACTTCGATCGCAACGGCTTCGGCTACACGCTCGACCGCACCAATGGTGAGTTGCTGGTCGCCAAGCCTTACGATCCCGACCTCAACTGGTCGAGCGGCGTCGAGATGGACAAGTCCAAGCCGAATTACGGCAGACCGACTGTCGTCGCCTCGAAGTCGACGTTCCTCAACGGCGCGGACGTGAACACGAAGAACATCTGCCCAGCCGCGCTCGGCTTCAAGGATCAGCAGCCGGCTGCCTACTCGCCGGAGACGCGTCTCTTCTATGTCCCGATCAACAACGTCTGCATGGACTACGAGCCCTTCAAGGTCTCGTACACACCGGGACAGCCGTACGTCGGCGCCACGCTCTCGATGTTCCCGCCCGAAGGCAAGACCAACACGGGCCATGTGATCGCATGGGATGCCGGCAAGGGTGAGATCGTCTACAGCCACGACGAACGCTTCTCGGTGTGGTCGGGCGTACTGGCCACTGCCGGCGGCATCTTCTGCCACGGCACGCTGGACGGCTACCTCAAGTGCCGCGACCAGAAGGACGGCAACGAGCTGTTCAAGCACCGCAACCCGTCCGGCATCATCGGCAACGTGTTCACCTACAGCCACAAGGGCAAGCAGTACATCGGCGTGTTCTCGGGCGTTGGCGGCTGGGCCGGCATCGGCTTGGCGGCAGGTCTCGACAAGCCCACCGACGGCCTCGGCGCGGTCGGCAACTATGCGGGCCTCAAGGAGTTCACGGCTCTTGGCGGAACACTCTCCGTCTACTCGCTGCCATAGCGCTTCCTCCAACAAGGGTTAGGCCTGCGAGCAACTTGGACCGGCACCCCGCGTGCCGGTCCTTTTTGGCTTATGATGACCGTCCGAAATTGGAGTGCCGCACGTGAGCGAGACGAGAATACCCGAACTTCCCGCCGTTGCGCCCGTAGTCCTCGCAGGACGCATCGCGCCCGTCGATGAGCGGGAGCGGATGAGCGCCATCGCCAAAACGCCGCTCGACGGCCCATGGCGCGTGACACGGACAGGCCTCGCTGGCGACCAGCAGGCCGATCAGAAGAACCACGGCGGCCCGGAGAAGGCGGTCCATCACTATCCATTCGATCACTATGCGGCATGGAAAGCACAGATCGGCGAGCACGCCCTTCTCGGCGCGCCCGGCGCATTCGGTGAGAACCTCTCGACCACCGGATGGACGGAATCGAACGTCCACATCGGCGACATCGTGCGCTTCGGATCAGCCGTGCTTCAGGTCAGCCAGGGACGGCAGCCCTGCTGGAAGCTCAACGCGCGCTTTTCACGCCGCGACATGTCGATGCTGACGCAAATGAGCGGCCGCACCGGTTGGTACTATCGCGTGATCGAGGAAGGCGAGGCAAATCCCGGAGACGAGCTAAGGCTTGTCGAGCGCATGCACGAGACCTGGCCGCTCTCGCGGCTGATCACGCTGCTCTACCGCGACACGCGCCGTTACGACGAGCTGGCGAAAATGGCGGAGATTGCAGAGCTCGCCGCCGGATGGCGCGCGCTGGCCACACGCCGCATCGAGAAACACGCTGTCGAAGACTGGGCGCCGCGCCTCCTCGGCGAGGTTTGACTGCCCCTTTGTCTGTCAGGCCCCTGACACCCGGAACCTGCGAAGCGACGCAATCCCGAGCAGCACGAACAGAACGAGCGCCGCCCCTTGAGTTGCGGCGAATGGAGGCTCGGATTGCGTCGGGGCCAGCGCCGAAAGCGCAGGGTTCTTGAGGAACGTCTGCACGATCAGCACGAACACATTGAGATAGAGCGCGAGCGTAGCCGACACCACGTAGATCCCGCGCCACGCACCCGACAACTGAGCGACGTAACGCGCATAGACCGCAACAGCGAGCACCGCCAGCGAAATGAGCGCTACGATGTGGGAAGGCAGCAGCTGAACGAACGGAAATCCAAAGCCTGTCACGTTCGTCGCCACCGTCGCCGCAAGGAATACATGTGTCGCGCCATCAAGCCGCTCGTTCGACAAAAAGCCGCCGACGACCACAAAACCCGCGGCAATACCCACGAGACTCAGCGCAACGTGAAAAAGCGTGAACCCTTCCAGCCCGAAAATCATCTTGCCCCCAGCATAGATCTCTCGAACATTCGACAGAATGTGAGCCCTAAAAGATTATCAGCATCATGAAAATACCTGCAACCGGGGAAACCGCAATCGAAATCCCCAAGGCAAGACGGAAAACCGCAAAGGAGGAAAACAGCCGGTCCCTCACACGCAGGCCCCTAGCTCTCCAGCAGCGCCTTGCGCGTGGCGGACAGGAACTCCTCGGAGATCGCATGCCCTTCCGTCGCGCGCGCCAGCACCAGCGCTCCGACCAGCATACTGGCAGTCGTGAGCGCCTCCTCCCGCGAAGCCTTCTTTTTTCGCCGCGACAGGATCTGAGGCAGCCTGTCGATCAGCGACATCACACCCGCCGCGAACGCAGACCGGATTGGCCCTTTGCGCTCATTGCGGGCTATATCCCCGCAGAGCGCCGCAATCGGACAGCCTTCCGCCCGCTCGTCCCGGTGGCTGAGCCGCGTGTAGCGCTTGATGAATGCTGCCCGCAGCCCCTCGGCGTCGGAGCCATGACGCGCAATGAGATCGTCATAGTACTTGCGCTTCGCTTCGAACGCCTCGTCGCACGCTGCGACGACCAGCGCTTCCTTGGACTGGAAATGACCATAGAACGCGCCGTGCGTAAGCCCGGCCTCCGCCATGAGAGACGGGACGCTGACCCCATCGATGCCATGCTGCGGAAAAAGCCGCGACGCCGCGCGGATGACGTCGATCCGGTGCTGATCCGCCTGCTTGCGGGAAACGCGGGGCATGCTTCCTCTCCTCTTATTTTTGGGCCGCGATCATCGCCGCCGAATAGCACACGCTATTTATGATCCTGCCAATATATGCGGCACGTCGCCCTGCGCGAGATCAATTGCCTGTCAGGCTGCGAGAGGCGCTCGGCGCGGCCCCTCGGAGTTTCTGAGCGCTGCAAATGCCAGTGCGGCGAGGATGCAAAGACCACCCGCCACGAAAAACGCAGGCAAATAGGTGTCGTAGACGGTGCGCGAAAGACCCGCGCCATAGGCGGCCGAGGCCGCCCCCAGTTGATGTCCCGCAAAGATCCAGCCGAACACGATGTTGGCCTTGCCGTCTCCGAACCGCTCGGCCGTGAGCTTCACCGTGGGCGGCACAGTCGCGATCCAGTCGAGCCCATAGAACAAGGCGAATATCGTGAGCCCCACTATCGTGAAATCGCTGAAAGGAAGGTAGAGCAACGAGAGCCCGCGCAAGAGATAGTACCAGAACAGAAGCCACCGGTTGTCGAACCGGTCGGACAACCACCCCGAACCAAGCGTTCCGAAAAAATCGAAGACACCCATCATCGCGAGCAGACCGGCCGCACTCGTCGCAACCAGCCCGAAGTCGCCGCAGAAGGGAATGAAGTGCGTCTGCATCAACCCGTTGGTGCTCACGCCGCAGATGTAGAACGTGCCGAAGAGCACCCAGAAGACGGGAACACGCACAGCCTCCCGCAGGATTAGGAGCGGCGCGAGAAGAGATTGCCCGAGCCCTCCGGAAACCGGCACCTCACGCTCGTCGGGTTTGCTCTCGCCATAAGCGGGCAATCCCACATCCCGAGGGCGATCCCGCATCAGGGCCAGCACCGCCAGCGCAGTCAACAGCAGGGCACCGCACACCACGCCCAGCGCCGTCCTCCACCCGAGAGCCTCGGTAAGGCGCGCCAGCAGCGGAAGAAAGACGAGTTGCCCCGACGCCGAGCTTGCCGCCAGCAGACCGAGCACCAGGCCGCGGCGAGCCGAGAACCAGCGCATCGCAACCGTCGCGCCCAGCACCATCGCCATGAGACCGGTACCGATGCCGACAACGACGCCCCAGAGCACGACGAGCTGCCAAATCTCGCTCATGGCCAGCGAGGCCGTGAGCGCAGCGGCGATGAGGGAGAGGGCAGCCAGCACCACCCGGCGCACGCCGAAGCGGTTCATGAACGCGGCGGCGAACGGCCCCATCAAACCGAAAAGCGCAAAGCGAACCGCGAGCGCAGCCGACACTTCATCGCGTCGCCAGCCGAATTCCTTCTCCAAGGGCTCGATGAAAACGCCGGGGGCACCGACCGCACCGGCCGTGACCAGCATGGTGAGAAACGTAACGGCCACCACCACCCATCCGTAATGGATATCATGGCGGCGCAGCACACCCGCAAGCGCGTTCGAGATCACAGCCCGCGCCCTCGCATCGTGTCCAAGAATTGCAAATCGCCCCGTGCGGCGTCCATCATAGGCCCCTCGTCCGCCACTCGTCATCAGCGTGGCACAAGCCGAATTAAATTATGGACATAATATAATAGTCCGGACTTGTTGACCAGCGCCGGTGTTCCTGGCTCGCCCCCCGGCGGCAAACTCTCGATATCGGAGACGCGCCCAGGAGTTGCATCGACGCACCTCTGCGGGCATCAGAAAGCGGCCTTCGCATCGAGGGCCGGGCGACCCAGAAAGCGCATCCAAACGCACCAATGCTCAACAAACATCTCTGATCCGCCAGAGACTTGCAGGAGCGCCATCCCCCTGCGCTCAATCCCTCCCTAGCTATTTCCCGCAACCGGCCTATGTTGGAAGCATCGTGAAGTTGGACCCCTGGCCGTGACGCAAAGCCCCGCAAGCCGGCAGAAAACCCGCAGCCCCTGGGCCGCCATTTTGGCGGTTGTCCTTGGTGCGCTCGCTGGCTTCGCATCCGGCTTCGGCTTTGCCACCAGCACGGCGGGTGGCATTTCCATTGCGGATCACGGCCTCGATGCCCGCACTGCCGGCAAGTCGGCCTCCGTCCGGCTCGACGCGTCCAACCCGGACGCCAGCGTCGGCGGCACATCCCCCGACGCCGCCCTCTCACGCAGCGAAAGCTTCGATCCTTGGCCCCGCGAAACTTGTCTGGCCTTGCCCGGCGCGTTTCGTTTGCCCATCGCCGTCGCGCTCGTTCGCGATGGGCGCAGCCGCGCACCGCCTGTCGCCTGAGCCGGTCGCCTGATCGGCCCGCTGCGCCTTTTTACCTGACATAGCCAATTTCCCGCCCACCGCCCGGAGCACGCCTCCCGGCGGTGTCGGCCATATCGGAATGCGACAATGCTTCATTTCTCGCGCTTCAAAACACTGCTGATCCTGGGCGTGTGCCTGCTCGGCGTCCTGCTCAGCATCCCCAACTTCATAAAGCCCGGCGTCTTGCCCTCCTGGGTTCCTCAACCTCGCATCAACCTCGGCCTCGATCTCCAGGGCGGCTCGTATCTGCTGCTCGAGGTGGATATGAACTCCGTCATCAAGGAACGGATCGCAAGCGCGCGTTCCTCCACGGCCGAGGCGCTCCGCAAAGCCCGTGTCCCCTTCACCTCGGTGGTCTCCGGCAAGGATAGCGTTACGGTGACCCTGACGGACGCCGCCAACATGGGCGCCGCTCGACAAGCCATGAAAGACATCCTGGCTGAACGCGTGGACGGCCCCTCGCGTGCGCCCGTGTTCGTCACCACCACCGACGGCGCGATCATCACCCTGACGCTCGATCCGCAAGGCGTGCTCGATCTCTCGAGCAAAGCCATCCAACAGTCGATTTCCATCGTGCGCCGCCGTATCGACGAAACGGGCGTCAACGAGCCGGTCGTAGCCCGTCAAGGCCAGAACCGCGTCCTCGTCGAGCTGCCCGGCGTCTCCGACCCGGACCGCATCAAGCGCCTGCTGGGCTCGACGGCGAAAATGACCTTCCGCCTCGTCGCGCCGGAGGGCACGGCCGCCGGTCCCGATATCGAAATGCTGCCGATGGCCAACAAGGCCGAAGGCACCGCCAAGCTTCCCGTGCGCCGCCACGTGGAGGTGGACGGCATGAACCTCACCCGCGCCAACGCCGCAATGGATCGCAACGCGGGCGGATGGGTGGTCGACTTCGGTCTCGATTCCATCGGCACCCGCCGCTTCGCCGACACGAGCACGAAGCACGTGGGCGAGCCCTTCGCGATCGTGCTGGACAACAAGGTGATCAGCGCCCCGGTCATCCGCGAGCCGATCCTCGGCGGACAAGGCCAGATCAGCGGACACTTCACTGTGGAGGAGGCAAACGATCTCGCCGTGCTGCTGCGCGCGGGCGCTCTCCCCGCGCCGCTCACCATCGTCGAGGAGCGCACCATCGGCCCAAGCCTTGGCGCGGACGCGATCCGGGCGGGTCTCTACTCGATAATCGCGGGCTTCACGCTTGTCGTCGGCTTCATGATCGCCACCTACGGGCGCTTCGGCTTGTTCGCCGCCACGGCTCTCTTCGCCAACCTTGCCCTTACCATCGCCGGCCTATCGATGATGAGCGCAACCCTCACCCTGCCAGGCATGGCGGGCATTCTGCTGGCGCTCGGCATGGCAGTCGACGCCAACATCCTGATCAACGAGCGAACCAGGGAGGAGCTGACCAAACGCAACGGCGTGATCTCCTCGATCGAGACCGGCTTCCGTCGCGCCTACACCACCATCATGGACGCCAACATCACCACGCTCATCAAGATGCTCATTTTGTTCGTCGTGGGCGTGGGCGCCATTCGCGGCTTCGCGGTCACCATCAGCCTCGGCATCGTCGTGTCGATCTTCACGGCCATCGTGCTCGTCCGCCTGCTCACCGCAACGTGGATCAAGTACGCGCGCCCGAAGTCTTTAAGCATCGGGACGCGCTTCCGCTTCTTCCCCGATCATACCACCATCCAGTTCATGAAGGCACGCTACACGGGCCTCATCGTATCGGCCGCCATCAGCCTTGCGTCTCTGGGGCTGGCCTTCCACCCCGGCCTCAAGATGGGCATCGACTTCGCGGGCGGCGTGGTGATCGAGGCGAAGACGCCGGCCCCCGCGGATGCACCCACGCTGCAAAGCGCGCTAGCCGATGCGGGCCTCGGCCCGGTCCAGGTCCAGCGCTTCGGCGGCCCGGATGACGTGCTGTTGCGCTTCGAGCATCCGCAGGGAACGCCCGAACAGCAGCAGGCCGCCTTGCAGACCGCACGCGAGACCGTGCAGAAAGCAGCGCCCGGAACGGAGATCCGCCGCGTGGAGGTGGTCGGCCCCTCGGTCGGCGCCGAGCTGCTGAGTGATGGAATGTGGGCTCTCGGCCTCGCCGCCGTGGCCATGTTCGCCTACATCACCTTCCGCTTCGAGTGGCCGTTCGCAGTGGGCGCGATCGTGACGATGTTCCTCGATCTCACGAAGACGGTTGGCTTTCTTGCCCTCACGGGCTTCGAGTTCAACCTGACCTCGATCGCGGCCATCCTCACCATCATGGGCTTCTCCATCAACGACAAGGTCGTCGTCTACGATCGCGTCCGCGAGAACCTGGTCCGCTACAAGCGCACGCCGCTTCGCGAGATCGTCGATAAGAGCATCAACGAGACGCTGTCCCGCACTATCGGGACATCCCTCGCTCTGTTCCTGTCGATCGCCCCGCTCGCGGCATTCGGCGGCCCCGCGCTACGGGAGTTCGCGCTGACGCTTCTCTTCGGTCTCGTGCTCGCCACAAGCTCGTCGATCTTCATCGCGGCACCGATCCTTCTGAACATCGGAGAGCGTTATCTCCGCCGCAGCGGACCGGCACCGGCCGCACCCGAAGGAGCGCTACCCGCCAAATAGCAACCGGGTCGCAACTCCTCGTCAAACCTCGAACGCGCGGCGGAACTAAACCGCGGCTGGATGACCAGCCGCGGTTTTCTTTGTTTTTTGAGTTGTCTCATTTCCGCGGCAGAGGCGGAGGCGGGTCCCCTGTATCGCTCGGGGGCGGGATGACCGGCATCTTGCCTTTGAAGTCGTCGGGGATGGGTTTCTGGATCTTCGGATCGATTCCGCGCGGCGGCTCGAGAACGCCTTCTCCTTCCTTGAGCTCTTTCGACAGCGGCTCCTTCGGCTTGTCGCCCCCGGTGCTTGGATCGGGCGGTGGTGCCGGGCTTTCGGATGGCGGCTCCATTACCTCGGGCGGCGAAGCAGGCGCGCCAGAAGGCGACGGTTGAGCGACCGCGGCGGCAGGGCCGAAGAATGCGCAAAGCGCAATTGATCCGGCAAAAGCGCGCCACCGAGGATCAGCTCGCGTTTTGCGATAGCGCAACAGCAAAGCGTACACTCCTCTTCTAGTGAGCATCTTCCTAGAGAACGGTCAGCGTGCACACTCCGTTCCGCGCGCGCCCCATGCTGAACAGTCTTCCGTTGGCATATACGGGAACCAAAGCTGATCGCCCGCGATTACCCGGCCAGCCGCAACAGGCTGGAGAGCGCCCCAATGTATGAGTTGATATTCACGGTATGCTCGGTTCTCGTCGGAGCCTCATGCAGGCAGGAGAACCCTATTCAGCTCGAAGAGCACGTCGGAATGATGGGGTGCCTCGTCGCGTCTCAGATAGAAGGCGCGAAATGGGTGGAGGCGCACCCAAACTTCTACGTCACGCGCTACACGTGCCAGCCTGCAAAGATGTTCGCCCACACCTGAAGCCTGTCGTCGCCGTCAGGTTCGCAGGGTTTCGAGCGCTTCGCGGATCTTTTTCGACAGCTCCTCGAGCGTGAACGGTTTGGCGAGGAAGTGCACGCCAGCGTCCAGAACGCCATTGTGGACGACGGCGTTCTTCGTAAACCCGGTCATGAACATGACCTTGAGATCGGGCCGCAACTCAAGAGCTCGGTCGGCGAGCTTCCGGCCATTCATTTCGGGCATGACGATATCGGTCAGAAGAAGATCGACGCTCTTGCCATTTCCGATCTGGACCAGCGCCTCACTCGCATTGCGCGCTTCGAGCACGGTATAGCCGAGTTCGCGCAAGCCGGCCGCAGTGAGCTCCAGCACACGCGCATCGTCTTCCACGAGCAGGATCGTCTCCGTGCCTCCGATCTGGCGCTCGCCCGACGTCTCCTCGATGGCCCGCTCGGCCTCGCCGGCATAGTAGCGAGGCAGATAGATCTTGATGGTCGTGCCTTGCCCGATCTCCGAGTAGACCTTCACATGGCCCCCGGTCTGCTTCACGAAGCCGTAGACCTGCGACAACCCAAGCCCGGTGCCTTTGCTCTGCTCCTTGGTGGTGAAGAATGGATCAAAGGCTTTCGCCATAACCTCCGGCGACATGCCCGTGCCTGTATCGGTGACCGCGATCAGCACGTACTGGCCGGCCGGAACACCGGGATGGAGGCGCGAATAGCGATCGTCGAGGTGGCAGTTGGCCGTCTCCACGGTGAGCTTGCCGCCCTCGGGCATAGCATCGCGCGCATTGACACATAAATTGAGAAGCGAGCTTTCGAGCTGCACGGGATCGGCATGGGTCAGCCATAGGCCCCCGCCCAGGATGGTCTCCATGCTGATCGCCTCTCCGATCGCACGCGAGATGAGCTCGGAGATTCCGGCCACGAACTTGTTGGCGTCGATGGGCTTGGGCGCGAGCGGTTGCTGGCGTGAGAACGCAAGCAGTCTTTTGACGAGCGTCGCGGCCCGGTTCGCTCCGTCGAGCGCTCCGGCGAGAAACGCCTCTGCCCCGGCCTCACCTTTTGCGAGGCGCTTCTGCGCGAGCCCCACACCGCTCACGATCACGGCCAGCATGTTGTTGAAGTCGTGCGCGATGCCACCCGTCAGCTGGCCGATCGCCTCCACCTTCTGCATCTGGCGGATCTGAAGCTCCGCCGCCTCTCGCTCCGCAATCGAAGCTTTGAGAAGTTGATTTGCGTTCGCGATCTCGACAGCACTCCTGCGTGTGTTGACGATCCAGGCCGCAAGCGCGCCGAGTGTTGCGAAAAGTCCGAGCGCAATGGCGACGAGTAAGGTGGCGATGGTCCGATCGGCCGCGTCCTCACGCGCATCGAGCAGGTTCTGCTCCTCGCGCCTCATGCTGCGAAAGCGCTCCCGCAGATCGGTCATCAGTTCGAGGCCCTGCCGGTCGAGCACTTTCGCGAGCGCCGCCTCGAACCCATTGTTCCTGCGTAGCTCGATCGTCTGGTCGGCGACCTCGATGCGCTTGCCGATGAGCGGAAGCGCCGACGCCACGGCTTTGGCCTGGTCCGAGTTGTCTCCCACGAGCACGCGAAGGTCCGCGAGCTTGTCCGGAAGCTTCGCCTTGGCTTCCAGAAACGGAGTGAGAAACGCGTCATCGCCCGTCAGGATGAAGCTGCGCTGCCCAATCTCGGCATCCTGCAAAAGCGACCAGATCTCGGAAATCCGCGTCTCGACCTCGAGCGTATGGCGCACCCAATGGGCCTGGTTGACGTACCGCGTCCCTAGCCAGATGGTCATCGCAAATATGAGGATCAGAGCCGCGCCAGCGACTTCAGGCACACGATTTTTGAGCACGTGAAACACGGTGTTCGTCATCGAGAGCCTGATCCCTTGCGCCTCCGCCCGAGCACATATCCCAGATGTGCTTTCGCTAAGCAATGCTTAGGCGACGCCGCGCCGCGTGAAAGCCCGGGTAGGTTTGTGAAGTTCCGCCAACGGCGGAACCGATGCCCCCGCGCCGGTGTTCAGGGAAAATAACCAAGAAAAAGGAGCCAAGAATGCACAAGGCACTCCTCCCCCTGGTTGTAGGTCTCGCTTGGTACGCCCCGGTTTTTGCCGCAGGCAGCGCAGGAGACGACGCCGGCCAAGTTGCGTTCAATACCCACTGCCGCAACTGTCATTCGACCAATCCCGGCGACAACCGCCTCGGTCCGAGCCTGCACAACATCTTCGGCGCGAAGGCGGGCCAAGTCCACGGCTTCGCCAACTATTCGGGTAGCCTCACCAGCGACATGACCTGGGACGAAGCCACCCTCGACAAGTTCATCACCGACCCCACCGCGCTCGCATCCAACACCACGATGAAGCCGTTTGCGGGCGTGGCTGACGCAGAGCAGCGCAAGCTGATCATCGACTTCCTGAAGACAAAATCGAAGTCTTAGACTCCACCCCAAGACCGCCTGACGGCCCACGCCCCGGGAACTTCTCGCGTCCTGGGGCGTTCATTCGGTCACCGCGCGGCCTGCCGGACCAAGCGGCAGTCTCGGACAACTCTTCGGGTGAGAGGCATCCCTATGACAAGATGGGCTGCGGCGCTGAGGGGCGTGCTGCCCGGCTCGTCGAAGGAGAAAAGCGCGTCAGGCAAGGACAGCGTGAACGGCGCCAAGGCACATGCAGGCACCTCATCCGGCGCAACGGTTGAGTCTACACTCGCCGAAACCGCCCGCCTCAACGCCCCGGTGGTATGGCTGCTCGGCAAGGTTCAGAGCGGCAAGACCTCCGTGATCCGCGCGATCACCCAAAGCACGGATGCCGAGATCGGCGATGGCTTCCGCCCGTGCACCCGCACCTCGCGCATCTACGCCTTCCCTGCCGAGACGCCGGTCCTGCGCTTCCTCGACACCCGCGGCCTCGGCGAATCCGCCTACGATCCCGCCGAGGATCTGGCCTTCAACGAGGCCAATGCTCACCTCATCCTCACAACCATGCGGGCCATGGACCCGAGCCAGGGTGCCGTGGTCGACACCCTGCGCAAGGTGCGGGCGCGCCATCCGGACTGGCCCATCGTCGTTGCGCAGACGAGCCTTCACGATGCCTACCGGCCAGGAGAGGGCCATATCCTCCCCTATCCCTTCGAGGCGGGATCGCCACGGGAAGCCGTCGAGCGTATTCCGACGGACCTCATGCGCAGCCTCGCCTATCAGCGCACGCTTTTCGATGACCTTCCCGGGAAAGGCCCGCTTCTTTTCGTCCCCGTCGATCTCACCCGATCCGACGACAGGCTCCCGCCCAGCGACTACGGGCTCGATGCGCTCACCGAAGCCCTCGCTGGCGTCGCCCCCGCCGGCATGCTCGCTGCGTTGTCGGCGATGCCCGGTTTCGAGGCCGATCCAAAAGCACGCTCGGCCGATCCAATCGTAATGGGTCATGCCATGGCCGCCGCCGGAAGTGACCTCGTCCCCATCCCGGTTGCCGGTGCCATTGCCGCCTCCACCATCCAGGCGCGTATGCTGAGCCAGCTCGGCGGCCTCTATGGTATCGCGTGGGATCGGCGCGCCTACGCGGAGCTGACCGCAGCCTTGGGAGCGGGCACGCTCGCACGCGTCGCAACGGGAATCGGCGTCCGCCAGCTCGCGAAATTCCTGCCGGTCTATGGCCAAACCGCGGGCGCGGCCGCCTCGGCAGCCGCGAGCTTTGCCGTCACTTACGCACTCGGCAAAGCCGCCGTCGCCTACCTCCATGGCCGCCGCCTCGGCAACACCGACACGAAGAGCGTTGCCGCCATCTACCAGCAGGCCCTGCGCGACGCCTTCCGTATGGCGAAGGAGCGTCGGCTTGCGGACCGGGATCGCGGGGCACAGCCATGAGCACCCCCTCCGGCAACCGCAGCGCGCGCCGAACGGCCTCTCTCATTCTCATCGCGTTCGGCCTTCTGATCCCGGCCCTGTCGCTCATTCCGCTCGGCAGCATCTGGCTCTGGCAGAACGGCTATCTGCTCTACTGGACCGGCTTCGCGCTGGCCGCTGTCCTGGCTGTCTATCTGGCCCAGCGCCGCTTGCTTCCGAAGGCACCGGAAATCGCAGAGGAAACCCCCGCAACTGCAGCCGCGGAGGAGGCGGCGACACGGCCCGATCCCGGCTGGTCCCCGCTCGAGGAGCAAGCCTGGATGGACGTTCAGGCGCTCGCCAGCCGCACCGACCCGGCCCGGATCACCACCACCGGCGGCCTTCTCAAGCTCGGACAGGATGCCATCGAGACCGTGGCGAAACGCCTTCATCCCGGCCGCAGCGATCCACTCTGGCAATTCACGACACCGGAAGCGCTCGCCATCATCGAGCGTGTCAGCCGAAAGCTCCGCGTCTTCATGCTGGAAAGCGTTCCATTCGGCGACCGGCTCACGATCGCCCAGGTTCGCGCGCTTTACAGACGGCGCGGCCTCCTCGAGACGGCTGAGCGCGTCTACGATGTGTGGCGCGTGATCAGGCTCGCAAATCCAGCCACAGCCGCCGTCCAGGAGGCGCGCGAGCAGCTTTCCAAGGCCATGATGCAATGGGGGCGGGACGCGGTTACGCGCCGCCTCATGGAGATCTACGTCGCAGAGATCGGACGCGCCGCGATCGATCTCTACGGCGGGCGCCTGCGCGTGACATCGGCAGCGCTCGCCGCCCACGTCTCCGACGAAACCGCCGCCGATCAAGCCGCCATGAGCCAGATCCGCGCCGAGCCGCTTCGCATTCTGGTTGCTGGCCAGACGGGAGTGGGCAAGTCGAGCCTGGTCAACGCCCTCGCCACCGAGGTCAAGGCCGCGACGGACACGCTGCCCGCCACCTCGGCGTTTACCGCCTATGTGCTCGAACGCGAAGGTTTTCCCGCCGCATTTCTGATCGACAGCCCCGGCATCGGAACCGATCCCAAGATGCTCGAGGAATTGATGGAGCGGGCAGCCGATTGCGACCTCGTTCTGTGGGTCGTTGCCGCCCATCGCGCCGACCGTGAGATCGATCGAAAGGCGCTCGAAACCTTGCGGCTTCACTTTGCAGCGCGCCTGAACCGCAGGCGGCCACCTCTTATCCTCGTCACCACCCACATCGACCGGCTGCGTCCCTTTGGCGAGTGGAACCCGCCCTATGCGCTTCTCTCCGACGATCGCGAGAAGGCGCGCAATATCCGCGACGCGGTGTCCGCCGCCTCGGCCGACCTCGGGTTTGCAGCAGACGAAACCGTACCGGTCAGCCTTCTCGATCCCGGCGCGCCCTACAACGTCGAGCAGCTCTGGCAACGCATCGCAGACGCGGTCCCCGAAGCCATGCGCGCGCAGCTGCTTCGTTGCCTTCACGATCTCAAGGACAAATGGACATGGAAATCCGTGTGGTCCCAGGCCAGCGGCGCGGGCCGCGCCATCGCAGGCTCTTTCAAGAGAGAGCCCGCCCGCTCCGGACGCCCCCCATGATCAGCGCGGACCGGCAGAAAACAGAAAAAACTACGGGAGCGGCCCCATGGCGATGATCGCAGAGGTACCATCCGAGACACGCGAACGCGCGCGAGCCGAAGAGGACGCGCGGGCCGAGCGCACGACCGAGGAGACATGGGCCTTGGTTGCGAACGTGTCGGTGACGGGCCTGTTCGCGCTGGCCACCCTCGCGGCCCTCTACCTCATGAAGGAGGTGGTCGTTCCCGTCATCCTCGCGTGGGTCGTCGCCAACATCCTGCTCCCCGTCGTCGCCTGGATGGAGAAACGCGGGCTCCCGCGGAGCGCATCCGTCCTGATCGTGGCGCTTGCCATGGTGGCGGTCGTGCTCACCATCGTGGCCCTCTTGTCGCTGCCGCTCACCTATTGGCTCGGCCGCGCGACCGAGCTCGGCGCGCTCATCAAGGAAAAGCTTCAGTCCATGGCGCAGCCGCTGGAGTTCCTGAAAGAGATCCTTGGCGCCATCGGTCAGGCCACCGGCCAGGCGGGCACCGGCCTTCATGTGGAGGAGAGCACCAACATCGTCGGCGGCATCGTGAGCATCCTCACGCCTGCGGTCACGCAAGGCATCCTCTTCATCGGCGCCCTCATCTTCTACATGATCTATCAGAAGCAGATCAAAGCACGTTCCGTCCTGATCCTGCCGAACCGCGATGCGCGCCTGACGGCACTCAAGATCCTGTCTGACATCGAGCGCAACACCACCGTCTATTTCGGCACGTTCACCATCGTGAACGCCTGCCTAGGTCTCGCCACCACGATCCTTGCCTATGCTGCCGGCCTCCCGAACCCGTTGCTCTGGGGCGTGCTGGCTGCGGTCCTCAACTACATCCCCTACGTCGGCCCCGTGATCATGGTGGCCGTGCTGTTCCTCATAGGGCTGTTCACTTTCCCCAGCATTTCCGAAGCGTTAGTCGCACCTCTCATCTACATCGCCATGACCACCGTCGAAGGCCATTTCATCACGCCCACGCTCATGGGCAAACGCATGACCATGAACCCCTTCGCCGTGTTTCTCGCCATTGGCTTCTGGACTTGGATGTGGGGACCGATCGGCGCTTTCGTCGCGGTGCCCATTCTGATGACCACCACCGTCACGTTCCGCCATCTCTTCCCTAAGGACGCACCCGAGCTGCCGGCATGAAACCAAGTGACGGGGATCTGCGTTGAACGCGCAGGCCGCAAAGGCCGTCCCACATACACAAGGAGCTCCACCCCATGGCACAATCAACCTCGAGCACGAGCACGCGCGCCACGAGCGATTACGGCCGCAATGCCGCCGACGATCTCGCCGACAAGGCCGCGAACCTGGCCGAGAAGACCGGCGAGCAGATCGAGCGCGTGGTGCAGAACGTCGCCGACCAAGGCCGTCAGGCCACCGAGCAAGTGCAGGTCGTCGCCGAGAACTTCAAGACCGCTGTCGACAAGTCGGTGAAGGAGCAGCCGCTCACCACGCTGGCCGTTGCCGCCGGCCTCGGCTTCATCATCGGCGCGCTTTGGAAATCTTAAGCGCACGAAGATAACGTCGAAAGCAATCCGGGGAGATGCGCGATATGTTCCAAGGCCTCTTCAGGCGCGCCGAATCCACAATCGACTCGGTCGTCGCAAAGTATGTGGGGCGCGCGGCTATCGCCATCCCCCTGGTCATTGCAGGCGGCTTCGCCACCGCCGCCCTCACCGTGAAGCTTGTCGAGATCTACGGCTCCGTCACGGCCTACGCCATCATGGCGGCGCTCTTCGCCCTGATCGGGCTTGTGACGATGGCCGTCATAAACACGGGTGCACGCCCGGCTGAGAGCCAGCCTGCGGAACCCTCGACCGCCTCCGAAGGCACGGCCGAGAGCACCGGACCCGATGCCTCCGATCTGCTGACACCAGAGGTGAAAGCGTTCCTTGCCTCTGCGGCGCCGGCAGCACTGCCGAGCATCGTTAGGGGCGTCGGCCGCAATCTGCCGCTCATTCTGCTGCTGGCCTTGATCGGCTTCGTGATCTCGCGCTTCGCGGAGAACGCGGAGACCGTCTCTACGCCGTCAGAGGGAGATCTGGCCGCCGCGCCTCCCGCGGCGTGATCGGCCTCGAAGAGCTTAAGCGCTCGAAAAGGTCCCACCCGTTGCCGGGCGGGACCTCTTGTGTTGGCTGAGACTATTTCTCTTTGCAGGGTGTCGCGACGCCGATGCACTGATACTTCGTGCCGATCTTGCGGCAGTCGTGATCGGCATCCTTGGCGACATCCCACTTCGCCCAGCTCTCGTCGTACTTCTTGCGGACATCGAGACGCCAGGCCCACTTGGCCTGGTTGATGGCTTCCGCCTCCGTCTTCTCCCGCCGTCCATAGGAGGAGACTGCCTCGCCCTTACAGGTGAACTTTTCGAGCTTTTCACCGGAAAGCACGGTTGAGAGCGTATCCTTGCAGGGGATCGCCTTGCGCTTGCACACCCAGCGCTGCCCCTTCGGGGTCTTCACCTCGTTGCAATCCACGGTACGCGCGTCTGCATAGCGCCACGAGTTGAACTCGGGCCCCACCTTCTCGGCCACCGCGCGGCGCCACGCAAAGAGCGAGTTCTGATACGCGCCGAGGTTCTTCGAGAGGGCCGGCTCGCCTTCAGCCACGATCGGCTCCGTTTTGCACTCGCGCGCAACGCTCGCGCTCGCGAAGCTGACCGCAGCCACCAACCCCACCGCGGCAAGCTTGAGCACGCGGACAACGCCCTGAGACTTCATCCCTGTTCCCCATCTGTGATGTTTGAAAATACCGAGAGAATGATGTCGCCCGCCGGGGCGATCGAGGCCACACATATCCCGACCGCAAAGCTCCCCTTGAGCAAAACCGGAGGCAATCTAGCGGACGACCAAGACGGCACTCAGACGGAATGGTGAGCTTACGGGAATTGTAAAGTATGGGACATACGGGGGTAAGAATGGCCCCCTAGGATCAGGGTCGGGCGGTCACTGAGTGTGGGCTTCCTCGTGTTGCCCACAGCCAGCTCCTGAACAAATTGGTCCCCCCTCGAGTGCTGCCCGGAATAGGCACCCAACCTTGCTGGGTGTCAGAGCCCGAACGCCCCAAAAGGTGTTCGGGCTCTTTTCATATGCCGTAACTTCGATGGCGCTGGTCCGCCATCACGGCGACGCGGAAAACCTTGGGTCCGTCAGATACTTGGGACGGCCCCCAACCCCGGGAAAGCCGGTCGTGCACGCGCGGCTACCCCGGGCCAGATGCGGTCTTGGCACCGCCGGATTGGTGCTATAGACGCGGAAAGAAGAGGCGATGGACATGCGCGCCACAGGGATGGCAGGACCACGTCGCGACCCAGGGAGTTCCGGCATGCGTCTGCTTCTCGTAGAGGATGACAAGGAGACGGCGCGCTACGTTTCGAGGGGGCTCATCCAGGCGGGGCATACCATCGACGTCGTATCCGACGGCAAGGACGGCCTCGCGCTCGCGATTCGCGAGAACTACGACATCGTGATCCTCGACCGCATGTTGCCGGGCCTCGACGGCCTCTCGCTGGCCCGCACGTTGCGAACTGCCGGCAGCCACGTGTCGATCCTGTTCCTCACCTCCCTTGGCGGGGTGAACGATCGCGTGCAAGGTCTCGACGTCGGTGGCGACGACTATCTCGTGAAGCCGTTCGCCTTCGCGGAGCTGCTCGCCCGCGTCAACGCCCTCGGACGGCGTGCGCCCATGCGGTCGGAGGGAGACATCCTCAGAGCCGGTGACCTCGAGCTCGACGTCGGTAGCCGCGTCGTGAAACGGGGCCAAGAGCGCATCGACTTGCAGCCCAAGGAGTTCGTGCTCCTGGAAACGCTCATGCGCAACAAAGGCCGTGTCGTCACACGCACCATGCTGCTCGAGCGCGTCTGGGGCTTCCATTTCGACCCGCGCACGAGCGTCGTGGAAACGCACATCTCGCGCCTGCGCGCCAAGATCGACCGGCCCTTCGCCAAGCCCTTGATCCACACCGTTCGCGGCAGCGGCTATTCCATCAATGACAGTCCGTGATCTGTTCCGGCGCACGCAGGTCCGCTCTGCCGTCGCGTTCACCCTCATCATCACGGTCAGCGTCACGGCGTTGTTCGCGGTTCTGATCGTGCACCTCGCAGCCGGCCTCGAGGACAGCGTGCGGGCGCGCGTCGTGCACACGCGAGACGCGCTCCTGGCCATAGACCGGCGTTACGGCTTCGACGAATTGGTGAGCGTCGTCGTCGACGAGGCGGAATCCGTCCGCGACGCCGACAGCATCTTTGCCGTCCAGGACTCCAATGGCGCCATTGTCGCCGGCAACATCCGCACCGAACGCCCGTTCGAAGGTTGGCGGGTGCTGGAACGCTCCCACCTGCCCGACATCGCCGGGAACGGAACCGGCCGCGATCGCTTCTTCGCTCTCTGGACCCCGGTCTCAAAAGGCATGCTGCTGATCGGCCGCAGCGACCGCGAGGTGCAGCAGGCACGGCTGATCCTGATGCGCAGCCTGGGATGGGGCCTGCTCGCCACCGTCATTCTGGGCGTCGGATCGGGCATCTACCTCGCGCGCGGCGCGCAAAGGCGCATTGACGACATCGCCAACACGCTTTCGGCCGTCTCCGCCGGCGAGCTCGATCGGCGCGTTCCCATCAAGCTGTCCCAGCACGATCTCGACGAAGTGGGCCAGCGCATCAACGCGATGCTGACCCAGCTCGAACGCCTAGTGCAAAGCGCCAACCAATCCTCGACCGACATCGCCCACGATCTCAAGCGCCCCATGACGCGGCTGCGCCAGCAGCTCGAGAGCGCTTACGATGCCGAGCCCGCCAACTCCGAAATCAAGCCCATCCTCGATGGCGCCATCGAGGAGGTGGACAGCATCGTCTCCACCTTCGAAGCGCTTCTGAACATCGGCCAGCTCGAAGCAGGCGACCGGCGCGCGCGCTTCGTCGACATTGACCTGCGTAAGGTGCTCGACGACGCGACGGAGGCTTACGCGCCAGTCATTGAGGACAGCGGCTTCAACCTCGCATGGAACGCCCAGCAAGCCGCAGCGCTCACCATTCGCGGAGACCACGAGCTTCTTCTCCAGCTCGTCGCCAACCTCATCGAGAACGTGATCCAGCACTGCCCCTCGGGAACCACCATCGAGTTGTCGCTCTCCGGAAATCCGCGCAAACCCAACCTTACGGTGGCCGACAATGGCCCCGGCATCCCGTCCGATGAGCATGAGAAGGTCTTCCGGCGCTTCTACCGGCTGGAACGCGAGCGCTCGAGCCCCGGCCATGGTCTCGGCCTCAGCCTCGTGCGCGCCATCGCGGACCTGCACGGCGCCAGCATCGACCTGATCGACAACGCCCCGGGCCTCAAGGTCTCGATCACGTTTCCGCAAAGACCGTAACGCAGCGAGCCGCGCATCATCTCACGGCAATCCACATTACGGGATTTGTAAGGTCGCCTCCAGACCAGGGTAAACCCGCTGCGACATAGTCGGCGACACCCTAGAACAGGAGACAGACTATGAGAAAACTGACTGTCCTAACGGTTGCACTCGCCGCGCTCATGACGGCGGCTCTCTATGGCGCTCCGGCCTTCGCCGATGATGCACAGCCCGCCGCCGAAGCTCCGGCGGACAGCTCGGCGACGACCTCCACCGACACCCCGGCTCCCGACGCCGCGCCTGCGAGCGAGGAAAAGCCTGCCGAGTAATCACGCAGCGACGCTCGCAAAGCGGGCTCTGCCGCGAACGCGAGACGCCTGAGCAGCCAGGCGCCCGGAGCACACTCCGCGACGGCTTGATTCCAATCGCGGAGTTCGTGCTCTACTAGGAGGATGAGATGGCGGGTTGATTCTCGCCGTCTCGTCTTCTGGCGGCAAAGGAAGCCCGGCCCTCCTCATGACGGACAACGAAGCGGTCCAGCTCTCCTCGCTCCTGGTCGGCGCGCGCTACGACGAAGCGGAGAGGCTTGCGCAAAGCCTCCTCGCGCAAGGGCGCATCCAGGATCTCGCCCACTTCACCCTCGGCATCGTGCACTATCAACGCCGCGATTACGACGGCGCCGTCGAGGCCCTGCAGCGGGCCATTACGCTCAACCCCACCGCATCTGGCTGGAACAACCTCGGCGCCGCCTATCGCGCCACCGCCAAGCTCACCGAGGCCGCGAACGCCTACGAGAGCGCGCTTGCGATCGATTCCAGTTTTGTGGATGCGGCCGCGAACTACGCGAACGTGCTCGTCGATCTGGGCAACTACACGGCCGCTGAGACCATGGCACGGCGCGCAATCGCCAACGGCGCCACCTCGCTTCAGGTTTATGTCACCCTTGGCAACGCTCAGTTTCGGCAAGGCGATCTGATCGCCGCCGCTCAATCGTTCAGGAAAGCGCTGGACATCGGCTACAACGTCGGTGCGGTGAGAAACCTCGGCAGCACGCTCGCCAATCTTGCCCGCTTTGCCGATGCCAAACAGGTGTACGGCGCGGCCCTCGCGCGTCAGCCCGATCCGGAGCTGCACTCGAGCCTGCTGATCTGCCTCACTTACGATCCCGAAATGAGCGCTCCCGCGCTTCGCGCCGCCTCGGCCGCCTATGATACCGCCTACGCGAAGCCCGTCGCGCGGCCGCTCGCGCGCCATGCCAACACGCCGGAGCCCGAGCGCCGTCTGCGGGTAGGCTACGTCTCGCCGGATCTCTGCAATCATGTGGTCGCCGTGTTCATGCTCCCGCTGATGACCCGGCATGATCGAAACGCCGTCGACATCTACTGCTACGCGGATGTGCGTCACGTCGACGAGACCAGCCGCAAATTCCAGGGAATCTCGAACTGGGTGCAGATCACGGGCCTGCCCGACGAGCGTGTCGCCGCGCAGATCGAGCAGGACCGGATCGACGTGCTGGTGGATCTCGCCGGACATTCGCCCGGCAACCGCCAACTGGTGTTTGCGCGCAAACCCGCGCCCGTGCAGCTTTCCTACGTGATCGGAACCGGCACCACGACGGGGCTCTTGGCGATGGATGGCCTCATCGCCGACAAAGACCTTTTGCCGGCCGGCTCCGAGGCCTTCATCAGCGAGCGGCCCCGCCACCTGGATCGCCCGTTCGTCGCCTACGAGCCTCCCCCGACGATGCCTCCCGTGGGACCGCTTCCCGCCTTGCGAAACGGCCACGTCACATTCGGATATTTCGGCCGCCCCATCCGCCTCAACGATCGCGTCGTGCGCGTGTGGTCGGACATCCTGCGCGCCTGCCCCGGCAGCCGCCTGCGTCTCGACAACAAGCCTTTCGGTTCCCCCGGAACGCAGGAGGATGTGCGCCGGCGTTTTCTCGCGCACGGCATCCCCGCCGCGCGCTTGGATCTCCGTGATACGCCCATCCATGCCGCCGTGCTCGCCGCCTACAACGAGATCGACATCGCGCTCGATCCCTTTCCGCATAACGCCGGGACGACCTCGCTCGAAGCCTTGTGGATGGGCGTGCCGGTGCTGACGCTCACCGATCGTCCGCCGGTCGGACGCCTCGGAGCGAGTCTGCTCGGAGCACTGGATCTCCACGGCTGGATCGCACGCGACGACCAGGACTACGTGGACAAGGCGGCCCGCGCAGCGCGCGATCTCGAAGGTCTCGCCGCAGTGAGAGCCGGATTGCGAGCCCGCTGCGAACGATCGGCGCTCGGCGATGTCGAAGGGCTCACCCGCGCGATGGAAAGGCTCTACCGTCAGTGCTGGCGCGAATGGTGCCAATCCGCCGCCACTTGAAGCTGCAGACTTGGAGAGGCGGCCGAGAGCGCTTAGTCTCCCTCTTACACCTTGTCGGATCGCGTCCCATGCAGGACATCGAGGATATTCTGGCGCGTCTGTCGAAGTCGCCGTTTCGACAGAGGTTCAAACTTCGCGCTGAAGAACGGGCCTATCTCGAAACCCATGGCCTCGAAGGCATCCTGGAGCAAGCCCGCGGCTTCATCCGAAAGCGCCTCGCCGCCGCCTTTCCCGAGAACGACGGCAAGCAGACACCGTTTAAAAGCCATCCCGTCTTCATCGCCCAGCACGCAACAGCCACCTGTTGCCGGGGATGCCTCGAAAAATGGCACGGCATCGGCCAAGGCCATCCGCTCGGTGCCGCCGAAGTCGACCACGTCATCGCGGTGATCGAGCACTGGCTGAGACAGCACGCGGGTGACTGTCGCGAGCCACGCCAGCCACGCCTTCTCTGACCCACCAGCACTCGAACATCCGCCCGGCTCCGCCGACGCGATAGACGGCTTCACAACGATGCATATTTGCAACACATTCGGCAGGAAGTGATGCCGATTACGGGGTAGCACGGGCTTGCGCCCGCAACGCCTCCCAGGCACCCTATCTGACATCGCGCCGGACACCGGACGGGAAACCGTGCCCGCCACGGCAATTTGAGGGTCCATCGCAACACCGAAGGGGGAGACCTTTCGCATGACGATCGAGCGTTCCAGAGATCGAGGTTCGCGCCTGCCCTCGACACCGCGTTTCGCCTTGCTGGCCTTGATGGCCTTGGCCGTATCCTCGTTCACGCCCACGCAAGCATCCGCCCAGGACCTGTTCTCGTTCCTCTGGGATGGCGGATCGCGCTCGGTCGTTGGCTTCAGTTCGAAGTATGAGCCGCGCCAGATCATCGTCTCCTTCGGCGACAGGAAGCTCTATTGGATCCACAAGCGGGGCGAAGCCATCAGCTACCCGATCGCCGTACCGCGTGAGCAGAGCCGCTGGTCGGGCGTGACGAGTGTCTCGAACAAGGCGGTGAACCCGAGCTGGACGCCGACGCCCACCATGCTGCGCGAGAACCCGCGCCTGCCTCGCTGGGTGCCGGGCGGCCATCCGCAGAACCCGCTGGGTGTACGCGCACTCTATCTCGGCGCATCCGCCTACCGCATCCACGGCACCGACGCGCCCTGGACCATCGGCACCGCCGTCTCCAAGGGATGCATTCGCATGTACAACGAGGACGTGCTGGATCTTTACCCGCGCGTGCCGGTCGGAACCAAAGTCACCGTGACGTGGCAGCGCTTTGGCTGATCTGACGTGGCCCGGGAAACCGGGCCACAGCTCCGTTCAGAACACGCGTTTCGAGTTGTAGCACACCCTCCCCCACAAGCTTCGCTCAAGGCAAATCGAGCAAGTCTTTTGGCTAGGCTTCCGTCCAGCACGAAGAACGTCTCGATCGCGTTGTGTGATCTACAAGCCGCGATGGAGCGGGCCGGACGCGGCCCGTGGAGGAACGGTGCCTAGGCCGTGCTCGCTTCGGACCTCTCCGGAGCGCGATGCACCGGTCTCACGGAAGACTTGGAGCGCGGGTCGATGAAAAACCGATCGCGCTCCGCAGCAGTGGCCCCTTGAGCGGTTGATGAGCCCGGTGCAGGCCGAGAGAAGATCCAGCAGAGGTGGCGACGACGTCGAGAACGTCGAGCTGACCGGCCCCAAGAAGGTGGCCGCGCTTCTCCTTTCCATGGACAAGAAGGTCGCCTCGCGCCTTCTGAAGCACTTCGACGAAGACGACATCAAACTCATCGCCCAGACCGCGACCGATCTCGGCGCGGTCTCGAAGCAGACGCTCGACGCCCTCATCGAAGAATTCGCGATGAGCCTGCGCACGGGCGGCGATCTCGTCGCGACCGCCAACGAGGTCGAGCAGCTCCTCGCCGGTGTCGTGCCCCCGGAGCAGATCGCCGAGATCATGTCTCAGGTGCGCTCGAAATCGCTGCAATCGATCTGGATCAAGCTCGGCGAGGTGCCGGAGCTTTCGACAGCGCAGTATCTCTCGAAGGAGCATCCCCAGGTATCCGCGCTCGTCCTGTCACGCACGCCTCCTGCCTACGCGGCTGCGGCCCTCAAGATGCTGCCCACCCCGCTGCGCAACGAGATCATGCGCCGGATGCTTGCGCTCAAGATCGTGCTCGAACGGCCGATCATGCTGCTGGAGGGCGCCGTGAAGGAAGAACTGCTCTACAAGAGCGCGAAGAACACCGGCCCCACCATCCACGCCCGTCTTGCCGACATCATCAACAAGATGGATCGCAAGCAGATGGACGAGATCCTGACCGATCTCGATCAGCATCGCCCGAAGGAAGCCGAGGTCGTGCGCGGCCTGCTCTTCACCTTCGACGATCTGATGCGTCTCTCGCAGCCGGCCCTCGTCACGCTGTTCGACGGCGTTCCGGCGGATCGCACCATCACGGCGCTTTTCGGCGCCGATCCGAAGATGGCGGAGCTGATCCTCGAAGCTACCCCCGCGCGCGCCCGCCGCATGATCGAGCAGGAGCTCGCCACGGGCAAGAAGGCCAGTGCCAAGGAAGTTCAGAAGGCACGGCGCGCCATCGCCGACGCGGCGATGGAGATGATCGAAAAAGGTATCATTGAGATCGGGAATTCGGAGGAGGAATGATGCGGGAGGAATACGCAGAGATCCGCCACTCCGGCGGCCAGCCCGGCACGGACAAGCTGCTGGAGCCCCCCAAGCTCGAAGTCGAGCGCCTGCATGTGCTCAAAGGCGTGCTCGAACGCCTGGTGACTACGCTCGCCGAGCGCTTCCGCGACTACTGCAACGTTCCCTCGTCGTTTTTCGTCAACCAGGTGGAAAGCGGAAATTCCTGGGACGTTCTCGAATCCTACGAGGACAGCATCGCCGGCATCTACTACTGCCGCCAGTGGGACAGCAAGATCGTCATCGGCCTCGACCGCCGCTTCATTTTCTCGCTGATCGACGCAGCTTTCGGCGGTGACGGCAGCATGCCGCCTTTCGAAGCCGATCGGCCCTTCACCTCGCTCGAAGCGCGCCTCGCCCGCAGCGTCTTCAGCATCGTCGTTCCCGAGCTGGAGGACCTCCTCAACCCGATCACGCCCGTCAATCTCGATCTCGAGAAGCTCGAAACCAAGCTCGACTTCCAGATCCTCGGCCAGACCGACGTGCCCGTCATCGCCGTCCAGATCCTCTTTCAGATCCTGGATAACGGCGGGCGTATGTTCATGATCATTCCGCAATCGGCGCTCTATCCGATCCGCAAGCTGCTCGAACGGTCTCGCGCGCTGGACGGCACCAGCGTCGATCCCGAGTGGCAGAAGAAGATGCAGGACGGACTTGCGTCTTCAACCATGCTTCTGAAGGGCGTGCTCGAGGGTCCGGAAATGACGCTCGATGAGATTACGGCGCTCGAGCCCGGCCAGATCCTGCGCCTCGACGCCGACACCAAGAGCCTGATCGCCCTCGAATGTCAGGACGAGCGCCTCTTCTGGTGCCGCCTCGCGCAATCCAAGAGCCAGTTCGCTCTCGTCGTCGAGCAGCCGATCGACCGGCAGAAGGAGCTGGTTGCGGATCTGATCTCGAGCTCTCCCGCGCGCTGACGCGAGACAGTCGCACTGCGTCATCTGCCCGCGGGGCGCGTGAACGACGCTCTGAAATTTACGCTTCGTTAAGCCTGCCGCCCCGCGGCCAGAGCGGTTCTCCCGCGGTGCACGCCGCTTTTTTTGCGCTTTCACCTAAAGAAGCTGATCAGATTGCGTCCTAAACAACGCCGCTCGTAACCGATTCTTAGGCAAGGCCGTGGAGTATCGTCGTTCATATGACGAAACTTCAGCGCGGGCGACAGCAAATGGGAATGACTGAAATCGAAACCGGATCACAAGAAGCCGGAAGCGTCGACTCATTGGAACAACGTGCTGCGTGTCTTGTTAATCCCGCGTCGGGAATCGCAAACGACTACCTCAATCACTTCAACGAGGTTCTCCTTCTGATCGAGAACCTTCCGACGCTCCTGCCCGAAATGCTCGATGAGCTGCTCGAGTGGCGCCCGGTGACCTACCGCGAGTATTTCGCGAAGTCCCTGCTGCCCGGCAGCGCACGCGCCCTCGAAATCTACGAAGGCCTGGACGAAGCCTTCCGGCGCGACTTCGAAAGCATCATCGACGGCATCAACGCCATGGCGATGGCGAGCATCGACGTTATTCGCGCTCATCGCAGCCCCGATGGGGAACTCGATCCTTCGCGCGTTTCCGACTTCTGCGAGAATGCATCTTGCGCAATCCGGAGCGCACTCAACCGCGCCTCCGATCTCGTGAACAACGGAAGGGAAAACGCGGCCGAGTCTCCTCAGGGCATGGCCGACCGGCTCATCCCGTGTGTGGCGTAACCGAGTAAGCGCGCCAGACGCCAAGGGGGACTTCCAATGGACGAGTTACTGCGGGACTTTCTGACAGAGACGACCGAGCACATCGAAGGAGCGGAAACCCAGCTCGTGCATTTCGAGCGCAATCCCTCCGATGCGTCTCTGATCACCAGCATTTTCCGCCTTGTTCACACCATCAAGGGCACATCGAGCTTCCTGGGCCTCGAACGCCTTGAGCGCGTGGGCCACGCAGCGGAATCGGTGATGGGCATGCTGCGCGACGGCGTTCCGCCGACGCAGCACTCCGTCACCATCATTCTTGCTGCAATCGATCGCATCAAGACAATCATTGAGGAAATCGGAGCCCACGGCTCCGAGCCCCCGGGCGACGACAGCGCCATCATCGATGCGCTCGAAGCCTACTATGCCGCCGGCTCCGAGGCCGCAACGGCCGCCGCAGCAGCGGAGGCAAGCTCCAACAAGGCCGCCGCGCCGGCAGCATCGCCCGAACCCGCAGCTCCCGTTGTGGAAGCTGCCCCCGTAGCCGCCGCTGTCGAGCAGGTCAAGCCGGCCGAGCCCAAGGTCGAAGCACCCGCAGCACGCGCCGAGGCTCCGAAGGCGGAAGCCGCTGCGTCCCAGTCGAAGGAAGGCCGCTCGCAAGGCGGCTCCACGGCAAACCAGGAATCCATTCGCGTCTCGGTGGACACCATCGAGCGCATGATGCAGCTCGTCTCCGAGCTTGTCCTCAGCCGCAACCAGCTCCTCGAGCTCGCGCGTCACCGTGAGGACGACGCGATCAAGACACCGCTTCAGCACCTTTCGACGCTGACCAGCGACCTGCAGGACGCCGTGATGCGCGCCCGCATGCAGCCGGTCGGCCGTCTTTACGCGAACCTGCCGCGCCTCGTCCGCGAGCTTTCGACCAGCCTTGGCAAGAGCATCGATCTCGTTACGGAAGGCGCCGATACCGAGCTCGATCGTCAGCTCATCGAGGTCATTCGCGATCCGCTGACCCACCTCATCCGCAACTGCGCCGACCACGGCATCGAGCGCCCTGAAGAGCGTCTCGCGAAGGGCAAGCCCGAGCGCGGAGAAATTCGCGTCTCTGCCGCTCACGAAGCCGGCCAGATCACCATCGACATCGCCGACGACGGCAAGGGCCTCGACACCGAGCGCATCAAGAAGAAGATTCTCTCCCAGGGCATGGCGACGGAGCAGGAGCTCCACGCCATGAGCAACGAGGAGATCTATCGCTTCATTTTCGAGCCCGGATTCTCCACGGCCCAGGTCGTGTCGAACGTGTCCGGCCGCGGCGTCGGCATGGACGTCGTGCGCTCGAACATCGAGGCGATCGGCGGCTCCGTCACCCTCTCCTCGAACGAAGGCAAGGGCAGCCGCTTCTCACTCCGCATTCCGCTCACGCTCGCGATCGCGCCTGCCCTCATCATCGAGGTCGCCGGCCAGCGCTTCGCCCTGCCCCAGACGTCCGTCGTCGAGGCGGTGAGCCTGGGCAAGAACTACAAGGATTTGATCCAGAACGTGCAGAACGCTCTGGTGCTGAAGCTGCGCGAGGAAGTAATTCCCGCCGTCGAGCTGCGCGAAGTCGTCGGCCTCGGCAACAATGACGCGAACGAGGAGAGCGAGAAGCTCGCCGTCGTCATGCGCGTGGGCACGGACTCTTTCTGCATCATCGTCGACGGCGTTGCCGACATCCAGGAGATCGTCGTCAAGCCGCTCAGCGCCTCGCTGGCTCACCTCAAGGTCTTCAGCGGCCACACCATCCTCGGTGACGGCTCGGTCGTTCTCATCCTGGATCCCGCCGGCATTGGCGCCAACCTTGGCATCGAGAAGTCGACCGAGAAGAAGCGCGAGCAGGCCCGCGACCAGAACGCCCAGGAGCGCCGCCGTCTCGTCATGTTCCGCGCCGGCCCCGGCGCGCCGAAGGTTCTGCCCCTTTCGCTCGTCTCGCGCATCGAGATGGTCGAGACCAACCGCATCGAAAGCTCGGACGGCCGCCTTATGGTGCTGCTCCAGGGCCGCCTGATGCCGATCGTGCCGATCTCGTCGCACATCGACATGTCGCGTCCGTCGTATCCGGTGCTGGTGGTCGCAACGGAGAACCGCTCCATCGGACTCATGGCCGACGAGATCGTGGACATCCTCGAGGACAAGCTCGAGATCCAGCTCGCCTCTGCCAACTCCGAGCTGGTGGGCTCTGCCGAGATCCGCGGCGAAGCCGTCGAGCTCATCGACGTCTCGCACTTCATCCGCATGGCCGACTCGCCCGGCAGGACCAACCCCGTGCCTCAGCGGGTGCTGTTCGCAGCCGACGACCAACTCGTCCGCGACATGCTTTGCCCGGCTCTCTCGGCCGCAAGCTACAACCTTGTCGCGACGTCCATCCCGGCCGACATCAGCGAGCTGGTCAACCAGTTCGCCTCCTTCGACGCCATCATCCTTGATGCCGATGCACCGGCCTTGTCGGCGCCCGGGTTCCTCCGCGCACTCAAGGAGCGCAAGGATCCGGCCCGCACGCCCATCATCGGTGTCAGCCGGACACCCACGAACCGCACCTCGCGCATCGCCACCGAGAACGGCATGCTCGCGCTTCTGAGCAAGCATGACCGCCATGCCCTGCTCGAGACGCTCGCCTACGCTCTCGATGCAGCCGCCGATGCCAAGGCCACGAGCATGGAGATTGCAGCATGAGCGCCGCTGTCGCCCTTCAGACCGTCTCCGACGTTCCGACCGCAGGTGAGGAGAGCTACTTCACCGTATTCGCTGGCGGGGAAGCATTTGGCCTGTCTGTCCTCCACACGCAGACCATCTTCCGCATCACGAGCGTGACCCCGATCCCGCTTGGCCCGATCGACATCGTCGGCTTGGTAAACCTGCGCGGAAAGATCGTAACCGCCGTAAGCCTGCGCCGCCGCCTCGGCATCCCCGTCGACGAGGTGCAGAACTCGCTTGCAATCGGCATCGAGCACAAAGGCGAGAACTTCGCTCTCATCGTGGACGAGGTCGGCGACGTGCTGACGCTCGACGCCTCGATGAAGGTGCAGATTCCTGCCCACTTCGATCCTGCACGTTCCCGCTTCATGGCGGGTCTCTACAAAGTCGGAAACCTCCTGATCCCCGCACTCAACATCGGGGCTCTCTTCGACTTCTCCAACTAGACCGGACGAGGCCCGGGCTCTCGGGCCCGGCACGCCGGCCTCAAGAACGTGGCTGCGATCCCTTCGGCTCCACACGGAGCCCGAAGGCGAAACACGGTCCGCAAAGTGAGTAGTGTAGCGTAAAGGTGAGTGACATGAAGAAAGCGCTCGTGGTGGATGACTCTTCCTTCATCCGCAAGATCGCCCGGCAGATTCTCGACAACATGGGCTTCGAAGTCTCGGAGGCCAAGGATGGCGCACATGCCCTCGAGCAGTGCCAGGCATCCCTGCCCGACCTGATCCTTCTCGACTGGAACATGCCCGTGATGAGCGGTCTGGAGTTCCTGACCAAGCTCCGCAAGATGCCGCACGGCGACGAACCCCAGGTCGTCTTCTGCACCACCGAGAACACGCGCGACAAGATCCTGACCGCGCTCGAAGCCGGCGCGACCGAATACATCATGAAGCCTTTTGATCAGGAAATTATTCGCACCAAGCTCGAGCAGATCGGGATGGTGTGACGATCAAAGCCCGTGCGTGTGAGCCCGCGAAGGCAAGCCCGCCACGATCGGCTCAACCTTAATATAAGTGATGCGTAACATGTCCCAAGCATTTGACGCCCTTTGCGAATTCTTGCGCCGCTCGTCCGGCCTGGTGATGGAGCAGAGCAAGAAGTACCTCGTCGAAAGCCGCGTCATGCCGATCGTCCGGCGCGAAAAGCTTTCGGGGCTCGAGGAACTGGTGCTCATCCTCCAGAAGAACCAGAACCCCAAGCTCACCAAAGACGTCATCGAGGCGATGACGATCAACGAGACCTACTTCTTTCGCGACAAGGCCCCCTTCGATCAGTTCCGCAACGTCATGCTGCCGGCGCTGATCGCGTCACGCCAGAACGACAAGCGCCTGCGCATCTGGTCCGCCGCGGCCTCCACCGGCCAGGAAGCCTACTCGCTCGCGATGATCCTGGACGAGAACGCGGCACGTATGCCCGGCTGGAAGATCGAGATCCTCGGAACCGACCTTTCGGACCAGGTGCTCGAAAAGGCCCGCAAAGGCATCTATTCGCAGTTCGAGGTTCAGCGCGGCCTGCCGACGCCCATGCTGCTGCGCCACTTCAATCAGATCGGCGATAGCTGGCAGATCTCGGACGCGATGCGCTCGAAGGTCACCTTTCGCCAGATGAACCTGCTCGCCGACTACACCTCCCTCGGCCGCTTCGACATCATCTTCTGCCGCAACGTGCTGATCTACTTCGATGCCGCCCGCAAGATGGACATCCTCGGCCGCATGACGCGCATCCTTGCGCCCGATGGCTTCCTCACGCTCGGCGCATCCGAAAGCTTGATCGGCCTCAAGACGGATCTTGTCCCGCATCCCGAGCACCGCGGAATTTTCCAGCGCGGCGGCGCCATGGCGTCTCCCGCAGCAGACGCGGCTTCCCGCTTTGCCTCGCGCATCGACACACCGGCTCCCACCCTGCCGCCCGGCTTTGGCGCAACGGCCATGAATGCCGCGGCCCGCTTTCGCACCGCCGGCTAGGTCATCATCTCAGAATTGGACGTATTGAACGCGGCGGTCAAATCCGCCGCGTTTCTTTTTCCTGACGATCCCGGTCAGGCCGTGCAAGCTCGCTGCCTCTCCCGAGCTGCGCGAGCCGCGTGATGTCAGCGATGTTGTTGGCTCCGAGGCCTTCTGTATCGACAAGCGCGGCCAGCGCGTCGCCCGCTACGCTCTGCAGCATTGTCCTGACCGCAAGACGCTCCGTCCGCGGCCCGCGCTCGAGCGCGACCGATCCGGTGTCGCCCGGTGCATCGGTCGAGCGTGGCGGTCTCGCCTTCAAAAGCTCGGCGATCTTGAGCGCGCTCGCATCACGATCGAGCACGACCGGCGGCAACATCTCCGCCGCGCCGCCGCTCGCCGCCGCGTCATTCGGGGCGCTGGCGACCGGCATGGCGTCCGGATTGCCGATCCACATCGCTTCCTGAGTGCGCCGATTGACGAGCCCCGGCAGAACCTCGCCGCCCGCCTTGTTGTATTTCTGGAAGATGTCGCGGGCTGCATCGAGATCGCCCCGCCGCACGGCATCGCCGAGGCCGCTGTCGATCCAAGCCGTTCCCGCGTTGTAGGTGAGCGACGTCAGCGCCGCCTTGGTGCCTTCGTCCACATGCGGCGCCGCCTTTTCGACGATCGAACGCGCAGACGACACCTCGGCCTGGAACCTGCGCTCAGCCTCCGTACGGCTGATGACCTCACCGGCGTAGCGTGCCCGCGTGCCGTAGCCGTTCGTGTGCTGCGCATAGTCCCAAGTCGCCTTGGGCGTGAAACCTTCGAAGTTGCGGATCGCATCCAGATAAAAGCTGTGCATGGCAGGGATCTGTGGCCTCCGACCAGCCTTGTTAACCCGAGGCCCTTGCGTAAAGCTGACGCCGATTTCCAGACCCAGACTCACGAGATCCTTGGCACGGCAGTTGCGTAGAACGGTATGTGTCCTCGTTTGGTGCAGCCATGCAGCTATCCGCTAACCTTCGCGCTCGAATCTCCGCTCTCGGTGAGTTGTCCCGCCCTTTGGGAGAAACCCGTGCGACGGCTCTTGCCCGCGCGCTCGTCAATGCAGTCGCGACCGACGTAGCCCATGGCCGCGATCCACAAGCCACCATCGACGGCTGGATTCGCCGTATTGCCGCTGAGATCGTCGAAAAAGCCCCTACCGAGACCGCCACGCCTAGAAAGCCGGCCGGTCCGCGCCGCATCGGAGACGTTCTACCGGAGATCCACTGAGCTCTTAGCGGCTCACTGGAAGCGTTGTGCCATCGCAATTGCGCCGGTCTTCCCGCCTCACCGTGCCGAAGCCTGACGAGCCGTTACTGCCTGTCCCGTTCTGGCACGAATAAGCCCGTAAAATTTGAGCAAACTTTTCCTGTGTCACCTAAGCCGACTGCAAGAGGCCCTGAGGTACAAAGAGTGACGCTGCCGCACCAAAGCGGTGAGCCGAAAAAAGTATCAGGGTCAGGGTCGGTTCAAACATGTACCAGAAAGCCAATGTGACTATGCTCCGTCAGCGTCGCGACAACATCCGCGAGTGGCTGGAGGAAGAAGCCCCGTACACCGACGTCGACCAGCGTCACCTCGATGCCCATACGCCCGAGCGTGCCTATTGGCACCATGGCTATCAAGCCGCGCTGAGCGACATCATGGCTATGCTCGCCCTTGAAGGCGAAAGAAACGACACCTCGGACATTCCCAATTAGTGCCGGCCGGCCTATCCGGATGCATCCGGTTCCCCGGCGGCTGGAAGTCGTGGAACAGTTCGCACTCCGCATGGAAGGCCGCCTCACTGGACGTCGAGCATCTGTACTTGAACAGATTGCCCGACCCGATGAGCTGAAGAAGCTTGTCGCGGACGTCATGGTCGGCCCGGCCGACGTAGTCGACATAGAACCTGCCGTCGGGGCCTTTGTGTCCAAGCACAAAGGCTCCCGGCGCGACGCGCGGGATGGTGTCGGTAATGTCGTCGTAAGCGAGCCTGAAGGGCCCGAGAAGTCCTGTGCTTGTCATCGCTCTCGCCGCTCGTGGACCAGACGGGAATGGAATTACGCTCATACCGAACTCACGCTCTAACAACGCCGTTTACGCGGGATTAAACATATAGCCCTTCCGCGCTCCTGCGAATGCCGTTGCTGCCGGCATCCTTACCATCCGCGGGTGTGGGATAGTCCTGCCGGCCGAAAGATCCGTTCTCCTGGCGGCCTTGGCCACCGGAGGAATTCGCGAGGCCCTGGCCAAGCTGCCCCTGCGGCGACCCTTGGGATGCCGCGGAGCCGGAACCGCCGAAGCCGGACTGCGTAACGCTCAAGCGGGAGGCTTCGCTCTGCGGGCCGGTCGTGACGCCGTCGACCGAGTAGCCCGCCGAGGACAAAGCACCGACCAGCGCATCGCGTTCTCGCTCGATCACGGCCAGCGTCTCGCGCCGCTGTGTCTCGAGATGCACGGTGATCGCGTTGTCCTTGAGCGCGAGCCGCACCGTCACGCTGCCGAGATTGGCGGGCTTGAGCTCGATGCTCAGGACCTTGACCACGCCTTCCGACGAGCTTTCGCCGAGGCCATCGGCCCGCAACTCAGCTTTCACCTCCCGGGCGATCTGATCGCTCAGGGGCTCGTAAGTGCCAGTCGCATCGGAGGCCTCGTCCATCGGCCGGCTGGCCTGAGCGGCGTTGAGCATGGACACGAACGAGTTCGCCCCCTGCTGTTGCGAATTCCCGCTCGAAGAGCCTCCGCTATCCTGCTGGCGCCCGCCCGCATGGGCTCCCATGGCTTGATCCGCGGATGCGCTGCCACCCTGGCTCCGCGCCTCGACCGCCGGTGACCGGCTCGCACCGGTCTCGCTCTTGGATGCGGTGGTGTCTGTATTCATCTCCGGCCGGACGCGATCGAACGTCTCTCGAACACCCTGTCCCGCCTTGGCTGCTGCCGTCTCACGGGCAAGCTGCTCTCCCTCCGGAGCGGCCTCCGCCGCCTCCGACGCAGCCGCATCCACCGGCTCACCGAAAGACGCGACCGCATCCGATGGCATCGGCTCCAGAGCCAGATGCTTCTCCTGGCCCAGGACGGTCACCTTGATCTCGACCGGAGGCTCCACGCCGGGTGCGTCAGCGAGCGCGTCCACGCCGATTTCCTCGGACGCCTCCGGGTTCTTGAGAAGGGCCAGAAGCTTGGCCGCATCGAGCTGATCCTCGTTTTCGATGACCTCGCTCGGCAGCAGTGGTCCGTCATCTTGCGTCTCGGCCTTCTTATCCTCCGTGATATCGCCACGGCGCACCAGCGCTTCGCCCGTCTTCAATGTCGCGAGTGCCTCGGCAAACTCCCCGCTCTGAGCCGGGTCCGAAGGCTCGACAGGCTTTTCCAACGCCGCAAGAATCAACGAAAGGCCAGTGACACCGCCCTGGTCGGTCCGCTTCGTGCCCTCGTCGCTCGACCGCGCGGAATCGTCCTCGCGCTTGCCCGTATCGGCCGCATCCTCGTTGCTCGCGTCCTTGCGCTCTGTGCTCGCCCGTTCGGACGCGTTCGCGCTCCGCGAAGACGAGGAAGCCGGCGTATCCGAAGAGCGCGAAGCCGAATCCAGAGCATCGCGAAATGACGTGTCTCCACGATCGTTGCGCGCGCCCTCACCCGGGCTCTGGCGCACACTCGTGGTCACGGAGAGCATGGCTGAATTCAAAGCCTGCGCGGCGCTCACTGCGGCACTCCTTCCAATAGTGAATCGACTTTCGAAAGCAACGTCTGCGCACGGCCGACGGCTTCCGGCGGCGCTTCCTCGAGCTTCTCCGGCGCCTCCGGCCACTTGCCGACAGACCGCGCCACGGCGAGCGCGGACTCGCGCACCTCCCGATCCGAAGCACCGAGCTTTGCGACATCGACCTGGTTCAGCAGCTCGACCCCGCGCTCGAACTCGTCGGTCGCGACCAGGGACGCCCCCTCGAACAGCTTCGCCCGCTCGACCGCGCGGCTGCCAGGCTGCGAGAGATCCCGCGCCTTGTTCGCCGCGAACTTCGCGATGTCGATGTTGCCGCCCTTCGTCGCTTCCTCCGCAATCGAAAGGTAGAGGCCGACACGTTCGGCCGCGGGCACCTTCATCAGCTCGGACTCGGTGCGCGACACCCACTCCGACGCGCGCTTGTAGTTCTGACGCGCCACGCCAGCAAAGAACTGCCTGCGGAAGTTGCGCGCGAAAAGCGAGCGCGGAAAGCGGCGCGAATACTGTGAGGCGAGCACGTCGAAGCGCTCCACCTCGCCTTCTCGCGCCAGGAGCAGGATCTGCTGGCGCAGGGCCGATTCCTCGATCAGCGTTCCCGGCGCGAGCAGGCGCGCCTCGTCGAAGAAATCGATGGCCTTCTTGATGTCCTTCTTGCCGATCAGCGTGCCCTGGATGAGCGCGATCATGCCGCCGAGCAACGGATCGAGCTTCCGGGCTTCGATCTTGTGGATCATGCTCAGCGCATCGACGAGCCGGCCTTCCCCGTAGGCCAGCGCACCCTTGAGAAGACGGCGCTCGATGAACGGCGTCTTCTTACGCCCGATAACCGTCTTGAGAACCGCCGGATCGCCGCCGCTCAGAACGAAAAAGATGGCCGCGCGAACATTGCGAACGTCGTCCCAGACGCCCACAGGCAGATCGCGCATCTGCTCGCCGTAATCGCGCAGCAATTTCCGCTGAAGCTCATGCGCCGTCGTGCTGCCGGAAGCGACCTCGTCTTGCACGGAGCGAAGCGAGCGCACGAGAACGTAGGGCTGCTTGTCGAGCTCAACGGCCGGCATCTCGGGCCAAAGCGGTTCAGGCGGAGGCTCGCCCTCCGCTTCGCCGCCTTCAGCAGCCTTCGCGTTATCAGTGGCCTCGCCGTGCCCGGCTTCCGCGCCCTCGGGCGGCGGAGTGCTTTCCGCCTTCGCGCTCTCGCCATGGTCTCCCGCCGCTATGGCTCCGCCGGCGCCGGCCGAGAGGCAGGCGAGTGCGAGCAGCAGGAAGAGAGCACCACCTCTCATCACGTCCTGGGCACCCTGAGAAGGATCTCGATACGGCGGTTCTCCGCCGCATTAGGATCTGACGGAATCTTAGGCTTGCGATCGGCCTGCCCCTCGATGCTCTCGAAGCGGGTTTCCTGAACGCCGCCCCGCACGAGCATGTAGTAGGCCATCTGCGCGCGCGACATAGAAAGACGCCAGTTGTTGTTCTTCTCCGACCGGAATTTCTTCGCGTCCGTGTGCCCGCGCACGACAATGTTGCCGTCGCGCGCAGCCAGCACCTTCGCCACTTTCTCCATCACGAGCACCAGCTCAGGCCGCGGCTCTGCGGAAGCGCTGGCAAACATGCCGAAACGAAAATCGTCCGTGAGACTGATCAGATAGCCCTCGTCGACCTTCTTCACCTCGATGCTTGGCTTCTTCTCCGGCGCGAGTCCCTGAAGCTCCTTCAAAATCTCGCCTTCGAGAGCGCGCGCTTCCGCCTTGCTCTTTTCCGCGTCCGCGTCCTTTGCTGCATCTGCCGGCTGCGCTTCCGCGGGTACGGCCTTGGGCGCCGGCTCCCCCGCTTCTTCCGGCTTGACCTCGAGCGGCGGCTCGAGGCCCGGGGGCTTCGGATAATCACCCGCCTCGTCGAGTGTCATCGGCGACGGCTCGGCCTGACCCGTGTTCTTGTCCGGAACAATGGGGCGCTCTGCGAACGGCTCGAACGGATTGCTGTAGGCGTCTCCCCCGGGCAGCGTACTCTCGCTCTTGGCGTCCTTGATCTGATCGTTGTCGCTCGCGGCCTTGAGCGCGAGCCGTGCCAGCACGCCGTAAGGGTCGTTGAACAGCTCCTCCTCGGCCTTCTGCGCCACGCCCTCCTTGAGCTCTCCGTCGCCTCCCGGCTTCGAAGCGCCCTGCATCTTGTCCTTGCCCTCGATGTCGCTGATGTTGGCGCCTTTGTCGGAGGGCCCGACCGTCGTGGGAGCGGTCTTCTCCGTCTCCTGCTCCTCCTCGACGCCTTTCGTGGTCGGCCTCTTAGAATTGAGCTTCAGCGGATTGAAGTAGGTGGCGATCTGCTGGATCTTCTCCTTGTCGGAAACGTTGAGGAGCCACATCACAAGGAAGAACGCCATCATCGCCGTCATGAGGTCGGCGAACGCGATTTTCCACGCACCGCCGTGATGGCCTTCCTCGCCGTCACCGCCGCGACGCCGGACGATGACGACCTCATGCGGGCTAGACACATCTCCGTCGGCACTCATGCGCCATCCCTCTCGATTGCGTTCGCCCAGGCGCCGAGCTGTGTTTCGATAATCGTCTCGTCGGCGCGCACGGTCACATCAACGCTCTCGGTCACCGAGAACGACACACCCTCATAGGCACCCAGCCGGCCTTCCATCGCCGAGATCAGATCATTCGGCCCAGAGACAGAGACTTTCGCGTACTCGCCCTTCGCCAGCAGACTGTTGAGGAGAGCGGATAGCTCCTCGATGGCCTTTACGCGGGACTGCTCGCTGATGATCGGAACGAGAATGCGGCTCGCTTGATCGGCAATGCGCCGCTCGAGATCCTCCATGGACGACGAGAGAAGCTGCCCAAGAAGCGCGCCCTGCTCTGCCGCCCATTTCTGCCGCTCGGCGGCAAGCTTCTTTTCGAACGCGGCTGCTTGAGCTGCGAGGGCCGCGTCGGTTTCCACCTGCGCGGCTGCGCGCGCTTCCAGAATGCCGCGGGCGTGCGCATCGCTGATCTGCGCGGCGATATCTGAGTTGCCCTCTCCGCCGATCGGGGCTCGGCCGCCACGCCGTGACGGCTCCCCGCTCATCTCGGTGAGGTAGTAGGCGACCGGAAGTGCCGTCGTCATGCGGCCCGCTCCCGCATCCACTGCTTGAGGATGTTGGCGGCTTGCTCTTCATCGAGCGCGACCATCTGCTCGAGCCGGCGCTGCGACAAGCGCATGACGTCGGTCGTGATGTCCTCGATGAGATTGGGCTCGCGCTGCGCCTTGATGCCAAGCAGTTCGGCGGTCGCCGCGGAGTCAGCCGCGAGAGCCGCGATCTCCGCCTCTTCGTTCGAGGTGAGCAGCGACCCGTCGTCGACGGCCGCGCCACCTTCGGCCGCGCCAAGCGCTCCGCCGGCCACCTGCGCACCTTCCTTCTGGTCGAGCAGCAGCCGCGTCACGGGCCGCAGTCCGAACGTAACCACGATGAACACGAGGCCGAGCACCGTCAGTGCCTTGATCAGTCCCGTAGCGAGCCCGATCAGCGGCCCCATGAGGCTCGCTGTGTCGAAGCCCTGGTTCATTTGGGTGTCTTCGGCGAACTCGACGGCCACGACGCTGATCTGATCGCCGCGCTTCACATCCACGCCAGCCGCGGTTCCGACCAGTCTTTCGACCTCTTTCACCTGCGCCTGCACGGCTTCCGGCGTCGCGGATTCACCCAGCGTCGCCAGCAACCTCTTGCGGTTGAGCACGACCGCGATCGTCAGCGCGTCGATCCGGTAGCCCTCGCTCGTTGTGGAGATCGTCTTCGAGTTGAGCTCGAAGTTCGTGAGATCCTCGCGCCGCTCGTTGGTGCGCTTCGATTGATCGCCGCCCGAGCCGCCCGCGCTCTGCTCCGGAACGTTCTGCTCGACACCCACCGGCTGCTTGCTGGAGGTATCCTGCTGGCTTCCGCTTTCCTTTACGACGCGCAGCGAGCGCTCGACCTTGGAATCCGGATCGAACGAGGTCTCGTTGGTCTGGCGTTTGTCGATGTTGAGGCGCGCCGCGACGCTGACCTCGAAATTATCGAGGCCGAGATAGGGCGTCAGCGTCTTGCGAACATTGTCGGTCAGATCCTTGCTCACCGTCTTCTCGAGCTCGATCATCCGGCTCGATGACGTGGAGCTGGCATCGCCCGCGGAGGCGAGCACGGTGCCGTCGGTGCTCAGAATGCTGATGTCATCGACGGTCAGGCCCGGAACGGCCGCCGCGACGAGGTGACGGATCGCCTGCGCGGTCGAGGCGTCGGCCGCCATCTCGGTGCGGATGACGACGGAGGCCGAAGCGGGCTGGCGGCCTCGGCGGAAGGAGCCGGTTTCCGGCATGACGATGTGAACGCGCGCGGCCTTCACACCCTTCATTGCCTGGATGGTGCGCGCAAGCTCGCCCTCGATGGCGCGCACGCGCGTCACTTCTTGCATGAAGGAGGTGAGGCCGATGGGGCCGAGCTTGTCGAACAGCTCGTAGCCCGCGTTGGAGCTCGAAGGCAGGCCCTTCTCCGCGAGCAGCATGCGCGCCTGCGCCGTCTCCTCGCGGCGAACCATCACCTTGGTTCCCTCGGAGTTGACGTCGAAAGTGATGCCGGCATCCTTCAGAACGGCGCCGATGCGGCTGACATCCTGCGCGTTGAGGCCGGAGTAGAGCGTGTCGAAATCGGACCGGCTGAGGTAGTAGCTGCCGAAGCCGACCGACGCGAAAACGGCGAGACCAACCAAGCCGAGCGCTGCCAGGCGCTTCGTCCCGAGCGCCAGCAGATTTGCCCAAAGTCTGTCGAGTTGTTCGAGTCCGAGCATTGCCGACTCAACCCCTTGCGCGGCTTGTTGGATTTGTGCCGAAGGGATTCTGGGCAATCAAGCTTGCGTGGAAATTGCGCCGAGTAACGAAACGCCCTGAAACGCCGCCAAAATAGCGAAGGCCACGCCGGGGCGGGGTGGCGTGGCCTTCGGGGGCGCGGGGTGATGGGATCCGGGCCCGGAAACTCTTGGGACGGCGGTTAGCCCTGGAACAGCTGCAGGATCTGCTGAGCGGACTGGTTGGCGATGCCAAGCGCCTGGACGCCGAGCTGCTGGCGGACCTGAAGCGCCTGCAAGCGAGTCGATTCTTCGTTCATCTCGGCATCGACAAGCTGGCCGATGCCGGTGTCGATCGATTGAATGAGCTTGCTGACGAAATCTTTCTGCAGGTTGATGCGCGACCTAGCCGCGCCCAGCACCGTCGCCGCGTCCGTCATCGAGCTGAGCGCATCGTCCACGCCTCGAATCATATCCTCGAGGTCGGCCAGATCGGCCGTATCGTCGGTAATTGTCGAGATATCGAGGGTCGCAGCCGTGTAGGTGGTGCCAGCCGTGGTCGTCCGATCCTTGTCGAGCACACCCTGCAGGGTACCCGACGTCGTGGTGTCGAACAGCATGGTGCCGGTGGGGCCGACGTTCACCTCGATCTTGCCGATCGTGATCTCGCCGGTGCTGTCGCGCGAGTAGGAAGCCACGATCGTCTTGGAGATGATGCCGGTCGAATCGGTCATCAGCCAGTTCTCGCCGGAGAACACTGCTGATTCGGCCGTGCTGCGCAGCTCTGTCTGCAGCGCCGAGATTTCGCTTTGGATCTTGCCGCGGTCGAGGCCGGGGGCGCGGGCAGCCACCAGCTTGGCTTTGATTTTGCTTACAGTTTCGATCGCGCTGTTCATCGCCGTCACGGTGACGTCGGCGGTTGCCGCACCAAGGCCGAGCGCGTCCTGAACCGTTGAAACCGCCATATTGTCGGATCGCATCGTCGTGGCGATCGACCAGTAGGCGGCGTTATCGGAGGCGTCCTTAACCCTCAGGCCCGTCGAGATACGGTTCTGCGTGACCAACATATCCTTGTTGGTCTTGTTGAGGGTTTGCAGCGCGGTCATGGCCGCGACGTTGGTATTTAAGCTGCTCATTCCGGCGCCCTTTTACCGATTCGTGACTCATTGTTTCCTTTGAACCTTGTGTGGGGATTGCCACCCTGACGTAGGCCCGGCGCAGGACCACGAGGGAGTCACGAATCGGAAAAGCGCAAAAAAGCGAAAACCGCGCCCCTTTTGGGGGGGCGCGGCTTTCGATTGGGGGAACGGTCGAAGCTTGTAGAGGCTTACTGGAACAGCCTCAGGATCATCTGGGCCGACTGGTTGGCCATTCCGAGCGCCTGGACGCCGAGCTGCTGGCGAACCTGCAGAGCCTGGAGGCGAGTCGATTCCTCATTCATGTCTGCGTCGACGAGCTGGCCAACGCCGGTATCGATGGCGTCCATCAGGCTGTCGGCAAATCCCTTCTGAAGATCGACGCGGGCCTTCACGGCGCCGAGGACGGTCGCGGACTCGGTCATCTCCTTGATGGCCTCGTCGACGCCCTTGATGAAGTCCTCGATACGGTCGAGGTTCGTCTGCGAGTCATCGGTGAAGCTGCTGATGTTGATAGCATCCGGATCCGGCGTGCCGCTGCCGTCGTCCTCGGGGACGATACGGAAGTCGGCGCCGCCGCTGGCAGCGGTCCGCATCTTGTCGAGAATGCCCGTGGTGCCTGCGCCGGTATCGAGCAGGATCGTCTTGTTGAGGTCGACCGTGATGGTGCCGACCGAGATCGAGCCGGCGGCATCGCGCGAGAACGAGGAAACGAGCGTACGCTCCATTTCGCCCGTGCTGTCGACGGCGAGCCAGTTCTGGCCCGAGAAGATCGACGTCGAGACGGCGCTTCTCAGCGATTCCTGAAGCTGCGAGATTTCCGACTGGATCTTGACTCGATCGAGGCCCGGCGTGCGGGCGGCAAGCAGCTTGTCCTTGATGGCGGTCGCGGTCTTGATCGACGCTTCCATGCCCTGCATAGCAACATCGACCGTGGCGGCACCGAGACCCAGCGCATCCGACACCGTGGAGATGGAGCTGCGATCTGAACGCATCGTCGTGGCGATCGACCAATAAGCTGCGTTGTCGGACGCATCGTTGACCCGGAAGCCGGTAGAGATCCGGTTCTGCGTGGTCAACATTTCCTTATTGGTATGATTCAATGACTGCAGGGCAGTCATCGCCGCAATGTTGGTGTTAATGCTGCTCATCGTGTGTTCCTCTTCCGACTCGTCTGTCCCGCTCCCCAAGTCGGGCTTTCACGGAAGAAAATAAGCATTGTTGCTTACCGAACCGTTAAACAGTGCCCCAAATGCACCAAAACAATTCAAAATGGGACACTCCCAGCCCCCGCGCGCGGTGGAAGTGCTGGAAAACGCAGCAGAATTGAGGGTGCCATACGGCCCGGCCGCCAAAAGCCGGACTATCCCGGGGCCGCAACGACGGGGCATCTGCCACCTCCCGGTGGCCCAAAAACAATAAATAATAAAAGGCCGCACCCAAGGGTGCGGCCTTCGAAATCGTCAAATCGAATCCTGACGCTGCTTATCTGAAGAGCGAAAGGATGGACTGCGCCGACTGGTTGGCCATGCCGAGCGCCTGAACGCCAAGTTGCTGACGCACCTGCAGAGCCTGAAGACGCGTCGACTCCTCGTTCATGTCTGCGTCGACGAGCTGGCCGATACCGGTGTCGATGGCATCCATCAGATTGTCCGCGAAATCCTTCTGCATATCGATGCGCGACTTCACGGCGCCGAGGACGGTCGCGCCATCGGTCATCTTGGCGATCGCCGAGTCGACACCCTTGATGAAGTCCTCGATGCGATCGAGGTTCGCCTGGGAATCATCCGTAAGCGTGCTGATGTTGATGGCATCCGGGTCAGGCGTGCCGCTGCCGTCGTCCTCGGGGACGATGCGGAAATCGGCGCCGCCGCTGGCGGCCGTAATCATGCTGTCGAGAATGCCGGTCGTGCCCGAGCCCGTATCGAGAAGGCGCGTCTTCGACAGATCGACCGAGATCGTGCCGACGGAGATGTTGCCGGAGGCATCGCGCGAGAAGGACGAGACGAGCGAGCGCGTGCTGTCGGCGCCGTCTGCCGCGAGCCAGTTCTGGCCCGAGAAGTTCGACGTAGAGACAGCGCTTCTCAGCGATTCCTGAAGCTGAGTGATTTCAGACTGGATCTTGCCGCGATCGAGGCCCGGCGCGCGGGCAGCGAGCAGCTTGTCCTTGATCTGGCCGGCGATCTTGATGGCGCCTTCCATGCCCTGCATGGCGACGTCGACTGTGGCCGAGCCGAGCCCGAGCGCGTCGGAGACGGTCGACACGGCGCTGCGATCCGAGCGCATCGTCGTAGCAATCGACCAATAAGCGGCGTTGTCCGAGGCATTGCCGACGCGAAGGCCGGTCGAAATGCGATTCTGCGTGACCAACATGGACTTGTTGGTCTGGTTCAACGACTGCAACGCGGTCATCGCCGCGATGTTCGTATTGATGCTACTCATTACTACTACCTTTACGCTACACCACCGCGACCGCGACTACGGTCGTTCTTTTACACTCGCGGCACCGTGCTTAGGGCCTTGCCCCCCAACCCAATCTGCCACTAATCGAAGTTATAGCGTCGAGGTATTGATCCACGGTTAATCCGGCCTTGCTCCCCTCCGTAAAATTCGGAGCTTTGCCTCATGGGAACGAGCGCACGAGCCCGCCAATGAGCAGATTCCACCCGTCGATCAGCACGAAGAACAGCACCTTGAACGGAAGGCTCATGACAGTGGGCGGTAGCATCATCATGCCCATGGACATGGTGAGCGTGGCGACGATCAGGTCGATGACGAGAAATGGCAGCACCACGAGAAAGCCCATCTCGAAGCCGCGCCTCAGCTCCGAAATCATGAACGCGGGGATCAAGACGCGCAGCTCCACCTCCGCATCGGCGGGACGGGGACCAAAGCGCTCCTGCGCGAGATCCTCGAACAGCTCGAGATCCTTGGGCCTCACGTTGGCCCGCATGAACTCCCGCAGCGGCTGCGTGATCTGAACATACGCCTCCTCCTCGCTGATCTTGTTCTCGGCAAAAGGCTTGAGTCCGTTCTGCCAGGCTTTGTCGAAGGTCGGCGCCATCACGTAGAAGGTCATGAACAAGGCCAGACTCACGAGGATCATGTTCGCGGGCGTCGTCTGCAGTCCGAGACCCGACCGCAGCAGCGAGAGCACGATCACAAACCGTGTAAAGCACGTCACCATCATGAGGATGCCGGGCGCCACCGACAGCATGGTGACGATCAGGATGATCTGCACCATGCGCCCGCTGACCGTCTGCTCGCCCGCCGGCAACAGGCCCTCGAGGTTCAACCCCTGCGCCAGAGCAGCGCTCGGAAGCACCAGCAGAAGCATGAGCACGGAGAAAGCGGCGAGACGTCTCATTCGATCACCACGCCATGAATGATGACATCTTTGATATGCGTGCGGTCACGAATGGTGGCGCGATCGATGAAATCCTCCCGGAGGTTCTGGAACCCGCTCGGCCCCTCGAACTGCGCGAGCGTCGCCGTGCGGAGGTAGGCAACGAAATCCTCGGCGAGCTGGGCCGCCAAGGTATCGGCGCCCTGGGGCATGTCATCCATCAACAGCGATGCCTCAATGCGAGTCCAGGCATCCTTGGGCTCGGCGAGATTGGCCACGATCGGCGTCATGGTGACGAGCTTAGCGGTGGAAGGCACTGTGGATTTGACCGGCTCCTGCGCCTCGGGCTCCTTCGCCTTCTGCTTGGCGTTCGCTTCAGCCGCGCTCTTCAGCTTGCCGTCGAGAAAGAAACCGAACCCGGCTCCGAAGCCGAGCGCCAGAAGGGTCACGACAATGATCCCGATCAGACCGCCGCCACCGCCCTTCCCGTCACCCTTGGCATCGCTCTTCGCCACCGCCGGTTCTCCTTAGAAGGGCGTGAGAAGGTCGAACAGTTGCTGGCCCACCGCCGGCTGCTGCACTTCCGTGATGCGACCGCGGCCACCGTAGGAGATGCGGGCTTCCGCGATCTTGTCATAGGCCACGGCGTTGTCGGTCGAGATGTCGCGCGGCCGCACGATGCCCGCCACGCTGAGCTCGCGGACTTCGAAGTTCACCCGCACCTCTTGGCTGCCGCTGATGATCAGGTTGCCGTTCGGCAGCACGCCGGTGACGACGGCCGCCACCAGAAGCTCGATGCTCTCGGACCGGGTGATGCCGCCTTTGCTGTCCGTCGAGGTCTCCGCATCGGCCTCCACGTTGACGGACATATCGCCGGTGTGGTTGAGGCCGCCGGACGTCGCGAGATCGTAGCCGATCTTCGGCTTGAGCTTGGTCGTGGCGTCACGCGACCGCTTGGAGTTGTTGTCGAGGTTCGCCTTGTCCTTGATCGAGATCTTGACCGTCACAACGTCGCCGATCTTGCGCGCACGCGGATCGCGGAAAAGATCGGCGCTCCCATCCTGCCAGATCGAGTTTCCAGGCCGATAGGCCGGCTGCGGCGTCGGCTCCGCGGGCAGCGGGACGCGGTCGGCAAGCAATCCCGACCCCACCGCGCTCAGCGCCGGCTCGCGGTTAAAATCACGGATGTCATTGGCACAGCCGCCCGCAAACAGCGTGAGCGCAACAACGACGAGGGCCGGCCGCCTCGAGAGCGCCGGCTTCCGCCAAAGACAGATCCTCGTCATGGCTCACCTCGTCATGTTCCCGGCCGCTGCGGCTGAGGAGCTTCCCCCGCGGGCGGCTCCGGCGCAGCACCCCCCGCCTGTCCGGCAGCGCGCCGTCGTTCAGGCGGAACTTTCGCGGCACCCGAGATGATCGTCGCGATCTTGGCAGCCCGCTCAGGGTCCATCTCACCCATGATCTGGCTGGCCACCTTCGTTTCGAGCTTGGTCACCACGGCCGCGGCCATCTCCTCGTCGAGCGTTGCGAGTTGCACCGCCGCCGCATCGGGCCGCATCCGCGAATAAAACCCCACGAGCTTTTCGTGAGCCTTACGTGAGAACTCGTCGCGCCGTTCGAGCCAGCGCTTGTACTCCAGCGTTTTCGACTCGAGCAGCTGCGCGCGCTTGTCGAGTTCCGCTTCCATTTCCTTGATTTTCTTGGCCTGCCAGGCAAAGCGGGCATCTGCCGCCGTATCCGCGGTATTGAAGCAGTACTGTTGCGCCGCGGTCGCATTAGGCGGCAGCGCGTCCAAAGGACCCGGCTTCTTGAAGAGCGTGCCGTTGTCAGTTGCAGGCGCAGATTCGCCCGCGGCAGCCTCAGGCGCCTTCGCAGCCGCTGCATTTTCAGCCGCTGCCGCCACGGCCTGCGCCGGCGCAACCGGTTGCGCGGTGAGCGGCCTGATCGGCGTCGGCCCCGCAAGCGGTGGAACGGTCGCGTCCGGAACCGGGCGAGCCCCGGCTGCAGGCGTCGTAGCGCGAGGCTGCGGGATGGCCCCCGTTACGATCGGCGACCAGGCGCCCTGGGGAAGTGGGTTGCGCACATTTGGCGGCGTGTTCCGCTGCGCGGGGAAAAAGCGCGGATCGATCGTAGCGGCAGGCCGGTTGGCCGAACCCGGCGGCGGCGCGTTGAAAGTTCCGCCCGGCGTCGTGGCGACGGTCGGCATCCAGCCCTGCTGAGCGGACGCCGGCGACCAGAGCGCCGCGACGAGCAACAGCGCTGCAAGCCAGAAGGCGATTTCCAAACCGCGCGGCAGCGCCTGCGCCTCTATCCGGTCAAACCGCCAGTCATGAGCCTGCTGCCGCCTCATTGCACCACGAGCTCCGCCTGCAGGGCACCCGAAGTTTTGATCGCTTGAAGAATGGCGATGATCCCGGTCGGCCTGAGCCCCATCATGTTGAGCCCGCGCACGAGCGTCTCCAGGTTCGTGCCGCCCATGATCGCGAGATTCGCGCCTTCCTGGTTGACCGTCACGAAGCTTTCCGGAACCACCACCGTCTGCCCATCCGAGAACGGCTCGGGCTGCGAGACCTTGGCGCCCTCGGTGATGCGCACCGTGAGGCTTCCATGCGAAACGGCAACCGTCGCGATCTGCACGTCGCGGCCGATCACCACCGTTCCGGTGCGCTCGTCGATCACGACGCGGGCGGGGCCATCGGCATGGGTGAAGAGCTCCCCGATCTCCGCCAGAAAACGGGCCGCATTCACGTTGTAGGGCCTTTCGAGCGCGACGCTTCTCAGATCCTGCTCGCGCGCCGTCCGCTTGCCGTACTTGTGCGTGGTGTAGTCGTTGATCGCATCCGCGATGCGAACCGCCGTGCTGAAGTCAGGATTGCGCAGCTCGAGCACGAGCGTGCCTTCGTCGTCGAGCGAGCCCGCGACTTCCCGCTCCACCAGGGCGCCGTTCGGAATGCGCCCCGTCGTCGGCACGTTCTGGCTGAGCGATTCCGCCCGTCCCGTCGCCGAGAACCCGCTGACCGCAACCGGCCCTTGCGCAACCGCGTAAATGGCCGAATCCGCACCGTTGAGCGGCGTCATGACCAGCGATCCGCCCGCAAGCGACGTGGCGTCACCCAGCGACGACACCGTGACGTCGATGCGTGAGCCCGGCCCTGCGAACGGCGGAAGATCCGCCGTGACGAGCACCGCCGCGATGTTCTTGGTCCGCGAATTGGCATTTCGGATGTTGACGCCCATCTGGTCGAGCATGGATTGCAGCGACTGCGCCGTGAACGGCGAGTTGCGCAAGCTGTCTCCCGTACCGTTGAGGCCAACGACGAGACCGTAGCCGATCAACTGGTTCGCGCGGACGCCCTGCACGGCCGTGATGTCTTTTATTCGCACCCCGTCGCCGCCCGCGCTCGCCGGCAGGCTCATCAGGATGAAAAGAGCAAAGAGCGTGAGGCAGCGCATCATCACATGCCCACCCGCACCGTTCCGTCTGCCTGCACGACGCCGCGGATCGTGGTCCCCGCTTCCGTATTGCGCAAGCTGATGATCTCGCCTGCCGAGCCGGCCTGAAGCGGCACCGCCACGGAAGAGATGATAAGCGCGCCCGACTGGAAGATGACGACCGCGGGCTGTCCTTGCTTGACGGCAAAAGGCTCACGAATGCCGGTTGCTGCGATCGGCGCATTCGGAAGCAGCGTCTGGCGCGCCACCTTGCCAATCAGCTCCTCCCGCGCACCGGCGAAGCCAGGGCCTTCGAAGTCGGGGCTCCGAAAAACCCGGTCGACCAGCATGGTGTCGGCGATCACGTCGCCGGGATAGATGGTCACGCGCGGAACCGGCAGCACGCGCTCGGCTGCGAGAGCCGGCACGGCGGGCAAGGCGGCAACCACGCAGAGAGCTAAGCACGCCACAGGCGCGAACCAGCCCCGCATTCTGGAAATGACGGGTCTAAAAGCCTGCACCATGGTCGTCACCGCTCCTTTTCACGCCTACCGCATGTTGTTGGCGACAGTGCCGTACATCGCATCGACCGTCTGGATGACCTTCGAGTTCATTTCATAGGCGCGCTGCGCCGAAATGAGCTGCGTGATCTCCTTCACCGCATCGACGTTGGAGTTTTCGAGATAGCCCTGGTGGATACGTCCGAAACCAGCATCTCCGGGCACGCCCGTGACCGGATCGCCGGACGATTGCGTCTGCCGATAAAGGTTGCCGCCCATGGGCTCGAGACCAGCGTCGTTGACGAACGCCGCCATCGTAAGCTGGCCGATAAGCTGGGGCTGCGTCTGGCCCGCGATCGTCGCGTAGACCTCGCCCGTCTCGTTGACGACGATCTTCGTCGTATCCTGCGGAACCGTCATCGCAGGCTGCACCTCGTACCCGTCGAGGGTCACGATCTGCCCCTGGTCGTTTTTGTTGAAGGCGCCATCGCGCGTATAGAACGTCTCGCCCTCGGGCCCGGTGATCTGGAACCAGCCCCGGCCATTGATCGCGAGATCGAGCGGATTGGTGGTCTGTGCGAGCGAGCCCTGCTCGTGCAGATGCCGGACGGCCGCCGTGCGCACGCCGAGGCCCACGTACGCGCCTTCCGGCACGTTGGATTCACCGCCGCGCGCCGGCGCTCCCAGCGCCCGCTCCGCCTGATACAGCAGGTCCGTGAACTCGGCCCGTGCCCGCTTGTACCCGGTGGTGTTGATGTTCGCGATATTGTTCGCGATCACCTCCAGGTTTGTCTGCTGCGCATTCATACCGGTCGCAGCAATCGAAAGCGCTCTCATGAAGGTGTCCTGCTTGTACCGTTAAATGGTCATACGGCTGATTTCGAGATACGCAGCGACGACCTTGTCGCGAATGGCGATACCGGCTTGCAGCGTCTGCTCGGCGGCCATCACGGCCTCGACCACCTGCTGCGTGGTTGCTTGTCCGCGAACGCCCGCGACGGCGGTCTGCTCGCCGGATTTGAGCGTCGTGATCGCATCGAGCGTCATCTGCCCGAGCACCGTCCCGAAATCGGTAGGAAGCGTCTCGGTCTTGACCGTGTTCGGCGTGCCGACGACCGGCGTCGGCTGGGCGATCTGGCCCGCGCCGACCGTTCCGGCAAATCCGCCGTAAGGAGAAAGCTTGCCGACGCCGTCCAGCATCACGAGCTCCTGAGAAGATCGATGGTCATCGAGATCAGCGAGCGGGCCTGCTTCACCACCTGCAGGTTCGCTTCATAGGACCGATTGGTCTCGCGCATGTCCGCGAGCTCCACCAGCATGTCCACGTTGGGCAGCTTGACGTTGCCGTTGGCATCCGCCGCCGGATGGCTCGGATCGTACTCGATGCGATAGGGCTTGCGGTCGAGATCGACGCGATCCACCTGCACCATCTTGGCGCCGGACGCATCGTCGAGGGCCGATTCGAAGCTGACGGTCTTGCGCGTATAGGGATTGGAGCCCGGCGTCTTGCCAGTCGATGACGCGTTGGCCAGGTTTTCAGACACGACCAGCATGCGCCGCGACTGCGCCTCGAGCCCCGAGGCGGCCACCTTGATCGCAACTTGCATTGGATCGGCCATGTCTTACCCCCGCGACGCAGCTAGAAGCATGCGATGGAACGTCTTCAGCACGCTCGTGTTGCGTGCGTAGGCGCCGGCCACCTCGCCGGACTTGAGCATCTGCTCTTCGAGGCTCACGCTGTTCCCCGAATGCACCACCTGCCACTTCGCCGATTCCTCGGTGTCGGCATCGCTGCCGGCGCCGCTCGTGGGGCTGAGATGGTTGGCCTGCGTCTTACGCATCTCGATGCCGGTCGAGTTGAGAACTGCCTCGAAGGGCTCCACGTCGAGCGCCTTGTATCCGGGCGTGTTCGCATTCGCGACGTTCTGCGCGAGCACCGACTGGCGCACCGAAAGCCAGCGGTTCTGCTGAGACGCGATCGAGAAGAAGTTGATGGAATCCATGGGAAGCGCAGTCCCCTCTGAGCCTCCATCGGTTTTAGGTCTCTAATCTTGTCTGAACCTTGTGATTGTCCGCGCGTGCGACCCTGAGCAGGGAGAGAAATCATCGGCGGCTGAAAGTGTTAACGTCGTCTCGGTGAGCGTCCGCTAGCCATGCGCGGGGATCAGCCCGCTCGCGCCGATGCCGTTGAAAAGCGCCTGCACCGCGATGGCGGCCAGCAGAATGCCGAACACCCGCATCAGCACGCGTTGCGCAGTCACCCCGATGAAACGCGTCACGTCATGAGCGAGCATCAGCAGCGCGAGCGTGAGCGCCATCACGGTCGCGAGCGCGGCAAGCGTCATGGAAAGAGCGAACGCATCGCCGTGCGCGTTGGCCGCGAGCAGGATACCCGCACTCATCGCGCCGGGCCCTGCAAGCAGCGGCGTCGCGAGGGGAAAGACGGCAAGATCTTCCTTGTGCTGCGCCTCTGCTCCTTCCGGAGGAGTGAGCTTGAACGCACTAGTTGGCCGCGCGAACACCATGTCGAGCGCAATGACGAGCAGAATGACTCCGCCCGCGGTCTGCAAGGCCGGGATCGAAACGCCGAGTTGCTTCAGCAGCGGACCGCCTGCAAGCGTGGAAGCCCCCAGAATGACGCTCGCGATGAACGTCGCACGCATCGCGATTCGCCTACGCTCCGCCGCCGAGACCTTGGGGGTCAGCGTTGCGAACAGCACAGCCGCCTCGATCGGACCGATCGTGGCGAAGAACGTCGTGAAGCTTGTGAGCGCCGCGGCAAGCATCAGCTCGGCTCCGAGCGGAAATGAAGAGCCATCGCAAACGAAGGAAGCGAACGAGGTTTAGGCAGTCTAGCGAAGCGATGCAAAATCACTAGGCAAGCTGTTAGCAACACCACCGAGATGCTGCTAAGCAATTGATTGCAATAAATAATAATTGGAAATTTCTGAATTTCACGTACCCTGTTTGCGTGAACCTGGCAACCGGGGGAGCCAACCTTGAGCACAGCCGACAACGACTTTGTCCGCATGCTTGCGGGCTACAGTCTAACGACCGCCGAGATCATCTACCGCCTGCCCGACCACCCGTCGCTGATGCAGAGCTACATCTGGCAAGACTACGACCTGCACCCGCGCTTTCCAAAATTGAAGAGCTTCCTCGACTTCTGGTCGCACAACCTGGAAGGCAAACTGCATCAGGTTCTCGTTGCGCACTCAGGTCTCGTAAAGCCGTGCGAGCTGAAGTTGATTGGAGCCGAGTTCAGGCTCCAGTAACGAGCAATCTGCAGGGATCTAGTGCTCGGCGCGCGCGCCCGTATCCGCTTGCGGCCGATGTCCCCGGCTCGTCGGCACGAGGCGCGCGTCCTCGATCGCCTCGACGAGGCGGGCCGTGTTCTTGTCCGGATCTTCGGAGCCACCCTCGAAAGATACGTAGCTGATCTCGATCCCCGCTTGCAGGGATTGCAGCACCAGACGGAAGTAGGCCGAGACGTTGAGATGATGGAACTCCATGTCGAGCGAGATGCACGGCGCGCATCCCCACGGCAGATCCACCTCTCCTGAAAGTCCAAAGCAGATCGTCCCGGGCTTGAAGAACATCTCGGTGGACGAGTTGACGAGATTGCGGATGTTTCCGAACTGCTCCGTTCGGATGAAAGCGATGAAATCGGCAGGATCGACGAGCCTCAGCTCCGAGGCCACATCCCTCATGCCTTCGGCCAGTGCCTTTTCACGCTCGCGCGAATAATCTTTGCCCTGCTTCAGCATATCTCGATCCTCACACGGCCCGTCGTGGCTGTTGTCCCCGCTGCTGCAGGAACAGAATGACGCCGGCCACGGCCTTGTAGAACTCCGGTGGAATCATCTTATCCACCTCGACGCTTGCGTAGAGCGAGCGTGCCAGCGCCCGGTCCTCATAAATCGGAATATTATTTTGCTCGGCGATGAACCGGATCTTCAACGCGATGAGATCCTTGCCTTTAGCAAGAACGACTGGCGCGCCTCCTTCTTCCCGCACATAGCGCAATGCGACGGAATAATGCGTCGGATTGGCGACGATCAGCGTCGCTCTCGGCACCTCCGCCATCATCCGGCGCCGCGAACGGTCTCTCTGCAGAGACCTCAAGCGCATCTTGATGAGCGGATCGCCTTCGACCTGCTTGTGCTCATCCTTGACCTCCTGCTTGGTCATGCGCAGCTCTTTGCGCCAGGAGAAGCGCGACCAGGCGAGATCCGCCGCGACGAGGATAGCCGTCGTAACCACCACGGCCGATAGAAACCGAATGCTGAGATCCTGCATCAGGCCCGGGATTGCGGTCGGCTCCATGAACAGCGCGTTGAACATTTCGCGGTAAGAGCCGCCTAGCGCGATGTAGCCGCCCACCGCCACGATCGAGAGCTTGAACAGGCTCTTCAGGAACTCGACCTGGCCCTGTACGCCGAAAATCCGGCTCCATCCCTTGGCGATCGAGATGCGCTCGAGCTTGGGCTCGATCCGGTCCACGACGAATTGCGGCTGATTCTGCAGGAACGACGCTGCGACGCCCGCGACCGCCAGCACCAGAACGACGGGTGCGATCACCTTCGCCGCCTCGATCGCCACCACGAGCAGGATCGCAGATGCGTCCGCACCTGTTCCGACCGAGAAGCTTCCAGGATGATCGATGAAGCTCTCGAGCGAGAAGCGCAGCTTCACCACGTTGTCGGAGATCAGGAAGTAGACCGCGATGAGGATCGCGAGCATAGAGGCCAGAGTGGTCGCTTCGCGCGAGTGAGGGACTTGGCCCTTGTCGAGCGAATCGCGGATCTTCTTCTCTGTTGCCTCTTCTGTTTTACTCTCTTTGTCTGGCGCCTCTGACATCGAGATGAGACCTGCTCAGAATGGGCAATAAGTGGAAACGGGCGCCGCCGCTGAAAAAAGCACGGTTGCGCAATAGTCTCGCGATCAGGCTACCCGCGTCGGCGCCGAGCTGCCGATGACTTCCGTCAGCGACACGCCGAACCGCGAATTGTCCTCGTCGAGCACCACCACCTCGCCCCGGGCGATGACACGGCCGTTCACCACCACGTCGACAGGCTCGCCCACCTTACGGTCGAGCGGAACCACGGCGCCACGTCCGAGCTTCAGAACGTTCGCAACCGGCATCGTCGCCGACCCGAGCACGATCTTCACCGAGACGGGGATTTGCAGCACCGTCTCCAGATGGCGCGGCTTCTGGCCAAGAGCCGCCTTCGCGGCCCCGTCTACCTCACCCTGCCCCGGATCATTGATCGACTGCAGCTCGGCTGCGGCGGGACGAAAATCGGAACCTTCTTGGCTCATCGCGGGCTACCTGGGTTGACTGCGTTTCAAAAATGATCCGAAAGACTCGCGTTACGTAAAATCCTGCGGGCGCCCGTGCGGCTTACGCGGCCTTCTTGGCCTCGCCGCCGCCTCCGCCGCCCACCGTCTCTGCTTCCACCTCGTCGATGGTCGGACGCTCGTAGGCGGAAATGGTCTTGCGCCCATACTCGACCGCGACCTGCGGCATGGCCCCGTTCATGAAGGCCAGAAGCGTCTGCTTGGCGACGATGTAGAGGCGCATCTGCTTCTCGCGGCCCACCTTCACCTTTGTCGCGAGCGGGCCGAACACGCCGTAGGAGAAGAAAATGCCTGCGAACGTTCCAACCAGCGCCGCGCCGATCAGGTGACCGAGAACCTCCGGCGGCTCCGAAATCGCGCCCATGGCCTTCACGACGCCGAGCACCGCCGCGATGATGCCGATGGCAGGAAGGCCGTCCGCGACATTGGTCAGCGCCTGATAGGCTTTGAGCTTGTCGTGGCGCAGCGTCTGGATCTCCTCGTCCATCAACGCCTCGACCTCGTGTGTGCGTGCGTTGCCGATGATGATGAGACGGCAATAGTCGCAAATGAAGACGGTGAGATCCTTGTTCTTCAGCACCGTCGCGAATTTCTGGAAGATGGGCGATTCTGCCGGCTGGTCGATGTGCTTCTCGACCTCGTTGCGCGGCTTGCTGCGCAGCTCTCGCATGAGCGAGTAGAGAAGCCCCATCACGTCGAGGTACTGGCGTCCCGAGGGCGCGGCATTGCCGAATGCTTCGCCGAGGCCCTTGCCCGCGTCCTTGATCACCTTCATCGGATTGGCGACGATGAAGGTACCGAGCGACGTGCCGAGAATGATGACGAATTCCCACGGCTGCCACAGCACTTCCACATGCCCGCCCATGGCCATGAAGCCACCGAGCATACATCCGAGCATAACGACGAGACCGAGGATGATCGTCACGAGCTAACCTCGCGTTAATGGTTGTTAACGCATTACTAGCGGTGACCTCCTTGTGCGAGCCTGATCTGTGGTCCGGCCCTGGCAGGCCTCCCGGATGCTCCCGTCGCGTGCCGCGTCCCAAATCACTCGAGCTAGTTGCAGAACGAATTGACGTCAGCCTGAGGCAAGGCGGCTTGACGAAACTGGCAACCCGAGACACGCGAGGCCGAAAACCGTGCTCACAACGTCCGATAGCTACAGACTAATCGCCCAGAACCTCTCGAAGTCGCTCACCACGCTTTCGAAGGATCCGCAGATCGCGCGCGAATCAAAATATTATCTAGAGAATATCGGGCAAATCAAAACGGTCGACGATTTCATCAAGAACGACCGCATTTATCGTTTTGCCATGAAGGCGTTCGGCCTCGAGGACATGACCTACGCCAAGGCGTTCGTCAAAAAGGTCCTGAAGGAAGGCATTTCTGATTCGAAGGCATTCGCGAACACGCTGACCGACAAGCGCTTCAAGGAGCTCGCCTCCACCTTCAACTTCGCCGCCAACGGCGAGACCACCACTCAGGCGGCGGACACCCAGCAAGGCACTGTCGACCGCTTCATGCGCATCTCGCTGGAGCAGCGCTCTGGAGAGCAGAACGAGGGCGTTCGCCTCGCGCTCTATTTCGCCCGCAAGGCCCCCACCATTTCGAGCACGCTCGGCATCCTCGCCGACAAAGCGCTCCTCAAGGTTGCGCAGACCGCTTTGAACATTCCCGCCGAAACGTCGCTGATGGACATCGACAAGCAGGCCGAAATGTATGCCAAGCGCATCGACGTCGCAGACTTCAAAGACCCCAAGAAGCTCGAAAAGTTCATCTCCCGCTTCACCAACATGTGGGAGCTCAACAACGCCGCGTCCTCGCTGTCGGCCTCGCTCGCCGTCCCGTCCATTACCGGCGCGAGCCCCGTGGGCATCTCCGTCGGCGTGCTCGCGACCTTGCAAACCCTGAAACTCGGAGGCCGCTGAATGCAGCCAAGTCTGTACGTCTCGCTGTCTGGCCAGTTGTCGCTCATGCGCCGTCTCGACACGCTTGCGCACAACGTCGCCAACGTGAACACGGCAGGCTTCCGCGCGGAGGAGATCAAGTTCGAGCAGTTGATCTCGCAGAAGACGGACGAGCCGACCGCGTTCGTCTCTACGGGACAGACCTATCTGTCGCGCCAGGCCGGTGAGGTCGTGCGCACCGAGAACCCGCTGGACATTGCCGTCACCGGCGACGCCTGGCTGGCTTTCCAGGGACCTAACGGCCCCGTATACACGCGTGACGGCCGCATGACCATGACGCCTGAAGGCGAGTTGCGAACGTTGACCGGCTATCCCGTCCTTGACGTCGGCGGCGCGCCGATCCAGCTCAATCCCAACGGCGGCCCGCCCAGCATTTCCCGCGACGGCACCATGACCCAGGGCCAGAACCGTGTTGGCGCCGTCGGTCTCTTCACCATTCCTGACCAGGCACGCCTCAGCCGCTTCGAGAACTCCGGCGTGATGCCGGACATGGCTGCCGAGCCGGCGCTCGATTTCAGCAGGGTAGGCTTGCTGCAGGGGTTCATGGAACAGGCAAACGTCAATCCCGTATCGGAGATCTCGCGATTGATTCAGATCCAGCGGTCGTTCGACTCGATCAGCAATTCCATCGCCCAATCCGAGCAGACCCTAACCACCGCCATCAAGACGCTCGGCGAGACGAGCTAGACCCAAGCGCCCGCCGCACAACGCCGCGTTCCTCTCGAGACTGAGCCAGCATGACAAAACCCGCGACCGAGACAGCGAACGAGCGCAAGGCCGAAAAGCGGCCTCCGAATGCGCTCGAACGGCTGGGTGATCGCATCGCGCACGCCACGTCGGCCGTTCCGCTGGTTCGCATCGGCGGCATCGTCACCCAAGTCACGCCCGCTTACGTTCAAGTCTCCGGTCTCTCCCAGCATCTGAAACTCGGCGATTGCGTGAGCTTCAGCTCGACCCCCGTGCCCCAGCTCGGCGAGGTCGTGCGCATCGACGGCAGTGGCGCCACCATCAAGCCTTTCGATGCCAATCTGAAGATCGGCCCGGGCGGCATCGTCTGGCAGCACGGCGAGCAGAGCCTGCGCCCGCATCCCTCGTGGAAAGGGCGCGTGCTTAACGCTCTCGGCGCCCCAATCGACGGCGCGGGACCGCTGCTCGAAGGCCCTCGCGCCTACCCCTTCGACGCAGAGCCTCCATCGGCCATGAGCCGCGAGCGCGTCCGCACGCCGCTCAAATCGGGCGTTCGCGTCATCGACCTGTTCACACCGCTTTGCGCCGGGCAGCGCATCGGCATCTTCGCCGGCTCCGGCGTCGGCAAATCAACCCTGCTCTCCATGCTCGCCCGCTCGCGCGGCTTCGACACCGTCGTCCTCGCGCTCGTCGGTGAACGCGGCCGCGAGGTTCGCGAGTTCCTGGAGGACGCGCTGGCGCAGAACCGCAGCCGCGCCGTCACAGTGGTCTCCACGGGCGACGAGAGCCCGATGATGCGCCGCCTTGCCCCGAAGACCGCGCTCGCCATTGCGGAAGCGTTCCGAGACGCGGGCGACAGCGTGCTGCTCATCGTCGATTCGGTGACACGCTTCGCCCACGCCACGCGCGAGGTTGCACTCGCTGCAGGCGAAGCCCCGGTCGCCCGAGGCTACACGCCGTCTGTCTTCAGCGAGCTGCCGAAGCTCCTGGAGCGCGCAGGCCCCGGCGCCGAAGGGACCGGTTCGATCACAGGCGTCTTTTCCGTGCTCGTCGACGGCGACGATCACAACGATCCCATCGCAGACAGCATCCGCGGCACCCTCGACGGTCACGTGGTGCTCGACCGCAAGATCGCCGACCAGGGCCGCTATCCCGCCGTCAACGTTCTCACGTCCGTCTCGCGTCTGGCCAATACGGTCTGGTCGGCGGAGCAGCGCAAGCTCGTGATGATGCTGCGCGCCATGATCTCCCACTTCGAAGACACCCGCGATCTCCGCCTCATGGGCGGCTACCAGCGCGGCGCCGACGCGGAGCTCGACAGGGCGATCGACATCGTGCCGAAACTCTATGAGGCGATGAAGCAGACCCTGACTGACCCGCAGAGCGTCGATCCGTTCCAGGAGATAGCGCGCGCGCTCGCGCCCGATCCCGCCAAGGACGACGGCCAGAAGCCGCCCGGCCGCTGATCTTTGTTCCCTGCTCCTGCTGCTGCGGCACGATCCTACAGCTTCGGCGGACCGCGCACGTCCTTCTTCGGAATGTAGGAGAGCTGGTCGATCAGGACATCCTGCACCATCTCCACCCCGAGCCGCTTGTTCACGTTCTCGCCGAGCTTTTTAGCAAGCAGAGGCAGGTCCTGCTTCTTCATGTTCTGGAAGTTGACCTGCTCGCCCGCGTAGATGGTCTTGAATGCCTCGTCGAGAACGTAGACTTCGGGGTTCACCGGCACTTTCTTGAGCGCGTTGGCGTCCACCGTGAACACGAACTGCGCCACCATGTAGCCCTGGATCGTGCCCGCGCCGATGATGGGCACGTTGATGGCCTTCGTCCGCAGCTCCTCGAGCTTTTTCTCGGATTCGGCGACTTGCCCGGTACCGCTGTTCTTCTGCCATTCGAGCACGCCGAATACGGCGGCCAGCGTCACCACACAGACCCAGATACCCGTGGCAAGAACCTTGATCATGATCGACTATAAGCGGCCGAAATCGCCCGCGTGTAGGTTCCGTCGGATTCCGATTGACGGATGGCATCCGACAGCGAAGTCGAAATCTCACGCACCGCTTCGAGATGGAGCTTGAGCATATGCTGGTTCGCCGCGAGCTTGGAGCGCAGCGAGCCCACGCGCGCTGCGAGCGTCGGATTGGGCACCGCTCCCTGCATGTTGCGCAGCGAGCGCGTCAGCTCCAAAAGTGCCTGGCTCTTGCGATCGTTGTAGTCCTTGAGATCGATCGCCTTGCGATCGCGCAACGCCGCGGTCTCCTGATCCACGATCTCTTCCAGCCGCTGAATGGAAACCTCGAGCATCGGAATGACGGAGCCTCGCCCCGCGTTCGGCGGCAGAGACGCTGCTTGAGGAGGCGCGCTCTGGGCGGGCTGAGGTGTCTGAGGCGGAACGGAAAAGCGCTGCAACATAAGTTTACTCTCCAGTATTCGGCTCGATACCAAGTGCCGACCCCACCGAGCCGTTCAGGGTCGAAATGTGGCTCAGCACATCCGGAGAGGAGAACCCTCCGGGACGGACCGGCACCACATGACCGGCCCTCACGTAATCTGCGATGCCGACGCTACCGCGCTCGGCCACCTGCTCCGCGATCTTCTCGGACATCATCGACTTCCAGAAATCGCCTGAAATGCCCGAGCCGAAAACGCCCTCCGCCGTATCCGGCATCATCTCCTGGATGAACGACTGCAGCACGAACGCCTCGAACTTCTGCGCGGCATCTGGCGTCTTGCGCACATGCGTGGGGTGCGGAGAAGGCAGAGCCTCGCTCGCGGCCTTCACATCGGAAATCGGACGGATTGTAAGATCAGCCGCCAAAAAGCAGGCCCTCCCGTAGGGGATGTCTTGACAGGTTCACCATGACTCAACGGTCTTGCTTGGAGCTTGCGCCGCTTTGCGCGAACCCGGCCTCGAGCAGCCGCTCCAGCTCCTCCCGCTCCTCCACCCGCCGCAACTCCACCGCAAGCTCCTCCGCAAGCCGCTCCGAGTTGCGCACCCGCCCGCCATGCGCCACCACGACCTGCATCTGCGCTTCGAGCTCCGGCAAGAGCTTGCTTTCCTCCTGCCGCAGGGACTTGAGGCGGCGCACCGTCACGTCGGTGAACAGCCCGTGCAGCGCGCCCTCGCCCGACAATGCTTCCGCCAGCTCTCGCTGCTCCGTCTGGCACCGCGTCATTTGCTGTTGAAGGCGCGCGTACTTGAGCTCCTCCATGCTGTGAAGGTGCTTTTGTACTTCCAGAATACGTTTGAGGCCGCGAACCCGATCCCGCATGGCGGTCACCCGTTGGAAAGAAACATCTGGAAGCCCGAGATGAACAGCGTGAGCGCCTCGCTGAAGGTGAAATAGAGAAGCAGAAGCCCTCCCGCGAGCACGAACGGCGCCGAGATGAAGTAGACGGGAATGAGCGGCGTCATCTTGTTCATGATGCCGAAGAGAAAGTTGACGATCAGCGAGTAGACGAGAAACGGGCTCGTGAGCTGGGCGATCAGGATGAACGAGTCCGAAGCCGCATCCGTGACCTTCGCCAGCGCAAACTGCGGATCGAACATATCCACGACCGTCAGCACCGAGTAGGAGGCCACCAGCGCCCGCATCACCTCCACATGCAGCCCGGTGACGAACAGGAGAACCGTAGCGGTGAGCGTGAGCAGCGTGGCAACCGCGGGCGCAGGCTCACCCTCTTCGACAGGCGGATCAGCCATGCCGCTAAAGCCGACCAGCATGGCCGCTGCCGTCCCCATGAACTGCAGCGCAAGGAAGAAGATGCGCGCCATGATGCCGATCACGACGCCGATCATCGTCTCGGAAAGGATCAGCTGCGCGATGGCGGGCGGCGTAGCCTTCCCGAGATCGCCCTCCACCTCCGGTATGATGATCGGCGCGAGTGCGAGCGTCACCGAGACCGCCAGAAACACGCGCACCTGCACGGGAACGCGCGGGCTTCCGAACCCGGGCATGATCATGAGGCAGCCGCCGATACGGCAGAACACCAGGAAGGTGAGCAACACCGTTCCTGCAGTGATCGTGATCACGAGATCGTTCCCAAGGCCTTGACCTGCACGCCGCGTGCAATCTCGAGATGCGAGAGCACCGGCAGCGTCGGGAACAACCGTTCCGTCACCATGCGCACATAAGGCCGCGCGTCCGGCGCCGATACCAGCACGAACTGATGCCCTTGATCGAGAAGGCCACGAATGACCTTCGACGCCTCCGCGCCGAACTGCTCGATGAGGCGTGGATCGATGTCGAACTCCACCACCTCTCCCTTCGCGTCGCGCTTGAGGCTCTGGTGGAACGCCAGATCCCACCTGTTTCCGAGGCGGAGCACCTTCAGCACGCCGGCATCCGCGAGATCCCCGCAGATCTGCTGGGCCATGCGCATGCGCACATGCTCGGCGAGTTGCTCGGCACGGCGCACGTGCGGAGCGATCTCGGCGATACTTTCCAGGATGAGGTGAAGATTGCGGATCGAGATGCGCTCGGCGAGCAGGAGCTTCAGCACCGCCTGCAGGCCGGAGTAGGAGAGCTGCGAGGGAATGATCTCGTCCACCAGCCTGCGGTACTCCGGCTCCAGCCGGTCGATGAGCGAGCGCATGTCCTTGTACGAGAGAAGCTGCGACAGGTTCCCACGGATCACCTCGCGCAGGTGCGTGAGCATCACCGACATAGGATCGACCGGATTGAAGCCTTCGCGCTTCACGGTGTTGGCAAACATCTCGGAGACCCACAGCGCCTTCATGCCGAACGCCGGCTCCCGCGCCTCGTCGCCCGGAACGTCCGGCACCGGCCCATCGCCGGTGATGACCAGAACGTCGCCGATCCTGAGCTCTTCCGACGCCACGACCGTGCCGTGGATCTTGATCTGATAGGTCTTGCTGGATATCGCGATATCGTCGCTGATCCGGATCTCCGGCACGACGAAGCCGTATTGCTTGGCGAACGCGCGCCGCATGCGGCCCACGCGGTGCGCAAGCTCTCCCTGCGAGGACAGCAGCGCCGTGGAAAGCTGCTTGCCGAGAGAGATCTCCACCTCGGCCGTCTTGAGCTGCTCCTTGACCGATTGACGCGCTTCTTCCTTGGTGCGCCGTTCTTCTTCCTTCTTGACGGCCTCCTCCGCCGCTTTCGCCTCGGCGAGCTTCTTCGGGATCGAGATCGAAACGAAGATCAGGCCACCGGCCAGAAGAGCGAACGGCAGGAACGGAAGACCCGGCGCAACGGCGAGCGCAAGCAGAACGGCGCCGGCGACGCCAAGGGCGCGCGGATAATTGCCGAGCTGGCTGAACACGGCCATTTCCGCCGAGCCGCGCGTGCCGCCCTTCGAAACGAGAAGGCCCGCGGCCAGCGAGATGATGAGGGCCGGGATCTGGGTGACGAGACCGTCACCGACCGACAGGCGGACGAACACGTCGGCTGCGTGGCCGAGGTCCATATCATGGCGCGTGACGCCGATGATGATGCCGCCGAACACGTTGACGGCCGTGATGATGAGACCGGCGATGGCGTCGCCGCGCACGAACTTCGAGGCACCGTCCATCGAGCCGAAGAACGCGCTTTCCTCTTCGAGCTCGCGCCTGCGGCGCATGGCTTCCTTCTCGTCGATGTTGCCGGCCGACAAGTCGGCGTCGATCGCCATCTGCTTGCCGGGGATCGCGTCGAGGGTGAACCTCGCGCCCACTTCTGCGATACGCGTGGCGCCCTTCGTGATGACGAGGAAGTTCACCGTGATCAGGATCACGAACACCACGGTTCCGATCACGAAGTCGCCGCCCATGACGAAATTGGCAAAGCCCGCGATCACGTGCCCCGCCGCGGTATGGCCCTCGGCGCCATTCGAAAGGATGAGACGCGTCGTCGCCACGTTGAGCGACAGACGCAGCATGGTCGCGATCAGCAGCACGGTCGGAAAGGCGGAGAACTCGAGCGGACGGTGGATCCAAAGCGAGACCATGAGGATCAGCACGGCGAAGGCAATCGAGAAGGCAAGGCCGACGTCGATCATGATCGCGGGCAGCGGCAGGAACAGCACCGTCAGGATGATGACGATGCCGACCGCAAACCCGATGTCGCGTCTGCTGCTACGGTCCGGTGCGCCAGGTACGGCGACGGTCGTGGCCATGCTACCCCCGAGCCAGGACGATGATCACATCGGGCGCACGCCGCCCGAGGCGAGAATCATCGATCTCACAAAAAAGCCGAGGAAAGTCTGGCCGATCAACCTTGCGCGAAGGTCTCCGCCAGGCACACGCCGCAGAAAAACGCCTGCGCCTGCGCGGCCTTAGAGAACGGCGTCAGAAGCCGTTAGGGATGCGCGCGTAGGTCTGTTCGGCGAACGCGAAGATCACCGATCCGACGAACGGGGCCGTGAACGAGGTCACGACCAGGATCGCGATGATTTTCGGAACGAAGGTGAGCGTGATTTCCTGCACCTGGGTGAGCGCCTGCAGGAGCGCGATCAGGATACCCACGAACATTGCTGCAACAACCGCGGGCGAAGCCGCGATCACGACGGTCCAGATGGCCGCCTGTCCGATGTCGAGTGCGTCAGCTGGATTCATGACTAAGAGACCTTCACTCCGGCTTCCATCACGATCTCCTTGCCGCTTTCGAGCACGGCAACGGCGCCCGTCGACACGATGCGCACGGAGGCGACCTTGCCGCTCACCGAGCCGTCAGCCGACGTCACCGTCTTCCCGATGAGCCCGTCGGCCTGGTTGAGCGCCAGCGACGTGATGAGAGAGTCAAGCTTCGTGTTCGTCTTCATGGCCTGCTCGACGTTCGAGAACGAGGCGAGCTGGGCCACGAATTGGGTAGAGTCCATGGGCTTCGTCGGGTCCTGGAACTTCATCTGCGCGGTGAGAAGCTTCAGGAATGCGTCGTAGCCGAGCGTCGAGGTCCCGCTCGTAGAGGAGCTGGAGGACGTCGACGACGAGTTGTTGGTCTGCTGATTGCTCGAGGTCGAGGTAGAGCTTCCGACGTCCATATCAGCCGGCCTCCACCAGTCGGAGCTCGGAACCCTTGTTTCCGCCGAGGATCGCATCCTCGATCGGGACGAGTGTGCGGAGCGTCTTGAGCGCCGCGAACGGCGACCCGGCGTTCACCTGCTGGCCGATCGTGTCGAGGCCTGCCAGAACGATGGGATTTTCGAAGGCTACCCGCAGCCAGCGCATGGTGTCCTCATAGACGCCCCGCGCCATCTCCATGCCATCGGCTTCCATCACCATGGTCTGCAGGATGTAATAGAGCTGGCGGAGCGGCGTGATCGTCTGCTGCACCTGCATGATCTCGTTTTCGAGCAGATAGGGCACATCGTTCAGGATCTCGAACGACGACCTTCCCTCCGATTTCAGCACCGCGCCGTTGAGAAAAATGCGCTCGCCAGGGCGGAGCGTGACCCGCGTCGTCGTCATCTCAATCCCTCCGAAATGGTCCTTGATACTTCGATCAGCCCTGCAAAATTGGAGGACCGTCCGAGCCGGATCTCCTCCGCCTCGCGCATCACCCAAAGCCCCACCGACACCAGATCCGCCCTGAGCTTCGGCGGCAATCCGTTCTCGGCCTTGGCAAGATCCTCGATGAAAATCCCCCAGAGCTTGCGCACGAAATAGATGGCGTCCACAGCCTCGCGGGACTGGGAGCCATGCTTCTCGGCGATTTGCAGCAAGGCGATCGAACGCTCGAGCGCAGAGCGCTCTTGCTCCCTCGCCTCCTTGGGCGACTCGTCGAGGACCTCGTTGTAGTAGAACTTGTACATTCGGCTTCCCAAATCTCCGGACGCTCAGGCTGCGCTTTAGATGTGGCTGATGAGGCTCAAGTTCTGCAGGCGCGCCGTGAGTGCGTAGGCTGTTTCGATTTGCGTGAGCAGAGCGTTGACGTTTGCAGTGGCTTCGTAAGGATCTACGCCTTCGAGACTGGTGATGTGCTCCTTGAGGAGCGACACCTGAATATCCGTGCGATCGTTCGCGGCCGAGATACGCTCCTGCGACGTGCCGAGACCGGACCGGAGCTGCGTGAGGTCGCCGAGCGCCTGGCCCATAACGGCGATAGCCTTGTCCACCACGGCGTAATAGGCATCCGAGCCGAGGTTCTCGAGGCCAATATCCGAGATCATCGTATAGACGGAGGCGATCTTGCGAAGCCCCTCCTCGTTGGCATTCGTCGAGGTCTCGATGCGCTCGTTGGTCGAAATGCGCGTCGTGATGTTCTGGTCCGCAGCCGCCGACCACGTTGTTGTCCAGTTGGCATTGTTGAACAGATCGCCGAACGCGCCGTCGAGGAACGTCGTCATCTGAGTGCCGGTGATATTCTCGACGCCGGGCCCGGTCTGAGAGACACCGAACTCGCTGACGAACGCATTCTCCATCGCCACCCGGCCGGCCGATGGCGGCGTCCCGTAGTAGTCCGTGATCGGCTTCACGTCCGTGTTGACGCCCGCGAAGATATAGGCGCCGTTGACCGCGGTGTTCATCGCCGCGGTGAAGGAGGTCAGCTTGGCCTTCGCGTCTGTAATGGCGACGCCGTCGCTGCTGCGCGCGGCGCGCGCAGCCATCAGCGTCTGCATGAACTGCTGCGCCGCGTCTCCGATGCCTTCGAGCGTCGTCTGCGTCAGCTCGAGCCGCGACGAGGCGACCGAATTGGTATCCTTGAACGTATTGAGGCGATCGAGATCCTGCCGCAGCGAGACCGTGCGCTGTGTGAGATAGCCGAGGCTCAGCCCCACGTCGGCATGCCGCCCCGTCGTCGATTCTTTCTGCGCCTCGGCAAGCTTCGTCTGCAGATTGACGCGCGTCTCTCTTGTCGCGTTGGTAAGGGCCAGGGTCGATATCGAGGTTGTTTTCATGGCGTCTTACCTAGATGGCCCCGATAAGCGCGGTGTACATCGTGTCGACAACCGAAATCAGTTTCGACGATGTCTGGAACGACCGTTCCAGCTCGAGCATGAGCGAAAGCTCCTCGTCGAGGTTCACTCCCGTTAGCTTTGTGTAGGATTCAAAGGACCGCTGATGAAGCGTGTTCTGATACTGATAGCTGTCGTCGGCGACCTTACGCGCCTCCTGCAGCCAACCGGCGGAGGACGAGGAATAGGTCTCGAGCGTGCCACCGTTGGCGAGCTTGGCCGCGCCATCGAAGGCATACGTCCCGCCCATCTTGGTGATCAGCTCATCGAGGCGATCCGTATAGCTCGCCGCTCCGGTCGTGTTGTAGATGTAGTTCGAGACCGAAGGATCCGCGATGCCGCCGTCCCTCAAACGGGTCGCGACGCCGCCCTTGTCGGGATCGACGTTCGGATTGATCCGCAGCGCGGCCGCGAGACCGCTGATCAGCACACCGTCCGGAGGAACAGTCGTCGCGCCCGAATAGGTGAAAAGTCCAGGCGCATCGGGCAGAGCGGAGCTCGCGTCCGTCTCGGCGAAGGCCGTTACGAGAACGCGCGCCATCTCGTCGAGCTGAGCCTCGTAGGCAAGCGAGATATCGTCGCGCGCCTGCACGAGCCCCACAAGGCGGCCTGACTGCAGCGGCATGGTGGCATTGGCGCCCGTCACCGGAACGCCGTCGATGTACACCGCGCTGCCCGCCAGACCTGGCGTGAGATTTGTCGTCCGGTCGAAAACCACGCTGCGAGGCGATCTGTCGAACAGCGTCACGCCGCTGTCCGTATAGACCGCCATGTCGTTGTTGTCGCGAGACACCGTGCGGATGCCCACCTCGTTCGAGAGGCTGGCGAGAATCTGGTCGCGATGATCGAGATAGTCGGTGACGTCCGTGCCGGAGATCGTCCCCTTGGTGATCTGGTCGTTGAGCGTCTGGAACTGCGCGAGCAGAGAGTTCACGCGATCGACGGACGACTGGATGCCGGCATCCGCGTCGTTGCGGACCTTCTGCACGGTTGCCGCTGCGCCATTGAGGCCGGTCGCCAAATCCTGGGCTGCCCGCACGGCCGCCTTCGCGGCAAGCTCGCTGTGAGGCTGCGTCGAATAGCTCTGAAGCGCCGTCGAGAGCTTGTTGATGAGCGCGGCTGGCGACGCATCGAGCTCCACGTCATTGACGGTGGCATCAAGAAGATCGAGGGAATCGAGGATCGCCGAATGCATCGCGGACGACGAGCTCGACGACAGAATCTGGCGAAAAAGAACGGGCTCTTCCGCCCGCGTTACGCCCGAGCTCCGCACGCCGGAACCCGGCATGGTGACGACTTCGACCGACTTGCGCGTGTAATAGGCGCGATCCGCGTTGGCAATATTCCGCGAGACGACCGAGGTGCGGTCGCCAGAGACCCAGAGGGACGAGTTCGCGGTGGACAAACTTGCCGAAAGGCTCATCGCGCGTGCTTCCCCCTAGATCATCTCAAGCGCTTAGCGCTTGAGGTTGACGAGGACCTCCATGAGCTCGCCACCGGTCTGGAACACCTTCGAGTTCGCCGTGAAGGCGAACTGAGACTCGATCATCGTGGTGAGTTCGCTTGCCGTATCGACGGTCGACTTTTCGAGTGCCGAGGAACGAATTTTTCCGAACAGGGCCGTTCCCGGAAAACCGAGCTGAAGATTTCCCGAATCCGCGCTGACGGAATAGGCATTGCCCGCCTCAGGCGTAAGATTGTCCGGGCTCGGCACGGTAGCGAGCGGAATGCGATAGATGCCGACGCGCGCGCCGTTGCCGTAGACGGCATAGAGCGTGCCATCTCCGGCGAACTCCACGCTCTCCACCGAGCTAGGCTTGTTGCCGTTGACGTCCGACTTGAGGATCTGGAACTCGTCGGCAAGCTCGCTCGACTCGGCCATGTCGAGGCGCAGGGTCTGTCCGTTGGGCACGGGAATATCCATGTAGGTCGGGCTCGGCGTGGTGGTATCGAGCTGACCTGTGGTCGGGTCGAACAACAGCGTTTCCATCGCGAGCGGCGGATCGCCGGCCGAGCCATAGGGAAACGACTTTGTCGTCGGATCGGCCGTGGAAGCGTCGAAGATCGAGACCTCCCACGTGTTCGTCGCCGTCTTCGTATAATAGATGTCGAGCGTCACCTCGCGGCCGACGTTGTCGATCACCGTCATCGACGTCTTCGCGGAATAGACGGAGGTCGTGTCGTTGACCGTTCCAGGCGTCGAGGTCTGGATAGCCGAGTCTTCCTTGAGGTTCGCGTAGAACGTGCCCTGGGTTGAGGGCGTTGCCTCGAGCGACATCGCGCTGATGTTGACGTTCTGCAGGCCCGTCGTTCCGTTGGCGGAGACGGCGGCCACACCGCCGTTCAACGGATAGCCCTGGAGCGTAAGACCCGCCGCGTTGACGAGATCTCCGTTGGCAGCCTTGACGAAAGAGCCTGCGCGCGTGAGATACGTCACGCCGCTGCCGTCGTTGACCAGGAAGAACCCCTCGCCGCTCACCGCAAGATCGGTCTTCGACGTGGTGTAGTCGAAGCCGCCCTGCTGCGTGATGCCATAGCGGACCTGAACATCCACGCTGCCCGGCACGTAGCTTGACGAGCCGGATTCGAGCACCACCGTTGAGAACTCGGTGAACGCGCGCTTGTAGCCGTGCGTACTGGCATTGGCGATGTTGTCGGAAACAGTGCCGAGACGGCTCGATTGCGCAGCCATACCGGACGCACTGGTCCGCATCATGCCGGAAATGCTCATACGACGGGATCCTTCACGAATAGCTCTGACCTATCGAGTAGAGCATCCGCATCTTGCGCGAAGCTGGACGGATCACCAGTTTCGCCCCGTTTTTCGGCCACCGCGTCGACCACCAGCCGGTAGCCGAGGTAGCGTTTGGAGTCGATCGGATCATAGCCGAGCCGGTGGCGAAGCCGCTTCCTGAGCTTGCTGATGTGACTTTCGACGACGTTCTCGTCGATGTCCTCGCTGAACAGGCCGTAGACCGAGTTGAAGATCTGGGTCTTGTTGATGCGGCAACCGCGGTTGCTGACGAGATACTCCAGGATGCGCCGCTCGCGGCGCGGAAGCTGAAGAACCTCTCCCTTCACCTCGGGATCGCGCCCATCGAAGAACACGCGCATCTCGCCGACATCGGTATAGTCGGGCGCCCCCACCGCGCGCCGGCGGATTGCCTTGACGCGAGCGATGATCTCGCGCACGTGAATTGGCTTCCTCACCACGTCGTCCACGCCGACCGCGAACAGATCCAGCGTCTCCTCGAGAGACCGGTTCTCGTTCATCGCGATCACGGCAGTTGTCGCCGAGCGGCGACGGATGATCTTGGCAAGCGCGCAGCGGTTCCCGCAGTCACCCAGCAGAAACGCCTCGACGGACCGCATATCCGCCTCGGAAACAGCACTCACCCAGCCTTCGAACTCTCCCGGCGCCAAGCCGCACGCCGAGATTCCCTCCCGGTTAAACCAGGACGTGTATCCTTCCGTAACGGTCGCCCGCTCGTCCACCACGACGATCATTTGATGTTCCCCCGCACATCGGCACCCCCCGAATCAGAAACGCAACCCCACTTAACCGGGATGCAGTGCGTCGGCTTTTCGATCAACGATTTGTTGAGGATTTCTCGGACGCTGCCGCGAATCGCTCTTGAAGTGTTGCTGAAAGTGGTCATTCCGCCTTGGAGAGAGTCGCAGAATAAAGAACCGCGTACGGAGAAGACCTGCCGTCCCTCAAGCCTGGCACAAGCGCAGCCCGCTCTAATGCCCACCGCGTCCGGATTGCGAGTGGGAGCGGCAATGCGATTCAAGATCCGCGTATCGATGTGGCTGAGAAAGCTGGTCCTCGTCGCCCCCGCAGCGCTCGCGCTCGCGGGTCTGCCGCGCGCGGCCCTGAGCGACGGCTACCAGATCTCACTCGTGGCTCCCGGCATGAATCAGACCGAGCTTCAATCCGTCATGGGGCCGCCGAGTTACATTCAGGTCAAAGGACTCCGCCAGGCCTGGCAATACTGTCCGCCCCGCTCCCTCATCCGTTTCATCGACGACATGCTGGGCCGCGAGACCGAGCCGCCGCTGTTCGTGACCGTGTGGTTCAACAGCGGCCGCGTCGAGCACATGCGCGCCTACCCCAGCCGCGTGATGGGACGATGCGAGGATTTCCTCGCCGCGTTCAGTTGGGAAGACACGATCGATGGTGGCGGCTTCGAATACGGAGGCCGCATCAAGTAGCGCGCCCCAGCCCCCCACCTCGCTCTAGGACGGCCTAGCCGTTTTCAAGGCCCGGTCGATCTCCGCATTGACCTCGGCCATCGCCGCCAGCGCCTCGGCGCGAAGCTCCGCCGGAACCCGGTCGGGATGGTTCTGGGCAGCGAACCGGCGCCTGAAGCGCCGCAACTCACCCGGCGAATGCACTTTGGACGTCAAAAGCTCCTTGAGCTTGCGCGCGGCTTCGCCCGGCGGCTCGACGGTCTTGGCCTCGATGGGATCGCGCTCCGCACTGTAGGCGTTCGCCAGCGATTGGTGCGCCACGTAGCCGGAGGCCGTCGCGATGTCGCCAAGACTTCCGATCGCGGGCCCGATCCCGGCACTCTCCTCGAACAGAATGGGCTGCCCGTCCGGATCGAGGCGTGCGTCTTCGAGCGCAGCCTCGAAGGCATGCTTCTGCTCACGGCGCCGAACGCGCGTTGGCCAGACCAAAGCGACCTCCCAGACCACGATCGATGTGCACCTGCCTGCCGGACCGAGGCCCGCTCACGAAAGCGGGGCCGCGCAATCTCTCGTGTCTGGAGAGATCGCGTCCGCGGACGGCAGACGTCCACGCACCCATAGTGCCGCCGTTCGCTTGTTTGGACCTTGCCGCCGCGTTGCAGGGGAGACCCGGTCGCAAGAACCTGCTACCGGTCCTCGTCTTGCACTGGCGCCCGCGCATCGCCCGTTGCATCGGCGACACCTGCGCTGCTGGCGTCTTGAGGAAGAAGGCGCACCGCCACCACCGTGGCGTTGTCCTGATGCGGATCCTTGAGCGCCTCGACGGCGCGGATCAGCGCATTGGCCACCGCCACCGCCCCATCCTCGGCATAGGCAGCGACGATACGCTCAATCTCCATCGACTCGAGCGTCTGCAAGCCGTCACTCGCCAGGATGATATAATCGCCGGGCTCAACCTTGAGCGGACGGCGCGACAGATCGATGAGATCGATGTCGTCGCCGGTCACGGCCGAGCGCAGCATGTGGCGGCGCGGATCGCGGCGCGCCTCGTCCTCCGAGATCGCGCCCGCGGCGGCCAGCCGGTCGAGTTCGGGCGCGAGCGAATGGTCCTCGTTGAGAAGCGCGATCTCACCGCGCCGGTAGAGCAGCAGCGGGCTATCGCCCACGCTGACCCATTCGATCCCGTCCGCCCCGAAGGTCACGCCGACCAGCGTCGACCCCATGCCCGCCAGCATGGGATTGGCATCTACGGTATCGGCGATCGCCTGGTTCGCCGCCGTCAGCGCTTCGATCAGGCGCTCCGTGTTCGGGCCGTCCTGATCCGCGTAGGCCTTGATGAAGCTCTCGCACGCCATGCGGCTCGCAAGCGCGCCGCCCGCGTGCCCGCCCATGCCGTCGGCCAGCACGGCAACGACCGCGCCGGGAGCGGCTGCATCTTCCCCGCTCCAGAAAAGAGCGGTGTCTTCCTGGTAGCTACGCGCACCCTTGGTGGTGCGGCTGGCATGCTCGAAAGCTAGCATTCGTCCTTTTAGACCATGATCGCTCGGCCCCGGCTCGCGGGATCCGAAACGGCAGCGCCGGGCTCCTCGAAAACCTAGAGCGCTTCAACAGCAGTGTGAAGCGGTTTTCCGGCGAGGAGCCAGACATGACAAGTATTTAAGCCGTGTCGCCACGGCCCGTCGTCAAAGTCGTGAAAGCTTGTGCTCAACTCTGCTCCTGCAGCGCCGACCAGTCGAAGTCCGCCCCGCAGAACGGCACGAACACGAGTTGCGTCCGCCCCATCGTGATCACGTCCATCTGCGCGAGCTCGACCGCACCCGTAGGCCGCTTCTCGTTCACGGAAACGACATTGGTCTTCGCGAGGTTCGGCACGAACAGGAACGAGCGCTCCGCCGAATCGTAGCGGATATAGGCCTGCTCCTCGGACGAGATCGCGTCGTCACCGAAATCGATCGGAATGCGGTTGCTGCTCGCGCGGCCGAGAGAGTTGTTGCCTTCGAAGATCGGGCGGAACTGTCCGATGCCGGGCCCGCCCACGACGACCAGCCATCCCACCACCGGATCGTGCTCGAACGCGCCGCGCGTCACCTGCATCTTGCCGCGCACGAGCGTCGTGCGCTGAGGCGCATCCTGAGACGGCTTGCCGGCCGCACGCACCACGCGCGTCGTCGGCGGCGAGTCGGTCTCCACATGACGGCTCTCCACCGTCACCCGCGGCGTGCGCGCTTCACGCGCCGCTTCCGCGGCACTCGGCGTTGCTGCCTCGCCGCGCGGCGGAGGAAGCTGGACGGCCGCATCCGGCCCCGGCACGGCAACCGTCGCACCCTCGCTCGCCTGGGCCGCGGCCAGCTTTACCGCCGCCTCCTGCCGCCCGGTATCCTCCCGGCTGGCAGCCACCAGCGCATCCTTGAGCGACCCAAGAAAACGGCCCGAACGTTGACCTTGTGGCCCACCAGCGTTCCCAGACATGCTGCTTCGTCCTCCTCCTGATCCTGTGTTCTCTAAGCTCGCCAGTCTTAGCTCGCCGGAGCGGCCGAAAATTTCAGCCGCGCGTTGCCGAGCTCGATGACGTCGCCGCTGCCGAGCCGCGCCTCCGCCACCGCGCGTCCATTGACCACCACGCCGTTTCCGCCCGCGCTCGAAAGGTCGGTAATCACGAACTCCGCATCTTCGGTACGATGAATGGCAGCATGATAGCGATGCACCGTCATGTCCTCGAGGCAGATGTCGTTGTCGGTTTCACGGCCGATCCGGAGCAGAGTGCGCCGAAGTCCGTAACGCTGCTGAGTGGCGGATGGTGCCACCTCGCCGGCATTGACGATCTCGATCCACGCTTCCAGCGGACGCAATGGAATATGCCCCGTCCTCACGCCTTCACGAGGCTCGGCCGCCGCTTCGCGCGAAACACGGCGCACCTGCGTCTGAAGCTGCGACACCTCGAGCGATGCCGCTTCGCGTTTCCGAACCAGCAACCCGATCAGCGCCAACGGCGGCACCGCAATCAGCGCCACGAGACCGAGCACCAGCGCGGGCGCCTGCGCATAGCTAGCAGCGATCCAATCTGTGAAAGCCGCCCACGAGTCGAAGGCCGAGCTGGCATTTGCAAAACCGCTCCCGCCCGGCGCGGCTTCCGGATTGGCACACGCGGACGTGCCGAGCCCGGCGAGCGCAAGTCCGCCGGCCACAATCAGGATCGTCGGCGCCCAACCACGGCGGAGCCTGACGGGTTCGCGTTTCGAAGGTTGCATGGGATATGCTCAGGCCCGAATCTGCCTCAAGTCTTCGTTGCGCTCTGCGGCAGCAACATGGCCGGACGGCGGCTCCCGCGCAAAATGGCACAACATTGGAGCGCCAAGCGCACGCCTCCGCCACATTCCTGCTTCACAAGGGGCAACGGAGGTGATTTGCACACGACGTGCTTTTCCGCGAGGAGCACAACTTGAAGAGTGGCCCGCCGAGAAAGATGGGTATTGATTGCCCCCTTCCGGATGAGCGCCCGCCAAGATGCTAGACTGTTGGAGCGATTCAACAAAATTCGAGCCACAGGCATCGAACACGCGTCCCGAGCCAACGCAGAGCCCGAGAGCTGATGACCAATCTGATTGCGCTAAAGAGCGGCACGGAGCTTGTCGGTGACTACCGCATCGAGCGCGTGCTTGGCGCGGGCGGCTTCGGGATCACCTATCTCGCCGAGGAGGTCGCGCTCGACCGCAACGTCACCATCAAAGAATACTTCCCGTCGGACTTCGCCGCCCGCTCCTCCACCGCGGATGCCGGTCCCCGCTCGCAGGACTGCGCCGGCGACTATCGCTGGGGGCTCGACCGCTTCATTGAGGAAGCCCAGACGCTCGCCAAGTTCTCGCACCCCAACATCGTGCGCGTGTATCGCTATTTCAAAGCGAACAACACAGCCTACATGGTGCTTCACTTCGAGGAGGGTCAAAGCCTCAAGTCGTGGCTCAAGGGTCTCGGCCGCGCGCCCCGCCAGAAGGAGCTAGACGCCATCATCGCGCCGCTCCTCGATGCACTCGAGCTCATTCACAAGCAGGATTTCCTGCATCGCGACATCGCGCCCGACAACATCATCATCCGCAAGGACGGCTCGCCCGTTCTGATCGATTTCGGCTCGGCGCGCGGAGAGATCGCCGCGCACTCGAAAACCGTCTCCGCACTCGTGAAGCCGGGCTACTCGCCCTATGAGCAGTACGCCGAGACGAGCCGCCAGCAGGGCCCCTGGACCGACATCTACGCACTCGGCGCCACGCTCTATCATGCGGTCACCGGCAAGCGGCCGTCCGATAGCCCCTCGCGCATGGTCAAGGACGAGCTGACGCCCGCGCGCGACGCGGCACTGTCGGCCTACCGCGCGGGCTTCCTCAAGGCCATCGATCACGCACTCGCCCTCCAGACGGAAGCTCGCCCGCAATCGATCGCGGCCTGGCGCGGCGCGCTGCTCGCGCCCGAGCCCGCGAAGCCGAGCTGGTTTGCAAAAGCCCCGGCTGCAAAGCCGGCAGATGCTCAGGAGGAGGCCGCTCCCCCTGCCAAGCCTGCGAAATCTCCTGCCGCCGCGGCGACACCGCCGCAACCCGATGCGCCGGGTCCCAAGGGCGGCATGCTCGATTTCCTCGACGGGCTGAAGAAGAAACCCGCAGCAGAGAAAGAGAAAAAAGAGAAGGTGGCTCCTGCCAAGGCGGAGCCTGCCGCCGCCGCAGCGCCAGCCGCGGCAGCGGGCGGCACCAAGAAACTGTCTCAGCCGCCCGAGCCCATCAAGCTCCCGCGCATCCTGCGCAAGAAGGACCCCGGCACCGCCATCATCGTCAAGGAGCCGAAGGCGGAGGCCAAGGAGAAAGACAAGGAAAAGGAAAAGCGCAAACCCGCGAGCCGCCCTCGCCCGATCCGCGCGCGGCAGGGCGTGGGATGGCGCCCCATCCTGTTCAAGCTTCTCGTCGGCGTCGGCGTCGCGAGTGGCGCCGTCGCCATGCAGGATCGCTTTCCGCAATTCGAAAGCCGCGGCAGCGGCGAGACCACGGCTGGCGTCTCGACGGGATCGTCCATTCGCACCGCGTCCTTGCAGGAAGCCCCCGTCATTCGCCCCGTCGCCGAGCTGAGCGGACACGTTGGGCCGGTGACCGCCGTGGCATTCTCCAATGACGGCTCGGCCATCGCCACCGTCGGCGCGGACGCACGCCTCAAGATCTGGAACCCAAGCTCCGGCACGCTCATCCGTACGATTGAGCTCGACAATGGCCCGGCGACTGCATTCGCCTTGTTCGGCACACACGCCCTAACGGGCCATGGCAGCGGCGAAATCGTGCTGTGGGATTGGCAGCGCGCCGAGAAGCTCGGCTCCTTCAAGCGCAACGAGGCCGAGATCTGGTCCGTGGTCTTTGCCGGCCGCGCGGACCGCTTCGCAGCCTCCAGCCACGACTGGAAAGTCACGCTCTGGGATACCGCGACGCCCGGCGGCCCAGTGCAGGTGATCGACGCCCACGCCAGCGCGGCGCAAGCCGTCGCCTACGCCACCACCGACAAAGGTCCGCGCCTTGCCTCGGGCGGCGCCGACAAAACCGTCAAGCTCTGGAACCTCGATACCCTCGATCGCATCCGCACCTATCGCGGCCACCAGGATTTCATCACCGCACTGGCCTTCCGGCCGGACGGCAAGGCGATCGCCTCGGCCAGTCTCGATGGCAGTATCCGTCTCTGGTCCACCAGCTCCGGCCGCTCCCAGCGCCGCCTATACGGCCATCGCGGCCGCGTAGGCTCGCTCTCGTTCTCGCCCGACGGCGCAAATCTCGCGTCGAGCGGCGCCGACGGGCAGCTTCGCATCTGGGATGTCTCGCGCGGGCGCACCATCCGCACCATCACCGGCCATACCGGCGCGATCAACGCCGTCACCTACTCGCCGGACGGATCACGCCTCGCCTCCGCAGGCGCGGATGGCATCGTGCGCCTCTGGGCAAACCCGCTTCTGCGGCCCGCCACCAACTGACCGGCCGCCAGTCCGAAAAAGAAAAGAGCGTGGTCTCATGTGCGAGAACACGCTCTTTATCTGTTGCCTTTGGCCGGATCGCTAGACGATCAGCCCCGCGCTGCGCGCTCGTAGTCGGCGATATGTCCCTCGAGATCCACGTAAGCTGGGCACGTAGCCCCGCAACGGCGCTCGATCTCAGAAAGCTGCACACGAGCCTGCTCCGGCTGGTGCTTGGTGAGGAACGCCTCACCGAGATAGGCGCGCGCAACCGTGTAGTTCGGGTTGACCTCGAGGGCCTTCTGGTAGATCGGCATCGCCTCGTCGACATGGCCGAGCTTACGCGTCGCGAAGCCGATGTAGGTCAGAACCCGCTCGTCCTTCTTCTGGGCAAGAGTGAGATAGCCGAGCGCCTGCTCGTACTGTCCGTTCTTCGCCAGCCAGTAGCCGGCATAGAACAGCTCTTCGTCCGCCATCTTGGCGCTCGCTTGCCCAACGCAGGCCGTCCACGCAGCCGTTCCCTTGGCCAGCGCATCGCACGCCGCACTCGTGGGTCCCACATCCTTGGAAACCCGCTGTCCCTCAGCCAGCAGCGGAGACGCGCAAAGCGCGGCACCGAGAGCCGAGACACCGAGAAGCCGAACGGTTCTGGACGCAAGTCTGATCATCAAAGTCCCCCTTGGGAAGCGAGATGCCCGCCCCCGCTAGTCTCAATCAAAATCTGTGCGAGGTTCGCTCACCCGCGCTGCGGATGCGTCGCTTCGAACGCCACGATCTGCCGCTTGAGCTCCGTGAACGCCACGCAGCCTTGGCCGCACCGGCGCTCGATCTCACCAAGCTGCTCGGTCGCATGGGCGAGGTCACCCTTGGCCAGGAACGCCTCTCCCATGTACTCGCGCGCCTGAACATAATCGGGTTCGATCTCGAGTGCACGCGCGTAGTAGGGCAGAGCGCCGTCCACATCTCCCATCTTCCGCGTGGCGAAGCCTATCGCGTTGAGAAGGCGCGGATTTTCGCGATCTTGGACCGTACCGAGAAGAGCCAGAGACTCCGCCAGCCGCCCCGTATGCGCCAGCCAGTAGGCCCCGTTGATGACGGCATCGTCGGAGACGTTGTGCGGCTTGCAGGCAGGCTTCTTCTTGTTGACTGGCTTCGTGCAATCGATACGCGGCTTGGCGGGACCGTCGTCGTCGATGGCCAGAACCGGGGTAGCGGCCGCGAAAAAGGCCGTGACACCGGCTGCCGCAACGAGCTGACCAACCAAGCGCAAACCAACCGGCTTCATGAGATTTCTCCAGTTGCAGCAAACGACAAATCCAATTGGCGGGAATTTTATCCCTCGTCCGCGCTCAAGTCCATGTGGCGCCGGCTGGGGATTTTGAGCTTTTTGTGTCGTTCGGACAAAGCCCTGCCATCATTGGGGGACATGGGTCCGGCAGGAAGCGTGGCGCCCGCGTGTAAGCTGGCCCCTTCCCCATCGAAACATCACGGAAAGACGGCACGAGGATAGAGCGTGTTCTGGTGGCGAAAACGCAATGAAGGCTTCGAATGGCGCGACTACGTCCGCACCACCATCCTCGTGCGCCGTGAGCAGCGCCGCCAGCGCTTGAAGGACGTGCAGTCGGCAGCCGCCGCCCACGTGAAGGAGGCCGGCAAGCGCGGGCTCGACGCCAGCGTATCCGGCGTTCGCAGCGCCAGCACCGGCGCCTGGTCACACTTCAAGTCGCTTTCGGTTGCATCAGCCTCCTTTCTGGGACGGGCGAGCCTCGCCACAGGCTCCGCTTTGGCCGCCACGGCCAAGGGACTGGGGGCAGGCACGGCCACGCTGGCCCGGCGCGCAGGAGAGCCGCTTGGACCGATCCTCGAACCGCTTCTGTCTGTCGTCCGCGCTCCCAAGATCAATCTCGCGCTCAGGATTGCGGCCGCTCTCACAGTGCTCGGCACCGCGTATCGCACCTGGACATTCGGCTTCGATGGCGACGCCCTCGTCGCAGCCGTCATCGCAAGCGTTCTCGCTCTCCTCCTTGTCCTGGCCCACCTGACCGATCCCGGCCGCGACCGCCGGTCTGGAGATCGGGAAGGCCTGCTGGCCAAGCTGCGCAACTACGAGGTCGTGTTTCCCGGAGATACGCGCGTATCCGTCACGACGGCAGGCCTCGCGCTGCTCGGCATCGTCTCCATCGCAGCGGCGGGCAGCGCTGCTCTTTATTATGCGGCGCCAAGCCAGATAGCAGGCGTCGTATCCGCGCCGTCCACGACAGGCGCCCTCCCCGACACGGATGCAGTAAAACTCGAAGGCCGAGCCATCGCCATCTCGGGAGATACGCTGCGTGTCGCCGGCACGCTCATCACCCTCGACGGGATCGAGGCCCCCGAGACCGGCCAATCCTGCCAGCGCAAGAGCGGCAAGTGGCGCTGCGGCGTAGCTGCCAAGGATGCCCTCGCCAACCTGGTGCGCGGCCGGCGTATCTCCTGCGAGCTGTTGAGCGACGGCGAAACTGGCAAGAAGGCCCGCTGCTACACGCGCGGCAAGGACATCGCCCGGCAGCTTGTGCGGGAAGGCAGCGTGTTCGCCACCGGAGGCTTCCTGAGCCGCTACGCCAGTGTCGAAAGCGAAGCCCAGACGGACAAGGTGGGGCTGTGGGCTGGAGACATCGAGCGCCCGCAGGACTACCGCGACAAACGCTGGGAGGAAGCAACACGATCCGCACCCGAAGGTTGCCCCATCAAGGGCCGCATCCGCTCGGGCGCACGCACTTACCTGCTCCCGTGGCAACCTTCCTACGACAGCGTGAAGCTGAGCACCGCAAAGGGCGAGCGCTGGTTCTGCTCGGAGAACGAAGCAAAGGCCGCTGGCTGGAGACGCGCCGCCCCATCATGAAGGGCGAGCGACGCGAGAGCCGCCACGATCCCACGACGACCTTCCAGAAAATGGAAAGCCCGCGACCGGGGGGGAGGTCGCGGGCTGAAGAACTGTGACGCCCCTAGGGGGGGATAGGTGGGACGGCGCCACGTTCGCAATTTTTATTTCACCCCAAATGAAACGACTTTGCAAGCTGCTGCGAAAACGACCGGAGATATTGCTTAAGATTTAGGCTAATAACTCCAAAGAACTGTATTTTAAAAATATACAGTATTTTCAACTAGATGAATGCCAGGGCACCCGCGCTCAATTCCCTAATCCGTCTCCTAACATCTTACAAGGATTTAATATTTGAAACGGATCGAGGGCGCTCTTGATTGCTCTCATCGTTTCTACGGCGGGTGCACCAAGTTCCCGGGCGAGATACGCCATCTTTCCCTGCCCGACCCCATGCTCGCCGGTGCAGGTCCCTCCCATGTCGAGCGCCCGCATCACCAGCCGGTCGAGAAACGCGCGTACCCGAGCAAGCTCCGCGGCGCTCTCCACGTCCACGACCGGCAGCACGTGGAAATTCCCATCGCCCACATGTCCCACGATGGGAGCGGTCAATCCCGAGGCCTCGATGTCGGCAACCGTCTCCAAGACACAGCGCGCCAGCTCTGAAACGGGCACGCACACATCGCTCGCGATCACCGATTTGCCCGGCCACATGGTCTTGACCGCCCAGAACGCATCATGCCGCGCGCGCCAGAGCGTTCTCCGCCCCTCCTCGCCGTCCGCCCAATCGCAAGCCATGGCTCCGTTGCGAAGCGCGATCTCGCGAAAGTCTCGAAGCTGCTCCTCCGTGGCTGCCTCTCCGCCCGCGATCTCGACGAACAGATGCGGCTGCTCCGGCAACGAGAGCTTGGAATGAAAACTAACGGCGCGGATCTGAAGCGCATCCAGAAGCTCCACGCGGGCCAGTCCCAGGCCGCATTCGGTCGCCTCGATCGTCGCATCGCACGCCCCGCCGAGCGACGAGAACGGGCAGGCCATGGCGATGATACGCGCGGGGATGGGATTGAGCTTAAGGGTAAGCTCGGTGATGATGCCGAGCGTGCCCTCCGAGCCGATCAGAAGCCGCGTCAGATCCAGCCCTGCTGCCGACTTGCGCGCCCGTCCTCCCGTCACGACCACATCCCCGTTGGCCATCACCGCCTTAAGGGAAAGAACGTTGTCCCGCATCGTCCCATACCGCATGGCGTTGGTGCCGGATGCCCGGGTGGCAGCCATGCCCCCGAGCGTCGCATCCGCCGCCCCCGGATCTACGGAGAAGAAGAGACCAAGATCGCGGATATGCGCGTTCAATGAGGGGCGGGTAACACCGGCCTCCACCACGCAATCGAGATCGCTCGGCGAAACCGAGAGGATCCGCGTCATGCGGCTGAGATCGACCGAGATGCCTCCCCGCGGAGCATTCACCTGCCCTTCGAGCGAGGTTCCCGCCCCGAACGGAACCAGCGGCACGCGATGGCCCGCAGCCACCCGCACGATCTGAACCACCTCCTCAGTCGTGAGGGGCCACACCACCGCGTCCGGCGGCTCGGCCGCGATCCAGGTCAGCGTGTTGGCATGAGCACGGCGAACCGCCTCGCCCGTCTGCACACGCTCCCCGAACAGCGCCGCGAGCTCCGCGATGGCCGCCCCCTGATCGATCCGCATCGCTCGAAAGTCTCCCATCAACGCGCACCGGGCTGAATGCCCCCGACCATAGGCGAGTTCGCCCGCCGATCCCACTAGTCCGGCATGTTGACCGCCGCCTAGGCCGTGAGCGGACGAGCAGAATACCGCCCGCTTCTTTTTCGGCGCTTTCTTGCGTAACACTGGCCACGCCAAAGCTTGGCATATCCATAACGGAGACCATCATGTTCCGCAGGCTGGGAGTTGCCGTATTCGCCTTGATGGCGGCCGGCGCTCTGTCCGTCGCCGAAGCCGAAGATCGCCTCGTCCTCATCGGCACGCAAACCGTGGATCTCAGCGGGAGCGGCGTATCCATCGACGTCAGCGAGGCGCCGGGCGCGTTTCGCGGCATCCGCATTCGCGCCAAGACGGGGACGGCGAACATCGATCGCGTGCAGATCGTCTACCGCGACGGTACCGTTCACAACGAGACGCGTCCCATCGTGCTTTCAAAAGGCGAGCGCACCCGGCCGATCAACGACACATCGGGCGATGGCTTCATCGACACTGTCAACATCGTGAACTCGCCCGGCAGCGGCAAGGCGGTGATCGAGGTACTCGGCATCCAGACCGCCGAGGGCGCGAAAAAGCAACGCTCCGCGCCCTCCACCGGCGACGTGACCGACGCCAAATCCGGCACCCTGCCGGACAACTCCGTCCCGGGCACCGTCAAGGACGGCCGCGACGTCATGTTCGGATACCAGAACGTCGGCTTCGGCATCGACCGTGACGTGATCAAGGTCGGCGGCGACCTCGGCAAGTTCACGCGCATCCGCTTGCGCGTGATCGGCAACGACGTCCACGTCAACGCGCTCAGGGTGGTGTTCGTCGACGGGCAGGAGCAGAACCTCGCCGTCGACGCCGACCTCAAAGCCAACACGCGCTCCAAATGGTTCGAAATCGACGGCAGCAGGTTCATTCGTGAAATCCAGTTGACCTACCGTTCGCATCCGAATTTCCGTGGGCAAGCCCGCATTGAGGTGACGGGCGAATATGCAAAGGGCTGGCTCGATCCTGCGGGCGAAGGGCGCAACTATCGCCAAGGCTGGGTGCTGCTCGGCGCCCAGACGGCGGGCTTCACCGGCTTCGACCGCGACGTGATCACCGTCGGCGAGAACGAGGGCGGCTTCACGCGCCTCCGCATCGAGGCCGTGGACCGCGCCATCACGCTGAAGGAAATCCGCGTGAAATACGCGAGCGGCCCAGACGAGGTCTTCACGATGCGCGAGCGCGTGGACCCCGGCAAGCCCTACGGCCCGCTGGAGTTCAAAGGCGGCAAAGCGCCGATTAAATCCATCGAGGCCAGCTACCGCTCGCGCTTCGACCTCGCCAAGGGTCTCCGCAGCGCGCTCGACGGACGTCCGGCCGTGGTCCAGATCTGGGGTCAGCACTGACCGCCGGGCTGCGTAGCTCGCTGGCAAACCGGTAGAACGAAATGAGGCAGGGCTCATCCGAGTCCTGTCTTTTTTTGGGCTCCGTCGGCCCTTACTCTCCGAAGCGTCGAAAGCGTCCCGGCCAGGCGCACTTCGATGAAGACAATAGGCCTAACAGGGGAATACGCCGTGGCGCGTAACCACATCTCGCTCGCACTTGCCTCAGCTGCATTCGTATCGGCTCTGGCCGGCAGCTTCGCATCCGTCGCCCAGGCGGCAGACGCACAGATCCGCCTTGCTCAGTTCCGCGAGCGCGACCGGGGCGGCCCGCCCTCCCGCGAGCGTCCGCCGGAAATCATAGGCGAAGCGCGCATAAACAATCGGATGGCCAACGTCGTCTTCCGCATCGACCCGCGCCAGTCGCACGTCTCCGAAATCGCGATCCGCTCAGGCAACCTGCCGGTCCTCCTCGAAGACGCCGAGATCGAATACGCCGACGGGACGCGCCAGAGATCGCCGATCCTGAACCGCGTCGCGCCCGGCCAGCAGAGCAAACCCATCGCCGTCGATCCGCGCCGCGCCGTGCGACAGATCTCTGTCACCAAGCGCCCCGGCCTCAGGCCCGGCGAGACGATCCTGCAAGTGATTGGCAAGGTCGAAGGCGGTCCGCCGCATGGTCCCGGCCCCGGTCCTGGCGCAGGCGGCCCGCCTCCGGGGCAATGGGGCGGCATCGGCGGAAATATCCCGCCCGGCTGGGTGCTTTTCGGCGTGCAGGACGTAACGTTCCGCGGCGAGCGCGACGTCATCCGCGTGGGAGAGCAGTTCGGCCGCTTCGAGCGGCTCGCGCTCCGCGTCTCCGACAACGACATCTTCCTGCGCGAACTGACCGTGGTTTATGGAAACGGCGAGCGCGACCGCAAGGTCATCGAGACCGCCATCCCCGCCGGCAGCCAGACCCGGCCGATCGATCTGCGAGGCGACCGCTTCATCCGCGAGATCGAGCTGGTCTACAGGGCAGCCCCCAATCGCCGCGGCCCCGCCGTGGTCGAGATCTACGGCGACATCGCCAACGCCTGGATCGGCGACCGCGATCGCCCCGGCCGCAACGGAGGCTGGCTGATGCTCGGCGCCGAGCGCGTCTCCATGTTCTCGAAGGAGCGCGACGCCATCCGCGTCGATCCCCGCGTCGGCCGCATCAAGGCGATCCGCTTCGCCGCTCGCCGGTCGGACGTCACGTTCTACAGCGCCCGCATCGTCTACGAGAACGGCGAGGCCGAGAACCTGCCATTCGCCCGCAAGCTCAAGGACGGCGAATTCACCACGCCCATCGACCTCAAGGGCCGCGGCCGGCGGGTCGACCGAATCGAGCTGAAATACCGCTCGAAGCTTGGCCTCAAAGGCGAAGGCATCGTCGAGGTCTGGGGCCTGAACTGAGGAAAACGAACGTACGAACGAAGAAGGGGCGGAAACGCATGAAGTTTCCGCCCCCTTTTTATGCCGTCTGCCTGCGGCTATCCTGAGGAACACGGTATCGAGTCGGCGCCGCCGCCTACCGTTCGCTCCCACCGCAGGTTCCGATCTCACGATGGCCATTCGCCAGCTCAGCCCAGAAACCGTCAACCGCATCGCCGCAGGCGAGGTGGTCGAACGGCCTGCGAGCGTCGTCAAAGAGCTGGTCGAGAACGCCCTCGACGCGGGCGCGACGGAGATCGAGGTGGTCACCGTCTCGGGAGGGCTGTCGCTGATCCGCGTGACAGACGACGGCATCGGAATGGACGCCCGCGACTTGGCCCTCTGCGTCGAGCGCCACGCGACCTCGAAGCTCGACGGGGACGATCTGCTGGCCATTCACACCCTGGGATTTCGCGGCGAGGCCCTGCCCTCCATCGGCGCCATCGCCCATCTCTCCATCGCCTCCCGGCCACGCGGTGCACGCGATGCGCTGGAGATCGCCGTGGACCGTGGCGCCAAGCAACCGCTGAAGCCTGCAGCCCTCAATCCGGGAACGCGCATCGAGGTACGCGACCTCTTTTCCGCTACCCCAGCGCGGCTCAAGTTCCTCAAATCGGAACGCTCCGAAAATCTGGCCGTTTCCGAAGCCGTAAAGCGTCTCGCGATGGCGCATCCCAACGTCGGCTTCTCCCTCACCATGGGAGAGCGCACGGGATTGCGCCTCCCTCGCACGGACGCAACGTCAGAAGGTATGCTGCAGCGCCTCGGCCGCATCATGGGACGCGAGTTCATGGACGATGCCGTGCCCGTATCGGGTGAGCGCGACGGCATCGGCGTGAGAGGCTTCGCTGGCCTTCCGACGTTGCATCGTCCCGACGCATCCCAACAGTTCCTCTTCGTCAACGGCCGCCCGGTGCGCGACAAGCTCGTTATCGGCGCCGTGCGTGTCGCCTACGGCGATCTCGTTCCCAAGGGGCGCCATCCCCTGCTTGCACTCTTCGTCGACCTGCCGCCGACGGAAGTGGACGTCAACGTACATCCCGCAAAGGTAGAGGTCCGCTTCCGCGACGGCGCAACCGTGCGCAGCCTTCTCATTGGCGCCCTGCGTCATGCACTCGAAAACGCGGGCTTCCGGGCCAGCGCGCAGGGTGGCGCGCGAACACTCGAAACGCTCGCGCGCACACCGGCCGCCACACCGCAGCAGTACCGCCACTACGACCCCGCGCCGTCGTCCTTCCGCTTCGAAGCACCCGCCCAAAGCGGAGGCTTCGCGGAAGAGCGGCAAGCGGCCTTCCAGGCGCCCTTCGAAGCGTTCGACACGCCGAGCGCCGACAGCAATGCGCACGACGAAGCGTCCGTTGTTCCCGGCAATGAGCACCGTCCCCTTGGCGCGGCCCGCGCGCAGCTTCACGAAACCTACATCGTCGCGCAGACGGAGACCTCCGTCGTCATCGTCGATCAGCACGCCGCACACGAGCGTCTCGTCTACGAGCGCCTGAAACGTGCCCTTGCCAATGGCGGTGTCGCGCGCCAAGCCCTCCTCATCCCCGCCGTCGTCGAAGTGGGCGACGACGAAGCGCTCGCCCTCGATGAGAAGGCCGAAGAGCTCGCGGAGCTCGGCCTCGTGCTCGAGAAGTTCGGCCCTGCCGCCGTCGCCGTGCGTGAGGTTCCGGCCCTCCTCGGCACCTCGTCAGTAGATGGACTCGTGAAGGATCTCGCCGCCGAGCTGCTGAACGAAGGCACCGCCGCGCCCTTGCGCGAACGCCTCGAAGCCATTGCCTCGCGCATGGCGTGCCACGGCAGCGTGCGCGCCGGCCGCCGCCTCACCGCAGCCGAGATGAACGCGCTCCTGCGCGAGATGGAAGCGACGCCTTTCTCCGGCCAGTGCAATCACGGACGCCCCACCTATGTCGAGCTGAAGCTCTCAGACATCGAGCGTCTCTTCGGCCGCAAGTGACACCCACTTGATACGTGTCTGGACCCCGACCTCCGTCGGGGTGACGTCAGTTTGTGGCGAGCGGCTTCAGCATACGTCATACCGGCGGAGGCCGGTATCCAGACACAGCTCAGTACGAACTATGCGGCAAGCCTACCAGAGCGCCACAGAAGCGAACCTCATCCGCCGGATCCGTTGAAGCCTCCGAACACCACCTGCGTGTCGCCCCAGGTGCGGCGGTCGAACTCGGTGAACCCGTCGGGCAAAACCGCCTCGCTGTTGGCCCGTTCCTCGAGCACCACGACCGCGCCGGGTGTCAGCCACTTCCCGTCGCGTAGCGCCACGAGCGCCTTCTCGCCCAGGCCCTTGCCGTAGGGCGGATCGAGAAACGCGAGCCCATAGGGCTCCATGTTTCCGGCAGGACCGAGATCCGTGGCATCGCGGCGGAAGATACGTGTTGCGCCCGTGAGCCCCATCGCTTCCACGTTGGTCCGGATAAGCGCCCTCGCCTCGGGGGCTTCTTCCACGAACAGGCAATACTGAGCCCCACGCGAAACGGCCTCGATTCCGAGCGCCCCCGTTCCCGCAAAGAGATCGATGACGCGCGCACCCGTCAGCGTGAACCCCGGCACGCCATGCAGCAGGATGTTGAACACCGCCTCGCGCACGCGATCCGACGTAGGCCGGAGCCCGTCGTGCTGAGGCGTAGCGAGCGCGCGTCCCCTGAAAGTCCCGCCGACGACCCGCATCACGCGTCCTCGCGCTCGCCTTTGGATTTCGGATGCGGCCGCTGCGGACCCTTCTTCTTCGCGGGCTTGTCCTCGCTCGCCTCCACCAACCCGAACTCGGCCGCGAGCTGCGGCCCGAGCTGATCGGCAAGCACGCGCCGCCGGACGACCTCGGCTTCGCCCGGCTTCAGGTCCAGAAGCTGGAACGGCCCGAACGACACGCGGATCAGCCGGTTGACGTCGAGCCCCAGGCTCGAAAGCACCTTGCGCACCTCGCGGTTCTTGCCTTCGCGAATGCCGACCGTCAGCCACATGTTGGCGCCCTGCATCGTGTCGAGCGTCGCCTCCACCGGCCCATAGCGCACGCCGTCGATCTCCACGCCCTCCTTCAGCTTGTCAAGATCGACCTGCGTGACGCGCCCCTTCGCGCGCACGCGGTAGCGCCTGAGCCAGCCCGTCGCCGGAAGCTCGAGATGACGGGCGAGTTCGCCGTCGTTGGTGAGCAGGATGAGACCTTCGGTGTTGAAATCGAGACGCCCCACGGAGATCACGCGCGGCAATCCCGGCGGCAGGTTGTCGAACACGGTCGGCCGTCCCTGCGGATCGTTGTGCGTAGTGACCACACCCTTCGGTTTGTTGTAGCGCCAGAGCTGTGAAGGCTCCGCGAGGGGCAGAGGCTGCCCGTCCACCAGCACGCGATCCTTGGGCCGCACCTCCACCGCTGGCGTTTTCAGCACCTGCCCGTTGAGGCTAACCCGCCCGTCCGCGATCCAGCGCTCCGCTTCTCGCCGCGAGCAGAGCCCAGCCCGCGCCATCGCCTTCGCAATGCGCATGGGCTCTGAGACCGAAGGAACACGCTGCTGCGGAGCGCCCTTCTTGCCGCCGCCAGGACGCGGCCCCGGCTTGCGGACGCGAAAACTGGTAGCCGGCGACGGCTTCTCTCTCCGGTCCGGACGCTCCCCCTCGCTCCCGCGCTTTTCCCCCTGCTCGCCAGTCCTTGCACGGAACTTGGCCGCAAACGGCTTCTTCTTGCCGCCCTGGCCGTCGCGCCGCTCCTCCCGACCGCCACGGCCTCCCGAGGCGGAGGTGCTGGAACGATCGCGATGTCGCGAACCGCCGTCTTGCGGCTTGCCCCGCGGCGGGCGATGACCGAATGATGACTTGCGCATGGACGTCAGGCTCTGGATTCGAATGGAAGACGACCTTATGGCACCCTCGGCCCGCCTCGGCCACATGGAACTCGCGCTCGCGGAGGCCCAAGCCGCCGCGGCGCGGGGAGAGGTTCCCGTCGGCGCCGTCCTGACGGATCAGAGCGGCGCTGTCGTCGCCACCGCGGGCAATCGCACGCGCGAGCTGTCTGATCCCTCGGCGCACGCGGAAATGCTGGTCATTCGCGAAGCCGCCGCCAGGCTCGGCAGCGAGCGGCTCATCGGCCACGATCTCTACGTCACGCTCGAACCGTGCCCCATGTGCGCGGCTGTGATTTCCTTCGCGCGCATCCGCCGCCTCTACTATGCCGCGCCCGATCCCAAGGGCGGCGGCGTGGAGCATGGGGCCCGCGTGTTCAGCCACGCCACCTGCCATCATCGGCCGGAGCTTTATCCTGGTCTTGGCGAGACAGAGGCCGCCGCGCTTCTGAAGACGTTCTTCGCCTCGCGCCGCGCGGACTAGAAAACGCCAGCACACCGCATCACGTCTGCCGGTCTCCATCCGACTTGGCGCGCGCAAGCAGGCGGCGCATCCGCTCTTTCGCGCCATCCGGCGGGGCGAGTGCTGCGTGCTTTTCGGGAGGCGCGATCTCCGCCAGTCTTTCGGAGCCGAGAACCCGCTGAAGCTTGGCGCGAAGCTGCGCTTTGGCAGGCTCCGCGGCCGCGAGAATCTCGCGGACCTTCCAAAACTCGAGCGCCTGGAACCGCCCCGTTCCGGCATCGATATAGATGTCGGGCTGGTGAGATTTGAGCTTCTCCCGCACGATCGAGCGCTCGAACAGGAACGAGGAGGAGAACAGCGCCTCGATCGCCGTCGGCCTCAAACGCGAGGGAGACGGCACCGGCGAGCCGGACACGTCGATCGCCACCACAACGTCCACCTGCCCCGCCATGAGATCGAACGGCAACGGGTTGGTGAGGCCGCCATCCACATAGCTGCGTCCGCTCATCAGAACCGGCTCGAAGATGACGGGCAGCGCCATGCTCGCCGCCACTGCCGGCCGCAAGGGGCCGGAGGAAAAGACCGCGGGCTCGAGCGCGTAGAAGTCGCTCGCCACGATGTGGAGCGGAATGGCGAGTTCGTCGAACGACCTTGGAACCCCTTCGGGAAACACGAGATCCAAAAGCGCCTCCGGCGTCAGAATGGCGTGACGCTCTGAAAACAGGTTCCAGAAACGCCCCGCTCCCTGCACGCGTGCGGCGAACAGATCACGCAGGAGCTCAAATCTGTTGGTTAACGTCTCTTCCGTATGCGCGCGAATGTCGCGGGCGGAAAGTCCGGCTGCATAGGCCGCGCCATAGATGGCGCCGATGGACGTTCCGGCGATGATTTTCGGTTTGATTCCAAGCTCATCGAACACTTCGAGCATGACGAGATGAGCAAGCCCTCGCGCGCCCCCGCCGCCGAGAACAAGACCGATCGATGGCGTTTTCCCGCTTTCCCTGGACGGGTTCTGGCCACGATTTGCCGCAATGCGCCCCGCCTCGCCGTCTGCCATGATCAAGCCTCAGAGATATCTTCTCTGCGCATCATAGGCGGGTCCGGTGTCCGGACAAAACACTTGTCGGACGAGCCCTCGCCTCAAGTTCTATGACCGATCCAAGAGCACGGCCTGGCTTCCCTCTCAACGCCGGCCGGAACGAATGAAACGAGCTCGGCGGTCATTCAACGACGGAGACGATCATGAAGACTACCTGGGCTTTCCGCGCCTCGACACTGGCGCTCGGCCTCTCGCTCATCGCCGCAAGCGGCGCATCCGCGAACACCGCCCGCTGGCCGGGTACGAAGGCCTCGATCGGCGGCGCCATCGCCGCGCGCATCATCGCCGTGAAGTGCAGCGGCCCGTTGACGCCCGCTGAGATCGGGGAGCTCGACACCTACATCGATGAAAGCCAGACGGCCTTCATGACGGGCAACAAGGCCAATCAGCGCCTGAGCGAGAGCGTCTTCCCGCAGCTCGCCCGCGACTACAATCAAAGCTATTCGAGCCGCGAAGCTTGCGATTTCACGGCCCGCGACATGGTGCGTGACATGCTCGCCCGCGTGCGCGCCGAGAAGTCGGAGCCGAAGAAGCAGGCCGAGCTGAAGCAATAGCCAACTTCGAGCGGTCCGAAAAAAATCGGGGCGGGATACGGTTTTCAAATCCGTATCCCGCCCCGAAGCATATCTGGTCAGGCGATCAGGCCAGCTTGAACGGCATGTCCTTGCCCGCAAAGAACGCGTCGATGTTGTCGAGCGCTTCGAAGCCCATCTGGTTACGGGCCTCAATGGCCGCAGAGCCGAGATGCGGGAACAGGAACGTATTCGGCAGGTCGTAATAGCCCTCGTTGATCTTGGGCTCGCCCGCGAACACGTCGAGGCCGGCATACCCGAGGCGGCCGGACTTGAGCGCCGCGATCATGTCCTCGTCGTTGACGAGATCGCCGCGCGCCGTGTTCACGACGATAGCGCCGTGCGGCAGCTTCTCGATGGTGGCCTTGTTGAAGAAGCCGCGCGTCTCCGGCGTCGAAGGTGCGTTGATCGAGAAGAACTGCGAGACCTTGAGCAGGCTGTCGAGGCTGTCGTGATAAGTCGCGTTGTACTTCGCCTCGACCTCGGGCTTCGCGCGATAGATGTCGTAGTAATGGACTTCCATGTCGAAGCCGCGCGCACGCTGCGCCAGCGCCTGGCCGATCTTGCCGAAGCCGTAGATGCCGAGCTTCTTGTTGTCGAGCCGCTGGCCGACGAGCTGCAGCGGCTGCCAGCCCGGCCAGGAGCGCGTGCGGATCATCTTCTCGCCCTCGCCCGCACGGCGCGCAGCACCGAGCAGCAGCAGCATGGCGATTTCCGCCGTCGCGACCGTCACGCCATGGGGCGCGTTGCCGACCTTGATGCCACGAGCCTTGCAGGCCTCGAGATCGATGTGGTCGAACCCGATCGAGAACGTCGAGATGCACTTGATGTTCTCAGGCACGCGATCGATCACGGCCTTCGGGCACTTCTCGTTGAGCGTGAGCAGGATGGCATCCACCGACTTGGCGGTTTCCAGCATCTCGTCGACGGTGATCTTCGGGTTGTCTCCGTGCGCGATCACATCATAAGTTTCCCGCGCGCGGGCCATGACGGCATCCGGCAGAGGCCAGGTGATCAGGATCTTCTTTTTTGCCATGGGTCGTATGTCCTCCCCGGAAGTTCGACTTTGGTGTGAGACTGGCCGCGATCCATGCCGCATGGAACGCGCTCTGACAAGCCTTTCGCGGGCAATTCCCGGCCGAAACGCGGCCCTCGGCGCTTGCCGCACTGCGAAATGAGGCGGGCGGAGTGAGCCTCTTTCGCTTGCCGCCGCGCGCTCGCCGTAACTCTTTGTTCACCATGCCGGAGGCACTCTGGCCGCCTCTGAGATCAAACGCCGCAGCGTCCGCCCAAGGGCTGAATGCAGCGCGGCCCTGTCCGTTGGCCGGCCGCGAAAGGCCGAGATTGCGAATCCGTCATGAGGGCTCTCGTCCTGGCTTTGGCGTTGCTCGCCGTCCTCAAGGTCTGGTTTCAGGATAGCCTCTACCGGTCCGCAACCGAGGAGGCCCTCGTCTCTGCATATCGAACCCGCGCAGCCGATGCCTGCGCCCATCGCGCGCCCGCGCCTGCGGGGGCGGTCGATTGGTCGGCGGAGGCCGAGCCTCGGGTCGCCGTCGGCAACCCGGCCATTCCGGTGCATGTCTGGCAGTTCGAGCACGAGCTTTGGAACGCGCGCTTCCGCCAGCCCTACCTGATCCTGTCGGTAACGCGGACCGGGATCTCCTGCACCTACGACATCCTCGCAGACACGGCCGAGATCGCCCGCTCGTAGCGCCCCTCGAAAACCCGCATCCGTACGGCCTCGAAAGACGGAACGCGGTGCCTCTTTCGAGACGCCGCGTTCCGCCGTGTCGCAAATGCGGGAGAAGCGCAATAGCGATTAGAACTTGTACTTGAACCCGCCCCACACCGTACGGCCCTGGCCGGCTTTGATGCCGTCCTCGCGGTCTGCGATGTAGAGCTTGTCGAGCAGGTTATCGCCGGCGATGAAGAGGCTCGCTCCCGTATCGCCGAGCTTCATGTTGGCGCGGGCCGAAAGCAGCCACACGTCCGGCACGAGACCGTCCTCGCCTTCCTCGTCGCCGCCATAAGGCGTGTTGACCTCGTCGGTGTAAAAGTTGCCGCGATAGGTCCAGGATACGCTTGCGTCCCAGCCCCAGCGGTGCTCGACACCGACGGTCAGGTGCGCGAAGTGCTTGTAGACCTCGGGCACGCGATTGCCGCCGACAGACTCCACCTCGAGCAGCGAGGGATCGGCCTGACAATCTTCCGCATCGTTCGGCTCCTCGCACTCGAACAGCGTGCCCTTCTTGATCTTGGCGTCCGAGAGCGTGTAGTTGCCCTCGAAGAAGAGGTTCAAGGGCCCGCCCGTGAAGGGGCGGCTGTCCACGCGGCCGTAGACTTCAAAGCCGTTGATTTGGACGCGATCCAGCGTGTGATAGACGTTGTTGCCGGCCGCATCCGTACCAGCGCCCTTGACCTGGAAGTTCTCGATGTTGTGGTGGAAAGCGGCGATGTCGAACGTCACGCCCCGGATCGCCGTCGAGCGAAGACCGATCTGGAAGTTGTCGCCGATCTCGTCCTCCGGCGGGAAGCCGGCGTTCGCCTCACGCAGAACGTGGGGCGTCAGGCCGCGGTGATAGCCGCCGTAGATCGTGGACTTGAAGAAGCCGGTGTAGGCGAAGGAGATGCCCGGCGATACGGCCGTGGTGTCGAAGGAGTCCGTGCGGCGAGTGCCATCGAACCCTTCGATCACGACGCATTCGCCATCCACGGGATCGAGGAACGGATCGAGCGGACCGCAATCGCCCACATCCTCCTCTTCACCTTCGCCCTCTTCCTCGGTGGACGCACGCGTGAGACGCGACACACGGTAGTGATCGAGCCTCACCCCCGGCGTGACGTTGAAGGTGTTCGTTACATGGATGGTCGACTGCAGGAACGTCGAGAAGGCGTTCGCGTTGGTGTCGGTGTCGAACACAACGGTTCCGGTCTCGTCGCCATCCTCCAGGATCTGCCCCTGGCGTCCAAAGAAGTTCTTGTTCGTGAAGTCGTTGTACTCGTAGCGGATGCCCACCTGGATATCCTGGCGCAGACCGCCGATGAACGGGCGGTCGGCGAACTCGGCGCGCATTTCCGCGCCGAGCTGGCGATAGGTGCGCAGGCGCCCCAGCATCACGCCTTCAGGCACGAAGACGTCGTCGCCGTCGATCTCTGCCGAGAGCCCATCACCGGGATCGCTCGGATCCTCGCCTTCGAAGTTCTGGTACCGGTCACGGCGATGATCGAAGCCGTAGACGCGCGATGTAATCGTCGTCGTGTCGTCCACATAGTAGTTGTGCACGAGCTGAAGCTTGGTCACGTCGGCATTGTAGGTGTTGTAGTTCGCGCCGGGGTTCTCGAACGACTTGGCGTGTCCGATCGAGAAGAACTTGGCCTCGGCATTGCCCGGACCATCACCCTCCTCGCCCTCGATGTTGGCCTCGTCGTAGTTGTCGCGCTGGCGGAAGTGCGTCACCGAGAAGGTGAGATCCGAGTTGATCCCCTTCCAGCCAATAGCGCCGTAGAAGTCGTTGTAGCGCAGGCGCTCCGTATCCCACGCGCCGTCGGCTTCCGCGCCGCTGTAGGAGAACACCACGCCCACGTTGCCGATGCCCTGGCGCGTATGGAAATGCCGGGTGTTGGAAACGCCCCAACGATCCTGGCTCTTCGCCTCGCCGCGCCCGTCGTTCTCGGTGTGTCCGATCGAAGCGCCGATCACCGTCTCGTTCGGTCCGAACGGCGAGAGATTACGGAAGTTGACCACGCCATGGTTGTTGAGCGGGCCGTGGTTGATCACCGTGCCGCGCAGCACCTCGATGCTCTCGAGACGATCGACCGGCGGCACGTAGTGCACCGAAGGATCGATCCAGACGCTCATGTTGATCGGCTGGCCATCCTCGAGGTGCAGCACCTTTCGGCCGCGCCGCGGAGGCGAGCCGCGCACGCCGATGCCGCCGTGGCGCCCGAAGCCATCATCGTTGATCACGTTCACGCCCGGCACGCGCGTCAGCACGTCGTTGGTCTGCCGCGGCTGGAACTCGTCCATCTGTGCGGTGTCGACCCGGCTGGCCGCGGACGAGAAGTTCTGCAGGTTGCCCGGCAGGATGTTGGACGGGTTGATGGGAGACGTCGGCGAGTTCTCGGCCCGGGCCCGCGCCCCTCCGCTGTTGGCCGCACCGTAGGGCGAGTTGGATTCGATCGGGGCGTCCTGCACTGGCTCGGGCTGAGCGACCGGCGCGGGAGCCTGAGGCGGAGGAGCTTTCTTGGTCGCCGCCTTGGGAGCCCCCGGAGCCTTCTTTTGGATGATCTGGACTTCCGGAAGACCGCCCTCGTTAGCGGGCTGCGCGGCCTGCTGGCCAAACGCACTGGTTGAAATCAGGCAGGATGCACCTGCCATAAGTAGAGATCTCGTCGTGGTGAACCTGAAGGTCTGCATCCCGCCCACTCCCTATTCGACCCTGTTCTGGCGGACCAAGGCACCCCAGCGCCAATTGGCCTCTTTTTGGTCAAATTCAGAAATGTCGGAGAGTCCTGGCACCGACAATGGCACTATTTCCCGATATTTCTCGGGAACACGGAAACTCTTCAGATGTTGCACCTAAGCATCTTCGACTCGCGATCTATACGGTGGCAACAATACCTTATGCGTTACTTACATCAGTATTTGTACGTTACATGCTGAAGTGTATATACTGATGTAATTATACGGATAAGAAATTTGCCCGGGAACTATTTGATGCCAGAAAACGCCCGATCGGATGAAAGGCCCTAGAGCGAAGAAGCGCTCGTCGCGAAGCAAGCCGGCTACCGATTCTTCCGCTCCGCCACGCAGACCGCCAAAAAAGAAAAGAGGCCGGTTGCTGAGCAACCGGCCTCTTAAGAGCCGCCTTTGGGAGAAAGGTGGGAGTTTAGAACTTCACCTTCACGCCGCCGTAGGCCGCGAAGGGCTGAGACGGGGAGATGGTGCGCGGGTCTGTGAGCGGGAAGCCGTTCAGCTCCTCGTTGATCGGGCTTACATCGCTCGTTTCGAAATACGTGCCGTAGAGGCCATATTTCCGATCGAACAGATTCTTCACGAGACCATAGATCTGGATGTTGTCCGTGATGTCGTACGACGTATGGAGGTCGACCCGAGTATAGCCTGCAAGAAGAGCGTGAAGGTCATCCTCTGCCGATTCCTCGTTGGGGAAGAACGGCGAGTTGCTGGCCGCAACGAGATCCGCGCCGAACTTCCACTTGGAGGTCAGCCAGTACTCGAAGCCTGCCTTGAAGCGATGGCGCGGAATGCCGGGGAGGCGGTCGCCCTGCTCCAGGAAGGCGCAGAGGCCGTCATCGTCAGGATTGGTGCACTTGTCGAGGGTCGCGTCGACGAAGGCGTACGTCGCATAAACATTCCATTTGCGCGTCTCGTAACCGGCGGACAGTTCGACGCCCTGCCGCAGCGTATCGCCAGCGTTCACGAAGAAGATGCGATTGTCGACCATGACCGGTAGAATGTCGTCGGAGGCCAGGGTCCGGAACAAGCCGGCGCCCCAGGTGTAGCGGCCGCCATAGTAGTTGCCCTGTCCGCGCAGTCCGAGTTCTGCCGTATGTCCGACCACCTGCTCCAGCGGCGGGTCATCCGTCAGGAAGCTCTCGATAAGACACGGAACCTCAGGCTCGGCGCAACCCAACTCGGCCGGCGTCGGCGCGCGGTTCGATTCCGAGTAGCCACCGTAGAGCGAGAGGCCGGGCAGCAGCTTGAAGTTGGCGCCTGCCATCGGGTTGAACCGCTCATAGGTATTGGTGGCGTTGAGTTCGCTGAACTCGCCCGTCTGATCTTCGAGCTTGATACGCGCATAGTTATAGCGGCCACCCACGGTCACCGTGAGGCGGTCCGTGACGTCCAGCGCGTTCGAGAAATAGAGACCCCAGTAGGTGTTCTCGGTCTTCAGGTCGCGCGGAGCGAGTTCATCCGCCTCGTCCGGATCAACCAGGTTCTCCACGCCGCCGATCATCACGCCGGAGCCATCAACCACGTAGCCCGGCCCGATCTCGCCGAGTTCGCTCGACGTCTTGTAGCGCGAGCGTCCGTGATCGTACGACAAACCGGCGATGAACAGGTTCGGACGGCCGAACAGCGGGCTCTTCTCCTGCCCTTCAATAACGCCACCCCAGCTGTCGCTGTCGGTTCTGAGACGCTCGATAGAGCCAACGAGCTCCTCGTTGTCGCTAACGTCATCGATCGGGATGAGATTTCCATTCGTATCGACGATGGGCTGGTTATCGTCGCCCTCAAGGCAGAGGTACTCCTCGGCGGGGTCGCCACCGGGCGGCGTAGAGGGGCACTCTTCAGCCTCCGTGACGTTGCCGTCAACGACGCGGTTCTTATAACGGCGATAGTAGCCTGCGCCGGAGAGCGTCAGTGTATTGGTTGCCTTCACGGTGCCCGAGATCGTCGGCATCAAGACTTCAAGATCGGTCGTCTGAGGCGACGTGAACGTATTGCTCCAGCTCTTCTCGAGAAGCTGGATCGGCGCAGCAGCCGTCGCTCCGAAATGATTGTCGGCGGCGGTCAGGCTGAAATGGAATTCTGCAAAGCTGCCCTTGAGGCCGATGTCGCCGTAAAAGCGCTTGATCTCGCTGTCGGAGAAATCACGGAAGCCGTCTTCCTTGATACCCTCGGCCGCGACATAGATGCTCGCGTTTCCGCTCGATCCGCCCGCCTGAACGCCAACCTGGCGGCGTCCGTACGAGCCACCCATCACGTCGACCTCGGCACCCTCGTAGCTAAACCCGTCTTTCATGAGGATGCTGACCGCGCCACCCAGTGCGTTCAAACCGAACGACGGGTTGTTGCTGACGACCGACATCGATGCGATCGCGTTGCTCGGAAGAACGTCCCACTGAACCGTGTCGCCGAACGCTTCGTTGATGCGCACGCCGTTCTGATAGACGGCCAGGCCCTGAGAGCGGCCGCTGACCGGCGAGGCGTCGAAGCCGCGGAACGAAACTTCCGCGCGCATCGGGTTGCCGGCGGCGTCGGAGAGAATGACGCCCGGAACCTGCTGCTGCAGCGCTTGCTGAACCTGTCCCGTGCCCTCGCGTTGGATGTCGCTGTCCGATACGGTCGTCACCGCGCTCGGCACCTTCACGGCCGGAGTTTCGGTGGGAGCCTCCGGCGCAGGCGTCGACGGTGCGCTCGAGAGCGGCGACACGGCGACGGCCTTCTTCTTGGCCCGCGCAGCCTTTTGAACCGGGGTTTCCTGCACGACGTCGATCGCGGGCAGCTCGCTTCCAGCGGCCCCTGACTGATTACCGCCAGCGGCGTCCTGCGCGGCGGCGCCTTGCGACCCGACGACAAGTGCTCCTGCGACCAGCGCGATCCGACTGAGATTCATTAGCCCCGTGCTCCCCTTGGTTACTAATAGTCGGTAGTGGGCTGGCGGTGCGCGTAACGTTGTATCCGCACAGTTCCTTGACAGCCGTTCCCCTTCCCTTCGGGAGGACTATGAGCCACAGGAAAAAACGGTCAACAAAGTAACAGTGATCTTTCCCACAAACGGCAGGATTTCATGGAGTATGTGACACTCTCGCATCGGGAATTTTTCCCGATTTTGCAATCACCTGCTCCCAATTACAGAACTTCATCTTATTTAGGGAATAAGTCCCGTAATAATCTGGGTGAAAATCAATCAGGATCGTCATCTCCGGATACACCTAAGGAACCGGAGTGGTGCAGGCAGGCACCGGCAGGTTTTGCCGCCTTCGGAGTGCCCTCCGCGAGGTATTCCTGGCCCGCCATGCCGGGTGTGAACGTGTTCGGATGAGTTGCGCCAAGGGCAGGTTTCGCGATATTGACGGGCAAGCTCTGCGCCCACCTCGAAAATCACCGGCCGGGGATGCCGGTTTCCAGGCACCACTCCGTTCTGTCGAAGAAGAGCGTGAGGACGACGCAAGATTCGGAATGCCGACCCGAGATTTCTGCTCAAGACTGCGGGGACTGCGGCTCGGTGTCAGGTTATAATGAAGCAAAGAGCCGGCATCCCGCAGTCGCCCGCATGGCGAAGAGTGGGCAAAGCGGGCCGGAATTCTGAGGTCTAGGAGGCATTTCTTGAACTGGCCCATTCGCTCCCGAGGCACCGCGCTCGGCTTCGTCGCCCTTGCATCGCTATCCGTAGGCGCCCTTCCGGTCCTTGCAGGACCGCCCGCGCTGTCCGTCGAGCTCAACAAGCTGGAGCCGCAGGGCTCTGGCTGCCGCGCCTATCTCGTCGTCCAGAACGATGACGCGACGGCCTACCAGTCCTACAAGCTCGATATCGTGCTTTTTCAGCAGGATGGCGTGATCGGCCGCCGCTTCGCCATGGATCTGGCACCGCTCAAGCCCCAGAAGCGCACGGTGAAGCTCTTCGATTTGGACAACATTGCCTGCGACAAGATCGGGAGCTTCCTGATCAACGATGTCGTGGAGTGCAAAGCCGATGCAGGTCCGCTCGATAACTGCCTCGCGGGAATGACGGTGAAGTCGCTCACGAATGTGCAACTGTCGAAGTAAGTAAAGGGTATCCGTCGTGGAGCAGATCACGGTCGCGGCCGGTCACGATTTCTCGATTTACGGCCTTATCCTGCAAGCAGACCCCGTCGTGAAGACGGTCATGGCCCTCTTGGCGATCGCCTCGGTAGCATGCTGGGCCATCATCCTGGAGAAGTCGATCCGCCTCACGAAGCTAGGCCGCGACCTGCGCCGCCTGGAGCGTTCGGTGACCGACGAGAGCCCGGCCGAGGCCCCTCGCGGCCTTGTCCGCACGCTCCTCTCCGCGGCCCACCACGAGGCCGACGACGGCGCCAGCCGCAACGAGAGCCGCAGCGAGTTGCGGACGCGCCTGGAGCGCGCCATGCGCTCCGCCCTCAAGGGCGAATTGCAGCGCCTCGAGGTCGGCCTGCCGTTTCTCGCCACCGTCGGCTCGGCAGCCCCCTTCATCGGCCTCTTCGGAACGGTGTGGGGCATCATGAACAGCTTCACGTCGATCGCCCAGCAGAAGGACACGTCCCTCGCGGTCGTGGCGCCCGGCATCGCGGAAGCCCTCTTCGCCACGGCTCTCGGCCTTGCGGCGGCCATCCCGGCGGTCATGGCCTACAACATGATCTCTGTGTCGCTCGGCCGCGGCGCCAATCGCGCAGGTTCCACCATCACGGAGCTGGCCCGCCGCCTTTCGCGCCCCCAGTCTGAGGGCTTCGCTCGCACCGCCACCACCGGCGAGCCCCTGCGTGCAGGAAAGTCTCACTGATGGGCATGGCGGTCGGAAATGGCTCGCCCCAGGGCGACGAGGACGATAGTGGCTATCGCCCGATGGCGGAGATCAACATCACGCCGATGGTCGACGTGATGCTCGTTCTTCTCATCATCTTCATGGTCGCCGCGCCCCTGATGGTCGCGGGCGTCCCCCTGGAGTTGCCCAACACTTCCGCCGCCCGCGTCAGTCAATCCAAGAAGGCCATGGTCGTCTCGCTCGCGGGCGACGGGTCTCTCTACATTCGCGAGGAGCAGGTCTCGAGTGACAATCTCGTGCCGCGCCTTCGTGAGCTGCGTGCCTCCGAGGGCGATACCGTCGTCTACGTCCGAGCCGACAAGAAGAGCAACTACGGCGACGTGATGGACGTGCTGGGCCGCGTGGGCGAGAGTGGATACGGTCGCGTGTCGCTTCTCTCCCAGCCCAAGCCCAAGAGCGCACAATAACGCAAATGCGGAGCCGCCAGGCGCAATGACGCTACGGGCTGTAACATGGCTGGTCTCCTTCCTCCTCCACGGGGCGATCGTGGGGTTCTTCCTGATTTCGCCCGGCGGCGCATCTCTGGATGAAGGAACCGGCGAGGACACCTTCGTGGTCGAGCAAGGCATCGCCATCGAAGGCGTGGCCAAGCTCGGCGAAGCGGAGATGAACGTCGATGCCGTCGAAGCCCCGCCCCCGGTCGTCCAGGCCGCCCCTCCCGTCGAGGAAGTAAAGCCGATCGAGGAGGACGTGCAGCACGTGATCGGGTCCGAGTTCGGCCCCGAGCAGGAGAAGATCGTTCGCGAGCCAGAGCCTGAGGAGATCAAGGAGGCGAAGCCCGAGCAGGTCGCAGCCGTCGAGCAGACAGAAATCGCCGTTGACGAGCAGCGCGCTGCCGGCGCCAAGCAGACGGGCGGCGATACGACCGCCATCTCCGCCTATCGCGGCAGGCTGTTCTCGCACATCTCGAAGAAGAAGGTGAACCCGCGCTCCCGCGAGGTCGGAACGGTCATTGTCCGCTTCACCGTCGGCCCGCAAGGCGAGTTGATCTCGCGCGAGGTGACCGCAAGCTCGGGCTCGAAGGTTCTGGACGAAGCCGCCGTCGCTTCGATCGACCGGGCCGCCCCCTTCCCCCCGATGCCGAGCGATGCGAACAACGGCCCCATGGTGGTCTCGGTGCCTTTCAAGTTCTCGGTGCGCTGACAGATCGCCCCGCGCGGCCGCACGGATCCGATTTCATCACGCCTCATTTCTTTTTTCGTGGGATGTCGGAACACAGGCGTGTCCGCCGTCTTCATTGCGAGAGCCGCTGATCGGGCGAACGCCGGACAGCCGGAGACACAACCCATAAGCAGGAGAGATCCCCATGAAGGTCATGGTCATCGTCAAAGCCAGCAAGTCGTCGGAGGCGGGCGAGATGCCGGGCGAGCAGCTTCTGACCGACATGGGCAACTACAATGAGGAGCTGGTGAAGGCGGGCATCCTGCTCGCGGGCGAAGGACTCCATCCCTCCAGCAAGGGCGCGCGTGTGCGCTTCTCGGGAAAGGACCGCCTCGTCATCGACGGACCGTTCGCCGAAACCAAGGAGGTGATCGCCGGCTATTGGCTCTGGAATGTGAAAGACCTTGCCGAGGCCATCGCCTGGGTGAAGCGTTGCCCCAACCCGCACGACGAGGAAACCGAGATCGAGATCCGCCCGGTGTTCGAGGCCGACGACTTCGGCGAAGCCTTCACCCCCGAGCTGCGCGCGCAGGAAGAGCGGATCGCCGCCGACGCCAAACGGAACGCCGGCGGCTGAATGTCAGGAGGAGGGCCGCTCAGCCCGTGAACGGTACGACCGTCTGGCGCTGGAGGCCGAGGCCTTCGATCTCGAGTTCCATCACGTCGCCGGCCTTGAGGTACTGCGGCGGCTTCATCACCGAGCCGACGCCGGGCGGCGTGCCGGTGGTCACGACGTCGCCGGGCTCCAGCACGCAGAACTGCGTGATGTAGGCGACGAGATACGGGATCGAGAAGATCATCGTCTCGGTGGAGCCCTGCTGCTTCACCTCGCCGTTGACCTTGAGCGACATCTTGAGGTTTGACGGATCGGGGATCTCGTCGGTCGTCACCAGCCACGGTCCCAGCGGCCCGAACGTCTCGGCCGCCTTGCCCTTGAACCATTGGCCGTTGCGCTTCATCTGGAAGCGCCGCTCGGAGACGTCGTTGCAGATCGCATAGCCCGCGACGTAGTCCATCGCGTCCTTCTCCTCGACATAGCGGGCGCGCTTGCCGATCACGAATGCAAGCTCCAGCTCCCAGTCCATGCGGTCGGAGTTCTTCGGATAGATCACGTCGTCGAACGGACCCGAGACGGTGTTGCCGAGCTTATTGAAGATGATCGGCTCGGAAGGAATCTCGAGGCCGGCCTCCTTGGCGTGGTCCGCATAGTTGAGGCCGATGGCGATGAAATTCCACGGCCGCGCCACCGGCTGCCCGAGCCGCACGCCGTCCGGCGCCAGCGGCAGCGAGGCCGGATCGAGCGCCTTGAGCTTGGCGAGGCTCTCCGGCGAGAGCGTCTCACCCGTGATGTCCGCCACGTGCGCGGAGAGATCACGGATCTTGCCGTCCTTGTCCACCAGTCCGGGCTTCTCCGAGCCCTTGGGTCCGAACCGCACAAGCTTCATGAAAAGTCCCCCTCATCGTGTGCAAGCTGTCGTAGGATCGGCCAAACGTTAACGTGGCCAGCCCCTGTCCGAGATGTTCGAGAGCTTTACATCACACACCATCCCCGTCGGCAACGGCATTGAGATCGCAGCCGTGAAAGGGGGCTCCGGCCCGCCTTTGCTGCTTTTGCACGGTTATCCGCAAACGCGGGCCTGCTGGCGCAAAATCGCCGCGCCCCTGGCCGAGCGCTTCACCGTGGTCGCCGCCGATCTGCGCGGCTACGGACAATCGAGCAAGCCGCCGGGCGGCGCCGATCATGCCGCCTACGCCAAGCGCGCCATGGCCGCCGATCAGGTCGCTTTGATGCGGGCCTTGGGCTTCGAGCGCTTTCGCCTCGTCGGCCACGACCGAGGCGGGCGCGTCGCCCATCGCCTCGCGCTCGATCATCAGAGCGCGGTCGAGCGCCTGGCCGTGCTCGACATCGCACCCACCGCCACCATGTACGCCGCCACCGACCGCGAGTTCGCGACCGCCTACTACCACTGGTTCTTCCTGATCCAGCCGGCAGATTTTCCCGAGCGGATGATCGCCAACAACACGCACTATTACATCCGCCACACGCTGGCCTCCTGGTGCCGCACCGACGGCGCCTTCGATGAGCCTGTGCTGCGCCATTACGTGGAATCCTTCTTCGATCCCATGGCCATTCACGCGGCTTGCGAGGACTACCGCGCAGCCGCCACCATCGATCTCGTCCACGATGCCGAAAGCGATGCGGCAGGCGTGAAGCTCACCATGCCGCTGCTCGCGCTGTGGGGAAGCCGCGGCATCGTGGGCCGCAAGTTCGACGTGCTCGCAAGCTGGCGCGAGAAATCCGCCGCCACGGTCACCGGCCACGCCCTCGATTGCGGCCACTTCCTGCCGGAGGAAGCCCCGGAGGATACGCTGAAGGCCCTGCTCGACTTCCTCTGAGCACGCGACCGCTGGCTGTCGGCAACACGCAGCGAGAAAGCTCTCGGATCTGCACCCCGTCCTTAGACGGGGTGACGGTGAAATGGGCCTGCCAAATCTTGTCCAGCAACGTCATCCCGGCGTCATGGCGGAGCCGTGCCTCGCAAGGTGGCCGGGATCCAGGCACGCCCTCAAGGCAAATCAAGCCACTCATGCACAGGGTTGCGCTCGGGCCTTCTTCTTTCCGTGCCCGACTCGCCCCAAGTTGCAGCGACGCATGAGAGAGGCCCCGGGGAAAGCGCATGTCCTTATTGTTCCGCATCGTTTACGCCGCCCACGCCAAGGGCACGCACCACAAGCTGGCGCTCGACGCCCTCCATCATCTGCAAAGCCCCGACGCTGATCGCTGGGAGCGCCTGTTCCTGAAACATGCCGACCTCTACATGGAAGGCTCCAAGGCGCCCGACGACCAGTTCAAGGACTTCAAGAACCACGTTCTTCACGTGCGTGACGGTTATTGGGGCGGCGCCCTGGACAAAGCCGAGAAATGGTACGGCGAGCTGACGGACGCGCTCCGCCGCAACGATTGGGAGCAGGCCATCTGGAACGCGGGCGTGCTCTCCCATTACGTCACCGATCCGATCCAGCCCTTCCACACCGGACAGTCGGACGCGGAGAACAGCATCCACCGCGCGGCCGAGTGGTCGATCTCGCGCTCTTACGATGCCCTCCGCACCCAAGGCCTTGCCGCCCATGGCGAGATGAGACTTGGCGCGGGCAACGGAGAGCGCTGGCTGCGCGAGCTGGTCTGCCGCGGCGCGGAGAAAGCCAATCCGCACTACGAAGCGCTGATCGCCCACTACGATCTCAACACCGGCGTTATCGATCCTCCGGCCGGGCTCGATGCCTTGAGCCGCAAGATCCTGGCCGAGCTGGTGGTCTACGCAGCGGCTACCTTCGCAAGCGTGCTCGACCGCGCGTTCACAGATAGCGCCGTCACGCCGCCCGACGTAAACCTGACGCTCGACACAGTGCTCGCCGTCGTGAAGATCCCGGCCAAGATGCTGGCCAAGCGCCTCGCGGATGCGGAGGACCGCCGCATCGTGACCGCCATGTACGACGAGCTGACCACCACCGGTCAGGTGAACGCAACGCTGCCGGAGGACGATCGCGTCGTGCGCGACCTCTACGCCAAGGAGATCGAGGCGCCGCAGCGCGCGCGCCTTGCCGAGCAGCGTGCCGCCGCCATCGCGCCGCCGAAGAAGGTCACGGCGCCGAAGCCCGCAGCACTGCAGGTCAAAGCTCACGAGCCTGCCGCCACGCAAACCGAGCCTGCTCCGCAGGACGTAACGCCCCCGGCCGCCGAGCCGCCATTGAACGAACGGCCGACAGAGCGGCACCGCCTCGCGCTCGCCGACGACATCGAGCGCGCGCCCTCCATCGGGCCGCGCATGGCCGAGCGCCTGGCCCCCCTGGGGGTTAAGTCTGTGGCCGACTTCCTGGCTGCCTCGCCCCGCGGGATCGCCGAAGGCTTGGCTCTGCGGCAGGTCTCGGAGGAGACGATCGCGCTGTGGCAGGACCAATGCCGGCTCATGCTCGAGATTCCGAGCCTGCGTGGCACCTACGCCGAGTTGCTGGCCCAGGCCGGCTACCGGACCGGCGATCGTCTCGCCGCCGTGGACGAGGCCAAGCTCTGCGCCGACGTGCTGGCATTCGCTGCAAGTCCCGCGGGCCAGCGCATCCTGCGCGACGGGAGAGCTCCCGATATCGAGCGGGTAAAAGGCTGGCTCGCCGCTGCAAAAGCCTCCCGCGCCGCCTGATCCCGCGCGAGACAAGCCGTCCGGCGTCAGTCATCGTCTTTACCGGATTGACACTACCCGCGTGCGTCGTATCGGTAGGACGGACGAAGCGTTCCGCTATCGCACACGCAGGATCGAGACTCGCCAAAGGATAAGCCCGTGACCAACAGGACAGCAGACACCTCCAACGCTTCCACGAGCCAGACAGCAGGCACGGCGATTTGGATCGCTCTGATCGCTGGCCTCACCGTCATCGGCAGCTTCTCATTCGCCTGTGCCGCACCCCTGGCGGCCGTTGCCGCGCTTGCCGCCCTCAAGATGGGGCGCAGCGAAGGCCTCGCTCTCGTCGTCACTGCGTGGCTCGTCAATCAAGCCGTCGGTTTCCTGCTGCTCAGCTATCCGCACACCGCCGACAGCTACGCCTGGGGCGCGGCCATCGGCGTCTCGGCCGTTCTCGGTTTCCTGGCCGCCTGCATCGCAACGCGGCCTGCCATGCCTCAGCCGCTGTCTCTGGTCATCGCTTTCGCCGCCGCTTTCGTAACCTACCAGATCGGCCTCTATCTCGCGGGCGTGGCCTTCGCATACGAGGGCGATGCCTTCTCGATCGCCATCGTCACCGAGGTGCTCGTCATCAATGCCGTTGCCTACGTCGCCTTCGTGCTCGTTCACCGCGCAGCCATCGCGCTCGAGCTGGTGACCCCCGCGACTCAGGCAACGGCTTCGGCCGCATCCTAACGGGGGCCCGCTCTCTTGCGGCGCTATCCCGCCGAACGCATCATCTGCCTCACCGAGGAGACGGTAGAAACCCTCTACCTCCTCGGTGAGCAGGATCGCATTGTCGGCGTATCGGGCTACGCCGTGCGCCCGCCGGGCGTCAGAAAAGAAAAGCCGCGCATCTCGTCCTTCCTGTCGGCCGACATCGAGCGGATCATCGCGCTCGAGCCCGACCTCATCCTTGCCTTCTCCGACATCCAGGGCCCGATCGTCGCCGATCTCGCCAAGCGGGGCCTGCCGGTCTACCTGTTCAACCAGCGCGACATTGCCGGCATCTTCGCGATGATCCGCACGCTTGGCGCGCTGATCGGATGCACCGGGAAAGCCGACGCGCTGGCACGCACGCTCGAAACCCGCCTCGCCGGAATCGCAGAGCAGGCGAAAGGACGAACGACACGGCCCCGCGTCTACTTCGAAGAGTGGGACGCCCCTATGATCTCCGCCATCGGCTGGGTGTCCGAGCTGATCGAGATCGCGGGCGGAACCGACGTCTTCGCGGATTTGCGTGCGAAGGCCGCAGCCAGCGAACGCGTCGTCACATCGGAGCAGGTGATCGAGCGCGCACCTGACGTCATCCTCGCCTCCTGGTGCGGAAAGAAGGTCCAGCTCGACAGTTTCAAGACGCGCGCAGGATGGAGCGCAATTCCCGCCGTCGCCACGGGTCGGATCGTCGAGATCAAATCGCCGATCATCCTTCAGCCCGGCCCCGCCGCCCTGACCGATGGCCTCGACGCCATCCTCGCCGCCCTCGCTTGAGCGCGCCTCACAAAAGGAAAGCGCGGCAAACCTGTCGGCCTGCCGCGCTTGAAATGTCAGAGATCGAACGCGAGGCTCAGATCACGCCCAGCGCACGCATGGCCTCGGCCACCCGCGTGAAGCCGGCAATGTTGGCGCCGAGCACGTAGTTGCCGGGCGCGCCATACTCTTCGGCCGTCTGCGCGCAGCGATCGTGGATGCCGTGCATGATGTCCGACAGACGCTTCTCCGTCGCCTCGAAGCTCCAGGAATCGCGCGAAGCGTTCTGCTGCATTTCAAGCGCGCTTGTGGCGACGCCACCCGCGTTCGCTGCCTTGCCCGGGCCGAACAGAACCTTGCCATCCAGGAACACGCGCACCGCGTCCGGCGTGCACGGCATGTTGGCGCCTTCGCCCACCGCGACCACGCCGTTCTTCACGAGCGTGCGCGCGTCGTTGCCCGTGAGCTCGTTCTGCGTGGCGGACGGCATGGCGATATCGGCCGGCACATCCCACACGCGTCCCTCCGGAACGAAGGTCGCGCTCGAACCCCTGCGAGCCGCGTAGTCCTTCACGCGGCCACGGAGGCGCTCCTTGACCTCCTTGAGCAGCGCAAGATCGATCCCGCTCTCCTCGACGACATAGCCGTCGGAGTCCGAGCAGGCGATGATGCGGCCGCCGAGCTGCTTCACCTTCTCCATGGTGTAGATCGCGACGTTGCCGGCGCCCGACACCACGACCTTCTTGCCGTCGAAGCTCTGACCCTTCGTGCGCAGCATGCGCTCGACGAAGTAGACGGCGCCGTAGCCCGTCGCCTCGGTGCGCACGCGCGAGCCGCCCCAGGTGAGGCCCTTGCCGGTGAGAACGCCGGATTCGTACTTGTTGGCGATGCGCTTGTACTGGCCGAACATGTAGCCGATCTCGCGCTGGCCGACGCCGATGTCACCTGCGGGCACGTCGGTATATTCGCCGAGATGGCGGCCGAGCTCGGTCATGAACGACTGGCAGAACCGCATGATCTCATGGTCCGAGCGGCCCTTCGGATCGAAGTCCGAGCCGCCCTTGCCGCCGCCGATCGGCATGCCGGTGAGCGCGTTCTTGAACGTCTGCTCGAAGCCGAGAAACTTGATGGTGCCGAGCATCACGCTCGGATGGAAGCGCAGACCGCCCTTGTAGGGGCCGAGCGCGGAGTTGAACTGCACGCGGAAGCCGCGGTTGATCTGCACCCGGTTCTTGTCGTCCACCCACGGCACGCGGAAGATGATCTGCCGCTCCGGCTCGCACAGACGCTCGATGAGCGCGCCGTCCGCATAGTCAGGATGCTTCGCGACGACAGCGCCGAGACTATCCAGCACTTCGCGCACCGCCTGGTGAAACTCGTCTTCTCCAGGATTGCGCCGCAACACCTCGGCAAATATCGGCTCCAGCTTTTCGTCGAGCATCGAGAATTCCCTATCCACGTCCAGACACGCGAACAGGCGGGTCCCCCCGCCTGTTTTTCATTCAGCGACGGGCCGGTTTCACAACCGGCCCGAGGTTTCGAGGCCCCGTATATACGGGGTTCACACCCCATTCAAAGCTTTTGTGACTGTTTTTGAGGCAGGCTCTGCTTAATTTTCGATCAGTCCAAGGAGGGTCTGCGATCGATCCCTGACCGGGAGCAGCCTCTCGATAAGCCGGGCTGGCCAAGTGATTGACGAAGCGAGATTTATGAACGGGAGAGGCAGTCAAGCGGAGGTGTGGCTGCAAACTCTTGCCCGCAAGGCTCGGGAGCAAAGCGACCCGGGCCGAGTGGCCCCGCCCTCGCGGAGCACCTACAGGCGCGTAAGCGGAAAAATGGCGGACCAGAAGGGAGCATGTTTGAACTTCAGCCCGCAAGGCTCGGGAGCAAAGCGACCCGGGCCGAGTGGCCCGCCCTCGCGGAGCGCCTACAGGCGCGTGAGCGAAAAAATAGCGGACCAGAAGGGAGCATGTTTGAACTTCAGCCCGAAGGGCTCGGGAGCAAGGCGACCCGGGCCAAGTGGCCCGCCCTCGCGGAGCGCCTACAGGCGCGTGAGCGGAAAAATGGCGGAGAGGGAGGGATTCGAACCCCCGGTACGGTTGCCCGTACTCCGCATTTCGAGTGCGGCGCGATCGACCACTCTGCCACCTCTCCGGCCGTGCCACGGATCGCGCCTGGGTGATCGTGGTCAAATCACCGGGCATTTGCGAACCGAGCGGGCCTCAATAGCCGGTGATCGCCCGGGGCGCAAGAGCGCTTAGAAGGCGCTGCCACAGGCGGCCCGGAGACACGCGCTCCACGGCCCCGCCCGGGGGCTAAACCAGGGTCTAAGGCCGCAAATGGGAGGGGCGCACGAGCCGGGTCTTCACGTCCGCCTCGTCGAACTCGGGAGCGGCGAACGGGGAGACCGCCGCAGACACGGACGACGGCGCTACAGCAGGCGCCGCAACCGCGGTTACCGTTCCGAGCCACGCGTCCGAGAACGCCACGATCCCCTTGAACAGCGCCACCTTCTGCCCGATGGCGCGAAACGCCTCGTCCCGGTCGATCTCGTCCCATCCAAGATGCAGTTGAACGAGGGTGTCGTAGAGCTCCTTGAACTTGGCACCCCGGCCCTTGGCTTCCATGCCTTCGGCCAGGATCAGGAACTGCCCGATCTCCATCACCGTCTCTTCCGAAGGCCGCTGGCCGTCGGGATCGGAGAAGTGCGCGTCGAGATAGGCGAGTGTCTTGCTCAGCACCCGCGCCCGCGCCGCCATGGTCTTCTCGTCCGACTCCCGGTCAAATCCCAAGAGCGACGCCCAATCCTTGGCGGATCCGATCATACTGGGCTCCCTGTGCTGCGGCGGCTCGAAAACAAGCCCAAGAGGAAAGGAGGCGGACCTTATCCTCCACTGCCGGTCACCACAAATCCAAATCAAGGCGGCCCAAGGGCACGCGGTCCCCGGCGTCACGCATCGTGAAAACGGGCCGTCTGCCGTATGAGCGTTCCGAACCAACGGTGAGAAAGCGTGAGCGTGAAGAGGAACGCACCGCCGCCCTCGTCCTTGTGCACGATCTCCATGTCTCCAGGCGCAATCGCACGCAGCACCGGGATCCGCCAACGTCCCAACGCCAGAAAGTAGCGCACCGAGCGGAACACGAGCGCACCGTTCTCCTCCACCACTGACAGCGACATGCCCACCCCGCGGCCAACGTGCTCCTCGAGCCCCGTCGGGCCGGAGAAGCACTTGGCCGAGTGGATCACCTGGGGAAACCGCCCGGCACGCGCATAAGTCCGCGTCCAACTCTGCCCGCCGAGCCCGGCGTTCTCCATCACCGCCACCGTGGCGCCACCCGTCATGCCGTCGTCGAGCGGAAGAGGCGCACCGAGGACGCGAGCGAGGAACGACAGAACTTTGCCGGCGCGTGAAAGCCGCGTTTCGAGAACCTCCCCCGCATAGATCAGCACCGCACCTGCAGCGAGACGTTTTGAGAAGCGGCGTTGCACGGCCATCGGCAGCCGCATCCAGCCTGCCTCTCCGACCAGGGCGCGGAACCTGAGGTCGACCACTCTGGTATCCAAGTCCGGACATTGCCCTGCGGCGAAAAGCGGGAGCGCGACCTCTTGCGGCCGCGCATCGGGGCTCGAATTCCTGTCAGGCTGGAAGGCTTGCAACACGGTCATCGCAACATCCTCGACACGTCCACCGGCCGGACTTTCGGTCGCGCCCCGGCTGGCTCAGGCGCTTGGCGGGCCTCGCTTCGAACGGCGCCCGGCCGTGAGCCCGGCAAAGCGCGCCACCGCGCCCCCCATCTTGATCAGCTTGGCAAGCACGGGCGTTGGCAGTTGCAGCACCTCGTCGAAACTCCGCGCCACGCCCTCCGTGAAATCGAGCATCGCGTGGAACCGCTTGCGCACCTCGCCCGAGACGCGCGCATCGCCCTCGGCCGCAGCGATGCACTGACGAAGCGCCGCGATGGCCGGATCGATTTCCCGCGTCTTGCGGTTGGCTGCGATCCGACGCACCATCTCGAACACGTCCGCCTCGGCCTCGTAGAAATCGCGCCGGTCTCCCAACGCGGAGACGCGCCGGATCAGCGACCAGCTCATCAACTCGCGCAGGGAGGTGGATACGTTCGACCGCGCGAGCTTGAGCTTGTCCGCAATCTCTTCCGCCGAAAGCGGCCGGTCCGACACGTAAAGCAAGGCATGGATCTGGGAGACCGAGCGGTTGACGCCCCAGATCTCCCCCATTTCGCCCCAGGCGACCACGAAGCGCTCGACGGCGGGAGGCAGCGGGACATTATGTACTGTTATTTCTGTCATGACAGAAATTAAAGAACGGAACGCCGCACTCGTCAAGGCCCGGCTGGCGTCTCCCGCGCAACGCAGCTCTGCGTTCAGGGAAGGCATGTGTGCGCCTTCGCCAAGGTGACCACGTTTTAATCGTGCACTGCACGCGAGAAAGGCAACTGTCTGCGAAATAAGCAGCGGCCTCTGACGAAATCCGCGGAAACATTGGCTTTTCTTTCGGCCTTCGGATTGGCCCGGCTCTTGCCATACACGAAGCATGGAGCAAATCAGGGCATCGGACTTGAAGCCAGCTTTTGACGAGATGAACGGACTCGGCCAGGGCGTGCGCGAGCCTTATGCGGCGGTTTCCGCATGGCTCGATACGATGCGCGTCGAGGACCTTCGCAAGAAGAGCGCCGAAGCAGAGCTACTCTTCCGGCGCACGGGCATCACCTTCGCCGTCTACGGCGACGCCGAGGCGGCCGAGCGCCTCATTCCCTTCGACATGATCCCGCGCATCATCTCGGCCGCCGAATGGCGCCGCCTGTCGACGGGCATCGAGCAGCGCGTGAAGGCGCTCAATGCCTTCATGTACGACATCTACCACCGCCAGGAGATCATCAAGGCGGGACGCATCCCCGCCGAGCTCGTCATCCAGAACAGCGCGTTCGTGCCGGAGATGATCGGCGTCGAGCCCGAGCTCGGCATCTACTCCCACATCATCGGCATCGACATCGTGCGGACAGCCGAGAACGAGTTCTACGTTCTCGAGGACAACACCCGCACGCCTTCCGGCGTCTCCTACATGCTGGAGAACCGCGAGACGATGATGCACATGTTCCCGAACCTGTTCGCGGAGAACCGTGTCGCCCCCGTCGAGACCTATCCGGACAATCTGAGAAAGACGCTCGAAAGTGTCGCGCCCCATCGCCTCGATACGGACCCCGTGATCGCCGTGCTCACGCCCGGCATCTATAACAGCGCCTACTTCGAGCACGCCTTCCTCGCCGACCAGATGGGCGTCGAGCTTGTAGAAGGCTCCGACCTCGTCGTCATGGACGGGTATCTCAACATGAAGACGACGCAGGGCCTCTGCCGCGTCGATGTTCTCTACCGGCGCGTGGACGACGCGTTCCTCGATCCCCTGACGTTCGATCCCAGCTCCATGCTCGGCGTCCCCGGCCTGTTCGATGTCTACCGCGCCGGTAACGTCACCATCGTCAACGCACCCGGCGCCGGCATCGCCGACGACAAGGCCATCTACAGCTACATCCCCGAGATCATCGAATTCTACATGGGCCGGCCGCCCATCCTGAAAAACGTGCCAACCCACAATTGCCGCAAGCCCGACGCGCTCAAATACGTCCTCGAGAACATGGCCGAGCTGGTCGTCAAAGAGGTGCATGGCTCGGGCGGCTACGGCATGCTGGTCGGCCCCGCGGCAACCAAGGAGGAGATCGAAACCTTCCGCGCACGCGTCAAGGCCAACCCCGACAACTACATCGCCCAGCCGACGCTCGCCCTTTCGACCTGTCCCACCCTGGTCGAGGACGGCATCGCGCCGCGCCATCTCGATCTCAGGCCCTTCGTCCTGATTGGAGACGAGGTCCGTCTCGTGCCCGGCGGCTTGACGCGCGTCGCGCTTCGCAAGGGCTCACTCGTCGTCAATTCCAGCCAAGGAGGCGGCACCAAGGATACGTGGGTGCTCCAGGACTAAGACAAGAAACCGCGAGCGAAACGGGTCGCAGAACACATGCTAGGGCGCACGGCGAACGATCTCTACTGGCTATCGCGTTACATCGAGCGGGCCGAGAATATGGCTCGCCTCATCGAGGCGGGCTATCGCATCGCGCTCCTTCCCCGCGCGGGCGACGACCGCAATCAGGAATGGGCGTCCACCCTCGAAAGCGCCGGCTGCGCCGCGCAGTACCACGCCAAGCACGGCACGCTCGACACCCGCAACGTGGTCGACTTTCTTCTCTTCGACGCGAGCAACCCTTCGAGCATCCACGCCTGCCTCGCAACCGCCCGCCGCAACGCCCGTGCCCAGCGCACAGCCCTCACGCGGGAGATGTGGGAATCACTCAACAGCTCGTGGCTCGAATTCCAGACCATCAAGCCGGATACGCTGCGCCCGGATGCGCTGCCCCGCATCCTCGACTGGATCAAGGAGCGATCGGCCGCCTATCGCGGCGCCCTCCTCAACACCATCCTGCGCAACGACACCTACTTCTTCAGCCAGCTCGGCACCTTCCTGGAGCGGGCGGACAACACAGCGCGCATCCTGGACGTGAAGTATTACGTGCTTCTGCCCTCCACCAGCATGATCGGCAGCGGCGTCGACAACGCGCAGTGGGAGGCGATCCTGCGATCCGTATCGGCGCACCGAAGCTACCGCTGGGTCTACAAGGACAGCTATCGCTCATGGCGCATCGCCGACTATCTCATCCTCAATCGCGCCATGCCCCGCTCGCTGCGCGCCTGCTACGGCGAGATCGAGAGCACCCTCGATGATCTCTCCTCCCTTTACGGCGAGGAGATGCCTTGCGCGAAAACGGCGAGATCCACGCTCGCGCTCCTCGACAAGGGCGACATCGACACCATCTTCCAATCGGGTCTTCACGAGTTCCTGATCGAGTTCATCGCACGCAACAATCGCGTCGCGCATGAGATCTCCGAGGCTTATCACTTCAATTCTTGAGGGGCGGATGCTGATCGAGATTCGCCACAGAACGACCTACCGCTACGAGACACCCGCGCGCTACTCGATCCAGAGTTTGCGCCTCACGCCGCCGTCCTTCGAAGGGCAGGAGGTGGTGAGCTGGGCCATCTCCGCGCCGGGCTTCGACAAGCACATCGAATACCGCGATGGCTTCGGAAACCTCGTCCACCTGGCCTCCCTCGGCGCCCTGCACGAAGGTATCACGATCGAAGCCTCCGGCATCGTGGAGACCGAGGACACGTGCGGCATCGTGCGAGGGCTTACCGAAATAGCCCCGCGCCGCGTCTTCCTGCGCGAAACACCCAAGACCGCCCCCGACAAGGGCATTCGCGAGCTCTCCCGCAGCGTCAGCAACGGCAAGATCCCGACCGACACGCTGGATTGCCTGCATGCCCTCATGCGCGCCGTGCGCGATGCGGTGGAGTACGAAATCGGCGCCACCCACGAGCACACGAGCGCGGCCGAAGCCCTCGCCGAGGGAAGGGGCGTGTGCCAGGATCACGCCCACATCTTCATTTCCGCCGCCCGCCTCATCGGCATCCCGGCCCGCTACGTGAACGGCTATTTCCTGTCGGGCACACTGGCACCATCGGAAGCCCACCACGCGTGGGCGGAAGCCTGGGTCGACGGTCTGGGCTGGGTCGGCTTCGATCCGGCGAACGGCATGTGCCCCACAGAGCGCTACGTGCGCCTGGCCTGCGGTTTCGATGCCGCCACCGCCTCACCCATTCGTGGCACCCAGCGCGGCGGCGAGAACGAGGCCCTTGACGTCAAGGTCGAAGTTGAGCAGCAAGGCGCTCAGCAGCAACAGTAGCTGCCTGAACCAGGAAGGATGCTCGCGATGACCTATTGCGTCGCGCTGAGGCTCGACAGCGGCCTTGTCTTTGCGGCCGACACGCGGACCAACGCCGGTGTCGACAACATCGCCCAGTATCGCAAGCTCCACTTCTGGCGCCAGCCCGGCGACCGCGTGCTCGTGCTGCTCTCTGCCGGCAATCTGGCCGTGACGCAGTCCGTCGTCAGTAATCTTAACGAGCAGCTTGCCTCCACCGACAACAGCGGCCCCACGCTTTTCACCGTGCCCTCCATGTATCGCGCGGCCCGCCTCGTGGGCGACGCCGTGCGCGACGTGCGCCGCCAGGATGGCGCCGCGCTCGAGATGAGCAAGGCGGGCTTCTCCGCGTCCTTCATCCTCGGCGGCCAGATCGGCACCGAGCGTCCCCGCCTTTTCCAGATCTACTCCGAAGGCAATTTCATCGAAGCAACCGACGACACGCCCTTCCTGCAAATCGGCGAGCACAAGTACGGCAAACCGATCCTCGACCGCGTGGCGCGTCCCGAGATGAGCCTCGGCGAGGCCGCGAAGCTCATCCTGCTCTCGTTCGACTCGACGCTGCGCTCGAACCTCTCGGTCGGCATGCCGATCGACATCCTTCTGTACGAGCGCGACAGCCTCGACGCGCGCCGCGAGAAGCGCATCTTCCAGGACGACGAGTATTTCAAGAAACTCTCGACCGCCTGGTCGGACGCCCTGCGCTCCGCCTTCGCCAACATTGAGGAATTCAAGATCTAGCGAACGCCCTCTCCTTACCTCCTACCTCGCGAGTAGCGCGGCGATCCGGTCGTGGCTCTCGCGCGCGGCGGAAAAGTCCCGCCAATGCGCGATACCCGCGTCGAAGCACGCGAAAATGCGGCCCAGGATGACGGAGGAGGCAATGAGCGCGCCGGGGCTCATGGCGCCTTCAATCACGAGCAGAGCGCCGACCGCGAGCCCACCCGATTGCAGCATGAACCGCAATCCCTTTGCGAGCGCACCGAACCGCAACGACCGGCGCGCCGCACACGCCCTGAGCCGATAGTACCCTCGTGACGCCGCACGCCAGCGGTGGGCGATATCGAGACAGCGCACGCAGCCATCAGGAACGGCGCACGCAGCCACGAGGTCGCGGACCAGAACCGCGCGCTGATGCCGCTTCCGCGTAAGCCTCCGGCTCACATCCCGCGCGTGAAGCTCCGCCGATACGGCCACCGTGACCAGCAGCAGAATTCCCGCGAGTGCGAACAGGCCGAGCACCGGATGCAGCAGTGCCACCGCCACCAGGAAGGCCGGCGCCCACACCATATCGAAAAAGGCCGAAGGGCCGGAATTGGTGACGAACCGGCTGATCCGCTCCACGTCGCCGAGTGCTTCGAGGCCTCGCCGCGCCGGAGCCGTGCGCACGACGTCGAGCACCTTGATGTCGAGGCTTTGGACGAACGTCAGCCCGGCGCGAAAAAGGAGGCGCGAGCGGACCATGTCGAGCAGCGCAAACCCTGCGTGCAGGCCCAGCACCAGCCCCGTCAGCATCCCGAGCGCCCCCAGGCTCTGCGACGGCAGCACGTGGTCGTAGATCCGGAGCATGTACGCCGAGGTCGAGAGCTGCAGCAGGTTGAGCACGCCGGACAGCAGAAGAACCTGTGCCATGAGGGGCGCGGCAAGAAAGGCGAACCCTCCGCCCGCGCGCGCACCGCCCCGCCAGTTCCCGGCCGAGGGCCGGGTACGCTCGACAGCCTCCATCGCACATACACCTATTAATTGTGCTCATAAGTATTATACACGCTAAAAGATATACATCGTCATTTGCTAAGAATTGTTCATCACATCGCGGCTACTCATAGGTGAGACTAAAGTTCAACCTTGCGCGAACGCCCGGCTACCCCTCGAATGAGACGAGGCAAAAGTCTCGGCAGGCCGGAAGCGGCCGATTAACGACCGGGAAGCCATGGGAGGAAAAGGCTGGATGACAGACCCGATGGATCTAGGGGCCTTTCTGGATCGCTGGGCCCACGGAGATCCCGCGCGGGCCGACATCGCCGTCACGGTCGTTCGCCTGTCCGAGGCCTGTGGCCGGATCGGCAATCTCGTGAGCCTGGGCGCACTGGCCGGCGCGCTCGGCTCGGAAACAGGCCGCCAGAGCGGTGTCGACGCCCAGAAGGAGATCGACGTTCGCGCCAACGATCTGATCGTCGCCGCGCTCAAGGACGCGCCTGTCGCCTCGCTCGGATCGGAGGAGCTGGAATGGGCGCTTCCTATCCACCCCGGCGCCCCCTTGGCGGTCGCCGTCGACCCCATCGACGGCTCCTCCAACATCGACGCCAACGTCTCGGTCGGCACGATCTTCACCGTGCTGCCGGCTCGCTGTAATGGCGTGGACGCGTCGAGCTTCCTCCAGCCGGGCCGCGCACAACTCGCGGCGGGCTTTGCCGTCTACGGCCCCTACACCACGCTGGTTCTCACCCTCGGCAGCGGTACGCACATATTCACGCTGCAGCGCGTCTCGGGGCAATTCCTGTTGACGGCGGAGAACATCGAGATTCCTGCCACCACCCGCGAGTATGCCATCAACGCGTCCAACTATCGTCATTGGGACGAGGCGATCCGCACCTACATCGACGATTGCCTGCGCGGCAGCGAGGGACCGCGCGGCAAGAACTTCAACATGCGCTGGACGGCCTCTCCGGTCGCCGACATCTATCGCATCCTGGTCCGGGGCGGCATCTTCCTCTATCCGGCGGACCTCCGCGACAGCTACACCATGGGCCGGCTCCGCCTGGTGTACGAAGCAAACCCCCTCGCCTGGATCATCGAGCAAGCCGGGGGCGCCGCGACCTCGGGCTGCGAGCGTATCCTCGATCAAACGCCCGCCTCTCTTCACCAACGCACGGCTTTCGTCGGCGGATCGAAGAGCGAGGTGGAATATCTTGCACGCCTGCACCACGACCCGCACGGACTAGGCGAGCGCTCGCCGCTGTTCGGACGGCGCGGCCTGTTCAGAATCTGATCCGAAGCCACGCACCTCACCCTTTCCGCCAATCCGTACAAGACCGAACGAAGAAAAATGTCCGCCAAGCACCCCATCATCTCCGTCACAGGCTCATCAGGCGCCGGCACCACCAGTGTCCGGCGCACGTTCGAGCAGATCTTCCGGCGCGAGAAGATCACGGCGGTCTTCATCGAGGGGGATGCGTTCCACCGCTACGACCGCGATGAAATGCACGCCGCGTCAGAGGCCGCCGCGGCCCAAGGCAACTACACGCTCAGCCATTTCGGCGAGGAGGCGAACCTGCTGCCGGAGCTCGAGCTGCTCTTCAAGACCTATGGGGAGATCGGCACGGGCCGCGCGCGCCACTACGTCCACGACCAGGCCGAAAGCGAAATCTACGGCGCACCGCCCGGCACCTTCACGCCCTGGGAGGAGATCCCTTACGGCACCGACCTCATGATCTACGAAGGTCTGCACGGCGCCGCGATCACCAACAAGGTCAACATCGCCCGCCACGCGGATCTACGCATCGGCGTCGTGCCCGTCATCAATCTCGAATGGATCCAGAAGATCCACCGCGACAAGGAGGAGCGCGGATACTCGCCCGAGGCGATCACCGACGTCATCCTCCACCGCATGCCGGACTACGTGAAATACATCTGCCCGCAGTTCACAGAGACCGACATCAACTTCCAGCGCATCCCGACCGTCGACACCTCGAACCCGTTCGTTGCGCGCTGGATTCCCACGCCCGACGAGTCCATGGTCGTCATTCGCTTCAAGAACCCGCGCGGCATCGACTTCTCCTATCTGCTGTCGATGATCCAGAACAGCTGGATGTCGCGCGCAAACTCGATCGTCATTCCGGGCGGCAAGCTCGATCTGGCCATGCAGCTCATCCTGACGCCGATGATCCTTCAGCTCATCGAGCGCAAGAGAAGAACGTTCTTCTGAGCAGCACAGCGAAAGATGACGGAACGACGACAAAAAGACGGGAATAACACCATACATTTCAGCAACTTGCGTGGATTGCGATTAGCGCGTCCTTAAGCTCTGCACCCTTAGGGTCCGCTCAAGCGGGTACAGGGTCGTGCAATGCCGAATGCAACAGCCGAAGTCGACGTCAGTTGGCAACGAGATCCGAACCTTTTTCTCATGCGCGCGGGCGCGGATCTCGACTGCGCGCTCCAGCCGATCGTAGACATCAACACCGGCCGCACGCTTGCCTACGAAAGCCTCGTGCGCCAGACGGACCGCCTCGGCTTTGCCTCGCCCGAAAGCCTGTTCGAGCACGCGCACGCAACGGGTGTGCTGCTTGAGCTCGAGCTCGTCATCCAGACCAAGGCGCTCGCGAAGTATGCAGGCGCCCGGGAGAATGGCTGGGCCCTGCTCTTTCTCAACCTCGACGGCCGCCTCCTCGGAAGACGCCGCGAGATCGAGGCGCATCTGACGCAGCTTCTGTCCGCACACGGCATGAACCCATCCGACGTGTGCATCGAGTTGTCGGAACGCAATCAGGTTCTCGAAGCAGAAGCCTTCGAGTGCGAAGTCGCAAGTCTCCGCAGAGCTGGCTTCTCGGTTGCCCTCGACGATTTCGGCACCGGAAACTCCGGTCTGCAGATGCTCTACAAATGCAATCCGGATTTCCTGAAGATCGACCGCTTCTTCGTCTCCTCGGTGCAATCCGATCCCAAGAAGCGCGTGCTCGTTTCATCCATCGTCGATCTCGCTCATGCGCTCGGCATCCGTGTCATTGCCGAAGGCATCGAGACGACGGCGGAGTTGCATAGCTGCCGCCGCATTCGCTGCGACCTGGCGCAGGGCTACTACATTTCCCGTCCTGTAATCGACACGGCCGAGCTGAAGACCAGCTACGGCGTGATCGGCAACGAGCAATGCCGGCGCGGCAACGGACTCTCGGCCGACGACGTGCGCGCCCTCGTCGAACCCCTCATGCCGCTGTCCGTGGATGCGTCCCTCGCGGACGTGTTCGAGATCTTCGAGCGCAATCCCCGCCAAACCATGATTCCGATCATCGACGCCGGAAGAATGCCGAGGGGCATCGTCCGCGAGCGTGACATCAAGCCCTTCATCTACTCCCGCTTCGGCCGCGAGCTGCTCCGCAACAAGGCTTTGGGATTTGGCCTCAAGAACTTCGTCTGCTCAGCCGTCGTCGCCGACATCAACTCCCCGTTCGATCCCCTGCTCGAGCTGTCAGGAAGCGACGCCAACGATGCTATCATCGTCATCGATCAAATGGCCTATTGCGGCGTCCTGCCGACCACAGGGCTGCTCAAGCTCTCGAACGACATGCGCACGCGCGAGGCGTCCAACCGCAATCCTCTGACGCGCCTGCCCGGCAATCAGGCCATCCGCACCTATCTGGACGAGCTTGCCGAACGCCAGGGGCTGCGGCGTCTGGTCTGCTATCTCGACGTCGACAACTTCAAGCCGTTCAACGACAAATATGGCTTCCGCATCGGCGACCGGGCGCTCATGATGCTCGCCAACATCTTGAAGTCGCTTCAGATCGAGCGCGATATTTTCGTCGGCCACATCGGCGGCGACGACTTTTTCATAGGCGGCGTGGAGGAGCACAGCGCACCTCTCCTCGCCCTTCTGCCCACCATCCGGCAGCGTTTCAATCTCGAGGCGGAAAGCCTCTATTCGCCTCTGGACCGCGAAGCCGGCGTCATCATCGGCAAGAGCCGCGACGGCCGCGATCAGGCCTTCCCTCTTCTCACCTGCTCGATCGCGGCCCTCGACCTCGATCAGCACGCACCCGGCATGAGCGCGGAGGAGGTCGCCTCCTATCTCGCTCAGATCAAGCTGCGTGCGAAAAGCGCAAAGACCGGAATTGCCGTCGCTCAGGTCGGCGCGAACAGCACGGCCAGCACATTGGCCCTCGCCGACGTCGCCTAAAAGCAGTCGATGCCGCGAGGCCGCCCCCTCCGCCTTTACCTTTCGTTTACCAAAGCCTCGTTAGCTTTTCCGGAAGGGACACAACGACCGACGACGCGTGGGGTAACGCACATGTACGATGCGCTGGCGTTCGATTACCATTGGCCACGCAAGACCCTCTCCACCGCACATCCCGATGAAACTGCCCAGCGGCGCAATCGAATGGCCGTTGGCGCGCTCCTCCAGGCGCCTCTCGAAGCGCTTCGCCCGACCCAGATGGCCGTCGGTATGCGCTCCGTGACGCGCAAGCAGCGCAAGGTCGAAAACCGCGCCGGCAAGCGCAAGAAGATCGAGAAGCTTCTCTGCAAGAGACCGATCCCGGCCGTGCGCGGCCCCGACGGCGCACTCTTCATTGTCGATCACCACCACTTCGGGCTTGCCCTTTGCCTCGCGCAGGTGAAGACCGCCTACGTCCACGTGATCGACGACATTTCGCAACTGTCCCGCCACGCATTCTGGCAGCGGATGGAAGCCGAAGGCCGCCTCTACCCCTATGACGAGTTCGGACGGCGCATCCCGCCGTCGTTACTACCGACTTCGCTTCATGCCCTGCGACATGATCCGTTCCGCGACTTGGCCTGGGAGGTGCGCGAGGCGGAAGGATTTGATAAGGCGCCCGAGCCCTACGCCGAGTTTCACTGGGCGAACTTCTTCCGCGAGCGAATCCCCCTCTCGACGATCCGCCGCGATCCCAAGGAGGCCATTCGTCTCGCCCTCAAGCTCTGCCGGTCCAAGGATGCCGCAGAACTTCCCGGATACGCCCACTGATCCGGGCCGAGAGCAACGCCTGAACGCACCCGCCTAACCCATTCCAGGGACCGGTCAACGGACAATCTTTGGGATGCGGGGCCTTCCGCACTTGTCGAGTTGCAGCTCCGCGTGTAGGGCAAGAGCCTGAAACCTCGAACGGATGGCGGAGATACGATGCCCCGGCCCCTCATCATCGCGCCTTCGATCCTGTCCGCGGACTTCGCGCGTCTCGGCGCCGAAGTGGCGGCTGTCGATGCGGCCGGCGCGGACTGGATCCATCTCGATGTGATGGACGGCCACTTCGTCCCCAACATCACCTTCGGCCCGCCCGTGATCAGTGCCATCCGCGGGAGCTCGAAGAAGACCTTCGATTGCCATTTGATGATCACGCCTGCCGATCCTTATCTCGAAGCCTTCGCCAAGGCCGGCGCCGAGATCATCACGGTTCACGCCGAGGCAGGCCCGCATCTCGATCGCTCGCTGCAAGCCATCCGCGCGCTCGGCTGCCGTGCGGGCGTCTCCCTCAATCCCTCGACGCACGAGAGCGCGATCGAGCACGTGCTGGATCGCGTGGACCTCATCCTGCTGATGACGGTGAACCCCGGCTTCGGAGGCCAGGCCTTCATCCCGGCGCAGCTCGAGAAGATCCGTCGCGTTCGCGCGATGGTGGGAGATCGCCCGATCGACATCGAGATCGATGGCGGCGTGACGCCCGACACCGCGGGCCTCGTCGTCGCTGCCGGCGCCAACGCACTCGTCGCCGGATCCGCCGTCTTCAAGGGCGGTACCAAGGAAAGCTACGCCGCCAACATCGCCGCCATCCGCGCAGCCGCCGAGGCAGCCCGGACGCCCACGATTCTCTACGCCTGAGTTTAGAGGTAGCGACGCAATGTTCCCGCTTTCGCACATGATGAAGTCGTTCGTTCGCGTCGGCACCCTCAAGGTGATCGACGCCGAGGGCCGCACCCACGTCTTCGGCGGCCGCGCACCCGGTCCCGACGTGACCATGCGCCTGACCGATCCGACGCTCTACCGCAGCCTGTTCTTCAACCCGGAGCTTGCCGCGGGCGAAGCCTACATGGACGGCCGCATGAGCTTCGAGAACTCGACACTGCGCGACTTCCTCACGCTCTTCTCCGTCAACCGACTCTCGCTCGGCTCCTATCCGCTGCAGAAGGTGTTGCGCTCAGTTTCTCGCGGACTGAAGCGCTTCCAGCAGGCGAACCCGATCGGCAAGGCGCAGCAGAACGTTGCTCATCACTATGACATCGGCAACGACTTCTACCGCCTCTTCCTCGATCGCGGCATGCAGTACTCTTGCGCCTACTTCACGAGCGACGACAACACGCTCGAGGAAGCCCAGCAGAACAAGCTGCGCCTCATCGCCTCGAAGCTCGACTTGAAACCCGGCCAGAAGGTGCTCGACATCGGCTGCGGCTGGGGCGACATGGGCCTTTATCTCGGCCGCATGGCGGACGTGCAGGTCGTCGGCGTGACGCTCTCGAAGGAGCAGTGCAAGCTCGCCAACGAGAAGGCCAAGGCCCTCGGCCTCGCTGACCGCGTCCGCTTCGAGCTGCGCGATTATCGCGATCTCACCGACCGCTTCGACCGCATCGTCTCCGTCGGCATGTTCGAGCACGTCGGGGTGCACCACTACGGCGAGTACTTCGCCAAGGTGAACGAGCTTCTGACCGACACCGGCGTGATGCTGCTTCACTCAATCGGCCACATGAGCCCGCCCGGCACCGCGAGCCCCTGGCTCAGGAAGTACATCTTCCCCGGCGCCTACTCGCCCGCTCTTTCCGAAGTATTCACGGCCGTCGAGCAGAACAGCCTCTGGGTCACCGACCTCGAGTTCCTGCGCTTGCACTACGCAAAGACGCTCGCGCATTGGGAAAGCCGCTTCCAGGCGAACCGCGCCAAGGTGGCCGAGATGTACGACGAGCGCTTCTGCCGGATGTGGGAGTTCTATCTCATCAGCGCAGAAATGATGTTCCGCACCGGCAGCCAGCTCGTATTCCACATGCAGTTGGCCAAGAAACGCGATGCCGTGCCGATCGTGCGCGACTACATCACCGACACCCAGCGCGAGTTCGTGAAGCGCGAAGCCGAGCGGGGCATTTCCGCCCCGTAACCGGGCGGAAAAAACGCAAGATGTAAAAGCCGAAGGTAGCAGCCTTACTCGGCCTTCGCCCGGTCCGGCGCAGGCGGCACCCCGTCCTTCAGACAATGATAGGCGGGCTTTGCTACCTTGCTCCAGACTTCCGTCGAGCCGAACAACGGAAGAAACACGTAGCCCCTCACCTCGATTTGGGTGGGGCTCAGGATCTGTGCATAGCCGCTGAAGCTCATGCCGAGATCGGGCACGTAGACGTTGCCGCCGCCCCAGGTGCCGTCGGGCTGCTTTGTGAACCCGTCGATCACGCGCAGCCCGCACACCTCGCGATGCTGCAGAGACTTGTCCGGATTACGGAAATCCTTGAGGGGTAACCGGTCGGGACCGTAAGGGAGACGGAGCCAGACGACCTTGGCGCACATCGCCTTTCCGCACGGCTCCACCTCCAGCACCACCTCGCCGTGGGAATCCATCCAGAACCCATCGAGCTCCGTCGCCCGCGCGCGGTCCGCCGCGAACGCGAATGAAACGAAGAGACCCAGGACTGCCGCCAAGCGAAGCATGAAAGTTTCCCTGAAAACGTTCCGGGATCCGCGGCCTCGGAACATGGCGCCGCAGCCCCTGGCCCTCGATATCGGCCAGCACCACGATGTTGTAAAGGCGACGCGAACAGTCTCACTCTTCACGGCCAAGCCGACGTGCTAAGTCCGCCACTATGACAGAGCCGACAATCTCGAATTCTCTAAGGCGATTCGCGCCTGCACTCCCGATCGACGACGCGCTCGCCCCGCTCGCAGCCGCGCTCGGCTCCCGCTCGTCGGCCGTTCTCATCGCCCCGCCCGGCGCCGGCAAGACCACCCGCGTGCCCCTTGCCCTGGATGGTGCGACCTGGCTCGAAGGCCGCAAGATCCTGCTGCTGGAGCCACGCCGCCTCGCCGCCCGTGGCGCCGCCCGCCGTATGGCCCAAACTCTCGGCGAGGACGTGGGCGAAACCATCGGCCTGCGCGCACGCCTCGAGACGCGCGTCTCCCGCAAGACGCGCATCGAGGTGCTGACCGAGGGTGTATTCACTCGGATGATCCTCGACGATCCGACCCTCGAAGGCATCGGAGCCGTTCTATTCGACGAATTCCACGAGCGCTCGCTCGACGCGGACCTGGGACTTGCGCTCGCGCTCGACGCACAACGCAGCCTCCGCGAGGACCTTCGCCTTCTCGTCATGTCGGCGACGCTCGCGGGAGATCGCGTCGCGACGCTGCTCGGCGACGCGCCCGTGATCACCAGCGAAGGACGGAGCTATCCCGTCGAGACGCGTTACCTCGGAAAAGATCCCACAAAGCGCCTGGAAGACCGCATGGCGGACGCTATCGAGCGAGCCCTGCGCGCGGATACCGGCTCCATTCTCGCTTTTCTTCCGGGCCAAGGCGAGATCCGTCGAACCGAAGAGCGTTTGCGCGAGCGTTTGTCGCCCGATGCCGCTATCCTCGCACCGCTCTACGGCGCGCTCGACCGGCGCGAGCAGGACCGCGCCATCGAGCCTGCCCCCGCCGGACAGCGCAAGATCGTGCTCGCAACTTCCATCGCCGAGACCTCGCTCACCATCGAAGGCGTCCGCGTCGTCGTCGATTGCGGCACCTCGCGCGTGCCGCGTTTCGATCCCGATGTGGGCGTCACGCGCCTCGCCACCGTTCGCGTCTCGCGTGCTTCCGCTGACCAGCGCCGCGGGCGCGCCGGCCGCGTGGAGCCCGGCGTCTGCTACCGGCTCTGGGACGAGGCCGAGACGGCAAGCCTGCCGCCCTTCAGCGAGCCCGAGATCCGCGCGGCCGATCTCGCCCCGATGCTGCTCGATTGCGCAGAGTGGGGCGTCACCGATCCGCGCACGCTGGCGTGGCTCGACCCGCCGACGTCGGCCGCCCTCGATGCCGCGCGCGAGGAATTGCAGATCCTCGGCGCTCTGGATTCCGCGGGTCATATCACGGAAACGGGCCGCCGCCTGCGCGCGTTTCCCTTGCCGCCGCGCCTCGCTGCCATGCTCATAGAGGCTGCGCGCCGCGGCGCCGAGCGCGAGGCTTCCGAGATCGCAGCCGTTCTCGTGGAGCGCGGTCTCGGCGGCAACGACACGTCACTCGATCATCGCCTGGAGAACTTCCGCCGCGACCGCTCACGGCGCGCGACCGAAATGCGCCGCCTCGCGGAAGGCTGGGCAAGAAGCGCGCGCGAGGGTGGCTCAGCCAAACGCGACGAAGCGGCCGACAGCCACGCCGTCTCGACCGCAGCCCTTCTCTCCCTCGCGTATCCCGAGCGCATCGCAAAGGCGCGCGGCGCACGCGGCCAGTTCCTGCTCGCCAATGGGCGCGGCGCAACCCTCGATGCCGCGGATGCGCTCGCGCGCGCTCCCTTTCTCGTGGTCGCCGAGATGCAGGGCACGGCCGCCGCCACCCGCATCGTGCTCGCGGCTGAGACATCGGAAGCGGAGGTGATCGCGTTCGCGGGCGATCGCATCCTGGCGCGCGACGAGACGACGTTCGACCGGGAAGCAGCCGCCGTCCGCGCCCGGCGCGTCCGCCGCCTCGATGCAATCGAGCTTGCGAGCGAGCCGCGCGCCGCAGAGCCTGGCCCCGGCGTGGAAGCCGCTCTCGCCGCGGGTCTCGCCGCGCTCGGCGCCGCCAAGCTGCCCTGGAGCAAGGCCCAGCTTCAGCTTCGCGATCGTGTCGCATTCCTGCGCGGTGCCACCGGATCGGAGGGCTCGAGCGACTGGCCGGATCTTTCGGATGCCGCGCTGACGGCCACGCTGCCGGACTGGCTCGGACCTTACCTCGCGGGCAAGACGCGCCTTGCGGACATCGGCGCCGACGATCTCGGCACCGCACTCGATGCTCTCGTCCCCTGGAGCCTGAAGCGCCGTCTCGAGGAGGAGGCCCCGACTCACTTCGAGGCTCCGACAGGCAATCGTCACGCTATCGACTACGAAGGCGCGGGCGCGCCGGCCTTGCACATTCGCGTGCAGGAGTTGTTCGGGCTGAAGACCCATCCGTCGATTGCGGGCGGGCGGCTAGCGCTCACGCTCAACCTGCTCTCGCCCGCCCATCGGCCGATCCAAATCACGCGCGACCTGCCGGGCTTCTGGAGCGGTTCGTGGAACGCGGTGAAGGCGGAGATGAAAGGGCGCTATCCGCGTCACCCCTGGCCGGACGATCCGGCGAGCGCCGCGCCGACGGCCCGCGCCAAACCGCGCGGCACTTAGCGGCTCTCTGTTCTGGACGTGAACTCTTCGCCGAGAATGTTCTGAAGGCCCTGCACCAGGACGACAGGGGTCGCATTTCCAAGTACCAGCTCACATACTCCGTCACTCCGGCGAAGGCCGGAGTTAAGACACACCGCAGCATGAGGCGATGATCTCGCTCAAACCGGACAGGCGCCAACCAACGCTACCGCCCCTCCACACGCCGGTGTTGACCGGCACTCGCAGACACCTCTCCGGAATCCATGAGCGCACTGATGCACGCCGGGCTGAGCTTCGGTCCGACCTTGCGCATGCAGGCGCGCAGGCCGGCACTGCCGAGATCATGCTGGCTGCAATGGGCCATGTAATCTGCGCGGCAGTGCTTTCTCACCTTGTCGTCGTAGGCGGATGCCTCGCCCGAAAAAAGCAGTGGAACGAAACCAACGGCGGCAACCAGGCAGGTACGCAACATCGGGGGCTCCTCTCTGCGGGCTTGTCACGCTCCCCCACGAAACGATCTCGTACTCGCGACACGCACCTTCAAGGGCACAACTGCGGAGCCGGCATCATTCTTCGCAGAAAAATCCATAAAGCCCATGGAAATCCACAAAAATTTAGCACCAAAGATTGCGTGTTTCGAGCCCTTGCGGACTCCCTCGGCCATCTGCGGCGGGAGTGTTGCCGTGAAGCCCGTGCCAGAGCGGGTGGTGCCTGCTATAAGCGCCGCATGCGGGCGAGTCGGTTAGATTCTGTGCGCAATCGCGCCGGTCGCCACCCGCTCAAATCCAAAACTTCGAGGGAGAGAACGACCCATGGCACTGAAAGCTCCGGGCATCCTGACATTCATGCTTTCGGTCATTCTCACCGTGCTCGCACTGGTGACGTACGTCTTCGGTGCGTCAATTCCATACATTACGGGTCAAGAATTCTGGGTTATCCTTCTCGCTCAGTTCGTGCTCGTGTTCGGATGCATCATGCGGGGCTTGTAGGGAGGCCCCTAGGCGCCCTCTTGCCGGGGGGCACCTTTCCGCGCCGTGTCAAAAATTTCAGCGTCAGTTAAGTCGCGTGCGTTCGCTGTGCTCTTCTGTCGCGCGGCGTTCGGAACCCTGGATGTGGCACGTTCCTTTGCGCAAATTGGCACCCATGATGATACGCAAATTGCAGTCTGGCCCCTTTGCCGAGCGAGCGCGTCGTTCCGTGCGTGAAATCGCACTGGCCGTCGCCCTGACGCTTGCGGCTTTGGTCTTTGTCGTAGCGGCACTTCATAGCCACGCGCCGGAAACGGCTGCCATCTCCTCGTCGCAGGAGCCGGGTGCGAACAGTTCTAATTAACGAACGCACGCATCATCAGCACCGCTCGAAAGCGGCGCCTTAGAAACTCTCTAACAATCCTGAACTTTTTCACGCTGCCCTGACACCCGCCAGCGCATGGCCCGTCAGGCCTTGATGGGCTCAGCCCGCACCAGTCCCCGCACCGAGTTCCCGACATAGACGGTCTTCGCACTTGCGAGATCAACTTGCGTCAGCACGGCCTCCGTGGCCTTGCCGGTCGCGATCAGCTCGCTGCGCAACACCCCCGGCAAAAGCCCGGACGAAAGCGGTGGGGTTAAGAGCGTCCCATCCTTCTCCACGAACACGTTGGTCCGGCTGCCCTCGGCAAGCTCGCCCCGCTCGTTGAGATAAAGCACCTCGTCGGCCTTCACGGTGTCGGCGTAGTGCTGCCACTCCCGGTCGTAAAGCTCACGCCGGGTAGTCTTGTGGAACAGGAAGGCGTTTGTGCTGTCGAGCCGGGTCTCGGAGATCACATAGCGCATCACCGCGTCCGGCTTCTGGGCGGGCTGCTCCGCCGTGGTGAGGGTGAGCGTCCCATCCTCGGCCAGCAGAACCCGCACTCTCAGCCGCTCCCCCTCCCGGCCCTTGACCGCATCAGCCAGCGTCTTGCGCACGGCCGCCTCATCGAACGCGTAGCCGAAATAGGCGGCCGACGCCTTGAGGCGCTTGATGTGCCCTTCGAGGAGCCAGTACCCCGCGCCCGCGTCATGAAGCAGCGTCTCGATCAGCTCGAAGCTCTTCGGCGGATCGGTGAGGAACTTCATCTTGAGCAGGCACTCGGCATACTCCTTCGCGCCGACCGAGTCGTAGACGACGCCCGACCCGATCCCCATCTCGCCGCGCCCGTCGCGGAAAATGACCGGCGTGCGGATGGCGACGTTGAACAGCGCCGTGCCCTTCGGGCTGATGTGTCCGATCGCGCCGCAATAGACGCCGCGCGGCTCAGTCTCGTAGTCGCTGATCAGCTCCATCGCCCGGATCTTCGGCGCCCCGATCACCGAACCCGGCGGGAAGATCGCGCGGATGAGATCGGTGAGGCCGATGCCGTCCTGGAGCGTGGCCGTGACGCCGGACGTCATCTGATGCAGCGTCCGGAACGTCTCCACGGTGAAGAGATCGGTGACGTTGACGCTCCCCACTTCCGCGATGCGCCCGAGATCGTTGCGCATCAAATCGACGATCATCAGGTTTTCAGCGCGCTGCTTGACGTCGCTCGCGAGCACCCGCCGTGCATCCGCGTCCGCCTCGGGCGTACCGGCGCGCGGCGCCGTGCCCTTCATCGGCCGCGTGGAAACGACGCGACCATGCTTTTCGATGAACAGCTCCGGGCTCGCCGACAGCACCGTCACCTCGCCCGTATCGACGATACCGGCATAGGCGACGCGCTGGCGCTGGCGCATGTCGCGATAGAAGGTCAGCGGAGAGCCTTCGAGACGGAAGCGCGCCTTGAACGTGAGATTGAGCTGATAGATGTCGCCGGCGCGGATCTTGTCCTGCACGGCGGAAAAACGGGATTCGTACTCCGCCTGATCCCACGCACACGCGACCGACGTGAACTGGTAGGAGCCGCTGCGCGTGTGCGTCGAGAGCCAATGATCGACCTCGGCCTCGTTCATCTCGCGCGGCCCGCGATAAAGGCCGAACCAGAGCAAGGGCACATTGCGCCCCTCGGGCAGCAGACTGCGCAGCTTGGGCTCGAGCACATAGCCGAGCTCATAGGCGAAGAACCCGGCCGCATGCAGCCCGGCGGCCGCCCCGGCCTCGAGCCGGGAAATGGCTTCAGGCACCTCCTCCGGCGCGAAGGCAGATACGATCTCGACCGGCTCCGAGAAGAGCAGCGAAGGCGCCCCGCGCCCGGTGCTGTTGTCGAGAAGAACGAACGTTTCCTCGAGCCCGGCACCGGTTTTCTTCTGACCGGCTTGGTCGGCGGCTCGCTTGGGGTCGGCTTTAGTCATGCGTGCGGGGTCTCGTCTCAAGTTCTGAGCACTGTTTTGACGCCAGCTTATACGAAACTTTCCCGCTCGTGGCCGATAAGAACGCGCATGAAATATGCAGCCTGCCGGGGTCTATGGACAGGTAATCCACGGCCTTTGCCGCACCCCGGTTGAGTGGGGTTCACAAACCCGAAAAACATGCTATAGACCCTGCCGAGCCGCACCGGAGCGGCTCCTTCGAACGGGCCGGCCCGGATTCACGGGATATGAGGGCCCAGATCAGCCCCTACACCACTCGGTGGCCGGATCGTTCGAGACGACGCGACAGGGTGTCCCATACGGAGGCCTCGTCGGGTCGGTGATGTCGGTATCGCGGGATGGAGCAGCCCGGTAGCTCGTCAGGCTCATAACCTGAAGGTCGTAGGTTCAAATCCTACTCCCGCAACCAACATTTTATCTAGCAAATCAATGATTTATGAGTGTGGCGCGAGCGCCGAGTTTTCCGCGCAATCCACTCCCTGGTAATCTCCTGGCATTCAAGGTCTTTGACCCCAGGCTTTAGCGCCGTGTTGTACGGCTACGGCAAATCAGACAACCTTTCCGTCAATACGCATCGCGGGGACTATAATCATGCGCGACGATGACGGCGAACTACCGAGCCTTCCGCCTGAGCTTCAACAACTCGCACGAGACATGCTGAAGCTTCTCGACTGCGCGTCACGCGCGGCTCAACATGCTGCAAAAGAGTCGCCGTCAAAGAGCGGCGTCTACCCGGTTGCGCTCCTGTTCGATGCTGAAGGCAACTTGATCGGAGACGATAGCGGCAAGCCAATCGTGACGCTTACACCGTTGTCGATTATCGGCATGAAGAACGACACGGTGCAGTTTGATCTCGGAGACGGCATCAACCAACTGCGCACGCCGAAAGAGGCGGCCGAGTTCCTGGCCACTAGCTCATCCGGTTACAAGCGACTGCGGCACGCAGGACTGCTGGACGCCCCGATCAAGGTTGGAGAACGCCGCGTTGCACACACGGTTGCGCAGCTCCATGATTGCCTTGCTCGCATGAACGAAGCGAAAGGCAAGAAGCGCAAACGCGCCTAGCAATCGCAGCTCACGCAACCCGCCCCACAACGCACGGCCAACGTATCGGGCAGGGATGTCCTTGCTATGGAGCCATATGCGCGGACGGGGGTGGGGGGTCTGAAATTTCCGCGGAGGGGGGTGGGGGCAAAACTTTTTCCGGGACCCAGCTACTGACTCCGGAAAACGCTCCGAAAAACCTCTCATTAGAAACAAAGGTTGTCTTGCCAACTATTGTTGGCGCTCAACATCGATCCGTCGCCACAAGCTCCTAGTGAGTTGAACGCCCACGAGCGCAGCAATTCCGACAAGGGTTGCGTTGCAGATGTTGGAAATGACTATGCCGTTACCTCTTGCCGGCTCCAGCAATTTCCAAAGCACAACGCCCCCAACCGACACGATCACTGCCCCAACAAGCCAACCGAGAAAGTGTGCACGAGCCTCCGGAGAGAAGCGCTTACCGGCCACAACATGCCAAGCTGCGATTGCAGCGAGTATCGAGAGCAACATTCCTCCGAGTCCGTACGTCGTTTGAACTGTGTCGCTCTCCGACTCTGCGCCCGCGCCAAAGTTCACGCCATGAAGCCCAACGTAGACCGAGCTTGGAACGCGAAGCGTCTCGCCCACGTTGTCCGTGAAAACCATTACTCCGGCGAACGCGGCGATTGCTGCGGCCCATGCGGTGAAAGTTCTAATGTGCGATTGCTTGGTCATAAGCGGCCTCAGAGATGATGGCTCTATTCTACTCGCATCTTCCCCTTCGCCGAAATCCTTTTAGAAAATTTAGTTGAGCGGGCCTTTGGACCAAAAACCATGGCTAAATCAATCGCCGCAGCTTTCCGATCATATGAAGAGTACAAGCAGTGCAAAAATATTCCCCTCGGCTTGTACTCGCTGACGGCGCTTCTAATTTTCTCTACAGAGTCTGCGCCTACAATTTCTACCAGCAGTACTTCCTTTTCATAAACCGCGTCTAATGCCGATTTAGGTAACCTGGTTCGCAGGGATCTATTGCTAAAGAAAGCAACCCACTCAGAAACCTTCCAGAAGCGCATTGATGTTTGGGCTATCTCCAAATTGAGCCGATATAACGCAGGCCCCAAGCCCCCAAGCCGTTGATCCTTAAAGTACTTACCATCGAAAATTGCGAGTGTTCTTCCTGGTTCCGCCGTTGACAGCCTTAGATCGTATACGCGTCGAATTATTTCTTGACGAGACCGGACATTCATTTGTCGAGCAATAATTGCTGCGCTGAAACCGCTTTGCCATAGACTGGCAAGCTCCCTATCCTTCTCCTTGGTCCACTCAAACACGTTTTCAATCAATTGACGCAGATGCGGCCAGTCAGCTTTGGTGTTCTTGTCTACTTTCACATCGACAAATGTTGCACCGTGAAATTCCATGCCGGTCAGGTCCATACCCCTAAGATCGGCTCCGTTGAGATTTGCCCCGCAATAAAAGTATAGAGGGTCCGCACCCGCAATGTGGGCAAGTTCTTTTAGATCAGCCGTTTGCGCGCTAATAATTTCACTAACTTTATCAAACGCCTCTGCCATCCTTAACCTCTTGGTTCGGCGGTTACGTCGGCAAGTGTTATCGGAGAAAAGCGCTGGTCTAACGCGCCGACTTTGAGCCCGTGCGCCATAAGCTCATTACGAATGTACGCCTCGGCCGCCGCCATGCGATTTTTGAACCCGGTCCGATGCCGAACGGTCTCCCATATTGTGGGATCTTTGAGTTCTAAGTCTTCTATAATGAGATCTTCCCGCAAGCAGCCCACCTCAATGCGCACTGTTGGTGCGATAAGGTGGCTCTCTGTCTTCCTACCGTCTAGGAGCTTTAAGCATGGCTCCGTTGCGGCGTCCCAACCACGGCCTTGCAATTTGCGCCCAGTCAAAGGCGTGCATGTCCAGCGGTATGATCCGTCGGCCGTGGTCGATAGAGTGACAAGGACGGGTGGCGCCGTAGTTGTGGCAACTAGCTTTTCCGTGTTTGTCACGCCCGAGCTGACATGCGCATTTGCAGCAAACGAAGCGGCCGGCTCGACTCCCAACTCCGCTTTTACTTTTGCGGTAATGGCTCCTTCAGATTTCGTCTCGAAAGTCTGCGTTCGCTTGACGGTCGGGTGCGGATCATCGCGTCGAACGCTGCTCGGGTCGACGCCTATAGGTTCGCCATCCGGGAGCACGATCACCACATCGGCCCTTGTTACACTCAGCCGAAACGTAATAGCTACGTCGGTGTCTTGCCCGACTCGCGCCGTACCAAATACAATGTCGGCGTGAAGGTCGACGCCTTTGCGTTTTCCTTTGAAAGCGTCATGCCAGGCGTCAACAGATACCAAATCAGCAAATGCCTTAAGTCGGTTACTCGGCCGCGCCGCCATATCCTCATTCCTCTTCCGAGGTCACTTACACCTCTGATCACAATCCAAGGAGCAAGCGGTACATAGGTATTCTGTGGGATCAATCGATGCTTCTCGAAAATTGTACGCTACTAACAGAAAAAGCCCGGAAGCGCTGAACCTCCGGGCTTCCTCTTACTACTTTCTCGGCAACCCCAACCCTGCCGCCACGGCATCCTTTGAGCTATTGACCACTTTTTGCAGATAAAACGTCCCGGAGTACGGAACCAGCTTCGCCGCGTTATCCAGCGTCTTGCGGCTCACTCTCCGCTTCCCAACCCCCAGCACGTCCTGACCAACGGCTGACGCAGCATCTAACGTGCGCGCGCCCGGCCCCAGCAATGCGGAAGGACTACCGCGGCCCGCGGACCTCGCAGACGAGAGCGCGCCCATTCCGTGCTTGTCGTCGCCCAACGCTTGGAACCCGCGCTTGATCCCGAAGCCGGTTACATCTTCGAAGACGTTGTTATAGGTGAACAGCAACGGCGAGATCGAACCATAATCGAGCACCTGATACAGTGTCGCTCCCGGAGCAGTTCATGAGCCTTCAGCGACGCAACCAATCACCCCGGGTGGTGGTGGAAACGTTTGAATTGAGCGGCAACGCACTACAACAAGGGCTACGCTGACCGCCGTGTGCACACTCTACGCCAATACGAAGGGCCGAGAACTCATACGAAATCTCTTTCGCGTGTCAGACAACAGGGCGGCAACCGTCGATCTTAAAGACGCGATACTTCCAAGCGACATCGCGCCGGTTGTTCGCTTAGCGGAGGATGGCGAGCGGGAGTTGGTGAACCTGTCGTGGGGCTTTATTCGGCATGGACCGGGTAAGGCACCTAGACGCGTCGTCAACTCACGGGACGATCAAGTGCGCGGCAATCCGTTCTGGCGGGACTCGTTCCTCCATCGGCGCTGTCTCGTGCCTGCAACTGCCTACTCCGAACCGAAGGGAGTAAAACCAGCGAGATGGTATTGGTTCGCAATCAATGACGACGATCCAAGGCCGCTGTTTGCATTCCCCGGCATCTGGCGTCGATACGTTGGGCCTCTCAAGAAAGACGGGCCGCGAGTTGAGCTTGATGTGTACTCGATTATAACCACCACTCCGAATGATCTCACGGCATCCATAAATCACGACCGGATGCCGGTGCTGCTTACATCAGAGGCGGAGTGGGAAACTTGGTTGCGCGGAAGACCTGACGAAGCGTTTACGCTGTGTCACCCCTATGCTGCCCATCGGATGAGAATTGCTGGTTCGGGGTTGGAGAAGCGGGACCTCTCGGTCCGACTTATTTAGGCGTTTCAAGATCACCTAGCGCTCGCACCAAACATTCCCGCGGTTCGGCCACGACTGCGCAAGCTTCTCAGTCTTTAGAACCGATCCGGCGTCGCGACCATCCGCCAAAGTTACATTAACGAGGGCACGCCCGTAACGATCATCTTTGCCGCTCCACACGATGCGGTAACCGCTTGCCATTAGCTCAGTAAGACGATGAAGCGACTTCTGCGCTAGTTCGCGCTCCCGTCCGCACTCGGCGTTGGCAAGCTCTGGCGCATCAATTCCGATCAGGCGCCACTTCCGGCCGCCCTGCCAACCTGTATCACCGTCCACGAGGCAGGTGCGTCGTATCCAACCGCAAGCCGAAATGCTTCCGTCGAACAGTTCGCTCGCTCCGACTGGCGACGCTTGTTTGAATTGCTGCACGCCTCCGGTTCCGAAGTAAGCGGCGGCGAGTGCGGTGACGAACAAGGCGACGACAATCCATGTGGCGGGCGCGTTTGTTAGGTGCTTCTTAAGGCGCGATGGGCGGCGCCTGGAGAGCAGGGCCATCTTTGGATCATCCATGGGGCGGTTCCAGTTGACCTCAGCTAGATTAGCCTGCAACGGCTTGGCGAGATTTATGTTCGCGAAAGTTATCCCCGCATGTCGCTCCATGAGGTAACGTTGAAAGAGAGAGCGTAAGTCCGTTCGCTGCATCAATGGAGCCTGATATGGGCGGCCACGACAACAACCCGGACTATGGCGGGCCTGATCCATCATGGAGGTCTACGGTCACGGCCGTCGCGTTAGTGGCCTTTGCAATCTTGGCTGCGGTCGGATGGCTCGTGCGATAGCGTTCGGCGTGTCTGCACACCAAAGCTTCTTCGCAAAGTAGATGCCTGTTACACTCCCGCTATTGGGGAGCAAAGGTGCTATGCGGGCAGCGGTCAAGCGCTTGATTGTTACTATTCTGATGAGTTCTTTTTTCTGGGCTCTGACCGCAATAGAAAATCAGTCAAATAGCCGTGCTGACCAACATCAGGGCTCTGGCAAACTTGACAGGATTTCGGTGAGAGATGGTTCCGGTCAAATCCGCATTGCCCAGTCTTCCCTATGCGGAACCAAACGGCTCTGCGGCGATATGGAGACGTGCGCGGAAGCTCACTATTACCTCACGTCATGCGGCGTAAGCAGTCTCGACCGTAACGGCGACGGCATTCCCTGCGAGACGCTTTGCGGAAAGACGCAAGCAACGATGTCCTCCCGCCTCTTGGCTCAGCCATTCATGTCGGCAGGGAGCACGGCATCTAGAGCGGTCGGACTGATGGAAAGTGGAGCGGCTAGCTTTTCATGCGGAACGAAGCGTACCTGCAAGCAAATGACTACTTGCGAAGAAGCAACCTTCTATCTTGAACAGTGCGGGGTGAAGTCACTCGATGGGAATGGCGACGGCATCGCGTGCAACGGTTTGTGCAAATGATGGTTTGGCAGGTCGCGGGGAAGCCATACGGGGAGAGCACTGATATAAGAGTTATCCCCGCGCAGTTGAGGTATGAGACAACAATAGCCAGCTTCGGCAGCGCCCTGAGTACGTTAGCGGGTCACAGTGGACCGAGTGTCTGATGAGGTGCGAATGAACAGCATTGATTTGAAGATAGGCCTTCGCGCCAAGGTGTTGAGAACTCGCAAAGGCGTTTCTGCGGACGAGATGGCCGATATTATGGGCGTCCATCCCAGCCAACTAGCGAGGTGGGAAGCTGGCGTAGAACGCATGGGGGCCGCAACTCTTTTTGCCTATACTCGCGCATTGGAACTGCCGCTCAGTTCGTTGTTCGAGTGGTGTGGTGAGCGATTGAAAATTGCTTCTAACCGCTCACCTTGAGGCCTAACGGCGGATCGCCTGTGCGATGCATACGCGGCCGCAGCCTAAGCCAAATTCAAAGGGGTTTTCCTTCCGGACCTTAATGGGCTTAACTTGAAGCTGTAATGCATCAACCTTTCTTGCGACTAGTTTTAAAACGCGCTTCAATGCCTCTGCGTCCAGCGTGCTTGGTACGTCGTCGCCTAGAGAGATTAGGAAATCCATCTGGCGAAGAAGCGCTTGAAGCCTGTCCTCGGCGGTAATCGTACTCACTAAGGTATAAGCCATGGCTAGGCCGCCCTCGAAGATGCCCAAACTTGGCTGGGCTCTAGGCAGTTTCCATCTAGTCCGTTCGTCCGCTGGACTTTTGCAACTGACTCCTCAGTGCATTCCATAAGGATTGCGAGTGAAGGTACTTTCCCGACAAGCTTGGGAGGCGCCAAGCGGTCAATTGGACACCCTGCGCGGCGCAGTATGCGCTCCATCCTCACGTCGATCACCGTAAGGATGTGGCTTAGACCAGCTTGCAAGCCAACCTCTAGGAGCGATGACAGCAAAATTGCGGTGATATGACTGAGGCCCTTGTCGCCGCGAGCTTGAGCCAACTCCGTGTCAACACAAAACCGTGTGCTTTCCCAAATGATCGGGCTGCGAACGGGGATGCCCTCTGGCATTAGCTCTTTGAAAACTTCTGCCAACATGTGAGGACCAGTGGTCTGCAGCAGCCGGAAGGTTCCGATAACCCGTCCATCATCTGTAACGGCAAGCGCGTATAGCGGTTCAAGGTCGTCATACTTATCGCGCTCGTGGCCATTCTCAACGCGAACATCCCACTCAAGTCTTTCTGAAAAGACCTTCGCCCGAAGGCGGAACATTTGATCGATAAGGCCGGAATGAAGGTGGGCTAGATGCCCAGGAATTAGCATCATCATGACTAATCTCCCAAACGATGTTAACCGCTTGAGAACGATTTCCGTGATGATGGTGAAAGGCTAGTGGCGTTTCCGCCAGTGGACTTTCGTTAGATAAGCCCCAACCTAATCGCGCGGGCGACTGCCTGCGTTGTGTTGATCGTGTTGAGCTTTGCCCGTGCGCACTCAAGGTGAAATCTGACCGTGCGCTCTGATATGCGCAATATGTCGGCAATGTCCTGATTTGCTTTGCCCTGCGCGCTCCATTTTAAAACTTCTATTTCTTTGCTAGATAACTTTACGTCTTCATCGTGGACGCCATATTGTTCAAGCACGCGATTGTGGAAATGATATGCGAGCACGGAGAAATCGCGAATTAGTTTTCGTTTCTCGCTTTCCCACCGGCGATCAGGTATATCAACATTTAAACTGAACATCGCGATTTCGCCGTGTGCGCCGCGCATTGGTATAGTCAAACCTTGGCGGCCCAATCCGAACTCTCGGGACTCTCCGAAAAAATTCCTTGTAGTCTCGTTTTTGTCGCGGAGGTCTTTCCAATCGAGCGGCATTATTCCACGCAACCCAAGTTGGATGACGGGATCAATTTTAACGTAGTCCTTGCTTACATATTGGTGGACCCACTCGTTAGTGTAGGTCGTCAGAATGTACACATCTTGCTTCGCTAGGGGGATGTTGACGCCCAAGTATGACGCATGTGTCAGACCAAATTTCTCGGCCATTTTGGACAAGCTGTCGGCCCCGACATTCTCGCTCGCCACATTATCAAGGTCTTCCACTAGTTCGAAGAAGAGACGATCCAACATAGCGCCTTACCCCTCACAGGTGCTAACTGAACGACCTAGATCAGAGTAAATTGAACATTCGCGCACGGCGAGTATAAATAACTTGTTACGTGTTAAAAAAAACCTCGCCCGCCGAGTGGCGAGCAAGGCTTCGGTTGTTGAAGTGAAGGCAGTATCTAAGCCGCAAGCCGTAGCAAAGTTCCGTTGCGGGTAGCCTCAGCGACGACAACGCCAGCCATCACGAGGCCATTGATTGCGCGCCGCATCGTTGAGCGGTTTGCGCCCACGAGTTTCGCCAGTCCGCGTTCCCCGCCAGATACGAACCCGCCGCTCGCTTTGAGCTGGTCCACAATCGCGACCTTAACTTTTTCGCGTACGTGGTCCACTTCCTTGGAGACGGCCAAGTTTGCAGGGCGAACCACCTGAACCGCGGGCTTTTGAGCAGCGGGCTGAACCACCGGCTCTTTACGATTGGCCGCGACCTGAACCACCTGACGAGTTGCAGCGACTCCGGGCGCTGGCGCAACGGACTGGACTAACAGCACTGAGAATGCCGAGCCGACTTCGAGAGCAAGCACCGGCACGAGCACAAACCATTCCGAAAGCACGGCGGGGGCGACCACGATACCAAGCAAGGCAAGGTAAGCGGCCAAGGCAGAGGCCGCCGGGTCCGGCTTACCGACTGCCGGCTGGCTCGCGTCGGCCGTGGGAAGCGGGGCGGCAAGAAGCTGTTCAAGCTCGGCGCGGCGTTCGGCTCGGGCCTTCTCAGTTCGCAGGTCAGCAACCTTGGGACAGACTTCACGTGTAACGCGGCCATCGACTGCAACGCATCCGTTGGCACCGGGTCGAAGTAACAGCGCATCGATCTCGGCTTGAAGTTCCCCGACCGGGCGCGCCGCGGGCAGTGCGGCCAGCTCAGTTTTCGCACGCTCATACCGTTCAGCGGCGCGGCGAGCGGTGGACTCTGCGTCCGCCGCAGCTTTGAGCACGGCTTCGCGTTGAGCAACCGTGTCCGAGCGTGACGCAGCCATAAGGGAAAGTTCGGCCGTGAGACTGTAGACCACAGCAACGAGAGCAAGCACGGCAAAAGCGACCCCGCGAACAAGCGATAAGGAGCGGAACGCCGATAACGCAGCCGCGACACTCAACGGCTTTGCCAGCTCAAGGCCGGCCGCGAAGCACACGAACAAGCCGGCTACAAGCCAACCGTGATGCGCACCAACGAACCATGCGTAATATGCGCCTAGTCCGGTGGATGCAGTGACCAGAGAGATAGCTGCCGCGTTCGCGAGCCTTGCCGAAGTCTTAGATGTGATTTGCTGAGAGCTGTGTGAGCCGGTGGGCAATAGCCGTTTGAGCCGACTCAAGAAAGATTGGGAGTCTTTACAACTGGTCGCAATGGTGATGTGGTTAGGCATGGGAATTGGTCCTCTTAGCCAGGATCAGTTTCAAGAACCCTCGCCAGCCTTGCCGGGCTGCGGGGGTTCGCTCGTTTTACGCGACCTCGACTCTCAAACTCTTAAAGGGCGCGACCAACGCACGGCGAACGCGTGACAACCACGTGTTAGCAACATCGGCCAGATGTGAAATCCGGTGCAGCGTCGAAGCGAGCCGCATACACGCGTTCGCAGTGCCGTCGCCAAGATAGCCGCAGGGATCACTAGCCATAACCTCAACGTAAGCGGCTAGGCCCGCAGCGTTAATCGTGAGTCTGTGCAACATAGTCAGTTCTCCATTGGTAAGCGTTGTCAGCTACTTGGTTGAACTGATTTGCATAGAATGTGAATTGGCGACGGTCTCGAACGCAACAAGCGACAATCAGTAAGACTCAAGCTGAGTCTATCCCCTTGCGGCAGCGATCTTTCCCACAGCACGCCTTTCTATCGCGATCTTACGACGCCGTTTTTCCACGCGACGGTTCAGCGCCTTCGCCTTCCGGCGTTCCGTGTTGGTCACAGCAACGTCAAGGGCGGAGCAAAGGCTACCAAGATAGAGGGCTCGATGCTTTGGCGGGATCGGACCAGCAAGCTTGTATTCCTTTGGCGACCAATCGATCTTTGAAGCCGACACGCCGTCGAGCATCGGCACACAGCAGCTCGGCATCTTATGCGGCTTACCGTCTCGCAACTGCCGTATAGGCCCGAAGTCATGCGCAACGCCGCACGCTGGACATTTGGTCATGAAGCCCATGACACCGTGGCGCATGTGAGTTGGTGGCAGCAAGTGGACGGGTGTTGGCTTGGGCTTAGGGTTTGGTTTTGTGTAGGCTCGTTTCTTCTTAGGTTCCATTAGGTGACTACTCGACTGATTGGCCGGATAAGCTCCGGACATAAGTTACAAGATCAGGGCTCCAGAGAACGCGAAGGCCGCGCTCCACAAGAACGAGGGCGAGGCTGACGGCGGCTTGTAGAAAAGAGCCGCCCTCAACGTCACGACGAAGCGTCCGCACCGGGAGAGAAGCCGATGCAGGGAAGCCGACGTTGAGGGCGGAAGGTGACCGTTAAGCCAGAGCGTTCAAATCATCCGACGAAGTTTCACGGCCGTAGATTGCCGAACGTAACGTGTCTGCGACGCTGGGCGCTTCGAGATAGATTACGTTGTTATCGTCATCGAGCATCGGAAGCGGAGAACGTTGAACGTCCGGCTCAAGGTGACCACTGTCCGAAATCTCAAGTACCGCTGCGTCTATGACATAGAGCCAAGTCCGCGTATCGTCCGGAAGACGAACCTGCGTCTTATAGGGGTGCTTCAGATCACCTCTGCGTTCAATCAGCCCTAGGTCTTCGAGCTGTCCCAAGGCATTGCCGCGAGCGAGACGTAACGATTTCCACCCCGCAGCCGTGATACCGAAGCACTGCTTTTTCGTCCCGTTGATCTTCGCGACAAGCCGGAAGCCGAAGCCGCTCCCGTTACGCATCGCATGTTCGAACTTCTCCCGTTCTTCAGCGGTTGGCTTTCCGGACGGATTTTTCGGAAACTTACCGCCGTTGCTCTGAAGGAAGTCTCTAACCGCTACCAGATCCGAAATCTTTGCCAACGATTTGACGCTGCCACGAGCGCGCAGCCAGTCATTGAAGCACTTGCGCACCCCGTCGAATGCCTCCGACTCTCCGAGCGGAAAGATACCGAAGCGCGAAGCCAATCGTGCCGCAACAGCCACAAGTGCGAACTGCTTAGCGATGCGGCGAACTGCGGCGTCCGTCTCATCCGAGAGCAGAAGCGACTCTAGAAATTCGTCGGTACTGGAACGCAGCTCTCTCGCGAAAGCCTCCGGCCCAACCGCGTCAACGTTCCGAACTAGCTGTTCAACGAACGCGGGACCGGCCGTACCACAAGTTTCGTTAGTCGCGTCCGCCAAGTGCTCAGCCAGCGCGCGACCATCCGCGAAGCCGTGCAACTCATCAAAGATGCCGTGAGCCGAGGTGTCGGCCGGTACGTCGAAGTTGCGAACCTCGGTGCCACTGGCCTGACGCTCACGGGGATTTTTTGTCTCCATAATTTCGGCTATCGAGCGCTCGCCGGTACTGAGTACGCAGACCCTCCAATTAGCTTGCTCACGTTCCGAGCCGTCCTTGTTTAGCCGCCCGCGCTCAATGCCGCTCGCAATCGAGTAGGCAACTTTTGCGGGATCTCCGCCCATTTGGCCTTGTTCATCAAGACCGAGACCGATGTACGAGTGCGCAGCGGCTTTCTTTGCCGCGTCTTTGTCCGTCATGTCCCATGCATGATTAAACCCGAGCCCGCCCTCTGCGCCACCCCACACGGAGCCGAAGACATTGAGAGCCGTGCTCTTGCCTACGGAACTATCACCGCGAAGGTTTGCGACGAACGATGTCTGACCGGGAGCGAACTTAAGAAGAGGAGAAGTGACAGCCATTCCGAGCGCAAATATCAGTCGCGAGTTTCCCGACGCATACTTTCCGACTGACGCGCGCCAATCTTCCAGCGTGCCGCGTTCGGCAAGCTTGACCTTCCCAACGTATGCGTTGTCAACGTGGATGCGCTCGCCGTCTCTGGCACCAATAGCTCTGTTGCCAAGGATGAATACATTCCGGTTTGGAAGCCACCCGTAAGACGTGGCCAACGTTAGCCGTGGCGGCTTGATCGCGGAGAGCATGGAAGCAAGGCTTTCCCGGCCTTTCTTCGTGCTCGTCACCCACAGCCCGGCATTCGCGAGCGTCTTTGCGAGTGTCGAGCCACCCGTAGCAATATCGTTGTAAGGAACCCGCGTCGTGACTGGCCGGCCGTACGCGTCAAGGTGTCTGATGTAGAGCGCTCGCTCGCCGGTCATCGGGTCGACAGCTTCGCCGTAGACTGTGAACAAACCGCACAGCGGATTGTAGCTGCCGTCCGAGAAGTAGTCGCCGGCCGCATGGAACTGGCTAACCTCGGCCAGCTCTCTACCCATCTTTGACTTCGCAAGGGAGCCCTCAGGGAAGTAGAGATCGAGCAACATGCTCGCGCCTTTGGCCCAGCGTGTCACATCCTGAATGTCCGGGTCGAAACCGCACCGATAAAGCGCGTCCTGCGCGTTGATTTTTTCGTCAGTTTGTGTAGTATGCATCAGTGTTCTCTCGAAGAATAATGCACCGGTCGCACGGTGCGGCTTAAATCAAAGGCTCTCTCCGTTGGCGCGGCGAGAGCTTTTTGTTTTCGGGTGTGGCGTTTGCCGGCCTAGCGTTTCCGCTTAGGACGTGGGGCTGTGCGCTTCGCCGTCTCACTGGTCACGCGGACCCAACGCACAACGTCATCCGCGTCCCAAAGCCAGGGACGGCGGTGCACCGGCTCGGGGAAGCGCTTGCTATGGACCAGCGAGACAATGAGAGATTGAGAACAGCCGCTCAACGTGGCGGCTTCTGCGACGTTGACGAGCGTCGCGCTTGAGTTGAGATCAGTTGACATTGACTTTCCCTTTAGATTTTGCGGGACGGACGTTTGCCTCCCGAAATATTTCTTGTACGCCGCGGCTGGCACCCACAGAGTTCATGCGGGAGACGCGCTGGTGCTCTGAGTTTTTCATCGCCCACATATGGGCATCGCCGTACACAGCGTACTGAGGGCGGTAGTCGCCAGCCTCGTCTTTCCAGGTCTGGAATTGGCGCAAGAGGGTCTGAACGCCCAACTCATGAGCCCTCTTCTCTGCCGCCTCTTTCCGCTGGCGGGCCTTATCGTCAGCTTCAAATGCGTTGACACGCTCAACCCATGCAGCGGCCTCAACACGCAGGGCTTCGTATTCCGCTTGTGCCGCCGCCTTGAGATCCGCGGTCAGCCGCTTGAGCCTGTCTTCGCGCTGCCGCGGGCTAAGGGTTCGGTCCGCTCGGATTGCACGCGCCATTGCATCCGCAAGCGGCGCATCCCCGAGTTTCCATTTGAAGGTCGTCGCAGCCTTCGCAAGCCGACTCAGCTCTGACCGCGGCAAACCATCGGCTTTGGCCAGCGCAAGCGCCGCAGTGCTCGGCTTAAGGTGCCTCTTGAAGTTCTCCGGGACCAGAGTCTTAGGCTTACTGGTTCGCCTTTTCCGCGGCTCAGGACACACTTCGGCCTCTACAAATATAGGCAGGACCGTCGTCGCAGAATTAGTAGCGACGAGTTGCATATCATCAGGCGAGCTAAGCACGGCGACCACCTGTCGACTCTGAGACCGCCAACGGATGTCCAATTTTCGCCAGCCATTTCGGCTTGCGACCCCTCGAAAAATCACGTGACCGAAGCCACGCCGTAACCTTTTCAAGGTCGTAATAGCCGCGGCGGTCTGGGCCTACCCAAAACGCATCATCAGGAAAGCCGCGAAAGCGCTTCCAAAGCCGGACATTGACCACTGAAATATCAAAGTGGACGGCCAACTGCTCCGCCGTTAAAGCGCTAGCGACCGTTACGTTTTCCATAAAATCCTCTCAAGACAAAAGCCGGCAACCCCAAGCAACCGTTGAACATTCATATTATACTCGTTGCGAGCATTTCAAGGGGTGCGTTGGTGGCGAATAATGGGACCAAAGGACCCGAAAATATGCGGCACCACTTTCCGGTGGTGACAAAATTGGCGTCGAAAAGCCCGTATTTGCTGGGCTTCCGGAGGGTCCGGAGCTGTCACCACTTTTTGCCGGCGATATAAGCCGCTTTTTGAAATCGCGCGAGGCGTTATAAATGTGGTGGTGACAGTGGTGACAGTAGATAGATATAGATAGATATGACTGATTTTATTGGGTTTTTACTGTCACCACTACTGTCACCACCGGCTGATTTTTGGTGGTGACAGGTGGTGACAAAGCTTCTCCCCGGCTCCCCGTTGCCCCCCACATCGCGCGCAGACTCCTAGGAGAGTCGCAGGCGGGCGTTTGCGTTCTTGGCTACATGGGTAGCCGCCGCCCCTCAAAACCCAGCCCAGGACTCGCTACGAGTCAGGAACGGGCATTCTGAGGGGGGAACGACGCCCTACGCGCACGTGTACGCGCGAGGCCGGCCCAAACAAAAAGGGCGGCAGCTCACAGAAAGCCGGCCGCCTCAATGCATCGATGACTCGGAGAACTTACGCGCGAAGCGCCACGACGTTCGACGCTGTGTCTGCCGATTGACCGGTGATCTGGCAGACATGATCGGCCCACGCCTGTAGCGCTGCCCGAACTTGCTTCTCCATTCGAGCGTTCTGCGTGTAGCTCTTCTCCGTCACGCTCTGGTCCTTATGGTTCAGGATCAGGTCGCGGACTTCGCGCGAGACGCCTTCATTCTTGAGCCAGTTGGACACACCACGACGCATGTCGTGTATGGAGATATCGTCTAACTCCATGTCTTCACGAAGCCTGCGCATGGCCATCGTGACGCTTTCGCCGTGGATATGCGGCAGACGAGACGCCTTGCCCGTCTTCACCCGGCTCAGATCGGCGGGGAATATCTGATCTTCAGCCGCACACTTCTCGATAGCTTCCTTGAACAGGGCAGCGGCCTGCTTAGACAAGGGCAGCGTTTGCGTAAGCCCATTCTTGGTTCGGCCTTCAATGACCTTGCCGCGCTTGTTCACGTCGCCTGGGATTACCCACATTGGCGCATCTGTGTCGAGCCCTTGGACTTCAGAGACACGGGCACCGGCTACTTCAGTGCGCCGCTGGCCGGTGAGGATCGACAGCCGAATGATGTACCGCATGGCATCCGAAAGCTTCCCGCCTTCAACACCGTTCCATAGAGCTTTGATTTCGTCGGCAGTCGGTTCGCGGTCACGGGCAAGCTTCTCGCCACGCCTTTTGATATCACGAGCCGGATTGGCTTTCGCGAGCCCTTCTTCGGCCGCCCACGTGTAGACAGCGCTGATAGTCAGGCGCGTGTGGTCGGACTGCGAAGTAGGCTTGTGGCGCACCTTGGTCTCTTTATCGACCTTCACGCGTTTCTCGATTGCCTGACAGATGCTGATAATGTCTTCGCGCGTCACATCGTCGACGAGCTTGGAGCCGATGCGCGGATAGGCGTCCTTCTTCAATGCATACTCGTAGACCTTTCGCGTTGAAGCGGACAGGCGATGGTTCTCAGCGAGGAAGCGCTCAGCCAGCCCTTGGAACTTGAGACCCTGTTGACGGGCTTTGGCTTGCCTAGCCACCACAACAGGGTCCGCCCCTTGGTCGACTTCCGCGCGTCGAGCCACTGCAACTTCGCGGGCTTTCTTCAGCCCGAACTCGCGGCTGTAGTCTCCGAGCTTTAGTTTACGCAGCCGCTCGCCCGTTTTAGGGACATAGAAGAGATACCAAGCGTGATTGCCGCTCGGCTGCGTGACAAACACGAGTCCCTTAGTGGTCGTGTCCCGCCATTCCTTTTGCGGCTGATTGAGCGACTTTTTGACTATCGCCGCAAGCTCGCCGTCCGTTGAAAAGTTATTTGTGCTGACCCTCGGCATTTGCAGCCCTCGCTGAATGATCTTCAGGTCAATGATGCCAGGAACACCACATCACAGTCAACAATTCCTGGTATTCCCCTGGCATTCATTGCTGATCATCCCTGGCCCTACCGGTTGACAAAAGGAAAACCTAATATGAGACCAGGATAGGCCAACTACATATGTTGCATATATAATTTATGCGTGGTTGCAGAAATGCAGATCGTGTCGAAAAGTCCACAAAGGATCAGATCATAAGTCTCATAACCTGAAGGTCGTAGGTTCAAATCCTACTCCCGCAACCAACATCCTCTACAAATCCATCTTCTAAAATACGGACCGAGCCTGCCTGCGCCGAGCGATGCTGTCGCGTCCTCCGGCCGTGTCGGCCGCTGCGCCACGGCGGAGCGGGAGGCTAGGCGATATCGCCGAGCTGGCGCGTCACATCGCGCGGTGCGTTCGCCTCTACCAGCACCTCGCGCGGAGCCGCATGGCTGATGAAGTGGATGGGGCTGGCGGTCAGCCCATACGCCCCGCTGTTGTGGACGGCGATGAGGTCGCCTTCCTCGATCCTGGGCAGCACGACGCCATTGGCGAGCCGGTCGATCGACGTACAGAGCGGGCCCACGAGGTCGATCTTCTCTGCGGGATCTCCGCCGCCAACCTTGTGCATGGCGTAGTTGCGGTGGATCACCATCCCGAAGTGACCGGAAGCCGGCAGGTGATTGTTCATGCCGCCATCGCAAATGCCGATGCGGTTCCCGCGCGACTCCTTGACGGAAATGACACGCGTCACGAAGTAGCCGGCCTCACCCACCAGATAGCGGCCAAGCTCCAGAACGAGCTGGGTGCTTGCAAAGCGCGCCTCACCCTTCAAGGCGTCGAGATCGCCGATGATGCCGCCCGCGACCGCGGCGAGATCGAGCGGCTTGTCCCCATCGTGATAGGGAATGCCGAGCCCCGATCCGAACACCAGCTTTTCCGGCGCGAGATCGTAGCGGTCACAGACCTCGCGGAAAATCGAAAGGAAGGTGCGGTAGTTCTCAGCGATCGCATCGGGCTTGAGGCATTGCGTGCCGGAGTAGATGTGCAGCCCCGTGACGCGCAGGTTGGGAAGCGCCAGGATTTTCGGAAACGCCTCGTAGATCTCCTCCACGTCGATGCCGAATGCGCTCGGCCGTCCCGCCATCTGGTCGCCGAACCCTTTGGGCACGCGCGAGGGCGCAATACGCACCAGAACATGCTGAACGCGCCCGAGCGAACCCGCGATCCGGTCCGCCGCAATCGCCTCGCGAACCGACTCGAGAACCAGCTCGCCGAGACCACCCTCGATGGCCTCCTTGAGCTCGAAGCAGCGCTTGCCGGGGCCGGTGAAGCTCGCACGCGCGGGCTCCCACCCGGCCTGCGTTCCGAGCCGGAACTCGCCGATCGACGACACGTCGAGAAATGCGACATGATCCTTGAGCCAGCCGAGCAACGCCGGATTGGGGTTGCTCTTCGCGGCATAGCTGAGCGCGAAGCGGCCGCCGAACGCGGCCTGCAAGGCCGCCGCCCGTGCCACGATGGGCTCCGTGAAATAGACGAACGACGGCGTGCCGATCGACGTAGCGACGCACAGGAGGCATTCGTCGACGGAAGCGCCGCTCATATCACTGCTGGCTTTCTGCAAATCTCAGGATGCGCTGAGCGGAATCGAAATTCTCGAGCGTGACGTCTTCGGGACGCACACGCACCCCTGCCGTCTCCTCGACGAAGGTGATGAGCTGTAGCATCGCGACGGAATCGAGCGCGCCGGAGGAGAACAGCTCGCTCTCGAGGCTCACGTCGCCATCCACGTTGAGCGTGTCCTTGAGGAATGAAAGAAGTTGCGTTTCAGTCAAAGTCATTGTGTCCACTCGAGTGCCCTTCACTCACCAGTTTGACGAATAGATCAGACGCTGGCGCCCGAAAGCGCCTCTTGCCTGGAAATACGCTCCTTGCAGCTTCGGATCACGTCGGGCCGCGCCAGCTTGCCGCTGGACGTGCGCGGCATGGCCGTGTCCCACACATGGATCGAGCGCGGGATCATGTAGTGTGGCATGGCGATCCGGCAATGCTTGAGCAAGGCCGCCTCGTCGAAGCCCGCGAGCGGCGTGACGGCGACATGCACCACCTCGCCCAGATCGTCGTCGCTCACACCGAAAGCAACCGCCTCGCCCACGAGCCCGCTCCGGTAGATCAGATCCTCGACCTCGTCGGGACTCAACCGGAACCCGCTGGTCTTGATCATGGCGTCGTTGCGCCCGACGAACCAGAGATCACCATCCGCGTCGACCAGAACGGTATCGCCGCTGTAGACGACCGGCTCGGCACCTATCAGATCCATAAGCTCCGGACAAGGACGGATCTTCTCGCTCGTGATCTCCGGCTTCCCCCAATAGCCGAGGCTCACGAGAGGACCGCGATGGACGAGTTCGCCCTGCTCCCCCGGCCCCGCGACACCCTCGCCGGGCTTGATCACGTAGATCTCTGATCCGGGAATGGCCCGGCCGATCGAGCCCATCTTCGCCCTGAACTTCTGGGGCGCGAGATAGGTTGAGCGGAACGCCTCCGTCAGGCCGTACATGAGGTAGATGTCGACGTCCGGAAACACATCCGGCATGCGCTCGAGAATATTGAGCGGGATCTTTCCGCCCGAGTTGGTGATCCGCCGCAGCATCGGAAGGTTCGCGGGCTTCTCGTCGAGTAGCCGCACGATCTGGTTCCAGAGCGGCGGCACCGCCGCGACGCCGGTGATTTCATAGCGCTGGATCGCCTGCACGATCTCGGTCGCCATCGCGACCGGCTGATGCACCACCGTGCCGCCCATCAGCATCATCGTAGTGAGCTGGTTGAGGCCGTAATCGAAGCTGTAAGGCAACACGCTGAGCAGGCGGTCGTCCTCGGCAAGCTGGAGATAGCGCGCGACCGACCTTGCGCCAGCCACGATGTTGCGATGGCTCAACATCACGCCCTTGGGCTTGCCGGTCGATCCCGAGGTGTAGATGATCATCGCGAGTTCGGTCTCGAGACGCGCCACCTCCGGCGTGCTCGGGTTCGCCGCCGTGGCAGTCCACCCGTCGAAACGCGCGTCGTCCGGCGCATCACCGAGAACGAGCACACGCGCGACGGAGGCAGGAAGCGCACTACGCGCCAGCGCCTTCGCCGGACGCGGGTCCATGATGATCAGACGCGCTTCGCAGTCGTCCGCCACATAGCCGAGCTGCTCGATCGTCCATTGCGTGTTCACGTTGACGACCACCGCCCCGATCTTCGAGACGGCGAACATCGCCGTAACCTCGGCGATGCTCTTGCGCAGGTGCACGATCACCCGGTCTCCCGGCTTTATGTCCTGCGCCTTGAGATAAGCCGCGATGCGGTCGACCTCTGAGGACACCTCCTCGTAGGTCGCGGAACGGTCGGCATCCACCAAAGCCTGCTTGTGCGGACGAACCTCCAGGTTGTCCGCGAGAAGGTGATAGAAAGTCGTTGTCAGCGCGTTCACGACAAACTCTCCGGGAAGTCTTTCATCCCGCAATCGCTCTATCCCTGGCCGGCGCTTTGAGCACGGTCCTTCTTGGGAAACGGAGTGAGACGAGGATAAATTTTTGCGGGCGAGCCGACCACGATGGAATCCGAGGGAACATTCGTCGTTACCGCCGTGTTGGCGGCAATACGCACCCGGTCCCCGATCTTGATGCCGCCGAGCACCGTCGAGTTGACGCCGATGAAAACATCATCGCCGATCACGGGCGTACCCGGCCCCATATTGGTGCCGATCGTCACGTTGTGCATCACGCCGAGCCGCTTTCCGATCACCACCTCCGGATGGATCGAAAGCGAGCCCTCCGCATGGATGATGTGAAAATCGTCGCCGATGGTCACCTGCGGCGGAATCCAGATTTTGGTAACGTTCGCGACAACGACATTGATCGCGCCATAGATCTTCTGTGCGACGCGCCGCGCGATTGGATTGGGCAATTCGATCGCCCAGCGCCCGAAACGATAGACCAGAAGCGAGACGAAGGCGGCATTGAGAGCCGAGCGTCCATGCCGCTCGTAATCTCCCCGCACCAGATTCAAAAATTTCACGGACATTTCCCACAGGCTCCCGGTGAGAAAAGCCCCCAGCATGCGTGATGGTCATGCGGAACAATCATGTGTCGGCGCAGCCCTCGACCGCCTGAATTATCTGGAGCCCGCTTCTGCCGGACAGCCAAGAACGACAGCCCACTCAAGCCCCAGGTCATTTCCATGATATGACAATTGGGAGTACTTTTATGAGAAACAGGATTCTGTAACTTCTGTTTCGGGAAATGAAGTAAACGGCCGCAGAGATTGGCGCCATGTACGCCGGAAATACCAGGGAAACGCCGTTAACATTCTGCCCAAAATTGAGGCGCGCGATCAGCCCGAAACGAGATCCAGAGTTCGCTGGATCTCTCCGGCGTCCGCGATGAACTCGTTCTCCCCGCCCGTAGCGACCACGAACGCGAACGTCTGACCCTGCCGGTCGGTGATCACCTTCAGCGCCGAGACCGCCCGCTCCGGAGGTTGTACGACGAACAGCGTCGCATCGGGCGGCATGACGAGTAGGCCGTGGACGAGATGACTGCCCTCGACGCCCGCCACGACCCGCGCGCCCGCACAAGCCGAAACGATCTCCTCCACCGGCGCCATCGACGGATCGAGAATGCGAAATCCCCGTTTTGACGCGAGTTCCTCCGCGATTGCGCGCTCGTTTGCGAGCACCCGGCGCATGCCCGTGCTCCCGCGCAGCAGAAAGACGCCGGCGTGAGCGTCATGAGGAATGCCGGCAATCACCCGCTCCCGGAATTGATCGGCGCGCGCCTTCTTGTGGCTATTCTGGGAGAGATCTCGAAACAGGATCAGATGCTCGAAATGCGCGCGATTGATGCGGCGCGGCTTGATCCCGAGCTTGCTTTCATAGGTTGGAACGTGCCCGCCCGTGGTCATGGTCGTGGTGACCGGCGCGCCGTACTTTTCAGCCAGGCGATAGGTCAGGCAATCGTCCGAGAGCCAGGAGCCGAACCAGGTGTTGCCAACCCAGCTTTCATAGAGCGCCCCGCTTACGACCTCCCGCGGCTGAAGATACGCGGGCCATTTGCTGTGGCGAGGCCTCAGATGCTTGATGGCGCCCGACGCGTAGAGAACGCCATCCACCAGGTCCACATCCTTGAGGCGGAACCCGAGCGTGTCTTCCTGAACGGCGTCGTATCCGCCACGAAAATCGCGCACGACGCTCGCGACCGACCCGAACTCGGCCTCGCGGATGCGCTCGATTTGCCCAGGCAGGAATTTGGCGGGCGGGATGAAGCGGGTTTCACTTGGCGCCACCACCCACCGCTCGACCGCAGCGGATTCGATCTCCGCCTGCGGCAGGCCACAGGCTTGCTTCAGCGCGTGCAAGGCGGGACGGAACGAGATCAAGGCAGAAACTCCGGCGTCAGGACCTCGCGCAAAGCGCAAGACCGATCAGACCAGAGAAGGCTTTGCCGTCGTCCGGCAAGCCTTTGATCGTTATTATATTAATTTAACTCCGGAGACCCCGCTCCATGGCCGGCTGGCCCACTCCCGCGCTTCAGAAGCGCTCGCCTTGCCTATGACACGGGCCTGGACCAGGATCGCGGTAAACCCTACTTTGTGAACCTGGATACGGCGCGTTGCGAGCGTGCCATCCGCCAAAACCCCGACACCCCCGTCGCCGCACCCACGGAGCCTAGCCTGCCGATCGCCCGAACATTGCTGGCATCACTGGCGCTGTTCGTCGCAACCTGGATTGCGGCGGGATCGACGCCTGCTTGCGCGGATGAATTCCGATCCTGGCAGGCGGCCACGGGCTACGAGCGCCCGCTCCATAAACCGCGGCACGCCGAGCAGGGCGAGGACACCAGCGACGAGGACACCCCCGTCGCAACCTGCCATCGCCTGCACACGATGAAGCCGGCAACGCAGCCGCCCGCAGTTCCGTGCCCAAAACCGTCTCGCGCCGCTGAAGGGGTTCAGCCGGGCGCGTCGTCGCTGCTTGGCACGCTGACCTATCACCTCCGCGAGACGAGCAACGCACCGCGAGCCCCTCCGCGCGCCGCCTGATCCGCTCGCCTGCGCAAGCCGACGACAATCCGGCAACCGCGTCTCGCCCGCCGAGATCGCTCGCAGCCTCCCGTCTGCGGCATGCGCAAGGCCATATCGCCAACCTCACCCTTTCAAGCCAACGGACACATTCCATGCTCACAATCGTCATTTGGGGCGCCATCGCTTTTTCAGCCGCGATCGCTGGTGCCATCCTCGCAAAGAACAGAAACCGAAATCTCTCGTCGTGGTCAGCCTGGTGCCTTCTGGTGCCCCCGCTCGTCGTCGTGCTTTTCCTTCTGCCGAAGGCCGAACCCGCTCCGCTCTCCGCCCGCAAGTCTCCCGGACTCGGAGGAAGGAAAGGGCGTCATGACAACTGACAACCGGCCTCCTGAAGCCGCAAGCAGGCTTCGCGCAGCGACGATGTGGGGGCCGGGCGTCGGCGAGGTGTGGTGGTGGGCGATCCCGCTCGCGACAGCCGCGATCGTCATGGCCGTTGCGACGTTCGCACCCGCGTTTTACGAGACACACGTCCTGCCCGAGCACGTCGGATACCTGGAACGCCTGCATTTCCTAATGCCGGCGGCAGGCGCCGTCATATGCTTCAAGCTATTGACGATGGAGCAAGTCCGGCGCCTGACCTATTTGCGCGCCGCGATCATCGTCTTCGCGATCGCCTGCATCTATATCGCAGGCGAAGAGGAAAGCTGGGGCCAGCACCTGTTCCAGTGGCAGACGCCTGAAGCGTGGTCTCAGCACAACCGGCAGGACGAGACCAATCTTCACAACACCTCCTATGTCTTCAACCAGCTACCCCAACTCATCCTGGAGATTGCCATCGTCGCAGGCGGCGTGATCGCGCCCTTCGTGACGAGACGCCACGGCCCTGTAGGAGGCGACCTCATTGCGTTCCTGACACCGCCGTTCGCGATGCTGCCGGTGTCGCTTGGCGCCATCGCGTTCAAGGGGACCGACCGGCTGCAGAAGAACAGCCTGATCTCTGAGATCATCGCTCGGCCGAGCGAGGTCACCGAGACGTTCTATTACATGTTCATTCTCTTCTATCTGATCATCCTCTACCGGCGTGTGATACGGCTCTGAGCCGATCTCCCTAAAATCCGCATAGCTGCGCGCTCGCGAGGTCCGTCCAATGGGCTTCGCGAGCGCGATCTCTTTGGAGAAAAGGAAGGATCCGAGCACCGGTTGATGGAGATCAAAGTTTGCCTCTCCCCTCGCACCTATACGGACAAGAGTGAGAAGAGTTCGAACGCCGACCGTTCGGGCGTATGCGGTTTCGTGATATCGCGATCCCGACGGACTCACACCGAGGGAGACGAGCCTTGCGATCCGGCGGCGGCATAGGGCTCGATCCTCTTAGAAGGCGAAGCGCACGAAACACGGAGCGAATATCTGAATGGGTGGAGAGACCGTAGTCACAACCGGCAACCAGGGAACGAGCTCGCATTTGCGCCCCTGGCATGCGGAACCGGCCGAAACCCTCTTCAGCGTTTTGCAAACCACAACTGCCGGACTGACGACGGCAGAAGCGGCCCGCCGCCTCAAGACTTATGGGCCCAATAGCCTCCCCGAGCCCGCGCGGCGCCATCCCCTGCTCCGCTTCCTGGCACAGTTCAACAACGTCCTGATCTACTTCCTTCTGATGGCCGCCGTGGCCGCTTGGATTCTTGGCCACTACATCGACGCCTCGGTGATCGTCGCCGTCGTCACCATCAACGCCATCGTCGGCTTCATCCAGGAGGACAAGGCTGAGAAGGCGCTCACCGCCATCCGCAAAATGATCTCGCCCCATGCCAATGCCTGGCGCGACGGCCACCGCACCAGCATTCCGGTAGCCGGCCTCGTTCCGGGAGACGTCGTGCTTATCGAGGCGGGAGATCGCGTACCCGCCGATCTGCGCCTCATACGCGTGCGCGGATTGCTGATCGACGAAGCCATGCTCACCGGCGAATCCGTCACGGCAGAGAAACGCGAGGGCATCGTTGCCACGGACGCCCCCCTCGGCGATCGCACTGGTATGGCCTACTCAGGCACGCTCGTCGCCGCGGGCCAGGGAACGGGAGTCGTGGTGGCCACAGGCGGCGAAACCGAGATAGGCCACATCAGCGCGCTGATCCAGGGCGTCGAGCTGCTCACGACACCTCTGCTTCGCCAGATCAACCGCTTCGGAGAGCGCTTCACCTGGGTCGCGATTACCGCCGCCGCGCTTCTCTTCGCGTTCGCCACGCTCCTGCGTGACTACCCGTGGCCTGATGCCTTGATCGCCGTCGTAGCCCTGGCAGTCGGCGTGGTGCCGGAAGGGTTGCCGGCCGTGATCACCATCACGCTCGCCATCGGCGTGCAGCGCATGGCGGCCCGCAATGCCGTGATCCGCCGCCTCCCCGCCGTGGAAACGCTCGGCGCAACCTCCGTCATCTGCTCCGACAAGACCGGCACCCTCACGCGCAACGAGATGACGGCGCGCAGGATCGTGACACCGGACTATGCCCTCCTCGTCAGCGGCTCGGGCTATGAGCCCGTGGGCGACCTCACGGCACTCGACGGCGATGACGACGTCGCAGCGCTCGAAGCCGCCGCGCCGCTCATTCGCTCGGGCCTGCTCTGCAACGATGCGCACCTTCGCCATGCGGACGGGCATTGGGGTGTGGAGGGCGATCCCATGGAGGGCGCGCTCGTCGCGCTCGCCATGAAGGCCGGGCTCAACCCGGAGCACGTGCGCGCCGAGTGGCCGCGCGCCGACGAGATCCCTTTCGACGCGCAGCATCGCTTCATGGCCACCCGCCATGCCACGGCGGCAAGCGTCTCGCCCGCTCCCACCACGCCGAACCACGGAACGAAGCACCATCACGGCGACGCGATCTTCGTGAAGGGTGCTCCGGAAGCGCTCCTGGCCATGTGCTCGGCCGAAGCCACCGCGTCCGGCGCCACCCAGCCCCTCGATCCCGCCTACTGGAGCGAGGAGATCGCCCGCGCCGCAGCGGAAGGCGAGCGGGTTCTTGGCTTCGCCATGAAGCACCCGGAAGGCACGGACCAGTGCCTCACGTTCGCGGACGTCGAGCACGGCCTCGTATTTCTCGGCATCGTCGGCTTTATCGATCCCCCGCGCGACGAGGTGATCGACGCCATCGCCGAATGCCGCTCCGCCGGCATTGGCGTCAAGATGATCACAGGCGACCACGCGGCAACGGCATCCGCTATCGCACGCCAGCTCGGCCTCGCGAGCACGGCCGAAGTCGTCACCGGCGCCGAGCTTGACAAGGCAACGGACGACGAGCTGCGGACCATCGCCACCCGCACGCAGGTATTTGCCCGCACGAACCCCGAGCACAAGCTTCGCATCGTGCGCGCGCTGCAATCAACCGGCGCGATCGTCGCCATGACCGGAGACGGCGTCAACGATGCCCCCGCCCTCAAGCAGGCAGACGTCGGCATCGCCATGGGCCGGAAAGGCACCGAGGCCGCGAAGGAAGCCTCCGAGATGGTGCTGCTGGACGACAATTTCGTCTCGATCGTCTCGGCCGTGCACGAAGGACGCACGGTTTACGACAACATCCGCAAGGTAATTGCCTGGACCATCCCGACCAACGGCGGCGAGGCTCTGACGGTGATCGCGGCCATTCTGTTCGGCTTCACCATGCCGATGACGCCGGCCCAGATCCTCTGGATCAATCTCATCCTGACGGTGACGCTGGGGCTCGTGCTGGCGTTCGAGCCGACCGAGCCCGGTGTCATGAGCCGCCCTCCACGCCGCTCCAACGCGCCGCTCCTCTCTCAATTCCTCGTCTGGCGCATCTTCTTCGTCTCGGCCCTTTTCACCATCGGCGCGCTTGCAATCTTCTTCTATGCCCTCAATCGCGGGCTCGGCATCGAGATGGCTCGCACGATGGTAGTCAACGTCGTCGTTGTGTTCGAGATCTTCTACCTCTTCAACGTGCGCTATCTGCACATGACGTCGTTTACCTTCCGAGGCACCATGGGCACCCCGCCCGTGCTGCTCGCCCTTGCCGCGGTCGTCATCGCGCAGCTCGCGTTCACCTACGCACCCTTCATGCAGGAGCTGTTCGACACGCGTCCCATCGCTTTCGCCGATGGCATTGTCATCGCGGGTGCGGGCGTCCTGCTCATGGTCATTCTGGAGATGGAAAAGATCATCCTGCGCCGCCTCCAGATCTTCGACGGACTTGACCCCGAGGTGGTCACCGTAGATCCCCATCAGCCGGCGACCCGGAAGGCCGGCTGAGCCCTCGCGCAAAGCCCGGGTTCAAGCCGCGGGATCCCCGAGCCAGCGCGCAAAGAAATAGTTGTGAAAGGCAGGAACCGTTTTCGCGGTCCGGAATTTAGTGCGAATGTCTCGCTCCTGAGGCATCCCAATGAATTCAAGTGAGATCGCGTTGACGACTGGCTCCGCCCGTGCACTTGACCAGGTTGGGGTGGGCATCACCTATTTCCTGCTGGCTAAGGGCGGAATGCTGCTTGCAGCGGCACATCCGAGCGCCAGCGCCATCTGGCCGGCGGCGGGCTTGGCTCTGGCTGCTATCCTGATATGGGGCTTGAGAATTTCGCCCGCGATCTTTGTCGCGGCCTTCCTCGCCGACTTTACCACCACCGGCACCGTGGCGCCGTCCCTCGCTATCGCCGCCGGCAATACGCTCGAAGCCATCGCCGCCGGGCTCCTCATCAATCGCTTTTCCGGTGGCATCCGCACCTTCGACACCGCCCCGGGCATTGCCGTCTTCGCGCTCGTCGTCGCTCTAATCTCGACCCCCATCAGCGCAACCGTTGGCGTGGGCGCGCTCCAAGTTGCAGAGGGCACGCTTTCGCAATCAGCCCCCTCGCTTTGGTTGACATGGTGGCTCGGCAATCTTGCCGGCGCAGTGCTCGTCGCGCCGGCTATCGTCCTCTTCCTGCGCGACCCCCTGGCATCGGGTGAGCTTCGTCCGCTGCTGCAAATCCTGGCGATCGCCTTCCTGGCAGGCGTCATCGCCTTCAGCCCGGCATTGGCGGCGTGGCTCGATCGCGGGCTCCTGGCGTTCATCGCCCTCATCCCGCTTCTGTGGGCCGCGCTCTACCAGAGCCCGCGCAACACCGCCGCCGTGGCGCTCGTTCTCGCCGCCGGCATGATTTGGGCCACGCTCGCCGGAAGCAACGCCTTGAGCCCCCTCTTTCTCAACAATGCCCTGCTGACCGGACTCGTCTTCCTGGCCAGCATCGCACTTCCGAGCCTCGCCTTGTCCGCCGAGAGGCGCTCCAAGCCCAACGAGCAGAAGTTGGCTCTCGCGGACTACGAGGAGACGAGCGGTGCCAGCGAGGCAAAGGACGGCGATACCGGCCTGCGTGAAAGCGAAGATCAGCTCCAGCGCCTGATCAACGGTATTCACGACTACGCCATCTTCATGCTCGACCCGCAGGGCCGCATCGTGAGCTGGAACGCAGGCGCCGCCCGCATCAAGCAATACACCCGCGAGCAGGCGCTCGGTAAGCACGTGAGCATGTTCTACACGCCCGAGGACAAGGCGATCGATCTCCCCGGCACAGCCCTGAAAACGGCCGCCCGCGAGGGACGCTACGAAGGCGAAGGCTGGCGGCAGCGCCAGGATGGAACGCGCTTCTGGGCCAACGTCGTGATCGACGCCATCCACGATTCCCACGGCAACATCGTCGGCTTCGGCAAGATCACGCGGGACGTGACGGAAAAGCGCGAAGCGATGCTCGCCTTGGAGAAAGCGCGCGATCAGCTCGCCCAGGCCCAGAAGATGGAAACCATCGGACAAGTGACGGGGGGCGTCGCGCACGACTTCAACAACCTGCTCGCCGCCATCATCTCGAGCCTTCGCCTGCTCGAAAAGAAGCTTCCCGCCGAGCCGCAATCGAAACGGCTGCTCGACAATGCCTTGAGCGCGGCCGAACGGGGCGCCTCCCTCACACAGCGCCTTCTGACGTTCGCGCGCAGGCAGGACCTTAAGCCCGAAACCGTCGACATTCAGAAGCTTATCGCCGGAATGACCGAGCTTCTTCGCCGTTCGATCGGCCCCTCCATCGCCATTACGACGAGATTACATAGCGACCGCACGATGGCGACCGTCGATCCCACACAATTCGAGCTCGCCCTCTTCAATCTTGCACTCAACGCCCGCGACGCCATGCCGAGCGGCGGATCGCTGACCATCGAGATCAGCGACGAGATCGTGACGCAGAGCCTGCCGGGCACCGAGCTCAAACCCGGCCGTTTCGTGTTGATTGAGGTCACGGATACGGGCACCGGCATGGACGCCGATACGCTGCGCCGCGCCATAGAGCCGTTCTTCACGACCAAAGGCATCGGCAAGGGAACTGGACTGGGACTCTCCATGGTGCAAGGCCTGGCCGCACAATCCGGCGGGTCCATGAAAATCGAGAGCGAGGTCGGCAAAGGCACCACCGTGAGCGTATGGATACCCGCATCCGACGGTGAAGCGACCCTCCCCTCGCCGCCCGAGCCCGATATGTACGAGGCCGTCAAGGAATGCCAGGTCCTCGTTGTCGACGACGATCCGCTCGTATCCATGGGCACCGTCGCCATGCTCGAGGATCTCGGCTATCGCACCATTGAGGTCTCGTCCGGCCGAAAGGCACTCACCGTTCTCGACTCCGGCGCACCCGTCGACATCGTGATCACCGATCAGGCCATGCCCGGCATGACAGGCATAGAGCTCGTTGCGAAAATCCGCGAGCAACGGCCCGACATGCCGATCATTCTGGCGACGGGCTGGGCCGACCTGCCGGAAAACGCCATGCCGGATCTGTTCCGTCTTTCGAAGCCCTACCGGCAGGAAGAGCTGGCACGAGCGATCAATCGCGTGCTGAGCGAGCGCGGACAGGAAGTCTGAGCGGCGATCTCTGGCCTCGCGCCACTCGCGATCCATCTATCCAGCCAGCACGGCCCCGCCGCACCGGATACCGTTCACCTGCACATCGACTTCGCCCAGGCGCACGCCCACGAGTTGAAGAAGAGGCACCAGCAGAGCATCGAGCGTCGAAGTGACGGGCGTCAGCGCCGCAAGAACCACGCCTTTAACGGCGGAGACCGAGAGGCCAACGCCGAGGCCCAGAATGTCGACGTGAAGGTCCATCGTTTGCAAAAGATGCGAGGTCAGCGAAGAGAGAAAGTCGCGAACCTCCGCGCTCTTTATCACGTGCCCGTTCACATCGCTCATGGTGAAAGTGAGATCCGTCGCCGACGTGTTGCTCATCTGTGTGTAAGCGCTCCCCGTTACCTTCACCAGCAATGCCTGCACGATGGTGCCGCTCGTCACGGGAACGCTCGACCCGAAGGAGGAAAGCCCGCCCGGGGCGACATCGCCGATCCAGGCCCTCGCTGCCGCGGGACGCGCCTCCACGGTCGCTTGCGCGTTGGAGGCTCCCCCCGTGCACGCAAGGCTCTTCAAGCGCGCCTCGGCGCTCGCGATCTCGAGGTAGAGAGGCAGCCTGATCCGAACCCCGCTCAGGATCCCGCTTCCGCCGACTTCCGCGAGCAGCCGGAGCCGCGTCTGCGCCGTGCGCACGATCGCGCCGGGCTGCCCCACCGCGACCCAGCCCGAATGCTGGGCCGCTTCGCCGATGGCGATATCGACCTTGAGGCTGAGCAGACCTGGAATGGTCGTGCCGAGGTTCACCGCGACCTGCTTGTTCCCGTTGGCGAGCGAAGCAAGCGCCGTAACGAGAGACATTGCGTTGACGTCCGCCGCCAGCCCCGCCTGTGGCTGTCCGACCGCGGCTTGCGCCAGGGGTCCGAGATCGACCAGCGAGTGCAATGGCACCGTGACGGAGGCATTAGCCTGGCCCAGCAGCACGGTTGCCGCTTGAGCTGCTTGCGACTGACCGCTCGAAGCCGCGGCCTTGGCCAACGCGGAGAGAACTTGTCCCACCGTCGCGTTCGCATTGAGCACGTCGCTGTAGGTCCCCGCCGTCACGCCGACCTCCGTCGACAACGCCGAGAGAAAGCTCAACAGCGAGACGTTCCCGTTGAGAAGAGCCTGATAGTCCATCACCGAAAGAGAGACGTTGCCGCCGAGCAACGCGCCGAGAATGGCATTCGACAGTCCGCCCTGAACCGAAGCCAATCGGCTGCCGATGGAGAACGTCGCCTGCGCATCCGCAGTACCGATCGCCGACACAGAAATCTCGGGCTCCGGCATGAACGACTTCGCGAAATAGAGCTGTCCCCCCATCGCCACATTGAGGCGAACTGCATTGAAAGGCTGCTTGCCGGCCTCGAAACGCCTCTCGTGCGACAGCGCCGGATCCATCTCGTAACGCCCCTTGATCACATCGAGCGAGCGGATCGCGCTGAAACCGTTTGCCGCAAGCGTGGCGTGCGCGGCCTCCTGGGCGCGCACAATGTCGCCTGCGGCCGCGATTGCGGCGAGATCCGCCACACCCTGCGCTGTGCGCCGCTCTAGGTAGAGCGATGCGATATCGACCGCGATCGCGCAGCACCCGACGCTGACCGTGAGAAACAGCGCCATCAGAACGCCGATGGAGCCGCGCCGGTTACGGCATATTCTTCTCGCAAATGATTTGAGGGCCACGGGATGCACCTCCTCCTGGGGGACTGAGAAAGGCGGTCAATAGCCGCCGCGCTTGATGACGGCTGTTCGCTCGATGACTTTTCCCGGCAGCGGAACCAGTCCGGAGAGAAGCCAGATCGGCAGATCCTGCGAGTTGAAGGAGACCTTCACCTCGAACTGCGAGGGATCGGCGGCGAGAGGATGCGCCGCAACGGCGATGCGGTCGGCACGCAACAAGGGATAGACCCCGCCACTCGCCGCCACATGCGCACTCGCGATCGATGCCCGCTCCGAATCGTTGAGGCCGCTCACCGACGCACGCGCCGCATCGGCGGCGAGTTGCTGGACGGAGTGCGCAGCTCCGAAATAGAGCCCGTAGGCGAGAAGGCCGCAGAAAAAAATCAACGCCACCGGAAAAATTAGCGCGAACTCCACTGCTGCGGATCCCGCATCGGCTTGCGCCGCATCTCGCACCCGTCTGTGAAAATTACGCATCACACACCCTCGCCATGACATGCGTCACAACCTAGGCGCCTAATGCTAAACGGCGAATAACGGATCGACGGAAAACCATCGATGAAGTCATGACAAACTTATTTTGCTGCTAAAGAGAAGAAGGACATCATTTAAAGAAGAACGCGCATCCACCGTCCGTTGTTGGATGGAGAATGCTCACCCGCGGCGGATCTCCAGACACGCGGCCTTGCTCTCAGTTGAAGCGTACGAGATACCGTTCATTGCGCATGAAGCAGTGCGCCACCCACCACTCGAGCACATCCTCGTGGTCCGAGTAGATGAGGCGATCCAGCCGCAGGAGAGGCGTGCCGGGCGGAACATTGAGGTTCTCTCCGTCCTCCTCACTCGCCATCACGATATCCACGCTCTCGTCCGCGCGCCCCACGAGAATGGCGTTGAGCTGCGCAAGCGCGGAAAGACGATAGCTGCCGAAATCCTCCGGAATGCGCGAAAAGAGCTTCGCAGGCAGTAAACAGATCTCCGACAAGAAGATCTGCCCCTGATGCTCGCGCACGCGATCGACCTTGATCAGCTCATCACCCTTGCGCACACCCATCCGTTCGGCTTCGTGCAGAGACGCCTGAATGCGCGTCACCGACCGCGCACGCTTCTGGCCGGAGATACGGTGACCAGAGAAATCGTGGAACATCGAGAACGGAAAGGTATTTTCAGCAGCCGCATAGTCGTTGACGAAGGTGCCGCGCCCCTGCCGCCGCGTGACGATGCGCTCGACCTCCATGAGGTCCAACGCCTTCCGCACTGTGCCGATGCTGATACCGAGCTGCTGAGCAAGCTGTGTTTCGTTGGGAAGCGTAGCACCCGGCTTCCAGTGACCGACAACGATGCGTTGAACGAGAACGTCGCGAACCTGCAGATAGAGCGGACGAGCCGCAAGGCGTGTTTCCAAATCAGGCATGCCGATCCCCCGAGCTCTTGAGAGCGAGCCTCAGCGACGCTGCGTTCAGCAAACTGACAATCTCACGAAGCGGCCTTTGCTCGTAAAAAGTCTTAGGGGTGAGAACACATTTATGCAACCATAAATTGTATATTTAAACAGCCATTCACTGAGCTTCTTCTTACATTTCGAAAGCATACGGATCGCTGCAGGATGATGGATAACCGTTGCAGGATATGACTTATGAGATAGCGAAGCGGGAATTCGAAATTGCCCGGGGCGCGCGGGCATCCATTCCGCGAGAAGCAGCGGAGATCCCGCGCGAGCAACGGCGCAACTTTAGCTAGAAGCGAAGTTTAGTGGCTTGGATCGAACTTAAGAGCGCGTCACTGATGACGCCCCCCTGCTGTTGGCCGAGCAGGATGGAAGCCGGCGATGAGGACGTCTGCTGATTGTTGACGTCGTAGAGTGCGGTGAAGCGCGCCAGGAATTTCTCGACCTTCGCCGGATCCTTGAAATCGGCAACGTCGAGCCGCTTGGAGATAGCCTTGGCCTGAGTGTCGACCTCCGCCTGCGCGATGCTGTCGGGCAATGCCAGCGCCGTGAGCACCACCTGGAGCAACGCCTTGTCGGCGAGGATGGAGTAGGGAGACACGATGCTGGAAGCCTTGCGCTGGAAGTAGAGCGCAAGCCGCACGCCTTCGTTCTGGCTGCCCGCCTGCTCTTCCATCGTTTGGCGGATGTACATGTCCTGAGTACGGATCCGCTCGTCCTTGTCCTGCGCCTCTCCCAACGCGATACGCTGCGCCTTGCCATCGGCGCCGAAATTGAAGGCAGCCGCCATATCCCGGTACTTGGTGTTAGCGCCCTTGTTCACGAAACTCTTGCTGTCGAACGGATCGCTCGTGAGGATCTGCCTGAGCGTTTGATCCGAGATGCTCTCCTTCTCGAACCCGAACGCCTTCTTGATGTACGCGACGACGCGCGTATCCTTGAGCAGCTCGTCGACGGACGTGATGGTGTCGATCTGCTGGTTGTAGTACTCGCTCTCGGTCTTGCCACGCGCCTGGTCGGCCTCCTCCTTGCCGAGCGTGACGGTGTAGCGGGTGATCGTCTCCGACTTGGAGTGAGTGATCTGCGCGCGGATGGCGCCCTGAGCCTCGCCATCGGTGCCGAAGTTGAAGGCGGCGGCCAGCGCGGTATAGCGGGAATCGCCGAGCTTGTTGGCGAAGCTGTCCCTGTTCGAAAGATCGCTCTTCAGCACTTGCTTGATCTTGGAAGCCGATTCCTGCGTCGGATCCAGATCGAACGCCTTCAGCGCATAATTGTAGAGCTTCGCGTTGGCCAGAAGGTCGTCGACCGACTTCACCTCCGACATGGCGAGCTTGTAGTAGCTGGTCTCCTGCTCCTCGGTGCTCACCACCTTGTTGTCGTAGTTCTCGATATAGCCATCGGCGAAATTATCGAGTTGAGCCGCCGTCTGCGCCGGCACGCCATCGTCCAGCGTACCGTCGGTGTTGAAATTGAAGGCCTCTGCCAGCGTCCGATAGCTGTCCAGCGAATTGGCGAGGCTGTCGGGATCGGAAAGATCGCTGGTCAGAACCTCGCGCAGGGTGAGGGGCGAGAGCAGGATCGGATCCAGCCCCGCGGCGGTCGCGGCGTAGGTCTTCAGGAAATCGTCGTTGACCACATCGTCGACCGACGTGACGCCCGCCATCAGTTCGGCATAAGCCTGGGACTTGAATGCCGCGGCGGCGGGCGAGGTGCCGTTTCCGGTGGCTTCATAGTGCAGAAGGATCGTGTCGCGGCGCTGCGCGGCCGTTTGCGCCGTCTGGCCCGCCGGAACGCTCCCGTCGCTCTCGAAAGAGAATCCGGCGGCAAGCTCGCGATAACGGCTGTCGTTGAGTTTGTTGGCCATGCTGTCCGGATCGGACAGATCGCTCGTCAGCACTTTCTTGATCGTTGCCTCGGACGCGGTGCTGGGATCGATCCCGAAGGACTTGAGTGCGAACGAGAACAGCCGCGAATCCGAAACGAGCTGATCCGCGGTGGTGATCGATCCGATGCGGGCCTGATAGTATTCGACCTCCGCCGCAACCGCGGCGCCCTTGCGCACGCGCTGCTCGGAGTAAAGCCCGACAGTGTCCTCCTCGTCCGAAGCGTCCTGCGCGATGGTCGTGCCGGAGGCGACATCTCCGGTCGTCGTGAAATTGAAGGCCCTGGCAAACGTGATGTAGCGCTGGTCTACGAGCTTGCGCACGAAGCTCTTGTCGTCCGTGAGATCGCTCTCCAGAACCTTCCGCATGAAGGCTTTGGCGTAGGTCATGTCCTCGAGGCCGTACGCCTTCATGGCGTAGGAATAGAGACGCTGATCCTTGAGGAAGTCGTCGACCGACGTAACCTTGCCGATGTTGTCGCGATAGTAGGTCTGCTCCCGCGACACCTGCGGATCCGAGAGCGTGCGCGCGACGCTCTTCGAAAGGTCGGAGGTGTACATCTTGTAGGAGAGGTATGTGGAAACCATTTCGGCTTTCCGAATCGCGCCCAGCCTCTGTGTGTCGCTGAAGCAGATCGCGATCAGGCGCGCGGATGGCCGGAGCACGGCACGACGGGCCACAGGCCGCGAATCACGCAGGCAGCTTGCCGAGCTATAAGGTCAGGAGCTTATGCGAGCCTGCCGCAAATCGCGGGGCGGGCCACCTGGGAGAGCGGCAGGAACGATCGGGGAAGGGAAAAATTTGGAAAAGGAAAGACGGGGTCAAAAGCGGAACGGGACAGCCCGTTCCGCGCTCGTCTTGTCCGGAGTTACCGGGCCTCGCTCTCGGCGAAGTGACCATTGGCGGCCGGCGCCGCCGGGGGCGCCACTGCGCCGACGATGGTGCCGAGATCGTCAAGGAATTCCTCGACCCGGCCGCCCTTCAGCGAGGAAAGAAGCCTCTCCTCGATGCGGTGCACGATCGGCGTCACGGCCTTGAACAGGCGCGTGCCTTCTTCGGTGATCTTCACCTCGTAGGCGCGCGCATCCTCTTTGTCGCGCTTGCGCTGAATAATGCCCTTTTTGAGCATCCGGCGCACGATGTCCGCCATCGTAGAGCGGTCGATGCCCGTTGCATCGACCAGCTTGCTCTGGCTGAGCCCTTCCGAATGGGCGAGGGCGAACAGCACGGCATACTGCCGGGCCGTCAGATCGTAAGACGACATCTCAGTCTGATAGATCTCGGTGACCACTTGGACGGCTCGGTGGAACAGGTGCAAAGGAGACTGTCCGAGATCGGGCCCCGTAGTTTTTCGCGTCATGGCTGCTCTAAACGTCCTTTGCTCGCAGGGGTAGTCCTGGCCTGGGGATCGACAGTGGGCGGAAACCAAGATGGGAAAGCGGAAAACGCCATTCGACTCCTCAGTGGAGAAATTGTATTGAAATGCAAAGGGGAGCAGGGCGCTCGCACCACGCGGCGCTATTTGTCGACTGACACGGCAATCCGAGCACGAGAAGACGATCGCTATGATCTATTCGACCCAGGGCGTGCACCCGAGAGAGCGGCTCAGCTACTGGCGTGAGGTTGCCACGCGCGGCTACGTCGAGCACGATTTCCAGCCCGGCGATGCCCCCTCGTTCCGGGGCAGCGTGCAGATCACGAGCCTGCCCGGGCTAGGCCTCTCAACATTTAACGCAGATGCGCATCACGTGCAGCGCTCTGAGCGCAACGCATCCCACGAGGACAGCGGCGACCTCTTGCTCAGCGGCCTCTTCGCGGGAGAGGTCGGCTTCATGCAGGACGGCCGCGAGAGCACGCTCCAGGGCCGCGGCCTTTACCTGGTCGACCCCGTCCGCCCCTTCGAGCTGACGCTGCGCGAGCACTGCACACACGTCATCGTCAAGATCCCGCGCTCCTCGCTCGAAGCGCGCATCGGCAATACCGCCGATCTGACCGGCCGTCCTATCGACACCTCCACGGGCATCGGATCGCTGACGATGGGGTTCATCGAGATGCTTCCCCAACAGGCCGAAACGCTCGACGGCGTATCGGGGCTAAAGGTGGCGGAGCAGATTCTCGATCTCGCAGCTCTCACGCTGAACGGCAGCCGCGAGCGCAAGACCACGCTCTCCTCGCCCAAGGCGACCGCGCTCCTTCACCTGAAAGCCACCATCGAGCGGCTCTTGATCGAGCCGGGCCTCAAGCCTGAGCGCATTGCCGCAGAGGCGGGTATTTCCGTACGCTACGCCAATGCCCTGCTCGCCGAGGAAAACACGTCTCTCGAGCGCTATCTGGTCGACCGGCGGCTCGAGCGATGCCGCAATGCGCTCGAGGATGCGGCTCAGTCCCACCGCAGCATCGGCGAGATCGCGTTCAAATGGGGCTTCTCTGATCTCTCCCACTTCGGCCGGCGCTTCAAGGGCCGTTACGGCCTGACGCCGACGGACTTCCGCCGCCACATGGAGCGGCAAACGGAGAGCGCGCAGGCGCTGGAAGCCCGCATCCGCAAGGGCCAGAGAACTTCGGCACTCTGCCTTCCCGGAAGCTGATCTCCCCCGACGGCGGACGAACAGTGCGCCGTGACGCAAGGTGACAACGTGCGCCGAGCGTGCTTAGACCGAAGCTCGCTTCGGACCCAATGCCTCCGAATAGCCAATCATCGGTGCGAGCCAAAGCCGAACGCCGCTTCGGAGCCTCGCTCTGAGAACCTGCAAGAAGCCTAGATGTCGAAAAAGATAGCCGGCCCCGAGATCGAGCGGCTTGTCCAGCTCCTAGCACGTCTACCCGGACTTGGGCCGCGTTCTGCCCGCAAGGCGGCGCTGGCCCTGTTGAAGCGGCGTGAGGATCTGCTCGTACCGCTCTCGGATGCCCTTGCCGTCGCCGTCCGCACCATTGTCGAATGCCCCGTATGCGGCAGCCTCGACACCGTGGCGCCCTGCACCGTCTGCCGCGACGAGCGGCGGGACAGGTCGCTCATCGTCGTGGTCGAGGAGATGGGAGATCTCTGGGCGCTCGAAAGAGCCGCCGTCATCAACGCGCCCTATCACGTCCTCGGCGGCCACCTCTCGCCGCTCGACGGCATCGGACCCGACCGCCTCAACATCGCGACGCTGATCGACCGCGCCGCCTCCGGAGAGGTGAAGGAGGTCATCCTGGCGCTCAACGCCACCGTGGAAGGACAGTCCACCGCGCACTATCTGACTGAGCAACTGGCCCCCACCGGCGTCGTGGTGTCGCGTCTCGCCCAGGGTGTCCCCATCGGCGGCGAGCTCGACTATCTCGACGAAGGAACGCTGGCCGCCGCCATCAAATCCCGCAAACGGATCTGAGCGAAAGGCCCCGGGCAAAGCCGGCCGAGCAGCACGCATCTGAAACACCTCGCGCGTCACCCCGAGCATCCGCCCGCAAGGACAACGATGAACGCCCCCACAAAAGCGGAAGCTCTCCCACGCGCCCCGGCGAAGTTCGTCGTGGGATCGCTCCTGCGCCATATCCTGGTCATGAGCGGCGCGGGTGGTGTCGGGCTCGGCGCGATCTTCTTGAGCGATCTCGCCAACATCGCCTTCCTCTCGCTCCTCGACGATCAGGCCGTGCTGGCCGCCGTCGGCTATGCGAGCTCCATTCTCTTCCTGATGATCGGAACCGGCATCGGCCTCTCGATCGCGTCGACGACGCTCGTGTCCCGCGCCCTCGGAGAGGGCCGCCGCCTGCGCGCCTGCCGCTTCTCGGTGAACGCACACATTGCAAACTTCGTCGCTGGCCTCGCTGCCGCCGCTCTCATCTACTTCGCCATACCGTGGTTCCTGACGCTCTTCGGCGCAACCGGGCGCACGCACGATCTCGCCGCGCGGTATCTCTACATTCTCGTGCCGTCGATCCCCGTGTTGACGCTCGCCATGACGTCGGCCGCCGTGCTCCGCTCCATCGGAGACGCGCGCCGCGCCATGAACATCACGCTCTACGGCGCCATCATCAACACCATCCTCGATCCCATCTTCATCATCGTGATGGGCCTCGGCATCGAAGGCGCGGCGTGGGCCACGGTCATCGCGCGCATCGTCTTCATGCTGGTGGGGCTCTACGGCGTCATTGGCGTGCACGGGCTCGTCGCTAGGCCCCGGCTGCCCGCGCTCCTCGTCGACATTCCGGCCATGGCATCCATCGCCGTCCCCGCCATCCTTACCAACGTCGCCACACCCGTTTCCAACGCCTACGTCACCGCCGCCATCGCGACGCACGGCGACGACGCGGTCGCGGGCTGGGCCATCATCGGCCGCATCCTTCCGGTGGCGTTCGGCACCATCTACGCGCTCTCGTCCTCCATCGGCCCCATCATCGGCCAGAACTACGGGGCCCGCGAGGGAGACCGCGTGCGACAAGCGTTCAGGCTGGCGCTCGCCGTCAACGGCGCGTTCACGCTCGCCGCCTGGATCGTGCTGGCGCTGCTGTCAGCCCATCTCGTCCGTCTGTTCGGAGCGACAGGCGACGCCGCAGCTCTGATCAACCTCTTCAACTATTGGCTCGCCCCCCTGTTTGCCTTCATGGGCGCCCTGTTCGTCGCAAACGCCGTTTTCAACACGCTGGACTTCCCCCACTACGCGACGCTCTTGAACTGGGGCCGGGCCACGCTCGGAACCATCCCCGTGGTTCACCTGGGCAGCTCGCTCGCGGGAGCGGAGGGCGCACTCGCCGGGCACATGGTTGGCGGCATCCTGTTCGGGTGCCTCAGCGTCTGGCTTTGCAGGCACCTCATCGAGAAACTGCTATCCGAGCCCTTCCGGCACATCTGAAGCTGTGCATATCCCGGCGCTTATACCGGTCGCCTTTCCTTGGCGATGCGCGCTGCCGTGGGATAGGATTTACCCCGATATACGAATCGACATGAGCGGCCTCGCGCAGTGACCAAACCAGTATCGGAACGCATCGCCTTGGTCGCCCCATCGGCCGAGTCAGCCGCCATCCTGCGGCGGGATCTCATCGAGGCGCTCACCGCCCGCGGCCATCGCGTGCTCTGTCTCACGCCGCCCGGCCTTGGAAAATATGCGCGCATCCTGCGGGCCGCCGGTGCCCAGCAGCGCATCCTCGAACCGCCTCCCTCCCCGCTCCGCCTCGTGACCGACTGGCAGATGATTTCGAGCCTCGTCACCCAGTTCAAGGACTGGCAGCCCAACGTCGTCGTGAGCTTCGGCTTGAGAACGTCCATGCTGGCCGCCCACGCCGCGCGCCGGGCCGATGTCCGCCGCGTCGTCACCATGGTCAACGGCTTGCCGAGCGACGGCATCGAAAGCGTGGGTCGTCGCCGCTTCGCCGAGGCGCTCCGCGCCAGCGACGCCGTCGTGTTCCACAACCGCGACGACGAGCGCACGCTCGCAAGGCTCGGTCTGCTGAGGCCCAGCCTCGAAACCGTGGTCGTGCCTGGCAGCGGCATAAACCTGACCGAGTTCAGAGCCGAGCCGCTCCCCACACTCGATCAAGGCCTCGTCTTCCTGATGCTGAGCCGCCTGGAGCGCCGCCGCGGCGTCCTGGAATACAAGGCGGCCGCCCAGCGCATAAAAAAAGCTTGGCCGAACGCCGTCTTTCGCCTTGCAGGCTCACCGAGCGACGCACGCGACGCGGTGCCCCCCGAGAGCCTGGACGATGGCGGCACCCTCGAATACCTGGGCCAACTGGACGACGTGCGCCCCGCCCTCGCCGCCTGCCATGTCTACGTCTATCCCTCCTACGCCGAGGGCATGCCCCGCTCCATCCTGGAAGCGCTCGCGACGGGACGACCCGTCATCACCACGCGCACACCCGGATGCGCGGAAACGGTCGACGAGAAGGTGAGCGGCTGCCTCGTGGCTCCCGCCGACGTGGCAGAGCTTGTGGTCGCCATGGAGAGCTATCTGCGAAACCCCGGCCTTCTGTCCGCCGGATCGCGCGCCGCCCGTCTCAAGGCTGAGCGCCGCTTCGACGTGAACGATGTCAACGCCGCGCTGCTGCGCACGCTGGGCCTTACTTGATCTGGTTCGATTGAAAAAACCCGGTTACGCGGGCGCGCGATAAAGCCGTGGGCTCAGCTTCGGCAGCAGAAACGAGCGCGCCGGGTCCACCAGCATACCCGGTCTAATGGCCTGCCGGCCTAGCAGCATCCGGTGCGCGAGCCCTTCGCGATTGGTGAGCCCGAGTTCGATCGGCCACTCCCGCATACCGACGCGCAGCATCGTGCGGATGATGCAGCGGTTCTCCCGCTCGCCGCTCGAGCTTGTCACGTCGCGCGCGCCGAGCAGCTCGGCCTCGCACCAGACTGCGACCTCGGGCTGTTCCAGAAGAGGGTGAATGAGAAACCGCACGCGCGGCGCGGAAATGGGGCCAAAGGTCTCGACCGCCTCGGCATGCAGCGCCGATGTCCTGGCTCCGGTATCGACCTTTGCCTTGATCGCATAAAGCCCGAGATCCGGCAGCGCCACCCACTCGCGGCGTCCGATGATCAGCGGTTTGAGATCATGCTTCATGCGTCCGTCTCAGTGCGGGACTCACGCAATATTACATGAGAGTTGAAGACGAATGCAGGAGGATTGTCGAGCTTGGTAATAGTACTTAGCCATTAACGAAGAAGAGGTCGCACCGGACTGTACCAGGTCAGCAGATTGACCGCCGCCCCGGACTTCCCTATTTCAAGACCATGTCCACGCTGCCCATCATCACCCTGCCCGATCCCAAGCTGCGCAAGATCTCGGACCCAATCGAGAGGGTCGATGCCGAGCTGCTGAAGCTCGCCGACGATATGCTGGAGACGATGTACGACGCCCCCGGCATCGGGCTGGCAGCCGTCCAGGTCGGGGTCATGAAACGTCTGATCGTGCTCGATGTTTCCGAGGACGAGAACGAGCCGCGGCCGCTGACCCTCTTCAACCCCGAGATCCTGAAGCTCGGCACGGCCACCCGCGTGCACGAGGAAGGCTGCCTGTCGATTCCCGATTTTCGCATCGATATCGAGCGTCCGGCCACCCTGACCCTCGGCTACATCGACCGTGAGGGAAAGCCGCGTGAACTCGAGGCGGAGGGCCTGCTCGCCACCGCCATCCAACACGAGGTGGATCATCTGAACGGCAAGCTCATCATCGATTTTCTGTCGCGGCTGAAGCGCGATATGGTCGTCCGCAAATTCAAGAAGGCGGCCCGCGGCGAAGCCCCGGCCTGAGCCGCCACCCCGTCGGGACAGCCGGAGCCCTCATGCCTTTGAAGCTCGTGTTCATGGGAACGCCGGACTTTTCGGTCCCGGCCCTGGAGGCGATCGTGGCCGCGGGCCACGACGTCGTCGCGGTCTATTCCCAGCCGCCCCGCCCGGCCGGGCGGGGCATGGCCGAACGCCCCACTCCCGTTCATGCCAAGGCGGCGGCTCTCGGCATCCCCGTCCGGACGCCGCAATCCCTGAAATCGCCTGAAGAGCAAGCGGCCTTCGCGAGCCTAGGTGCCGATGCGGCCGTAGTCATCGCCTATGGCTTGCTGCTTCCGGCCGCCGTGCTCGCAGCCCCCCGCCTGGGCTGCTTCAACGTGCACGCATCGGAGCTCCCGCGATGGCGCGGCGCCGCTCCCATCCAACGCGCCATCATGGCAGGCGACGCGCACACCGCCGTAATGGTCATGCGCATGGACGAGGGGCTGGATACGGGCCCCGTCGGCCTGACGGACGTGGTGCCGATCACGCCCGACCTCACGGCCGGCGAGTTGCACGACCTGCTCTCCGAGCGCGGCGCCGCCCTGATCGTGAAGGCGCTGGCGGACCTCGAAGCCGGAACCTTCGCCACGCTCGCGCAGCCCGCGGAAGGCGTGACCTACGCCGCCAAGATCGACAAGAAGGAAAGCCAGATCGACTTCTCGAAGCCGGCCGCCGAGGTCCATAACCACGTCCGGGGCCTCTCGCCGTTTCCCGGAGCCTGGTTCGAGGCGACGCTCCAAGGCGGCAAGCCCGAGCGCATCAAGGTGCTGCGCACCACCCTCGTGGAAGGCCAGGGCCACCCCGGCGCGGTGCTCGACGACAAGCTCGCGATCGCCTGCGGGGATGGCGCTGTCCGCCTGGTGGAGATCCAGCGCGCCGGTAAGCGGGCCATGACCGCGGACGAATTCCTGCGCGGCTTCACCATTCCTCGCGGCACCCGCATCGGCCGCGCGGATTGACGGCGCGCGCCGCATTAAGCATCGCGCGCGAACGTCCAGCACAGAGCGCCGTTGTCTCCTAAACTCGCGGCAAAACGAGCTTTTGGAGCCGACGATGATCCGTAGCCTATCAGCCGGCGCTGCCGCCCTTCTCCTCACCGCCGCAACCGTCCAGGCGCAGGACGCCCACACCACCCGTATCGAGCCGTCGAACGCATACGGCGCCACCGTAACCATTGAGGAAGGCGTCCGCGTCTTCCGCCCGCTGCCCTCCGAGCGCCATGTGATCGTGAACCCCGGCGGCCGCACGCCGCTGAGCCTCAACTACTACGATCCCGTCACCGGCGTTCCCGTCCGCGGCGCCGCCCCGCGCTGAGGCCGTGGCGGCACGCTGAGCCCGGGCGAGCCCCTTTTCTGCGCGCCCTTGAGGTGCTGCGCCTGAAAGAGTAGGCAGGGGCCTTCGCCAACAAGCAAGTCTCCGCAATGCCCCGCTATCGCCTGGCTATCGAATACGACGGCACGCCGTTTGTCGGCTGGCAGATCCAATCTGCCGGCACCTCCGTGCAGGGCGCGCTCGAAACCGCAATCCTGAAGCTCACGGGATCGCCCGCCGGCATCCGTGGCGCGGGCCGCACGGACGCAGGCGTACACGCCCGCGGGCAGGTCGCTCATTTCGATATTGAGAAGGAATGGCCCGCTTCGCGCCTGCGCGATGGCATCAACTTTTATCTCAAGCCGCAGCCGATCGTCGTGATCGATTGCGCGGAGGTACCGGGCAACTTCGACGCGCGCTTCAGCGCCACCGCGCGGCACTATCTCTACCGCATCCTGGCACGGCGCTCGCCGCCTGCCCTCGATCGCAACCGGGTATGGTGGGTTCCGCGCAAGCTCGACGGCGAAGCCATGAGGGATGCCGCCTCCGCGCTTGTGGGCCGCCACGACTTCACGACCTTCCGCGCCGCTCAATGCCAGGCCAAGTCGCCGCTGCGCACACTCGACCGGTTCGATGTGAGTTTGGACGGAGAGGAAATTCGCATCACCGCCTCCGCGCGCTCGTTTCTGCACAATCAGGTGCGCTCGATGGTCGGCAGCTTGAAGCTCGTGGGTGACGGAAAATGGACCCGTGACGATCTTCGCCAGGCACTCGAAGCGCGCGACAGAACGGCTTGCGGGCCGGTCGCCCCCGCATCAGGCCTTTACCTGATGGCGGTCGACTACGGCCCGTCTGCCACGACTGATTGAAAACGAAACAACGATCCCGTTAATGGAACGCGGATTAACGCGCGACCGTCACCGGGCAATGCGCCAGATGCACCACGTCACGCGACACCGATCCGAGCATCATGCGAGAGACGGCGCTCTTGCCGCCGGTACCCACTACGATGTGATCGAAGTTGCCCTCGCGGGCATAGTCGGTGATCGCCAGCGCAAGATCGCGGCTCTCGATGCTCACCGCTTTCACGTTCGCGATGCCTGCGGACTTCGCCTCTGCGGCTGCCTTCTGAAGGACGTTCTGCAGCTCGTTTTCGGTCCAGAAGAGCGTTGCCGCTCCACCCCGGCCGTATCCGCCGATCAACTGGTTCACCGTCGCAACGGTGAGATCCCCTTTGAGAGCAAGGGCGAGCTTCGCGGCGAGATCGATTGCCGGCTTGCTATGCTCCGTGTCGTCAACTGCGCAGAGAATCTTCGTCATGATCCACCTCTTTCCTACTGACTTTCGCTCGTCGGATCACAGGATCGCAGCGACCATCATAGCAGACATTGAGTGAGATCAACCGAAAGGACGATTACTGAACGGGTACGCGGAGCATTGTAGAAAATGCTTCAACAAACGCGCGTGTTTTGCGCGCCTCGTTACCACGCATTGAAGAGGCGCCGGATGAGGCGCACATAGAGGTGACCTGGCACCCACCCGCGGCCCCACACGGTAAACGTTGCGTTGGGCTGATAGCGAAGGCGCGGCCAGATGCTGGTGGAGGCGCGCCAGATGCTGCGCGCGACCACATCGGACTCTGCGCCCGCCTCTTCCCACGCCTTCAGGTTGGGCGCGACCTGCGCCACGAAGTCGTCGTAGGCCGTGAGCCCCGGCTTCGTCGCCACCTCGCGGGAGCGCTCGAAGAAATCGGTCTTGATCATGCCGGGCTCGATGATCTTGACCTTGATGTTGTGCTGGCGGAGCTCGAACCAGAGCCCCTCGGAGAAACCTTCGAGCGCCCACTTGGTGGCGCTGTACATCGAATAGAGCGGCAGCGTCATGCGGCCTGCCGCCGATCCGACGTTGACGATCCGCCCCTGACGGCGCTCGCGCATGTGAGGCAGCACAGCGCGCGTCACGTTCAACACACCGAACAGATTGGTCTCGAACTGGCGTCGGATCTGCTCGTCCGTCTGCGCCTCGAACGGCCCCATCAGGCCATAGCCCGCGTTGTTGACGACCACGTCGATGCCGCCGCACTGGGCGATCACGTCGGCGACGGCCGCATCCACGGACGCCTGATCCGTCACATCGAGCTTGAACAGGCGGATGCGATCCGACTTGCTGGCGAGATCGCTGGTCTCGGGCTTGCGCATGGTTGCAGCCACGGTCCAGCCGCGCTGTGCGAAAAGCTCTGCCGTTGCTCTACCGATTCCGCTGGATGCGCCGGTAATAAGTACAGTCTTGTCGGCGCTCACGCAGACAACTCCAAAGAAACCCAGGACTTACTCAGTCGATCATGGAAAGGAATTCTTGCCGGGTAATCGCGTTGTCCCGGAAAATGCCGAGCATGCGGCTCGTCACCAAGTCCGTGCCCGGCTTGTGCACGCCACGCGTCGTCATGCAGTGGTGCTCGGCCTTGATGACCACGGCCACGCCTTGCGGGTTGAGCACCTTGTCGATCGTGTTGGCGATCTGAGACGTCATCTTCTCCTGGATCTGGAGACGCTTCGCATAGGTCTCGACGACACGCGCGAGCTTCGATATGCCGACCACGCGCCCGTTCGGGATGTAACCCACCCAGGCACGCCCGACGATCGGCGCCATGTGATGCTCGCAATGGCTCTCGAAACGGATCGAGCGCAGCACGATCATCTCGTCGTAGCCCTCGATCTCCTCGAACGTCTTCTGGAGGATGGCCTCCGGATCGTCGTGATAGCCGCGGAAATACTCCTGGTAAGCCTTCACGACACGCGAGGGCGTCTCCAGCAGTCCATCCCGCTCCGGATTATCGCCAGCCCAGCGAAGCAACGTGCGCACGGCCTCCTCGGCTTCGGCACGCGTGGGAGCAGGCGCCTCGGCGGCGGGAGCTTTGATGATCTTACTTTTCATGGGTGTGGGCGATTGCCTTGTAGAGAAATAACGGAACTGCTCGTGTGTTACGAAACCGGTGCCGTCCCGGATCAGTTTCGCGGGACACGGAAAGCACCCTGCGATCCGCCCCACGAGGTCCGGAAAATAAAGGGAAGCCTGACGTTTGGCCTCCCAATAACATAGTGTCGCCAAAGGGAAAGAAAAGAAGTTGGGCCGCCCCTGCGCGCGCCCCGCTCGCACCATGCTTAATGCGGGAACGCGGCACCAGGCCGCAACCTTGTGCACCGCAAGATAGACGCCATATCCCGCCGAGACGCAGAAAACAGGCAGAGAGGGACACGATGGATTGGCGAGGCGCCTTCGTGTTGGCGATGGGATTAGCCATGTTCGCCGGCGAGGCCCGCGCGGATGCCATGCTGAAGGACTTCCCCTATCCGCACCCGGTCCGGGAGTTCGTCTTCACCTCCCAGGGCCAGCCGCTCACCATGGTCTATATGGACATCGCCCCCGCAGGCACCCCCAACGGGAAAACGGCGGTGCTCTTTCACGGCAAGAACTTCTGCGGTGCCACATGGGAGGGCGTGATCGCGCCGCTGGCCACGGCCGGCTATCGGGTGGTCGTGCCCGACCAGATCGGATTCTGCCGGTCCACCAAGCCCGCCGCCTATCAGATGAGCTTGCACCAGCTCGGAGCCAACACGCACGCGCTTCTGGACAGCATCGGCGTCACCCGCCCCATCCTCGTCGGTCACTCGATGGGCGGCATGCTGGCGGCCCGCTACGCGCTGAGCTTCCCGGCCGCGACCGCAGCTCTCGTTCTCGTCAACCCCATCGGGCTCGAGGACTGGAGCGCCAAGGGCGTCCCCCCGAGCACCATCGACGAGCTGATCGAAGGCGAACGCAAGACCACGGCCGAGAGTATCAAGGCCTATCAGCAGAAAACCTACTACGATGGCCGCTGGAGACCGGAGTTCGATCGCTGGGTGGAAATGCTCGCATCAATGTACCAAGTGCCCGGCAGCGACAGCGTCGTGCTCTCGCAGGCCCGCGCCTCCGACATGATCTTCTCGCAACCGGTCGTACACGAGTTTCCGAGGCTCGCCGTGCCCACGCTCCTCCTGATCGGCGAGAAAGACACCACCGCCATTGGCAAAAACCGCGCATCCCCAGAGGTCGCCAAGACACTCGGCAATTACCCCGAGCTTGCACGTGAAGCCGAAAGCCGTATCAAGGGCGCGCGCCTGATCGCCTTTCCGAAGCTCGGACACGCCCCCCACATTGAGGAGCCGGAGGCATTCAATGCCGCGCTGCTCGATGCCCTCACATCGCTTCCTTCAACCCCTTGAGCCCTGACCGTTCCATGTCCTCACCGGATGAACCCGAAACCCGCACGCACACGCCAGACCGCATCTCCGCCCCCGAGGCGCTGATCTACGCAATGGTGACGGTGTCGGCCGCCGACCGCACCATCACAACGGAGGAACTGGCCCGCATCGGGTCCATCGTGCGCGAGCTGCCGCCCTTCCAGTCCTATACGGACAACTGGCTGGCGGATGCCGCGCAGGAATGCGGCAAGCTTCTGAAGAAGCCAGGCGGCGTTGACAACGTCCTCGCCATCGTCAAGCGGAGCCTGTCACCGCGCCTCTACGAGACCGCCTACGTGCTGTGCGCAGAGGTCGCCGTGTCGGATCTCTCTGTTCACAATGACGAGGAGCGCTTCCTGACCCTGCTCGCGGACACGCTTGAGCTGGAAAAGCCGACCTGCGCCGCGCTCCTGCGTGGCGCCCGCGCGCGCCATCAGACAGTCTGAGCGCAGCGCTCGGCGAAACGCGCAATCTCGCCCGCTGCCATGGCGAGGTTATCCTCCAGCGTCACGCCGGAGCTGCGCCGCGGCGCCAGATCGTGGTCGCCGTCCCGCGCCCAAGCAACCGCGATCGAAGGCGGCAAGCCGTAGGCCGCAACCTCCTCCACGCCGCCGAACGGATCGCGCTCGCCCTGCACGATCAGCGTCGGGCAAGTGAGGCCGAGGAGGTGGGCGGTTCGCAGCGCATGAGGCTGTTTCGGCGGATGAAACGGATAGCCGAGGCACACGAGCCCCGAGATTCGCTTGGCGTCGAAAAAGGCCTGTGCCCCGAGACTGGCAACACGCCCGCCCAGAGACTTCCCGCCGATCAGGATTCGTTTTCCAGCCCCCGCTTCAGCGGAAATCCGCGCGAGCGCCGCGTCATACTCGGCGATCAGCGCCTCTGCCTTCGGAGGCGGCTTGCGCGATCCCATGGCAACGCGCGCCGCCATGTAAGAAAAATTGAACCGCGCCACGCGAAGACCCGCCTCGCCCAGAAGCTCGGCAACGCGCCCCATCCAGGGGCTCGTCATCGGCGCGCCCGCACCCGGCGCCAGCACCAGCACTGTCTCGGCGTTACGAGGTCCTGTGATGAGCAGATCGGTCACGGCACACTCGGATTTGCGGGGCTGATGGATCGCAGACGAGCCGCGCGAGACATTTCGCGACAACGCCTCCGGATCATCACATAGGCTCTCGGTCCGGTCACGGTCGCGACGACAAAAACTGATCGCCCGTCAGAACAATTTCCACGCGATTCGACGAGGTCGTCGCAATTTGGCCCCGCCATCGGCTAGGATGACCCCATCTGATTTGCTGCGGGGTTTCATGGCATTCGCCCGACGCGTCGCAATTTGGCTGTTCACGCCGTTGCTCGTGCTGTCCGGACCCGTCGCGGCCGAGGACAGCCGAGGTGCGAGCCAGACCGCGAGCGAGGAAACCGCGCGCACGTGGCACGGCCCCGCCGCGGCCACCGCTGAAGCCGCCGCAGCGGCCGAGGCCGCCAAGGACGCCGTAGTTCCGCCCGCCCCCAAGCCTGCAGAGCGGCCCGCTCCTCAAGCGCCCGCAAAAGCTGCCGCCCCGGCATCACCCCCCGCAAAAGCGCCGGCTGCCGCCGCACCCGCCGAAAAGGCCGCGGCCGCGAAGGCGGACCCGAAGGATACAAAGGACGCCGCTGCCGACAAGGAAAAGCCGAAGAAGCCGGCTCTCTCCGCCAAGCAGCTTTTCGGCTCCGTGAAGTCGGCAGCTCCCCTCGCGGCCCGCGCCGTTGGCTGGTACGCCAAAGGCTGCCTGGCAGGCGCCAAGCCGCTCGCCGTCGACGGCCCCGGCTGGCAGGTGATGCGCTTGTCCCGCAACCGCATGTGGGGACATCCCGATCTCATCAAGATCATCGAACGCCTAGCACGTGAGAGCACCGCCAACAAGGAATGGCCGGGTCTTCTCGTCGGCGACATTTCGCAACCGCGCGGCGGCCCGATGATCTCGGGCCACGCAAGCCATCAGGTGGGGCTCGACGCCGACATCTGGCTGACGCCCATGCCGGACCGCAAGCTCACGCGCCGCGAGCGTGAGGACATGTCGGCCGTTTCCATGATCTCGAATTACAGCTCGGTCGATCCGAAGGTTTGGGGCGAAGGTCAGGTGAAGCTGATCAAGCGCGCCGCGTCCTATTCTGCCGTGGAGCGCATTCTCGTCCACCCCGCGATCAAGAAAGCGCTCTGCGAAGCCGCCCCCAAGGATGATCGGGCGTGGCTGAGCAAGGTGCGCCCCTACTTCGGGCACTTCTACCATTTCCACATGCGCATCGGCTGCCCGAAAGGATCCGCCAATTGCCAGCATCAGCCCCCCGTTCCCGGCGATGACGGTTGCGATGGGGAACTGAAGGATTGGCTGAAGAAAGTCGCGCCGAAGCCCAAGCCGCCGGTCGATGCGTCGAAGCCGCCGCCGAAGCCTTCCAAGCCTGCGCCGCCCAAGCCCGAGATGACGCTCGCCGATCTTCCGGCCGATTGCCGCACGGTGCTGACGGCAGGCGGAAACGTGCCGCCGACCGAGCCCGCTCAATTGGTTGATACGAGTAAGAATGCCGGCCCTGCGGCGCCTCCCGAGAAGGACGTGGCCGCGACCGACGCCGCACCCGCTGCCGGCAGCGCGCCGCCGCCGTCTAAAGCTGGGCGATAAGACTTAGACCATTGCGCCAGGGCGTAGCGGCGGATGGCCGAACGGCCGCACCGGCACCGTGTAGACGCGCTCCGCCGCGATGGCGACGATCTCCCGCTCGGGCCAGCGCAAGGCCGAGAGGTTTCCACCGAAACAGCATCCGGTATCGATGCAGATGGTGTTGTGGACCCAGCCCGCCGCAGGCACGGGCGTGTGACCGTAGACGATGGCTGTGCGGCCCCGGTATTCGGCCGCCCAGTGATAGCGGATCGGAAGCCCGAACTCATCGGTCTCCCCCGACGTTTCCCCGTAGAGACAGAAGCGGCGAACCTCGCCGGACACGCGCCCCAGCATCTCCTCCTTGATGCCGGCATGCGCCACGGCAAGCCGCCCGCCTTCGAGCCACACGTAGATCGGGAGCGTAGTGAAGAACTCCCGCACGCGATTGCGGAAAGCTTTCGTCTCGCCTTCGAATTGCGCGATCGTGCGGTCGAGCCCATGCGTCGGCTTCACGTCCTTGCCGTCGAGCCAGCGCAGGAACTTGACGTCGTGATTGCCGGGCACCGCAAAAGCCGCCCCGCTTTCCACCATGCTCATGACGATACGCAGCACGTCGGGCGAGCGCGGCCCGCGGTCCACGAGATCGCCGACGAAAATGGCCCGGCGCCCAGCAGGCGGAACAACCTCCACGGAAGCCGTGCCGGGCGTTCCGCTCCAGCGCACATCGTAGCCGAGACGCGTGAGCAGCGTCTCGAGCTCACCCGCGCAACCGTGCACGTCTCCGATGATGTCGAACGGACCGCTAACCTCTCTCCGGTCGGAGCGGGCCCGTGGATCGTCAAGCTCGATGTCGGTCATGGCGATGGTCAGATACGTGCGCACAATGTCGCGCACATGACGATTAAGTTTCAATAAAATCTTCGACTTGCCGCCTGGGGCGCGGAACGTCCGTCACGAAGGGCGCAAGGTGCGCGAGACCCGCCGGAACCGGGCCGCCATAGGCCCAATCCAGCAGCTCGACCGTATGCACGAGCGGAATATCGAGGCCCGTGGTGAGCTGGGTCATGCAGCCGATGTTCCCGGCCGCCACCACATCGGCCCGCGTGGAGCGAATGTGGTCCTGCTTGCGCTTCTTGAGCTGGCCCGCGATCTCAGGCTGGAGGATGTTGTAGGTTCCGGCCGACCCGCAGCAAATGTGACCTTCCGGCACATCCACCACAGCAAAACCGGCCTGTTTCAGGAGAGCGCGCGGCTCGTCATGGATGCGCTGCCCGTGTTGCAGCGAGCAGGCCGAATGATAGGCCACCCTGAGCGACGACCAGCGCTCCGGCGCGCCGAGCTGGTACTCGTAGAGGAATTCCGACACGTCCTTCGCAAGGCTCGAGATCTTCTCCGCCCGCTCCGCATAGGCCGGATCGCCGCGCATCATGTGCCCGTAGTCTTTGACGGTCGTGCCGCAGCCTGAGGCATTGACGATGATGGCATCGATCTCGCCGCGGTTGATCTCCTTCGACCACGCGTCGATGTTGCGCCGGGCGAGCTTCATCGCCTCGGCTTCGCGGCCCATGTGCTGCACGATGGCGCCACAGCAGCCCGATCCGTTCGCCACCACCACGTCGACGCCACGCCGCGCAAGCAGCCGGATGGTGGCATCGTTGATGTCCGGGCGAAGCACCGGCTGCACACACCCCGTCATAAGGATCACGCGGGCACGCCGTTCGCTATGGGTCACGGCCGTTCCCGGTCCGCCGAAGCGCGCCTCCCGCGTGATGGCGGCAGTGGGTGCCAGCGCGAGCATCGCGGCCACTTCCTTGAGGCCGACCCGTTCCAACAGCGGAATGAACGGACGCGCGAGCGGCGCGGCCTTGAGCGCCAGCCGGAAACGCCTCGGATAGGGAATGAGGAACGCGAGCAGATTGCGCAGCGACCGTTCCTTGAAGCTGCGCGGGGTCTTCTCCTCGATCTCGGCGCGCGCCAGATCCACGAGATGCATGTAGTCGACGCCGCTCGGGCAGGTGGACATGCACGAGAGGCACGAAAGACAACGATCGATATGGTGGCGGATCTGATGCGTCGGCGCGCGCTCCGTCCCGCGCTCCATCATGTCCTTGATCAGGTAGATACGCCCGCGCGGAGAATCGCGCTCGTCCCCGAGCACCACGTAGGTCGAGCAGACCGCCGTGCAGAGCCCGCAATGCACGCACCGCTTCAGGATCCGGTCGGCCTCGGCCACACGCGGATCAGCGAGCTGCTCGGACGTGAAGTTGGTCTGCATCGTTGGTCATTCGCTCCGAAGAGATCTCGCCGTGACGGGTCGCGTCCTGCTCACATCGTTGCGTACATGCGGCCGGGATTGAGCAGGCGCAACGGATCGAACGCCTGCTTGATGCCCCGTGTGATGCGATCCACCGCGGGTCCGAGCGGCTGGAACACCTCGACGGTGCGGCGCACGGCTTCATCCGCGCGGATCAGCGTCGCATGCCCGCCGTGCGTGGCAACAGCGCGGCGGATATCGGCGCTGCCCGCATCTGCCGTCGCGGGCGTTTCGAGCCACACGAGGCCGCCGGACCAGTCGTAGAACGCTTCGACCTTCATATGCCTGCGGATCGCCGCCACCAAAGGAGCCGCCGCGCTTGGCGTGGTCGAAATCCGCCACAGGTGTGTGCCGTTGGGCGGCATGAACGACAGCCGCCTCACCTCAGCCCAGAACTCGAGCGAGCTTTCGAGCTCGAGTTCGAGCGGCGCGCCATAGGCCGAAAGCACCTCGCGAAGCTTCAGCTTGCGATAGCTGATCGACCGGGTGAAGTTCTCGAGCCGGATTGCGGTGAGCGACCGCGGCTCCTTGGAAAGCCCCTTGTGCGCGAGCCGCCCCGCGAGCGCCTGCGAAAGATGCACGGTGCCCGACACCTCGTAGGGCTGCGCGAGCGCAAGGCTCATCAGCTCGACGGCGAGATCCTCCGTAAGATCGGGATAGACGAGCGTGAGCACGTCGTCCGGCAGCGGCAGCACCTTGAAGGTAACTTCGGAGAGAACGGCCAGCGTGCCCCAGCTCCCGGCAAGGCCGCGCGCCACGTCATAGCCCGTCACGTTCTTCATGACGCGCCCGCCGGATTTGAAGATCTCCGCCCGCCCGTTCACGCCCCTCACGCCAAGCAGATAGTCCCGCGCCGCCCCCGCCGCGATACGGCGCGAGCCCGAGATATTGGCCACGAATATCGCGCCGATCGTCTGCAGCCCTGCATCGGTCCCGAGCGCGGGCCCGAGATCGATCGGCTCGAACGGCAGCATCTGCCCGCGCGAAGCGAGCTCCACCTCGATCTGCGACAGCGGCGTTCCCGCCCGCGCAGCCATCACCAGTTCCGACGGCTCGTAGAGCGAGATGCCGCGCATGGCCCCTGTCGTCATCGCAACGGGCGCCGCCACCGGACGCCCCACACCGCGCTTCGTCCCGGCTCCCAGAATCTCGACGGGAATGCCGCGCTCGGAGAGCGCGGTCATCATGCTCTTGAGCTCCCACTCGGTCGCTGGCCTCATGATGTCGTCCATGATGCCTGCCCTCAAGCCGCCGCCGCGGGATTGCCGTCGACGTGTCCGGCGGGCACGCCCTGCGCTGTGGCGGCAGCCTTGGCCGTCTCCACCGCATCCAGCGGAAACACCTTCCCGCAATTGAGCAGCCAGTCCGGATCGAACACCGACTTGATGCGAAGCTGAACCGCCATGTCCTCGTCGTTGAATTGCACCCGCATGAGATCGCGCTTCTCGATGCCGACGCCGTGCTCGCCCGTGAGGCATCCGCCGACCGCGACGCACAGCTTGAGAATTTCGGCGCCTGCCTGCTCTGCCTTCTCCATCTCTCCCGGCGTGTTGGCTTCGTACATGATCAGCGGATGCAGGTTTCCGTCGCCGGCGTGGAAGATGTTGGCCACCCTGAGGCCATAGCGGCGGCAGATCTCCGAGATCTGCTCAAGCACGTGCGGCAGATGCGCGAGCGGAATGGTGCCGTCCATGCAGTAGTAGTCCGAGATCCGCCCGATCGCACCGAACGCGGCTTTCCGGCCCTTCCAGATCTTGGCGCTTTGCTCGGCCGATCCGCTGACGGCCAGCGCCACCGGCTTCAGCTCGTGGGCGATGCTGGCGATATAGGCGAGCCGGTCGGCGATCTCCTGTTCCGAGCCTTCCACCTCGATGATGAGCAGCGCATCCACGTTTGTCGGATAGCCCGCCTTGGCGAACGCCTCGCAGACCTCGATCGCCGGCTTGTCCATGAACTCGATCGCCACGGGAATGATGCCGGACGCGATGATGCGCGCCACGCAGATCCCCGCCTTCGCGCTCGATTCGAATCCGATCATCATCGGCCTCGCCCCTTCCGCGGCACGCAGGATGCGCACGGTGGCCTCGGTGATGATCCCGAACTGACCTTCGGAGCCGATGATCAGCGCAAGCAGATCGTACCCCTCCGCATCGAGGTGCGAGCCGCCGATCTCCACGATCTCGCCGTCCATCGTCACCATCTTCACGCCAAGCACGTTGTTGGTCGTAACCCCGTACTTGAGGCAATGGGCACCGCCCGAGTTCATCGCCAGGTTTCCGGCGAGCGTACAGGCAAGCTGGCTGGAGGGGTCCGGCGCATAGAAGAAGCCCTCGGCCGACACAGCTCCCGAGATGGCAAGGTTGGTGATGCCCGCCTCGACCCGGGCGAAGCGGTTCTGAAAGTCGATCTCGATCACGCGGTTCATCTTCGAGACGCCGAGCACGATGGCATCCTCGAGCGGCAGCGCGCCGCCGCAGAGAGACGTGCCGGCGCCCCGGGGAACCACGCGGATGCGGTTGGCCTTGGCGTATTTCAGCACGGCCGAGACGGCTTCCGTCGAGGTCGGCAGCACCACCGCCAGCGGCATGCGCCGATAGGCGGTCAACGCGTCCGTCTCGAACGCGCGCCGTCCGTCCTCGTCAGAAATCACGGCGTCAGCGCCACAGAGGGCCACCAGATCGCGCACGATCGCATCCCGTCGCCCGACGATGGACAGATCGGGAAGCGGCAGCTCGATCGACGACATCTTTCTGTTCCTCTCGGATCGAAACCGGACTGTGGCAAACGGATTTGCGCCAAACGGAGAACGCGCGGAAACCGCGCCCCGTTTCGCGATGCGCGATCAATTCGCGCGGGAGTCTCGCATGCGCAGGGGAAAGCGGCAACATTCCGGCGCACGCGACGGGCGGCCAATCCCAAGCCGTTTCGTGACGCGATCGGAAAATTTCACAGCCTGTGGCGGAGATAGCGCCGCCGCTGTAGTCTGAACGGCAGCTCCACCTCCAGCAATTCGTGAGCGCGCCTTGAAGCCACGTGTCGGGCTGTTCGTCACCTGCCTTGTCGATCTGATGCGCCCCTCTGTCGGGTTCGCAGCCGCCCGTCTCATCGAGGAGGCTGGATGCGTCGTGGTCGTCCCTGCCGGTCAAACCTGCTGCGGTCAGCCCGCCTACAATGCGGGCGATCCCGAAACCGCCCGCGACTTGGCGCTGCAAACCGTCCGCGCCTTCGAGGGATGCGACTTCGTCGTCGCGCCGTCTGGTTCTTGCGCCGCGATGCTACGCATCCACTATCCCGCGCTCTTCAAGGGACGCGGAGGGGTCGAAAGCGAGGTCGAAGCCTTCGCCGCGCGCGTCCACGAGCTGACATCCTTCCTCGTGAACGTGCGCCACAAAACCGAGACCGGCGCGAAATTCTCGGGCCGCGTCACCCATCACGACGCCTGCTCGGGCCTGCGCGAGCTCGGCATCCGTAGCGAGCCGCGCCAGCTCCTCGCTGCCGTCGAAGGCTTGGAGCTCGTGGAGGCGCGCGAGGTGAGCCCCTGCTGCGGCTTCGGCGGCCTGTTCTCGGTCAAATACCCGGAGATCTCTGGCGCCGTCGCGGACCGCAAGATCGAGGATCTGCGAGCCCCGGCGCCCGATCTCGTCACCGGCGGCGACTTGGGATGCCTGATGAACCTCGCGGGCCGGTTGCGCCGCACCGGCATCCACCTGCCCTGCCGCCATGTGGCGGAGGTTCTGGCCGGCGAGCTTCACGATCCCCCCATAGCCTGGGGAGAAGAGGACGCCCGGTGACGCCATCGACCGAGACATTCAAATCGAATGCGCGAGCCGCCCTCGCCGACGCCAAGCTCGCCAAGGCGCTCGCCGGTCTGCCCGGCGGGCTCGTCGCCCAGCGCACGGCCGCCAAGGGGCGCGTGCCCGAGTTCGAGGCCCTCCGCAACACCGCCCGCGACATCCGCGACCACACGCTCGCACACCTCGATCTCTACCTCGAAGCCTTCGCCCAGAAAGCCGAAGCGGCTGGCAGCCGCGTGCACTGGGCAGAAACCGCGGAGGAGGCCCGCGCCATCATTGCCCGCCTCTGCCAGGAACGCGGGGCACGCCTCGTCACCAAGGGCAAGTCCATGGTGTCGGAGGAGATCGCCCTCAACCGGCATCTCGAGGATCTCGGCATCACGGCGGTCGAGACCGACCTCGGCGAATACCTGCTCCAGATCCGCGGCGAGACGCCGAGCCACATCATCGCCCCCGCCATCCATCTGAGCCAGGACCAGGTGGAGGCGGATTTTCGCGTCCACCACAACCACCTCGCGCCCGATCGCGTCCTCACGACCGCGGAATCCCTCGTCGCCGAAGCGCGCGCTGTCTTGCGGGAACGCTTCCTGGCAGCAGACATCGGCATCACGGGCGCGAACTTCCTCGTCGCCGAAACCGGCTCCGCCATCATCGTCACCAACGAAGGCAACGGCGATCTTTCGGCCCATCTTCCGAAGACCCACATCGTGCTCGCCGCCATCGACAAGGTGGTGCCCACGCTCGCGGATGCCGCCACCCTGCTGCGCGTGCTCGCCCGCTCGGCCACCGGCCAGGACATGACGGCCTACACCAGCCTGCTCACCGGCCCGAAAGCACCGGGCGATCCTGACGGGCCGGCCGAATGCCACATCGTCATCCTCGACAACGGCCGCAGCGAAATGCTGAAGAACGGCCTCGGAGAAGCCCTCCGCTGCATCCGCTGCGGCGCCTGCCTCAACCATTGCCCCATCTACAATGCCATCGGCGGCCACGCCTATGGCTGGGTCTATTCAGGGCCGATCGGCGCGGTGCTGTCACCCGCGTTTCTCGGAATAGACGCGGCGCAGGACCTGCCCAGCGCCTCCACCTTCTGCGGAAAATGCGAGGAGGTGTGCCCAGTGAAGATTCCCATCACGCGGCTGCTGAGAGGCTGGCGCGAGAAGAGCCTGGAAACCGGCAAGCGGCGCCACGAGCGCTGGCTGCTCGGCGCCTGGGCATTCTTCGCGAGGCGGCCGCGGCTGTACCATCTGGCAACGCGCTTTGCCGTAGCCACGCTCTCGGTGCTCGGCCGTCCGCGCGGTGCGTTCAAGCGCCTGCCGCTCGCAGGCGGCTGGACGGCACGCCGCGACTTCCCCGCTCCGCAAGGACGCACGTTCCAGCAGCTCTGGGCTGAGCACCAGCGGGGTGTGCCTCGATGAGCCGCGAGACCATTCTTGCCCGCATCAGAAGCGCCCTTCCCGCTGCAGCGGGCCGGAAGGACGAACGTCCTCGCGCCGTCGCACAACGCCTGGCAAACCCGCCCCACCATCCGCGGCCTGCGTTTGCGAGCCTGACCGGAGAGGCACGCCACGCCCGCCTGATCGCGGCGCTCGAAACCCAGGGCACGGATGTGATCGAAGTCGCCTCCCTGGGCGACGTACCGGCAGCGGTCGCGACCCTGCTCGGCCGAAGCCAGCCCACGCCGCCGCGTCTGGTGATTGGAGACGACGCGCGCCTTGCCGGGCTGTCATGGGAGAAAACGAGCCTCACCGCACGCCCTGAACAATGGGACGCCAGCGCGCCGCTCGAGGATGGGGATGCCGCTCTCACGCACGCCTGGGGCGCGGTCGCGGAAACAGGAACGCTCGTCCTCCTCTCGGGAGCCGCGAGCCCCGCCTCGCTCACGTTCCTACCGGAGTTTCACCTCGTCGCGCTGGCACGGGAGAGCATCGTGAGCTCGTTCGAGGAAGCGTTCCAACGCATTGCGGAAAGCCGTGTGGACCAGCGCTTCCCGCGCGCCGTCAATCTGGTGTCAGGCCCATCGCGCACCGGCGACATCGGAGGACGCATCGTAAAGGGCGCCCACGGGCCCCGCCGCCTCGGCGTGATCCTTTACGGCTAGACGCCGATCTAAGCGGCCAGCATCCGGTCGTGCTCGCGCCGCCTCACCATCCGTGCCACGCCGCCCCACGCCTTCGAGCGCGTGAGATCGCCGAGCTGCCGGTGCAGGAGCGCGAAGAACTCCGCGACATCCGCCGCGAACGAGCCATGCCGGCCTTCCAGCACAACGGCCATCAGCTCGGCGTCCTGGAGCGTGGACAGATCCTCTTTCTTTTCGGGCGACGAGCTACGCATTGCGGTCCTCTGAATTCGTTGTCGCGAAGTGAGGAGCAAGATCGAAGCCAACTGGCCATGCCAGCCAAACCGGGCCGAATACCGGGTTTGAGCCGCCCCGCAGCCGAAAACAGCGCCCGGCGCGAGCGTTAACGTCCCATTTTCGGCGAAAAGCCAACCCGCCTCGCCGCCCACCTGTCCCAGCCTGAAATTCCACTTCCGGCCGTTAACGAACGCCCGAAGCATGTGGTCAGCTTGTCGCGGGGAAATGCCTTTTGCCCTTAGGGCAAAGCCGAATTGGCCTTCAGAGGCTTGGCAGCGGGCGCCTGGGCCTCGGAGGAGGCGTGCACCGGCTTCCGCGGCCGATCCCCCGGCGATACCTCGGCCTTGGCCTTCGCGCCCGCGGGCGCATTGTCCGGATCAGCCGCGACTTTGGTGGTGCCGGACGGAGCCTTGTCCAGCGTCTGCTGCTCGGCGCCGTCCGAGCGCTTCTTTTTCACGATCTTGTTCTTGCGCGGCGTCTTGCGGTGCCCGGTGCCGCATTCGAACGAGCGCACGTCATTGCGCACGCTCATGACGCCCTTGGCACTGTCCGCGAGCGGAAGCGTGTCGAGGCTCGCCGAGTGATTGAAGAGCTGCTTCCACTCATAGCTCTGGAAGCCGTGCTCCAGAAGGTTGGCGGCGCGCACTGTGCGCAACGCACTCGTCGACTCGCCGAGTACCACCGCCATCAGATGCCGGCCGTCGCGCGTCGCGCTGGCGACCACGTTGAACCCGGAATCGCAGATGAAGCCGGTCTTCATGCCATCCGCGCCTTCGAACGAGCGAAGGAGACCGTTGTGCGTGCCGATACGGATCTTACCGATCCGTGCATCGAACATCGACCAGTAGGCGAGATGCTCCGGATAGTCCCTGATGACCGCGCGCGCGAGCTTGGCGAGATCGCGGGCCGTCGTCACCTGTTCCGGCGCAGGCAAGCCGTTGGGGTTGACGAAGATGGTGCGCGTCATGCCGAGACCGCGCGCGGTTTCGTTCATGCGCGAGACGAACGCCGCCTGCGATCCGCTGATCGCCTCGGCCAGCATCACAGCCACGTCGTTGGCCGACTTGATGATGAGCGCCTTGAGCGCCTGATCGACCGTGAGGTTCGCCCCCACGTGCAACCCGAGCTTGCTCGGCGGCTGCAATTGAGCAGCCTCGCTATAAGGAATGCGCTGATCGAGCTTCAGCTTGCCGCTCTTGAGGGCCTCGAACGTCACGTAGGCCGTCATGATCTTGGTGAGAGACGCGGGGTGCCAGTGATCGTCGGGGTCTTCCGCGTAGAGCACCTTGCCGTCGGCCGCATCAAACACGAGCGCCGGGCCGCCGGCCCGCGCGGAGCTGGCGGAGAGCACAGCAACCCCGCCGGACATGAGTGTCAGCGCCGACAAAGCGGCAAGGATCCACCTGGCTCTCATGGCCTTCCTTAGAGAATGCCGAGACGAGTTCGGCACCTAACATATTCGGGGGCGCAGTCGCAATCCGCAGCGGGCGCAATTCCCCGCACATGTGGTCATGCTAACGCAAAAGAGAGCGCCAAGTCTCTAGGCCCACGGCCGCGCAACCGCATCGCGCCCTTCGAAATCCTTGATCGCTTTTTCCTTTTCGAGCGTCAGGCCAATGTTGTCCAAACCGTTCAGCAGGCAGTGCTTGCGGAACGGATCGATCTCGAAGCGGATCACGCCGCCGTCCGGCCCGCGGATTTCCTGGGCTTCGAGATCCACCGAAAGCGTCGCGTTGGCCCCGCGGTTCGCATCGTCGAGCAGCTTGTCCACCTGTTCCTGGGGCAGCTTGATCGCCAGGATGCCGTTCTGGAAACAGTTGTTGAAGAAAATGTCGGCGAAATCCGGCGCGATCACGCAACGGAAGCCGAAATCCAGAAGCGCCCACGGCGCATGCTCGCGCGACGAACCGCAGCCGAAATTCTCACCCGTGATCAGGATCTCGGCCTTCCGGTAGGCCGGCTTGTTGAGCACGAAATCCGGGTTCTCTTTGCCCGACTGGTCGTAGCGCAGCTCGTAGAAAAGCGCCTTGCCGAGACCCGTGCGCTTGATCGTCTTCAGGAACTGCTTCGGGATGATCATGTCAGTGTCCACATTCCGCAAAGGAAAGGGAGCCGCGACACCCGTCAGCTTCGTGAACTTCTGCATTTTTTATCGTCCCTGGGAGCGTTAGACGCGCAAGCTGTCGGCCAGCGCTCGAAAATATCCTTCGGCGGCAAGTAGGCGGTCGACCCGGATTAGAGACATCGACGCCGATGGTTCCTCAGCCTGTCCATGGGGACCGAGCTGTTCAAGCCGTCTTTTAACGCCAGCTAGCTTTCGTCCGTCAAGATGGTGTTGCAGCACGCCAACCAGTGTCTCGAGATACCCGGAAATCCGCCCCAACTCGCGCATGAGACCCCGCTGGGCCGACTTGTCGTCAGGCTTCGCCGTTAATCTTACGGAAAATCGCCCCGCCCGGGCCAGGGTTTCCGCCACCGCATCGGCGTAACGCGCGACCTTGGCGCGCCGTTTCCGGTCGAGCGCGCTGATCGCGCCGGCCCACCGGTTTAGCGTCTCCGCAATCGAGAGCAGACGTTTGGGAAAGTCCACGAGCTGCATGGGGCGCGGGCCAAAATGGGATCGACGCCCGATCCTAGGCCCTCACGTACGTGCGGGGACAACATCGCCCGTCAGCGGATGGAAGGATCCGCGAAGCACTTGCGCATGTATTCGCAGCGATGGGATCCCGCGAAATGCATGCTGTCGCCCTTGGCCGGCGCGATGAACTGGCAGATCTCCTCGAGCCCGCCCTCGTCGAGCCAGCCTTGACGGCGCCCGCGCTGCACGGCGAAGCAATCGGCCGTCTCCTCGTCCGGGCCGCGGAACTGGTGGCCGCACTCGTGCGCGAAGATCCAGAGCTTCACCGGCGTGGAGACCTTCGAAAGCAGCCTGGGGTTGAGGATGAGAAAGCCCGGATAGGCCGCGCCGTAGTCGTCGAGCTGGCTGTCGATCACGGTCGGCCGCTGCCCACACACCTGCTGGCGCCCGTCGAGCTTGAGCTCGCCCGGCTTCAGCACGTGCGCGTCCCCGCCCACATGCTCCGCATATTCCTCAGGTGTTGGAACGTCATCGGCCATCGCGACGGATGGCGCAAAAAACGCAAGACCCATGAGGCAAACGCCCAAGGCCACACGCCCGAACAAGCCGAGCACTGGACGGCAAGCCGTCGTCAACTGAGCACCTCTACGTGACACCCGCACGCGCCCCGGAGAATCTGATTTAGCTTTCGTTTTCCGATGAGAAGTACGTCCATCGGACGGCAGAATGATCCGAGCGCTGCATCGAAAGCCCCGGCACCCTAGCAGGTCCAACATCCGCTGCAAAAGTTAACAATCACCCAGACAAGGCGCGCACGAGGCGACATTCCGGCCGTGTGGCGGAATTACCGCGCATGACCAATTAAACGGCGGAGTTTCTTCCCGTGTCCTCGTGCCCCCTCAGTGAGTGGCCTGATCCTCGATCTCTTCCATATCGTCGTCGGAGAAGCCGAAATGATGGCCAATCTCGTGGATCAGCACATGGGTGATGATCTCGCCCAGCGTCTCCTCGCCATTCTCCGTCCAGTAGTCGAGGATCGCGCGCCGGTACAGAAACACCATGTCCGGCTCGCGCGGCACGTCGAGCACGCTTTTCTTGTCGAGGCTGAGGCCCTGATAGAGCCCCATGAGATCGAACGGGCTTTCGATATCGAGCTCGTCAAGAACCTCATCCAGCGCGAAGTCCTCGACGCGGATGACGAGATCGCCGCAAACCTCACGGAACTCGGGCTGGATCCGTTCCCAGGCACTGGCCGCGATGACCTCGAAATCAGCCAGGCTCGGTGCCGCTGCTGACTTCCAATCGATAGGTCCCGCCATTATTCGCCTCCCGCTCTTCTTTTTGCGAACGGGAGAGATAGGCGCTTCGCCCCCACGACTGCAAGCCCAGCCATGGGGGTGAGAATACGGACGTCAGGCCTGCCAGGTCCGGATATCGACGAAATGGCCGGCAAGCGCCGCGACCGCAGCCATTGCAGGCGAGACGAGGTGCGTGCGGCCGCGATAGCCCTGGCGTCCCTCGAAATTGCGGTTCGAAGTCGAGGCGCAGCGCTGGCCGGGCTTCAACTGGTCCGGGTTCATGCCAAGGCACATGGAGCAGCCGGGCTCACGCCACTCGAAACCGGCCGCCTTGAAGATCTTGTCGAGACCTTCCGCCTCTGCCTGCTCTTTGACGAGGCCGGAGCCGGGCACGATCATCGCATAGGCGAGACGATCCGAGATCTTCTTGCCTTCCACGATCTTCGCGACCTCGCGCAGATCCTCCATGCGGCCGTTGGTGCACGAACCGATCCAGATCACGTCGAGCGGGATGTCCGTCATCTTCGTGCCGGGCTGGAGCCCCATGTACTCGAGCGCGCGCACCATCGAGGCGCGTTTGTTCTCGTCGGCCACATCGCCAGGATTGGGAACCAGGCCCGAAATGGACACGACGTCCTCCGGGCTCGTGCCCCAGGATACGATCGGCGGCAGCTTGGCGGCGTCGAGCTTCACCTCGCGGTCGAAGTGTGCGCCCTCGTCCGTGCGCAGCGTGTCCCAATACTTGAGGGCCATGTCCCAGGCCGCACCCTTGGGCGCCTTCGGGCGGCCCTTGATGAACGCATAAGTCTTCTCGTCCGGTGCGATCATGCCGGCGCGCGCGCCGCCCTCGATCGACATGTTGCAGACCGTCATGCGGCCTTCCATCGAGAGATCGCGGATCGCCTCACCCGCGTACTCGATCACCGAGCCGGTGCCGCCGGCCGTGCCGATCTCGCCAATGATCGCGAGGATGATGTCCTTCGCCGTCACGTGCGCGGGAAGCTTCCCGTCCACGGACACGCGCATGTTCTTGGCCTTCTTCTGCACCAGCGTCTGCGTGGCGAGCACATGCTCGACCTCGCTCGTGCCGATGCCGTGGGCCAGAGCGCCGAATGCGCCGTGCGTCGACGTGTGGCTGTCGCCGCACACGATCGTGGTGCCCGGCAGCGTAAAGCCCTGCTCCGGCCCGACCACGTGGACGATGCCTTGGCGCTTATCGAGCTCGTTGTAGTACTCGACGCCGAAATCCCGCGCGTTGGTCGCGAGCGTCTCGACCTGGATCCTGCTGTCCTCGTCGGCAATGCCCTTGCGCCGGTCGGTCGTCGGCACGTTGTGATCGACCACTGCCAGCGTCTTCTCGGGCGCGCGCACCTTGCGCCCCGACATCCGAAGCCCTTCGAACGCCTGCGGGCTCGTCACCTCGTGTACGAGATGGCGGTCGATATAAAGCAGGCACGTACCGTCCGGCTGCCGGTCGACAACGTGGTCTTCAAAGATCTTGTCGTAAAGCGTCTTGGCCATGGATAAGGCTCTATTTTCCGAGACTTAGGTGCTTCCAGAAAGCGGGAGCAGCTTTCCGGTGAGAAGCACGACAATCAAATGAGACCTATCAGATAGCGTCTCGCGGCCCGTGTTGCAAATCAGCAGGCCTTGTTCCGTCCATAAGTCGAAGCGGCGATTGCGCGACTTTTTGACCGTCCGGCCAATGAAATGGGCCGGACACCCGGAAAACCCCGTGCATCCGACCCAAAGGACACCGGTATCCGACGCTCTCGGGTGGTGGCAAATAACCCTGGAGCACGGACTGTCCGGATAACATTATTACATCCCAATCGCGCCTTTGGATCAGCGCCCGAGGCTTAAATTTTCGTCACTCCTATTCCCGCCAGTGCCGGGCCTTCGCGACGAGAAAATCCCTCAGTACTTGAACCTTCTTCGAGCTTTTCAGTTCTTCCGGATAGACGAACAGGACGGGCAGGCTCGGCTTGTCGGCTTCGCATTTGGTGAGCACCGGCACGAGATCGCTGTCCTGCTCGGTCATGTAGTCGGGGATCATGCCGATGCCGATGCCTGCGAGCACGGCCTGCTTGATCGCCACCACGCTGTTCGTGCGCAGCACCGGCGCCCTCGGCTCTTTTCCCTCCCGGCCCGCAGTCTCCAGCCAGCTTATGGCCGGCAGGAGCTGAGGCGGCAGCCCGCTGTAGGAGAGAACGCGATGATTGCCGCTATCGAGATCCGCAAAAGTCTCGGGCACGCCGAAGCGGCGCGTATATTTCGTGGACGCCATCGGCCGCACGCTGGCCGAGAACAGGGGACGGCGGATGAGATCGGACTGCTCGGGCTCGCGCGTCCAGATCGCCACGTCGGCCGCGCGCATGGCGATATCGATCTGATCGTCATCAAGAATGAGCTCGATGCTGATCTCCGGATAGAGATCCATGAACTCCCGGAGCCGCTGAGATACCCAGACCGTGCCGAGCCCCACGGGTGCGGCGATGCTGAGCTGTCCGGACGGCTTGGTGGTGGTGTCGGCAAGCAGCGTTTCCGCCGTCTGCAGCTTGCTCATCACCTCCGCGACCGTCGTATAGAGAAGCTCCCCCTGCTCCGTCAGCACCAGGCCGCGGGCATGGCGGTGAAAGAGAGACACTTTGAGGTCTCGCTCGAGCGCGGAAACTTGTCGGCTTACTGCCGATTGGCTCATGTGCAGCGCGTCGCCGGCGTGCGTGAAGCTGCCGGCCGCGGCGGCGGCATGAAAAATTCTGAGTTTGTCCCAGTCCATAAAGACATCCCCGGGGGCGCAATCGACCGACAACCGGGCTGGCGAGCGCTCAACCAGCACGCATACGCACCATTGCCCCAGCATTGCGATTATTTGATATCGGCAGCGCCGGAGCCATCGAAAAATGCATACCAGCGCCGTTCCACCGCAGGGATCGTAGGCGTTGGCAACAGGCGCCGCTATTGCCTATATGTCGGGCAACCGCTCGACGGTTCACGCCCGATAAAACAAATCCTCAACATCTGCCGGGCCTTCGCGCGCCGGCCCTAGCGGAGGTCATTTCCCCATGCGGCTTTACCATGTTGCAGCTCTAACCCTGGCGTCCGCCGTTGCGGCGTGCGGCGGCTCGAAAGAGCCCACCAAGCTGTGGGAGGCGACCGGCTTTCAGAACCCCGAATCCGCTTTGCCCGATACGGCCGCGAATGTCATCTACGTGAGCAACGTGGCCGGCGGCCCGGGTGATCGGGACGGCAACGGCTACATCTCCAAGCTGTCCCTCGATGGCAAGGTCATCGCCGAAAAGTGGGTGACCGGGCTCGACGCCCCCAAGGGCCTCGCGCTGTTCGGCGGCAAGCTCTACGTCGCAGACATCGACAAGCTCGTGGAGATCGATACCGCAAACGGCACCATCGTCGCCAAGCACGAAGCCCCCGGCGCCAAAATTCTGAACGACGTAGCCGCCGACGGCAACGGCCAGATCTACACGTCCGACTGGCCGGGCAACGCTATCTGGCGCCTCGCCGACGGCAAGTTCGAGAAGTGGGTCGAAGGCGAAGGTCTCAAATCGCCCAACGGCCTCCTGATCGAAGGTGACAAGCTCGTCGTCGCCGCCTGGGGCGAGGGCATGGGAGCGGACTTCTCCACCAAGACACCCGGCCATCTCCTCACCGTAAGCCTTGGCGACAAGGCCATCGCCAACCTCGGAGACGGCAAGCCGGTCGGCCATCTCGACGGGCTCGAGCCCTTCGACGCCGACAGCTACATCGTGAGCGACTGGGTGGCAGGCAAGGTGTTCCAGATCACCCGTTCAGGCAGCGCCAAGGAGCTTCTCTCGCTCGGCCAGGGAAGCGCGGACATCGGGTTCATCTCGAGCACGCGCACCCTCATCGTCCCGATGATGGTCGACGGCAAGGTCGTCGCCTACAAGCTCTGAAGTCGAGTTATACGGATCCCGGCGCGGGCCGGGATCCGTGATGCCCATCGCGACCAATCACTCCGCAGCGGCGGCCGTGGTCTCATGCTGGGCTAGGAAGCGCTCGGTTTCGAGAGCCGCCATGCAGCCCATGCCCGCGGCCGTCACGGCCTGGCGATAGACCTCGTCCTTCACATCGCCCGCCGCGAACACGCCGGGAATGGCCGTCGCGGTCGAATCCGGCGCCGTAATCAGATAGCCCGACGGAGTCGTCTCGAGCTGCCCCTTGAACAGCTCCGTCGCGGGCGCGTGGCCGATCGCGACGAACACACCATCCACCTTCCGCTCGGTGATCTTGCCCGTCTTCACGTTCTTGAGCTTCACGCCGGTGACCGAGCGCGGCTCCTCGACGCCGACGATCTCCTCGACGGCGCTATCCCACACCACCTCGATCTTGTCGTTCTTGAACAGGCGGTCCTGCAGGATCTTCTCGGCACGGAAATGGTCGCGCCGGTGCACCACGATCACCTTCTTCGCGAAGTTCGTGAGGAAGATCGCCTCCTCGACCGCGGTGTTGCCACCGCCGATCACGACGACTTCTTTGCCCTTGTAGAAGAAGCCGTCGCACGTTGCGCACGCGGAGACGCCATAACCCTTGAAGGTCTGCTCGCTCGGGATACCGAGCCAGCGCGCTTGCGCACCCGTGCAGATGATCAGCGCATCGCAGGTGTAGCGATCGCCTGAATCGCCATCGAGACGGAACGGGCGCACGCCGAGGTCCACCTTCACGATGTGGTCCATGATGATCTCTGTGCCGACGTGCTCGGCCTGGGCCTTCATCTGCTCCATGAGCCACGGACCCTGGATCACGTCGGCGAAGCCCGGATAGTTCTCCACGTCGGTGGTGATGGTGAGCTGGCCTCCCGGCTGGTTGCCCTGGATGATGACCGGCTTCAGCATCGCGCGGGCGGCATAGATGGCGGCGGTGTAGCCGGCCGGCCCCGATCCCAGGATGATGACGCGTGAGTGCTTGGTGGTGCTCATGATCGACCCTTCCGGACCGCGCGACCCGCGGCCCCCCAATGAGTCGCGCCGCCGGGCGCGATAGCTGCCCTCATATAATCAAGGAGACGGGCGAGCGCGAGCCCTGCCGAACGCAAGGGAAGAGTTGTCAGCCGTCCGTTAGATAGGACAACGCTGCGCGAATCACGGGCGGCGCGAACAAAATATTCCTGTGTCCCAGGCCATCGAACGCCCGCAGCTCCGCCTGCGGACACGCCGCCGCGATTTCCTCGGCATTATCGAACGTGACCTCCAAATCGTCCCGGGCATGGATTACGAGGGCAGGCCGGTTGACGGCAGAGAGGAGATTGGCGGCGGTGAAGGAGGCGATCGAGCGATGCGCGATCCGCTCCAGGTGCCGCTCGTAGGCGCGCCTCGCCACCCGCCCGAGCCCCAGCTCCTCGGCGAACTCACCGGTTACCGTGGAGAACCGGTTCGGCGAGGAGACGAGCACATAACGCTCGAAGGAATGCCCGCCCGGCAGAGGCGGGGCCCCTTCACCCACGAGCAGAACCGCGAGCCCGCCCATCGAATGGGCGACCGCGAACCGCAGCGGCCCGAGCGTCCGCACCACATCGAGCAGCGCGCGCGAGCAGTCGATGAGGCTCGCCCGCTCCCGGCCGCTTTTTCCGTGCCCGGGCTGATCGAACGCCACCACGCGGAAGCCGGCGCGCCGAAGCTGCTCGGCGAACACGGCCATGAACGAGGCCTCGCTCGTCCAGCCGTGGGCGATCAGCACGCCGCCGCGATCCGGCACGCCCGCATCCGGCTCGAATACGTAAGCCTGGACGCAGCCCTGGGTCGTCGGCACGCGCACCCAGCGCGCGTTCCTGAGATGAAACCGCGCACGCTCCACCAGCACGGCATGGTCCGGCCTGCGCCGCGACGAAAACTTCGGCTGGCAGAAACGCCTGTAAGCGATGTCGCCCGCCAGCGCCGGCGGAAATCCGTCGAGCCGCACAGGCCGTGTCCTCAGCCGTCGATCGAAGAACATCGTCATCGACCGGAGATCTCCTGCAATTCGCTTTGCACGAGCCCTATCGGAAAATCATATCTCCACGAAAAAGGGAGAGAAGGGAAAGCCGATAGACTCTCATCGTGAAAAGGAATGGTGAAATGATTCAATCAAAACGCAGGTATCTTAGATCAAGCGGAGCGAACGGAAGCTCGCGTATCCTCCGCGCCCCACGATCACGTGATCATGAACCTGGACGCCGAGCGGACGCCCCGCATCGACGATCATCCGGGTCATATCGATGTCGGCACGCGAGGGCGTCGGATCGCCCGAAGGGTGATTGTGCACGAGGATGATCGCGGTGGAGGAAAGCTCGAGCGCCCGCTTCACCACTTCGCGCACATAGACCGGCGTGTGATCGACCGTGCCCTGGCCCTGGATCTCGTCCGCGATCAGGTGGTTCTTCTTGTCGAGAAACAGGATGCGAAACTGCTCGCGATGCTCGTAGCCCTGCACCGCCTTGAGATAGTCGAGCACTTGCGTCCAGGACGAAAGCAGAGGCCCGCTCGCGATCTCGCTCCGCATCAGCCGGAGCGCCGCGGCGCGGATCAAGCGCAGCTCCGTTATGACTGCGTCGCCCACACCCGAGATCTCCTTGAGGCGCGCGTCCGGCGCATTCACCACTTGGGCGAACGAGCCGAACCTGGCAAGCAGCCGCTTGGCGAGATCCTTGGTATCGCGGCGAGGAATGGCGCGAAACAGCACCATCTCGAGCAGCTCGTAGTCTGGCAGCGCATCCCCGCCCGCCTTGCGGAACCTGTCGCGGAGCCGCTGCCTGTGCCCTGAGTAGAGCGGCTGAGAGGCTTCGAGAAACGAGCCTTGCACGCCGCTGCCCGGCGCATCGGCTTCCGCCTCCGGCGGCGCGACCGCGGCATTTGCTTTCGGATCTCTCGCGCCAGGACCCTGCATATGCCCGCTCGGCTATCCGTTGCGGGCAGAAGGCCACTCGAGGCCGGCCGGCGAATGCGTGAACACCTCGACCCCGGTCTCGGTCACGCCCACCGTATGCTCGAACTGCGCCGACAGCTCGCGATCGCGCGTCACCGCCGTCCACCCGTCCGCCAGGACCTTAACGTGCGGCTTTCCGAGGTTGATCATCGGCTCGATGGTGAACAGCATCCCCGGCTCCATCACCGCGCCTTCTCCGGCCTCGCCGTAATGAAGAATGTTCGGCCGGTCGTGGAACACCTGGCCGAGCCCGTGCCCGCAGAAATCTCTCACGATGCTGCAGCGTTCCTTCTCGGCGAATTCCTGGATCGCCGCGCCGATATCGCCGGTCGTGTTGCCGGGCTTCACCTGCGCGATACCGATCTTCAGTGCTTCGTAGGTCACCTCGATCAAGCGCTCGGCGCGTCGGCTGATGGCCCCCACCGCATACATGCGGCTCGTATCGCCATGCCAGCCGTCGACGATCAGCGTCACGTCGATGTTGACGATATCGCCCTCGCGCAGCGGCTTGGGTCCGGGAATGCCGTGGCACACCACATGATTGATGGATGTGCAGATCGACTTCGGAAATCCGCGGTAGTTGAGCGGTGCCGGCACAGCGCCGTGATCGAGCGCGAACTCGAGCACGCGGTCGTCCAGCTCCTCGGTGGTGACGCCGGGCTGAACGTAGGGTGCGATCATATCGAGCGCGGACGCCGCGAGCTGCCCGGCTTTGCGCATTGCGGCAAAAGCCTCGGCGCCGTGGCGCTTGATGGCTGTCGACTCGCGCGCCGCGCGTGTGACTTCGACGTTGGACATGATGGCGTGCGGGCCCTTGTGCGTGAGGGAACGAAAAACTCTCGACGTGCTCGAAAGTGAATGTAGTCCAAATCGGTCGCCGTGCAACGCTCCCGGCCGTAGACCTTTGCACGCGGCGAATAGCAAAACGGCGGCTGCCCGGAGGCCGCCGCCGTTATCTTGTCCCTTGGAGCGCCACAGAGCGGAGCCCCAGCCGGTCTTAGTTGCCTTCCTCGGCCGGAACCTCGGCAGCGGCAGCTTCCGTTACGATCTTCTGAGCTTCGCCAACCCAGTTGTCGCGCTCGATCTGGCCGTTGAGCTTCAGTGCCTCGTCGACGTTCGAGATGTCCTCATCCGAGAAGTTCGCGACCTGCTCGAACTTGTAGCAGTTGAGCGTCTTGAGCCGGGCCGCGAGATCCGCGTTGATGCCCTTGATGCGCGTCAGATCATCGACATCACCCTTCGGCTTCTTGAAGCCCTTCCAGGCGGCGTTGAGGCGGCGGGCACGAACGTCCGTGCGCTCGAAGATGCGCGCAGCGCGGCCACGGCGGCCACGGAGATAGTAGAGCTTCGCGCGGCGGACCTTGCCGCGGCGCAGAACCTCGATCTCGGCGATATAGGGCGAGTAGACCGGGAACACGCGCTCCACGCCCTCGCCGTAGGAAATCTTGCGGACGGTGAAGCTCTCGTTGATGCCACCGCCGGAACGGGCGATCACAACGCCCTCGTAGGCCTGGAGGCGAACCGACTGGTTCTTGCCTTCGCCTTCGATCACCTTGACCATGACCTTGACGGTATCGCCAGGCGAGAATTCGGGCACCGAACGGGTCCGGAGCACGGCATCCATCTGCTCGCGCTCGATCTCTTGAATGATGTTCATTTTCATTCCTTTTTGTTTGTATATCAATGCAGAGGAGCAGCGACGCGGAGCTAGTCCGGCGAGCGCGGCTCGTGCGGCTCCTTGTGGAGCAACCCTCGATGGGGGAATTTGTTGGCTGGGCCTATAACCGAATTTCGGCGGGTTGTCGAGGGCCGCCTTCACCCCGCAACCGGCCCCGACAAGCTCATAAGCGCACTCGAGTTGCCGCTCCCGCCCTGACGCGGGCCACCCCTAGAAAAAACGGAGTTAGTGCCCGCCCGCCGCACCGGCGTGCGCGGCCGGCTTGCGCATGAACATAGCCAGCAGCGCCATGCCTGCAAACAGGGCCGTCAGCACCAGAAATACGTCCGAGAAGGCGAGCACGCTGGCCTCGCGGCGAACCAGAAGCGCCAGTTGCTTGAGGGCCGCCTGGTCGCCGTCGGCGATCTGCGCCGAGAACTGCTGGGTGAGCCCGGCCAGCGTCTCTTCCGCCGCTGCCCGCCCCCACGAAACGCTTTCGTGCAGCCGGGCGAGGTGAAGATCCATCCGGTTGTTGAGCATGGTGTTGATCACGGCCAGACCCACCGCGCCGCCGAGATTGCGGGTGAGGTTGTAGAGGCCAGAGGCATTCTTGAGCTGCTCCGGCGGAAGCGTGCCGAGCGAAAGATTGTTGATTGGAACCATGCACAGCATCAGCGAGCACCCGCGCAGGATCTGCGGCAGCAGCAGTTCATGGAAATCCCAATCAGCCGTGATGCCGGACGCCACATATGTGCCCAGCGCAAATCCCATGAAGCCGACGAGCATCATGACGCGCGGATCGAGCATCTGCGACAGCCGCCCCGCGATCGGCGCGGTCAGGAACATGGCGATGCCGGTCACGAACATCGTCTCGCCGATCATCAGGGCATCGTAGCCGCGCACCTGGGAGAGATAGACCGGGTAGAGGTAGGTGAGCCCGTAGAGGCCGATGCCCATGATGAAGCTGAAGGCCGAGCCGAACGCGAAGTTGCGGTTTCGGAACGCGCGCAACTCGACGATTGGCTGCTCAGCGGTAAACGCACGCCAGAAGAAGAGGAGGCCGCCCGCCGCGCACAGCACCGCGAATGTCATGATCGTAGCGTCGTCGAACCAGTCGTAGCGCGGCCCTTCCTCGAGCACGTACTCCATCGAGCCGAGGAACAGGGCCATGGCCGCGAAGCCGACGATATCGAAGCGGCGGAGCAGAGACCGGTCCGGCTTGTCGAAATCGACGAGAAAGAACACGGCGACCGCGACAAGGATGCCCGGCCCGACGTTCACCAGAAACAGCCAGTGCCAGGAGAAGGCGTTGCTGAGATAGCCGCCGACCGTCGGACCGATGGTGGGCGCGAGCGTCGCCACCAGTCCGATCATCGGCGAGACGATGCCGCGCTTGGAGGCCGGAAACAGGGAGAACGCGACCGCGAACACGGAGGGGATCATGCCGCCGCCGATGAAGCCCTGCAAAGCGCGATACACGATCATCTGGTCGATCGTCGTCGCCGTGGCGCAGAGCGCGCTCGCAATCGTGAAACCGACCGCCGATGCCGTGAACAGCACGCGTGTGGAGAACGCCCGCGCGAGCAAACCCGAAAGCGGGATCATCACCACTTCTGCGATCAGATAGGAGGTCTGCACCCAGGGGATTTCATCGGCACTCGCCGAAAGTCCAGCCTGGATCTCCGACAGCGACGCGGAGACGATCTGGATATCCAGGATCGCCATGAACATGCCGAACACCATCGCGAGGAAGCCCGCGAGCTGGCGCGGCGTGACGCCGATCCAGGCAAGCGTCTCGCCTTTTGCCGCCCCGGAAACCTGCGGGATCTCGTCGATGGTGGTTGAATGGGCCATGGCTGCGCTCGAACCGGCGAGGGCTTACTCGATGTGGCTGGCGGTTTGCTGTCCGTCCGCCTTGTGCGCTGCGCGGGTGTCGATGCTGACGACCACCGAGAGGCCGGGCCGCAGTTTGCCCAGCGCATCCGGCGCCCGCACCGCGATCCGCACCGGAACGCGCTGCACGATCTTGGTGAAGTTGCCCGTCGCATTCTCGGGCGGCAGCAGCGAGAACTGCGAGCCCGAGGCCGGCGCGATGCTCTCCACGGTGCCGTCGACCACCTCGCCGCCCAGCGCATCCACACTGATGTGCGCGGCATCGCCGGCCTTGACGCCGCGAAGCTGCGTTTCCTTCAGGTTCGCATCGACGTAGACCTTGTCGAGCGGCACAACCGCAGCCAGCCGCTTGCCGGGCGTGACGTAGTCGCCCACCTGAACGCTCTTGTTGCCGACCACGCCGTTGAACGGGGCGCGGATCACGGTGAACGAGAGATCGCGCTTTGCGCGGGCAACCTCGACATCCAATTCCTTGGCGACCTGCTCGGCCTGCTTCTGCTGAGACTTGAGCAGCGCGATGTTCGCGCCCGCCGTCTCGATCGCGGCTGCGCTGGCCTTCGCCTGCGCCCGCGCCGTATCGCGCGCGGCAATTGCGGCATCAAGGGTCGCCTTCGACGTCACGTCGCGATCAACAAGCGGCTTGGTGCGCTCGTAGTCGGCTTCCGCCTTGAGCACGGTCGCGTTGGCGGCATCAAGCTGCGCGCGCATCTGCTGCTGCGTTGCCTCCGCCGCCCGGATCTGCGCATCGAATGTCGCGATAGCGGCCTGCTGTGTCGCGAGCTTCGCTTCGGCCTGCGAAACCGCGAGCTGGAAATCGCCATCGTCGAGCCGCACCAGCACGTCGCCTTCCTTGACGGACTGGTTCTCGACGACCGGCACCTCGGCCACATTGGCCGCGACCTTGGGCGAGATCAGAGCCATGTCCGCGCCCACATACGCGTCGTCGGTCGAGACCATGAATCGCCCGACCGTGATGTAGTCGTAGCCGAACCAGAGACCCGCCCCGAGCACGACCGCCGCAATGCCTCCAAGCAGGAGCTTCTTGCGAGAGCGCGGTGCCTCGCCTTGGGCCGCCCCGGCGCCGCCCTTCGTCGCATCTGACTCGGCAGGCGACACCTCACGATCCGCACGCGCCTCCACAGGAGACACGGCGTCATGCTGCGCCATGCCCTTCGGGGGCTGCGGCGGCTGAGCCGAGGGACCGGCCAGACGCGCACCCGGAAGGGGCGTTTCGACAGGCTCGAGCTTCGGATCCTTGAAGCGAATGGCTTTGGCGGTTGACATGGGTGTCGATCCAAACAGAATTCAATCTAAACTAAACAGTTCAGTTCGCTATTGACATAGAGCAGAAATACGACAATATCAATACCGAACTGAACCGTTTGGTTCGATCCGTGACACCTTTGCACAGGCTGGCGATGAGCAGATTGAAATCATTGCAAAAAGACGAACCTGAGAGCGGAGAGCCCTCAGACCTCCGTCGTGGCGGCCGTCCCCCGGCGGGGACAGACCCTCTCAAGCGCAGGCAGATCTTGGACGGGGCGGGGCGCGTTTTTTCCACCCTCGGCTTCGATGCCGCCAGCATGAGCGACGTGGCTCGTGAGGCCCAGGTGTCGAAAGCGACCCTCTACGTCTACTTCCAGGACAAGGAGCACCTGTTCACGGCCATTTGCGCCGAGCGGCGCGACCGCAACATCGCCGATCTGATCGAGATCCTGGATACCGCGAGGCCTCTGGAGGAAACGCTCGTCGCCTTCGGCACGGAGATGCTGCAGCGGATTTCGCAGCCCTATGTGCTGGCCGCCCACCGCGTCGTCATCGGCGTGGCCGAGCGGATGCCTGACGTCGGCAGCGAGTTCTTCAACGCGGGCGCGATGAGGCTGGTGGAAGCCTTCGCGCACTTTCTCGAGCACCACGTCGCCCAAGGCACGCTGAAAATCGACGACAGCGTACTGGCGTCGGCCCAGTTCCTCGAGCTTTCGCAGGCAACCGTCTTCCGTCCCCGCCTCTACGGCGTCACCAAGGAGCCCGTCTCCGACGACGAGATCCGCAAGGTGATCGGATCGGCCGTCCGCGTCTTCCTCGCTGCATACCGCCGCTGAGCGGCATGATCTGCAGAGAACCCTAGGGTTTCGGCGCCTTGTCCTTGTCCATCACCTCGGCCGTCGTGGGGCTCAATGGCGTGGCCTTGGTCTTCGGCTGCGTCAGCGGTGTCGGCTCCGGCGTCGTCATGTTCCCGCGCAGAAGCGAGCGCCCGGCCGTGAACCCGCCAACGAGCTGCAAAGCCAGGCGCTCGTCGTCGCGCTTGCGCACGTCCCGCGCCGTGGCCTCCGCCTCCGCCGGATCGAACCCGAGCCCCACCAGCACCGCCTTGCCGAACGCGAGCGCGGATTCGAACGTCTCGCGGATCTGATAATCCACCCGCGCCTCGATCAGCCGCAGCGTGTGACCTCGATCGAACGAGCGCACGAACAGCTTAGCGACGGGGAACTCGGACTTCACGAGCTGCACGATCTTGTCGGCGGCTTCCTGGTTGTCGACGCAGACGAGAATGGCCTCCGCCGTCTCCGCGCCGGACGCACGCAGCACGTCGAGCCGCGTCCCGTCGCCGTAATAGACCTTGAACCCGAAATTGCCGGCGGCCCGGATCATGTCGACGTCGATCTCGATCAACGAGACGTCCACGCCGCGCGCCAGCAACGGCTGGCTGACGAGCTGTCCGAAGCGTCCGAACCCGATGATGAGCACGCGGTTCTTGAGCCCTTCGGCCAGATCCACGCCGTCGAGCGAAACCTCCTCCTTCGGCATGACGCGATCGAGCAGCAGCAGGATCAGCGGCGTCAGCGCCATGGAGAGTATGACGATGGCGCTCATGACGGCGGCCGAGCGCTGGTCGAAAACGCCTGCGCTGAGCGCGGCCGAATAGAGCACGAAAGCGAATTCGCCGCCCTGCGCGAACAGCGCCGCGCGCAGCACCGCCTCCCGCCAGCTCGATCCGAACAGCAACGCGATCAGGAAAATGCCGGTCGCCTTCGCGACCATGAACGCGGCCACGCCCGCAAGAATGATCGCCCACTCGTTGAGCACGAGCGAAAGATCGAGCGACATGCCGACGCTGAGAAAGAAGAGACCCAGAAGCAAGCCCTTGAAGGGATCGATGTCGGCTTCGAGCTGGTGGCGGAACGTCGATTCCGAGAGCAGCACGCCCGCGAGGAACGCGCCCATCGCCATCGAAAGCCCGCCCCATTGCATGAAGAGCGCGGCGCCCAGCACCACCATCAGCGACGCAGCGAGCATGATCTCACGCCCGCCAAGCGTCGCCACGAGATTGAACAGCGGATTGAGCAGCCATCGCCCGGCCGCCACCACCGCCAGGATGGCCGCGATGCCGATACCGATGCTGACCCACGCGGGCTGCGTCTCGCCCGCGCTGTTGCCGTCGAGCGCAGCAAAAAAAGCGACCAGCGCCAGCAAGGGCACGATCGCGAGATCCTCGAGCAGGAGAATGGAAACCGCGCGCTGCCCGCCCGGCGTCGCGGTCTCGCCGCGCTCGTCGAGCATCTTCATGATCACCGCCGTAGACGACAGCACGAAGCCCATGGCGCCGATCACGGCCACGGGCATTGAAAGACCGCCGAGATAGATGCCGACGGCCGACAGCATCGCCCCGCACGTGACCACCTGCACAAGCCCGAGCCCAAAGATGTCGCGTCTCAAGGCCCACAGCTTCGCCGGACGCATCTCGAGCCCGATGATGAATAGGAACATCACCACCCCGAGCTCCGCCACATGGAGGATCGCGACGGGATCGCTGAAGAGACCGAAACCGAAAGGCCCCACGATCAGGCCCGCCGTCAGATAGCCGAGCACGGAGCCGAGCCCCAGCTTGCGGAACAGCGGAACCGCAACGACGCTCGCCGTGAGGAGGGCCACGGCGTGGGCGAGATTGATCGACGTCGAGTCAGCAGCCATCGTCGCGTTGGTCTCCGGTCCTGGACGGTGTCACAACCATCCGGCGCTCGGAACCGCGGTTGTATCACCTCGATAAATCGTCCGGACCGGATTGCGCAAGCAAAGGAAGGCAGAGCCCGGCGCCTGGAGAAGCTTCAGCGCCGGGATGTGACCCGCATGCTCCACGTTGCCGGGCAAACCGCCCGCAAACGCCCTTAGGCGGCGTTCGCCCTGCCGATGAACCCGGCCGCCAGCTCCTGAAGCTCGGCGGCCTTCGCCGCGATGTCCTTGGCCGAAACCGCGACCTGCTCGGCCGAGGCCTTGGTCGAGGACGCCGCGTCCGTCAGGCCGGTGGTGTTCGCGGCCACCTCGACGGTGCCCTGCGCGGCCTCTTGCACGTTGCGCGCGATCTCGCTCGTGGCCGCGCCCTGCTGCTCCACGGCCGAGGCAATGGTCGTGGTGACCGTGCTCATGTCGGAAATCACCGCGGTGATGGCGTTGATCGACGACACCGCATGTGACGTTGCGGCCTGGATTGCGCTGATCTGCGCGCCGATCTCGGCCGTCGCCTTGCCGGTCTGTGAGGCGAGCGATTTCACCTCCTGCGCGACCACCGCAAATCCCTTGCCCGCTTCTCCGGCACGCGCCGCTTCGATGGTGGCGTTGAGGGCCAGCAGGTTCGTCTGCCGCGCGATGCTGCTGATCAACTCCACCACGGCCCCGATCTGCGTGGCGGCCTCGGAAAGATCGCGCACCTTGCTGGACGTCTCCGTCACGGTCTGCACGGCGCGGCTCGCCATCTCCGTGGACGTCGCGACCTGGCGGCCGATCTCCTGCACCGACGCAGAGAGCTCGTCCGCGGCCGCCGCCACGGCGCGCACGTTGGTGGAGGCCTCCTCGGCAGCGGCAGCGACCGCCGTGGTGCGATCGGTCGAGGCCCTGGCGGAGGAGGAAAGCTGGTCAGCCGCGCCTTCGAGCAGGTTCGTCGTGCTCGCGACGGTGGAAGCCATCTCGACGACCGAAGATGCCAGCGCACCCAGATCACGCCGCCCCGCCTCGATGTAGACGCTGATGGCGTAGTCCATGTCGAGCAGCGCCACGCGGTTGATGGCGATCTGCAGATCCGTCCGCGCGTCGCCGCCGCCCGTGGTCCGGCCGAACAGTCCCTTCGCAGCCGGTGCCATCTTGTCGGCAATCGCCTTCAATAACCCCGAGATGAGGGCATTGTAGCCGCCGATGTACCAGCAGGGATCGAGGCCGATACGATGATGGGTTTCTCCGATCCTCCGGATCGAAGTCTCGTAGGCGGCATCGAAGCGGCCGTCCATGATCGTCGCCCAGTGACGGATCTGAGCGGCCTTCGCCGCCTTCATGTGCTCGCGCGAGCCGAAAAACTTGAGCGTTTCCTCGAACCGTCCGACGTGATCGTAAAACGTGTCGAGGATCGCCGGCAGCTCGGCCATGATGAAATCTTTGTGCTGACGAATCGTCTCGCAGGTTTTCTCGTCGATCTGGTTGAACGCCAGCCGACCCTTTAGCGAAACCTGACCCTTCATTCCCGTCCCCCGGTGAAAATCCTTCATTCGTAGGAATCATTAGGGCGCAGGAGTTAAGCGGTGCTTGCGACGTGTCGGATTTCGGCGCGCCGCACGTCAGAAAGTCTCGCGCGCACGATTTGTCGCAAGCGAAAAATCAGACGCGCGCTGACGGATACTCCCAAGGTGGCAATCGCCCCTCGGCCGGCTCGCCCTGCATCGACGCGTAAAGCTTCGTGCGCTACGTCTTCGTCTTGCGCGCCAGAAGATCCGGCCGCCGCTCGCGCGTGATCCGCTCGGCTTCCGCACGCCGCCATGCCGCGATGCGCGCGTGATCTCCGGAAAGCAGCACCTCGGGCGTCGCACGCCCTTCCCACTCGCGAGGCTTTGTATACTGAGGGTATTCGAGCAGCCCGCCCTCGAAGCTCTCGTGCGTGAGGCTGTCGGCCGCCCCCAGCACGCCGGGGATGAGCCGCACGCACGCATCGAGAAGCGTCATCGCCGCAAGCTCCCCGCCCGAGAGCACATAGTCGCCGATCGAGATCTCCTCGATCCCCCGCCCTTCGATCACGCGCTCGTCGATCCCTTCGAAACGGCCGGCCAGCAGCATGACGCCCGGCCCTTCCGAAAGCGCACGTGCACGCGCCTGTGTGAAAGGTGCCCCACGCGGCGACATGTAGATCAGCGGCAGATCCGGCGCCACGCTACGCGCCTGGTCGATGGCCGCGGCGAGCACATCCGCCCGCATCACCATTCCGGCGCCCCCTCCCGTCGGCGTATCGTCCACTGCACGATGGCGCCCGATGCCGCAGTCACGGATCTGATGAAGCGCGAGCGACCAGAGCCCCGCCTCCAGCGCCTGCCCCACGAGCGAGAAGCCGAGCGGTCCCGGAAACATTTCAGGAAAGAGAGTGAGCACCGATGCCCGCCACGGCGTGCGGTCCCCGGCGGTCGGAATGTGAGGCATGAAGGATCCGTCTCGAAAAGGGATGAACGCGACTATAGCGCCCCTCCCAAGACCAGCGCACGCCCTATTCCCCGGCATCGTGAAGCGCGGGCACGGGTAGAGAAACACCGCAGACGGAGAGCGCCCTGCGCGAGCGGATGTTTCACGCGAATCACCCGTCGGCGAACGAAGGTCCACAAATGCCAACGCCGGCCAGGGGATGCCCCTGAACCGGCGTTCGACGGAACCGACTGTGATCGCTTCGAAGCCTGGAGCCTGAAGCAACCCGGGCTACCCCGGACGCGCAATCGCGCCCTAGTAGGACCCGTTAGGAACTTTCGCCCGGACGACGTCGCCAGCGATGGCGAACACGCGGCTGAGGACAAGGCTCAGCAAACCGGAAAGGTGGCCCTTACGCTCTACAGCCACCACATCGAAATGATCCTCGAGTGTGTACAGAAGCTTGGCCATTCATCACCTCTTTATCCAACCCTAAGATCGGAAAAGTAAAGAAGTACTGAACGATGAATTTGGCGGGTACAAGGCACAACCTGGGCTTCAAACGCCTTCAACCACAGTAATATCGATTGTACCAGCACCTTGGCGCAATGCCTTGGCCTCGGCGTACTCGGGGCTCGTGGCGTAGCCGACGGCATGCTCGTAGCTCGGAAACTCGAGCACCACGTTCCGCTGCGTGCCGTTGCCCTCGATGATCTGGCACTTGCCGCCGCGCACGATCGGCCGCCCCTCGTACTTGTCGAGCGCGACCTTCGACTTCGCGACGTACTGCCCCCACTTCTCCGCATCCGTCACGACGGCGTGCGCGATCACATATCCCTTGGCCATGGCTCGTTCCTCTTTTCTGAATTCGTTTGATGGATGGTCGTCGGGCGCGCGGGTCTAATGGATGCCCTTGGCCCCGTTCGGGGAACGGGCCAACGCCTCTCGGATGTAGTGCAGAAACATTTCGGCAGCCGCCTTCGGATCGTCCGCCTGCGTGATCGGCCGCCCCACCACGATGTGGTTTGCGCCGGCCGCGATGGCATGATCCGGCGTCATCACGCGCTCCTGGTCGTCGGTCGTGCTGCCGACCAGACGAATGCCGGGCGTGACGATGAGGAATTTCGGCCCGGTCGCCGCACGAATCCGCGCGGCCTCCTGTCCCGACGCGATCACCCCGTCAAAGCCGGCGGCATAGGCGAGTTCCGCGCGGCGCAGCACGAGATCTGCGGGTGAGAAGCGCGATCCCTGCTCGGCGAGATCGTCTGCCGACAGATTGGTGAGCACGGTGACCGCAAGCAGTTTCAACCCGCTCCCGCCACGCCCCGACACGGCCGCCCTCAGCGTCTTGAGGTCGTGCCCATGGACCGTGAGAAACGTCACATCCAGCTCGGTGGCATTGGCGACGGCCCGCTCGACCGTGTTGCCGATGTCGAGCAGCTTCATGTCGAGAAACACGCGCTTGCCTTGCCGCCTCAGATCGCGCGCGAGATCGAGCCCGCCCGCAAACAGCAGCTCGAGGCCCACCTTGTAGAAGGTCACGCTCTCGCCGAGCACGGCCACGAGCCGGCGCGCCTCCTCGACGGTCGGCATGTCGAGAGCAACGATGAGATGGTCTTGGGGCGAGGTATGGGTCATCGATCAGCCGTGCAGGACATGAGCCGCGCGCGCAAGTTTCTGGATGAGCTGCTTGAACCGCTCTTGCGCTTCCTTGTTCTTGAGGTGACCGTTGTCCTCGAACGCCTCAGCCGCCTTCGGAACCGCGAACTGATCCGGCAGCACCAGCGCGTTGAGACCGAGTTCGAGAACGGTCCGCACAGTATTTACGCCACGAAGACCGCCCATGCCACCGGGGGAAGCCGATCCCAGGGCAAAAACACGAGTCTTGAAAACGGCCATCGGCTCCTCGCCGTCGATGCGCACGCGGCTCACCCAGTCGAGCGAGTTCTTGAGCAACGGTGTGATCGAGGCGTTGTATTCCGGGCACGCGATGAAAATGCCCGTGTGAACCTTCATGAGCGCCTCGAGCTTCCGGGCGTTGTCCGGAATGCCCTCGATCGCCTGCAGGTCCGCATCGTAGAGCGGCAGCGGGTAGTCCCCGAGATCGGCAAACGTCGCGGCGATGCCATTCACCTCCGCAATCTCCGCACCCAGCCGCGCCAGGCGCTTGTTGTGGGAAGCTTCCCGCGCACTGCCGGCGAAGAAGAGGAGCTTGGTGGAGGAAAGGCTCATGGGGTCTCCTTGATCGCGACAAATCCCATCGGCGAGCGAGCTTGCCCTGTCCCCGCCTCAGGTGGAACCGGATGTTTCCACCTTGAACGGAACAAATCTAGCCGCCTTTGCCTTCGAAAAAGTCTTTCACGCGCGCAAAGAAGCCGGCGCTCTCGGGGCTTGTACCCTTGTGGCTCTCCTGCTCGAACTCTTCGAGCAGCTCGCGCTGGCGTCGCGTCAGGTTCTTCGGCGTTTCCACGTCCACCTGGATGTACATGTCGCCCACGACCTTCGAGCGCAGCACCGGCATACCCTTGCCCTTGAGCCGGAACTGCTTGCCGCTCTCGGTGCCTTCGGGAATCTTCACCCGGCTAGCCGCGCCTTCGAGTGTCGGCACCTCGATCTGCCCGCCGAGCGCCGCCGTCGTCATCGAGATCGGCACCTTGCAGAAGAGGTCCGCCCCGTCGCGCTGGAAGAACGAGTGCGGCTTGAGCGAGAGGAAAATATAGAGATCACCGGGCGGCCCGCCCCTGAGCCCCGCTTCGCCGTCACCGACGAGCCGGACCTTCGTGCCGTCCTCGACGCCAGCCGGAATATTGACCTGCAGCGTACGCTCGCGCGTGACCCGCCCCGCACCGGAGCAGGCCGGGCACGGATCGTCGATCACCTCGCCGCGCCCCACACAGGTCGGACACGTCCGCTCGATGGTGAAGAAGCCCTGGCTGGCGCGCACTTTGCCCATGCCGCCGCAGGTGGGGCACGGCGACGGCTTGGTGCCGGCCTTGGCGCCCGTTCCTGAGCATGTTTCGCAGGAGATGCTGGTCGGCACGCGAATTTCGGCCGCCTTGCCGGCGAATGCCTCCTCGAGCGTGATTTCCATGTTGTAGCGCAGGTCGGCGCCACGCTCGCGCGAGGAGCGGTTCCGCTGCCCGCCGCCGCCACGCCGCCCGCCCATGAACTCGCCGAACAGATCGTCGAAGATGTCCGACATCGACGAAGCGAAATCCGGCCCGAAACCGCCGCCAGGATGGCCGCGGCCCATGCTCTGGTCGAACGCGGCATGGCCGAACTTGTCATAGGCCGCGCGTTTCTGCGGATCCTTGAGCGCTTCATAGGCCTCGTTGAGCTCCTTGAAACGCTGCTCGGCATCCTTGTCGCCGGGATTGCGGTCGGGATGGCAGTCCTTTGCGAGCTTACGGAATGCGGACTTGAGATCCTGCTCGCTCGCGGTGCGCTGAACACCAAGAATTTCGTAATAGTCGCGTTTGGCCATGGGGCGGCATTCTATCCGGCGGGCGAAGACTGGAAGCAAGCACTATCGCGGAAAGCCCCACCCATCGCCTGCCGCAGCACTTCCGAGCCGGACGCAGCGCCAATCCACACGGGCCTCGGGTGCCTCCAGGAAAAAAGTGAAACGGCTTTCCTTCAAGAGGCACGCCAAAACAAAGGATTAGCGACAATCCACGCTTGGCTGCGCAAGGATTTGCGGCCAGCGAGGGCCGCAACTCGAACACGACGAGAATGGGATCTTCTGCGTCCTGCAAAAAACCCCTGCCTCTCCCCGCCCGGCCGAAGCGTCGCCGCTCCGGACCCTGCGGGGAGAGAAGGGGTCGCAAGCAGGCGTTAGCCTGCCTTCTTCTTGTCGTCCTTCACTTCTTCGAAGTCGGCGTCGACGACGTTGTCATCGGCGCTGTCCTTCGCGGAGGCTTCACCCGCGCCCGAGGCGTCACCGCCCTTGGCGCTGTAGATGGCCTCGCCGATCTTCATGGCGACCTGGGCCAGAGCCGTGGTGGCGGACTTGATCCGCTCCGCATCGTCGGAGGCAATAGCCTCCTTCGCGGCTTCGACCGCCTTCTCGACATCGGCCTTGACCGCGGCAACTGCCGGGTTGGAGCCGTTGTCGGTGAGCTCCTTCTCGGTCGAGTGGATCAGGGCCTCGGCCTGGTTCTTGGCCTCGACCAGCTCACGCCGCTTCTTGTCCTCGGCCGCATGGGCCTCGGCATCCTTCACCATGCCCTGGATCTCTTCGTCGCTGAGACCGCCGGAAGCCTGGATCCGGATGGACTGCTCCTTGCCGGTTGCCTTGTCCTTGGCCGAAACGTGCACGATGCCGTTCGCGTCGATGTCGAACGTGACCTCGACCTGCGGCACGCCGCGCGGCGCCGGAGGAATGCCGACGAGATCGAACTGGCCGAGCAGCTTGTTGTCGGCAGCCATCTCGCGCTCGCCCTGGCTCACGCGGATCGTCACGGCGTTCTGTCCATCCTCAGCCGTCGAGAACACCTGGCTCTTCTTGGTCGGGATGGTGGTGTTGCGATCGATGAGGCGCGTGAACACGCCACCGAGCGTCTCGATGCCGAGCGACAGCGGCGTCACGTCGAGCAACAGCACGTCCTTGACTTCGCCCTTGAGGACGCCGCCCTGGATCGCCGCACCGACAGCCACGACCTCGTCTGGGTTGACGCCCTTGTGAGGCTCCTTGCCGAACAGCTCCTTCACCACCTGCTGCACCTTCGGCATGCGCGTCATGCCGCCGACGAGCACGACCTCGTCGATCTCCGCAGCCTTGAGGCCGGCATCCTTGAGCGCCTGCTCACACGGGCCGCGCGTCTTGACGATGAGATCGTCCACGAGGCTCTCGAGCTTGGCGCGCGTGAGCTTCATCGTGAGATGCTTCGGACCCGAAGCATCCGCCGTGATGAACGGCAGGTTGATCTCGGTCTGCTGCGACGAGGAAAGCTCGATCTTGGCCTTCTCCGCAGCTTCCTTGAGGCGCTGCAGGGCAAGCTTGTCGTTGCGCAGGTCGATGCCCTGCTCCTTCTTGAACTCGTCGGCGAGATAGCTGACGAGCTTCATGTCGAAGTCTTCACCGCCGAGGAACGTGTCGCCGTTCGTGCTCTTCACTTCGAACACGCCGTCGCCGATCTCGAGGATCGAAATATCGAACGTACCGCCGCCGAGATCGTAGACCGCGATCGTCTTGGCGCCCGTCTTCTTGTCGAGGCCATAGGCAAGCGCAGCCGCCGTCGGCTCGTTGATGATGCGAAGCACCTCGAGCCCGGCGATCCTGCCGGCATCCTTGGTCGCCTGACGCTGGGCGTCGTTGAAATAGGCAGGCACCGTGATCACGGCCTGCGTCACGGTCTCGCCGAGCTTGGCTTCCGCGGTCTCCTTCATCTTCTGGAGAATGAAGGCAGAGATCTGCTGGGGCGAATACTGCTTGCCGTGGGCTTCCACCCAGGCATCGCCGCCCGGACCCTTCACGATGGTGTAGGGAACGAGCTTCTTGTCCTTCTCGACCATCGGATCGTCGTAGCGACGGCCGATCAGGCGCTTGATCGCGAAGAACGTGTTGGTCGGATTGGTGACAGCCTGGCGCTTGGCCGGAAGGCCGACAAGACGCTCGCCATCGTCCGCGAAGGCCACGATGGACGGCGTCGTATTCACGCCTTCGGCATTCTCGAGCACGCGGGGCTTGCCCCCATCCATGACAGCGACGCACGAGTTGGTTGTGCCGAGGTCGATACCGATGACTTTTGCCATGTCTCCGAAATTCCTCTTCGTTGCGGCAGACCGTCCGGACCCAAATTAGGCCGGCGCCCGGTTTTGTCCGTTAGCCTCCGGATTTGGAGGCTTGGGATACGGTCCCCAAGGAGAACAATTGATGATGCGAACTTATATAGGGCGAGGTTTTCGGCGCACAACGGGCACCGCTCACCGTCGCAGCATCAATTTTGGGGCCACTGCTTTAACACTCCTCACGGCGCTTCGCGCAAGCCTTTTGCGGGAATGGCGCTCATGGCGCTGAAACCCGCGGGGGCAAATGGCGCCATGCCTGCAGTTGCCGGCGCAAATCGCTGGAAGACAACGGCCTGAGGCATCAATTCGACCCCAGAGCACCGGCCGCTACCAAGCGCCGCATCCGGCATGAAATTCAGCGCGCGGGAGACGGCCGGCTTTCACTCGATATGCTTGATCAAGTGTTACCGATCGGTACCCTGCCCGCGCGCCCTGACGTGAGAGCGCGCCCTCAGACCGAGGTGTCGCTCCCCGGCGAGGCCTCGGACGCGGGCGCGTCTCCGCCGCCGGCCTCGTCCGCCCCCTCCGCGGCCGGGGCCTTGGAAGGCTTCGATCCTCCTTTTGCCACGACCACCATGGCCGGACGGAGCACGCGATCCTCGATCACGTAGCCCGACTGGTAGACTTCGAGGATCGTGCCGGGGGCCACGTCCGCGTTCTGCATCTCCATCATCGCCTGATGCTGGTGCGGGTTGAACGGCTCCCCCTTGGGGGTGATGCGGCGAACGCCATTGCGCTCGAGCACGTTGAGGAACTCGCGCTCCGTCATGCTGACGCCCTCGACCAGCGCCTTGAGCGCGGCGTCCTGATCGGCCGCGCCGGCGGGCACCGCTTGGATGGCGCGCTCGAAGTTATCGGCGACGTTCACCACGTCGCGGGCAAACTTGGTGATCGCATACTTCGCGGTTTCCTCACGCTCGCGCTCGAGGCGCTTGCGGACGTTGTCCATCTCCGCATGCGCCCTCAGAAGGCGGTCGGTCAGATCCGAAACCTGTCCCTTGAGGGTATCGACCTCCGCTCCGAGCCGCAGCACCTCCTCGGCCGCGTTGGCAGGCGCATCGGAGGGAGCTTCGCCCGCACCACTTGCTGCATTGGGATTCGTCGTCTCGTCAGCCATGACATCTCCGCGTCGATGCGAACTGGGTTGAACGCCGTCTCGGGTGCGGCCGATCGAACGGCCACCGAAGGCGCACACGTGCGCCCGATATCAGCCGCCAACCAGGAAAAATCAAGCCAGCACGCGGCTAACCAGCCGCGCCGTATAGTCAACCATCGGAATGATACGGGCATAGTTGAGCCGCGTCGGGCCAATAACACCCAAAACGCCGACAACTTTGCGGTCTCCGTCGTGGAACGGCGCGACGATCAGCGACGAGCCGGAAAGCGAGAACAGCTTGTTCTCCGAGCCGATAAAAATGCGCACGCCGTCGGCATGTTCCGCGAGCCCCAGGATCTGCGACAGGTCCCGCTTGGTTTCGAGATCGTCGAAAAGCTGTCGAATCCGCGCCAAGTCCTCGATCGCGGTCAGATCCTTGAGCAGATTGGCCTGTCCGCGCACGATCAGGCTCTTGCGATCGTCCAGCGTGCCTGACCACTCGGCGAGCCCCGCCTTGATCACCTTCTGCGTCAGCTTGTCGAGCTCGGCCCGCGCCTGACCCAGCTCCGCCTCCATCGAGGCGCGCGCCTCGGGAATGGTGAGCCCGCGGATGTGCGCATTGAGATAGTTCGCAGCCTCCGTGAGCGCCGAGGGCGGAAGCCCGGCCGGAATGTCGATCAACCGGTTCTCGACGTTTTGGTCTTCGTCAACGAGGATGACGAGCGCCTTGGTCGGCTCGATCGGCACGAAATCGATGTGCTTCAGCCGCGCGACCTGCTTCTCCGCGAGCACCACGCCCGCGCAATGGGAAAGGCCGGAGATCATCTCGCCGGCTTCCATCAGCACCTGGTCCAGCGACTTGGTGCGCTTGACGGCGATCTGCGCCTCGATTTTCCGCCGCTCCTCCTCGCTGAGGTCGCCGACCTCCAAGAGGCCGTCGACGAACATCCTGAGCCCGGATTGCGTCGGCAGCCGCCCGGCCGAGGTGTGCGGCGCATAGATGAGGCCCGCGTGCTCGAGGTCGCTCATCACGTTACGGATCGACGCGGGCGAAAGGGCCATCGGCAGCACGCGCGACAGGTTGCGCGAGCCGACGGGCTCGCCCGTCGCCAGATAGCTGTCCACGATCTCGCGAAGGATCGTGCGCGAGCGTTCACTGAGCTTTTTGATTTCGGATTGAGGGTCGGACATCGAGTTACCGGTCATGCGGCGTCGGCCGTCGCGGGAGACCCTAAAAAATGGCGAGGCTGCTCGTCAATGCAAGACCAAGTTCACCCCCGCGAACACCCGCCGCTAAGTTGAGCGTGCACGTCGGAAAGAGAGCCCCCGGACCGGCGAGCAGGCCCGGAATTGGAGGTTGATCCGGACTGAGCCCTCCCGTAGGGTCGCGCGAATTACCAGGATACGAGGGGTGAGGGCGCCTGCGCGCCCCTGATCCTCCATAGAGAATCGAGATCCCATGCGCCCCTCCAAACGCCAGCCAGGCGAGCTTCGCCGCGTCTCCCTCGAGCGCGCGGTGTCCATGCACGCCGAAGGGTCCTGCCTCATCAAGTTCGGCAACACCCATGTGCTGTGCACCGCGAGCCTCGAGGAGCGCATTCCACCGTGGCTCAAGGGCCAGGGGCGAGGCTGGGTCACGGCCGAATACGGCATGCTGCCCCGCGCCACCAGCGAGCGCACCCGCCGCGAGGCCGCGGTCGGCAACCAGTCCGGACGCACCCAGGAGATCCAGCGCCTGATCGGCCGCGCCCTTCGCGCCGTCGTGGACCTCCCCAAGCTCGGTGAGCGCCAGATCTCCATCGACTGCGACGTCATCCAGGCCGACGGCGGCACGCGCACTGCCGCCATAACCGGCGCCTGGGTCGCGCTCCACGACTGCATCCAGTGGATGAAGCTGCGGGACATGGTCAAGGACGGGGTCCTGCGCGACCACGTCGCCGCCGTCTCCGCGGGCCTCTACAAAGGCGCGCCCGTCCTCGATCTGGATTATGCTGAGGACTCGGCCGCGGACGCGGATTCGAACTTCGTCATGACCGGGGCCGGCGGCATCGTCGAGGTGCAGGGCACGGCCGAGACGGTCGCCTTCAGCCAGGAAAGCTTCGACCAGTTGATGGTGCTCGCCCGCAAGGGCATCGCCGAGTTGGTCGAGTTGCAGAAGCTCACGGTGGCCTGACGGCGTCTTGAACCAAGGCCTGCTGCCGACCGCCTGAGAACAGGAGCACGCCATGCTCGCTGGGCACTTGGCTCTCGTCACGGCCGCCGTCTTCACCGGCGCGGCCGTCTACATCAACTTCGCCGAGCAACCGGCTCGCCTTCAGCTCGATGACCGCGCCCTGCTGGCGGAATGGAAACCCAGCTACAAGCGCGGCTTCGCCATGCAGGCACCGCTCGCCGTGATCGGCTTCCTTCTCGCGCTCTCGGCCTGGTGGACCACCGGCGATTGGCGCTGGATCGCAGGCGGCCTCGTCATCATTGCCAACTGGCCGTTCACCCTCATCGCCATCATGCCGACCAACACCCGGCTGCTCGCCACGCCCTCCGGATCGGCCGGCCCCGACACGCGCGCACTCATTGAGAAGTGGGGCGGTCTCCACGCCATCCGGACCGCACTCGGCGCCCTGTCGACCGTGATATTCCTGTGGGCGCTCAACTAGCCCCTCCTCAGCCTCGCGGGAAAAGAGGAGAAATCACCAGATGCCGCCAACTGCGATCCTCGAAACCGTGCTTTACGCCGGCGATCTCGCCGCCGCGGAGACTTTCTACAGCGGTGTGCTGGGCTTGAAGCTTTATGCCAAGACCGAAGGCCGCCACATCTTCTATAAGCTCGAAGGCCAGATGCTTCTGATCTTCAACCCGCAAGCAACGCGCAAATCCATGGGCGGCCCCCTGCCCGTGCCGGCCCACGGCGCGGAAGGCGAAGGCCACGTCTGCTTCGCGGCAACCTCGTTCGAGATCGAAGCCTGGCGCCATCGCCTCGCCGACTTCGACGTCGCGATCGAGGCAGACTTCACCTGGCCATCGGGCGGCCGTTCGATTTACGTGCGCGACCCGGCCGGCAACTCCGTCGAGTTCGCCGAGCCGCGCATCTGGGGATTTGACGAATGAAGCAGTTGGCGCCTGGAAGCCGTCTCGTGGTGGCGAGCCACAATCCCGGCAAGGTGTGGGAGATCAAGGAGCTGATCGCGCCTTACGGCTTCGATGCCGTCTCTGCCGGTGACCTCGGCCTCGCCGAACCTGAGGAGACCGAGCCCACCTTCGAGGGCAACGCGCGCCTCAAGGCACTCGCGGCCGCCGAGGGCTCGGGCCTGCCCGCGCTCGCCGACGATTCCGGCCTGGAGGTGGAGGCGCTCGGCGGCGCCCCCGGCATCTATTCCGCCCGCTGGGCAGGACCGGGCAAGGATTTCGGCCTCGCCATGCGCCGCGTCCACGACGCGCTCTCGGAAAAGGGGGCCTGGAACGGCGCCGCCCCCCGCGCGAACTTCATTTCCGTACTCTGCCTCGCGTGGCCGACGGGAGAGCATCGCCTGTTCGAAGGCCGTGTCTACGGCACACTCGTCTGGCCTACCCGCGGCGGCAACGGCTTCGGCTACGATCCCATGTTCGTGGCGGACGGAGAGACCCTCACCTTCGGCGAGATGGAGCCCGCATCCAAATATGCGATCTCGCACCGAACGCGCGCCTTCGAGGCGTTCAAGCGCGACTGCCTGGAGCAGGTGAAGCCCCAGCACGCCGCCCCCAAATCCGGGCGCAATCTCGAAGCTCTCGAAGCCGCCGCCCGCAATCTTTCCACGCAGGCCGAGCTGGCTCGCTTCATCTCCGGCCTGCGCGAGGACTTCGCGCGGAACGCGCCGGAGTGGAAAGCGGCCGACCTCGCCGCGTTTCTCGCCGCCCTTGAAAAGGCGGCCTCCGCCGCCGATGTCCCGGACGCAGAGCCCCGCTGGCGAACCCTGGCCCGCGCGCTCCTCGCGGCCAGCCGATGACAACCGACACCACCATACTCCAGAACGACGGAGAGCCGGGCTTCGGCGTCTACATCCACTGGCCGTTCTGCGCGCAGAAATGTCCGTACTGCGATTTCAACAGCCATGTCCGCTTCGGCGGCTGGGACGAGCCGCGCTATCTCGCCGCCTACAAACGCGAGCTGGACCACGTCGCGCGCCTCATCGCGGGAGCGTCGTCCTCCGAGAGCGGCAGGAACGCGCGCACCGTATCGTCGATCTTCTTCGGAGGCGGCACGCCTTCCCTCATGAAGCCGGAGACCGTTGGCGCCATCCTCGATCACATCGCGGAGCTCTGGCCCGTCGATGCGGATGCCGAGATCACGCTCGAAGCCAATCCCGGCAGCGTGGAAGCCGCGCGCTTCGCGGGCTATCGCGCAGCCGGCGTCAACCGCGTCTCCATCGGCGTGCAGTCCCTGCGAGAAGGAGACCTGAAACGCCTGGGACGCATCCACTCGGTCGCCGAGGCCAAAGCCGCCGTGGAGATCGCGCGCCGCACCTTCGATCGCTTCTCCTTCGATCTCATCTACGCGCGACCTGATCAGACGCTCGCGGATTGGCGCGCCGAGCTTGCCGAAGCGATCGAGATGGCCGGCGACCACCTTTCGCTCTACCAGCTCACCATCGAGCCTGAGACACGCTTCGCCGATCTCTACGCCAAAGGGCGGCTCGTCATTCCCGCAGCCGAGGCCGCACACGATCTCTATGAGCTGACGCAGGAACTGACGGGCGCCGCCGGCTTCGGCCAGTACGAGATCTCGAACCACGCGCGCGAAGGAGAGGAAAGCCGCCACAACCTGCTCTATTGGCGCTACGGCGAGTACGCTGGCGTCGGCCCCGGCGCTCACGGCCGCCTCGCCGCGCCTAGCGCCCATCTTGCCACCATGACCGAGCGGAGCCCGGAACGCTGGCTGGACCAGGTCGAGCGCACCGGCACCGGCATTGTCGAGACGGAGACACTCTCTCCGGCCGCGCGTACCGACGAGATGATGCTGATGGGGTTGCGGCTGTCCGAGGGCATCGATCTCGCGCGGCTCGCGAGCCTAGGCCGCCTCGCGCCACGCAAGTCCGTCGTCGATGCCCTCATCGCGCAAGGTTTTATGGAATGGGTCGACCCGCCGCGACACCCTGAAAGCGGCGGCCTGGACGAGATCCGCGCGTGCCTCGGGCCGGGCCTCGCCCCGTCCCATGTCACGGCAAAGCCCCGCCCGCTCGCCCGCGAAGGCCGCATCCGCGCCACGCCCTCCGGACGCTTCATCCTCAACCAGCTCGTACTGGAGCTGTCCGCGAGCTTCGAACCGCTCGGCCCGCCGTCAAGCTCATGACACAAGCTCCCGTCAGGACTCCGGCCACTTTTGCACCAGACGGCGCCCTTCCAATCGGAGCGATCCTGCTCTAATCAGCCGTTGGCGCTCTCCCGGGGGACACACAATCATGATGCGGCGTTTATACGATTGGATGATGGCCAAGGCGCGCAACGACCGCGCTCCCCACGCCCTGTTCTGGGTGTCCTTCATCGAAAGCTCGTTCTTCCCCATCCCTCCGGACGTGATGCTGATCCCGATGGTGATCGCTCAGCGCGCCAAGGCGTGGTGGTATGCCACCGTCGCCACGATCGGCTCGGTCATCGGCGGCGCATTCGGCTACGGCATCGGCTACTTTTTCTTCGAGCAGATCGGCCGTCCCATCCTCGAGTTCTACGGCAAGGCGCAGAGCTTCGGCGAGTTCACCAACTGGTTCAACGAATGGGGCGTCTGGATCCTGATCATCAAGGGCATGACGCCGTTCCCCTACAAGGTGCTCACCATCACCGCCGGCGTCACCCACATGCCACTCATCGAATTCATGCTGGCGAGCGTCATCGCACGTGCCATGCGCTTCTATCTGGTGGCGGGCCTGCTCTATTTCTTCGGCGAGCCGATCCGCGAGTTCATCGAGAAGCGGCTGACCCTGGTCACCACGGTGTTCGTAGTCTTGCTGGTTCTGGGCTTCGTCGCCATCAAATATGTATTCTAGAGTAGGGGTCCGCCGGCAGGGCGGCCCCGAGGAGCCACGCGCATGCTGACAACCGAGCTACCGGAAAAAACCGCCGCCTATCGCTATGGCGGCCTGACGCTCTTCCTCGCCACCGGCGTCATTCTGGGAGCGCTCGCGTTCGAGCACCTCGGCGGCTTGGCACCCTGCCCGCTCTGCTTGATGCAGCGGTATGCGTACTATGCCTCGATCCCTCTGCTCTTCATCGCCATGGCGCTGGTATCTGAGAAGCCCCGGGTCGCCGCGCTGATTTTCTTCGTGGTTGCGCTCGCGTTCCTGGGCAATGCGGGGCTCGGCGTCTATCACGCGGGCGTCGAGTGGAAATTCTGGCCCGGCCCCGATACATGCGGCACGGCCCAGGCACTCCCCACCTCCGCGTCCGACCTGCTGAGCGGCCTCGACCAGACCCGCGTCGTCCGCTGTGACGAAGCAGCCTGGACCTTCGCCGGCCTCTCCCTCGCAGGCTGGAACGTCATCGCCTCGCTGCTCGCCTTCGCCGGCGCCATCAAGGCAGCCTTCCTCGCCGCCGAAGGCCCCTGACCTGAAAGGGGCCGCTACTGCAAAGCGCCCGGTATCTCGAAGGCTCTAGGGTGCCGCGCTGAGGGCTGGCCAATCTGCTAGTGCGCGCGCCGCAACCTCATGCCCGGTCTCGTTCCAGTGGGTATCGCCCCAGAACCAGGGGACCCTTCCCTCGCGCGCAACCGCGATCAAGGGATCGGTAAGATCGAGAACCGGAACACCGGACTTGGCACCCCACGCTTCGAGCTGCCCACGAAGCTGGCCGATGTGTTGAGCCGGATCCTTGATTTCGCCCTCCGCGGGGAACCTGCAGAGCCCCGCCAGCACGTGCAGCTTGTTCGGCACGAACACCACCGCATACTGCCCGCCCGCGGCGCGCACCCGCTCTCCGAATTGATCGAGGGAGCGGGTGATGTTTTCCACCTCGCTCTCGACGCCCTCGAAGGAGTTGCGTGCCCACAGGAACGTGTAGAGCTGATCGTTGACGGTGCACACCCGAAGTCCGTGCACGCCCTGCTGGCCGTCCGTCGCCGCGGTCAGCATCTTCCAGATCTGATCGTGGAGAAGCCCCCCTTCCGGGGTCGGCGCCGCACCACCGCTCTTCATGCGCTCGAAGCGGCGTGAATCGAGAAGGTCGTTGCCTTCGAAAATGAACTGGACGACGCGCTTGCCCTTGAGGTCGGGCGCGGTCTCCCAGAAAAGCTCATGCTCCTCCTGCGGCGCGATGCCGATGAGTGCGATCTGCTGCGTAGTCCGCGATGTCAGCGCTTCAAGCCGCGCGCCGAGCGTCTTCTCGACCGGCACCAGCGCAGCGACGAGGATCGAATCCCCGAGCAGGATGATCTCGCCGCCCTCGCGATCGATCGCGTTACGGAAGCCATGCCGGTCGGTGCGATACTGGAACGGGATCGGGTCGCTCGGCAGCCCCCACGCCGAGGCCGTGTCCTGGTGCGTGGTCCCGTGCTTATCAATGTTCGGCTCGCGCTTGGTGCCGAGGCTGCCTAGCTCGTCGACCCGAGGCTTGAACATCGCCTCCCAGGAGACGAGCCCCACGGCGCCGAGCGCCTCCAGAGCGCCGAGCGTCGCGACGATAGCAAACACAGAGGAAAGATAGGCGAGCAGGCGGGAACGCGACCACGCAGCGAGCAGGAACCCGGTTCCGATCACGGCGAGCGCGAGAGCCGGAACGATCGTCCGGATTCGCCACAGACCGAACAGCCGCCGCGTGGACGGTGTCGTCGGCTCCGTATCGGCCGTGAGCCACAACAGAAGCGTGAGCAGCATGAAGCACACGCTACCCGCGACGAGAAGCAGTCGCCGATTGTTTGCTTCAGCCACCATCGCGCGCCACCTCGTTGCAACCGGAAACGGAACTCCGCACGATCCGCGTCATCGCGGGCCGCGTCAGTCGAGCTCGAACTTGTCCTTGTAGTCCACGCGCAGCGACGGATCCTGCTCGCTCTTGTCGAGCACGCAATTGCCCACCACCAGCGTCTCCATCTCGCAGCCCATGAAGCAGCGGAACGCATCCTCCGGCGTGCCGACGATGGGCTCGCCCCGCACGTTGAAGCTCGTGTTGACGACGACGGGGCAGCCCGTGCGCGCCTTGAACGCGGAGATGAGCGCGTGATAGCGCGGGTTCGTCTCCTTGTGCACCGTTTGCACGCGCGCCGAGTAGTCGACGTGCGTCACGGCCGGAATGTCCGAGCGCGGCACGTTGAGCTTGTCGATGCCGAACAGCTTCGTCTCGTCCTCGGTCATGGAACGCCGGCGACCTTCGACCACGTCGGCGACGAGCAGCATGTACGGGCTCTCGCTGTCGAGATCGAAGTAGTTGGAAACATCCTCCGCGAGAACAGACGGCGCGAACGGACGGAAGCTCTCGCGATACTTGATCTTGAGGTTGAGGTTGCGCTGCATTTCTGGATTGCGCGGATCTCCAAGGATCGAGCGCGCACCGAGCGCACGCGGACCGAACTCCATGCGCCCCTGGAACCAGCCGACGGCATGTCCAGCCTCCAGCGCGTCCACCGTGCGCTCGAGCAGCCCCGCGTCGTCATAGGTCTTGAACTTGGCGCCCGCCTTCTTGAGGCGCTGCTCGATATCGGCCTGCGTGTAGGCCGGCCCGAGATACGCGCCGTGCATCCCGTCGAGGGCGCCGTTCGTCGCCACGCGCGGCTTCTTCGCGTGAATGCTGTGGGCCGCATAGGCCGCACCCAGCGCACCGCCCGCATCGCCCGCCGCCGGCTGCACCCAGATGCGCTTGAAATGCCCATCGCGCAGGATCTTGCCGTTTGCGACGCAATTGAGCGCGACACCGCCTGCCATGCAGAGATTGGAGATGCCGTAGGTCTTGGCGAGATCCCGCGTGATGCGCAACATCACCTCTTCCGTGACAGCCTGCACCGAGGCCGCGAGATCCATCTCGCGTTGCGTGAGTGGCGTCTCGGACTTGCGCGGCGGCCCGCCGAACACGTCGTCGAAGGCGCGCGAGGTCATCGTGAGGCCGGTCGCATAGTTGAAATACTTCTGGTCGAGCCAGAAGCTGCCGTCCTCCTTGAGGTCCATCAGCGTATTGAGGATGCGGTCCGCATATTTCGGCACGCCATAGGGCGCGAGGCCCATCACCTTGTATTCGCCGGAGTTGACCTTGAAGCCCGTGTAGTACGTGAACGCGGAGTAGAGCAGGCCGATGCTGTGCGGCCAGTGAATCTCGCGCACCGTTTCCAGCGTCGAGCCGCGCCCGATCGCAACCGAAGTCGTCGCCCATTCGCCGACGCCGTCGAGCGTGAGAACAACGGCTTCCTCGAACGGAGAGGGAAAAAACGCCGATGCGGCGTGGCTCTGGTGGTGCTCGGCGAACAGCAGCTTCTCCTCGATTCCCTTGCCGGAGCGGGAGAGCGGCGTCAGCGATTTCACCATGCCGACTTTCTGAAACAGCTTCTCCTTGATCCAGACGGGAAGCGCCATCTTGAAAGATCGATAACCGGCCGGCGCGTTGGCGAGATAGGTTTCGAGCAGGCGCTCGAACTTCAGCAGCGGCTTCTCGAAGAACGCGATGTGATCGACGTCGTCGAGATCGATACCGCCCTCTTCGAGGCAATAGCGGATCGCGTTTTCCGGAAATCCCGGATCGTGCTTCTTGCGCGTGAAGCGCTCCTCTTGCGCCGCTGCAACAGGCTTGCCGTCCACGAGCAACGCGGCCGCGCTGTCATGATAGAAAGCCGAGATACCGAGTACGCGCATGAGCTTTGTTTCCAGGTTTCAGAATGAGCGTGCAAAACGACCGCACGCCCGCGACGCAATGCCGGACACGAGCGAAGCAATGCCCGTCAGAAGACCGTGTAGATGAACGGAGCGATCGCCGATCCCTGCGCCAGCACGAGAAGGCCGCCGACGACGAGCAGCACGAGAATGATCGGGAAGAGCCACCACTTCTTGCGGGCCCCCATGTAGGCGAACAGTTCCTTGAACAGCGAAAGCATGACGTTTCCCCTATGACGATGGCCTGAGCAGCAGGTTCGATCCTGCCGCTAGAATTGGTTCTTCATGTTCGAAAGAGAGGCGCGCTCGGACGCGCTCGTCGCGATCCAATGCGTGTTGCCGTCACCCTTGCGGCGGCGAAGTGGATCGCGCGAAAGCTGCATGATGAGCCCTGCCGGCACGATGGCGATCAGGAACAGGATCATCATGACGATGGGGTTCATGATCTTGCTCACCAGCATCGCGAAGCGCATCCAGAGGATGTTCAACGGACGCAGGAGAGAAGGCTGAAGCAGGCTGATGGCAGCCAGCACCACCGCAAGCCCCGCCGCGATGGTTAATACCGCCGTGTGGGACCGCCAGAAAAAGGCCACGGCGAGCGCGATAGCCGTGAACACCAGTCCAGTGGAACGATCCGACGGCAGCGGGTGCTCTGGCCGTTCGAATTGCTCATGTAATTGTCCGCTCATGGGGCCGCTCTCTGAGGATCATCTGAGAACGGAAGCTATAGTGCCGCACCCGGCGCGGTCGACTGAGATCGCCTCTGTTGGTTATCGGGACTGGTATCCACCCGGCCCCTTTTCGAAGCCGCTTCCCCCGGCGCGCGAGCCGCCCGGCGCCCTTTCCCGAGAGGCCCCAACCTCGCCCCTGGAGCCGCCGAGTTATCAACAACAGCGGTCAGGAACGCGAAAAGCCAGACAGGTGAAGCGCTTGCATGCGTCGCATGTGGCGATTTCACATCAAGTCAAGATCATTTCGTCGGCCAGACAATTTTGCGCCTTCGCGTGGCCACAGTGTCACGGTTAATTGTTCTCATTCGCGGAACACAAAAGGAACTTCCAGTTGAGCGTACCGCGTGTGGCGAGTGTACCGTGCCGGGGTGAGGCGTCGAAGAGCAGGGGGAACGAGGGGCACCAGGAAACTGGATCCCGAGACACTGTCCCGCTCGAAACATCCCGGAACCGGATTGTCGTGCGAATGGAAGAGCTTCAGGGCTCCGGCCAGACGTTATCAACAGAAGTCCGTTCCGTTCTCAGGAACCATTTGAGTAAGCGTTGCGTCAGTTGCGTACCGAGTGCCGTTGAGTTGCGTAAGCGTTCCCCTGAGTTGCGTACCGTTGCGTTGCGTACAGAAGATTTTGCGTACCCCTCTGCATCCCCCAAGAGCACGCTCTGCGGCGTGTTCGAACGAATGAAGCGAGCTGCTCGGACCAAAAAGTTCGAGCGTATGGCCGAGCGGCTCGCACCCCCTAGTAAGCGTCCCGCGTATGCGTTCCAGCCGGCTCGATGGCCCGCCTCGAAGTCCCCCTCCGACGGGGCGAGGCCTACCCTCAACGCGCCGGACAAGCAGTGAAAGCGTCAGAGTGTGAGTGAAGCGTATGCATGAAGAAAGTGCGTGGCGTTCGTTGCAGGATGTCGTCGGCGTAATTTTGGCGGCGTCCAACCCTGGTGCCCGAGACGGAGGTACGGTCTCCGCGAGCGGCCAGCATCAGGACAGCAAGTAACGGGAATGAGGTCGAGCCCCGGAGTGATGCGTTTCTCGACCCTGAGATTCGGAGGCCCCGAAAGGGCTTCCAACGAGTAGGCAAGCATACCAGGCACCTGACATCAGTCCCAGTTGGTGCCACATGATCCGGTCACGCGTAGTGGCACTGAAGAAAACTGGTGTGCTTGCCGACATATTATCGCGTCAAAGAAGGAGCGATCCGATGATCCCCGAGCACATCAATCCCATGCAGTGGCATCAGGCTGTAGGCATTGCGCGCCAATCGTGCGCCCGTTTCTTCCGCGATGGCGGAACGGCGAAAGATGCCATGCGCGCATTCGGCGCCGAGGCCAAGACCGCAGATGCCGGAGATTGGAGCAAGGCCGTCGAAGCCATCGCCTTCGTCCTGTGCGCGAAGCCCGAGAAGCGCGCCGCCTGAGCTGCGCCCTGCCCGAGCAGACTTTGTTTGTTAGACCTTCCAATCCTAGCCCCGGAAACGGGGCCATTTTTTTTTGCGTTTCCGTCCGCGCGCGATAGACCGGTAGCTGACGAGCGCACGCACGGCACCCCGGCCGAGACGAGGGTCCAGGCAAAACGAAACTGTCGGTTTTCCGAAAGACGCACCGCAGCCTAAGGCTCGAGCTCCGTATCCCAGTAGAGATAGTCAAGCCAGCTATCATGCAGGTAGTTGGGCGGGAACAGCCGCCCGTTCCTGTGGAGCTCGAAAACCGTGGGCCGGTACGGCATCTGATACGGCTGCATGCCTGCATCCCACGGCATCTCACCACCCTTGGCGAGATTGCAGGGTGCGCACGCCGTCACGACGTTGTCCCACCGCGTCTGTCCGCCCCGCGAGCGCGGGATGAGATGATCGAAGGTGAGATCTTCGCGGCAGCCGCAGTATTGGCATGAGAAGCGGTCGCGCAGAAACACGTTGAACCGCGTGAATGCCGGATAAAGCGCTGGCTTTACGTAGGTTTTGAGCGAGACGACAGAGGGAAGCCGCATCTCGAAGGTCGTGCTCCGGACCGTCCGGTCGTACTCGGAGACGATGTTGACGCGATCCAAAAATACGGCCTTCACCGACTCCTGCCAGCTCCAGAGCGACAAAGGATAGTAGCTCAGGGGCCGAAAGTCGGCGTTGAGAACCAGTGCCGGAAACGCTTCCGGCGTGGCAGCATGAGCATTCACGAGCTTGCTTCCAGTCGGTTCGTCGAATCGAGGCGTCACCCCCGCTTTCGGGAGCGGATACTAGCGACGCATGTCACCTCTGTGAAGGTCCCGGGGACAACGGGTCCACTTTCGCGTTCGCAACCGCACCATCATAGAGCTATTACGAGGAAAAATGCCCTTTGGATGACCGCCTCACGCGTCGCGGTCCCGATAGGCATGGAGCGACCATAAGAGTCGCGCCGCGATCCCGCGCCAAGGACGCCAGCGCTCCGCAATGTCGACCAGCTCACGCACGCCGGGGCGCGCATCGAGCCCCAGCGCCCGCTGCGCGGCAAGCTGCAGCGCGAGATCGCCCGCCGCAAAGCCATCCTGCGCGCCGAGGCAGAACATGACGTAGATGTCCGCCGTCCACGGCCCAACGCCGCTGATGGCGAGAAGGGCTTCACGCAGGTCCTCTTCAGCCTCTGAGCGATCGAGCGAAAGCGCACCCGATACGATCGCATCCGCGATGGCGCGCAGCGTTTTGACCTTGCCTTGCGAAAGCCCTGCCGCCCGCAACCGGGCAACGTCGTGCCGGAGAAGCGTGGCCGCCTCGAATGGCTCCACCACCTGCGCCGTGCGCTTCCAGATCGCGCCCGCGCTTGCGACCGAAAGCTGCTGGCCGACGACAACCTGCGCGAGCCCCGCAAACCCGGGTTCGAGCCGTCGCAGAGGAGGATCGCCGACGAGGTCGTGCACGCGCCGCATCGCCGGGCAGATCTTCCGCAAGCCGCTCACGCCTTTGCGGATGTCCGCGATCGTTTCGATCGTCGCGGCGCCACGCTTGGATTTTTGTGGGCGATCGATTTTCCGCACGAGGTGTGACGCGCTCCACGCTTTTCGCCGCTTCCCGCTCAAAGTAATGTGGAACCCGGCGTTTGCAAACGCCGCGCAAGAGCATTGCGAATAGTGAGTGTGTTGCGCGTAGAGAGGGTGTGATGCGGCACAACCTGAGAGAATCGGGATCCCCACACATGCTGTTGGCCGCGCTCCTGGCTGGCGTATCGCTGATCGCACCGGAGGCATTGGCGGCACGCGAGAAGCTCAAAAACTGGGAGACCATCCAGAGCGACCGGCATGGATTCATGATCGCCTATCCCGGATCGGTCTTCACATCGCGCAACAGCGGCCCCAACGACGAAGACGGCCGTATCCTCGTCTCGCGCGACGGCGGCGCCCGGCTCATCGTCGGCGCATTTCCCAATGACGCCGAAGCCTCTCTCGCCGAATACCGCGCTCAGCTTCTCTCCGACAACTACAGCGGCGCCGACCTCGACTATGCGCCGGTGAAGAAGCGCTCCTTCATCATCTCCGGTACGCGCGGCGACATGCATTTTTACGAGCGCGTGAGCTTCACCTGCGGTGGACGGCTGATCAACAGTTGGGCGCTCCTCTACCCGGTGTCAGAGCGGCACATTTACGACCGCATCGTCGAAGCGATAGCGCCCACCTATTCTCCCGGCGCCGGCCGCACCGGACAATGCGATTGACGGCATGAGCGCACAGCCCGTCCTGCGCTTCGCGCCGAGCCCGAACGGCGAGCTTCACCTCGGCCACGCGCTGTCCGCGCTCGTCGGTTTCGACATGGCGCAGAAACTCGGCGGACGCTTCCTGCTGCGCATCGAGGATATCGACACCACCCGTTGCCGCGACGAGCACATCACGCAGATTTTCGAGGATCTCGCCTGGCTCGGCCTAAAGTGGGAAGAACCGGTGCTGCGACAGAGCGAGCATTTCGGAACCTATCAGGCAGCGGCAAACTGGCTGAAGCGTGCGGGCCTCCTCTACCCCTGCTTCGCGACGCGCAGCGAGATCGCCGAGAAGGCCCAATCGGCGCCTCATGCCGTCGATCCCGATGGCGCCCCGCTCTACCCCGGCCTCCACAAGCACCTTTCGGCACCGGAGATCGCCGCTCGCCTCGGGCGCGGCGAGCCGTTCGCGCTCCGCATTCACATGGATCGCGCATTGAATGCCCTCGAGGGCATGACGGGGTCGCGCCTGGTCACCTTCACGGAGCTGGATGAGGACGGCCGCCCCCAGCGCATCGAGATGGACCCGGCGGAGTGGGGAGACGCCGTGATCGTGCGCAAGGATGTGCCGGCGAGCTACCACCTCGCCGTGACGGTCGACGACGCGCGCCAGGGCATCACCCACGTCACTCGCGGCCGCGATCTCTACCCCGCGACGAGCCTCCAGCGCCTGCTGCAGGTTCTGCTGGGATTGCCCGAGCCGGTCTACCATCACCACAGGCTGCTGACGGACGCCGAAGGACGCAAACTTTCGAAAAGCGCACGCGACACGTCGCTTCGCGATTTGCACAGGCAGGGACTGGATGCGTTGCAGATCCGACAAAAAGTGGGATACTGAAGCAACGGGCTGAAACATCCGTCATGCCATCATTCGTAAACCAATTTTTCCGATGGTGAAACATCGGGTTATAACCTAGAATTGAGCAATTGATTTCTCCCGTATTTCGGGGATCGAGGTGAAGAAGTCGCGCAAGCAGAAGCCGAGGGCCAGGCACCGTGCTCCCAAGCCGGCGGCTCCGCCTCGCCGCGTCTACGCCGCTCCGCGAAAGCAGCCTCGTCTCGGTGACATCTTCCGCACGGCCGAGCGCCGCGTCTCTGCCTTTGGCACGTCCAGCCTCGCCTTCATCCGCGGCGAAGCGCGCGATCTTTCCGCTCTCGCCCGCCGCATGTCTCCGCGTGACGTCGGCGCGAAGTTGCGCCGCATCGGCGCAGAGGCGCGCGCGCTCTCGCTGCCTTATTCGTCCGACGAGCGGGAAGCCCTCGCCCTCCTCTTCCTGCCGTTCCTGCTCGTGGCATCGGCGATCGTCGTGCACCAATCGGTGCGCACCTTGCAGTCCTACATCGTCGTGGTCGGCGCCCCGGACATGGAGATCGCCCCAGTCCGCCCCAACATAACAAGCAGCCCCTCGCTCGCTGCGTTGCCTCGCACCGTCGCGCATGAGGTCACCCCAAACCTTGCGGTGCTGCCGCCCATAGCACTGATTGCGTCCGAAACTGTCGGCACCGCTCCGCTCGGGCGCACAATCGCAGCCCGGCCTTCCGAAGCACCCTTGGCACTCGTTCCGCGGCCGGAGGCCGTACTAGCCCCCCGTACCGGGATCGCCGAGTTGGCTCCTCTTGCACCCGCACCGGCGCCATCGCGTGATACGAAACTGGCGCTCCTCTCGCCCGCGCTAGCACCGCGTGACGATCTCCCTGCGGTCCCGCCTGCCGTGATCGACACTTACGATGCCGACGAGCACGGCAATCCCGTGCTCGCGGGCATCTGCTCCATCGAGCAAGGAACTGCGAGACAAAGCGCATCGTCTCCGGCTTACGCGAGCGCCGGAGGCCAGACGCTCACGGGAGACGCCTTCGGCCTGCACCTCGCGCAAGCCGCGGAGGCTCAGGCCGGCGGCTTTGTCATTTACAACGACGCCTACCGGCGCATTTCATTTCCCATGGGCGACGTGCCGAGCCTGTTCGGCGTCTGCACTGACGTGATCGTGCGCGCCTACCGCGCCTTGGGGTTCGACCTCCAGGCCCTCGTGCATCAAGCCCGCTCCGGCAGTGGCGATACCAACATCGACCATCGCCGCACCGAGGTGCTGCGCCGCTTCTTCGCCGCCCAGGGCGAGAGCCTGCCCATCACCTCGTTCGCGGAAGACTATCGCCCCGGCGACATCGTCACCTACTACCGGCCTCAGAACCAGCGCTCGCGCTCGCACATCGCCATGGTGTCGTCCGTGATCGCGCCATCCGGACGGCCGATGATCATCCACAACAGAGGCTGGGGTCCGCAACTCGAGGACGCGCTGTTCGTCGATCAGATCACCGGCCACTACCGCTATCGGGGTCCGTCGCCGGCGCGCAATGCGGCTCAGGAAAAGTTGCACGACAAACTGCCCGCCGGACATTCCCGCGGCAAGCTTGGGCCGCGCACACCCGTGCTTCCCGCCTCCTACGCTCCCCCGCCGTCAACCGAAGCCCCGCGCCCTGCCGGGCACTGAACCACGCGGGCAAAAAAGGCGCGAAATCCGGCGGAGCTTCAATCTGGTTACGTTTTATTAGCCATACAATTTCAGAATAGTTTTCAAAATTTTGCCGCAGACAAAAACCTTACGAACTGAATAGTCTTGCTTAAAGCCGCGAATAAGCACAGTTTTCGAGTGCCCACCGAAATGCCGCGAAGACAGGATGCGTCGCCACGCGCCGCCATGGTTTTCGCGTTGGTGTTACAGCGCACGAGACGCCCATGCTTGGTTTCCGCCTCAATACGCCCGGTCCCTTCTGGTACGAGGATCTCCTCTTCTTCGTGCTGGACGAAGGACGCCGCCTGCCCGCCCGGGCCAGCAAGGCAGCGGCACAGATCCGCCGGATCGCTGAGACGGCCTGGACCTCTGTATCGGCGAGGTTCGACTCCGAGCTCGCCGGCCGCGTTCGCGATTGGACGGCGAAGGCCAGACCGGCAAACGAGACCGCACCCGCCCTGCGTATCGAGCAGGCCGATCTCCTCGACGAGCCCCTGACTTGGGCGCTCGCCACCGAGCCGCTTGTCGCGGCAGACACGGGAACCCACGCCGCGGTCGGCTTCCACAAATCCGCGGGCGAGCAACTCGACGCACTGACGTACGTCATCGACCGGATGCGCGATGAGCTAAGGCCGCTGATGAGCTACGCCAGCTTCGAGCAGGGGCGCGTCCAGACGCTGGACGACATCCGCCTCGAAACCTCGATCGAGGCGCTCCTCGAGCTTTCGAGGAAGAACGCGGCGACACGCCCCAAGAACCGGGCGCTCAACGCCGCCTGATCTGACCTGGAAAAACCGGATCGCAGCGCGCCACGCTACTGCGCGCCGACCGCCGTGACGCGGCCGTCTCCCGGCGCCGTGGCCTGGGCGGGGTCGAGCACGTTGCCACCGAAAGTCTGAAGCTCGAGCACGGCGAGAGCACGCTCCGGCAGCCCATCCGCACGGAAGCGCAGGCTGCCGTCGATGCCCGTGAATCCCGAGGCCCGCGTCAAGGCCTGCGGCGTGAAGCGCTGCCCCGGTTCCGCTGAAGACAGCGTGATGGAAATGCTCACCGCGTCGTAGGCAAGGCTCGCGAGACGCGGCGGCGCCTGCCCGAAGGAGCGGGAGAATCGCTGCGCGAAGTCGGCCCAGCCATGCGGATCCGGTCCCGGATACCAGCCCTTCACGAAGGCCGGACTGCGCCCCGCGTTCGGGAAATCCCAGCCGCCCGTTCCGAGCAACTGCACGCGATCGGCGCTGATGCCGGAATAGGTGAGGATGGGATCGATCTGCGGCAGCACGTCCGCGCCGCCGGCAATGAGCAGCGCATCGATGGGCGCCGCCGAATCCTGGCTCTGCTTCAATTCGTCAGCCAGCGCCCGCACCGGTGACAGCATCGCGTTGGGCTCGAGCGGATAGCGGCTGACAACGGCGAGCGCCCCGCCATTCCGCTCCACCGCCCGGCGAAACGCGGGCTCGATCACCGCGCCATAAGCGTCATCCGGCACCAGCGCCGCAAAGCGGCGTTTCCCCCGGCCCACGGAGTAGGCGACGATGCGATCCACTTCCTGCTCGGGCAGGAAGCTCATCAGATAGACCCCGTTCCCGGCCACGCGCCGGTCGTTGGAAAACGCGAGCACCGGCACGTTAGCCTTGCGCGCCACCGCCGCCACCGCCTGCGTCGCCTGCGCCGTCAGCGGGCCAACGATGATCTCGGCCCCTTCTCCGATAGCTTCTTGTGCCGCCTGTGCGGCACCTTGCGGAGAGCCCTTGTCGTCCTTGACGATGAGCTGCACCAGCGGATTGTCGAGCTCGAACAGCGCAAGCTCGCCCGCCTGCTTCATGCCCTTCGCCGTCGAGGCCTGCGGCCCGAAGCCCGAAAGAGGCAGCAGCATACCGATGCGCACGGGCTTTTGCGGCCTCCCGCCCATTGCTGGCGCGCCCTTCTGATCGCCCAGCGCCGCCGTCACGTCGCTGGTCGGACTGCCGAGATTGGTGGCACAGGCTGCAACCAGGCCAGCCGCGGCCATGCCCCCAGCCGCGCGGCACGCGAGACGCCCCGCCGCGCGAAGCCGCGCGCGCCATCCCGCAGGACGGACTGGAGGTCCGGCGTCGATCATGAGTGCGGTCCTCTGCAGCCGGTAGAAAACAACGTCACGCCGAGAGTACCATGACCAGGGAAGATGATTGCAAAAGATACCTGGCCGGCGACAGAGGCGGCCAAGCATCCTGAAGAGCCTCTGGTTACAGGCCAAGCGCCGGGGCGTGAAGTGAATTGTGTCACGGCAATCCAAATATCTCTTGGTTTTTCCACGGCAAAGGAGTGAAAGAGAGGTGCCGCGACACGGCCATCGCCCGACTGTCTGTCCGGATGGAGTGGGAAGCTAGTCCGGGTTAGGGGCGGAAAGATGAGAGACGAGCCTCCCGAGAACGAGAAGGTAAACAGCCTCGCGACCGCAAGCCGCGTCGGGTTCGAAATCGAGCGCCAGCTTGGCCTGCCCCTGGGCCCGGGCCTCTATCTGGTCTCGACCCCGATCGGCCACTTGGCCGATATGACGCTGCGCGCAATCGCAACCCTGGCGCGCGCCGATGTCGTCTACTGCGAGGACACCCGCCACAGCCGCACGCTGCTCGCGCACTACGCGATCCGCACGCCCCTGCGTCCTTATCATGAGCATAACGCCGAGGAGCAGCGCCCCCGCATCCTCTCGGAGCTGGAGGCCGGGCGCTCGATCGCACTCATCAGCGATGCGGGAACGCCGCTGATTTCCGATCCAGGCTTCAAGCTCGTTCGCGATGCCGCCGCCGCGGGGCATGCCGTCGTCGCCGTACCCGGTCCCTCGGCGACACTCGCCGCACTCACTGTGGGCGGCTTGCCGACCGACGCGTTCTTCTTCGCAGGATTCCTGCCCGCCAAGGAGGGCGCACGAAAATCCAGGCTCGCCGAGCTGGCCGCCATTCCTGCCACGCTCGTCTTCTTCGAAGCCCCCACGCGAACGGCCGACACGCTCGCCAATCTGGCCGAGGAACTCGGCAACCGCGAAGCGGCCGTCGCGCGCGAGCTGACCAAGCTGCACGAAGATGTCCGCCGCGCGCCTCTCACCGGCTTGGCCCGCCACTTCGCGGCTGATCCTCCGAAAGGCGAGGTGGTGATCGTCGTCGCCCCCCCGCAGGAGACGGAGGTTACCGACGCCGCCATCGAAGCAAGCCTCGCCCCCGCGCTCGAAAGCTTGAGCATCCGCGACGCCACCCGCATGGTGGCCGACACGCTGAAGGTCCCCAAAGCCCGTGTCTACGACGTAGCCCTGGGTCTCAAGCGCCGCGCGGGGAGTTGAACGGGATGCCGGCGCCTCCTCCGCACAAGGATCGTCTAAGGGAGGAACGCCGCGCCAGATACAAACTCGGCCGTCATGCGGAATGGATCGCGGCGCTGGCGCTGCGCCTGCGCGGCTACCGCATTCTCGGGCGCCGGGAAAAAACGCCCCTCGGCGAGATCGATCTCATCGCCGTGCGGGGCCGCCGCCTCGCGTTCATCGAGGTCAAGCAACGCGCCACCCTGGAAGCGGCAGAAGCCGCCGTCACCGCGAAGCAACGCGCCCGCATTCGCAGGGCTGCCGATCTCTGGCTCGCCCAGCACACGCGTTATCAATCCCATGAGCTGGGCTTCGACATCGTGTTCCTGATTGGGCGCGGCTGGCCCCGGCATCTCGAGAATGGCCTGTAGCCGGGAATTTTCTCGACCACACGAACATTTGTGATTGCCAGGACTTCCTGCCGGCACACCGGATGTTTTATACGCTACAGTGTAACGCATTTGCAAACTGAGGCCTCAATGGGCCCTTCACGGGAGTACGCCATGAGAAGATCGATTATCGCGCTAATGCTGGCAGCGGGCGCGCTGGCCGTGGGAGCCGGAGTGGCTTCCGCCGCGAGCCTCGTCTCGGCCAAGAAGCTTGAGCTCAACGTCGACGAAAAGAAGGTCGAAGAGGAGCGCAAAGCGCTCTGGGACAAGCTGGGCGGCTGGTGCGCGATCAAGGAATGGCACCCGGCAGTAGCAGCCTGCGACGAGAGCAAGGAGGGTGACGATACCTTCCGCACGCTGACCCTGAAGGACGGCGGCAAGATCAAGGAGAAGCTCCTCGACCGCGGCGCAATGAGCTACCGCTATTCCATCGTCGAGAGCCCGCTTCCTGTGAAGAACTACGAGGCACAGTTCTCCGTCACCCCCGATGACGACGACCTCGACGAGATCAACGTCGTATGGAGCTCCACCTACGATGCCGCTGACGGCAAGGAGGACAAGGAAGCTCGCAGCACCATCGACGGCATCTTCAAGGCCGGCATCGACAGCATCAAGGCCACCTACGGCAAAAAGGACGACGACGACAAGAAGTAGTCGCGCGAAGTCCGATATCGAAGACGGCCGGAATAACGAAGGGCGCGATCCAACCGGGTCGCGCCCTCAATTCGTTCTGGAAAGGGATGGAAGATCAGTCCGCGGATGCAGTCTTGGAGCGGCCCGACTTCGCGGCCATCGCCGCAGCACGACGGCGATCGACCTCGATCTTGGAAACCTCTCCCGCGGAGATGAGCGCGTTGATGCAGCGGTTGGAGAGCTGCGGCCCATGCGAACGCATGCACTGGCGAACCGCGGTGCTTCCAGGCGCGTGCTGGCTGCAATAGGAGTAGTAATCGGAAGCGCAGGCGAGCTTGACGCCGAGACTGACGGCGCCGGCCTGGGAGTTAAGCGCGCCCGTGAGAAGAATGGCCGCGATGGCAACGCGGACCGGTTTGAAAGTCACGGCTGTGGCAATCGAGGTCTGAGGCGTCATGGCAATCTCCATCGGCCTTGCATGACGCAGAAACTAGGTTATGTCGCGCCTGCGCGCTGTCCCGCAGGTAACTATGGAGAAAATCTGGTTTTTCCGGTTAAGATGGATTTAACGCGCCCCATAAAAATCGAAGCGTTGCCAAGACGCAGGGGTACGGAGAGGAACGAGAGACGAGGAGGAAATATGAGCAGGCTTTACGGACCAAAGCATCGCGAGTTCCAGGATCTCTTCGAGAGCCGCACGATGGCGGATCGCGTGGAAGCGATCGCCGCCAAGACTGAGATCGACGATGTCGCGCGCGCCTTCATCGAAAGCCGCGACATGTTCTTCCTCGCTTCCGCCGACCACAACGGCCGGCCGACCGTATCCTACAAGGGCGGCGATCCCGGCTTCGTCAGAGTACTCGATGCCACCACGCTCGCCTTTCCGAGCTATGACGGCAACGGCATGCACTACTCCACCGGCAACATCGCGGGTAACGGCGAGATCGGCTGCCTGTTCATCGACTTCGAGCGCCCCTTCCGCCTGAGATTGCAGGGCAAGGCACAGGTGTTGAAGGAGGGCCCGCTCATGGGGCTCTTCAAGGAGGCCGAGCTTGTCGTGAAAGTCGCGGTTTCCGACGTGTGGATGAACTGCCCTCGTTACATCCACCGCTACAAGAAGCTGTCCGCCTCGCGCTATGTGCCGCGCGCGGACACCGAGACGCCCCTCTGCGAATGGAAGCGCATCGACGGGATGCAGGACACCTTGCGCCCGCACGAGACCGCAGCCGTCGAACGGGCCGGACATATCACGATCGACGAATGGATGGGCCGGGTCATGACCGGCGACGAGAAGGCCTGAGAGACCAATGCCGCTTCGCATAGCCTGCCAGATGGACCCCATCGAGCGGATCGACATCCGCGGCGACAGCACGTTTGCCATCCTGCTGGAGGCGGAGCGGCGCGGTCACCAGATCTTCTACTACACGCCGCCCAACCTCGCGCTCGAGGGCGACCGGCTGCTCGCCCGCGGCCACAGCCTCAACGTCGTCGACAAGCTCGGCGACCATTACCGGCTGAGCGACGCGCGGCGGGAAAATCTCGCCAACTGGGACGTGGTTCTGCTCCGGCAGGACCCGCCCTTCGACATGGCCTACATCACCACCACGCATCTCCTGGAGCGCATTCATCCAAAGACGCTGGTGGTGAATGATCCAGCGCACGTTCGCAACGCGCCCGAGAAGATCTTCGTTCTCGATTTTCTCGACCTGATGCCGGCGACCCTTGTCACCCGCTCGCTGGACGACGTGCTGGCCTTCCGCCGGGCGCACAAGGACATCATCGTGAAGCCGCTCTACGGCAACGGCGGCGCGAGCGTGTTTCGCATCCGCCCCGAGGACAGCAACCTCGCCTCCCTGGTCGAGCTGTTCCAAACCGTCTTCCGCGAGCCCTTCATGGTTCAGGAATATCGCGCCGAGGTCCGCAACGGCGACAAGCGCATCATTCTGATCGACGGAGAGATCGCGGGCGCCGTCAACCGCGTGCCGGCCGAAGGTGAAACCCGCTCGAACCTGCATGTCGGCGGCACGGCAGCGAAAACCGAGATCACCGATCGCGAGCGCGAGATCTGCGCCCGTCTTGCACCTGAGCTCAAGCGCCGCGGCCTGATTTTCACCGGCATCGACGTGATCGGCGGCTTCCTCACCGAGATCAACGTCACCTCGCCGACTGGCATCCGCCAGGTGAAGGCATTCGGCGGCACAGACATCGCCGCACGCATCTGGGACGTCATCGAGACGAAGGTCGCCGCCAAGACCGCTTGACGGCGACCCCGTAAGCAGATCGTTCGGCGCTCCGCCATCGAGCCGGAGCGCCGAAGCACGATCAGTAGCGGACCGACAACTGCGCCGACCCGATATGAGCGAGATAGTCTTCGCGGATATTGGCGTCGTAGTTGAGCTGGAACGTCGATTCCGGCCCGATCTGCGCCAGCAGACCCAGGCCCAGCGCTGCTGAATCGCGCCCAACACCTGGCCCCGCGGCCGTGAATGTCGCGCCGCCGGCCGCGAAGCTCGCCGTGACATCCTGCGCATCGTCCGAAAACTCGTGCAACCAAAGCGCCCGTGCCTCGAGCACAGTATCGACAGCGATCGGCACCAGCGCCTTCAGGCCGAGACCCGACACCAGCGAGTCGTTGTTCTGATCGCCGACGGAGAGCCCCATGCCGGCGTCGCTGGTCTCCTTATAGCCGTCCTGCCGCAGCTTGGAGTACGTCAACGACGCGACCGGCGTCAGAATGTTGCCGCCGCCGACGTGCATCGGCGCACCCAGCTCCAACGCAGCATTGTATTGATCGCCCTCGTGATCGCCCTTTGCTACGTCTTGCAAAGGCACGCTCAGAACGCGTGTCGTTTCGTAGTCGTGCCACGTGAAGCCGGTGCGGCCCGTCGCATACCAGCCCGAACCCCTGTAGGAGGCATAGAGTTCGGCCAAATAGCTGTCGATCCCGGTCTTGTTGGCCTTCGTGTCGCCCTCTCCGTCGATATCCGTGTTGGCATATCCGATCGCCACGCCGACACGAACGCCGGGTGCGGCCCAGTTGTCATAGCCTGCGAGGATGCCGTAGAGGCGCGCGTCGTAGCCGTCGACGTTTTCGATCTCGTCTTGATTGAAGCCGACGCCAAAGGCTCGGCCCCAGAGAGCGCCGCCTCCCTGCGACGGCCCCGCATCGACGCTCGGCGTGGATCCGCCGAGGTTGGACCGGTTGGGATCATTCTGCTTCATGCCCAGTCCAGACGGCTGAGGGAAGCTGTTTCCGCTGGACCCGGTTGCGCCGACCGAGGCAAGGCGTGCCTCGATATGCTGGCCGGTGACCTGGTTGAGCAAGATTGCAGCCTGCTGCGTGGCGTAGTTGGTCTCCGGCTTCAACTGCTCGCCGGCCTTGCGCACGTCGTCCTCTTCCGAGAGATTCTGGACGGCACCCGCCAAGGCACCCGCATCGGAGTCGCTGTCCTCGACGGATAGCAACCCGTTGAGAGCCGAGATGCCCGGCTTGGACAGGCCTTCAACACTCGAAGCGTCGGCAACGGTGGCTTGGATCGCAAGCGAATCCCCGCCCGCGCCCGCAGCGGCGTCCGCTGTCCAGCTCACGAGCACCGTGCCTTCGACTTCGGGAGTGTCTCCCACGTTCAGTGCATCGAGTTCTTTGGCAACGAGATACCACTCGCCGGATTTCACGACGCTGTCGATCACGGGAGCGATCGTCGTCGTCCGGCTGAGCGACCCACCGGTGACGTTGCCGCTGTTGTCCACGTCGACGACGGTGAGATCGTCGATGAAGCCGCTGTTCTCCGAAGGCAACGCGGCAGTGGACCCCGCGCCTCCACCGAAGATGTGCGGCTTGAGTACATTGCGGCTGTCGGCGACGTCGAACCCGTAGATCGTGGTCGCGGGGCTGGTGAAGATCGTGAGGTCGACGTCCTCCATGTCTCCGGCGTTTTCCAGCGTGAAGGTTTTCGAACCCCAGATAGAGATATCGAATGTGGCGGACTGAGTTGCGCCGGCGGCAGCGCCTGCAATCCCGAGATCGGGATTCGCAATCACGGCGGCACTGTTGTCGACCGCGGTGACGATTGACGCCGAGTTTTCGCTGGCCGGCAGCTCACCGTGGGCCGGATTGCCTTGCACGGCATCGCCGACTACTACTCCCGTGGCGAAGCAGCCTTCACTGCCGACCGTGCACGACCTGCCGGGCGCCAGCGTCCGTCTCTGATCGACATGGATGTCGCCCTCGATTGTCCCCTCGCTTTCGTTGCTCAGAACATGAGCGCCGTTCGAGTAGTAGAAATCGCCGGTGATCGTCCCGCTGTTGACGATGGTCGAGTCGAGCTGGCCGAATTGAGAGTTGATACGGAGGTAGTCTTTCTGAAGAGCCGTGCTGGCATCGATTGGGCCGAGCACATTGAGACCCCACCAGCGGAGCGCGTGACCGTTCGTCATCACGATATCGCCCGAGATCGTGCCGCGGTTCTCGATCTCGGCTGTGCTCGTGATGCCGGAATCGGAGACGGCGGCAATGGCGATACCGCCGCCAGGCCCATCCGTGTGCTCGATGAGGCCATCGTTGATGAGGCTGAATTCGGCAGCGCGGCTGTAGACTCCAGCAGCCAGGCTTCCGGAAACGGAAATAGTTCCGCTCTTTTCATTATCTAGCGAGAACGACTCGAGCTCTTCCTCCACGAAAACGCCAGCCGCCACTTGCAGACCGGCATTTGGGATCGTCCCGACACTCGCCGTGACATCGTCCGGGCGCGCCTGAATGGCGTCGCTCCTGAGGCGGGTGATGACAATGCTGTCGCGTTCGACCTCGATTTTTCCGGAGTTCGTGACATTGAGTTCCTCTACATCACCGTTTCCTGCGATGCCGTAAAGCTGGCCGACGCCGGCATGACTCAGTTTGATGTTCCCGGTGTTCTCGATGTTGTATTCGCCGTCGTCGTTTGCGTTGATCCCAATGATGTTGGCAACGTTGGACGACGAGGAAATGGTATCGGCACCGAACGTCCTCGCGTAGTCCTTGCTCCCATCACCGTTGACGACCGGCGCGGCCGTGATCGCCCGGATCTCGGCGGCAGTAGCGGCCCGTGCCACCGTCGTTACGGCGCCATCCTTGTCAGTCACCGTGTATGTCGTCGTGCCGGAAGGCGTGCTGCTACCCCAACCTCCAGGCGGCACATGGACGGTTGTTTTCGCGGTCGTTTTGACCGCGTTGTCGAGGATCTTGTCGTTCGACATCGTATTTTCGATGTCGCCGCTGTTCTTGAGGTTTCCCTCCCCATCGATAGGGGTGACGAGAATACCGCTGACCGTGATGGCTGTCGCAGGCGTGAAGGATGCATTGAGTGCCGAGTTCGCGAACAGATCCGAGACCAGCCCCGGAGCAAACTTGTCGCCCGCGTTTCCTCCATCCGTAATGGTGATGTGGGACGTGTTCTCCTGCTCCCCCTCGCATTCGATGCCGACAGTCAAGGTTGAGCTCGGCGCACATGCGGCCATCGCCTCATGCGAGACGGAAACGCTCAGCATGAGCGCCAGCGAGAGTGAAGCGGCCGCACTGCCGAGACGGACAGGCGGCTTGAACGCAAAACGAGTCATATCTTCCCCCATCGAAGATGTTGGTTGGCGAGGTTCTTTTTTTTTGGAAGGCGAAGGTGTTGGAGCGCGTTAGCGCGCGGCCTCACACTGGCTTCAAAGCCAGGGCGGCCCCTCGGGCGGACAAGACGAATGTGGCAGATATGCTGGGGCGGATGCGCCAGGCGATACGCAATACATTGACTGTCCTCCCGTCAGACCCTCCCGACACCGATGCGGAACAGTTCCCGTCAAAAGGCGTCAGCGGGCCCAATCTGTACCGTTATTTGTCAGCTTTGCCCGCGCGCTGATGGCAGTTAGGCAAAACGCAATAACGTTTCACCCCTACAGTGAACATACGGATGGAACTTGCCTACGGGACTAGTTCCCTACTTATGTAATCTCGCCAGAGTTACATCTTGCCAGTGGCAGAATGGATACAGACCTGAGCAAGTGCAGCACCCGAACGATTGCATCACGTTCGATTAGAGCGGAGCATCAGACTCTGGGGACATGAGCCCGAAAGGGGCACGCGGGTGGACTACACGGCACTGTCGAAAATCGTTCTCTTCCTCGCCTTCGGGGCGGCGTCGATCGCCGGCATGCGCCGGCAATGGATCAATGATCCGCCGGGCTTCCGAAAGACGCTGAAGCTGGTCGCCGCTCTCCTGGTGTTCAGCCTCGCGGGCGTCGCGCTGATGATTGCCCTCGTGCCCGAGCCCCCCGGAAACGCAAGCGGCATCGCGACCCTCGCCCTGATCGGGTTTATCCTGAGCTGGATCTTTCTCGGCTCGCTCTGGCTGGCGCGTCATGCCCCGCGCTACAACGCCCTACCCCGATGGGTGGACCATCGCTTCGGCCCCGTCGAATCCACCCTTATTGCCGTCTGCGCAGCGAGCGTTTTGACGTTGCTTTTGCTCTAGAAACAGCAAGCCCATTGTTATTTGAACAAAGCCCGGAAATTCGCCGCACCTTTTTGGCTGCGACATTATCCGGACTGGAAATGGCGTAGCCGAATTACAAATCTCCTTTTGTTGGTAGGGACGGGAAGTATCAAAACCTAGAGTCACTCCACAATCTTTGAAGCGCAGCCCGCATGTCTGCGCTTCCAATAACGATAAGAACGACGATGGGAACCGAAACGTCCGGCCTTGAGGAGCGCTCAATGCCAAAGAAAAAGGGTCCTATCGATGATCGAGCTCGCACTGATTGCCTGCCTCACCGCCGAACCCGGCAAATGCAAGGATGTCGGCCTCATCTTTCAAGCGGAGAGCATGACGCCGATGCAGTGCGTGATGGGCGCCGCGCCTGAAATTGCCAAATGGACCGACGAGCATCCGCGCTGGTACGTGAAGCGCTGGACATGCCGTCCCGCAGGCACCGTCGCAAAGATTTGAGGACCTCTCTCCGTATCGCCGGCTCGCACTCGGCGATACGGGTTCGCGCGGTGATAGCGCGGAGTGGATTAATCGGACTTCACCAGTCGCAGCAGCTCGGCGCCGTCCTCTCCCTGCAATCTTAGGATGGACCCTTCCAGCTTGTAGCTGCGAGCCCGCGTAAGCGCGCCGAGGAATTTCTGCTCCTGGTCCATGACCGCGGGCGGGCACATCATGCGCGTGGTTGCAGGCGGCGCGATGGTGATCTTCTCTCCGGCGATCTTCGCCGTGCCGGAAATCCGATTACAGCCGCCAGCCCCGCTCAGCTTTCCGGAGGCATCGATACGAAACGTGGAAGCGACGTTGTCGACGACGCCGCGCCCCTCGATGTCCTCAGCCAGCCAGGTGATGTCTGTCAAAATCGCATCATCCGCAGCCGCTCCGGCAAATGGAAAACCTGCGGCAACAAGAAGTCCGGCCACAAATCTAAACGACCTCACAAGGACAGTCTCCCAAAGCACAGAAAAATGCAGGAGTGCGCCCTGCGACGATTGCGAACCGGACACGCACGCCCTATGGCCTAAAGATGCACACCTGAACGTGGCCGAATTCTGTAGAATTCGAACCGCTTATTACTCCTGCCGCGACTTCGTTGCGACGGCGACCGCCGACACCCGAGCCGACGATCCCGCCGCTCCTTGATCAAGGAGACGGATCCATGGACGCGTCCGCGTCACCCCCGCGCAAACCGCCTGCGCCGACCTTTCGCGAGCTCTTCACGCCGAAGCTGATCACGCTCCTGCGTGAAGGCTACGGCGCGAAAGACTTCGGAGCGGACGCGCTGGCAGGCCTCACCGTCGCAATCGTCGCGCTCCCCCTCTCGATGGCCATCGCCATCGGCTCGGGCCTTTCCCCGGAGAAGGGGCTGTTCACCGCCATCGTCGGCGGCTTCCTGATCTCGGCGCTCGGCGGCAGCCGCTTCCAGATCGGCGGGCCTGCGGGCGCCTTCATCGTGCTGATCGCCGCCATCGTGGAACGGCACGGCTACGACGGTCTCGTGCTCGCAACCTCCATGGCCGGCCTGCTGATGATGCTCGCAGGCTTCCTGCGGCTCGGAACCTACATCAAATACATCCCCCTGCCCGTCACCGTCGGATTCACGGCGGGCATCGCCGTCATCATTTTCGCGAGCCAGATGAAAGAGCTGCTGGGCCTCGATCTCGCCCATGAGCCCGCGGCCCTCGCCCCCAAGCTCGCGGCCATCTGGAGCGCGCTCGGATCGTTCAACCCGGCCGCAATCGGATTGTCGCTGCTTGCCGTCGTCCTCATAGTCGGCCTGCGCCGGGTAAAGCCCAAATGGCCCGGCATGCTCATCGCCGTCGCCGTGACGGCGCTGCTCACGGCGCTTTTCCAGCTCGATGTCGCCACCATCGGCTCGCGCTTCGGCGAGGTGCCGCGCATGCTGCCCTCCCCTTCGCTCCCCTCGTTCGATCTCGCCAAGCTGCGCGCCGTCTTCCCGGACGCCCTCGCCATTGCCCTCTTGGGCGCCATCGAAAGCCTGCTCTCGGCCGTCGTGGCGGATGGCATGACCGGACGCAAGCACCGCTCCAATTGCGAGCTGGTCGCCCAGGGCGCCGCCAACATCGCAGCCGTCACCTTTGGCGGCATGTGCGTGACAGGCACCATCGCGCGCACCGCGACCAACGTGCGCGCCGGAGCGCGAACGCCGGTCTCCGGCATGCTGCACTCGGTCTACATCCTGCTGTTCCTGCTGGTCGCCGCGCCGCTCGCCGCCTACATCCCCCTCGCGAGCCTCGGCGGCGTACTGGCCGTCGTCGCCTGGAACATGGCGGAGAAAGAGGAGTTCGCCGCCCTCTTGCGCTCCTCCTGGGGAGACGCGACCGTTCTCATGGCGACCTTCCTCCTCACCATCTTCGAGGATCTCACGATCGCCATAACCGTCGGCGTCACGCTCGGCGCCTTCCTCTTCATGCACCGCATGGCGGAGAACGTGGAGGTCGAAACGGGGCACGCCCTCGTGGCGGACGATGCCGCCGATACGGCCGGAGAGCAGCGCACGCGCTACGAGCCCGCCACCTATGGTCGTGACGTCGTGGTCTACCGCATCTCGGGCGCCTTCTTCTTTGCCGCCACCGCCGCCGTGCGCGGCGTGCTGGACCGCATCGGAGAGCACCCCAAAACCTTCATCCTGGATTTCGCCGACGTGCCCCTCGTCGACAGCACCGCCGCCAAATCCCTGGAAGGCTTCGTGCACCAGCTCGAAGGCGCAGGGACGAAAGTGTATTTCACCGCGGCTCGCCCGAACGTGCGCCGTGCCCTCCTCAGCGCGGGGCTCAGATCTCCCCGCGTCCACTACGCCCCAAGCATTCAGGACGTCGTGGACGCCGCCCAGGGATCGTAGCTGCCGAAACTCCACGCGTGCCCCTCGGGATCGCGGACGGAGTAGCTGCGCCCGCCGTAGCTCTCTCCCCGCGGCGCGATCACGGTCTCCGCACCCGCCGCGGAAGCCCGCGCATAGTGCGCGTCCACATCCTCGACGATGACGTAGAGGGTCTGCGTGCACCGCCCGCCCGCGCGCTCGGGCAGCGTCATGACGAGCTTCCCGAACTCACCCCCGTTGTCCGGCCCGATCATGATCATGCCGTTCGCGAACGTGAGCTCAGCATGAACCACCTGACCCGCGTCGTCGCGATAGACCGCATGCTGCTCGAAGCCGAACGCCTCGCACAACCAATCGACCGCCGCGTCGGCATCCTTGTAGCCGAGGCAGGGGATGAGACTGCACTTCGCACTGGGTCCGGCCATTTCGAAAGTTCCCTGAGAAAATCCAAGAGACGACGGAAGATAGAACGCACTTCGCGAGGCGAGGTTCTGGCGGTACCGGCGTTTCGCACAGCCTTTCGCGACGGATATTCCCGGGTCAGGCGTTCCCCCTACTGATGACAGCCGCGCCGGGGGTGAGATGTACGGGACCATCGCAACAGTTGCGTTCGTGGGCGTGGAGGCGCGCGCCGTAGAAGTCCAGGTGCGGATTACCCCGGGCCAGCAGACCTTCGCCATCGTCGGCCTGCCCGACAAAGCCGTCGCCGAAAGCCGGGAGCGCGTGCGCAACGCGCTGCACGCGGTCGGCCTGGGCCTCCCTTACAAGCACATAACCGTAAACCTCGCCCCCGCCGACCTGCCGAAGGAGGGCAGCCACTTCGATCTCGCCATCGTGCTCGCACTCATGGTCGCCATGGAGGCCGTCGCACCCGACGCCATCGAGCGATACGCCGCCATTGGCGAGTTGGCGCTAGATGGATCGATCCGCTCGATCCCCGGCGCCCTGCCCGCCGCCATTGGCGCCAGCGCCATGGGCAAAGGGCTGATCTGCCCGCAGGCCTGCGGTTCGGAAGCAGCCTGGGCCGGAGAGGACGCCGACATTCTCGCCGCTCCTCACCTTCTATCGCTGGTCAACCACTTCAAAGGGCTGCAAACGCTCTCGCGCCCCAAGCCCGCCCTCGAGCAGGACCGAACCGCTCTTCCCGATCTCCGCGACGTCCGCGGTCAGGAAAGCGCCAAGCGTGCGCTCGAGGTCGCGGCTGCCGGCGGACATAACCTGCTGATGATCGGCCCGCCGGGATCGGGAAAATCCATGCTCGCCGCCCGCCTCCCGTCGATCCTTCCCCCGCTCACGCCCGAGGAGATGCTCGGCATTGCGTAGCAAACGCACCAAGGGCGATCTCGAATGACTGATTGCCCCCTCGTTCTGATCACGTGGGAGGACAGCCGTCAGCCAGCGGGGCGATGGATGTTCCTTCACGACATCCCCGCTCCGAAGCCGGTGAAATGCACAACAGTCGGATGGCTTCTTACAGATGGCGATAACGCCAAGGTCATCTGTCAGTCGATGGCGGACATCGACTCTGCCGACATGCAAGCAGGCGGGGTCATGGTGATCCCCGCCTGCTGCGTCGTGTCGATTGAGAGATTGGAAGAGGTCGAAGCGATCACTTCTTCTTGCCGCCGCGATCCGGGGCCTGCGACAGCGCCGAAGCCGCTACTGACTTCTCCGACTTAGTCGACTTTGGATCGCTCAGGATCTTAGACGCTTTCGTAGCGACGGATTTTGACGTCTTCTCGTTGCGTGCCATGACGTGTCTCCATGTGGATGTCAGACGGCTGCACATTAGAGCGAGTCGGTGTCGCTCTGAATAATCCCCGATGTTTCCCACAGGCCCTGTGCACAAGCATCCCCTTCATGCACAGGTGATGGAGTGGGTGAGATTGAGATGGAGTGACGACTCGCGGAGAGTCGCCCCTATGAGCACGCCAATTGAAACAATCGAACGCATTCGAGTGCAGCGCGACGCCAATCGGCAGCGCCGCGCCGACATCGTACGCACGATCGCGGACTTGCATCAGGAACAGCAAGATCTTGAGGCCGCCGATCGAGAACTCCAGATTGCGGAGCGCGTCGTCACTGCGCTTTTACCGTCGGAGCAAGTCAAGACGCTCGCCGACGCGGTCGGAAACGTCGTTTCGTCTTTGGAGTTCGAATCCAAACCGAAACGGAAGCCCGACGGCATCCCACCGATCTTGGAAATGGCGAATGAGGCGCTCGCCTCTTTCGAAGCCATCGGCAAGCCGTGCGCAAGCTGCCCGGAGATAACCGACTTCATCCGTCGCACCTGGTGGCCCGATGTAAAGAGTGAGTTCGTCTCGCCGCAACTGTGGCGTGCCGCCAACCGGGGCGACCTCGACAAGGTTGGCAACAACTACGCGCGCAAGGTCAAAATAGAGAAAGGCCCCGCAACCGAAGTGGCGAGGCCTTCTCTATCAAACGGCGAAACCGGCTCGTACCCGGTCTAGCCTAGGGGGGATCGGGCGCTGGTGTAGCGTTGCTCGATCCTCCCGCCAGTTCACTAACCCCGCGTCCTTAGCCCGGAAGCGTCAACAGAAAGGAGATCTGCGTGTTTTGGCAACACACCCGGAGATTACCGGCTCCCCTCTGATGAGGGATTAGCAACGCGTGGATTATACAGATTCTGTATAGTCCGCGCGTCCCCCTTCGCTGCCGGATTCCACAGTTATTGCAAATCGTCCAACCGGACGACGGAGCATCCTATTGCGGACAGGCATTGCAGAAAGAACGCAGCGGTAAAGCCGCCCCTACTGATTTTATTCGCTATGTTCCGCTCACTCTCAGGCACGCCCATTGCCGTCAGCTTATCGGCCAACTCCCGATAGCCGACGTTTCGGCGCTTTAGCTCGGCCTTCAGAAGGCCCTTGGCGCGTTCCGCCCAATCGTCGTCTCGCATGTGCACCATCGAATCAGATGAGAAAATCATCATATTCGATGTTTTTGCCATTGACAACGATGTGTAATGTCATCATATCTGATGTACTTTACATCGGATTTGATGATGCCAACCCATTTCCTCCTCACAGCAAAGGCCCGGAGCATTTCGCTCCGCGAGGTCTATTGCATGGGCGAGGACAAGGCTTGGGGCCTCTTCAAGCAGATGCGTTGGCCGGAAACCGAGGGCAAGCCGGTCTGCCCGAAATGCAATCACACTGAGGCTTACGAGATCACGACGCGCCGCAAGCATAAGTGCAAGGCGTGCTCGCATCAGTTCTCCGCAACGTCGGGAACGATCCTTGCCAGCCGCAAGATGAGCTACACCGATCTGCTCGCGGCGATCGTCATCCTGATCAACGGCGCAAAGGGAGTCTCTGCGCTCCAACTCGCTCGGGATCTCGACTGCCAGCACAAGACGGCATTCGTTCTCGCGCACAAGCTGCGCGAAGCAATGGCTTCAGAGATCAGCGGCGCTGAACTCAATGGCACCGTTGAAGTCGATGGCGCCTACTTCGGTGGCCACATCCGCCCTGCAAATCGCGCCGAGGATCGCATTGATCGCCGCCTTGCGAAGAACCAGACCGGCAAGCGCCGCGTCGTCGTTGTTGCGCGCCAACGCAAGGGCCGCACGATGACGACCGTCACAAAGTCAGAAGCGGATGGCGTCGCGTTCGTCGCGAAGGTCGTAGCGCCCGGTTCAGAACTTCACGCTGACGAAGCTGCGCACTGGGATGCGCTGCACGCGAAGTTCAAGGCGTACCGCATCAATCACCAAGTCGCTTACTCGCTCAACGGCGCATGCACGAACCAAGCGGAAAGCTTTTTAGCTCGCCTTCGCCGGATGGTGGACGGCCAGCATCATCATGTGAGCCCGCAGCATCTGCATCAGTATGCAGCCCATGCGGCTTGGATGGAGGATCACCGCCGTCTCGACAACGGAGCGCTCGCAAAGCGCATTGTCAGCCTTGCGATGGCGCATCCAGTGTCGCGGAATTGGAAGGGATACTGGCAGCGTGGGAAAGACTAAGCCGCGGCCTTGAGAGCGGTTACGTTTCGACCGAACCACGACATAGATTTGAGTTGTTCGTCGCTCATAGCATGCGCAGCCTTAAGAAAGGCGTCGTAGATCGCTTGAGCGAGCACGGCGTCATGCGCGGTTGCCATTGTATGTCTCCTAGCGTCGAAACTCACGTTTAACTCCAAACCTCTTACTGGGTTGTTACGTTCGAGATATAGCAACTAAATGTCTTGAGTGAGGCTGACTGCGACAGTATGTCGCACGTTAGGCTACTGTTTCACATGTAGCCAATTGCCTCGAATCGCTGCCTCAGCAACCACATCGGCCCCTACCAGAGCTGCGCAAAATCCTGTGAAGTATTGTCTGTCGCCGATATTTCCGAGATGAACCTTAATCTGATCGGAGCCTAGCGCTCCTGCAGCTAGGCCGAGGGCGCCAAGCACGATTTCAGCAGAAAGTCTAGCCAACAGCTCTCTTTCGATATCTTCGAAATCGTACTTTGGAGCGAGAAGAATCCACAAGATGCGTAGCGTCTTACCCTCAGTCTTTGGAAGGCGCGCAACATTAACGTGCATCAAGCAGGAATATTCCCCGCCGGATTTAAGGGCGAAGATGCCGTACTTCGAATCTTGCGGATTTTCTTCCGAGATCTTCTTAGCGAGTTCGAGGTGAGGGGCCGCATAAGCCGCTAAATCCTCATCGTAGGCTTCGCATTGCTCGGTCCATTGCCTTTCGAGTTCTTGAAACGTGCCATCAGCGTGGCAGACGCGCTCTAGCATTTGAGGCCTACAGAATCTTGAAGTTGAGTCGTCGTAGCCTATTCGCGTTCAAATGTAATGGATCGCACGCTGACAATCCCCAGCAGGTTGCACGGATGCAACAACTTCCCGTCAGTTCAAAAACCACAGCACGCTCATTCCCGGCCCCGGCGAAGATGCTGCGATGCCTCTATCTCTGAGCCCACGCAAAGCGACTCCTACCCTTTTAGTCATCAGCCGTTGCAGCTTGTCTGTGGGCTCTAACGCTCGCTCTGCAATCAACTGAGCCGCGATGTCTGAGGACGTTAGCGGCTCTGTCGCCTTCCGCAGGATGCCCAGGATGATCCGGGTCATCTCCCCGCGCTTCGACCAATCATCGGGAGGACGGAATGCTTTCGGCCTGATGCTGGCGATCTCATAAGTCGGGTCGAACAAGAGAAGCGTTGCATCCAGCTTTTCTAGAGACGCGATCGCAGCGGTTAGTTCGCGCTGCATCCGTTCAATGTCACCGGATAGCTCGGCGCGCTTCCGAGACAACGCGGTGATGACGTGAGGTTCTGCCAAGCAAACGACTCCAGAGCGTTTTGGCCAATGACATACTGTATCATTGGCCCTTGTTCGCCCTCAGACTCGCAAATCAGCTAGAGTTCCTCCAGTCGAGACTTGGTGCGTTTGCTACGCAATGCCGGAGATGCTCGACGTCTCGATGGTCCACAGCCTCGCCGGAGAGCTGATGGGCGGAAAGCTCTGCACCGAGCGTCCCTTTCGCGCGCCTCACCATTCCGCCAGCATGGCAGCCCTGGTGGGCGGCGGAACGCGGCCGCGTCCCGGCGAAGCGAGCCTCGCCCATCTCGGCGTCCTCTTCCTCGACGAGCTTCCCGAGTTTCAGCCAGCGGTACTCGATGCGCTACGTCAACCGCTCGAAACCGGCGAGCTGATCATCGCCCGCGCCAACCATCGCATCGCCTATCCGGCCCGCATGCAGCTTGTGGCCGCCATGAACCCCTGCCGGTGCGGAGGCGGCGCGGGGCAGAGCTGCAAACGCGGCCCGCGCTGCGCCGCAGACTATCAGGCGCGCATCTCAGGCCCCATGCTCGATCGCATCGACATTCAGATCGAGGTGCCGGCCGTCTCCGCCGCCGATCTCGTGCTGCCGCCGCCCAACGAAGGCAGCGCCGAGGTGCGCGCCCGAGTCACCGCCGCTCGCGAACGCCAGCGTGCGCGCTTCCTCGCGCACGGCGCCCCGAAACTGCGCACCAACTCCGAATGCACGGGCCACATTCTCGAAAAAACCGCCGAGCCCGATCAGGCAGGCATCACCCTCATTCGCCAGGCCGCCGAAACGCTCAAGCTCTCCGCCCGCGGCTTCCACCGCACCCTCCGCGTCGCCCGCACTCTGGCTGACCTCGACGGCGCCGAAACCGTCGGCCGCATCCACATCGCCGAAGCCCTCTCCTACCGCGGCGAGACGTTGAGGCAGGAGCGGGTTGCGTGAGGGGGGAATGGGAGAAGGCAGCGGGCAGCGGAGAAAAATCTATGGGCTTACGTCCCAGATCCGTCGCGCGGCAGCCTCTGTACCGGCGAACATTGCCGAAGGCTACGGCCGGGAAAGCACCGGCGCCTACGTCCAATTCTTGAAAACCGCGAGGGGATTTCTGCGAGAGCTCGAAACCCACCTGCTTTTGGCGGCACGGCTTGAAATGCTCGAAGGGAAACAGGCAATCGCTCTGATTACCGACGCCGAGAGCATCGGCAAAATGCTTCATGCCCTCGTACGGACGCTCCAGATGAAAAAGCCTGCGGTTCGCTAGAACCGCAGGCTCTCCCATCTGCTGCCTACTGCCTACTGCCTACTGCCTAATCCTTGATGTTCTTCTGGATCTTCGCTGCCGTCACGGTGTTCTGCAGGAGGCACGCGATGGTCATAGGGCCGACGCCGCCCGGAACAGGCGTGATCGCGCCCGCAACCTCGGCGCACTCCGCGTAAGCCACGTCACCCACGAGCTTCGTCTTTCCGTTCTCACCCGGCACGCGGTTGATGCCGACGTCGATGACGATCGCGCCCGGCTTGATCCAATCGCGCTTCACCATCTCGGGACGGCCCACGGCCGCGATCACGAGATCGGCCTCGCGCACCACGCCCGGAAGATCCTTCGTCTGCGAGTGGGCAATCGTCACAGTGCAGCTCTCGCGCAGCAGCAGAGCGGCCATCGGCTTGCCGACGATGTTCGAGCGGCCGATCACCACCGCATGGAGCCCCTTGAGGCTCGGAACCGCGCGCTTCGCCAGGATCGCCGAGCCGGTCGGCGTGCAGGGGACCAGCGTCCGCTCGCCGATCCACAACCGGCCGACGTTCGTCGGATGGAAGCCGTCCACGTCCTTGTCGGGATCGATGGTGTTCAGAACCTTCTCGGCGTTGACATGCTTGGGCAGCGGAAGCTGCACCAGGATGCCGTTCACCTCCGGGTTGGCGTTGAGGCTCTGCACGAGCGCCAGGATCTCCTCCTCGGAGGTGCTCTCGGGCAGCTTGTGCTCGAACGACTTCATGCCAACCTCGACGGTCTGCTCGGCCTTGTTCTTCACATAGACCTTGCTGGCCGGGTCCTCGCCCACGAGCACCACCGCGAGCCCCGGGGTAAGCCCATGGCTGGCCTGAAGTGCCTTCACGTCCGCCGCCACCTGCTTGCGAACATCTGCTGCGATGGCTTTGCCATCGATGATCTGGGCTGCCATGGTTCCCTTCCTCTTTTTTGCGTTGCCCTAGTCGTAGCCGTAACTAGAAGGCGGCCAGCCTTTCGGCCAACCGCGCTTCGATCTCGTCTGCATTGCCGGTGATCTCGACCGACTTGACGCGCGACTTGCCGCCTTGGGCGAGCCGCAAGCTGCTCTTTCCCACTCCGAGCCATCCGCTCAGAAGCTTCAAGAGCGCAGCGTTCGCTTCCCCGTCGGCGGGCACCGCACGCACCCTGGCCTTCAGGGCAGGCCCCTCGGCGGTCGTTTCGATGCCGTCAATACTATCTTTGGACGATTTCGGCGTCAGACGCACGCGCACGATGACGCACCCGGCGCCCGCCCGCCGGTGAACGGAGGCCGGGGTGTCTGTCCCGGCAATCCCCGTCACAGGAACAGCTTAGCGATATTGGTCAGCACCACCTGCTGGATAAAGAAGCAGCCGAGCAGCAGCACGAGCGGCGAAATGTCTATGCCCCCGAGGTCCGGCAGTGCGTTCCGGATCGGCCGCAGCAGCGGCTCCGTCACGGCCGCGAGCGCCTGGGCCAGCGAGCTGACGAACCGGTTGTAGGGATTGACGACCCCGAAAGCCATGAGCCAGCTCAGAATGACCGAGGCCAGCACGATGTAGACGTAGAGATCGATAAGATAGCTGATGAAGCCGAGCAGCTCGATCATTGGGCGCAAAATCCTAGAGTGCTTCCGGAGAAGTGGGGACCCTGTCTCCGACAAGAAGCACGGCAAAACAGAAAGCTGGAGACGTTTCGCGATTGAACCAAGACCGAACCGGCTCCACGAGCATTTTCGACGGATCTTTCCCGTACGCCAAGGGTTTGCCGCGCTCCCCGTCGCCGCGTCGCCCCTTTTCAACCGGAAGCGGGTATCCGGATCGGATACCGCTTCATCTGACGACGTGTAACGGGTGAGGCGCTAGGCGGCAAGCCGCCGTGGGGCTTGGCGCACACCCTGCGCCCCCTCCGGACAAGCCAGTCCGCTGTTCCAAGCCGGAGCCGCCTATCCCCTTCCTTGACAACGCGGAAAAGCGGACGGTAAATGCGCGAACTTCAGGCAGCGACCGCACCGATCCTCTTGGGCCGGTGCAAACGTCGCCAAGATCCCATGCCTTTAGGGGCCGTAGCTCAGATGGGAGAGCGCTGCAATCGCACTGCAGAGGTCAGGGGTTCGATTCCCCTCGGCTCCACCAATCAAATCAGCCACTTAGCAGAATCCCTCCGAAACTAAACGCGCTCTGTCACGCACCTGTCACGCACGGATGCGCGCTCCGGCGTATTCCGCGGCGCGATGCGCTGCTGCACGATCCGGGCGGTGCGTGACAAATGAGGTCGTTCAAGCGAGTGGCGGCGTCTCTGCTAGAAGGCACTACTTGAAGCGGCCGTGGCAGTGCTTGTACTTCTGACCGGAGCCGCAGGGACATAGTTGGTTGCGGCCAACTCTCAGTCCGTCGTCGATCAGCTTTTCAACTTGTTCGTCGGAGAGCTTCGCTGACGGTGCCGATAAACTCGGAGCGATAGGCTCTGGCTCCGGCATCCCGCGCACGAACAAAGGTATGCGCGAGACATCGCCGCTGTCCTGCCGGGGAACATGGCACTGGGGCGTCACGGCTTTGAGCCCGTGCTTGCGCCGGATCGCTTGATTGGCCTCGGCTATGAGATCGCTCAGCGTCAGGCGAGATGGGCTGCCGTCCGAGATATCGGAGAGGACGGAGGTGAGGGCGCCCGTGAACATGGTGAGGTCTTCGCCTTTGGGCGCTATCGCGGGCATCGAGGCTGACGATGCCGTTAGTACCGCCCAGCCGGTTGCCGGCATGGCCTCATGCACCTGTCCTTCGACCAGTCGGCCGGCACCGGTTGCATCGAACTGGAACTCTTTGACGGCTTCACCCGAGAAGCAGCAGTCGAGAACGACGTAGAGCCGCTTGTCGACCAGATGGTGCTCCAGGTCGTGGCGCAGGTCGCGAAGCTTGAGCCCGGTCGTTGATTCTCGCCCGAGACGCGTACCGCGAAGCGTCAGGAAGTAAGTGCGGTCTTTGAGGAAGCTGCCATGGCCGCAATAGTAGATGAGGAGGTCGTTGAGATCCGTCTCGCGCGAGAGGAATTCGTCGATGGCGTCGACAATCGCGGCCGTGCCGAGGTCCTTGTCGAAGAGGTCCAGGATCGCAACATCACGGAACACAGTGCGGGCAGGGGAGAACAGCTCGCGCGCGGCATTGGCGGAGCGTGCGAAGGCAGGATTGTCGAGGCCTTCCATGCCCGGATAGGTGCTTGCTCCAAGGATGATAAGGCCAAGTCGCGAGAGGTTCTGCGGCGGCCTGGAATGTTCAGTGCGGCTCATGCCGGTTTTGACAGACGCATGGCCAATTCGCGTGATGGGCCTGCCGCCCTCACAAATCTCCGCGCGCGTACCGTACTTGCGGCATAGCCATTCGAGAATCATTGAACCGGCTTTGTGGGCCGCACCCTTCGCGAAGTCCTTGGCAAGGTCGTTGACGAGTCCGCCGAATAGTGACCCTCCGGCCGCAAGGACAAGCACGCCACCGAGATCCATGGCCTCGGCGTCGGTACGTGCGATGCGGATGCTGGAGGATGTGGCGCCAGCTGTGAGAAATTCCCGGCGGCACTCCTGGGCCAATTGGGCGGCTTCTGCCGCTGTGAGGTCCGGAAAGCGGATCGAGACCTCGGAGACGTTACTCGTCATGGATACTGCTCTACTCATGCGCAGGATTGCACTTCAACATACTATCAAATGACCGAACTTCACGCATCTGAAAACCGCCGTAAAGGCCTGTGTTTACGCGCTTTTTCTTTCTCCTCCTGACCGCAAAACCGCCCTTGAATCCTTGCGCAAAGGGGCCATCCCTTTGTTCGACCTGCGGCCATCCCTTCGTCCCGACCCAGCCATGGAGACAAGGCGCCGCGCGCACCGGCGGTCAAGGCCGCGCTAGCCGCGCGCCCTAAAGGCTTGGCCTTGACGGGCGGGAGCAAGGCGGCAGGCTTCTCAAAAGTGGGGACCAGGGTTCATGTGCTTCCAGAGTTTGCGTCCGAAGTCATGGAACTCGTTCCGCTTCCACGTATCCATCCCGCTCTTCACGTGCTCGGTGCGATTTGCCTTGAGGTTATTGATCCGTTTTTGGAGTGCAGCCGGCAGCACGCAAGCGTGGAACCGCGCAGATGACCCCAACCCGGACTCTGTTACGGCCCTGGGTCTGGCTCGAATTAGAGAGCAAGAACCGGATTGTTCCCCGTTAACACGCGTGCTCTACAAGAAGCCGTTGAGCATGGAGGCTACGATGCGACGGATGCTGGCCGCCCTTATGATCGTTTCTGCATTTCTATCTCCGGCGTACGCCGGGCCAAGCCTGAAAGATGGCGCTTACGAAATCGAAGTCAGGCTGGAATTGCCGCACGTGATCGACACCAGCACCCGCAAGATCGAGCGTCTGTGCTTGGGATCCGATCAGTCGCAGACACTTGGTCTTGTGGTCCTCAGCAACAATAATCCCCTCGGAAAATGCCCTGCGTCGAATGTCGACTCATCGAGCGACACACTATCGTTCGATGTCGCCTGCCAGGGCGTCAACGCTGCCGCCGGGCACGCTCGCTATCAAATCATGCCGGAGGATTTTCGAGGGCGCATAGAAATGAAGATGGGCGGCAAGAACATGACCATGACCGAAGTCCAGGTCGGCCACCGCATTGGGCCCTGTGAAGTGCTAGCCTGATCTATTCGTCGCGGACAGCTGCGGCGGGAGGCTGGGACTGAGGCGCGCGTCGTCGGCCGGGATGATCGGCGGTGGTTCTCGGTGACTCGGATTGGAACACGTAAGGGTTGGCGGAAGGGGGACTGCGGCGGCCACGGCCGCGTCGCTTACGGCGCCTGGGGGCAGAGACGTGCAGCGATCAGGGCGATGTCGGCTGCGTGTGGAAGGTGCGGTGGGAATGACAGCTTGATCCTGGTGCGCAACTCCTCGACCCGACAACTGATCTTAACCAGCAGATTGCGGATCGTCGCGAAGGTGGCGCCGCGCCAGCGCGACTTCTTGGGTGCTGCGAGCCGCACCGAATGAAGCAGCCAGTAGGCGCCTTGATGCAAGAAGAGACGGAACTGGTTGGCCTGCCAGCGGTGGCATGCGGTCTTGTCGGAGCGCGTATAGAGCTTCAAATCCTTGATCAGGTTCTCCATACGGCCGCGCGCGCAGTAGACCTTCTCGTAGAGAACTTTGGCCCGTCCCTGCAGATTGGTGACGATGAAACGCGCGTCGGTGCCGAGTGCTGTCGCTTCCACACGGGCGATGACCTTCTCCTGTCGAGACCAAGAGCCGGCCGCGTATTTAAGTTGATGGAAGCGGCGCATGCGCACGAGGCTTGGCTTCCAGCGCATTCGGCACCGCTCGTGCCACGGCGCGGCATGGGCTTCCAGGGTCCGGTTCGTCGGCAGGCCGAGGATGTAGTCGCAGCGCTGTTTGCGCAGCAGATCGAGCACTTCCGGCGCGCAGTAGTGGCCGTCGCCGCGAACGAGGATCTTCACATGTCGCCAGCGTCGGCGGATGCGATAAATGACGTGGCGGAGTACGCGCGCAATCTCGGCACCGGAAGGCCGCTTTCCCGGCCGTATCAGTGACAGGATCGGCTTGCCCGAGTTGCCCTCGAAGATGTGGATCGGCTGGAAACAGTGCCCGCCCGCGTGCGTATTGAAGAGCGCGAGCTGCTGGCCGCCGTGGACGCGATCGTCGGTGTCGTCAATGTCGAGCGTGATGGCGGCAGGCGCAGCGGTATAGCTGCGGCAGAACAGGTCGATGTTGTTGATGCCGATGCGGTAGAGAACCTTGAGATCGGCAAGGTTCTCCATGCGCGAGATGGTCGGCTGGCTCGGCAGAGCGGACCCTGTATCAGGCGCACGTCCGCAGGCGATCTTCAGCGCCGGATCGTGGCGCAGGTCGTCGAGATCATCGGCATCCTCGTAGCCGCAGGCGATGGCGATCATGCGCGCCATCACCATGTCGGCATAGCTGTGCGTCACAAGCAGCGGATTGCGCGTCTCGGGCAGCGGACCAGCGATGACGTCGGCGAGCCCAAGACGCATCGCCGCCTCGCGCAGCACTATGGCGCCACCGTTCGAGCTGAGATTGCCGGCGTCCTGCGCGGCTGTGAGCGACTTCGATTGCACGGGCGACAGCCCGGGGAGGAACGATGTAGACTGCATGGCGATGGCCGGTTGCGCCGCATAGACGGCTCGGGGGGATGCTTCGTACCAGAACCTTAGGCCAAACCAACTGCTTCGTCGCCGCCCATCACCTTACGTCTCAATGTCCCATGAATAGTTCGGGCTAGGTACGCATTGAGCCATGTATCCGGTGATCACCTTTGGTCTCTTGGCAGCCGTCGTGGGCTTGGCTCTCTTGCTCAGGCGAACACAGACGGAATTGACGACGATTGCCGACCATGCGCCTTCTGCTGTTGCCCATGTCGTGGGGCATGGAGAGAAGCTGAAGTACCGGTTCGTCAATAAAAAATACGCAGATCTTTATGGGCGCCAACCATCCGATGTCATCGGGAAGCATCCGAAAGACGTCCTCGGACCCGACATTTTCGCCCGCTCTCACGCCAATATGCTTCGCGCCATAGGCGGCGAGACGGTGACATTCGATCTCGATTTGGGGGGTAGGACGGTCGAAGTCGTCTACCATCCCGACGTGCCATCTCCGGCCACGGCGCAGGGTTTCGTCGGTGTGATCACTGACGTAACCGAACTTCGCAGGCTCCAACGAACAGCGAAGCACGGGCTGGGGTGACACGTGTTGGACGAATGTTTGTTTTCAGCCTTCGGGCGGCTTCCATTCAGGGCTGTAGCCACCCAAGTTTGCGTGGTACATCTCATCCCCAGCATGTTGCGTGAAGACGACGTTGAAGTGATCCTCGGGGCGCCGCAGAATTTTGGCGCAATCAGCGCACAGGGCTTTGGCGAGTTCCAATCGAAGCTCGGGTGTCCGGCCCCTTCGAATATCGAGCAGCAACACAGAAGCAGGCTCAAGGTCACCCTTCTGCGATGTCCGCCAAATCGCACCTTCGCTCAGATTATGGATTGCGACGGTAATCCACTGAATCTCGACCGACATCATTCGTGCATATGTCTTGCTCATCGCAGCCGCCAAGCGCTTCTTCTCTTGCTGCGTCGAAAATCCATTTAGATCAAGCTGCAGATAGGGCATCGGATCACCGCTAAAAATGGGGCCGCATTTGCGGCCCCTTACTGAGTTTGCGTGACAAGCAGTGTAGTCCGATCAGGCGGCTTGAGGCGATTTGACCTCGTAGCGGTCGGCTGGCTTCGCATTTCCGAACTTCTTCGATAGTGCTCGGCGATCTGCCTCCCAACGCTCCCACGCATCGCCATCGTGCAGCCCGGGAATGGTAACGAGTTCACCCTTGTCCAGGCCGACTAGCGCTGCATCAACGGCGTCCTCTGCCGACATCGTGATGCTTGCCGTCTTCTGCGCCGCATAGCCTGCCACATCCCAGAACTCGGTAGCAGTAGCCCCCGGCAGTACGGTTTGCACACGCACGCCTTTGTCGGCGAGGTCCTTTTGAAGGGAGTGGCCCAGACTGATGACGTAGGATTTGGAGGCGCTGTACACGCCATTCAACATCTCGGCCGCAATGCCTACGACCGAAGCAATGTTGACGATGGTGCCATTTTTCCGCGCCGCGAAAGCCGGTGCGACGGCGTAGGTCAACCGCGTCAGAGCCTTGATGTTGAGGTCAATCATTGCATCAACAGTCGCGACATCCGCCTGTAGGACCGACGCGACGGATCCTACGCCCGCATTGTTGACCAACATGGTAATGGCTTCATTGGTCTTCAGCAGGGTTTCTACCTTCGCAAGGTCTGCTGGGTTGTTGAGATCGGCAGGAAGAACGGTCACCTCACGGCGCGTCTCTTCCCAAATTCGGCTGGCAACCTGTTTTAGCCGCCCTTCATTGCGGGCAACGAGCACCAAGTCATAGCCGCGCTTTGCGAGACGATCGGCATACACTGCTCCCATCCCAGTGGAAGCCCCCGTCACGACCGCGATACCTTTCGTTGTTGGATTGCACATCACTTTGTTCCTCCGATTGCCTCAGATGCATCTGCTCGGAAGGAAACTACACTTGCCGCGCGGCGGCTTAAATGTCATATATCCGTCAATTTGAGCCATGGAGCCGAACATGCGCCGCGTGACCTTCGTGATCTATCCAGGGTATTCCGCGATGGCATTGGCTGCCGTCGCGGTTTTCGAAACAGCCAACGCCGTGCAAGGTAAGGCTGAGTACGATTTTAGGTTCATGTCTGAGAAGGGTGGCGCTGTCAGCACCTCTTCGGGGCTACCTCTGAAATGCGAACCCCTCAGCCAGGAACGCGGTGATACACTGATCGTCGGGGGTGCATCGTTCGAGAAACCTTTGTCGCCGGGCTTGATAGCATTCATACGGTCGGCACCGCGCAAGTATCGCCGCATCGCTTCGATATGTACTGGCGCGTTCGTGCTTGGCGAAGCTGGCCTTCTCGATGGCCGCCGCGTTACCACGCACTGGCTCCATGCACGCGATCTGCAAGCCCGGTTTCCGAAAGCCCAAGTCGATGAGGACCGCATCTTCATCAACGACGGGCAGGTCTGGACATCCGCAGGAATGTCGGCAGGGATAGACTTGGCACTAGCTCTTATCGAAAATGACCTTGGAGCGGATGCGGCCAAGTCGGTGGCGCGAAAGCTGGTGCTTTACCATCGCCGCGGCGGCGGCCAATCGCAGTTCTCCAATCTTCTGGAACTCGCGCCAAAGACCGACAGAATTCAAGCTGCGCTCGCCTATGCACGTGAGAACCTGCATAAGCCATTGGGAGTGCCCGACCTAGCTGACGCAGCGCATCTCAGTCCGAGGCAGTTCAGCCGCGCCTTCCGTGCAGAAACAGGACAGTCGCCCGCGAAGGCGATTGAAAACCTCCGTATCGAAGTAGCGCGAGATTTGATGGAGCAAAGCCGTCATCCAATCGAAGCGATTGCCCGACAGACAGGGTTCACCGATGGAGACCACATGCGGCGCGCATTCTTGCGCGCATTTGGGCAGCCTCCTCAAGTGCTACGGCGGCAGGCGCGTAACGAGCTAGCAGACTGAGCGCCTATGGCCTATGGGTCAGCACTGCAGCTGAGCTGCTTCGATAGGACTGTTACAGCTCTCGCCCGAAATCCCGACCCTCGTTCCTTTTCCTCCACGCTTCCATCTCTCGTTTGATCTGCTCGGCGCGCGACAATGTTGGGCCGACTGCTTTCTCGAACGCAGCTTGAACGGCCGGAGCCGTAGGCGGGGCCGCAGCCTTCTCGAATGCTGGCACGACCTTGGGCGCGATCCTGGGCGGAGCCTGAACTTTCGGTGCAAGCGCCTGCTCGGGTGCTGGTGCTGGAGCACGGCGGAACGCAGGCATCGGTGCTGCAATCTCCACGGCGACAGCGCGCGTGTGCTCCTGTGCAAGGGAAGTCTTGGCCACCTGGAACGTGACTGCGCGTGTCTTCTGATAATGGCCGTCGCGCTCGATCTGGCGCTCGACCGTCTGGCGGGCCTTTAGGGTCTCGAAGGCTCTCGTGTGGTTGGCCATGATGCGGTCGGTATAGGTCTTCTGCTCGACCTTCTGCATCTGCGCTATGTTCCGGCGCTCGCGCGCGTGGACCCTGTCGACGGCATCGAGCAGTTTGCCGTGGTTCGTAATCAGCGGAACCATCTGCCGGAGGGTCAGGGGGCTCCCACGTCCAAGACGGTCGCGTTGTGAGTAAACATAGACTGCGCGTTCCAATGGATGCGTGGCGATGCGTTCCACGTGCTTCATCTCACGCTTCTGGACCTTGTAAAGCTCGCGCCAGGTTGCCCGGTACTTGTCGGCCATATGCTGGCGCACATTGTCGACGGCAGCCTTGGTGTTTTCATCGAGGGCATCGCGTGCTTTCTTCTGGCGCTGCCATGTGGCGTTACGTTCCACCTTGTGATGGAGGTCCATTTCCGCACGAAGGCGCTTCATGCGGTCGGTAATGTCCTTTTTGTCGAACCACTCCGCACGCTGCACCGGCCTATGCTTGATTGGAAGGTACGGCGCAGGTTCTGGCAGCTTGATGGCATTCTCGCGCGCCATGAGGATTTGGGACGCTTCCTTGGCGCGGTGTTGCGCGACCAGCCTGCGTTCCTCGTTATTCCGAATGCGCTCCTCGCAGTGAATGCCGTGCTCGCGCTCATACGCTTCGGCCCATCTTGAGAAGTGAAGCTTGGAGAACTTGAGATCCGCCGTCCGGCCGTTCTCGGGGTTGACCGTATTGGCCACCACGTGGACGTGCAGGTGCTCCTTGTCGGTATGGGCGGCAATGACGGCCTGATGGCTGCCCAGTCCCAACGCAAGCAGGCTTTCAAGCGCCACCTTCTGCATGTGCTCGGGTGTCGGGTTGTCGTCTTTGTGCCAGGAGAGGGTGTAGTGGAGGACGGGAGCCCGGTTGTCACGGCCACGGAGTTCGACGCCGGCAGCCAGCTTGAGACGGCTGCGCGCGGCCCATGTGTCCCGCATGGTTGCCCAGACATCATCGGGGCACGTGTCCCCGAGATGCTGTGTTATCACCCAGGCTACGCGATCACGCGTCGAACTCTTGTCCGGGTCGTGCAGGATATAGTCGCACGCCCCTTTGAAGCTCGATCCCCTTTTGTGAAGGCGAGGAATCATTGGCGATGGGCCTTTTCAGGGTTTCACGGATGCGGGGTCCGGTCAGGTCATTCTCAAGGAGCACCGCGATCAACTCCTGAAGCGTTCGTGTGAGCGACTTTGCGTGGGGCGGTAGCCCGGCATTGGCCGCGTGCGTGAGCTGGTTCAGGTTGTTGCCGATACGCTTGAGCTCGTTGATGAGAACCACATGCATCCGGTCCGGCTCCTGTGGGGGCGCTAGGGGCGGGCTCGCCTCATGGAGAAGCACGCGCGCGTAGTTGGCTGCCGACGTGCCGCAGCACCTCGCATTGGTGACCAGGTCGCCGTAAGCGCCCTTGGTCATGCGGATGGTAATGCGGTGTGTCCTGCGTTCGGGCATTGGGCTTGTAGTTCGTGTCATTGACTGCCTCATAAGGGTTAGGGTTCGGGACGCCCGTAAGGTGCGTCCTGACTGGGAGGGGTCCAGGGGAAGAGCGGAGCGGCTCTCCCTGGCGAGTGGGTTTTGGCTGCCAAAACCACATCTCGCTACCCCACTGCTCATGGTGCTTTCACAAGTTTGGATTTCAATGCGTATTGTTTCAGTTATTCCCAATTTTTATTCGCGCTCGCAAGCGCTTTAATTATGGAAATATCGCAGAACATTTCTGAATTAGCGGCGATATAGCCGAATATGCCAGCGCGTTTACTGGGCGATATTTTTTAATTAGCGATGATGGCGCGGCCGGTGACGGCCGATGATTTGTTTGACGCGGTTGGACGAGCGTGACGCTCGTCACCGCTGCTCCTCGCCATCGGAGTGCGCAGCCATGCTCGCAACTGAATTCCCGCCTCGTGGGAGCGGCCGTGAGGGCCGCCCCGAAACGCCCCCGGCGGAGACGTGGGGCCATCCCTGGGAGTTGGGCCCTACGTGGGACTGGAAGCCCGGAATGGTCATGCTCGGCAAATGGGAGCGTCGCGTGCTTGGCCGCGACGATGACCGTCATGTCGTAACCGTTGCCGGATCGCGCGCAGGTAAGTCCTCGACCGTCCTTATTCCGAACTTGCGCCAGTACCCTGGCTCGGTCGTGGTGCTCGACCCTAAGGGCGAGCTCGCGCGCGCGACCATCGAACATCGCCGGCGCATGGGTCAGAAGTGCTTCGTGCTTGACCCCTTCGGGGAAACGGGCGTGCCGACGGCCGCCCATAACCCCTTTGCCGAACTGGGGCAGGGGAGGCGCGAGCACATTGCAGCGGACGCCGCGCAACTGGCGGACGCCCTCATCATCGGCAATCCCAAGGACCCGCATTGGACCGATAGCGCCAAGAACCTCATCCGCGGCATCGTCCTGCATCTGCTAGCGACCAATCCCAAGGCGGCAACACTTCGTGAGGTGCGCCGCCTCTTGAATGCGACCCCGGCCGAACTCGACAGGCTCTTTACGGCCATGGTCGATTCCGCTGCCTTCGACGGTATCGTCGCCAATATCGGCGCGTCGTTCCTCGGCAAGAAGGAGAGCGGGGGGAGGGAGCTGCAGGGCATCCTCTCGACGGCACAGGAGCAGACAGCGCCGCTCGATGACGTGGCGCGCGTCACGGAATGCTCGGACTTCAGGCTCGGCGACCTGCGCAGCGGCAAGCTCAGCCTGTATCTGGTGCTGCCCGGCATGCGCATGGGCACGCACTACAGGTGGCTGCGCTTGGTCGTACAGCAGGCCCTTGCCGCCATGGAGCGGGCGCCGGTTCCGCGCGGGGCGCTACCTGTGTGGTTCGTACTGGAAGAATTTCCCGCGCTCGGACATATGCGCTCCATAGAGACCGCTGCCGGCCTTATGGCCGGCTTTGGGGTCAAGCTGTGGAGTGTCCTTCAGGACCTCACACAGCTGCAGACCCATTACCCGAAGTCCTGGGAGACGTTTCTCGGCAACGCAGGGGTCATTCAGGCTTTCGGCAACGCCGACTACACCACCACGGAACATCTCTCGAAGATGCTGGGCGCGACGCAGGTGATGGAACGTCAGCAGTCGCGCGTATCGGGCAATGCCATGCAGCACGGTGATATGGGCCTGCGCGAGCAGCTGCGCAGCGCGCGGCTGCTGGACGCCAATGAGATCACCAGATGGTTCTCACGAGAGACCGGGCGGCAGCTCGTACTCGTACCCGGGCGTCCCCCTATCTACATGCAGCGACTGGAGAGAGTGACATGAGCCGTCTCAAATACCTCGCGGAGGTCGAGCACGTCCCGTTGTTCAACTACGTGACGCAGCAGGCCTACGGCGTTGGTCTCCGGTATGCCGACTACCGGAACGACTATTCCTTCGCGTTTCTGTTCGACCAGCCACGGCCCATGCAGGGGAGACCAAACTCGGTCGTCATCGACTACGGGGTGCCGTTCATCCAGAGCATCGAGTACTCCCCGTGGGGCTCGTGGACGGGAGGCAGGCCCAAGAGATTCGAACTCGTGGTCGATACCAGCAAGCCGAAGCCGTTCTTTGGCGACTACCCACAAGGGCTCAAGGAAGTGCTGGACGATCGCGACTTTTACGAGGTCGTGTTCTTCTTCACGAACGGCAGCACTGAGGTGTTCGAGCGGCAGTGCAGTCGCGACTACGCGCATCGCCTGACCGTGGCGCTCAATCAGGCTCTTGCCACCGCGCGGGACCTCATGGGGCAGAGAAAGGCTCCAGAGCCAAGGGCGATGCCGTCAATCCAGTCTCCCGCACCGGTCCCACTGCGGCGAGTTATCGATTGAATGCGGAGGACGCCGCTTGGTCGCGGCGTCAGGCCTCCGCTGCATCTTGCGTAGGTGCCATCATTCCAATGGCACGGTGTAGGTCACGCGGTTCTCGACCGGCTCCGTCGTCACGATGAAGCCGAGCCGGTTGACGTAGTGTAGACCGCTCTCAATCACGATGCTGCCCTCGTCGCCGTCAAGGACGGTCCAGACCCGTTGCCGGTCTTGCGAGAGGACATGGGTCCACTCCGGTCCTCTTGCCGAGAACAGGCACCCACCGTTTCCGAAATCAAAGCTGGCGTTGAGGTCGAGATGGTTCGGCCTCGGGCTGAACCTCGCGATGAACGCGTCCTCGTCGATGGTGCGGAAGGTCCAGACCTGCGGGTTCATTGCACACCCGCCTGCGTGGTGTCCGGACGCGACCGATGCAGCACGAACACGGTGCGCAACAGTGCCTCGGCGTCGGCCAGATCCTGCTCAACGGGCAAGAGCGTACCGATAGCGAGGTTCTGCTCGCCGCGCTTGGCTGCCGCATGGGCGGCGTTGGCGAGGGTCGAGGCGCGGAACAGCCGCTGTTCGATAAGGCCGATATTGGCCGTGATGGCATGCGAAGTGGGATTGGTCATGCGAAACTCCTTGAGTTCAAACGGTTGAATGAATTGCTGGCAGTCGGCGCGCGGAACTCCGCGCCGGAGAGCCACCAGAAGGCTGGCGGGCCTTTGTGGCCGTGGGTCCAGACGGCCCAGACGTATCGGTGCTTGGTGAAGTAGCGGGGCGGGGGGCCGTAGCGGTCCTCGGGCCAGCAGACGATGTCGTCGATGGCGTAGAGCCGAGCGGGCGGGATCTCGCGCCACCAGTCGGTACGCTGCCGGTGACAGAGCGAGGACATGTTGAGCAGCATCGCGACCTTGCCACCGGTCCACTGGGTCAGCGTAAGCGCACGGCGGATGAAGCGGTCGGCGAGACCGTATCCGTAAGGCGGATTGGTCACGATGTGCTTGGCCCGGGCTTCCCGTTCGCGCAGGAAATCCACTCCCGCCTCGCCGAAGCCGTATTCATTGAGGTCCGTGCTGACCACGGCATGGCCGTGGTCGGTCAGGACCTTTGCGATACGCCCGTCACCACATGCGGGCTCCCAGATATCGCCATCGAAGCTCTCGACGGAGAGCAGCGCACGGGTGGCCTCGGGCGGTGTCGGGTAGAACTCGTTCGGGAGCCGCCGTGGCGTGAAGCCTGAAGGCTCGGTACGAACCCAAGAGGTCGGAGTTGCGAAGCTCATGGCTGCACTCCTTCCTCTGTGAGGCGGGCATCGTAGCCGCCGAACTCACGCGCCACGTGCTCGAAACCCATGGTGCCGGTGCTGTAAAGCTCGGTCTTGGCCTGTTCGATGGCGTCCTCGGCGCTCTCTGCCTCGAAGGCGCATGTGAAGCGGTCCCATGTGTGGACGTAGACGCGGTAGCGGTGCCGGGTGGGGGAGGTCATGGCTGACCTCCCGTGTAGGCGAGTTCGGCATCAAAGGTCTCGATGGTGCCGCCGTATCTGCGAAAGGCCATCTCGCCGTCGATGAGGTAGAGGTCTTCTGCGCGGCCGATGGCGGTGCCGATAAACAGGTCAAAGGCGTCCTCGGCGTTGGCGTTGAGGTAAAGGGGGCTCATTGCGCACCCCCTTCGGCAGCAGCGGCGTTGTATTCGCCGGAAGCGTTGTCCTGCTCGGTGATTTCGCGGACCACCACGCGGCCGTTGAGCGGTATCGAGTCGAACTTGAGGTTGGCGCCCTTCTTGTCGCCGTGCAGCCAGGCGGCACCGACACGCGACCACCGCGCCTTGTCGCCTTCGCCCTGCACTTGCCAGATGGCGTGCGTCGGCCGGTTGGTTTCGCTTTGTTTCTTGCTCATTGTTTGCTCCGTATCTCGTCGGGTTCTGGCCAAGCACCACGCTCGGCCTGATGGGGACGTGAAAACCGACGCCCGTGAGCGGGTCACACAGGCCACACGGGAGCCCCCGGCTTTGCCCCGGGGGGCGAACGGATCGGGCAGCCTGTTGACCCATAGCGATCGGGTTCGGTTAGACCCCATCCTTGAAGGCCGTCGCGGGATTGCGCCTTGAAGTCCCCGAGCAAGAGAGAGGAGTGCTGAGCCAAGAGAAAGCGAACATGCCGGATTGCATGCAACTCAACATGCAGGCACATGGCGAAACGTGTGGGCTGATCTCGTTGTGCTTCTCACCGGCGACCATGAACGCGCCGTAATTCGATCGGATGCCGGAAGGCAGGTGAGACAAGGTCCGGGATTGAACAGCAGGCGCGCACCAAGCACGGCGCTGAAGGCGAAGTGCGCAAGATCCCGGGCGCATACCAACAACAGGACGGCAATCGATGACTTCCACGGCAACGGCGCAATGGCCGCCGCGTGCAACGGCTCAGGAGAGGGAAGAGTACCTTCTGGGGCTGGCGCAACTTCTCAATGACCAGGGCGCGACCGAAACAGCACGGTGGCTGGTCCTGCGACCGATCCTATTCGGCCTTGCACCGGACGAGCGTGAAGCCGTGTTCCACTGGTGCGAGGTGTTGCGGGCCGAGGGCAGGGCAGGGAGCGGGACATGACGGACGCGACAGCAGGCAAAACGGACGACAAGGTTGAAGTCACGCTTCGGATTGACCGCAAGCTGCACGAGGCGATGCAGCCGTTCTTCGAACAGCAGATCAACTTTGCGAACCTCGACGAGCTGGTTCATATGCTCCTGCGCGTCATCACGCGCACGCCCGACTCCGAATGGGGCCAGTCGAGATTCATGGACTTCCTGTTCGATGTCGCAGAGCAGAGGAACGTAGGGTTCGAATACAATCTGTTTGGAAGGCTCGGCAACGAGCTCGACCGGCGGCAACTCTATGCCATGCTGCTCGGCTATAATCGCTACGACATCGCGACGGAGCTGGAGCAGGACGAGTACGACGACAAGGGGCCTGAGAAGTTCGCTCAGGACGTTGCGCGTCGGCTCGCGCGCGACCTCGATCGCCGGAATGCCGAGGCCATCATCGCGACGATGACGCTCGGCAACGAGGGCCTACAACAACTGATGATGCACTGGCTGGAGGTTTATTTGGGAGAACAATGTAAGCGTTAGCGGCGGATTTATGTGGTCACGTGGCCTAGGCAAGCAGCGATGCTGCAACTGCCAACAGAAGGATGGACAGGCCAAAACACGTAAGAACCCAGAACACCGGCCAACACGCTTCATTTAAGCTGGATTGATGATCGCCGGTATCTTTTGATCGACGACGATAAGCGAGGATAGCGAATGGGGCGACGACACTGGCGCATATAGCTGTCGCGATAATTTCGCGAGAATGAACATCAAGCCAAGCCGTATAGGGCTTAATAGACTCAGGAACCCAAAGGGTAAGCGCGATGATCGCCATGCCGACCCAGACAAAAGCCTTTAGGGCGATCATGGCTAAGAAGAAGAAAGGCAAGCACACATCGTAAATAGAAGATGCAATAGCAGGTATCCTGCCTTCCTCAGCGTCGTCCCGGCGTCTCCTCCTATAGGTTGATATGGATGTTCCCACAATAAAGATGGAGATGAGTCCCGATACCACAAGAGAACCGGGCTCTCGGTCGAGGTATCGAAGATAGTTGGCGATCCCTTCGGGTGCCATGTTCGCGAGCCAGGATGCCAACAAGCCGACAAGCAGTCCGATGATAAGGGCCGAGAAGACAAACCCTCCTAAAAACAACAAGCCAACGAGCCCGAACGAAATCCAATCAGAAGCCCGAGATAACATGGGCAGCTGATAGCGATCGGATCCAAAGCGCAAACCTTCCATGAGGCTAATGCCAAGGGCCATGACGCCCAAGAGCTGCCAAGCCTGGCCATTGCCACCAGAGCCTGTCAACAGCCACTGAAGCCAAGCAGGGGCAAAATCGGTGGCGATGAGATATGGAGCAGACAAGCCGACTAGTGCCAACACCAACCACAGAACGGCTTTGACAAGGCTTCCGCTGAGTTCCGCTGAAGCCCGACTTCGGTGTGATGGAAGGTCCATAGCTCACTCCCCTGACGCCTTCACCCATGCGTCTTAGCAAGAACTGCGGTCGAACGGCAAATAGAAGCAGTGTTGTCGGATGTTCTGTGTGTAGTGGCCTAGCACTACCTAGCCGCTGGAGCGTGAGGACTGGAGGACTTTCAGGAAGGCAACCGCCTCCGACGCCTTGGCAGCAGCCGTGAAGACAGCGCGATCGTCGTCCTTAAGCAGCTTGAGCCACTGCGCCAGATACTGGGCGTGGTCCGCGCGCGTATCCTGCGTAATGCCGAGTTCGGCACACAGGAACGCGCTGCCGATTTCAGCCACCAGTTCTTCGGCGGCATAGGCGGCATCACCGAACCGTTTCCCGAATTCACGGGCGAGGCGCTTGTCCGAGCCGCTCCAGTGGATGGCCTCGTGGCAGAGGACGGCGAAGTAGCTTTCCGAGCGGGTCATGGTGCCGGTTCCGCAGAAGAGGGCTTCGTCCGGCATGTGAATGGTATCGGTAGAAGGACGATAGAATGCGCGTTCGCCACCGCGCTCAATGCAGGCTCCGGTCGCGCGGATGAACTGGTCAGCGGCTTCGATGCGCTCGATAGGCCCAAGTGGCATCGGGGCATCTGGTACGGAGAAGCCGTCAACCTGGGCAGCATTGAACACGTAGGACGCACGCGCGACACGGCGCTTGCCGTCGTCGTCGGAATCGTCGGGATTGGGGTCGGTCTCGTATTCCTTGTAGAAGACGACAAGGGACGACTTCTCGCCCTTGCGGACCTGCGCTCCAAGCTCCGACCATTGGCGGTACGTGGCCCAGATAGGAGCCGTGTAGCCAAGGCATTCGGCTGCAACCCAGAGGCTCACGATATTGATGCCGTTGTAGAGCTTCTTGGTCAAGGCGTTCTCCGGCATGAACAACGGTGCCGATGAACGGTGCCACGGCAGGGACGGACGACCGGGATCAGCCTCGATGGCGGCGATGAGCTTGGCGGTGATTTCGGCGTGGATGTCGCGGCGTTCGGTGCGGGGTTTCGATAATGCAGTCATGACGATCTCCTTCGTGCTGCGAGGCCCGCAATGGGTGCGGGCTCGATGCCGGACGAAGGCGACGGGGCATGAGCGGGAAGCGGAACCGAACCCCAAAGGGTGAGGCGGCCGGCAAAGCCGAAGCCGAGGGCGCGAGCCCTTGCAGCGACCGCGTACCGGCGCACGGTCGGCATTTTGGAGAGCCCGCCTGCGGGCCGAAGTGGCAAGGGGATGTGTCTGGTATGCGAAGCCCGTGCCGAAAAGGCAGCGCAGCAAGAAATACCGGCTGCACCTTGCGGCGCAGCCGGCGTTGACGTTTCACTCGGCAGCAAGCGCGATGGACTCATCGTCGGCTGAAGAGGCATCAGTGGAAGCGCTGCGCAGCGGTTCAGGAAGCCAGGCGGTACCGGCGAGCAACTGCTCGGCACGGGCCGCAAGCTCGGCCTTCTTGAGCTTGTCGAGGGACGGTGCGTGATCGCCCTTGGCCTCGTCGATGGCCGCGAGGATTTGCGTACGGCTGACACGGCCGAAGTAGGACTCGGCAGTCGGCTTGAACCAGTCCGTCATGTCGAGACCAAGCGCGATGGCCAGGCTCTCGGCGTGCTTGAGACGACCCGAGTTAGGCCTGTCGGCCTTGTGCTGGATGGCATCGACCGATTTGGCGGCAACCAGGGCAAGGAGCTGCAGGAGTTCGTCACGCGAACGTTCCAGGCACCATGTCCAGAGCTGGGATGGTGACCCAGGGACGTACTCGCCGGCGTTCTCGCGAGCCTTCTCGATGGCGAGAAGCCCGGTGCAGGCTTCAGGCTTGCTCAAGGCACTCGTTAGGGCAGGGCTGCTCAGCGAGAGCTTGAGGCAGCTTTCGCTTGCGTAGCCGAGATGGAAGGCATCGAGCACCAGCTTATGGACGACAGCTGCCAGTGCCACATCGGGATTGTCGATGAGGCAGGCGGCAATCGCAGCCGTCTTATGCGCGGTCAGTTCCTCGACGAGCTTCGCCGAGAGGCCGGGCTCGGACGAGGTGTCATCTTCGGAGGCAGCATCCGTCTCGACGGCAGCGTCGGACTTGCGAAGCTTGGGCAGATCCTCCTTGCGCACGAGCCCACGTTCGATGCGGATTTTGCCGTCATAGGCAATGGTGACAATCGCGCCCGCAACCGAGAGGGTGGTGGCAGGCCACGCTTGGGTCTTGGCCGTGATGGCGTCCATCCGCTGCTCGACCTCGGCAAGAGGCGTCTCGTCGGCATCGTCGTCGCTGTCGACCAGAGCGTCGTATTGGTCCGAGAGGGCATCGTACTCGGCCTGTTCGTCAGCGCTCAGCTCGGCGACTTCGGGGTGAAGGCGCGAGAAGCGAGAGAGAGCCTGATAGTCGCATTCGGTAGAGGTCTCGACCCAGAGCCAGCCCTCGGCCGCGACTTGGTCTGCCGTGGACTGGAGCTTCTCGGAGACGAGCTTGTCGAGAAGGTCGATGTCGACCACGTAGCCTTCGCCGTCCTCGCTGAAGAGGTCCTGGCGGATGACGCCACCTGCGGCGGTATAGGCATCAAGGCCGACGAACTCCACACGCTTGTCGGTCGTGGCAACCTCGTCCTCGGTCAGGGCATCGCGAATGGTGTGCGCGCTGCGGTTCCAGGACGTGAGCTGCGAGTAGACACGCTCCTGCAGGGCCCTGTCGTCGGTGACGGTGAAGGCCTGCGCGGCTTCAAGCGTCAGCTGGCCCATGCGGTAGGCTTCGAGGATGACAGGGGAGAGGCGACCGAGTTTCAGGCGCTGCGCCACCGCAATTTCGGAAATTCCGAAGCGTGCGGCGATGTCAGCCGGGCTTTCACCCTGCTCGGCCAAGGCATGGAACGCTTCGAACTGGTCCGCAGGATGCATCGGCGCGCGGACGACGTTCTCGGCAAGGCTGATCTCCGTCGAAATCGCGTCGTTCTCGACGACCATGCACGGGACGGGATAGTCCTTCGCAATGGTGCCGTCCTTGGCGAGGCTCTGAAGGGCGAGAAGGCGTCTTTGGCCAGCGACAACCTCGTATTTGCCGCGTTTGCCCGTCTGGACGACGAGAGACTGTAGCAGGCCGTGGGATGCGATGGAGACAGCAAGCTCGTCGATACCGTCGCGAACGCCGGTCTTACGGACGTTGCCGCTCCACGGCGCGAGCTTGTTCAGGGGAATGGTGAGGGATTCGGACATGTGGACTCCTTCTTCTCTGACGAGGCCCGCATGATTGCGGTCTCGATGCCGGACGAAGGCGACGGGGTACAAGCGGGCGCGGAACCGAACCCCTCAAGGTGAGGCGGCCGGCGCAGCCGAAAGCCGAGGGCTTCAGCCCTTGAAGCGTTCGCGCACCGGCGCACAGTCGGCATCATAAGAGACAGCTTGCGGGGCGACGAGACGAGGAGACACGAGGCGCGATCCACCTCACGGTTCAAGCGCATTGAATGGGGGAGTTTCGGAAAATCGCAGGGGGCGGAATGGCTGTTTTCCGCTGAGACGGAGCAGAGTGATAATATAGATTACGGAAACACAACCGGGCATCTACAGCTGCTCTGTGTCGATCAAATCGCCTGATTTCAGGAGATCGTACACGACGTTTGTGAGAATACCCATTGCCTGCTTGTCAGCCTTCAAAAGTATTGTCGCCAGGGCGTTATTTGATGTCATCGCTCGGACAACCGCCTGCTGAACAGCACCAGGCAAGTTGCCCTTCATCGCAAGCTCTTTGTCGCTCTTCTCAACTTGCGCCATGACAACTTTGTTGTCGCGTGCAATCGATGCGACATGGTTCACAAACTGGGCCTGATCCTTGAGCGGGGCAGCCTGTCCGAACAGTTTGTTCAATCTCTCGATCAGCTCCTGGAGATATACCGGCGTCCCGCCCGGGAGCTGCCTGCCTCCGGCTCCGACGGGGTTGAGAATTACGTCCTCCTTGTCACCTTGGTCGCCGCCGCCCGTGGTGGTTTGCTGCCTTGCCTTGATATCGAAGCCTGTGAGGCTCAGACCGCTCAGGTCGACATTTTCAGGGGCGATACCATCCAAACGCTTTGCCAATAGCTTCGAGAATGCAGCGAAACTCTCAAGTTCTGGATCGCCTAAATCCAGGAGCTGGGCGATGTAGGCATACGTTCGGGCGAAACGGCTCAATCCGGATTTGAATTCCGTTAGTACGCCTATTTCCTGAGTGGCCTGCTGGCGCCGATGATCGGCCGCTTTCATTGTGTTGGCGTCACCAACATCCTTGGCCTTTTGGTAATCAGCTTCGGCATCCTGGACCTCTTTGCGGTGCTTAGCCAAGCGGTCATTGTAAAGGTCGGTCGGTGCTTGTGTCGCCGAAAATAGCTCTTTGTGTTGAGGGTCGCGATTAGACGTGAGATCCTTCACAGTCTTGAAGCGAGCATTCTTAAAGGCTTCCAGGCTTCTTAGGTCGTAAATCCCCGCTTGATCGAGCCGCTCTTTGATCTCGTAGATGACGTTAAGGTCTTGCACCTCGTCAATCTGAGCTCCGGCATCATACTTAGCAAAGGCGCGCTTCACGACTTCGGGCTCATTCACGAAATCGATGACGAACGTCTGGTCTTTGCCAGGGAACGTGCGGTTCAAGCGCGAGAGCGTTTGCACAATCTCGACGTCGTTGGCGATCTTTTTGTCGATGTACATGGCGACCAATTTGGGCTGGTCGAAGCCTGTCTGGAACTTGTTTGCGACTAACATCACGCGATATTCGGGCCGGTCGAAAACAAGGCGCAGGTCTTGACCTTTTACCTGCGCATTCATCGTGTCTTCCGAATAGAGGGCATCGTCGTCTGCCGCGAAGGTATCACCAGCTAGGCGATCGTCGTCTGCATGGGTGACTTCTTTGCCGGTCAGCTGTCCAGAGAATGCAACGAGGGTCTTGATGTCTTTATATTGCGGGTTCCTCTCGATGAATGAGTCGAAGCCCGCTTTGTAGCGAACAGCTGCCGCTCTGGAGCTGGTCACGACCATGGCCTTAGCCTTGCCGTCGAGAAGATGTCTGACGTTGGCCGAGAAGTGTTCGATGATGAATTGCACCTTCTGTGTTACGTTGGTCGGATGCAACGTCATCCACTTCGCGAGCGCTCGCTTGGCGGCCTTCCCATCGACACGCTTCCTGTCGACCATATCCTTACTTAGATTGAAGGCCGTCTTGTAGGGAATGTACCCACCCAAAACATCGAGAATGAAGCCCTCCTCGATGGCTTGGCGCATAGGATACTTATGGAATGACTGAGGTAGGTTTTCATCAGACGCCGGTTTCGCGGGGTCCTTCGGTCGGCCGAACAACATCATCGTAGAGTGCTTGGGCGTCGCCGTGAACGCGAACTGTGAAATGTTCTTCGGGCGAGCGCGGGAGGCTTGAATCTCGGCGAGCAGCTCCTCAACCGTCATGCTCTCCATTGCCTTCTTGGAGTTCATGGCCAGGGTTGCTTGCAGCTTCGATGCTGTGGTCCCCGTCTGCGAGGCATGAGCTTCGTCGATGATCACAGCGAAGTTGCTGTCCTTCAAAGATTGCTCCGTGAGGATGGCTTCCATGGCGTGGGGGAAGGTTTGGATCGTCACGACGATTATCGGGATGCCCTTTAGGAGTGCGTCCGTGAGTTGCTGGCTCTTGGATTTCGAAGATTTTTCTCTATCGATAGCAGCAATCAGTCCTATCTGATGGTCGATTTGCTGCACGGCATCCTGAAGCTGGCTATCCAGTACAGTCCGATCCGTGACAATGATAGCGGCGTTGAAGATCGGTGTTCCGTCATCTTGACGTAGCTTGATCAAATCGTGGGCTGTCCAAGCAATAGTCGAAGTTTTACCGGAACCCGCGCTGTGCTCACAGAGATAGGCTTGGCCAGGACCGTTCAATTTGGCGTCGGCGATCATGGTGTTCACCGCTGCCCACTGATGGAACCGTGGGAAGATAAGCGTTTCCTTGACGGACCAGTTTCCTTTCAAGTCAACGACGTTCTTCTTCTCTACGTAGACGAAGTTCTGAAAAATCCTAATCCAAGCGTCCCGCTGGCATATCTCTTCCCAAAAGTATGCAACAGGATACTCGCCATCCGCGCGAGCGGGATTACCAGCCCGACCGTCGCGCCCCTTATTGAAGGGCAGAAAGAAGGTGTTCTCGCCAGCGAGCTTTGTCGTCATCCAGATTTCGCTGTCCGACATGGCGAAGTGGACGACCGCGCCGCGCTTGAATGTGAGGAGTGGCTCATTCCGATTCGTTCGCGGATCGGTGGGCAGCCTATCTTTCCTGTATTGCTCTTTGGCGGATTCAGAGGACTGCGTGAAATCAGTCTTTAGCTCCACGGTCGCAACCGGCAGGCCGTTCAAGAAGAAGCATAGATCGATCGCGTATTCGTGTGCCGGGTGATATTTCAACTGCGGAACAACACGTAAGCGGTTCGACGCGTATCGATGCTGAACGTCCTGGTTTCGCTTGTCCTCGGGGGCCGCTTCGCTGACGTCGATATGACCGCAACCGGCGATGTCGAAGCCACGACGCAAGACTTGCACCATCCCATGCTTATCCAGTGCCTGTTCGAGGCGGGTCATAAGCACCTTGGTTGCCTTATCACCGTTCAGCGCCACTAACTTGTCCCATTTGCCAGGCTGGGTGTCCTTCAACCAACCAACCAAGTCTTCGGGATACAGGGCATAGTCTTTGTCGTAAGCGTTGGTCTCCCCAAGCAGCCAACCTTGCTTGACGAGCTTTTGCACAACATAAGCTTCGAAGTGAGTTTCATGGTGGAGTTCAGTCATGCCGCAGCCCTCACGTCGATCTTGCCGGTTACGGCCGCGGTGATCAAAGCAGAGCGCTTTTCCTTTAATAGATCGATGCTGCGCTCGGTCTTAACAATGAGTGCTTTAAGGCGCGTTGCTTTCTGTTCGATGCGGTTTACTATCGTTCGTTGCTCAGCCTGCGAAGGGACGGGTAACAGAACAGGAGCGAAGCGTACAAATCGAAATCTCGGTGCGCGCTCACGAACGGCCGGGCAGAGAACATAGATGTAGTTTCTTCGCGCCATGCATCGCAATAATAGCGCATAATACTCGGGGCAGATGTCGCGCGACCGAGGAGCACAAACCGAGTATTCGCCCGTTGCCTTTCCATCGTCTTCCGAAACGCCAATCGCACCAGCAAAGGCATCCATGGTGTGAATAACAAGATCACCCTTGCATATATGCTGATATCCGACCTCTTTATCGGCGAAGGTGTACCCCTCTGTCCGGCGCTTAGTACGCAAACAGACTTGGCCGTCACGGAAAGCCGTGATCACATCATCCTCTGGAAGGACTGGGCGGGCCATCTCTCGAAAGAGGTACTTTGCCTTTTTGACTTTCCATTCATCAGGGATCAGCGGAGCCCAAGGAATATCCGCTTTCTTCATCTTTCGATCGGGTTGGTCCCGCCCCGTCACGCAGAGATCCGCGAAATCCACCAGCTTCCACTTGAGCAGGTCAATGAAGCGTGCCTTCTTCTCGATGAGGCTATCTATGCGGGCTGTTTCCCGATCGAGTAAACGGGCGCGCTGCTTCTGATCGTGCATGCTGGGAAGGGCGATAGAGATCTTCCGCAGATGGGGCCATTTTATCTGCCGTTGAATGTCACCAACACTCAGGGACGCCAGCATGAATTGATCGACATACCATCGGTCACGGAAGAGATGCTTTGCGAAATTAGGATAAATTAATTTTCGGTCCAGGTCGAAAACCAAATAGGCAGGACTAACAATTCCGCGGTGATCCGATACGCCGACAGAACCCCGCCAAGCTTGTTGATTATTGAGCACAAAGTCGCCGGGTTCGACGAGTTGATATTTTTCGAGGCTCTCAGCCGGCTTATGGACGAGACCTCCGCCTTCGGAATACGGGATAACCCCTCTGTCGAGATAGACCGAGAGAAGACCCTCGTCCTGTCGGTTCGAGATCGATTTTTGCTTCGCTAGTCGCCAGAACGGAAAGTGCCTCCAGCTACTGGCATCGTAGGTCACGGACTTGGCCTTCATTCTGTAACCTCCGCCAGAATCGCAGCAATCTCGACCTCCACTGCTTTTAACTCAGCGTCGATCTCATCCAGGTCACGGGGTGGCTTGAATTCGTAAAAGTAGCGGTTGAAGTTGATCTCATAACCGACGATGCCAACTTTGCCGTCGTGTTCATCGCGATAAGTGTCGTCGATATAGGCATCGTCCGCATGCGGCAAGACGTCCTGCGCAAAGTAATCCTTTACGTCTGTGCCGAGGGGCACATTCTCAAAGTCTGTCAATTCGTCATCGGGGATGATGTTCCCATCATCGTCGATCACTGCCTCAGCCTTGGGATCGCGCACCCCAAAGGCCACTAGCAACGCGTTCACGAAAGGCTTACCAACCTTGCCTAGTCCGGGCATCTGTTTGGAAGCCTCCTTGGCAAAGTTTTCGACCCACCCGTATTCGTGCTCCTCGTCCATATGACCGGTGAGAGTATGGGACCAAGCGGCCTGCTGATCGGAGGTCAGCTTTTGCCAGGCCTTCTCCGCCTTCAGCTTTTCCAAGCCCTTTGGTGAAATGACGATGTTCATCCGCAGAGGGCGTAGAACCCTAATTTTGCGATACCCGAAGTCCTGATATTTCAGGATCAGGCTCTCCTTCGTCGTCTCGAACGCCGAGTAGATTTCTACGATCTTCCGAATCTGCTCAGCACTGATCTCACGACGTTTATTGCCTTCGCTCTTGCGCATGGCCGTGTGAAGCTCCGTCGCATTGATGAGCTGCACCTTCCCTTTGCGGGCTTTTGACTTTTTATTAGACACAAGCCAGATGTAGGTGCCGATCCCTGTGCGAAAGAAGATCTCGGTCGGCAATGCGATGATGGCTTCAACAAAGTCGTTCTCTAGTAGGTAGCGCCGTATCTCCGACTCGCCCTGACCGGCGTTGCCGTTGAAAAGAGGGGAACCTGAGAGTACGATGGCACCGCGACCGCCCCCCTTCTTTGGGCTTTCTAGCTTGCTCACTAGATGCAGCAAGAAGAGCATAGATCCGTCGCTGATGCGCGGAAGTTTGGGGCCAAAACGGCCTTCAAACTTCTTTTCGGCATGTTCGCGAACGACGACATCCTCATCCTTATTCCATGGCTTACCGAAGGGCGGATTCGAGACGCAGTAGTGGAACTTTTCGGTGGAAAGTTGGTCGTTCGAGAGTGTGCTACCCAACTTGATGTTTTTGGATAGGTCGCGACCCGGGTCGGACTCGAGCGTCTTGAGCAACATGCCTGCGAGACAAACCGCGTGGGTCTCGGGTTCCAACTCCTGGCCGTACGGAACAATTACCGGCGCAATACTGTAGCGATCACGCAGATTGTTGACGTGTTCCATGCCATCCGAAAGAAACCCGCCGGTGCCGCAAGTTGGGTCGTAAAGCGTCCGGATCAAACCGGGGTTCTTGATGAACAGCTCATCATCAGGATCAAGCAGCAACTCGATGGCGAGATGCACCACGTCCCGGGGCGTCATGAAGTCTTCAGCCGCCTCGTTGACCTCTGCACCGAACCGGCGAATGAGATGCTCGTAGACGTTGCTCATCACTCGTTCGGGGACGGCATCTGGGTGTAGGTCAATTGTAGAGAAATTCTGGCAAATGCGAAAAAGAACACCCTGCTTGTCCATGCGGGCGATGGTGTTGGCGAAATCGAACTGCTCGAAGATTATGCGGGCGTTGTCGCTAAAATGAGCGATGTAGTCTTCCAGGTTTTGGCGCGTTTTCGTCCCCCCTAGGGTGGCGAGGGAGTACGTCGAAGTGTTGTAGAATGGGTACCCAGTCTGCTGACGCAGAACGACATCGACATCGATACCCTGACCGCTCATGGATTTGTGGCTCGCGAGCACTTGCTCGCGCGTCGGCTCCAACACGCACTCCAAACGACGAAGCAGCGTGAAGGGCAGGATCACCTTGCCGAAGTCGGTATGCTTGAAGTCGCCCCACAGGTCGTCGGCGTTCTTCCAGATGAAGTCTGCTAGGGACGTATTCTTCGGGGCTTTATCGAGCATTGAGTTTTCTTTCGGTAAGTCGTGCGGTCTTTGTTGGGAGCGCTGAGATTGCTGTCCCAGCAGATTGTTTAGCGACGCTCACGTCGTGCGCTGACTGGAGGTTCATCCAGAAATCTGGCCGTGTGCGAAACCAATGGGCTAGCCGAAGTGCGGTGTCCCCCGTAATGGCTCGCTTTCCGTTGATGATCTGGCTGATCCTGTTTGCGGGGACAGCGATTTGCCGTGCAAGCTCCGTCGGCGTGATGCCTAGGGCGGCAAGCTCATCTGCGAGAAACTTGCCTGGATGGACCGGCTTTTGTGGCATGAGCAGCTCCCTTATCCTGCCGTAAAGGGAGTGTGCGAACTTGGACGCGTGACGTCAATCGTCGATGTTAGGCAGGAGTTATGGCATGTGGATAAACGTCCCGAAGTTCGAGCGGATGCTTCGCCTCGCTACAGGTCAGACGCAGACTGGACCCAGCCTAATGCTTCGTCGACACCGGTTCGATCCAGCCGTAGCCTTCAAGCACTTGCACAGCCAATCGGATCTGACGCTGCGTGAAGCGCTTCTTGCGGTCGTTCCAGGCGTAAGTCTTCTGGACGATCTCGTCTAAGGACTGAGACGCTTCGTGCTTCGCAACCCAATGTACGGTGGCTAGCAACTCCAAGCCGAATGGACTCTCAAAGCCGCTTACGAGATCGGTGACCTTGGCCAAGCGCGCCCGAGTCTCTGGCATATCGTCGATGAGCTTGCGGGCATCGTCTATAGCACCAGGCACGAGGGCAAGTTGCTTCGCTGGCGCGTCGCCGCCATCGGCATAGCCCGAAATCAGATGGCCTTCGACCTGGTTGAGAACGTGGCGGAGGTTGTTGGCATAAGGGCCATATGGGGCTTTTTCATACTTGAGCTTGAGCGGTTCACCCGCCTCCTGCATGAAATACATCAGCTTGTGAACTTCGAGCAGCGTCACAAAGGGATCGAGAAGTCCTCTGAGATAACGGTCCATAAGGCCCACAAGCGAAGCCCGGCCCGGTGTCATGCTCGGCACGGCTCGGCTATGCACCATCTGTTCGGCCTGCGGCGCACCACCCGGCTCATAGACGACGATCTCCACGTCCGCGAGCTCACTTAAGGCATGTTCGATGTGCCGACGCACTTCGGACCAGTTCAGCCCGCCAAGACCGCTCCCGAGCGGCGGAATTGCGATAGAGCGAATGCCATATTCGCGAATGACTCGCACGAGATCGACGAGGCCAGAATCGATGTCCTCCATCCTGCTCTTGCCGCGCCAATGGCGCTTGGTGGGAAAATTGATGATGAAGCGCGGATTGGTCAGCTGGCCGGTTGCGAACACGAACATGCGGCCCGGTTGCACATCCTCGCGCTTACATGCCGCCTCATAAGCCTTAAAGTTGGCAGGATAGGCATTCTTGAACTGGAGCGCGATGCCACGTCCCATGATGCCGACGCAGTTCACGGTGTTGATGAGGGCTTCGGTGTCTGCTTGCAGGATATCGCCCGTTGTGAATCTGATCATGACCGCGCCCTCCTTTTCTCAATAGTACCATTCACGCAGGATTTGCCTATGCGGCTTGTGTTCTGCTGCCGCCAAATGCTCACCAACAATTCCGTAATATTGTTGGGAAATTACACCAATTCGCTCCACAAGCGACCATGGAAATGAATTCTCGATTAGAAATTCCGCCTGCTTGCCTTCTTTCATAGTTCTGGAAACTCCGTTGCCTGCCCACTGGTTCGTACGCACGGCGTCCCAATTTATCTCCCCGAGTTGACTGAGGCTGCTGCGATCTTCGAAGTAGCGGGCGCCGGCATTGGAGAGTGTGAAGGCCCATCGCCTCTCGTTCTGAGCAGCCCACGCGACAACCATCCGGAGATCCGATTCAAGGTGGACGATGGGTGCCTGTCCGCCGCGATAGGTAAGCTCTGGGTGATTAGCCTGATGGATCAGGTAGAGCATGACTGAGCGCGGACAGAAGTAGAAGGGGACGCAGGAACCCACCCTGAGGCCGGGATGGCTTGAGAGCTCCAGCTCGTTGAGCCTACGCTCCTTGATACTGCCCATACCGATTGTGGTTCCTGGCGGATTGCGCCGAATGATTTCGGCATCACACCAGAGCTGACCGTCACGTATGATTGAGGGCAGCCGGTCAGCATGCACGATATGATAAATCTTGGGGTTGGGAGGAACAGTCATGCACGCCGGGCCTGTTTGCGGGCGGTGCCGTTGGCGGCCTTACGCTCGCTCACGTAAGCGCGCATGAAATCGCGCAGGACCTGTGCGGCAGGCCTATCGTCTGCCTTGCAGGCTGCGATGAAGCTCTCTCTTAGGTCGCGATCCACACGGATTCGGAGGCCAACGTCTTTGGTCATCCTGGAAGTGTACACATTGGATACACTTCACACTAGCTTGAGCTACGGTTTTCCATAGCTATTAAGTGGTTCCGCTTGCCTGCCGAGACGTTGCAGACGGCGTAATGTACCGTCACCGCGAGGCGACGGCAATTTCCTCGCCAAATAGGCGCCCCGCCCGGTCAGTCCGAGCGAGGCGCAAAGGATTCAGTATTCGCTCGGCACCAGGATGGTGTTGTTGACCACGTAGAGCTTGATGACTGGCAGCGGGAAGTCGGTGAATGAGATCTTCTCGCTTGTGACAGTGACCTCGTTGCCATCGGTGCAGACAAGCTCGGCCGAGAGGTCTTGGTTCACCGTCAGGGTCCAGAGCTGGAACTCCTCTCTGGAAACGTGCGGCTCGAGCTGGGCGCAGGCGATCTTGTCGAGCAGCCAGTAGGCTTCGCCGGCCTGGGCCACGTGGCGGGCGCCATCGGTGTAGACGATGTGGCGAACCAGGCTGTGGCGGTAGAGCTGTTCGGTGCCGGTGAACTGGGCGAGATCCGAGTTGGTGAGAGTTTTGGTCATGGGTGGGGCGTCCTTTCTTGGCGGAACCGCGCCGATCGCGGCCCCTGACGCCGGTTTCCCCGCCATCGCGGACAAGCGTGGCGTGCAATGGCTGCGGCCGTGGCCGCACCGCCTTGGCGGCGCGCAGCTGCAAGGAGCAAAGCGACTGAAGCAAGCGGCCTTGCAGGCCTCGCGCGCGATGGCATCAACGGCGGCAATGACTGGGGCCGGTTGCGCGGGCTCGAAAGCGTCGCCTCACCCCAAGACAGACACCCAACCAATTTCGGGGTGACCGGATGAACGTGCGGGATCGGATCCCAAGAAAACGGCCGAAGGCAGAATTCTGCTTGGAACCATCCCCTCGGAGCCGTCCGTCGCTCGCGCATGAACGTGGCGAGCACGGCGGCGTGAGAGGGGTGGCGGGCTATCCCCTTGGTGAGTTCAGAGCGAAGCCCAAGCGCGAAGCAGCGGTTATGCCAGAGCCGGTATGGTCCACGTCGACAGGCGTCCACCTTTGGCGGCACCCGTGTCGAGGAACACGGCGCGGCCACCCTGCCCGTTATCGACCACGAGCGGCTCGTGCATCTGGCGCGTGTCGTGGCCGACGACGACGGTGAGACCCTCGGGGATGCGGCTCACCCATGCATAGGTGCGTATGGGATAGCCCTCGTCATTGAGGCTGCCATCGGTCTCGCCATAGAGCGAGAGCGCCTTGAGCTTGCGCGGGACGTCTGTCCCCTGCCCTCTCGACGGGCAATTCAGCATTTCCGGATGAAAAGAACCGTGCACGAGAATATGCCCCGCCACGGAAATCCAATAAGGCGCGGCCGCGAGCGCAGCACTCGTTTGCGCGGCAAGCTCTTCGGCATCGGCCGCAGCCATGAGGTCGGCGAGCACGCGGGTCTTCTTGCCGTCAGGCTTGGTCAGGCTCTTCAAGAGACGTTCGTCGTGATTGCCGCGGACGATGGCCATGGTGCCGGCGGCCAAGCGCGGCACCACCATGCGCAGGACGCCGACACTGTCCGGTCCTTTGTCGACGAGGTCGCCCAGAAGCACGGGAAACGCGCCTTCTGCATCCGCCGCTGCGAGAGCCTCGGCCAGAAGGTCCGTCATGCCGTGCACGTCGCCGATGGCGACGATGGGGCGGGTTTTATGGATGGTTTCTGCGTTCATAGCGGCGCTGAATAAGTGCCGGAGTTGGCGAACGCAAGGCACGGGTCAGTTGATCTGGAGGCGTATGCCGTCGAGGAGCAAGGTCGAGACCGTGTTGATGTCATTGGCCGTGCACCCGACGACGATCGGGGCAATGCCAAGGGCAGGCCCGAACAGGCGCAAGACGCCACCGACATCGGGCTCGTAGCGGTAGTGCAGGAGAATGCCGGTCGCAGGGTCGAGAGCCGACACTGGCTCGTCAAAATCGAGACGAGCCAGTGTGGCATCTGAGAACACGCGCCGGATGGTGATGTGGCGCATGGGATCTTACGCGACTTTGGGTTTGGGGGCCGCTGCCGGAGCCGCATTGGTATTGGAGGCTTCGAGCGCCTTGGCGCGGCGGTCCATCACCTGCTGCGGCGTGGCCGACGAGAGGATGGTGCCGGCCTTGGTCTCGACCTTGGCGCGGAAAGTCTGCTTCAGCGTGTATTCGTCCTCTTTCAGGCGATCGGCATCTTCCTTGGAGAACGCCTCCGCCGCCGTGATGTTGGCTGCCGGCACGTAGCGTTCGGACCCCAGGTTCACGAGCGCAACGCCCTGGGCGCGCAAGGCCTCAAGGTTCTCGCGGGCAAGCTTCGAGGTCTTGTCGGTGAACTCGATGCGGACCGAGACGCGGTCGGTATCGATATCGATGTTGCGCTTTTCCTTGAGGCTTGCCTTGGCACGGTCCTTCTCGTCGTCGCTCAAGGGTCGGATGATACGCACGGTATCGAGCGGCACGACTTTCTGGGTGCCTTCATGGGTGGTGTATTTGAGAGCTGTGGTCATGGTCATCTCCTTCGTTGGCTGTTGAACCACGAGGGCGATGATGTCGGAGCATGACTCGCGATCACGCTGCACTGCAGCACTCCGCAAGGGATGGAAGCCGGATGGCGGAGACCTTTCGGGGCTCCGTTCACGACAGCCCGGTCCGCCGATGCACGGCGGATGCGGCATTCACTTTCTTAAACTTCAGAAATTCCCACTACGTGAGAAAAAACCAATCTTCTGTGGATTATTTCTCAAGTTGAGGCCTCTAGCACAGTCGCAAGCGCTCCCGGCGTGATGAGCACCCCCTTCTGCGATCGGCAACCGCACGCCTTGCAGAACGGCGTGGAAGCCTTGCTGCAGTGTTGCGCCCGGGTGCAGACCGGCCCACCACTGGGCGTTCTCGAAGATGGTCGTGAGCTTGTGGTTCTGCAGCGCCTTCAACGCGCGATACCTAGCGGATGGCAAATCTGCCGATGGCTGCGGGAAGCGGTCGATGAGTCCGTAGGTGGCAGCAAACTGGTACTGCAGGTTCTGGACATCCCGTGATGGCTCCCACGATGTGAAGGCCACGGCCGTCATGTCACGCGAGAGAACGGGCGAGGCCCGCTCGCTCCAATAGAGCTTCAGGGTCTCGTGCCACTCCTCTCCGCTCATGATGGTGCAATGGGGGTTGTGCTGGTGCGTCAGGGCTTCAGGCGACAGGCTGTTGGGCGTCACCATGAAGATGCCCCGTGATAGGGCTGCCAGCAGATTGAGCGTATTGGCGAGCGGCCTTACCGGCGTACCCATATGCCGTGAGAGTACCGGCACGGATGCCAGCACATCGATACAGTAGGCGAAGTGTGCCTCCGTCACCGAGAGCTTGCTCAGTTTGGGAATCGCAGGATCGAACTTCACGACCTTGGTCTTCGGCCACTTGGCCACCCCGAATTGCTGCTCGTAGGCGGCAACGAGCTCGCCCTCTAGCATTCCTTGCCCGTAGCGCTCCATCACGAAGGTCACGGACGGGAGAACCTCCTCCCACAGTTCGCGTGTGGTGGCGCGAACATGCATGACGCCAAGGCGCTTGTGGTGCGCATCGATGATGCGGCCGACCCAGTCGACGAGGGTGCTGTGGCCACTGCCGTAGTCAAGAAGCGTCATGGGCACGCCAAAGCCCACACGCGTGCCCTTGGCCAAAGAATGATCCAGCAGGTGCAGGACGCACTCGGGCAACAAGGCCAGGGATTGGTGGGAAGAACGAGCGCCGGCGTCATGCAGCTCGGCGTGAAGAAAGGTCAGCCGCTCATCGGCGACGGACAAACGAAAGACGGCTCGGGACATACGAAGAACCGTATGTCCGTATCTGCGGGAGTCCAACGGGTGATCGGGTTAATATCCACTGAGCATCCGAGGCCTTCCGGCAGAGCCCTTCAGTAAGAGCAACATCCATTTTTCGGGAGCCGTTTCAAAACTCCTCTCTCAACATGTCGACATGACTACTTGCTTAAGTGTCGTCAGATCTCATCCAACAACGATTTGCGCGACGGGGACAGTGCCGGGGATGCGTATGCTGCTCCAATTACAGGGACGATCAGCAGGAAGAACCAGCGGAAGTCGAAGAAATCGCCGGTCCACTGGGCCGCAAGGAGGATATATACCGCGGCGATCAAGAATGGCGCGGATGTAGGACTGCGATAAGCAGCAACCATCGATTGGATGGCCGCAACATACAGTAACGCGATGAACCCTGCCAGGAAGAACGGACCGCGCGTGACGAGCACGTCGAGGAAGATGTTGTGAGGCTGCTTGTGAATGCCGACCGAGCCGAAGCGCGTTAGTGGCATTATGAATGCCTGATCTCCCCACCCCCATTTGTCTGGTGCCTGGTTACTAACTGAGAGAGCTGCCGCGAAAAGCTTGATGCGGTCGGATCGATCGTCGATACAGACTCGAGTGTCTTTATCGAAATTGGGCATCGTCACGGGCATCAACGTGTCGTCGTAAGGTACGTCTGATCTGATGATCCCCCCGGGGAACGCACCGCGATTTATCGGAGCGCTGGTGGGCTTCTGAGTTGCGACCGGCGCGGCTTCATTCTGCTTCAGTCGGAACGCGAGCTTACCGCTGATGTCGGAATAGGCCATTGCACTGCCTACGGCGCAGCCAAGCGCAAGCGCCATAACGTTGGTGATAATATTGCGCGGCATTATGGTCTTGCTGATGAAGATGAGAGGTGTAGCGGCGGCAGCAAGAGCGATGGCGACGAAAGCCGACAGTTGGACGCTCGCGACGAGAGCAAACCCATGCAGGGCCACAAGCGCGAGGCGCAGCCACGCCCTCCCTTCCATGAAGAGCAGCAGGAACATAGAAACAGCGGCCAGTCTGACCAGAGTGATCGGGCTGCCGGCGAAGTTGAGCCGTTCACCGTCCCCCATGAGGACGAGCCCAGCGATTATGAGTACGCTCGATAGGCCAATGAAGCAGGCGGCAAGAGCGTTGCGGTATCTTGGATCGTAAAGCCAGACGAAAAGCGCAAAGTTCGTTAGTCCGAACAGGATGTCGACCTTCGTTCTCACAAGCGGGAACGGGAAGAACACGTAGGCGAGAGTGAACGCACCGTAAAGCGCCGGGATCAGTAGAACCTTGAAATCGCGCCCAGTGAACGGGCTGCGGCACAGCGACATAACCGCTGCGACTGCGGACGCGAATAACAGAGGAGTGCGCGCTTCGATAATCCACCCAGGCCATTCCGCCAAAGATGGCACCAGACGGGCCAAGGAGAGGTGACCAGAGACAAACGCGGCAACGCTGAGCAGGAGGCCCACAAGCCTTAAATCGATTGGACGAGATATTGCGCGATCAAGCCACATTGGGGTCGGCCAGCCGCTCGATGAAGCGGCAATACTCAGGGTAGATTCGCTTTGGATCGAACAGTTCGGCATAGGCCTCTAGGGCCTTCCCCCGCATGCCTAGCAATGCTTCACGACCATCGACGACGGCAATTAGGGCCTGCTTCGCAGCTTGTACCGAGCACTCGTCATAGAAATAACCGATCCCCCTCTCCTCCAACAGTTGGCGCGTCTGCCCCGTCAGGCCGGTTAGGATAGGCAATTGCGCCGAGAGGTACTCACCGACCTTGTTAGGGAAGTGACACACGTAGTCTTTGGTGGAACGGTACGGCAGCAACCCGATGTGACTGCGACCTAGTAGGACTCGAATTTCAGAGGCGCTTCGCCATCCAGGTAGAATGATATGCGGCTGTCCCGCTGCCAAATGGCGCAAGGGCACGCTCATGTCACCGCGACCGCACAGCACGATCTTGAGGCGGCGCTTGTATTCCTTCGGCAGTTCACATGCGGCACGGACCAAAGTGTCCAAGTCATAGCGCTCGCTGAAGGCACCTGCGTAGGTGAGAATGACAGTAGAGCCGTCATCTATGATGCCGAGGCTGGTCCAATAGCTCTCTGCTTCTTCGATGCGCTCAGGAGCCGGTTGGCACGGATCAACAGCCAGATGGAATACCCGGGTCACGTCCTTAGCCGAGACGCCGGTGGTACCAAGCGCCCAATCAACGAAGCCTTGCGTCACTCCCACAACCGCAGTTGAACGTGACACAATCCATTTCTTCATCATGCGCCAGAGAAGCAAGAGAGGCGCCGCGGCAATACGGCGAAATCCTTTGAGCTCATCTTTAATGATGTCTGGCCACATGTCGCGGAAATCCACAACAAACGGCACGGAATGTCGGCGAGAGTATAAAAGGGCCGCCGCAGCCAGTTCGATTGTCGGATAGCCAGCAAGGATGATGTCGGGCACTTCCCGGTGGCGTGACTCCATGAGGAAAGCGGCTGCAGACTCGAAGTTGCTGGCGATCCGAGCGAGCGACCGATTAGAGCCATACAGCCTGCCCCAAAGAAGGACTGTCTCAAGACCATCGGTAACACCGAGTGAGGTGGTTCGAGCAACGCGTTGGATCTTTTGCTGATGGTTGACGGACGAGTTCCACCACGTGACTTGGTGGCCCCGGCGAGTTAGTTCGCGAGCGAGAATTGCCGCCCTCAGCAATCGAGGCGAACCCGGATCTGTAGGTATTTCTTCGCCAACGTTCAAAATCCAGATGCGCATGGCTAACGTGCTGGATTTCTAGCAATGAAGCGTCCGGCGGTGCCGGCAAAGTCTGGGTCGCGGCGACGCGGATCATCAGACGCGATCGCCTCTGGCAGCTCCGCCAAACCTAGTACCTCTTGATGCTCGATTTCGAAGCCGGCGCTTCGAAACAGCCCAGCATAATCCTTGTGTCGCAAGCGGTTTTGATAGTGCGCACGATGATTGTAGCGCTCGAACTGGCGATCAGTGAATTTTAGGAAATTTAACCGACCGATCGTTGGATCTGTATGCGAATAATGGTCGGAGTAATCGATGATGGCACTGACCATGCCGCCGGGCACAAGCAAGCGCCGTAGCTCGATGAGGATCGCTCGCAGCTGCGGCTCCGGTATGTGCTCCATTGTATTCGTGGAAATGCAGGCGTCGAATGAGGCATCCGGAAGCGTGCTCTTCGCTATGTCAAGCGGCGCAACATAGGTGATGTTGAAGTTCGACAGATCACTGGCGCAGCCTATTGCGGGCATCGGCCGGCCGGTGAGGGTCTTTAGCCAATGCGCGGCTTCGTTGGCGAGCTCAGGGTCGAACATAGGGTTTATGTCGACGACCACCTGACTTTCGCAGATCCGAGAGAGATACAAGTTTTGTACGAGTGACTTCCCTGCCCCGAATTCGAGGACCCTGCGCCGTGGAAGAAGCCTTAGAGCCGCTTCGTGGAACTTCCAGTCGTCCGAGAGCCGGTCGAACGAAATTCGAGACCGGCGTGTAACGTTCTTTTGGAGCCAAGATAACAGCGGGTCTGCGTGCAAGACATCAATGAGTGAAAACGCAAATGACTTTAACTTCCAAGGTAGTCGCATCGTAAACTTCACCTGCTAGTTGGACAAATCGTTCGCGCGATCGCCACGAGAAAGCACGGAGGCGATGGCTTGCCAGCGCACATTGGTGGCGGTCGCGAATAGAATCAAAAGTGGAAATCCGTGAGCGATGATGATCGACTGAACCGATGCCGTTGCCGGCAGGCTGGCGAGAAGCACCAGTCCCGATACTTTGAAGGCGCCAGCTGATGCAGTGTTTTGATCGTCGGCAAGCGTGAGCGCTAAGCGAAGTACAACAATAGCAAGAAGGGCAAGAGCCAACCCACCGCCGCCCCAACGAGAAAACGCATCGGCATCAAACGAGGCATACGCGAAGGTTTCTATGGGGTACTTATCTGGGAAGCGCTGATGATAGACTTCAATACCAATGAGCTGAGCAGGGTGTATCGGGACACCGGTCTCCGGATGGGGCACGAGGCGCTCAAGCCGTCGCTCGGCGATGGGGTGGTCATGGAAATATTCGTACCATCGCGAACTAACTTCGGCCGGTGTGAATATGACACGATACAAGAAGTAATCAGCAAGGTGAGCGACCTTCGTCGAGCGAGCTTCGGTCTCGGCGGCGCGATCTCGGACATAATCCCCAAGGTGAAATGAGGTTGTCGAAGGCGCCGAGAGTTTGCTGCCTAGATCCTGCAGCAGTCCACCGCTCTGGACGCGGCCGCTCAGTACGGCGAAGGCGGAGAGCGCGATAAGTACCGCAATCAGAGCAGATCTGATCGCGTGGCGCTTATGGTGGCCGCTCCTTATCAGAAGCACGCTGAGAACCACCGCGGACGCGAGGATTGTGAACGGGACTTTGGCGGAGCTGAGGGTTGTGTAGACGGCGACGACCGCCGCAAGCAATCCTGCTGCTATGGGGGAGCCGGCAACTAGAAGTAAGTGAATTGACGGCGCTCCAAACACGAACGGAGCAGAATTGATGAGATACTTTTGAAGTGGTGAGACGTCCAGATAGCGCGAAAACTCATTTCGCAGGCCAAGCAAGGTGGATGGAGTTTCGCCCAGCTCCGACACGTGAAATAGCGGAATCGACTGGACTTGGGATAGATGCACACCGGCGGCCACTATGAAGCAAGTTGCAAGAGCAGCGGCCGCGCGACGCTGTCTCGAACCGTACGCGCTCGCGTTGCACTGGAGTAACCGAAGTGATCCCTCGAGCTTATGCGATGCCATGTCCGCGGCGAAAAATACGAGGGCCACAGCGCCGATAATGGCTCCCTGGAGATTGCGCGACGACGGGTCTAGGAGCTGATACTCAAATGAATACGGCAGCGCCATCAAGAACAGCCAGCCTAGTGTAGGCAGACAGTCAATACTACCGCGCCAGGTGTTGCGTAAAGACAGTCCGAGGAGAGCTACAATTACGGGAGTTATCAAGAATAGCACGTGGCTCTCAAAGTGTCGTGGTCGTCTGTTCAGTTGTTTTTGGCACGTTCGATATGTAGATTCAATATGAAGTGTAGGGTGCAATTCTTTTTCATATTTCGATTCATAGGTGAATTATGAGTGATTTCGTTTTGATATTGGACGAGTTTCGCCTCAGCCATGAACGGTTGGGCATTGCCCTCGCAGATGCTGCAGCGTCGACGGACAAGCTTATTGCTGCTCTAGACGATGGTAAGATGGCCGCGCGCGAGCGGGCCAAGATTGAGAAGGCAATTATGCGAGGAAGAAAGCTTATGAGCGAGCTTGCAGATGAAAACGGGAAGATTGGAGCTCTGCTCTACTGCGTGACATCATCTGATGAAATGGGCCACTGAGAATGGCACACCGGAGGACCGCTGAGACAGATCACGCGGCGCGGCCGATTCCGTAGTACAAGAGCCCGTACTGGGCCTGTCTCTCGGGATCGTAGATATTGCGCCCGTCGAATATGACGGGTGTTTTCAAGCGGGCTTTGAGATCCTCGGCATCGATGGCCTGAAATTCCTTCCACTCCGTCACGACCACCAGCGCGTCAGCGCCGGTTACCGCTTCGTTTGCGGACGCGCAGAGAACCAGATCAGCCCTGTCGCCGTAAATGCGGTGGCATTCCTCCATCGCTTTTGGATCGTAGGCCCTGACGATGGCGCCACGCGCCCACAGGGCTTCCATGATGGCGCGGCTGGGCGCCTCGCGCATGTCGTCGGTCGCCGGTTTGAAGGCAAGTCCCCACAAGGCAAATACCTTGCCTGCAAGGTCCTTTTTGCCGAAGTGCTTGTCGATTTTATCGACCAGAACCAGCTTTTGGCGTTCGTTCACGTCTTCAACCGCTTCGACCAGTTTGACGGGCACGTTCTTTTTGCGGCCCATGGCAGCCAGTGCCTTTACATCCTTGGGGAAGCACGAGCCGCCGTAGCCTGCGCCCGGGTAAATGAAGTGGTACCCGATACGCGCGTCGGACCCGATGCCCACACGCACCTGTTCGATATCGGCGCCCAGTGCATCGGCAAGATTGGAGAGTTCGTTCATGAAGCTGATCTTGGTGGCCAGCATGGCGTTTGCCGCGTATTTCGTAAGCTCGGCCGAGCGGATATCCATCTCCACCATGCGATTGGATCTGCGGTTAAACGGCGCGTAAATCTCGCGCAGGGCTTCGGCCGTTGCGTGATTGGCTACGCCCACCACAATTCGATCGGGCTTTTCGAAGTCCTCGATTGCGTTGCCCTCTTTGAGGAACTCGGGGTTGGATGCCACATCGAAGGGTACGGTTTTGCCTTGCGCCTTCAATGTCTGTTCCATCACATCGCGCACCTGATCGGCGCTGCCCACGGGGACCGTGGATTTTGTAACCACGATGGTGGGTTCCGTCATGTAGATGGCGATGGTTTTGGCAACCGCAAGAACGGCAGAAATATCGGCGGATCCGTCTTCATCCGGCGGGGTGCCGACAGCTATGAAAACAACGCGGCCATGTTCCACACCTTCTTTGGCATCGGTCGTGAAATGCAGGCGGCCGGCTTTAACGTTCGCTTCGATCTTGGCATCAAGGCCCGGCTCGTAAATGGGCACGACACCGCGCTTGAGCGCTTCGGTTTTGGCTTCGTCACGGTCTACGCACACGACGTTGTGCCCGATATCGGCCAGACACGCCCCCGTCACCAGCCCCACATAACCGCTACCAAAAATCGTGATCTTCATCGTGTCTGAAATATAAAGGGTTTAGGGATGGTGGATGGAATTACTGGGCCTGGGACCTGAGGCTAATGAGTTCGGGCTTCCCATATTTTGCGAACAGATCGTTGAGCGCTTCGCCTATAAGGCTTTCCATGCTCTGGCGTTGTTCGGCGGCCATCATCTTGAGCTGAACGCGGACTTCTTCGGGAAAGAATGCCGTGATGGGCTTCTGCCCGATCCGCGATGGGGCGTGAGGCTTGCCGTTCCCCTCCCCTGCCCTGCTTTCCGTCTGGTTGGTGGGTGCCGCCGGCATCGTCTTACGAACCGGCTCGATGCGCACGCTGCCAGCCGCCTCAACGAGCGCGGCGAGGTTTGGTCGTTTGCTTGCCATTGTCTACATCTCCACTTTTCTTCTTGTTGGCATGTCGTGTTGACTTCAATCCTAGGCGGATTGCGATGTCTCGAAAGAGTTCGCCGACCTCATCCGCCGCGCGCGATGACGGCGCGTACTCGGAGACCCCCTGCCCCGCGGCATAGGCATCCTGAAATGTAATGCGGTCGCCAATGACGGTATCCGAGACGGATATCTTTGACTGACCGAGCCACGCTGCGCTTTCCTTGTGCCGTGTGCCGAAAGGCTTCGTGCGCGTGATCACCGCGAGCGCCTTCGGCGCACCGGCCATTGCGATCAGGTCTCTCGTAGCGGGTATCGATTTGAGGTCGACGGCGGACGGCTGCACAGGCACCACGACAAGATCCGAAGCCTTTGCGGCAGCGAAGGCCCCCTCCTCCGTTCGACCGCCGGTATCAATGATCAGGAGGTCGAGACCCTCCTGCGCCCGCGCTGTCTCGACGGCTGCTGCAAGTCGCGAGGGCTTCGCGTCGATGACCACGGGCTCATCGCGGGTGGCCCTCAGGTCGCTCCAAGCACATGCGCTTGGCTGGGGGTCGAGATCGATGACGGCCACGGTGAAGCCCCGGCGCATAGCCTCGACGGCGATGTTGAGTGCGAGGGTCGTTTTGCCGGTCCCCCCTTTTTGGCAGATGAAACTCAATGTCTTCATGTTGCGATGTCTACATCTAGGTGTATCTGCAATCATGGTTGAAGATTCGCTCTTTGTTGGCAAGTCATTTCTAATTGCCGTTATATCTCCATGCTGAATTGTATGCATTTTGGAATGCAGCGATCTTGCGCTGAATAAATGTCGAGATCCAATTTTGAAATATATACTACTTATCAGCATGCCGAGCTGAATGCATGCAGTCCACACGACATGTCATCATAACGGCATGTCGATAGAGGTGAATGTGTAATCGTCTCAGAGTAGAGATTTAGGAAAGAAGACAAAATGGAATGTCGCCATGCCTTCCAGTCAGCTGTTCGGCAAATAGACATAAAGACACGAAGGCTTGTCTGCATGACTGATCGTGCGGCGCGTTCCTCGCCCAATCTTAGGCACGGATAGTCTGGACCAGCATCCGTCGGTGGATGGCTTGGCCTATCGGTCGACCGCGACACGCTCAAGCTGGGGAGAGTAGGCCGCTTCGACGCTTTGAATGCAGCAGCACGAGCGCTCAAGCTCACAATTTTGGATGAGGGCAGTGGCGGAATTTGGAGGTAGATGTCTGGCTTAGCACCCTCCTGGCAAGCCCACTTTCTCTCGACCATGATGATGGACGGTCTTTAGGATGATAGTTTCACCCTTCGCGATCTCTTCGGGGTGGGGCGTCGCTTGCTACGGCCCCCTGTGGGATGGGAGCGCTTCGCGCCGCCCCCTTTTTATATGATAAGAAGGGAATCTCTCGGGAGGCGCAGAAATCAGCCATAGCGACTCCCAGATTCAGAAAATTAATTCCCGGATAATTGAAATAAATTCCCAAATTCGACTTGCCTTATTGGGAATTGTTGTTCATGTTGTTGGAACAACAGTTTCATTTTCACGAGTCAAAAATGGGAAATTTATTACATTCCGAAGCCGTCACCACGAAACACGGGGTCCCGTTATATCGGGTGAATCCCTCAATTCCCAGCAGCGCCGAGATTTCCCGCACCAAGCGCGTACAAATCGGTGATGAGCATAAAGGCTTCGTGGTCGATAACGGAACCGGGGAGATTCTGGGGCGGGGAGGGGCCATCTCGTATGAGTTCGAGGAGGTCGACAAGGAGCGCTTTGTGAAGCTCTATCTAGCGGGCTTGAAGCAGGCGGCTGGCCTCTCGAAGGCAGGGCTCGCGGTGTTCGAGATTGTCTACAATCAACTGCGCGAGCGGCCCGGTCAGGATTCGGTTCTGCTCAGCACGCGGGACCATAACCTGCCAAAGACCACGTATTTTCGCGGCTTACGCGAGTTGCTTGACAAAGATTTCCTGTACCGCAGCACCATCGATGGTCAGTTCTTCGTCAACATCCGCTTCATGTTCAACGGCGACCGCTTGGCCTTCGTGAAGGGCTACAAGTTGCGTCAAGCCGAGTCGGATCAGGCGTCGTTGCCGCTGGCGCTGCCGGATTTCGCGCCCATTCCGTAAAAAAACCCGCCCCCGAGAGACTCGGAGGCGGGCATCTTCAATAGGGGATCTCGTCGTCTTCCAGGTAGTTGACTGCCGGTGATGTTCTGCCGTCGATCCAGGCCTGGATGTCCGAGAGCTTCCAGCCCACCCTGTTGGCACCGAGCTGCAGTCTCCTTGGAAACTTGCCGGCTTTTTCGAGCCTGTGGATGTGCTGGGGCGTGTAGGGGACGATTTCTCTTAGCTCTTTCTTGGTCAGGATTTTGAGATCCGCGAGGATCATGCTGCTCATGTTCGGTTCAAGCATGGGGGCTCCTTTTGCGCCCGGGGGAGGGGCGTCAGCTGCATGTATCGGGGTTTGTCGGGAGGCGACGCGAGACGTCCGGCCGTTCTGGCCGGTGTCTTTGTCATAACGCGCAATGATAAAATTGTCTAGTCTAGTTTTTCTATTGGCTCCGGATCTCTCAGAACTGGCTGCTCATGAAAAACAGTGATGGGCGGTGAAAAATAGTGATTCTCGACCTAGCGGCATGAAAAACGCTGACGAGACTCAATGCTGCCTATTGTTTGGACCGTCGTAAGCGCGTCTGCAGGGTGGCCCCGAGCTTGCGCAGTTCGTCGGGGGAGAACTCATCGGCCAACCGGGCGATCTTGCTGTCGATGACCTCGGCGAGGGTAGGGAGGTCTTTAATGGTGTCCTCGGGGTGCCGGTGCTCCCACACCGAAAGGGCGTGGTAGAGGGCGTCATCGAGCGCGCGGAGCTGCGGGCGTGTGAAGCCGGTGCCGATCCACGGCCCATAGACCCGGCGGGTAAAGGCGGCCGGGCTTTCTTTCAGCGCAGGATCACGATCCACCCACAACTGGGGGGCTTTGCTTGGCAACGGAAGCGTTGAGGCCGTACGGGCTTCGTAAGTCTGTAATAGCTCCCGAAGTGCAGCGATGCGCTGTTGCGCATCGAGCCCGTCCGCATCGGCGGCACGCTCGAACGCGGCCTTCGCATCGCTCAGGAACGTCGGCCGTTCAGCATCGCGCCTTGGGGCGGTTGGTGGAGATTGGGTGAGGAAGGAGCGGAGGCGCTCCCGATCAAGCGTTTCCGGCTGGCCTGCGGTCTTCGACATACGCTTGCTTTCACTCGTCTCCGTATGCCGTCTGGGCGTTACAACGCGGATCACCGGCTTGCTTCCAGCGCGCGCCTTAGCCTGCTCTGCGGGTTTGCCGGGTTTCGTCATGCTGACCTCGTGAGTTCGAGCGGCGCCGGAACGGTCATCTCATGGCTTCAGTCCCATGTAAACTAAGTCACGTATATTTTTTCAACGGAACTGGGGATAGGGCTCGTGAGCTGCCGCAGGCGCTCCTCCCAGGCCATCAGAGCCTCGCGCTTTTCCTTGTCATAGGCGTAGCGGTTGTAGACGGCGTCGGTGATGCCGCGACTCATGGGACTGTGATTGAGCACGAGGGAGCGCACGTGCACCGGCAAGCCAAGACGGGCCATCTCGGTGCCAACCGTGCGCCGCAGGTCATGCGGCGAGGCCTTGCTCATCTTCAGCTGCGTCACCAGCCGGTCCATGGCGCGCGTGACCGTCGTCGCCAGGATCGGCTCGTCCTCCTCGGAAACGGGTGAGGGGAACACGTAGCGGCTCCCGGCAGGGCTTGCCGCGACGGCCTTCGCGAACTCGGCCTTGGCCCTAGGGCACAAGGGGAGGCGATGCAGGAGACCGTTCTTGGTGCGCTCGCCCGGAATGGTCCAGACGGGTTCCGCGATGTTCAGTTCGAGCTCTGATTTCTCGGCCTGGACGATTTCGCTGCGGCGCTGCCCGGTCAGGAGCAAGAGTCGTAAGACCGAGCGTGTGGCAGGACTGAGCATGCGGCCGGCCTCACCACGGGCCATGTGCTCCCCTGTCATGGTCTCCATCGCCGCAAGCGCATTCCAGAACTTCACGATGTCGTCTTCGGATAAGACGCGCTCGCGCGGCTTCACCTGTCCGACCTTGCGAAGCCGTGCCGCCGGATTGAACTCGATAAGGCCTTCATCGACGGCCCAGTTGAGCACGCGGTTGACGAGGATCAGGACATTGTTGGACGCGATAGGGCCGGAGTGTTTGGCGACCTTGTCGCGCAACTTGCCGATCTCCGCGCGCTTGAGCGTGGCGACCCTCTCCTTGCCGAGACCGTTTTCGAGATGGGTCCGGTAAATCGACTGGTCGGTTGCGGCGCGCGCGAGCGATGGCTCGGCGTGGCGGTCGTACCAGTCCTGATAAAGGTCGGCCAAGGTCAGCGTCTCGGAGCGCTTGGCGGCGCGCTCCGCATGGGGGTCCTTCTCCTTGGCGTAGGCGTCCGTAAGGATGTCGCGCGCGCGCGTGCTGGCGTCGGCGAGCCCCACTGAGCTTGCGTCGCCGAGGCGGTACCAACGCTCCGTGCGGGTCTGGCGGCCGCCCGGCTGGTAACGGACATACCAGTAACGGCGCCCTGTAGCGCTGACGTCGAGCCACAGGCCTTCGACGCCTTCGATGCGGTAGCGGGTGCGTTTGCCGCCAACGGGCTTTGCGGCGGCGATCACGCGGTGATTGGCCTTCAGCGTGGGCATCTGCAAGACTCGGTAGAAAAGAGGTCAGGGGTAGAGGGCGCCAGAATGCAGGGGTTCTGAATTCTGTCACGCACCTGTCACGCACGGAAACGGTGCGTCGCGAGTAACGAAGTTATTGCAGATTGCCGGATTAAAGTCTATTAAATACGGCAAATCAATGCGTTATCATGCACGTCGTGGAACGCTGCAGAACCTGTCGGAAAGTTCTCGGGGGCAATCGCACTGCAGAGGTCAGGGGTTCGATTCCCCTCGGCTCCACCACTCCGGTTTTGCGCAGAATCTCGTCACCTAACAGCTTGAACGGCATAGAGATTCTAGCGGTTCGATAACCCTTGCCTCGGACATAGACCAGACGTTCGGCGAACACCAAGCGTAGGAGCGCTCGGCGGTCCTCGATGCGCTCGGAATACCACAGTTTCCAAGGGCTTCTCAGAAACCTCAAGGCGGTTCGATAAGTCTCTTCAAACGAGGCCTGTGGCTTGCCGCACGCAGCGATGCGGTCGCTGGTCAACGCCTTCTGCGATTCGAGTTCACGCACACGGCGCTCATAGGCGGTGATCACAGACACACCACTCGCCTTCATCAGTCGGTCGAGCAACTGATCGACCTTGCGCTCGATGTCGCGCAGGGTCTCCTGAAGCGAGGCGAGCCGTTGACGCCCCTTGGTGATACGCGCATCCCAACAATCGCGCAGCACGTCCAGAGCCAGCTCGAGCAGCCCTTGAGCGGGAACCAGCCCTGTAAGCAAAACCTCGAAGTCGCCTTCGACCACCTCCTTACGAATAGACTTCCGCGATTCAGGACACCCCTTCGTATCGCACAGGTAGTACCCGTAGCTGCGGCTCCGCCCCTTGGACCAGCAAGCCGTCATCGCCTCGCCGCAGCAGGCGCAAGTGACAAAGCCGCGCAGAGGAAAGTCGTGGCCGATGTCCTTGCGCGCCGGCGCCCTCGCGGCGCCGCGCCGCCTGTCCTGAATGGCCTGCCAAGTCTCAAATGAGATCAGCGCCTCATGGTGAGCAGGGACGTAGTTCAATCCCCATTTCGGATAGTCGATGTAGCCGGCATAGACGGGGCGAGCGAGCAATTCGGCGACACGCTCGGGATGGACGCCGCCGTGCCGATCCTTGGGCCATTCGGGCTGATCCTCGAGAAACCGCTGCACCTCTGACTGGGTCTCGAGCCTGCCGCTGGCATAGCCTTGCAGCGCCTCCTTGACGATCCTTGCCAATGGCTCGCGGCGTACCAAAAGCTTGCCGTGACCGGAGACCCTTTCGTACCGATAGCCGATCGGGGGGTAGAAGACCCAATAGCCGCGAGCGGCACGCGCCTGCATCTTCTGGATCACCTGGCGGCGATTCTGCTCGCGTTCAAGTTCGCCTTGTGCGGCGAAGATCGTTTCGACGAACTTGCCCTCTGGCGTGTCGTCGAAGCGGAAGTTAAGGCACTCGACGCGAGCACGGCGTTTCTGGAATGCGCGCCGCAACTGGATATGGAACTCCGTATCGCGAGCGAACCGTTTCAGGTCGTCGAAGATGACGACGTAGTCCTTGTGTCCACGTTGGGCATCAAGATAGCTGAGCAAGGCGACCATGCCGGGCCGCTTCATGAAGTCGCCGCCCCCGGAGACATCGTCTGGAAAGACCGCCTCAACCTCATAGCCCAAGCGTTCGGCATATTGCCGGCACCGCATCTCCTGCAGATCCAAGCCGTGCCCTTCGCTCGCCTGCTTCGAGCTCGAGACGCGGCAATAGATCAGGGCCTTTGTCACGACGAGTGCGGTATTCATTCGTCAACCACTCTCTCCTCCGGCGCCTCGCGCGATATCGAAAAGTCGCTAGCTAATAGGTCAGATTTGTGGGGACTCCCCACGCTCACTTCATAGCACGTCGGGACCCGAACGCACATTGGCGTCGATTGGATCGCCGCATGCAAGCTGTGCGGGATCGTCGCCAAAAGCGCGGTCGACGAAGCTCTGCATGATTTGCTGCAAAGCGCGAATCATCTCGATCTTCACCTCAAGCGGAACATCGAAATGTTCCAGATGAGCCAGATAGGCTTCGAGCTTTGCCGGCGCGATCTCACCCGCAACATTCCCGTCGCCCGTCGTCCCCGGATTTATGCGCTGCTGATCGTGCTGCGCGGCCGACGGTGTGGTGCTTCCGTCTTTGTTGTCATTCTTTCTCATGCACGTCCGAAGTTGTCTGGTTGCGCACCGCTATCGGCGCAAGGCTCGACCAAGCATCTCGGCGGCACGCGTTCGCGGCAACGAGGAAAACGCGAAAAACGTGGGAATTTGGGAGTAGTTGAAGGCAGGCGCAGGAACCTCGTGTCCTCCGCAACGTGGTTGATGCGGCCGTAGAGAGAGAAACATTCGATGGCAGTCGTGATGCGACAAGCCTTAGCGTCGATGACATATCTAACAGCCATCAGCGGACGTGCGGCGTGGATCTGCTATTGATCCAATGTTTGCGGTTGTCACAGAGGCCAGGGCGGTAGCTCTCGCACGCGTTTTGGTGTGAACTCGCCCCATGCGCAAGATCATCCACATCGACATGGACGCCTTCTATGCGTCCATCGAGCAGCGGGACAACCCCGACCTGCGCGGAAAGCCGGTGGCGGTCGGCTCCGCCGTCAAGCGCGGCGTCGTGGCAGCGGCGAGCTATGAAGCGCGGGCTTTCGGCGTTCGCTCGGCCATGCCGTCCGCCACCGCGCTGCGCAAGTGCCCGGAGCTCCTGTTCGTCCCCCCGCGGTTCGATGTTTATCGGACGGTATCGAACGAGATCCGAGAGATCTTCCACGCCTACACGCCGCTGGTGGAGCCGTTGTCCCTGGACGAAGCCTACCTGGACGTGACGGAGAACCTGCGCGGCATCCCGACCGCCTCGGAGACCGCAACCGAGATCCGCGCGCGCATCCTCGAGCAGACTGGCCTCACGGCCTCGGCCGGCGTCTCCTACAACAAGTTCCTTGCCAAGCTGGCCTCCGACCAGAGGAAGCCCAACGGACAGTTCGTGGTGACGCCCAACCAAGGTCCAGTGTTCGTGGATGGCCTGCCGGTGGAACGGTTTCATGGTGTCGGGCCGGTGACGGCCGAAAAGATGAAGGCGCTCGGCATCCATACCGGCGCCGACCTCAAGCGGCAGACGCTCGCGTTCTTGGAGGAGCACTTCGGCAAGTCAGGGGCCTGGTACTACGGGATTGCGCGTGGCGAGGATCACCGGGCGGTGGTGCCGAACCGGGAACGGAAATCGTCCGGCAGCGAGACCACCTTCTCGGACGACCTGTTTGCTGCGGCCGACATCGAGGCCGGTATCGTTGCGATGGCCGACGACGTGTGGACCTGGTGCGAGAAGACGGCGACCTACGGGCACACGGTCACGGTGAAAGTGAAGTACACGGATTTCCGGCTGATCACGCGCAGCCGGACGGTTTCATCGCCAGTCACGACGCAAACTAGGCTGCGGGAGCTCAGCGTGGCACTGGTTCGCACAGTGTATCCGGTGACGGTGGGCGTGCGCCTCGTCGGGGTGTCGGTCTCCAAACTGACGAGCGAGGACCAGACCATTCCGCAGCTGGAGTTGGAATTGCTTCGCGAAGAGTGAGCGCGTGGCGCGGGTCGGCGAGGGTGTCGTCACCGTTCGCAGAGTCCTCATCCGCTGTTGTTGGGCGCCCCGCGGCCAAGAGGGCCGCGGTCGGCCCTACCGCGTGGCCCGTTGCGGCCCGGGCCACGCGCCCGAGCCCCGCGTCTTGCCGGAGGCGAGCCCGGCAAGAGTCGCGGGTCTCGGCCCATGCGGGTTACGGACCTGGCGCAGGACCATGAGCACCAGGTGTCGGCGCATTCCAGCCGCGCGAGGTCCCGTGCCCGAGGTCCGGCCGGCTGCCGTGGAGACGAGACAGAGGTGGGCGGTGGTCGCCGTGACGGGCTCGAGGTGGCGAGAGAGAGGCTCTTGCCGGCCCGTCGTGGAGGCCCGCGATGTCCAAATCCCCTTCTCCTACTGGTGCCGGCGGCAACCGGCCCGCGTTCTACGACGACATCACCAACAAGATCATCGCCGAGCTGGAGGATGGCCGTGTGCCCTGGGTGCAGCCCTGGGGCACGCAGTCCGCCAAGGCGCAGCTCGCGATGCCGAAGAACGCGTCGACCAACCGCACTTACTCCGGGATCAACGTCCTCATCCTCTGGGGCGCAGTCATCGAGCAGGGTTACGCCGGCCAGAGCTGGCTGACGTTTCGCCAAGCTCTCGCGCTCGGCGGCAACGTCCGCAAAGGCGAGCGCGGCATCACCGTCGTCTATGCCGACCGTTTCATACCAGACAACGCCAAGCGACGCGCGGCGGCCAGCGGCGGCGAAGCCCGCGCCATTCCGTTCCTCAAGCGCTTCACCGTCTTCAACACCGACCAGTGCGATGGGTTGCCCGACGAGATCGCAACCGTCGCGCCGCCTCCCCCTCCGGGCACCATCGAGCCGCGTGTCGATGCCTTGATCAAGGCTACCGGCATCGACTTCCGCATCGGTGGCAACCGGGCCTTCTATACGCCGTCCGAAGATTACGTGCAGGTGCCGCCACCGGCCGCGTTCTTCGAGCCGATCAACTGGCACCGGACCGCCTTGCACGAGCTCGGCCACGCCTCGGGACATGCCTCGCGGTTGAACCGTGATCTCGCGGGGGCCTTCGGCTCCCGCAAATACGCGTTCGAGGAGCTGGTCGCCGAGATGAACGCGGCGTTCTGCTGCGCCGCGCTCGGCATCGCGCCGACCGTCCGCCATGCCGACTACATCGGATCGTGGTTGGAGGTCCTGCGGGAAGACAACCGCGCCATCGTCCGTGCCGCATCGCTCGCAAGCAAGGCCGCCGACTATCTCTTGGGTTTCTTGCCCGAAGCCGGCGACACAGCCTCGAATGGACGGAGGGCGGCATGATCCTCCTCACCCCGGAGCTGCACGAACGCCTGCTCGCTAACGGGCGCCTGCGTGATGTCGATCACGTCCCCGTGGTCAAGTTCTTCAATCCCCTCGGCGCCGCGACCTGGCTCGTCACCGAACTCGACGAGGATAACGACACGTTGTTCGGACTCGCCGACCTTGGCTTCGGCTGTCCGGAGCTTGGTGCCTTCAGCCTGACGGAGATGGCGTCAGTGCGGCTTCCGCTCGGCCTCGGCATCGAGCGCGACCTCTGGTTCGAGGGCACGTTCCCGTTGTCGGTCTATGCCGCAGCCGCGCACACGGCCGGCCGCATCGTCCTCGACGACGAGCTTCTGAAGGCCGCAGCCGGGGCGCTGCGACAGACGGAGTGAGTCCCGCTCGCTTCCAACGGCACGCAGCGTGGCGCGCGGCGTGCCGTTCCACCCGGTGCGAAGCAGGCCAGAGGAAGAGAGGGGTGTGGAGTTCGTGACGGGTTGGAGGTCGCGAGAGAGTCTCGGGCCGCCCGTCGTGGAGAACCCCGAAATGGCCAAAACCCTTCCCAAAATCGCGCTCAGCGTCTCGCGCGACATCCCATTCAACAAGCTCGTCCTCAGCCAGTCTAACGTTCGGCGTATCAAGGCCGGCGTCGCCATCGAGGAGCTGGCCGAGGACATCGCCCGGCGCACGTTGCTGCAGAGCCTCACCGTGCGCCCGGTGTGCGATGCCGACGGCAACGAGACCGGACTCTACGAGGTTCCGGCCGGCGGACGACGCTACCGGGCGCTCGAGCTTCTCATCAAGAAGAAGCGCCTTCCCAAGACCGCACCCATTCCGTGCGTCATCCGCACCGGCGGCATCGCCGAGGAGGACAGCCTGGCCGAGAACGTGCAGCGCGCGCCTCTGCATCCGCTCGATCAATTCCGCGCCTTCCTCACCCTGCGCGAGAAAGGCCAGTCCGAGGAGGAGATCGCCGCCGCCTTCTTCGTCTCGGTCGCTATCGTGCACCAGCGCCTACGGCTCGCGGCGGTGGCACCGTCGTTGCTCGACGTCTACGCCGAGGACGGCATGACGCTCGACCAACTCATGGCCTTCACCGTCAATCCCGACCATGCGCGCCAGGAGCAGGTGTGGGAGGCCCTGCAGCGGTCCTATAGAAGCGAGCCCTATCAGATCCGGCGCATGCTCACCGAAGGGTCGGTACGGGTTTCCGACAAGCGGGCGCTGTTCGTCGGCACGACGGCCTACGAGGAAGCGGGCGGCACGATCCTGCGCGACCTGTTCGAGTCCGATGACGGCGGCTGGCTCCAGGAGCCGGCCCTGCTCGAGAAGCTCGTCGCCGACAAGCTCGAGCGCGAAGCCGACGCCATCCGGGCCGAGGGCTGGAAATGGATCGAGGTGGCGCCCGAGCTTCCTTACGGCCACACCTATGGTCTCCGCCGGCTGCGCGGGCGCGAGGTGCCGATAAGCGAAGAGGAGGTCGCGGCGCGCGATGCACTCCAGGCCGAGCTCGACCAGCTCGAGGCCATGTACGCCGAAGCCGACGAGATCCCGGAAGACGTTGACCAGCGGCTTGGCGAAATCGAGACCGCGCTGACGGCGTTCGACGAGCGCCCTGTCGTCTATGAGCCGGACGAGATCGCGCGCGCCGGCGCCTTCGTCAGCATTGACGGCGCGGGCGTGCTCCACGTAGAGCGCGGATACGTCCAGCCCGAGGACGAGTCCGAAGCAGAAGGCGCCGAGGGCGACTCCGACGACGACGCACCCGGCTCGGAAAGAACGACCGCTACCGGGATCGAAGCCGATACGGACGATGAGCCCGCCGTCGACGATCCGGACGAGGACGAGGGCGTGCGCCCGCTGTCCGACCGCCTCCTCACGGAGCTCACCACGCACCGCACGCTGGCATTGCGCGATGCGGTCGCTACCGACCCAGACGTGGCGCTCCGGGCGGCCCTGCATGCGCTATGCCTGAAGCTCTTCTATCGCTACGGCTTCGACACCTGCCTCGAGATCGAGGCCAAGAGCGTGCTGTTCGGCGCCGCATCCGGTCTTGCGGACTCCCAGTCCGCCAAGGCTATCGACGCCCGCCACAAGCACTGGGCCGGCCAGATGCCGAAGAACCCCGCCGATCTGTGGGACGTGCTGGCCGATCTCGACAGTGACAGCCGGCAAGCGTTGTTAGCCCACTGCGTGGGACTCACCATCAACGCCGTGCATCAATCCTACGATCGCCGGCCGAAAGCGCTGCAGCATGCCGATCGCCTCGCCACCGCCGTGCGCCTCGACATGGCGGCCGCCGGATGGACGCCCACCGTGGACTCCTACCTGGGCCGCGTGACCAAGGCACGCATCCTCGACGCCGTGCGCGAGGCCAAGGGCGCCAAGGCGGCCGACCGCATCGCCCATATCAAGAAAGTCGAGATGGCCAAGGAAGCCGAACGCCTGCTCGACGGCACCGGCTGGCTGCCCGATCCGTTGCGGACGGCGGACCTGGAACAGAACAACGGCGCGGAAGCATCGCGCATCATGGCTGCCGAATAGACCATGGGAGGCGGCAGCTTCGGCTGCCGCCCGCCCTCTCAACTCGGCTCGCCCGGCCCCGTGCCGGGCTTTTTGTTTCAGGAGAGTCCTGATGGACACATATGTCTCTTTGGCGCCGTCTTCAGATTACCGACATAGCGCCGTAACGGAGCGTCTGGACGTGATGTCTCTATGGGTCCTATGCAGATGACCATGCGCTCATCCGCCACCGATCTGGCACACCGCCTCGCGCGCGAGGCCGAGGCGGTGTGCCGTCACTATCTCTCCAACGGCCGGCGGGTCGGGCGCCATTGGATTGTCGGGGACGTCCGCAACACGCCCGGACAATCCATGTACGTGCGCCTGTTCGGTCCCGAGAGCGGCACCGGAGCGGCCGGCAAATGGACCGACGCCGCCACCGGCGAGCATGGCGACCTGCTCGACGTCATCCGCGAGACCTGCGGCCTGCTCGAGTTCCGCGACGTTGCCGACGAAGCGCGCCGGTTCCTGAGCCTGCCGCGCCCCGAGCCCGAGCCGCAGTCCAAGACACCGGCCACCGCGGCTCCCAGCGGATCGCCCGAGGCGGCACGCCGGCTGTTCGCCGCCTCGCAGCCGATCGCCGGCACGCTGGCTGCAACCTATTTGCGCCATCGCGGCATCGATCGGCTGCACGATACCGATGCGCTCCGCTTCCACCCACGCTGCTACTACCGGGCGACCGACACCGCTGCGCGCGAGAGCCGACCGGCCCTGATCGCCCGTGTCACCGACCTCGCCGGCACCATCACCGGCGTGCAGCGCACATGGCTCGACGTCTCCGGTCTCGGCAAGGCGCCGATCGACATGCCGCGCCGTGCGATGGGCACGTTGCTCGGCAACTCCGTCCGCTTCGGCGCGGCAGGCGACGTCATGGCGGCCGGCGAAGGCATCGAAACCATCCTGTCCCTGCGTATGGCGCTTCCAGGCACGGCGATGCTGGCCGCGCTGTCGGCACCGCATCTGGCCGCCATCCTGTTCCCGGACACGCTGCGTCGCCTCTACATCGCCCGCGACCCCGACGCCGCCGGCGACACTGCCGTGGCAACGCTGACCAGCCGCGCTGAAGCTGCCGGGATCGAGGCGATCCCGCTCTCGCCACGCCTCGGCGATTTCAACGACGACCTCGTCGCCTTCGGTCTCGAGGACCTGCGGGCCATCGCACGCCCGCAGCTCGCACCCGAGGACGTCGCCCGCTTCCTCCTTCCGGCAATAGACCAGCGCTCCTGACGAGCGCCTGAGCTCCGATCGCGGCCAGTCGCGCCCCGGCTTGCTCTGCCGCAGGGCCGCGCCCGGCCTTCAAGGGGCGATCGGACGGCAGCCGGCCCGGCCCCGCAACGGCTGTGCGCGGCTTTCTTCCCCTGGCGGCGCTGACGCGCCGCCATTCCTCGCGAGACAAGAAAGCCGTGCTCGCCGTCCTCCGCTGCCGCTCCGGCCGCGGTCGCTGCGCGCCCGCGGTGCAGGCCCGCGCCGCCCGCCGTGAGGGATCGCCGGAAGGCCGCGATGGGCGCGGCCAAACCGGCACAGGAGCCCTCCCATGACCAGCAGCCTCGACCTGGAGCCCCCACATACGTCGTCGGCGACCAATCACGTCCTCGCCGAGCTCCAGCTTTACGCGCACCGTCCCTTCGACGACGAGTCCGATCCGCGGCCTCTGCCCGACGGCAACACCGTCGCCGGCGCCGTGGCCGACATCTTCGATGCGCTGGTCGCCACCATGAGCGACACGCGTCTCGAGCCCGATCTCGAGTCGCTGCTCTGGTCGACGGTCAATCTCTTCCACCGCGCCGTTGGCCGCATCGAGCGCACCCTCGACAGCAACGAGCGGGCGCAGAAGAAGAGCCAGCGCATCCAGGACGGCTCCGAGGTTCGCTCCGTTGAGCTCGAACGGCTTATCGCCGAAGGGCTCACCCTGATCGAGCGTCGCAACGCCATGGAGCTGTTCCGTGACCAGGCGGCCGAGCTGTTCGCAACCCATACCGGCAGCGTCTGGCTGCCACGAGCGGGATCGCTGGTCAGCCACCGCACGTTGACCGCGGCCATGATCGACAGCCGCGATTTCCTCGCCGCGAGGCACCGCGCCGAGACCGAACTCATGCTCCCGCAGGGTCCGAAGATCGCCTTGTCAGGCGGCCTTGACTTCAACGATCACCATCTGATCTGGGACCGCCTCGACAAGGTGCACGCGAAGCATCCCGACATGGTGCTCCTGCATGGAGGCGGATCGACCGGCGCGGAGCGCATCGCCGCCTGCTGGGCCGACCAGCGCAAGGTGCCGCACATCCCCTTCAAGCCCGACTGGACCGCGCACGCCAAGGCGGCGCCGTTCAAGCGCAACGATGCGATCCTTGCCGTGCTTCCAATTGGTGCGCTGATCTTCCCTGGCAACGGAATCCAGGACAACTTCGCTGACAAGGCGCGCAGGCTCGGCATCCCGCTCATCGACCTTCGCAAAGTCGGCGGCACTTAGGCGCCGCTTCGCGTCCTCTATAGCAACTGTTTTCTGGACGCCTATTTTCAGGTGTCCCAAGCAAGGTGGCCCGCCAGACGAACAGGGGCTGGGATCAGAAAGCATGCCGTGCAGGGAACAATCAACGTATGCCATCGGCGGTTGGGTTTCCTTCTGTACGAGATCTGCAAGCGTGGTGTGGCGTTTCCCATCAATCGACAAACGACACTCCCCATGCGTGCGGCTTCCCGCCACCCTTCCCGGCAGTACCAACTCAGTCGGGAGTCCCAAGATGGCCACGCTCAAAAGGTTGCCGCTACTAACGACCGAGGAGGCCGCTGCGCTTCTGCGGCTCAAGGCGCATACGCTCGAGAACATGCGCTGGCAGGGCAGCGGACCGTCGTTCCGCAAGCACGGTGGCCGAGTTTTCTATCACCGCAAGGAGTTGCTCGAGTGGTCCGAGCGCGCCCGCCGGCAATCGTCATCAGGACGCAAGCCATGAGGACACGCCCTATGGTCGGTATGGGCATCGGGCTTGCCTTTCTGATGGCGCCGGCGCCTCAGGGTACAATGGTGTTTTTTGTCTGGAACGTATCGCCCAGCGTGGAAACTGGGCTTTACGGGGCCGTGCAACGACGCCCCAACTTCGAAGAACTTGCTCTGGTCCGCCTTCCAGACGCAATCGCACAGTTCGCGGATCAGCGCGGATACCTTCCGCGCTCGGCGCTGCTGATCAAGCCGGTCGCTGGCACCGTAGGCGACCGCGTCTGCCGGTTCGGAGCCCACGTTTTTTTGCGGGGTCAACTCGTTGCCCGTGCTGCAACCGTAAGCGAGCCACTCCCTGCTTGGCAAGGGTGTCGCATCGTCAAGGACGGCGAAGTCTTCCTGCTGGCAGATCATCCGGCGAGCTTCGACAGCCGCTATTTCGGTCCCCTGCATACCAGGCACGTCATCGGGACCGCTGTTCCCGTATGGGGGCCTGGGGTTGGGAGTTCAATCTCCCCCGTTCCGACCATTCGTTTCAGGGATTTAACCACCCCGTGTCTCAGTGCCCAAATGGGCACGTCTCGGTAATTTGGTCCTGTGTCTTAGGTATCGCAGAAATATTATTCGCTTACTGAGTAACGTCTCTCAGGTGAGTTGAACTCGCCGGAGTGTGCGAATCCTGTTTCGCACACAAACGAAGTGCAGCCAAAGGATGTTGTCTGACGGCGAAACACCTTACCTCAGGAACTATCTAAAGAGCCGACGTGAGCACTGACCGAATGTGCTGTCTTTTGGTGCTTCAATGCCGCTCCGTGGACGACCGCATAGATTGCCGGGATGACGACGAGCGTTAGGATTGCCGACGAGATCATGCCGCCCACCATTGGGACGGCGATGCGCTGCATGACCTCCGAGCCGGTGCCGTGGCTCCACAGGATCGGCAACAGGCCGGCCATGATCGCGACGACCGTCATCATCTTCGGCCGCACGCGCTCGACGGCACCTTCCATGATGGCGGCGTGCAGATCGCTGTGGGTAAGATTGCGCCGCTCCTGCTCGGCGATGCGGCGGCGCTCATCGAGCGCGTGCTGGAGATAGATCAGCATGATGACACCTGTCTCCGCCGCGACGCCCGCCAGCGCTATGAATCCGACGGCGACGGCGACTGACAGGTTGAACCCGAGCCACCACATGAGCCAAAGTCCGCCAATGAGCGCGAACGGCAGAGACAACATCACGATTAGAGTTTCGGCGACGCGGCGGAAATTGAGATAGAGCAACAGAAAGATTAACAGCAACGTGACCGGAACGACGAGCAGGAGCCGCTGCTTGGCCCGCTCGTAGTATTCGAACTGCCCGCTCCAGACTGCGTAGTAGCCGGGCGGGAACTTCACTCTTTCGGTTACGGCGCGGCGCGCGTCGGCGACGTAGCTGCCGAGGTCGCGGTCGCGGGCATCTACGAATATGTAGGCGGCGAGCTGCGCATTTTCGGTTCTGATCGAGGCCGGGCCCTGCGTGAGCTTGACGCGAGAAATTTGCCCCAGGGGGATGGACGCACCGTTCGGCAACGGCACGAGGACCTCGCGCGCGATTGCGTCCGGATTGGAGCGCACGTCGCGGGGAAAGCGGAGGCTGACGCCATATCGCTCGCGACCTTCGACTGTAGTCGTGATCGTCTCGGCGCCAATCGCGGATGCGATGACCTGCTGAACGTCGCCGATCATGAGCCCATAGCGTGCGAGCTGCTCGCGATCAGGCTCGATCTCAAGATAGTAGCCGCCGATTATGCGCTCGGCGAACGCGCTCGACGTGCCCGGCACCGATTTGATCGCCGCCTCGATCTCCCGCGCGAGGCCGTCGATAACGGAAAGATCGCGGCCGAGCACCTTGACGCCGACTGGCGTACGGATTCCCGTTGCAAGCATATCGATGCGGGCCTTGACGGGCATGGTCCATGCGTTTGACACGCCGGGGAACTGCAGCGCCGTGTCCATCTCAGTGATAAGCCTATCGAGTGTGAGACCCTTCCGCCATTCCGTCTCCGGCTTCAAATTGATGACTGTCTCGAACATCTCGGTGGGGGCAGGATCCGTCGCGGTAGCGGCACGGCCGGCCTTGCCCCAGACGCTCTCGACCTCCGGGAAGGACTTGATGATCTTGTTCTGAGTCTGCAGGAGCTCGCTGGCTTTCGTGATGGAAAGGCCGGGCAGCGTGGTCGGCATATAGAGCAGTGTGCCCTCGTTCAGGCTCGGCATAAATTCCGATCCGAGGCGCATCGCGGGCCACACGCTGACCATAAGAACGACAAAGGCGAGGGTGATCGTCAGTCCCTTGGCTCGGAGCACGCCCTTGATAACGGGACGGTAGATCCAGATAAGGAAGCGGTTCACCGGATTGCTGCGCTCGGAGACGATACGCCCGCGCACAAACAGTACCATCAACGCGGGAACCACGGTGACAGACAGCAGCGCAGCCGCCGCCATTGCGAAGGTCTTGGTGAACGCGAGCGGGTGGAACAGACGCCCCTCCTGAGCTTCCAGGGCGAAGATCGGCAGGAACGACACGGTAATTATGAGCAGCGAGAAGAAGAGCGCGGGGCCTACCTCGCTCGCTGCCTCGATCAGAATCTCGGTTCTCGGCTTGCCAGGTGGCGCGCGCTCCAGATGCTTGTGGGCGTTCTCGATCATGACGATGGCCGCATCGACCATGGCGCCAATGGCGATGGCAATGCCGCCAAGGCTCATGATGTTTGAGGACAAGCCGAGCGCATACATGCAGGCGTAGGCAATGAGGACGCCGAGCGGAAGCGTAATGATGGCCACCAGCGCGCTGCGAACGTGCAAAAGAAAGACGACGCACACGAGCGCAACGATGGCGCTTTCCTCGATGAGCGTAGTTTTCAGCGTAGCAATGGCGCGGCGGATGAGATCCGAACGATCGTAGACGGGGACGATTTCGGTTCCCTCCGGCAGGCTGTCCTCGATGTCCGCGAGTCGCGCCTTGACGTTGTCGATCACCGACAAGGCGTTCTGGCCGTAGCGCTGCACGGCAATGCCGGACACGACCTCGCCCTCGCCATTGAGCTCGGTGACGCCGCGGCGCTCGTCGGGCGCCAGCTCCACTCTGGCCACGTCGCGCAGCAGAACAGGTGTGCCGCCTTCCGCCTTGAGTGCGATGGTCTCGAGATCGGCGGACCCGCGCAGATAGCCGCGGCCGCGCACCATGAACTCGGTCTCCGCCAGCTCGATGACGCGGCCTCCCACGTCCATGTTTGACTGCTGAATCGCCTCCCGCACCTTGGTCAACGGGATTCCGAAGGCCTTGAGCCGCCGCGGATCGACGACAACCGAGTATTGCCGCACGAAACCGCCGACGCTTGCGACCTCGGCGACGCCATCCGCCTGGGCGACCGCGAAACGCACTTGCCAATCCTGGGTGGAGCGAAGCTCGGCTAGGGTGCGTTTCGCGGCCATGACGACATACTGGTAGACCCAGCCGACACCGGTCGCATCGGGGCCGAGCGACGGCGTCACGCCGGACGGAAGATTGCGAGCCGCGGCGGACAGGTACTCGAGCACACGGGAACGCGCCCAATAAATGTCCGTGCCGTCCTCGAATATGACGTAGACGAAGGAGACGCCAAAGAACGAGAAGCCGCGAACCACCTTGGATCTCGGCACCGACAACATCGCGGTGGACAGCGGATAGGTGACCTGGTCTTCGATGACCTGAGGCGCCTGACCTGAATACTCGGTATAGACAATGACCTGGGTGTCGGAGAGATCGGGAATCGCATCGAGCGGCACGTGGCGAACGGCGTAGATTCCGGCGGCGACAGCGAACATGCAAGCGATCGAGATCAGAACGAGGTTCGTGGCCGACCAGCGGATGAGGCGCGCGATCATTTCGGCTGCTCCTCTGGTGCGGGTGTTTGGGCCGCGTCTCCGGAGAAGCTCGAGAGGGCTGCCTTGAGATTGCTTTCCGCGTCGATCAGGAAGTTTGCCGCGACCACGACCTTTTCGCCCGCAGCCACACCCTCGCGGATCTCCACGAGTTCGTCGCCTCTCGCGCCGAGCTTCACGGCTCGCGGCTCGAACCGACCTTCGCCGCGCGCGACGAGAACGACCTGCCGGTTGCCGCTGTCGATGACGGCGGAGGTAGGAACCGCGAGGCGCTCCCGTTCTTTCGCGCCCGATTCGATCTCCGCATCAGCGTACATCTCATGCTTGATGCGATGCTCCGGATTTTTTACCTCGATGCGGACCTTTCCCGTGCGCGTCGCCGGATCGATCTCATGCAGAATGAATGTGACACGGCCGTCGAAAGGCTCGTCAGGCAGGGCCTTGAACTGGATCTTTGCCGGCATCCCGATCTCAACAGCGGCGAGGTCCTGCTCAGAAACATCGGCGATGACCCAGATAGTCTCCAGGTCGACGAAACGAAGCAGCTCGTCGCCCATGCGCGCCATCTGACCCTCGACGACGCGCTTCTCCATCGCAACGCCCGAGACCGGCGAAGGCCAGTCGATCGACATGACGGGCTCGCCGGTGCTACGGAGCGTATCGAGAACCGATGAGGGGACCTCGAGATTCTGGAGCTGCTGCTCCGCTCCTCTCGTCCCTGTTCCCGTCCGGTCGCGGGCGGCGACTTGGTAGTTGATCTGCGCCGTTACCATCTGCGGGCTGTAGAGCCGGAACAGCGGCTCGCCTGCCGTGACGCTCTGGCCCGTTTCGTTGACGTAGAGCTTCTCGATGAAGGCGTCGGCGCGCAAGGACACGATGCGCATGGACCGTTCGTCGGGCTTGGCGATGGCGGGCGCGCGAACGGGCCGCACGAGCTTGACCATGCGGGCTTCCTCTGTGCGCACACCCGACCGCTGGACCTTGTCGAGGCTTACCGTGACGCTCGCACCGCCCTGGTCCTCGTCTTCGTAGACGGGAATGTAGTCCATTCCCATCCAATCCTTCTTAGGCGTGGGCGACGTATCCGGCAGACCCATCGGATTGCGATAGAACAATATCTTGCGGTCCCTTCTTTCAGCCTGTTCGGGCGCCGCAGCGGACGGCTCGGGGGCGAGGGTCGTCTCCTCGTCCTCGTAGACGGGCACGAAATCACGCCCGTCCTTGGTCTTCGTCGGAGCCGGCGCATAATCCGCCTTGCCGTCGGGGTCCTTCCAATAAAGCACCTTGCGATCGGTCTCGCCGGAGGTCGACTGATCATGGACATGGGTCTGCGCCATGGCCGTTTGCGCCGCAGTGCCGGTCACCAGACGAATGCCGGTATCGGCGTTCACGAGGAGCAGCGCAATCGCTGCTCCCGGGACGAGCATCCTGATCATGGCTTTCAGTCCTTCGCCTGAAAGATGACGGAGCCTTCGATCGTCTCCGCCTCACCGGGAACCTTGGCCTGAAGCTTGAGGGCCCAACGGCCGGCCATCGTCAGATCGGCCTTGAATCGGTAGATCCCGGCCTCCGCCGAAGCCAAAGGCTCATGCTTGGCTTCCATCTCGCCCATGCCGTCCGGAGACATGTCGAGGCGCGTACGAAACACCACCGCACCCGAAACCGGTGTGCTCGTGCGCTTGTCGACGAGGCGCACGGCGAGCTCGGAGCCGGCGCCGCTCTTCACAGTCTGCGTGAGCGGCTGAAACTCATAGTCCGTGGCGGCGGCACGGGCGAACGAGAGCGCGGAAAGCGCGATAAGCCCGGCGGTAGCCAGGGCCGTCTTGAAGTTGCTCATGGATTGGTCCTTCCCGAATGAGATTGCAGAGCGCGCTCAATGGCGCGCGGACACGTTCAAGCGGCCGCAAGCCACAACGCTCGCGGCGCCAAAGCGCGATGGCAATCTCACCTTCGGGGAGGGGGTATTCGCGGTTTCCAGCTCAGTGGCTCGGCGGCCAGCAGAACGAGAAAATCATATCGCTGTGAGACGATCAGCGCTGCGCGGCTTTCGTCAGGCACAGCGCCCAGCACCTTGAAGCATTTGAGCTGGCATAGATCTGTTTGGCACGAGCCGTGTTTGTCGCAGTCGGGGCACTTGTGACCTGCAGGCTTGTGGCTCGATGGCGTGTGCTGCGCGGGCTCGTGCTGAGCGCGCTCTTGCATCGCATGGTGGCAATCCGGCATCGCCGCCATCTTGTGGGCCGCCGTCTCGCGAGAGGATGAGGGCCCTTCCTTAAGGGCAAAGCCAACCTTAGCCACCGCAGGTGGCACCGCGAGACTGAAAACGAGCAAGACTACAAGTACGGACCGGATGAAGCGCATTCAGACTCCGAAGTCGTGCTCTATTAAGGGCTCCTGACGTGAATTCGTCAACAGTGGCTGATCCATGACCTCATTTTTACAATATTAGCTGACAAATAAGCCTTGATACATATCAACGGCTTCTGGATTTGATCTCGCTTCTGAAAAGCGGTGGTCAATATACTTGGGTTAGAAACACGCATTTAGCAGACCTCAGAATCCCAAGAGGCGGATGCCTTATCTCAAATTGCATGAGTCAGTGCGCGCAACGAGTGGAGAGGGATGGCTCACCATCGCAAGAGGCGGGGTCCGAGCTTCGCACCGGCAAAGGTGCATAGGGTCATTGTGCCGCCATACCACAAGGCAACGAACGGCAGTGAATCGTCGGTGCAATGGAGCGCGTAGCCGACTGCACTCAAACCACCAGCGACGAGCCCGGCGAGAGCGCCGGCTCGTGTAAGGTTGGTCGGTGCCATCCTCCGCATGACCCAAACTACGGCTATAAACGGCACAACGGCAATGATGGGAACGGAGAGCAGGCATTCGAGCCATTGATCTCCCATGATCATCGTGTTCCAGTGTGACGCAGGAGCGAACGCGAGGCGGATTACAGCAAGAAGCATCACTGCGACAAACGGCAATGCTATCCACGCAATCGACACCCGTTCCTCCCCGCCTGGGCGGGCCATCCTCATAAGGCATATTGAAGCCACGACGACAATTCCCGCCGCGAACGCAAGCTTCGACAGTAAGAACATCAACGGTTCTGTTTGCGACAGATCCGCGCGAACGCCAAGCACGACCGATATCACGCCAACCACCGCGATCGCACCAATCGCGATCGTTGCAAGGATCTCCCGCGCGATTTGCTGGCGGTCGACAGCCTCGACGTTCGTGCTGAGGAAGGTGATCAAATCGTCCGTCTTCACGTTCTCTTCTCCCGCCCAATGGACGCTGCCAAATGCTTCAATCCCCGATGTACGTTCACCTTTACCGCCGATTCTGACATGCCGCATCGCGCTGCCGCCTCGGCTACGCTCAATCCTTCGAGCTTCACGCACTGGATCGCACGTCGCATTTTGTCCGGGAGCTCGCGCAAAAGTGCGTGCAGATCGTGCCCGCTTTCCGCTCCGGCGCTATCCTCTCGAGCGACAAGCTCGTTTGCATCGTCCAAGGGCACGTTGGCCAACGCGGCGCGCGTGCGCCGCAGATGGTCGATAAGCTTGTAGCGGGCGATGGCGTACACCCACGGCATGAACGGCTCGTTGCGATCGTAAGTATGCCGCCGGGTGTGTAGCGCCATAAGCACGTCCTGCATCACATCCTCTGCCTCTGTGGCCTCTCTTCCGATGCGGGCCAACCTGCTCCTGAAATAGCCGCGCAGAAGCCGGCTCAGCCGGTCGAGAAGAGTGCGATATGCAGCCGAATCGCCTTCGAGGCCGGCCATCATCAATTGCTTTAGCTCGGCCTCGTTCGCGGTCACTGGCAGTCCCTGTATCTCTTTCTACAAGTCTATTCGTTCTCGAGCGGCTTTTGGTTACAGACCTTCAAAAAATATTTGATCGGTTTGAGCGAGGGCGGATTTGGCCAGGGCAAGCGAGCGAAATCCGAGCGCGATCGACGGGAGGTCGACGGGCTTGTGCATTGAGTCATGTCCTGGTGCGCTTGCTTTCCTCTATCGGCATGGCGCCTTTTTTCATGCGAGCCATGTAACCGAACGCGTCTCTGTTTCGAACTCACTTGCATCGGCATGATCGTCCCAGAGCGGGGCGCGTGCGATAACACAAGGACAACAGGACATGTCAAATACAGCTTTCCCCCGCTTCATTTTGAAGCTCGCCGCCGCCGCCCTTCTGACCAGTACCGTCGCCGGTCAGGTAATGGCCGAGCCTGTTTGGCGTTTTCCCTACAAGGGTGCGCCCTACGCGGTTCCGCACGAGCACAATGATCGTGTCTCGATCGCTTCAAAGAAGGCAAAACAAGCTTCGAAGCGTGGGCATCACGACGCGCAGCATAGTCAAGTTAGGGGCCCAGCCCCAAGCGTGCCGGCGTTGGAGAAACAGACGTCACGGGCGTCTCTGAAGGTTAGCGCGGCTACTTCGCCTGATAGGCCCGAAATCGTGCTCGCTCACCACAAACCGGGCTATCATGTTGGCCTGCCGCGTAGCGGCAGGGACGCGGCCTCGCAGCCGAAATCCCCTTCGCGCACCTAGCATACGGGGCATTTGTGCGAGCCGGTCTCCCGCAAGGGGAGCCGGCTCGAAAATTCCGGCTGCCGAAGCCGATGCGAGCACCTGAGCGCTACGGCATGGACGATCGATCCTATCACGGTCCTTTCCAGGATATGCGAGCGGTGGGTCTTGTGATCCGGCTCGTCATGAAGCAGGCGTCGGGCTCGAAGCTCAATGTGTTTCGTTCCATTGCTGAACCATTACATTTTGTTACGCCATTGACTGGGATCAACCTGACCGTCCAAAAGCGAGTGCTGCATGCTCTTTAGGATTGGGAGCCACCTTGTCTTGCGTGTGCGATCAGCGCGTCAGAAGTCTATGAGAAACGACGTTGCCCCTACTCGCTACCTTATTCAGGCGGGACGCTCAGGGCTCTCTGACGCGTCCTGAAGTCGGATCGTCTTGGCCGCTCAAATTGGAGTTCTCCGTATGGCCAAGTCCAACGTCGTTCTTTGTGCTCCTGTTCGTACGGCGATCGGGACATACGGCGGCTCTTTGAAAGCAGTCCCGGCATCGGATCTCGGTGGCGTCGCTATCAGGGAGACGCTCCTACGCGCCAAGCTCGCCGGGGCAAACGTGGACACAGTCGTCTTGGGGCAGGTCGTCCAGGCCGGTGCAAAAATGAATCCGGCGCGGCAAGCCATGCGCAGCGCGGGTATGCCCGTCGAAGTGCCCGCCATGACGGTAAACCGCGTGTGTGGTTCAGGCGCGCAGGCCATCGTGACTGCCGCCCAGGAGGTGATGCTTGGCCACGTCTCCTGCGCCATCGCGGGTGGCATGGAGAATATGGACCAAGCGCCCTACCTGATGGCCGGAGGCCGATGGGGCTATCGCATGGGGGACGCGCAAATCTACGACAGCATGCTGCGCGACGGTTTGAATGACGCCTTCTCCGGTCAGCACTCCGGCTGGCACACGGAGGACCTCGTCGCCAAGTACCAAGTCACCCGGGAGGCCCAGGACGCCTGGGCGCTGAGAACGCAGAAGCGCTTTGCGGAGGCGCAAGCCGCGGGCCATTTTAACGGCGAGATCGTTTCCGTCGCGCTGCCCGGTAAGAAACAGCCAACGGCGTTCGACCGAGACGAGCACAATCGGCCCGAGACGACGGCGGAATCCCTTTCAAAGCTCAAGCCCGTGTTTCGCAAAGACGGGACGATCACGGCTGGAAATTCTCCAGGCCTCAATGCGGGCGCGGGCGCGATGATCGTTGCCGACGCGAAATGGGCTGAAAAGCACGGGCTCGAGCCCTTCGCGCGCCTCGTTTCCTATGGCGTCGGCGCGGTGGATCCCGGCATGTTCGGTCTCGGCCCCGTACCGGCGGTTCGGCAAGCGCTCGAGCGTGCGGGCTGGCGCCTTGCCGATATCGAGCGTGCCGAGGTGAACGAGGCCTTTGCTGCCATCGCGATTGCGCTTATCCGCGAAATCGGGCTGCCCGAAGATCTCGTCAATGTCGAGGGCGGCGCCATTGCCCATGGCCATCCGATCGGCGCCACTGGCGCGATCCTGACAACACGGATCCTTCATGCGATGCGCCGTGGGGGTATCAAGCGGGGGCTCGTGACGCTGTGCATCGGAGGCGGACAGGGCGTCGCGCTGGCGCTTGAGCGGTCGTGATGAACCTTCCTTGACCACGGTTGCCAATAGGTACTTCGACTATGCCCACTCCGAAAGACGACGATGACGTGGAATACGAGCGAGCCTTCCACCGTGCCCAGGTCGAACTCGTCAAGTTCCAGAAGCATGTCATCAGGAACGGACAGAAGGTCCTCCTGATCTTCGAAGGCCGTGATGCGGCGGGAAAAGACGGAACGATCAAGCGCATCGTCGAGCATTTGAGTCCCCGCGAGACGCGCGTCGTCGCTCTTGGAGCTCCATCCGACCGAGACCGCAAGTCCTGGTATTTTCAGCGTTACGTGGAGCACCTTCCGATCGCCGGAGAGATCGTTCTCTTCAATCGGAGCTGGTACAACAGAGCCGGCGTGGAGCGCGTCATGCGCTTCTGCACCGAGCAGGAGTATGACGAGTTCATGCAGACGGTGCCGACGTTCGAGCAATTGCTTGCGCACTGCGGCTTCACAATCCTCAAATACTACCTCGATATCAGCCGAAAGGAGCAGGAAAAGCGCCTGTTACGTCGCAGAAAGGATCCACTTCGGCAGTGGAAGCTCAGTCCGATCGATGCCAAGGCAACAAAGCACTGGAAACACTATTCCGAGGCGCGCAACGAGATGCTCTCGAGGACGCATGGCGTGTTCGCCCCATGGATTGTCGTGCGCGCCGACGACAAGCGGGCGGCAAGGCTGAACGTTATCCGGGACCTGCTTTCGCGATGCGAGTTCCACGGAAAGAACCGCCACGGCGAGCTGCCGGATCCCGATCTCGTTTCTCTTTTCGATGAAAGCCATCTCAAAAGCGGGATGATCGCTGACTAAGACGCCGTCTTTCTTTGTATTGTAAGCGACTTTCCACTTTCACTGGCGGCTCACTCTCGAAGCTCGTTGAATCTTGCCCGCACTACAATGGCGGAGAAGGGGCTCATGGATTTTCTTGGCACGAAACGAGGGATCGGAGTCGGCTTAGCGGCTCTCGCTCTTGGCCTGATCGCATGGGGCGGGTTGATCGGCTTTCGATCCAGCGACGCCGACGTCGTCACCTTGATGGGCAACGTTGATATCCGCCAGGTCAATTTGGGCTTCAAGGTCGCAGGCCGGATCGCCGAGATGAAAGTGGACGAGGGTGACAGGGTCACGGCCGGGACGGTCATAGCCTCGCTCGACACGTCGTATTTCGCAGATGAGGTGCGACTGGCTCGGGCCCGCGTGGATGCCCAAACGGCGGTCGTCGCCCGCCTCGAGAACGGTACGCGGCCGGAAGAGATCGCCCAGGCGCGCGCCATTGTCGCCGAGCGAGAGGCCGCCGTTGCGCTGGCCGAAGCCACATTGAGCCGGCAGCAGGATCTCGCAGAGCGTGGTGTTTCGGCTCATCAACGCCACGATGAAGCAACCGCAGCGTCGGAACAGGCGCGGGCGGCGCTCAAGTCCGCGCAGGAGAGCCTGAAGCTCGCCGAACTCGGGCCCAGACGCGAAGACATCGATGCGGCGAAGTCGCAGCTCGAGGCAGAGAATGCGTCGCTCGCACAGGCCGAACGCCGGTTGGCCGATGCCAATCTGGTAGCACCCGGCGGGGGCGTGGTGTTGACCCGTGTCCGTGAGCCCGGCGCCATCGTCGGCGTCGGGGAGACGATCTATGCCGTGACCATCACCGCACCGGTTTGGGTCAGGACCTATGTCGCCGAGCCCGATCTCGGCCGCATCTGGCCGGGCATGCCGGTCGAGGTCGCGACCGACGCAGGCAAGACTTATCGCGGACAGATCGGTTTCATTTCTCCGGTCGCCGAGTTCACGCCAAAATCCGTTGAGACCAAGGAGCTCCGCACGAGCCTCGTTTATCGGATGCGCATTGTCGTCGAAGGGGAGACGGGCGGGCTCCTCCAGGGGATGCCGGTGACGGTGTTTGTTAAGGTCGACAAAGGCACGGCTCCATGAGTGAGGCACTGGTCGAGCTCGATCGGATCGTGAAGCGGTTCGATGCGGACGGGCCGTCAGCGGTCGCCGAGCTGTCGACCGCGATCATGGGTGGAGGGATCACGGGACTCGCCGGTCCGGACGGCGCCGGCAAGACGACCTTGCTTCGCCTGATCATGGGGCTTTTGAAACCGGATTCCGGCACGCTTAGAGTTTGCGGCCGCGATCCAATCTCGGACGCGACCGAGGTCCGCGATGTCGTGTCTTACATGCCGCAGAGGTTCGGTCTCTACGAGGACCTGACGGTGATCGAGAACCTGACGCTCTATGCCGACCTGCGGGGAGTCGTCGGGGATGAGCGGCGTTCGGCATTCGAGCGGCTTCTTGCCTTTACGAACCTTGCCCAGTTTCAGGACCGTCTCGCGGGCGCCCTGTCAGGAGGCATGAAACAAAAGCTCGGGCTCGCCTGTGCTCTCGTGCGAACTCCGCGTCTCCTGCTTCTCGACGAGCCGAGCGCCGGGGTCGATCCTGTTTCGCGTCGCGAGCTTTGGCGCATGGTGCGAACACTCACGAGTGAGGGCATCGGTGTCGTCTGGAGCACCGCTTATCTCGACGAAGCCGAGCGCTGCGAGCAGGTGCTTCTGCTGAACGACGGCATGCCGATCTACTCAGGCCCGCCGTCTGAGCTTACCGAACGCATGGTCGGGCGAACCTTCCACATCCGCAACGCCGGTGGGCAACGACGCGCGGTTCTTGCCTCTGCCGTGACGAAGCCGTCCATCATCGACGGCGTCATCCAGGGCGCGAATGTACGCATCGTCATGGCAGCGGGCGTGGCTGCGCCGTCTGCTGAGAATTTCAGGGATGCCGCTCAAGTGGAGATCGTCCCCGTGCCGCCTCGTTTCGAGGATGCGTTTGTCGACCTGCTCGGCAGCGCCACACCGGCCGTGTCCCGGCTCGCAGCGAGCGTGGATCGCGGGGTGCGGTCCGCGGGCGCCGTGGTCGAGGCAAAGGAGCTGACGCGTCGCTTCGGGTCGTTTACGGCGGCAGACCGGATCTCGTTCTCGATCAGCAAGGGCGAGATTTTCGGTCTCCTCGGTCCGAATGGCGCGGGGAAATCCACGACCTTCAAGATGCTGTGCGGTCTCTTGCGTCCGACCTCCGGCGTGGCGCGCGTCGCAGGCCTCGATGTCACCGTGCAGACGTCTGCGGCGCGGAACCGGCTCGGCTACATGGCGCAGAAATTCTCGCTCTACGGCGACCTGAGCGTTGCCCAGAACCTGGCGTTCTTTGCCGGGGTCTACGGCCTTGCCGGTGCACATCGCCAGCGCGCCGTCGACCGGGTGATGGAAGCGTTCGGGCTGAGGCAGTACCTCAACACGAATGCGGGGCTCCTTCCGGCCGGTTACAAGCAGCGGCTGGCTCTTACCTGCGCGGTCATGCATGAGCCGCCGGTCCTGTTTCTCGACGAGCCGACGTCGGGCGTCGATCCGCTGACGCGCCGCGAATTCTGGGCTCATATCAACGCTCTCGTCGATGGAGGCGTCACCGTGCTGGTCACGACGCATTTTCTCGATGAGGCGGAATACTGCGATCGTATCGCACTCGTCTACCGCGGGCGTATCATCGCCACGGGCTCACCGGACGATCTCAAAGGTAGCGTGCGGACCCCGCTCCTGCCCGATCCGACGCTGGAAGACGCATTCATCGCGCTCGTCGAGGCCGACGACACCAAGGTTGCCGCATGAAGACCACCCGAGTCGCATCGGCGGATCGCGTCCGTCGCATCCTGGCTCTAATCCGCAAGGAATCGCGTCAAGTCGTGCGCGATCCGAGCACGATCATCATTGCCGTCATTCTGCCCCTGACGCTTCTTTTTCTTTTCGGCTATGGCGTCTCGTTCGACGCCCGGCGCATTCCAATCGGCCTCGTGGTCGAAGATGCCACGCCGGCGACCGGAAGCTTCACCGCATCGCTCACGAACTCCTCGCTCTTTTCGGTGCGCACGACGCGCGACCGGCGCGAGGTCGAGAACGACCTTATCACCGGTCGCATAGACGGGATCGTTGTGCTTGCGTCGAATTTTTCCACGCAGTTGGCGCGCGGAGATCGGGCGCCGATCCAGGTCCTCGTTGACGGCAGCGATCCGAACAAGGCGACTCTGGTGCGCAACTACATTCAAGGCGCCTGGGGCAACTGGCTCGCCCAAGAAGCGATTGTGCGCGGCGAGCGCTTTGCCCCCCCGATCTCCGTCGGGCAACGGGTCTGGTTCAACCCCGAGGTCGCGAGCCACCATTACCTCGTCCCTGGCTCCATCGCGATTATCCTGATGCTGATCGGCGCGCTGCTGACGGCGCTCGTCGTCGCGCGGGAATGGGAGCGGGGCACGATGGAGGCGCTGCTTGCGACGCCGGTTGGGATATTCGAGCTCCTGGTCGGCAAGCTTGTTCCGTATTTCGTACTCGGAATGCTCACTATGGCGCTGGCGACGGGCACAGCCCTGTTTCTCTTCGGCGTGCCATTTCGCGGGTCCTTTGCCGTGCTTGCGCTGATGTCGGCCGTCTTTCTCGTTACCGCGCTGGCGCAGGGCCTGCTGATCTCCACGCTGGCTCGCAATCAGCTTGTCGCCGCGCAGAGCACAATGATTTCGGCCTTCCTTCCGAGCTTTTTTCTATCGGGGTTCGTATTTGAGATCGCCGGAATGCCTCTTCCCCTCCGCGTCATCTCGTATGCGGTCCCCGCGCGATACTTCGTCTCCGGTCTGCAGACGTTGTTTCTGGCAGGAGACGTATGGAGCGTTATCTGGACCAGTCTCCTCGGGATGTCGGTCATTGCCGCCCTATACATCGGTCTCACCGCTCTCAAGACCAAGACAAGGCTGGACTGAACCATGCGCACAGCTCTCTGGTCTCTGATCGTCAAGGAGCTTCTGGCCAATTGGCGCGACCGTCGTAATCGCGTCATCCTTCTGATTGCGCCCATGATCCAAGTGCTGGTCTTCTCCTTCGCCGCGACGCAGGAGGTCAAGAATGTGCCCATCGCGGTGCTGGATCAGGATCGCAGCGTTCTCTCGCGCGAGCTGATTTCGCGATTCGAGGGCTCGCCGCAATTTTCCGAAATCATACGCTTGGCGAATGTCGCCGAGATCGCACCCGCCATCGATTCCCGCGAAGCCTTGGCCGTGCTCCATATCGGTCAGGACTTCTCGCGCAGGCTTGCAGCCCGCCAGCCGGCTCAGATCCAGCTTCTGCTCGACGGACGGCGATCAAATGCCGCCCAGGTAGTACAGGGCTATGCCGTCGAAATCGTCGATCGGATGAATGCCGAAGTATCCGAATTGGGTGGGGTGCGCGATCCGCCGGGTCTCGTCGTGGCGCGCACCTGGTTCAACCCGAACTCGGATACGCTCTGGTCGACCGTGCCCGGCCTGTTCGCGGTCCTGACGACAAGTGTCGCGATGATGGTGTCCGCGCTATCCGTGGCTCGGGAACGAGAGCTGGGCTCCTTCGAGCAGCTTCTCGTGTCGCCGCTGACATCCGTCGAGATCCTGGCAGGAAAGGCCGCATCGGCCCTGCTGATCGCCGTTGCCGAGACCTCGACGATCATGCTGATCGCCATGTATGTGCTTGGGGTTCCGATGGAGGGCTCCATGCTGCTGCTCTATGCGGCGATGCTCGTCTATCTTCTTTCCATCATCGGGATCGGGTTGTTCATATCGGCGCTCGCTTCGACCCAGCAACAGGCCATCATCGGGTCATTCATGTTCCTTGCGCCGGCCATCCTTCTTTCCGGATACGCGACGCCCGTCTCCAATATGCCGGACTGGCTGCAGACGCTGACGCTCCTCAATCCCGTCAGGCACTTTGTCGTCATCGCCAAGGGTTCCTTCCTGAAGGATCTGCCGATCGACGTCGTTGCCGCTCATCTCTGGCCGTTGGCGCTCATTGCGGCGGCAACACTCTCCGCTGCAACCTGGCTTTTTCGCTTCAAGACGGCATAGCCCCCCAATGGTTCATGGTTCGAGCGTGATCGGCTCGTGTTCAAACGGTCGTCAAGGGCGGCTGCGGGGTGAGACCAGGTCATCCAGGATGGGACATTCCGGCCGGTCATCGCCTTTGCAGGAGGCAATGAGGCGGCCCAGCACGTCTATGATCGCGCGGTGTTCTTCCATGCGAGTGATGATCTGCTCCTGATGGCGAACGGCCATTTCGCGGACCTTGCGGCTCGACCGCTTCTTGTTGCGCCAGAGACCGAGCAGCAGATCGATCTGCTTGATCGGAAAGCCGAGAGAGCGGGCGCGCTTGATGAAGCGCAGTTCATGCAGGTTTCGCTCATCGAAGACCCGGTAACCGTTCCCCCGCCGTCGAGACGGGCTCAGCAACCCCGCGCTCTCGTAGTACCGGATGAGTTTGGCCGGGACGCCTGTCAGTCTGGCGGCATCGCCAATTTGAACCATAATTTATACCTTCCGTTCAGCGCTTGACCTTCCAACAACTGGAACGTTTAGCCTGCCATCAAGCTAATGCGATTTAAGGACCAACGTGAACAGTTTGGCTTGTGACTCAACAATCTGCCACGCCACGAAGTTGCGAGTTCAGTCACCGTTGACCCGGATCAATTGGAAAACCAAGTTCCAGCGTAGGATTTACTCGGTCGGCTAAGGACGTGGCCGTCTGACATCTGAAATATCTGCCGAACGCGTCTTCGCACGCTCGGTTAGACGGAGATTGTCATGGTTGCAGTAAAGAAGTCGCACTCGATTGACCCGCCGTCAGGCCACCATACGGTCGGCGTGTCAGCTAAGGCGTCTGCGCCGCGTCCGACCTCGCCGTCGCTTCCAGCTCGGAGCAAAAAGGAAGCCCAGCACCACGAGACAGTTGCTGGTGCGGGATCGTTAGGGCTTGAGGCCATTCCCTCCCCTTTCGAGGTGCTCGACTACCAGCGTGATGTCCTGGAGCGGACGATCCTGTTCTTCGACGTCCTGCGCCGGCGCGCAAACAACATGCTCGAGCACGAGGCGGCGGGGCTGCCGCCGCTCGTCAACTTCAAATACGAGATGCTGCTGGATGCGCGCACATTCGATCGCCCGGCTAACTATGCCCTCTTGCGAATAACGGAGGTTGGTGACGATTGCTGGGACGATTGCGTCGATCCGGAAAAGCCTCCGGTCATCGTGCTCGATCCAAGGGCGGGGCATGGTCCCGGCATTGGTGGCTTCAAGCGCGACTCCGAGGTTGGCGTGGCGCTGCATACGGGCCACCCTGTCTATTTCGTCGTCTTCTTCCCCGAGCCCTCTCCGCACCAGACGCTTCCTGACGTGCTCGAAGCGCTACGCCAATTCGTTGAGGTCGTGTCCGGCCGCCACGATAGCAAGGCGCCGGTGCTGTATGGAAATTGTCAGGCGGGTTGGGCGGCGACGCTTCTGTCGGCGCATTGCGAAGGCCTGACTGGCCCTGTTGTCCTCAATGGCTCGCCCCTCTCGTATTGGGAGGGCGAGGCTGGCGCAAACCCGATGCGGCTTGCCGGAGGGTTCGTTGGCGGCGTTTGGCTGACGCATTTCCTCGCCGATCTGAACCATGACCGTTTTGACGGCGCCTGGCTTGTTCAGAACTTCGAGGCCCTGAAGCCCGGCAATGCCCTATGGGACAAATACGCCAACCTCTTCACCAAGATCGACAGCGAAACCGACCGCTTTCTCGATTTCGAGCGCTGGTGGAACGGCTTCTATCGGCTGAGCGGCGAGGAAATGGTATCGATCGTCGAAGATTTGTTCGTCGGCAACAAGCTCGAGCAAGGCCGTATCCGTGTCGACGAGCATTGCACGATCGATCTCACGAGCATCAAGAACCCGCTCGTCATCTTCGCGTCCTACGGCGATAACATCACCCCGCCTCATCAGGCGCTCGGATGGATCCCGGCCGTCTACAAGACGACCGATGCCCTCAAGAAGGCTGGCCAACGGATCGTCTACTTGACCAATCCGCATGTCGGTCATCTCGGCATCTTCGTCTCGGCCGGTGTTGCTCGCTTCGAGCATCGAGCGATCCTCGAAAGTCTCTGCGATATCGACGCGCTCGCGCCTGGCCTCTACGAGATGAAGATCGACAATCCGACCGGGGATCCGGATTGTGCGAAGGATCAATATGCGGTGCGGTTCGAGGCGCGCAACGTCGAGGATCTGCACTTCGAGTATCCGCGCGGTGCGTTCGAGCGCGTCCGTGAGGTTTCAGAGTTCAACGAGAATCTCTACCGCACGTTCGTGAGCCCATGGGTCAAGGCTTTCGCGAACCCGTGGTTCGCGCATTCAATGCAATGGTTACATCCCATGCGCGTGAGGACCTATCTTTGGTCGGAGCGGTTCATGCCGTGGATGAGCGCCTTCGGCGTGCTCGCGGATGCCGTAGCCAGCAATCGTCACGCCATGCGCGATGATCATCCGCTCATGGCACAGGAACGAAAGCTGATCGCCGAAATTTCAGCGTTCTGGGAAACGGCACGCCGTATGCGCGACGCAGCCCAAGAGCGAACATTCACGAACACATACGGCGGATGATGTGAAATGCAATCCGCACACGTTCCCGATGCGTATTTAACAAGAGGCCCATCTCGTGATGGGCCATTAGGCTGCGAAGAACGAGGAGAATGGATATGTCTAAGGTTACGGTCGAAAGCGGTCATGTTGAGCATGGCAACCACGGTCACGCATGTTGTGGTGGCCACCACTCGAAGGAGTACAGCGTGAGCTCGGCTGATAAGCAGCACGCTGCTCCGACAAGCGATGCAAAGCACGGAGCCGCCCCTCAAAAGAGCGGCCAGCCCGGCGGCTGCTGTGGCGGCAGGGCTCGCTAGCAGCGAGCGGGTCGATGCGGACCGAATGCGAAGAAGCCGGAGTTGGAATCTGAGTTTATGAGGGTTAGCCAGTGACAGCGACCAAATCCGGCGACGGCGCCACCGCGTGGCAGCGTGCAATGCACGCTGCGATCGGATTCTTCCTCAATCACGGCGCGCCCATCATTTTTGCCGGTCTGCTCTGGTATGTGCTCTGGTGGGGACATTCTCCGCAAATCGAAGCCGCGGATGCTGCCATGTGGCACGTCTCGTGGGTTGGCGTCATCGCGCTGGCCTACGTCGCGCTACAGGCGCGTGCGGTTCTCGCCCAGCCGCGCGGAGGTGTTACCCATTCCATGATCGAAATTCTGGTCTCGCTCTTGCCCCTCTTTGTCGTGGTCTACGCGTTTGTCGATTGGATGCGGGGGCAAAGTACGTTGTCGGTGTTTCAGGTCATCGTAATGGTGCAGGCCACGATCGCAACGCTGATCGATGTGGTCATTTTCACATGGTTCTCGCTGCGCCTGAGCCGCTTGTCGATCCAGACCGCGGGTCTGGCCCATCGCTGACGCGCGGCCCCCGGACCAGCGAGGCATTAGCCGTTAGCCTGGCAGGATCACCGTCACGCTAAGGCCGCCTTTGTCGCGGTTTGCAAGCGTCAGCTCGCCATTGTGGGACGTGATGATGGAGTGGGCGACAGTAAGGCCAAGGCCAACACCTCCCGTCTCTCGGTTGCGCGAGTTGTCGATCCGGTAGAACGGGCGCAGCACCGCCTCGTTTTCGTCGTCAGGAATTCCGGGTCCGTTGTCGTCGATCGAAACGATGGCGCCACCGGATCTCGGCTGCAGCGTCACTCTCGCGCGCCCACCATATTTCACCGCATTCTCGGTGAGGTTCCAGAACGCCCGTTTCAACGCGAGATGGCGGCCGCGCACGACAACCGGCGCCGTTGCGACGAGGGCAACGTCATGGCCGAGATCGGTGAGGTCGGTCGTGATGGTCTCGAGCAGAGAACCGAGATCGATCTGCTTTTTCTCCTCGGCGATCTGGTCCCCGCGGAGAAAAGCCAACGTGCTGTCGAGCATGGCTTCCATATCGGAGAGATCGGTTGCTATGGCGCGGACAAGCTCGTGGTCCGAAATCTCCTCGCTGCGCAGGCGCATGCGTGTGATGGGAGTCTTCAAGTCGTGTGAAATGGCCGCGAGCGTCTGCGTTCGGTCCTCAACGAGACGTCTGACGCGCCGTTGCATGTCGTTGAACGCGATGCTGAGCGCTTTCACCTCGCTCGGTCCTTTTTCTTCGATCGGGGATGCGCCGGCGTTTGGATCGAGTCGATTGGCGGCGTCGGCCAGAGACCGAAGCGACCGGGTGAGCTGCCGGATGAAAAAGGCGGCGACAGCGAGAACACCGAGGACCATTATAGTCGTGGACAGAGCAATCTGCATGATTCCTGTCCGCGGCTCGATGTTGCGCGTTGCGGTGACCTCGACCCAGCTTCCATCATCGAGCTGCATGGAGACAAGGAGGAACCGCGTGGCGGACGCGTGCTCGGGTAGAGGAGTGGCTGCCGCTATGGCGATGTCGTTCGCCGCGAGCTCAGGTGCGGCGGCAATCAGCTTCTCCTTGAGGAGCGAGGTATCGGCAGCGATGCCGGTTCGTGTGGGCGGGGATTTCCCTTCGCTCCAGTGGATCTCAAGGGGGCCTCCCGAGAGAGCGTGCGCAAGCTCCTCCCGTCTGTCTGGCGCTTCGCGCGCAATCGCGCGCTTCACAGAAGCGAGCCGTTCCGCAAGGCGTCGATCGTTCGTAATGTCGAGCTCTGCCTTCAGCGCGAGATGATAGAGGCCGATACTCCCCAAGTGCAGAATAAAGATGCTGGCAAAGAGAAGCGTGAGAAAGCGTCCCGCGATCGAACGCGGCAAGAGCCTCATGACCACGTGACCGTCGGTAAGAACATGTAACCGGCTCCCCGCACCGTCTTGATCATGGCGTGGTCGTCGTCGCCCGGGGCAATCTTGCGCCTCAAGCGGCTGATCTGGACGTCGATGCTGCGGTCGAACCCGGTGGCGATACGGTTGCGCGCGGCGTCGAGCAAGTGCTCGCGGGACAGTACCTTCTGCGGCTGCTCCACGAACGCCAACAAGAGATCATACTCGCCGGTGCTGAGATCGACCAGAATGCCTTCTGGATTGGTTAGCTCACGCTTCAGAGTGTCAAGGATCCAACCCTGAAACTGATATTCCCGCACGGCGGTTCGATTGCGTGCGCCTGTGTCGACCGCTATTCGGCGCAGCACCGCGTTGAGACGGGCGAGCAATTCGCGCGGGCTGAAGGGCTTGGTCACGTAGTCGTCGGCGCCGATCTCGAGGCCAACAATCCGGTCGGCTTCATCGGCCTTCGCGGTCAGCATGATGATCGGTATCATCGACGTCCTACGAATTTCCCGACAGAGATCGAGGCCGGACGTGCCGGGCAGCATGAGATCCAGGATGATCAGGTCTATGGGAATCGAGGACAAGGCGTGGCGCGTCTCCGGTGCGCTGCGGACTGTCGTCACGCGAAGGCCATTTGCACGCAGAAACTTCGCGACCAGCTGGCGCAGCTCTGCGTCGTCGTCAACGAGCAGAACATGATGTTCCGCCGACGCTTCGGTCAGTCTATTGCCGGGGTCGCTTTTCACGATATCAGGGTCGCCACTGTGGTTCATGGCACGGATCTCGTCGATTGCACGCCGGTGGATAGAGCCGGCATGTACCGGTAGCGGCATTCCGCTACCGGTTTCATCCCTTGTATCACTTCACCTTCTCGACTTGTGTAACGGTAATCTGACCATTGATCTTCTCGGCGCGGAAGCGAACTTTATCACCCGGCTTTACGTCACCCACGTTAACACCGTCGCCTGCTTTGAAGACCATGGTCATGGCATCCATATCGAGATTCGGTATGGCGTCGTGTTTAATGGTCAACTTGCCTGTATCCGGATTGACTTTCGTGACTTGGCCGTTGACCAATGCGCCAACTTCATCGGCCAGGGCCTGAGACGGAGATGCAAGCAGCAAGATTGCGACAACCGATGCTTTGAGCGATTTCATCATCTCTAAGAACTCTCCTCCGTCTAGGGCTTCACAACCACGGTGCCGTGCATTCCTGCTTCATAGTGTCCTGGGATGAGGCAAGCGAATTCGAAAGTCCCCTCGTTTTCAAACTTCCAAAGGATCTCTGAAACCTTTCCGGGTTCGAGCCGTACTCCGTTGGGATCGTCGTGCTCCATTTCGGGGTTTTTCTGCATCTCGATCTTGTGCTTGGCGTTACGCTCGATGGAGTCGAGCATGAACTCATGCGCAAGCGCACCGGCATTCGTGATCCTGAAACGGATCTGCTCGCCCTTCTTCACCTCGACGCGGTTGACGCTGTAGCCCATCATTCCGCTTCCTTCGATCATGTTCAGCTCGATCGTGCGCGCCGGTTTGCTGGGATCGCCGGGCTCGCCGGCAGCAAAGGAGCCGTGCGACCAAACAGACGTGGGGGTCAGTAGGATCGCCGTAAGAACGCCAAGGGAAGAGAATCGAAGCATGTGTTCTCCTGTCAGTGATGGTCGTGGTCGCCCTTGCGTCCGGGCTTGACGACGTTCAATTCGATCTCGCCTTGGCTCTCCTTGAGGGGTTCGCCAGGGGCTTTCGGCACATCAGTTGGGGAAACACCCTTCCACTCGTAGGCAACCGTCCCTTCGGGATGCTTGTACCAGCCGGGGTCCTTGTAATCGCCCGCCTGAAGCCCCTCCCGGACCTTTACGACCGACAGCATGCCGCCCATTTCGATGGGCCCGAACTGACCGAAGCCGGTCATCATCGGCAGCGTGTTGTCTGGCAGGGGCATTTCCATCTCGCCCATGTCGGCCATGCCGGCCGTACCCATCGGCATGTAGTCTGGCGCGACAGATTTGATGTTTGCCGCGATGTCACGCTTCTCGACGCCGATGTAGTTGCGCAGATCGTGCCCCATCGCGTTCATGGTGTGGTGGGACTTGTGACAATGAATCGCCCAGTCGCCTGGCTCGTCCGCTACGAAATCGAAGGCTCGCATCTGGCCGACGGCGCAGTCGATGGTGACTTCGGGCCATGCGGCTTCCTCGGGAACCCAGCCGCCATCCGTGCACGACACCTTGAAGTCATAGCCGTGCATATGGATCGGATGATTGGTCATGGTGAGGTTGCCGAAGCGTATGCGGACCTTATCTCCCTTGGCGCAGACGAAATTATCGATGCCAGGGAAGACGCGGCTGTTCCACGTCCACATGTTGAATTCGGTCATCTCCGCGACGCGCGGCACATAGGCGCCCGGCTCGATGTCGTATGCCGCCAGCAGGAAGACGAAGTCCCGGTCGACGCGACGGAAGGCGGGGTCTTTCGGGTGCACGACGAAGAAGCCCATCATGCCCATGGCCATCTGCACCATTTCGTCCGCATGCGGGTGGTACATGAAGGTGCCGCTCTTCTTGAGCTCGAACTCGTAGACGAACGTCTGTCCCGGCTTGATGTGCGGCTGAACAAGACCTCCGACGCCATCCATCCCGCTCGGGAGCAATATGCCGTGCCAGTGGACGGTTGTGTGCTCGGGGAGCTTGTTGGTCACGAAGATGCGAACCTTGTCGCCTTCGACGGCCTCGATCGTCGGGCCGGGCGACTGGCCGTTGTAGCCCCACAGATGCGCCCTCATGCCCGGCGAGATCTCGCGGACGACCGGTTCGGCGAGGAGATGGAACTCCTTCCAATCCCCGTTCATCCGCCATGGCAACGTCCATCCATTGAGCGTCACGACCGGCTGATAATCTGGGCCTGACGTTGGGACGAGAGGCGGCTGCATCAGGGGCGAAGACTGGGTTGGCGCTTCGGGGATCGCCGCCGCCGCAGCACGCCCGCTCACCGCAGCTGCGCCGACAAGCGCCAGCCCGGAGGTCCTGAGAAATCTCCGGCGAGACACGTCATGATCATTGGCGTTCATCGTCACTTTCTCCCGAGGCTAGTGCCCGCCCCCGCTTCCGGCCGCCGACGCAACAGCCCGGCTGCTCTCTCCGGCGCCGTCCGATACGCCACCGCCAACAACGGCGACGTGCAGATCCGTCGCCGCCAGCCAGAAGTCGCGTTTGGCCTCGATCGCCGCGATATTGCTGGCAATGCGTTCGCGCGCATCAATCAGGATTTGCGACAGGTCGAACAGCATGCCGTTGTAGTGGAGAAGCGTCTCCTCGGAGATGATCTTCCGGAGCGGCAGAACCTCATTCTGATAGTGCACAGCGATGTCGTAGGTGCCGCGATAGCTGGTGTAGGCTTGGCGCACCTCCGAGCGGACATTGACGGCCTTTTCGGCCAGGCGATGCGCCGCTTGCATGTAGCGTTCCTCGGCTTCGCGCGTTCGCGCTTTGCCGAAGTCGTAGAGCGGAATCTGGAATTCGACCTCAATGCCCCGCCACTTGGCTTTATCCTTGTCGATACCGCCGCCGGCGGCGCCTTCGTAAGTGCGCTCGAACTTGGACATCCCGCGCAGCTCGAGCACGTTCACGAGGCGGGTTGCGTGGGTGAGGCCGTAGGATTTTGCCAGGAGGTCGAGATCCATCCGCGCAATTTCCAGATCGATGCGCTTGCTCGCCGCCTCCGCCTCGATCTCGCCTGCGCTTCGAACCGACGGCAGCGGCTTGAGCTTGCCCGGCAGGCGATAATTGATATCCCCTCCCCACAGGCCCATGAGGCGGGTCAGCCGCTCACGATCCGAGGCGTTGCGCAGCCGCGCTGACGCCAGTTGCGCGCCGAGCTCTGCATAGAACGCATGTTCCCGGGCCTGGCCAATCTTGTTCAGAGCCCCGGTCTCGCCGAGCTTCTTGGCAAGCTCGGATGATGTTTCCGCGGTTCTTTTAGCCTCATCCAGAAACGCCACGGCCTGGGCCGATGCGACGGCTCTGTGGTAGGCACGGCGGGTATCGGCGGCGAGCCTCAGTACGGTTTCCGCTGCCTCCAACTGGGCCTGCTCAAAGCGCCCCTCGGCCAACTCCCGGCGCCTGGGCAAGGTCAGGAGGCCCAGGACGTTGACAAGAACCTGTCGTTCGATCTCAAGCTCACCTGAGGTGACAAGACGTGCCAATGACAACGTTGGGCTTGGCGGCAGGCTGTCACTGACTTTCTGCGCCTCCATCGCACCGAGCTCGGCGAAAGCGGCTTGCAGGCCGGAATTGTTCAACAGGGCGATCTGAACTGACGTTTCCGCATCCAATGTCTGTGAGAGCAGCGTGCGAACGCGCTCGCGCGCAGCACGCGCTTCATCCTCTGTCGAGATGCGCGTAACGTCCTTGGCGAGCACATCCGACGAAATTGCCTGGACGGTGAACATCCCACCGTCAGGAGAGAAATTCGCACAGCCCGCCAGAGAACTTATTGCAGCCGCTGCGATCATTACTGCTCGTTTTTGCACTCGCCTACTTCCCCCGGTGTTGGCAATTGCAGCGCCCCCGCGCTGCACCCCCCGTCTGCGTTCGATGCAGTGCGCACCTAGTGCTGGTGTCCCTTTGTCGAACCGGCGCTCGGACTCACACGTTTGTTCACGTCTCGCCACGGGAGTGGGTCAACGGGCCGATACGATTTGAGCTCTTGGGTTGTTGGCTGGTAGCCAAGGCGGGAACTTGCTGAACCAGGATCCGAAGGGTCTCTGCCGGCATAGGGGTTAGGAAGAACGCGGTCCCGCCAGGGCCACTCATGCGCCTGAGCCGGAGCGACGAGAAAGGAGACTGCCATCAGGCCGGCGACAAGTCCCGCCGGCGCCAAGCCCGCTCTTCCCTGCATTCTTCTCAGCATTGGACGAAGACTCTCCGAGTCGCGTTGCAACAGAAGCTAACCAGCTCCGCCCGTTCCTAACGTTTCTCGATTGTTACAAATTATTTCGCGGGTCGGCGCACTAGCAAACGGGCCCTTGAGAGGGCGTTCGCGGCGCGAGGCTAAGCGTCCAATTCAAACCACTGGCGGCGCGTGTCCCGTTGTCTCAGCCGGCTCACCAGCGCGCCGAGTGGGCCTCTACCGGCTGAGCCGGGGGTTGCGCGAATATCACGTGGAGGATGTAGACGGACGCCAACGCCCCTCCGAAGCAGAAAACGGAGATGTATGCGTAGCGGAAAAAGAGGAACACAACGATCACCACGACGGAAATGAGGAGGCCAAATATCTGGGCATTTCGATCGGACGACGTAGCCAGGGGAGCGATGATAACGAAAAGGTAGACCGCATAGGTCAGTTCTCGCTGCATTATGAAATCGAACAACACGGTTCCTTGATAGGCGATGGCATGAGGAAGAAAAGTCGTCACCAGCCAGCCGTCGTGGGCGAAGTACGGAAGATATTGCATTGCCCCGACCATCCCGCCCAGGATGGCGAAAAATAGGTAGATGTAGCGCCGCTTGCATGGCTCCATGAAGTAAGTCATGAGCGGGACCCACACCGGCCACGCCAGCCAAGAAAAGAACATGTAGGCTAGGGAAAACCGCTCAATCCACGCGTCGTTACGCAGGCTGCCCGCCGTCCAGACAAACCCCTCAAAGAGCTGTTGGAGGCCAAAGAGCACCGGCAGGGCTGCGAATGCCAAGTAGCTGGGATTAGTGCGATAAGCTCGGTGGACCCCAATCACTCCAGCAGGTATGAGGGCGGCAGCAGCCGTCAAACTGGCTTCAGCAGAAAAACACATCGAGCTGCTGTTCCTCCAATTCATCTTCCACAGAGGCTCGCCAAGCCACCTGAGCAACCTTCCGTATCGCTGGGAACGACGCGGTTGTCTACAGTGTCTCAGGCAGGATATGGAAGATGAATTGGCCGCTAGACAGCTCGTGCGCGGAGCGATGGAAGAAATCCAGGCACTGCCGCCGCGTAACTCTCGTACGCCGTTCCAAACGTCGCTGCAGCCTCGCGCTCCTCCTCGCGAGCCAAGCGGACGTACATCCAGACCAGGACCGGAAACATGGCGAGAGTGAGCAGGGTCGGCCATTGGAGGAGAAAGCCGAACAAGACCAGGATGAAGCCCACATACTGGGGGTGCCGCACATAGGCATAGGGACCTGTGACCGCCAGCTCACCCTTTCGCTGAGCCTGATACAGTACCTGCCATGCGGCCGATATCAGAAGAAACCCTCCGCCGATGAACACGAAGCTGAGGAGATGAAACGGCCCAAAGTGCGGATTCGCCTTCCAGCCGAAGAGCATTTCCAGGAGATGCCCCGCGTCGTGCGAGAGCCAGTCAATACTCGGGTACTGGCTCTGGAGCCACCCGGACAGGAAATAGATCGTGAGCGGAAACCCGTACATCTCCGTGAACAAGGCGACTAAGAAAGCGCTGAAGGCCCCGAACGAGCGCCAATCGCGTGCCGTCTGCGGCTTGAAAAAGCTGAACGCGAAAGCGATAAAGACGACGGAATTGATGAGGACAAGTCCCCAAAGTCCATAGGCCGGCGCACTCTCGCTCATGACCGTTCACCTTTCTTGTCGGACCGATGCCCGCCATGAAGTCCGTGGGAGCCGTGCCCGCCGAAGATGTGCAGGAGCGGGCACGCAAAGATGAAGAGGAAGGGGAGGACACCAAGAAAGTGCGCCCGGTGCTCGCTCCAAAGCAGAACTGCTGCCATAGTGGCAAAGGCGAGAAACACAAGAAACGCGCGCGACCTCCAGAAGCTTCGTTGCGCGGTGGCGGTCTGTCCGTCATCATTTTCATTGTGCGGGTGCATGAAACTCCTCATTTCAACGATAGGTCGGCAACAGCAGCGTTCATCAGTGAAGCACCATTCCGCCGACATGGAATCCGGCGTCGGCATGCACGACCTCGCCTGTGATCGACGCTGCGTAATCGCTCGCCAGGACGACCGCGACGCGTCCTACCTCGCAAGCGTCGACGGTGCGCCTCAGCGGGGCCTTGGCTGCAGCGTCCGCGAGTAGCTCGTCGAAATGCGCTATGCCAGACGCTGCACGCGTCTTGATCGGCCCTGCCGAAATGGCGTTGACGCGAATACGTCGCGGTCCAAGCTCATGAGCGAGATAGCGGACAGAGGCCTCGAGCGCCGCTTTGACCGGCCCCATGACATTGTAGTGATCGACGACCTTCTCGGCGCCGTAGTAGCTCAAGGTGGTGAGGCTACCGCCATCGGTCATCAAGGGCTCGGCAAAGTGCGCCATGCGAATGAAGGAGTGGCAGGAGATCAGCATCGATTCGGAGAAGCCTTCAGCGGAGCTGTCCGTCAGCCGTCCGTGAAGATCCTCCTTGCGCGCCCAGGCTATGGCGTGAAAGCCGATATCCAACTTTCCCCATTTGGTTTTGACGGCGTCGAAGACAGCTTCGAGCTGGCCGGGAACGGCGACATTGCAGGGTAGGAGAAGATCCGCTCCAAGCTCCTCGGCCAGAGGTGCGACATGGGGCTTGGCCTTGTCGTTCAGATAGGTCATGGCAAGGTCGGCGCCCGCTTGGCGAAAATGTTTGGCTGCCCACCAGGCGAGGCTCTCGGCATTTGCGACGCCGATGACCAAAGCCTTCCGGCCTCTCAGGTCTAAGGATTCCATGTCGCGCGGCTCCGGAATTGCGGTTTGAGGCAGCAACAGCGCGCAGCGCTCACATCATGCACCCCATTCCGGTGAGGAGCTTGTTGGCCGCCTTTTTCTGGTTGTCGTCGAGCGCCGCATAGAGATTGGCCAATGCCGGCTTGACCTCCTTCAGCGCCGTGACCCGTCCTTCCATCATGGTCAAATGCCGATCAAGCCGCTGGACCGGGGACTGTGCGCCCATCGTTTTCATCATCGTCTCGTGGGCCGTGCGCATGCTCTCAAGATCTTTCTTGAATGCCGCTGCGTACGCGGTCCAGACGTCATTTTGAGTGTCGGTTATGGCAAGCTCGGCCTTGAGCGAGGCAACACGGTCTTCAATCTCGGGCGTCGCGTTTGCTCCGGCCATCATGCCCATCATGGGGCAGCCGTCCTTCATCCCCATGCCACCCTGCATCATGCGGCCCATCATGTCCCCTCCCATCATGCCGCCTTTCTGCGTCTCGGAGTGACTCTGACCCTTGTCGACCGGCGCCGGCTCGGGCTGCGCAGCATTTTCGGTCGCGCCTTGAGGATGGTGCTGCTCATGCTCTTGGGCTGTTTGCGCAAACGCTGCCGTGGGAACGATGGCGATGACTCCGAGCATTGCTGTCGCAATCGAGAGGAAACGGGTCAGGCTGGTCATTTTTCTCTCTCCATCATGCGCAAGGCAGGCAGACATTCTTGCCTGCCTTGCGCTTCTTGATCGGCTGTTGGGCGAAGGCTCGTTCGCTGAAAGGTCAATCGTCAGCCTCGGCCCGATATGTGGACTTTCTAGCAGCGCGAGCCCGCAAATGGTTGATCGTCCTCAACACGCAATAATTTGTAACAGTTTAGAAACGTCGGGATACAGATCCGAGCCTTAATCTGGGGTCGGTATAGACTAGGAGGGACATCAAGATCGGAGAGCCAACTCGCGCTCGAGCGATTCCGATCGGGTGCTCATCATGTGTTTTTCCGTCTCATCGCCGTCCGTACGTCCGGTTCGGGCGCGGCCGGAGTGGAGCTGTGAGTTGTCCTCGCGCTGCAAAAATGCTTCAGGATTCTCGATCGTATGAACCTGCAACAGCCTGAAGCTACCCCGCTCACCACCTCCGCCGACTTTGGGATAAATGTTATCCGTCTGATCGAGTGTCCGTCCGTCGAGGCGAGCGCAGCCGTCCCATCGCGCGCGGCAACAGCAACACAGCATTTGACAACGAGACGGCTACGGCCATCGATTGCACGCGGGCCGAGCCAGCGGAGTCGTTTATCGCTCATGTCGAGCGTCACGCGTACGGTGAGGTTCGTCTCCTCTAGTTGCCGTCGATCTGTTCATCGCAGCGCAAGTGCTGCTTACCCTCAACCTCTTACAGGTTACGTATCGCCATGAACACGGATCACGGTCACCACACCCATCATGACCACCACGCCGGCAAAGGTCAGCTCAGCAGCGTTTCCAAGGATCAAACTGTTGTCGTCACCGCCGGTGGTTCCAGTCATGCGGGGCATGGAGGTCATGATCATGCCGCCATGGTCGCCGATTTCCGACGCCGGTTCTGGGTCACGCTGGTCCTGACGCCGCCTGTCCTGCTGCTCTCGCCGATGATCCAGCATTGGCTGGGCATTGCCGACGCGCTGGCTTTCCCGGGCGACGGGCTCGTCCTCTTCGCACTTTCGACCGTCGCCTACGTCTATGGCGGATGGCCCTTTCTTACCGGCTTTACGTCCGAGCTGCGCAAGAGACAGCCCGGAATGATGACCCTGATCGCACTCGCGATCTCAGCGGCCTATTTCTTCTCGGCCGCGACGACGTTCGGCTTCCCCGGGGAATCCTTCTATTGGGAATTGGTGACGCTGATCGCCATCATGCTCCTCGGTCATTGGATCGAGATGCGGTCCGTCATGGGTGCGTCGCGGGCGCTCGAAGAACTGGTGCGGCTGCTTCCGGATAGTGCCACGAAAATTGACGCCGACGGCACGACACACGAGGTCCCCATCTCCGCATTGCAGCCGGGCGACCGGGTACTCATCCGACCGGGCGCCAAAGTTCCCGTCGACGGCAGCATCGTCGAGGGATCCTCCGGCTTCAACGAGGCGATGCTGACGGGCGAATCCCGCCCCGTCTCAAAAACCGTGGGTGCCACCGCGATCGGCGGTGCGATCAACGGTGCCAACGCCGTGACCATCGAGGTGACTGCCACTGGCGACGCAACCTATCTCGCCCAGGTTATCGACTTGGTGAAGAAGGCGCAGGCCACAAGGTCGCGAACGCAGGACATCGCCAACCGTGCGGCCTCCTGGCTAACCTACATCGCACTGGCCGTCGGCTTCGGCACGCTCGTCGCGTGGCTTTTTCTTGGCGAGTCGCTCGAATTCGCCTTGGAGCGGATGGTGACGGTAATGGTCGTTGCCTGTCCGCATGCGCTTGGCCTTGCAGTACCGCTCGTGGTCGCCGTCAGCACGTCGCTGAGCGCCGGCAACGGGCTTCTGATCCGCGACCGCGCCGCATTCGAGCGGGCGCGAAATCTCAACGCCGCGGTGTTCGACAAGACTGGCACGCTGACTGAGGGCCGCTTTGGGGTAAGCGACATTGTGCTGCTCGCCAGCAAAGACGAGAATGAGGAGCTCGCCTTTGCCGCCGCCGCCGAGAGCCAGTCTGAGCATCCGATCGCCCATGGCATTGTCGCCGAGGCCAAGGACCGGAATTTGCGTGTCCTGAAGGCCAGCGATGTTCGCAATATCACCGGTGAGGGAATCGTCGCCAAGGTGGACGGCCAAGATATCCGTATCGTCAGCCCCGGCCATCTTGCCCGTCTCGGAAAGGAGGTCGCCAGCGCGCGCCTCAAGCAGTTGGAGGGGCAGGGAAAGACCGTCGTCGTTCTGGTCCGCGACGGAGAGCCACGCGCCCTGTTTGCATTGGCCGACATCGTCAGGCCGGAATCGAAGGAGGCCATCGCCGAGCTGAGGAGGCTCGGCGTCAATGCCGTCATGCTGACCGGCGATGCAAAGGGAGTTGCTCAGGCGGTCTCTGAGGAATTGGGCATCAGCGAATATTTTGCCGAAGTGCTACCGGATCAGAAGTCGGAGAAAATTAAGGAGTTGCAGGCGCGCGGACTTCAGGTCGCCATGGTCGGAGACGGCGTGAATGATGCACCCGCGCTTGTCGTGGCTGATCTCGGGATCGCCATCGGCGCTGGCACCGACGTTGCCGTGGAATCGGCCGACGTGGTCCTGGTCAGAAGCGATCCACGCGATGTAGCCGCGATCCTCGGTCTGTCACGTGCGACCTATCGCAAGATGGTGCAGAACCTGATCTGGGCGACCGGATACAACGCAATTGCCATCCCGATGGCCGCAGGCATTACTTTCGGGACGGGGTTTCTGATGACGCCTGCCGTTGCCGCTGTCTTCATGTCGGCCAGCACGGTCATTGTCGCGATCAACGCCCAGCTGCTGCGCTTCTATCGGCGCCAAGCATGAGCAATTTGCCTTGCGGAGCGAGTAAGCAGCAATGCAAGTGACCCTTCCTCTTCCCGGAACATGCCTCATCGGTTGACCGCGGATGCGGCGGCCGCGCTGAGTCACTCTAGCGCCGCACATATCGATGGCGCCCGCAGCTGAGGCATGGACCGTTTACTTTCATCTCGCGGAACTAGCGGAGAGATGCACCTATGGCGCCGCTCCTTAAGCCTGAGGAATGTAGCTTGCTGTTGATTGATCCCGTTCGTCGTAACGTCGAACGTAGCGATATCGATGACGACGGTCAGTACTCTCTTATTGGCCGCTACGCCTTGTTTCAACAGGCTGCGAGAATTCTCGATGTGCCAGAATTTTTTGTGATCGACGGCAATCCGACAAGCGAGCGAGACTGGATAATACAACCTTGTGAGCGCTCGAGGTCTCGCGTTCACGAGGCCAGCTACGCCGGATCGTTGTGGTCCACCAGCGGGCTCGGCGCTGCGCTTGCCAAAGAGGACAGAGCCTGTCTTGTGCTCTGCGGCTTCTGGCTCGATGGTAATATTACGTTTGTGGCGCTCAATGCGCTTGCCGATGGATTCGATGTCTTTGTGCTCATGGATGCTTGTTTGAGCTGTGACAAGCATGCACAGAGCCCCACAGTCGATCGGCTTCTGCAGGCTGGTGTCGTTCCCTTGACGACCATGCAGATGGTACGCGAGTGGGCTGAATGCACAGCAGATGAAGCGCGACGCTCTTTGTTGCTCGATCTATTGACGCCGACCTGAGAGCCAATCTCTCGCCCGTGTCCAAGAACTCTCACCTTCACCCTCGTGCCCTCAAGGTACGAGGGTTTCTCTTTCATTCACGATGAAGGAATGAGGACAAGGACAACTTACAAGACGTGGCGATAAGCTGAAGATGTATTGCGGGGGAGGCGGTCGTGTACCTTAGCGTTCCGATCATCTCTGAATCAGGTTTCAACCGATGAAGAGGGGTGCGGCCTCTCTCCAAGGGGCGAGCCGTGCCGGCTCGATGTCTCTGGATGAATTCCAAGGCAAGGAAGAGGTTCTATGTCGGCCCGGCCTGGCCACCTCACGTCAGCGCGTACGAATATGCTCGTACTTTGCCGAGGACAGGATGGGGATGGGAGTTCTTGCGCCGCAATCCGGTCTATCAGCGCGACTACAAACTCTGCAGAGCCGGGTGCCCATCATTCTGTTGGCATAAGACCGGGATTGCCCTGTGTCGGTTGAGGCGTCGCTCGTGCCGAGCCGAAGCGTGGGGCTTGTGCTCCTTTCGCCGATCCTCAAAAGCCTGCCCCTCAATGTCACGTATTTTGGTCTCCTGATACCGTGGCGCTTTCCCTACAGGGAAGTGCCGAGCGCCAGCGCGATCCTTGCACTGCAGACGATCTAAGCCTCGAGCTTCACAAGAATGCAAAGCGGCTCCTGATCGATGCCAAAGGTCTACAGCATCTCCTTTTCGAGAAGGACGCTGCCGCCCTTCCGGTTGCGCTCGATGGATGTTCCGTCTTGATCGGTGCGGTTCGCGTCACGCTCCGGGTGCCAGGTCTTGCTCAGCTTGATCGCGCGCGTGACTCCCTTGCAGCGTTGAGTGCTCTTCTTTGTCCGGGAGGTGCGCCCGTGGCGGTTGGTCAGGGGTGGACGGCAACAAGTCTCCAGATGCGTGATGCTCTCATTGCTCTCGACGGTCACTGTGTCGGCGCAACATATCGTGATATTTCAGGGGTTATCTTTGGATCAAAGCGTACGCAGGAGGCGTGGCGGAGTTCAAGCACCGCGCTGAAAGATCGCATTCGCCGCGCGCTGAAGCGCGGCTTATGGCTCTCTGGCGGAGGCTATCGTCAGCTCCTGTGAGGGGGTGGTGTTCGCTGTTAGTTTCGCTTCGACACTGCTCGCCAACGTTGGGCGCGTGCCGAACCGGAACGAAAATCGTCCGGTAGCCAAACTACCTTCTTGGAGGATTTTTGCTCCGGCTGACATCGAGGCAGGCATCACCGCGATGGCCGACGACGTTTAAGCGTGGTGCGAGAAGCCGGACATCTATGGGCACATGGTCACGGTGAAGGTTGCGTAGAACAACTACTTCGGTGCAGCTAAAACAGGTTCGCTAAAAGCGAGTAGCCGCAGCGCATTAAATACGACGAGCAACGTGGATCCTTCGTGCAGAGCCACCGCAGAACAGCGAACTCCTCCTGCTGGCAGATAATTTTGCGAGCTCCGACTGCCGCTGTGTTAGCCCGCTGTATGCTAGGCATGTCGTCGGAACCGCCATCCTGGTTTTGCTTGTCCGATAAACCTGAACCCTTGGCTGGACTGACATTCTCTAGGTGATTGGACAAGATAAACATTCGCCTCCGGCGACGTCAGTTCGCGAGGCGATACACGAGGTTGGCTGACGTCGTCACGGTTCAATAATGAGCAGGTTGCAGAGACTCAGTGAAGTCTGGGCGGACCCGCCCTCGATCCCATGATCTCGGGCGGTCGGGCTCTATCGCGCGGCCTCGATCAGCCGCGCGACCGAGCCGCCGGCAAGAGGGAACCGGCGTCTCGGCACATGCGTGTAACGATCCCTTCCGCGGAGCCCGTGGCACGCTCCTGCCCCAGAAGCCGAACAGCGCATCTGTTGCGAGCCCTCGGCCCGTTCTTCTCCGTCGGCGCCTCAGCCACTAAGACCATGACGCGGAAAGGTGTCCCGATCGGCGGCTCAGCTCCGCATCGCTGTCGGCTGAGTCGAGTGTGCTGCGGCCTACCTCCGCTGAGGCCTCGTTAGTCGCGAACCGAGCGCCAAGCCACCATCCTCTCGCCGTGGCCGGGAGGCCCTTTCCCCGCCAAGCTTTGTGCGACGATGTGGCAGGCATCGCCTTAGCGGCAACCCGCGCTGCGCGCGGGTCCTCCACTGCGTTCCGGCCCTGCGGGTGCCTCAGGCTCCAGCCCGCCACGATCTGCACGCGCTGGCGGGGGAATAGGCCTCCGTCGGAACAACGTGAGGATCAGCATCATGGCTACCATCGGTTACGTCACGAAGCGCGAGGACGGACGCTACGAAGGCGAGCTCCGCACCCTCTCCCTCCGGGCATCGATTGCCATCCTTCCCGTCGGCGACAAGCAGACCGAGACCCAGCCGGACTTCCGCGTCTTGGCCCAGGGCATCGAGATCGGCGCCGGCTGGCAGCGGATCGGACAGACCTCGGGCAAGGAGTACATCTCGCTCTCCATCTCCGCTCCCGAGTTCGGCAAGACGCTCTACGCCAACCTCGGCCGAGCTGCCGGTCAGGCCGATCCGAACACCTACGCGCTGATCTGGACCCCGCAGGACTAACCGGGTTTCGCCTCCGCGCCGCTCACCGCGGCGCGGAGGCTCTTTCTGTGGCGACGTTCGTCCGCCAGCCTCCCCCACCCACCCGCCCCACCACGGCGCTGACGCCGCCTGGAGCAGCGTCGGTGCATAGCGTCAGACCATCGTCCACCGATCTGGGGGCGGTTGACGTCAGCCCGAACGCGCAACGCGCGGCACGTCCGGCCACTCCTTTTCGGCTCTCCGATACGGCGCACGCTGTAGCCGCGGCGGCTGCAGACCGTAGCCGGCTCGGTTGCGTAACGCTCCCGCGATCGGGTTCGCTGAGAGCAGCGTGAGCGCCCTGTCGAACGGTTGCAACGGTCCTGTGTGGCTGTCCCGACACCGCAGCGCTGCTCCTTGTCGGTCTGACGGATCGCTTTTGGCAACGCCTGGCCGTGCGCAACTCTCGCCGGAAATGATCCGGCTGCGTGTGCCTCGACCACCCAAACTGCTGAACGGACCAGCGAGCGCGACAAAGGAAGTTGCGGGAAGTCTGAGAGAGCATTTCCGGACATCAAGATAAAGGACTGACGTCATCTGCCCGTCAGATCGTGCAAGGGTCGACTTACGGACGACGTCAACAAAGCGACCATACCGTCAGTGTTCGATATTCCTTTGCGCAATCAGCACACAACTTGACGCCATCTTGAACGCGGCGATCGCCACGCCATCTCGTCTTGCCACCACCGCAACTTGCGAGGTTCGACATGGCGCAAGACGACTTCGATCCCAAGCTCGGTCGCATTCGCGATAGTCGCAGCAGCCGTTCACAGCGGCATGCCGCGCTCGTGTTCCGCCAGGCTGGCAAGACGGGCACAAGGGCGGTGCTGCAGCGCGGACACATCGCACCCGGCAGCCTGACGCGCGGCATGGGGACAGGCGTGCGGGCTGCGGCGGGGCTCATTGCACCCGGGAGCCGACGCGTCATCGTCAAAGCGCGCTACACGCGGATCCTGAACGGCGACCTCGGCGCCGCACAGGCGCACATGAAATACATCGTGCGCGATGGCGTCACCCGAGAGGGAGCCCCTGGACGGCTCTATGACGCCAATGGGGATGACGTCGATGGTAGTGCTTTCCTCGCCCGCTCGGCCGACGACCCGCACCAATTTCGTTTCATTGTCTCCGCCGACGAAAGCGCACAGCTCAGCGACCTCAAACCGTTCATCCGTGACCTCCTCACCCAGATGGAGCGCGACCTCGACACGAAGCTCGACTGGGTGGCGGTCGATCATTTCAACACTGGACACCCGCATACTCACGTCGTCCTCCGCGGCAAGGATGATCAGGGCAAGGACCTGGTGATGGCGCGCGACTACATCGCCCATGGTGTCCGGGCCCGCGCCCAATCCCTCGTGACCCTGGAGCTCGGACCGGAAACCCAGCTCGAGCGTATGCAGAAGCTCTTCAACGAGGTCGGCCAGGAACGACTGACGCGCCTCGATCGCGCGCTCATCGGCCGCTCCAAGGACAACATTCTGGTCGTCACAGCCGCCGAGGAGCTCGATCCCACACAGCACACGCTCCGGGTCGGCCGGCTCAAGACCCTGGAGCGGCTCGGCCTCGCCGACGAACGGCAACAGGGCGTCTGGGCACTCGATAGCCAGATGGAGGGCAAACTTCGCCAGCTCGGACAACGTGCCGACAAGTTCAAGATGATGCAGCGCGCCCTGCAGGAAGCCGGGATCGAACGTGGCGCGGCCGCCATGGCCCTATTCGAGCGCGGTCCCCGGAAGACCCCGCTGGTCGGCAAAGTCGTGGGCGTCGGTCTCGTCGACGAGATCTCCGATCACACATGGGTCGTGATCGACGCCATGGACGGACGCGCGCATTACGCCGAGCTCGGCCGCCTCAAGCCCACCGACGCGCCTATGCGCGGGACAATCGTGACGCTGGCCGGAGACAGCCTCGACGGTAAGCCGTCGCCGGTGCCCAAGCTACAAGTGCTCTCGCCCGTCGCGCTCGAGAAGCAGGCGACCTACGACGGTCCGACCTGGCTTGACGAAGCCATCCTCTCACGATGGCAACCCGAGCCGGGAACGCCCGGCTTCGCCAGCCAAATGCGAACCGCACTGGCCGCGAGAAGAGATTGGCTGGTCGAGCGCCGCGTCGCAACGATCGCGCCCGGTGGTGGTCTGACACCAAATCCCGACATGATGCGGATCCTCCGCAACGCCGAGACCGATCGCATCGTCCAGCAAGTCTCGCGCGAGCTAAACGCCGCCTATGTGCCGACAGAGCCTGGAGTGCGCATCACCGGCGTGTACGATCACGCGATTGCCACGCCCACCGGCAAGCTCGCCGTGATCCACCGTCAGGACACCTTCACGCTGGCACCGTGGCGCCCGGCGCTCGAGCCGCTCAGGGGGCGCGCTGTTTCTGGCATGATCGGTCCCAACCGCGTGACGTGGAGCTTGGATCGAGGACGAGGCCTTCCCAGACGCAGCTAAAGACCCCCAACTCATTCAGCCGTCCCACCCCCAACCTCGCGTCCCATCAGAAACGTTCCCAGTGACCGTAAGCAGATGTTCGGTTTCCGCTTTAAAGTGGACATCACTCAGAAGTAGATCGTCTTCGCAGTTTGACCCTAAGCGGACATCGGGCTGATGAGACCAATCAACCATCGACAGTGATATATCCCAAAAGATATAACCGCAGCGGCCCATATTGAGCGGGACCCGATGGATCAAAGGTCTGAAACTGGCATAGGCGCCAAGCAACCTGCATCGGCCTTCAGCGCTGGCGCACTCATCGGTACCCTTGGCGGCTTGATCGGCCTCGGCGGCGCCGAGTTCCGGCTGCCCTTGCTAATCAGCTTGTTCCGTTTTGCAGCGCTTGAAGCGGTGATCCTAAACAAGACAATGAGCTTGGTGGTGGTGGCGTCGGCGTTGCCGTTCCGCGCTGCGACCGTGCCATTCTCGGCGATTGCCGCCAACTGGCCGATCATCGTGAACCTACTCTGCGGAAGCCTGCTGGGTGCTTGGTGCGGCGCGAGCTGGGCGGTGAAGATGAAGCAGGAGCTGCTGTATCAGATCATCGCGGTGTTATTGGTTGTGATAGCGGCGGTCCTGCTGTTTACGCATGACGCGGCCGCCCCATCAGGTCCTTCCCTTTCCGGCATACCGCTGGCTGTCGCAGGAGTGGTGGCGGGCTTTGCGATTGGCGTGGTGGCGTCCCTGCTCGGAGTTGCAGGCGGCGAGCTTTTGATCCCAACGCTGGTGCTGCTGTTCGGTGCGGACATCAAGTTAGCGGGTAGTCTGTCGCTTGCCGTCAGCCTTCCGACCATGCTGGTGGGCTTCACGCGTTACAGCCAAGATGGCAGCTTCGCGGTGATCGGCAAAAACAAGAGTTTCCTGCTTGTTATGGCGGCAGGCTCTCTGGTTGGCACCTTCATCGGTGGCCTGCTACTCGGGGTCGTGTCGGGCGCGGTGCTGCTTCCTATCCTTGCGGCCATTCTCGTCCTGTCGGCTGTGAAGGTCTGGCAGCATCGTTGAGATCTGCTTTTGGCCCGTAGCGAACCTTGGCCAATTGGCAGGTTCGTCCCAGGACCTGTCATCGACCAGGAAGACGATTGATGACTGAAAATGATCTCCATGCCGACATGGCCGCGTGTGCCTATCGCTGCGATGCTCTCAATCAGAACCTGATGAGGGCGCCTGCCATGACGATATCCAAGTTCTCAAGCGGCTCTGATGCCTTGACTTGACCTGCCCCTGCGAGCGTGACGCTCGCATCATAGTGGCGATAGAGGACATAGAGCTTCATAGCCGCGTTCGAAATATCCTGCGTGAAGCCAACGCCCCACATCTCCACCTTGCTCGCATAGAGGCCGGCGTCAGCACCGATCGGATTTATCGCATCGTCCGCTTCGACCGTCAGACGGGCATTGGCGCCGCCGTCCACCTGGTAGAGCTGGCCGAAGATCGTCGTCGCGCCGAGGTCAAGCCAGTCCTTTTGGATACCGGTTTCGAAGGCCCAGAATGTGCTCGTTGCGTCAGGACTCATGTTCGCAAAGAACGGCGCGTACTTCACATTGTGGTCCTTGAACCATCCCCCCGCCATTTTGGCATAGAGGCCGGTTGGCTCATGCAGGATGCTGAGCGATCCGCCGAGCGTCGCGCAGTCGGCTTCGTTCGGAGCTGACGCCAGATTCGTGGCCACGCACTCGAAGCTTGCACCCTCTCTGCCATCTGTGGAGGCTCCATAGCCGGCTCTTGCCGCCACCTTGAAGTCGGACACTTGGCCTTCGTATTCGAGGCTTGCATCCCATAAGTCGTCGGCGCCCCAAGCGATGCTCATGAAAAAGCCGGCGACCGTCGGCGTAACATACCGAATACCGGACTGGACATCGCCTTCGCCGGGCTGGTTGCCCGTATGCTTGAGCAGGCGCCGCCACGCCACCCGGCTGAGCGTTGGGGTGGACTTCGGACGCAGCAGCAGGCCAAGGCCACTGTCCTCCACGTCCGAGTACTTCCCGGCCCGGTTCGTCCCGGCGAGATTGGCTTCCGTGATTTCTTCAAGGGCAGTGATGGCGCGACCGACCTGGACCGTACCCAGAGTTTTGCTCGTCACACCCCACCACGCGCGGCGAAGATCAAGCCCGGAGCGGGTGGTGAGCTGGTCGCTGCGCTTGGAGTTGAGGGAGCGCACGCCGACCTCGATCTGGAAGCTGGCCGATAGGTGGCTGTTCAGCTTCGATTGTCCGCGGAAGCCGAACCGCGTGCGCGAGGCATCGTTGGTGACGAGGTAGGCATTGCGCTCGTAGCCGTCATCCCAGGCCATGATCGCCTGGTTGACCTGACCATAGACCGTCAGATCGACCTTGCGGCTGCCTTTGCCGGCGGTCTCCAGCTCCGCAATGCGCGCCTCAATGTCCGCGCAGCAGTTCGCGAGGTCTGCGGCCGTCGCCGCTTCGCAGCCGAACAGGACACAAGCAGCCAGTACATGCGCAAACAAGCTTCTTCCCAACCTCATGCAGGCCCCGGGTGATCGGTGGTGATGACTAGTCTTCCCGGCTTCACGCTTTTCTGTGGCCAAGCGCGAGAGCCACGAGCTGTGCCAAGCGCGGATCGCGCAGCGCATAGAATGACATTCGGCCATCGGTTCGATGGGTCAGAAGGCGAAGATCACGAAGTTTTCGAAGATGATGGGAGGCGGTTGAGAATGTGGTCCCAGCCACATGAGCCAAGTCGCAAACGCAGAGTTCTCGGTCTGGGCCTAAGGCGAGTAGGAGCTTGATGCGCGTTCGATCACTGAGAGCAGCGAAGAGCCTCTGGGCCTCATCAAGCGGTTCCTCAGCAGGCATTTTCGCCTTTAGCTTCTGGACCAGCTTCCCATTGAAGCACGGCACTTCGCAGAGAGCGTCATCCGACTTCGCGCACGAAGCGCGCATTCCGATATTCGTATTCATGTGCGAATAATAGCAACGCCAGCCGAACTTGGCAATGGTGGTATAGCGACTCCAGCGACAACACGCCGGGAGATATGTCTGTGACGCTTCCGCCTCTAGGAGACTGATCGCTTGACAAGCTCAAACGGACATTTGTTGCTCCGTCGAGAAAGACCGCTCCGGGTCATTGGCTTCGGCTCGCCGAAAGAGATTGATGCCCGCTCCTCACCCGAATGCGGACGTGGTCTACGAACTCGTTGAGGCGCGAAAGTTTTTGCTGCGAATGACCGCTATTGGCCCTAAGGTGACCTCCCCTTACGCTTGTTGATGATCGTTCTTGAACCTGAAGCGGAACTCACCCAGCGCCCTGGCGGTCATACAAGCGCGCGACCTACATTAGTCGCGCTTCCCTCCACTTCCCGCACACGCCTTCTGCTTCCCGCGTTTTGCGCCGTTTCCGCATCGACCTGACATCGCGCCAACGACACGCTGAGCCTGAACGAGCGCATTAGCGCACAGCGAGGCGAGGCCGTCATGTCGACCAGATTTCATCCCCTTCAAATATCGATGGCGTTGGGCGTGTCCCTCGCCACGATGTGGATCGCGACCCAGTGGACGGCCGCGATTTTCCTCTATCAACCCGCACTCGGAGCCGCCTGGCTCGAGTTCGCGAACACCAGGATCTATGCCCCGTGGCAGCTCTTCTCCTGGTGGCTCGCGTTCGACGGCCAAGCGCCGCACGTGTTCGCGCGCGCGGGCGCCCTTGCTGCAGCCGGGGGGCTGCTGAGCGGCGCGCTCGCGTTCGGGGGAGCCGCCTGGCGGGCGAGCCATAGGACACCGTCGACGACCTATGGTTCTGCCCGCTGGGCGGACGTTTCCGATGTGATGCGCGCGGATCTGCTCGGCGACAGCGGCATCGTTCTCGGCCTCTACGACGAGCGATACCTGCGCCATGACGGCCCGGAGCACGTCCTTGCGGTCGCCCCGACGCGCTCGGGCAAAGGCGTTGGTCTCGTGCTGCCGACACTCCTGAGCTGGACCGGATCCGCCGTCATCCACGACATCAAAGGTGAGAACTGGGCCCTCACAGCAGGCTGGCGATCACGCTTTTCGCACTGCCTGCGCTTCGACCCCACCGATCCGGAGTCAGCCCGCTTCAACCCGTTGCTGGAGGTGCGCAAAGGCACGCACGAGGTACGCGACGTCCAGAACATCGCCGACATCCTGGTCGATCCCGAAGGCGCCCGAGAACGGCGCGACCATTGGGAGAAGACAGCCCACGCGCTGCTGACCGGCGCCATCTTGCATGTGCTCTACGCGGAAGAGGCAAAGACCCTGGAGCGCGTCGCAACCTTCCTGGCCGACCCCGCGCGCTCCATCTTGCGCACCCTCAAGATCATGCTCACGACCAACCACCTCGGCACCGAGGTGGAACCGATGGCGCATCCCGTCGTCGCCTCGATCGCGCGCGAACTCCTCGACAAGTCCGAGAACGAGCGCTCCGGCGTCGTTTCGACCGCCATGAGCTATCTGGCGCTCTACCGGGATCCGCTCATTGCCGCCAACACCGCCAGCTCGGACTGGCGTATCGCCGACCTGTTGGAGCCGGAACGACCCATCTCCCTCTATCTGGTCGTGCCACCGTCGGACATCTCCAGGACCAAGCCGCTCGTGCGGTTGATCCTAAACCAGATCGCCCGCCGCCTGACCGAGACATTGCCCGACCCCAACAAGGCGCCGAGCCGCCGGCTCCTACTGATGCTCGACGAATTCCCGGCACTCGGCCGCCTCGACTTCTTCGAGTCCTCGCTCGCGTTTCTGGCGGGCTACGGCGTGCGTGCCTTCCTCGTTGCGCAGTCGCTCCACCAGATCGACAAGGCCTACGGCCCCAATCACGCAATCCTGGACAACTGCCATGTGCGGATCGCCTTCGCGCCCAACGACGAACGCACCGCCCGGCGCCTGTCCGATGCGCTCGGCACTGCAACCGAGCAACGCGCACAAACCAACTTCTCCGGAAAGCGCTTGGCGGCCTGGCTGTCGCATACGTCCGTCTCAGAGCAGGAAACGCCACGTCCGCTGTTGACGCCGGGCGAAGTGCTGCAGCTCCCACAGGACGACGCGCTGGTCTTCGTCTCCGGCGTGCCGCCGATCCGCGCAAGAAAGCTCCGCTACTACGACGATCGCAATTTCCTGGATCGGTGTTTGCCGGCGCCGGAGGTGGCCGGCAGAGAGAAGGGCGACGGTCCGATGCGACCGCACGCCTGGACGGATAGCATCCGCAGTCCCGATCCCCGTCTCGACAAGGCTTGGGCAGACCTCGTGACCTCGAGCGGGGGCGATGCGGATCCACCTCCCCGCACGCGAGAGATCGCACGGCGCAAGACCATCAAAGCCGAGCGTCCCGTCGGCGACCTGCCTCTCTTTGCGGCCCAGTTGACGGAGGCGACACCCCAAATCGGAACAGCGCCGGCGGATGACAATCAGAACGAAATCATCCAGTTCCCGGGGCTGCGTCTCTGACATGAGCAAGAAGCGCTACACTCTTTATATCTCGCGCCCGCTCGCCCGGCGGTTCGACCTGATCGCGCAGCAGCGCAATGGCGCCAAATCCGCCCTGGTCGAGGAAGCGCTGCGAGCAGCCTTGGAGCCGCAACAGCATGCCGGCCTCGAGGAGGGGCTTGCCCGCCGGCTCAACGAGCTCAACCGCGTCGTCGCCGGACTCCGGCGCGAGATGGCCGTTGCCACCGAAACGCTGGCGATCTTCGTTCGCTACTTCCTGACCGTGACGCCGCCGCTACCGCAGGACGAGCAGGAGCCCGCGCGCCTACTCGGGAGGGAGCGTTACCAGGTGCTCCTCACCGAGGTCGGCCGCCGCGTTGCCGAGAACGAACGTCTCGTTGCGGAAGTCATCGCGACCATTCCCGTGGCGCAGACCGATCTGTTCGCGAAGCCGCCGGACGACACATCGACGACTAGTCATCCCACGGATCGCAACGGCCACGCATCCAGCGCGCATCCCCTCGAGGAGAACGATCATGGCTGACCTCCTGTCCCTACCGGCCGCCGAAGAAGCCCAAGGCCGGCGCCGCCAGATGCTGCGCACCGCCTTCGGCGCAACCATAGCTGCGGCGCTGGCCGATCCGACCGTGATCGAGGTCATGGTCAATCCCGACGGCAAGCTCTGGATCGAGCGCGCGAGCGTTGGCCGCCAGGACACCGGCGAGCGGCTCGGCAGCACCGAAGTCGAACGCATCATCCGCCTTGTTGCCGCTCACGTCCGCCGCGAGGTCCACGCGCACGCACCGATCGTCTCTGCCGAGCTGCCAGAGACCGGAGAGCGCTTCGAGGGCATTATGCCACCCGTCGCCACGGCACCGTGCTTCGCCGTGCGCAAACCCGCTGACGTCCTCTACCGCCTACCGGACTACGTGGCCACCCGCATCATCTCCCCATTGCAGGCCGATGCCTTGCAGGCAGCAATCCGCGACCGCAAGAACATCCTTGTTGTCGGCGGCACGTCGTCCGGCAAGACGACGCTGGTCAATGCGCTTCTGGCGGAAGTGGCCGACTGCAACGAGCGCATCCTCATCCTCGAGGACACGCGCGAGCTCAGGTGCGCCGCGACCGACTGCGTTGCGCTGCGAACCAAACCGGGCGTGGCGTCGCTCGCCGACCTCGTCCGCTCGACGCTGCGTCTCCGGCCGGACCGCATCGTCGTCGGCGAGGTACGTGGCCCCGAGGCGCTCGACATGCTCAAGGCCTGGAACACCGGGCACCCCGGCGGCATCACAACACTCCATGCCAACTCGGCCGAGGCCGGCCTCTACCGCCTCGAGCAGTTGATCCAGGAGACCGTAGTCACGGTCCCTCGTGATCTCATCGTCCAGGCCATCGACATCATCGTGTTCATCGCCGGCCGCGGCAACGCGCGCCGCATCGAGACGCTGCTCGAGCTCACCGGCCTCGATGACGACGGCAACTACCAACTGACACCGATCGGCCGACCCACCCTGCACACCATCTGACGAGAGGCGCACATGATCCGATCCAAAACCCGGTTCCTTATGGCGTTGGCCGCCCAGGTCAGCCACGTTGCTGTGCTCGGCACCGCCGCATACGCCGCCGGCTCCGGCATGCCCTGGGAAGCCCCGCTTCAGCGCATCCTGGAGTCGATCGAAGGCCCGGTCGCCAAGGTCATCGCCGTCGTCATCATCATCGTCACCGGCTTGAGCCTCGCTTTCGGCGACATGGGCGGCGGAATGCGCAGGCTGATCCAAATCGTATTCGGCCTCTCCATCGCCTTCGCCGCCACCTCGTTCTTCCTATCGTTCTTCTCCTTTGCCGGCGGCGCCCTCATCCACTGATCAAGGAACCCGCCTCATGCGTCACCCATCGAGTCTCGTACCTGGCTACGAGGTCGTCCTGCATCGCTCCCTGACCGAGCCGATCCTGCTCGCCGGCGCCCCGCGCAGCTTCGCGATCCTCAACGGCACCATGGCCGCGGCCATCGGACTCGGGCTCCGGCTCTGGATCGCGGGGCTTCTGATCTGGCTGGCCGGCCACGCCGCTGCAGTCTGGATCACCCGCAAGGACCCGGCCTTCCTGACTGTCCTGTCCCGTCACGCCCGCCACAAGGGAGCCCTCTCATGCTGAACCTCGCCGAGTACCGCAAGCAGACAACCAGCCTGGCGGACTACCTCCCGTGGGCGTGTCTGGTCGCTCCCGGCGTCGTGCTGAACAAGGACGGATCGTTCCAGCGCACCATCCGCTACCGCGGCCCCGATCTCGACAGCGCCACACAGGCCGAGCTCGTCTCGGTCACTGCGCGCCTCAACAACATCCTGAAGCGGTTTGGCTCCGGATGGGCACTCTTCTTCGAGGCCGAACGAATTCCCGCCAACCAGTATCCAGGGGCGCGCTTTGAGGACGCCGCATCCTGGCTCGTCGACCAGGAGCGTCATGCCGCCTTCAGTGCCGACGGCACGCATTTCGAGAGCCGCTACTACCTCACATTCCTCTACCTGCCGCCGCCGGAACGCGAATCGCAGGCCGAACGGCTCCTGTACGAGCGCAGCGCCGAGGCGAACATCGAGACCACGCCCCGCGCGCAGCTCGCCTGGTTCATTACCGAAACCGACCGTGCGCTCCAGATGCTTGCTTCTATTCTTCCCGAGGCCGAAGCGCTCGACGACATGGGGACGCTGACCTACCTGCACGGCACCATCTCCGACACGCGCCATCCTGTGGCCGTTCCGGACATCCCGGCCCACCTCGACGCCATCCTCTGTGATCGGCAGTTTCTCGGCGGTGTCGACCCGAAACTCGGCAGTCAGCACCTGAGGATCCTGAGCGTGCTCGGCTTCCCGAACGCGACCGTGCCGGGACTGCTCGACGCACTGAACGACCTCGGCTTCTCCTACCGCTGGACCACGCGCTGGATCGGGATCGATAAGACCGAAGCCGCACGCAACTTGTCTCGGCTCAGGCGTCAGTGGTTTGCCAAGCGCAAATCCGTCGCCGCCGTGCTCCGCGAGGTCATGTTCAACCGCGAGTCGGCCCTCGTCGACACGGACGCCGACAACAAGGCCATGGATGCCGATGAGGCCCTGCAGGAGCTCGGCGCCGACGACGTGGCATTCGGCTATCTCACCACGGCAATCGTCATCGCCGACGCAGACCTGCAGCTCGCCAACGAGAAGCTGCTCGCCGTCGAGCGCATCATCAACACCCGCGGCTTCGCCACCATCCGCGAGACGTTGAATGCCGTCGAAGCCTGGCTCGGCTCCCTTCCCGGGAATCCCTACGCCAACATCCGCCAGCCGATCGTACATACGATCAACCTCGCGCACATGATGCCGGTCTCGGCTGTCTGGGCCGGACCAACCATGAACAGGCACCTCAACGCACCAGCATTGATGGTGACGGAAACGCGCGGCAGCACACCGTTCCGGCTGGATCTCCATATCGACGATGTCGGCCACACGCTCGTGGTCGGCCCCACCGGATCGGGCAAATCCGTGCTGCTGTCTTTGCTTGCCCTGCAGTTCCGCCGCTTCATCGGGGCGCAGGTCATCATGTTCGACCGCGGCCGCTCCGCACGGGCTGCCACGCTGGCCATGAATGGAGCCAGCGTCGAGCTCGGCCTTGAGGGATCGCTCTCCTTGCAGCCGCTCTCCCGCATTGACGAGCCCGGCGAAATCGCCTTCGCCCTACAATGGGTGACGGCCCTGCTATCCGCCGAAGGTGTGCGCGTGACGCCGGACGTGAAGGATGCCGTGTGGACAGCGCTGCAGAGTCTCGCCTCGGCGCCGAAGGCCGAGCGCACGCTGACTGGCCTCGCCGTGCTGATCCAATCCGCGCCCTTGGTTGCTGCCTTGTCACCCTACGCGCTGGAAGGCGCCTACGGCCGGCTCCTTGATGGCGCCTCAGAACAGATCGCCGCGGCCGACGTTCTGCATATCGAGCTCGAGGCACTAATGGGACACAAGGCGCTGATTCCGCCGGTCCTGACTTACCTGTTTCATCGTCTGGAGGAACGCTTCGATGGCCGGCCGACGCTGCTGGTCCTCGACGAGGCCTGGACCTTCCTCGACGATGCGCTGTTCGCGGCTCGCATCCGCGAATGGCTGAAGACATTGCGCAAGAAGAACGTCTCCGTTGTGTTCGCCACGCAATCATTGGCCGACGTCGAGCGCTCGACGATTGCGCCGGCGCTGATCGAAAGCTGCCCGACGCGCATCTTTCTACCCAACGACCGCGCCCGCGAGCCGCAGGCGCGAGCGGTGTACGAGCGTTTCGGCCTCAACGAGCGCCAGATCGAGATTCTCTCAGTCGCCGCGCCGAAGCGCGACTATTATGCTCAAACCGCGCGCGGCAATCGCCTGTTCGAGCTCGGCCTCGGGCCGGTAGCGCTGGCGCTCTGCGGCGCCTCCTCGCCCGATGACCAGAAACTGATCGACCACTGCCTGCAAGAGGAGTCTGCCAGCGGGTTCACTGCACGTTTCCTGACCGCGAAAGGTCTCGCTTGGGCAGGCGACCTGATCCAGCAGTGGCGGCCGCCAACTACGCCACCACCTCTCCCGGCATCGCTCACCACACGGAATACAGCGCCATCCGAGAGACGGTCGGTAGAAATACTCAGTGCCGGTGTCGGCGAGCACGTCACGGAGGCCCTGCGGCCAGATGTGCCGGCAGTGGCGGTGGATCAGACGCCGCTCCCGGGACTGCCAGGAGGTCCGCCGATGCCTCAACGCCTCTCTCCATTCCGGGCCGTGCCCAGCAAATCAAAGAGGAACAACCGATGAAGCCAATACGCAAGATTCTTACCAGGATTCCAATCGCGGTCGGCCTGATCGCAAGCTCTGCGACATCTTCGATCGCGCAATACACCGTCTTCGATCCAAGCAACTACAGCCAGAACTTGCTGTCGGCAGCGCGCGCGCTCGAGCAAATCAACAATCAGATCCGCACGCTTCAGAACGAAGCCCAAATGATCCTGCGCATGGATCAGAACCTCATGCGCCTTCAGGGTACGCTGTCGCCCGACCTTCAGCGATCATTGACGGACATCCAGACCCAGCTTCGCGCCGGCGAAGGCATTGCGATGCGGCTACAGGAAACGCAGAACAACTACCAGCAAATGTTTCCGAAGGAGGCATCGGCCGCGCTGACCTACGACGAATCCCTGCGCAATGCGCGCTCGCGATGGGAAGAGAGCTACGCGGCCTTCCAGCGCTCAGCTTTCCTTCAGGGCGAAATTGCCGACGGGATCGAGAATGACGCGCACCTGCTCGGCGACGCCTTGAGCCGTTCACGCGACGCGGCCGGAGCATTGGAAGCCACGCAAGCCGGCAACGAGCTCACAGGGCTTGGTGTCAAGCAGTCTCTCGCACTCCAAAGCCTGGTTGCAGCGCAGGCGCGGTCAGAGACCATTGCTCGCGCGCGAGAGTTGGCAACCGAGGATGAAGGGCGGCAGCGGTTTAAGTCGTTTGTCGGGGCCGGAACGGGATATATGTCGAGCCAATAAGCATCCATAAAATTGGATAGCCAGCGCCGTTATGGAACCAGCTTGATATCGATGCAAAGCCGAGGAAGCGGTCATTTGACCAGCGGGAGAAGGGTCTTCGACCGCAGGAGTAAGCGCTTCAGCAGCCGGAAACATGCTAAAGTGCGACGATTATGCGATGGCCCTAGCGACCGATCGTTTTTTGAAGTTGCGGTGCAGTGGTCCTGAACCCTACCTACGGGACAAACAACCTCGGATCGAGAATCGTCACGTGCTTGACGCCATCGCCATAAGTCGGCGTGCTTAGCATCTCGTTGAAGTACACAGGGACGCTCCAATAGAACCCACCAAGCTCCGCGATAGAGTCGCGAGGGAGGGACGGTGCTTGGCAAAGCGCGCTATTCTCGGCTGTCACGCCTTCGCGGCTAAAGCTAAATTTGATCACGGGATTCGTGGGGCGCGGACTGCCGCCTGACATGGCTTGAAATACTACTAGACTACCATTGTCTCCCTCCTTGCTGGCGAGGAAGACCCACGTTTCCCCGTCTTCGCCGGGAACGACGAAAAGCTGGTAGGGTTCGGGCTTGCCATCACCTAGGAACAGGGCATGCGAGCCTGATCGAAGCTTCTGCCCGAACGCCTTGCGTTTCTCATGAGTGGCGAAACTATAGATGTAATCGAGCTGGCGAGGCGTCGTGTACACCGCTGCCTGCCGAATTGCGCGCGCCATACCCTTATAAACGCTATCGAAGGCGCGCTCCGCCTGGGCGCTGACGGCATTCTCAGCTTGAGCCCTTACGCTGTCTAGGCATCGGATGACTGTGGTTTCAGGCGGCATTCAGAAGCCCTCTCTCGCGAGCCAGTCCGGCAGTATGCCCAGCGCCGCTTTGCGGCAAAGCACTATCACCGTCAGCCCATGCGGTTATCAACAGCGCACGTGGAGGCGTCTAGGCGCCCGACGATTACCGTTCGATTTCAAGCGGGCGTTGAGTCTGGGGTGATGCCTGGACGCTGCCAGGATTGGCAACTGCTCGGGCCCCGCCTTGGTTACAGGACGCGCCGTACGCACTTCCGAACTGACCCTGCTTCTTGAATTGCTCGAGAGGGTCCTGCGGATCATTGAGTTTCAATCCTTCCCTGTCGCTCGCGAGAGCACGAAGGATGTGTTCGGCCAAGGGTCGGAAGCCATCCCAAAAAAAGATCCGCGACGGAGGCGATCTCACGCCGTTGCGTACATTCCAGATCCTGATAGCGTTTGCTGAAGCTTCCTTGCCAGCCAGCAAGCCGATTCATGAACACTAATTCACCAACACCGTTGTGGACGGAAGACGACACCGAAGCGATGTTTGCGGCCATCGGCCGCTATGTCTTTATCTTCCAGTACATCGAGGCCAAGCTCGATCAGATTCTGTTGCTCGCTTACGGCCATGAAAATCGGACTAAGCGTCAGCAAAAAATCGCGAAGATGAACTTCGATGATCGGATCAAGGAGGTTACGAAAATTGTTTTGACCTCTCCGGATTTTGATCGCGTTCACGCGCGCCCCGGATGGGTACAATCATTCCAAGCGCTAATGAGCGCGGTCGATAGAGAAAGAATTCGCCGAAACGAATTGCTCCACTCTCAGTACATTATGGAATTCACAGAGGCAGGGCTTCCTCCAGTTCGTTCCCGTCTAATAAAGAATGCACCACAGCCCGTCGAGCTGGAGGACTTTACGGCCGAGGTTCAGAAGCGGCTCGTCGCGGAGATAGGTGTGCTTTCCGTGCGCGTAAACTTCCTCGTCACCCAATTGAATCATGACTACAAAGCTCCTCCCCCGCATGATTGGGCTGGTGGTCCCGTTGAATGGACCATTGATTGGGATCCTGGGGATGATCCTTCGGACGAGTCTCCTTGACCGGTCTCGCTTTGGTGGGCGGCGGGCTCCTTACACCCTTGCGCGAACAGCCATAAAAGCCCGGCTCGACCGGGCCTCCAACGAACGCGCAAGACCTTCATTCTGTTCAGTGTCATCTGTGTTATTGTGACTGAGCGGGCAAAGGTCCGCTGCTCACCTGCAAGTTGACGTCAGTCGGCGGATGCATCGCGGCGCCGTCGTCCCAGGCACGTCAATAAAACTAAAGGCTTTCGTCGATCCCGCGCGATCGCATGTCCGCTATGAGTGTCGGCGTGTCGAGTTGAACGCGAAGCAGCGACTCCGTCGCGTCATACTTCTTATCGAACCGCGAGATTGGATGGTTGAAATAATGCTGATCCAGCGTCTGCATGATCGAGGTTGATCTTATCTGCGAGGCGTACTGTCGAACTGCAGCGCCGTCCTTGTAAGAGATCGTATAGCGATGCGTATTCGCTGCCGCTTTCTCTAGAAAAGCGCGCGCCTCGGCGGAGAACGTGCCGCAAGTCCAATACTCGAAATGGAATTCGCTTTCCCGAAACCGTGGCTCTGCGCTCAACACCCTGTAGATCAGCGCCACGCGGTCTTTGACCCACTTCTCCACCGTGACGAGATCGACAATTTCAGAAGGCTGGTGACCCTTCCCCTCGTAAATCCATACTCCCTGCCGTTCCTTGACGCGGAACACATCAATCTCGGCGCTCGCTCCGCTCAAGGGGTCCTTGATGCGTTTGCCAATCTCAATTGGGTCCGCTTCCCGCGCGTAGACAACATGACCCATGATCATTTCAAAAAGAGCGCCGCGAAGATTCGCGGCTGCTCCCTCAATGTGACTTAGCTTGCTGAAAAGCTCGGGAATGACTTCCGGCTGTTCGGTAGCCACTGCCGCGGCCTTTGTCACCGATTGCAGAAGCGTTCGCAGGCCGGTCGCCACTTCCGCCCCAAACAGATTGGTCGGCGTCGTCATGAGTATGCCGTGCCCGCGCCCAAGGTTGAACGCCTCGCGGGTAAAGCCATCCGCCAATAGCATCGGCATCATGGGCGGAAGATTTTTCAGCCCCGAGAGCATGCTGCACTTCCTTACGAAGGCCGCGATGCCGTTCGCGTTTATGGCGTTGCCTGCCATGACATCGCATAGGAAGAATCCGGGCGTGGGCTTTCCATCCTTCTCCCGGGTCGCGAGGGGACGGATGTAGGATGGTCCGCAGAGATCCCAGTGAAAAGTGCCGTACTTCGGAAGCTTGGCGTCGGTGCGCAAGGTGATTTTATCGTAGCTGGCCATGCCGAGATTTCTGGCCCAGTCCCTGACCGCAAGAAGCATCATGTTCTCGGTCACAAGACGGGCCGTGAGCTCCGTGCTCTTGGCGTGTTGAATCTGGCCGTTAGCATCGAGCGCTATGCATGGGCCGATCCCTTCAATGTGAAGCCTCTTGAAAAAGCCGTTAGCAACAAGGCGGCTCAGGACCGTCTCGCTTGCAAGTTGTCCCTTCTGGGCCTGCGGAGATCCGCTGATGATTGCAAAATGAGCTTCCGGTACGATGCCGTCGCGGGCCATTACTGCAGCGAGCGCGGGGCCATAGGCAGGGCTCGACCCAATCGTAATCTTGACTAGCTGGTTCCAGTACTTGCCGGAGTTATACGTGGCCTCGTGGTAGAGAATGCTGGCGCGCTTCGGAAATGGCAGGCCCGACAACCGGCGTACCTTGCCGTTCGCCCTCGATATCCGCTGACGTGCCGCTTCCGGCGTAAGGCCGGACGCTTCCAAGTTTTTGGCGAGGATCGACGACAGGACCGGCCCGTCCTTAAGGAGCGTATCCTCGACCATGTTCTGGAAAGACTTCATGGTCTAGTCCCCTGTCACACAACGCTATTTATAATACAAGTAGACATCGGGCTATACACGTCGGTCCCGCACCAAAATAAATACAAGTATGTCAATAACTTACGTTGCGAGCCGGCAATCTTCTCCGATAGGCCAGCTGTCACAGACAGAATGCCCTAAGCCGCTGGCTCGAATTTTTGCGTCGGGGAAAGGACCGTCAGGCCGGTCGTTGCCCGGGTTAGCGCCACATACCAATCGCGCCTCGTCATCTTGGGGGTGTGCACGACCACAGCATGATCGAATTCGAGACCTTTGACGAGAAGCGTACTGCCTACGGAAAGCCGGGGAACCACACGCCCCGCATGACGCGCCCGGGTCTGGGTTTCGCGAACGGCATCGGCGAGAGCGAGGCCGGGGCGGCTGATGCACAGCAGGTGCGCCGCCCGCATCGCATGAAACATCTCGCGCCGGAAACAGTAACACTCTTCGCGCTGATGAAATGCGTCGAGAAGCGCAAGGCGATTTTGAAAAGTGGGGTTGGCCAGGAATGCCACGCCGAGATCGATCAGGTCACCGAACTTTGCAGCCCCGGCGCGGCGTCCCTCCAGCCGTGCGTTCACCGCCGCCAGGTATGGGGTCTCCTCCGCACCCGTCATGCAATCGGTGATGAAGCTCACGGTTTCCTGCAGTTGCTTAAAGTCTTTGGCCTTTTCCAGCTTCTTCACGGATGCGTAGAGGCTTTCGCAGCCCACCGGTTCAATCTTGGAATAGCCGGTCTTTGAAAGCTGCTTGGCGATGTACGCCTGAATGCCGATGCTCGACGCATCCGCAATGACGACAACGGATCCGTTCCCCGCTTCGCCGCGCACGCGCTTGCAGACCTCGACGATTTTCATCGTGCGGCGGTTCTGATCGGTCGGGAGTGCTTCCCAGTTCACGCATGGGGGGCGGCCAGCGAGATCAACATGCCCGCCGGCGTCGAGCGCTACGCGGACCATCGCAAGCCACTCCGCAAATTTCGGGTTCTCCTTCTTGTGCCATCGCCAGGGTGTCAGCAGCTCGCCCTTCTTCGGAAAGACAGGAAATACGTCCTTGTCCCAATCGACCGGCTGTTGACCCTTAAAGTCAAAGATCGCCTGCAAGGGGTCGCCGAACACGCATACGGGGAGCACCCTTGAGAGCGCGTTGACGACATCATGCTGGGCGAGAGAGCAGTCCTGATACTCGTCCACGAACACGCCGCTGTAAGAGGCCTTCAGTATCTCGTCCGCCGCTTGGTTTATGATCAACTGAGACGCCGCTTTGTAGACATCGCGCCATTCGGCATCGCTGGCGGGACTGGAGGTCTTCAGCCCCGACGTGACAGGAAAAGCTGCCGCGTAGCGCAGGCAAAATCCGGCGATGGTTTCAAGACGGTAGCGTGACCGGGGGACTTTGTGAAACGCCAGCCGGGCCCGTAGAACATCTACTCCGGCATGTGTATGAGTGAGAATCAGTCTTCGGCCATTGCCGAGCGAAGTAGCCCGCGCGATCTGCTCCGTCTTTCCGCAGCCAGCCGCCGCGACAATGCTCCCTCGCGCGGATTCCGCTGCCTCCTCGGCGATTTTTCGGTCCGCATCTTCAGCCATCGACCCACGCGCGGAAAGCGCCCATGCCAAGGGCAAGCGGGTTGTCAGGAATCTTTGCAAGTACGGGGCCTAATATGGCGGCAAGCTCCTCGCCGCGGGTGATGTCCTTGAACCAGGGCCTATCCTTGTTCTTTGCCGCTTTGCCTAGGATGGATCTCATGGCTTCGGTGTCGAGCGTGGTCGGCAAGTCCAGACTGGAAAGCTCGGCTGCGCCAGCGGCCTTAGCCACCTTGTTGATCTGCGCCATCACGCTGTCGGCATTAACGCACTCGCACGCAAATTTTACGAGCGCCTGTACACTTGCCCAGGGCACATCGAGGAATATCCGCTCCTCGGTCGCAACATTGTCTGGCCACTCATGGACACGAACGCCTTTACCGCGCAGCTCGGTGAGCTTCTGTTCGTCGGCCCTCTCGTCCGTGTCCAACAGAAGAAAAACGTCATATCCGAGATTGGCGAGGTGGTCTGCAAGCACCAGCGCGCTCGCGTTGCCATTTCCGTTAATCTCGATCAAGCCGCGCAGAGCGAACGACTCTTTTCCCTCATGCAAACTCCAGTAAGCGTCGAGCCCGCGACAGAGCCCCTGCTCGGTCCTCCCCTCGCAAACTACCACTTTTCGGGCGAGGAACGCGTCCGGGGCCGCGCGCAGATGCTTTTGCGCAGTATTGGGGTCGGCTGCCGCCGCGTCGGCAGCGGTGACGCGCACCATCCCCGCTTCGGCACGAACCGTGAAAATATCGGCAGCATTCAACTCGCGGATCACCACGGGAGAGTGCGTGGTTATGAAAATCTGCGAGGGTGACGTGCTGCCGGCATCAGCCGGCGCTTTGAGATACTTCAGAAGCCTCGCTATACGATGAGGCTCCAGCCCATGTTCAATCTCGTCAATCAGCGCGACGTGTGAACCACTCGCGTCGTGCTGCAGGGCAGAGACAATGAGGCGAGAGGAGCCGGTGCCAAGACGGCGCAGCGGCAGCTTGCCGTCATGCAAGGAAATGCCGCCAGCCGATATGTTGACGCCCTGCACATCCAGCGCAGCGCCATACTTGTCGCGAATTGGAACAGCGAAAAGCTTGCCTAGCTTCTCTGCGCGTTCGGCGGTGTCCTTGAAAACTGACGGATTGCCTTTCGTGAAAGCCTCGCGGGCGGCGCGACTTGCGTCTGCCATCTGACCGCCCAGGGTTTCCGCTGCGTCCCCCAAACGGTTGAGGACCGATTGGCGGCCCCATCCAAGATGCCGCTCGGCATAGGGGCCAAGCCGCGTCGTCGCCAGTGTCTGCGCGTCTATGTATTTCAGAGACGGCGGATCGCTTTCCTGGTCGGCGGCAATTCTGTCGTTGAACACCGACCATCGCGCCTCGTGGGTCTTATCGACTGTTAGTTGCAGCGAAAGCGCACTCTCCAAGCCCGCCCTCGGTTCGTCTTCGACCTTGGCAGCGTCAGCGTTCCAGCCTCGAAGATGGAGGCCATACCGATCATCGGCAATGAATTCAGGAGGCAATCCTGCGATGGTCGCCACGATCCTTATGGGCTGATTGTAGTCGAGATTGTGGAAATCGGAATCGTCTGCGAACGCATAGGAGCGCGGCGTCAGCACCAGCTCAATGGCATCGAGGATTGTTGTTTTTGCAGAGTCGCCCGGGCCAATGAGACAATTGAACTTGGCGGAGGGAGACCAACTAAGCTTCTTAATGCCTCTAAAATTCTCAACTTCTAGATAGACGATCCGCATTTTTGATATTGCTCAGTGGTCGCTTCCCCTCCAGCAGCCTATCTGATAGCAGAGCATTAGTAACCGGCGGTGACGGGTTTTTTCACTTTCGTTGAACGGAATCAGCGGGCGAATACTTACACGACCTAGCGGACCCACGCTCGACCGTCGTACGCCGACGTCCGCTCAACCCCACGAAGGGGACTTCTCCGAGAGGGCGCTGTTTAGCGCAGGCCGTCGACACCAGCGATGTCGGCTTCTCGTCGGTCTGAGAACTCACTCCTCCGGGGCTAGAGAAAGATCAAAATCTGCTTGCTCACAAGCATCTTCCTGCATTCCACCTAGAGTTCCCGATCGCTCCCGCGTATTGCGGCGTTTCCTCATTCACGCGGCATCAACCTCTCCAGCATCATGGCCTTGCCCGATCTCCCAGACATCGGGTGGCGCCAGAACGGTGATGCTCACCTGACCCGCCCCAACCTTCTCTAGCTGATGTCCCCAACGGCCAACGCAGTTTGTGCCGCTGGCGGAGCCTTGCCGGTAGCACGGGGCGCGCAGACATGGACGACCTAGCGATCATAGACCGCTTCACGGAAACCTTCAGCCGCTACATCGACAGCGGATTCGGCCTCCTCGCCGGCGACGTCGCATTCCTAACGAGCATACTGATCGCGATCGACATCACGCTCGCCGGCCTCTTCTGGGCGCTGATGGGCGAGGACAACGTTATCGCACAGTTCATCCGTAAGGTGCTCTACGTTGGCTTCTTTGCGCTGCTCCTGTCCAACTTCCAGGGCCTCGCCGATATCGTCTTTCATTCGTTTGCTGGGTTGGGCCTGAAGGCATCAGGCACGTCACTTACGGCCGCCGATCTCATGCGCCCGGGATTTGTCGCCTCCACAGGCTTCACCGCCTCGAAGCCGCTGCTGGAGAAAGCCGGCGAGCTGATCGGCTTCACGACATTCTTCTCGAACTTCGTCACCATCGCCGTCCTCATGCTGGCGTGGATGATCGTGCTGCTCGCCTTTTTCGTGCTCTCAGTCCAGCTCTTCATCACCATCATCGAATTCAAGCTGACGGTGCTCGCCGGTTTCGTCCTGGTGCCGTTCGCTTTGTTCGGTCAGACGGCATTCCTCGCCGAGCGCGTGCTCGGCAACGTCATCTCCTCCGGTATCAAGCTCATGGTGCTGGCAATCGTGGTCGGCATCGGCGCCTCGCTGTTCGGAACCGTGATCCGTCCAACCGGCGAAGTGACGCTGACTCAGGCCGCGTCGTGCATCCTGGCAGCCATCGCCGTGTTCGGACTAGCCATCTATGTGCCCGCCATTGCGGCCGGTCTCATCTCCGGTGCGCCTCAACTCGGTGCTGGCGCAGCGGTCGCCACCACGGCAGCTATCGGCGGCGCTGGTGTAGCCGGCGGATTGGCTGCAACGGGTACTGCGCGGTTGGCTGGCAGCGCGGCCGGTAGCGGGACCAGAGCCGCAGCCTCACTCGCGGGACGCGTTGGCGCGGCCTATGAGGCCGGCGGCATGGCCGGTGTCGCACGGACTACCATGGCCGCACCGGCATCCAGGATGGCCGCTGCATTCGCGGCGCCGGTGACGACAGCCTTCCGGCAGGGCGCCGCGCAAGGAATCCGCGATGCCTCACCACGATCGGGATCCGACAGCTCCGGTCACGCCGGAGACGCAGCCGCGGCCAGTGCCGCGGCCTCCAGCCCACCGGCCTGGGCGCAAAGCCTCGCCCGCCGCCAACGCATAACCCAAGCCGGCCTCATGGCGGCTCATGCCCTTCGCGATGGCGACCGCCCGGCAAGCGGTGGCGGCCCCGATCTCAAAAACAAGAGCTAGAAGGAGACATCCACCATGGTGTTCAAGCGATCGGCCTTGCGCTACGGCGAGACACCGGAGCCGGTCACGCCATATCAGAAGGCCGCCCAAGCCTGGGACGAGCGGATCGGCAGCGCCCGCGTCCAGGCCCACAACTGGCGCCTGATGGCGCTCGGCAATCTGGGCATGTCGCTGCTGTTGGCAGGCATCCTGTTCTGGATGGGCCGTACGAGCGGCGTCGTCCCCTATGTCGTCGAGGTCGATTCGCGCGGCGGCGCCCGCACCGTTGGCCCAGCGGACGAGAGCTACAAGCCCAGCGACGCGCAGATCGCCTATCACCTGGCGCGCTTCATCGATAACGTTCGCGCACTCTCGATCGATCCCGTGGTCGTGCGCCAGAACTGGCTCAAGGCCTACGACTTCGTCACCGACAAGGCGGCGGTCACGCTCAATGAATACGCCCGCGACAACGACCCCTTTGCCCGTATCGGCCGCCAAACCGTTGCCGTCGAGGTGACGAGCATCGTGCGGGCCTCGGACTCCTCGTTCCAGGTACGCTGGACCGAGCGCACTTTCGAGGGCGGCGCACTCAAGGACACCAAGCGCCTCACCGGCCTCTTCTCCATCGCTCTCACCCCACCGAGAACCGTCGATGCTGTGCGCAAGAACCCGCTCGGCATCTACGTGCACGCCTTCAACTGGTCGCAGGACGTCACCACGGGAGAGTCCAAATGAGTACCCACCGCACCCTCGTCGCCCTCCTCATGACATCGATCGGGCTCGGCGCCTGCGCCACCAACATCAAGGTCCCCGAGATTCCGATCTTCGACAGCCCGGCGATGGCCGCCCATCGCGAGCCAGATCCCAAGCTGCCGGTGCGCTACGTCGAGGTTCCGACACCGCTGCCGCTTCCCGGCCAGCTCAAGCCCGTCGGAAAGGACGCCGGCAAGAAGAAGGATACGCGACCGCCAGCGGATCGCGTGACCGGAGCCAACGAGGCAGCGCGCCTTGAGCCGGTTAAGGACGGCTATATCAATGCCATCCAGGTCTATCCGTATACCAAAGGCGCGCTCTATCAGCTCTACGCCGCCGTCAACCAGGTAACGGACATCGCGCTCGAGGCCGGCGAGAAGCTGGTCTCGGTCTCGGCTGGAGATACGGTGCGGTGGGTCGTCGGCGACACGAGCAGCGGCGACGGCAAGGACGCTCAGGTCCATATCCTGGTGAAGCCGGTTGGCGCCGACCTCGAGACCAACCTCGTCATCACCACGGATCGACGCACCTATCATCTCGAGATGCGTTCCTCCGAGGCAACGTACATGGCCTCGGTGTCGTGGACTTATCCCGCCGCCGAACTCGTCTCCCTGCGCAAGCAGAGCGAGGAAGCCGCCTTCGCCGTGGCCGCAATCGCCGACGGCGGCATCAACATCGACGAGTTGCGCTTCCGCTATCGCATCGAAGGCGATGCGCCGTGGAAACCGCGACAGGTATTCGACGATGGCAACAAGGTCTATATCCAGTTCCCATCCGGCATATCCAAGAGCGAAGCCCCGCCGCTGTTCATCATTGGCCCAGACGGAAAGTCGGCGCTCGTCAACTACCGTGTCCGCGGCACCACCTACATCGTCGACAGGCTGTTCGCCGCCGCAGAGCTGAGGCTTGGCACCGAGCCGCAGCGGGTGGTTCGCATTGTCCGCACGGACGCGATCTGGCGGGAGACTCGCTCATGAGCGAGACCGACCAGATCCAAGAGCCGGAAGAGACGAAGGCTGCGCCGGAGACGCTGGAATTGCGCGCACGTCCGCAGCCGGTGACGCGCATCAATCGCAAGGTCCTGATCGGCGGCGCGGCGGTGTTCCTGATGCTCCTCTCCGGGATCGTGCTCGTAGCCCTGAAGCCACCAAGCCTCAAGGTCGCCGAGCGGCAGGAGCTCATCAACGTCGAGAACAAGCCGATCACCGACGGGCTCAGCAAGCTACCGGCCACGTACGAAGGCGTGCGGCCAGCCAACCCCGCGCCCCAGAGCACGCCGCCGGCTGTGCCCAAGCTCATCTTGCCCGACACCGGCCTGCCGCTCGATGATGCTGAGAGCGCGGAAAAGGCACGCATTGCCCGCATGGCGGGGCAGGCTCGGGAATCGCAGGTGTTCTTTCGTCTGCAGCTCAAACAGCCGCCCCAGGACTCGACGCCGAGCGGTGCACAATCCGAACCGACGCCGCGCTCGAGCACGCCCACGGCCGATGGGGGCCTCGCCACGCTCTCCCTGCTACGCGCCACGGAGCGGGCACAAGCGCTCGCAACGGGTGAGCTCGAGTACACCGGAACCGATCCGACCGAGGCGACGCGCAAGCTCGCGTTCCTCAAGTCGGGGCCGGACAAAGAGATCTACAATCCGCACGGTTTGCAGACGCCGGCCTCACCCTTTCAATTGATGGCCGGAACCGTCATCGCCGCAAGCCTCATCACCGGGCTCAACTCCGGTCTGCCCGGCTTCGTCACTGCTCAGGTGACAGAGAACATCTACGATACTGTTTCCGGCCGATTTCTCCTGATCCCCCAAGGGACGAGACTGATCGGCAAGTACGACAACGTCGTCGCCTTCGGCCAGGAACGCGCGCTCGTCGTCTGGCAGCGCATCATCCTCCCCGATGGCAGCTCGGTGGTCATCGACAATCTCCCCGCGACCGACACTGGCGGCTATGCAGGCCTTGCCGACGAGGTCGATCTGCACACCTGGAAGCTACTCAAGGGTGTGGCGCTGGCCACCGTCCTCGGTGTCGGAAGCGAGCTCGCCTTCGGCTCATCCGACAGCGATCTCATCCGCGCCCTGCAGCTCTCAACGCAGACGACCACGAATCGAGCTGGCCAGCGGCTCATCGAGCGCAATCTCAACGTCCAGCCGACCATCACCGTGCGCCCTGGCTGGCCGCTCCGTGTCATCGTTCACAAGGACATTGTCCTTAGACCCTACCGCGCCAGCGCTGCCAACTAATCAGAGCCATCCGCCATCGAGACAACCGCATATCGCAAAGGAGCCCAGGCCCGATGTCAGTCATAGGAACCTTCTCAGCCGTCAAGGACGGGTACTCTGGGACGATCCGCACGCTCATGATCAATGCCAAAGTGCTGATCATGGCCAACGACCGCAAGGAAGGAGACAGCGGTCCTGACTTCCGCATCACGACCGGCACCAACGAGATCGGCGTCGCCTGGCGGCGCAAGCGCAACGGGACCGAGGAGACCTACCTGCGCATCAAGATCGACGATCCAACGCTGCCCCATCCAATCTGGGGTGCGTTGATCGAAGGCGGCGACGACGGTGTCGCCCGCCTGCTTTGGCGTCGAGACAGAAAGGAGGCCACCTAGCGGAGTTATTTTATGGTGTTGAGCGCGTTCGGTCCGCCAGTGAGGAACTCTTCAAAATTTCCTCCCAATTGGCAAGTTCATCAAAGACTTGGTTCGACATTTCTCCGGAGAGGTCCACCAATTAAGCAATTGATTTTTTAAAGCTCTCTGGCCGCCTTCTGAAGCCCGTGCTCTGCAATGGCAGGCCTCGTGGCCGCAAACCCCGTGCGCGCTTGCCATAACGACGCCGAGCACCGTGCTGGAAGCGATCCGTAAACTGCGGGCACAGACAAAGGTCGCAATGGTCGGTGACGGCGCGACCGACGCGCCGGCAATGGCAAACGCCACGGTCGGCAGCGTCATGGGAGCGGCGGCTCCGACGTTGCCCTTGAGACCGCGGATGTGGCGTTGATGGCCGACCGCCGCGCACATCTTCCATTGGCGGTCGGATTGAGCCGGCATACCCGAAACTGTAATCCGGCAAAATGTCGTCGTGAGCCTCAGTGTCGCCCCTGCCGGTCTGTCATCGATAAAGCTTGCGTCGCTCAGCCGGCGCGCAACCAATGCCCGTCGAGCGCGGCGAGCCCTGGCCCGCGTGACGCGATCGGGATCATCGTCAGGAAGATGACATCCGTCAGCGCTTAAGTCGTGTCACCTTGGGTGGGGTGGGCTAAACCCGGCTGGCGTTAGGACGCAGCCTCGCGGCCGGCCAGTGGCCAGCACAGGCCGTGAAGAAAGCTCATCGCACAAAACCACACGACACCGCGCTCGAGACAGCGCGGGTCTTGGTCGGGGGCGTTATCCCGGCGTTGATTCTCTTGAGCGTTTATGAGAAGTGGCGACCGCGTGAGGCTAGTGCGGCTGGCCATCTTGGGGGGCGACGACATGTCTGGGTTTTTGCTGCTGCTTGGGCAGGCCATCGTCTACTTCGTCGGCTTGGCCTACATATTCTACAAGAGGAAGACCATCGGTATTGGCGTCTTCTTCTGCGTCATCGGTGCGATACATTTTCTCGAGACTTATCTTGCCGCCGTCTATTTCATAGAGCTTCCGTTCGGCCTGATTTCGCCCGGCTCGACAGTTATGTTCACGGGCAAGCTCGCTTTTTTTCTGCTTCTTTACATCAAGGAAGATGCGGAGAGCATGCGCCAGCCCGTTTACGGGCTCTTGGTCGGCAACCTCCTTATGGTGGCGTTGGCGTCGTTCCTACGCCTTCACAGCGACCCGGCGGGGCTGCCCGGCTACAATTCAGACCTCCAGTTCATTGACCAGATCGGCCTGCTCATGGTTTGGGGCACGGGCCTTCTCTTCATCGACCTCATTGCCCTGGTGCTGATCTACGAGCGTTTAGGCGCGGTTGTGACGAACACCATTCCAGGCCGCATGTTTATAAGCTTGGCCATTGTTTTGAGCTTCGACCAGGTTCTTTTCTATGCCGGCCTGAAGTACGTGACGGGCGTGCCGATTTCGGCGTTCTACGGCGGCTGGATTGCCAAGATGGGCGCAGCGGTCTTCTTTACGCTCATGGTATCGGCCTATTTGGCGTTTGTTGAGCGCGGCGAACTCCGCAGCGAGGCGCACACAACGGGAGATGTTTTCGACCGGCTGACCTACCGGCACCACTACGAGAAGCTGGTCGCGCGCGTGGGTAAGGACTCTCTGACGGGGTTGCAGAATCGCGGACAACTTGACGCCAAAGGGCCCGCGATGCTCCGGGTTGCATCACGTGCGGGATTGACGGTGAGCCTGATGATGATCGATGTCGATCACTTCAAGAGCATCAATGACAACTTCGGGCACCTTGCCGGTGACCGTGTGCTGCGTAGCGTCGCCGAGACGATTGCCAAGGTGAAGCGGGATGACGATGAACTGTTCCGTTTTGGCGGCGAGGAGTTCGTGCTGCTATGTCCTGAATCCCGCCCGGACGCGCAGACACTCGCGGAGCGCGTGCGTGCAGCCGTGGAACACAGTCCTCATCCCGGCCTTGACCAACTGGTGACCGTGAGTATCGGAATTGCGAGCTTTCCCAGCGATGCACGTGAATTTGCGGTGTTGCTGAAGCGGGCGGACCAAGCGCTCTATCGAGCCAAGGCACTCGGCAGGAACAGAGTCTGCGATGCTTCGGAGTTCAGCGGATAGTCCGGCCCACCTCAACGAGATGTCCAGCCTGAGAGCCACGCCCCGCGCCGCCGACGATTGCGGCCCAAATTAAATCAGATCGTTATCACGACATCGGGCAGGCTAGGGCTTGTCCCAAGGCAGCCCCATGATCGTGACGCCCATGGTCACGCTCGAAAAGGTCAGCCCATTGAAGAAATAGAGAAGGAAAAGCGCGAGATAAGGCTCGCTGGAGCTCGCGATCAGATCCTTGAGCCCCGCCACGTTGGTCAAGAGCAAGACCGAGACGAAAGCGACGCCAATGGCCACCCCGAGAAGCGAGCTCAGCCCGAGTATCTGAAGGAGAAGGGGTATCTGTCGCCCGCTGACCGGGACTGGATCCTCGGTTGTCATGTGCGGCTCCGTCTAGCCAGGGCCTCTGTTCCCCGCCCGCCAGACAACACTAAAGAATGCCCTGATGTAAGACAACGAGGCGCGCGTCCGCCTCGGCGGCCGCGCCTCATAAAACCCCAATCCAACACAAGGCACGCGTTGCGGTTCCGCGCCTCGCCTCACCCGGCAATCGGCCGCGTGCTCAGGATCGCGCCGATCTCGTCCAGGATCGCCGGATCGTCGATGGTGGCGGGGATCTTGAAGTCCGCCTTGTCGGCGATCTTCTTGATGGTGCCCCGCAGGATTTTCCCGGAGCGCGTCTTCGGCAGGCGCCCTACGACACGCACCGTCTTGAACGCCGCAACCGGCCCGATCCGCTCGCGCACGAGCGCCACGATCTCGCTTTCGATGTCCTTCGCGTCGCGCTCGACACCGGCCTTGAGCACGATAAAGCCGACCGGAAGCTCGCCCTTGAGAGCATCCGCCGCGCCGATCACCGCGCACTCCGCTACATCCTTGTGAGACGACAGCACCTCCTCCATAGCCCCCGTCGAAAGCCGGTGGCCAGCGACGTTGATAATGTCGTCCGTGCGTCCCATGATGAAGAGATAGCCGTCCTCATCGCGGTAGCCCGCGTCTGCGGTCTTGTAATAGCCGGGGAAATGGTCGGTGTAGCTCGGGCCGAAACGCTCGTCCGCATTCCAGAGCGAAGGCAGGCAGCCCGGCGGCAACGGCAGCTTGACGACGATGTTTCCGAGTTGCCCCTGCGGCACGGCGTGCCCATCCTCGTCGAGAATGTGGATGTCGTAGCCCGGCATCGGAACTGTCGGCGAGCCGGGCTTCACCGGCAAGGCTTCGAGCCCGATCGGGTTGGCCGCGATCGCCCAGCCCGTCTCCGTCTGCCACCAATGGTCGATCACGGGAATGCCGAGTGCCTGCTCCGCCCAGCGCACCGTATCGGGATCGGCACGCTCTCCCGCGAGGAACAACGTGCGCAAGCCGGTAAGATCGTAGTTCGCGATCTGGCTTCCCGTCGGATCCTCCTTCTTGATGGCTCGAAGCGCCGTGGGGGCGGTGAAGAACGCCGCCACCTTGTACTCCGAGATCACACGCCAGAACGCGCCGGCATCGGGTGTGCCTACGGGCTTGCCCTCGTAGATGATGGTCGTGTTGCCGTTCAGAAGGGGGCCGTAGATGATGTAGGAATGGCCGACCACCCAGCCCACGTCGGACGCGGACCAGAACACGTCTCCCGGCGCGACGCCGTAGATGTTCCGCATCGTCCACGTGAGCGCCACCATGTGCCCGCCGTTGTCGCGCACGACACCCTTCGGCTGCCCGGTGCTGCCTGACGTGTAGAGAATGTAGAGCGGGTCTGTCGCCTTGACGGGCACACATGCCGCCTTCTGCCCGCTCTCGCGGGTCTTCGCGACAAGCTCGCTCCAATCGAGATCGCGGCCGGCCTTGAGCGCGGCCGTCTCCATCGGACGCTGGAGAACGACGCAATGCGCGGGCTTGTGCGCGGCCATCTCGATGGCGGCGTCGAGCAGCGGCTTGTACTTGACGATGGTCTTGGGCTCGATACCGCAAGACGCGGAGACGATGACCTTCGGCTTCGCATCGTTCAGCCGCACGGCGAGCTCGTTCGCGGCGAACCCGCCGAACACAACCGAATGGATCGCGCCGAGCCGAGCCGCCGCGAGCATCGCCACCGCGACCTCGGGCACCATCGGCATGTAGATCACAACGCGATCGCCCTTGGTGACACCGAGCCCGGCGAGCGCAGCCGCGAAGACCTCCACCTCGTCGAGCAACTCGGCGTAGGTCACCGTGCGCTTGGTGCCCGTGACCGGGCTGTCATAGATGATCGCAGGCTGCGCACCACACCCCGCTTTCACGTGGCGATCGATGCAGTTGTAGGATGTGTTGCACTCCGCACCCGCGAACCAGCGGCCATATTGTCCGCTGCCCGCGTCGAAGATCTTGTCGGCAGGCTTGAACCAGTCGACCGCCTTGGCCGCTTCCCCCCAGAAAGCCTCGGGATCGGCCAGCCATCCGTTATAGACGTCCCAATATCTGCCCATCTGCCTGCTTCTTTTTTGACAGCACCCCGGAGCCGCTTTCCGGCTCCGGGGTGCTGGTATCACAAACTATCTTAGATGCTGTCGATCGCTTCCACAGATTCCGGGAGGATCTGTCCACCGTCAACGACGATCGTCTGTCCGGTGATGTAGGAAGCTTCCTGCGAGGCGAGGAACAGCGCGGCGTAGCCGATGTCCTCCACCTTGCCGAGCCGCTTCAGCGGAATGGCCTTCGCCATGCCGTCGAGATAACTCTGGCCGAGATCCTGCAGACCCTCGGTGATGATGTTGCCCGGCATCACAGCGTTGATGGTGGTGTTGTAGCGCGCAAGCTCCATGGCCGCCGTTCTGAGGAAGCCGAGCTGTCCCGCTTTCGAGGCACCGTAGTGAGACCAGCCTGGATAGCCCGTGATCGGCCCGGTGATCGAGGAGGTGACCACGACGCGCCCCTTGCCCGCCTTCTCGAAGGCAGGAATGCACGCCTTCACGCAGAGAAACGTGCTCTTGAGATTGGTGCTGAGCACCTGATCCCAATCCTCGGGCGTCAACTCGACGATCTTCTTCTGCGGGAACACGCCGGCGTTGGCGCACAGGATGTCCACCTTGCCGAAGGCCTCGATGGTCTTGGCCACGAGCCCCTGCACGCTCTCCCAGTTGGAAACGTCGGACGCGTGGGCAACCGCGGTGCCGCCCGCGTTGCGGATCTCGTTGACGGTGGCCTCCGCATCGGCGAGCCCGCGCGCCGTGACCATCACCTTCGCGCCTTGGGCGGCGAACACCTTGGCGATGCCTTTTCCGATTCCCTTCGAGCCACCGGTCACGATGACGCTCTGGCCGGCAATTGACGTCAGCATTGTCTAAGTCTCCCGTATCAGTCCGAGGATTTGCGCGTGAAGCGGTTGATCAGCAGCGGCACCGTGAGCGCAAGCGCGACGAGCACGATGGACGCCGCCACCGAGAGCATGCCGACGGTCGGCACGAGCGGTGAGTAGCCAGATACCATCTTGGCATAGAGCCATTCGGGCAGCGTGAGATCCGCACCCGTGGTGAACAGCGAAAGCGGGAAGTTCCCCCAGCTCAGAAGGAAGGAGAACAGTCCCGCCGACACCACGCCCGGCATCAGCAGCGGAATGGTGACCTCCCGCAGGGTCTGCCACGTGGAGCACCCCATGTCGCGAGCCGCTTCCTCCAGCGCCGGATCGAAACTGTAGGCCCGGATCGCGATGATCAGCGTCGCGATCGGCGCGATCCAAACCAGATGCGCGATAATGGCGGTGTGCCACGTGGGCGTGATGCCGATGGCATTGAACCACATCAGCAGCGCGAGCCCGAGAACCGACTGCGGAAAGAAGATCGGCAGCAGGATGAGCTTCTGATAGAGCCGCCGGAACCGCCACTGGTAGCGCGCGAAAGCGAGCGCGCCGAAGAAGCCGAGCACCATCGACACGATGGTCACGATCGTCGCCACCTGGAGCGAGATCCACAGCAGGTCCGAAACCGTGTCGCTTTCGAGCGCCTGGGCATACCACTGCGTGGTGTACTGGCGGATCGGGAACGAGAGATAGCGCGCCGTCGAGACCGACGCGAAGCCGATGGCGACCAGCGGAAGATAAAGAAACGCCAGAATGAGCACGCCATAGAGATAGAGGCCGATGCGGCCCGACTTGGAAGGATGCATCAGCGTTTCCTCCCCATGATGCTGTCGAGATCGATGCGCGTCACGCCCGCGATCGCGAAACACGCGACCACCGCGATCAGCGTCATGGCGAGCGCCGAGCCGAGGGGCCAGTTCTGGCCGTAGGTGAACGCGCGCTCGATCTCGTCCGAGATGACGATCACGGCGCGCCCGCCGAGCAGCTTCGATTCCGCGATGGCACCCGCCGTCAGCACGAAGGTGATGAGACTGCCGACGACGATGCCGGGAGCCGAAAGCGGCAGCTCGACCTCGCGGAAGATCTGCCACCTCGTCGCGCCGAGATCGAAGGCCGCCTGCCGCGCATCATCCGGCACCATCGAGATGCCCTGCGCCAGCGGAAACAGCATGAACGGCAAATAGACGTAGACGAGGCCGAAGATGATGACGGGAACGTTGTAGAGCAGTCCGTCGAACGACTGTCCCGTCCAGTTCCGCCAGTAGCCCTCGATGAGACCACCTTTCATCAAGGTCAGCACCCAGCCGAACAGGCGGATATTCTCCGAGACGAACAGCGTCATCACCACGCCGATGGTGAGCACCAGCGTGAAGCGCCCGAACACCTTCGCCATGGCGAACGCGAGCGGCCAGCAGATGAGGAAGAGGATGAACGTCGCCGCGAAAGCCATCGCGAGCGAGATCAGCAGCGACTCCCAATATCCCTCCTGCAGCATGATCGCATAGGAGGAGAAATCCGGCAGGTTCGCGAGCGAGAACACCTTCTGCGGCATGACCGAGAAGGCAGCCACGACGCAGAGAGGCGCAAGAAATCCCGCCGCCAGGAAAACGCCGACCGGAAGAGCGCTCAGAAGACCGAGGCGCTGGTTGATCCGCTCCACGCTACGCCTCCTGGATGAGATGCGTGCGATCGAGGTCGAAACCGATGCCCATTTTCAAGCCCGGCTCCCAGGTCACCCGGTTCTCGCGCGAAAGCTCGACCGTAGCCTTGTAGCCGCTGTCGAGCTGTACGAGGTATTGCACGCGCGAGCCGAGCAGGTACTCGGACTCGACGAGCCCCTTGGCCGTCACGTCCGCGCCTTCGCCGGGCTTCAAGAGCCGCACGCTCTCCGGGCGCGCCATCATGTAACCCTGAAACCCCGGCTTCAGTCCGCTCTTCGCGGCCGCGACGGGATCCACCGTGACATGCTCGAAAGAAACGGATTTGCCGTTTCCGTTCGCGCGAAACAGATTCACCTCGCCCATGAATTCCGCGACGAAGCGGCTCTTGGGCTTGGCGTAGATCTCTTCCGCCGGTCCGAGCTGCTCGAACCGGCCAGAGCGCATGATCGCAATGCGATCCGACATCACCATAGCCTCTTCGAGGCTGTGCGTGATGTAGATGAAGGTCTTACCGGTTCTCTGGTGAAGATCCTTGAGCTCCTTCTCGAGCATCTTGCGCAGCCGGAAGTCGAGTGCGGACAGAGGCTCGTCGAAGAACAGGATCTCGGGATCGAACGCGAGCGCACGCGCAAGTGCCACGCGCTGACGCTCGCCGCCCGAGCACTGCTGGATGCGCTTATCGTAGTAGTGCTGCGGCAGCCTCACGAGATCGAGCAGCTCGAGCGCACGCGCCCGGCGCGCGGCGGGATCGACGCCGCGGATCTTGAGTGGAAACTCGATGTTCTGCCCGACCGTGCGGTGCGGAAACAGCGCGAGCGACTGGAACACCATGCACGTCGGCCGCCGGTTGGCGGGCACGTCGTCGATGCGCCGGTCGCGCAGCCAGATCTCGCCGCTGGTCTGCTCTTCCATGCCGACGAGCAGCCGGATGAGCGTCGTCTTTCCACTACCCGACGGTCCGACGATGGCGAGAAACTCGCCGTCGGCCACCGTGAGGTTCACGGAATCGAGGGCCGTGAAGCTGTCGAAAGTCTTCTTGAGATCGACAACGCGAAGGATAGGCGGCGCATTCACATTCATGTGGGTCAGTCTAGACGTGTCGCTAAAATTGGAAAGGTCCGCCTTCCCGTCGGGAAGGCGGACCGGTGCTGCGATATTCATCGACGCTTCGCCGCCGTATAGATCTTGAGCAGCTCGTCGTAGTCGGGAACCACCGAGAAGTCTGCCGAGCGATGAAGCTCTTCCGACAGGCTATCCCACTGGATCGCGTCCAGCTCGGTGTTGTTCCACAGCTTGAAGGTTTCCGGATTGCCCATCTGGCTCACCGGATTGTACGTGCCCTCCGCGAAGCTCACGGCCTTGGCGATCTCCGCCTTCTGCACGAACTCCAGGAAGTCCTCGGCGAGCGGGCTGACATTCGGGTTGTTGACGACCGAGGTCAGCTCCACCCAGACCACGCCGCCCTTGCCGTCCACCGGACCCTTCTTGGGCGTGATTCCGCGAATGTTGGTGGCGCCGTCGAAGCGAGCCGGGCTCGCGGTATAGGTGCCGCCCGTGAAGTACGCATCGATCTCGCCGTTGATGAGCGCGGTGTTCATCGCCACGAGATCGTCGCTGAGCATCTTGGCGCCGGCGAACACGGCCTTCGTCGTTTCCGTGAACTTCGTGACGCCCTCCGCGCCGACCGACTTGAACGGATCCACGCCCGCCGTGAGGCACAAATGGATGACGTTCCAGTTGTCGTAGGTGAGGATGCCGTAGCGGCCCTTCATTGCCGGATCGAGAAAGATCGACCAGCCCTGATCCTCGGCCGTTTCGCGGCTGATCTTGTCTGTATTCACGACGAAGCAGAAAGGCCCGTAGCGTTGCGGCATTCCGATGAGCTCTCCGCTTTCGGCGAAAGCCAGCGGATAGGGCGCCGAAAACTCGGGCGACATCTTCGCGAAATAGGGGAGAAAACGATCCTTGTTGAGCGGTTTGATCAGCTTCTCGGGGAAGAGCTGCTGGCGCGCCCACGGCTGGTTGACGTTGATGAGGTCCCAGACCTTGAGCTCGCCCGCGCGCAGCTTGTTGATCATGTCCGGATCGGACGTGCCGCTTTCCGCGCGCGTCGTCACACCGGGAAACGCTTTGCGGAAGGGACCGAGCACGTTGTCGGTGTTGTAGCCCTCCCAACACAGAATATTCATTTCCTTCTCGCGCGCGGCGAAGGCCTGGCGCGCGGATCCGAACGCGGCAAGACCCGCGACGGCTCCCATACCTTTCGTGAAATGACGACGAGTGAGCTCCATCAAACCTCTCCCTGGGACGGTTAGGCGGTGTTTCCCCTAGAAACCTTTGGACCATTGTTTTTGCGGCCCTTGTCTTGATCCGCCGCGCGCGTGTCGCGTCACGCCGGATTGAGCGTAGGATCAACGGGAATTGTTGTGAAACGCAAGCGGAATGTTGCAGAACGCAGAAATTTTCTTTATCTCCATCGGTAGCGAGAAAGCAGGGCGCGACCAATGGCAGGCATGTACGAGGACAATTTCGTCGAGCAACTACGCCAAGGCCTTTCCGGCCTGACGGAAGGATGGGGGCTTTCACCGCAGTGCAACGTAACGACGTTGAATCTCTCGGAAAACGCCACCTTCAAAGCCGTCGACCCTGACACCGGTCAGCCCGTCATCCTGCGCGTCCATCGCCCCGGCTATCACACCCGCCAGGAGATCGAATCCGAGCTCCAGTGGATTCACGACCTGCGGCGCGAAGGCATTGTTGCAACTCCCAAACCCCTCGCCCGCAAGGATGGCAGCTACATCGGAAGCATGTTCGCCGCCGGCGACAATCGCGATGTGGTCGCCTTCGAATTCATGAGCGGCGCCGAGCCGTCCCAGGCGAGCGACGGCATCGTCGCCGGCTTCCGCGAGCTGGGTGCCATCAGCGCCCGCCTCCACCGCCATGCCCAGGGCTGGAAGCGCCCCGGCACGTTCCGCCGCAAGACCTGGCACTACGAAACCATGCTCGGCTCGTCTCCCCTGTGGGGCGACTGGCGCGAAGCGCTCGGCCTCAATGCCGTCGGCATGTCCATTCTCGAGCGGGCGAGCCGCGCACTCCAGAAGTTCCTCGCGGACTTCGGCGAAGGCCCCGAACGCTTCGGCCTCATCCACGCCGATCTTCGGCTGGCGAACCTGCTGGTCGACGGCGACCGCCTCGGCGTGATCGATTTCGACGACTGCGGGTTCAGCTGGTTCGTCTACGACTTCGCATCCGCCGTGAGCTTCTTCGAGCACGAGCCGATCGTCCCCGAGCTTCTGGAGTCGTGGACAGAGGGATACCGCTCGGTCGCGCCCCTGTCGGCAGCCGACGTAGCGGCCATCCCGACTTTCGTTTTTCTGCGGCGCTTTCTTCTCACGGCTTGGGTGGCAAGCCACGCCGAGACACCCACGGCACAGTCTCTCGGCGCGCCGTTCACGCACGGCACCGTAGAGCTCGCCGAGGCGTTCCTTTCAAAAACAGAGCGATAGGTGCTCGCCGACATGGCTAAGAAGAACGTAAAGGTGCTCCCGGCAGCACGCCAGATCCTGGACATGAACGCGTTCGATGCAGGTGCTCACACCGGCGCGCTCAACCCCCTTCTCGAACGGCGCATCGCCAACGTCGGTGCTTCCGCGGTGCTGTTCTATCGCGAGCCGATCGAGGTGGTCTCCGCCAGCGGCTCCTGGATGACGGCAGCCGACGGAAAGCGCTACCTCGATTTCTACAACAACGTCCCCTCGGTGGGTCACACCCACCCGCGCGTCGTGGCTGCGGTAACGGACCAGATCGGCCGCCTCAACATCAACACGCGCTACCTGAACAGCGTCGTCGATCTCTATCTGGATGCGTTGAAAGCCAGATTCCCCGCATCGCTCTCCAACGTGGTGTTGTCGTGCAGCGGTAGCGAGGCCAACGACCTCGCGCTCCGCATCGCGGCGGCCACATCGGGCGGAACCGGCATCATCGTGTCCGAGAACGCCTATCACGGAAACACCTCGATCATCTCCGACATCTCGCCCTCCGCCCTGAAGCGGCGCGGCCTGCCGGATCACGTGGTCACGGTCGCCGCGCCTTCGAACGCCGGACAGAGCGACTCGATCGAGAACGCCTTCGCCGCCGACATCAAGCGCGCCATCGCGGAGCTCGGGCGGCGCGGCCACAAGCTCTCGGCCTTCATCTGCGACTCGATCTTTTCGAGCGACGGCGTCTATGCCGATCCGCCCGGCTTCCTGCGCAAGGCTATCGAAACAGTTCACAAGGCCGGCGGCCTCTACATCGCCGACGAGGTACAGCCTGGATTTGCCCGCACCGGAGATGCCTTCTGGGGCTTCGCCCGCCACGATGTGATGCCGGATGTCGTCACCATGGGCAAACCCATGGGCAACGGCTTCCCGATGGCGGGCCTCGTGACGCGCCCTGAGCTGCTCGAGCGCTTCTGCGAGGATACCGGCTATTTCAGCACCTTCGGCGGCAATCCCGTCGCTGCTGCGGCGGGCATGGCCGTGCTCAACGTCATCGACGAGGAGCAGCTTCAGGAGAACGCGCTCCGCCAGGGCAATCACATCAAGGAGCGCCTGCGCGACCTCGCGGCGAAAGACGACCGCATCGCCGAGGTTCGCGGCGCGGGCCTCTTCCTCGGCATCGAGCTTTGCCGGTCCGGGAAGAGGGACCAGCCGGATGCCGAGGTGGCATCGAGCGTGATCAACGGTCTCAAGGATCGTGGCGTGCTGATCGGCGCGGCCGGTAAGTTCGGCAACACCCTCAAGGTTCGCCCGCCGCTGTCGCTCTCGGAGGAGGAGGCCGACATCTTCGTCGACCGCCTTGCCGACACCCTCTCGGCCCTCCCGGCGGCCTGAAGCAGCGAACCGAGCTCCGATGCGGAACCCGCCGCATCGGAGGAAAGCTCTCTAGTCTGCTTCCGCGATCTTGAGCTCGACCTCGGCCACCTGCATGGCCTTGAACAGTACGCTGTTCGGCGTCTCGTTGGTCACCAGCAAATCGACCTGGCTCCAGCTCGCATAGCGCGCCGTGAACATCTGATTGAACTTGGAACCGTCGGCCACGATCATCCGGCGGTTGGCGCGCTCGATCATCGCCGAATAGACGTCCGCCATCTCGATCAGGGCATCGCTGGCCCCTTCGGGCGCAAGACCGCTCGCCCCGAGAATGACCCACTGCGCATTGTACTGCTCCAGAAACCGCAGCGTCTGCGCCCCAAACATCGCCCCTTCACCGGCATGATAGAAGCCCGGCGTCATGAGCACGGTGATGGTCGGATTGGAGGCAAGCGCCGTCGCAATCGCAAAAGAATGCGTGATGACGGTCACGTTCTGCATGCCCGCCGCCATGCGCCTCGCCACATGCAGAGTGGTCGCGCCGGACCCCATCATGAACACGCGCGCACCGTCGCACATCCGGCACGCCGTCTTTGCGATCCGCGTGCGCTCCTCGATCAGAAGCGTGTGCCGCTGCGCAACCGAAGGCTCCGCGGCCTTGCGCAGGATCGCGCCACCGTAGGTCCGGCTGATCAGCCCCCGGCCGGTCAGCTCGTCGAGGTCGCGGCGAATGGTTTCCGTCGTGACGCGAAGCGCCTCCGCCAGCTCGCTGACGCGCAACGTCGGCTGATCGGAAAGCAAGGAAACGATTTCCCGCTGGCGAACACTCTTCTTGCTCATGTCTTGCTTCAGAGAGAAATGAATTGCGTCGCTCCAGCGGCTGCGCGTCGGAATAAGCCACAGCGCATCGAAGGCAAGCGGCCGGTGAAGGCCCATCTTACGCAATGCTGGCGCGTCGTCTAGGCGAGGAAGAAGAGCTTCGCACCGCTCGCCTTGCACCTCCCTCTCCGCAAACGCTGGCGCGCGAGCCACGATCCGCTGTTAACGGTATGGAAGCGCAAGGGCACGCTACCGCGATGCGGCAGCTCCCGCCTCAAACAGCTTTGTCCTCGCGATAGCGGCCGAATGTCTGGCGCGTATCGGCGTTGAACAGAATGACGTCGTAGGTCTCGGGCTCGCCGCCCTCCATTCCCGGTGAGCCGACGGGCATCCCCGGCACGGCCAATCCGCGCGCCTGGGGCTTATCCGAAATGAGACGCTTGATGGCGCTGGCCGGCACATGCCCCTCGACGACGTAGCCATCGACTTCCGCCGTGTGGCATGAGGCGAGATCGGGCGGAACGCCGAGCTTGGCTTTTACCGCTCTCATCCCCGGCACGTCGTTCACCGTGACCGGGAAACCGTTCGCCACGAGATGCTCGACCCACTTGTGGCAGCATCCGCACGTCGGATCACGATGGACCACCATCTGAGGCAGCGCAGTCGCGTTCACGCGTCCCCCGCAGACGAGAAGCCCCGCGCCCGACACCGCCAGCCCGAGCACGAAGCGCCTGCTGAGGCTTGCCGAAAAATCGAATGACATGCGTCACACTCCTCTCGAGCTCATCCGACGGCCGAGCCTGTCTCGGACCTAGGTGTACCCGGACAATGGGCCGACTGATGGACTTAAGTCTAAGCCTTGGATCAACAATTTAGGTTCACGAATCAGGTACCAATTGCCGCATGACAAAGCACCCGTCTCACACCGCTGTGCTAGATCCGCTGTCGTCCTGCGCTTCCGATCCCGCAGGTTCAGGCGACTTGACTCCCATTGTAAAGGTATTCGCCGAGGAAGCGACAGGCGTCGGGCACCAGATCGTCGACATCGCATGCAACGCCAAGGTGCTGAGCACGCGCATGGCCACCCAGTCCGCCCGCATGATCGAGATCGGCACCGACATGCGCGATCTCGGAACCGAGAACGCCCGCGTTGCCACCAGCGCCCAGAACAGCCTCGAGGTTGCCCAGCGCACCAGCAAAGAGATCGCGGACTCCATGACCGCGATCCGCGCCTCCATCGCCAGCATCGACGCGCTAACCACCACCGTTTCCGAGCAGCGCGAGCTTCTGCGTCTCTTCCAGGACGCCCTGAAGAAGGTGTCGATCGTCGCGGCCGGCATTGAAACCATCACGCACCAGACGAACCTGCTCGCCTTGAATGCCACCATCGAGGCGGCGCGTGCGGGCGCTGCGGGACGCGGCTTCGCGGTGGTCGCGAGCGAGGTGAAAGCGCTGGCCGGACAAACGGCGATCGCAACCCGCGAAATCTCGATCACGGTCGGCGACCTGACCACCAAGGCCAACCTCTTGATCGAAAAAGGCACTAAGAGCGCGGATCTGGCGCACGCTGTCGACGAGAGCACCTCTCTCATATCCGCCACGTTCGACTCCATGGAAGCGACGGTGAACAACATCGTCGCCGACACCTCGGCCATCCAGACCGCGGCCGCCTCGATCGACACCCGCAGCCGCTCCCTGATCCAGGGCGTGGAAGACATGTCGGCGAGCTTCAGCCAGTCGGCCGAGAACATCGCGCGCATCGAGGGACGCTTGGGCGAGCTTCAGAGATCGGGCGAAGCTCTGATCACCATCAGCATCGGCTCCGGCGTCGAAACCGACGACAGCCCGTTCGCCAAGGAGGTGATGCGGCGCGCCAAGATCGTATCCGAAGCGCTCGAGGCGGCTGTCGACCGCGGAGACGCGACACTCGATCAGGTATTCGACACCACCTACGTGCCGATCGCGGGCACCAATCCGCAGCAGTATCGCACGCGTTACATCGAGGTCTTCGACCGCATCATCACGCCGATCATCGATGAAGCGCTGCGCTTCGACAACAAAGTCGTCTTTTGCGCGCCGGTGGACGGCAACGGCTTCCTGCCGACGCACAACACGAAATTCTCATCGCCCCAGGGCAATGACCCGATCTGGAATGCCGCCCACTGCCGCAACCGCAGGATCTTCAACGATCGCGTGGGTCTCGGCGCCGGCCGCAATCATCGCCCGTTTCTCGTGCAGACCTACATGCGCGACATGGGCGGCGGCAACTACGTGCCCATGGTCGACATCTCAGCGCCCATCATGATCAAGGAACGCCATTGGGGCGGACTGCGTCTCGCCTATACGGCCTAGCGCGCTCCCGGAAAAAACAAACCGCTCCTGACGTGCCCTGATCAGCGCGCGCTGCGCGCCAGCACGTCCATCAGCTCTTCGATTTTCTGCTTCTGCTCCGCAGCGTCGCCGCTGGCCATCGCGTGCGCAACGCAATGCGAGATGTGATCGCGCAGCACGTCCTCCTCGACCCGCCGCAACGCGGCCCTCACCGCCGCGATCTGCGTGACGATGTCGATGCAGTAACGATCCTCCTCGACCATCCGGCCAAGCCCGCGCACCTGTCCCTCGATGCGCGAGAGGCGTTTCAGACGTGCGGCTTTCGATGCTTTCATCATGCCTTGACGGATACCCTATGGGGGTATATCTGTCAATACATACCCCCACAGGGTATAGAGCCCCATGAGGGGCTGTCCGAAAGTTTGCGGCGGAGAAAACGTCATGACCCAGCAGGAAACGCCGAAACAGGGGTGCTGCTGCCAGCACAACGCGCCCGTTCACGCGGCCAAGCCTCATCATCATGATCACGGCGCACAGGCATGCGAGGGCGTCAAAGACCCCGTCTGTGGCATGACCGTCGATCCCAAGACGGCCAAGCACCAGCACACCCACGCAGGGCACACCTACTATTTCTGCGCTGCGCGCTGCCGCGAGAAGTTCGCGGCCGACCCGCAGAAATACCTCGAGCCCCCCAAGGAGCCGGAACCGGTAGAACCTGGCGCGATCTACACCTGCCCCATGCATCCGGAAATTCGCCAAGTCGGCCCCGGCTCCTGCCCGATCTGCGGCATGGCGCTCGAGCCCGAGGTCGCGACCGCCGACGATGTGCCGAACGCAGAGCTCGCCGACATGACGCGGCGGCTATGGTTCGCGCTCGCCCTCACGCTCCCCGTCTTCGCCCTCGAAATGGGCGGCCATCTCACCGGGCTGCATCACTGGATCGGCCGGCAGAATTCCAACTGGATCCAGCTCGCGCTCGCCACCCCCGTCGTGCTCTGGGCGGGCTGGCCGTTCTTCGAGCGCGGCTGGGCCTCGATCAAGACGCGCCACCTCAACATGTTCACGCTCATCGCCATTGGCACGGGCGTGGCATGGATTTACAGCATCGTCGGCACGCTCTGGCCCGGCCTATTCCCTGCCTCGATGCGCGAGCATGATGGATCGGTCGCCGTCTACTTCGAGGCAGCAGCCGTCATCACCGTGCTCGTGCTCGTCGGCCAGGTACTGGAGCTGCGCGCCCGCGACAAGACCAGCGGCGCCATTCGCTCGCTCCTCAACCTTTCCCCCAAGAAGGCACGCCGCATCCGCTCCGACGGCGCCGACGAGGACATCGACCTCGATCAGGTCGCCTCCGGCGATCGCCTGCGCGTGCGCCCCGGCGAGCACATCCCCGTCGACGGCGAGATCCTCGAAGGCCGTAGCGCCATCGATGAATCCATGGTGACCGGCGAGTCCATGCCCGTGACCAAGACCATCGGTGATGCCGTCATCGGCGGCACCACCAATCAATCCGGCGGCTTCGTCATGCGGGCCGATAAGGTGGGACGCGACACCGTGCTTGCCCGTATCGTGCAGATGGTGGCTGACGCCCAGCGCAGCCGCGCGCCGATCCAGCGTCTGGTGGACCAGGTTTCGGCCTGGTTCGTCCCCACCGTCATCCTCGTTTCGCTGCTGGCCTTCGCGGCGTGGTCGATTTGGGGCCCCGAGCCCAAGCTCACCTATGGTCTCATCGCGGCGGTCTCGGTGCTCATCATCGCCTGCCCCTGCGCGCTCGGCCTCGCCACGCCCATGTCCATCATGGTCGGCGTCGGGCGCGGCGCAAAGTCCGGCGTGCTGATCAAGAACGCCGAGGCCTTGGAGCGCATGGAGAAGGTCGACACGCTGCTCGTCGACAAGACCGGCACGCTGACGGAGGGCAAGCCGCGCGTCGTCGCCATCCGCCCCGCGAACGGCGTAGCAGAGCTCGACCTCCTGCGTCTTGCTGCGAGCCTCGAGCGCGGCAGCGAGCATCCGCTTGCTTCGGCCATTGTCGCCGCCGCCGGGGAGCGCGGCCTCGCCCTCGCCGAGCCCCAAGGCTTCGACAGCCCCGTCGGCAAGGGCGTCGTCGGCAAGGTCGAAGGCCGCCAGATCGTCATCGGCAACGTCAGGATCATGGCGGATGCCGGGATCGACACGCGAAGCCTCGACGCGACGGCGGACGAGCTGCGCCGCGAAGGCGCAACAGCCATCTTCGTCGCCATCGACGGCAAGGTGGCGGGCCTCATCGCTATCGCAGATCCCATCAAGCCCACCACGCCCGCGGCCATCGCCGCGCTGAAGGCCGCCGGCATCCGCGTCGTGATGCTGACGGGTGATCAGCGCACGACGGCCGAGGCGGTCGCACGCACGCTCGGCATCGCGAATGTCGAGGCGGAGGTGCTGCCCGAGGACAAGAGCAAGGTCGTCGAACGCTTGCGGCGGGAAGGGCGCATCGTGGCGATGGCAGGAGACGGCACCAATGACGCCCCGGCGCTCGCCGCAGCCGATGTCGGCATCGCCATGGGTACCGGAACAGACGTCGCCATGGAAAGCGCGGGCGTCACACTGGTCAAAGGCGACCTCAACGGCATCGTGCGCGCCCGCGCACTTTCCGCGGCCACGATGGCCAACATCCGCCAGAACCTGTTCTTTGCCTTCGTTTACAACGCGGCCGGCGTGCCGATCGCAGCGGGCGTTCTCTATCCCGTCCTCGGCGTGCTTCTCTCGCCGATGATCGCAGCCGCTGCGATGTCGCTGTCATCGTTCAGCGTGGTCGCAAACGCGCTGCGCTTGAACCGCGTGGAGCTATGAATGCCGGCCGCTTGGCAGGGGCAGACTTCGCAACGTAGCGGCGCTCGGCAGAAAGGGGCGCCTGCGCCCGCACCCCGCTTATGCGAACGGGCGCCCCACCTCACATCCCGCCGCGGACGCGAGGCTCTAACCAAGCCGAGTGTGAGAGTGATCGACAGTGCATGACGCACCCGCCCACCTGCCGCTCCACATCGATCCAGCGCATGACGCCGTTGCCGAGTGCGTCACGTGTCTCGAAGTGGCCGGCCAGACCGGCCGTCGCCGCCACAGCGTCTCCGAAACCCGGAAGTTGCCTGCCGGGTTTCGGGTTAGGTCTGAGCGTACGAACGTATCAGTACTGCTTGGGGCACCAGGATTCGCCGGACGACTTGCACGACACGGGGAAGGCCTTCGCCATCTTCTCCGCAGCGGCCCATTCATCCTCGTCGACGCCGTTGTTCACGTCGGCATCCATTGCCGTAAAGGTCGGCGCCGGATCGAGCTTCAGCTTCGCTACGTTGGCTTCGTATTCGGTACGGCTGATCCGGCCGTTGCCGTCGGTGTCGAGGGTCTTGAAGCTGCTTGCCCAATCGGCCAGAGCCGCAGAGGCCGGGATCATCGCCGCTGCTGCAATCAGAAGTACTTTCCTCATCGTTTCGTCTCCCAAGTATGGTTGCCTTGCCCTTCTGGGCATTCGCGCACCGGAGGCCTCCAGCCAAACGCGACGAAAACGAGCGAGCCCGGCCACGCGTCGGTCACTCTCAGTGCAGAGCAATTCAGCCAGCGTGTGCGACACTTTAACAAGGTCAGATGAGGCAATGATCATCGGGATATGTTGCACATATAGCCGGACTGAACGGCAATCATGTCGGGAAACACTTGGTGGGCAGGCTGATGGACGGCGTCCACACTGGCCTTTCGGCCCCTGAGAGGGGCTTTGCCGGAGGCATCCGGCCCCCATATTCGCTGCGGCCCAACGCAAATTTGAACGCCATGGAGCTCACATGAAAACCCGCAAGCTCGGCCCCAACGGGCCGGAAGTCTCCGCACTCGCACTCGGCTGCATGGGCATGACCGACTTCTACGGCCAGCGCGACGACGCGGAGTCGATCGCCACCATTCACAGAGCGATCGAGCTCGGTATCACTTTCCTCGACACCGCCGACATGTACGGGCCTCACACCAACGAGGAACTCTTGGGCCGCGCGCTCGCGGGCAAGCGCGACCGCGTCTTCCTTGCCACCAAGTTTGGCATCGTGCGCGATCCGAAGAACCCAGCCGCGCGCGGCATCGACGGAAGGCCGGAGTACGTGAGGAAATCCGTCGAAGGCAGCCTCCAACGCCTCGGCGTCGATCATATCGATCTCTACTATCAGCACCGCGTGGACCCCGCGACGCCGATCGAGGAGACCGTCGGCGCCATGGCCGAGCTGGTGAAAGCAGGCAAGGTCCGCCACATCGGACTGAGCGAGGCCTCCGCGGAGACCATCGCCCGCGCTCACAAGGTGCATCCCATCACGGCCGTGCAGACCGAGTACTCGCTGTGGACGCGCGATCCCGAGGAGGACGGCATCCTGGAAGCCTGCCGCAAGCTCGGCATCGGCTTCGTCGCCTACAGCCCTCTCGGCCGCGGCTTCCTGACCGGCGCCATCAAGAGCCCCGACGATTTCGAGCCGGCCGACTACCGCCGTACCAGCCCTCGCTTCACCGGCGAGAACTTCGCCAAGAACCTGAAGCTCGTCGGCAAGGTGCGCGAAATCGCTGCCGCAAAAGGCGTCACGCCCTCGGAGCTGGCGCTCGCGTGGCTGCTCGGCAGGGACGAGTTCGTCGTGCCCCTGTTCGGCACCAAGCGCCGCAAATACCTGGAGGAAAATGCGCGCGCCGCCGACATCACGCTCGCGGCCGGCGAACTCGCGGAGATCGAAGCCGCCTTCCCTGCGGGCGCCGCCTCCGGCACCCGCTACCCCGAGGCGATGATGACCGTCGTCAATCGTTGATCGCCACGACCTGCATAACCTTTCGCATGCGCCGCGGAGAGAGCGGCCTAAACTTGGGAGCCCTGATGAAGCATCTTCTCGCTATTCCCCTCGCAGCCCTGACGGCCGTCGCCCTGCCGCTTTACGCCCGGGCCGAAGACCCGCACGCGGGGCACGAGCACCATCACGCTGAGACCGCCGCCCAACCCGCAAACGACGCGGCGAAAGCCTTCGAGGCCGTGAACGCCAAGATGCACGCGGGGATGTCGATCCCGCTGACCGGCGACGCCGACGTGGACTTCATGCGCGGCATGATCCCCCACCATCAGGGCGCGATCGACATGGCCGAGGTCGTCCTGAAATACGGCAAGGACCCCGAGGTGCGGAAACTCGCCGAGGAGGTCGTCAAAGCCCAGACAGCGGAGATCGCCTTTATGAAGGAATGGCTGGCCAAGCGCGGCAAGTAACGCAGCAAATCGAAGGCGCTGGCCGCGGCGGCGCCTTCGCTTGTATCCGCCACTTCCCCGAAGATTGCTGTTGACCGGCAGGGGAAAGGGTGAGAACATTTAGAGAACATCGACTCGCGAAATCATCTGACCGGTTGCGTCGGCAGCCACGCCTAAGTGAGCCTCCCCGAGAGGCCCGCGAGGGATTCGGATTCGCGAATCCGTATTGAACTCGAAAGCATCGAAAGGACGGCATGACCGAGCCCGCCATCAAATGTCCGAGCTGCAGCACCGAGATCAAGCTCACGGAACAGCTCGCCGCGCCGATCATCCAAGCGACGCGCAGGAAGTTCGAGCAGGCGCTCGCCGAGAAGGATGCCGAGGTCGCCAGGCGCGAAGCGGAGATCCGCAACCAGCAGGCGGCCCTCGCGAAGGAGAAGGCCGCCATTGCCGAGCAGGTCGCCACCCGCGTCCAGGCCGAGCGGGAGCGTATCGCCGCCGAGGAGACCAAGAAGGCGAAACTCCTCGTCGCCTCCGACATGGACCAGAAGAACAAGCAGCTCCAGGATCTCCAGGAGGTCCTGCGCGAGCGCGACGGCAAGCTCGCCGAAGCGCAGAAGGTGCAGGCGGACCTCATCCGCAAGCAACGCGAGCTGGACGACGCCAAGCGCGAGATGGATTTGACCATCGAGAAGCGCGTGCAGGACTCGCTGGGAGACGTGCGCCAGAAAGCGAAGCTCGAAGCCGAGGAGGCCCTGAAGCTGCGCGTCCTCGAAAAGGAGGAGCAGATCTCCTCCATGCAGCGCCAGATCGAGGACTTGAAGCGCAAGGCCGAGCAGGGCTCGCAGCAACTCCAGGGCGAAGCCCTCGAGCTCGAGCTCGAGAAGACGCTACGCGGCAAGTTCCCCCGCGATCTCATCGAGGCGGTCCCGAAGGGAGAGTTTGGCGGCGACGTGCTGCAGCGGGTCATGGGCCCGCTCGATCAGCCGTGCGGCACCATCCTATGGGAATCGAAGCGCACGAAGAACTGGAGCGACGGCTGGCTCGCCAAGCTGCGCGGCGACCAGCGCGCCGCCAAGGCCGAGATCGCGCTCCTCGTCTCCAACGCGCTGCCGAAGGGTGTCGATACGTTCGATCTGATCGACGGCATCTGGGTCACGGATTCGCGTTGCGCCATTCCCGTAGCCATCGCGCTCCGCCAGTCGCTGGTCGAGCTTGCCGCCGCGCGCCACTCGAAGGAGGGCCAGCAGACCAAGATGGAGCTGGTCTACGAGTACCTCACCGGCCCACGCTTCCGCCATCGCGTGGAGGCGATCGTCGAGAAGTTCTCGGACATGCAGGCCGACCTCGATCGCGAGCGCAAGGCCATGACCCGGCTCTGGGCCAAGCGCGAGGCGCAGATCAAAGGCGTGATCGAAGCCACCGTCGGCATGTACGGCGACGTGCAGGGCATCGCTGGCAAGGCGCTCGACGAGATCGACGCGCTGACGCTGCCCATGATCGAGAGCGACGCGTTCGATACCGCGGCCGAGTGACAGACCACGACCGGCGCGATCCACGGGGGCTAGCGCCGGTTCAGGCCATCGTCAGGTATCGTCACTTCGAGTAAATCGAGAAAACTCGCGCGTCCGTCCGAATCGAACGCGCTTTAATGGTCACAGGTAGGAAGCAAACCTCAGGAATGCCCTGACCCGTTTCTTGCGTAATCAGCCAGTGGGTACCAAATACCGAGCAAGTGCTTTCCGACAGGAGCCGAGCCCCATGACCCTGAAACCGCTGCTGACAATCGCCGCGCTTGGCATTGCCGCCTTCGCCATGACGCCGGCCGACGCCTTTGCCCACGGCAAGCGCAAGCCGGTTCGCGATCGCGAGGTCGCACGCGACTGCAAGCCTTACAATGGCCCCTACGGCTATTATGGCAATCCCTGGTGCGATGGCGGCTACAAATACGCCGAAGACTATGCGCCCGGCACCAGCCCTTATTTCGACGTGTTCGATATGCCCCAGGTCCGCCGTCTCACGCGCCGCTGGGATTGAGCGCACACGCTTCGATCATGGCCACCTAACGCAAACGGAGGGCACCGGCCGGTGCCCTCCGTTTTCATTCGCTAGAGCCTCGTGGCCCCCGCCGACCCGCCCGCTCGCGCGAGGCCGTCGTCTGCGAGCGAGCCCTCGCCTTACTTCGCCTTGTTGCGCGCGCGCTTGGTCGCCTTGGCTTCGCGCTTCAGCGCGTTCTTGGCCTTGCGCTGGCGAGCCTGGATCTTCTTGCGGCGCTGATCGGTCATCGTGGGCATGAGATATCCTTTCTAGGTGTCTATCGAGTTGGCGTTGAATGCGATCGTAGTGTGGCTGGATCGGCCTGCATCAGGGCTAGGCCGTCATCCCGGCGTCATGGCGAAGCCACGCTACGCACGGCCGGCCGGGGCCCAGACACACGTCAGAAATTGTTGGTCCCGCGTCTGCGTCAGTTCTCGTCCATCTTGAGGGCGGCGATGAAGGCCTCTTGCGGGATCTCCACCTTGCCGAACTCGCGCATCTTCTTCTTGCCCGCTTTCTGCTTGTCGAGCAGCTTGCGTTTGCGCGTGATGTCGCCGCCGTAGCACTTGGCGATGACGTCCTTGCGCAGCGCGCTGATGGTCTCGCGCGCGATCACCTTGCCGCCGATAGCAGCCTGAATCGGGATCTTGAAGAGGTGCGGCCGGATCAGTTCCTTGAGCTTTTCGCACATGGACCGGCCACGGCTTTCCGCGCGCGTGCGGTGCACGATCATCGAAAGCGCATCGACCGGCTCGTCGTTGACGAGGATCGACAGCTTCACGAGCTCGTTCTCCTCGTAGCCCTTGATCTGATAGTCGAACGACGCATAGCCGCGCGAAACCGATTTGAGGCGGTCATAGAAATCGAACACCACCTCGTTGAGCGGCAGCTCATAGACGAGCATGGCGCGCGTGCCGACGTAGGTAAGCTGCTTCTGGCGCCCGCGGCGATCCTGGCAGAGCTTCAGCACGGAGCCCAGATACTCGTCCGGCACCAGGATCGTCGCTTCGATCCACGGCTCCTCAATGTGATCGATACGGACCGTATCGGGCATGTCAGCCGGATTGTGCAGCTCGACGACGGAACCGTCGGTCATATGGATGTGATAGATGACCGAGGGCGCGGTCGTGATCAGATCGAGGTTGAACTCGCGCTCGAGCCGCTCGGTGATGATCTCGAGATGCAGGAGGCCGAGGAAGCCGCAACGGAAGCCGAAGCCCAGCGCCGCGGAGCTTTCCGCCTCGAACGAGAAGCTCGCATCGTTCAGCCGAAGCCGCGCCATCGCATCGCGCAGATCTTCGAAGTCCGCCGCATCGACTGGAAAGAGTCCGCAGAACACCACCGGCTGCGCCGGCTTGAAGCCCGGTAGCGGCTCCGGCGTCGGGTTTTTCTCATCCGTCACGGTATCGCCGACGCGGGTGTCGGCCACCTCCTTGATGGCGGCCGTGAAGAAGCCGACCTCGCCGGGGCCCAGCTGATCCAGCATCTCCTGCTTGGGACGGAAAATGCCGACGCGCTCCACCTGATAGTGGCCGCCGGTGGCCATCATCTGCACCTTCTGGCCGCGCTTCAGCGTGCCGTCGATGATGCGCACGAGAACGACGACGCCGAGATAGGCGTCATACCAGCTGTCGACCAGCATGGCTTTCAGCGGCTTCGAGGCATCGCCCTTCGGCGGCGGCAGGCGCTCGACGATGGCTTCCAGAACGGCCTCGACGTTGAGACCCGTCTTGGCGGAAACGCCGACGGCGTCGGACGCATCGAGGCCGATCACGTCCTCGATCTGCTGCTTGACGCGGTCCTCGTCGGCGGACGGCAGATCCACCTTGTTGAGAACCGGCAGGATCTCGAGATTGTTGTCCAGCGCCTGGTAGACGTTGGCGAGCGTCTGCGCCTCAACGCCCTGGCTCGCGTCCACCACCAGGATTGCGCCCTCGCACGCGGCGAGGCTGCGGGAGACCTCGTAGGCGAAGTCCACGTGGCCTGGCGTATCCATCAGATTGAGCTGATAGACCTTGCCATCCTTGTGCCTGTAGTCGAGGCGCACGGTCTGCGCCTTGATCGTGATGCCGCGCTCGCGCTCGATGTCCATCGAGTCGAGGATTTGCTCCTTCATCTCGCGGTTCGAAACGTTGCCACAGATCTGGATCAGGCGGTCCGAAAGCGTGGACTTGCCGTGATCGATGTGGGCGATGATGGAGAAGTTGCGGATCAATGAGATGTCGGTCATGCGCGCGTCCTTATCACCTCGCGCTTGGGTCTCACAAGCTTGGGGCGCGGACCGCGTCGCTTTTCCCAAAATCGGCGAAAATCCGGGCCTCGGCGGAGTGTCGCGCCGGGTCTCGCGCCCTTGCATCGCATAGCTCTGTTAATTAGAATTATTCTAAACTATTTGGGCAAAAAGGGGCAGTTCATGCGCAGGTTCGAGGATCTGGACGAGCGGGAGGTGCTGGCGCTTGCCATCGCGCTCGAGGAGGAGGATGGCCGCATCTACTCCGAGTATGCCCACGCCCTCGAGGAGACCTATCCCGCTTCCGCCAAGCTCTTCACGGAGATGGCGGAGGAGGAGAACCAGCATCGCCGCTGGCTTATCGACCTCTATCGCCAGAAATTTGGCGACCACATCCCCTTGATCCGCCGGCAGGATGTCCGCGGATTCATACGCCACGATCCGATCTGGATGGTTCGCCCGCTGGGGCTCGAGAAGGTGCGCGCCCAGGCGGAATCCATGGAGCAGGAGACGGGCCGCTTCTACCGGTCCATCCTTGCCCGCACCACCGACGCCTCCATCCGCAAGCTCCTGGGCGACCTGATCGCGGCCGAGGACAAACACGCGAGCCTGGCCGTTCGCCTTCGGGAAACCGGCATCTCGGCGGACGCCCGTGTGGAGGAAGCGCAGGCGGAGAGGCGCGCGTTCGTGCTCCAGTACGTTCAGCCGGGTCTCACCGGCCTGATCGACGGCTCGGTGTCCACGTTGGCGCCCATTTTCGCCGCCGCCTTCGCCACCCACGACACCTGGGCGACTTTCCTGGTCGGCATGGCCGCCTCCGTCGGCGCTGGCATCTCCATGGGAATTGCCGAGGCCATGGCCGATGACGGCCTGATATCCGGCCGCGGACACCCATGGATTCGCGGCGCCATCACCGGCCTCATGACCGCCCTCGGCGGCCTCGGCCACACGCTTCCCTACCTGATCCCGGATTTCTGGACCGCCACCGGCGTCGCGGCCGTCGTCGTGCTGATCGAGCTTTGGACCATCGCCTGGATCCGCGCCCGCTACATGGATACCCCGTTCATGCGAGCAACCGTCGAGGTCGTGGCCGGCGGCCTCATCGTCTTCGCGGTCGGCATTCTCATCGGAAGTGCCTGAAACCCCTCCGACAAAACGGAAATGGCGCCGCGGATCTCCGCGCTGCGTCACTCTATGCGGCAACGGGCCACCGGTACTCACCGGAAATCATCAGCACTCAAGGAAAACAGCCGGGGGGCTTGAGTCTTGACGGCGCCACATGGGTCGGCATGAGTGGCGGCGAACCCGAGATCCGGAAGGACCGAAATGCGATTTGCTCTATTTCTTTCCGCCACCCTCTCAACTCTCGCCGCAGCCGCTCTCCTCCCCGCATCCTCCGTGATGGCAGGGGGCATCGAATTCGGCCCGACCGACCAGGCACCGAAAGCAAAGCCGCAGAAGAAGAAGGCGCAGCCCGCGCCCGACGCGGGCGACCCCCTGGCGGGCGAGGCCGCGGCCCCTTCGGCCGCGCCCCCCGCTGGAACGCCGGCTGCTGCCACTCCGGCTGCCGTGCAGACCCCGGCTGTCGGCCAGGCGACCGGTGGACGCGTCTCGACCAAAGGCATGCCGCCGCCCGCCGCTCCGCGCAATTGCAAGACGAGCTGGGCCTTCGACACCTGGATGCGTGACTTCCGCCGCGAGGCCGCCGCCGAGGGCATCAGCCAGCGCACCATCTCGCTCGCCCTCGACGGCATGACGCCCGACCAGGGCGTCATCTCGCGCGATCGCCGCCAGGGCTTCTTCTCGCAGAGCTTCCTCGACTTTTCCGCCAAGCTGGCCACCCCGAACCGCGTCACCAACGGGCGCGCGCAGATCCAGAAGAACCGCGCGGCCTTCGATCGCGCCGTGAAGCAGTTCGGAGTCGACCCCGGCGTCATCACCGGGTTCTGGGCACTCGAAAGCGACTTCGGCGCCGGTATGGGCAAGCTGCCGATCATGCGCTCGCTCGTGACGCTCGCCTACGATTGCCGCCGCGGCCCAATGTTCCGCGATGAGCTCAAGGCCGCGCTCCAGATCATCGATCGCGGAGACATGACCCCCTCCACGATGATCGGGTCCTGGGCCGGCGAAATCGGGCAGACCCAGTTCCTCCCCACCCGCTATCTTGAGCACGCCATCGACTATGACGGCGACGGCCGCCCGGACCTGTTCGACAGCGCGACCGACATCATCGGCACCACCGCGAACTACATGGCCCACCTCGGCTGGCGGCCCAACGAGCCGTGGATCCAGGAGGTGCGCGTGCCGGAGCAGATGCCTTGGGATCAGTCGGACCTCGCCATCACGCATCCGCGCTCGCAGTGGGCGGCGTGGGGCGTGACGCAGGCGGACGGCGCGCCGCTCGAGAAGGACGCGCTACCCGCCTCCTTGCTGCTGCCGATGGGCCGGTTCGGACCGGCGTTCCTCGCCTTCCCGAATTTCAACGTCTATCTGCAGTGGAACCAGTCTCTCAATTACGCCACCACCGCCGCTTACCTGGCAACGCGCATCAACGGCGCCCCGGCCATGCGGCGCGGACGCGAGGGCATCCCCACCCTCACCCAGGACGAGGCCAAGGAGTTGCAGCGCCTTCTCACCGCGCGGGGCTTCGACGTGGGCGAGATCGACGGCCTGATCGGCCTCAAGAGCCGGCAGGCCATCAAGGCCATGCAGCTGAAATATAAGCTCCCGGCCGATTCCTACCCCACCCCAGAGCTTCTGGCCGCGCTTCGCCGCGGATAGAATCGAGGCCGGGCGCCCCAACGGGGCGTCCGGCCCTTATTCCGCACGCAAAGCCCGCGCTTAATAAGAACCCGGAGCATTTTCCGCGGGCAGAGCTGTCGTAGTAGAATGCCATACTGGCCAAGGGGCAGTGCCCGTGTCGAAGCGGGCCGCGAGTAAGGGGGCGTGTTGTGCAACGGTCTGTCGTGACGGGACTTGAGGAGCGTCTTGCCCAATTCAGCATCGTGGCGGACCGGCAGTTCGAGACGCCCGATGAGCTGGCAGCCGCGCTCCGCACGCTCTACGACCTCCTCAACTCCATCGACGTGACGACAGGCAGCGGAGAGATCACAAAAGCCGCCCCCGCGCTCCTGGGCGAGCTGTTCAGGGGACGCATGCGTCTGCGCGACCGGATCGCCGTCTGGCATTCGAAAGGCCTGCTGACGCGCCCGGCCGAGATCGCGCTGCGCGACGTGTTCCGCATCGCACGCTACGGCTCCGACATCCTGGGCGAGATCGCCGCCGGCAATCCGCATCTTGCATCGGGCGAGAAAGGCGGACGCGGCTTCACCGGCAAGGCCTACAACACCCTCGTCAATCCCGCCTTCTACACCGGCCAGAACATCCCCTTCCGCTCGGGCGACGTGCTCCTCGTCCGCGGCAGCGCGCACAACAGCGCGGCCATCGCCCGCATCGGCGACGTGGACACCCAGTTCAGCCACATCGCGATCATCCACATCGACGGCAAGGGCCAGCACTGGGTCGTCGAGGCGTTGATCGAGGACGGCTCGGTGATCAACACGCTGGAGCACGTGCTCGACCACGGCCTTGGGCGCGCGGTGCTCTACCGCTTCCGCGATGCGGATCTTGCAGCCCGCGCCGCAGCCCTCGCATATGCCCGCATCCAAGCGACCAAGACGGGCGAAGCGCGTCACATCCCCTACGACTTCAGCATGCGCCTCAAGGGCCGCCGCAAACTGTTCTGCGCCAAGCTGGTCGCGCAGGCCTTCTCCGATGCCAGCGACGGCGCGGTGGAGCTGCCCGCCTTCAAGACGCGGCTCGATACGCGCAGCAACAAGGACTTCTTCAAGAGCGTGGGCGTCAAGGCCAGGGAGACTTTCGCCCCCGGCGACATCGACTTAGATCCCCGCTTCGATCTCGTGGCCGAGTGGCAGGATTACCGCCTCACGCCAATCCTGCGCCGGCAGGATATGATCATGACCAAGTTCTTCGAATGGATGGAGACGCGGGGCTATCGCTTCCGCGAGGACTTCTTCATCAAGCTCATCGCCGTGTTCGGCCGCCTGTCGAGTTATCTGTCGGACCGCGCGCGCAATCTGATCTCGAGCGCGATCCCGAAGGTCCCGCGCAACATGACCCGCTCGTGCGTCGCCACCATCGCCATGCTGCACAAGACGGCCGAAGGGATCATGCCCTCGCTCGCCGCGCTCGAGGACGATCATGTGAGGATGACCGGGCTTCCGCTCCATCCCCGGGAGCTTCTGGATCACCTGGAACGGCTGCGCGAGACCTCCGGCGGCCGCATCGGCTATCTGCGCGGCAAGCCCTAGCCTCGAACACCGAAAACCGGACGTACCCTACGACCGCACGGGCGAGGCGCGCGTCATGATGCGCAACGTCAGATAGCCGAGCAGATACAGGAACTCCCAACTCAGAAAAGCCCAGATCTTGATCAGGAGATCGTTGTAGGAGTCGTAGAACACCGCGTTGAGGACGATCAGCGCGACGGCGGGAACGAGCACGGCGAACGGAGCCCTGGCGGCACCTCGCCAGCCCCCGCCGAGCGCGGCCCAGGCCACGATGTGCGCTACGACGAACATTAAGACGACACTGAGCTCACACACGGGTGCGCCCTCCATCGGATCCCTCATGGCCCGCGGAGTAAGGATAACAAAGCCCCGTCAATCCCTAGTTGAAGGCTTTCTTAAAATTTGAAGCAATAGTCAGCCGCCCGGCTTTCAAGCCTTCGGCGGCGGGGGCGGCGGCATCCCCTCGAAATGCGGCACGGCCTCGCTCACGAGATCCCAGGCCGGCTTGTTCTTCGTGTAGAGCACGATCTGCGGCTCGAACCAGCTCATGTCGTCGAAAGCCCCGGCCGCCATCACGATCATGCCTGGCCGCGCTGCACTGTAGAGAAACAGGCGGCCGCCGCACGTCGGACAGAAATGGCGGGTGAGCGTGTTTCCGCTGTCGGCCGTGCTCGCATAGCTGGCCGTCGTTCCTGAGACCTCGACGTCGGCCGTCTTGAAGATGGCATTCGACATGTGGCCGGTGCCGGACGCGCGCTGGCAATCGCGGCAGTGACACTGCGCCATGCGGATCGGCACGCCGTGGACCTTGAAACGCACGGCACCGCAGAGACAGCCCCCGGCCGCATTCACCTCTTGCACCATCTCCACGCCCCCACTGCCTTACTGCCCTGCCCGCTGCCTCCCTAATGCAGCTTGACGTGCGGCTCCGTGCGGCGCGTCAGAAGGCGCGAGATCGAATCCAGCATCACCTTCCAATATCCGTGCAAGGCCGTCTCGTGCATCTTGTAGAGCGAGCGATACATGAGCTTCGCGACGAAGCCCTCGATCAGCATCTTGCGCCCGGTCACGAAGCCCATGAGGCTTCCGACCGTCGAGTAGTCGCCGAGCGACACCAGAGATCCGAAATCGCGATAGACGAACGGCTTCAACGGCTCGCCATTGAGACGCGCCTTGAGCTGCTTCACGAGATGCGACGCCTCCTGGTGCGCCGCCTGGGCGCGCGGCGGAATGGCGAGCGTTTCGCCCGGAGGCACCAGATAGGCGCAATCGCCGAAAGCGAAGATGTTGGGATCGAAGGTGGTCTCGAGCGTCGGCTTGACGATGAGCTGGTTGGACCGGCTGACCTCGAGCCCGTCGAGGTTGCTCAGCACGTCCGGCCCCTTCACGCCAGCCGCCCACACCACGAGTTCCGAAGGAATGAAATCGCCGCTCGCGAGCTTCACCCCGTGCTCGGTCACCTCCGTCACGCGAGCGCTCGTGCGGATATCGACGTTGAGCCCCGTCAGGATCTCGGCCGTCGCCTGGGAAATGCGCGGCGGGAGCGCCGGAACGATGCGATCGTTCGCCTCGATCAGGGTGATGCGGATGTCCTTCTCCGGATCGATCTTGTCGAGACCGAACGCCACGACGCCACGCGCCGTGCCGTGCAGCTCGGCGGAAAGCTCGGTACCCGTCGCGCCCGCGCCGATGATCGCCACGTGGAGCTGCTCCGGCCGAATGGGGCCCGGCTGCGTATTGGCCCGCACGCAGGCGTTGATCAGGCGGCGGTTGAAGCGCTCCGCCTGCTCGGGCGTATCGAGCATCATCGCGTTCTGTTTCACGCCCGGCACGCCGAAATCGTTCGAGACGCTGCCGACGGCAATGATGAGCGTGTCGTAGGGAAGCCAGCGATCCGGCGTGATCTCGCGCCCGTCCTCGTCGACGGTACGCGCCAGGTGGATGAGCTTCCGCGCCCGGTCCAGGCCGATCATCTCGCCATAGCGGAATTTGAAGCCGTGCCAGTGGCCCTGCGCCATGTACTCGACCTCGTGCCGGTCGACGTCCATGCTGCCCGCGGCGATTTCGTGAAGCAGCGGCTTCCAGATATGCGTGCGCGAGCGGTCGACCAGCGTGATCGCCGCCTTCTTGCGCCGCCCCAGCTTGTCGCCGAGCCGCGTCGCCAGCTCCAGGCCGCCCGCTCCGCCGCCCACCACGATGATGTGATGCAAATCCGGCTTGGGCAGAACCAAAGGCTTCGAGGTATCCGTGCCGACGTCAGCAACCATCTCGTATCTCCCGCACTTCCGCGGGCAGTCTCATACCAGGAATGATCCTCTGGCAACAGGACTGTCGAACAGGGGACATCAATCCGAGACAGAGAGGCGGCGGCGGTGATGCCGGAGAAATTGAAACGTCCTAGCTCCGGATTTCTCCGCCAGTGGCCTTCTTCACATCCGCGATGACCTTCTGGGAGATGGCCTCGATGTCCTTGTCGGTCAGCGTTTCCGAGGTCGGCTGCAGCGTCACTTCGATCGCAACCGACTTCTTGCCCTCTGCCGCGAGCGCGCCCCCCTCGAACACGTCGAACACCGAGACGCCCGAGATCAGCGCCTTGTCGGCACCCAGCGCGGCGCGCACCACATCGCCTGCATTGACGCCGCGATCGAGAACGAACGCGAAGTCGCGCCGCACGGGCAGCAGATCCGATTGCGCGAACGGCGCTTTGGCGCGGCCCTTCTTCTTCTCGGGCGGCAGCGCATCCAGGAACACTTCGAAGCCCACGACAGGGCCTTCGACGTCGAGGCCCGCAAGCGTCCGCGGATGCAGCTCGCCGAAATGCGCGAGCACGGTCTTGGGCCCGAGCCGCAGCGTGCCCGACCGGCCCGGATGATACCAGGCGGGCGCATCGCGCGTGACCTGGGCCTTGCCTGCGTCGATACCGAGCGCCGCGAGCACGGCGGCCGCATCGGCCTTGGCATCGAACACCGAAACTGCCTGAGCCTTGCTGTCCCAATGGCGCCCGCCACCTGAGACACCGGCCGTTCCGGCCCGCACGCCTGCCGCCGCAAGGTATTGATCCTCCGGCTTGTCGCCCCGATAGGCCTGCCCCAGCTCGAACAGCGCGACGTCCGCGAACCCGCGATTGCGGTTGCGCTCGACGGCGGTCAGCAGGCCCGGCAGCAGGCTCGGACGCATTACGGCGAGATCGACCGAGATCGGATTGGCAAGCTCGACGAGCGTAGCACCCGTCCCGAACGCGTCAGCCTGATCCTTGGGAAGGAACGACCACGTCACCGCCTCGACGAGGCCGCGTGCAGCGAGCAGCCGGCGTGCGCGCCGGGCGCGCTTCTGCTTGTCGGTGAGCACCGCCCGCGACACGCCGCTCATGCGCGGCAGCGCCGTCGCCGGCACGCGATCGATGCCCGCGATGCGCACCACTTCCTCGACGAGATCCGCCGAGCCATGAATGTCCGGGCGCCACGACGGCGGCGTGACCTCGAGCGTCTCGCCCCCGCCCACCAGCACGCATCCGAGCGTCTCCAGGATCGTCTTGATCTCGTCCGCCGGCAGCGAAAGGCCGGAAAGCTTCTCCACGCGGGCAAGCTCGAACACGATCGCCCGCTTGGTATCCGGCACGCGCCCGGCAACCGTCGCCTTGGATGGCTTACCGCCGCAGAGCTTGAGGATCATCTGCGTCGCGAGATCGAGCCCCGGCAGCACGCTCTCGGGATCGACGCCGCGCTCGAACCGGTAGCGCGCATCGGTGACGAGCCCGGTCTTGCGGCCGGTCGCCGCCGTGCGCAGCGGATCGAAGTAGGCGCTCTCGATCAGCACGTTTGTCGTCGTCTCGGTCGAGCCCGACGCCTCCCCGCCGATGATGCCGCCGAGGCCGAGCGGACCGCTGTCGTCCGCGATCACGCACATCGTCTCGTCGACGGTGTGCTCCTTGCCGTCGAGGCCCTGGAACGTCTCGCCCCCCTTGCCAAGCCGCGCCCGCACTGCGCCCTTGAGCTTGTCCGCATCATAGACGTGCAGCGGACGCCCGCGATCCTGGCTGATGTAGTTGGTGACGTCGACCAGCGCATTGATCGGCCGAAGCCCCACGGCCTTGAGCCGGTTCTGCAGCCACTCCGGCGACGGCCCGTTGCTGACGCCCTTGACGAGACGCGCCGCGAACACCGGGCACGCATCCTCCGTGCCGTTCGCGAAGTCGAGCTTCACCGCGACCGGATTGTCGAAGCTGCCCTCGACACCGGAGATCGTCTTCTCGTCCTTGAGCGTGCCGAGCCCTGCCGCCGCGAGATCGCGCGCAATGCCGCGCACGCCCGTGCAGTCCGGACGGTTGGGCGTGAGCTTCACCTCGAACACGGGATCGTTGAGGCCCGCTACGTCGATGTAGCGCGCGCCCACCTGCTCGGCGAGCTCGGCCGGAAGATCCAGGATACCCTCGCTGTCCTCAGCGAGCTCGAGCTCCGCCGCCGAGCACATCATGCCGTTGGAGACGACGCCCCGCACCGGCTTCTTCTCGAGCGTGATCTTGGAGCCCGGGATGTAAGTGCCAAGCGGCGCGAACACGCTGATCATGCCGGCGCGCGCATTGGGCGCTCCGCACACCACCTCGAACAGCGGCTGGCCCTTCTCCACCTCGACCTGCACCACCTGCAGCTTGTCGGCGTTGGGATGCCTCTTGGCCTCCACGATGCGCGCGACGCGGAACGCGCCGAGCTTCGCGGCCGGATCCTCGACGCTCTCGACCTCGAGCCCGATGGCCGACAGCTTGGTCGAGATCTCCTCGACCGTCGCCTTGGTCTTGAGATGATCCTTGAGCCAGGAGAGCGTGAACTTCATGGACGTCTTTCCTCTCTAGACCGTAGTCGCCCGAGCCCATGTGGCCCGAGGCGAAAAACAACCGCCGGATGCCCGGCTGCGTCACCGGATCGCGACGCGATAAGTCTCGTGGCAGGCGTTGCAGGTCGCCAGAATTCCGCTGAGCTTGTCGAGCACGGCCATCCGCGTCGCCCCCGCCTTCGCCTCGTCTGCAAGCTCGTCGAACTTCTGATGCGTCGCCATGCTGGCCAGCAGAAAATCCGGCGGCAAGCCGACGATCGCCACGAGCGAGATATCCGACACCATGGCCGCGCCAGCTTTGCGCGCACTTTCCGCCACCGCAGCCATGTTGCTGCGTGCGAGACCGTCTACGATGCCCTGGACGCTGTCGAGATAGCGGCGCATGCCGGCCAGCAGATGCTCCCGGTCGGCGCGCGCAAGCGAAACAGACTCACGCCCGTCCCCCGCTTCCGCAATTCGCGCCGCGCCCCCGCCCGAAGCGAGAGCGCCGAGGAGGCAGAGCGAGAAAGCGGCGATCCTGGATCTCATCGGGGTGAACCCACGCGCGCCGCCTAAGAGGAGAGTCCGCCGCCGAGCGTCGGCACGTCGAGCACGGAGAAGCCGTAATGGCGCAGCCACCTCAGATCCGCCGAGAAGAACGCGCGTAGGTCCGGCACGCCGTATTTCAGCATCGTGAGCCGGTCGAGGCCCATGCCGAAGGCGAAGCCCTGGTACTTTTCGGGATCGAGACCGCAGTTCCTGAGCACATTCGGATGCACCATGCCGCAGCCGAGAATTTCGAGCCACTGGCCGGGCTTGCCGATCGCCTCCGCGCCGATGTCGACCTCCATCGAAGGCTCCGTGAAAGGAAAGTGCGAAGCGCGGAAGCGCATCTTCACGTCCGACACCTCGAAGAACGCCTTGCAGAACTCCTCGAGCACCCACTTGAGATGTCCCATGTGGGTCGTCTCGTCGATGACGAGCCCCTCGATCTGGTGGAACATCGGCGTGTGCGTCTGATCGCTGTCGCAGCGGTAGACGCGCCCCGGCGCGATGATGCGGATCGGCGGCTTACGGCTCTCCATGGTGCGGATCTGCACCGGGCTCGTATGCGTGCGCAGGAGCAGGCGCGAGCCGTCGGGCTTGGCCGGAAAATAGAAGGTGTCATGCTCCTGCCGCGCGGGATGCTCGGCCGGAATGTTGAGCTTGGTGAAGTTCATGTCGTCGGTCTCGATATCCGGCCCCTCGGCCACATCGAAACCGAGATCGGCGAAGATCTCGACGCATTCGTCGAACACCTGGCTTACCGGATGGATGCGCCCCAGCGCCTCCGGTCCCGCCCGCACAGGAAGCGTCACGTCCGCCCGCTCGCTCTCGAGCCGGGCTTCGAGAGCGGCCGCCTCGAGATCCGTCTTGCGCGCCTCGAGCGACTGGGTAACCGCCTCCTTCACCGCGTTGTTTGCGGCGCCGAAGGCCTTGCGCTGATCGGGCGGCAGCGTCGCGAGCTTGGACATCTGCTCGGCAATGCGCCCCTTCTTGCCGAGCGCCGCGACGCGCACCGCCTCGAGCTGCGCAAGATCCTTCGCCGCCGCGATCTGCCCCAGAAGCTCGTCCTTTAGAGTGTCGAGTTCGGTCGTGCCAGTCATGCCATGCCTGCCATCAGTGGCCCTTGGGTGGGCGGCGTAGGAAAAGGCCGCCGAAACCGGGGCGTCACCCCGGACATCGCGCGGCCAAGACTATCGAGCACGAAACGAAAGGTCAGGCAGCCTTGCCTGCCGCTGCAGCCGCCTGTTCGACGAGCGCCTTGAAGGCAGCCGCATCGCGAACGGCGAGATCCGCCAGCACCTTGCGGTCGATGTCGATACCGGCCTTCGAGAGGCCATGAATAAATCGGCCGTAGGTCAGGCCGTGCTCGCGGGTGGCAGCGTTGATGCGCTGGATCCAGAGCGCGCGGAACGTGCGCTTGCGGCGCTTGCGGTCGCGATAGCCGTACTGCAGCGCCTTCTCGACGGCCTGCTTGGCGACGCGGATGGTGCTCTTGCGGCGGCCATAGTAGCCCTTGGCGGCCTTCAGAACCTTTTTATGCTTGGCGTGAGCGGTAACACCGCGTTTTACACGAGCCATGGATTTGCTTCCTTAATGACTGGAATGGACTGAGGCGAGCTCGACTTGAGCTCAGCGGGCGTAGGGCATGTATTTCTTGACGATCTTCGCATCGCTGTCGTTCAGCACCATGGTGCCGCGCGCGTCGCGAATGAACTTCGCGTGACGCTTGATCATGCCGTGGCGTTTGCCCTGGGCAGCCGCCTTCACCTTGCCGGTGCCAGTCATCTTGAAGCGCTTTTTGGCGCCGCTCTTGGTCTTCATCTTGGGCATTTTGCTCTCCTTGAGTTCGAAGCGCTCCGCAGTCCGGCCGCGAACGGCTGGACAAACCCTCCGCCTCGCCAGGCGGTTCGCCACGGGAGGAGGGACGCTTTTTGCGGAAAGCGCGGATAGTAAAAGCATGAAAAGCCGCCACGGCATGCCCCGCCGGGCGGCTCAGCCGGGACTTATACGGGCGTGTCTTCGCATTTGCAACTGCCCTTGAAAGCAGGTTGCCCGCCCCCGGACGGGAGGCGGCTCCGGGAAAACCCGAAGTTTGATCCAAAAAAAAATAACCCAGCCGGGAGAGCGCGTTACATAAGTTGCTTAGACCGATCTGAAAGAGGGACTTGCCTCTATTCTCGCTCTTGCGCCTTCGTCATAGAATTAGTGCCCGGATAAAGAGCAGACACCAGAGATGTGCTACAGAAACGCGTTCATTTACTCATGCTGTTCAATTTACCGACGGTAAAACAGCTTCGAGATCATGCTCCTCCGTCCCCGTGCAACATCTTGCCTTTATAGAAAAGCCGGTTCATATAAGGCCATCGAACACGCCTTGGTTCACTCTGCGACAGCGCCCCACGCTGAAACTAGAAGTCTCCATCGCGCGATTTGATGACTCTCCGGTCATCGGGTCCGGAGATATGACGATGCTTTGGAGGCACTATAATGTCGAACGGCACTGTAAAGTGGTTCAACGGTCAAAAGGGGTATGGATTCATTCAGCCCGAAGAAGGCGGGGCTGATGTGTTCGTGCATATCTCGGCCGTAGAGCGCGCCGGGCTGCAGACTCTCCGCGAAGGCCAGAAGATCGCGTACGAGACCGAGCGTGGGCGCAACGGCAAGATCGCTGCCGTCAACCTGCGTCCGCTCTGAGCCAAGAGAAAACGGACGAGCACGGGGAGCGGCGGTGTCTGCTCCCCGTTGCTTTTGCAAGATCGTAATGAGGCCATGTTCTGTCGGCTCGCGCCGTTGCCATCGGCAGGGCTGAAGTATCCTCTATACTTACTTTGATTGCTGTCGGGATCGCCCAGGGAGTGTGAATGGCGAAAGAAGAGATGCTCGAGTTCGAAGGTGTGGTGGAGGAGGTGCTGCCCGACGCCCGCTGCCGCGTGAAGCTCGACAATGGACACGAGGTCATCGCCTACACGTCCGGGCGCATGAAGAAGAACCGCATTCGCATTCTCGCCGGCGACAAGGTCACCGTCGAGATGACGCCTTACGACCTCACGAAGGGTCGCATCAACTTCCGCCATAAGGACGCCCGTTCGGGTCCCCCTCCGTCCTCGGTTGGCCCCGGCGGCGGACCGCGCCGCCCTCGCTGAGACGAGCGGTCGAGAGCCCGCTCTCAAGACCAGTCCCGAGCCGGTCTTTCAGGGAAAGGCAAACCCGAAGCGGTAACGCACGAGCTTGCCGTTCTTGAACTCGTATTCCGCGTAATAGACGGGAAAGCCGAACTTCGTCAGTTCGGGATCGCGATCGGCCTTTTCGATTTCGTATTCGAAAAACAGATCCGGTCCCGTCTTCTGGCGTGACTTGAAGCACGTTCCGAACAGCGCCTGGACCTCCGCGACGCTCATGCCGAGCTGAACACCCCGGCCCGTCTTGAAGCTCTCGATCGGCAGATCCTTGAGCACCAGCGCCTCGGGCCCCGCATACCGCACCTCGGCTTCGGCATATTCGTCCGCCACCGCTCCGTAGGGCGCGAACAGCACCAACTCTTCGACGCCATTGGTCGAGACGAAGCGCGCGTGCGGAAGATCGTCCTCGCTCTCGATCAGTTTCGCGTTGCTGCCCACGACCGCGATTGCGCTTTCCGCATCCGTCAGCATCACACCCGCGATCGACACGTCCGGATTGCGTATCCGGCACTTGGCCGCTGCCGCATCCGCTGCAAGCGGCAAGAGCAGCAACACAGCAAGTCCATGCACGCCGAGCATCCAACGAGATGACATGAAAGCCCGGTCCCCCCACCCGCGCAGCCGTGCCTGAGCGTGTATTCCTGCGGGCTGGCGAGCGAGCAAACCGTGCGCCTTTCCTTCCCGAGAGCGGGTGAGCATAGCCAATTCAGAATCGCTGGCCAGAGCAATTCCTGAGAATTGAGAATTTGTAAGAAGACAGAGCCGCAAGGCCCCGGCGGACGCAGGCCTAGACTGACCTGGCGCGTGCCATGGGGAAATTCCGCGAGACGCTATCGCCGCGCTGGCGCGCCTGCGCGAGCGCAGTGTCGATGTTCGCGAGAAAGAGCTTGGCGGCCGCCTGCCACGTGAATGCCATTGCCTTTTCGCGCACCTGCGCCCGGTCGAGCGCCTGCGCGGCGAGTGCGGCCGTCCTGAGATCATCGCTCAAAATGCCGGAGACGCCGGACGTGACGAGATCTTTCGGACCGATCGCCGGAAACGCCGCGACCGGAACACCGCTCGCCATCGCCTCCAGCATCACCATGCCGAACGTATCGGTGAGGCTCGGAAACACGAAAACGTCCGCCGAGGCGTAGCAGGCGGCAAGCCCCTCGCCTTCACGCACGCCCGTGAAAATCACTTCCGGATACTGCGCTTCGAGCTCCGCGAGCTGCGGCCCATCCCCCACGACGACTTTAATGCCGGGGAGATCGAGACGCAGAAACGCCTCGATATTCTTCTCCACCGCCACGCGGCCCGCATAGAGAAAAACCGGCCCCTCTCCGAAGAGCCGCACCGGCCGGGGACGAAACAATGCCGTATCCACGCCGCGCGTCCAGGGAAGCAGCCGCTCGAAGCCACGCCGCCTGAGATCGGCGGCAAAGCTCTCGGTCGCCACCATTACGCCCGCGCTGCGGGCATGGAAGCGGCGCTGGAACGCATAGACCCAGGACTCAGGAATGGGCCAGCGCGCGCTCACGTAATCCGCGAACCGCGTGTGAAAGCTGCTCGTGAACGGCAGGCGCCGGCGCAGACAGTGTGCGCGCGCCATCCAGCCGACGGGGCCTTCAGTCGCGATGTGGATTGCATCCACCCGAGCATTCTCGATCAGCTTCGAGCAATGGCGCTGATCCGGCACGGCAAGGCCGATCTCGGGATAGCTCGGACAGGGCACGCGGCGGAAATTCTCGGGCCCCAGCACCACCAGCTCGGACCCGATGAGCTGAAGCTCGTGGGCGAGCCGCTGATAGGTGCGCACGACGCCGTTGATCTGAGGGCTCCAGGCGTCGGTTGCGAGCAGGATTCGCATCAGGCGGCCTGAAGCGCCGCATCCGCCACGGGAGCCTCTCTACGCTCGCGCACCACATCCAGCCACCGGATCAGCTCCATCTCGCCGGTTTCGGTCTCGCCCACCGCCGTGCAGCTTTCGACCCAATCGCCGGTATTGATGTAGTGAACGCCGCCGATATCCCGGCTGGCCGCGTGATGGATGTGCCCACAGATCACGCCATCCACCTGATGCCGGCACGCTTCCTCCGCCAGGTTCTTCTCGAACTCGCCGATGAAGCTCACCGCCGTCTTCACGCGATGCTTGAGGTAAGCCGAGAGCGACCAGTAGCCGAGCCCCAGCCGGCGCCGGATGAAGTTCAGCGGCCAGTTGGACCACAGCGCGAGCTCGTAGCCGCGATCTCCGAGGAACGCGAGCCAGCGCGCGTAGCGCACCACCACGTCGTACTCATCGCCGTGCAGCACGATAAAGCGGCGTCCGTCGGCCGTGGTGTGAAAGGCCTGCCGCTCGATCTCGATCCCGCCGAAGTGCATGCCCGCGTAGTCGCGGATGCCTTCATCGTGGTTGCCGGGGATATAGATCACCCGCGTGCCCTTGCGGACTTTGCGCAAGAGCTTCTGCAGCACGTCGTTGTGCGCCTGAGGCCAGATCGCGCCGCGCTTGATCCGCCAGAAATCGAGAATGTCGCCAACCAGATAGATCGTCTGAGCGTCGTTATATTTGAGGAAGTCGAGGAGCATTTCGGCTTGAGAGGCACGTGTCCCGAGATGCACATCCGAAATGAACAGTGTCCGGTATGAGCGTTCGATCCCCATCGGCAAGCCTCCGATCCGCGTCGTCTGCGGGTATCCTTAGGCTCCCTTACAAAGGGATTTGCATTTCAGGAGTATGACAATGGCCGGCCCGCGACACCGCGGCGTGCCCCAACCGCAACGTTTGCGCCGGTCTTAGTAAATGCGGACCGGGAAATAGCGCTCGACGAGCTCCTGGAAACGCCCGCTTTGCCGGACCCGCTTCAAGGCGCCGTTGATCAGAGTTTTGATCTGTGGATCGTTGCGCGGCAGCGCAACCGCGAGCCCGTCCCCGAAGTACTTGGGCTCCAGGAACGCGTCCCCCTTGAACTCGCAGCACTGCCGCGAGAGCGACCCGTTGAGCCAGAACGCGAGGCTGATCGCATCTCCGAAGATCAAATCCACCTTGCCCTGCTGCAGGCCCTCACGCGCGAGCTCCGGGTTCTCGAACAGCACGATCCGGCTGTCGCGGAAGAACGCTTTGACGAATGCCTCGTGCGCCGTCCCTTTCGCCACGCCGATGCTGACGCCGTCGAGCGCGTCGGGGCTGATGTCCGTGATTCCGCTCCCGGTCCGGCTGACGAAACGCCCGGGCGTGTAGAAATAGCGATCGGAAAAATCGACCTCCGCGAGGCTGGTGGCCGTGACCATGTGCGCCGCGATCACGGCATCCGCATCGCCGCGCCGCAAGCCGATCAGCAATTCCTCCCAGGGGCGCACTTTGATATCGCAGGCCGCCCCCACCTCGAGGCAGATCGCGCGCGCCAGATCGACGTTGAAGCCCGAGAGCACGCCCTCGTCGTCGTAGTAGTTGAAAGGCGGAAACTCACCCTCGGTGAGAAAGCGGATGACGAAGCGGCGAGGCTCCGCCGGCGCGGCTTCCTCGGCGGCGCCCGGAATGACGCTCTTCTCTTGCCCGTGGCCAGATGCGGCGAGGAGGCCCACACCGGCGAGCAGACAGAAACACGCCATCGCCCACGCAAGCGCCCTGCCTCGCGTTCCCGCCGCGCCGCGTGCTGCAACGCAATGAGATGTCTCGGACGTCATGATGCAGCAGGCCTCTCGAAGAGAAACGGCGCAAACGCAATCTCCCTATTTAACATCGAAAGCAATATGGCAAGATCATTACATCTGCGCGCGGCCGAAAATCGCGCGCATAAAGCCGAGCGCTTCGGGGGACGAGGGTGCCTCAAGATTTCGACGGCAGTTGGGACCCGGAGCCCCGAGGCCCGGACATGCCGCTGCAACGAGATGCGGCGGCGGCGCGAGCGAACATCCTCGGCACCTCGCGCAGTCCCCAGAACGTTCCGGCTTGGGATAGCTCGCGCGAGCGCGGCGACCTCGACCACGCCGTCAACAGCCTCCGCCGAAGCCACCCCGAGCTTTCCGCCGGAGAAGCGGCGTGGAGATGGCAGAAGTGGACGCTCGCCCTTCTCCCTCCCGCATGTCTCGCCGCCGCGCTCATCGCGCTCGATCAGCTCATATTTGCCCTCGCAGCCCTTCTCGTTCTGCCGTTCTTTTGCGTTGTCGCGCTCCGCACCGCTGCCCTTTGGCACACCGCCTTCGGCAGCAAGAGCCACGCCGCTGAACAGGATATTGAAACCCACCCGGTCGAGCTGCCGCGCTACACGCTGCTCGTTCCGCTCTACGACGAAGCCGGCATCGTGCGCGACCTCGTCTCGGCGCTCTCCGCCATCGACTATCCGGCAGAGCGGCTTCAGATCCTTTTGATCCTCGAGGAGACGGACACGGCAACCCGCCGCGCGGTGACCGAGACGCCGCTGCCTGATCACGTCTCCATCGTCGTCGTGCCGGACGGAAAGCCACGCACGAAGCCCCGCGCGCTCAATTACGCTCTTCGACGCGCGACCGGCGATCTGGTCGTCGTCTACGACGCGGAGGATGTGCCGGAGCCGGACCAGTTGCGGCGCGCCTCACGCCTGATCGCGGCGAGCCCGCATCTCGGTTGCGTCCAGGCCCGCCTCAACGTCCTCAACGCGGAGGAGAACTGGCTGACCCGCCAGTTCGCAATCGAATACACGGTGCTGTTCGACTGCCTCCTCCCCACGCTCCAGCGGCTGGCGCTGCCGGTCCCGCTCGGGGGCACCTCGAACCATTTTCCACGCGCAGTTCTGGAAGAGGTTGGCGGCTGGGATCCCTTCAACGTGACCGAGGACGCCGACCTCGGCATCCGCCTCGCGCGCAGCGGATGGACCGTGAAGGTGCTCACCTCGACCACCTGGGAGGAGGCACCCGCCACCTTCCGCACCTGGCTGAAGCAGCGTACCCGCTGGCTCAAGGGCTGGATGCAGACCTACCTGGTCCACATGAGAAACCCGGTGCGGACCGCCCGCGACCTCGGTTGGCTCCAGTTCTTCGGGCTTCAAGTGCTGATGGGCGGCGTCATCCTCTCCGCCCTGGTGCACCCGTGGTTCTATGCCGTCATGGCGGCCGAGCTGGCGTTCGGCCCATTGAGCGCGCCGCACCACCACACACTGTCAGACGCGGTGAAAGTCATCGGGCTCACCAACCTGGTGCTCGGCTATGTCTCCGGCGTGGCTTTGGGTTGTGTGGCCGTCGCCGGCCGCGGACGCCAGAGGCTCGCGATTTCGGCTTTGCTGATGCCCGTCTATTGGCTGCTCGTGTCGCTGGCCGCTTATCGCGCGCTGTTCCAGCTCGCCTTCACGCCCTACATCTGGGAGAAGACGCAGCACCGCCCGCGCGCCGCATTCACGACGACCAACCGCCCCAGCGCGTAGCCCGCATCTATCTGCAGTCCGCCGCTGATGCCCTCAGGGCTTCACCAGAACACCCCACGGCAGGCGGCCCACCGGCACCGACTTCTCGGGCTTGAGGCTTGCCACATCCACCACCGTCATGTCGTTGGTGAGCCCGTTGGCCACGTAGAGCTTCGCGCCATCCGGCGAGAGCGCCATGTGCCAGGGCCGCTGGCCGACCAGGATGTAATGCTTGGGCGTATAGGTCTCAACATCCACCACCGCCACGCGGTTCGCAGTCGAGAGCGCAACGAAGGCCGTCTTGCCATCCTTGGTGAAGCGGATGCCCATCGGCTGGATCAGCTCGCGGCGAACGCCCGGGATCTCAAAACCGAACTTCTTTACGATCTTGCGCGTCACGGGATCGATGACCGCAACCGTGCCGCCGATCTCCGCCGACACCCACACGAGCTTGCCGTCCCGCGTGAACTCCGCAACGCGCGGCCGCGTGTCGACGAGCACGTTCGCCGTCACCTTGAACGTCTCGTTGTCGATGAAATGCGCCATGCTCGTCTGCTCGGACGTGGCGACCGTGAACTTGTTGTCCGGCGACACGGCCATGCCCTCGGGCTCGACGCCCACCGGAATCTCGGCGAGCACCTTCCCGCTCACGCGCTCGATGACGGTGACGTACCCTTCGTCCTCGTTGGCGATGTAGATCCGCTCGCCCTTGGGGTCCACGTCGAGCAGTTCCGGATCAGGACCGGATTCGAGCGTCCGCACCACCTCTAGCTTTTCCGTATCGACGACATCCAGTCGGTTGTCGTCGCCCACACAGACGAGAAGCTCCTTGAAATCAGGTGTGAGCACCATGCCGCGCGGGCGCGCGCCGGTCGGGATCACTTTCACGACCTTGAGCGTCTCGCTATCGAGCACCGTGACCGTGTTGTCCTTCTCGTTAGAAACGAAAATGGTCGCCGCGAAAGTGGACGACACAGACAAGGATACGAGCGCCGCCGCCATGGTTGCAGCAGCCAGGATACGCGTCATGGGGTTCCTCTCCTCGGATTATTTTTTTGAGATCCGGCACTTCGTTTCAGGCTCGTCGAAGCCCAGAGTGTCGGCCACGTGCTTCTGATGCAGGAAGCCCTCCTGCGGCGAGATCGAAACCAGCGCGCGCGGCCCCGAGAGCAGGATCGGCTGGCGCATCTGATGATCCCAGCTGCGGAAGGTGAGGCCAAGCCCCTTGAAGCCGGCCACCTCGAAATCCTTGGACAGGATGTAAGCGTTCACGTCCTCCGGCGTGTTCTTCGCCGTCCGCGTCACGGCTTCACCCACCACGCGCACGCCGAGCCAGGCGGTGTAGTCGCGCTCGGTCATCACGCGCTTGGCCTGCTTCTCGAAACGGTTCTGGAGCTGCGTGCCGGCATACTGTTCGAACGAGCGGTGCCAGGCCACGGCCTGCAGTCCCTGCGAGCCGACGACGGGGCGTGGCTCGTAGGTGCGGAACATGAGATAGTCGCCGAACGCCTCGCCCACATCCGAGACGAAGATCACGTCGTACTCCGGGGCCCCCTGCGTGAGCAGAGGCATCTGCGTCTGGATCTGCTGATGCCCCGAGTCGGTCCGCCGCGATCCGGCATCGAACTCGTAAGGGCGCTCCTCCACGATCTTCGCGCCGAACTTCTGCGCAGCGCGCTTGATCGCCGCCACATACTCCTTGTCACCCGGCGTCGTACCGTAGACCAGGAGCCAGCGGCGCCACTTCTTCCAGATGAGATATTGTGCCAGTGCATCCGCCCGCATCGCCCAGTTGGGGGTGATGTGGAACACGTTCACCCGGCATTCCTGCTGGCGAAGATCGTCGCTGCTCGAGCGGGCGTTGAAGATGACGGCGTTCTTGGCTTCGGCAAGATCCGCGACAGCCAAGAGGTCGGACGGCTCCAGATCGGCGACGATGAGCTTGTGTCCATTGGCAAGCTCGGCCCGCACTTTGGGGACGATGTCCTCCGTCTCTCCGGCCATCACCTCGACCAGCTCGAAGTGCTGCTCGACCAGCCGCCCGGTCATGTTGTTTTCTTTGATCGCGAGGCGTGCGCCCTGCAGACCCTCGTCGGTCAGAACCTTGTCGAGAAGAGAAAGAGGCGGCGGCTCGGCATAGCGCTTTCCGACGAACATGATCTTCGTCACGAGCGCGCCGGGCGCCGCTTCCGTGGGGGCCTCCGGAATGGCCCGCGCCGTCTGAACGGTCGCGAGCCACCCCAGAAGAACTGCTGCAGCGGCCGCCGAGCCGAGCGTGATACGTTTGCCCAAGTTCATCAGCCGCCAAGCGGTCATCTCACCACACCTTCTTTTCTTCGCGGCCCTTCCAGACACTGCGGATCCAAACGATCGCCTTCCAGAGCTTGGCTTCGTCGTCGATCAGATCCTTGTAGGGCGGCATCGGGCCCACGACGCCCTCTTGCCCCTTGCGCGCATAGCCGTGCTTCTGCAGCTCCTGGCTGCCGAGCACGATCAGGCGGAACAGCGTATCGTCGTCACCGCCGTAGACCCAGGTCTCGTTGGTCAAGGGCGGGCACATGCCGCCGCCGCCGCCACCACCGTGGCAGCCGTTGCAGGAGAGACCCATGTAGATCTTGTGGCCTTCCTCGACGATCTTGGGATCCTTGTAATCGAAGGGATTCTTGAGCTTGCCCTTCTCCGTCGCGTTCACGCGGTCGATCGGCTTCATCGGCGCGCCGCCGGCGGCGTCGGCCGCGGCCGGAGCTGCCGCGTCTGACTTCTTCTCCGCCTCGGCGGGCTCCGTCTTGGCAGCCGGTGCAGGCTCGTCGGCGGCGGCGCAGACGGCCGCGAAGGCTCCGCTCGAAACCGCTGCGGCGAGCAGCAGGGTGAGGAAATTGCTTTTCACGTTTAGGTCCCTCGTTTCATGGCAATTGATATCCGCCTCGAAGTTTCAGTTGAGTTGCAGTGAGGCACCTGCGCCTCTCTCCCCGTGCTTGCAGAGATTTCCAAAAAAAGCGCGGGCCAGGCGTGAGCTTTTCAAAGCTTCTCCTTTCCGCCGCGCGACTGTGACCGCTCGGAAATGGTCGCCTCGAACAGCGTGATCGACTTCACGGCGTCCTCGTTGAGGTTCTCCCGCGCCACATCGATCGCCGTCTTGCCGGCTTTCGACTTGAGGCTTGGATCCGCGCCCGCCTCCAACAGCAGACCGATCATCGGAATGTTCCCGCGCGCGGCCGCGATCATCAAGGCGCTGACGCCCTGCGCGTTTACGGCGTTGACGTTCGCGCCCCGCTCGATGAGCGCCGTCGCGATATCCGTGGACCTCAGCCCCTGCCGCCGCTCGATCTCCTTGGCTGCTTCGCCCACCGCGAGCTGGCTGGCCGTCACCATGATCGGCGTAACGCGATCCGTGCCCGCTGCGGCGTTGACATTGGCGCCGAGCTCGATCAACGCCTTCGCCGCCAGGAGCTTCCCGTCCTCGATCGCGAGCGACAGGGGGCCGAACCCGCCATCGACGGAGGCTTCGATATCCGCGCCGTTGGCCACCAGCACGCGGATGGACGGCACATGATTACGTTGCGCGGCATGGATCAGCGCAGTGAAGCCGTCCTTGTCGCGCCCGTTCACGTCGGCCTTGAGAGAAACAAGTAAGGGAATGATCTTGTCGCTGCGGTTGCGCGCCGCGCTCTGCAGCGCGCCATAGCCCTGCGCGTCGGGCTTGTTGATGTCGGCTCCCTTCTCTACGAGGAAACGGATACGCTCCTCGTCCGCCGCCAGCACCGCGTTCGCGAGCTCCGCCTGCACGTCTGCGCCTTCAGCGAGCCACGCCTCGAGCCGCTCCCGCGTCACCCGCTGATCGGGCGATGCCTCGACTTTCGGCCCCTCGCTCACCTCGAATGGCTTGGTATAGGAGCCATGCGAAGGCAGATCGCCCGGCACCACGCATTTGCTGCACGAAACCAGCGGCACGCCGAAGTCGCGCAGGATATTCTCGATCTCGGCGCGGTTGGCTTCCAGCGCGTAGTCGAGCGCATACTTGAGCACGACGTTGGTCGGCCGCACGCCAAGCGAAAGATCGAACTCGAGCGGGACGTCATCATCCATGAGATTGACGGGCAGAACCGACAGCGGCTCCCCCTTCATCTTCGGAAACCAGCCCGCGAACGGCCCCCACACGGCTGCAACGTCCAGCTTGCCATCGATGACCTGCTGGACCTGATAGGTCGGCTGCTGCTCGGGCAGCAGGTCGCCGTTGTGGCTCACCGTATGCACCACCACGTTGGTGCTGAGCCCGCGCCGCTTCAGAACCTCGCGGATCGCCGATGTCTGATAGACGCCGATTTTGAGATCGCGCAGCTTCGGATCGTCGAGCCCCTTGATGTCGAGCCCGCGATCGCTGCGCCAGGCGAGAACATAAGTCGTGCGATAGACCGGAACCGTCGTCAGCACCCCGCCGTAGGCGCTCGGCATATCGACGAGCACGTCGCAATCGTTGGTCTCGAACGTCTGGCGTGTGATGCCGCGCTCGAGATAGGGCCGCCAGAAGTTGATCACCTCCGCGCCCATCGATTTTGCGAGCACGGCCATGATCTTGTTCTGGAAGCCCCCGCCGTCCATCGCCGAAAGCGGCATGTTGCCAGGGTCGCCACAGACGCGAAGCGCGCCGAAATTCTTGGATTCGAAAACCTTCTTGCCTGCCGCCCGCGCCGCCGTCTTTTCCGCGGCAGTCAGCTCGTCGAACTCTTTGTTCGCCCGAAAGCCCGGCTCTTCGGCGGACGCCGCAACGGCGGCAAAGCCCAGAAAGGCTCCCGCCGCGAGGATCGACGTCAGAATAGGGAACCGCTGCACCGTCACGCGCTTCTCGTACATGCGAATTATTGTAACTCTATATCGTTGCGATCACGGGCCTACAAGGCAATCAACCTGCTCCGGTTGATCAAGTTCCGTTGATCCCGAGCCATCTTTCCCGATCCGAGACAGCAAAAACGCCCGGCGTCGTCGACGCCGGGCGTTTCCTTTTCAGCGTGTGATCACTCGAAGACCCGGAAGGTGAACAGCGTGCCCGCCTGCGGGATCTTGTCGAGGTTGGCGGCCTTGGTCATCGCCGTCGCGCCGATCGCACCGAACTTGTCGTTGAGATCGAGGCCTGCCGTCACCGGCACGCCGATCCAGCCGCCGATGCCGGCCAGGATCGAGACGTACTGCTTGCCTTTCACCTTGTAGGTGATCGGGTTGCCGATGATGCCGGAGGCAAGTTTGCGGTGCCAGAGGATCTTGCCCGACTTGCGATCGACAGCGCGGAAGTCACCACCCAGCGAACCGTAGAACACGAGTCCGCCATCGGTCACCATCGTGCCGCCCCAGTTCGGATACGGATCCGGAATCTCCCAGTCCGCAGTGCCGGTCAGCACGTCGAACTTCTTGATCTTGCCCGTCGTGCCGGGCTTCTCCGGATACATGAACACGTTGGCGAACACGTAGACCGTGCCCTGCTGCGTGTGCGTGCGCTCCTGCGGCTCGAGCTCCATGCACCAGTTGTTGGTGGGGCAATAGAACTTGGTCGGCTCCGCGGGATCGACAGCGCAAGGCTGCTGGTCCTTGCCGCCCATCGCCGACGGGCAAGCCGAGACGTTGCGGCCACGCTCGAGCGGCGAGTGCTCGCGAACCTTGACCGGACGGCCGGTCTTGAGATCGACCTTCTCGGCCCAGTCCACGGTCACGTACTTGTGGGCGCGCAGCAGCGTGCCGTCCGCACGGTCGAGAACGTAGGCGAAGCCGTTACGGTCGAAGTGAACGAGCGCTTTGCGCTTCTTTCCGTCCACGTCCATGTCGACGAGGATGTTCTCGTTCACGCCGTCATAGTCCCACTGGTCGAAGGGCGTCATCTGGTAAGCCCAGACGGCCTCGCCGGTGTCCACCTTGCGGGCGAAAATGGTCATCGACCACTTGTTGTCGAACTCGCCCGTGTTGCACTCCTCGTGCGTCTTCTTCGAGCAGCGGTAGGCGGGGCTCCAGAGACCCGGGTTACCGGTCGAGTAATACACGAGCTTCAGCTCGGGATCGTAGCTGAACCAGGCCCACGCCGCGCCGCCGCCGATCTTGTAGTCCTCGCCGACGTGCGTGTGGATGCCGAGGTCCTTGCCGGCCGTGCCGTAGTGCGGGTTGGCCTTGTTGGTCTCGGGCGTCAGGCACACGTCCTTGTCGGAGCCCGTCGAGTGGCACTCCCAGACCTTCTTGCCGTCCTTGAGATCGTAAGCCGTAACACGACCGCGAGCTGCGAACTCGTCGCCGCCGAAGCCGAGGATCACGACGTTGTCGGCGATCAGAGGAGCGCTGGTGCTCGTCTCGCCCTTCTCGGGCCAGGCGTGCTTCACCACCCACACTTCCTTGCCGGTCGCGGCATCGAGCGCGATGAGGAAGCCGTCGAGCGTACCGTAGTAGAGCTTGCCGTCGGCGAAGGCAGGGCCACGGTTGACAGTGTCGCAGCAGGCGCGCGGCACGGCCGATTCATCGCGGTCCGTCGTCTTCACGTAGTTCCAGATCTGCTTCGGATTGTCGGGGTCCGAAAGGTCGATGCCCTGTGCAATGTTGCACTGAGCCATGTTGGGGCAGCCCGAAACGAAGAACAGCATCGGCTTGCCGCCGACGTCCTCGATGAACAGCGGCTGGCCTTCATGGCCGCGCAGCGCGCCCGTCGACTGCGACCACACCATCTGCAGCTTGCCGACGTTTTCGGTGTTGATGTCCTTGAGTGGCGAGTGACGTGTCAGGTGGTTGTCGCGTCCGGGCGCGGCCCACTGATTGGGGTCGGCCGCGCGCTTGTCGACCTCGTCGTTCGCAAACGCGGGGGCGGACATCCCCAGCATCGCGAGCATGAGGCCGCCCGCGAGCAGGCCTAGCTTATGAGTCATTGCGGTCTCCTCTCCTAGCTACAGAGGCTCGCTTCTCGCGCTCACCAGGCAAAGCTGCGCCATCCGCTGCACAAGGCGCTCCTCGGAGCCTCATGCGAAACGGCGCGCCACGCGAATTTTTGGCATTTCGGATGCGATCGAGACTCTTGGAGGTCTCTTGACTGTGAGCCTGCAGAATTCGCAGGAAAATCTCCCAGTCGAACCGCTCGTCTGCTCCCTGGTTTTCAAGAAACAAGCGCTGATGAGCGCCAAACGCCAGGACGACTCCATTGGAAACGTCCCCGCGGAATGCCCTCACCAACGGAAAGCACGGTAGGGATGTTATACCAGAACAGCGAGGGGGCATTTTCCTATAATGGCGGGGAGATATTCCTGATCACACAGACGTGAACAGCCACCAAAGCCGCAAAAAAGAAGGGCGTCGTTTCGGCCCGATAAACAAAGAAGCCGCCCGAACGGACGGCCGATAGGCATTTCAGGGAAAGAAGCCGAAGGTGGGAGGGGCGCTCAGCGCCCGCCGAAACCGAGCGACGCGAGCTCCACCTGGCACTTGCGGCCAAGCTGGAAATACTTGAGCGCGACGCAACGCTTCACCTTCGCAACCGTGGGATTTTGCCCAATGCAGAGCCGGCGGACATCCGTCTCGCAGGCCGCGCGCAACTGCGGCGTCACCTCCGGCGGCATCTTGAAGTCCTCAGCGGCAGCAACCGTCGCCGCCACGAAACCGGCACAAGCCAAAAGGGAACGCTTTGCGCTCATGACACCCTCGTCTTTTGCTTATCAATTGGTTCATTCACTGCACAATAAGGGCCAAATTGTGCAGCGCACTAAGTCAATGGTGAATTGGGTAAATTTGAATCAGATCCGTAGCGCGCCAATCCTGTGAGAGCGCGCTGGCCCAAGCGGCCGCAAAATGCAGCCGCCAAACAATGGCGTCTCGGTGGAGAAGAATCGAGCGCATCAAGGTCGCACCGAAATTGACCATCGGCGCGACCTCAACCATCTGAATAATAACAGAGTTTACCTCACGCCGCGTCGACACCGGTCGGTGCGGCGCAGGTCACGCCCGTGCCGCCGAGGCCGCAATAGCCGTGGGGCACCTTGGCGAGGTACTGCTGGTGATAATCCTCCGCAAAAAAGAACTCCGGCGCCGGCAGAACCTCGGTCGTAATCCTTCCAAATCCGGCAGATGAAAGGCGCTCCTGAAAGGAAGCCTTCGAGGCCTCCGCCGTTTTGCGCTGCGCATCCGAGAAAACATAAATCCCGGACCGGTATTGCGTACCGACATCGTTTCCCTGCCGCATGCCCTGCGTGGGATTGTGATTTTCCCAAAACGTCTTGAGCAGCGCGTCATAGGAAATGACCTTGGGATCGAACACCACCAGCACCACCTCGTTGTGCCCCGTGCGCCCCGTGCACACCTCCTCATACGTCGCGTTCGGGGTAAAACCGCCGGCGTACCCAACGGCCGTGACCCAAATCCCGGCTCCGAGCTGCCAGAACTTCCGCTCTGCGCCCCAGAAGCAGCCCAAACCGAACATCGCCGTCTCGAGGCCATCCGGGTATGGCCCCTTGAGCGGCCGCCCAAAGATGAAGTGCTCGTCTGCCGTGCGAAGCGGCGCGGAACGCCCCGCGAGCGCGGTCTCTCGCGTCGGCATTTCAGTATTTTTTCTCGAGAACAACATTGTCACACCTCAGGGAATGCGTATGTGCATCAACCATTACGGAAATGGGCGAACCCGGTTGCAGAGTGGGCCGTAACGTTTCCGCGAGCCGACAACCGGCGCCGACGTTTTCCGCGGGTGGAGCTTCATGGACATCCTTGCTTGGCTGTTTTCTTTTATCCTGTCGGCCGTCGGATTTGCCTGGTCGCTGATCTGGTTTCTGATAAGCGGATGGGTCTCGACGCTCCTCCAGATCGCTGTTCTCATAGTCGCCATCTACGGAGTTAAATATGGGTGGAAGCGCGCGCCTTTCGAGATCTGGCGCCGCTCGCAAACGTTCTTCAAATTTTTCTGGAACTGGATACGAGCTCGCGAGCCGGAGGCGCGCGGCGGCGTCGAGACCCGCGAGGTTATCCGCGAGATCAAAGTGCGAGAATTCGGCGACATCAACCTGTCGACGGCAATGTCGATCGCCGCTCTGGTGGGCCTCGCCCTCATCTCAGCCACCTGAGCAGGCACGGCCGCCGCAGCGGGGCCGCAAAACAACGAAAAACGCCGCCTCGGCGTGAGCCAAGGCGGCGTTTTAAATTTCATTGTGAAGAGGATGATGAACTCGAATTCGCAGCACGCTTCGGCAGACCTGGCGACGACCTACTCTCCCGCGTCTTAAGACGAAGTACCATTGGCGCTGGGGCGTTTCACGGCCGAGTTCGGAATGGGATCGGGTGCAGCCACCCCGCCATAATCACCAGGTCAGCGGAAGCGTGTAGCGAATTTCTGGTCTTTCCGTGCTTGCTCCTACGCTCATCTTCGCGCGCCGTCACTCAGGCCAAAGCCCGAGCGCACAAGGCGCGCCGGCATAAATGCCGCCCCATCGGAGCAGTCTGCGCGTCAGCGCGGACATGCTGCGTGAGATCCAAGATGAGCATTGCTTAATGAGAGCGATCGAAGTTCGATTGAGCTATTAGTACCGGTAAGCTCCATACATTGCTGTACTTCCACACCCGGCCTATCAACGTTGTGGTCTACAACGGCTCTCAAGGGAGAACTCGTCTCGAGGTGGGTTTCCCGCTTAGATGCCTTCAGCGGTTATCCCGTCCGCACATAGCTACCCTGCTGTGCCGCTGGCGCGACAACAGGTCCACCAGAGGTGCGTCCAACTCGGTCCTCTCGTACTAGAGTCAGATCCTCTCAATTCTCCTACGCCTACGGCAGATAGGGACCGAACTGTCTCGCGACGTTCTGAACCCAGCTCACGTACCTCTTTAAATGGCGAACAGCCATACCCTTGGGACCTGCTCCAGCCCCAGGATGAGATGAGCCGACATCGAGGTGCCAAACGATTCCGTCGATATGGACTCTTGGGAATCATCAGCCTGTTATCCCCGGCGTACCTTTTATCCGTTGAGCGATGGCCCTTCCACACAGAACCACCGGATCACTATGACCGTCTTTCGACTCTGCTCGACTTGTCAGTCTCGCAGTCAGGCGGGCTTATGCCATTGCACTCGACGGTTGATTTCCGACCAACCTG